>NZ_CP194898.1:0-2350000 GCF_051027445.1 Methylocaldum sp. GT1TLB
GTCGGTCCGCCCGCCAACGCCAGTTCGTCGCTGCCGCGACGTGCTCGCATGATATGCCGGCATGAGCGTTCCGCCATTTTCCCGTCTGGCGCTTTTCCGATCAACCGAAAGGAACCGGCCGCAAGACTGAGAATCCAGCCAAACAATCCGCCGTAATGGAGTGATTCCGTTGTATCTTCCGCGACTCTTCTATCACATCGTTGGAGCCCGCATCCTATGCGGGTCAGATGATTTATAGCCGCAGGATGGGCAAAGCATAGCGTGCCCATCGAGTACATTCGTCGGCAAGGAATTGCTGACCTACAAAATCTCAATCCCGGTTTGCGATAGCGTTTCTTTGTGCCATGCGTATGCGTTCCGCGATTCCTAGCGGGCTGGATTCGTAAGCGGCCTTCGCCTCGTCCAGCGCGGCTTGGGCGGTGGCGGCTTCTTCCGCCGTCAGCGGCAAGCGGCCTGCGATATGGGTGGCGTCCGGCACGGCCTTTAGTATGGCTGCCCAGTTCGGGTGCTCGTGGATCGGAATCAGTCGGTCGGCCTCCTTCTTGCCTTCGAGACAGATGGCCATACCGATGACCTCAACCTTGCGGCCGTCTTCTGTGGTTTTGATATAAGTAGCCATGGCGGTTTTATCCTGAGATTCGGAATTTCTGTATCGATGACTTATCGCTACGACTTGATGCGCGGACGCTCGGAAGCGGAGTAGTTGCTGAAATGGCCTTCCCGCGCGGCTTGCGCTCGGGCCTTCGACACCAGGCCGGCCGTTTTGCCTTGAGGGGCCGTCAGTGAAGGTAGTTTTTCCAAGGTCTGTGCCCCGCACTCCGGACAGGACGGAACGGCGGACAGGCTCACCAGTAATTCGAAGGTTTTGTCACATTGCTTGCAATGAAAGTCGTAAATCGGCATAGATCGATCTCTCGTCAGTCAATCAAAAACCATCCCGCAGCCTCACTCCGTAGACGGAGCGTTAGGCGCGGCGCCCGTTCCGCCTTGCTGTTCCCGCTGCCATTCGGAAGGCGTATAGACCTTCATGCTGATGGCGTGCAACGCGCCGCTTGCCAGGGGTTCTTTGACGGTTGCCAGAACTTTTTGCTGACGCCGGACCGGCGATAAGCCTTCGAAAGCCTCCCCGATGATCACGATCGAGAAATTACAGCCTTCGCCTTCAACCGAGAGTTGGCAATCGGGCAGGCCGGTTTCGATCAGGCTACGGACTTCCGCGATCTCCATGGCGATCAGTCCGCTTTTTTGCCGGCGACGGCTTTTTCCAGCATGGGCTTGAGCTCGCCCTTCTGCGCGATTTCCGCAACGATATCGCTGCCGCCGACGAGTTCGCCGTTCACGAACAATTGGGGAAAGGTGGGCCACTCCGAGATGCTGGGCAGCTTCTCCCGGATCGAAGGCGCCTGGAGCACATTGACGTAAGCGAAGGGAACGCCGGTGGACTGAAGTGCCGCAACGGCCTTGGCGGAAAAACCGCATTGCGGCATATCGGGTACCCCTTTCATGTAGAGGAGGACCGGATGGGTCGCGATCTGTTCGCGGATGGTATTTTCGATGCTCATTGCTGATCCTCTCATTAGTTAATCAATCGGCTTATTCCGTTGGGCATTCGAGTGAACATTAATCGTAGGGTGGGTTAGCGAAGCGTAACCCACCGATTCGAGGTTGCTCGGTGGGTTACGGCCTTGCGGCCTAACCCACCCTACAAAAATGAATTCCTTAATTGAAAGCGATTTGGAATTTGGAATTAGGTCTGCCGGCAGGTGCGAATTTGTCGCACCCGCCACGATTATGACGGCCGGATCTCAAAATCCGGACGCAAAGCCCAGCAACTCGACGGTGATGTCTTCCGTCCCCAGAACCTTGGCTTGGCACGCCAGGCGGGATTTGGAGCCCACGCCCACGATCGTGTCCAGTTTCGCGTGCTCCGGAGCAGCGGTCCTGGATACCCCCTTTTTGCCGGCTTGCACGAAGATGTGGCAGCTGCCGCACTCGGCGTTGCCGCCGCACTTGTGCATGATTTCTTCGCCGGCCGCCAGTATCGCCTCCAAAAGGCTCATCCCTTCCTGGACCTCGACGGTTTTTCCGGATGGCATTATGGTCAGAGTCGACATGTGATTACCTCGTCTTGTTTTTTGTGGATTGAAAATTCAATACGTCACGGAGATTGAGTGGGTCGGATCTTCCATGACGGATTACAATCCCGCGGCGAGGGAGCCGATCACCGAGCCGCCGACCGTGTCGGCGGAGTCCAGTTCCCTCAATTTACCGAGTATTTCCTCGCAGCCGCGAGCATCGCCCTGGCGCAAGCGGATGAAGGCCAGCGCCTTGAGCGAAAAAAGGTAGAAATGCTGGGGACTGTTGTGCAGGGTCCAGTCCGCAGTTTCCGGGGTCAGGCTCGCATAGCTTTCCGGAAAGCCGCCTTGACGCGCGGCGGTTTTCAAGGCCGAGCGCGCCGCTTCCTCGGCGTCCGCCAGCCGGCCCTTGTAGAAATAGAATTTGTAGAGCGAGAAGTACACCGGCAGAGCTTCGGGCGCCTCTTGCCGCGCCTGCTGCAACAGCGCTTCGGCTCGCGCCGTGTCGGTGTAGGCACTCATGGCTTCCTCGAGCAGGCCGCCGACCTTGGGCGGCACGTCGCCGGCATAAAAGACTTCACGCATGGCTGTTCCGCGCTCCACGATCGGGATTCCTCAAGACCAAACCGCCGCGGGTGCTAACAGGCGTTCCACGGGTTCGCCTTTTTGCAGGTGCTCGCTGACGATCTCGCCCACGTCTTCCGGCTTGACCTTGGTGTACATCACGGCATCGGGGTAAACGATGACGGTGGGCCCCAAGTCGCACGCGCCGAGACAGCCGGTGCTGGTCAGCTGGAATTTTCCGTGGAGCTGGCCGGCCTCGAATTGCTGGGCGAAGGTCTGGAGCACCGCCGCGCAGCCTAATTGCGCGCAAGATCCGCGCGGATGTCCGGGAGGTCTCGATTGGGCGCAGACGAACACGTGTTTTTCGGGTTTAGCCATTCTTTATTCCTCGTAGCAAGATCAAACGGATTCGTTTTTAGATGGTGCCGGGCTTGCCGTCGCTAGCCTCTCGTTTCCGGGTCGAAAGGCTGGCCTTCATGCTCTCCAGCGAAATGCTCTTGCCGTCCTGATCCTGAAAGACCTTGAACACTTTTTCCTGGGCCGCGTTCGAGGTCACGAAATCATCATGTGCGCGGGTCAGATATTCCTTGCAGATGTTCCAGGCCGAAGCTTCGTCCAGGTCGTCCGGGATCGGCGATCTGGCAAGGTATTGGTTGAAGCGCTTCAGGATGTGCAGGCGGTTGACGTTCACGACGTCGGCTTGATACGGAATGCCGAAAAAATCGAAGAACTCCTCGGCCGCGGAGAAACCTTCTATGCGTTGCAGTACCGGATTCATGGAGATGCCTTTCTAAGGTTGATTTCGGATCGTAAGCGCATCGGGCAGGCCGGGCAGGGCGGGGATGGGTTCCGACGCCGCCGTTTCCCGATAAAAACTCATGAGCTCGGCCGTGCTCGGCGCGCGCTTGGTTTGATTCGCATGCAGGCGGATTCTGCGCAGAAGCTGAGCGGCGGCGATTTCGGTCAGCTCTATCCCGAGGTCGCGAAAGCGCTGGATGACGCCGTGCGTTCCCGAATGCTTGCCAAGCACCAGGCGGTGTTCGCGCCCGAGATCCTTGGGATTTACGCCCTGATAATTGAGTACGTTCTTGAGGATGCCATCGACGTGTATGCCCGCCTCGTGGGTAAACACGGCCTCGCCGACGATGCTCTTGTTGGGCGCTACCGGACGTCCCGACGCTTTGGCGACGAGCTCGGAAATCGCTCCGAATCGGCTGACATCGATGCCGGTGGGCAACTGATACAACTGGTGCAGGGCCATGACCGTCTCTTCGAGGGCGGCATTGCCGGCGCGTTCGCCGAGGCCGTTGACCGTGGTGTTGACATGGCTGGCGCCCGCCTGGATCGCAACCAGGGTATTGGCGGTGGCGAGGCCGAAATCGTTGTGGGCATGCATCTCGACTTCGAGATCCACGGCGTCGACCAGCCGCCGGATACGTTCGAAGGTGGCAATCGGGTCGAGTATCCCCAGGGTGTCGGCAAAGCGGATGCGCCTCGCACCCGCCCGCTGGGCGGTTTCCGCGACCCGCAGCAGAAATTCGGGGTCGGCGCGCGAGGCGTCCTCGGCGCCCACGCAAACATCCATGCCGGTAGCCAGCGCGCGTGGCACGACACGGCTTATCGTCGCGATAGCCCAGTCGCGATCGCGGCCGACCTTATGGCGCAACTGGATATCCGATACCGGAATCGACAAATTGACCAGATGCGCCCCGCAGCCGGTAGCCGCTTCCAGATCGGCCTCGCACATCCGGCCCCAGACCATCAGCCGCGAGGGCAGGTCGAGCGCCGCAATGGCGGCGATGATCTCGCGTTCTTCCGGTCCCATCGTCGGGATGCCGACTTCCATTTCGGGAACACCGGCGGCGGCCAGGGCGCTAGCGATGGCGAGCTTCTCCTCCCAGTTGAAGGCGACCCCGGCGGTCTGTTCGCCGTCGCGCAGAGTGGTATCGTTGATGACGACCTTCCTGGATTCCATCGTCAGGCCTTCTTTTCCTTCGCCAGATTGCGGCTGTAGCGCGGAATCTCGATGGTCAGATCGGCGCCGGTGACGAAAGCCTGGCAAGCCAGCCTGGAATGAGGCTCAAGCCCCCAGGCGCGGTCCAGCATGTCTTCCTCGTTCTCGTCGGCGCTATCCAGCGTCGAGTAGCCTTCCCGCACGATGACGTGGCAGGTCGAGCAGGCGCAGGCGTGTTCGCAGGCGTGCTCGATTTCGATGCCGGCGTCGAGCAGCGCTTCGCAGATGGTCTGTCCTCTGCGGGCAGGTACGACCGCACCTTCCGGGCAGAGTTCGGAATGAGGGAGGATGGTGATGTTCGGCATGGTCATGTACTACCTCTGACGTGGCAGTTGTCGGTGCGTGTGCTCATCTCTTCTTCCTTTATGTAGAGTAAATTAGGCGCGCACAGACGCGGCGTTTCCATTTCGCACCGACCTCCCCGCGCGCCCTAACCCTCCATGCCGGCGTCGCACCTCGAACGGTGGGTTACGACGCGCGTGAGGCTTCATGGACATCGATCGGCTGCGTCTAACCCACCCTACGAAAACGCGGGTTTTTAGGAAAAATGAGAATTGCCGCGTGTTCATAGTCATGCGTCCAATTCTTCGAGTTTCTGTCCGGCCAATGCCTTCTTGATGCTGTGGTCCATGCGCCGTCCGGCGAACTCGGTGCTCGCCTCGTTGAGTGCATCGGCGGCTTTCTTGATTGCCTCCCAATCGGTGCCGTCGACGGCTTGTTTTAGGACCTGCATCCCCTCGGTAATGATCGCGAGCTCGTCCGCGGACAGAAGTTCGGAATCTTCGGCCAAGGCCGCTTCGGTCGCCTCGAGCAGGCGGAGCGCCTCGACTTTCTGTTCGCGCAGGCGCCGCGCCTCGATGTCGTCCTGAGCGTGTTTGTAAGAGTCCTCGATCATACGGGTGATATCGGCATCGTTCAGACCATAGGACGGCTTGACCTCGATCTTGGCCTCGACCCCACTGGTCTGCTCGGCGGCCGATACGCTCAAGAGACCGTCGGCGTCCACCTGGAATGTCACCCGGACCCGGGCCGCGCCCGCCACCATCGGAGGGATGCCGCGCAGCTCGAAGCGCGCCAGCGAGCGGCATTCGCTGACCAGTTCGCGTTCGCCCTGTACCACATGGATGCTCATGGCGGTCTGCCCGTCCTTCCAGGTGGTGAATTCCTGGGCGCGCGCCAGCGGCAGGGTGGAGTTCCTGGGAATGATCTTTTCGGTCAGTCCGCCCATGGTCTCGATGCCCAGCGAGAGCGGAATCACGTCGAGCAACAGCCAGTCGTCGTCGCCGCGGTTCCCCGCCAGGGCGTTGGCCTGCAGGGCGGCGCCGATGGCTACCACCTTGTCCGGGTCCAGATCTACGAGCGGCTGCTGCTGAAAGAAATCCGCCACGGCCTTGCGGATGCAGGGCATGCGGGTGGCTCCGCCCACCAGGACGACGCCCTTGATGTCGCCGATCGACAGGCCGGCATCGCGGAGCGCCTTGCGGACCGGCGCCATGCTTCGCTTTACCAGATCTTCGGTCAGCGCATCGAAGGTTTCCCGCGACAGGCTGCACTTCACCACGGAGCCGTTGGACAGCGGCGTGGAAATTTGCGCTGTGGATTGTTCGGAGAGGCGTTCCTTGGCCGCACGTGCCGCGGTCAGCAGCCTGCGCGCGTCGCCGGCAGTCGGGGCCGGGGTGGCGGTTTCCCTGAGCAGCCAGTCATAAACGGCCCGGTCGAAATCGTCCCCGCCCAGCGCCGGATCGCCGTTGGTCGCCAGCACTTCGAAGACGCCCCGGGTGAGTTTGAGTATTGAAATATCGAAGGTGCCGCCGCCGAGATCATAAACCGCGTAGACGCCTTCGGCGGCCTGATCGAGTCCATACGCCACGGCGGCCGCGGTGGGCTCGTTCAACAGGCGGAACACTTCGAGGCCGGCGAGTTTCGCGGCATCCTTGGTCGCTTGGCGCTGGGCATCGTCGAAATAGGCGGGGACCGTGATCACCGCGCCGGCGATTTCGTCGCCCAGGGCCTGGATTGCCCGCTCGCGCAGGGCTTTGAGAATTTCCGCCGAAACCTGGACCGGACTCACCGTTCCTGCCTGAGTTTCGAACTGCACCATGCCGGGCGTATCGGCAAATCGATAAGGGGCGCCGTGCCGTTCCGGCAGATCGTCGCGGCCGCGGCCCATAAAGCGTTTCACCGATACGAAAGTGTTCTCGGGATCATCGTTCTGCCACGCCATGGCGTCATGGCCGACATCCACCGCGCGATCGGCACGGTAGTGCACCACCGAAGGCAGCAGGACGCGGCCCTGTCCGTCTTCGAGTACCTGCGGGCCCTGATCGTTGACCGTGGCGACCAGAGAATGGGTGGTGCCGAGGTCGATCCCCACCGCAATACGCCGCGGTTTAGGGGCTTTGATGCCGGGTTCGGAAATTTGCAGCAGCATCATTCCTCCAATTCGGTTTGGGCTTGATCGATATCGCGACCGAGCTTCTCGAGAAAGGCGAGCTGGCGGACCACGTCCGCCGCCGCCGGATGACGCCGTTCCACATCGAGCAGAGTGGCGAGCGAGCCCAGCAAGCTGTTCATCTCCATTCTCAGGCGCGCTGCCAGGCTATCGAGTGCCGTAAGGCTCTTGAGGGCCATCGCGGCATGCAGCGCCTCGCGCCACTCGATTTGTTCCAGCAGAAACTCCGCCGGCATTGCCGTATTGTCTTCTTCCCGCGTGTCGACGCCGTGAATCCGGAGCAGATAGCGCGCCCGGTCCAAGGGGCGTTTCAAGGTGCTGTAGGCCTCGTTGGCGAGCGTCGCCCATTGCAGGAACAGACGCTTTTCCGTGTCGCTCAGGTGCGCCGCCTTGTCGGGATGCACGCGGGCCTGCATCTCCCGATACTGACGATCGAGCTGGTCCAGATCGAGCTGGAACAGGGGCGGCAGTTGGAACAACTCGAAATAATTGCGGGTCGCCTCCGGGGTCATGGTCACACCTTGATCAAACGTTGAAACTCTCGCCGCAACCGCACTCGGCCTTAACGTTGGGATTGTTGAACTTGAAACCCTCGTTCAGGCCTTCGCGCACGTAATCCAGCTCGGTTCCGTCGAGATAGGCCAAGCTTTTCGGGTCGACCAGCAAAGTGACGCCGAAACTTTCAAAAGTGCAATCTTCCGGAGCGGATTCGTCGACGAACTCCAGGGCGTAAGCGAGGCCGGAACACCCGGAGGTTTTGACGGCCACCCTAAGCCCCAGACCCGTGCCGCGGGCGGCCAGGTGTTTCTGCACCTGGCGCGCCGCTTTTTCGGTCAAGGTTACTGCCATAATCTGAACTCCCGTTTGTCGCCGAAGATTTACTGGGACGAGCAGCCGGAGCCGCCGACCGAGAACGAGCTGCCGCAGCTGCACGTCGAAGCGGCGTTGGGGTTCTTGATCACGAAGCGCGATCCTTCCAGCCCTTCCTGATAATCGATCTCGGCGCCGGCCAGATATTGCAGGCTGGCGGGGTCGACCATGAGGATCACCCCGTCGGTTTCGACCGTGGTGTCGTCATCGGCGATGACTTCCTCGAAGGAAAAACCGTACTGAAAGCCGGAACAGCCGCCCCCGGAGACATAGACCCTAAGCTTCAGGTCGGGATTGCCTTCTTCGGCGATCAGTTCGCTGACCTTGGCGGCCGCGTTGCTGCTGAAGATGACGGGAGAAGGGGGAGGGGTCAGGTCCTGAATGTCAACCATGGCACTCATAATGCTCTCCTCGTTTTACGCAGCGGATTTGCAGACGTCGTAGCCGGCTTCGTCCGTGCCGCTTTTCGCCCGGTAATCGTTGACGGCGGCCTTGATCGCATCCTCGGCGAGAACCGAGCAGTGGATTTTTACCGGCGGCAGGGCCAGGGCCTCGGCGATCTCGGTGTTCTTGATGGCCAGCGCCTCCTCGACGGTCTTGCCCTTGACCCACTCGGTCACCAATGAGCTGGAGGCGATTGCCGAGCCGCAGCCGTAGGTTTTGAACTTCGCGTCTTCGATCACGCCTTCGTCGTTGACCTTGATTTGCAGTTTCATCACGTCGCCGCAAGCGGGCGCGCCGACCACGCCGGTGCCTACGCCTTCTTCCTCTTTGCCGAAGGAGCCGACGTTGCGGGGATTTTCGTAGTGATCGATAACTTTTTCGTTGTACGCCATGGTGGTCTCCAATTGGTGAATGATTGACGATATCCGCTTAATGCGCGGCGGCCCATTGAACCGAGTTGAGATCGATGCCTTCCTTGTACATCTCCCACAACGGAGACAGGTCGCGCAGTCGATCGACTTTTTCCTTGATCAGGGAGATCGCGAAATCCACTTCCTCCTCGGTGGTGTAGCGGCCAAGGGTGAACCGGATGGAACTGTGCGCCAGCTCGTCGCTGCGTCCGAGCGCCCGGAGAACGTAGGAGGGTTCGAGGCTGGCGGAGGTGCAGGCGGAACCGCTGGATACGGCGAGATCCTTGAGCGCCATCATCAGGGATTCGCCTTCCACGTAGTTGAAGCTGATGTTGAGGTTATGCGGTATCCGCTGTTCGAGGTCGCCGTTGATATAAACCTCCTCGATATTCTTTACGGCAGCGAGCAGCTTGTCCCGAAGGCGGCCTATGCGCTTCGTTTCCTCCGCCATATCCTCGCGGGCCAGACGGAACGCTTCGCCCATGCCGACGATCTGGTGGGTGGCCAGGGTGCCGGAACGCAGACCCCGCTCGTGGCCGCCGCCGTGCATCATCGCCTTCAGGCGCACCCGCGGCTGGCGCCGCACGTAGAGCGCGCCGATCCCCTTGGGGCCGTAGGTCTTGTGAGCGGAAAACGACATCAGGTCGACCGGCAGCTTGGAGAGGTCGATTTCGACCTTGCCGGTGGATTGCGCCGCGTCGACGTGGAAGATCACGCCCTTCTCGCGGCAGATGGCGCCGATGGCGGCGATGTCCTGAATCACGCCGATCTCGTTGTTGACGTGCATCACCGAGGCGACGATGGTGTCGGGACGTATCGCCGCTCGGAATGCGTCCAGATCGAGGAGGCCGTTGGGCATGGGGTCGAGGTAGGTTACCTCGAAACCCTGGGCTTCCAGTTCCCGCATGGTATCGAGCACCGCCTTGTGTTCGGTCTTGACGGTGATGAGATGGCGGCCCTTGGTCTGGTAAAAATAAGCCGCGCCTTTGATCGCCAGGTTGTCCGACTCGGTCGCGCCGGAGGTCCAAACGATTTCCTTGGGATCGGCGTTGACCAGCTTCGCTACCTCGGCCCGGGCGTCTTCCACCGCCTTTTCGGCGGTCCAGCCGAAGCTATGGGAGCGGCTGGCCGGATTGCCGAACTCTTCGGTCAGAAAGGGAATCATTTTTTCCGCCACGCGCGGATCAACCGGGGTCGTCGCCGAATAGTCGAGATAAATCGGTAGTTTCATGGACATTGGTTTCTCCGGGTTCGCTTTCAACAAAAAGCCGGGCCGCTCGCCCCGAGCGGTCGGTTTTGCCGGGTTACCTAGGACCAAGCAAGGCCCGTACCAATGCAATGAATGTTCGTAAGGCTTTGAGTTATAAATTAAAATTTCGCCGAGCGTGGCGGAGGGATTTGTCGGGTTTTCAACAAAGTCGGCCCGAATGGTTCGATGCAAGGGGCTTGCCCGACATTCGCAGGTTCTTCTTCGGTACCGAAACGCAGTATCGAGGCCAATGAAATCCAAGCCTTGTCTGGACTTTCGCTCGGCGGCTCTCCCGATTCCGAGGCATCGGTTCGAGCGGAGGCTCGCCTGTTTGTCACGTTCACTACAAAAACATTCAAACCGGCCGGATTTCGTAACAAAGATAACAAGCGGCTTCGATCCGAATATCGGTCAAAAAACCCTATTCTTGGTAGGCTTTAGATGAAAAACGATCGATGGCATGCCTTCTGCTTGAGACGGACCCAAATACCGTACGAGTCAAGGGGTAAATTCGATCATGAATCTTACGCAGCGCTGCGCCACGGTCGGCGAGCCATTCGCCCGACGCGACTTTACCTTGGGCGTTCCGGGTTTCGACTACCGGGACTTGTACGACCCGGAGCGTCTTAAGGAACTTTACGATGTCTTCGATGAGACTCTGGCGGCGGAAGACCCGGAGGTTCATCGCGCCTACATTGCTTGCCGCGAGGATAAGGACGGCAAGCTGCCTCCCGCCGAGGTCGCGAACGCGTTGCTCAGCACGGCGCCTTACCTCGGGCGCTTCGTCGCGCGCCTGTTCAACGTGGAAGGAGAGCGCGAGACTCAATGCGCCGCTGCGGCCCGTGAGTTCGAAACCGTTTTCGCCTACAAGAATTCGGTGGTCAAACGCGCCGCGCAAAAGTTCGACGCCGAAGCGCTGGCCGGCTTCGATCTCGATGAACTCGATTCCGCGATCGAAGACTTGAAGCGGATAAGCCTCGAGGATGGCGCGCCGGATCTCGATCCCGAGCAGGCGCTCGCTGTGGTCGCGATGCGGCTGGATGCGCTGGCGAAGCATTATCAGGCGCAGGCCAAGGGAGAAACGGCATCGTATCAAGGTGATGCCGACGCCGATGCAGCCGAGTTGCGCCAAAGTCTCAAAGCCGACGACGGCGCCCGCCTACGTTTCGCCGCGGCGCTAGCGGAGGCCGAGCACCCGGCTTTCGTCCAGCGGCTGCTCGATTGGGTGGAACGCTGGAGCTACGCGGCCCTGCACCATCCCACCATCCGCGCGAAGGTCACGGATTGGGTCTCCCTGAAACAGCCGGAGCGCATCGATTACGAGCATCTGGTCGAATGCCATGCCGAACCGCGCAAGGGCTTCGAGGTGCTGGCGGGTCCTCTGGATAAACGTCGCCGGCGCGACGGGTTCGCCTTGACCGACCTACGCGCCTCGGCGCGCGAAGCGAATTACGAAGTGGATCGCTGCGTCATCTGTCACGAGCGCAACAACGATTACTGCTCCAAGGGGCAGCGCACCAAAGAGGGCGAGTTCCGCCACAATCCGCTGGATGTGACGCAGATCGGCTGTCCTTTGGAGGAACGCATTTCGGAAGCCTTCGCCCTGAAGCGGCAGGGAGACAACATCGCCGCCCTGGCCATGATCGTGGCGGACAACCCCATGGCCCCCGGCACCGGCCATCGCATCTGCAACGAATGCATGAAGGCCTGCGTGTTCCAGCGCGTCACCGAGCCGGTCAACATTCCGCAAGTGGAAACCAACATTCTCACGGACGTGCTGTTCATGCCGTACGGCTTCGAGATCTACAGCCTCCTGACCCGCTGGAATCCGCTGAATCTCAAAAGGCCCTACGCCTTGCCTTATAACGGGAAGAAGGTACTGGTGGTGGGCTTGGGACCGGCCGGCTATACGCTTTCCCACTATCTACTCAACGAAGGTTTCGGGGTAGTGGCCATCGATGCCCTGAAGATCGAGCCTTTGCCGGAAGAGCTGACCGGAAAGGATGCGGGGATTCCCGAAGCGGTGGACGATTTCCACATGCTGTACGAGAACCTCGACGAGCGCGTCCTGATGGGCTTCGGCGGCGTCGCCGAATACGGCATCACCGTGCGCTGGGACAAGAACTTCCTCAAGGTGGTTTATCTGACCCTGGCCCGGCGCCGAAACTTCAGCATCTACGGCGGGGTACGCCTGGGCAGCACGCTGTCCATAGACGACGCCTGGGAACTGGGCTTCGACCATATCGCCATCGCCAGCGGGGCGGGCAAGCCGACCATGATCGGCCTCAAGAACAATCTCGCCCGCGGCATCCGCAAGGCTTCGGATTTTCTCATGGCATTGCAACTCTCCGGGGCGGCGAAACAGTCTTCGCTCTCCAATCTTCAAGTGCGGCTGCCGGCCGGCGTGATCGGCGGCGGCCTCACCGCGACCGACGCCGTAACCGAGCTCCTGGCATATTACCCGGTGCAGGTGGAAAAGACGCTCGACCGTTACGAGCGCCTCGTCGCCCGGTACGGAGACACCCAGGTTCGTTCGCGTTTCGACGGTGAAGAGTTGGCCATTTTGGATGAATTCCTGGACCATGGCCGCGCCGTTCGCGCCGAGCGCTGGCGCGCCGAAGCAACCGGGGAAACGCCCGATTTCGAGCCGCTCATCCGGCAATGGGGCGGCGTGACGCTGTTCTACCGCAAGGGCATGAACGATTCGCCGGCCTATCGCCAGAACCACGAGGAAATCATCAAGGCGATGGAAGAGGGTTTGGTGTTCGCCGAAGGCATGAACCCGCAAGAGGCGATCACCGACGAGTACGGTTATTTGCAGGCCGTGCGTTTCGAAAAGCTCGTCAAGCGCGACGACGGACGCTGGGTCGATTCGGGCGAACAGCCAGTGGTGCCCATGCGTACCCTCCTGGTCGCCGCCGGCACCTCGCCGAACACCATCTACGAAAACGAATTCCCCGGCACGTTCCAGCTCGACGGCAATTTCTTCCAGCGCTTCGAACCTGCGTGGAGCGAGAACGGCTCGCCGCAAATGGAAGCCAAGAACGGCTGGGGCATGCCGAAAGAATTGGTCCCGGCCCCCTTCACCTCCTATGGAAAGGACGGAAAGTACATCACCTATTACGGCGACAATCACCCGGTATACGCCGGCAACGTGGTCAAGGCCATGGCCAGCGCCAAGGACGGGTACCCTTACGTGGTCAAGCTGTTCGCGGAAGAACTCAGCCGCCTCGATGCCGCGGCGCAATCCGAGCGGGACGCGGAACTCGCGGCGTTTCAGGCGCAATTGGACGAACTGCTGACGGCCAGGGTCGTGGAGGTCAAGCGGCTGACGCCCACCATCGTCGAGATCGTCATCGAGGCGCCCATGGCCGCCCGCAAATTTCAGCCGGGGCAGTTCTACCGGGTGCAGAACTTCGAATTCTACGCGCCTCGGCTGAACGGCACCTCGCTGGCAACGGAAGGCATCGCTCTCACCGGCGCCTGGGTGGACCGGGAGAAAGGCATGGTCGGCGTCATCGCCCTGGAAATGGGCACCTCCTCGCGCCTCTGCGCCACCTGGAAACCCGGCGACCCGGTCGTGCTGATGGGACCGACCGGCGCGCCCACCGAGATACCCGAGGGCGAAACCGTGCTCCTGCTCGGCGGCGGCCTCGGCAATGCCGTGCTGTTCTCCATCGGCAAGGCGCTCCGCGAGAACGGCAACCGGGTTCTGTATTTCGCCGGCTACCGGAGCGCCCAGGATGTCTTCAAGGTCAAGGAAATCGAGGACGCTTCCGACGTGATCGTGTGGTCCGTCGACAAGGGCAAGGGCGGTACTCCGATCTCCACCACCCGTCCGCAGGACAAATCCTTCGTCGGCAACATCGTGGAGGCTATGGTCGCCTACGCCAGCGGAGCCTTGGGGGAGATTCCCATTCCGCTCGATGCCGCCGACCGCATCATCGCGATCGGTTCGGACCGCATGATGGCGGCGGTCAAAGCGGCTCGGTTCGGAGTATTGCAGCCCTATCTCAAGGAAAACCACGTGGCCATCGGGTCCATCAACTCGCCCATGCAATGCATGATGAAGGGCGTGTGCGCCCAGTGCATGTGCAAGCAGACGGACCCGGAGACCGGCAAGGAGCGTTTCGTCTACACCTGTTTCAATCAGGACCAGGATCTGGACCAGGTCGATTTCCCGCACCTGAACGCCCGTTTGCGGCAGAACACGACTCTGGAGAAAGTGTCCAATTTATGGCTCGACTATCTCTTCGAGGCCAATCCGATGCCGCGCGATTGAACGACGATGATTTGAGGCATCTCCATGTATATCTGTATCTGCAAAGCGGTTACCGAAAGCCAAATCTGCGAGGCGATACGCTCGGGGGCGTGCACGCGCAAGGAGATCACCGACTGCCTCAACGTCGGCACCGCCTGCGGCAAGTGCAATCGCGAGATTCGAGATCTATTGCGCCTCGCCCAATCGGAGAGCGGCGGCATCCCGAGGGTGCGGGCGGGCGAGGCGGCGGGTTACGGAAGCCGGGCAAGCGGCGGTCAGGAGCTCCGCTTGTAAGAACCGCCGGCTTTAGCGTTCGGCAGGTTGGTTCGGTATTCGGGGACGGCCGTTTGCAGCGGGAAGCAAAGTCGTCCCAGCTTAGAGAACGTTTTGGTATTCGCCATGTTTTGCCGCGGAACGGTTGTTAGGTCGCCGTTTCGCGGTCTTTTTTTCATTTGGTTTTCGGGTTTGCGGCCGTAAGTTCCAGATCTAAGTTCGTGCTCGACTATCCACAATTCCCGTGGACAACCCTGTGGATAAGCTTGGGGATGGACAGCGCGGTCGCCCATTCCTTCGGGGTATTCGTCAGCTTGGTCAGGTTCTGTTCAAGTTTGATGACAAATTGCTATGTCATTGATTGTTCGGGCGCGTCAGCGACCTGACCTTGAATCAAAGGCTTAGGATCGGCATGTCGGCAGAAACCGGCGCACGACGAGATTGTTACATTCTGGCAGTGGATAACGGACCGTCCTGTATCGAATCCGTCGCAGCATAAGCCGATCTATATTGTTTCCATAGGATGGCATTATGCTAAAAGAAAAAAGCGATTATTTCCTATTTAGGTACGAAAATAGCCAGCACAGCCCCGAAGTTTTGGTTATGATTATTTCCGTAATTTAAATGATGGAGGTGGTTATGCATATTTTGTTGCTTATTGGGATCGTCCCATTCGTATTGCTGTTCGTGGCGGTAAGTTTTTTTGTTTTGATGGCGGTGGCAGCTGCCGTAGTTGAATTCCCGCTGATCGTGCTCTTGCTGATCGCCGTGGGGCTCGGTTTAAGTCGCAAAGTCCTGCCGAATCTGAGCAAAAAGCCGAACACGCTATGCGAGCAGATGTAATGCCTTGGTTCTTATCAACGTCGACCAAATCCCAGTCCCTTCGGCTGGGATTTGTTGTTTTAGCGACCTGAAAATCGTTTCTTGTAGCCTTTCCGACAGGTGAAAGGCGAGTAGCCTTTTAGAAATCAACAAGCTAGAAGTGGCATTGCCATTGCTTGATTCCTGGCGGACCAAAGCCGATGGGATCAGGCATGAAATCGACCATAAACTTCACCCGACTGCTTCACAAAACGGTTTCCGAGCCTAGCAAGGAGCCGAAACCCGGGACTCCGCTTCGCGGAACCGCCGAACCGAGCCTTGGTTGAATCGCCGGGGCCCTGACATGAATACTACCGAGCCGATGATGAAAGCCCATCAGCTTTTGGGCGAAGCTATTTGCGCGCGGCTGATCACGGAAATTCACGGATTGGGGTTTCTGCCGGAACAGATCACGATGAAACCGGTTTTCAGCGAGGCCCGCTTCGAAACCAGCCGCGATCCTTTCAGCGGCAAGGATACCCTTTGTGCCTATTGGCACCATCCGAACGGACACCGGGTCGGCGAGATGAAGTTTCATGCCGATGGCACCTTCTTCGCCGAATACGATGTCGTTTTGCCACACCCTAAAGACCCGCGCTGGTTCGTAGAGGGCGTGGTCGCCTGGGGGCGTGATGATGTCATCAAATCGGAACCTAAGCTGTTGCCTGCGCTAGGGGATTGATTACGCCTCGTCGCAAAGAGCCATTTTGATATACGCGGTTCCCGATCAAAAAAGGCTTCGCAGGCGCGGCTCATCCCATACAGGCTACCGTTGAAACTCAGTGCGTAGGGTGATTCGCACAGCACAAACCACCGAAACCGCATCCTCGGATTTTTACCGCTGCGTTGTAGGATGGGTACCGGATCGATGACAGCGGCCATTCGGCCGGAACTGGAATCGGACAAACCCCGTTTGCCGTCGAGCCGAGGCGCGGATGGTCCTGATCAAACCGTTTGATCAAGCGAAGCCCGGCCGCTGGGCCAGTAAAGTGCAGCGTCCTCGTCGAAAGATCCTCCAACGCCCATCAGGCAGACCATGAACAATCCTTACGAAATCTACGATCTGTTACAGGATTACGCCTCCAGTCCATCGCCGGTTCGGGAGGTATTGATCGGGCTGGTATGGACCTATTGCGAGGCCGACGCCGTCGGATTGGCAATGAGTCCCGGCATCCCCACCCGGACGCTGCCCTGGGCCGGGACCCTGAGCGGAAAATCCCTCTCCGGACTGGTAGCGTGGGTTCGCGACTTCGATCCCTATCGGGCGACGATCGGCATGGCGGCCGTTAATGCCGGCATCAATCGCCTGCAACTTCCGCCGCCCGGCGTTACGCTGGCGCCCCACCCGGAAGGCGGGAACAATCTAGCGGTTTTCGAACACTTCTTGTCCGAAATGAAAGGACGGCGCGTCGTCGTGATCGGCCGCTATCCGGGGCTGGATCGATTTGCCGCCGAGCACGGGCTGGACCTCACCGTACTGGAGCGCCAGCCGGTGCCGGGCGACCTGCCCGATGCAGCCTGCGAGTACCTGCTACCCGAGGCGGAATGGGTATTCATCACGGCGAGTTCGATTCCCAACAAGACTTTCCCGCGCTTGGCCGAGCTGTCCCGCAACGCCGTCAGCGTGCTGATGGGGCCGACTACGCCGTGGCTGCCGGAGTTCTACCATTTCGGCATCGATTATCTGGCCGGCGTCGAAATGTCCGACCATGAATCCCTGCGCCGAACCGTGGCGGAAGGCGGCGGCGTGAGGATCTTCGAAACAGGCTTGCGCTACCGCGTAGCGCCGCTCACGCCCGCCGCCACCCAGGAATGGACGCGCCAGCTCATCGCCCGCACCGTACAGGAGAAGGAAAGTCTGAAACGGGATATGACCGCGTGGTATGACGCTGGAAATTCCCAGCGCTTCCCCGATTACGATCGTCTCGAAGCCTCCAACACCCGATTATCCCGGCTCGACACCTGTTTCAAGCGGCTGTGGGACGAGCATCGCGATCGATAGGCCGAACCGCAGACGGGGCTTTAGTCAAACCCTTACTTGCCGAGGTAAGGATTTCGTTTTATTTTCCTCACAAACAGTAAGTTAACTTTATTTGGGGACGAGGGATGGCCTTCGGCCGATGGCCCATGAAAAGGGGACTGGGCCATTTTCTACTTAGCGTTTAATCTGTTACCGCCCTGGACATTTCAGTACGAGTGTGGGTACCTGGACACGAACGGCTAGAGCGTTTTCCATCCCGGTGTACGGGTTCGTGGCAGGAGGGGAGAACGTAGGTCGGCAATCCCTTGCCGACAAAGCCCTTCGCCGAGCCGATACGTCGGCAAGGGATTGCCGACCTACATATCCGAATCCCTTACACCGATTCGGAAAACGCTCTGGACGCAATGGTATCCGGGTAAATAAAGGTATAAAACACAATAACAGATTGGTGCCGGGCGACTACGTTATTTCTCGGCGATGGCGGATGCCGAAACGTATCGCCTTGGAAACGACATAATCAACTCATAGAGCGGGAGGAGGTAATTGTGGATCAATTTGAACTTAAAGATCTTTTCCAAAATTTGGCGAACGACGAGTTTCGACCTGTATTAATCATCGCAGCGATCGCCATTTTATTAATCATTCTGCTTATCGTGTATTTGCTCGTGCGTAGCCGAAGTAAACGCGCCATCGTTGTGGACAAAATGCCGGTGGATTTACGGAAAGCGCCGGAGAACGAAACGCGGGCTGACTCGCCGAAAGCACCGGCAAGAGAAATGCGGGTCGATTCGCCGAAAACGCCGGCGAACGCGATGCGGATGGATGCGCCGAGAGCATCGGTAGCCAGGCGGCCTCGCCATAGTATTCCGGAGGATTCGGTGCTCAGGCGACATCATATAAACCATATTAAATACATGATCGAGACGACCACCTTTCCACGTCCGACCGATAGCGTGCTGCGCCGCCATTACGACCATTTGATCGCGAGCGAGCTGGAAGCTTGCCTAGGCAACGAGGCTCTCATGGACAGGTTGATTTCGCGTTACGAGGAACACAGGCGGAACGCGCGAAGCTAGAGCATTTCATCCGCATTAACGGTATTCCGCGCGGAATGCGCCGTATTCGGCAATCCTTTTGCCGACGATTCGTCGTGTCGGAAAATCCTTTGCGTCGGGAAGGGATTCCCAACCTGCCGAGCCGGCATGGGCTGAATAAGAAACGTAGGATGCGGTGACCGAAGGGAGCCGCCCTGCGACTCGGCTCAGGACAGGCATCTTTCGAACATAGGGCGGCAATCCTTTTGCCGGCGAATCCTAAATCCGCTTCATCTTGATGTTCAGGGTTCTTACCCGATAGGCGATCTGGCGCGGAGTCATGTTCAGCAGGCGGGCGGCCTTGGCTTGCACCCAGCCGGTTTGCTCCAGCGCGGCGATGACTTGTTCTCTTTCGTCCATCCCCTCTAGGTTGAACTCCGGCGTTCTGGCAGCCGGTCCGGTAACCGAGATTTCATCGTCCTCCAGACCGGTCATGGCAATGACGTCGCGGTCGATGATCCCGTCCGGGCTCATGATGGCGGCCCGCTCCAGACAGTTTTCCAATTCTCTGACGTTGCCCGGCCAGTCGTGACGCATCAGGAGCCGGATGGCGCTTTCCTTGATGATCAACGGTCTTCCGCCCTGTTGCTGGGAGATTCGCTTGAGCAGGAAATCGGCAAGGTCCGGAATGTCCTCGAGCCGTTCCCGCAGCGCCGGCATGAAAATCGGCATGACGTTGAGGCGATAGTAGAGGTCTTCCCGAAAACGGCCGGCCTCGACTTCTTCCTCGAGATTGCGGTTGGTGGCGGCGATGATGCGAACCTGCACCTTGAGCGTCTGGGTACCGCCGACGCGGTCGAACTCGCCTTCCTGAATGATGCGCAGCAGCTTGGCTTGAAACGTGGGGGAAGTTTCGCCGATCTCGTCCAGGAAGATCGTGCCGTGGTTGGCCAGTTCGAAACGTCCCTTGCGCTGGCTGATGGCGCCGGAGAACGCGCCCTTCTCGTGGCCGAACAGTTCCGATTCCAGCAGGTTGTCCGGAAGAGCGGCGCAATTGAGTTTGACGAAAGGGCCGCCGGCGCAGGCCGAGTTGTAGTGAATGGCGTTGGCGATCGCCTCCTTGCCGGTGCCGGATTCGCCGCGAATCAAGACGGTGGTGTTCCATTTCGCGACCTGCCGGACCAGTTCGAAAACCCGCAGCATGGCCGGAGTGCGGCCGACGATGTTGTCGAAGCCGTAATTCCTGCGGAGGCTCTGTTTCAACTGATCGCGCTCCGCGACCAGATCGAGCTGCTTTTGCTCCATGCTGCGCAAAAGGCCCACGCTTTGCGCAATCAGATTGGCGACCATTTCCAGGAACCGTGCGCGGGCGTCGAGCAATTTCGCGTCCACCGGCTGTGCCGCCAACACGCCGACGACCTCGTCGTCGCCGACGCGGATAGGCGATCCGATAAACGGCAGCGTCGGATCGTACAGGCCCAGCTTGCCCAGGAAACGCGGCTCGTCGGCGATGCGTTCCACCACGATGGTGCGCCCCGCATCCAGGATCGTGCCGATGAGTCCTTCCCCCGGTTCGTAGCGGACCGGCTTTCGGGTTTCGACGCCGTCGCTGCGCAGCACCGAGCAGACCTCGAACGCGTCGCTTTCCTGTTCCCTGAGAGCCAGCATTCCGGAGCGCATGTCGGCGCACTCCTGCAATATCTCGAGAATGGCTTCCAGTTTTTCCTTCAGCCCCAAAGGTCGATTGAGTACTTGGCTGACCTGGTAAAGGGCGTCCAGTTCGCGCTCGATCAGTTGAGTACGCTCATCCATGGTCGGAAGCCTTCTCCGGTACGAACATCATGTTGTGGATATTGAATTGGATACGCACTCGGCATCCGTCCCGATAGCTGGGATCGATCCGGATCAGTCCAAGGTGTTGATTGATAACTTCCTGGGCCATGGTCAAACCGGTGCCCGAATGCCCGCCATGGCCGTCGTTCTTGGTGGAGAAAAACGGTTCGAAGACCTTGATGCGCAGTTCGTCGGGAATGCCGGGGCCGGTATCCTCGATGGAGACATGCAGCAAATGTTTGTCGGACCACGTGGAAATGCGCAGTTCGCGGGTGACGATGCCGCTCTGGTTCATTGCTTCGATGGCATTTTCGATAATCTGCTTGAACATGGTGCGGAGGTGGCTCTCCTGGCCCATCAACGCGGGCAGCACCGGGGTCGGCTTCCACTCGACGACGATGCCGCTGGCGAGGAGCCGTTCGGTCAATAGCACGATGGTTTCGTGCAGCAACTGGTTCAGATTGACTGGCGTCATGGCCGAGGTGTTGCTTTCCGGTATGCATCGCTTCATGTGGGCGACGGACTGTTCGCCGGCCAAGCGGATCTGATCCAGAATGTCGACCAGCGCGATGTTGCGGTCATCGAGCCCACGCCGCGTCAGCATGGTCTTGGCCGCTTTGAGCAGATTGATGGGGCCCTGTATATGGTGAATGGCTCCCGACAGCGTTTCGCGAAGACGCTGGGTTTTCTCTTCCTCCGCCATCAATGCCTTGAGCGCATTGATGCGGATTTCCTCGGCGTGCTTTTTTTGTTGGGTGATGTCGGTCAGGGTGAGCAGCAGATAAGTGTGGCTATTTTCGTGAAAGAACGCCTCGACACGGTCGTCTTCCTGGCAGAACCAGCTGCCGGCGCAGGCATACCAGCGGGGCGCGTGATGCCCGCCGCGGTCGAAACGGACTTCGCGGTTATGAAAGCCGGATTTTTTCTTTTTCATCCGCTCCCATTCTTCCGCCATGTCTTCCCGCAGGATATCGATGAACGTCCTGGCCGGGTCGCTGAGGCCCAGATCGCTGGACAGGGTCTTGTACATCTTGTTGTCCAGCACCACACGGTCGGATTCGTCCAAAAGCACGGTCGCGACCGGAATCGAATCGACCACCGTCTCGATGAGCACTTTCTGCTGATTGACCCTTTGCTCCAGCCGGTACATTTCCGTGATGTCTCGGTGCATGCCGATGTAGTGGGTGGTCTCGTGCCGGTCGTTCAGAATGGGGGCGATGGTGAGATCGGCCAGATAGCGGCGGCCGTCCTTGTGACGGTTGAGCAGATAGCCTTGCCAGGTCTGCTGCGACTTGATGCGGTTCCAAAGCTCGTCGTATACAGCCTTCGGCGTGTTCTTGTCGGACAGCATGGACTCGTTTCGGCCGATGCTCTCTTCTGGTGCATACCCGGTAACACGCGTGAACGCCTGATTCACGTACAGAATATTGGCCTTGTCGTCCGTGATCGAAATGGCCACCGGCGCTTGTTCCACGGTTTCCGCGAACAGAGCCAGCATGCGATTGTCGGCCAGTACGGACTTCCCCAACGGCTCGGGCGGCGGGTTATTGGAAGATTGTTTGGACACGAGCGCCTCTTCGGTGCAATTTTTCATCGATTAAGCAAGGCTTATGCCATCGATAAGAAGTGCTCCTGAGACCCTTATCGTTTTTTTACACAGGCGATCGGCTCGGCCGACGCTTCAAGCTTTCTTGCACTGTTTTGTCGCAAACGCGACAAAAGTGGGCATGGGTGCCGCTCGCGCGGCGTTTTCGGTGCGTCCTGATCGTTCGGAGCGTTCCCGGCTCTCTATCCCTATTGTCGGAAAACTCACGATGCGCATAAGCGTTGTAAGCATTCCGCTGAGGAAAGACTGCACTCGGTCGCGTGAAATTCTATAACTATCAATTAGTTACGTATTTATGGCCGAGGTGGCGCGAGGGTTGCTAGAAATTTCGCGAAGACCAACCGCTTACCGAAGTAGGCGTTTCTCGGCCATGTCGCGCCGAGTCCGTACCGACACCGGGTAAGCCAGGCCGCCTTAAAACCCAAGCAGAGAGGCCGAACATGAACAGCGAATCGACTACCAAAGCAGAGTCCAATCCCCCGGAAACGCCCCGTTCCCAGGCCGAGCGCGCCGAAGAGACGCTCGAATCCACCGAGCTTCCGTTCTACATCGTCCCGAGACCGCCGATTCCGGGGAAAACCGCCTGGAGCATCGCGTAGTACCTCGAATGACGCGGTTCCCTTCGGTTACCGCATCCTACGCCCGTAGGGTGCGGTGAGGAACGAACCGCACCGATCGCGTCCCCGAATGATGCCTGTCCTGAGCCCGGTCGAAGGGCGGTTCCCTCCGGTCACCACATCCTACGGCCGACAAACTGTAGGGTGCGATGAGGAACGACAAACCGGCAGGATTGATGAAAAACATCCTTGTTTTTCACCCTCGCGGGCGCTCCGCGTCCCAATCCTCTCCCGGAGGATTGGTGCCGGACAAGGATGGTCCGGCATGAGCCGCACCTGTCAAGTTGCCTAAACCATGGCGATGCCGTTCTAAGTACATTCCATAAAATTGTGTGGAACGCGAGTGCAGCGCGTAGGTCGGCAATCCTTTGCCGACGGTGCAGTTAAGCCAACCGGTCCATCGGCAAGGGATTGCTGATCTACGACCGTATCACCCTGTCGGTCGGGAATCCTTTCCAATCGCAAACGGTCGCTTTAGTCGCGACCCTTCCAATCGCAAACGGGCCTTTAATCGGCCCCTTCCAATCACAAACGGCGTCTTCGGGAAGGAGCTGGCCGGCGCTCCCGGCCAGGCCGTTTGCGATTGGAAGGGTCATCCCAGCGCTCCTGGGATGGCCGTTTGCGATTGGAAGGGTCATCCCAGCGCTCCTGGGATGGCCGTTTGCGATTGGAGCGCCGAAGCCCCCCTTCCCGACGGTGCAGTTGGGCGAGCGGGCTCGTCGGCAAAGGATTGCCGACCTACGAAAGCTTGAGTCGATCTACCCTGGCCGAAGGCGCCAACGACTCCGGCCAGGCCTGTTTTGCCGTAGAGCGAGATGAAAACGCTCTAACGAAGCGCTCTCAGCAAGTCCTTGCCTTTTTCGATCAAGAGCACGCCGTCCGGGAAGTATTGAAGCCCCAGGCTGGTGGTTTCCGGACGGTTCGGCAAGGGATAGATCCGCACGTCGTCGGCGCGCTCGTCGATGCGTTCGACCAGGCCCGCAATGATTCGGCCCAGTTCCTTGGTCGTCAGCTGGGCGGTAAACACCGAGTATTGCACCGGGATGCCTTGCTCCCGGAGCAAGCGGTGAACCCGCCCCAGACGCTTCGGATCGGCGATGTCGTAGCACACCAGGTAGGTTTGAGCTTGATTGAGCGGCATCACACAAGCTCGATCAGCCAGCGGTGCAGCCGGTTGAGCAGGCCGAGGGTCAAATGTTCCGTGCGTTTCCGACGGGCCTCGAAAAAACCGACGATTTCGATACGGTCCGGGATGCCGAGCCGGTTCTCGCGGAGCCGGTCTTCGAGCCAGGCCATCCGTGCCAGCTGGAAATCCCAGAACAGGATGGAACTCAAGCCGATCACAGGATTGAGCTCGCCCATGGGCTCCAATTCGGCGGTAATCCCGGCGTCGGCCAAATGCCTGGTCACCAGGCCGGTCAGCAGCCCGTACACCTCGCGTCCGATACGCTCGTAGGCGGGGAGTTGATCCATGCCCCGCGCACCGTCCTGGAACAGTTGGCGCAGCTCTTTCGCCGAGGGCGGACGGTCGAAGCCAAGGCCGGTGCGGCGAATCACGCTGCGCACCGCCATGCGCTCCATAGCGCCGTTCCATTGAAGATATAGATCCTGCCAATCCGGGCGCAGCAAAAAATCTAGCAGGCGCTGTCGAAGCTCGTAGCGTTCTCCGGGCCTTCCTATCAATCTCGCCAGCACCGCGCCCTCGTCGTCGATGAAGCTGACGGTGATGCGGTTTTCCGCGCAGGCCAGCAAGGCGTCGACGGACCAATCGATGTGCGCCGCCGAGACTACTTGCGAGATCCGCCGCAACGGAAACCAGCGCTCCGCGGCGCCGGCGCGGATGACGCGCAGAGCGGGGCCATCACGCTTGATCGTGGTTCCCGCGCCTTGCAGATACAGCGGTCTCACGGCGCCTCCTCGGTCAGACGGTGCGCGATCAACAGGCCGTAGCGGTGCAACAGGCCACGCAGGGGACGGACGAAGCTTTCGTAGCGGGCATAGAAAACTTCCCGGCCGTTCTTTTTCAAGAGACAGCGGTCGGCTTCGGTCGCGAACGAATCGGCGCGCAGGGTTCGCTCGGCGAACAGCCGCCATACCCAGCGATCCACCCTCGGCCGCAGCGGCTCTATCAGGTCGGCCCCCAAGGATTCGCGGTAATAGGCCGGTTCGTGATAGAAGCCGACGTAAGGGTCCAGCCCAGCGGCATGGCAGGCGTTGACGGCCTCGAAATGGAGCAGCGTATATCCTAGCGACAGGGCCGCGTTGACCGGGTCCTTCGGCGGCCGGCGATTGCGTCCGGTAAAGTCGAGACTGGCCGGAAACAGTTGCGTGAACCCCGCGAAATAAGCCGCCGCGGCCGCGCCTTCGATCCCTTGTAGCCGTTCCAGCCGCGGCGCGTCCTCAATGTTTGCCAAGGCACGATCAATTCGCGCGATGCCATCCGTAAGCGGCTTGCGGCAATCGGGCCGGACGTTTAGCGCCGAGCGCAGCAGCCGGGCCTGGGCTTTCAATTTGAGCGCCACCAATCGGCGCGCCCAGGGCAGCCGGTACTCGTCATCGTGGTGCCAACGGTATTGCGCGATGCGCCGGGCGGTGTCGCCGTGTCGGTTTCCGTGCAGAATCGCCGCGGTGCGTCCCTGCCGGCCGCTCAGGACCAGAAGGCCGACGCCTTCCTCGGCGAGCAGTCCCAGCACGCCGGTGCTGAGCGTCGCCTGTCCGCGGACGACCACCCGCTCGACCACGTTCAGGGGAATCGTCGCGCTCCGGTTGCCTCCCTCGTAAAGGCAGAGATGCCGGCCCTCGCGGCGTAATTCGATGTCTTTTCTGTCCAGGTAAAGCGTGCCCATTCGATCCTCAGCCGACGTAGAAGAACTCCGGGTCCGCCGGAGGAACCGCGATGCCGAGCACGCGAACCTTCATCCGGGGATCCAGCCGCAAGAGCAGAAATCGGTCGGCTTCCTCGTCGATGACCTCCCGGACCTCGTCGATCAATTGGCGTTTCTCGGCCTCGGTCAGGAAACACTCGAACACGGATTTCTGCCCGCCGGTGGAATAGTTGCGCAGCACGAAAAGCGCCTTGCGCAGGCGGGCGTCGTCGGAGATGTCGTAGGCGGCGATGTAAAGCGACCGTTTGCTCATGGCCGCTACTGTAATGCCGCATGTCGAAGGCGGGGCATTTCACAAGCTTGCGGGCTGATCGATCGGTTTTCGCGCGCCAAAGTCCGCGACGAGGCGGCTTGATCAAAATAGGGGAGGGGCTAGGGCATTTTTCCCATCGTGTGGCGGCAGCACGGGCGAGGGCGCCGGCTAAAAAGCGCTCTTGAGCGGGAGACTATTTTGCAGCCGGGCGTCGCCCCGCACACGGGTTCCTCGACCGGAATGTAAGCCGGATTAATCGAAGCGTATCCGGCCTTCGTGAGTCTGAGGCACGAAGCGCATCGGCCGAGTTTGCGGTTAGAGCGTTTTCCGAATCGGTGTAAAGGATTCGGATATGTAGGTCGGCAATCCCTTGCCGACGTATCGGCTCGGCGAAGGGCTTTGTTGGAAGGGTCGCGACTAAAGTGACCGTTTGCGATTGGGAAGAGATTGCCGACCTACGTTCTGATGTATAGAAGGGTGAACGGGATTTTGTACGGTCTAACTGCCGTTTTTAGGTTAAAACGATCGTTTGCGGCAGGCGAGGTGACCAGCGCAACCCGTTAGAAGCCCATATATCCGTGCTGGGTGAATTAGGCGCGCTTCCGCTCAAGGCATGCAACCCGCCGAAGCGAGCGGCAAGGTTGCCGAGCGTTGGTGGGTTACGGCGCATGTGAAGCGCGGCGATCGATGGCCAGCCGGCGCCGGAATGCGCCTAACCCACCCTACGACATCCCGGTTTCCGCAATCCACCAAAAGGGCGAAGGACCCTCCGCAGCTCGACAACCCTTCGCCCGGCCCATCCGTTTGTAGGATGTGCTGACCGAAGGGAAGCGCATCTGTCGCGAACCTAGCCGTTCATGCCGAGCTTCCCGGTCCGGAACCGACAAAAGTCTTAATCCCTTCTTCATAAGGTCTCGATTCAAACCAAACTCGAAGGCTATACTGGATTCGAGGAAGACTGTCTTAATCCCTTCTTCATAAGGTCTCGATTCAAACGGATAACCAAGCCGAAGCCTGGTTCGAGCTCCAAGGTCTTAATCCCTTCTTCATAAGGTCTCGATTCAAACCGGTCATCCCGACGCCATTCCCGAAGTCGCCATGTCTTAATCCCTTCTTCATAAGGTCTCGATTCAAACGTGTCACCCGTATATTCTAAGGACACCCCACACTGTCTTAATCCCTTCTTCATAAGGTCTCGATTCAAACTACGTAATAGTACCTATAAAGGGGGATAAGTTCAGTCTTAATCCCTTCTTCATAAGGTCTCGATTCAAACCCATCAAGACGGCAATGGAACGCGCAAGCCATGCCGTCTTAATCCCTTCTTCATAAGGTCTCGATTCAAACTTTCTAGTGCGCCGCACCCCGTCTCACGCAGTAGGTCTTAATCCCTTCTTCATAAGGTCTCGATTCAAACCAGGCCAAATATACGAAACCCCGCAAATCAGATATGTCTTAATCCCTTCTTCATAAGGTCTCGATTCAAACGACGGAACGGTCTGGTGTCTGATGAGTCCGGCCAGTCTTAATCCCTTCTTCATAAGGTCTCGATTCAAACCGCACAAGCATTACAGCGCCCGGCCAGTTCGGTCTTAATCCCTTCTTCATAAGGTCTCGATTCAAACAAAAGATTAATTAACAACCCACCGCCCACGGACGGTCTTAATCCCTTCTTCATAAGGTCTCGATTCAAACGACGGCCAGCACTATCTAGCCGACCGCGAGAAAAACGTCTTAATCCCTTCTTCATAAGGTCTCGATTCAAACAGCCCGCCCGGAGCTTATCCGGGCAACCACCGGAGGTCTTAATCCCTTCTTCATAAGGTCTCGATTCAAACCGAAAAGAAAAGGCCGGGATTGTCTACCAGGGAGATGTCTTAATCCCTTCTTCATAAGGTCTCGATTCAAACAGAAAAACATCACGGTACCGGTCGTCGTCGTAGAGTCTTAATCCCTTCTTCATAAGGTCTCGATTCAAACACGAATTCCTCAATAATGAGGAATCCGGCCTGGTCTTAATCCCTTCTTCATAAGGTCTCGATTCAAACAAATCCGCACTTGCAACTACCCTGCCGACTTAGGTCTTAATCCCTTCTTCATAAGGTCTCGATTCAAACGATTCGGATTGTTGTACTGCAAAGAGGTTGGGTCGTCTTAATCCCTTCTTCATAAGGTCTCGATTCAAACGGCTCGTGTCTAAAACACCTCCAAAGTCAATGGTTTACAAAGGGGGTTGCAGAAAAATCGGCTTGCCGAAAAGTTAGCATTCGGTACCGGGCGGTTCAACCTATCCATCGGCGTAAGGTTTCCTTCAAGGTTTTCAATTCCGGTCCGGCGCAGGTCAGTATCCCATAGGCGCGGGCGCGATCTTGAATGGCGGTGGACAGGGGCTGATAACTGACCAGCATGGCCTTTGCCTGGAGACCGCCCAGGAGGTTGGAAAGCGCGTCGAGCCGATAGATTGCATCGGCGCCCGCACCGCCGGTCTCGATATCGTCCCTGAACTGGCGGGTTTTGCACTCGACGATGTACAGCCGGTTTTCCGCGAGAAAGGCAACGTCCAGTTCATTGCGAATCCGCTCGGCGCCGTTTTGCCGCTCGACTTCCAGCCCTCGGCCGATGTCCTGTATCGCTTTGAGTTCGCTTTTGAGGCTCTGGACCAGACTGTACGCGTACTGTTCCAGCCATCCGCCGTTGGCGAAGAAGCGGGCCGGCTCGTCGGCGAAATGGAGGCGGCCTTGCCTCGCCATAACGACATCTGCGTTCTCAAACCAGCCGAGGAGGGCCTCGAAGTCTTCGCGCTCGATCTGGCCCGGTCTGAGTTGGTCGGAGACCAGCGATTCGTTCTGTTCCGCAGACATCGCCGCCCAGTTCAAAATTCGGAGAGCGTTCTGATATTTGTCGATGTGCCGGACCAGCCCTTCGGCCAATACCTTCAACCGTTCGGGCATGCCGAAATGGGCGGGCCGTTCGCTCAATTGAGCCCCGTGGGCCTGAAAGAATCCCTTGAGCTTGATGCGGTTGGCTAGCTCCCTCGGCGGCCGGCCGGCGGGATGCATCCATATCAGCCGGTCCTGTTCGGGATGGACGTAGAAGATTGGTTGACCGGCCGCGCGGAACACCTCGTAGGCGGCGATGGCCATGGGCTTGGTGCCCCCGGTGACGTTCAGGGCGAGCTTATCGTGCTCGTGTTCCGACACCAAGGTCAGCAGCTGCTCCCGAATGGCCTCGATATCGTAGGCATTCTCGATCCTGATCTGGCTCACCGTGACGCCGGCCGGCTGCAGAACGGCCCGGAGCCAGTCGGCCCGCCGGGCCATGTCGGGGCTTACCAACATGATGATGTGCTTGGGTTTGATCTCCGGATCGAGCGCCGGCGTGATGTTGGGCGTCGGCTGTCCGGAGACTAGGATTACATGGGTTTGTATCTTCATGGCGTTAGCGGGTCTTCCGAAAAACTGAGATGGCGCGGGTTGAAACCTTCTCGAGGCGAAAATTGGGCAAGGACGTGCCGGTAAACCAAAGCGTCCATCCGTTTCAGCAACGCTTCTTTTTCCTGGCTCGGCAGAAACGCATGGACGAATGCTTGCTTGATCATGGCCAAGGCATCCCAGCAGCTAAAGCAATCGCCGACCATGCGCGCGGCGGTCAAATATTCGCCGGTCATGGTGGTGCGGCTAATGCCCGGATTATCCGTGCAGAGCGTCAAAGGGAGCCCGGCTTGCCAGAGTCGCCACAGCGGGTAATCGGGGCAGTGCGCCGTTTCAGGGAAAGCGGCGTCGCGATAGCCGACGACTTCCCGGTTGGAGCTGGGACAAAGCTCGATACAGATGCCGCGGTCGCGGAAGCGCTGGGCGAGTTTCGGATGATCGCCAATCGTCAGGCCATGCCCGATCCGGTCGGCGTGAAGGTGATAGGCCGCGGTCCAAATCTTTTCCGCCGTCTCCCCCTCGCCGGCATGAATCGTCAGCGGCAGACAGATTTCGAAAGCACGGGCGAAAGCCTGTGCGACATCCGCCGAAATCGGTTGCGTCTCATCGCCCGCCATGTCGAGCCCAACTACGAAATTTGGCAATTGCTCCTTCGCTCGTACCGCCAGATCAATTACCTCCGCAAGACGTTCGGGCTGGCGCCGGTCGGCAATGAGTATGAATCGGAACAAGGCCCGCGAATCGGCCGGCAAGCTTGCCGCGGCGGTTTGCAGGGCGTCGGTCAACCGATGAAGAAAGGCCAGCCCATCGCCGTATTTGTGCGGGCTGCCGCGCAGCTCGACATAGGCCAGCCCTTCGTCGTGCGCCTGACCTACGAGATGAGCCGCATAGGGTTGAATGGCGGCGGGATGCGACAGGATCGCCGAGCCGGACAGTTCGCCGGGCCGTTCATAGGCCTTGAAGCCACGGGGTCGCGATTTCAGATCGAATCTCGGCTCGGTGGCGTCGAACAGGTTGCCGGTCAATTGGGGGGCGTCGGCGTGTACGAGCAGCGCCGCGGTCCAATGCGGCCTCGGAATGGCCGAGGTCTTCAGTCGGTCCGGCCAATTCCAGGGCCAGATGGCTTGCCGCAGGAGCGGCGCAATATGGCCGAGGGCGCGCTCGCGCTCGGGAGGGCTCAAGGCCTCCCAAACCGAGCGGCCGACCTCGCGCTGGGCATCGAGATCGAGACAGCCGCCGATGTGCCGGTGCAAGTCCGCTTTTGGCAGGCCGTTGAGCCAACCGGCCAACTCGGCATTCAGCGGCCGCTTCCGCAAGGTCTCGATCACGCGCGGCGGCAGGCGGTAAAGGCTGCGCCAGTTCTCGTGGTGTTCCGTCTCGCCGAGCGCTCTCAGGTAATTTCCCAGCAGTTGGCTCCCGGCCTTTTCGCGCGACCGGATCTCCTCGCAAAGCCCGTGGCCGGCGGCCGGCGTCCATGTCAACGAGGCTCCGTGTGAGGCCAGGGGAAGCGGAAAATCGCGGCTGGCGACGGCGCGCCGTCCGTCGAGCTCGACATCCAGGAGTTCGCTGCGCCGGCCCGCTCCCGCAATGAGCGGCACGATCGCGGATGCAACCTCGGCGGGCAATTCGCGGGTGAAGAGTTCGGCTGTTCCCGTTTTCAAAAGCTCCGGCAGGGGGTCTTGCCCGACCACATGGATCAGCGCGTCACAGCCGAGCACGGAGCCCGCCCATTGGAGATCGGCGCTCATGGTTTTCCGCCCGCCGGCCAGCGACAGAACCACCTGACCGTCCCCGGCGCGCTCGTGCGCCAGGAGGCAGGCGCGCAGCAGGAGTTCGCGGAATCGGTCGCACTCGGGCTGGCTGGCGAGCTGGTCGGTTCCTGCCGCCTGCCATATCCGGAGGATCGGCGGATGCTCCAGCCGCGCGCGCCAATCGCGGAGATACGCAAGTCCTTGCCGCGGCAGGTCTCCCAGCGTGGTACAGACCCAGATTTCGTCGGGCGCCTCCAGTCGATAGTCCTCGCGTTGCCGCGTGAAATCAGCGCATCGTGGATGATAACGGTAGAGCGGCAAACGGTCCGGCGCGAGAAAACCGTAAACCTCCGGAATTACTGCCCAGGAGGCGCCGAGCGTACATAGCAGAATATTCGCTTTCATACGGAATTCCGGATCGAAAATCCGGCGGCGAGACGGCTCCACAATTCGAAGCGCGCGTCATCCGCGATCCGCCCCGCCGGAATAAAGCCGATACCGCTCAGGCCTTGGCCCTCGGCCGGTTTTGGCGGCGCATTTTCCGGCCAGGAAAGGAGATACAGCAAGCCGATGTGCACGCGGCCGATTGCCGAAAGACCCTCGTAGATCCAGGCGACCGGTTCCGGGATGGCCGTGTCCGGCTGCCAAAGCAGCTCTTCCCGTAATTCGCGGCGAAGCGCGCGATCAGCCATCCGCTCGATCGATTCCGCCGCGTCGATGTCCTCGATATGCCCGCCGACGCCTGCGCTCAGCCGGTCCCGCAGCCGCGAATCGCCGCCGCTCCTGGCATAACACCAGATCTCGCCGCGAGCGTTCCGGAGCAGCGCGTAAGGAATGATCTGCAAAAACCGCTCGTCGTCCTCGGCCTCGGAGCGACGCCGCCATGACCAGTTCCGGGGCCACGTCCAGGTGGTTCGCGCCCAGGCATCAGCCTCCGGTAAAGACGGACACTCGTTCCGCGGGATGACCAGGACACGTGCGCTCATGGGTTTTCGCCTTCAGCCGCGATGACGCGGTATTCCACGATGCGGGCGCCGAAACGCCTAAGATCCTGAGCCGACAACTCGCGTCCCCGCCAATCCGGGGGTATTTCGAGCGCCAGATGAAGATAGCGGGCGCCTCGGGCACATACCTCCGCGGCCAAATGGACGGGCAGGGTGCCGATGACCCGATCCCCGGCTTTCACCACGGCCATGTCCATGTGCGCCAATTGCCAATCCACCGCGATGCCGCTTTCGCGCGCCCATTCGATGGCGCCCGCATGGCGGGTAACGAAGTAAGTTGTCATAGGTAATACATTCTCATCGGAAATGCTCTCCGGTTCTTCTTTTCCTCATGGCTGTTTAGTTCGTGGATAACCCTTCTTCATAAGGTCTCGATTTAAACCGACTTTTACGAATAACTGCCGCTCTACAGCGGCGTCTTAATCCCTTCTTCATAAGGTCTCGATTCAAACATGGATGCAGCGCGGAAATTGTCCATCGCTGACCGTCTTAATCCCTTCTTCATAAGGTCTCGATTCAAACTCGAAAAAAAGGTGAAAATCATGAATGCACAATGTCTTAATCCCTTCTTCATAAGGTCTCGATTCAAACTTTTTAGTGGGTATGGGTTAGTCAGGCGATTACAGTCTTAATCCCTTCTTCATAAGGTCTCGATTCAAACGTGCAGACACGGCTGGGGTTGCGAAAGATGGCCCCGTCTTAATCCCTTCTTCATAAGGTCTCGATTCAAACCTGGCTGTGTGTATAACCCGGATCGGTTCCGCCCGTCTTAATCCCTTCTTCATAAGGTCTCGATTCAAACGCGGCGCGGAATACAAGTACCATGCAAAACAAACGTCTTAATCCCTTCTTCATAAGGTCTCGATTCAAACGAGAGGATTCAAAGTTATCCGTGGAAGTGCCGGGTCTTAATCCCTTCTTCATAAGGTCTCGATTCAAACGGAATTCGAAGCGGCGTTTATGTCTAGAGGACCTAGTCTTAATCCCTTCTTCATAAGGTCTCGATTCAAACTTTGTAAAGTCGCAGAGTATGAATTCAATGAGGCGTCTTAATCCCTTCTTCATAAGGTCTCGATTCAAACACTGCCGCTGCGGAACTGTCCGCTAACCAAACCACGTCTTAATCCCTTCTTCATAAGGTCTCGATTCAAACCAAAGGAGAATTGAGATGGCTACGAGCGCTCGGAAAGTCTTAATCCCTTCTTCATAAGGTCTCGATTCAAACTTTCCTTCTGGTCAATGTATGTGAAGACTCATTACGTCTTAATCCCTTCTTCATAAGGTCTCGATTCAAACCGATCACGCTAACCAACAGCTTCCACGGAACCCGCGTCTTAATCCCTTCTTCATAAGGTCTCGATTCAAACGTAGTCGACATTACAGCCCCAAAAGTCGAATACGGTCTTAATCCCTTCTTCATAAGGTCTCGATTCAAACAAGCTCAAATTTTGAAACACGATCATTTGGCTTGTCTTAATCCCTTCTTCATAAGGTCTCGATTCAAACCCAAAGACAGACAAGAATTTGTAGTCTATCTGCGTCTTAATCCCTTCTTCATAAGGTCTCGATTCAAACAGACGAAAATGAACACGATCACGCTAACCAACAGGTCTTAATCCCTTCTTCATAAGGTCTCGATTCAAACGCGGAGATGTGCGATTTTGTGTGGGATAGACAGTCTTAATCCCTTCTTCATAAGGTCTCGATTCAAACTTGGAATCGACGCTTGATTGACAAGAATCAGGAGTCTTAATCCCTTCTTCATAAGGTCTCGATTCAAACTAAAGAGAAGATTATAAACTCATTTAAAATCAATGTCTTAATCCCTTCTTCATAAGGTCTCGATTCAAACGGCTCGTGTCTAAAACACCTCCAAAGTCAATGGTTTACAAAGGGGTTTGCAGAAAAATCGGCTTACCGAAAAGTTAGCGTCGAGTGATTGCGATTTTCGGAGCGTCATGCGGGCAACTCGACACGGGTCGGAAATTCGGGCGCCAGGGTGCTGTGTTCGAGCCGGGCGTGGTTGTTGTAGAACAGCATTTCGCCGTCTTCCCGGCACACCCAGAATGCGCGCACGCCACGGGCGAAATAAAGTTCCTTCTTTTCCTCCGTTTCGGCCCGGCCGTTTGACGGCGAAAGCACTTCGACCACGATTTCAGGGGCTTCCGGGGAAGGATTGGCCAAACCGCGGTGGGCGAAAAACTCCGCGCTGGCCCAAACCGCGTCGGCCACTTTTACGCCCTCGGCGGTTTGTACGCTGCACTCGGACAATACCCGTCCGTGGGGAAGATGTTGCCTCAGCAGGTTCAAAATCTCGCCTTGGAGCCGGGAACGTTTGTCGGTGGCCGGACTCATGACGATATGCCCCCAGCGGTCGGTTTCGAATTTGAAGGGAAGGTCCTTGAATAACGGGTTATCGCAGATGTCTTGCCAGTTCATAACGTGTTCTCCGCTGACGGAAGAAACCGATAGACGGATTCAGTGCAAGCTCATCATGGCGCCATGAGACTGCGCAACAGTTTCTTGCGCTTGCCGTCGTCCTTGCGGATGCCGAGCCAGTCGAATATCTCGACGGCTACGGGGCGCAGGGCCTGGCGGTCGGATTCGTCCCAACTCGCCGCCTCCTGGATCAGATTCCGTAAGCGGTCGTACAACTGGCTGCCGGGACCTTTGCCCTTATTGGCCGCAGTCATTTCGCCACGCAGGGCTTCGGTCCGCTGCTGGTTTTCCGACATGGCCGCGAAACGGGCGGCTTGGGCTTCCGCTCTTGCGGTCTCTTCGGCGGCTTGCCGCCGCGCGTCGGCTTCGGCTCGGCATCGTTCGGCCCGCAGCCGCTCGGCCTCGGATTTCCGCTTTTGTTCCTGTTCCAGTCGATCGTAGGCCGCTTGCGCGTTACGTCGGAGGAAGGCGTGCGTTTCGCGCAGGCCGGCATCGTCGAGTTCGACCAGTATCCAGCCGAAGGGGAGCATGGCGCCGGTCTGGTCCTTGGCGTCGACGGCAAGCCATAGCGTGGTGGCGTGGTCGAGATACTTAGGCGGTTGACCTTGCTTCTGCATGATTTCGATACAGCGCACGCTGTCTAATGTGGTGTGCTCGGCTCCCGAGTGTTTGCCGACACGGAGCAGAAATGCCTGTCGACGGTTCAGCGCTTCGCGCAGTTCGCCGGAAAGCAGCTTTCTCAAAGAAGTGACCCAATCGGTATCGACATACTGCAGGTCTTGCAGCACATCGAGTTCCGCGCACAAGCGCGGGAAATAGTAGCTATTACAGAGATCAGCCAAGTCTGAGAGGCTTTCGAAGGGAAGCTTGTCTTGCCAGCGACTCAATTCCCGGCTCGACAAAAGAGTCAATTCGGTGTGAAAGCTGCGACTGCGATGGGCACCGAGGCATTCAAGCAAGGTGTATAAATCCCGCTCTTCGGCCATCGACTTTTTCTTTGAGCGTCCTTTCTTTCGATTGACCGCGTATCTGATTTCCAGCCCATTCAATCCGTCCGAATGGTTATATGGCGCATCTCCGATCTTGAGCAGTCGTAAAGGGTCTTCGGTGACATGACTGTATTTCAGTAACTTACCTGGAACATCCCGGCCTGTCAGCCGTAGATTGCGCTGAATGTTCCGTTTCGCCGCACGCTGATCCGTTGCGTTTTCATAGCTATGGACGGCGTCGTTCACTGCCTTCTTTAGGTGATCGGCGTACTGCCGGTCCTTTTTCAGACATGTGTCCAGAATCGCGGTCCGTATTGCCCCTTTGAGGCTACTGCCTGGAATGTAAGGTCGTTGTGTGTGGAGGTTGAAGGTATTGCGCTGGATTGCAAGTTTGTTCGTATCTTTTTTTCCTTCAATGCTGTCTCGATAGAATCCCTCCAAGGCGGGCGAAACCGGCATGGCATGTTGCGCATAAGTCTTGAGTAACGCGCGTTTGTCGTGGATGAACTTTTGCATCCGACGGATGGCGGCCTGACCTTCGCGAATTTCCGCCAATTTAGCAAGCTCATGTAGCTCCGCTGGTTTCAATGCTTCCAACAACTGCAACTCCCCGAAATAGTGCAGGTAACCCTCGTCGATGACGTAATTGGTGGGGTAATAATCTTCGCCGCTGCCGACATGCACCGGGGTGAGCGTCGAGATGTAAACGGTTTGGGTGTTTAAGAAAGAACTCACTGTGCTTCCTCCCATTGCACGCCGAAGACTGGGGCGTAGCCTTGATGGACCGCGGTGCCGATCGCTTTGGAAACGCCGCCGATGCCCCGTCCCGTGATACGGGCGGAGGGCTCGAAGATCGCGGGTGTGAGGATGGCGAAACTGTCGGCCATCAACACCGGGTTCTTGAATGGCTTCCCGCCGAGCACGGCGCGGTCGCCGTGGCGGCCGAAGCGGGTGAAGGTTTCGTAGTAACAACGCTCGGCTTTCCATTGCTGCCCTTGGGGAGCGCTGGGCGCCAGGGTCAGCCAGGCGTTCGGGGCGGCAGGACGCGGCGGGTCATCATAAGGCGCCGCGTCCAGAACCTCGAACTTGCCGAGTCCGCTGGAGGCTTCCTTGCCGTAGCCCTGCTGGCCTATGGCCACGAGAGCTTCGCTCAGGTCCTTCAGCGTGAAGTAGCGGTCGTCATCCAGCGCCGCGTAAACCGACAGACGCACCTCGGGGTGATACCAGGTCAGCGCCCGATCGTACGGCGCGAACCCGGTTTCACCGGCCCCGGTGGTGCCGGTCAGTCGGTTCAGGCTGTTGTGAGTGCGGTTTTCGTGGCGGAGAAACGGCCCCTTCAGTTGCAGCCGGTCCATCATGTCGGCTTCGCTCAGTGCTTCCTGCCCCCAGGCGCCGACCGGCTTCGTCAACACGTCCTCCGGCAGCCAGCGCCGAGCCTTGATCTGCTTGCGTTCCCTGGGGTTTTCCGTATCGAGACCAAGCAGATGCGGAGGCGCGGCGGGGCGGACTAGGAAACCCGCCGGGACCGGGTCCGAAAGCACCAGAAACGGTTGGTTATCGGTGTAGCCTTGCAGGAGTTCGATCAGCCTGGCTTCGCCCCAAAGATTACGGATCGCCCAGCAGCACTGGCCGAACAGGGTGTCGCCCTTGAGCGGCGTGGCGAAGGCGGTTCCGGGATGTATCAGAATGCGGTAAAGCTTCACGTCAAGTCTCCCAGTCTTCGAGTCGAAGACCGTCGATGCGGCCGAATTCGACGGTATTGTGAGTGACCAGTGTCAAATCGTTGGCCAAGGCGACGGCGGCAATCTGCAGGTCGTAGGGACCGATAGGCTTGCCTTTTCGGGCGAGATCGGCGCGGAGTTCGCCGCAAAGACGGGCGGCGTTGCCGTCGAACGGCAGCGAAACGAACTGGACGAACAGCGTTTCGAGCAGGCTCAAATTGGCTTCCCGCCTTTGACTCTTGTAGGCCCCGAAATAGAGTTCCGCCTTGACGACATCGCAGAGCACGATGGACTGAGGCAGGTGCTCGATGAAGCGCTGCTTGACCGGGGACGGCGCCGGATTGAGATAGCGTATCCAAACGTTGGTGTCGGGCAGCCACATTAGTCCAGCTCCAGGCGCTTCTCATATTCTCCCTGGGGCTCGCGCGTCAACGGTTCGCCTTCCCATGCTCCGGCCGTGGCTTCGAAGAAGCCGACGGGCCAGCCGTGGGCGTCCTTTTCCACAGGGCCTTCTTCCAATGGACGAAAAGTGATTTCTACGCGCTTGTGCCGAAATTCCGGTGGCACGGGGACGGTTTCCGGTGCATCGTCGATGATTTGGCGTACGGTGTTCATTCGGATCGCCTCCAATTCAAAATAGCGTTTCGGGCAAATCGAATGCCTGCCCGTTGAGCGTTAGACCGTCGAACTCAATCTTGCCATATCCGCGCGAACCGGACCCGCCGATGCCGTCGAGCGTCAGCATTTTGAGGCCGATTTTCACCAGGTCCAGCAGGTCGGTATCGTTTTCGTCCAGCACCTTCAGGTTAAGCCTGAAGGTGAATTTCGCTCCCGCCGGAACACGCTCCGTTTGGCGGGGATTATCGGCCACGCCGGTGATGCGGTTGATGCTGTTTTCGCTCTTGGCTTCGGTGTAGAGATAGTTATTGTCACGAACGAATTGCCGATGTTCCTCGGTCAGATTGCAGTCCCAGAACGCCATGCGGGTCGGGCCGTATTTTTCCGCCGCGTCTCCGGCGTCGCCGGAAATGCCGAAAAGGCGGATGATGGCTTCGGCATCTCGGCGCTGACGCTCGTTCATGTCCTTCAAATGTTCCACGGAAACCGGCTTGCCCGGATTGCCTTTCTTGTCCTTGCAAAGCGCGACGATACCCGCGCGCCATTCCAGCAGGCTGCGCATCTTGCCCTTGAGGCTGGAGCCGGGAATGTAGGGTTCCTGGGTATAGGGATGCTTGATGACGGGGTTGTCCATCCCGCCGATGTGCATTTCTTCGTTGCCGGCGCCGATGCGTAGGCCGGTCAGGAGTTTGATTTCGCCGCTGATCTGGTTGATGGCTTTGAGTTGCATGAGCGTTTCCCCTGGTTATTTCGGACCGTATAGCTTGTAGAAACCCATGAAGGCTTCCATGAACAATTTGAAGTTCTTGAATGCTTCGGGCTTATCCGGTTCGAGCTGACGCAGGCCATGCCGCAGTAGCGTCAGAAAATTCTGGTCTATCAGTTCGCGGGACTCCGCATAGGCCGCCTTGGCGTTGAGCATCTTGATGAGTGGAAGGTATTGGGTGCCGTAAATCCTGGTTCGCTCGTCCTCCTTCAGCTGGCGTATCCGCTGGTCCCACATGACAATCTCGTCGTAGAAGCGGCGGAGCTGGGTGGATTTGTTCTTGTCTCTCTTGCCCGCTTTTGCCGATTTCGCGATTTCCTCGGCCGCGCGTTCGGCGATCGCGTCGAACAAGTCTCCGCTCGGGTTCGCGACGTCGATCTGCTTCAGGATTTCTTCCAGTTCCCTTGACGGCCCCGTATCCTGATTTTGTCTGCCGCCGCCTTGCTGCGGCCTGCTTCTGTCGTAATAGTTCATGGCTTCCCCCCTTTAGTCACGTTGTTGATACAGATACAAATGCAGGGCGATCTTGTAAGCCGCCCCGTAGTGACGAATGCCGGATTCGATTTCGGCGACGATTCGGTTGTGCATGGCCGTTTGCTCTTCCGCACTCTGCTTCCTTTCGCTTTTCACCATGCGCCACGTCCGGTAATACAGATAAGAGCGCCACCGGGTTTTGGACGGGTCCGTCGCCATGCCTTCGGCCATATCCGCTAGCCCGAGCAAGCCATAGAGATAGGCGGTGGAAAGCCGGTATTCCCCCGCCAACCCGGCCAGCCGTTCATAACATGCCCACAGAGCGTCCATCTCTTCCCATCCGACGGTTTGTCCGAAGCAGGTGAGGGCGTTCTTGCCCGGTATTTCTTCGTCGCCGCGGCGGTGCTTCTTGGCGTCTTCCAATGCATCCTCGCTGCCTTCGGCAAGGTAATGGATAGGCACCGCCGGCTTGGTCACGGCGAGGCCGGCCGAGAAATGGAGTTCCGGGTTTTCCGCGACGTAGCGCCCGAATTCCCGGCGCATCCGATGGGCCAGCTCCACCTGGCTTTTCCAAGGACCGATCAGGAAGAAATCGTCGCCGCCGGCGAACACTGTATAGCTGTTCCGGTATTCCGTCCGGCATAGCCAGGGCAGATAGACGGCGAAGAAATTGTTCACCTGCCGCGACAGTGCCGCCATCTTGGCGAAGGTCGGCTGCCTCAATCCTCGCTGGAAAATGGCGCCGAGGTCGTCGATGTCGCCTTTTAGGGTATGCAGAGCCGTCACGCCGCGAAATTCCCGGCGTTCGTCCAGGTCTTCGCAGGCGATGTGGTGCAGGGTTTTCAGATCCTCGGCGGCGGGCTCGTCCTCGTCTTTCAAGTTGCTTTGAATCCGGTCGTACCGCGGATCTTTCCATTCCAGGTCTTCGAATACCGGCACGTAGCCGCGAATGTTGCGCCGCGCGTAGCCGTTCCAAAGCGGCCGGGCGGGGTTCGGATCGGGCAGCGAAAAATCGAACAGCCGCCGGATATTGCCGTTCTTGACTTCCCCGCCAAAGCGCCCGGACGCTTCCTCGTTGCCGGTGAAGTGTACGTAATAGCCGAAGATCGGCAGGTCCAGCGTGCGGTTGTCCTGCAGCTTCGCGATGCTGAGAATCAGCCTTTCGCACTTCACCAGCAATTCGCCGGCCCGGATCTGGTCCGCCGCGAGCCGGCTAAGAGGAACGTCGTTCCTCTCGACTTTCGCCGGCGCGCGGTCGTTGACGGCGCAAGCGCCAAGCTCGTTATCGAAATCGTCGAGATAGTCTTCGAACACGGGTTTCGGAGCGTTCCCGCCGCATAAACCGAAATGCTCGTATTTCGTCCGCTCCAGATTTCGATGCAGCTTCTTCATGAGCGCGGCAAAGCGGCTTTCGCCTTCCTTCCCGCCGAGAAAGTCGTTGCAGCAGGCCGGTTCGAAAGCCAGGCCGAGTCCGGCTTCTCCGTAGCTGTGTTTCAAGAACCACGTGTCGAAAGTTTTCTGGACTTCGGCGAGACGGGTTCTGGTTTCATCGGTATTGGGCGCGACGATGAGGAACTTTCCGGCAGCGTTGGTTATCTGGCTGGTGGAGGGCAATTGCAACTCGTCCAGCACCTTGAGCGCCGCGCATTCGGTAATCAGCGAGACATAGAACGAACGGCCGCGCAGCAACTTGGCGGCGTTCTTCTTGGTCTCGCCGCCGCCGGCAAAGATGAATTTCTGGATGCCGAAGAAATCGCCCTGCACCAGCAGGAATTTCGGTTCGTCCCAATCGTCCCGGCCGCGCAGCCGCGCCAGGCGTTCGGCGGGGGGGTGGCCTTGATCGGCGTGATAGCGCCATAGCGCCACGGCCAGGGCTGCCGTGGTCTTGGAGTGATCGTACAGCGGCACTTCCGGCTTGACGTTGAAAGCCGTGGCCGACGGGATCGCGTGGGTGTAGGTCTGCCAAAGGGTGTCGAAATGATCCAGCCACAAGGGCAGGCTATGGCGGTGCGATTCGGGTATGGCGTCAAGACTTTTCCTGAAGCCGTCCCAGAGAGCGGCATATTCCCGTTGCGCCGCGGTATCGTTGTCCGGTTCGCTAGTCTCGCGCTTTTCCGGAAACAGGCTTTCGGGACTGAGGGGGCGCAACGGATAGCGATAGGCGAATCGGTCGGGGGAGTCCGATTCCAGCCGGATCTGCTCGAACAAGCTCAGCAGGCGCGCCTGGTAATGGTTCTTGCCGGTGGAGGTCTTTTCCTCGGCGCGGTTGTAGTTCTCGAATTGCTCCCGCTCGAATCCCGAGGCCACCCGGTCGGCGGTGGCGATGATCCATTGCAGGAAGGTTTGCGGCTGGTGATGCTTTGCGGCGGCGTTGACCAGCGAGTCGTCGACGTCGCGGGATTTCCAGTCGGCGAACGGCGCCATGGCCCACCCCTTGAGCGGCGGCAAGCCTTCGTTCTCCAGCCAGTCGACCGCGAGGGCGGTATAGGCCGCATGTTTGTGGCTGTACCAGAATCCTCCGCCCGGCCTTTCGTGACGCGGGCAATAGAGTTGCAGGTGGGTTTCCAGCACGGTGCCATCGACATCCGGTGACGCACGCTCCGCGAACTTCCCCAAATCATGCAGAAACGCTGCCAGGGCCACGCGGGCCGAGGCTTCCAATCGTTCGGAATTCATCCGGGTCTCCTCTGAATCAAGCACAAAATCCAATCTGATGGGCCGACAGGCTCAGGCCATACGCCGTTCTGGGGCGTCGGCCGAAACCCTTGATCTGATAAGCGGTGGCACCCGCCCCCAGGGCGTCCCGCAGCATCCGGTTGCCCCGGCTCTTGCGCCGCTCGAAGTAATTTTTGTCCATGCCGTGCTTGAGCCCCGCAAACACCCGGTCATCGTCGCCGAGTTCGCCGATGATGGCGCGGTATTCGGCCAGGAAACCTTCGGCGTAGTCGCGGTCCGGTGCGCCGTCGGGCGGGCAGGGGAGGGGCGGCAGTTCCCGCTGCGCGCGCCGGGCGAGCCAGGCATAGAAGGCTAGTTCGGCGGGCGGAAAGGGGATGGCGATGCCGCCGGCGGTTACGGTGCGTGCCGAGAGATCGATGTCGAGGCGCGCGGGTCCCAGGGTCGTTTGGGCGGCGCGCACCGCCGCCGAGAAGCTGCTGCGGCCTTTGAGCAGCGCCTCGCGCAGGCCGTGGCGGAGTCGCACGAAGGGGATGTCGGCCAGGGTGACGGCGGCGTTTTGGGTGTCGAGCGGCTTCTGGTCGGACCGATAGGCGTAGATCACATGGGAATACGGCGTAGGATAGAAAAAGTCGGGGTGCGACTCGAACGGCGCGTCGACCAGGACGTGCGACAGACGATCCTGCGGGCGTCCGTACAACGACAGCGCGTAGCCGGCGAAGAAGCCGAGGGTTTTGCGGCCGCCTGCGAGAGACACGTGCAACTGGGTGTCGTCGTCCTCGGTGAGCCGCCGCACCCACTCGGTGATGCCGTCGGCCGCCGCCGTGTTGTCCTCGCCGCTACGGATGTCGGTCAGGGGGCGTCCGTCGCCGTCGGTCAGGGTGTGCAGGCTATCCGCGCCGAACCGGATCGGCGGCAGCCGGTAGTCCTTGCACAGACGATGAAACCAGCCCGGCTCATCGCTGAACAGTGTCAGGCGCGCCCGCTCCACGCCTTCGGCTGTGGAGATGACGTGGATCTCGGTCGGAAGCGTTTCGGGCGCCTCTTGCCATAAGGCAAACAGGGTTTCGGTCACGACTTGAGGCGTCAAGCCGGTGATGACGAGCAAAATTCGCCGAGGGTAAGTCATTTGTGTTGCAGTCGGTCGGGTGAACGGTTGAGCTGCCGTCCTTGGCGTCCCTGTCCTTCGGTCTACAGTGTGCCTCCGTCAAGCGTCGGCCAGGGTTTCCGGCAAGCTTGCGGCGCGAATCCGGTAGCGGCCCAGACCCATGGTGGCGCCCTTGCCGACGTGGGTCCATTGGCCGAGCCAGAGATAGGGCCAGAAGGTCTCGACATCTTCGCCGCGCAGCTCGAACCGGCCGAGCAGTCCGCCCATTTGCATCGCGGTTTGTTGGCGCGAGGAATAGCGGGTCCAGTCGTGCCAGCGGAGCTTGGGCTCATGCACCGGCACGTTTCGCGAGGCCTGTGCGAGGGCGGCGAAGTCGACCTCCAGCGGCGTATCGGTGTGGAAGTAGCTCAGCATGGACAGCCGCCGCAGCAGATGCCCGAACAGGTCGCCGAAACCGAACTGCGCGGGCGTCACCAGATGGTCCTCGCGTTTCAGCCGGAGCGGGGTCTCGATCCGGATTTCGAAGCGCTCGGGGAGGGCGGGTATGGCCGGCGTCCGGCCGGGCGTCATCCTCAAGGGCTGGCCGGGTTCGTAGACGATCGGATTCTCCGGTGCATCGGCCTGCTCCACTTTGATCAGTTCGAAAGCTTGCGAAGCGCGACTGAGTCCTGCTTTTCCAGCCTGGTCCAGGGCATGGATGAAGTAGGGAAGATGACGGTCGGCGCGTCCGAACAGTGTCAAGCCCAATGCATAGGGCGAGCCGTTTTGTCGCGGGTCTATGCGCAGCGCGAAGGGATGCGGCGCCGTGGTGTAGCGGCGCATTTTTTCGCTGTCGGGCGGAGGCGGGGTTTCGAAGACGTAAGGGTAGACGCAGCTTCGGTAGAGAAGGCAGGAAGGGCATTCCGTCCCCCGAACCACGCACACGGTGCGCTTGAGCGCGTGGCCGAAGGCGCCGCGCCAGGCGGAGCCGGCGTAGGCGGGCAGGCGGAGCGGTTCGGTGGTTTCGAAATGACAGCGGAACACTGCCAGGGGCAGCGACGGGAGTTGGCGGGCGGAGGACATGAGGCTTTCTTGTTTTTGTTGCTGGGCGTTCAGTACATACCGTTCGCCTAGTTTAGGAAAGATTCGGCAAGCTTGCGAAGTCTTCGAACGATCCGCGCCGGTCGGCCCTCGATCGATGCCTGTCCTGAGCCAGGTCGAAGGGCGGTTCGCTTCGCTCACCGCATCCTACGACCTGTAGGGCGCGGTGAGGAACGACAAACCGGCAGGATAGCCGGTTTGCACGGAGCCCGTAGGGTGCCGGACAAGGAGGTCCGGCATGAGCCGCACCGATGGCATCCGCGAATGATGCCTGTCCTGAGCGAAGTCGAAGGGCGGCTCGCTTTGCTCGCCGCATCCTCCGGATTCGGTTCAATAAGCAGGCGGATCGCTCGCCGGGAAGGAGTCTTTGGAGCCTTCGTCGACCATACCCTCGGACGGCGGCGTTTGCGGCGCCGGCCGGGGGGCGGTCGTCATCGCATCGAAGATGGTCTCGGCTTTTTTTCCGGCCAGGAGCTGGCGGAGAACATACTGGAGGATGCCGCCGTTCAGGTAGTACAGCATCTCCTGCGGGGTATCGATGCGGATCGTTGCGTGGAATTCTTTGATTCGCCCGTTTTCGTCCGTGGCCTGTACGGTTACGTCGCGGCCGTTGGCGAAGCGGGTGGCTATGGCCTCTCCGAGCCCGAGCACGGCGAAGGTCTCGCGGCCGCCTAAGCCCAGCGATTCGACGTTCTCGCCGTCCCGGAACTGGAGGGGAAGGATGCCCATCCCGACCAGATTGGATCGGTGAATGCGCTCGTAGCTCTCGGCGAGGACGAACCGAATCCCCTGCAAAAAAGGTCCTTTAGCCGCCCAGTCGCGGGACGAGCCCGAGCCGTATTCTTTTCCCGCCAGGATGCAGAGCGGCGTGCCGTCCTGCTGGTAGCGCACCGCCGCGTCGTAGATGGTCATGACGGCGTTTTCCGGGAAATAGGTGCTGTAGCCGCCCTCGGTTCCCGGCGCGAGACGGTTCTTGATGCGGACATTGGCGAAGGTGCCGCGCACCATGACCTCGTGGTTGCCTCGCCGCGAGCCGTAGGAGTTGAAGTCTTGCGGTTCCACGCCGTGCCCGATCAGGTATTTTCCGGCCGGCGAGTCCTTCTGGATGCTTCCGGCCGGCGAGATGTGGTCGGTCGTGACCGAATCGCCGAGCAGGGCGATGGCCCTCGCGCCGCGGATATCTTCCACGCTCTTCGGTGCCTCTGCCTGCATTCCCTGGAAGTACGGCGGCTGGCGGACGTAGGTGGAGTTCTCGTCCCAGGCGAAGCGGTCTGCCGAAGGAATGGGCATGGATTTCCAGCGCCGGTCGCCTTCGTACACTTGACCGTAGCTCGCGCGGTACATGTCGGAACGGATGGCCGTGCGTATCGTCTCTCTGATTTCCTCCTCGGTCGGCCAAATGTCCTTGAGAAAAACGGGACTGCCGTCCTTGCCCGTGCCGATCGGCTCCCGGTGCGGGTCCCAGTCGATCCGGCCGGCGATGGCGAACGCCACGACCAGCGGAGGCGACATCAGGAAATTGGCGCGCACTTCGGGGTTGATGCGCCCCTCGAAATTGCGGTTTCCGGAGAGCACCGAACAAGCCACCAGCCCGCGCTCCCGGATCTGCTCCGAAATCTCGGGCGGCAGCGGCCCGGAATTGCCGATGCAGGTGGTGCAGCCGTAGGCGACGGTCTGAAAGCCCAGTTGATCGAGGTATTTCGTCAGACCGGCCTGGCGGAAATATTCCGTCACGACCTTGGAGCCCGGCGCCAATGAGGTTTTCACCCAGGGTTTTCGCGTTAGCCCGTATTCGCAGGCCTTCTTGGCCAGAAGCCCCGCCGCGATCATGACCGAAGGGTTGGATGTGTTGGTGCAGCTGGTGATGGCGGCGATCACCACCGAGCCGTGATCGATGCGGAGCTCAGGCTCTGGCGAGTGCGATTCCGCAGGTTTCTTCGCGGCCGGAAGAAGCGACGGGAGCGTTTCGTGGAAGACCCGCTTCACGTCGGGGAGGCTGATGCGGTCCTGCGGACGCTTGGGGCCCGCGACGCTGGGCTGTACCTTGCCGAGATCCAGCGCCAGGGTATCGGTGAAGATGGGCTCGGGCGCGTCGGGGTTATGGAAGAGCCCTTGTTCTTTCAGGTAGGCCTCCGCCAGCGCGATCCGTTCCTCGGGACGGCCGGTGAAACGCAGATAGCGGAGGGTTTCGTCGTCGGGCGGGAATATCGCGCAGGTCGCCCCGTACTCCGGCGTCATATTGCCGATGGTGGCGCGGTCTTCCAGCCTGAGAGCGGCGACGCCGGGACCGTAGAATTCGACGAATTTGCCGACCACGCCTTTCTTCCGGAGCATCTCGGCGATGGTCAGCACCAGATCGGTCGCGGTAACGCCTGCCGGCAGCTCACCCTCCAATCGAAAGCCGATCACTTCGGGAATGAGCATGGAAACGGGCTGCCCCAGCATGACGGCCTCGGCTTCGATGCCGCCCACGCCCCAGGCCAGCACGCTCAAACCGTTGACCATGGGCGTGTGGGAGTCGGTGCCGACGCAGGTGTCGGGATAGGCCAGGGGGAGTCCGCCGTTGCGAGGGAGTTCGGGATTCTCGTCGGTGGAGAAAACGACGCGCGCCAGATATTCGAGGTTCACCTGATGGCAAATGCCGGTATTGGGCGGTACCACCTTGAAGTTGTCGAAGGCCTGCTGGCCCCAGCGCAGAAAGGCGTAGCGCTCGACGTTGCGGCGGTAATCGAGCTCGACGTTTTTCTCGAACGCCTCGGGTGTGCCGAAGGCGTCCACCTGGACCGAGTGGTCGATGACCAGTTCGACCGGGATGAGCGGATTGATCCTGGCCGGGTCGCCGCCCAGTTCGGCCATGGCGTCGCGCATGGCGGCCAGGTCCACGAGGGCCGGCACGCCGGTGAAGTCCTGGAGGAGGGCTCGCGCCGGCGAGAAGGCGATCTCGCGGTCCGGCGGATTCTTGGGATTCCACCCCGCTAGGGCTTCGATATCCTCGCGGGTGACGGTCACACCGTCCTCGTTGCGCAGCAGGTTTTCCAGCAGAATGCGGAGGCTGTACGGCAGGCGGTTCACGTCGCCCGCGGCGTCCAGCCGGTATATCGCGTATTCGCGGCCGCCGATACGAAGCGTCGAGCGGGCGCTGAAGCTGTTTTTCATTCGAGTCTCCCGTTTTCAAGCCGTTACCAGCCGTGGAGCCTTAGAGCATTTTCCGATTCGGTGTCAGAGGGCCCGATAGGTAGGTCGGCAATCCCTTCCCAATCGCAAACGGTCATCCGGGGAAGGGGCTGGCCGGCGCTCCCGGCCAGGTCGTTTGCGATTGGAGCGCCCGAATGACCCTTCCAATCGCAAACGGTCGCTTCAGTTGCGACCCTTCCAATCGCAAACGGTCGCTTCAGTCGCGACCCTTCCAATCGCAAAACGGCCGTTCTGGGAGCGCCAGGACGCCCCTTCCAACAAAATCCTTTGCCGAGCCGATAAGTCGGCAAGGGATTGCCGACCTACGTTCCTCCCACCCGACACGAAGCCGTACACCGGGATGAAAAACGCGCTAAGAGCCTACTGAGATAGGCTCTTAGTCCAGCTGCAAAAAGGGAAGCGCCGGTTACCCCTTGATGCAAGCCATCGGCGTGACCTTGGCCACCAGGCGCGCGAGCCCGGCTCTATCCGCGGCTATCACGACGTCGTGCACGTCTTTGTAGGCGCCCGGCGCTTCTTCGGCGACTCCGCGCCACGAGGGGCTGCGCACGATGATGCCGCGCGCGGCCAGTTCGTCGACCACCTCTCGGCCGCCCCAGGTGCGCACGGCCTGGTGGCGGCTCATGGCTCGCCCGGCGCCGTGGCAGGCGGAGGCGAACGACAAGGTTTCGCCGCTCGCAGTGCCCGACAGGATGTAGGACGCCGTTCCCATCGAACCGCCGATCAAAACCGGCTGTCCGGTCTCGCGAAACACTTTCGGCAAATCCGGATGGCCCGGACCGAAAGCCCGCGTCGCGCCTTTGCGATGGACGTAGACCCGCTTTTTCCGGCCTTGTATCAGGTGCTCTTCTACTTTGCAGGTGTTGTGCGAAACGTCGTAAAGCAAATCGAGCCGGGCTTCGGGCAGGATTTCCGCAAACACCTTGCGGGTCAGATGCGTGATGATCTGCCGGTTCGCCAGCGCACAATTGATCGCGGCGCGCATCGCGCCGAGGTATTCCCGACCGACCGGCGATTCGATCGGAGCGCAGGCCAATTCCCGGTCGGGCAGGGCGATGCCGTATTGCACCGCGGCCGCCTGCATGCGCTTGAGAAAGTCGGTGCCGATCTGGTGGCCCAAGCCTCTGGAACCGCAGTGGATGGTGACCACCACGTCGCCTGTCGCCAGGCCGAACGATGCGGCGATGGCCGGATCGTAAATCTCGCTGACTTCCTGCACTTCGAGATAGTGGTTGCCCGAACCCAGCGTCCCCATCTCCGCTCGCTGTCGCTCCTTGGCGTGAACGGACACGGCGTCCGGCTTGGCGCCCGCCATCCGGCCGCGCTCTTCGATCCTCTCCAGATCTTCGGGGCGGCCATAGCCTTGCCGAACCGCCCACTCGGCGCCGCCGGACAGCATTTCGTCCATTTGAGCGTGATCGAGGCGGATATGGCCGCGGCTGCCGACGCCGACCGGTACGGTGGCGTACAGAGCATCGACGAGTTCCTTTTTGAGCGGGTCCACTTGTTCGCGTTTAAGACCGGTATGCAGGGTTCTAACCCCGCATGAGATGTCGAAACCCACGCCTCCGGCCGAGACGACGCCACCCTGCTCGGCATCGAACGCGGCCACGCCGCCGATCGGAAAGCCGTAACCCCAATGGGCGTCCGGCATGGCGTAGCACGCGCCGACGATACCCGGCAGCATGGTAACGTTCACAGCCTGCTCCCTGACTTTTTCATCCATGTCGCCGATCAAGGTTTCATCGGCATAAATGATGACCGGCACCCGCATACCGTTCACCGGCTCGATGCGCCAGGCGAATTCGGATAGCCGCGTCAGGCGATTGATATCCATCGTCGACCCTCTCTTGACTGATGCTTTACACGTCTACGACACATTGCGCTATCCAAACGCCGTTTTCATCCCGATAGACTTTGAGCTCGGTGTACGTGGCGCCCTTGACCTCAACCGCGGGGTGGTGGCGTTCCCGTTCGACGGGTTCGCCCCAGGCGGTGGCGTGCAAGGCGGAACCGTCGATACTGACGTCGAAGCGGCCGAATACCATCTGGCGCACCGCCATTTCATAAACGAGTGCATTCAGCCAGTCCACCAGCAGCGATTCTATGTCGGGCGCTTCGCAACGGATTTCGACCGGCGTCGTGGTTCCGACCTGGACGGGATCGCAGATGACGGCGTTCAGCGCTTCAGCGGCGTGAGCGAAAGCTTTTTCGATCGTAGCGCCTCGGCCGCGCACGCCCATGTCGGCCATGTGCGGAAAATGCTCCCAACTGGACGCATCGGTTGCGGGTTGCAATTGGCCGGTTTCGGTGCTCATGACTTGCCTCTTGACGGGATTTGGAATCGTCGCGCCTGAAGGCTTTCCGGTAGATTCGTCGGCCTTGCGAAAGCGGATGAACGCGGAATGGCCTGTTTCGCTGGTTCTTGATTGGCCGATCGATCTGCACAGTGCCCAACTTATATTGGGACCCTTAGGAACGATGGAATTATCCGGAAATCTTTGGTTGATCGTGGCGCCGAAAAAATTCGGTTCTCGGACGCCACGACAACTCGGAAGTCCTTCCTTCAAAACGGGTTTCGGCGGCGCGGCGGGGCCGATCGAGCGTTCGCAGGCCGTCCGAATTGCTCAGTGGGCTCTTAACCATGCCCCATTTGCTTCGGCCCTTTGAGCTTCTTGATGAAATCGTCGATGTGCATGGCTGGCAAGGTCATGGGAATGACCGAGCCGCGCGAACCCAAATCGACCGCAAGATGAGCGGCAGTCTCATTGTCTGGCGCCTCTATGATGGTCAAGAAATCGTGAGCCCCAAGGAGGGCATATTGGGTAAGAACTTTGCACCCGAATTGCTCGATTTCTTTGTTCACTTCCACTATCCGGTCGGGATTCTTGTGCAGAGTCTGCCGGCCTTCGGACGTTAAGGTAGTCAGCAATACATAAGTGGCCATCGTATACCTCCTTCTCTGGAGATTGGAAAATCCAAAGCGTTTCGATCAGAGCTTGTGCAGTTTGATCGCTCTCGTCATTTTTCGATTCCTGCCTCTTTCTTCCGTAAGAAGAACGGAACCTTTGAACCTTTCGCCCTTTGGGAAAAGTCGCTACTGAAGCGACGTTTGCGATTGGAAGAAGAGGGACGTTCAGAGAAGGCGAGCATGGCGGAATCGAAAAAAGAAAACCTTCCCTGATTTTCAACTCCCTCACTTTGACCCTCTCTCGGAGGGAGAGGAGACAAGCAGCGGATTTGCGTAAGTTCTATCGGCAAAAATAGAAAATGCGCCAGCCCCGAGACGCTGTCAAGTAAGGAGATCCCCGTAACCGGCGCCCGGCGCTACGAGGATAAAATCCACCGCTCGCCGATGAAAGGGGCGGTGGCCGGGCGGCAGTCCCTTGCCGACAACTATCCTTATCAGCCCAAATCGAGGAAGCTGCGTAGCGGTTCGGAACCCGAGGATTGACGGAGCTTGCGCAGTGCTTTCACCTCGATCTGGCGGATGCGCTCGCGGGTGATGTCGAACTGTCTACCGACTTCCTCGAGGGTATGGTCGGTGCTCATATCGATGCCGAAACGCATGCGCAGGACTTCGGCTTCCCGCTCGGGCAGACCGGCCAGGGCTTTCCGGGTTGTTTCGCGTAAGCCCGAAGTCGTCGCCGACTCGACCGGCGACGTGGCATAAGGGTCTTCGATCAGATCGCTCAGATGGGTGTCCCCGTCGTCGCCGATGGGGGTTGCCATCGAAACGGGCTCTCGGGTGATCTTGAGTATCGCCCGCACTTTGTCCTCGGACAGGTCCATGCGCTCCGCCAGTTCCTCCACCGTTGGGTCGCGGCCCAGCTCTTGCAACATTTGGCGCGAGATCCGGTTCAGCTTGTTGATCGTTTCGATCATATGGACCGGGATGCGAATGGTACGCGCCTGGTCGGCGATGGCCCGCGTGATCGCTTGGCGAATCCACCACGTGGCATAAGTGGAGAACTTGTAACCGCGTCGGTATTCGAATTTGTCCACCGCTCTCATCAAGCCGATATTGCCTTCCTGGATCAGGTCGGGAAATTGTAGGCCCCGGTTGGTGTACTTCCTGGCAATGGAGATCACCAGCCGCAGATTCGCCTCGACCATCTCCTTTTTCGCTTGCTGTGCCTGATTCTCAGCGATCGAGACACGTCTGTTCATCTCCTTGATGTCACCCATCGAAAGTCCGGTCGCTTGTTCGATTCGGGCCAGTTCGTTTTGAGCTCGTTCGATTCTGTCGGCGAATGCCGCCAGCGGCTCGGCAAAAGGCGCGTCCTTTTTCAACTGTTCCGGCAGCCAATCCGGAGAAGTCTCGTTTCCGACGAAAGAATCGATAAACTCCGCGCGAGGCATTTTTGCCTGGTGTACGCAGATATCCTGGATCGATCTTTCCTGCTCGCGAATCTTGGCGACGGTGCTATGTAAAACTCCCGTCAGTTCCTTAAGAAACTGTGGCGTTTTCTTGAATTCCAGGAAGCTCTCGGTCAAAGCCTGGAAGGCTTTTTCCGTGTGCTCGTGGCGGTAGCCGAATTCTTGAAGCATGCTGAGCGCGGTGTCGTAACGCTTGGCGAATTCCGCCAGTCTTTCCTTTACTTGCACGGAATCCGGACTGCTTTCGGTTTCCTCGGGTAACTCGGCGTCCGATTCCGCGTCGAGCGAAACTTCTTCGGACTGCGGTACCTGACTGACGAAACCCGAAATCAGATCGGACAGACGTACGCCGCCCCGCTCGATGGTTTCGAAAGCCTTGAGAAAATGGTCCATGGCGGGTAAAAAACGCGCCAATTCCTGCGCCGCCTGGTTCAGGCCCTCTTCGATCCGCTTGGCGATGCTCAACTCCTCATTCCGGGTGAGCAAATCCACGGCCCCCATCTCACGCATGTATATGCGTACCGGATCGGACGTGCGTTTTTGTTCGGCATCGATCGCCGAGGTCAGCACTGCGGCGACGGCTGCGGTTTCCTCTTCATCCTCCTCGGTGACAACCGCCGGCACGGAAATCAGATCGGCGTCAGGCGCCTCTTCGTACACGTCGATCCCGATATCCTCGATCAGGCCGACGATATCTTCGATTTGATCCGGATCGGCCATGTCGTCGGGCAGATGGTCGGTGATCTCCGTGTAGGTCAGATAGCCCTGGATTTTGCCCTTGGCGATGAGCTCTTCGAGCTGAAATTGCTGCTGTTCTTGATTCATCAACTGAGTAGTCGTACTAGCTATGTTGCTAAAAAATTCAAACTTGTCTATTTATGGAAATCGTTGAGAAAACCGACGAATATCGATCACTATCTGTAAACAGGTTCCGTTGGATTGAATTCGGGTTCCACGCTTGCCGACGTTCCGGATTATCTCGACGGGTGAGCGTCTTCGCTCGGTCGGCTAGGCCTTAAATAAGGCTAGATCTTGCTTTTCCAATAGACCGGGAAGTCTTTCGGAATGAACGCGGTACCGTGGGAGAGGACCGTCTTTATAGAAGTTCTGTCGGTTTTTCAATGCAATAGACTTACCCATGGGCGCTTAAGTTCCGTATCTATTGGGCGAGTTCGGAGCGGGGCGCGAGTGCCGCGCAGCAACCGAGGATTTGAAACAAGGTCTAATTCATCGGGCGTTCAGTGGCCGGGTATAGCGACTCGTCGACAAGGCTACACATAAACTTTGACGCGATCGGGGAGACAATAGTGCCAGTCGTTTTAATTTCCTCAGTTTTCCGGGCGAGGCACCCATGCTCGTAGATTCGTCCAGATGCTTACCTTACCGTTCAGCTCGGAAGGCGAGCCCCTAGTGAGCGCCCGGCCGATCGATGCGATAGGCATTCGTTGGCTCCCGTTGGTGCTGGCCATGATAGGTGTCTCCGGTTGCGCGATCGATCCGGCCCGTCTGAACGGTCTCAGCGATCTCGATGTTTGTCGCGGGTACGCGGTTTACGCTACCTGGTTCATTTCCAATTCCCGGGCAGATCAATACAGGCATGAAATCGAGCGGCGAAACTTGGTTACTCCGGAAGAATGGGTACTGGTGGAGCAGAAGCGAATCCAAAAGGGCATGAGCCGATGCGCTCTTTATGCCTCATGGGGCATGCCGATGAGTGAGAATACGGTAGACGGGGCCGAGGAAGAAATCCGACACGTTTACCACGCCGGCTGGCTGATGTCGCCCGGCTCCGTCTACACGAAACACGGCAAGATCGAAGCTTGGGCGTATTGAATAGCGGGCGCATCGTCGAATACCCCATCTTCGCCCGTTTGGTCCCGGTGCTAGAACATGGAGCACGTTTGTCCGAACTTGCCACGGAAAAGGCCTTGCTCCACACTGGCGTTATTAACCCGGCCTATAAATATAGGCCGGGTTAATCCGGGGCAGGGATGCCCCGGCGCGGCGACAAGCCGCGTGAGCCCAGGCCGGGCGTGTACCGGCCTGGGCGGCGGCCCGAAAGACCAGGAGGGTATTTACGGGCCTGATTAATAGATAAGCCAGTCGCGGTACCCGGCCTGGACAGGATGGATTCGGACCGAACGGAACCAAAGGAAGGATGACCATGGCGACTCAACGGCAACCACTAGGCACCCACGGCTCGAGCCGCCGGGGCAGCGGCCAACCCCAGCAGGTAGCGTAACGGATGGATGGACGACAAGTACTGATCAACCGGCAGACTTGGGATCAATTTATCCGCTCGGTCAAGAGTTTCGCCGGTTCCGAGGTCGGCGGGCGGGCCAAGCGGCTGTTCGCGGGGCTCATTCTCCTGCTGTTCGCGGTCAATGGCCTGAATGTGGTCAGCAGCTACGTCGGCCGGGATTTCATGACGGCGATCGAACACCGTAACGTGTCCGCGTTCACTGGCCAGGCCCTTCTCTGGATCGGCGTGTTTGTCGCGGCCTCGGCGGTGGCGGCGATTTTCCGGTTTACCGAAGAAAGGCTCGGTTTGCTGTGGCGAGAGTGGCTGACGCGATTGGCGGTCGTCCACTACCTCGAGCGCAGGGCCTATTTCCGTCTGGATGAAACCGGGAAGATTACCAATCCGGACCAGCGTATCGCCGAGGATATAAGGGTATTTACCGCAACCACGCTGTCCTTCGTACTCATGCTCCTCAATGCCACGTTCACCGTATTGGCATTTTCAGGGGTCATGTGGTCGATCAGTCCGATCCTGTTCGCCGTTACCATCGCGTATGCCGCCGGCGGTTCATACCTGACCATTGTGTTGGGCCGAACGCTGGTCGAATTGAACTATGCCCAGCTCGATAAGGAAGCCAATTTCCGGGCCGATCTCATCCATGTCCGGGAGAATGCCGCGTCGGTGGCGCTGCTGCACCGCGAACGGCGGCTTGGCGCCCGGCTCTTGCGTCATCTTGACGATTTGACGGGAAATTTTCGGCGGATCATCACGGTGAACCGGAACCTTAATTTCTTTACCACGGGCTATAACTACCTGATCCAAATCATCCCCGCCCTCGTCGTGGCGCCTTTTTTCATTCAAGGGCGCGTCGAGTTCGGCGTGATCACTCAGTCGGCGATAGCCTTCGCCCATTTGGTGGGCGCCTTCTCGCTGATCGTCACGCAGTTCCAATCGATTTCTTCGTTCGCTGCGGTGATCGCGCGGCTCGGTTCGTTGGCCGAGGCCATCAGCGGGGCTCGAGCGCCCGAAAGATCGGCCATCGAGACTAGCGAAGGCGAGCACGTGGCTTATGTGGGGCTGAACGTGCTGTCGCCGAGCGATGGCCGTCCCTTGATCAAGGATTTGACCGTCTCGATTTCGCCCGGAATCAGGGTTTTGGTCATCGGGCCGAGCGAGGAGGCCAAAGTGGCATTGTTCCGAGCCACTGCCGGTATCTGGGATAGCGGAACGGGGCGTATCGTTCGACCCGAGTCCAATCAGATTTACTTTCTTCCGGAACGGCCCTACCTTCCACCGGGCACGCTGCGGGAATTGCTCGTTCGCAGCGGGACAGAGGAATCGATCGCGGAAAACCGAATACTGGGCGTGCTGCGCGCTTTGGATCTCGAGCCTATATTGGCGCGTATCGGCGGGCTCGATGTCGAGCGGGATTGGGACCACATGCTTTCGCTCCGGGAGCAACAGCGATTGGCTTTTGCCCGTCTCATGCTGGCCGCCCCGCGTTTCGCCTTTCTGGATCGCATCAGTACTTCCATGCGGGCCGACGAGGCCGGCCAGCTGTTGAGGATGCTCTCGAAAAGCGAAATCACTTATGTCACGTTCAGTCGATGGACGACTGGACGAAGGGGCACCGATGAGAAGCTGGAGAACTACGATGCCGTCCTCGAACTCGCCGGAGACGGTGGATGGAAATGGCGGTTGATTCAGGATGAAGAATAATATGGAAGCGATTTGTCCTCGGCGGCTATGTTCCGACTCGGATTGGCACTCATTGCATTTCTGATGCTTGTCGCGGCAGCCGGAACCGCGCCGGCCGATTCCGCACAGGTGTTGGACAGGTTCGGACGGGGGGAGGGCTGGAGCACCGTCGCAGGGCAGGGAGCCCGAGTATCATTGGCGCCGGACCGGGGCCGGGAGGGATCGGCCTTACGCATCGACTTCGATTTCCGGAAGGGCGGCGGCGAAGTCATCGTCCACAAGCCGTTTCCGATTGCGCTGCCCGATAATTACGCCGTTACTTTAGCCCTACGCGGCACCGCGCCGCCCAACGTTCTCGAGATCCGATTGGTCGACCGGTCGGGCAAAAATGTCTGGCGCTTCCGAGATCCCGAATTTCGTTTCCCCAAAACCTGGCAGACGCTGCGCGTCAAGCGTCGCCGGTTCGAGTTTGCCTGGGGGCCGGCGGGCGAAAAAGAATTGGCGGAACTAGGGCTTATCGAGTTCGTGATCGCGCGCGGAACCGGAGGCCGCGGCACGCTCTGGATCGACGATCTGCGACTCGAACCGCTTCCGCCGCAGCGCGCTTATTCCGGATCGCCGTTCTTGACGGCGTCGAGTTCGCTTCCGGGGCTGGAACCGGCGCGGTTGCTGGATCAGCACCCCGAAGCGGCATGGCATAGCGCGAGCAACCGCGAACCTCAGTGGCTGCTTCTGGACTTCCGCGAGCGCCGGGAGTACGGCGGATTGATCATCGATTGGCACCCAGAGGACTATGCCACGGCGTATTCGGTCGAACGTTCCGACGACGGCCGAAATTGGCACAGGGCTTATGCGGTAACCCAAGGCAACGGCCGGCGCGACTACATTCCTATGCCTGAGTCGGAGTCCCGTTTCGTGCGGCTTTCCCTGGCGCAAAGCCGGCGCGGGAAGGGTTTCGGAATTCGCCGCGTCGAGGTCGCGCCGATCGACTTCAGTTCTTCGTCCAACCGAATGTTCGAACGCATCGCCCGCGATTCCGAAAGGGGGGCTTACCCCCGTTATTTTTTAGGCGAGCAAACCTACTGGACGGTGATAGGCAGTTCCGGAACCGAACGCCGAGGTGCGGAACGCGAAGCCCTTCTGAACGAAGACGGCATGCTCGAGGTCGACGAGGGTGCGTTTTCCGTGGAGCCTTTTCTTTATGTCGATGGACGGCTCCATGGCTGGGCCGACGGAACCGCTAAGCCCTCTCTCGAACGCGGCTATCTGCCGATTCCTTCGGTGCGCTTGGAACGAGGGCCGCTCTATCTCACGGTCACCGCGCTGGCGAGCGATGATCCGAAAGGTTCGATCCTTGCCCGTTATCGAGTCGAGAACCACACTGGAGCGGCCGTGAAAGCAAGTCTTTTTCTCGCCGTGCGCCCGTTCCTGGCGAATCCGCCGTGGCAATCCCTGCATACCATGGGCGGCGTTTCGCGTATCTACAGGCTTGGATGCGAAAATGCCGTTCTCCGGGGCGACGACCGTCTCGTCGTGCCGCTGACGCCGGCCGCCCAAGCCGGCGTCACGAGCTTAGATGGTTATCCGATCACTCTGGATCTGGCTCGAGACGCCGTTCCGCCCGCGAAAGCCGTAACCGATGCGAACGGATTGGCCAGCGGCGTGCTTCGTTATCCGCTCGTTCTCGCGCCTGACGAAACGCGGGATGTTTATCTTGCGCTTCCCGCAAAAGGCGATCCGGGTAGCCCGAAAAGACTTCTACATGGCGCGGATGCCGGCCAATTCTGGGAAAGGCAATACGCCGAGATCGTTCGAAAGTGGGAGAGGGAACTGGGGCAGGTCGCGTTTCGGGTGCCGCCGGCCGAGGAGGATTTCGTCCGCACCGTGAAGAGCAATCTCGCCTACATCCTGATTCATCGCGACGGACAGGCCTTGCGGCCCGGTTCGCGACGCTACGGCCGCACCTGGATTCGGGATGGGGCGATTACCTCCGCTACGCTTCTGGCCTTCGGCCATGCGGCGGAGGTGCGCGAGTTTATCCGCTGGTACGCTGGCTATCAGACGGCGGACGGAGCGATTCCCTGCTGCCTGGACCCGTGGGGTCCGGACGCCATGATCGAGCATGACAGTGCCGGTCAATTCGTTTACACAATCGCCAATTACTACCGCTATACCGGCGACCTCGAGTTCCTGAAGAGCTTGTGGTCCCGCATAACGCGGACCATCGACTACCTAGCCGCCCTGCGGCGGCAGCGTTTGACCGAGGATTACACCAAAGGCGAAGCTTTTCGTTTCTTCGGCCTCATACCGGAATCGGCCAGTCACGAAGGCTATGTGGCCCGTCCGGTCCATTCTTACTGGGATGATTTCTGGGCAATCCGGGGCATCGACGATGCCGCTCAATTGGCCGCCGCCGTCGGCGATCGCGAACGAGCGGCCCGCTATGCCGAATTGCGGGATGCTCTGCGCGCCGATGTCCACAGCTCGATCGGCTTGACTCGACGCAAGTTCGGCATCGACTTTGTTCCCGGTTCCGCGGAGCTCGGCGACTACGATCCGACCTCCACGGCGATCGCCCTTTCGATCGGCGGCGAGGCAACGGGACCCCTGGCTCCGGTTTTTCAGCGGACTTTCGGTCGTTATGCCGGCGATGTCGAGGCCCGGATAAGACGCGAGCTCGATGAGCAGGCCTATGCGCCTTACGAATTCCGCAATGTCGGCGCCCTGGTTCGGCTCGGAAAACGGGATGCGGCGTTCAGGACGCTACAGTTTCTTTTCCAAGGAAGACGCCCGGCTGCGTGGAATCAGTGGGCCGAGATCGTCTGGCGCGATCCCCTCGCGCCGCGTTTCATCGGCGATATGCCTCATTCGTGGATCGGGGCGGAATTCATCCAGGCTTTCCTGACCCTGTTTGCTTACGAAGAGACCGATCGGCGCCTGGTGATCGGTGCCGGTTTGCCGCGCCATTGGGTGGAAGCGGCGGGGGGCGTGGGAGTCGCGGGGCTGAAAACGTCCTATGGAATACTGAGTTATCATGCCGAAGTGCCTGCCCCCGGCGAAACCCGGATCCGGATCGATGAGGGTCTGACGATCCCGCCGGAAAACATCATCATCGATCTGCCCCTGCCGCAGGCGCCGCGCCGGATCGAAGTGAACGGCAAGGCGCAGACGTTGACCAATGGCCGATTCTTACTTCGGGATCTTCCGGCCGAGGTGGTTTTCCGCTATTGACCCGAGATTTTCCACGGCGAGCCGCTTGCACCGATAAGAACTGCGGGTGAATCGTAACCGAGAACTGACCGTTTCCTGACGACTCTTGTGCTCTAGCGGGTCTATGATCACCATCGACGTAACTGACAAAAGAGTCTTTTGCATGTTTCTTCTAGAGTCTAAACAACAGATCAGTTGCTTTGCCAGATTCTTCTTTGTGGGCCTTGCGGTATCCGCCACGTCTTTGCTGGCCACCGTTGCCTTCGTAGTGTTCATTCTGGTACCCGAGGAAGTGCGAAGCGCCACCCTACGCGGACCGCTTTTTCCTTGGTAAGTGATTGGCAATATGGTAAGGCTCGAAAATCCTGCTGGCGTGCCGTTGTCGGATAATTCCGAACGCAACCGTTAGCGGTTGACTGCTCTTCCCCAGCCTGTCCGGTTGAGGCGCGCACCCCCCCTCGCATTTCTGCTTCCGGCCACGCTCATGTTCAGGTATGGCCGCGATTTACTACTTGAAGTGTTTGCAAGTAGCCTCGGACCTCGGCTGATAGTTATACTAAGTTCCGATACGGTGCCTAATTAAGCGCATCATCGAATAAGGCGAGCCGAATTGGGCGGCGCCTTTCATATTCATCGATCGGCCGATACCATGAAAATGAAGGCGGCTGATCCTTACATCAGCATTTAACGTCGTCCTCTTCCACTTTCAACGCCGGTTGACATGCTTTTCGGCCAGATGGATCGGCCATCGGGCTTTGCCGGAACATTGCTTGATTCAGCGAGATGCCAAAAAATATTCTGACGATCTCCATTCTTGCCGCTCTCGTGCTGGGTGTGGCCTGCGGAGAACTGGTCCGCCGTTTCGTTCCCGATCCGGACGAAATCAAAACGTTCGTCAGTAATGTTTCGCTCTTGACCGAGGTTTTCATGCGCCTCATCAAAGCGATCATCGCCCCGCTCGTGTTCTCGACTCTGGTGGTCGGAATCGCCAAGCTGGGCGATGTCAAGGCGATCGGTCGACTGGGCGGAAAAGCCCTGTTCTATTTCTTCGTTGCGAGCCTCGCTTCGCTCTCGCTCGGCATGGTCCTGGTCAATCTGGCACAACCGGGCGTTCAGCTCCATCTGCCTGTCTCTCAGGACGCCGTACATGCTGCTCTGCCTGCAAACCACTTTGACCTGAAGACGCTCCTCCACCACGTGATTCCGCAAAATGTAGTGGAAGCCATGGGGAACAACGAGATCTTGCAAATCGTCGTGTTCGCATCGTTTTTTGGGGTGGCGGCGGCAACAACTGGAGATCGGGGCGAACCCATTATCGCCGCGCTGGATGCCCTGGGGCACGTGATGCTGCGGGTGACCGGCTACGTCATGCTGTTGGCGCCATTAGCCGTGTTCGGGGCGGCCGCGGGGATTATTGCCCAGAAGGGAACAGGTATTATCTCAACCTACGGTACGCTGATGATCGAGTTCTATCTGGCGCTGGTACTGCTCTGGGGAATGCTGATTTGCGTGGGATTTCTGGTGATTGGGACGCGGATAAAAAACTTGCTTTCGCGGCTTGGCGGACCGTTCTTGCTGGCTTTCAGTACGGCCAGCAGCGAGGCCGCATTTCCGAAGACGCTGCAGGAACTGGAGCGGTTCGGTTGTCCCAACCGCATTGCCAGTTTCGTGCTTCCCTTGGGTTATTCCTTCAATCTGGATGGCTCGATGATGTACATGACCTTCGCGACCTTGTTCATCGCCCAGGCGTACGGCATCGATTTATCGCTTCACCAGCAAATCATCATGCTGCTTACGCTGATGCTTACCAGCAAAGGCATCGCGGCCGTGCCGCGGGCGTCACTGGTCATCATTACCGGCGCACTATCGATGTTCGATATCCCGGAAGCGGGGCTGCTACTGCTCTTGCCTATCGACCATTTCCTGGACATGGGACGTTCCGCCACCAATGTTCTGGGCAATGCAGTGGCCGCGACGGTTCTGTCGAAGTGGGAGAAGCAGCTTCGCCATTGAGGGCACTCGGCTGAGGATGCACCGTCTCGATGGGCAACACCGTGCCGCGACGATGCCCTGGCTTTAGGCTGGCCTTACCTCGCGTGAGGCGAGCAAGGTCTTGAGGATACCGGGGTCGATCGGCTTGACCAGATGATGATTGAAACCGGCCGCTGCGCTTCGCTGTCGGTCTTCGGCTTGTCCGTACCCCGTCAGGGCGAAAAGCGTCATCGAGTCTCCGTATTCCTTTCGTAAGTGCTGAGCGACTTCATAGCCGCTCATTCCCGGCAAACCGAGATCGAGCAAAACCACATCCGGCTTATACGTCTGGCATATATCCACTGCGGACCGGCCGTCATGGACGATGCGTGTTTCATGTCCCCACAGCTTCACCAGCAGGGCCATCGATTCCGCCGCGTCGTAATTGTCGTCCACCACCAGAACCCGTAGCACGGGCGGTGCTTCGGACGCCGGTAGAGCGCTCCAAGAGTGGGAAACCAGCTCGGTTTTTGCAGACAAAAGCGGGAGGTAGATAATGAACTCGCTGCCTTTTCCAGGTCCGTCGCTGCGCGCTTCGACATAGCCCCCGTGCATTTCCACCAGCCGTTTGACCAGTGAGAGCCCGATGCCCAATCCTCCGCGGGCACGGTCGATCCCCGGATCGACTTGGGCGAAGAGGTCGAAGACTTCGGACAGATCGTTCTCGGCAATTCCGATACCGCTGTCTCGAATCGAGACGAGGACTTCGTCCTTCCGGTCCTTGACGGTCACCCAGATGTGTCCGCCGTCCGGAGTGTACTTGTTGGCGTTATTGAGAAGATTGTCGAGTACCTGCGTTAATCGAACATCATCGCCCTCGACATAAAGAGGACAGGGCGGCAAAGTCAGCGTGACGGTATGCTGATGCGCCGATGCGCTGGGCCGGTGGTTTTCCACGACCCGAGCGGTTAAGGCCACGAGATCCACGGGCAGTTTGTGCAGGTTGATTTTGCCGCGCGTGACCCTTGAAACATCGAGAAGGTCGTCCACCAGCCGAGCCAGGTGCTGGGTCTGCCTCTCGATCATTTCGAGCGGCCGTTGACTCTCGGGCAGTAGCGGCACTTGGCGATGCAGGATATGGACGGCGTTACGGATCGGCGCCAGAGGATTCCGAAGCTCATGGGCCAGCATCGCCAGGAATTCGTCTTTGCGGCGGTCAGCATCGGCAAGCTCGGCCGCTCGGCGCCGCAACGAGTCTTCCAGCCGCTTGTACTCGCTTAAATCGACGATGAACGCGATCCAGGTGAATGGTGAGCGTTCCAGCGCAGTGGCGCAGATCAGGATCGGCACCCGAGTGCCGTTCTTACGGATGAATTCTTTCTCGAAAGGCGTGATCGCGCCGTGATCCAATAACTGGTTCCGAGCCGCTTCATCCAAGGCTTGGTATTCGGGCGGCGTCATCTCCGGCCAGCGTAATCTTCCCGCCTGCAGATCCTCACGGCTGTAACCCAACATATCGAGGAAGATCTGGTTGGCATTGCAGATCTGGTCTTCGATTCCCTCAAACACTCCGATGATATTGGCTTCCACCAAGCGCCGGGCGCGCATTTCGCTTTCGCGCAAGGCCTCTTCGGTTTGCCGGCGCTCGATGGCCAAAGCCAGCGTATAGGCAACGGCGCGCAGGAATTGGGCATCATCCTCGGTAAAAGCGCGGTGCTTTTTGGTATGCACGCCCAACACGCCGTAGGGCCGCGCATACCCGGGAATGGTGATGCTCATGCCACTCACGACGCCGTGCTCGAAGAGCAGAGGCGGACCGCTGAAGCGCGTCTCGCTGCGAAGGTCGTCGACGATGACCGGTTCGCCGGCGATCAGGGTGCTCTCGTCGGCCGGTTTGGAGATTAGCAGCGTGTAACCTGCTTGAGACTCCAAACCGGCGCTGACCGTTGCTTCTCCAACCAATCCTTCTCGCCAGCCCACACCCGCCTTCAATCGTAAGGCCCGACCATCGGGAAGAAGCTCCAGGATTTTCGTGTACTCGATGTCGAGACACTGGGCGATCTGTTCCACGGCGTGCTTCATCAGCCGATCAAGACTGGTGCCGGCCAGGGCCGATTGGCTCAGATCGGCGAGAATAGCCTTGCGGTGCGCGTGCTCCTGGATTTCGGCCTCGGCAGTCTTGTGGGGAGTGATATCGCGTATGACGCTTATGGTTAAGGTACCTTCCTCCGCCTTGATGGGCGCCAGATGGACGTCCACGGGAAACTCGCTGCCGTCCCGTCGCAGGCCGTAGAGTTCGGGGCGCTGGCTCATCTTGAGCCGATAAGGCGCTGCGCGGTAGTGCTGCCGGTGATCGATATGACGTGCTCTATAACGCTCCGGAATCAAGCTCTCGATTGGTCGACCCAGTAAATCTTCTCGATCGTAGCCGAACAATCGCTCCAGCTCCGCGTTGATTTGCCGGATGCGGCCTTGAGAATCGACGACCGCGATAGCATCCGGCAAGGCTTCGAAAAGAGCCTGACACAGCGTTTGATTCTCGGGCGATATTGCTTCGCTCGGCTTGGGCTTCGCGCGATCCCAGAGAGTTTCAAAAGAGCAGGGATTGATCTGTTTCATGATGCTGCACGCTGGGACGGCGGAGTTTACTTCTTCCGCTCCCTGAACGTTAGTGTCTCCTTATGGCATCGACGCAATCGGAGACCGATGGACCATTAAAGACCGCCGAGAATGAGTTGCTATCGGGATGCATTCGCGGGAGCACTGCGCGTCTCGGTACCGGGGTGTGGTTATTCATCGCGGTTTGACCTATTCAAACCCGTCCTGGTTTCCATGATTTTAGAGCCTTACGCGATATTTGGTGGAAGTTTCTTTGAGTTTGTCCTAAACGCGGGGCTCGCCGATAGCTGCGCTTTCGCCGATGTGAACGCCGCTCTGTTTTCACTGCCTGAAGTTCGGCAGGTGGTACAGGCCGTCCGCAGCTTGTCATCAGCCGGAAACAATTTATCGAGAAGATATAAGCCGAGGATCTTGGTGCATCAGGTGTCGCACCAAACCGGACCAGGGACGGTCTACCTTTGCTGATAGGCTTCGGTCTCCAAAATCATTTGCCGGAGCCATTCCATATACGGGGTTCCGCCGGTTCCCCTCGGGTCGCCGGTCCAGCGATTGATATATTCCTGCGCCCAGCCGTAATGGACACGGCGGAAAGAGGCAATCGCCTCGAGTATGGCATTAAAAGATTCTTTGTAGCGGGGGTGTCGGACGTTCGGCATGGCCTCGACCTCCTCGATGAGCCGGCGATGTTCGATAGGCATGTAGTTCCGCATGTCGGCCAAATGATCGGTCAAAGCCGAACGCTGGTGCGGAATCTTCAGGAACGCAACCAAAGTCGGCATGATACTGCTCTGCGCGCCGGTCTCGCCGCGGAATCGGATAGGCGCTTGGTCCACGCACTCATAAGTCACGCCGTCGAAAAATCGGATATACGGCCTAAAAGTCTTGTAATACAGGCGTGCATCCATTTTCTCGGGTATCCGTTTGAGCACTTCGACTTGGCGTCGCACTGCACTTTCGATTTGCCACAGTTCGGTGCCGATGTCGGAATTCGGATCGACGGCGAATTTCCGTTTGACCGAAGCAATGGCGGCCAGAATGTCTGCGGCAATCGCCTCGATTTCCACATGTACCAGAATGAACCAGTGTTCATCGTACATGTGAACGAAATTCTGGATCGTGTCGATGTTCCCCAACCGAATCGGCTGGTCTTTGCGGAAGCGCTTCCAGTTATACAAGGCATAGCCGTCGTAGCTCAAAATCGGCGGACGCCCCAACAGCAGGCAGGCTTTTGCCAGCGGTACGGCGATGTTGCGCGGCAGCATTCGCGCCGGTTCCATCCCGACCTGATTGACATAAGCGGAGGCGAGAAAACCGATCCGTAGGTAGTACAGCCGAAGCTGCGGCAGCGTTTCGGCAGTGACCGGTTCCTCCCAGCTCGGGATATCGAGCTCCCGCGCATAAGCGCGAAATCCTACGTCATGCAGAAGGCTCGGCAAATCACGGCCGACCTCGTCGATTACGGCGTAGCGGGAATCGTAAGGGAAGGCCGTGAGGGGGTCCTGTTCTGGTAGAAAGCCGCGCTCAGCATAATGGGATTTCAACAGTTCGCTTGCTCCGGCCTGCGAGGCTCCCGGGCCGAGTCTGTCGTACTGCCCGTGTGTGTCGGTGATCATTGCTGCTCCGGTGAAAAGCGGGTTTTGCTGCGACTGAGACCCCGGTTATGCGAACTTCGTTCGCTTTGTGGGGAGTAGTCTCCGTGGTAATGGCCTTCCGAGCTACTATGCGGCGGCTCCCTTATCAATCCTCCGAACGGCAATCCGAGTCCTTTTGGCTCGTCGATATCCGCCGCGACACCGAGCCACTTTATGATTTGAATTTTTCCGTGTCCAGTCGGGGGGGGGTAATCGACTTGCCGTCGATAGCGGCATGCCGCATGGACGCATTCCGTGCAGCGCGTCAACCACGTCTTGAACGGTGCCGGTCCAGAAGTCCGATGTCTCCGGCACCGTTCATGAGTGCCCGGAATGTCCCAACAAGAACCCGAGGGTTTCCAGCAATACCCCGAATCCTAGAAAAACCAGGCCGATCCAGGCGTTCTCCGGAGCAAGCAGAAACAGCACTCCCCCGGTTGCCAGTAAACCCAAAGATATACGCCTGCGACTGGTCGGACTCTTGAGCATGGGGATCGATGCTACGGTTCAGCCCCAAGCGATTTCAGTTGATTAAATTGCTCCGGAGTCAATACGGCATTGATCGCCGCGCGGGAACTCAAAGCCGTGTTCACCAATGCGTCGAAAGCCGCCGTGTGATTTTTTGCCGCAATACGGATAGCCGCCTCGTCGCTCGCCGGGTTCAGAAAGAGGCGATAGGCCGATCGTTGGGTTTCACGAAGTTTCTTGCCGATTTCCTTGATCTTTTGCTGATTGTCTTGGTGTATCCGCACGATCTTGCCGATTTGTTCGTCGGACAGCTTGAGCTCGTTGACGTGGCGAAGCATCACGTTTTCATAGCTTTCATGCGCCCGCAATCCGCCTTCTTGCAAGCTTTCCAATAGCTTGCGCAGCTTGGCGCCATGCGCGCTGTCCATGGCGCGCGGCTGGCTTTCGGTTGCGGGCGTTTTCGCGGCTGCCGGCAATCCCCATGCGGTTAATGCAAAAACCGATGCCGTCAACAAAGCGGAGAGCTTTTTCATGGGTTTCCTCGTCATCCAACGCCGATCGTCAGATCATTGCGCTTCGAGGCCGACGAGCAACGCCCGGTAAGCGCATCGTCGAGTGTGCCCCGGGAGAACGTTGGACATAACGAGCACCGGAAAGCACTAATCGCGTCGGCCATCGAACTTGAACAACCAGGCGACTCGGCCCCGAGCCAATTTCGACCGTCATCGAAATATTCGATCGGACAGCCCGTGGCCTAGTTCCGCCTGGACCACCGCACTCGTGAGTCTCGTGCTGACGGCAGTTGGTCGACCATTCGTGGGCCCCAAGATTTTTTCGCAAACGAAGGCCGCGCACTATGGTCTATCAAAGATTAAAGCGTATCCTTGTAGGAAGCCGGCATGTACGACTGGATTGTCGTTGTCCCGGTGTTCGGGCATGGCTGTAACCTGTTCGGATTCTTGGGCTTCGACCGAAAAGCCGGTTATTGTTCTAGTAAAGGAGATAGACGATGCGGAAGGCTTTCTACGGACGCTGCGCCCCCCGGTTTTTCGTGCTTCGAATTATCTTGGCAAGTGCTCTTACGGCCTATGCGTCTTTACTCTCCGCGAGATCGGTCGATACCGGGAGACACCGCGTGATAGCCGCCGAGATCATTGTTCTGCCCGCGCCGCATACCGCGGGTTCCATGTCATTGGAAGAGGCCTTGCACAGGCGCGATTCGGTTAGGGAGTTTCTCGGGACGCCGATGTCGTTGGAAGACGTATCTCAGCTCTTATGGGCCGCTCAGGGAATCACCCACGACGATCAGCTCCGCACCGCCCCTTCGGCCGGTGCGCTTTATCCGTTGGAGCTGTACCTAGTGGGCGGCGACGTTCTCAATCTGCCGGCAGGCATTTACCGGTATCTCCCTCAACGGCACCGGCTGGAGGTGATCCGTCGCGGCGATTTTCGGGCCGATCTCGCCGCCGCGGCAATGCATCAGGATTGGCTGAAAGACAGCGCGGCAATCCTGGTATTCGCTGCCGTGGAGGAGCGAACGACCGCGAAGTACGGCTCCCGCGGCCGCGCCTACGTCCATGCGGAAGCCGGGCATGCGGCGCAGAACGTTTTGCTTCAGGCGGTAGCCCTGGGACTTGGCGGTACGCCGGTCGGGGCATTCGATGACGAGTGGTCGGCGCAAGTTCTGGACCTTCCAGCGGAGGAGAAGATCCTATATTTGGTGCCCATCGGAAAGCCGCGCTAAGAGGTTATGCGAGAAGCTACTCGCGTCCCATAGAGGCCCTTTCGACTGAGCCTAGGACGGGCACGCTCTTGGGCTGCCCGCGAGGCTTCCCACATACCCTCCAAGAGACGCCGGCGGCGAGAGCGATCCCCCTTGTATCCTGGAACGGCACCGTGCCGATTGACGGTTTTGATCATTCAGGGAGTGAACCATGCGACGTTTGCACATTGCCATCGTCGGTTTCGGCAGACTCGGTTTGGCGTGTGCCGAAGCGGCACGGAACGACGAACAGATTGTCTTGGCCGGTGTCGTGCGCCGACCGGAGTCGGCGCAGATCCTGCCCGCTCCCTTCGATCGGATTCGTGTCGTTTCCCATATCCGCGAATTGTCCGGTCTCGATGCGGTGTTGGTCTGTATCCCAGCGGAGTGGGTTAGGGGCTGCGTACACGATTTGCTCCAACTGGGTCTGCCCGTCGTCGAGTGCGCAAGATTTCATGGCGAGGCTGTTCTTGAGCACAAGCAGGCCATAGATCGCTGGGCGATCCGCTTCGAGCGGCCCGCTGTCGTGGGCGCCGGCTGGGACCCTGGGGCGCTGTCCTTGATGCGGGATTTGTTCGCTCTGCTCACGCCGAAAGGACACACCGACATCAGTCATAGGCCCGGCATCAGCCTGCATCACACCACGCTGGCCGGCTCCGTACCGGGAGTTAAGGGGGCGCTTTCGACGGAACACCGGAACGCCGACGGGCAGATGGAGCGCTATGTCTATGTCGAATTGGCGGACGGCGCGAGACTGGAAGAAGTGAAAGCGGCCGTTGCCGCTGACCCGCTGTTCGGGGGCGACATCACCACCGTATTTCAGGTCGAGAGTATGGCGGCGCTCGAGGACGAGCACGGCGTACTGCTGCAACGCCACGGTTCGGCCGGTCAAACCAAACACCAGTATCTGATGTTCGAAGCGCGCCTTTCCGAGGCCGCCCTGAGCGCTCAAATGATGCTGGCGGCGGCCCGTGCGCTGCCCGGTTTGAAGCCTCGCGCTTATTCGCTGTTCGATCTGCCTCTGGGCGCCCTTTGGGGTGAGTTGCGTAAGGATTCGGAACAGACGTTTCTCTGAGTCGCTGCCGTGCATCCTTATATCTCGATTCTTCCGTTCACAAGAAGCAGAATTTCCGGCTGATCACCGGGAGAGCGACCTCGGATCGGTAGGTTACGCGGAGCCTGTCCTGAGCCTGTCGAAGGGCCTGTCCCGAGCGGAGACTAGGGGCTAACTCACCATCTACGATGAATGTTCACTCGAATGCCGAATGGAATTAGCTATGTTCGCCTGTTTTCTTCCGAATCGGCGAAGGTATGTTGGCCAAGAATGCGTGAAACAAGGTCGGATCGTAACCGACAGCAAATCCCAGCAAGGATAATAGTCCCGCCATCCTGAGATACTGGGCGGCATTGGTCTCGCTGATCGCTTCCGTCGTTCCGCCGGGAATTCCGATGGCCAAACCGGCGATGTACAGCAGATAAACCAGAAAGCTGCGGCACATGCTGGCCAATGGAGATTCTACCCGGTAGGCCATGCTTACGGGAGCCAATGCCTGGTCGGAGTCTGCGGGTTGATCCTGGTCTTCGGTCCCTGCTTGATACCCCTTGAATGTCAACCGGCTCGATACTCCACCTATCACGCCGGAGAGGCATGTCAGTATGGCGACGTTGGTGTAGGTGTAAAGAGAAGCTGCGATGATGAAATCGTGCCAATTGAACGATGCCGCGAGATGGTCGCGATAGGGGCGTGACGAAATCAGCAGTCCTGAACCGAACAGCGTGATCCAGGCGACGAGACCCAAAAAGCCTATGACATAATCGACCCATTTTCGGTATGGCATAGTTTTCATCTTGGCGCCTCCTTTGATAAAGCGCCTTGATTTTAGAAGCTTTTGGGGGATTAGCCATACCGCTGTCCAAGCGCCAGCAATTTTCTGCTCGAAAAGGCTCGATCATTCCTCCGACCAAGGTTCACCGCTTCCTTGCCGCGACTTTTTCTCGCCGGGCTCTTCCGGAGTTCCCGCCGAGGGTTCCTGTTCCAAGGGCTCTTCTTCCGGAAATCCCTCGCCCCACTCGTCTCCGCCTTCTTCCGGGCTTGTACCGGTCGGCCGCTCCTGGGACTTTTCGATTTCCTTCAGAGGCTCGACCCAATCTTCGGGCGGCGTATCGGAGACTTCGGTACCCGTGAGATCGTCCACTTCCGAGACGTCCAGAGGCCCGCTCCAGTTTTCCGGCGCCTCGATAGGCTGAATCTCGAGCCGGTACCAGGCATCGAAATCCATCTCTTCCACATCTCCGTCGAAATGCTGGATCTCCACCAAATCCGCCTCCTCATCCACGAAGACGACCTGGAAGGCTTGACCCTTGTCCAGATGTTGGTACCAATTGCCGACAATAGGATCCGCTTCAGAATTCATCGTTATGCCCTCGTCTTATACACCGAGATCTCGTTCTACCGGCGAGCGGCTCGGATACCCTAAGGAACGCTCGGCCGGTAAGCTAGCCGAATCGAAATTGAGTCTGTCCATCCTTTAGGTCTGCAAAGCAGATGGAAGTTTAAATTGGACGAAACGGCCGAGAGCCGTCGCCGGATCATCGATCGGGCGTGCAAACGCTCTAAATTGACAAAGCTCACATAGCAGAAGAAATTCTTAAACCTCAACGGTCAGCCGATCAGAGAACTTTTCATCAACCGCAACCACCGAAGGACATGTTCGTCATGCTGTGGGATATTTCGCCCGTCGCCTTCACCATTTCCATAGGCGCTTTCCAGCTTCCGGTCCACTGGTACGGACTTTTCTTCGCGTCGACTTTCGTCTACGGTCTGTTCGTCTTCCGTTACTTGTTTCGGCGTGAGGGACGGCCGGAGGACGAGGTTTACGATCTGGTGCTGTTCGTCCTTGCCGGAACCGTGATCGGAGCCCGCTTGGGCCACGTGCTGTTTTACAATCCGGGTTTTTATCTGACGCATCCGTGGAAAATCCTCGCGGTGTGGGAAGGCGGGCTCGCGAGCCACGGCGCGGTGGTCGGCATTCTGATCGCGGTCTGGCTATATTCCCGTCGGGCGACCAATCAATCGTTCCTCTGGGTGTGCGATCGCATCGGCGTTACCGTACCTTTGTCCGGATGCCTGATCCGCATCGGCAATTTCTTCAACTCGGAAATCCTGGGCCACCCCGCCGACGTTCCCTGGGCGATTGTCTTCGCCCGGGTCGATTTGCTGCCGCGCCACCCGGTACAGCTTTACGAGGCTTTCTGTTACTTGTTGATTTTTCTGGTCCAGTTTCGCTTTTATCTCAGGCGTGGGAATAGCGTGCCCGAGGGTTATATGTTCGGTCGCTTTTTCATCCTGGTATTCGGTACCCGCTTCGTCCTGGAATTCTTCAAGGAGGGCCAGGCCGCTTTCGAGTCCGGCTGGACGATTACCATGGGCCAATGGCTGAGTATTCCGGCGATGCTAGTCGGGATGTATTTGGTGCGGCGAGCGTGGCGCTTGCAGCGGGCGTTCGGAGCCGATTTGAATGCCGCGCCGCCCCAGTCGGATGCTTGATCGCGAAACGGATTATCGACCTTTGCGGTAGATGGGCAGTCCTGGTCGCCAAGGATTCCATTCGGGCGGCATTTCGGGCAGCGATTCGTGCGCACCGATCACGAGAAGCCCTCCGGTCGACAGGCGAGCGTCGAGACCGTGCAGGATGTCCCGCTGCAGGGCGATCGAGAAGTAGGTAAATGCGAGGTTGCGGCAGAGAATGAGATCGAAGGGGCCGTCCGGCAAGGTTTTGCGCAGATCCTGCACGGCCCAGCTCACCGGTCCGCGATATTCCGGTTTGATGCAGTACCGTCCCTGATTTTCCGTGAAGGCTAGGTCGCGCCAAGGCGGCGGCAATTCCTTGAAACTGCTCGGCGGATAGCAGCCGCGCCGGGCTCGGGCAATCTGATCCGGATCGGCATCAGTGGCGGTCAGTTCAAACGCGATATCCGGAACCTGCGGCGCGATTTGCAGCGCCCAGATCAAAGTCAGCGTGTACGCCTCCTCGCCGGCGCCGCAGCCTGCGCTCCAGCTGCAGATACGGCGTTCACCGCGGGTTCGGCAGAAGCGAATCAGCTCCGGCAATCCGTCGCGGGCGAGAATATCGAAGACCCGGCGGTCGCGGTAAAAGCGGGAGATCGTAATTCGGCAGAAACTATCGAGCCGCGGCCATTCCTCCGCGTGAGTTTCGAGGTGGCGGCGATAAGCGTCGAGATCATCCATCTGCAATTCCGCCATACGTCGAGCGATGCGCCTGATCACCTGACGCCGGACTTTGCGGAACCCCGGCCAGCGCAGTTCCAGGCGCGGCAAGGCCCATTGCAAGAAATCCACCCATTTAGCTTCCTGGTCCGTCACCGTTGCGTCCTTTTGAATCAAGGGTTCGCGCAACGCCGAACATTCAGGGAGTCCGCAGAGAGGCCCGGAGAACCCTTGCCGCGTCGACCGACCGTGGACGGCTTCCTTCGCTCGCGATCACACGGGCAGCGAGAAGCAAGCCGAAGCGCAGACAGGTTTCGGGGGCGGCCCCTTGTGCAAGTCCGTACAGAAAGCCGGCGTCGAAGGCGTCGCCACCGCCGGTTCGATCGGCCTCTGTCGCCGGGAACGCGGGATGGGCGTATTCGCCGCTCGGTCCCAACGCCACCGCCCCTCGGGCGCCCTGGGTAACGACCAAAAAGCTTGAAGGCGAGAGACGCTTCCGCGCTTCGCGCGGATCGGTCGAACCGGTCCAGCGGCGCAGCTCGGTTTGGTTCATGAAGATCAAATCCAGCCGGGGGATCATTTCTTCCGTTGGCCCTTCATCCAGATCGCAGGAGACGGTGGCGCCCCGTTCCTTGGCGAGGCGGATCAAGGGCAACGCGAGCTCGTGCAGAGAGGTCGCCACGTGCAAGTGCGCGCCAGGGTAAAAAATCCGGCCATCGATCTCCGCCGGATCGAAGCAAGCGTTCGCCCCGCCCGAAGTGACCATGCGCTTGCTGCCGGGAGTCGCGAAAATGGCGGCCATTCCGGTAAGACTCCGGCTGGTGCGCTGAATCAGGCTCGTATCCGTCCCAGCTTCGGCCAGCGCCGCGATGGCAAGCGTGCCGAAGGGGTCGTCGCCCACGCACCCGAGCATTCGTACAGACTGGTTGAGCCGCGCCAGCCAATAGGCCGTATTGGCGGCCGATCCGCCGTAGTTCAAAGCGCATTTTCGGCAGCGCAGTTTTTGGTGTTCTTCCGGCAGGCGCTCGACCGGAAACGTGAGATCCGCGTTCAAGCTCCCGGCACAGATAAATCGGGTAATCATGTTTAACCTTAGCCGTCGGTTAAAGCGTAAGATAAGCCTATTCCGCCGCTCGGACCAAACGAGGTCTTATGACTAGATTGTCTCGAATGATGCGCGAGATCGAGGAGGAGGTTACCCTCACCCGGCATCTCATCGGCAAAGACACGCTGAATCCGAGGGTGCTGGACGCGATGCGAAAAGTCCCTCGTGACCGTTTCGTGCCTTCCGAGTCCAAGGCTTACGCTTATGAGAACGGGCCCGTGCCCATCGGTTACGGTCAAACCATCTCCCAGCCCTACATCGTGGCCTTGATGACCGATCTCCTCGATCCAGAACCGGACGACATCGTTCTGGAAATCGGCACCGGTTCCTGCTATCAGGCGGCGGTCCTGTCGCTGTTGGTTAAGCGGGTTTACACGGTGGAAATCATAGCGGAGCTGGCCGAGCAGGCGAGGGAGCGGCTGATGCGCCTCTGCTACGCCAACGTGGAGGTCCGTGCCGGCGACGGCTATCACGGTTGGCCGGAACATGCGCCCTATGACGGCATCATCGTCACGGCGGCCGCCCCGTACCTGCCGAAAGCCTTGCTCGATCAGCTCAGGCCCGGAGGCAGGATGGTGATCCCTATCGGGCTGCCTTATCGCCACCAGGAACTGATGCTGGTGGAGAAGGACAAGCAAGGCCAAATCGAAACCCGGAGCATTTTGGATGTGGCCTTCGTGCCGCTCACAGGAGACTCGATGATCGAACCGGAGCGCGAATCCGTGACGCGCATCGATCGAACGAACGAATACGGATGGAGAACGACCATGACTGTAAAATTATCGGATGCCCAGATCAACGAGCTGAAACTGGCGCTCAAGAGCCGCTATCGAGATCTCAGGGAAGAAATCCGTCAGGAACTCTTGTCTTCGGATAACGAGCAATACATCGATCTCGCCGGTCAGGTTCACGACATGGAGGAGGAATCCGTCGCGGACTTACTGGTGGACCTCAACCTGGCCATCATCGACCGGCACATTCGGGAGCTTCAGGCGATAGACGCAGCCCTGCTCAGAATCGCCAACAACGAGTACGGTATCTGTATCGAGTGCGAAGGGGAGATCGGCTATCCTCGGCTGAAGGTAAATCCCGCGGCGCTGAGGTGCCACGATTGCCAGGAGCGATACGAGCATACCCACGCCGCCACTTCGCCGAGCTTATAGGGAACGGCCGGATATGCGGCGGTACCGTGCGGAACCGGATAGAGGGCCGCCGGTCCGCGCATCCGCCATTCGGTCGATCCGGGCTAATCCAGCACGTGGGACGCCAACCCGTCCGCCAGCTTGGGCTCGAACCAGGTCGATTTCGGGGGCATGACCTTTCCCGCATCGGCCACAGCCATCAAGTCTTCCATGCGGGTAGGGTGCACCGAAAACGCCACGGCCATTTCTCCGGAATCGACGCGGCGCTCCAGTTCGCATAAGCCGCGGACGCCGCCGACGAAGTCGATCCGCCGGTCGCGGCGGGGATCGGCGATGCCGAGGACCGGCGAAATGAGATTGTCCTGCAAGAGACTGACGTCGAGCCGCGCCACCGGGTCCGCGGGGATCAACTCGGGTCTTATGGTCAGCTTGCGCCAGTGTCCGCCGAGATACACGCCGAACTGGCCGGGATTTTCCGGTTTCACCGGATTGTCGGCCGATTCTATGGCAAAGCGCTCGGACACCCGGCTCAGAAACTCCGCTTCGCTCAAACCGTTCAAATCCTTGACCAACCGGTTGTAATCCATGATCCGCATCTGGCTCTTGGGAAATATCACCGACAGAAAGTATTCGTAGCTTTCATCGCCGGTATGGCCGGGATCGGATTGCCGGCGCGAGGCCGCAACCCGCGAAGCCGCGGCGGAACGGTGATGCCCGTCGGCGATATACAGTGCCGGCAGCGCATCGAAAAGTTCGGTGAGCCGGGCGATGGTATCTTCATCGCGAATGCTCCAGAACGTATGCCGCACGCCGGACTCCGCTACCGCGTCGGCTTCGGACGGTTGCTCGGCGGTTTTCGCCAACAGGCTGTCGATCTCGGGCGCATCGGGATACGCCAACAGCACCGGACCGGTCTGAGCGTTCAACGCCACGATCTGGCGTACCCGGTCGTCCTCCTTGTCGGGGCAGGTGAACTCGTGTTTTCGGATGCGGTTGGCGTCGTAAGCGGCGACACTGGCCGTCGCGACCAGGCCCAGTTGCGTATGGTCGCCCATGACGAGGCGATAGGCATAATAGAGCGACCGGTCGTCCCGCTTCAGGATGCCGGAATTCAGCATCCGCTTCAGATTGTCCGCGGCCTTGGCATAAACCTCCGGAGCGTAAGCGTCGGTTCCGGGCGGCAAATCGATTTCCGGTTTGGAAATGTGCAGAAAGCTCCACGGACGGCCCGCCGCCAGCGTTCTGGCTTCTTCGGTATTCAACACGTCGTAGGGCGGTGAGATAACCTCCGCGGCGCGACCGGGCGCCGGACGGAGAGCGGAGAAGGGGCGGATGAGGGGCATGGTCGTTTTCCTGAGGGCAATGGCTGAATTCTAACACCGGAGCCGAGAAACCTTATTTCAGTAATGACTCGTGCGGCTGTCAGTAATTTCACCGGGTCGTTGGTCCAATGGAGCAAGGAATGGCGAACTGGAGCCCAATGACGATGTCCTGTATTCTCCCTCATCTTTCGAGGCTAGAGCATTTCCCGGTTTAGTGTAGTGCCCCGGCTGTAGGTCGGGAATCCCTTCCCGACGTGGCTGTCGGCAAAGGATTGCCGACCTACGACTATGCGTCTTGTTCTACCATTAGCAGTTTCAGCCCCTTGTATCGAGGTCTTCATTTCAACATGAGCAAAGCCTATCGTCCGATTTTCGTTGCAACGCTTCTTTTGCAAGCCGCCTGTGTCAGCGTTTCGAATCAGCCTCGCGGGATTTACCAACCTGGCCAGATACCGGGCGAGTCCACGGCCGAGCGCCAGCCGGGTACTCCACAGGCAGGCGCGAGAGAAACCCCCGCTCCGTCATGGAGAGCGAAACCACCCGTCAGAAGCGAGCCCGTCGCTTCATCGCCTGCAGTTCTGGCCTTGTTGAGCGAGGCCGAAAACAACCGCAAAAGCGGGCAACTGGACAATGCCGCCTCCGCACTGGAAAGAGGGATACGCATTCAGCCGCGCAATCCTCTGTTGTGGCATCAATTGGCCGAAATTCGGCTCCAGCAGCATCAGCCGGGCCTTGCCGAAGATCTGGCGAAAAAATCGAACCAGCTTGCGAGGGGAAGCCAGCCGCTGACCCAAAAGAACTGGTCCATTATTGCGCAGGCGCGCCGGGCGAAAGGCGACCTGGCCGGTGCGGCGATGGCCGAGCAGAAAGCCGGGAACTGAATTGCCGGATTTGCTTTCGATCTTGGGGGCGGAAGGCCCGTTCGCCCGGTGCTTGCCGGGGTTTCGCCCGCGCCAGGGACAGGCGGAGATGGCGCAAGCCGTCAAACAAGCAATCGACGGCAAGAGCTGCCTGGTCGCGGAAGCAGGTACCGGCACGGGCAAGACCTTGGCCTATTTGGTTCCGGCGGCTTTGTCCGGCAAGAAAGTCATCGTTTCGACCGCCACCAAGACTCTCCAGGATCAGCTTTTCCGCAAGGACCTGCCTATGGTCCGGCAAGCGCTGGCCGTGCCGTTCAAGGCGGTACTTCTGAAAGGGCGAGCCAATTATCTGTGTCCGTACCGTCTGCAAAACACCCTGGGATTCAAGGCGGGTTACGGCCCACGCGAGGCGTACGCCCTGGAGGCGATCCGGCGCTGGAGCAAGACCACCCGGACCGGTGACATCGCCGAAGTCGTCAACGTGCCGGAATCTTCGGTGCTTTGGTCTTCGGTGACCTCGACCGGAGACAACTGCCTGGGGCAGGAATGCCCCCAATACGAAGACTGTTTCTTGGTGAAGGCACGCCGCAGTGCTCAGGATGCCGATATTCTGGTGATCAATCATCATTTGCTGTGGGCCGACTGGACCTTGAAGAACGACGGCTTCGGCGAGCTTTTGCCCGACTGCGAAGCGATCGTGGTGGACGAGGCTCATCAATTCGTCGAATCGGCGGCCCAGTTTCTGGGGCTCAGCATCAGCTCCCGCCAGCTCCACGGGTTGGCGGACGATATCCTGGTCGAGCGGCTCAAGAACGCGAAAGATATGCCGCAGCTGCTCGAAGAAGCGGAACTGCTCGAGCAATTGACGGCGGAGCTGCGGCAGGCTTTGGGCGACCCTTCGCGGCGGGAGGCGTGGCACAAGGTGGCGGACGATTCGGCGGTAACCGAAAAGCTCGCCGAGTTGCGCCGGCATTTGCACGATCTCGAAGCCATCCTGAAAGAAGCCGCCGTTCGCAGCAAAGGCCTCGAGTCGTGTTGGAAACGTTGTACGGATTTGGGCGTGCGGCTGGAGACTTTCGACAAGGACGAAGGCAGCGAAGCCGTACGCTGGTTCGAGGTCTATAAGCACAGTTTTTCCCTGAACCGGACCCCGTTGGCCATCGCCGGCGAATTCGCGCGGTTTCGGAAGCACAGTCAGGCCGCCTGGATCTTCGCATCGGCAACGCTCACGGTGAGCGGCCGGTTCGATCATTTCGTCGGACAACTGGGACTCGGCGGTGCCGATTGCCGGGCTTGGGAAAGCCCGTTCGATTACCGGAACCGGTGCTTGTTGTTTCTGCCGCCGGGGCTTCCGGACCCGGCGGTCGACGGCTTCACCCAGGCCGTGGTGCGAGCCGCGCTGCCGGTTTTGAAGGCCAGCCGGGGCAGGGCATTCATGTTGTTCACCTCGCATCAGGCCTTGTCGGAGGCTGCGGCTTTGATCGCGCAGCATCTCGATTATCCGCTGTTCGTTCAGGGCAACCAGCCCAAAGCGGTGCTTCTGGAAGCGTTCAAGCAAGCCGGCAACGGCATTCTCCTGGGCACCGGGAGCTTTTGGGAGGGGGTCGACGTTCCGGGACCGGCGCTTTCCTGCGTCATTATCGACAAATTGCCGTTCGCTTCACCCAGCGACCCGGTGCTCAATGCTCGGCTCGAAACCCTCCGCCGCAACGGACTGAATCCGTTTGCGACCTATCAGCTTCCGGCCGCAACCATCGCGCTCAAGCAGGGCGTGGGGCGCTTGATCCGGGATCAGGAGGATCGCGGCGTGCTGATGCTGTGCGATCCGCGGATTTTGTCCCGCTCCTACGGGAAGGTTTTTTTGAACAGCCTGCCGGATACGCCGAGGACCCGTTCGCTCGCCGATGTGCAGCGGTTTTTCTCCAGTGAATTCGAAAAAGAGATCGCGGTATGAAGATTCTGGCCATCGAAACCGCCACGGAAGCGTGTTCGGCCGCCTTGCTGATCGATGACACCGTTCTCGAACGTTATGAGCTTGCGCCGCAGCAGCATAATCGGCTGATTCTGCCGATGATCGACTCCTTGCTGGCCGAAGCCGGAGTCAGGGTTTCGCAAGTCGATGCTTTAGCGTTCGGACGGGGGCCCGGTTCCTTTACCGGCGTCCGCATCGCGGCGGGCGTGGCTCAGGGGATTTCGTTCGGTGTTGATCTGCCGGTGGTTCCGGTTTCGACGCTGGCGGCCCTGGCGCAGGATGCCTTGATCGAGTCTCCGGAAAAGGTCGCATTTTCCTGCATCGATGCGCGCATGGGCGAAGTCTACTGGGCGGTCTACCGTAGGGGAGAATCGGGGTTGGCGGAGCTTTTGGGCGAAGAATCGGTACGGCCGGCCGAACGCGTTTCGTTTCCCGATCATGCCGAAGGCGTCGGTATCGGCAGTGGATGGAAGACCTACGGTTCGGTTCTCCAGGAGCGTTTGGGCAGCGACGTAAAAAGGATTCTGCCCGACCGCTTTCCGCGCGCGGCGATGGTGGCTCGTCTTGGCGCCGATGCTTTCGGCAGCGGTTTCTTCGTGGAGCCGGAACAGGCGCTGCCGGTTTATCTGCGCGACAATGTCGCTAAAAAGCGGGGTTCACGAACGTAGGCGGATCGATCTTTGTAGCGGTCCCGTCGAAAAACGCAGAGAAAGGGAAAAATCCCTGAGGAGGGGGCCTCTATAGTAAACTATCGGGATGGCTCAATATTTTCAGATCCACCCGGACAACCCGCAAGCTCGGCTCATTCGCCGAAGCGTCGAGATCATTCGCGAAGGGGGCGTAATCGTTTATCCGACCGATTCCTCCTACGCGTTCGGCTGTCAGATGGATAATAAATCCGGGCTGGACCGCATCCGCCGAATTCGCCAGTTGGAGGAAGATCACAATTTCACCTTGGTCTGCAGGGATCTGTCGCAGATATCGACTTTCGCGAAGATCAACAACGAAGCATTCCGACTGATCAAATCGCTGACGCCGGGGCCGTTCACCTTTATTCTCAAAGCGACCCGCGAAACGCCGCGTCGCCTGCAACATTCAAAGCGCAAAACCATCGGTATCCGCCTGCCGGACAATCCGATCACGCTGGCGCTGGTAGCGGAACTGAACGAGCCATTGTTCAGTTCGACCCTGATTCTCCCCGGCGATGATGACGCCATGACCGACCCAGAAGACATTCGCGACCGCCTCGAGAAAGAGGTGGATTTGATCATCGATGCCGGAGTCGTTCCCTATACGCCGACCACTATCATCGGCTTTATCGAAGACACGCCGGAGATCGTCCGGCAGGGATCGGGCGTCGTCGCTTCTTTGCAATAATCCTGTTCGTTCCGCCATACAATCTTCCAATGGAAAATTTCAACTTTATTCAGGTAATTGCCGGCTCAATAATTCCTGTTTTGTTTGCAGTCACTTTACATGAAGTAGCCCACGGCTGGGCTGCCAGGTTGTTTGGTGATAATACCGCCGCCCGTCTCGGCCGGCTTTCCTTGAACCCCTTGCGTCACGTTGATCCAGTTGGAACCTTATTAGTGCCAGGGGTTTTACTAATGTTACAGACGGGTTTCCTTTTTGGTTGGGCTAAACCCGTGCCGGTGGATTTCGGCAAATTACGTCATCCCAGGCGCGATATGGCGCTGGTAGCAATTGCAGGGCCAATGGCAAATTTAATCATGGCGATTGGTTGGGCTCTTATTTTGCGCTTAGCAGTTGCTTTAGATTTGGAGTATGTCTCCCTGCCTCTCGGGTTTATGGGACAGGCGGGAATAAAATTTAACATATTGTTGATGGTGCTAAATCTACTGCCGATTTTGCCGTTAGACGGCGGGCGTATTGTCGCTAGCCTGTTGCCAACGAGACTTTCCATTAAGTTCAGCAGAATTGAGCCCTACGGCTTTTTTATCCTTTTAGCCCTGATTGCCACAGGATGGCTGTCCATAATCTTGGGTTTTCCGCTAAATATCATGCTGCAATTGTTGTTCGGTTTTGCCGGTCTGTAGATGACTGATCTGGCCGATTGTGAAAAGACCGTTGCGACCGATTCGAATTCGGAACGAGATGCGCGGCAGGTCGATTCACAAGCTGTAAGCGAGGGAGCGGTCACCGCTGCACCGTTGGCTTTCGTCAACGGCGCGCCGTTCACGGAGTTGCCGGAAGACCTCTACATCCCACCCGACGCGCTGGAAGTATTCCTGGAAACGTTCGAAGGTCCGCTCGATCTTCTGCTTTATTTGATCCGCCGGCAGAACCTGTCCATAGTGGACATCCCCATTGCCGATATCACCCGCCAGTACATCACCTACATCGAGATGATGAGCGAACTCCGGATCGAGCTTGCCGCCGAATACCTGCTGATGGCGGCGATTCTCGCCGAGATCAAGTCGCGCATGCTGCTGCCGCGTCCGACAGGGCCGGAACAGGGCGAGGAGGATCCTCGCGCCGAACTGGTGCGCCGCCTCCAGGAGTACGAACGCTACAAGCACGCCGCCCAGGAGCTCGACGCCCTGCCGCGATGCGAGCGCGACGTTTTCGAAACGTCGGCGGATACCGGTGCCATCAAGGTCAAAAAGGTTTATCCCGAAGTGGAATTGAAAGAAGTTCTCTTGGCTTTCCAAGACGTGCTGCGGCGCGCCGAGCGATCGACGCATCATCACATCCAGCGCGAGCCATTGTCGGTGCGCGAGCGCATGTCGAGTATACTGGCGCGATTGCGGACCCAATTATTGATCCCGTTTCCCAGCTTGTTCGAACGGAAGGAAGGGCGGCACGGCGCGGTCGTTTCGTTGCTCGCCATCCTCGAACTCAGCAAGGAGCGTTTGATCGAGATCATTCAGGAAGAACCGTTGGGCGAATTGCAAGTTAGGCCTCTGATGGCTTCCGGTGTCGATTGACGTGGAACTGAAGACGATCATCGAGGCGGCGCTGTTAGCCGCCGGCAGACCGTTGTCCTTCGCCGAACTCGAAAATCTGTTTGCCGACAACGAGCGGCCGGAACCCTCAGAAATACACTCCGCTTTGGCGGAGTTGGCCGAAGATTGCCGCGGCCGGGCCGTCGAATTGAAGCAGGTGGCCAGCGGGTACCGTCTCCAAGTGCGGGAGGCGTTTTCCCCCTGGGTCTCGCGGCTGTTCGAGGAAAGGCCTGGGCGTTATTCGCGCGCCTTCTTGGAAACTCTCGCCATCATTGCTTACCGTCAGCCGGTTACGCGCGGTGAAATCGAGGATATTCGCGGCGTAGCCGTCAGTTCGAGTATCGTGCGAACGCTTCAGGAGCGGGGATGGGTACAGGTGGTAGGGCACAAAGAGGTCCCGGGGCGCCCGGCCCTGCTCGCCACGACCAAGCAATTCCTGGACTATTTCAATCTGAAGAGCCTTGGCGAACTACCGCCGCTCCAGGAGCTCATAGACGACTTGGCGCTGCAAGCGGCGCCGCAAGACCAGCCAGTGACCGAAAATGCGAATACCGAATCGATCGAATAAGACCAAGACGCCGGCGGATGTACGTCCATCACCGGATGACGCCGGCGAGCGGATTCAGAAAGTTCTCGCTCAGATCGGGCTGGGCTCGCGCCGGGAAATCGAGGAATGGATCAGGGCCGGTCGGATATCGATAAACGGCAAGCCGGCCGAGCTGGGGGATCGTTACAGAACCGGCGACCATGTCACCGTCAACGGCCGACCGGTCGATGTCGCCAAAAGGTCCGAAGCGCCAACCCGTGTGCTCATCTATCACAAGCCGATCGGAGAGGTGGTCAGCCGGCGCGATCCGGAGGGGCGTCCGGTAATTTTTACCCGGTTGCCCAAACCATCGACCGGGCGCTGGATTGCCGTCGGACGTCTCGATATCAATACCCAAGGTCTGTTGTTGGTCACCAATAATGGTGAACTGGCCAATCGTCTCATGCACCCGTCGCGGGAAATGGAGCGGGAGTACGCGGTCCGGGTTCTTGGCCCCGTCAACGACGAAATGTTGACTCGGCTGTCGAACGGTATTGCGCTGGAAGATGGACCGGCTCGATTCGAGACGATAGAACCGGCGGGCGGTGAGGGCGCCAACCGATGGTTTCGCGTCACCTTGAAGGAGGGGCGCAACCGTATCGTTCGGAGGCTTTGGGAATCGCAGGGAATTACGGTAAGCCGATTGATGCGGACGCGGTTTGGCGGGATTGCCCTACCGTCCCGATTGAAAGCGGGAGCGTCTTACGAACTCCCCGCTGAAGAAGTCGCCGAATTGATGCGTTCGGTTGGACTGGATATCGGAAAAACGCCTTCGGATCGGCGCCCTGCGCGCCGGCATGCGAGCGACAAAGCTGTCCGCCGCCGAAAAACCAAGATTTTTTAAAACCGTCGGTCTTTTGGCTACGTATCGATTGCAGCCGCAACCCGATTGCGTCCGCCGCGTTTTGCCAGATACATGGCCTGATCGGCGCGGCGCAGCAAGTCCAAATGAGTTTCTCCGGAAATCAGCGTTGCTACCCCCAAGCTCAGCGTAACGCGGACGCCCGAATCGCGTACTCCGCAGAATGTTCCTTCGACCGTGTTACGAATGCGTTCAGCAAGATTTACCGCGCCGTCCTTGGACGTGTTGGAAAGCAGAATGACGAATTCTTCACCGCCATAACGGAACAGGATATCGCTCCCGCGCACGGAATCCTTGATAGATCGCGCTACCGACCGCAACACGGCATCGCCTGTGTCATGCCCGAAACTGTCGTTGATCGATTTGAAGTGATCGACGTCGAGAAGAATGATCGAAAGGGGGGTGCCGTAGCGGCGCGCGAGCTCAAGTTCCCGCTGCAGACTACTGAGCAGTGCCGGTCGATTCCCGGTTTGAGTCAACTGGTCCGTGTGGGCATAACACAAGGCTTCGCGATACTTGAGCCCGTTTCGCAAGGGATAGAGTAGGCGGCAGAGTAGCGCTTCCACTCGGGCCAACTCCGGTTCACTGAAGCGCCGGTCTCGGCTCATCCGCCATTCGCCGAGCGGCTCGTTCTCGAGTTCGAGATTGTAAGCGCAGACGTGCCGTCCTTTCTTGCCCAGCGAAAGTTCGATGCCGAGCTTTTCGTTGCAAAAGCGCAAGCCGGAATGGGGAACGATAGTCTTCAAGTGCGTGCTGAACAAACCGAGAAGCTGCTCTATGTCCAGCGTGGTCTGAAGAGCTAAGACCATTTCGTAGTAGGATCCATCACCCAGAGCGGTTTTTTTCTCGCTCTTTTGGCTCGACAGCGCGGCTAAATTTTCCGCTTTATTATTTTTCATCGCGCAGTTTCTCTTCTCGCCGAAAGGGTGTCTGATGGCTTAGGTCTCTTCTAAAGCGAGATTTATGCCAGTGTCCTCGGCACCCGAAATTCAAGCGTTCGATGCTACTGCCTGTCGGAAATTTGACGGGTGAGGTAGGACTATTTTGTCGGTTTATGGCAAGCATCGAAAATTGATCGAGGGACAGCAAAGCCGAGCGCGAAGTTGCGTGCCCGTCAAAGAAAACGTCAGTGAATTCTCGGTTTTTTGCCGACATCTAAAACCGGTAAAAATTCGGACTGTTTGTAAAGAGTCAGTGCCCAGCGGTCCTGATCGCTGTCGTGGCGGAGAATATAAATGCCGTCCGTGGTAAGCAGCTTGAAATATCCATATTCCGACGCGAGCCACCGGTCGATGACCTCCACGACTTCGATGCGTCGGTCGCCGAGGAAAAAAGCGGACGGCTCTTGTACTCCAAGCTCGCTTCGGTTAGCCAGAACTGTGATCGGCTGTAAATTGTCGGACATGACAAATCTCTGAATCGTTCGCTATTTAAAAAATGCTTCCAGGTAAGCCCAAAATTCGGAAATGCACTTTGCGTGCCTCGATCCTTCGGTTTCTTGCGTAATCGTACCTTATCCAGGAAGTCGTGTTAACGGAAGTGCGAAATCGATGCGGTATTGATTTTATCGCATGCGATCGGCGGAGGTGAGCGAAGGGATACAATTTATGGTGTCCTTGCGATACGAGGACATAGCGAATGAATCTTGCCCGTTCAGCAAGGCAGTGCCGACGTTATCGTGCGAAGACAGACGTCTCGGGGACTGGCTTCGGCTCCTGTGCTATGCATGTAAATCGCTTCATGGGTGACTGCCCGAGTACACGTTCCACACGTGCAGTTGATCGCAGCCATCGTTGCTGTATCCAGTAACTTTGATCCAGGCCCGCCCGTCCGTGATCGGTTGAGAGAGCACGCCTTCGACCGCTAGTCTCCCGCTACGCTGTTCGGAAATCGTGACGGCGACGGGCTCGTTATTGACCCAGACTTTGATGGTGTCACGGTCGGTATTTTCCGAGGCGACGAAAGAGAACTTTTGGAGTGCCGGGACGCTGGTCTTCTTGGCGGGCGATTCGTCAAAGAAAATCGGTGGCGTGCAATCGAGAATGATTCCGCCGTGGTGACTCACTCCGAAAGCAAAGACTGTGGCGGGTAATAGGTACGCGAGGGACGCAATCGCGACAGGTTTTATCATTGTATTTACCCTACTCGGTTTTGACTGTTCCGTCGTTCAAGCGAACGAGCGTTGCTGTTCCCGCGGAGAAGCGTTTCTGGTCTTTATGATTGTAATTCGGCCTGGAGGCTCGGTTTGACGGTATATCGGTTTTCCACGCACCGCTCTAAATCAAGACAAACAAACTGCCTATCAGCATGCTCAAGACCACGCCTTTCCAAGGCCACCAAAGAGCCGACCAAGACAGGCGCAAGATTTTTAGCTGTTTTTTAATCCAACGCATCAAGGCTGGAATAAGCCTGGTTCGGCTATATCGCCAGAGCCATCTCACAGTGACGATGCCGAGCAGGATCTTGAGTGGAGTTATCGTCCAGGCGGTAATCAGTTCTGCGTGGCGTGGCGAAAGGTCGAACCAGTCCTCCAACTTGTCTTCGATGAGGATTTCCTCGCCGCCTTCCACGAGAATGAAAATAGCGTCCCCAAGCAGTTCCATGATGTCGAGGATCAATTCGAAGATCAGTTCTGCGGAGGCAATCACGGCGACCAGGCCGATTCCGAACCAGAGCAACGGTTTCCAGCTGGGCTCGGGTTGGGGATCGGTACCGGACTTTTCTATGTCCGAGTTCGAATTCTCTGTTACGTCACTCATGTTTTATTGACGGCTAGTCTGGATTTGCGCAAGGGTAGCTGCGTTTCACGTACCGTTCAAGCACTGGTGGTGTGGGCGCTCCAACGGAAAACGTCTTGAATTTTTGCAGCGTCCTAATCCGGCTGGCCCTCGGCGTGTCAGGCGTGGAGCGTAAAACACCCGGTCCGAGAACATGAGGCGGCTGGAATCGACGCGAACTGTGCTATAGTTCGGCAGCCACAGGGTGCGGTTATCCCGGGATCATCTGAGCCTTCCTAATTTCGGGATTTGCATCGGGGCGGTAGCGAACTATCCGACAGAGTCCGACGAATAAGATCTCATCGAGAGCCTGATGGAAATTAAAGAATGGCTGCATGTATGGCAGTTTGAACATCATCCCTTCGTAATCTTCGACGCAGACCGCGATCCTTATCTGCAGGCGGCCATGATAGAGAACACGTCGTTGCGGTCGGCGTTGCTGAACCTGGACAAGCCTAGTCCGTACGTCATTTTTGCGATCCGAGGAGCCGGAAAATCCTCCATGCGGATCGACACCGAGCGCTATCTGAGACAGTATCAGGACAAGGTGCTGGTAGTCAGATACGTAGAATTCAACGAACTGCTCAGCGAAGTCACCAAGGTGAGGAAGCTTCCGGCCGAGTATTCTCCGAGGAAACCGGGTTTGGCGAAGCTATTTCGGAGAAGAAAGGAAGAGGTACTCATCCGCGAGAGCAAGATCACCCTCGACGATCATCTGGATTACCTTCTCAAATTGGGAATAGAGGAGCTGTACCGCAATATCACCGAGGCTCAGAAGGAAGACATGCTCAAGGACAACCGGGAGTTCGCGGAAAAATTCATATTGCTTACGGCACTTTATTTCTCCCCCAATGATCTGTCGAACAAGATCTCCGCGCTTCGGAAACTGATCAGTATTGCCGGTTACAAGAAGCGGAACAGCTTTTTCTCCAATAAGCAGGCAAAGCTTTTGGCCGGAGAGATTTATCGGAATATCCGCGGCGTTCCGGTTTCGGTGGAGAACATGTTCAAGATCATCCAGGAAATCGGACCTGGTCTGTTCGAGTTCCACGGTATTCCGAGGATGACGGAGAACCGGTTCACGCTGCTCAAGAGCTACATGGATCTAGTCCAATACTTCGGGCTGTCCGGCGTTTATCTGTTGGTCGATCGCGTGGACGAGCCCACCAGCATCAAGGGCGATCCGGAAAAGATGCGCGAGCTGGTAACGCCTATTCTCGACGATCAGCTGTTCCAGATCGATCATCTTGGCATCATTCTGTTCCTGCCGTACGAATTGCACGATCTCAAGAAGTATTATCGGAGCGATCGAATCAAGACCATTTCGTCGATCAATTGGTCGGCCGACAATATGATCCGGCTGATCGAGAAGCGCATGAACGTTTCCCGGAAACCGGGAAGTGCGCCGATCAAACTGGCGGATCTGTTCGAGGAAGAGGGAGAAAGCAAAGCTCAATTCATCGTACGCCAGTTGACGCCTCGGAATGCCTTTCGATTGCTGAGCATCATCGTCGAAGAACACTGCCAGACCGTGGTGTACGGGCCTAAAATTTCGACCGAGGTGTACGAGTCGGCTGTGCAAAGATATCTTATTGAAAAAGAAGGATATTAGTTTTTGCAGTCCGGTGAGTGGCGAAAACTCTTCAACCCCGAGAGATAACCCGCAATTTCACTTGCCGAGCCCATGGCTTGCCCGTATCACATGGAAGTGTTCGATAAGCTTCCATTTCAAGCGGGATGAAGAGCTATGTCGAATCCCCATCGATTGCTTCCGTGCGATAACGATAGATCCTGATCGAGTCGGACCAGTAATCCTTGGGGAGACCGGCTTTCAATTTCAGATGCTGCAAGAATGCCCGAGGATTCGGCAGTGATTCCCAAACCGAGGGCAGAAAAGTTCCGCGCCTGAGCCCTTCTTCCAAGATCAAGCCATCCTCGCCCGCCGCCAATTGTTGTAGCAAATCGTCCTCAGACGTGAACGACACCGGCTCCGCCGGCGTCAGCAACGATAGATGGATATCAAGCCGCTCGATGTCCCACTGTCTGACCGGCGGGAACCGAGGATCCCTAAATGCGGCGGCGTAAGCGTTATGAGCGATGTCTTCGGCTAAAGAGCGAATGGCTTCAAGCGTGCCGATGCATCCGCAGAGTTTGCCTAGTATTTCGAGCGTCACGAACGTAGCTCTCATGGTGATGAGCTCAGGTGCTAGCGTTTGCTGTTCGACGGGAATCGGTCGTCCGTGGACCGAGCCGTACTCGATTGATCGTTTCGCAAGCGCGAGCAGAAACCGGCGGTGCGTTGAGTTCAAGAAACCGTTTGTGTTACGCAAAGACATAGCTCCCATAGCCGACTACTCGATCTTTCGGGCCAGCCGTATCGCCGGAACTGCGTAAGTCCAGCGTTCGGGCTGTTAGACCCTTCTCGCGGGCGAAGTAGAGTAAGCCGTTGACGGCTATCCGTCCACAAGCCGATTCATGACCGATATCCTCCGGCCGAAGCCTTTCGATGGCGACGGATGTGGCCTGATCTATTCGCTTGGCCGTGGCATAGTCATGGTAATGGCTTAAATCCGAGCTGATCACGGTCATAGTCCCCGAATCGTCCCAAAGCCGCTCGAGTACCGCGCTGACGTCGGAAGGTGCGGCAATGCCCACGACCAAAGGAACCAGTTCGAACTGGTTCAAGACCGCCTGCAGAAAAGGCATATGAACTTCAAGGCTATGCTCGAGCAAGTGTGCCTCATCGAGCCTTTTGACGAATGGTAAATCGAGAATCTTTTCGATGGCGGCGCAGTCTATAGGGATGTTGCCCAGGGGAGTGGCGAAGCTGTCCGCATGACTGACGGCGATGCCGTGAAAGCCGATTCTATGAGAAGGGCCGATTAAGACAACGCGACGAATGACATCCCTGCCTTGTTTGATCAGGGCATAGGCGCTGGCGGCTATGGGGCCCGAATAAATGTACCCGGCGTGAGGTGCGATAATGGCCTTCGGCAGCGGCCCGGCTGTGTTTGCATCCAGCAGAAAATCCCGAACCATAGCGCGAAGCCGATGTTCGTCATCCGGGTAGAAAAGCCCCGCGACGGCAGGTTGGCGTATGTTCTTCATTGCAAAGTCCTCTGTGGGATCGACGCCGGCCGACGGCAAAACGTCGACAGGCACCCGATGGGTCATATTTTACAAATGCGATTTTATTTGACGAATGGGGTGTAGATCATGAATCGGACCATCGAAACGGCGCAGGGTTTTCCTACGCGCTACTGGCGTACGCTGGAGGACGGTCGTGTGGAATGCACGATGTGTCCCCGGTTTTGCAAGTTGCATGAAGGACAGCGGGGGTTGTGTTTCGTTCGCGGCAATGTGGACGGCAAGATCGTATTGTTGTCCTACGGGCGCTCTAGCGGCTTCTGCATCGACCCTATAGAGAAAAAACCGCTGAATCATTTTCTTCCCGGTACGCCGGTCTTTTCGTTCGGCACGGCCGGATGCAATCTCGCGTGCAAGTTTTGCCAGAACTGGGATATCAGCAAGTCTCGCGAGATGGATTCACTGATGGATCAGGCTTCCCCCGAAGCCATTGCGCTGGCGGCAAAAGAGCTGGGTTGTCGCAGCGTCGCTTACACCTACAACGATCCCGTTGTCTTTCATGAATACGCCGTGGACGTTGCCAAGGAATGCCGAAAGCATGGCGTCAAATCGGTCGCGGTATCGGCCGGTTATATGTGCGCCGAGCCGCGCGCCGAGTTTTACAGCGTGATGGACGCGGCCAATATCGATTTGAAGGCGTTCACCGACGAGTTTTACCGCAAGATCTGCGGCGGCCATTTGCAACCGGTATTGGAAACGCTGCAATACATCAAGCATGAAACGTCCGTGTGGCTGGAAATAACGACCTTGCTGATTCCCGGTGAGAATGACTCGGATCGTGAGTTGGAGGCATTGACTCAATGGGTAGCCGACAAGTTGGGGCCGGACGTGCCTCTCCATTTTTCGGCCTTTCATCCCGACTGGAAGATGATGGATAAGCGTTCCACGCCGCTGGACACATTGGTTCGAGCTCGGCGCATCGCCATGAAAAACGGTCTTAGATACGTTTATGTCGGAAACGTTCACGATAAAACGGCTGACAGCACTTATTGCCATCACTGCGGCCAGTTGCTCATTGGCCGCGACTGGTACGAACTTTCGGAATGGAATTTGACGCCGCAAGGCGCTTGCAATGCATGCAACACGCCTTGCGCAGGCGTGTTCGAAGAAAGCCCCGAAGATTGGGGCGGCAGGCGCGTGCCGGTCAGCATGTACCGCCGGGCGGCAACGCGCCACTAACGCGTTGCTTGAAGATTGATCGGGGGATGCCGTTCATGAGCCGCTGATCGATGATCAGGGACAGATCGCCGTGTTTCGTGGCGGCTCATCATCGTTCGTGCGAGGATAGTCCAGCGTAAAATGGAGTCCTCGGCTCTCTTTGCGCAATAAGGCCGAGCGGATGATCAGTTCGGCTACGATGACCAGATTGCGCAACTCCAATAAATCGCTGGTGACCCTGAAATTGCCGTAATATTCGGCGATTTCCTGCTTTAACAGCTCGACACGGCGCAATGCCCTCTGCAGGCGCTTGTTGGTCCTGACGATGCCTACGTAATCCCACATGAAACGTCGGATTTCGTCCCAGTTATGGGCGACGACGACTTCCTCGTCGGAGTCCGTGACCTTGGATTCGTCCCATTCGGGCAAGTCCGGAGGCGAAGGGATCTCGGGCAGGGCCTTGATGATATCCTCGGCCGCCAGCTTGGCGAAAGCCAGACATTCGAGCAAGGAATTGCTGGCCATGCGGTTGGCTCCGTGGAGACCGGTACAGGCTGTTTCTCCGACGGCGTAAAGGCCGGGCACGTCGGTGCGCGCGTGGCGGTCGGTTTGCACGCCTCCGCAGGTGTAATGAGCGGCCGGGACGACCGGTATCGGTTGCGACGTAATATCAATATTGAGCTCTAGGCACCGAGCGTAAATGGTCGGGAAATGGCTCTTGATGAAGTCGGAGGGTTTGTGGCTGATGTCCAGGTAAACGCAGTCGATGCCCAGGCGCTTCATTTCGTGATCGATGGCGCGCGCGACGATATCGCGGGGAGCCAGTTCCTCTCTGGAATCGAATCGGTGCATAAAGGGCGAGTCGTCCGGCAGCACCAGTTTTCCGCCTTCTCCGCGAACCGCTTCCGAAATCAGGAACGAGCGGGCATGTGGGTGGTAAAGGCAGGTTGGATGGAATTGAATGAATTCCATATTGGCGATGCATGCGCCGGCGCGCCAGGCCATGGCAATGCCATCCCCGGTGGCGATGTCGGGGTTGCTGGTATATAGATAAACTTTGCTGGCGCCACCGGTCGCCAAAACGACGACTCGGGCCCGGAGCGTTTTTACTTTATTGTCGTGGGTATCGAGCACATAGGCGCCCAGCACGCGGTTCCCGTCACGGCCGACCTTTTTCTCGGTTATCAGATCGATCGCGTTATGGTATTCGAATAAATCGATATTAGGATGGTTGCGGATATGTTGCGCCAGCGAGATTTCGACAGCCCGTCCCGTGGCATCGGCAGCATGGACAACGCGGCGATGGGTATGTCCGCCTTCCCGAGTCAGGTGAAGGTGGTGGCCGCCGCTTTCCGCGTCCGCTGCAGTGAACGGAACACCTCGTTCCAGCAGCCAGTCGATGCATTCTTTGCCTAGCGAAACGACGAGCCGCACGATATCCGGATCGCAAAGGCCGGCACCCGCGTTCAGTGTGTCCTGTATGTGCGACTCGATCGAGTCGTCGGCATCCAGCACGGCCGATATGCCGCCCTGGGCGTAAAGCGTGTTGGTTTCGGTCAAGGCGGTTTTGGACAGGACGGCGACACTCGCGTGATCGGCGATGCGTAGCGCCAAGCTTAAGCCGGCTGCGCCGCTGCCGATGATCAAAACGTCGTGAACTGAGGATGGCATGAAGTGTGTGTGTCGTGGTGGTTTCGCCATCCTACTGTAAAAGTATCTTGTCTAAAACAGGTGGCGTTGAATTAGCCATGGGAATGGCAGCCTAAAGCAGAATCTCGATTCGGTGCTGATGAGTCGTCAAAAGTGTGGGTCGTGGCGGATACGGCGAAATACGCATTGAATGGCGCTTGCGAAACTACGATAATTCTTCCTGTAGAATCAAGCTAATGCAATTGTGCAGCAGTCTTTGACAGTGTTTTCTGTCAAGCCACGTATCTCACTCTTAATGAAGCTCTCAAATAAGCCGTGTTTTTCATTCGCTCGCCGTATTCAAATAAGAGCCCAGATCTTTTGGTCGTGCGTGTGCGCCGTTAAATAGGGAAAAAGGTTTCCCGCAATGGGCGAGCAACTCGATGAGGAATTAGTCCGGAGGGTACAGCGAGGCGATAAAACGGCATTCGACATTCTCGTTCGAAAATACCAGTACAAAATCGCGCAGCTGATCAACCGCTATATCAAGGACCCGCACGAGGCCCTGGACGTCGCTCAGGAGTCCTTCATAAAGGCCTATCGGGCGTTGCCGAGCTTTCGCGGCGAGAGCGCTTTTTACACATGGCTGTACCGGATCGCGATCAATACGGCAAAGAATCACATTGCGATGCGCGCACGCCGCCCTTCGGAGGACGAGATCGAAATCGAGGAGGCGGAACAATTCGAGTCCGCCGTACGTCTAAAGGATCAAGAAACCCCTGAGGGAGTAGTGTTAAGTGAGGAACTCGCTCGGGTAATCCAATTTGCGCTAGACGAGCTGCCCGAAGAACTTCGTACGGCGATAAGCTTGCGAGAGTTCGATGGCTTAAGCTACGACGAAATCGCTCAGGTAATGAATTGTCCGGTGGGGACCGTGCGTTCACGCATTTTTCGTGCGCGCGAAGCCATCGATAAGAAATTAAAAGTTTTACTCGGTTAGGGGGCAAGTCCATGTCGGATGATGATCTGAGACAAAAGCTGTCATTACTGTTAGACGGAGAGTTGAGTGAGAGCGATTCGCTGGCATTGATGGCTCGTATAGAGAGCGACGCCACGCTTCGAAGGCAATGGCATCGTTACCGTCTGGTCAGCGAGGTGATGCGGTCGGGAAAGGTCCTGCCCGTCGATGATCGCTTCGTGGATCAGGTTCGGGCTACTATAGCGAACGAACCGGCGATTCTTGCGCCAAGACCGGAGAAGCACCGCTATCGTGAAAAAGCGGTAACGGCCGCATTAGCGGCCTCTTTGGCGGTGGTTGCGGTTTTGGTCGGGAAGTCCGTAAAGGATTATTCTCCGGTGCCTGGTCCGGAGGTGTTGGCGCAAACCGAGTTGGTCGATCCCGATGAGGTTCGTTCAGCGCTTGATCCCCAGTTCCAGGATTATCTGGTTACGCATTACGAAACGGCTTATTTGGCAGGCGCTCCAGGTCTGTTGCCCTATGCTCGCCTGGTGACCTACGATTCTTCTCGCTAAGTTCGAATTGATGGTTTCACTTTTTGCGCTCTCTGTGGACATGCTCCGCATACGCCGAGTTTTGGCATGGCAGATTTGTCTAATGATGTTTGCAGCCGAAGCTTTGGGCGGAACCGGCGAACCTCGTCACGGTGATGCCGTCCGTTGGCTAATGGATATGCGTCAAGCCGTGACTCAGTTGAATTATCGGGGAGTAGTGGCTTATCTCAAAGATAAACACGTCGAGAGCTTTCAGCTAGTTCATGCGTTTACAGGGGGTACGGAGCACGAACGGTTGGTGTCGATGAACACTCCCTTGCGGGAAGTCGTCCGAAATGCAGAAAAAGTGTCTTGCTACTTTCCCGACACCAAAACGGTCTTTGTCGAAAATAAACCGCCAAGACGTTCGGTTTTGCTGGAGTTGCCAGAGGACTTGAAACAACTTTCACGACATTACGATTTTAAGCTTGAGGCGCAGGAATACGTTGCGCAGCGCTTGTCACAGGTCATCAGTATTGAGCCGCGAGATGACTTTCGGTACGCTCGCCGGATTTGGGTGGATTTGGAATCCAAGTTGCCGCTCAAATTCGAGCTAATCGGCGAAAATGGCCAGGCGGTCGAGCAGATGATGTTCACGTCGCTGAGTATCGAGGAAATCATCCCGGACTCCGAACTGAATGCATCCACAAAGGTCGATGCTTTTACTTGGCAGGTTAATCGGCGTGAGGCGATGCCGCTCAGGTCGTTGAAATGGGCGCTTAGAAGCGTGCCAGATGGGTTTCAAATGATTTCGTATACTCGGCTGATTCGTACGCCGACAGAGCATCCGGTAGAACATATCTTGTTGAGTGACGGTTTTTCTTCTGTTTCAATTTACATTGATGAGTTAGGAGGCGATATCGTCAAGGGACATCAGAAGAAAGTCGGTGCCATAAATGCGCATTCTCGTAAGATCGATCGCTATCTGGTCACCGTGATGGGCGAAGTTCCCGCCAAAACCGTGCAAGCCATCGCAGGGGGCGTGCATCTTCAAGTGAATGACGCCCATGATTGAGGAAGAAGCAGTCGTCTTACACACGGAAGCCGAAAAGGTTTGGGTCGAAAAGCCGCGCAAATCGGCGTGTGGCGGATGTTCGCAGCAATGCGCGTCTGGCGTGGTGGACGAGTACCTCGGGGCACCGAAAATTCGGTTACAGGTATTTTCCCCAATCGAAGTTCATGTGGGTGATCGTGTTGTGCTCGGAATTCAGGAGGACGCCCTGGTAAAGGGGTCCCTATGGGCATACTTGATTCCTTTGTTGGGCTTATTTTTTGGCGCGGTATTGGGAGACATCGTCGCGTCCTCGCTAAGACCAGCTATTTCCAGCGACGGGGCCAGCGCATTCGGAGGCGTAACTGGCCTGATTTTGTCTTTTGTCCTTTTGAAGTTCACAGGGGTTCTTTCTCGCGAAAAACTGCACCCCGTGATACTCCGTAAACTTAGCTGATATCAAATCCGCTTTTAAATCCATGCTTAGGTCCGTGAAGACTTGGGAGTTTCGTATGCTTAAAACCAGGTGGATAGCCCTCGTGCTTTGTTTCCTTCTCATAGGGCTTTCGTCTCAGGGAGTCCTTGCTCAGCTTCCCGACTTCACCGGCTTAGTCGAGAAAAACAGCGCGGCGGTCGTAAATATTAGTACCTCTCAGAAAGTGAGCGCTACTGAGCCCCAGTTGCCGGAAGGGATCGAAATACCGGAAGGAACGCCATTTGACGATTTCTTTCGTCGCTTCTTTGGCGAAGGTGGTGGCCAGCCGAGTGAGGTGAAATCTTTGGGATCGGGCTTCATCGTTTCGGACGATGGTTATGTCTTGACCAATCACCACGTTGTCAAGGATGCCGACGAAATCGTCGTGCGATTGCAAGATCGCCGAGAATTGGTGGCCAAAGTCGTCGGATCGGATAAGCGCAGCGATATCGCGTTGCTGAAGATAGAGGCTGATCATCTGCCAGTCGTAAGAATGGGGTCGGCCGATAAACTGAAAGTGGGTGAATGGGTATTGGCTATCGGTTCACCCTTCGGCTTCGATCATTCGGTGACGGCGGGCATCGTCAGCGCCAAGGGCCGAAGTCTCCCGAGCGATAACTATGTGCCTTTCATTCAGACCGACGTGGCCATCAATCCGGGCAACTCCGGTGGCCCTTTGTTCAATCTCGAGGGCGAGGTGGTCGGCGTCAACTCTCAGATTTACAGCCGTACCGGCGGCTTCATGGGATTGTCGTTCGCTATTCCGATCGAAGTCGCCATGCAGGTGGTCGAACAATTGAAATCGCAGGGCCATGTGTCGCGGGGCTGGCTGGGCGTGCAGGTACAGGACGTCACGCGCGAGTTGGCCGAATCTTTCGGGATGAAGAAGCCGCAGGGAGCTCTGGTATCTAGAGTATTGTCGAAGAGTCCAGCCGAGGCGGGAGGCATTCAGGTCGGTGACGTCATTATCGAGTTCAACGGACAGGAGGTCGTTGGTTCGTCGTCGCTACCGCCAATGGTAGGTATGACCAAAGTGGGGGAAACGGCAGCGGTCAAAATCATCCGTCAAGGTTCTACCCGTGATGTAAAGATCAAAATTGGCACCTTGCCCGAGGATGAGGGAGTGCTCTTGGGGGCCGAGGAGGCTCCGGGGGCTCAGACGTTCGACCGTTTGGGGCTTAGCGTATCCAATTTGACGGTGGAGCAGCGAGAACAATTGGAAGTTCCGCGGCATGGCGTGCTGGTACAAGCGGTCAACCCGGGGCCCGCCTACGATGCGGGTATACGCCGTGGCGATGTGATTCTTCGTATTCAGGACCAAGTCGTCAAAGACGTAAACCATTTCAATGAGGTTGTGAAGGAGTTGCCAAAAGGCAAATCGCTTGCGGTGCTGGTCCAGCGACGCGGCGGCTCATTGTTCCTGGCCTTGAAGCTCAAGGATTGAGGCCGTGGCTGATCAGCAGCATATTCGTAACTTTTCCATCATCGCTCATATCGACCATGGCAAGTCGACCTTGGCAGACCGATTCATCCAGACTTGCGGAGGACTTAGCGATCGCGAGATGCTCAACCAGGTGCTCGACTCGATGGACATCGAGCGGGAACGCGGCATCACCATCAAGGCTCAAAGCGTAACGCTCAACTATAAGGCCAAGGATGGCGAGACCTACCAGCTCAACTTGATCGATACGCCCGGTCATGTGGACTTCTCCTACGAAGTGTCCCGATCATTGGCTGCCTGCGAAGGCGCCTTGCTCGTGGTCGACGCAGCGCAGGGGGTGGAGGCGCAAAGCGTAGCGAACTGCTATACGGCGATCGAGCAGGGCCTGGAAGTCATTCCCGTGCTGAACAAGATCGACTTGCCGTCAGCCGAACCCGAGCGGGTTTGCAAGGAGATCGAGGAGATTATCGGGTTGCCGGCCGACGAAGCCTTGAAAATCAGCGCGAAAACCGGCCTCGGTGTCAATGATCTTCTTGAACAGCTGGTGAGCAAGGTGCCTCCGCCCAAGGGAGATCCCGAGGGGCCTTTGCAAGCGCTGATCATCGACTCCTGGTTCGACAACTATCTGGGAGTCGTTTCGCTGGTGCGAGTGGTTAACGGTTCCATCTCCCGGAAACAGAAGATCCTCATCATGTCCACCGGAAAGAGCCACTTGGTGGAAAAGCTGGGCGTCTTTACCCCAAAGTCCTTCGATAAGGAGACACTCCAAACCGGCGAGGTAGGGTTCGTCGTGGCCGGTATCAAGGATATTTTCGGTGCGCCGGTGGGGGACACGATCACCGCGGCCGATCGCCCTTGCCAGGCCCCGCTGCCGGGGTTCCAGCAAGTCCAGCCGAGAGTGTTCGCAGGGCTCTATCCTGTTGAATCCGACGATTACGAAAATCTTCGGGAGGCGCTGAACAAGCTGCATCTCAACGATGCCGCGCTGCAGTACGAGCCGGAAACGTCGCAGGCTTTAGGGTTCGGTTTTCGGTGCGGGTTTCTCGGCATGCTGCACATGGAGATCATCCAGGAGCGGCTGGAGCGAGAGTATGATCTCGATTTGATCACGACAGCGCCGACCGTCGTTTACGAGGTGCTCAAAACGGACGACGAGACGATTCTGATCGACAATCCGTCCAAGTTGCCGCTGCCCAACGAAATTGCCGAAGTCCGCGAGCCGATCATCGAAGCCAATATTCTTGTGCCGCAGGATTATTTGGGCGCGGTGATGACGCTTTGCGTCGAAAAGCGCGGCATACAAAAAAAGATGCAGTACATGGGCGGGCAGGTGTCCCTCAGCTTCGAGTTGCCTCTAAGCGAAATCGTATTGGATTTTTTCGACCGTCTTAAATCCGTGAGCCGCGGGTTCGCTTCGTTCGATTATGAGTTCAGGCGTTTTCAGGCAGCGCCGCTGGTCAAACTGGACATTCTCATCAACGGAGAGCGTGTGGATGCGCTGTCTTTGATCGTGCATCGGGACATCAGTCAAACTCGGGGGCGAGATCTCGTGGAGCGAATGAAGGATCTTATTCCGAGGCAAATGTTCGAAGTTGCCATTCAAGCCGCTATTGGTTCGAAGATCATCGCTCGGTCCACAGTCAAGGCGATGCGCAAGAACGTGCTGGCCAAGTGTTACGGCGGCGATATTACCCGTAAGAAGAAGCTGCTGGAAAAGCAGAAAGCCGGTAAGAAAAGAATGAAGCAGGTAGGGAAGATCGACATTCCGCAGGAAGCGTTTTTGGCGGTGTTGCGCGTAAACAAAGATACCTAGTACCGAAAAACAACAAAAGACCCAGCTTATGGATTTCGATTTTTCGTTTTTTTTGGTCATGGCTACCGCCCTGACCGGGATCATTTGGGGCGGTTACGCGTTGCTGCGGCGCTTTCAGCCGGCTACGGCTTCGGCGAAAGAGCCGATTATCGTGGAATATGCTCGTTCGTTTTTTCCGATCGTTCTGATCGTACTCTTGCTGCGATCGTTCTTGGTGGAGCCATTCCGTATCCCTTCGGGTTCCATGATGCCGACTCTGCTCATCGGCGATTTCATTCTCGTCAATAAATACACCTACGGTATTCGTCTTCCGGTTTTGAACACGAAGATCGTCGAGATGGGCGAGCCTGAGCGGGGCGATATCGTGGTATTCCGTTTTCCGAAAGACCCGAAGGTGGATTACATCAAGCGGGTTATCGGTTTGCCTGGCGACCGCATCGCGTATTACAACAAACAGCTTTACGTAAACGGAGAAGCCATCAAGCAAACGACCATCGCCGAATATCAAGGGGTGGGGCAGGGCAACGCCATGACCGGTGCGCGCCTTTTAAGCGAAGACTTGAAAGGGGTTAATCACGACATCCTGATTCGAGAAGGCCAGCCTTCGGTGCAGGGGGAATTTACGGTACCCGAAGGTCAGTATTTCGTCATGGGCGATAATCGCGACAACAGCAACGATAGCCGGTACTGGGGTACCGTGCCGGAAAGCCATTTAGTCGGAAAAGCGTTTTTCATTTGGATGAGTTGGGACTGGGAGAACGGCGGCATCGCATTTGATCGTCTCGGTACTATATTGAATTAGTGGTTCTAGTACCGAAACTATCCGAAAACTCCCGGAGTACGCGAAAATGGCTAATGTCCCTTCCCGGCAGAGCGGTCTGACGCTTATCGGCTTTTTGTTCGTTCTATTCTTAATCGGTTTTTTCTCCTTGCTTGTACTCAAGATCGGCCCGGTGTATCTGGAGCACTATAAGGTCGTGTCGTCGCTTGAATCGCTCAAGAAAGATAACGATCTCGCTTCGAAAACCAGAGACGAAATCTTGACTCTCCTACAGAAACGCTGGGAGATCAACATGGTCGAACGGGTATCGACCAAAGATGTGAAGATCATTAAGGAGGGATCTTATCTAAAGATTGAAATAGCTTATGACGTCGCCGAGCATCTTTTTGGAAACGTGGATGCTTTGCTGCACTTTAACGATCTTATCGAGGTCGGATCGAATTGATGAAGAGCGTTTCTAGTTACTGCTTTCTGTGTGCTTGCCATCCGCGTCAAATGACGCGGACCCGCATAAATTGGTCGTTTCTCCGAGCTGTCACTCACTCGGACAGGTCGTTATGTGCTTAACTCGTATCCCGCCGGTGGACTCGTGATTTTGGAACCGGAAAAGATCGCCAAAAAACTGGGCTTGCATTTCAAGAATCCCGCCTTGGTCAAGAGAGCCTTGACTCATCGGAGTGCTGAGAGCGAGAACAATGAGCGGCTCGAATTTTTGGGCGACTCCGTGCTCGGGTTTGTGATCGCGGAAAGGCTTTATGACAAGTTCGCGGAGGCGGACGAAGGCGTGCTCAGCCGGTTGCGCGCGACTCTCGTGAATCAAAGCTCTTTGGCGGAATTGGCGCGTAAATTAAATCTGGGGGATTACTTAGTTCTGGGGTCGGGCGAATTGAAGAGCGGCGGATATCGGCGCGACTCGATTTTGTCCGACGCGCTGGAGGCCGTCATTGGCGCTCTGCTTATCGATCAAGGGATGGATGCCTGTCGGGAGTGGATTTTAAACCTCTTTGCCGAGCCGATAGACCGTCTTTCGCTGCGGGATTGGAAAAAGGATCCGAAGACCCGATTACAAGAATTGATGCAAGCGCGAGGACTCGAATTGCCTACCTATACCCTCAAAACGGTCATCGGTCAGCCGCACGACCAGAGCTTTTGCGTGGAGTGCCGCGTGTCGCTGATCCCGGTTTCCTGCGAGGGCGTAGGGCCTTCCCGGAAAAAGGCCGAACAGCAAGCGGCAGAAAAGATGCTGACTGCGCTGGCGGAAAAACTGGGGCTCAAACCATGAAAGCAGGCTTTGTCGCGCTCGTGGGGCGCCCGAACGTCGGTAAATCTACCCTCCTCAATCATCTGGTCGGACAAAAAATCAGCATCACGTCCCGCCGGCCGCAGACGACGCGGCATCGGATTTGCGGTATCAAGACCACCAGAGACGGACAGATTGTTTTTGTCGATACTCCGGGCATTCATGCCAGCCAAAAGCGGGCGATGAATCGCTACCTCAACCGCGCAGCGGTCTCCGCCCTGCTTGACGTCGATGTGATTGTCTGGCTCATCGACAGACCGATGTGGCTTTCCGAAGACGAGTTGGTCCTGGAGAGGATCAAGTCTGCAGGGGTGCCTGTCATCTTGGTCATCAATAAAGTCGACAGGCTCGAGGATAAGGCGCTTTTATTGCCTTTTATGGAAGAGGCGGCGGCTCGCCACTCGTTTGCCGATTTGGTTCCGGTATCCGCCTTAAAGGGCACGAATCTGGACGTTTTGGAGCGGAAGATCATCGAACTCTTGCCGGAGGGCGAACCGATTTATCCGGAAGATCAAATCACCGACAAGCCGGAGCGTTTTTTTGCCGCCGAAGTCATTCGGGAAAAATTGCTTCGTTCGCTGTCCCAGGAGGTGCCTCATGCGCTGACGGTGGAGATCGAGCAATTCAAGCTCGAGGGCGGATTGACGCGAATCAGTGCGGTGATTTGGGTCGAGCGCGAGGGTCAGAAGGCAATCATCATCGGCCGCAGCGGCGAAGTGCTCAAGAAGGTCGGCGAGCGGGCGCGGCATGAACTGGAACGTTTGCTCGATTGCAAGGTTTACCTGGAGCTTTGGGTTAAGGTCAAGAAAGGTTGGTCGGATGACGAGCGTGCTTTGCACAGCCTCGGCTACAGCGAATGACGCGAGCAAGGGTGCTTCTCGGGACTTCCAAGGCCGCATCTCGCTGCAGAACGGATTCGTCCTTCACAGTAGACCTTATCGCGAATCAAGCCTTCTTCTCGACGTATTTACATTGGATTTCGGTCGCCTTCGCCTGCTGGCAAAAGGTGCGCGCAAGAGCAAAAGAGGATTGCATTCTCTACTTCAGCCATTCGTTCAATTGCGTCTTTCCTGGGCGGGAAAAGGCGATCTACCAGTCTTGACGGCTGCGGAATCCATCGGAGGAACCAGCATCAAGTTGAGCGGGCCCAAGCTGTTCTGCGGATTTTATGTGAACGAGTTGCTTCTCAATTTTCTCCCTTCCCGCGATCCTCATCCGGAAGTATTCGATCTATATCGGAATACCTTGGATCAACTCGCAGCAGATGACGGCATGGAACGGATTCTAAGATTGTTCGAAGTCTCTCTGCTGGGCGAGATGGGTTACGGTATGGCCTTTGATCGGGAGGCAACGTCCGGGCAACCGATCGATCCGGCAAAAAGATATGTGTACAGAATCGAGGAAGGTCCGGTAGAGAACGACGAAAGGACTGCGGATTCGGTCGGAGGTGCCACCTTGCTTGCATTGGAGCGGAAGACGCTGAACGATCCGGATGAACTTCAAGAGGCGAAGCATCTGATGCGACGAGTAATCAATTATTATCTCAACGGAAAATCTCTTAAAAGCCGGGACTTTTTCAAGCAAGTCACAAAAAGCAGACCATGATGACGACCTCTCGCCCTATCTTACTCGGCGTAAACATCGATCATATCGCCACCATTCGACAGGCTCGGCGTACCAAATACCCCGAAGTGATCCAGGCGGCCTTGCTCGCGGAGCAAGCTGGCGCCGACGGTATTACCGCTCATCTTCGCGAGGATCGCCGGCATATTCAGGACAGAGACATCGGATTGTTGCGAGAGATGATCGAGACCCGTCTAAACCTGGAAATGGCGGTAACCGATGAGATGGTCGCTATCGCAAAAACCGTGCGGCCACAAGCGTGCTGCCTGGTTCCGGAGCGACGCGAAGAATTGACCACGGAGGGTGGTCTGGATGTGTCCGGAAATTTCGAACGAATTCGTGCCGCTTGCGAAACGCTGGGCGAAGCCGGGGTGGAGGTCTCCCTGTTCATCGACGCCGATTTTCGGCAGATCGAAGCGGCAGCGAAAACCGGTGCTCCCGTGATCGAATTACATACCGGCCACTATGCCGATGCCGCTTCGAACAAGGAAAGTAAAGATGAGTTTCACCGCTTGGCACGGGCGGCAGAGTATGCATCCGGAATCGGCCTCAGAGTGAATGCGGGGCATGGATTGAATTATCACAACGTAGGGGAAATTTGCCGCATTCCCCAAGTCGAGGAGCTCAATATCGGGCATTCCATCGTGGCGAGGGCGCTGTTCGTCGGGCTGGAGCGAGCGGTGAGCGAGATGAAGCGGGCGATGGTATCGTCGCGCTTATCAATTGACCCATAGGGCTTATTCTGCCATAGTTGAACAGCTATCGAATCGAACAACTGGTCCGCTTTCTCGCATTCCGTCGTCATCGAGATGGCGCGTGGTGTAGAGAATGCTCGGGGCCCAAATCAAATATAACGATGGTTTGCGATAGCTGGGGCAGCATAGCGGAGGAGATGGGGTGTACGAAAGATATCAGAGCGAGTCGACGACTGCGCCAGCATTGCGCGCCGGGACTACGGTTCGGTATCCAGTGTCGGCCGCTTGGTGGCGAGCTCCGCAAGTGCTTGTCGCCTTGCTTGCGGTTTGTCTCTGTTCGTTGGTCATTCTCTATTATTTATCGGCGCGTCTTGAAACCACGGTAGCCGGTCCAGCGGAAGGTCACGCCCGGATCAAGGCGATCAACCAGCAAATGGAAGCGCTGCAACGCAAGTTCGGCATTCTCTTGGCCGAATCGGTTGAAATGAGACTTAAAACCCTTCAGAAGAACATTGAGGCGGGAGCGGTCAGTTCCGCGGATCTCGAGGCCTTTGAACAATTAAAGAGCGATCTGGTGCTGTTGGAAGGTTATGCCGAAGCCGGCGGAGCCAATGCGTTCGACAACACCGAGATCGAGCATTCCCGTTTCCGGCGGTTATCCGGTTCGGGAGTAGTCCGTAACGAAGAGCTTATGGATGAGGTTTTGCAGGTAAAGAACCTGCTTTACTTTTGTGCCGCCAGTCTCGCAACGACCACTGTTCTCATCAGTGGCTATTGGTTGAGACAGCGGAGTCGGGCGTATCGCCTCCACTCGGGAATGACCGCTGTTCCGATGCTGGCAAAGAAGCCCGGCGATTGATGCCTGGTCTGGACCTCAGGAATATTTAGGTGTTCGACGAGTCACGATTCTCGTGATGCCCCTTTTTGACATGCTCGGCTTCGATCCGGTTTTTCCCCATCCCCTTGGCGCGATACATTGCAGAGTCGGCCCGCCTGATGAAGGAATCCGCCGATTCGTTTGACACGTACACGGTGATGCCGGCGGAGAAAGTCGGCAAAGCCATGGCCGTGCCGCCAATTGAAAACGTGGTTCGGTGGACCTGCGCCTGAATTTTCTTGAGCGCCCATAAAGCGCCATCCAGCTCGGTGTTGGGAAGCAGTACGATGAACTCTTCGCCGCCGAAACGGGCTACGTGGTCGTGACGGCGAAATGCAGGAAGGATTTTTTGGGCGTAAATTTTGAGAACTTCATCGCCTGCAGCGTGGCCGTAACGGTCATTGATTTCCTTGAATCCGTCGAGGTCCACCATGGCCAAGGCCAAAGGGGTGTAGTAACGTTGCACGCGTCCGATCTCATCCTCCAGCCGATTCAAGAAGGCTCGCCGATTGGAAAGCCCGGTTAATTCATCCGTAAGGCTCAGTTGGCGAACTCGTGTGAATTCCAGATCGGTCTTTCGATTATTCGTCTCCAGCAAATCGAGATAAGCTCGGATAATGTCGATTTGTTTGGCCTGATGTTGATGTTCGTTTAACAAAGCGTCGGTCTGCTTTAGAAGTCCAGATCGCGCCGTATCGGTGAGCAAAAAATTTTCGGGATGGCTCAACGCCTGAGCGATATTCTTCAGCAACTGGCCGGAATGTAGATTTGCATCATCAACTTCGTTAAGGCTTGCCGTCAACGACTTGTGGATTTCGGCCATTCCTACGCTTTGTCCTTCGCGAGGCGGCGGCGCGGGGTCCATGTTATGTGATGTCTTTTCGGAAGTCCTCACATGGATTTCTGTGGCCTTAGCCCTTTGTGCAATCACGTCCGGTTTGTCGGGCGAGGGTTCATGGTCTCCTATGATTCGATCGGAAAAGGCAAAATTGGAATGGAACAAAGAATGTTTGAGGTCTTCAACGCCTTTAATTAAGGTGTTTAATTCCGCTAAGGATAAAGACGGACTGAGCAGAGTTTGGAGAAACTCGATTCGTCGCGCGAGCCACTGGCTTCTGTCGGAAACCAACTGTTCAACATAACGGAGAAGTTGTTGAACAAGGGCGCGGTAACGGGTTTCCCTCGCGTTATGAATTTGGGTCAGCGACTCGAAACTATTTTGAATATGATCGATAAGAAGAGGTTCGGACGGGTAACGCCTTAACGCGTGCAAATTGGAGAGTATCCGTTCGAAATCGGCCGGCCGCGATTTCATGACTTATCAAGTGTTAAGGTCAAAGAAGTTAAATTCCGACACGATACTCTGAACATCGAATGCGACAAATAGCTACAGTCTAGTGTGTCCTGGCTGGAAACAAGGAGTGGCTTTCACAGTCCCGATCTAAGAAATTCCCATTGTATTTTTGTCGAAAAAGCCGCGATTCATTCTACCGGTAATCGCTTGCTAATCAATCCTTAAGGCTACAGCCTGTTTTCCACTTCCTTAAGACGACCATCCATATGCAGAGAGTTTTGAGCATAGCCCCGATGCTGGATTGGACGGATCGGCATTTTCGCTATTTTGTACGCCTAATTTCTCGGCGGGTGCTGCTTTATACCGAAATGGTCACCGCCGGTGCGATTTTGTTCGGGAATCGCGACCACTTGCTCGGCTTCCACCCCGCCGAAAAGCCGTTGGCGCTTCAATTAGGCGGCAGCAACCCTTCGGATCTTGCCGAGTGTGCGAGAATTGCCGAAGCGTATGGATATGATGAGATTAATCTCAATGTCGGATGCCCGAGCGATCGGGTGCAGAATGGGCGGTTCGGTGCATGCTTGATGGCCGACCCCGAGTTGGTTTCCGAGTGCGTGGCCGCGATGGCCGGTGCCGTATCGCTTCCGATCACAGTCAAAACCCGAATAGGCATCGATGAGCAGGACTCCTATGAGGATCTCGCGCGCTTCGTCGAGATCGTCTCGTCCGGCGGTTGTCACACCTTTGTCATCCATGCCAGAAAAGCGTGGCTTAAAGGCTTATCGCCTAAGGAGAACCGGGAAATACCACCGCTAAGATACGATGTGGTCGATCGAATCAAAGACGATTATGCGGCACTCGAAATCATCCTGAACGGCGGTATCGTCGATCTGGATCAGGCGGGGCTGCATCTTGAGCGGTTCGACGGTGTGATGATAGGACGAGCGGCCTACCATCAACCGTACTTGCTTGCAGAGGCCGACCGGCGATTTTTCGGCGATGACCGTCCGGTCCGCTCCCGGCGTCAAGTGGTCGAAGCGCTGTTGCCGTATGTCGAAACGGAATTGGGGCGGGGCGTACGTTTACAAGCCATCGCTCGGCACATTTTAGGGTTGTATCACGGTATGCCCGGCGGGCGGGCATGGCGTCGGCATCTTAGCCAGCATGCGACGAAAGCAAATGCGGGAGCGGATGTGCTTCTCGAAGCCACCCGCTATTGCGAAGAGTCAATATGCGTTTGATCGAGAAAGACATGGCGCATTCCTGCGCGATATACTTACCGATCACTATTAGCGACATCAATCATGCAAAACGTAATGGAGCATCTTTTTTCCCAAATCATACAATCTCTTGGGGAGGATATTACCCGAGAAGGACTAGTGGATACGCCTAAGCGGGCGGCGGCGGCTTTTCGTTTTCTCAATAGCGGCTACAATCAGCGCCTCGAGCGTGTCCTCAATAATGCCGTTTTCGAGGCGGATACGGAGGATATGGTGATCGTGAAGGACATCGAATTGTATTCATTGTGCGAGCACCATCTTCTGCCGTTCATCGGTAAATGCCATGTCGCTTATCTGCCTAAGGGTAAGGTGATCGGGCTTTCCAAGATCGCGCGCATCGTCGAAATGTACGCTCGCCGTCTTCAGATCCAGGAGCGATTGACCAAACAAATTGCGGACGCCATTCAGACCGCGATCGATCCCGCGGGGGTTGCCGTAGTAATCGAAGCCAAGCATCTGTGCATGATGATGCGAGGCGTCGAGAAACAAAACTCGGTTATGACCACCTCATCCATGCTGGGTTTGTTCCGCAAACAAATCAGTACCCGTTCGGAGTTTCTGGATCTTATCAACAGAAAATAGCGTGACAGAAGCAGGGAAATCCCACCGTTGGGGTGTGCTTTTGGTCAATCTGGGTACGCCCGAGGCTCCAACCACGGCCGCAGTCCGACGCTATCTGGGCGAGTTCCTATGGGACTCCCGTGTCGTGGAACTGCCGAGGCCAATTTGGTGGATGATCCTTCATGGCGTGATTTTGCGGGTGCGGCCATCCAAGTCGGCACGAGCGTATCGGTCGATCTGGACCGACAGAGGCTCCCCGTTACTGGTGTTCAGCACGGATTTGACTCGATCGGTGCAAGCCGAGATCTCGGCGAGAACGGCTGGGGAAATCCTGGTAGAGGTGGCGATGCGCTACGGTAAACCCGGAATTCGGGAAAAATTGGAGAAGTTGAATAGCGCCGGGGTCGATGGACTTCTGATTTTGCCGTTGTATCCCCAGTATTCGTCACCGAGTACCGGGACCGTATTCGATGCGGTCGCCTCGGTGTTGAAGAATTGGAGATATGTTCCGGAGACCAGATTCGTCAGCGACTATCATGATTATCCGGCGTATATCCGGGCTGTGGCGAACCGAATCGAAGATTTCTGGCGCGACAATGGCGGACCTCATTTTTTGTTGTTTTCATTTCACGGTTTACCGGAACGAAGCCGCTCCCTAGGCGATCCTTACCATGAGCAATGTCGTACGACCGCAAAGCTGATCGCGGCTGAACTGAAGCTTCCGGAGAATGCTTGGCAGTTAGTTTTTCAGTCCCGTTTCGGCCCGGGGCGGTGGCTTCAGCCTTATTGCGTCGATGTGCTAAAAGCACTGCCGCAAAAGGGCGTTAAGGACGTCGATGTCGTTTGCCCGGGATTTGCCGTGGACTGCTTGGAAACCTTGGAGGAGATCGGCATTACCAACAAGGAGGTCTTTGAAAGAGCGGGTGGTGCCCAGTATCGGTTAATCCCAGCACTGAACGATAGTCCGGAACATGGCCGCGTCCTGGCTGGTTTGATTACAGAGCACTTGCGGTAAAAGGAAAAAGTCGCTCAACCGGCATAAATAAGCTTGAATACTTGATTGAATTGTTCGTCGAGTTTTTGGGCCAACTCATTCGCAGTTGCGATGTCAGTGCCGAAAAGACTCGGCTTGTCCATGTCGGTTACTGTGGTGTCGCGTGATGCATGGTTAGAATAGCGTGAATAAACAAAGGATTGTGCCTGAGCGACCAGGGCTGCTTCGCAACTGAACACGTCGGCATTTTCCGGCGTATCGTGGTGCTCGATAGTCACGGCGATGATCTCCGGCAGCTTCCATAGCCGAGCCAATTCGGCGCCGACCTGATAATGGTCGAATCCGATAACTCGTCTTTCTCCTTCCTGATAGCTTATGTTCTCCGATTCCGCTAAAAGTGCCGCGGCACGGGCCAATTCCGGAAGGCGGTGATATACGACCAATCGCCCTATTTCATGTAATAGTCCACATAGAAATACGGCCTTTAGACGTTCGCCAAAGGGATGACAACTCGCGAATAATCTTGCCAATAGCGCACAGCGCACGCTCATGGCCCAGAATTCCTTCATTGTCATCAAGGTATTGGTTAAAGATGAAAATTTATCGATCACTAAAGTAGTTAATACCAAACTCCGAATTTCGTGGATGCCGACGATATTGAGTGCACGATGAATGGAGGTGACTTTGGTCGGAATTCCATAAAAGGCGCTATTGACGACCCGTAGCAGCCTTGCTGTGAGACCAGGATCATTTTCAATCAGTGTGCCGGCATCGCGCAGATCGGCCCCCGGGTTATCCAGTAGTTCATTCAGTTTTAAGAATAACTCCGGCGGGGAAGCTAATTGCACGTTCCCATTCAAAATTACGCGGACGCTAAGCGGGGTGAATGCATACATCGCTTTAGCTCTTGATGCGCATACCTAATACTATCCTGTCGTTAATTTGATTTGACTGATACGCCGATAAGTGGCATCTATATCGCAGTTGGTTCATGGAAGACTTTATATGTGACGCGAGTTCCAATTGCCTCCTTTATTCTAACTGAGCTTCAGGTTTTTATCGGGTGCTATGACGCCAACCAACCAGTTCGGCGAAAAGTTAATTATTATCGGTGAGCATAATGAGCGTCATCGTGCCCAAGTCGAGTTAATCCTATCCGAAGCCGGTTTCGTGAATTTCGTAGCGGTCTCTAATGGAAGAGAGCTTCTTGAGCAATTGAGAAAATTCCAGCGGAGCCCTGAAGAAATCGGACTTATTATTCTTAATAGTAGCCTGCCCGAATGTCAGATTGACGAGTTTTGCCTGTCTTTTTCCTCGATAGACGAGGGAATCGGCATTCCCGCTATCATTTTTACTGAAGAATCGGTCGAATTGGACAGCACGCAAGTACGCCGCCTAACCCAGCTGAGCAGGCAAGGCGTCAGTCTAATTACCAAGCCTATTCGCGGACGCGATTTTATCCCCTTGGTTAACATGAGTTTGATACTCAGAAACGAGCGTCACCTGAGACGTAGCCAAGAAGAGCAACTTTTAAACGAACTCTCCGAACGCAAAATCATGGAGGCCCGATTCAAATATCTCGTGGCCCACGATGAGTTGACCGGCCTTGCAAATCGCCGCAGCTTGGAAAAGAAACTTCAGCTAGCCATCCACCGGTGCCGGAACTTCGATCAGGAAGGTGCATTGCTGTACCTGGATCTTGATCGGTTCAACATGATCAATGATCTTGAGGGACACGAGACCGGCGATCGTTTATTAGTGGAGACGGTCAGCCTGTTGCACGGCACGCTCGATTCGGACCACATCGCAGCCAGGATCGGAGCTGACGAGTTTTGTATCTTTCTAGAAAACGTCAAACAGCAGGAGGCATTGTCCATCGCTGAACGGCTCCGCCAAGCCATGGATGGTTTTCGCTTCGTTACCGGACAAGACAGTTATCATATATCGGCCAGTATCGGTGTGGCCCTGCTGGAATCGCGGAGGATGGCCAGTCATCCGAGTGTGCTGATTGCCGAAGCGCATCAGGCCTGTTACGCAGCGAAGGCGAACGGGCGTAACATGGTTCAGTTGTATAACGACAAAGATACCGAGGCTTGCACGCGGCGAAGCGACATCTTATGGGTTCCGCTGATCCGGGAAGCCTTGATGGAAAATCGGTTTTTTCTGGTTTTTCAGCCGGTTGTCAGGGTCAAGGACGGTGCCATTACGCACTACGAGGTCTTGATCCGGATGAGGGGCAAGCGTTCGGATATATTCTCGCCGGGAGAATTCATTCCGGTCGCCGAGCGCATGGGTTTGATTCACCATATCGACCTGTGGGTGGTCGATAAATCAATCGATTTCCTGGCCTCTCTGCCGGAACACCAGTCGCATGTCAGTCTAACGATAAATTTGTCGGGTGTTGCATTTCAAGATCAGTCCTTGTTACCCCTGATTAAACAAAAATTGGAAATGACCTGGATCTCCGCGTCTCGGCTTGCATTCGAGATTACCGAAACCGCGACTGTCGCGAATTATCAGCAAACTCGGGAAATGATTGCCCGCATAAGGGCGCTGGGATGCCATTTTGCCTTGGATGACTTTGGTGCCGGCTTTAGTTCGTTCGATTACATCAAAAAGTTTCCAGTCGATTATTTGAAAATCGATGGACAGTTCATAAAAAACCTGCTTCATGATGAAACAGACCAGGTACTTGTCAAGGCAATGATCGATATCGCTCGGAAGCTGGGAAAAAGGACCATCGCCGAATTTGTGGAAAACCCGAAGGTTCTTTCTCTCTTAAAAACGCTCGGCATAGATTATGTCCAAGGTTATCTGATCGGTAAGCCGGAACCCCATCTACTCGACAAAACGACTATCTCGATTAACGAGATCGCCGGTTCTTCGCAGTCGACTCAAGCTGCCTAGCCGAATCCGCTGTTTTTAGTTTCCGGTCCAGTTGATTAAGCCCTGACGGGCATATTTTTTATCCCATGCAAAACACCAGACGCGGCAAGACGCCACGCAAAAAACGGTCGTCCATCTTGTCTTTTCTGAACGCGTCATTTCGGCGCATCGCACTGTATTTGTCTCCCTTCGTGATCGCGATCATCGTCGGATATCTGGCCTATGTGGACCACACGGTCCGTCAGCAATTCGAGGGTAAGCGCTGGTCTTTGCCGGCCCGGGTTTACGCCAGCCCCGTCGAGTTGTTCGCCGGTTACGAGATGAGTGCCGATCGGCTCGAATGGTTATTGGAGCAGCTGAAATACAGAAACGATCCGAGCTTGTCATCGCAGGGTACTTATTTCAGGAAGGGTGCCGAGTATACGCTGAAGACGCGCGATTTTCGGTTCTGGGACAAACTAGAAAACTCTCGCAACATACGGGTGCGATTCGATGCCGGGCAAATAAGTTCGGTTAGCGACCCCGAAGACGCCAAGCCCCTGGCATTGTTTCGTTTGGACCCGGTCCAAATCGGGACGTTTTATCCGGCTCTGAAGGAAGATCGTATATTGATCAAGCTCAATCAAGCGCCGGAGCTTCTCTTAAAGGCCCTGTTCTCGGTGGAAGACCGGGATTTCTACGAGCATTTCGGAATTTCGCCTCGCGGCATTCTTCGGGCGATGTGGGCCAACATTCGCGCGGGGGGAATCGTGCAGGGAGGCAGCACCTTGACTCAGCAGCTGGTAAAGAACTTTTTTCTAAGCTCTGAGCGCACCTGGTGGCGCAAGCTTAACGAGCTGGTCATGGCATTGGTATTGGAGGCGCGTTATTCCAAGGATGAAATTCTGGAAGCTTATCTAAATGAAATTTATCTCGGTCAAGACGGTGCCCGAGCGATACACGGGTTCGGTTTGGCCAGCCAGTACTATTTCAGCCGATCGCTGGAAGAGCTGGAACTGCATCATGTTGCTCTGTTGGTGTCTCTGGTGCGAGGGCCATCCTATTACGACCCGTTTAGATGGCCGGAAAAGGCAAGGAAGCGTAGGGACCTGGTATTGGACGAGATGGTGGAACAAGGGCAGATTGCAGCGAGCCAGGCCGAGGAGGCTAAGGCAAAGCCTCTGGATGTGGTGAAGAATCCGCACCAAGCCATCAGCCGCTATCCGGCTTTCCTGGATTTGGTCAAGCGTCAGTTGCAGCAGGAATATCGTCCCGAAGACTTGACCTCGGAAGGGCTCCAGCTTTTCACGACACTCGACATATTCGCGCAGCACTATCTTGAATCGGCCGTCGAGACAACGCTGAAAAAGCTCGACAAACAGACCCGGACGACGCAACTGGAAACCGCCGTTGTGTTTACTCGCCGCGCTACCGGCGAAGTAGCCGCTTTAATGGGATCAAGAGACCCGCAGAATTCCGGGTTCAATCGCGCATTGGACGCAGAACGCCAAATAGGTTCACTGTATAAACCCGTCGTTTATTTGACGGCATTGGAGAATCCGCAACGCTACACGCTGATGTCGCCGCTGCAAGACATGGAGGTTCGGATCAGGAATCCCGGCGGCCGGCCGTGGACACCGAAGAATTACGATAATCGGGAGCACGGCATAATTCCTTTGCATAAAGCCTTAGCGCATTCCTTTAATCTGGCGACAGTTAATTTAGGCATGGATGTCGGGATTGCCCGTACCGCGGAAACCTTACGGAAATTAGGGGTTGAGAAGTCGGTGGAGCTGGTTCCGTCGCTGTTGCTGGGCACCGCCTCGCTAACCCCGTTTGAAGTCGCCCAAATGTATCAAACCCTGGCCAGCGACGGCTTTGTGGTTCCGCTAAGGGCGATTCAGGCGGTTGTTTCACAAGAGGGGAAGACCCTGCAGCGATACGGCCTCAGTGTCAAGCAGTCAATCGATTCAGCGGCAGTTTATTTGGTCGATACGATCCTGCAGGAAGTCATGCGGGAGGGTACCGGGAAATTTGCCTATGCCTATTTGCCTTCCCATTTCGACTGCGCCGGAAAAACTGGAACGACCAATGATCTCAGAGATAGTTGGTTTGCTGGATTTACCGGCGATTATGTGGGCGTAGTCTGGGTCGGGCGTGACGACAACCAGCCGGCAAAGCTAACCGGCGCCCAGGGCGCGTTACCGGTTTGGGCATCTACCATGCAAAAAGTGAGTAAGGAGTCGCTTGAGCTGGAGCCGCCCGAAAACGTCGATTTCGTTTGGATCGATCGTGCAAATGGCTTGAGATCAGATGAAAGCTGCCCCAGTGCGATTCGCTATCCGTTTATTGCGGGTTCTGCCCCGACAGACGTTTCGCCATGCGGTCGGCTGTCGAATCCACCGGAAGGAGTCGACTCTTGGTTTAGGCGTCTATTTTAGGTCCGGCGGCCAGGGCTAGCGAGAGATATGGGTTCCGGCTGAGCGTCTTGTATGCTTAATCTGCCCATCAGCGCTCTCGCCTCCGTTTTCTGTTGCTCATTGCCCATTTCCAGAACTTCCTTGAGCATGTCCAGCGCCGACTGCTTATCATCCATGTCCGCATAAGCCTTAGCCAAATCCAGTTTGGTTTCCAACTGGTCCATGTCGGTCAACGGCGCGTACTGATCCTCGTTCTCATCTGAAAGATTCTCCAGATTTTCCGTGTTTAGCGCTTCGCTTTCCGCTTGAACAGACGAAGCCAAGTCAAGCTCGAAATTGAAATCCGATGTTTCGAGATTCGAAATGGACGCTACGCGGTCCGATTTGGATACGTCATCTTGCGGTACACTGCTTTTATTCAGCTCATGCAATAGGTCGTCTATGGATTGATCCGCTTCTTCGTGCGTTTTAGTTTCAGGATGAGCTTTCAGTTTGCCCGCGTCAAAAGCAATCAGGTTGTCAAGTTTCGGCAGCTCACTCTCGGGCTCCTTTGAGTTGGCTTCAGAGTCCTCAAGGCCGAAGGAACTGAAATCGAAATCAAACATTTCATTGCCGGATGAGGCGTCGTCAGACTCCGGCTTGTCTTTGTGCTGTGCATTGGCCGCTAGCTCGAGCAAGATATCGTCAATGCTGTTCTCCGAACCCTGTGTTATGGGTTCTTTTCGGGAATTGGACCCCGGCTTGTCGGTCTCAAAGACGATGAGATTTTCGAGTTCTGGAGATTCATCTTCAGGCTGAGCTGTGACGACGGAAGGGGTTTCGCTCCGAAGATCGTCGACATCGAATTCCATGACGGGGTGCTCGGCGGCAATTGCCTGATCTTCATCTGGGTTTTGCGCATCGAAATTGAAGTCGAGAGAAACACGCTTTTCCTCTGCGGATGTCGATGTTTCGGCCACCTCGCTATCGAAGCGCTTCAGATCCTCGATGAGTTCATCGGTAAGATCGATAGAGCCCAGGATATCCCTTGCATTCGCATCAAGAGCCAAAGGTCGGCTGGACGATGGCGACGCGCTAAACAGCGAGTTTCCGGGACATAATTCCCGTCCCATTTCAACCACGTTTTCCCAGAAGTCGGCATCGCCGTCTTTACCTTGTCTTTTGAGTTCCTGGGCGAAACGCTCAAAAGCTTCTCGGTTCTCGGTGGCGTAATGAATTTCCAGAAGCTTGAGCTTGCATTCGTCTCGTTCGGGGTACTGCTCTATCGCGTTCCGGATCAAATCCTCCGCCTGCTTGTAACGGCCGTAAGCGAGATATACATCGGCTTCCGAAATCGGGTCGACTTCGTCCGCCTCGGCTCCTAAGGCGTCAAAATCGCTCGGCGTGAATTCGCTCAGAAAAGAGGTTTTTGTAGCGGTCGTCGGTTCCGAGATTGTGGAGTTGAATTTGGACTCCGCTTTTTTCGCCTTTTGCAGGTTTTCTTTCTCGGTCGCAAGCAAGATGCTTTCGGTCTCTTCGATCATGGCCGCACGGCGACGGGCAAGCAGCCATGGTATGACCGCCAGCAACATCAGACCTCCTGCTGCGGCACCGAGATAGGTCGGCTGATCGAACAAGTCGTCCCAAATGCTGCTCTGTTCAGGCTGCGGCGGCGCGGCAGGAACGGGCTTAGGCGCCTCGACCTTCGGCTGCTCGGTCTGGACGGCGGTGGGTTGGGGTGTTTGAGGCGTTTCTGGAACCGTCTCTGGAGAAGTCGGCGGATTCGCCGGCTGGGTGGATGGCTCCACCGGCTTCTGTGCTTCCGGAGCCGGTGTCGTTTGAGCTGTTAGCTGTTCCGGATTAGGGGGCTCTTTCTTCGCCGATTCGGTCGAAGGTTGTTGTGCCTGTGGTTCTTGCAGCAGCGCAATCTGTTCGTTCTTCAGGGTCAAGAGACGATGCATCTCCGTCAGTTGCTGCTCGAGCTGAGTCAGGCGGGAACGGAGATCCTCGTTTTCCTGTTTGAGCGTCTCTGCGATTTCGAGCGCAATTTCTCCCTTGGATTTCCCGGCGCCATCCGTGCTTCCTGCGACCGCTTCTTCATCTTTCGTCTTGGTATCGGATGCGGCTAACAATTTGAGCTGAGTTTGCGTCGGCTGTGTCGCGGAGCCCGTCACAGCGCCCAAGCTCTGTGCCTTGTTACTGCGGCTTGCGACTTTCCCAGTCCGACTGCTTGATCGATAAAGCTCATCCCGCGCTTGCGAGCTGGTGAATTGCAGAACAAATTCGCGATCGGGAATTTTCAGCGTTTCTCCTGCCTTCAAAGTGTCCGGCGTGTCTCCATAAAACGCATGTGGGTTGTGCCGGTAAAGGGCGACGACCATTTGTTCCTGAGCGATGCTTGGGTCGCGATTTACCTGTTTGGCGATTTCCCAAAGCGTGGAATCTCTTTTGACTGGCCCGTATTCAGAACCTTGGATCGGACTTTCAGACTCGGATGAAGCGCTTGCCGTCGAAGCACGGGGCTGGGACTTGCGGGGCGAAACCTGGGCATCCGCAGTTTGCGGGTGGTCATCGTTCGGTTGCTCGAATACCGATGGAGATCGTGAGTCGACGAGCGCGCGATCAGAGAAGGTGGCAGGCGGGTCCAGCAGTACGGTATATTCACGTACTACGCGCCCGCGCGGCCAATTGACCTCTACCAAGAAGCTGACGAACGGTTCGTGCATGACATCGTTCGAACTCACCTCGATGGCATAGCTGCCATCGGGTTTTTGCACGGCGGTAAAACGCAGTTTGGTGAGAAAATAGTGCCGTTCCAAGCCGGCCTTGGCAAACGCTTCCGGGGACGCCAAAGCGATTTTGACGTCCGCCAGGGAATCCCCGCCGGAAAGAACTAGCGGAATCTCGGCGTTTAGCGACTGATTCAGGGCGGAGCGTAGCCTGATGTCTCCAATACCTAGCGCACTCGCTCCCATTGGGGCCAGTAGACTCATCATCGCCAAGGTTTTTGATAACTTACGCACTTATTGCCGCTCCTTTGTCCAATCGTTCCCGCCATTCATGGTGGCGGGAGCTGCCTAGATTGCTGAAGGAAAGCTTAGCCTAGATGTATGTTTTTGCCAGCACCTCGGCGATTTGTACGCTGTTGAGCGCCGCGCCTTTTCGTACGTTGTCGGCTACGACCCAAAGATCCAAACCTCGCGGGTGGGAAATGTCTTCGCGGATGCGTCCGACATAAACGGCATCGTGCCCGGCTGCGTCGGTAACCGCAGTCGGATAGCCGCCGGGCTTGTGTTCGTCGATCACCGCCACTCCCGGAGCACGGCTGAGCAATTCCCGCGCATGCGCAGCGGTGATTTTTTCCCGAGTCTCGATATGGACCGCCTCGGAGTGGCCGTAAAATACGGGTACCCGCACCGTAGTCGGGTTCACCCGGATACTGTCGTCGCCCATGATTTTGCGGGTTTCCCATACCATCTTCATCTCTTCCTTGGTGTAGCCGTTATCCATGAAGACGTCGATCTGGGGGATGGCGTTGAAAGCGATCTGCTTCGGATAGACTTCGGGGTTGATCGGTTTGCCGTTAAGCAATAAAGCGGTTTGCTTGCCGAGTTCCTCGATGGCCTTTTTTCCGGTTCCGGATACCGCCTGATAGGTGCAGACGTTGATTCGCTCGATGCCGACAGCATCGTAGATCGGCTTCAAAGCGACCAGCATCTGAATCGTGGAGCAATTCGGATTGGCGATGATTCCCCGGGGCTTGTACTGCCCGATGGCCTCCGGATTGACTTCCGGCACGACCAAGGGGATATCCGTCTCGTAGCGGAAACAGGAGGTGTTGTCCACGACCACGCAGCCGGCTGCCGCAGCTTTAGGGGCGTAAACGGCGGAAACCGATGCGCCTGCGGAAAACAGGCCGATCTGTGCCTTGGAAAAATCGAACTCGGCCACATCCTGCACGGTGAGATAGCCGCCTTTGAATTCCACGCGCTGGCCGGCGGAGCGTGCGCTAGCCAGGGCATACACCTGGCCAACGGGAAAGTTGCGCTCCTCCAGGATGGACAGCATGGTCTCGCCCACCGCGCCGGTGGCGCCCAATACTGCAATATCGTAAGTCTTGCTCATGGGGAAACTCGTTCGGGATTAGCGGTTCAATGATCGTAAAGCGGATACGATGGCATCGCCCATATCGGCGGTTCCGACCTTCTTCATGCCTTCGGAGTAGATATCGGCGGTTCGGTAGCCTGCGTCCAAAGCGGCTATCACCGCGTTTTCGATCCGGTCTGCGGAGGCGGCATCGTTGAAACTGTAACGCAGCATCATGGCCAGCGACAGTACGGTGGCGATGGGGTTGGCAACGCCCTTGCCGGCGATGTCCGGTGCCGAACCGTGAATGGGCTCGTACATGCCCTTGCCGTTTTTGTCGAGCGACGCCGAAGGCAGCATGCCGATGGAGCCGGTCAGCATGGCGGCACAGTCCGAAAGGATATCGCCGAACATATTGTCGGTCAGCATGACGTCGAACTGCTTGGGCGCGCGCACCAGCTGCATCGCGGCGTTATCGACGTACATATGGCTGAGCTGGACGTCCGGATACTCGCGGCCGACCTCGATCACGATCTCGCGCCACAGTTCGGTGCACTCCAGCACGTTGGCTTTGTCGATGGAGCACAGCCGTTTGTTGCGCTTTTGAGCGATCTGGAACGCGATATGGGCGATGCGGCGGATCTCCGATTCGCTGTAAATCAAGGTGTTGAAGCCTTCCCGTTCGCCCTTTTCATTGATGCGGCGGCCCCGCGGTTTGCCGAAGTAGATGCCGCCGGTCAGTTCGCGGATGATCATGATATCGAGTCCCGAGACCACTTCCGGTTTCAGCGTCGAAGCGGCGACCAACTGGGGATAGAGAATCGCTGGGCGAAGATTCGCGAACAGTTCCAATTCGGCACGTATTCCCAGAAGGCCGCGTTCCGGTCGCACCGAATAGTCCAGCGGTTCCCATTTCGGACCCCCGACCGCGCCCAAAAGCACGGAATCGGCCGCTTTCGCCAGGGTCAGGGTTTCTTCCGGAAACGGCGTGCCTTTGGCGTCGTATGCGGCACCGCCGATCAAAGCGTCTTCAGTTTCAATGTCAAGCCCGAATTCCTGTCTCAGGCAGTCAAGCACCTTTAATGCCTCGGCGACGATTTCCGGGCCGATGCCGTCGCCGGGCAGCACTGCGATCTTCTTGGTCATGCGATTGATGAGTCTCTCTTTGTTTTTTGGAAACTAAGCGTATTCCGGGAACAGCCAAGGCGCGGTTTGGCGGCGGCTCGCTTCGTAAGCCCGGATCTTGTCGGCATGCTGAAGGGTCAGGCCGATGTCGTCCAGGCCGTTGAGCAGGCGGTATTTCCGCGAAGGATCGATTTCGAAATGGATTTTGTCGCCATAATGGGTGGCGATCGTCTGTGTTTCCAGATCTACGGTGAGATCGACGCCGGGACCCGCTTGCTCGAAAAGGCGGTCGACGATTTCGGCATCGAGTACGATGGGCAGAATGCCGTTCTTGAAGCAGTTGTTGTAGAAAATATCGGCAAAGCTCGGGGCTATGATTACGCGGAAACCATAATCTGCCAGAGCCCAGGGCGCATGTTCGCGCGACGAGCCGCAGCCGAAATTCTCGCGCGTCAACAGAATTCGCGCCCTGAAGTAGCACGGTTGATTGAGCACGAAATCCGGGTTCAAAGGGCGATACGAGCAATCCATGTCGGGTTCGCCGCGATCCAGGTAGCGCCACTCGTCGAATAGATAGGGACCGAAACCACTGCGGCGAATGGATTTCAGGAATTGTTTAGGAATGATCGCGTCGGTGTCGATGTTGGCGCGGTCCAAAGGGGCGACTCTGGACGCGAAACGGCGAAAAGCTTTCATTGCTCGGATTTCCTCTTTCGCGCGGACTGATTTCGGGTCGTAGGGGCGGGTTTGGACGTTTTTACGGCAGCAGCCGATTTCGTCCTCGATGCGGCGGCGGTTTTCGCCGGCGCTTTCTTGGCCGGTGCTTTTTTGGGTTCGCTTGCGGGAGACGGCATCAACGGCAGTTGACGGATGTCGACAAAATGCCCGTAGATACCGGCCGCCGCCGCCATGGCGGGACTCACCAGATGGGTGCGGCCACCGTAGCCCTGGCGTCCTTCGAAGTTGCGGTTCGATGTGGACGCGCAGCGCTCGCCCGGTTCCAGGCGATCGGCATTCATCGCGAGGCACATGGAGCATCCGGGGTCTCGCCATTCGAAACCTGCCTCCCGGAAAATTCGGTCGAGGCCCTCCTGTTCCGCCTGGCGTTTCACCAAGCCCGATCCGGGAACCACCAGGGCCTGCTTGATGTTGCTCGCGAGCTTATGGCCGCGGACCACCTCGGCGGCAGTGCGCAAGTCCTCGATCCGGGCGTTGGTGCATGAACCGATGAAAATCTTGTCTATGCGAATATCGGTTATGGCCGTGCCGGGCTTCAAATCCATGTATTGCAGGGCGCGCTTCATGCTTTCACGTTTCACGGGGTCCGGCTCCCGTTCAGGGTCGGGTATCGCGGCATCGATGGGCAATACCAACTCGGGCGAAGTGCCCCAGGTGACCTGGGGGTTGATAGCGGCGGCATCGATCTCGACCACTTTGTCGAATACGGCACCCTTGTCGCTTCGAAGTTGCCGCCAAGCCGCCACCGCCTTGTCCCACAAATTCCCTTTCGGAGCATAAGGCCGGTCTTTCAGATAAGCGATCGTCACCTCGTCGACGGCCACCAGTCCAGCTCGGGCTCCGGCCTCAATTGCCATGTTGCACACGGTCATGCGTCCTTCCATCGATAGGCTGCGGATCGCCGATCCTGCGAATTCGATGGTATATCCGGTGCCGCCGGCGGTGCCGATTCTGCCGATCACGGCCAGTACGATGTCCTTGGCCGTGACGCCTTGGCCGAGCTTCCCTTCCACCTTGACCAACATGTTCTTGGCTTTTTTCTGAACCAGGCATTGCGTGGCCAGCACATGCTCCACTTCGGATGTGCCGATGCCGAAGGCGAGAGCGCCGAAGGCTCCGTGCGTCGAGGTATGGGAATCGCCGCAGACGATGGTCGTGCCGGGCAGGGTCGCACCCTGTTCGGGGCCGATCACGTGGACGATGCCTTGGCGATCGTCGTTCATGCCGAATTCGGTAATGCCGAAGTCGGCGCAGTTCCGGTCCAGCGTTTCGACCTGAAGCCGTGAAATGGGGTCGCTGAGGCCATGTTCGCGTTCGGCCGTCGGCACGTTGTGATCGGCCGTCGCCAGATTGGCTGTAACCCGCCAGGGCTTACGGCCCGCGAGCCTCAGCCCTTCGAAGGCCTGCGGCGAGGTTACCTCGTGAATCAAATGGCGATCGATGTAAATGAGAGTCGATCCGTCCGGTTCGGAGTAAACCACGTGATCGTCCCATAATTTGTCATAAAGGGTTTTGGCGGCCATGGGCTCTTATGAGTGGCGGGTTTTACACGGGGAATGCTGCGCTCCAGCTAATTACTCAGGGGCGGCTTCCCATGGATGTTGGGGTTTGTCCGATAAACCGAAGTTATTCCAACAGCGAAAAAATCTTATCGCGAATGGCTTCAACGCTGCCGACGCCGTCAATGCTGGAGAATTTGACGGCTTCCTGTTCGGCCTTTTGCTTGTAATAGCCGACCAATGGCTTGGTCTGTTCGTGATAAACCTCAAGACGCCTGCGCACGGTTTCTTCTTTGTCGTCGTCCCGTTGAATCAGGGGTTCGCCGGTGACATCGTCCAGTCCCTCGACCTTGGGCGGATTGAAGATGACATGATATGTGCGTCCGGAAGCAGGATGGACGCGCCGACCGCTCATGCGCTTGACGATTTCCTCATCGTCCACCACGATTTCGATGACATGGTCGATATCGACGCCCATCTCCGCGAGCCCTTCCGCCTGAGCGATGGTTCGGGGGAATCCGTCGAACAAAAAACCGTTCTTGCAATCGTCCTGGGCAATGCGTTCCTTGATCAGTCCCAGGATGATTTCATCCGAGACCAGGGCGCCCGAGTCCATGACCTTCTTCGCTTCGAGACCCAATGGCGTGCCTTCTCTCACGGCAGCGCGCAGCATGTCGCCCGTCGAGATCTGCGGAATGTTGAATTTTTCCATTATGGCTTTGGCTTGAGTGCCTTTTCCGGACCCGGGGCTTCCGAGAAGGATCACGCGCATGTCATGGACTCCGTGGTTAATTAAACTTGCAATTCTGTCACAAATGCGCCGGGAATGTCACACTGAGCACTTTATGTGGGAAGCCACCGCTTGCGCCGGTCGCTGGCCGATGTACGTTTCGCAATGTGACCGAGCCAGTTGTGGCCGTATCGTTTAATCCATTCGACAAAATTACCGCTAGACTATCCGAATGTCCGAGCTTAATGACCCGCGCGTATTTTTTGCGGCGGAGCGCACTCTTCTCGCCTGGAACCGGACCAGCTTGGCCTGGATGGCGTTCGGATTTGTGATCGAGCGCTTCGGTTTATTCGTGCATCTGGTTTTTTCGAAACCCGGCGAGCCCTTGCAAAAAGGCATTTCGTTCTGGCTCGGCATCGCTTTTGTGTTTTTCGGAGTCGTCATTGCGATACTGTCCACGATTCAGTATCGAAAGGTCCTGAAAACGCTGAAGCCCGTGGAGATTCCGCGCGGTTATCGGGCCGGTCTGGGGATACTCGCGAATCTGGTCGTCGTTCTGCTCGGCATGACGCTGATCGTTTATCTGTTTTATGGCGAGCTTTGAGAAGATGAAGCGAGATAAAAGCGCCAGGCCCTAATAAGGTTCGAAGTGGAGCCCCGCACGATCCATTCACCATCCTTCCAAGTGGCTAAATCCCTTGATCGATTCAATTTCGTCTTTTTGAATCCGCTGGTATTCCTTCCGCACAACGTCCGGCTTGTATTTTCGTTCCAAACGGCGCAGGGTGAAATGACCGCGTGCCACGTCCTGAAAGTGTTGCATGAATACGAGGTTCAACAGGCCGCCGCTGACGGCGCCGGCTACCGGCACCATCTGCACGGCGACCTCGTCCGAAATGACGACGCCGAAACGGGCGGAAATTCCGCGAATCAACTCGACGCCGGCAGGAACGTTGAGGCCGGAGGCTCCGCCATAATTGGCAACACCGGCGAAATGGAAAGCCAATGTGGATCGCAACCCATAGTAGCCGGTATCGGTTGCATCGTCTTCAGTCGATCGCCCTCCCAAGGCGAACACCTCCACGCAAGCGAGGCGCGCGTCGAGCGTATCCAAGTCCTCGCCCTCGCTGCGCGCGATATCGGCAATCGAACGCAGCATCAGCAAGGTTATGACCGGTAACTCGACCGTCAACCCTACTGGACCGAAAAAGCCGCCGACGGCTCCGGCTGTGAATGCCGCAAACTTGTGGTAGGTGTCACGCGCTCCGGAAACCGCGCGCGCGTCGAGAGTCTTTACCGCCATGCTCATAGCCTGACGGATACTAAATTCGGCTGCTCTATTGACTCGTTGGTGCCAGCTCTTCGGCAATAGTTTGAGCGTTTGTTCGATCGGCGTGCCGATCACGTTGCTTAGGCGCGCGGCGAAGGAGGGGTGTTCCAGATGCTGATACGCCCAGCGCAGTTGCTCCAGTTCCTCGGGGGTGAACGATGGTTTTGCCATGACGTGCTCCACGGTTTGCGGTTTGTGCGATTGTCCTTTAGCTGCTGAGTATTGGGACAAATCGATCTTGGACAGTGTGCCACGGACGGCGGAATGAGTCGGCGGGATTGCGCGATCAATTGCAGTTGGACGGCGGCACTTCCGGCCGGTTCCACGTAATCCGGCCTGCGGGACTGACGCGACGCCGTGAGAAAAACTGGGCTGAGTTTGGCAGGCATACAAGGCTGGGTGTACCCCGCCGCGGTTCGACGCCTGGTCGACAAGCCGCCGACTCATCAAACACATGAATCGGCGGCTGAGAGGAGGAACTTACCGAGGGAGATCCGAGTGTCCCATCAGGTATTCGTCGACGGCTCGGGCGCACTGGCGGCCTTCGCGGATGGCCCAGACGACCAACGACTGGCCGCGGCGCATATCGCCGGCGGTGAAAACCTTATCCATCGAGCTGCGATAGTCTATGGTATTGGCCTTGACGTTGCCCCGTTCGTCGAGAGTCACGCCGAGATCCTGGAGCATGCCCTCGTGCACCGGATGGACGAAGCCCATGGCAAGCAGTACCAGGTCCGCTTTCAAGGTGAATTCGCTGCCGGGGATTTCGTTCATAACCCAGCGTCCGCCCTCTTGCTTCCACTCGAGCTTGACGCAGCGGATTTGGGTAACGCGACCGTCTTCCCCTTCGATCGACTTCGTGGCGACGCTCCAGAAACGTTCGCAGCCTTCTTCGTGGGAGCTGGACGTGCGCAGCTTGTTGGGCCAATTCGGCCAGGTGACCTCTTTTTTCTCCTTTTCCGGAGGCTTCGGCAGGATTTCCAACTGGGTGATGGAGGCCGCACCGTGCCGTGCCGAGGTGCCGATACAGTCGGAACCGGTATCCCCGCCGCCGATGACGATGACATGCTTGTCCGTCGCCCAAATGCTGGTGTCGTCGGAAAGCGTATCTCCGGCCACGCGGCGGTTCTGCTGGGGCAGAAACTCCATGGCGAAATGAACGCCGTTGAGCTCGCGGCCCGGTACGTTCAGATCGCGCGGTTTTTCCGCGCCGCCGGCCAATATGACGGCATCGTAGTTGTCGAGCAGCTTTTGAACCGGAACGTCTCGGCCGATATGGCTATTGGGGCGGAACACCACGCCTTCAGCTTGCATTTGCGCGATGCGTCGGTCGATCAGATGCTTTTCCATCTTGAAATCGGGTATGCCGTAGCGCAGCAGTCCGCCGATGCGGTCGGCCTTTTCATAAACCACGACACTGTGGCCGACGCGGGCCAATTGTTGCGCGCAGGCAAGACCGGCGGGACCGGAACCCACTACCGCCACCTTTTTGCCGGTTCGATGCTGGGGTATCAGCGGCTTGACCCAGCCCATCTCCCAAGCTTTGTCGATGATGGAGCACTCGATAGTTTTGATCGTGACCGGTTCGTCGGTCAGATTCAGCGTGCAGGCCGCTTCGCACGGCGCCGGACAGATACGGCCGGTGAACTCGGGAAAGTTGTTGGTGCTGTGCAGTACCTCGATGGCTTCACGCCAATTTCCTTGATAAACGAGGTCGTTCCAGTCGGGGATGATGTTATTGACCGGGCAGCCCTGATGACAATAGGGAATGCCGCAATCCATGCAGCGCGCGCCTTGACGGCTGACTTCCTCTTCGGTCAGCGGGACGACGAATTCCTGGTAGTGCTGGAGACGGTCCGCCACCAGCTTGTAGCGTCTGTCCTGACGTGAGATTTCCATGAATCCCGTGGGTTTGCCCATTCTGTTTCTACCTCGTTACTGTGCTTTATTGCACGAGAAAGCTCTAGACCTCGGGGTCTTGTTTGCCGAAGTGCCTTCCATTTTTCCGATCGGTCCGGGTCGGCGAGGGGCGCGTTTACGCCACGCCCCCCCGCGTCTAGTGGTGAACTTCGGTCTGCGTTTTTGTCTTCTGCATTTTTTCGAGCGCCTGACGGTAATCGACCGGCATGACCTTGACGAAACGCGGCGCGTAAGCCGACCAGTTCTCGAGAATCTGCTTCGCTCGTCCACTGCCCGTGTAACGGCGGTGCTTTTCGATCAGGGTTCGCAGGCGCTGAACGTCGTGACGGGTCATGTCATGCATGATGTCCACCATTCCGTGGGTTTCCAGATCGCCGCCCTGGTGATCGAGATTTTCCAGGGCGATGTCCTCGGCCAAAACCGGTTCCAGTTCGACCATGGCCAGGTTGCACCGATGCTCGAAATCGCCGGTTTCGTCGAGCACGTAGGCGACACCGCCCGACATGCCCGCAGCGAAGTTACGGCCGGTCGAGCCCAGAACCACGACGACGCCGCCGGTCATGTATTCGCAGCCGTGATCGCCGACGCCTTCGACGACGGCGATGGCGCCGGAGTTCCGCACCGCGAAGCGTTCTCCCGCGACGCCGCGGAAATAGCATTCGCCGCTGATGGCGCCGTACAGCACGGTATTGCCGACGATGATGTTTTCCTCGGGCACCACCGGAGATTCCGGGGACGGATAGATGGCGATGCGCCCACCCGATAGCCCTTTGCCCACGTAATCGTTCCCGTCGCCTTCAAGCTCCAGAGTGATGCCGGCCGACAGAAAAGCACCGAAGCTTTGCCCGGCCGTGCCTTTCATCCGTATGTAAATGGTATCTTCGGGCAGACCGGTATGGCCGTAACGCTTCGCCAATTCGCCGGACAGCATGGCGCCAACCGTGCGGTTGTAGTTGCGCACGCCCATTTCAATGCGGACCGGCTTGCGTTCGTCGAGTGCGGGGCGGGCCAGTTCGATCAGCTTGTGATCCAGTGCCTTGTCCAGGCCATGATCCTGCGGTTCGCAATTGGAGATGGCCACGCCCTCACCGGGCTCCGGCCGGTACAAAATCCTGGACAGATCGACCTTGGCCGCTTTCCAGTGGGCTATGGCCTTGCGCATATCGAGCTTGTCGGAGCGCCCGATCATTTCCTCGAACCGGCGGAAACCAAGTTTTGCCATAAGCTGGCGCACTTCCTCGGCGATGAAGAAGAAGAAATTGACGACATGCTCCGGCTGTCCGGTGAAGCGCTTGCGGAGTTCCGGGTCCTGGGTTGCGACGCCTACCGGGCAGGTGTTCAGATGGCATTTGCGCATCATGATGCAGCCTTCGACGATCAGCGGCGCCGTGGCGAAGCCGAATTCGTCCGCGCCCAAAAGCGCGCCGATCACGACGTCGCGCCCGGTGCGCATGCCGCCGTCCGCCTGCACGCAGATGCGCCCGCGCAGCTTGTTCAATACGAGAGTCTGGTGGGTCTCGGCCAAGCCGATTTCCCAAGGGAGCCCCGCGTGCTTGATCGAGGTGATCGGGCTGGCGCCGGTGCCGCCGTCGTAGCCGGCGATGGTGACGTGATCGGCATGAGCCTTGGCGACGCCCGCAGCGATCGTGCCGACGCCCACTTCGGACACCAGCTTGACGCTGATGCGCGCGGCCGGGTTAACGTTCTTAAGATCGTGGATAAGCTGCGCCAGATCCTCTATCGAGTAGATGTCGTGGTGCGGCGGCGGGGAAATGAGACCGACCCCTGGCGTGGAGTGCCTCACCTTGGCGATGATGGCATCCACCTTGTGGCCGGGCAGCTGGCCGCCTTCGCCGGGCTTGGCGCCCTGCGAAATCTTGATTTGCAGATCGTCGGCATTGACTAAATACTCGGCGGTTACGCCGAAACGGCCCGATGCTACCTGCTTGATGGCTGAGCGCATGGAATCGCCGTTGGGCAGCGGTTTGAATCGCTCCGGCAATTCGCCGCCCTCGCCGGTGTTGGATTTGCCACCGATGCGGTTCATGGCGATCGCCAGCGTGGTATGGGCTTCGTATGAAATCGAGCCGAACGACATGGCGCCGGTGGCGAAGCGCTTGACGATTTCCGCGACCGGTTCCACTTCATCCAGCGGTACCGACTCCCGTTCGTCGAACTTGAAGTCCATCAAGCCGCGCAGCGTGAGCAAACGTTCGCTCTGCTCGTTGATCGAGCGGGTGTAGTCCACATAGGTTTCCCAGCTGTTGGTGCGTGTGGCGTGCTGCAGCTTGGAAATGGTCTCCGGAGTCCACACATGATCTTCGCCGCGAACGCGGTAGGCGTATTCGCCGCCTACGTCCAGGGCATTCCGGTACAGCGGGGCATCGCTGAAAGCCACACGATGCCGGCGCACGGTTTCCTCGGCGATTTCTCGGAGTCCCGCGCCGCCGATCGTGCAGACGGTGCCGGTGAAATATTCGTCCAGGAACTCTTCGCTCAAGCCCACGGCATTGAAGATTTGAGCGCCGCAATACGACTGATAGGTCGAGATGCCCATCTTGGACATGATCTTGAGCAGGGCTTTGCCGATGGCCTTGATATAGCGCTTGTGCACCTCGTCTTCGGACAGCTGTTCCGGCAGCTTCTCGCGCAGATCGGACAGGCTGTCGAAAGCCAGATACGGATTGACGGCTTCGGCGCCGTAGCCCGCCAGCAGCGCGAAATGGTGTACCTCGCGCGCTTCGCCGGTTTCCACGACCAGGCCGACCTTGGTACGAAGGCCCGTCCGGGTCAGGTGATAATGAACCGCGGAGGTGGCCAGGAGGGCCGGAATCGCGATGTGCTCCGCATCGATCTCCCGATCGGACAGCACCAGAATGTTGTTGCCCTCGTGCACCGCCTGTTCGGCGCGTGCGCACAAGGCTTTCAACGCCGGCTCCATGCCGCCGGCGCCGGTATCGGCCGAGTAGCAGAAACTGATGGTTTTGGTCTTGAACGCGCCTCCGGTGCGGGCCTCGATACGGCGGATTTTTTCCAGATCCTTATTGGTCAGGATCGGCTGATGCACTTCCAGCCGCTTGTGGCTGCCGCCATTGTGGAGCGCCAGCAAGTTCGGCCGCGGGCCGATGTGGGACACCAGCGACATGACCAGTTCTTCGCGGATCGGGTCGATGGCCGGGTTGGTAACTTGCGCGAAACCCTGCTTGAAATAGTCGTAGAGCAATCGCGAACGCTTGGAGAGCACCGCGAGCGCCGCATCGATGCCCATGGAGCCGACCGGTTCCTGACCGCTCAAGGCCATGGGGGTCAGGAAAAACTTGATGTCTTCCTGGGTGTAGCCGAAAGCCTGCTGCCGATCGAGCAGGGTCTCCGAATCGGGCGGCATCGCGGCGATTTCGGCCGGCAGCTTCTCCAATTGAATCTGGGTATCGTTGAGCCACTGCTGATACGGCTCGCGATTGGCCAGTTCCGATTTGATTTCGGCATCGTCGATGATGCGGCCCTGTTCGAGGTCGATCAGGAACATCTTGCCGGGCTGCAAACGCCATTTCTTGACGATCTTGTGTTCCGGAATGGTCAGCACGCCCATCTCGGAGGCCATCACCACGGTGTCGTCGTCGGTGATGAGATAGCGCGCCGGACGCAGGCCGTTACGGTCGAGCGTGGCGCCGATCTGCCGTCCGTCGGTAAAGGCCACGGCGGCCGGACCATCCCAGGGTTCCATCAGGGCCGAGTAGTATTCGTAGAAGGCGCGGAGTTTTTCGTCCATCAAGGGATTGCCGGCCCACGCTTCCGGGATCAGCAGCATCATGGCGTGGACCAGCGAATAGCCCCCCATGACCAGAAGCTCCAGCGCATTGTCGAAGCTGGCGGAATCAGACTTGCCGTCGGCGATCAGCGGCCAGATCTTGTCGAGATCCTCGCCCAGAACTTCGGACGACATCGAATGGCGCCGAGCGGCCATCCAATTGATGTTGCCGCGCAAGGTGTTGATTTCGCCGTTGTGGGCGATCATTCGGAAAGGATGGGCCAGATCCCAGGTCGGGAAGGTGTTGGTGGAGAACCGCTGGTGCACCAGGGCAAGCGCCGACACCATTTGCTCGTTGCGGAGGTCGCGGTAAAACACGCCGACCTGATCGGCCAGCAGCATGCCCTTGTAAACCAAAGTGCGGGACGAGAAGGAAGGGATGTAGAACATCTTGCCTTCCTCGAGATTCAAGGCGCGAATCTTCTTGTCGATCTGCTTGCGGATGACGAACAGCTTGCGCTCGAACGCGTCCTGATCCCGGCAACTTTCCGCCCGCCCCACGAAAACCTGGCGAATCACGGGTTCGATTGTCTTGACCGATTCCCCGAGCGTCGAGTTGTCTACCGGAACATCGCGCCAGCCGAGAACGGTTTGGCCTTCGGTGCGAATGAAATCTTCGACGACTTGTTCGCAGGTCGCGCGATGTTCCGGATTGCGCGGCAGAAACAGCATGCCGACGCCATAGTGACCGTAATCCGGAAGGGCGATCCCGAGTGTAGAGCATTCGTCGCGGAGAAAAGCATCCGGTATTTGAATGAGAATGCCGGCCCCATCGCCCGCCAACGGATCGGCGCCTACCGCTCCGCGGTGAGTCAGGTTTCTTAAAATTTCCAGCCCCTTGCAGACGATGTCGTGGCTTTTATGGCCTTTGATGTGAGCGATGAAACCTACGCCGCAAGCGTCGTGTTCGTTGCGCGGGTCGTATAGACCTTGCTTGGCGGGTATGGCGTTGAAACTCATGGTGTACCTCTGTCAGGGGTGTGGTCTGTCGTTTGCCGGTTCGCGGTTTACAAGAGAATATTGCGGCTCCAGTAATGGACCGCCGCGACAGTCAAGAATTCGTGTTCGCAGTTGGTTTTGAAATATCCGAAATGGCGACGTGAAGCCGCCCATTTAGCCAAAATGGGCAAGAAATATAAAGAATCCGGCCGGTCTTTTCAAGGGCGCCAAGCTTGCACGCTCGGTGTTTGTTATGAATTAAGGTGGTGCGATGATTGGTTTCGATAGAGAATGGACCCGCTCGCCGCCCGACCGTCCGCCCCCGAGCCGGCGAGACAAAGCCGGTATTGCTTGCCGAGCCCGGTTACCTTTACTTTATGGCCGGAAATTCGAGGCGGTTTCGCAGCGTGGTTGAGCATGCGCGCCAAGCCAAGCATGAGGAATAGAGAATGACCGAAAAATATGACGTGATCGTTGTGGGCGGCGGCATGGTCGGTGCCGCTTTGGGCTGTGGCCTCGGAGGAAGCAGTCTGCGAGTTGCCGTGATCGAGGATGCCCCGCCGCCGGCGTTTGCGTCGGAGCAGCCCCACGATCTTCGCGTGTCCGCGATCAGCATCGCGTCCGCCAGCATTCTCAAAACCGTGGGCGCATGGAAAGGCATCGCTTCGCGCCGGTTTTGCCCGTTCCGGAGGATGCGGGTATGGGAAGAGTCGGGCGATGTCGAGTTTCGGAGCGAGGACATCGATGAGCCGGTCTTGGGCTATATCGTCGAGAACCGGGTAATCCAGCTGGCTTTACTCGACCGCCTGGTCGAATTTTCCAATATCGATTTTCTTTGTCCCGCCAGAACCAAAATGATCGATTACGGGCCGCAAGGCTCGACCGTCGAATTGGACGACGGCCGCGTCTTGTCGGCGCGCTTGTTGGTTGCCGCGGATGGCGGCTATTCCCGGGTGCGGCAAGTGGCCGGCATGGGAGTAAGCGGTTGGGATTACGAGCAGCACGCCCTGGTGCTGACGGTGGAAACCGCATACAGCCAGCAGGACATCACTTGGCAACGCTTTACCCCCAAGGGACCCCAGGCTTTCCTGCCGCTGGACGGGCCTCATGCATCTCTCGTCTGGTACGAGGCGCCGGAGGACATCAAACGCCTGAAGGCTTTGCCGGATGACGCGCTGCTCCGGGAGCTTATCGCTGCGTTCCCCTCGGCTCTGGGCGAGATCAAGCGTATCGAGGCGAAAGGCAGCTTCCCGCTCAAGCGTCAGCATGCCTTGAGTTACAGTAAAGAGGGCGTGGCTTTGATCGGCGATGCGGCCCACATGATTCATCCGCTGGCGGGGCAGGGCGTCAACATCGGTCTTCTGGACGCTGCGGCGCTGGCGCAGGTGCTGGTCGGCGCTCACAAGAATGGCCAGGACATCGGCGCAGCCCATGTGCTGCAAACTTACGAAAGCATGCGCCGCAGCAACAACCTGGTCATGATGACGACGATGGACCTGTTCTATCGCGTGTTCGGAAACGCGAACCGTCCGCTCCGATTCATTCGGAATCTGGGGCTGGGTTTGGCGGAGCGAATCACGCCGGCCAAGAAATTGGTCATGCGATACGCGATGGGCTTGGGCGGCCAGCTCCCGAATTTGGCCCGTGGCGAAGCCATTCTGGGTTGAATGACGGTCGGAAACATTACGATACGTATTCCTGCGGATTGAGCAGAGTGAGTTTGCTATAGTAGGCAGAGCAATTCAGTACCTGTGTTCCGGATACTGTTGCTGAGATATCGATTAACGTCCTATACGAGTGAAACGACTTATGGTCAAAAAGCTACCTGTATTTCTTTGCACCGTGTTGACTCTGAGCGGTTGCGCAACCTACACCGGATGGGAGCCTGTGGTGGACACGTATAACGATCCGAATGCCTATCGGCTGCAGCAGGATATGGAAGAGTGCAAAATGCTCGCTCGCCAAGCGGGCAGTACCGGAACGGAAGCGGCGAAGGGTGCTGCTGCAGGCGCATTGCTAGGTGCCGCAACGGGCGCCGCGGTCGGCGCTGTCGCTGGCAATCCCGGCGGCGGTGCCGCGATCGGCGCTGCCGCGGGCGGCCTCGGCGGCGCTGGTTACAGCGGGGTCTCGGGCGACGATCAATACAAGCGGTCTTACATCAATTGCCTCCGCAATCGGGGACACAGAGTCGTCAATTAAGTAAGCAATCGGTCAAATAAAATAATCCCGCCGTTGTGCCTCTAGCCCGGCGGGATTATTTTTTCCGTTTTTGCTGCCCTGACGAGGGCATAAACCGACGAGAAGGTGCCAGGATGTCGTCATTGATCCATGCACTCCGGGAGAGCGCCCGGCTTTATCCTGATCGGCCCGCGGTAATCCAGGGCTCTCAGGTCATCGATCATGCCACCATAGGCAACCGATCGGATCGCGTGGCGGCGGCCTTGGCGGCCCGAGACGTGGTCAAAGGGGACAGGATTGCCCTTTACTGCCCCAATTCGGCGGAATTCGCCATTGCCTATACCGGCATCGTGAAAGCCGGGGCCACGGTCGTTCCGATCAATTTGCTGCTGAACACGGAAGAAATCGGCTTCATTCTCAACGATTCCGGCGCCAAGGGCTTGATTTTCCATCAAGCCTTTTCGAAACAGGCGGAATCCGCGCTTCAGGCTGCGCCGGGAATCGAGTTTCGCGTATCCATCGGCGGAGAAGTCGAAGGCGCCGAGGCGTTCGATGCTTTTCTAAGATCCGACGCGCCGGTACCGAATATCGATTGCGACCCGCAAGAGGATCTGGTCGTCATCCTCTACACCTCGGGAACCACCGGCCGTCCCAAGGGGGCGATGCTGACCCACGGCAATCTGGTCGCCAACACGCGCAGCGTCCGCGAAGCCATGCACTGGCGTCCGGGGCAGGATGTCGTGCTGCTGGTTCTTCCGATGTTTCACGCATTCGCGGCAACCGTCGGCATGCTCACGCCCCTGACCAACGGCTGTGCGTTCATTCCCCTGCCGCGATTCGAGCCCGATCAGGTCGTCGACGCGATCCATGCCAGCCGAGCCACGATTTTTCTCGGCGTGCCCAGCATGTATTCGGTACTGTTGCGACTCAAAGACGAGCGTGCGCCGCTCCTTTCCTCCATACGCTATTGCGTTTCCGGCGGCGCTGCGCTTCCGGTCGACGTGTTGCGGCGCTTCGAAGAAAAATTCGGCATCAGGATCTACGAGGGCGACGGACCGACAGAATGTTCCCCGGTAACCTGCGTGAATCCGATCGACGGCCTCATCAAACCGGGAACGGTGGGTTTGCCGGTTCCCGGAGTCGAGATGAAAATCGTCGACGAAGACGGGCGCGAGTTGCCGTGCGGCGAAGTCGGCGAGATTGCCGTACGCGGTGCCAACGTGATGAAGGGCTATTGGATGCAGCCGGACGCGACCCGGGAAGTGTTTCGCGGCGAATGGCTTCTGACCGGCGATCTCGGTACGCGGGACGAAGACGGCTATTTCAGCATCGTCGATCGCAAGAAGGATCTGATCATCGTCAACGGCATGAACGTTTATCCACGCATGATCGAGGAGGTACTATACCGCTTTCCGCCGATCCGCGAGGCCGCGGTGGTCGGGGAGCCGCACGATTTGCACGGCGAAATTCCGGTCGCGTATATCGCGATAGACGAGTCCAAGCCGATCACGGAAAGCGAAGTCCGCGCTTTCTGCAGGGAGCACCTCGGGCGGCATCAAATTCCCCGCAAGATCGTCTTTCAGCCGGAGTTACCGAAAAACGCCGCGGGCAAGATCCTCAAGCGGCAGCTTCGAAAGCACGGCGAAATCGAGCGTGGCGTGCAGGATCTGGAATAAACTCCGGCCGCCGCGGTTTCTATGCCTCACTGCTTTCTGCGCTCTTCCTCTTCGGCGAGCAGCTGCTTCAAGCGCTCGTCGATGACGGAATTCAGATAAAAATTGTCGCCGGCCGTTTTTCTGGCTAGCCGAAGTTGCAGTATGGCGGCGCGGTTCTGGCCCGAGGCGTAATAGGATTCGGCGACATAGCGGTGCGATTCGGCATCGTTCCCGAGCTGGCTATAGGCTTGCGCCAGCAGGTTGTAGACTTCCGGAGTAGGCGGATGGCGGCGGGCGTAGTTCTGCAGCAGCTTGCGCGCCTGTTCCGCTTTGCCGGTGGTGAGCAGCGTGCGGACATAGTTGAGCGTCAGCGCCCGGTTTTCCGGAAAGCGTTGCAGGGCCGATTCGTAAAGCTGGATCGCGCGCGGGTAATTCTTGGTCTCCCGTTCGGCGCTGGCCAGCGCATTGGCGAAATGGGACTGATCGGGATAAATCTCCATCAGCCGCTGCAGGATCGGTTTGGCTTCCCCCGCACGCGCGTTGGCGATCAGTGCCAAGGCTAAACCGTAGGCGGAAACATCCTGTTGCAGCTTGGTGCCCTGGCCGCTGACCGCCTTGAAATAATTCAGCGCGTCCTGCGGGCGGGCGGCGGTCTGCACCCGCAGCTTGGCGCGGACGAGCTGATAGGCGAAAGAATCCGGATATTGCCGATACGGAAACTGTTCCGCGCGTCCCCGCGTATCCGAGATACGGGACACGGTCACCGGGTGGGTCAGCAGGAACTCCGGCAATTCTCGGCCGACGAAGCGGGTGGATTGCTGCATTCTTTCGAAGAACGTCGGCATGGCGCGCGGGTCGAAGTCCGACTTCGATAAAATCTGCATGCCGACGCGATCGGCTTCGGCCTCGTTGTCGCGGGTAAAATTGATTTGATACTGGATATTGGCGGCTTGCGCGGCCATCAAGGCGGCTTGGCCCAGTTGCGCGGATTTCGCGCCCAGCAGAACGGCGGCCAGCATGGCCGCGGCGGTGGGCAGCGCCAGGCGGCCGGCGGCCTGGAATGTTTGATAAAGATGCCGCTGCGTGACGTGCGCGATTTCGTGGGCCAGTACCGAAGCGAGTTCGCTCTCGGCTTCCGAGGTCAGGATCAGTCCGGAGTTGACGCCGATGTATCCGCCCGGCCCCGCGAATGCGTTGACCGTGGGATCGCTGACCACGAAGAAATGAAACGCTTGCGCGGGGTTGTCGCTGGACCCGGCCAGTTTCTGCCCTATGGACTGGATGTAATCGTTGACTTCCGGATCTTGGCTGACTTCGAGCTGGGCGTGCAACTTGCGGTAGAAGGCTGCGCCGAGTTCCTTCTCCTGCTGCGGCGTCATGAGGGTTCCGGTCGGGTCGCCGATTTCGGGCAACTCCAGGTTGAGTTGCGCATGGGCGGGTTGCAGCGCCAATGAGCCGTAGCTGAGAATCAACAGCGATGCAAGCAGTTTGTCGAATTTCATGGTGTTTCAGCGCCGTGTGCGGCGCGGGTGTGAATGAGTCCACGGTGTACGGTTACTCGATGAACCGTTTTTTCGAAAGGGTGTCGCCGCGATGAAATACGCCATTCAGGTCAATGCCGGGCCTTGTTCCGCTCAATCGGCGCGCACTGCCTATCAGTTTATCAAAGCCGCGTTGGATAAAGATCACGAAATCGTGTGCGTGTTCTTTTACCATGACGGGGTTTATAACGCGCTGCGATCCGGTTTATCGGCGGAGGACAAAGATTCGGTTCCGCCCTGGCCCGATCTCGCCGATAAGCACGGGATCGACCTGGTGCTGTGCGTTTCGGCCGCGCAGCGGCGCGGCATGCCGGCAACCGGGGCGGACGGTTTTCGGATCGGCGGCTTGGGACAATGGGTGGACGCCTGTCTGAAGGCCGACCGGGTATTGGTTTTTGGTGGTTGAATCGGTGCAAAAAAAATTCTTGTTTGTGATGCGCAGTGCCCCTCGGGACGGCGCAAGAGTCCGGGAATCGCTGGACATGGCCATGACCGCCGCCGCTTTCGATCAGGCCGTACGGCTCCTGATGCTGGACGATGGCGTGTTCCTGCTCAAACGGGGTCAGAGGTTCGAACCGAACGGGCTGAAACCCGTCGCTCCCTTGTTCGAAGCTTTGGCTTTGTACGATGTGGAGGATGTTTTTGTCGAGCGGGAGTCTTTGCGGGGAAGGCATTTGACGACCGAGGATCTCGTCATCCCCGTGCGCGTCGTGGACAGGACGGAAATCGCCGGATTGACGGCGGAACATGACATCGTAATCTCATGCTGATGGCAGTCCTGCATATAGTTAGCCGTTCGCCCCAGGAAAGCCGCGCCCTGGAAGATTGTCTCGTCCGGGCGGGCGAGGGCGATGCGGTTCTGCTGATCGAAAACGGGGTTTACGCCGCGGTGAAAGGCGCGGATTCCGAAGCCGTCCTGAAGTCGGCTATGGGGCGCGTCAGGTTTTATGCCTTGGGGCCGGATCTCGACGCGCGCGGCGTGGAAACTTCCGAGGTCGCCGAGACGATTCGAATCGTCGACTACGGTGGATTCGTCGATTTGACCGCCGATTACCGGCTTGTCCAGTCGTGGTTTTGAGCCATGATCGAAGTGAACGGCAAGATTCTGGAAACGACCGAAAGCGGATTTCTGACCGATGCGAACGCCTGGGACGAGCATGTCGCCGCCGCTCTGGCAGCGAGCATACCCATAGCATTGACCGAAGCGCATTGGGAGATCGTGCGCTTCATCCGCAGCTACTATCTCAGATTCCACCATCTCCCCAACACCCGCATGTTCGTCAAGGCGGTGCGGAAGGAATTCGGGGAAGAAAAAGGCACTTCCCGCTATCTGCACCGGCTGTTTCCGGAAAGCCCGTTGAAGTACGCCTGTTTGATCGCGGGACTGCCCAAGCCGCCGGGGTGTATCTAGTCGTCGGTTTCACAACACCGCGCCATTCCACGGGGAAAACAGGCTGCGAGCCAATCGCTCCGTAAGGTGCGTGTAAGCTCGGCATGTTTTTATCCTAACTTTTCCCTTGCGGCCGATGACACTGGACGTATGGGTTCGTTCTACGGTTTTTCTCGGCAACGGCGCCAGGCAGGCGACCGAACGGCTCCATTCGGAGGGCCGGCGTGGACCGAGGACGCTGCAGATTCAGAAGCAGGCACCGCCGCTGCCTGCCGCCAAAACGGGAATGGAATCCCCATGCATACCCAAAGAGGAGAGCTGCGTGGATATGTTCAGAACTATATTGGCAGCAACCGATTTCTCGGATGATGCCACTAACGCCGTCTACCGGGCGGCCTTCCTAGCCGCGGAACAACAGGGGCGATTGGAGCTGCTGCATGTCTTGAGTGAAACGTCCCTGAAGGCCGTGCGCGAATTGATTCCATCGCACGGCGACGCCGAGACGAAGCTGATCGATGACGCGCAACGCATGCTGGATGCCCTGGGATCGCGGATCGCGGAGGATACCCGGATGGCCGCGGTTTCCCGAATCGCCATCGGAGCGGTGCTGGACGAGATTCTATCGGCCGCCGAACAGGCGGACTTGCTGGTATTGGGAGCGCACGGCTCTAACCGTTGGCGCGAAATGTTTCTGGGTACGACCGCGGACCGTTTGTTGCGTATGTGCACGCGGCCGGTTCTCGTCGTCAAGCGCCCGCCGGAGGCAAGCTATCGGCGTGCACTGGTTCCGGTGGATTTCTCCCCCCACTCCATCGCCGCGCTGAATACGGCGATGCGGGTCGCTCCAAATGCCGACATCATGGTTGTCCATGCTTCCGCCGTTCCTTTCGAGGGGATGCTTCGGCAGGGCGGCGTGCTGGACGACGAGATAGAGAGATTCCGCGGTCAGGCTCAGCAGGAGGCAATGAGCCGCATCAGCAGCCTGATCGATGAGGTGGCCGAGGGTTCGCGTCGGCTCTTCCGATTCGTGGAGCTCGAGGATGCCGCTCGCCTGATTCTCGCCAAGGAGGAATCGTTCGGGGCGGACCTGATCGTCATGGGCAAACACGGCAAAAACGTCGTCGAGGAAATGCTCCTGGGCAGCGTGACGCGTCGCATCCTTTCCGATTCGAAGTGCGACGTGCTGATCGTGCACGAGGGTTCCACGGCTACCGGCTCGCCCGCCGCATAACGCATGACCGACCGATAGGGCCGCCGCATCATCCGGGAGTCGGTTCAACCGCGGCGGTGCGGTTGTTTCCTTTCCAAATCAAGCCTGACTCAAGAACGCCTGAAGGCATGGGGAGCCCTTTTGAGCAGCGTTGCAAGCCGTTGCCGTACAGTTTGCTGTCCACCGGTGTCGATCGTGCCTGAGCTCTTTATGAGTGTCGGCGATTCAAGGCGCGGGAAATCGGCGCTGATCGACGCACCCTGATAAACTTCTTGGCTACCTGCCTGCACCATACTCCACATATCTCATGCATAACCTGGGTTTGCTCGAAAATATCGCCGTTACGCTGAGCGTTGCCTTTCTAGGAGGGCTGATCGTTCAACGCATCGGCCTGCCGTCCATTGTCGGTTATTTGCTCGCGGGCGTGGTCATCGGCCCGTTCACGCCGGGTTATCTGGCCGATGCCGAAACCATCAACCAGTTGGCCGAGCTGGGCATCATTTTCCTGATGTTCGGCGTGGGGCTGCATTTTTCCTTTGCCGATCTGTGGAAAGTGCGAGATATCGCCATCGTCGGGACGTTGGGACAGATGCTGACCATGGCGGCCCTGGGTTATGGCCTGAGCCAATACTGGGGCTGGACGCCCAAGTCCGGACTGGTGCTGGGACTGGTGCTGTCCATCGCCAGCACCATCGTCATGCTGCGCGGCTTCATGGACCGCGGCTGGCTGAACACCCCGGACGGGCAAGTCGCGGTCGGCTGGCGCGTCATGGAAGACATCGCCACCGTTCTCATGATCATGATCCTGCCCAACCTGGCCGACACCGGCAAGCCCATGGAATGGCGCACTCTCGGCCTCGCGCTGCTGTCGGCTTTGGGCTTTCTCGTGTTCATGCTGTTTGCGGGCAAACGCTTCATTCCCTGGCTGCTGCTGCGGGTGGCCCATACCCGCTCCCGCGAGCTGTTCATTCTGGCTATCCTGGCCATTTCTTTGGGAATCGCTCTGGGTGCATCGCAATTGTTCGGCGTTTCGTTGGCGCTGGGCGCTTTTGTCGCGGGAGCGGTGGTGAGCGAGTCGCCGCTCAGTCACCGCATCGCATCCGATCTGCTGCCGTTCCGCGAAGCCTTTTCCGTCTTGTTCTTCGTGTCCGTCGGCATGATGCTCGATCCCGGCTTTCTGGTGGAGCACCTCGAACCGGTCCTGATTCTTACCGCTCTGGTGGTCATCGGAAAGTTCATCGTCTCGGGGCTTTGGGTGTTGCCGTTCCCGCGTCCGGCCAGCACCGCGCTGGTGGTTGCGGCCGGCTCCTGCCAAATCGGCGAGTTCTCCTTCATCCTGGATCAGACCGGCTTGAGTCTCGGCATACTGGATAAGGGCCAACACGCGCTGATATTGGCGGCCGCTCTTCTGTCCATCGTCGTGAACCCGTTCATGCTGCACAGCGTTCATCCGCTGCAACGGAGCTTAAGAGGGGTCCAGCCGTTATGGCGATGGCTGGACCGCCACGGCTCGACGCAGACGCCGGTGGAGGAGTCGGTCGCCGACCACGTGGTGGTGGTCGGCTACGGACGGGTAGGTTCGCATATCGTCGACGTGATGGGGGAGCTGGGCATTCCCTATCTGGTCATCGATTTCCGTATCAGCCGGATCGAAAAATTGGCCAAACGAGGCGTCCCCACGCTCCTGGGCGATACGGCCAACTCCGACATCCTGACCCATGCGGCGCTGCACCGGGCCCGTCTGCTGGTGGTGACTTTGCCCGAGGAAGCGGCCACCGAATTGACCGTCGCGGCTGCCCGGGACATTGCCCCGGATCTCCCGATCATCGCCCGCGCCGCCACCCGAGCCGGGGTCAAGCGACTCTCGGAATTGGGCGCACAGCTGGTGATCCATCCGGAGTTGGAAGGCGGCCTGCAGGTGCTGCGGCACACGCTGCTGCAACTGGGTTTTCCCCTGCACGACGTGCGGCGCTACGCGGATACCGTGCGCCGCGAAAACTACGAGGCCCTGGTCAAGTCGCAGGGCGAGCACGCCTTACTCAGGGACCTGCTCGATGCTTCCGAATTGATCGACATCGCCTGGCGAAAAGTACCCGAGGAAAGTCCGCTGGCCGGGAAGATGCTGGGCGAGGCCGCCCTCCGTACCCGGACCGGCGCCACCCTGGTGGCGATCAAGCGCAAGAACGAGCTGATGGTCAACCCGTCTACCCAGACCGTATTCCTTCCGGGCGACCGCATCGGCCTGCTCGGAAATCCGGAACAGTTGGAGGTCGTGGAGCGTTTGCTGGCCCCGCAGCCGACGGAGTCTGACGCGGCGTGAAGGCGATAGGGTACCGCCGTGTACCGGCGGTACCCGTAAGGCGGAATAGGTTGCGCTGTTTCGCCCTACGAACCGGACGGATGTGAAAGAATTTACTGCGCGGCCCGATTCTCGCTTGCGATGTTCAACCTGCGAGCTGATGAGTGTTAAGAACTCGTAGGGCGGGTTAGCGAAGCGTAACCCGCCGAAAGGCCAGCCCGTAAGAAGGATGGATGCCTTCCGATCGATTCCGTACGGGCATTGCGGGCCTTGCCCCTGCTCAATTCCGAATCACCCAGCTCCCGTCCGGCTGGCGGCACGCGATATTGTTGACCGAGTCGCGCTGCTTGCCGTAGGTCATGCGGGTGGAGAATTCGCGGCAGCGCTCTCCGTTGTCGTTGAAGGTCCGCAAGGGCGTGACCAGGTAGTCCACCTGGTTGTCCGGGTTCATCCAATGGACGCTGCGGCGGTCGTCGGCGAAATCGAGCGCCCGTCCGGTGCAGAACATGTCGCTCGCGTCCATGCGGCGAGCGATCTGGTCTCCGATGATCGCGCCGATCACCGTGCCGGCGACGGCGCCAATGACCGTCGAAGCAGTGTCGCCGTTTCCGACCTTGGAGCCGATGACGCCGCCTAGCGCACCTCCCGCAACGCCGCCCAGCACCTTGCCGACCATGGTGCGGTCGCAGCGGCCCGATCTTACGCCGTAGTCGTGATCGTGGTCATGGTAATGACGGGTTTCGCGGTGTTCGTAACGGTCGTCGTAGTCATCGCGATGTCTGTCCTTGTGTTTGCTCCGGTAGCCGTGGGCCGGCGCCCAGTCGGGGGGATCGCTGTACGCGTCCTGAGGAAAACTCAGGCTAAGCGCCAAAAAGATTCCGCCGAGAAGAACGAATGGGTTGAACCGATCGAATACGGGTGACGTTTTCGTCGCCGACATGGTTGCCTCTTATTGTCGAAAAGTGATTGTTGTTATCCGCTCGGCCGTAAAGCAATTCGCAAGCCATCCCTGAAGGACGCTCATTCCGGCTGACGTATGGAGAGCATGCAAGCCGAACGCGTCGTCGGCTCGCGACAAAGCCCAATGCGATAGTGTAGCCAAGAACTCGGCCGGCTTGCTGCGTTGCTTCCGGCAACTTGTTAATATCTGCCAACTTCGAGGGTTCGGTTACGGCGTTTGACGCCTTGTGCTCGCTGCCCTTTTGATCCCGACTTCCATATCCACGACCGAGATAGATAAAAAGGTGCATTCATGTCCGACATCGAAATCGCTCAAAAAGCCAAGATGCTGCCGATCATCGATCTGGCCAAAGACAGGCTGGGTATAGCGCCAGAACATCTCGACCCGTACGGCCACTACAAGGCCAAGCTATCCCTGGACTATATCGACGGTCTCAAGAACAGGCCCAACGGCAAGCTGATTCTGGTCACCGCCATCAGCCCGACGCCGGCGGGGGAGGGCAAGACCACCACGACCGTGGGTTTGGGTGACGCGCTGAACCGGTTGGGCAAGAAAACCATGATCTGTCTCAGGGAGCCCGCTCTGGGGCCGTGTTTCGGCGTCAAGGGCGGCGCAGCCGGCGGCGGCTACGCTCAGGTCGTGCCGATGGAGGACATCAATCTCCATTTCACGGGAGATTTCCACGCCATCGGCGTCGCCCACAACCTGCTGTCGGCGATGATCGACAACCATATCCACCACGACAACCGGTTGAACCTCGATCCGCGCCAGATCGCCTGGAAGCGTGTCATCGACATGAACGACCGCGCACTGCGCGACATCGTCATCGGCCTGGGCGGAACGGCCAATGGCTTTGCGCGCGAAGACGGCTTCGACATCATCGCCGCCTCAGAAGTGATGGCCATCCTGTGCCTGTCGAGCTCCTTGAAAGAACTGAAAGAGCGCCTCGGAAACATCCTGGTGGGTTATACCCGTTTCGACAATAAGCCGGTTTTCGCCCGCGATCTCAAGGCGCACGGCGCCATGGCCGCGCTGCTGAAGGACGCTCTGCGGCCGAATCTGGTCCAGACTCTGGAAAACAATCCGGTATTCGTCCACGGCGGTCCTTTCGCCAATATCGCTCACGGCTGCAACTCGGTGGTCGCGACCAAGACAGCCTTGAAGCTGGCCGATTACGTGGTGACCGAAGCAGGCTTCGGCGCCGATCTCGGGGCGGAGAAATTCATCGACATCAAGTGCCGCAAGGCCGGCCTCAAGCCTGACGGCGTGGTGCTGGTCGCGACCGTGCGGGCGCTCAAGTCGCATGGCGGCGTGCCGGTCAAGGAACTGCAACAGGAGAACCTGGAAGCCCTCGAAGCCGGGTTCGTGAACCTCGCACGGCACCTCGGCAACGTGCAGCAGCGGTTCGGCTTGCCCTGCGTCGTCGCCATCAATCATTTCACCTCGGACACCGACGCCGAAATCGCGCTGCTCAAGCGCAAGGTCGAGGAGATGGGGGCCAAGGTCATCGTCTGCCGGCACTGGGCCGAGGGCGGAAAGGGCGCGGAAGACCTGGCTCGGGAAGTCGTCCGGATGGTCGATGCCGGCCAGTCGAATTTCAGTTTCCTTTATGAAGAGCAAGCGCCGCTTTGGGACAAGATCAAGACGATCGCCACCCGGCTGTACGGGGCGGCGGATATCACCGCGGACAGCAAGGCCCGTCAGCAGCTCGAGCGCTTGAGCGAGGAATACAGCCATTTCCCGGTGTGCATCGCCAAGACGCAGTACTCGTTTTCGAACGATCCGAATCTCAAGGGAGCGCCGTCCGGCCACGTGCTCTCCATCCGCGAAGTGCGGCCCTCCCACGGCGCCGAGTTCGTGGTGGCCGTCTGCGGCAGCATGATGACCATGCCGGGACTGCCCAAAATGCCGGCGGCCGAGGCCATAGACGTGGACGACAACGGCCGGATTACGGGCTTGTTCTAAACGTTCAAAGAAGCGCCGGCGGAAGCGTCGACAAAGGATTGCCGGCCTACGACACTAAGTCAGTTGTAGGTCGGGAATCCCTTCCCGACAGAATTGCCGGCAAAGGGTTTTGTCGGCCTGCGGCTACCGCCACCAGAAATGAGGGGAAGTTTGTTCGGTACAAGGCTTGGGGGCGATTTAAGCGCTCTTACGTATAAACTTCTTAGTACGTCCACGCATAAACTCGTTACATCGCTCGGCGATTGTTCAATTCTCGAAGCGTGTGGCGCGGAATCGTTGTAATGCGAATGGCCGTTTGGTGCAGTGCTAACACGAAAAACCGAAGAGAGACCATGCTTTGAATACAATCGCCCAGACCTACAAGATGTTTATCGTCGCCGGTGCGCGGCCCAATTTCATGAAGATCGCCCCGATCATCCGGGAGCTTCGGCGCGGCTCGTATCCGTTCGAATACAAGCTGGTCCATACCGGGCAGCACTACGACAAGGAAATGAGCGACGTGTTCTTCGAAGAATTGGAGATACCGTCGCCGGATTATCACCTGGAGGTGGGCAGCGGTTCCCATGCCGAGCAGACGGCGAAAGTGATGGTCCGTTTCGAGGAGATCTGCATGAAGGACCGGCCCGATTTGGTGATGGTGGTGGGCGACGTGAATTCGACGCTGGCCTGCTCGATCGTGGCGAAGAAGCTCGGGATCAAGGTGGCTCACGTGGAGGCTGGACTTCGGAGCGGAGACATCACGATGCCGGAGGAGGTCAACCGCATCGTGACCGATTCGATATCCGACTATTTCTTCGTGACCGAAAAAAGCGGCGTAAGCCATTTGTTGGCTGAAGGCAAACGGAAGGACAGCATCTTCTTCGTGGGCCACGTGATGATCGACAATCTGTTTCATCAGGTGGAGAAGCTGAAACACCTCGCGCCGACGGCATTCGAGACGACGATCTTCAAGCAGCGGAATCCGTCCTATGGCGTAGTCACGCTGCATCGGCCTTCCAACGTGGATAGTCCGGAAACGCTAGCCGGCATCGTCGAGGTATTGACGGAGGTGAGCACCGCATTGCCGCTGATATTTCCCATACACCCCCGCACTCAGGCGAACATCCAGAAATTCGGCCTGACGATTCCCGATTCCATCGTCACCACGAAACCTCTGTCCTACATGGAATTCTTGAACCTGTTCAAAGACGCCAGGATGGTGTTGACGGACAGCGGCGGCATTCAGGAAGAGACCACGGCGCTCGGCGTCCCTTGCATTACCCTGCGCGACAACACGGAACGCCCGATTACGGTGGAAGAGGGTACGAACGTGATCGTGGGTTCCGATCCTGCGCGTATCGTGGCGGAAGCTCGAAAAGTGCTGAGTGGATCGGGTGCGGCAAGGAAAAAGCCGGAGTTATGGGACGGTAAAGCATCGGCCCGAATTCTATCCGTTCTTTCGGACGCTATGCGTGCCGACTGAACAAGTTCATCGCAGGAGGCGCGAAGCGAAGTAAACGGAGCTTATGCGAAGGCGAAAGCCGGATTTTTTCTAGAGTATTTTCCGGTTTGGCATCACGCTCCGAGGTGCTGTAGGTCGGCAATCCTTTCCCAATCGCAAACGGTTGTTTTAGTCGCGACCCTTCCGACAAAGTCCCTGGCCGATCCTGTGTGTCGGCAAGGGATTGCCGACCAACGATTTTCCTAATCCTCGCCGCTAAGCGGCGGTGAAAAACGCTCTAGTCCCGGCCTCAAGACGCAGTCTGAGGTCGTGGTATGCGCCCCGAACCGGTAGGATTGCCACTCGGGTTGATCCGAGGCCGACCGGCGTCATTTTTCGGCAGTACGTTTCGGCCGCGGCTCGCATAGTCCGAAGCCGAATTGCAAGGTAGCTCAGTGGTTTATTGGAATGATTCCACAGTATGCCGACGTAATCCCTTATGTTTTTCGTATTGCTTCTCGTCGCCGTGGGCCTGTATGGCCTGCTGGCTCTTTGGTCCCCGGTATTCCTGCTCAATTATGCGTTGCTGACGGGGCCGATTCCGTTGACGCCCGGGAGCGATGAGATCAGCTCGACGCCTATGGGGCACATGAGTCTCGCAGCCGTGCGGTTGTTCGGGCTATGGGTTGCCGTTTGCCTGGTTTTGGTTCCCCGCCTGTCGAAGACGCTCAAATACCTGTCCCGCTACAAGCTTCACTTGCTGTTTCTCGCGTTCTGCCTGACGTCGATCTTGTGGGCGCCGAGCTTGTCGTTCGGTCTCAGGATGATCGCCAAATTGAGCGCGCCGCTTCTGTTCGTGATGCTCGTCATGACCGCCGTGTCCTCAACGCGCCAGCTTCTGCAGACGGAGCGAATCATCCTGGCGAGCGGCATCGTCATGGTGGTGTTGGCCTTGATGGCGCGGCTCTTCGGTCTGAGTTCCGATCCGAGACTTACGCTTCCTCATACCAGCCCGGCCACGTTTTCTGCCCATATCGTCGCCGTGAGCATGCTTGCCATGGCCGGGTTTGCCGTTGCCGATAAAACCTTATCCAGAGGACTAATGATTATCGGATTCTCGATCGTGGTGATGGCCGCGTTTACCCGTATCACGATAGCCGCGATATTCATCGGATTTTCGGTGATTCTGTTCCTGGGCCGCCGAGGTATCGGCAGAATTATTCTTCCCGTATTCAGCATCGTGAGTTTCCCGGCCTTGTTTTTGCTCAGCCCGAAATTCCGAAGCAGGATGTTTATCGGCGGCGAGCAAATGAGTTTCGATACGGTAATCGCGAATCCTGAGGATGCCGTGGGAAGAATTCATGGCTCCGGCCGTTTCGACGCCTGGGAAATGGTGCTGAATCGATTTTTCGAACCCCATCCCTTGCTGGGCTCCGGGATCGGGGCGACCCAGGATTTCTTTTACGAACGCTCAGCGGGCGGATTGGGTGTCATTCACTCGGAATACGTGAGGATGCTGAGCGAAATCGGTGTCGTGGGTCTGACCTTATTCATATTGGTCATCCTTGGCTATTTATGGCGATTGTTTCGTATCTTGCGGTTTCGTGACGATTCTCAAACCAGGAAATATGCGCTTGCCGGTGTCGGAGGCTTGACGACTTATGTGATTTTCATCGCCACGGATAACGGTTTCGATTACGTGACGCAATTCGCGATATTCGTGTTTTCTTTGGTCGCCATGGCCGAAAAAGCGAACGAATTGTCCGAGAAACATGGAGGTGCCCGATGAGGTTGAATCGTCGGCAATTTTTGGCGGCAACCGCGTCTTTCTGCGTTTATCCGCTGTCCGGCGGCTCCGCCGAAGAGATGAACGAAAGCCGGGCGATTCTCGACGAGGGATTGCATTGGCTGGGGCATTCGAACGCGGAAAAGATATGCCGCCGGGTGAAAGAAGCCGGCTTCAATGTGCTGGTGCCGTGTATCTGGGACGGCCGGGGAACCACATGGCCTAGCCGTCTGGCACCCCGAGACGAGCGGCTGCGGGGTTATATCAAAGGCCAAGGCGAACAGTTCGACCCGGTGCGCATCTTGCTGGATACCGCGAGGAAACATGATTTGGAGGTTCATCCCTGGTTCTCGATGGGGCTCCGGAACCGGGACGATTTATTCCCGGAATTGGCGGTAAAGGGCGCGAAATCGTTCGACTGGTATAAGCCCGCGTTTCGGGATCGAATTACCGAGATCGTGTTGGAAGTGATCGCGAAATATCCCGTCGACGGCGTGAATCTCGATTATGTTCGCTTTTCGGTACCGCAGGGCAAGCGGGCCGACGAAGCGGAGCGCGCGATATCAGGGGTTATAGGGAGAATATATAAGGAAGGAAAACGTTTGAAACCGAATTTGGTGGTCAGTGTCGATGCCGCCCCATGGAAGGACGATATAAAAACCTTCGGTCAAAACGCTCCGAAATGGGCCGACGAAGGAATCGTGGATGTCGTTTATTCCATGCAATATCACGCCAATCCGGATTTCGGCATCATCAAAACCATTCAATCCAAAATGAAGCGTCCCGAGGCGATGGTCGTCATGGTCGGAAATTTCGACCGTGTCGGTCCGGGGAACAAGGTGGTCGATCGCCGTCCCGATCGGCTGTCCGAGCTTATCTCTAAAGCGCGAGCCTTATCGAAGGGGAATGGCGTCGCTGTTTATCTTTACGGACAGCTGAGCGAGCGGCAGATCGAGACTCTGCGAAAAGGGGTTTTTCGAGCCAAGGCGAAGCCGTCTTGGAGGCGGGCCAGGGTTTGATGATTAGGGAATGTATGAGCTCATCATTGGAAAATAGACCCGAACCGCCAAAGGTATCGATCGTCATGACGGCATTCAATGCCGATCGGTATATCGAATCCTCGATATCCGCCGCCCTGGCTCAGGATTATGCGAACTTCGAAGTGGTTTTTCTGGATGACGGATCATCCGACGCGACGGAAAATATTTGCAAAGCGATAAAGGATCCGCGTTTCCACTATATCAGGTGCGAACGCATGGGCCGGTCGCGAGCGCTTAACGAAGCGATTCGAAGGGCATCCGGGGACTATATCGCGATTAATGACGCCGACGATTTGAGCGTTTCTTGGCGTCTGTCTTACGTGGTCGGATTTCTGCTCGATAATCCGGACGTGGCGATCGCGGCTACCCGATATATACCGGCCGATCATTTTCCGGCGACCATCCCCGAAATATCGAGCCAGCCCGCGGCCGCCGCGGGAGAACGGCCGGTTTCAATTACGGTAGCCAGACTCTATCGCAGTAACCCATTGGTTCATTCCACGGCGATATATCCGAGATCGATATGGCGACGCGTCAAAGGGTATGACGAAAGCCTGGAGATGTGCATAGACTACGATCTTTTCATTCGTGCGATGCGCCATGGCGGAGTGGTATTACTCCCGCTGCCGGCGGTCATTTATTATCGAAATCCCTCGAGTTTCTTCAAAACCAAGAGTTCAATAAGTTATCTGCATAATTTACGGATTATCCGGCGCCGAGCCAGAACTATTTTACCGCTGCCGAAATGGGCGAGGATTTATGATTTTATTCCCTGGTATGCGGTTATTAAATGGCAGGTCATGAATTTTGTCCGGGGCAGTATGGAGCAGGTATGAACCTGGCCATCGTAACGAATATACTGACGCCGTATCGGATTCCGTTATTCGAGGCGATATCCCGGCAAGTAGACCGTTTATCGGTCTTGCTCATGGCGGAAACCGAGGAGAACCGGGATTGGATTCTGGAGGCTTACCGTTTCGATGCGGACGTTTTGCCGGGATTTCATTTGCCGATCCGGGGCCGTGAGACTGCCGTTCACATGAACTACGGAGTAACCGAGCGGCTAAGGCGACTGAATCCCGATCTCGTTCTTAGCGGCGGATTCGCCCCCGCCAATTGGGGGGCTCTTCTGTATTGCGCGAAACATCGAAAACCGTATTTGGCCTGGGGCGAGTTGGCGCTTAGGAGCGGCACCGGCGGCAGTCGACTGCGCCATGGGCTCAGGCGGTTGATCTGCGGGCTTTCCTCGGGAGCGATCGCGTCTTCGAGCGAAGCGAAGCATGTTTTCATGCACTATGGAATCGACGAAAAAGACATTCTGTTGGCACCGATGCCGATCGATGTGGACTACGTCAATTCGGAAGTGGCGGCGTGCAGAGCGCATCCCGGGTTTCGGGACATCAAGAGCCGGTATCCGGGGCCGGTCCTGCTGTCGGTCGCGCGGCTCATCGACGCCAAGGGTTATCCGCAGTTGTTCGACATGTACGCGGAGATCGTGAAGACGCGGCCGGAAACGACGCTCCTGGTGGTCGGAGACGGTCCGGAGAGAGAACGGTATGTAAACCATATCGCAGCGCGCGGGTGGGGCAACCTGCATCTGGTCGGACACGTTCAGTGGCGGGATTTGATGACCTATTACGCGATCGCCGACATCGTCGTTTTTCCAAGCCTCGCCGATACGTTCGGCGCCGTTATCGCAGAGGGTATGGCGGCTGAACTTCCGGTCATTTCGTCGATCCATGCCGCTGCCACGGAAGATCTGATCGAGGAGGGCAAAACCGGGTTTGTCATCGACCCCCTCGATATTTCCGGCTCAATCCAAACCATATTGAAGGTTCTCGCCATGCCCGAGGAGGAGCTGCGCCGAGTCGGACGCGAGGCTTTCTTGCGGGTCCGAAACATCGGCATCGAGGGTTCGGCCCGGCGGATGATCGAATTTTTCCACTCGAAGGTGAAACCTGGAGCCTCTCGCGCTATCAGACATAGATGATGGTTCAAGGAATGAAACGGAAGCTCCTGATCATAGGACCGACGCCGCCGCCGTATCACGGCGTGGCCGTTGCGACCGATATGCTGCTCCACTCCGAGCTTGCCCGTGCGTTCGAGGTATCGTTGGTGGATACGGCCGATAGGCGGGGCATCGCGAATGTATACAAGCCCGATGCCTACGACGTGGTTCTGTTCGTAAAGGAATGGCTCAGCCTGGCCAAGATCGTATTCACCGAGCGGCCGCACTTGGCTTATCTGCCGATATCTCAATCCACCCTGGGCATTTTGAGGGACAGCCTGTTTTTCTGGCTCGCTTACTCGTTCGGATGCCGCCTGGTGATCCATCTGCACGGCGGCAATCTCAGGACGTGGTACGAGGCGCAGGGGAAACCGGTCAAGGCGTACGTAAGCGCTTTTCTGCGGAGAACCGAACGCATTGTCGTGCTCGGCGATTCGCTGAGGCCGATATTCGATGGATTGGCGGATGCCGGGCGGGTCGCGGTGGTGTCGAACGGCATCGATTGGCCTCGTCAATATGTCAAAGACTATGAGCGTCCCAGACAGGATGCGCGATTCAGGGTTCTCCATGTCGGTACGCTCAACCGAGCCAAAGGCACATTGGCGCTTTTGGCGGCCGTTCCGCAGGTGCTGCGAGCCGAGGGGAATCGTGCGGAATTCGTCATTGCCGGCGAATGGTCGAATCGCGAGGATCGGGATGAGGCCATGGCGTTTGTTCGGGAGCATGGCTTGAGCGCTGCCGTCACGTTTTCCGGACCGGTTTCCGGAGAAGAAAAGCAGAGACTGTATGCCTCCGCCGATCTGTTCGTGTTCGCCGGCATTCAGCAGGAAGGCCAACCTCTGGTCGTCCTCGAAGCCATGGCGGCGGGGTTGCCGGTCTTGTACTCCGATCGCGGGTGCCTTCGGGAAACCGTGATCGAGGGCGTCACCGGACTGGAGGTGAGGGCGAACGATGCGGAAGACTTGGCAAGACGCATCGTATGGATGATGGACAACCGGCCGGGCAGGGAAGAGATGGGGCGAAATGCGCGCAAGCGATACGAGGCCCTGTATACCAAGGAGCGTTTTATCAAGGACATGGTATCGGTGTTCGATAGCGCCGGAGGCGAGTCGACGGCTAGCACCGCCTGACGTCACCCTGTCGAACCGTAGTTTATTGATCTCGGACGAAGTCGCCGGTTCGGATATCGAACGGACACAAGCCTATCGTTGGAAGGGATAGCCAGCGCCAATGGAAATTGAATTCGCCGACAAGTCGTACCTTCTGCCCGATCCCGAGCCCCCTTACGCGTCGGTCTCGATCGAGGTGGAAGAAGCCATCGCTTTCAGGAAGCCGGTTCAGTCGGAAGCCCACCGCTTCGACTATCCGAACCGCCTGTCCAAAATCATCTTCTTTCTTTTGCGCGAGGGCCCGAGGCTCGCGTTGTCGAAAGCGAGAGCCGCCGGATTCCAGCGGCGGCTCCACGCAAAGCGTGCCTTGGTGTTGGCCTACGGAAAAATCAGGGAAGGCTCGGATCTGTTCGTAGGTCTGGGACCTCAGGAATATCCCTATTCGTCGGTATTGGCCTTTCCCCGGCGCTGGTGCGTCAAGATTCCCGACCGGGAGCGATGGCGGCCGGTTTTGCACCGCGTTCTCCGGTATTTGAGCGAACATCCCGAGCGGTTCGAGGCGGTGTACGGCTGGTCGCCTTACTCCGGGACCCATGTCGAGTTCGATTTGGAAAACCTTCTCCAAGACCTCGATTCGCACGCCGCTGACAACGGCAACGATGCGATGATCGAGCGGCGGTACAAGCCGTCCCCTCGAAAATCCCGGTTCCAACGAAAAGAGCCAACGATGGGAAATGAAAGAGCGCTTTTCCTGATCGGCGCCGGCGCCTATGCCCAAGCTTACGTCCTGCCCAGCCTGAGACCTCTGCGGAGGCATACCGTCGTCGATCTGAATCCCGCCGCGGCGGCGGTGGTCGGCGCAAGGGAAGGGTTTGGTTACTGGGATACCTCCGCCACGCGGCCCTTGGCGAGGTTGCGCCATCTGGACGAACCCTGCGTTGTCATCTGTACCTATCACTCCACCCATCTGGAACTGGCGGAGCGAGCCCTGGCGATCAACGAACGTTCCAGGATATTCATGGAGAAGCCCCCGGTAACCGATTATCGGCAGCTTTGCCGGCTCTCCGATCTGCGCCGGCAGGAGGGCGCCTTCATCGAAATCGGATTCAACCGGAGACACAGCCGGATCATCGAACGGTGCCGGGATCTGTTGTCCCTTGGGAGCGGTCCGATTACCGTGACCTGCATCGTCAAGGAGCTGGGTCTTCCCGCTAGCCACTGGTATTACTGGCCGGCACAGGGGACGAGAATTACCGGAAACCTGTGCCACTGGATCGACTTGTCCTATTACCTGATCGGCGCTCCGCCCGTCGGGATAACGCTCGCCTCGCCGAGCGGGATTCCGGCCGGAGACGAGGTTTCCATTGTCATTGCGTTCAGGGATGGCTCCAAGGCGACGCTGGTCTCGACCGACCGGGGCAATTCCTTGCGCGGGGTACAGGAGTACGTCGATATACGGCGAGGGGATATGACTCTGACCATCCACGATTTTCTGAAGCTGGAGGTTCAGGTTGGGGCGCGACATCAGGTATTTCGTTATTGGTTCCGAAACAAGGGCCATGCCGAAATGTATCGGGATTATCTGAAGGCGGTCGAGAATCGGATGCCGCCGTCGTATCCGGCGGAGGATTTGTTTCAGGTATGCAGGATGTATCTGGCTGCGTCGGAAATGGCCCGGCGCGGCATGAGCACATTGTCGCTGACCGAGCCGGAAGCCTACAGGCTGACGGCGGCCGCCGGGCCTCGCACATCGGACGTCAGCGTTACCGGATTTGGTAGGGTGGGTTAGAGCGTTTTCATCTCGGATGTACGCTCGAAAAGGAGGCTGCCTTTGGCAGCCAGTGAGTTTGAAGCGGGTCTCGCCCCGCGGGCGAGTTTCTTTCTTTTGCTTGCCCAAAAGAAAGAAACCAAAGAAAAGGGCACCCGGATGGCGCGCTGATCCTGCGCGTCGCCGGCTGGAGCCGGGGGCGACAAAAGGCACGTCCAGGTGCCTTTGTCGCCGCGCGCAATCCCTTGCGCGCCCCTTCGGGCGGTTCCGACTCCAGCCGGCGATGCTCGGGCGCGCCATACGGGACGATTCAGTAATGCCGTACGTCTGATTAGAAAATGCTCTAAGTACATTCCGCAAATATTTGCGGAATCTCGACTGATTGGCTTGATTGGCGGGGTTGTCCTGCAGGTTGCCTATGCCGCAAGACTTCCCTGAATGTACTTAGCCCTTCGACGATCAACATTCACTCCGAAAGACAGGGAGGTTCGCCGAGGAATGAAACAGCTCGTACAAAACTATCGTAAGGGATTGTTGAGGGTTTGCGAGGTACCCGCGCCGATGGTGCGGCCGGGCGGATTGATCGTCGCGAGCCGGTGCTCGCTGATCAGTGCCGGCACCGAGCGGGCGAGCGTGCGGGTCGCACAGAGAAGCCTGATGGGCAAGGCGATGGAACGACCCGATCAGGCCAGGAAAGTGATGGACCAGGTGAAGAAGAAAGGATTGGTGGAAACCGCTAAACTGGTTCTCAATCGCCTGGATGCTCCGGTGGCATTGGGCTACAGCTGCGCCGGGGTGGTGATCGAAGTAGGGGACGAGGTACAAGGTTTCAGGGTCGGCGATAGCGTCGCCTGCGCCGGACAGAACTATGCGTCCCATGCCGAAATCGTGTTCGTCCCGAAGAATCTGTGCGTAAAACTCCCGGAGGGGGTCGATTTCCAGGACGCGAGTTATGTTGCCCTGGGCGCCATCGCCTTGCAGGGCATTCGCCAGGCCGAGCCGCGGTTGGGAGAAACGGTCGCGGTCATCGGCTTGGGACTGCTCGGCCAGTTGACGGTTCAGCTGTTGTTGGCCAACGGTTGCACGGTGATCGGATCGGATCCGGACCCCTACAAGCTGGAAATGGCCCGAGAGTCCGGTGCAATGGCCGTGCTGCCGGGGCAACTCGAAGAAGCGGCGGAAAGCCTGTCGAAAGGGCAGGGGGTGGACGCCTCGATCATCACGGCGAGCGCCAAGGACAACGGACCGGTGCGCACGGCCGCGGCGGTCTGCCGCAAGCGCGGCCGCGTGATCGTGGTCGGCGCGGTGAGCATGAATCTTCCGCGCGAGCCGTTTTATCTCAAGGAGATCGATCTCCGGCTTTCGACCTCGTACGGCCCCGGCCGCCACGATCGGGTCTACGAAGAGAAGGGAGTGGATTATCCCTATGCCTATGTCCGCTGGACCGAGCGGCGCAACATGGAAGCCTTCTTGGACCTGGTCCGAAAACGGCATCTGGACCTGAAGCGACTGACGACCCATCGCTTTCCCATCGAACGTGCGACGGACGCTTACACCCTGATCATGGAAGAGACCGAGCCCTATCTCGGCATCGTGCTGGATTATCCGGCGATTGCCGGAGACCGGCCGGCTCGGGTGGTCGAGCTGCGGCCGGCCAGGAGCGAATCCCGCGTGCGCCTGGGCATCATCGGCGCCGGCAACCACGTTAAAGACATGCTGATTCCGCATCTTCGGGGCCGGCCCGGCGTGGAAATCCGTGCCGTGTGCACCGGCAGCGGGATCGGTGCCCGCGCGGTGGCGGACAAGCTTCAAGCGGCCTACTGTTCGAACGATTACGAAGCGATATTGGACGATAGGGACATCAACGCCGTTCTGATCGGGACCCGCCACGACAGCCATGCGGCCATGGTCGTAAAGGCGCTGGGCGCCGGCAAACACGTCTTCGTCGAAAAGCCTTTGTGCCTCGACGAAAACGAACTCGACGGGATCGCGGAGGTCTACGTCCGCGCGGCGCATTCGGGTCTGCGGCTGATGGTGGGATTCAACCGAAGACATTCGCCGCATGCGCGAAAGGTCCGAGCCCACTTCGACGGGCGCACGAGTCCCCTGGTCATGGTTTACCGGGTCAATGCCGGAGCGATCGATCCGAGCCATTGGATTCAGGACCGTACCGTCGGCGGCGGACGCATCATCGGCGAAGGCTGTCACTTCGTCGATTTGATGCAGTCCGTTTGCGGTTCTCCGGTGACGACGGTTCGAAGCGTTTCGATCGGATATCACCAAACCGGCATTACCAACGACCAGAGCATCATGACCTTGGAATTCGCCGACGGCTCTGTGGGAACGCTGGTCTACGCGGCGGCGGGGGATACCGGATTGGCCAAGGAGCGCTTCGAGGCGTTCGGCGGCGGCAGAGCCGCCGTCATAGACGATTTCACGTCGACCGAACTCTACTCGGGCGGAAGGCGGCATGCCTTCCGCACCAGGAAACAGGAGAAGGGTTTCTTTGAAGAGATGGCTTTGTTTTGCGCGAGCCTGCTCAGGCCCGATGTCGTATTACCGGCTTTCGACGAAATCGAGGCGGTGACGCGCGCCTGCATCGCGGCCGAACGGGGTTTCGTTACCGGCGAATGTTATCCGATAGGCACGACCACGGTCGTGCCGGGCGTAAGTTCTGCGGCTCTAACCTGATTCCGCGCGCTTTCAAGGAAGATCCGCGATGCCCAGCCAAGTGCCGCCGCAACACTACAGCTTCGAGAGCTACGTTACGCCCGCCCGGTGGAACTCATACTGGCACCAAATCAGGGAGGTTGTTGCCGCGAAGCCGGATGATGTGCTTTACATCGGGATCGGAGACGACATCGTGCCGAAAGTTCTGGAGGCGCGGGGCATCAGGGTAAAGCGATTCGATTTCGATCCGAGTCTTGGCTGCGATTTCACCGGAGACGTGCGGGAAATCGCTTCGATCGTGCCCGTCGGCAGTGCGGATGTCGTCGTGTGTTGCCAAGTTCTCGAACATCTGCCGTACGAACATTTCGAAGAAACGCTCAAAGGGATTTTAGGGATTGCCAGAAATCGGGTCGTGTTAAGCCTTCCCTACGCTCACGTGACGCTTGCCGGTTTGCGGATGAAATTGCCGAAGACGCCGCGGATCTCGCTCAATTTGACTTTGCCTTGCTTTTGGCAGGATTGGAAATTCGACGGACAGCATTACTGGGAAATAGGCACGAAATTCTATTCAAGGAGGCGGATTGAAAATTCCATATCCAGGGTGGGGCGTATCGCTTACCGATTTTTCGCCAGCGACAACAAGTATCATCTCTTCTATATCTTGGAAAAATGAATATTTCCGCTGATTGAGTATTTTCTTGCGCGGTTACGGAATGGAAATGTTCTATGGGTGGCGCCGAAAACTGCACGCACGTTTCGATGCCTCTTCGCGCTTCAAGAAAAACTTTCTTAAAGTCGCCTCGGCGAGCCTCTTTGCCCAGGCCTTGCCGGTACTGGTCTCTCCGATCATGACTCGCTTGTACTCGCCGCACGATTACGGCGTTCTCGCTCTTTTTGCCGCCATACTGGGTGTCGCGGTGGCCATCGCCACCATGCGCTTCGATTGGCTGGTCGCCGCGGCCCACACACAAAAATCGGCCGCCTATATCGAGGTGATCGGTATCCTCTATCTCTTGCTGATGTCCTTAGCCTATTTCGGCGTCTCCTTTTTCGGTCTCCATCATAAGATCGCATTCGTCGACTGGCAGATTATCGACCCTTTTCTCTGGCTCATGCCTGTGGCGGTATTCGGGAGCGGTCTTCACACCCTGTTTTCGGGTTGGTTCATTCGCGCGGCCCATCTCACCCCGGTAGCACGGGCACGAGTGAGACAAAGCCTGGCCGTGGTCGTACTCGGTCTGATCGGCGGTATCTATTCTCTCGGGGCGCTGGGACTGATCGGGGCCACCGTGCTCGGCGCCTTCATCGGTGTCGGAGGTCTGTACCGGCACGCCCGGAATGACCTGTCGCTTAGCCTTGCTAATATCCGCGCGCTCGCACTGTTCGCGAAAGCTAGATCGATCTGGAGGCGTACGATCGTTTCCGGAAGTACAGGCGTCATCAATGTAAGCGGGCTGCTATTGCCCGCCATTATGATTTCCCACTATTTTTCGGCCGTCGAGTTGGGGTGGTACGCACTCATGCAGCGTCTCGCCACGGGTCCCGTTGGCACGCTCACCGGCGCGGTCGGGCAGAGTTTCTGGGGTGAGGCGCGGAGTCTGGCCAATAGCAATCCCAAAGCGCTTCGGGCACTTTTCGAGCGGACTTCGAGCCGACTGATGCTTCTTAGTATCCCGGTGGCAATGGCGTGTCTTGCCGGTCCTTGGTATGTGGGCCTGATTTTTGGAAAGGAAGAATGGAGCGGCGCGGGTAAAGTTCTCGCCGCATTGACGCCCTTCGTCGTCGCCCAGATCATCGCGTCGCCGCTTTCGTCCCTCATCACGATCATGCGTTATGAAAGATGGCTGTTTTTCTGGGACCTGGCGAGAACGCTAGTCGTGATCGCGATTTTTTCGGCGAGCGGACACTACGACATCGGTTTGACGACGGCGGTGCTCTCATATGCCATCGGCATGGCCGTGATGTATGCGCTCCTTTTTTACAAGACGCGGCGAATCATCGTTTCCCAGGGATAGGAGCCGATTCGAACTCCGATAGGCGCCCATAAAGCTATGGAAAGCATCATCTGGTACGTCAAACGCCTCGGCGTCATGAGCGGCGGGGAGATCGTTCATCGGCTCAACGAGCTGTGGACGCTGCGGCGGTTGCGGCGGGAGCATCGCCTTGGCGGCCGGCATGCGGACCGTCGTCCGGACGGCTTCACGTTCTGTCGTGGCTCCGTCCGGCAGATGCCCGATTTTCCCTTTGCCTTTCTGCCGACCGCTGCCGAAACCGAAAGCTGGCTGGCCGGGGAGTGGCCGGCCTTGGGATGCCGGTGGGCCTGGGCACCCGATCCGGGCATTTGGCATGTTGCCCCCGATACCGGCCACGTTTGGCCGCAAACCTTCTTCGGATCGATTGCGTATCGACAGGGCAATCCGTATGGCGATGCGCGCGTGGTGTGGGAACCCTCCCGTCTACAGCAATTGGTGAATTTGGCGCTGCTGGCGAACGCGGACGAGGACCGGGCGCGGGAAGCGGTCGAACTGATGGAAGCCGTGCTCGATTCCTGGGTGAAGGCCAATCCGCCCCTGACCGGGATTCATTACGTGTCCGCCATGGAATGCGCACTGCGGGTGATCGCCGCGTGCCATGCGCTGGATCTGACGAGAGATCGCCTAACGGCGCCCGAACAGACCTGGGGCAATCTGTTGAGGCTCGTTTCGTCCCACGCGCCACTCATCGCGAAAAGGTTGTCGCTTCATTCCTCGGCCGGCAATCACACCGTCGCGGAGGCTGCGGGGCTGGTCTATGCCGGAACCCTGTTCCCGGAGCTGCCGGATGCCTTTCGATGGCGGACGCGGGGACTTCGCATTCTCCAGCACGAAGCCGAGCGCCAGGTGCTCCCGGACGGGGGCGGAATCGAGCAGGCCTTCTGGTATCAGCTTTTCATCGTCGATTTGCTCGGGCTGGTAGAAGCGCTGCTCGAACACCGCCGGCACCGGGTACCGCGAGCCTTGGCCGATGCCGTTCGCCGTGGCCGGCGCTTCTTGAGAGCACTGGCCGACGGTCCGGACGATTTGCCACGAATAGGGGATTGCGACGACGGCTACGCGCTGTCCCGCCATCTCCGCATCAGCTGGAGCGGACCGGCGCCGGCGGAAAATCCCGCGATCTTTCCGAATACGGGTTATACGGTCGTCAGGGGACGCGGCGAACGGCCGGTGCGGTTGATCTTCGATCACGGTCCGCTCGGCATGGCGCCGGGCTTCGGGCACGCCCATGCCGATGCATTGTCCCTTCATGTGAAGGTCGGCGGCTGCGAGCTTCTGATCGATCCCAACACATACACCTATACCGGCGATCCGACCTGGCGGCGCTGGTTTCGAAGCACCGCCGCCCACAATACCGTGCGCGTCGACGGGCGGGATCAGGCGAGACAGGAAACGTCGTTCCAATGGTCGAACGGCCACGACGCTTCCCTGGTGAAGTGTCATCGCGACGAAAGCGGAAGAATTCTGCTGCTGGCCCGGCATGACGGATATCGCCGGTTAGGAATCACCCACTGGCGGGCGATCGCCTTCGACGGATCGGATCATTTGCTGATCCGGGATTATCTGGCCGGGCAGGGGCATCATGTCGCCGAACTGATCTGGCATCTCGGCGTCGAGGCGGCGCCCGCCGGAGCGGGGTTCGTCTTGAGCGGCAACGACATCGGCGCCCGGCTGGATCTTGCCGGAGGCGTCATGACCCTGCACCGCGGAGAAACGGATCCCATACTCGGCTGGCAGTCTCGGTGTTACGGAGTCCGAAAGCCGGCGGTTTCCATTCTGGTCCGATATGCCGGCGAATTTCCCCACCAATTCCACACTGCGCTCTCTTTCGATGATACACATCGCGACGGAATGGCGGCTTTGGAATTGTTATTGGAGCGCGCGATGGAGCCTTTGAAAACCATGTAATTCCATTCGGCATTCGAATGAACATTCATCGTAGGATGGGCAGAGCGAAGCGAAACCCATCGATGGCGGGTTAGCCCTTCGACAGGCTCAGGACAGGCCCCTAGTCTCCGCTCGGGACAGGCCCTTCGACAAGCTCAGGACAGGCTCCGCGTAACCCACCGATTGACGGTCGCTCGGTGGGTTACGGCGCACGCGAAGCGCAGTGATCGGCGGTCGGTCAGTGCTGATGTGCGCCTAACCCACCCTACAAACATGAATTCCTTATTGAAAGCGATTTGGAATAAGTCCCTGAATCGTGCCCTGACGACGTCACTTGAGCTTGCCATTCGATACGAAAACGATACGTAGCATTACTGGGGGTGTGACGATTTCACTGCGGATCGTGTCGATATGGTATGAGCGTCGATAACCCGCGATAAGCAGGGATCGACGGGTGGAGTCAGTCGTTCTCGATCTGTAGAACTCGTCAGGGAAGGGATTCCATGAATAACGAGAGAATCGATATTTTCGGCGTGCCCGTGGACGTCGTCGATTTCCCCAGGGCGCTGGCGATCGTCGACGATATCCTTCGATGCGGTGGGGGCGGATTTATCGCGGCGGTCAATCCGGAAAAGATCATGCGGGCCCGCGACGACGCGCGGCTCTTGCAGGCATTGAAGAGCGCGAAGCTGCTCATCCCGGACGGCATCGGCGTGGTCTGGGCCGCGCGCTGGCTGGGGCTGGGCTGCCCGAGCAGGGTGCCGGGAGCCGATCTGATGCCGGCCATCTGCGAAATCGGCGCGGCCCAAGGGCGAAACGTCTTTCTGTTCGGAGCAAGCCCCGAAGTGAACGAAAAGGTGGCGCGGATTCTTCCCGAGCGGTATCCGGGACTTCGCATCGCCGGCTTTCAGCACGGCTATGTCCGCGAACCCGATATGCCGAAGCTCGTGGCCGACATCAACGCATCGAGGGCCGAGATTCTGTTCGTCGCACTGGGAAGCCCCCGGCAGGAGTTCTGGATGATGCAGCACGCCCCCGAGCTCTCGGTAAAAGTGTGTCAGGGCGTGGGCGGCAGTTTCGATGTCATTGCCGGAAAGGTGAGGCGCGCTCCGGCGCTGTTCAGGCGCATGCATCTCGAGTGGTTTTACCGGCTCGCCCGCGAGCCCCAAAGACTCCGGCGGCAAGCCGAACTGCCGAAATTCGCATGGCGCGTGATGCGCGAGAAGTGGGCGAATCGCTCGGGCGTAGCGATGAACTGATGCATCATCGCTCCGGGCAGGATGCCTCGATGGATCAACATATCGTGAAGGGAATTCACTCCGAGTTACAACGGAGGGCATCGGGCCGGGTCTGGTCGAGGCTCGCCATACTCGGTGTCTTGATAGCCATCATCTTTTTCGACGCGTTGACCTATACGGTCGATGCCTGGCTCAATTCGGATGAATATAGCCACGGCATCCTCATCCCCTTCGTCACGGCTTTTCTCATCTGGCAAAAAAAGAACGATATCGCGGCCGCGAGGATATCCGGATATCCGCCCGGTTCATCGCTCGTCGTCGCCGGATTGGCGTTCTTCTTTCTGGGCGAATTGAGCACGCTGCTCATCATCGAGCAGTACGCATTCCTGATCGTGCTTTTCGGCGTGGTTATCACCGCTCTGGGACCGGAAATTTTCCGGCTTGTCCGGGTTCCGCTGTTTTTTCTGTTTTTCGCGATCCCGTTGCCCAGTTTCATCTATCAGGGACTGTCTTCGGAGTTGCAACTGCTCTCTTCCCGGCTAGGGGTCGGCTTGATCCGCTTGTGCGATATCAGCGTCTACCTCGAGGGCAACGTCATCGACCTCGGCGCGTACAAGCTCCAGGTCGTGGAAGCGTGCAGCGGGCTAAGATACTTGTTCCCTCTCATGGGGCTGGCCTTCATCTGCGCTTACCTTTTCAAAGCGGCGCTTTGGAAGCGGGTGCTCGTGTTCCTGTCGAGCATTCCCATTACCGTTCTGATGAACAGCCTGCGCGTAGGGCTCATCGGGGTGCTCGTGGAATATCGGGGCCCGTCGATGGCGGAGGGCTTCCTGCACGATTTCGAGGGCTGGGCGATCTTCATGGCCTGTACCGCCATTCTGATCGGCGAGATTTGCTTGCTGGCGCGGATCGGTGAAGACAAGCGCCCGCTGAGTGAGCTTTTCGACATCGCTTTTCCCGAGCCTGCCCGAAAATATGCGGCCGAGGGCCGCGCCTTGGCTCCTTCTCCTTCCGGGAGACGGTGGCCCGAAGGGCCCGACGAGGGTATCGCACCTCGGAAGCGGAAGCTGCCTCGGGAGTTCTGGACGGTCGGAGGCATGCTGATCGTTGCGGCCGGCTTGTCGCTGTCTCTGGAGAAGCGGGCGGAATCGGTTCCGCCGCGCACATCGTTCGCCGAGTTTCCGATGCAAATGGACGCCTGGCAGGGACGGCGCGAGATCATGGAACAGCAGTATGTCGATGCCTTGAAGTTCGACGATTACATCTTGGCCGATTTCAGCAAGGGCGGCGCGCCGCCGGTGAATTTCTACGCGGCCTATTACGCCTCGCAGCGCAAGGGCGAGTCGGTGCATTCCCCGCGTTCCTGCATACCGGGCGGCGGATGGCAGATCAAGTCCTTGGAGACGGTGTCGATTCCGGGCATCTGGCTTTACGCCGGCGATCTCAGGGTCAATCGGGTCCTGATTCAGAAAGGCGACGAAAGGCAACTGGTTCATTACTGGTTTCAGCAGCGTGGCCGGAATCTGACCAATGAATATCTCGTCAAGTGGTATCTGTTCTGGGACGCGCTGACCCTGAACCGTAGCGACGGCGCGCTGGTGCGACTTACGACCCGCGCACCTCCGGGCGAGGATCTCGCGGTGACCGAGAAGCGCCTCGTCAGTTTTCTCGCTTCGCTGATACCGCGATTGGACCGGTACGTCGCGAACTGAACGCCGGAATCCCATGCGTGGGCAAAGCGGCACTCGCATCGACGTCCATCCCATGATCTCTCCGGAGCGGAAGTCGGGCGGAAAGCGGAGTGCTAGGGGAATGAGAGGCTACTACGGCGAGTCGCCGTCGATATCACTGCAAAGGATGTGTGGGGCTGCCTCGGTTTATGTTTCATTTCTTCGTCTTTCTCACCGCCTTGTTCGTCGCGATGGTGTTGGTCGCGGTATTCATGCGGCTGGCGCCCCGCCTGAGGTTTGTCGACGTGCCGGACGGACGCAAGATTCACCATGCGGTTATTCCGCGGATCGGCGGTATCGGGATGGTCTTGGGCGCTGTAGCGTCCGTTTTGGCCTGGATCGATTTGAGCCGAAGCACCGAGATGTTTCTTTTCGGCATTGGCGTGATCACGGTTTTCGGCATGTGGGACGATCGCGTCAATCTCGATTACCGGACCAAATTCGCCGGGCAGCTATTGGCGATCGCCGTGGTGGTTTGGCTCGGAGGTGTGGCGGTCGAACGATTGCCGGGGTTCGAGAGCCGGGAAATTCCGGCGTTCGTTTCGTATCCCTTGACCGTCTTCTTTCTCCTCGGGACCACCAACGCCACTAATTTGTCGGACGGCCTCGACGGGCTCGCGGCCGGCTTGAGTCTCCTGAGTCTCGCCTGTATCGCTTCCCTGGCCGATCTCGCGGAAGGCGACGAGCTGGTTTTTACGAGCCTGGCCATCATCGGCGCGACGCTCGGCTTTCTCCGCTACAACACCCATCCGGCCATGGTGTTCATGGGCGACACCGGCAGCCAGTTTCTCGGTTTCAGCCTAGGCGTGCTGGTGCTCATGCTGACCGAGCAAGTCAATACCGCGCTGACGCCGGGACTCGCCTTGCCCATTCTCGGATTGCCCATCATCGATACCTTGATGGTAATGACGCAAAGGATGGCCGAAGGCCGATCCCCGTTCAAACCGGACAAAAGCCATTTTCACCACAAGCTATTGGCCCTAGGGTTCGATCAGTACGAAGCGGTGCTGGCCATATACGCCGTTCAATCCCTATTCGTGGTATCCGCTTATCTGTTCCGGTACGAATCCTACTGGCTGATCGCGGCGCTTTATCTGGCTCTGAGCGCGGCGGTCGTCCTGTTTTACCCGCTCGCCCGAAAGTTCGGATGGCGGCTGCATGGCGGCACCTCGCCCGTGACGGGTTTTCTCAAGCGCGCGCGCGACCGGGCGAGACTGGACGAAACCCCGAATCTGGTATTGAGCCTGCTCATTACCGGATTTCTGATCATGGGGGCCGTGGTAGCCAGGGAACTGGCGTCCGATATCCGTTACTTCGTAGCCGTCAGTATGACGGCCTGGCTGGTCGCCCGCGTATCGCGACTGCCAGCGGCCAGATGGATAGAGCGGTTCGTGATTTATGCCTGCGTCATCCTGGTGATCTATTCGATCGAGCTCTCCGGCGTTACGGAACGGCGTCTTTGGCACATCGGGCTGAAATACTTTTTCCCGGTCTTGGCGGCCGTTACCGCCGTGGGTGTGCGCTTCTCCGGACGTTATTATTTTTCCGTTACCCCGTCGGACTTTCTGGTCGTATTCATCCTGCTGGCGGCAGCCAACCTGCCTGTCTTCGGCGAAGTGAACTACGCCAAGCTGGCGATTCAGTCGGCCGTGGTGCTCTACGGCGTGGAGTTCGTATTGAGACGGCGAAGCGCCGCCAGCCTGGCGATATCGATCGGGGCCATGGCGGCTTTCGTGATCGTCGGAATCAAGGCGCTTTAGGGCGTTGCTCACCATGTCCTAGTCGTAGGCATGAATAAGCGAAGCGTTTCCGGCAAAGGCGTAGGAAGCTTGTCGGCAATCCTCTGCCGATAAAACCTGCTGGCCGACCCGTTAATGTCGTGAAAGGATTCGCTACCTACTATGCGGCCGTGGTTCGTAGGTCGGCAATCCCTTGCCGACAAAACGGTCACCGTCAGCCGAATCTCGGCAGCAGCACGAGCAGCCAGATGATGCCGGCCAAGGTCAGGGCGAGGAACACCGCCGCGGAACCCACGTCCTTGGCCCGGCCGGACAGTTCGTGATGCTCGAAGCTGATCCGGTCGACCACGATTTCGATACCGGTGTTGAGCAGTTCGACGATCAGGACCAGGAGAATGCTGCCCACCAGCAATGCCTTTTCGAAACCGGTTTGTCCGAGCCAGAATCCCAAAGGTCCGGTAACGATGAGCAGATAAATTTCCTGGCGGAAAGCTTCCTCGCTCAGCCAGACGGCTTTGAGTCCTTTCATGGAGTTGAAAAACGCCGCATGAATGCGGGACCAGCCGGTGAGATTCTGACCTGCCATGATTTCGAATTTACCCATCGGTTCGGTGAACCTGGCTCCAGATATTATCCACCCAGGATTTGTCGACCCTCAGATCGCCTTGCATCAGCCAATCGGCGACGGCCCGTGCCACATCGGGGTAGACGACCCGTGTGGCCCGGCTCTGTTGCAGCCAGGCCTCGACGGTGGGGCCGTCCAAGGTCTGCATCACTTGGCCGAGCTGCAAGACCTCCAGGGCCAGCGCATTGGAGTTCTGTTCCATCTGGCCGTGCAGCGGCTTGACCAGGAGCTTCTTGCCGAGATGAAGCGCTTCGCTGGTCAATTCGAACCCGGAGTTGCATATCACGCCGGCGGCGTCGGCGAAGTCGTGCTGAAATCCCTTCCGGGAAAGCTGTTTGATGTGGATGTGCTCGGGCCGCGGATGGCGTTCGTCCGGCATGGTCGAACTGTAGATGTGAAACTGACGATCGTGGAACGGCTTCAGCAAGCGGACGACCTGATTGATGTCTTCGAAGGGCAGATAGACGACGATTTTGTCCGGCTGAACCGCCGCGGGTTCGAGATCGGTCTCGATGATGGGCGGGAGGATGGGATGATGGAAATGATGCCAGTGCACGCCCAGGCCCACCGTGACCGGCGCGAAATACTTGAGCACCAGATTTCCCATGACATCGGCATTCGCCTTGGGGATATCGTAGCCGAAGGCGTACTGATGGCCGATGCCGACGGTTTTGATGCCCTGCAGCCGTGCGGCCCAGGCGGTAACCGGTTCGAAATCGCTGACGACGATGTCGTACTGGCTCAAGTCCAGGGATTTGACGTCGCGGACGAAGCTCGGAAGATTGTTGCGAAATGCGGTCTTGATGTACCGCACATTGCCGGCTTTGGTTTCGAAGGTAAGACCGGCACGCCATTGGTAGTCGCCGAAGACGTCCATTTCGAACAGCTTTTCCCAAGGGCGGCCGGAAAACAGGTAAGTGACTTCGGCTCCGGCTTGCTCGAGTTTGGGCGCGATGGCTCGCGCTCGGGTAATGTGACCATTGCCGGTGGCCTGAACGCCATAGAACACTTTCACGTAAGATGGATCTCTAAACTCAGAAGGGCCAAAAGGATTCCCATCAGCGCGCCGATCAGCGTGTCGGTGGGAAAGTGAACGCCGAGCACCACCCGCGCCATGCCCATCAGCACAGCCCAGGTTAGGAGCAGAGGCGCAAGGGCCGGATAAAAGAAACTCAGCAACGTCGCCACCAGGAACGCCGCGGAGGTGTGCCCGGACGGGAAGCTGAAACGGTCGGACGGAATGATGAAGCTCGGAATATTCAGCGCGGCTTGGGGCCGGTCGCGCCGGCACAGATTCTTGAGGATGAAATAGACCGGACGCTCGATGGCGAAGCCCGTTAACAGGCAAGCCAGCAGAACCGAGCCCGCAGGCTGCCCGGACCATGCCAGCACCAGGCCGAGGATCAGGTACAAGTGCCCGTCGCCGGTCTTCGAGACGCATCGCGCACCGCGAACCAGCACGCGCCGGGATTTCCGTTGCGTTACCCAGAGAAACAGATTGACGTCGTAGGTTTGGATCGTCTGCATGAATTTCATGGCACGCTACTCCCTAAGGGCTACTCCTAAACCTTAGCCGGGGCAGATGACAATCCGGTGACGGAAAGATGAACGATCCATGACAGCGCTTAGAACTCGTAGGATGTGCTGAACGAAGTGGAGCGCCCTTCGACTAGGCTCAGGACAGGCATCAATCGCGAGGGTGCAGATGCCCATGGCTCGGGCACGGAGATCACGAATACCGCTGCCACCACGCCGTCGAACGCGCGCCGTTTTTCGGAATCGGCGCCAGATAGCTTTCGAACAGGAGGGCGCAATCGCGCCAGGAATAGCGCAGGGCATACTGGCGGCAGTCTTTGGGATCGAGTTTCAGCGCCTCGGTGATAGCGTTCTTGAGGTCTTCGTCCAGGCAGCCGACCCGACCGCTCAGAATCACGTCCTTCGGGCCTTCCACCGGAAAGGCCGCGACCGGAACGCCAGAGGCCAGAGCTTCCAGCATCACCAGGCCGAAAGTGTCGGTTCGACTCGGAAAAACGAAAACATCGGCGGCCGCGAGATAGCGGGCCAGTTCCTCGCCGTATTTGTAACCGACGAAGCGGACATCGGGATATTTGCTCTCGAGCTCCTCCCGCTGCGGTCCGTCGCCGACCACGTACTTGGCGCCCGGCAGATCCAGCTTGAGAAAAGCCTCGATATTCTTTTCGATCGCCACCCGGCCGGCATAGAGCAGCACGGGGCGGGCATCGGGCAGAAAACCCTTGTCTCGGGGACGGAACAAGTCCGTGTCCACTCCGCGCGACCACAGCACCGGGTTCTTGAAGCCTCGCGCCTTGAGCTCCTCCAGCAAGGTGGGCGTCGCAGTCATCAGGCGCTCGCTTTCGCCATGAAACCAGCGCAGAAAGGAATAGCCGACAGCGAGCGGCAGACCGGTGCGGAGATGGATATATTCGGCGAATCGGGTATGGAAAGAACTCGTGAAGGGAAGCCCGCGCCGTTTGCAAAAACTCCGGGCGGCCATGCCGAGCGGGCCTTCCGTGGCGATGTGAATGGCATCGGGCTGGAATTCGTCCAGCCGGGCTCGGAGTTTCGAGCCGCAGCCCAGCGCCAGACGGATTTCGGGATAGCTCGGACACGGCCAGTTGCGAAACTGATCCGGCGTAAAGGTTTCGACCGTATGTCCGATCGCGCGGAGCTGCTCAGAGATCGTGCGAAGCGTGGTGACGACGCCGTTAGTTTGTGGGAGCCAGGCGTCCGTGATCAGGGCGAGTTTCAAGTGCGAGATCCTCCAGGAGTTGGGTGCTTTCTTCCAGCCAGCGGATGACGGACAGCGTTCCGGCGTGGCTTTCGGCCAAGGCGGTGCAGCTTTCCACCCAGTCGCCGCAGTTGCCGTACAGCGTGCCGTGCTCGGCCGTCCGGATCGTGGCGTGGTGAATGTGGCCGCAAATCACGCCGTCCAGATTTTGTTCATAGGCCTCGTGAATCAGCGCCCGCTCGAAATCGAAGATGAAGTTCACGGCGTTCTTCACCTTGTGCTTGATGTAGGCCGACATCGACCAGTAGGGAAAGCCGAGAATGCGGCGGACGTGATTGAACCAGCGGTTGACCTCGATCAGGAAGTCGTAGGCGCCGCTGCCGAGAACCGCCAGCCAGCGGCTGGAGCAGACCACGCCGTCGAACTCGTCGCCGTGCAGTACCAGAAGCCGGCGTCCGGTCGCCGTCTCGTGGACCGCGCTGGCGTGGATCTCGATGCCGTTGAACACCGTGCCGATATAGCCGCGGAAGATTTCGTCGTGGTTGCCCGGAATGTAAATCACCCGTGTGCCCCGAGCCGCCATCGCCATGACGGTGCGGACGATCTCGTTGTGCAGGCGGGGCCAGTAAACACCGCTCTTGAGCTTCCAGAAATCGATGATATCGCCCACCAGATAAAGGCGTTCGCATTCGATGTGCCGCAGAAAATCGAGGAGATATTCATCCTTGCAGCCCCTCGTCCCTAGATGTACGTCGGAAATCCAGACGGTACGGTATTTCAGCTTCATGGATAGTCCTCGCTGCGGTTGAAACTGGCAAAGAACTTAAACCGATTTTCTTAAAGCGCCGTGACGGACCGGTTAAGAATTCATGACGGCCAGTCCGCGGCAAGAATGGCCGGCATCCAGCGCGGCCACGATCTGTTGCCGCGTGGTTTGCGCCAACTCGTTCCGGCCCGGTCCGGGCGGAACGGCGGGGCAATAGTGCACATGGAGATCGATCCGTTCCAGCTTGAGGATGTCGAGGAGATGCGGCAGAAATTCGTCCTCGCCGACGAAGGGTGCGCATTCTTTCGCCGCGCCGTCGTAACGCAGGGCGACCGCCTGGACGTGCGCTCCCGCCAACTGCGCCGGGTGGAGCAGCTTGCCGTGAAAACGCAGCACGCGGTCGCCGGTGGTTGTCGTGCCTTCCGGGAACAGCACCAGGCGTTTCCCCTGGCGCAATTGCCAGGCCATCCGTTCGGCCACGGCTGCGCTCTGCCCGGTATCGCCGCGCTGGACGAAAAGCGTGCCGATGCCTTTCGCCAGGTAGCCCATGACCGGCCAATCCGCCACTTCCCGTTTGGCGACGAACAAGCAGGGGCCTTGCGCTCCGAGGGCGATGATGTCCAGCCAGGAAATGTGGTTGGCCACCACTAATCGGGCGTTCGCGTCGGGCCGCCCGCGGATGTGCAAGCGCAGATTGAGAATCCGGCAGACGGCACGGTTCCAGCTCACCACGATGGCGTCGTTCAAGGCGGCCGACTTCTTCCCCAATAGCAGCCTCAGGGCCGGCATGATCGTGCTGACGGCCACGATGCCGGCCACGAACATGGCGGCGATGGCCAGAGCTTTAAACCACTGCCGACAGCGCTGCACGCGAGTTTTCCTGTTTGCTGGCGATGAAGCGTTTTTCGTAGCGGGCCTGCATGCGGGAGAGGTCCAGCAGAATGAACACGTCCATGACGTTGAAATCCTCGTCCCAGAAAGGATCGCCCAAGACCCAGCAGCCCAGCCTGAGATAAGCCTGCAACAAAGGCGGAATGCCGCTTTCGTCCTGGACGCAGCGCTTGTGCGCAGGAACCGGATTTTTGGACCTTACCAAGAGTTCCGACGGGCCGAACTGGTGCGGCTCGATCTGCCGATAGACCGCATCGACGGCGAAGCCGCTGGGGCCAGGCGGGATGCTGGCGCAGCCCATCAGGTAGTTGAAACGGCCGTTGTAGACGTATTCCGCCAGCCCGTTCCACAAGGTTCCGAGAACCACGCTGCCGCGGTGGGACGGATCGACGCAGGTGCGGCCGATCTCCAGGAAGCGTCCGGGCAAGGCCAGAACCTCGTCGAGTTGGAATTCGCCCTCGGAGTAGAAACGTCCCAGGCGCGCAGCCTGGATGTCGTCCAGCAAACGAGTGCAAGCGACGATCTGCCCGGTTTGGGTGTCGCGCACCAAGAGATGATCGCAGTAATCGTCGATTTCGTCATAATCGAGACCCTCGATCCGGGTATGCAGATGCGCGCCCATCTCTTCGGCGAAAACGTGGTAGCGCAGGGCTTGGGTTGCGCGGACGGTCGCCGGATCGCTGGCGACTTCGGCGGCGTAACGGCGAGGACGGGACGAGAGAGAAATAGCGTCTTGTACTGACATGTAAGCCTTCCGTCTGTGCTTCGATGGAAAGGCACTTTACGGAGGCGGTATGACGCAAATATTGCGGTTTGGTGACGAAATGATGACAAGCGCCGCAGGCGATCCGTTTTGGCTCGGAGTATTTTTCGTCTTGGCGGTCGACGGTTGGAAGCATGATTGAAGGGGGCGCCGCGTCAGCGGCACCTAATATCACCATTCCAACCCCTGACGCCGTAACCGCTCGCGCTCGGCGTCGCCAAGCGCGACCCAGGGTTCCGGCGAGCGGACGGCGCGGTAGAACAGATCGAACAGGGCCGTAGAGCCGCATGGGAAACTTCCTCATGCGGCGCAATACGGGAGTACCCTATTGCGCCCAACGCGGACTATATTTCCCATTTTGGGATCAGCCCCCAATATCGCTGCCGCTCTCTATGACAACGCCATTAACCTGGAGCGCATCTTATTAACCCGGCCTATAAATATAGGCCGGGTTAATCCGGGGCAGGGATGCCCCGGCGCGGCGACAAGCCGCGTGAGCCCAGGCCGGGCGTGTACCGGGCCTGGGCGGCGGCCCGAAATACCAGGAGGGTATTTACGGGCCTGATTCATAAACTCTCAGGGCATCAAGCATTGAACAGCCCTGATCGGAATTTGATGCCGCGAAGCCGGTCATAGGAATTAGAAAAAGGACGTTTATTTTTCCTGGACTCAAACTCTGCGAGGCTAAGATTCTGCCCAAACGGGGGGTGAGCGCCATGGACAGGTCCGATCCCGGAGAGGGAATCATGCAATACTCGACGCGGCAAAGGGACAGGAAGCCGAGCTCCCGCGGCCGGTTTCCGGGCTTACGGTACTTTTTCCTGGGGCTGCTGGCCTTGCTGGGGGCGATCCTGCTCGCCCGGCCCAAGCATGGCGGTGAGCCGCATGACGCTTCGAGCTCGCCCTCGCCGCAGGTGAGCGGGAAGCTCATTCATCCGAGCGTCCCCTTCATCGCGAACCAGGGGCAGACCGACGAGCGGGTGAGGTTCTATGCGGGGATCGACGGCGGCACTGTCTATGTCACCCGCATCGGCGAGATCGTGTACGACCTCCCGAAGGTGTCCGGCAAGACCGGGACAACGGGTTGGTCCCTGAAGGAGGCGCTCGTCGGCGGCGCCGCTGCCTTGGTGGACGGCGCAGAGAAGGCCCCAACCGAGGTGAACTATCTGATCGGGAGTGAGGAATCCGCCTGGAGAACGAACGTCCCGACCTACGATCGCGTGACCCTCGGTGAGGTGTACGCGGGGATCGAGCTCGAGCTGAGGGCGGCGGGCGCAACCGTCGAGAAACTCTTCCACGTCAGGCCTGGCGCGAGGCCCGAGAAGATCGGAGTGAGGATTTCTGGCGCGACATTCCTCCGGGCGAACGACAAGGGCGAGCTGGAGGTCGGCACGGGGCTCGGCACGGTCGTGTTCAGCAGGCCGAAGGCCTACCAGACGGTCGCGGGCCGCGCACACCCTGTGGAGGTCGCCTATGCGGTGGAGGGAAAGAGCTACCGCTTCGAAGTCGGGCAGTACGATCGGACGAAGGACCTCGAGATCGACCCTTTGATCCAAGCCACCTTCCTCGGGGGATCGGGAGGGGACCGCGTCACCGCCGCAGCGGCCACGGCGTCGAACGTGCTCGTGGCGGGGACTACCGACTCGACGGACTTCCCGGGGACGGCGGGAGGGGCTCGACCTGCCCTGGCGGGTCCGAGCGACGGCTTCGTCGCTCTCCTCAGTTCGGACTTGAAGACGATCATCCAGGCGACGTACCTGGGGGGGGCCGGCGACGACGCCGTGAGCGGTGTCGCGGTCTCGGAAGCCGGCATCTACGTCACAGGTTCGACGACATCGACGGACTTTCCGGGAACGACCGGAGGCGCCCGACCGCAGAGCGCGGGGGGCAAAGACGCGTTCGCCGCGCTCCTTACCTCGGACTTGAAGGCGTTGACCCAGGCGACCTACTTCGGAGGGACCGACGAGGACGCCGCCAGCAGCGTGGCTCTTTTCGGGGGCGCCTATGCCGTGTTCGTGGCGGGCCGGACGGCCTCGCACGATCTCGTCGGGACCCTCGACAGCGCTCAGCCGCTGAACGGGGACCCGATCATCCGCCCCGTCGGGCAGAATACGAACGACGGCTTCATCGCCGCGTTCTCCGCTGATCTGACGAACCTGACGCAGGCGACGTACCTGGGAGGTCGCTCCTCCGATTTCATCAACGCCATCGCGATCTCGGCGGGGTTCGTCTACGTGACGGGGGAAACCGTCTCGACGGACTTTCCGAAGACAGGAGGGGGCGCTCAGGAGATCCATTATCCCGACGGCCAGTCCGACGCCTTCGTGGCGCTCCTGACCAGCGATTTGACCTCGCTCGTGCAGGCCACCTACCTCGGGGGGCTTGGTCAGGACATCGCGCACGCCATAGCCGTTTCAGGGCCGGACGTCTTCGTGGGGGGAGAGACCACTGCCTCGAGTTTCCCCGGAACGCTGGGAGGGCACACACCGACGTTCGGAGGGGCCACGGACGGCTTCGTGGCTCGCCTCAACTCCAGCCTGGCGAGCGTGATCCAGGCGAGCTTTGTGGGAGCCGGCGGCTTCGATCGGGTGCTCGCGCTGGGTATCGGCGGCTCGTTCTTCGGACCGGTCGTCAATGTGGCGGGGTCGTTCGATACAGACCCGGAGGGGATCACCGGCCCTGATGCCTTCCTGTGGGTACTCGGGTACGACCTGAAGGCCTTCGCCGAAACATTCCCGACCGCGGACCCGGCGGTCCTCCAGAACTCGGTCTTCTTCTCCTTTGGATCGTCCGACGTCGCGACCGCCCTCGCCGTTCCGCCGTCCATCTCGGGGTTCAATGTCTATCTGGCGGGCGAGATCCCACCGAGCAACGCAGACCAGATGGGAGCCGCTCAGCCGAGGTACGGCGGTGGCGCCAGCGATGGCTTCGCCGACAAACTCGTCCTCGTCAGCGACTACTCCTTCTCGCCCCTTCCTACGATCAACGTCACCCAAGGCGGACAGGGCCTGGCGACGGTGACGGTGAATTCGCTGAACGGGTTCACGGGAGAGGCCGTGAAGCTCGGGATCTTCGCCCAGCCGACCGGAGGGGCGCTGCCGGCCGGCTTCACGGCGCCCGGTTTCCCCCAGGACATCGGCTCCCTCCCGCCCAATGGGTCCTTCTCTTTCACGCTCACCATCGGTGTCGCGTCCACCGTCACGCCCGGCACGTACACGCTGTGGATCGTCGGGTTTCCGGGGACCTCGGTCGCGCACGCGGCCCCCGTGACCGTGAACGTCGTCACTACGATCCCCAGCACCATGCAGACGATCAGCCCGCTCCAGGAGAGGAACTCGGGACGATCGGCAGCTTGGGGAGCGCCGACTCCCTGACATCCAAGCTCACAGCGGCTCAAGACCTGGCCGACGCAGGCCGCGCCGGTGCGGCCATCGAGGAGAGCATGCAAAACCAGGGGGAGTGCGCGGCCTGTTGCAGGTCTTCTGCGGCGGGGACGGTTCGAAGCGGCGGAAGAAATTGATTTTTGGTGCGCTCAAGCGGCATCTTGGAGAGATATTTCATGAGCTCGCCGGGCACAAGGAATCGAAAATTGTTGAAGGTCACCTGATGGGCGACCACGTTCATATGTGTATCAGCATTCCGCCGAAGTATGCGGTTTCGAACGTGGTGGGCTACATCAAGGGTAAGCGTGCGATCCAAATCGCCAGGAAGTTCGGCGGTCGGCAGAGGAACTTCACCGGCGGGAGTCGATTTGGATGCGTGAAGCGCCCAGCGGGCGAGCGCCAGGGAGGATGCGAAATCAGCAGACAACCCGGCGGCGCGCTGATCCTGCGCGTCATACAGGAGAATTCAGCACGCACGAAAATGTACCGTAGACCAGAATATGCGTCGGCGAATCATATGGGCACAGTGCGTGCCAATCGACACCCGGCCGATTGGTCCGGCGGCTGCGCGTCTCATCATCCGTCATACCACCATTCCAAGCCCTGACGCCTTAACCGCTCTCGCTCGGCTTCGTCGAGCTCGGTCCATGGCTCGGGCGAGCGTACGGCGCGGTAGAAAAGCTCGAACAGCAAAAGATGACGCCTTAGGGTCCGCCGCACGCGGTGAGGAAGGCGCGGATTGAAGACGCCGAGGGCCGAGAATGCCTGCGACCAGTTCTTCTTCACCCAAAGCCACGAACCCAGCTCCAGGGTGAAGGGAATATAGCGGCCGTCGGGCCGGACGGTTCTGTATTCGTCGTAGAGGTAATCCCACAGGTCGCCGTGGGCGAGGTACTGGCGGGACTGGGGCTCTATGCAATAGACGTGGTTGGGATGGGTCTTGTCGATCAGGTGCTTCAAGGCGACGGCTTCCGCCAGTGCCGGAAAGGGCTTCCGGGTTTTCGCGAAGGGAAACCACAGGCGGTCTACCTTCCCGTAGCCGGAGTGCACGTCGATGCTGAGTGCGGTTCGGGCGGGAAAGATCTCGCGGCGCACCCAATCGCAAAGGGTTTGCGCTTCGATCTCCATGGGCGCGTCTTCCTGCCCTTGATACCAGGGTAATGCGGGAGAAATGCGATGGCCGGCGAATAGATGCCAACGGGATAATCCTTCCGCCCGTACCGGCGCGTTTCGCATGAGATCGACCCGGTTGCCATTGGATCGCCGTTTGAGATACATGCCGACCGGATTGACCAGTGGCATGATCAGCAGGCGAGTGGTGGAGAGCATGTCTCGGGTCACCCGGTCCCAGCGAGCCATTTCCACCAGGGTCCGGAGATATGAGGTCACGACCTGCGTGCCGATACGTTCGAGCCCGTGGACCCCGCCGAATAGCGCCAGAGCCGGCAAGGCGGGATCGGACGGACCGAAGCGAAAGGCCAGCAGCGGAAACGATTCCTCACCGTGATGCAATTCCGCCAAAACTTCCACCCGCGCCCAATCCCAGCCCGCATCCGCGACGTGCTCCGCGAGTATCAGAAGCTCCCGCAGTTCGGGGAGGGCGCGCATCACCGGACGAGTGAGCGATCCTTCGAAGGGCGTCGGTTCGCTGGCGGAGAAATCGGCCATGGATGTATTCAAAGCGGGTGAGTCAGACAGCCGGGTAGGATCGACAATTATCCGAAATTATCGCTCACTTAGCCTTAGGTCGGCGATGTCACGGAAGGAAACTCTGAAAATGTAGAGTTGGTTAGAGTCTAATTAAATACATTGAATGTGACGTACGTTAAAGATAACGTACAATGATGAAAAACATAAACGCTTAAAGGACTAATATGAAAGCTAATCCGGGCGGTCAGATCGATCTAAACGAGGTTGTTGGTCGTGACGAGATCATCAAGCAAATCTGGGACACTATCGATCAACAATCGATTCGTATAAATGCCGAGCGGCGCATCGGCAAGACGACGATCATCAAAAAGCTTTGCGCAGAGCCGATTAGCGGCTGGGTTCCGATTTTTCAGGATTTGGAGAAGTGCCACACGGCCCTGGAGTTCGCCCTCGCTGTTTATCGAGAGGTCGATGGCTTTCTCTCGGCTCGTCAATGGACGGCCCGACGCGTTCGGGACTTTCTCAACACTATGGGCGGGACCGAGGTCGGAGGCGTGTTCAAGCTGCCTCCGTTTGGAGCTCAGGCGCCCTGGAAGGAGATCCTTACCAAGGCGATCGAAGACTTGGTCGAAGAACGAGAGAAGCACGACGAACGCCCGCTTTTTTTGTGGGATGAAGTCCCTTACATGCTAAAAAGCATCAGCGATCGCGAGGGAGAGATCATGGCCATGGAGGTACTCGATACTCTGCGCGCGCTACGTCAAGGCGAGGGTGACAGGGGGCTCCGGATGATTCTCACCGGTTCCATTGGATTCCACCATGTTATCCATAGCCTCAAGCGCCAGAATTATGCCAACTCACCATTGAACGACACCTTCCCTCTCGAGGTTCTGCCCCTGGACTCGGTGGCAGCCGCCGAATTGGCCACGAAACTGATCACAGGCGAGGGTATCCCGACCAAGGCTCCGGAGGCTGTCGCCGACACCATCGCCCGAATCTCGGATGGGTTTCCTTTCTACATCCACCACATCGTCAAGGCGCTCAAGCTTTCCGGCCGGGAGGCAACGCCAGATGCCGTCGAAACGATTGTGTCCCGTCAACTGCTGGACACCAACGATCCCTGGGAGCTAAGTCACTACCGCGAGCGCATCCCGGTTTACTACGGCAAGGACAACGAATCAGCCGTACTTGGCATCCTCGACGGTATCGCGGTTCGCCACCAGCCGGTTTCCGTCAATGAACTGCTAACCGAACTGAAAGGCACGGGCACTCTCTCCGAACGGGAGAGCCTGATAGGCCTGCTTAAACTGGTCGAGCAAGATCATTATCTGTCGCGGGACGCCCATGGTTGCTACCAGTTCCGCTTTCCGCTGCTGAAGCGCTGGTGGATGCTTTCCCGAGGACTCTGAGACGAGCCGGCCATGAACGATCGTACATTTCTCTCTGTATTCACCCCCAGTCGCACCGCGCCGGAAGATCTTGAGGCGATCTTCGTGCAGCGCCAGGCGATGCTGGACGATGCCGTGGAGCGGGTCCGCGAGAGCGCTACTACCGGCAACAAGCATCATCTGCTGTTTGTCGGGCCTCGCGGTACCGGTAAAACTCACCTGGTCACACTGTTGGTCCACCGCCTCGGTCAGGATGAGGAACTCAAGAAGCACCTGAATATCGCCTGGCTCAATGAAGATGAGACCAGTACCACACTGCTCGAATTCCTGCGCCGGATCTATCTGGCTCTTGTCAAACGCTATCCGGATGACTACAGCGAGGCATCCTTGGAGCCCATCTACGATTTGGAGCCTGACGCCGCCGAGCACTGGCTTGCAAACTTGCTGCTGGAGCAATTGAAGGATCGGACTCTGCTGGTAGTAATGGAAAACCTGGACGCCCTATTCGAAGGTTTAGGCGAGCCGGGCCAACAGCGGCTGCGGGCTTTGATTCAGGAGCACCCGGTGCTGACCATTGTTGCTACAGCGCAGCGGCTTGTAGATGACATTACCAAGCGCAATAGCGTTTTCTTCGGATTCTTTCAAACCGAGCAGCTCGTGACGCTTTCGGTCGAAGAGGCCGCCGAATTGCTCGGCAAGATCGCAACGCTGAACGGACAACCCGACGTGGCCGCTTTTCTGCACAGTCCGACCGGCCGCGCCCGCATCCGTGCGTTGCATCATCTGTCCGGGGGTAACCACCGGATTTACATCGTCCTGTCCCAGTTCATCACGCGCGACAACATCGACGCCCTGGTAGGACCTTTCTCCAAGATGATCGACGAAATGACGCCTTATTATCAGGAGCGCATCCGCTGGCTTCCCGCCCAGCAGCGGAAGATTGTCGAGTACCTGTGCACTCGCGAGCGGCCCACGCCGGTCAAAGAGTTGGCCAAGCGGCTTTTCGCCAGTCATCAGACCATTTCCAGCCAACTCAAGGACTTGCGCGATAAAGGCTATGTCCAATCCGCCCAGCGAGGACGCGAATCCCTCTACGAGATCGCCGAACCTTTGATGCGCATCTGTGTGGAAGTGAAGGAGAACCAGACTAGCGAGCCCATGCGTCTCCTGGTGGACTTTCTCAGGGTCTGGTACGACGCTCGCGATCTCACGGCCCGTCTGCAAGGGTGTGACACGGGCAGTATAGCCCGCGCTTATCTGCAAGCTGCAATGGAGAAGAATTCGGAGCTGGGCGATTTGCGGGCGCAACTTCTGGTGGAAGGATTTCGAACCGAGCTTGGCGATGAGCAGGGTGAACGATGGCTTTCGCGCATCGAATCCTATGCCCGGGAATCCGAAGAATTAGCCCTGGCGTGCGGGGAATGGGCAAAAGGCAACAAGGATCAGGCGTTGAGTCTGCTTGCGGAGATTGCCGATGAAAGCGGCGGCCAGTCCGCGTCCGTGAGGGCTTCGGCCTGTCTGCTTGCTGGTGAGATTTACTTCAAAGAGGGGGAGTTTGCACGAGCGATCGAGGCACTGTACCCAATCTTTGGAATGTCGGATGCACCCGTCGAGCCAGTCGCAAGAGCGCTCTTTAACCGGGGCCGGACCTACCGACAGCTCGGTGAATCCGAGAAGGCCCTTGCCGACTACAGCGCCGTCATCGCATTGCCGAACGCACCCGTCGAGCCAGTCGCAAGAGCGCTCTTTAACCGGGGCTGGACCTACCGACAGCTCGGTGAATCCGAGAAGGCCCTTGCCGACTACAGCACCGTCATCGCATTGCCGAACGCGCCCGTCGAGCCAGTCGCAAGAGCGCTTTTTAGCCGGGGCGAGACCTACCGACAGCTCGGTGAGTCCGAGAAGGCCCTTGCCGACTACAGCGCCGTCATCGCATTGCCGAACGCGCCCGTCGAGCAAGTCGCAAGAGCGCTCAACAACCGGGGCCGGACCTACGGACAGCTCGGTGAGTCCGAGAAGGCCCTTGCCGACTACAGCGCCGTCATCGCATTGCCGAACGCACCCGTTGAGCAAGTCGCAATGGCGCTCTATAGCCGGGGCTGGACCTATTGGCAGGTGAATGATGCGAAGCACTCCGAGCACGACTTCGAGGAAGTCCGTGGACTAATTGAAGCGCCGATTGCATTGCGTGTCGAGGCGCATTTCGCCCTCGCGAAGATCTGCATCGCTTCTGGACGGTGGGATTCTGCCATCTCCGTGCTCGCGGAGGGTCTGGCGCAGGGCGCTTCCAAGGAGCAGCCTTATGTGGGCGATTCGGAGGGTATCATCGCTGCCTTTTTCGAAAGCACCCTGACTCCTGGCATCCGCCGGGAGCGAACCCGCGGACTAGTACGGGTCTACCAGGACCATAACGCTATCCTCCAGTTGGGGGAGGCGTTGACCAGCCACTTGGGTTCACTCTACCGCACCGGGGAAGACTTACCCGCTTCGGACAGCCTGGAACTCTGGGCCTCGGCTTGGGAAGATGCCGGTCGAGATATAGATGCATTCCGGGTGCCTCTGCGCATCTTTCGGACGGGCGTCGATTTTCTCAAGGCCGGTGGCAAAGATCGCACCATCCTCCTGGACCTCAATCAGGAGGAGCGCAGAATTCTGGAACAGGCGTTGGCGCTGGAAGCCGAGCCATGACGCCTTATTCCAAATCGCCTTGAATAAGGGATTGATTTTTGTACGGCAGATTAGACCGTAAGCCACCGAGCGACCGCGAATCGGCGGGTTACGCTCCGCTAACCCGCCCTACATTCCTATCGCCGAATGAGTCACCTAGGCGAACGCTCGCGGTTTAAAGCCCGCTTCCGCGGGGGAGATGGCGCCAAAATGAGCCTGATGCTACCGAAATGTCCTGACAAGAATGGCGCCGGTTCAAACACATTGCTCTCCGGTGAAATGGAAGTCGAGGCTCTGTTTCAGCCGCTTGGGCAGGGCCGGCAAGGACGAGCGCGGGATCAGAAAGGTCGAGAGGTTGAACAAATCCTTGAAGATCCGCTTCTTGTCCACCGTTTCCTGGAGATATTCGTGTCCGCTGCTTCCCCCGGTACCGATTTTGCTCCCCAGCATGCGTTGCGCCATCAGGGCGTGGCGGCTGCGCCAGGTGGTGAACTGTTCGTCGATGTCCATCAGGTGACTGAGCAGGCGGAACGGCAGGTGCAGAATCGGCTCGTCGCGGTAAAGCTGGATGAAGAGGGCCGATAGCACGGACGTTTGGCAGAGATGAAACATGCCTTGCGCCTTGAGCCGCTCGAATCCTGCCGGATCGAGCAGGTAATCGAATTTCCGCCGGGTGTTTTCCAGCTCGGCGAGCTGCGCGCTTCGCTCGGCATCGGAAAATAAAGGATTCGTCTCGATCGAGCGCCGGTCTTTCGCCAGCATAGCCATGACCGCCTGACGGTAGCTTTCCCAAAAGTCATAGCCCTCGAACTTGAGGAAGGGCATGCGCGCCAGCCAGGCGTCCACCTGTTCGAAAAGACTTGGCTCGCTGGCGATTTCACGCAGGTATGCGACATCCTCGGATCTGAGCCGGCCGGTGACCGGTTGCGGAACGTGAACGCCCAACCCCAGGCGCAGTTCGATCTCGCGGAATTGCACGCTCTGAAATCCGGAAGCGGGGATCAGGTAATCGCGAAAATCGAGAAAATCCAGCGGAGTGATGGTCTCCAGAACGTCGATTTGCTGATTCAAGACCTTTTGTATCGCAATGACGCGCTCGAGACGGGCGACGATGACGCCCATGCTGTGTTCGTCCAAAGGCGTGACCGCGAATGCACCGAGCACCGACTCGAGTTCGTGCAGGATTTGCTTGAACCAGATCTCGTAAGCCTGGTGCGTGATGATGAACAGCATCTCGTCGTGGGCTTCCCTGCCATGCCGGCGGCTTTCGGGCGTCTGAGCGCTCAAGAGACGCTCGAGTTGCAGGTAGTCGGCGTAGTAGATTTCTTTCGTGGAGCGCTGATTCATCGGGGTGTCTCCGCTTGATTGATTGATGTTATACAGGCATCGTCGGCAAAGGATTACCGACCTACGCTTGTAGGCAAACCCAAGTAGGTCGGCAATCCTTTGCCGACACGAACGCGCGTCCCGTTCGGCCGGGCGGGAGAACGGCATCAGGCATGACACGCCCGGCTCAAATCCCTCAGCTCGCCAGCTCCGGCAAATTCCTGAAGAGTTCCAGCGCCTCGGGATTGGCGAGCGCGTCGCGGTTTTTCACGGGGCGTCCGTGAATGATCTCGCGTACTGCGAGTTCGACGATCTTGCCGGAGAGCGTGCGGGGAATGTCGGCGACCTGCACGATCTTGGCCGGAACATGGCGCGGGCTCGCGTTTTCGCGAATCTGCCTCCGGATTCTTGCCGCCAGCGCTTCGTCCAGCTTCAGGCCTTCGCGCAGGCGCACGAACAGCACGATGCGGACATCGTTATCCCAATTCTGGCCGACGACCAAACTTTCGACGATTTCGTCGAGCCTTTCGACTTGCCGATAGATCTCGGCAGTGCCGATGCGCACGCCGCCGGGATTCAGCACCGCATCGGAGCGGCCGTGAATGACGATGCCGCCGTGCGGCATGATCTCGGCCCAGTCGCCGTGCCGCCAGACGCCGGGGTACATGGAAAAATACGCCTCGCGGTATTTGGTTCCGTCCGGGTCGTTCCAGAACTCCAGCGGCATCGAAGGAAAGGGTTTGGTGCAGACCAGTTCGCCTTTCGTGCCGACGACCGGTTGGCCGTTTTCGTCGAAGACTTCGACCGCCATGCCGAGAACCTTGGCCTGGATCTCGCCCCGCCGAACCGGCCCCATCGGATTGCCGCCCACGAAGCAGCCGATCAAATCGGCCCCGCCCGAGATCGAGGACAGGCAGGCGTCGGATTTGACGCGCTCGTAAACGTAGTCGAAGCTGTTCGGCGCCAGGGGAGAACCGGTCGAAAGAACGGTCCTCAGCGATGTCAGCCGGTGCGTGCGCTTCGGTTCCAATCCCGCCTTGAGCAAGGCGTCAATGTATTTGGCCGAGGTGCCGAAATGGGTCATGCCCTCGGCATCGGCGAAATCGAACAGCACATTGCCCGAGGGGTGGAAGGGAGAACCGTCGTAAAGGAGCAGCGTCGCGCCGCAGGCGAGGGCGGAGGCCAGCCAGTTCCACATCATCCAGCCGCAGGTGGTGAAATAGAACACGCGATCGTTCCGTTTCACATCGCATTGCAGCAGAAGCTCTTCCAAATGTTTGAGCAGCGTGCCGCCGGCGCCGTGAACGATGCACTTCGGGATGCCGGTCGTGCCGGACGAATAGAGAATGTATAGCGGCGAGTCGGAAGGTAGCCGGGCGAAGGGAATCTCGCGCGTTTGGTAGGGCGCGAGATAATCGTCGAAGCGAATCGCCCGTTCGCCCAGCGCCTCTAGCTCGGGCCGCTCGGAGATATAGGGAACGAGGACGATGCGTTCGAGCTTCGGCAAGTTGGCCACGATGGTGCGGAGCTTGTCGGCGGCGAAATGGGCTTTGCCGTTGTAAAAGCATCCGTCGGCGGCGATGAGAACCTTCGGTCCGACTTGCCCGAACCGGTCCAGCACGCCCTGTACGCCGAAATCGGGCGAGCAGGAGGTGAAGACCGCCCCGACCGATGCGGCGGCGAGCATCGCGATCACGGTTTCCGGCAGGTTGGGCATGATGGCGGCGACCCGGTCTCCCGGCACGACGCCGTCGGCTTCGAGAGCCTGCGCCAGACGGCTGACTCGCTCGTAAAGCTCGCGCCAGCTCAGCCGCCGGCGCACCCTATCCTCGCCCCAGAAGACGATGGCGTCTCCGTCATCCCGGCGTTTGAGCAAATTCTCGGCGAAATTGAGCCGCGCCTCGGGGAAGAACCGTGCGCCGGGCATCTTGTCGCCGTCCGCCAAAATGCGGTCGCCGCGCGTCTCCGCCACGACTCCCGCGTGGTCCCACAGACTCAGCCAGAATTCGTCCATTTGCTCGATTGAGAAGCGGTGAAGGGCAGCGTAATCGGGCAATTCGATGCTCCATCGGTCTCGCAGAATGTGCGTGAATCGGTACAGATTCGTGCTTTCGATGCGCGAGCGGGTGGGTTGCCAGAGCAGTTGATTCAAGACGGCGCTCCAGATTATTTATCGCGGGAAAACCCCCGGTTCTGCCGGGGGACTCGCAAAGTTTGACATTTCCGGGAGTCAGGTATTGTCCCAATTTCGCTGGGCCGTCATTCCGGCAGGGATTCACACCGGGCTGTCCTGCCCGGTGCCCTCCGGGTAAATGCAAATCCGCTCCCGGCGGATTTGTGCCGGACAAACCGGCAGGACAGCCGGTTTGCACGCATCGCGCCCGAAGGGTGCCGGGCAGGATCGCCCGGCATGAATCCAGTTCACAGGGATTGTGAATGGTCGAAACCATCCGTGGTCACTGGACCCCGGCATTCCAATCGCAAACGGGCCTTTAGTCGGCCCCTTCCCTGCCGGGGTGACGACATGGCTTTTGCCCGATGGCGGTCAGGCCCCTTTGAGGGGCCAGCCGTCGAAAGCCACTGGCTTTGCCGGTGGATCGTTACTTCACGCAAACTCCAATAGCCGGAATAAGTCCTTCGACTTTTCTCAGGACAGGTTCTGCGTTTCCGGTTTTGTGTTCTTATCCCGTTTGCCGCGCCTCCCGCCGAAAGCGACAAATTCGCCGGGAGCGAATTTGAACAGCGGTACGCTGGCCCGAAGGGCGAAAACCAAGGATGGTTTTCGTAGCAGCGCAGGACCCAAGCGGCAACCGGGCGGCCTTCCCTCTGGTTACTTTCTTTTGGCCGAGCAAAAGAAAGTAAGCCGACCGTGGGTTCGGAAACCTACATTCAAATAGCTGTCGCGCAAGCGACTCCTCATATTTACGATTTGCGGGAAGCGCTGCTTAAGCCGCTTTCGCCAACGCCCGCCGCTGCTCGTCCAGACCGTCCCAAAACACCGCCACGCCGTCGAGCATTTCGTTGCCGTAACGTATGAAATCATCCTCGTCGATGTCGCGGGTGAAATAAAGCTCTTCCAGTTCCTCCTGGGTATGCTGGGCGTGCTGGGCTTCGAGGCGGTTGTGCCAGGTGAAGAAAGCGAGCGGCAAGTTCGAGCCGGTACGCGCGTTGTAGCGGACCAAGCCGTCGATCAGTTCCTGCCAGAAACCGGCCGCCGCCCAGTTTTCCACGGCATAGCTCGCGGCCTGGGTGATTGCGTAGTTCTCGTTGCCGTAGAGCCGGATCAGTTCGTCGCAGAAATGGAGGGTGGCGGGGGTGCCGTGCCTGCGGCCGCCGAGATCCTGAAATCCGAGTCCGAGCTCCCCGGCGATTCGCAGCAGCCACTCGAAATGCGCCGCACGGAAATGGAATATGCCGCCTTCCACCGTGCCCTCGGTGGAGACCAGTTCGGGATCGACCTCATGGTCGGGATCGCGCGTGGCGGACCTTTTCCGCCCGGCATTGAAGACGACGCCGATTTCGTTGGCGAGAATTTCCTTGGAGGCCCGCATGCCTTCGAGAGAATCGGCATTGATTATTTTTTGAAGCTGGGCCACCAGGAACTGGTTCGAAAACACCGAGAACTGGACGATGAACGCCCGGACCTGATCGAAGGTCTGCTCGCCCTGGCTGAACCAGGCGGTATAACGATTGTCGGTGATGATCCGGTGTCTCAGCATTTCGGTGTCGATGCGCCGCTGAAAGGCGAGAAAGCGTTGGGCCTTGTCGACCGAATACCCGGTCCGGTTCGTCGCAAGCGCCTCGAGCGTCGGAGCGGTCAGGCCCGACAAGCGGTGTTCCTCGGCATAGCGCTCAAGTTTGGAGTCGGCGACGGCTATCATGGAACCTCCTCATAACATAAGAAGGAAAACTACTTATTTGACCCGCGAATTCGTTCCGAATTTCTCCGGCAGGTCGGCAATCCGTTGCCGACATGGGCACTCCCGGCGCTACGCCGACCCGAGAAATTCACTACTCGGCGTCCGCCTGCTGCTCCGGTGCCGCGTCGCGGAATGCGGTGAGCGCAAGGCAGCTTTCGTCGATCGCTCGAATTCGGGGGAACCCGTTCAAATCGCAGCCGAAGCGCCGGGCGTTGAACACCTGCGGCACCAGGCAGATGTCCGCAAGGGTCGGCGTGTCGCCGAAGCAGAATCGGCTGCTGCCTCCGTGGCGGGCGAGCTGTTCCTCGAACGCCCCGAACCCTTCCTCGATCCAGTACCGAATCCAAGCGTTTCGGGCCGGCTCGTCCTGGCCCAGCACCTCCGCGAGATACCGTAGGACCCGAAGATTGTTCAAGGGATGAATGTCGCAGGCGATGATTTGCGCAAGCGCTCGGACGTAAGCCCGCTCGTCGCGGCGGCGTGGCAGCAGCGGCGGGTCGGGATAGGTGTCGTTCAGATACTCTATGATCGCCAGGGACTGCGTGAACGGCGTTCCCCGGTCCACCAGGGTCGGTACCAGTCCCTGCGGATTGATTTCACGATATTTGGGTTGCCGCTGCATGCCCTTCGCGAGATGCACGAATTGCGGCCGGTAAGACAATCTTTTGAGGTTCAACGCGATGCGGACCCGGTAGGCGGCCGAGCTTCGGAAGTAGGTATACAGTTCCAGGCCCATCACTGCAGCACGTCCTGTTCGATGGCGCCGAAAACGGAGCGCCCGTTCCGGTCCAGCATTTCGATCCGTACCGTCTCGCCGCGCCGGAGATAAGGCGTCCGGGCTTCGCCGGATTCGATCTGTTCGAGGACGCGCTTTTCGACGATGCAGGAATATCCCCGCCCGGTGTCCGCGTTGCTGACGGTGCCGGAGCCTATGATGGTGCCGGCGGGGAGGGGGCGGGTCTTGGCGGCGTGGGCGATCAGGGCGGGGAAGTCGAATTGCATGCCCTGGCCGGTGTCGGGATTGCCGACGAGAATACCGCTCCGGTGGGTCAGCAGCGGAAGGTGGATCTTGCCGCCGTCCCAGGCATTTCCCAATTCGTTGGGCGTCACCGCAACCGGCGAGAAGGCCGGTCCGGGTTTGCCGTGCAGGAACCCGAAGCCTTTGGCGAGTTCCTGGGGAATCAGGTTGCGCAGCGAAATGTCGTTGACCAGCATCAGCAGCTTGATGTGCGAGGCCGCTTCCTCGGATGTCGTTCCCATAGGCACGTCGTCGGTGATCGCCGCGACTTCCGCCTCGAAATCCAGTCCCCAGCTTTCATCGGCGAGCCGGATCGGGTCCCGTGGGCCGAGGAAAGCCGCCGATCCCCCCTGATACATCAGGGGATCGGTGTACAGGCTAGGCGGCATGGGCGCGCCGCGGGCCTTTCGCACCCTCTCGACATGGGACAGATAGGCGCTTCCGTCCAGCCATTGATAGCTTCGGGGCAAGGGCGACGCCAGCTCGGTAGGTCTTAAGGGGAGCGCATCGAGCTCGCGCTGATTGAGGGCGCGATAGGTGGTTTCCAGTGCGGGTGCGGCGTCTTCCCAGTTCTCCAGTACCGATTGCAGCGTTGAGAAGCCGGACTCCAGGGCGGGGAATGCCGTTTTCAGCTCCCGGTCGACGATAACCAGGGTTCCGTCGCGGCTTCCGGATTTCAGCGAAGCGAGTTTCATGGCTATTTCCAGGAATCCACGTAGCCCGCCCACTCGACCCCGCGGGGCAGGTCGGCCACTTCGAGGGCGTCGCGGGCGTCGATCATGACCGCCACCTCATCGGTTTCGGTGCGCGACCTCGCCTTAGCCGCCTCCAATGCCTTGGGATGAGGGCCGTGGGTGATTCCGCTGGGGTGCAGGGTCATCATGCCCGGATGGATGTTGTCGCGGGAGAAGAAATGGCCGCGGTGATAGAAGATCACCTCGTCGTAATCGTCGTTGTTGTGATAGAAGGGCACCCGGAGCACACCCGGATCGCTTTCCAGCGGCCGCGGGCAGAAGGTGCACACGACGAAGCGCTCGCTGGCGAAGGTGGTATGGGCCGAAGGCGGAAGATGATAGCGATGGCTCATCAGCGGGCGGATATCGCGCCAGTTGAGCCGGACCGGCATCAGCGTGCCCTGCCAGCCGACGGCATCGAGCGGATTGAAGGGATAGGTCACGGCGCTGAGCCGATCCCGCCGCTTGACCAGCACCCGCCAGGTCCGGTCCGACTGCTGGGCGAGAAAGGCGTCGTCGATCTTGGGCGTGTCCAAGACCGCCGGGTCGAACACGGCATGGGCTCCGACGATGCCTTTTTCGGGAAGCCGGTAGGTACTGTTGGACGCCTCGATCAGGAGGAAGACGCCCATGCCGGAGGTTTCGATGCGCCACAGGGTGCCCCGTGGAATCACCAGGTAATCGCCCTCGGAAAAGGCGAGATGGCCGTAGTCGCAATAAAGATGCCCGGAGCCCTCGTGGACGAACAGCAATTCGTCGCCGTCGCCGTTCCGCACCAGGTGGTCCATGGCGGAATAGGTATGCCAGCACCGGATTTTCACGCTCAGATTGCCCAGCATCGGCGTGGCGTCCCATGGCGAGACGCTGGTTCCGGTGAGCTGGTTGGTATCGAAGGCGCGCGGCCTGAGCGGTCCCTCGACGCTGATCCAGCCGGTCGGCGGATGGCGGTGGAGCATTTGCGTGGAAGGGCCGTAGAAGCCCTCCCGCCCCAATTCCCGTTCGTAAGTGCCCTCGGGCAAATCGGCGTGAGCCTGGCGGGCGGCGACGCCCTCGACTCTCGGCAGTGAAATCCAGCGGAACATCAGATTACCCCCCGTCGCATTTGATCGTCTTCTATCGCCTCGAACAGCGCCTGGAAATTGCCCTCGCCGAATCCTTCGTTGCCTTTCCGCTGGATGATCTCGAAGAAAATCGGCCCGATCACGGTCTCGGTGAAGATTTGCAGGAGAAGGCCCACTTTGTTGCCCGGCAGGCCGTCGATGAGAATCCGGTTCCGCCGCAGCCGCTCCAAATTCTCACCGTGGCCCGGAACGCGGGAGTTCACCCGCTCGTAATAGGTATCGGGCACGTCCATGAAGCGGACGCCGTTCTCGCGGAGCCGCTCAACGGTGGCGTAGATGTCGTCCGTGGCCAGAGCAACGTGTTGAATGCCTTCGCCGTGATAAAGGTCGAGGTACTCCTGAATCTGCGACTTGGGATCGGAAGGCTCGTTGACGGGAATGCGGATCTTTCCGCAGGGGCTCGCCATCGCCCGTGATTTCAGCCCGGTCGCCTTGCCGTGGATGTCGAAATAGCGGATTTCCCTGAAACCGAAGACGCGCTCGTAAAAATCGGCCCATTCGTCCATGTGGCCCTTGCGCACGTTATGGGTCAAATGGTCGATGCGGGTCAGGCCGACCCCGAAAGGTTCCGCCGGCTCGTTTTCGATGGGAACGAAGTCGACATCGTAGATCGAATGCTCTCCATAACGGTCGACCAGATAAATCAGGCTCCGTCCGATTCCTCGGATGGCCGGGATATTGAGTTCCATGGGACCAGCCTCGCTGGCGGACGGCCTGGCGCCCAGTTCGAGCGCGCGCCGGAAGGCCCAGGCGGCATTTTCGACACGAATCGCGAAGGCGCAAATCGAAGGCCCGTGCCGCTCCGCGAAGCGCTGGGCGAAACTCCCCGGTTCGTGATTAATGACGAAATTGATCTCTCCCTGCCGGTATAGAACCACATCCTTGGACCGGTGGCGGGCCACGGCCTTGAATCCCATCTGCTCGAAAAGTCTCGCCAAGGCTTGAGTGTCACGGGCGGTATATTCGATGAATTCGAATCCATCGGTCCTTATGGGGGGGACGTCGTCGCTTGTCATATTGGATACCCCAGTGGCGGATTTTTTTGAGTTCTTTGATTCCTATGACCTCGGTGGTCGCATAAAGATTCCCATGGCTCGACGAGTCAGGCGCAGCAAGAACGGTTGTCAATGAAAATGATAATGGATATCATTTGCGACAGGGTGGATGTGCCGTCCGCCGCCGCTGAACGACATGAGGAAAAAGTATGAGCCCAAGCAACCGAACCGAAACCGATCGCCCGCATCGTCGGGGTGATGCGGGGCCCTTTCATTCGAAGCGCAGAGTCACAAGTGCGGAGTTGTTGGGCTCCGGTCGTGAAATCGTGATCGAACATGGCGGAGACGAATACCGTCTGCGCCTAACCAGCAACGACAAGCTCATTCTGACGAAATAGTTTGTGTGTGTGAGACTCGTCCCGGGAGGGGAGAGCGTAGGTCGGCAATCCTTTGCCGACAAACCCGCAGGCCGGACTGTTGCTGTCGGCAAACGATTGCCGACCTACACATCGGGATCCCTTACCCCGAATCGGAAAATACCTTAGTGGAACGCGTCGGAGGTTCCGACACACTCTCGTAGCCAGCCACCCGGCCTCACGGCATAGGTAGCCAGCCAGACAGTTTGGTTTAGTTACGCTTCTGTTGGTGAGGCAGCATCATGTGGGCAGCCACTTTTCCGCCGGACCGTCTCTGGCCCGGCATCTCAATCGTCGATCGTTGTTGGGGAGTTCGCACCGCCGGCATATTGGGGGCCGCCCTGGTCCATGCCGCGGTGCTACCGATGCTGATAGAGGACGAGTCGGTGCCGGCAGTGCAGAGTCCGCAAGCGGCGCCGGTCATGGTCGACCTGATTTCGACGGCGCACCCGCAAGCCGATGCGCCCCAGGCCGTACAGAAACCGGTAGAACCCGTCAAGCCCAAGACCGAAACGCCCAAACCGAAAGCGAAGCCCAAGCCGAAACAGGTCCGACCGTCGGCCAAGCGGTCGCCGATCCTGTCCAGGCCCAGCCAGGCAGCCGTGCAGCAGACGACTGCCGAACAGGAACCGTCTCCACGTCCAACTTCGACCGAAGCGGCGCCGGGCCCGGTACTGCCGCCATCAGCCGTATCGGCGACGGCTCCGTCGCCGGGGCCGGTCGTTCCGCCACGCTTCAACGCGGCTTATCTGCGCAATCCGGCGCCGGCCTATCCGGTCGGTTCCCTCCGCCGAAAAGAACAGGGCAAAGTCGTGCTTCGGGTTCTGGTGGATGCCGGCGGCGGCGCCGAAGCGGTTAACGTCCAGACCTCCAGCGGATACGACCGGCTCGATGCCGCCGCTCTCGAAACCGTAAAGCAGTGGAAATTCGTTCCCGCCCGCCAGGGAGACAAGTCCGTGCCGGCGTGGGTGTTGGTCCCGATTTCATTCTCACTCGAAGGATAATCCTATGGAAACGACAGAAACCCTGGGCTTGACCCATTTCCTGGCGCAAAGCGACTCGGCCGGCAAGGCGATTTTCGCGATCCTCGTCGGCATGTCGGTCGCGAGCTGGTATTTCATCGTGGCGAAGAACCTGCAGGCGCTGATCGCGCGCCGCCGGACGGCGCGTTTTCTGGAGTCCTTCTGGAACGCCTCTTCCCTGCATGCCGTGGAATTGCAATTGGAAGAGCACCACCCGGACGAACCGTTTTCGCATCTCGCCTATCATGCACTGGTGTCATCCCGGCATCATGCCCGGCACGGCGCGGGGCGGCTGAACGAAGCGGGTTCGGCGGCGGAATTCCTGACGCGTTCGATGCGCCGGGTCATCGACGAGGAAACCGCGTCCCTCGAATGGGGGCTCACCGTGCTGGCATCCATCGGCAGCACAGCGCCCTTCATCGGCTTGTTCGGCACCGTTTGGGGCGTTTACCACGCCCTGGTCAACATCGGCATGAGCGGGCAGGGGAGCCTCGATCAGATCGCAGGTCCCGTGGGCGAAGCGCTGATCATGACCGGCGCCGGGCTGGCCGTGGCCATTCCCGCCGTATTGGCCTACAACGCCTTCGCCCGCTCCAATCGGCTGCTGCTGGCGAAGCTCGATGCCTTTGCCCACGACCTGTTTGCCTTCCTGACCACCGGCGCGCATTGCGTCGGGACCGAAGCCGATGACCGAAGCGCCGCGGTCGGCCAGGCCGTCGCGGGAGGTGCGTGATGGCGTTCGGAAGCTTCAGCCAGGGGCAGGGCGGCATGCGTCCCTCGGCCGAGATCAACATGATCCCGCTCATCGACATCATGCTGGTCTTGCTGGTCATTTTCATGATCACGACGCCCTTGCTCACCCACAACGTCAAGATCGATCTGCCCAGAGCGGCGAGCCAGCCGAGCACGGACCAGGCCGAGCACGTCGATTTGGCGATCGACGGAGCCGGCCGGCTTTTCTGGAACAACGAAGCGATCGACCGGGCAGGGATGCGCGAGCGCTTCGCGGCGGCGGCGCAGCAGCAGCCTCAGCCCGAGGTGCACCTCCGGGCCGATAAGGCCACGGCCTACCAGATCATCGCCGAAGTGCTCGCCGCCTCGGCCAATGCCGGCGTGACACGCATCGGCTTCGTCTCCGATCCGAACGACGCCAAGCCTTGACATACGAATTAGCCACCCAGCCGTTTTCCAGCCAGGTAGCCAGCCATCAGAACCAGTTAACTTGGGGAAAACATCCATGACTAAGAATAACAACTACCGGCTTAAATCCACGGCGTTGGCCGGAACGCCACTCGCGCTTGCCCTGGCGTGCGCGACGGATGGCGCCATCGCGGCGGACGAAGATCTCACCACGCTCGACCAGGTCAAAGTGGTCGGCAAGGTGGAACAGGCGGGCGGCGACACGAAAGGTTACATGGCCAAACGCACCACGACGGCGACCAAGACCGACACTCCCCTGATCGACGTTCCGCAGTCGATCACCGTCATCACGCAGGAGCTGATCAAGGACCAGAACATGCAGAGCATCGCCGATACGGTCCGCTACGTGCCCGGCGTCGTGATGTCGCAAGGGGAAGGCAACCGGGATGCGGTGATTTTTCGCGGCAACGCCACGACCGGCGATATGTACGTCGACGGCATGCGCGACGATGTCCAGTATTTCCGCGATCTTTACAACATCGATCGGGTGGAGGTGCTGAAAGGCCCGAACGCGATGATTTTCGGCCGCGGCAGCTCCGGCGGTCTGATCAACCGGGTAACCAAGCAAGCGAACTGGGAGAACCCGCGCGAGGCGAGCTTTCAGGTCGGTTCCTGGGACAAATTCCGGTTAACCGGGGACTTCGGCCAAGCCATCAACGAGAATTTCGCCGTTCGTCTCACTAGCATGTGGGAGAGTTCACGCAGCTTTCGCGAGGGTTTCCATGCCGAGCGCTGGGGCGTCAATCCAACCGTGTCCTGGCGTCTGGGCGATCAGACCCAAGTGACCTTCGGCTACGAGCATTACGAGGACGACCGTGTCGCGGACCGCGGCATTTCTTCGTTCTCGGGCCGCCCGGTCGAGGCCGACGTTTCCACGTTTTTCGGCGATCCGAGGCGCAGTCCGACCTGGTCGAAAGTCGACGCGTTCAACGCCTTGATCGATCACGACTTCGGGAACGGGATCAAGTTCCGCAACCGCACCCGTTATGCGATCTACGACAAGTTCTACCAGAACATCTTCCCGGGGGCGGTCAGTGCCGCGGGCGACCAGGTGGCGATCTCGGCCTACAACAACGCGACCCAGCGCGAGAATTTCTTCAACCAGACCGATCTGACGTTCGAGCTCGAAACCGGACCGTTCAAACACACTCTGTTGACCGGCGCCGAGTTCGGTCACCAGGAAACCGACAACTTTCGCCAGACCGGATATTTCACGGCGGTGGGTCCCAATGCGACATCGGCCAGGGTTCCCGTGGCGGATCCGAGATATACCGGCCCCGTCACCTTCCGGCAAAGCGCCACGGATGCGGACAACCACGGCCTCGCGACCATCGCGGCGGGCTATTTTCAGGATCAGATCGAGCTCACCAAGCACTGGCAACTCGTGGCGGGGCTTCGCTACGACAACTTCGAGGTCGATTTCCGCAACAACCGCAACGGCCAGACTTTCTACACCAATGACGACCTTTGGTCGCCGCGCGGGGGCCTGATCTTCAAGCCGTTCGACGAGCTCTCGATCTATGCGAGCTACAGCATGGCCTATGTGCCGCGAGCGGGCGATCAATTGGCCTCGCTGACACTGGCCAATAGCTCGTTGGAGCCGGAAGAGTTCAAGAACTACGAGGTGGGTGCGAAGTGGGACATCCGTCCCGATCTGTCGGCGACCCTGGCCTTTTATCAGCTCGATCGCCTCAACGCGATCGCCACCGACCCCAATAACCCCGCGACGTCGTTCCTGGTCGACGGCCAGCGCACTCGAGGCATAGAACTGGGGATAAGCGGCAACATCACCGACCAATGGCGCGTGATCGGCGGATACGCCTACCAGGATGCCGAAATCACCGAGAGCTTGTCGGCCAGCGCTCCGAAAGGCAACAAGGTGGCCCAGGTCCCGGAACACACGGTTTCGCTCTGGAACCGCTACGACATTACCCCTCATTGGGGCGTCGGCCTCGGCGCGGTATACCGCAGCGAAATGTACGCGGCCACCGACAATAACGTCACCCTGCCGGGCTTCCTCCGCTTCGACGGGGCCGTCTATTACACGGTCAACGACAATGTCCAGGTGCAGGTCAACGTCGAAAACCTATTCGACAAGGAGTATTACGCTTCGGCGCACAGCAACAACAACATCATGCCGGGCTCGCCGATTGCCGCCACAGCCGCGCTGCGGGTGAGATTCTGATGAAGCCCGCCGAGTTCGGTCTTCCGGCTCACTCGCCGCGCTCCAAGCCCTCGGGCGGATACTTGTTCCTCCCGAGGCGTCTGGCGCGCGGGGCATTCCTCAAATGGCTGCGCCGCACTCACGCCTGGATAGGGCTGTGGGGCGCGGCGTTGGGGTTTTTGTTCGGGACCACGGGAATTCTGCTCAATCACCACGAGAAGTTGAAAATTCCGGCCGCCCGGATGGAGCAGACCGTGATACAGCTGCCGCTGCCGGAACCGCGTCCCGCCGATCCCAAGGCCTTGGCACTATGGCTAGCAGAAGCGCTGCAGTTCCCATCCGACAAGGCGAAGATCATGCAGGAGCCTGGCAAGACCGTTATCTGGAACGGCGTGGAGGTGCGGCAGCCGGCGCGCTGGCAGATCGCCGCGCGTACGCCGCAACGCTTCCTCCAAGCGGAATATTGGGAAGGTAATGCTTTCGTCACCGTCAAGCGCGGCGAAGCGAATGTCTTCGCCCTGCTCGGCAACTTGCACCGCGGCGCCGGGTTGGGCGTCGGCTGGATCTTGCTGGCGGACACGCTGGCCGGCGGACTGATCGTGCTCGGCCTCGGCTCGCTCGGTCTGGGACTCTGGTTTGTCTGGCAGGCTCTATAGAGAGACGGGGGAGGCCGCGCCGACCGGAACAACGGGAATCATCGCAGCGGAAGGCGGCCGGCTGAAAGCAGGGGAACGATTGGCGAACGTTCTTGGTCATTGATACTTATTCATCTTGGGTATTTTTCAGGACTTTCGCCTTGCCCCGGAGGCTTTATGGATTCACCGGCACATGATTACCCCACCGGGCTCTTCTTCGACGTTCAAGGGCCCCCATGCCTCTCGCTGTACGCGCCGACTCACCGGTCCCATCCGGATAACCAGCAGGACCGAATCCGGTTTCGGAACCTGGTGAAAGCCTTGGAAGACTCGTTGCGGCGGACCTATCCGGAAGAAAAGATTCGAGCGCTCATCGAGCCGTTTCGAAACCTGGCCGCCGATCGCGGCTTCTGGAATCACACGCTGGATGGACTAGCCGTACTGGCCGCGCCCGGCTTGTTCCTAGCCTATAGGCTGCAGCGGCCGGTTCCGGAATTGGCGGTAGTGGCCGACAGCTTCCACACCAAACCCCTGCTGCGCATCCTCCAGTCGGCCGATCGCTACCAGGTTCTCGGACTGAATCGTAAGGAAATCAAGCTTTTTGAAGGGAATCGCGACGCACTGGACGAAATCGAACTGGCCGATGAGGTCCCGCGCACCATCATCGAAGCGCTGGGCGAGGAGTTGACCGAGCCGCACCTGACCGTCTCCACCTATGGCTCCGGCCCCGCCGGTCCGGCGATGCACCATGGCCAGGGCGGGAGAAAGGACGAGGTGGACCTTGATGCGGAACGGTTCTTTCGCGTCGTCGACCGCGCCGTGCTGGAACATCATTCGCGGCCCTCGGGCTTGCCCTTGGTGCTCGCGGCGCTGCCGGAACACCATCATCTCTTCCGCCGGGTGAGCCATAACCCGTTCCTGCTGGAGGAAGGCATCGATGTCCATCCGGACGCGGTGTCCGCCGACGAACTGCGGGAGCGCGCGTGGCGGGCGGTCGAGCCTTATTATCTGGCAAGGCTGGACGAGCTGGTGGAGGCATTCGGCGCGGCGAAAGCCAAAGGGCTCGGTGCCGACGATCCGGCCCAGGTCGCCGAGGCGGCCGTAGCCGGTCGGGTTACGAGCTTGCTGATCGACGCCGGCTGCGAGATTCCCGGCCGAATTGATTCCACGACCGGACAGGTCGAATTCGACGACCTGGCTCACCCCGAGGTCGATGATCTGCTCGACGATCTCGCGGAGTGGGTCATGAGGAGCGGCGGCCAGGTGGTCGTCGTTCCCCCCGAGCGGATGCCCACCGGGACCGGGGTTGCCGCGATTTATCGCTATTAAGAGGGTCGTTCCCGGATAGCCTAGGCAAAAGGACGCGTCCATGCAGATTCAGTTCAACACCGACAGCAACATCGAAGGCCGCGACGAACTGGCCCACTGGGTCGAGGATTCGGTAGCGGCGATTTTGGGTCGTTTCGGCGAAAGGGTCACCCGGGTGGAAGCTCATCTCAGTGACATCAACGCTCACAAGATCGGTCAAGACGATATACGCTGCCTGCTCGAGGCTCGCCCTGCGGGCCTGAAGCCGGTAGCGGTCAGTCACAGGGCCGACAGCGTCGAGCAGGCGGTCAACGGAGCCGCGGAAAAGCTGAAGAGAGCGCTGGATTCCACCTTCAGCCGACTGGAAAACCGCTAGCGAACGGCATTCGCGCAGGCGTATCCAGCGAATGATTCGGCGCGGACGTCTGTTTTGAGAATCGGCGTGTGGCCGCAAAGAATGACTCGCGCGTCGACGGCCTGTCCGGCTCGCTTCCGCTCGGCAAGCGCTTTTTCGACTATTAACCCGGCCTATAAATATAGGCCGGGTTAATCCGGGGCAGGGATGCCCCGGCGCGGCGACAAGCCGCGTGAGCCCAGGCCGGGCGTGTACCGGCCTGGGCGGCGGCCCGAAATACCAGGAGGGTATTTACGGGCCTGATTAATAAGGGAAGCGCCGGTTCGTGTGCGTCGTCGAAAACGAAGAGCGTTTCGACCTCTCCCGGATAACGGTGATCGAGTACGGTTCGGATATTTTCTTCGATACCGGTATCGAGTCCTCTGCCCCAACGCGCGGCGGGATGCGAAAGACCTGCGCGATCGGCTCCGCGAGCGGCGTTTCACCTCTCGCGGAGCCGGTTACTCATTCACACTCGTAGATGTTGCCGGTCACATGACCATTGAATGCACCGCGAGGGGTGGCGCTTTCCCATACGATATGAGTGGCTCCGAGATTGTCCGCTTTCCGTAGCGCCCGGCCTTTTGCGACTCGCTCCCAGTGCACGCCGCCATGTTTTCCGTAGCCCGAGTGCCCGCTCACCATGCCGAGCGATTCGCAATACTCGACTGCATCGGATGTGGCCTCGACAGGCGGCTCGTCAGCCAGTGTCGTTGCCGAGAAAATTAGAGCGCTCAAGGCCAAGATGGCGGATCCCGTGGTTTTAGAATTCGGCGGGAAAAGCTTGAACATGATTGTCTCCAGAAATCTCCAAGGACGCGGATTCATCTCGTTGATACTTACGCCTGGCTTACACCACCCAATGCGGGGTACCGAGGCGATGACGATCGTATTGACGCGATACTAAATCAAAAGTTCCGTGAGCGGGCGGATCGGGTCGATAGCGAAATCGTGGGGGAACAATCATCCGTACTGTCTAAGGATGGAAAGCGTCTTTCCAACGACCTTTTTGCCGGATCGGCGGTCATAACGATTTAAGGAAACTCTGAATAAGTCCCTGGCCCCGATAAAATAACGCCCAACGTCCAATTTTCGACAGGTCGATACCAGATGAAGCAACTCGGACTCAGTGCCACCGTGTTTGTGAAGAAACCGAAGCTGACCAAGCGTCAGAAATTTCTCCAGGACATGGAGCAGGTGATTCCTTGGGGGTTGTGGACGAGCCGGATTGCGCCGTACTACCCGACGGCCGGCCGGGGCAGGCGTCCCTTTCCTTTGGAGACGATGTTGCGCATCCACCTGATGCAGCACTGGTTCGGCTACTCCGATCCGGCGATGGAAGAGGCGCTGCATGACATTCCGATGCTACGCGAGTTTGCCGGGCTGGATGCGGGCGAGGACGCCATGCCGGATGAAACCACGATCCTCAAGTTCCGGCGCCTGTTGGAAACCCATCAGATGGCGCAAACCCTATTCGATGAAACGGCGGCACTATTGGCGGAAAAGGGCTTATTGTTGCGTCAAGGGACCATCGTGGATGCCACCCTGATCGCCGCCCCGCCGTCCACGAAGAACCGCGAGCGGAAGCGGGATGGCGAGATGAGTTCGACCAAGAAGGGTAACAATTACCACTTTGGCATGAAGGCGCACATCGGCGTGGATGCTGATTCAGGCTTGGTGCACACGATGGAAGTCACCACCGCCAAGGTGGCGGACGGGGTCATGACCGATGCCCTGTTGCACGGCGAGGAGCAGGTCGTCCTGGGCGATCGGGCCTATACCCGCAAGGACCGCAATCTGGAGGTCGAACGCCAGGAGGGCGAGCCGGTCTGGGCGTTTCCCTTCAAGCGTAAGAAGGGCGAGGACTTGCCTGCGGAACAAGCGCTTCACAACCGCATGCTGGCCGCGCTGCGGGCGGTGGTCGAACACCCATTCCGGATCGTCAAACGCCAATTCGGCTATACCAAGGTCCGGTACCGGGGACTCTTCAAAAACGGGCAGCAACTCTACCTGCTGTTTGCCCTCGGCAATCTCTACCAGGTGCGGGAGGAGTTGATGGCGGCCTAGGGATCAATCCGTGCATCGTCCCGGAAAACCGGGGGCGAGGGGCGGAAAGAGCGCCGATAGCGGGCGCCAATTGGGGAGGGAAAAACGACCTTTTTCGGCTGGTAGCCCCGGCCGGTTTATCGGAGCCACCAATAAAACGCACTTATTCAGAGCTTCCTTAAGAGAATTTGGACGGCGACAGGTCTATCCGGCAAGGCATCGTACGACCGAGCGGATTCGCCGGCAGCGAGGCTTGAAAGATACGGACCGTGTAAATCGCTCGCGGCGCCGAGGGTACTATGGACATTGAGAGCGGAATCCGGGAGGAACTTGGAGCGGTACCGGCCTTCACCAGGCGGGTTGCCGATCAGCCCGATAACCGATTTCCTTGGGAAAGCTTATGCTGCGCGTCTTGAAATGGATCGCTATCGGAATCGGTGCCCTGATCGGGATTCTGATTCTTACCATCGTTCTCGTCATAGCCTTCTTCGACCTGAACAGGCTTCGCGAGCCGCTATCCACGGCGGTCAGCAAGTCCCTGGGCCGCGAATTCGCGATCAATGGCGATCTGAGCGCCGACTGGTCGTGGACGCCGCGCTTCACGATCAACGACGTGGAACTGGCCAATGCGCCCTGGGGAAGCGAACCGGAGATGTTCACCCTCGACCGGCTGGCGTTCGCCGTCCGAATTCCGGAACTCTTCAAAGGGCGCATCGTGCTTCCGGAAGTCCGCGTCTCGAAACCCCACATATTGCTCGAACGGAATCCCGAGGGAATGGCCAATTGGGAGTTCGGCGACAAAAAAGAGAAGCGGGAACCGGCCGGAGCCCCCGTTAGCGAAAGATGGGTTCCGAAAATCGATAGCCTCGCCATCGACGACGGCCGCTTGTTGTTCCGCGATCCGACCACGGATACCCGCTTGGACATGAACGTTTCGACGGTGGTCGGCGAGTCGGACGAGCAGGCGGTCGAACTGAGCGGCCAGGGCCGATTGCAGCAGGAACAATTCACGCTGAAGGTCAGAGGCGGTTCGGTGCTGGATCTTTGGCAAGAAGATCAGCCTTTCCCGGTTAACGTCGAAGTCGAGTACGGCAAGACCGAGGCCAAGGTATCGGGCACGATAGCCGAACCCTTGGAGCTTCAGGGCCCCGATTTGCAGTTCGAGGCGAAAGGGCCGGATCTCGCGGCGCTCGCCTCCATAGCGCCCATGTGGATACCCGAAACGCCGCCGTATCGGTTCAGCGGAAAGATTAACCGTGAGGGCGAACGCTGGCTGTTGAAGGGGTTCGAGGGCAGTCTCGGCAACAGCGATCTCACCGGCGACCTGATGTTCACGATGCGGGACGAGCGGCCCTACCTGCAAGGCGACGTGGTTTCCCGCAAACTCGACTTCAAGGATTTCGTGGGCGTCTTCGGTGCCGATCCGACGCCGTCCCCGGAGGAACCGGAGCGCCCGAGACTGCTTCCCGACAAGCCGTATCCCGTGGAGGGCTTGCGCGCCGCCGACGGGGACGTGCGCTTCCAAAGCAGCAATATCGTGACCCCCTGGATGCCGGTGGACGATGTGTCCGTGCATGTCAAAATGGATCAAGGCATGCTGACGATCCAACCGGTAAAGCTTACCGTGGGCTTCGGGGCGATCGAATCCAATGTGACTCTGAACGCACGCGGCGACAAATTACAGACCGAAGTCAAAGGAAAAATCGACAAGGTGCCGTTCAAGCGGCTGGTGGCCGGAACCCCGTTCGAAGAAGAAACCGCCGGCACCTTTTTCGGCCGCGTGAATCTGACCACCGCCGGCAACTCGGTGGCGGAGATGGCCGCTCACGCGGACGGCGGCATAACCATCCTGATGGAACAGGGCCGCATCAGCAACCTGATGATGGAACTGTTCGGTATCGACTTCGCGGAGAGTCTCCAGAAACTCATCGGCACGGATCCGAGCATTCCGGTCCGCTGCACCATCGCCGACTTCATCGTCAGCGACGGCGTGGTGAAGACTCAGTTGTTCCTGATGGATACCACCGATACCAATGTGCTGATGGAAGGCCAGGTGAATCTGGCCACCGAGGCCCTGGATCTCCGCCTGACCGCCCATCCCAAGGACTTCAGCCCGTTCAGCGCGCGAAATCCGATCAAGATCGAAGGAAACCTGAAAAAGCCGCGCCCCTATCCCGAGCCTGCGCCCCTGATCGCCCGCGGCGCAGCTTCCGTAGCGCTGGGAGCGCTCCTGACTCCGGCGGCAGCATTGATTCCCTGGATCGAACTCGGCTTGGCCGAGGACAGCGCGTGCCACGCACTGGTCGATGCCGCCACATCCAAAGAGAAAATTCCGGAAAAAGAGCGGGAACGACAAGAACGGCACTAAACCGGGTCCATGTCTTTGAAAAGAGACGGGGCGCCACATTCCGGAATTTATCGGGCCGGACGTCTCGAGTTGTGCGCTGAGTCTCAACCTGCTTGCAATTGACGGGGATACTTTGGCGGCGTAGATTCGCGGCGGATATGGCGTTTTCGCTTACCGACGACGGCTTACGCGGCAACGCGCCATCTACTGGACGTTAGGTCGTGTCGGTCCGATGAGAAAACCGACAGGGATCCGGTGCTCGGCCGGCGTTTTGAATCCCCCTCGATCCCTCTTTCACAATGGGGGGAGGCAAGCGTCATTCCCCCCTTTGCAAAAGGGGCCAGGGGGGGCAATGCCGTTAAGTTAAGGCGAATGACGTCACCCCGGCAGGGAAGGGTGGCTTCGGTGCTCCAATCGCAAACGGTCATCCCAGGAGCGCTGGGATGACCCTTCCAATCGCAAACGGTCGCTTTAGTCGCGACCCTTCCAATCGCAAACGGCCTGGCCGGGAGCGCCGGCCACGCCCTTCCCGAAGACACCGTTTGCGATTGGAATGCCGGGGTCCAGAAGCCATGGATGGCAGAGGCGTGTCATTTCCCTGTGCCCTGGATTCATGCCGCACAGTCCCTGTGCGGCACCCTACGGACGCTTCGCGTGCAAATCGGCCATCCTGCCGATTTGTCCGGCACAAATTTGCCAGGAGCAAATTTGGACGTGCGGAGCACGGTCCGTAGGACGAACCCCAGGGATGGGGTGAGCAATCCCTGCCGGAATGACGAGTTAACTTAACAGCATTGGGCCAGGGGGGATTGCGTTCATCTCTCCCGTCGCGGTGTCCGTACTATCGGGATGAAAATGCGCTGGGCCCAAGATAGCTCAATTACCCGCCTCTCAAAGTCGCGACTCATGGGCAGGGACAACCGAGAGATCACGGCCTGCCGTGCTCGATAAACAGGTGTGTCATTATGAGTTTAAGAATCTTTCGGCCATCTCGCTTGCTGGCACCTTATGTTACGGCGATTTGGGACTATGACGATTTAATGGGTGCTGACAACTCGGCGCTGACGATCTTGCCGGATACCGCAACCTATTTATGTTTTTTGTATGCCGATTTATTGACCACGGCGCACAAGGACCGAATTTATACAACCCGTAGCGGACTCGCCGGTTTTCAAAGTTTTCGCAGTGATCTTGGGTCTTTTGGAAAAGTATCCGGGGTTTCGGCGCGCCTTACCCCATGGGGGTTAAATGTTTTTTGTCGCGGCATAGTGAGAGATTGCGCCGAAAGGCGGGTGGACTGTAGAGATATTTTCCCCAAATATTCGATAGAAGAAATCGAGGATAACTTGTCTCTTAAGAGGAGCGCTAGCGAGCGCGTCCAATGTGTCGAGCATTTCTTGCTTTCGATTTTGAATCGGGACAATGAGGATTTGCTGATTCAAACAGCGTGCAAGGAGTTGGATAAGTCAAACGGAAATCATCCCATTTCGAAGCTCGCCCGAACTTTAGGCTTGACCGAACGCACGCTCGAACGGCGGTTCCAGTTTCATGTCGGCGCTACGCCCAAGAAATATGCTCGTATCGTCCGTTTGCGGAACGCGCTTTTCCAGCGCCGAATGCTTTCAAATTGGGCGGATGCGGCATATGCAGCAGGTTACTACGATCAGAGCCACATGATTCGCGATTTCCATGAGCTTTACGGGATGTCGCCGGAATCCATCCATCCTCGATTGGAAGCTTCCAAAACCATACAGTTTTCCGGATTATTGAATCTACATGGAGCCGGACGCTAGAGCATTTTCATATCTGCTGTACGGGCACTCACGAGTAGGTCGGGAATCCTTCCCAATCGCAAACGGCGTCTTCGGGAGCGCCGAAGCCCCCCTTCCCGACGCCACGTCCCGGCGAGCGTCTTCGTCGGCAAAGGATTGCCGACCTACGAATACTTGAATCCATTCACCCGAGCCGAAGGCGCCAACGACGTCCGCCAAGCCGGTTTTGCCGTACGAGCGCGATGAAAACGCTCTAAGGGTGATTGTTTTATCGCTCGAAGAACCCTCTTGGCCATTTCTCGCGCCTCTATATTTCTCTCCGTTTCACGCTCGGCCACGCTGTTTAGGACTGTGCCGCTTCCGCTTGTCGGTTTTTTCCAATACGAACGATAGATCGTGTTGCTACAGTACGCCGCACGGGCCGCCAAAAGGTTCGTTGTAGATTGAAGTCGTTGTAGATCGATAGAACGGTGCGGCATTGTCACAAAGGTGTTCATTCGATCGCGAAAACTGGTTAAGGAGATGTCGATGTTTACTAAACAACCGATTACGAAAAAGCTAAATGTCCCCGCCGATATGGTTTGGGGAGCGATCCGAAAAATAGGAAGACTCGACGTTTGGTTTCCGTTCATCGAAACGTGCAGAGTAGAGGGTGATGGAAAGGGCGCATTGCGATATATGACCGTAGCAGGCGGCGGCGAGATAAAAGACACTATTGAAGAAATCGACGACATAAACATGCGATTGATATATCTTCGGCCGATATCTCCATTTCCCGTAACCTATTACAAAGGGACGGTCGAAGTCTTTAAGTCTTATGATGGCTTGGGCGTTGTAGTGTGGACTATCGATTTCGAATCGCAGCCCGAAGATGCCGCATCGGTGGCCGAGCTAGTGCGCGGTGCTATCAGCGCAGGTATTGACGGCATGGAGAAAGACCTCCAGTCCGCATAGAGCATCATCGAATGCAGCGGAGATTTCCCCAAGCACGACGACCGGTGAGCCACTCTTCGAACCAGCCTAATTGGAAATTTGCCCGATGAAGACAGAAACATCTTTGACATTACCCGCGCTCGACCCTTCCCGTGTTCCCGCCAGAACCGCCTCGACCTATCCGACGGAACGACTCCGTTCATTGACCGCCGGACGAAGCAAAAGGGCTCTCGGCGATGCGCTGGGCCTGCAGACCTTCGGCGTCAACCTGGTCACACTGGAGCCGGGCGCCGTGTCGGCGCTGCGGCATTGGCATACCCGGCAGGACGAGTTCATCTACGTTCTGGAGGGGGAATTGACCCTGGTAACCGAGCAAGGGGAGCAAATCCTAGTCCACGGACTATGTGCCGGATTTCCGGGCGGCCAGCCGGACGGGCATCAGCTGATCAACCGCGGACAATCCGTCGCGGTCTATCTGGAAATCGGCGACCGGCTTCCGGGGGACCTTGCCAACTATCCCGACGAAGATTTGGAGGCGCGTGCGGTTCGCGGCTCTTATCGGTTCTTCCGCAAAGACGGTACGCCTTACGAGTGAGGTTCCAGGCGAGCCATGAATGGACATTCGAGCTGCCACTCCGGATGATGCGCGACGCATCAGCGCGCTCCTTCGCGATCTCGCCGGCAAGTACATCGCGCACGAATTTTCCGAGGAAGGAGCCGGCCGCTTGCTCGAGTCGATGAGCGAGGTCGCGATCAGGAGCTACCTGGAGTCGGGTTACCGCTATCACCTTGCCGAGGAAAATGGCGAATTGGCCGGTGTGATCGCAATCAGGGACAATCGCCATCTCTATCATTTGTTCGTATCCGAACGTTTCCAGAGCAAGGGCGTGGCCAGAAGGCTCTGGGAAGTCGCCAAAGCCGCGAGTCTCAGTGCCGGAAATCCAGGTGTGTTTACCGTGAATTCGTCTCGTTATGCCGTCGCCGTATACGAAAAATTCGGATTCGTCAGGCAATCCGAAGCGGTCGACGTTTCGGGCGTGATTTGTATACCCATGAAACTGGAGTCGGTAATTCGTGAATAAATTTTGGAGTCCCGCCATTCGGGATTTGACGCGTTATACGCCCGGCGAGCAGCCCAGGTTGAACGATCTCATCAAGCTCAACACCAACGAAAATCCGTATCCTCCTTCGCCCAAGGTGTTAGAAACCTTGCGTGGCGAGATGGGCGAAACGCTCCGGCTTTATCCCGATCCCGATGCCGATCGCCTGAAAGAGGCCATTGGCCGATTTTATGGCGTCGAGAAACATCAAATCTTCGTCGGCAACGGATCGGACGAGGTGCTGGCCCATGCCTTTCAAGCGCTGCTGAAGCACGACTTGCCCATTCTGTTTCCCGATATCACCTACAGTTTTTATCCGGTCTACTGCGGTCTTTACGGCATCGAGCACACCTGCATTCCGCTGACCGAGCGCTTCGACATCCGGATCGACGATTACCGGCGCCCGAACGGCGGGATCATCTTCCCGAACCCGAACGCGCCTACCGGCTGCCTGCTGCCGCTCGCCCATATCAAAGCGCTGCTCGAAAACAACACGGAATCGGTCGTGGTGATAGACGAGGCCTACATCGATTTCGGCGGCGAATCCGCCGTGGCGGCGGTCGAACGCTTCCCCAATCTGCTGGTGATACAAACGTTGTCCAAGTCGCGGTCCCTGGCCGGCCTGCGGGTAGGTTTCGCCATCGGAGACGCCGGTTTGATCGAGGCTTTGGAGCGCGTGAAGGGCAGCTTCAATTCCTATCCGCTGGATCGCTTGGCCATCGCCGGCGCGGTGGCGGCGTTCGAGGACCGGGACTATTTCGAGAGCACGCGGCTAGCCATCATCCGGAGCCGGAATCAGCTCGTTCGGGAGCTATCCGGATTGGGATTCGAGGTATTGCCGTCCGGCGCGAACTTCGTATTCGCCCGGCATCCCCATAGGGACGCAGCGGAGCTGGCTGCGCTGCTTCGGCAGCGGCATATTATCGTGCGGCACTTCAGGCAGCCGCGGATAGAGCAATTCCTGCGCATCACCGTCGGCACCGACGCTCAGTGCCGAGCGTTGGCGGAGGCGCTAGCGTCTATCTTGGAATCGCCGCGCTGAGTCGTTTCATACCGGCCACCGGCATAAAACGCGGGGATCTCTGGCGGAAGCAACGGCACACAACGGACCCGAACGCCTGCAACCGCGGCATCAAACCACATCGCTACGTTGGACCCATGGTCGATTTTGGGGTGATTACCGAATTCACCAGATTGTAGCTACGCTACCACGGGTTCGATGTCGCTCTCGGGTACCCGCAAAATGCCGCCGGAAGGAAATTCGATAAAACAGTCGTCGCTGTTGAAGCGCGAATAGCGTTTGACGATGGCGGGTTGACCGGGGAGGTAGGAGTCCTTGAAAAAGCGCGGTCGTTTGGGTTTATACAGTACTGCCGTACCGAGGGGAATTTTGGTGCTTGATTGTGACAATCGAGGATTCATAGCCGTGGAAGATTTATCCATTATACGCTCAAACCGCATCGGAATGTCGACGACATCGAGCGGAACTGATCTCGACGAGTGGTCGGTGTAAATCGATACCGAAACAGGTTCGGGTCGTGACTGAGGAAATCAAAGATAAGGTGCGACAAATTTACAGAGGACTCTATTCAAGCCTCCTTTGCGCGCCTTGTAAGCACGTAAAATTACCTACGAGCCGTCTTCGGGCAGACCCAACCGGCTACGACAGCGGTTGAAGTCCCCGCAGGTTCCGGAAGCTGCTGGAACGTACGGTATCTAGGAAGTCCAGCATAAAGGCCGATGTCGCCATCGGCGCGGTGGTCGCCGCGTACAAGGCGCTCCACAGACCTTTTTTGCCGATCGGTTTTCCCAAGACGTAATCCCGCTCCAGATAGCTCTGAACCGTCCAGTTGGGCAAGGCCGCAATGCCGCGACGGCTGGCCACCAGTTGTAGGATAGCCACCGTCAGTTCGGCGGTGCGCCGTTTCGGTTCTATTCCGACCGGCTTCAGGACCTTGCGCACGATGTCCAGCATGTCGTCCGGCACCGGATAGCTGATCAGCGTTTCCGCGGCGAAATCTTCGGGTTTCAGGAAGGGTTTGGGCGCGAACGGATGCTGCCGCGACACCAAGCCGACGATTTCGAAACTGAACAGTGGATGAAAAGCAAGCCCCGAGCGGTGCTGCGGCTCGGAAACCACCACCAGTTCCGCGCGATTTTCCAGCAGTAGGGCCAACGGGTCGGTGTGGAAGCCCGAGACCAGATCCAGCTCGATTTCCGGCCAGTGCTCCCGGAATTGGTCCATGGCCGGCATGAGCCAATCGAAGCAGGTGTGACACTCCACCGCAATGCGGAGCTGCCCGGCTTCGCCCTGGGCGATGCGCGCGACGTCCCGCTCCGCATCTCCGACCAGTTTCATGACTGTTTCCGCCAGCGTATGCAGGCGCTGGCCCGCCGGCAAGAGCCGCAGCGGCTGGCTCTTGCGCTCGAACAGGCTGACGCCGTAGTGCTCCTCCAGCTGCTTGATCTGATGCGAGATCGCCGATTGGGAGAGATATATCCGGGTCGCGGCTCGGGACAGGGTGCCGGTTTCCACCAGGGCCAGCAGGGTTTGCAAATGGCGCAGCTCCAAAATCGACTGAATCATGAACAAAATCGATGAAGTTTATGAAAAAGTTGAGTTTGAATAATAATCATCGCGAGCCGATCATGCCAGCTCCGAATCGACCTACAAGAGGAGCAGACTCATGGCGGTGACGCATTCTTTGGGATTTCCCCGCATCGGGACTAAGCGCGAGTTGAAGCAGGCTCTGGAAGCTTACTGGACCGGCAAGATCGGTCTCTCGGATTTGAAGCAAACCGGCCGACAGTTGCGCGAACGGCATTGGAAACTCCAAGCCCGAGCCGGGATCGACCTGGTGCCGGTGGGCGATTTCGCCTATTACGATCAAATGCTGAACATGGCGGTATTGCTGGGAGCCGTTCCGGAACGCTTCGGTTTCGGCGACGAGCCTCCGGATCTCGACCGCTATTTCGAACTGGCCCGAGGCAGCAAGGATCAGCCGGCCATGGAAATGACCAAGTGGTTCGACACCAACTACCACTATATCGTCCCGGAATTCCATCGCGACACGAGGTTCCGCCTGGGCGCGGAGTGGTTGTTCGAAGAGGTGGAGGAGGCCAAGGCTCTGAAACTCAATCCCAAGCCTGTGCTGATCGGTCCCTTGACCTATTTGTTTCTGGGCAAGGCGAAGGAAGAAGGGTTCGACCGGCTGGAATTACTGCCCCATCTGGTGCGGGTCTATGCGGAAATCCTCCGGAGACTTAAAGATCAAGGCGTCGCCTGGGTGCAGATGGACGAGCCGGCCCTCGTGCTCGACCTGCCGCTGGATTGGCTCGCCGGCTATCGGGAGGCTTACCGCGCTCTGGCAGCGGCGGGGCCGAAAATTCTCCTCGCGACCTATTTCGATTCGGCGGCGGATCAGGCGAGTTTGCTGAAGGCGCTGCCGGTGGCTGGATTGCATATCGATGCCGTCAGAGCGCCGGATCAGGTGCCGGTTTTCGTCGACGGGTATCCTTCGGACAAAATTCTGTCGCTGGGGCTCATCGACGGCCGCAACATCTGGCGTACCGACCTCAGACGCACGCTGGCGCTGGCCGAAACCGCCCGTGCCGAGCTGGGCAAGCGGCTGTGGCTGGCGCCGAGCTGTTCACTGCTCCACGTACCGGTAGACGTGGAGCCGGAGTCCGAACTGGATCCAGAGATCAAAGACTGGTTGGCCTTTGCCGTGCAGAAGCTCGATGAGCTGGCGATCATGGACAAAGGCTTGCGGCTGGGCGTGGATGCCATCCGGACCGAACTGGAAGCCCAGGATCGGGTGTTGCAGAACCGGGCGACGTCACCGCGGATTCACAATCCGGCGGTCGGGGCCCGTCTCGACCAGTTGACCGAAGCGGATTTTCGGCGTTACTCGCCCTTTCCCGAACGGATCCCATTGCAGCAGAAAAGGCTGCGGCTGCCTGTCTTTCCGACCACCACGATCGGTTCCTTCCCGCAGACGCCGGACATCCGCAAGGCCCGCGCCGATTACCGCAACGGGGAGCTGAACGACGCCCTGTACCGGGAAACCATGCGCAAAGCCATACGCGAAGCCGTGCACAAACAGGAAGCGCTCGGGTTGGATCTCCTGGTGCATGGAGAAGTCGAGCGCAACGATATGGTGGAGTATTTCGGCGAGCAACTGGAGGGTTTCGTCTTCACCCGGCAGGGTTGGGTGCAGAGTTACGGCTCCCGTTGCGTCAAGCCGCCGATCATCGTGGGCGACGTGTCAAGGCCGAAGCCCATGACCGTGGAATGGATCGCCTATGCCCAGAAGCAGACCCGAAAGCCGGTTAAAGGCATGCTGACCGGTCCGGTGACTATCCTGCAATGGTCCTTCGTACGAGATGATCAGTCCCGAGCTACCACTGCTCTGCAAATCGCCCTGGCCATTCGCGACGAAGTCGACGACCTGGAGCAAGCGGGCGTCGCGGCCATCCAGATCGACGAACCTGCTATTCGGGAAGGTTTGCCGCTTAAGCGGCGGGACCGGAACGGCTATCTGGATTGGGCGGTAAAAGCGTTTCGCCTGGCTTCATCCGGCGTGGCGGACGATACCCAGATCCACACCCATATGTGCTACTCGGAATTCAGCGACATTTTGCCGGCCATCGCCGATCTGGACGCGGACGTGATCACCATCGAAACCTCCCGCTCCGACATGGATTTGCTGACCGCTTTCCGCGATTTCCGTTATCCCAACGACATCGGCCCCGGTATCTACGACATTCACTCTCCCCGCATACCGGACAAAGAGGAGATGCTGCGCCTTCTGGAAAAAGCGTGCGAGGCCATTTCTCCGGAACGGCTCTGGGTCAATCCCGACTGCGGACTCAAGACGCGCGGATGGCCGGAGGCGGAGCAAACCCTGGCTCATATGGTCGAGGCGGCAAGAACGTTGCGTCGAAGATGGGCGCCAGCGGTTGAAGATCGACTTCATTCGTGAGGCGATCCGATTACCGATCAAACGCGCCGTCGGTTCCGAACCATCCGGATCACTTTGACGAGCGCTATGGCCCGTGCCACCGGGCTGCCTACAGTCAGCCGGGAAACCGCCTTGAGCAACTGTCCGGCGACGAAGATGCGGGTTGCCGTCCGTGCCCAGCGGGGAAATCGCGACGAGGAAGAAATTTGGATCATGGCTGCGCGTGCACGTTCGCGGGAAAGCCACTGAGTGATGACGGGCTGAACCTCCGTGTTCCCGCCGACTTCGGCGAGCCCGAGTGGCCTCCCACCCGTTGACCCCCGTCATCACTCAGTGCTGATACTCGCCATCCGTGGAGACGTCCAGAAGACCGCTATTCCCTTGGCTCTCTGGGACGAAACATCCCGTTTCGCACTCGGCGCATCAATCCGCGCGTCCCGCGGGTTATGGCGGATGTCCGAGCCGAGTGGCAGGTATTAGATCGCTCGGAATAGGTTAAGACAATACGTGGGGTTACCTAGCCCGCATTTCTCATACCCTCCAATCGCAAACGGTCGCTTTAGCCGCGACCCTTCCAATCGCAAACGGTTATCCGGGGAAGGGGCTGGCCGGGAGCGCCGGAGCCGCCCTTCCTACTGCGGACGCCGATCCGCTCGCCGTGACGCGCCGTCCGGCTCCGCGCCAAGTTCGGGGTGGCGTTCCTTGGCCACCCGCTCGGAGAAGCCCTTCACGCCGGCTCGACGTCGTATCGTAGGTCGGCAATCCTTTCCCGACACACGCTCGTCGGCAAAGGATTGCCGACCTACAACGACACCGTCACTCAGTCCGTGCGGCGCGCCACAGCGGCGTCTCGACGCCCTCGCTACGAAGGGGTATGAGAAATGCGGGCTAACCGAGTTTTCCTAGGCCGTGATCGAAGCGGCGGTTTGCAGATGATGCGATTCGGATACTCGCCGTATCTTGCGAAAATCGCTAGCTTAGGTGGACATTTCGGCGGTCCAGGACTCGTATTCAGCAAGTTGTTGCTCGACCAGAAGCAGGCAAACGCTCAACATCAGCGCATCGTCCGTGTAGCCCAGAATCGGGATGACGTCCGGGATGAGATCGACCGGACTCAAGACGTAGAGGAGGGCGGCGACAATCGCCGAGAGCGCATACCAGGGGATTTGGCGATAGGTGCCGTTCCGATAGTCCCGCACCAGTGCGATCATCAGTTTGACGTCCCGCAGGAAACGGCCGAGCGGACCTTTGGATTCGAACGTCCGCTTTATGTCGTCGGCCTTTTCGATCACTCGCTTGATATCGCTCTCGGTGAGCTTTTTGGCGTCGGCGTTCAGCCGTTCTTTAATCTTTTGTCTCAACATTGGTTTTTCCTCTCAAGGAAATTCGAGGACCTTTGATCGCGGTTTCACACGATCAGCGGCAGGTCTAATTTACGCTCTCCGTGTGTGCTCCGCAGCAATCTTTGGCGTATTTTCCGGTTTGTTCGATCACGGGATGACGGGAACGCCTGTGAGCGTTCGAAAGGTGCGGGATGAGCCGGGAGCGAAGTGGCAAGTGTGGCTATCTTGTCGGATGCTGCCGGCTGGCTGTGCCGTAACTCAGTGCCTGAAGAGCATGGTGACGAATATCCGCTCGCTACATCTGGCGAGCGCCGGAGGCGGATGACGGCCCCGGCGCCCGTGCCGATTCGATTACTCTTGCAAGTAGAATCTCAGTACTCCCAATGAGTCAATAACAAATAAATGGCGACGGTCATCACAACCACAACGAAAGCCAAAATTGCCAATATACCCGTTCCGCATGCCAGAAGGGTGAAGGAGAATTTCCATGCGGCAAAGACGTTTCCCATGCATTCGAGCGCCGATAGCATGGCCATGAGTATCGCGAAGATGACAATCCACTTCGCCGTGTAGCCTGGCAGGTAGACCCGCTTGGATCGGTTGCGGCGGTATGCCGCAGCGCGCTCCAGGAAGGAGCCCACATTTACGTTTTCAAAGATCCAGAGCGGCCACAGATACAAATAAAGGAGACAGGAGAGAGACCTGTCGTTCCGGATATTCGATACGTCGATATTCATTCTGCGCACCTCCATGATCGTTCAGACTCTCTGCCGCTAAATATATTTCATCTGTGGTCCGCGGTAGAGCGGAATGGCGAAGTGGTTCCGCTGCGAATGACATTTCGGACGGCCTAGTGCGCGAGACCGAATCCCCGGCACCGGACGACGATCGGGAACGTGCCATCGGATCGCGATCTTTGCCGAGGATGCTCGTCTAATACATATTGATGTGGATGTCAGGCAAGACTCGGGCGGTGACGGGCTGCTCGAAGGACCTAGGCGTCGGTGTTGTAATCCGAGTACTACTACGGACAGCTCAGGCAAGGACAGGAATCATGCCGCTTCGGTTCGAAATCTCATTCAGGAATCCGCTGCACTTGGCCTTAGTCCTGTGCGTCCTGGCGGTCAGCGGTGGTGTTGTCGGTTCGACGTCCGAGCCGTCGATCCAGTGGGGCGAGTGTCCCGATTACCCGGAATTTAAGGATGTAGCTGCGGAATGCGCCTTCATTCCGGTACCGCTCAGATACTCGAATCCCGGTAGAACGGCTCCGATATTCGTTGCGCGAGTGCGGGGCAGCGCGCCGGAAACCGAAAAGCGCGGACAGTTATGGTTTGTCACCGGCGGGCCGGGCGCATCGGCCATCGGGTTCGCGCAACAGTCTCAATCCTTTGCGGAACTGCGCCCGGAATGGGACTACTACATCTTCGAGCAGCGCGGCATCGGCAATTCGGCGCCGCTCTACTGTGCCGCCGCGGCTGACGAGGCGATCGTTGCGCCCGAGGATGCGCTGGACTGCCTGGCCGAGTTGCGCCGAGCTTGGCCGGAGGGTATCGAGGATTTTACCGTCACCAACACCGCACGTGATCTCGCTCACATCATCGACCGGCTACGTCCGCCCGGTCGGGAAGTGGTAGTGTACGGCGTCTCCTACGGCACGTATTTGGTGCAGCGGTACTTGGCCCTGCGCGGTGAGCAGCCCGATGCGGTAATTCTCGATTCGATCGTCGCAACCGGGTACGAAGCGTACGACACGATTGAACGCGGTACCAATGCGGCGGCGCGAATGGTGATGGACCGCTGCGCGAAGGACGCCGACTGCCGTCGGCGCCTGGCCGGCATCGCCGCCGATCCGTGGACCGCTCTCGGCGTGACTTTCGCGCGCCTCGATCAGGGGCAACTGTGCCCGGAGTTGCAGGCGCGACTGGATTCGCCCCTAACCCGTTCCTATTTACGCAGTTTATTCGGTACGATGATTGAGAGGACCGACCTGCGAGGATTGATGCCGGCCGTGGTGTTACGGCTGAATCGCTGTGTTCCGGACGACGTTATGGCACTGGAACATCTGATCCGATCACTCTCTTCGGAGTCGCTCTTTTCGGCGGCGGATTCGGAAGCGCCCGCGGCCGATCCGGGACCTGGCTTCGTACCTTACGAACAGGTGAAGTACTCGGCACCCCTTAGTTCGCACATCACGCTTTCGGAGCTGTGGGAAGGTACTTCTTTCGCGCAAATCATGAACGAAGCGGAGGGATTCTACGCCTGGTTGAACGTGGCGCCCTCGCTGGCTCTATTGGCCGATGCGCAGGTCTGGCCGGCGTACCGCGATCCATTGAGCGATCTGCACGCTAACACGCGAGCCCCCGCGTTGATGCTCAACAGCGATATCGACTCGAATACTCCCCTGGCCGAAGCCATACCGATTCGAGAGGACTTGAATGGCCCCAATCAGCGGTTCGTCACAGTGCCCGACGCCGGGCACGTCGTGATTTTGAATTCGCTTATGGCTGGCGCCAAAGGCGATAAACCGGCTGATCATTGCGGGACACGCGTGATGCTCTCCTTCCTCGATGATCCGTACGGTGAGCCGGACACGAGCTGCATCTCGGGCGTGGAACGGCTAAGTTTCGATGCCGCAAATTCGAGGAATCGCAAGAGCAGCCTCCAATACTTGGGCCGGAAGGACATGTGGTCCGCAAAATAAGCGTCGCGGAAGTTTTGCTTGACGGCATGCGTCGCCACGAACCTAGGATTCCGGGGTTCCGATCGGCCGAAAACCCCCTCTCATTGCTGGACGGTCACGAACGACAGCTTGCCTATCCCGGAACGCTGGGCGCTGGCCATGACCTTGGCCACGGCATCGAACACTGCCGCCCGATCGGCCTGGAGCTGGATGCCGATCTCGGGATCGCGCTCCTGTAGGGCTTTCAACTCGGCCTCCAAGGATTCCAGCGGCACCGGACGGTCGTCCAGCATCGGCTGTCCCTCCGCGTTCACGCTGAGGATGGCGATGTGTTGGTCCGGTGCCGGTTCGGTTTGCTCGGTCTTGGGCAATTTGACCCGAACCACCTGGGTCAGCAGCGGCGCCGTGACGATGAACACCACCAGAAGCACCAACATCACATCCACCAGAGGCGTGACGTTGATCTCGCTCATTTCGCCGCCGTCGTCGTCATTGGGCAATTGTATGGCCATGTTCGGTCACCGTTTGTTGGATCAGATGGTCTTGGATTGTCGCGTGCAGGAACTCGCTGGCAAAGTGGTCCAGTGCGATGACGATGCGCCGGTTCTGACGCAGGAAGAAGTTGTAGGCGATCACTGCCGGAATCGCCACGGCAATGCCCAAGGCGGTCGCGATCAACGCCTCGCCGATGGGGCCGGCCACCACTTCCAGACTGGCCGAACCCTTGGCGCCGATGTCCTTGAGGGCGTGCATGATGCCCCATACCGTGCCGAACAGGCCGACGAACGGCGCCGTGCTGCCGATGCTGGCTAGCCAGCCGAGACCGGCGTCCATCCGGGCCTTCTCCTTTTGAATCTGCAAACGCATGGCGCGTTCGATCAGGTCGTGCCAGGCTTCATGCTTATCGGCGCGGAAAGCCAATTGTACCTTGGCCCGCGCCAGGGTTTTCAGCCCGGTCTGCTGCACCCGGGCGAGCTGAGCCGCGCTGTGGCTTACCGATTCTTGATCGATACCGAGCTCCGAGCCGTTCCTGACAATTTTCAGAAAGCTATGGTTGCGCAGCTTGTTCAAACCGAGTTCCCCCGCTTTCAGCAGAATCACGCTCCAGGTCAGCAGAGAAAAACAGCCGAGCATGCACAGAGTGCCGTCGACAATGGCGGTTTCCGATAGGTTAAACATGATCTCCTCTCGCGTTTAAGATTGTGATTTCGTTTGTTTCGCGCGGTTGTGGGCCGCACGGTTTCTGCGCCCTCGTGCCTGTCGCAACTTCGCCGCACAGCATCACTCACCGATCAGTCCCGAACGATGGTTAAGGCGGGCGACGGCCGACCGTCAAAGACAAAGCTCTGCCCGACGCGCCTAGCCACCTAACGAAACGTTCCTCTCATCCGGGTCATTCCAATTGGAACTCGATGGGCACGGTAACCCAACTTGCCTGCGCGACATCACCGCGCTTGGCGGGCACGAAGCGCCATTTTTTCACCGCCTCGAGGGCTGCTTCGTCCAATACGTCGTGGCCGCTCGATCGTTGCACCGATAACTCGCCGCAGCGGCCGTCGGCGGTAACGTAGACCCGCAGCAGGACCAGGCCTTCCCAGTGTCGGCGGCGCGCGATGCCCGGATAAACCGGTTTCGGATTGTTCAGATAGTTGGCGTTCGAACTGGCCGGCGTATAGGTGTCGTTGCGCGGAGCAGCGGCACGGTCTTGGGGCGGTGCGGAAGGTGCCGCCGGTGCTGGCGGTGCGGTGTCCGCTTGTTCCTGCTTTTGCGGCTCGACCTGTTTGACCGCGGAATCCTTGCGCACCGGTTTCGGTTTGGGTTTTTTCACCGGCTTGGGATCGGGTTTCTTCGCTTCCTTCGGAGGTGTCGGCGGGGACGGTACGGTCGGCTGGGTCACCGCCGGTGCGGGAGGCGCGGACAGAACCATGTCGATCATCGGCAGCGGCGCGGCTTCGGTGAAGGGCACAGGTTCCGGGCGGGCGAGATACCAGAAGAAAAGCAAACCGTGCAGTACGGCGGCCAGTCCGGCGGCGGCAGCCACCGCGAGCGGTCGCTTCCAGGTAACGGGAATCTCGGCCATCGTGACCGGCGTACCTCCGGGACCATCGAACGGCGGGTCCCCGGAAAAGAAATATGTGCTCATTCTCGGGACACCGTGCCGAATATGGGAGCGACCGCGCTCGTCGTCTTGCGCCGCGACTTCTGGCACTTGTCGACGCCTTGGAGCGAGAGTGTCGGTCCGACGGAGGATGATTTGTTGCGGTGTGCCTCCGTCCCGCACTCTTCCGGCACTTGGCGTGCAATCCGGCTGTCTTGCCCGGAGGGCTGGCATCCGGTGTTATCGGCAGGACTGTAACTGGAATCTTGTTGAAAATCGGCGACTTGCTGTCGCAACGCATCGAGGCGCAGGCGAACGTCGGCGAGCAACTCCTCGAGATATTCGAAATGAACCTGAAAATAGCGCGCCGAAGGAAACTCCGGTCCGCTCGTTGTCCCGGATTCCGAGGCTCGAGTTCCGTTCGGGTCGACCCTTCGGCTAGAGGCGGGGCGGCCTTGCTTGATCCTCATGACGATTCCTTTTTTGTTGCTTCTTATCCCTAATGACGTATGAGCGCGGCTAATCCCGCACTTCCGATAGAAAAAATTTTTCTGACGTCTATAAGTTGTTGTAAAGCCTAAAAAAGAAAAGCCAGGTAGAGCGGATCTGTGGGATATGCCGTACTCGCTGTGTCTAAAGCTCACGCTCGATCCGGACGAATGCGCTTGGCGCTGATCTCGGGGTGTGTTGGATCGGGGATTTTCGAATGTGGTGTAGCACCCCGAGCACCACCGTCCGAAGCCGGAGCGGCTGCCGGAAACGCCAACGCTAATTCAGGCCATGGCAGGTTATCACTTGTTGTGTTGCAAGTTTTCCGCCCTCACCTAAAGGATCATCCTGAGGATGAACTCGATAAAGGGAGCTGAGTCGGTTTGCTTCATGCTGTTTTGCAGTGCCTGGTAGTACTTCGCCTGATGCTTATAGATCAGGCTTTCTACCGGGATGCCGGCGAACGAGGGATTCCAGCGGGAAGGTTAAGGTCTGCCACGGTCCCCCATGCGGCCGTTGCCGTCTGTGAAGGGATGGATGAACTTGAACTCGTAGTGAAACACGGAACTGGTAATCAGAGTGCTCTTCACCGGTCGCCAGCCACCGGAAGAGGTCGTGCATCAATACCTGGACGTGATCCGCTGGAGGCGTCACTCACCACATACCTTTCGAGGTCGCTCGATATGGGCGATCGTGACGGTCGTGCCCTCTATGTCCAGATCAAAGTCTTTCTCGGGTGATCTGGACCAGGTTCGCCCAGAAACGGCTGGCGTGATTTCCGAGGCGTACGTGCGCGAGGTAAAAGTGTTGTTGCACGAAAAGCGGCGTAAGTTGTGAACATCCAAAGTAAAACGCGCCGCCGAAAGAGGTCAGACGCGGTTTTCATCTCGTTGAGGCGGCGTCAATCGGAAATCGACGAAAGCCTTATGGAGTAAGACTTTCAGTCATTCCAGCTTGATCGGCTTTGCCCCGGCCTTTGTATTGCGGATCGCGGCGCGGTATCGGTCAGAGCATGGAGGTAACGCCTTGTAGGATAACTGAATTACCCCGAAAGTGCCCCCAGTTACCCCGGATGTCAACGGACTCTATAGGATCGCGATGGATGGAATATAAACGAAAAAGCCCGCATTTACGCGGGCTTACGGATTTCTTTGGATGTCTTTGAATGGGTGTTTGGTGGAGGCGGCGGGAATTGAACCCGCGTCCGCGAATCCTCCGCCTTTGGCTCTACATGCTTATCCGACTCTATTGATTTAACCGGTCGCTACCCGAGCGGCAGGGAAGACGGCCGGCGGTTCCGTTAGGTTTTAGCGAATCGGCCCCGGACAGACCTCATCGCGAGCTTACAATTGGGTTACCCCCGAAAACCGACGCCTATAAGCGGGCTTCGGATCAGAGGCCGGCCGGATTAAGCGGCCAGAGCGTAGTTGTCGTCGTTGGCAACTATATTGGTTGCAGATTGATTAACGAGGTTATCTGCACCTCGGCATGCACCTCGGGTTTTGCGATCCTCGTCGAAGCCAAGTCGCCCCCTAGGTCAGGAAGATAGACAGTATAACGGCAAAAAAGTTTCGAGCAACCAGCGTTTGAGTCGTGGCGCGATAATCGTGCGAAACAGCTTTTCTTGGCGGAACGTTGCGATACGCTGAAGGGATCGGGTAATGCAGGCTAGCGACTACCGGCAGGGGACAAATTTCAATCACGCTAAAGCGGCATGGCGCTATGCGCTCATCTCTCGTGAGATGCAGTCTTCCTTAAGGCCGGAAGGGTGTTTCCGGCCTTAAGCACGGACAAGTCCGTGAGTAGAACTGGTTTTCAGTCTTTCAGAGATCGTCCATCCATTCCGCGTCGCGGACGAAGCGGTGTTTCTCTTGTTCTTCCATCTCCGCGAGATTCGCGAACACTTCTTTGGCATGCGGATCGTCGACGATGATTGCCGCTCCTTTATAGAGTTCGATCAGCGCGTTGTCGAAGGCCATGGCGATCTTTATGACGTCATCGACGGACATATTGGGCCTAACGGCGCAATTCTTTAGCAGTTGTTCGACGTTGGAGCCTGGAGAATATTGGAGCCAGAAATTGAGGATGCTCTTGCGCGATCCATCTTCGAACCGCTGCATCGCCTGTTCCCGATTTTTTTCGTGGCGGCTGAGGTAATCCAAAAGCATTTTTACCCGAGCCTGATCGTTTTGTTGGTTCAGCGAATCGTAAAGTTCTGTCAGTTGGCTGTGTAGTTGAATACCGTAGTCGAGCACATCTTTAACTTGCTCGAAGTTATGCATCTGCTGGTCCATATGGCACTCCGAAAGTGTTATTCGGCAGGTTTCATACGGTTCGAAGCATCTCTCTTTTGGCATCGCAAGGCAATAGTGCAATCGTGCGGTCGGTTCGACCTGCGGAATTCCGCAGGCGCGACCTGATTGTCACTTTCGGCGCGTGACCGTATAACTGGCCATCATGCCCGCGTCGATGTGGTCATTGACGTGGCAGTGATACATCCAGACGCCGGGATTGTCGGGTTTCATATCGACGGTGACGTGGGTTCCCGGAAGCAGATTCACGACATCTACGCGGCGCCCGGTCTCGGTGAGCGTATTGCCGTGCCAATGCGGGGTATGGAGATCGACTTCGGTTCCGAGGGACAGTTGATACCAGCGCACGGTTTCGCCTTCTTTCATCGTCATTCCCGGAAGGTTGTGATAGACGTAGCCGTTCATGCTGTGCATCAAGTTGCTTTCGACGAAGCTTTCGTCTTCTTTCTTGTCCGTGGCGGCCGGTGCGAAGGTGCTGATGTTCTTGTCCAAAAAGAAACTCTTGTTTTCGTCGAACACGGTGAACAGCACGACGAATTCGCGGTCGATGCCTTTCAGTTTACCGTTGTTCTGCAGAACCCCGCGGCGGGAAATGATGATGGGTCCCACCAGGCCGGTATTCGTGTCGACCACCTCGTTGACATGGGAATGATAAAGCCACACGATCGAACTCGGGTCCTCGGGACCCGGACCCGAACGTTCAGGTACTTGCCAGAGATAGGTATGGGTTTCGCCCGGTTCGACCGTATCGTCTTTGCGGTCATCTCCGGATGTGCCGTCCGCGTAATGAGTGCCTTCGCTGTCCTTCCGGTAAAGCACGCCGTGCGGATGGAGTGAAATCGGCATGTTTGCCAGTTTATTCCTCAGCACCACTTTGATGGTGTCGCCGACGTTGGCACGAATGACAGGCCCTAGTATCCCTAAGTGCCGCCACTCGGGCGGACGTTCCTTGATTTGGGTAAAGCTGGCGTCGGCGTACTCGATATAACGCGCTTTGTAATACTGTCGGCCGATCCGATCGGCGTTATTCCCTTCGACGAAGACTTTCTCGTCCTCGTTGAATTCTGCGCCATGCATGGGATTGACGGGATAGGAGGGGGCGTAGTCCCACAAGATTTCTTCGGCGGCGATGTAGTAGGTTCGCGTCGAATTGGCCGTCACGGCTCCGGAAAACAGCAGTAGAACCGCCAAGTGTGAAAGGAGAATTCGGATCTGGATCACGGCGAAAAACCTGGGACGGGGAATCGATCGAAAAAGCGTGAGATAATGATAATCAATATCATTATAGGATGCCAGTATTTGTTCCCCCGGAGTGGCTGACGGCTTTTATGATAGTATTGAGCGCCATTAACAATGGGATGAATCTCTTTCCGGGTTTCGGGATCAACACTCTTTTCCATGAACGAACACACACTTACCCATCTCAAGCAGCTGGAAGCCGAAAGTATTCACATCATTCGCGAGGTGGCTGCCGAGTTTGAGCGTCCCGTAATGCTCTATTCGATCGGCAAAGATTCCGCAGTCATGCTGCATCTCGCGATGAAGGCGTTTTTTCCCGGCAAACCGCCTTTTCCGCTCATGCATGTCGATACGACCTGGAAATTCCGGGAGATGATCGAGTTTCGCGATCGCCGCGCCCACGATCTGGGTCTGGATCTCATCGTGCACGTCAATATGGAGGGCGTGGAACAGGGCATTGGTCCTTTCACTCACGGCAGCAAGAAACATACGGATGTCATGAAAACCGAGGCTCTCAAGCAAGCCTTGAACAAATACCAGTTCGATGCGGCATTCGGCGGCGCGCGCCGGGACGAGGAGAAGTCGAGGGCGAAAGAACGCGTTTATTCCTTCCGTGACCGAAACCATCGTTGGGACCCGAAAAATCAGCGGCCGGAGCTGTGGAATCTCTACAACGGCAAGATCAACAAGGGCGAGAGCATCCGGGTGTTTCCGCTTTCGAGCTGGACCGAGCTGGATGTTTGGCAGTACATCTATCTGGAGAACATTCCGATCGTCCCGTTGTATTTCGCCAAAGAGCGGCCGGTGGTCGAGCGCGATGGGATATGGATCATGGTGGACGACGATCGCATGCCGCTGGCACCCGGCGAAAAGCCGATCATGAAGATGGTCCGCTTCCGTACCCTGGGTTGCTATCCCTTGACCGGCGCCGTCGAATCGACCGCCGCCACCTTGCCCGACATCATCCAGGAGATGCTGCTGACCAAGACGTCGGAGCGCCAAGGGCGTGTCATCGATCACGATCAAGCGGGGTCGATGGAAGAGAAGAAAAAAGAGGGTTATTTCTGATTTTCGCTATGGAAGGTGCCGAGCGTGCATTCAACGTTGGCGTCTGCGTCTGACCCATTCATCCAGTGAATTAGTCTATGTCTCATCAGTCCGAGCTCATCAGTTCCGATATCCACGCCTATCTCGCTCAGCACGAGCGCAAGGAATTATTGCGCTTCTTGACCTGCGGCAATGTCGACGACGGCAAGAGCACCCTGATCGGGCGCCTTTTGCACGATTCGAAAATGATTTACGAGGACCAGCTGGCGGCGATCAAGAAGGACAGCGTCAAATCGGGTACCACCGGCGGCGATATCGACTTGGCGCTGTTGGTCGACGGGCTCCAGGCCGAGCGGGAGCAGGGCATCACCATCGATGTGGCCTACCGGTATTTCTCCACGGCGAAGCGGAAATACATCATCGCCGACACGCCGGGGCACGAGCAGTACACCCGCAACATGGCGACCGGAGCGTCCACCTGCGATTTGGCCATCATTCTGGTCGATGCGCGCCACGGCGTGATGACGCAGACCAAGCGTCACAGCTTTATCGTGTCCCTGCTGGGCATCAGGCACGTGGTCGTAGCCATCAATAAGATGGATCTAGTCGGCTACAGCTCCGATGTATTCGAGCGTATACGCAGCGATTACCTGGCGTTCATCGAAAAACTGGATATTCACGATGTCCGCTTTATCCCGCTGTCGGCTTTGAAGGGGGACAACGTCGTCAGCCGTAGCGAGGAAATGCCCTGGTATCAGGGGCAGGCGCTGATGGAGCTTTTGGACACCATCGAGATCGCCAAGGACCAGAATTTTACGAATCCGCGCTTTCCGGTGCAGTACGTCAATCGACCGAATTTGGATTTCCGCGGTTACAGCGGCACCGTGGCCGCGGGGGTTTTTCGCAAGGGCGATCCGATTACGGTGCTGCCGTCCAAGAAGACCAGCCGCATCAAGTCCATCGTGACTTACGACGGAGAACTGGAAGAAGCATTTCCGCCTCAAGCCGTTACGATCACGCTTACGGATGAAATCGACGTGAGCCGCGGCGACATGCTGGTCCGTTCCGATGACTTGCCGATGCTCGGCACCCGTTTCAAGGCCCATATCGTGTGGATGACCGAGGCGCCTTTGGTTCCGGGCCGCCAGTATTATCTGAAGCAGATGACCAAGGTGGTCAACGGCTCGGTTTCTCAGATCCATCACCGCGTCGATATCAATACCTTGGAGCAGCTTCCGGCGGACCAGCTCAAGCTGAACGAAATCGGCTTGTGCGAGGTCTCCCTGAGCGGGCCGATCGCGTTCGATCCTTACAAGGTTTGCAAGGGCACCGGATCGTTCATCGTCATCGATCGCCTGACCAACGTCACCGTCGGCGCCGGCATGATCCTAAGTCAGGCGGACGGCGAATCCGGTTTACGGCGGGTGACGGTTGAAGAGCGGAGCGCGCGTTTCGGACAAAAGGCGGTGACGCTATGGATTACCGGCGAACGCCGGCACGATGTGGCGTATGAACTCGAACGGAAGCTCTTCGATGTCGGGCATGCCAGCACCGTTTTGGATAACGAGGCGCTGGGCGTACAGGTTCAAGCCATTGCAGAGCAGATCAACCATGCCGGACTGATCTGCATCTGTCCTTGCGAAGCAAGCCCGAGTGGCGACGGTTTGAGCGCGCTCCATGTTTCGGCCGATGAAATGGAAGCGGACGAAGTGCTTGCGTTATTGAAGGAAACTCAGGTCCTCGAGTTCTGATCGTCTTACTTGATTTTTCGTTTCCGCCCATTCCGCCATCGCCGCGGAATGAGCATTCCAGTATCGGCCGTTTTCCCTGCGGTAGCTTTCCAGTTTTAGATCATCCTTCCGGTTGCCTACGAGCACGGTAAGTGCGCCTGTCTCGGCGGTATTCAGTACCGGTATGTTCATGTCTCCGTAGCGTTGCAGCACCGCCCGATGAGGAAACCCGTATCGGTTCAGATAGCCTGCGGGAATGAGAGCGTAACGAGGCTTCACGGCAGCCAAAAAGGCGGAGCTTGAAGAGGTTTTACTGCCATGATGGGGGACGACCAGAATGTCGCTGGCTAAAAGATGCCCGTAACGGTCAACCAATAGGCGTTCACCGGTTTTTTCGATGTCGCCGGTCAATAGTGCGCTGCCGCCGGGCCCGCTGATTTTCAATACGCAGGAATTGTCGTTCTCGCGCTCGCTTTTTTCGATGGGCGCGAGCATCTCGAATTTGACGCCGTCCCATTCCCAGGACTGTTCGGCTTTGCAGGTTTCAGTCGAAAATTCCGATAACTTTTCCGGCACGCTGGTATAAGTCCGCCCGACCACAAATCGTCTGAGCAGCGACGGCGCGCCGCCGATGTGGTCGTTGTCGCCGTGACTTACGATCAAGGCGTCGATGCGCTCGATCCCGCGATGGCGGAGATAAGGCTCGATGACGGCGGAGCCGATATCGAACCGGCTCCCGAACCGGGCTCCGGTGTCGAAGATCATGAGGTGTTCGCTAGTCTCGACGGCAACGCCGAGTCCCTGGCCTACATCGAGCAGGGTAAGCAGGAAGCCCGCTTGAGGCGGCCTATCGGGCTGCGCGGTCACGGCCGGAACGGCCAGAACGAGACCGAGCCAGCGCGCCGGAATGCCCTTGGGGGATAGCAGCAGCACGAAGCCGCTCAATGCCAGCGGAATGGTCCAGAACGGCGGTCCGGCATGGGTCCACTGAGCCACCGGCTGTTCGGCAATCCATTGGAGAAAAGGCCACGTCCATTCAAGCAGGCGTGATGCCAGGATCAGCAGCGCTTCGCCCGCCACCGGCAGTATCGGTAACAGCAGTGCGCCGGTCAGGCAAACCGGAATCAGCAGCAAGCCGATCACGGGGACGGCAAACAAGTTGGCAATTGGAGAAATGATCGAAACCTGCTGAAAGAATAACAACAGCATGGGTGCAAGGCCTAGCGAGGTGGCCCAGTTCACCCGCATCATGGCCCGCCAACCGCCGATTTCGCCTCTTCTGTATGAAACAGCGAAAAGGATTAGAGCGACAGCTGTGAAGGAAAGCCAGAATCCCGCCGAAAGAACCGCCAACGGATCGTAAAGCACCACGGCCAGCAAGGCCGTCGCGAGGACATGAAAACTATTGAGATGCCGCTGGCCGATGACGGCGCCCATGACGATGCCGATCATAATCATGGCGCGTTGAGTGGGAATCGCGAAGTTCGCCAGCGCCGAGTAGAAGAGGGCGGCCGCAAAAGCACAAACGGCCGCAACAGGCGGCGGCGACCAGCGCATGATGCCCAACCTCGACCACATTCGGCGTATGACGAAAAAGACAAATCCTGCGACTAAACCGATATGCGAGCCGGAAATCGCAACCAGGTGAGTCGTGCCCGTGCGCCGAAGCACGTCCCATTGAATGGGCGTAATGTCATCGTCGACTCCCATGACCAGAGCCTTGATGATTCCGGCTGCGGGTTCGTCGTTCAGTGTTGCCGAAAGGCTATCGTAAAGGGCCTGCCTCCAAATTTCGAATGAATACCGGTTGTCTCCCGCATCGAGCCGCCGATTGTCCGGAGACTTCGCGACGTAACCGACCGCGCGGATTCCCTGGGCAAACAGCCATTGTTCGTAGTCGAGACTTCCCGGGTTCAGCATTCCATGCGGCGGCTTGAGCTTTACTCTGAGCTGCCAGCGTTCGCCCGCTTTTGGCGAAACTCCGCGGTCATACCAGCTCAGGCGAACGCGTGACGGCGAACTTAGGTCGTCGGGCTGTAGAGTTTGTTCAATATCGAAGTCGAAACGGAAACCGTGGTCCACGGGCTGGGGAATGGTACGAACGACGCCTTCGACGACGGCCGTTTGTCTCTCAGTTGCAGTCGGAAGACCTTGGTCGAGTCGAATTCCGGCAAAGGCAAGCGCCCAGAGGATGCCGAACGCAAATGCTGCCGGAAAACGCAGCTTATAATAAACGGCTAGACCGAAAGCGGAGCTCAAGAGGACGAAAGCCCAGGCACCGGGCAAAGACGGAAGTTGCTGGACAGCGCTGACCCCGCCGACAAAGCCGATGGCTAGCGGAAGAACCAGCGGGCTGCGGGTTTGTGGATGGAGAATTTCATTCAACTTTGAATTTCAAATCCGTACAATAGCGCGCCTTTTACCTAAAAAAATAGTTCACAACCATCCCAGTTAAGGGCTATGCCTAAAAAGTTTTTTAAGCGCTACTTGCCGGACCCGAAAAAAGTAAAGGAAATTAAATCGCTGGAGTTTTTGGGGGATAAGCTTCACTCGCCGAATTTATGGCATCTGAACCGTCGGTCGGTATCACGGGCTTTTGCCATAGGGCTATGGGCCATGTATACCCCGCCATTGCCCTGGCAACAAATCATCGCCGCGGTTTTGGCGATCTATTTCAATGCCAATTTACCTATCGCCGTGGCCTTGGTCTGGATTACCAATCCGCTGACCTGGGTGCCGATGTATTACTTCGCCTACAAGGTAGGCGCGCTTGTTATGGGACAAGCAGCTTTCGACTTCGATCAGTTCTCGGAACTGTTCACCATAGAAAAAGCATTGGAGTTAGGGGCACCCTTGCTGATTGGTTGCGCCATTCTGATGCACCTCGGGGCCGTCCTAGGCTATTTCGGCATACTTTTCATGTGGCGGCGATCCGTGCGACATCAGGTGGAATTGAGAAAGTTCCGCAATGCGGAATTGAGTACGGCCATTATGGTCCGGGAAAGCTACGCGTCGTACAAGAAGTTCCTGGAACACCGGCACAAGCATCAGAACGATCGATTGATCGGAGCAGCGAAACCTGTCGCGAAGAAAGCAGGCTAATCGTAATGCTGCTTTAGGCGGACGGGTTCGGATGTGTTTTCCGGCTTGACGATCCGTCCGTCTTCCAAATGCAATATCGTATCCATCCGCTGAGCCAAAGACGGATCGTGAGTGACGACTAGGAAACTCACCCCGTTTTCTTGGTTCAGCTCCAGCATGAGTTGATACACCTGTTCCGCGGTTTTTCGATCCAGATTTCCGGTTGGTTCGTCAGCCAAAACGCACTTCGGTTTCGTGACCAGCGCACGGGCGACGGCTGCGCGCTGGCGTTCGCCGCCCGATAATTCTCCGGGTTTATGCTCCAGACGTTTGCCGAGTCCGACCCGCTCCAACATCGACGCTGCGCGCTTTCTTGCTTCATGTATCGGCAGCTTCGCTATCAAAAGCGGCATGGCGACGTTTTCCAGTACCGTGAATTCACCCAGCAGGTGGTGGAATTGATAGACGAATCCAAGCACCCGGTTACGCAGTTGGGCGAGCTTGCGTTCGTTCAGTGTTCCCAGGTCCACGCCGTCCAGTTGGACTTGCCCTCGGGTTGGCGCGTCTAGACCCCCGAGTAAGTGCAAAAGCGTGCTTTTGCCCGAGCCGGACGCTCCCATAATGGCGACCTGCTGTCCCGGTTCGACGGAAAGCGTTATGCCCTGCAACACATCGACGCTCAGATTGCCTTGGGCATAACGCTTGTGCAGATCGCGGCACTGCAGCACCGGCTTATTCATAACGGAGTTCCTCGGCGGGCTTGATGCGAGATGCCTGCCAGGCCGGATAGATCGTCGCCAGGATGGAAAGCAGGAAGGCCATGCCGGTAATCCGGTACACGTCGGACCAGATCAGTTTCGACGGCAGCTCGCTGATGTAGTAAACGTCGGCCGACAGGAAATGAACGCCGAACAACCGCTCGATCGCCGGTACGATGGTTTCCACATTCCACGCCAATAAGACTCCGCCGACACCGCCCAGCAAGGTGCCGAACGTACCGATGACCGTACCGAGCACGATAAATATTCCCATGACTTCGAGTGGAGTCATGCCCTGGGTTCGGAGGATCGCGATATCCGAACGCTTGTCGGTGACCACCATAACTAGTGTGGAGACGATGTTGAAAGCGGCGACCGCGACGATGAGTAGGAGAATGATGAACATTACCCGCTTTTCGGTTTGTATGGCTTTGAAGAAGTTGCTGTGCGACTGCGTCCAGTCGGCAATCTGATAACGCCCATCGAGTTTGGGGCCAAGGTCCCGCGCCACTCGCTGCGCGTAAAATACGTCGTCCAGCTTGAGTCTAAGCCCCGATATGGCGTCATCGAGGCGAAACAGCTTGGCGGCGTCTTCCAGCTGAATCAGCGCCAGATTCCGGTCGTACTCATACATCCCGACCTGGAAAACTCCGACTACCGTAAAGCGCTTGAGGCGCGGCAGAATGCCGGCGGGTGTTGCCGTAAGTTGCGGGGTGATGACGGTCACCTTGTCGCCGGTGAGGACACCCAGATAATCAGCCAGCTCAGAACCGAGAATAATGCCGAATTCGCCGGGTTTGAGCGCTTCGAGGTGGCCTTCCACGATGCGGTTGGCGACCTCGGACACGCGCGGTTCGTAGTCGGTCATGATGCCGCGCAGCATCACGCCGCTAACTCGGCGGTCCGAGTTGAGCATGGCTTGACCTTCGATATAAGGTGCCCAGCCTAGAATACGGGAGTCTTGTTCGAGCGGGGGTTCAAGCGAGCGCCAGTTCCGCAGTTGGCCATCCAAGCCGGAGATGGAGGCATGCGAAGTCATGCCCAGTATGCGTTCGCGAAGTTCCGCTTCGAATCCGTTCATTACTGACAGTACTGTAATCAAGGCGGTGACGCCCAAGGCGATGCCCAGAACCGAAGTGAAGGTAATGAACGAAATGAAGCGCGTGCGCCGCTTAGCCCGCGTATAGCGCAGACCGATGAAAAAGATCAGTGGCTTAAACATGCGCCGATATCGACCGGGCTCCGCAAAAAGTGAGCTTCATGGGGAAAAAGAAGGTTGTCGGGAATCAGAGAGGCGATTGGCCCTTTTGGCAATCCATGCAGATGCCGTAGAGACAGAGCGAATGATCCGTCAGCTTAAAATGCTTCTCGTTTGCTATTTCGTTTTGGCGGCGCTCGATGAACTCGTCGCTGAATTCTTCGACTCGGCCGCACTTGACGCATACGATGTGATCGTGATGCTCGCCGCGGTTTAGCTCGAAGATCGAGTTTCCGCCTTCGAAATGATGGCGTTTGACCAAGCCCGCCGCCTCGAATTGGGTCAGGACTCGGTAAACTGTGGCCAAGCCGATTTCTTCACCCTCGCTGAGCAGCGACTTGTAGACTTCTTCCGCTGTCAGGTGTCGATCCGATCCGCTACGGTTTTCCAGCATCTCTAGAATCTTGACGCGCGGGAGAGTCACTTTAAGCCCGGCGTTTCGTATGTCTTGACTTTCCAAAGCGGCAACCTACGCAGTGTTTTAACTCTGTCGATCGAGTATGATTGGACGTTGGGTCCGATTCTCCGCAATCATAACATGCCGAAGCGTTTCATCGTAATAACCTACTGCCTGACTCTGTTTTTAGCCGGCTGTTCCACCGAAAAGCTTAAAGAGTCCCTACCTGGGGTGTACCGGCTCGACATCCATCAGGGCAATATCGTTTCTCAGCAAATGGTGGATCAACTTCGGCCCGGTATGACCAAGCGGCAAGTGGCATTCATCATGGGTACGCCACTGGTCGTCGATCCTTTCCACGACGATCGCTGGGACTATATCTATTCCAACGAGCCCGGTGGCAAGCAACGGATGCAGAAGCGGATTACCCTGGTTTTCGACAAGGATGAATTGATCGGGCTTCAGGGTGACTTCCGACCGGGCAACCTTCCCGAGATTGAACCCGGCAAGGATGTGACGATCGATATCCCGAAGATCGAGCGCGAGAAAAGCTTGTGGGAAAAGATCACGGGTTTGTTCCGAAAAGGCGATTAGTAGAGTGCGAGGAGTCTCGGTCCGCGGTTCTACTTCTTCGCTGCCCGCGCGCGCCGAGCTTCTTTGGGGTCGGCGATCAAGGGGCGATAAATCTCCACTCGGTCGCCCGGCTTTATCGGTTGGTCGATGGAGCAGACCTTGCTGAAAATTCCAATCTTGTCCTTTGTCAGGTCGATCTCCGGGAAACGGTCCAGGATACCTGATGCGGCGATGGCGGTTTCCGCTGTCGCATTTTCCGGTACGTTCACGGTGAGAATGACCTGTACATCCGGTTTCGCGTAAGCGACTTCGACTTTCATTTCTTTTGCTGCTTGTCCGATCTTTACCGAATCAAATCACGCCGACGGCGCTAAGGGTGACGAGGGCGACAGCCAAGGGAGAAACGTAGCGAATAGTAAAACGCCAATAGTTATAAGCCGACCCCATTTCGAGCTCCGTTTCCGAGGTCTCGCGCCTCATGATCCAGCCGGCAAATAAGGCAACCAAGATGCCGCCAACGGGCAACATGATATTGGCCGTGAGAAAATCCACGAGCTCGAAGAAATTCTTGCCGAACCAGGTATTTCCGGACCATAGATTGAACGAAAATACGGTTCCGAGCCCCAACAGCCAGCAGCCCAGTCCGCTCCAAAGACAGGCCTTCTCGCGGCTCATCGCCTGGTTTTCGGACAGCCAGGCCACGGCCGGTTCGATCAAGGCAATCGCGGAAGTAATCGCCGCAAAAAATACGAGAACGAAAAACAACACCCCGAACAGTGAACCGCCGGGCATTTGACCGAAGGCGATGGGCAGCGTCTGAAAAATCAGGCCGGGGCCCATGGTCGGCTCCAAGTGGTTGGCGAATACGATTGGAAAAATGGCAACACCCGCCAATAAAGCCACTAGGGTGTCCGCGGAGGCGACAAAAATGGTAGACCGCGAAATCGAAACATGATCAGGGAGATATGAGCCGTAGATCATGATTGCGCCCATGCCCAATCCGAGAGAGAAAAAGGCCTGCCCCATCGCGACCAGCACGCTCTCGCCGTTGATGCGGCTGAAATCCGGCTTGAACAGGAACGACATTCCCTGGCCGAATCCGTCGGAACTCATCGCATAACCGTCCAGGAGTATGAGCATGATGAACAAGCCCGGCATCATGAAGCGCGTGGCTCGCTCCAGTCCGCCGCTGACGCCGCGGCTGACGATGAGCATCGTGGCGGCCATGAAGACAGTGTGCCAGATAAACTGAATTTCCGGAGCGCTTTTGAGGTCGTCGAATACCCGTGCGGCGGTTTCGGCGCTGATATGGCTCATGTAGCCGCTGTTCATCTTCAAGATGTAGACCATCGACCAGCCGGCGATGACCGAGTAATAGGACAGAATCAGGAAGCCCGACAATACGCCGAGCCAACCGGCATAGTGCCAGGCAGGACCGGCTTTCGCTTCCTGTGCCAGCGACAACATGGTATTGATAGGATTTTGCCGACCGCGGCGCCCCAGCATGGTCTCTGCGATCATGATCGGAATACCGATGGCAGCGACGCATAAGAGGTAAACCGCGACGAACGCTCCGCCTCCGTTTTCGCCGGCCAGATAGGGAAACTTCCAGATATTCCCGAGGCCTATGGCCGAACCGCTTGCAGCCAGAACGAACGCCAAGCGCGATGACCATTGGTTGTGCAGAAAGCGTTGATCGGTCATGTGTTCTCCGAATTATTATGCTGAGCCAATCGAAGGTCCGGGCAACCCGAGGTTGGGGTAAAATAACAAGATTTTTCCATCGAGTCAGGCAATTTAGTCTTAAGTACATGGCCGCAAAGAAAAACAAGGATACAGCCGGAAGTGGCGCCATCGCTCTCAACCGGCAAGCCACGCACGAGTATTTCATCGAGGAGCGCTACGAGGCGGGACTAGTCCTGCAAGGGTGGGAGGTGAAAAGCTTGCGTGCGGGAAGAGCACAGCTGAAGGAGAGTTATGTCACGCTGAAAAACGGCGAAGCCTGGCTGCTCGGAGCACATATTTCTCCGCTGGCTTCTGCCTCCACCCATGTCACACCCGATCCCATCCGAACCCGGAAGCTGCTCCTGCATCGTCGAGAATTGAGCAAGCTCATCGGTCATGTGGAACGCAAAGGTTATACTTTAATTCCGCTCGCGCTGTATTGGAAAAGCGGACGTGCCAAGCTGGAAATCGGTTTAGCGAGAGGTAAGAAGCAGCACGATAAGCGTGCCGCCGAAAAGGAAAGGGACTGGCAGCGCGAAAAGCAGCGCGTATTGAAGCAGCGCTGAGACTGAATTTTTGGATCTGGTCTCTCCTGCCCAGCGGGTTGCCTCAGGAGTGAATTTCCGGCTGCCCCGTGCAGATTTGGCAAAAATCACGCATTCATAAGAATTTGACGATAACGATGCATTGGATTGAGCACAATCACCTCTTGGTCTTGGCTTTATTGGTCTTGGCGACTGGCTTTTTCTTCGCTCATCGAGCGGAGGCCGGTCCTTATGCGGCACTAGTGGTGGAAGTCGAATCCGAGCGTCCACTGTTCGAGCGGAATGCCGACGAGTTGAGGCATCCGGCATCGCTCACCAAGATGATGACGCTTTATCTGGTCTTCGAAGCTTTGGCTAACGGACGCCTATCTTCCGATACCCTATTTCGGGCGTCCCGGTTTGCGGTTCTTCGTCCCCCGTCGCGATTGGGGTTGAAATCAGGCGATACGATCACGGTCGAGCAAGGCATATTGGCTTTGGTAACCCGGTCCGCAAATGATGCGGCGGCGGTGATAGCCGAGGGAATGGCCGGCTCCGAGTCCGCATTCGCGCAGCTGATGACCGAGAAAGCTCGCGAGCTGGGCATGGAGCGCACCGTCTACCGAAATGCGTCCGGCTTGCCCGATCCCAATCAAGTCACGACGGCTTGGGACCAGTTCCGGCTCGGGAAGTCCCTGTACAAACATTTTCCCCAGTACTATCCCTACTTCTCTACGACCCAGTTCCAGTTCGAGGGCCGTAGCTTTCATAATCACAACCATCTCCTGAAAAACTATCCGGGAACGGACGGGATCAAGACCGGGTTCGTCAATGCGTCCGGTTTTAACCTCGTTGCATCGGCGCGGCGAGGCGGTCAACGGCTGATAGGGGTAGTTTTTGGCGGAACCAGCGCTTCGGCGAGGGATGCCCATATGCAGGATATACTCGACTACGGCTTTGCGCAGCTCAACGGATTGGAATACGAGGTGCGTACGGCCTCCTTTGACCAACCGGAACCGCCTGCTTTACTCTCGCGTCCAAAATTGCCTGAACGGTCGGTCGAGAAGTCGGGCGGAAAGAAAAACGTCAAGTTAGCGGGAGGCAACAGGCGCTCCGCCGATGAAGGAGATGGACGCGAGAAATCGGGCACCAATCGTGGAAAGCAGGCCTGGCACATTCGTGTGGGCACATTTTCCGCCGAAAAGCCGGCGGAACAGCGGCTGTCGAAGGCTTTGAAGCTCGCTCCATATCCGCTTCGTCATGCACGTGCAACGGTGACCGCGCGCTCACAGGGCAGAAAAAAGCTCTATCTGGCCATTTTCAACGGAATGACGAAGGAGGACGCAACCGCGGCCTGTCAGGCGCTCAAACGTAAACGCATAGAATGCGTTTCGGGGCGCTCGTCTAGGTGAGTCGACGCCGGTGCTTGTCATATTCGTGAACCGTTAACAGGGCGGGGATGGCTAATTTGAACAAATGCATGGCAGTAGCCGGCATTCTCGCAGTCGGCTGGCTGATTTATTTATTGATGCCCATTTTGACGCCTTTTGTGGCCGGCGCGCTGATAGCCTACCTGAGCGATCCCCTTGCCGACCGTTTGGAAGCGCTCGGACTAAAACGTCAAAATGCCGTCATCGTCGTGTTTGCAGTCATCGTTTTGGTTATCGGTCTAGTGCTTCTGCTGATCATCCCAATGTTAGAGGAGCAGATCAGCCGGTTCATCGATAATCTCCCCGCATACACCCGCTGGTTTAAAACGTCCGTTGTCCCTTGGGTGCAAAAACATTTAGGAGTCCGCATCAAGTTTGTCGATCTGGAACAGGTGGCCGGGGTTTTGAGCGGGCATTGGCAGCAGGCGGGAGGGGTGGCGACCACTGTGCTGTCCTCTTTGTCGCATTCCGGCGCCGTAGTCATCTCGTGGCTGATGAATCTGGTGCTGATTCCGGTGGTCATCTTTTATCTGCTGAGGGACTGGGATGACATAGTCGCCCGTGTCCACGATCTCTTGCCCCGTCGCTGGGCGCCGGTTGTCGTCATATTGGCGGAAGAATCGGATGAAGTGTTGAGTGCCGTGTTTCGAGGTCAGTTTGCGGTCATGGCCGCTCTGGGCACGATTTACAGTATCGGATTATGGCTGGCCGGACTGGACTTGGCGCTTCTTATCGGCATGTTTTCCGGGCTGATCAGTTTCATACCGTATGCGGGTTCCATCTCCGGCGTGGTGGCTGCATCGATAGCGGCGTTGGCACAATTCGGAGATTTGTGGTCGATCGTCCCGGTTTTGGCTGTATTCGGCGTAGGCCAAATGCTTGAGGGCGTTTGGTTAACCCCGTGGCTGATAGGAAATAAGATCGGACTGCATCCCGTCGCGGTCATTTTTGCTGTTCTGGCGGGCGGTCAGCTGTTTGGTTTCCTAGGGGTGTTGCTCGCATTGCCCGTTGCTTCGGTAATCATGGTGATGATTCGGCATATTCATGGCTTTTATAAAATGAGCGATCTGTACGGCGACGACTCTTCTGAGGGAAATTCCGGACAGTTCGGCTGATGAGCCGTGGAAATACGGTTTTCGATGCGCAGGCTTAAATATCATTCATAGCTAATTAAGCCAAATTGGTGTATCATCCTGCGCCGCGGTGTACGGTGATATATCGGATCAGTTCAGGAAAACGGCTTTGGCAAAACAGGGTTTGTTGTCCGATTTGCCTGGTATCCGTGAGAACGAAAAACAGTAGTGTTGGAGGTTATGTAATGATTTTTGCTAAGAAAGCGATGCTTGCTGTGGCGGGTGTGGCGATGCTGGCATCGGCCGCCGTTAACGCGGAGACGATCGAAGTAAAAGGCCAAGGTGTGAAATTCGCGCCCGAGTTTATTCACGCTAAAGTTGGCGATGTTATTTCGTTCCGCAATATGGCGACCCATTTCGTGGAGAGCGTAGAAGGCATGTGGCCGGAAGGGGCTCCGAAAATGCTGTCCGCTATGGGCGCCGATTACGACTATGCCGTCGAGAAAGAGGGTCTGTACGTCTTCAAATGTCCGCCGCACTGGGGTGCTCGCATGGGCGCCGTGATGGTAGTGGGCCAACCGGCTGATCTGGACGCTACGGTAGAAAAATACCTTCAGGTTGCCGATACCGTTAAAGAAGCGAAGCCTGCGAAAGGTCTTCTAACGAAATTCAAAGAGTCTGAGAAGAAATAATTATCCTTTTTCAGTCTCTACTTAAAGGCGCGCCGAGTTCAGCTCTGCGCGCCTTTTTTCGTTTAGGTCTTGTGAGGCGATATTTCTCTATGGGTTGCCGGCCGGTATCCCGTGGCGCTAGGGACATTGCCGTCCCGCGAAGATCCGAATTATTCGGGCTTGTTGAAAATGCGGTTAGGCTGAATCAGCGGTGGGTATATGTGGCTCTCAATGCCTCTAGATCCAGTATACGGATATGTTTATGGCGGACCGTAATCAGCCCGGCATCTTCTAGATTCCGCAAGGTACGGCTGACCGTCTCGAGTGCTAATCCCAAAAAATTGCCTATTTCCTGACGAGTAAGGGTGAGATTGAAGTCCACCGGCGAAAAGCCGCGTTTTCGAAGGCGGTCGGACAGATTCAGGATAAACATGGCAACCCGGTCTTCTGCCGCGCGCTTGTTGACAATTACTTGATCCGTTTCCTCGTCCAGCTTGGCGCTGGCATGGCGGAAAAGTTCCCGCAGCAAATTCGGTACTTCGTGGCACAATTGGTCGAGTTGATTGGCGGGAAGTTCGCAGTAGCTCAAGGTTTCGAGCGCGATTGCAGAGCACTTGTGGTGATTCGTGGCCAGTGCGTCGAAACCTAATAGTTCCCCCGGTAACAGCAAGCCGGTGATGTATTCGTAGCCTTGCGCGTCGTAAATGACGGTCTTGGCCGTTCCTCCCTTGATCGCGATGACCCCGCGGAACTTGTCGCCCTCGCGGAAGAGATGCTCGCCTCGTTGTAAGGTTTTCTTACGAGCGACGATGCGGCTGATGCGTTCGATATCCTCCTGGGCTAATCCCCGAGGAATGCACAATGAAGTCAAACTGCAATTTTGACAGGTAACTTGCAGTTTCGTCTTAAGGTCGAGCGAAGGTGTTGTGGTCACGAGTTCGATTGGACGGATAATCAGCCGGGATAAACCGTTTGCAGTTTTTGACGATTGGTAACAAGTCGGAGGCGGATGCTAATAGTTGCTCAAGCCGCGTATTCCATCGCATGAGCGCCCATAATCGCGAGGCGATGGCCTTGCGTCAAGTCATCAAGCGGATAACCAGCGTGTATCGCTAGCGCGGTTGATTCGCTCGCGGTGTTTTATATTAAACATATCATCTCAAATTGGGGAGACCGCCCGATCGAGTTAAACCGCTCAGGAACCGAACCTGTTAAAATTCGCGCGATTTTTGACGTATCGGAATTATGATGAATCCCCCCGACGTAATGACCCCTTACCAACTCGTCGGCGGCGAGAGCGCCGTTCGGGAACTGGTGGAAAGATTTTACGGGTACATGGATGTAATGCCGGAAGCTCTCGATATTCGAGCGATGCATCCTGCGGATTTGGCCGGTTCGAAAGACAAGCTGTTCAAGTTTCTGTCCGGTTGGCTGGGAGGTCCCGATCTTTTTCAGGAGGAGTTCGGGCATCCGCGCCTTCGGATGCGGCATTTTCCGTTTTCTATCGGCACGAAGGAACGGGATCAATGGCTGCTTTGTATGTATAAGGCTCTCGACGATATGCCCCTGGACCCCGCTTTGCGCGAGTCTCTGGCCCGGGCATTCGCGCAGACTGCGACTCACATGATCAACCGGGGCGAGTAACCGCTCATTACACACTGACACGGAACATACCATGAGAATGAGCCCCAAGGCGTTCTTGGACTGGGAGACCAAACGCATCACGCTGCTGGGCATGTCCGGCGTCGGCAAAACGACGCTGGCCAATAGTTTGCCCAAGAAGACGTGGTTCCATTACTCCGGCGACTATCGAATCGGCACCCGGTATTTGGATGAGCCGATTCTCGACAATATCAAGCGGCAAGCCATGGACGTGCCGTTCTTGCGCGATTTGCTGCGTTCCGATTCGATTTATATCCGCAGCAACATCACCGTAGACAACTTGGCGCCGGTTTCGACGTTCCTCGGGAAAATCGGCGATCCGGCGAAGGGCGGACTCACTCCGGCCGAGTTCAAGCGTCGTCAGGCCCTGCACCGGCAGGCCGAAATCGCCGCCATGCGCGACGTGCCGGAATTTATCGAAAAGGTCGACTCTATCTACGGCTACAAGCATTTCATCAATGACGCGGGCGGCAGCGTCTGCGAACTGGAAGATCCGGAAACCATCAGGATTCTCGCCGAGCACACGATTATTCTGTATATCAAGACCACTCCGGAATTGGAGCATCTTCTAATCGAGCGCGCTCAACGCGATCCCAAGCCGCTGTACTATCGGGAAGAGTTTCTGGACCGGCAACTCGCCGAATTCATGGCGGAAAAAGCCTATTCGGCCATCGAGGATATCCCGCCGGACGAATTCGTTTCCTGGGTGTTTCCCCGGCTGTTCCGCGCGCGCTTGCCCAATTACCAGGCCATCGCCGACGAATACGGCTACACCGTCGATGCCAATGAGATTGCGAACGTTCGAGGTGAGAACGATTTCATTCGTCTCATCATGGACGCCTTGGGGCGCTGATCGCGTTAATTCAGTTTCGGAGAGCTTGAAGACATGCCTTTGGTAGCGCACACCGAATTGCCCACGTTCAGGCGCTTGAGGGAGGAGGGGCAGGAAATCCTCTCGGTCGAGCGCGCTCGCCATCAGGACATCCGAGAAATGCATATCGGGCTTCTCAATATGATGCCGGATTCGGCTCTGGAGGCGACCGAGCGGCAATTTTTTCGCCTGGTTGGGGCCGCCAATCCGATCGTGCAGTTTCACATGCATCCGTTCACGATCGAAGGCATACAGCGGAGCGAACAGGCGCAAAACCATATCGACCGCTATTACGAGACCTTCGGGCAAATCAAACGCGATGGGCTCGACGGGCTGATCGTGAGCGGCGCGAACGTCACTCATCCGCATCTTCCTGAGGAGGCGTTCTGGCAACCGTTGACCGAAGTGTTCGACTGGGCGAAGCAGAACGTCACGTCCATTTTATGTTCGTGTCTCGCGACCCATGCGCTGTTTCAGTATTGCCACGGCGTAGAGCGCACTCATTTGGGCTTCAAGCGTTGGGGAGTCTATTCCCACCGAGTGGTCGAGCGGCGCCATCCTTTGGTTGCCGACATCAATACCCGTTTCGACGTGCCTCACTCCCGTTACAATGAAATTTTTCGGGAAGATATGGAAGCTGCCGGGCTTAAAGTTCTGGTTGAAAGCGAGGAGGCGGGCGTCCATCTCGCGGTGAGCCCGGACCTGTTCCGCGTAGTCTATTTCCAAGGGCATCCGGAGTACGACACGATCAGCCTGCTGAAGGAGTACAAGCGCGAAGTGATGCGCCACTACCACGGAGAACGCGAGGATTATCCGCCGTTTCCGGAACATTATTTCAATTTGGACGTGGGCGGTGTACTTAACGAATACGGTCAACATCTCCGAAGCGCCCGGCGCCTTGGCAAAACGCCTCCGGAGTTTCCCGAAGAGGAGGTGATCCGGCATTTGGACAACACTTGGCGGGATACTGCGAAAGCGGTGTTCAACAATTGGTTGGGGTGTATTTACCAAGTCACCGATCAGGACCGCCGTAAACCGTTTATGGACCATATCGATCCCGATAATCCTCTGGGGCTAAGAATATGATTCGGCGTGGCTCTGTGCGGAACCGCGATTAGTCGTTCCGAGTCGTATCTCCGAAACTCGGGACGATGGGGCGCACGTACGGCGAACTCCGGCCGCTCGAAAACTGATCATGGATTATCCAGACTGATGACAGATCAGGCCTATTTATGTCACCTTCTTTGCCCTTAGAACGAGAACAGGAGATAGCCATGTCCGAACCGACCATCCCTCAGAAGGCCCCGTACGCCATGGATCTAGCGCCGGGTAAATACTGGTGGTGTGCCTGCGGGCGATCCGCCAAGCAACCGTTTTGCGATGGTTCCCATAAGGGAACGGAGTTTTCGCCAGTAGTTTTCGAACTTGCCGAGGCAAAGAAAGTCTGGCTCTGCGGCTGCAAGCATACCGATAAGCAACCCATGTGCGACGGAACCCACAGCCGATTGTGAAGACTCCGAAGGGTGGGGCGTCGACCGGACGGTTGACTGACCCTCATAGACAGCAGATGCCCATTTTTCGTAAAATCCCCGTTAAATTAGCGATATCCACGAATAACAGCAACGGGACGGACCATATGGTCCCTCCCGTTTTGCATGTCTAAGGTGACACAAATTGAACACGCTCGCATTGCTGGCCTTGGAAGACGGCACCGTTTTTCGGGGTATATCCATCGGAGCAGAAGATTGTTCCGTCGGTGAAGTGGTTTTCAACACGTCCATAACCGGCTACCAGGAAATCCTGACGGACCCATCCTATGCCCGCCAAATCGTAACGCTCACGTATCCGCACATCGGTAACGTCGGCATCAACCGTGAAGACGTGGAGTCGGGGGGCGTGTATGCCAGCGGACTGGTTGTTCGCGACGTGCCGACGCGCTTGAGCAATTGGCGGGCCGACAAGAGTCTCCCGGAGTATCTGAAAGAAAATAGGGTGGTTGGCATTGCCGGAATCGACACCCGGAAACTGACCCGCGCTCTTCGCGACAAGGGAGCCCAGCGCGGTTGCCTTATCGCCGGTAAAGAGATCGACCCGGATTATGCCGTCGCCAAAGCGCGGGAATTTCCGGGGCTGCAAGGCATGGACCTGGCCAAGGAGGTCACCGCACGACAAAGCTATGCGTGGTCGGAAACGTCCTGGCGGCTCGGGCCGGGATACGGCGAACTCGATCAGAATCGCTTCCATGTGGTCGCATATGATTTCGGCGTCAAACGCAATATTCTTCGCCTTCTCGCCGACAGGGGTTGCCGCTTAACGGTAGTTCCGGCCACCGTATCGGCCCGCGAGGTTCTGGCATTGAACCCGGACGGAATCTTCTTATCGAACGGACCGGGCGATCCCGAGCCCTGCGATTACGCCATCCAAGCAATCCGGGAGTTTCTGGACATCCAGATTCCGGTATTCGGTATATGTCTCGGCCATCAGTTGTTAGCTTTGGCAAGCGGCGCGAGGACGATGAAGATGAAGTTCGGTCACCACGGCGCCAACCACCCCGTTCAGGAACTGGATACCGGTCGCGTATTGATCACGAGCCAAAATCACGGCTTCGCCGTGGACGAACGGAGTCTTCCAGGAAACGTGCGGCCGACTTACCGTTCGCTCTTCGACGGCAGCTTGCAAGGTATCGAGCTGGCCGATCGCCCGGCCTTCAGTTTTCAAGGCCATCCCGAGGCCAGTCCCGGACCGCACGACCTGACGCCGTTGTTCGACCGCTTTATCGAAAGCATGGCCTGTCGCCAGGACGGCCGGTCCGCACGCACGGTACCCGCAGGTTGAGTTTATTCGCACAGTCCGGAACGGTTTTCGCTCAGACATAGATCAACGATACAACGCTTCATGCCTAAAAGAACCGACATTCAGTCCATCCTTTTACTCGGCGCCGGTCCCATCGTCATCGGGCAGGCCTGCGAGTTCGACTATTCCGGCGCACAGGCGTGCAAGGCACTAAAGGAAGAGGGCTACCGGGTGATCCTGGTCAACTCCAACCCGGCCACCATCATGACCGATCCGGAGATGGCCGATGCCACCTACATCGAGCCTATAGACTGGCAGACCGTCGCCAAAATCATCGAGAAGGAGCGGCCGGACGCACTGTTGCCGACCATGGGCGGACAGACCGCGCTGAATTGCGCGCTCGATCTGGACCGTAACGGGGTGCTGGAGAAATTCGGCGTACAGATGATCGGAGCCTCCAAGGAAGCCATCGACAAGGCCGAAGACCGGGAAAAATTCAAGCAGGCCATGACCAAGATCGGTCTGGGCTCTGCCCGTTCCGGCGTTGCCCACAGCCTGGAAGAAGCGCTCGCTTGTCTGGACGAAATCGGCTTTCCGGCCATCATCCGTCCTTCGTTCACGCTCGGCGGCTCGGGCGGCGGCATCGCCTATAACCGACAGGAATTCGTCGAGATTTGCGAACGCGGCTTGGAACTTTCGCCCACCCATGAGCTTCTCATCGAGGAGTCGGTGCTGGGCTGGAAAGAGTTCGAGATGGAAGTCGTGCGCGACCGCAAGGACAACTGCATCATCATCTGCTCCATCGAGAATCTGGACCCCATGGGCGTGCATACCGGCGACTCCATTACCGTCGCCCCGGCGCAGACCCTGACGGACAAGGAATATCAGATCATGCGCGACGCCTCCATCGCGGTGCTGCGCGAGATCGGGGTCGACACCGGCGGTTCCAACGTACAGTTCGCGATTAACCCCAAGGACGGGCGCATGATCGTCATCGAGATGAATCCCCGCGTGAGCCGTTCCTCGGCCCTGGCGTCCAAGGCGACCGGATTCCCGATCGCCAAGGTTGCCGCCAAACTGGCGGTCGGCTATACGCTGGACGAACTCAGGAACGAGATCACCGGAGGCGCGACGCCGGCCTCGTTCGAGCCGACCATCGATTACGTGGTCACCAAGGTGCCCCGGTTCGCGTTCGAAAAGTTTCCGCAGGCGGACGATCGGCTGACGACCCAAATGAAGTCGGTCGGCGAGGCCATGGCCATAGGCCGCACCTTCCATGAGTCTCTGCAAAAAGCCCTGCGCAGCCTGGAAACCGGCGTGGACGGTCTGGTCGGAAAGCTCGACGTTTCCGCCGAGGATGCCGGCAATATTCTTCTTCGGGAGCTTCGTCATCCCGGACCCGAGCGCATCTTCTATATCGCCGACGCTTTCCGGGCGGGATGGATGTTGGACGAGGTGCATGCCCATTGCCGCGTCGACCCGTGGTTCCTGGCCCAGATCGAGGACCTGGTGCAGGAAGAAATGGGACTGGCGAAGCGCACCTTGGCCACGCTGTCTTCGGAAGAACTGTTCGCTTTAAAACGCAAAGGGTTCTCCGATTCGCGTCTCGCGGCGCTGTTGGGCAGCGCCGAGTCGGAAGTCCGGGCCGTGCGCCACAAGCATGGCATCCGTCCGGTTTACAAGCGCATCGATTCTTGTGCGGCGGAGTTCGCCACGGCAACGGCCTACCTTTATTCCACTTATGAGGAAGAATGCGAGGCGAATCCTACCGAGCGGAAGAAAATCATCGTTTTGGGCGGCGGACCCAATCGCATCGGTCAGGGCATCGAATTCGACTACTGCTGCGTGCACGCCGCGATGGCGCTGCGTGAAGATGGTTACGAAACCATCATGATCAACTGCAACCCGGAAACGGTCTCCACCGACTTCGACACGTCCGACCGGCTCTATTTCGAACCGCTCACGCTGGAAGACGTGCTGGAGATCATTGATCTGGAAAAACCAGCCGGGGTCATCGTCCAGTACGGTGGCCAGACGCCGCTGAAGCTGGCGCGGGCGCTGGAGGCGGCCGATGCGCCCATTATCGGCACCTCGCCCGATTCCATCGACCTGGCGGAAGACCGGGAGCGTTTCCAAAAGCTGGTCGATCGCCTAAATCTCAAACAGCCGCCCAACCGCACCGCGCGTTCCCTGGACGAAGCCATGCGCTGCGCGAACGAAATCGGCTATCCGCTGGTGGTGCGGCCGTCTTATGTATTAGGCGGGCGGGCCATGGAAATCGTGTTCAACGACGAGGACCTGGGGCGCTACATGCGCGAGGCGGTGAGCGTTTCCAACGAGTCGCCGGTGCTGTTGGACCGGTTCCTGGACGATGCCATCGAAATGGACGTCGACGCGATATGCGACGGAAAACGAGTCCTGATCGGCGGACTGATGCAGCACATCGAGCAGGCGGGCGTGCATTCCGGCGATTCGGCGTGCTCGATTCCGCCGTATGATTTGAGCCCCGAGCTTCAGACTCGGGTGCGCGAACAGGTTCGTCAGCTTGCCGAGGCCCTGGGCGTTGTGGGGCTCATGAACACCCAGTTCGCCATCAAGGGCGAAGAAATTTTCATTCTGGAAGTCAATCCGCGCGCTTCGCGCACCGTTCCGTTCGTATCCAAGGCCACCGGCTATCCGCTGGCCAAGATCGCGGCCCGCTGTATGGTGGGAAAAAGTCTGGACGAACAAGGCATCTTCGAGGAACGCGTACCGGAGTATTACTCGGTCAAAGAGGCGGTGTTTCCCTTCATCAAATTCCCCGGCGTGGACCCGCTGCTCGGCCCGGAAATGAAGTCCACCGGCGAAGTGATGGGCGTGGGAGTCACGTTCGGCGAGGCTTACGCCAAAGCGCAGCGCGCCGCCAGCGTAAAACTGGCCCACAGCGGCAATGTGCTGATCAGTGTGAGGGAGAGCGACAAGTCCAAGGTCATCCCGATAGCCCGAGATCTTCTGGCCAAAGGTTTCCGATTAGTGGCCACGCGCGGATCGGCGAGAGTGCTCGAAGACGCCGGCATACCTTGCATCACCGTGAACAAGGTTTACGAGGGGCGTCCGCATATCGTGGATATGATCAAGAACGACGAACTCCAGTTCATCATCAACACGACCGAAGGCAAGAAAGCCATTGCCGATTCATTCACCATTCGGCGCCAGGCACTGCAACAGCAGATTACCTACACGACTACTATTTCCGGTGCCCGTGCCACCTGTTCCGCCCTTAGCGAACTGGATGCCGGCGATGTCAATCGCCTACAGGATTTGCACCAGGAATTCTGCAAAGTGTGACTTTTGAGGAAACGCAACTATGAATAAAGTTCCACTGACCGCCCGTGGGGCAGAAAAGCTGCGCGAAGAGCTTAACCACCTTAAGACAGTCATGCGCCCGAGGATTATCGAAGCCATCGCCGAGGCTCGGTCGCACGGCGATTTGAAGGAAAACGCGGAATATCACGCGGCGCGCGAGCAACAGGGATTTACCGAAGGCCGGATCAAGGAAATCGAGGCCAAGTTGGCGCACGCTCAAATCATCGATGTGACGACGCTCAATGCCGGGGGCAAGGTGGTTTTTGGGGCCACGGTCGAGCTTGAAGACATGGGCAGCGGCGATTCGGTGACTTACCAAATCGTCGGCGAGGATGAAGCCAATATCAAGGAAGGACTGATCTCCATCACCTCGCCCATCGCCCGGGCGCTGATCGGCAAGCGGGAGGGCGATGTCGCGACGGTGCAGGCGCCGGGTGGCGTAAGGGAATTCGAAGTTTGCTCGGTCAAATATATTTAGTTATTTCTTGTCAGGATTTTGCCGATAAAGCGTGATGATATGGCCGATCGATTGAATCAATTCGGCACCCAGTTCTCCGCAGATCTGGTCGGTCATCTCGCGGCGTTCTTCGCGGTCGGCGGCGTTCACCCGCACCTTGATCAATTCATGATGGTCCAAGGCTAAACCGATCTCGTTCAATACGGCGGGTGTAATTCCCGCCTGGCCGGTGATGACGACGGGTTTCAGGGAATGGGCCTTGGCACGCAAGAATTTCTTATAATCAGATTTCAACTCGGATTTCCTCGGGAACTGGGATTCAATTTAGCCGTACATTAGATTATGCCGCGTAGTCGAAGCAGCCGTCGTTGGCTGGCCGAACACTTTTCCGACGAATATGTAAAACAAGCCCAAGCGCTTGGCTACCGCTCACGGGCGGTGTTTAAGCTGAAAGAATTGGACGAGCGGGAGCACTTGTTCAAGCCGGGCATGGTGGTGCTGGACTTGGGAGCCGCGCCGGGCGGTTGGTCCCAGTACGCAGCGGAGCGGATCGGAAAAAGCGGCGAAATTATAGCGCTTGATCTTCTGCCGATGGAAGCGATTCCGGGTGTGACCGCAATTCAGGGCGATTTTCGGGAAGAATCCGTATTGGAGCAGTTGCAGGCGAAACTGGAGGGCCGGCCGGTCGACCTGATCTTGTCCGATATGGCGCCCAACATGAGCGGCGCACGCGTTGTGGATCAGGCAAGAGCGATGTATCTCGCCGAATTGGCTCTCGATACCGCCGAACAGCTCCTCAAGCCCGGCGGGAGCTTTGTGGCCAAGCTGTTCCAAGGACCCGACTTCGACGACTTCGTGCGGAAATCCCGCCAGATGTTCGGCAAGGTGTCGGTGCGAAAACCCAAAGCTTCGCGGGATCGAAGCCCCGAAGTCTATTTGGTGGCCAAGTCGAGAAAATCGTAGATTAACCCGCATTTCTCACTCTCCTCCAATCGCAAACGTCGCTTTAGTCGCGACCTTCCAATCGCAAACGGGCCTTTAGAGCATTTTCATACCTACTGTACGGGCATTCGCGCGTAGGTCGGGAATCCTTCCCAATCGCAAACGGTCGCTTTAGTCGCGACCCTTCCAATCGCAAACGGCGTCTTCGGGAAGGGCGTGGCCGACGCTCCCGGCCAGGCCGTTTGCGATTGGAAGGGTCATCCCAGCGCTCCTGGGATGACCGTTTGCGATTGGAGCGCCGAAGCCCCCCTTCCCGACGCCACGTCCCGGCCGAGCGTCTTCGTCGGCAAAGGATTGCCGACCTACGAATGCTTGAATCAATTTACCGTCGCCGAAGGCGCCAACGACTCCTGCCAGGCCTGTTTTGCCGTACGAGCGAGTGAAAACGCTCTAGTCGGCCCCTTCCAATCGCAAACGGCATCTCTGGGAGCGTCAGAGATGCCCTTCCAATCGCAAACGGTCGCTTCGGGAGCGCCGAAGCGACCCTTCCTACTACGGACGCCGTCCCAATTGCAAACAGAGGCCGTAGGATGCTGTGAAGAACGAACCGCCCTTCGACTGGGCTCAGGACAGGCATCGTTCGCGAGCGATGCACCCAATCGCAAACGGTTGCTTTAGTCGCAACCCTTCCTTGGTCGGCACATCCTATAGCCTTGGCACGGCGGCTCGACGTAGTGTCGGCTACGCCTCCGCCGTCGCTCAGTCCGTGCGGCGCGCCACAGCGGCGTTTCGACGCCGTCGCTACGAAGGAGGGTGAGAAATGCGGGTTTAAACCTGCTCCCGGCTCAAGGGTATGGTTTTGGGTGGTTTTACCAACTGAGCCGGGGCGGCGTCTTCCGGCGGAATTTCCTCTTCCCCCAATCGCGGCCAAGCCGCCAGTACCGCCTTGACCAATGTCGCCAAGGGAATGGCGAAAAACACGCCCCAGAATCCCCAGAACCCGCCGAAAAACAAGATGGCGACGATGATGGCCACCGGGTGCAGGTTGACCACTTCGGAAAACAGCAGCGGTACTAATACGACCCCGTCCAGGGCCTGAATGATGCCGTAAGCCAGCAGCAAATACCAAAAATCGTCGGTGAGTCCCCACTGGAAGAAAGCCACGATCATCACCGGAAACGTTACCAATGTCGCGCCGACGTAGGGAATGATCACCGAGAGCCCCATCAGCACCGCGAGCAGCAGCGAGTAATTGAGCCCCATCAGCGAGAACACCGCATAGCTGACGGCGAGCAGCACCGTGACCTCGAAGAACTTTCCGCGTACGTAATTTCCGATTTGCATGTCTACCTCGCGCCACACACGGGTAGAAAGATTGCGGTCGCGGGGCATGTATTGGCTAAACCAACCGAGGATGTAGTCCTTGTCTTTAAGGAAGAAAAACACCAGCAACGGCACCAGGATCAGATAGACGATCAAAGTGATGGCGCTGACCAAGGACGCGTACGAATAAGTCAGCATGGATTGGCCCCAGGCGAGGAGTTCTCTCCGTACCACGCCGGTCAATTCGTAGATCTGTTCCTCGGTAATGAAGTTCGGATACTGCTGCGGCAGCTGCATCACCAGCATTTGTCCGCGGTTCATCCAAGCCGGCAGCTGCTCTATGAGTTGCACGGTTTGCTGATAAAGGAGCGGCAGGAGTGCGACGAACAAAAACAATAGAAAAGCGAGGAAAAGTACGTAGACGATGATGACTGCGGCAAGGCGGGGCAGCTTTTTCCTCACGCCGATCGCGACTAGGCCTTCCAGCAGATAGGCAATGACGCCTGCCGCGAATACCGGCATGAGCATCTGCCCCAAACTGATCACCAGCACGAAACCGACGATCAAAAGAATTGCGAAAGAGACGGCCTGCGAGTTCGGCAGCACTCGCTTGACCCAGTCACTCAACCATTCCCGCACGCTTTGCATGGTGAGAAGTTGCCCTTGTTATGAATTGTTGTTGTGTATTGGCGGACAAATAGTACAACAAACCCGTTGGACGAATAATGGACGTGCGCCAAGTACCTTGATTTCAATACATTTTAAAGCTTTTCTTGCACAATTTATCCACAGGCCCTCAACAGAGTAAACCACAGGATGTTGTGCTTGACGATATGGCGGACCACATTCTATAGTGTATGTCGTAATACATACAGCCATCCTCGGAGGACACGCATCTATGGAAACCGAATCCGCAGCCCGTACCAATCAGCCGACCGCGATTCCCTTGGATCTGCCAACTGTTTCCGCCGATCTGCGCGCAACCGCTCCCGGCGAGATGCGCGTCATCCGGCGCAACGGCAAGGTGACTATTTTCGACGCCGGCAAGATCAGCGTTGCCATTACCAAAGCATTTTTGGCCGTCGAAGGTAATACCGCCGCCGCTAGCCGCCGCATCCACGAGACCGTCGAGGAGCTGACCGGCCAGGTGGTCAATGCCCTGTTCCGGCGGAATCCTTCCGGCGGCACCATTCATATCGAAGACATTCAGGATCAGGTCGAACTGGGCTTGATGCGTGGGGGGCATCACAAGATCGCCCGCGCTTACGTGTTGTATCGCGAGGACAGGGCGCGGCTTCGGGCACAGAAAGCCGCGGAGCAAGAAGAAGCCCAAGCGCCGGTCATTCACGTGACCCTGCCCGACGGCAGCCAAAAGCCATTGGACATGGCTCGCCTGCAAAAGATCGTCGAAGAAGCCTGCCGCGATCTCGCCGACGTGGACGGGGCCTGGATTCTGGAAGAAACGCAGCGCAACCTGTTCGATGGCGTGCCCGAGAAAGACGTGGCCCCGGCGCTCATGATGGCGGCGCGCGCCCGGATCGAACAGGAGCCGAATTACTCTTACGTGGCCGCCCGGCTGCTGCTGGACAGTTTGCGCAGCGAAGCGCTGAGCTTCCTCGGCCACGGCTTTTTCGAAGCCACTCAAGACGAAATGGCGGACCGCTATGCGGAATATTTCGCGGATTACGTGAAGCGCGGTGCCGAACTCGAGCTCTTGTCGCCCGAGCTGAACCGATTCGACTTACAGCGCCTCGGCGCGGCGCTCAAACCCGAACGCGATCTTCAGTTCACGTATCTGGGCCTGCAAACGCTGTACGATCGTTACTTCATTCATGCCAAAGGCGTCCGTTTCGAGCTGCCCCAGGCGTTCTTCATGCGCGTCGCCATGGGGCTCGCCATCAGCGAAATCGATCGTGAAGCGAAAGCCATCGAGTTCTACAACCTGCTTTCCAGCTTCGATTTCATGAGTTCCACGCCCACCTTGTTCAACTCCGGCACACTGCGCCCGCAGCTCTCCTCGTGCTATCTCACCACCGTGCCGGATGATCTGGACGGCATCTTCGGTGCCATCAAGGACGACGCCCTTCTGTCCAAATATGCCGGCGGCCTGGGGAACGACTGGACCCGGGTCCGCGCCATGGGGTCCCATATCAAAGGCACCAACGGCAAGTCTCAGGGCGTCGTTCCTTTCCTCAAGGTGGCCAACGACACGGCCGTCGCCGTCAATCAGGGCGGCAAGCGCAAGGGCGCCATGTGCGCCTATCTGGAAACCTGGCATCTGGATATCGAAGAGTTCCTGGAACTCCGCAAGAACACCGGCGACGATCGCCGCCGTACCCACGACATGAACACCGCCAACTGGGTGCCCGACCTGTTCATGAAGCGGGTGGCGGAAGATGGCGACTGGACGCTGTTCACCCCCAGCGACACGCCGGATCTGCACGACCTCACCGGCGAAGCCTTCGAGAAGCGTTATTTGGAGTACGAAGCCAAGGTGGATCGCGGCGAAATCACGCTATACAAGCGGCTTCCGGCGACCCAGCTTTGGCGCAAGATGCTGTCCATGCTGTTCGAAACGGGACATCCCTGGGTCGCCTTCAAGGATCCGTGCAACCTGCGCTATACCAACCGGCACATGGGCGTGGTTCACAGCTCCAATCTCTGCACCGAGATCACCCTGCACACCAACGACAACGAAATCGCCGTGTGCAACCTGGGCAGCGTGAATCTGTCGAATCACGTCACCGAGGACGGCGTTCTCGACGCGCAGAAGCTGGAGAAAACGATCTCCACCGCAATGCGCATGCTGGACAACGTCATCGACATCAACTACTACAGCGTTCCCCAGGCGCGCCGCTCGAACCTGCGCCATCGGCCGGTGGGGCTGGGCATCATGGGCTTCCAGGAGACGCTGTACAAGCTGCGCATCCCCTATGCCTCGGATGAAGCCGTAAGCTTTGCGGACAAGAGCATGGAACTGGTGAGCTACTACGCCATCAAGGCGTCCACCGATCTCGCCGAAGAACGCGGCCGATATTCCAGCTTCGAAGGCTCGCTGTGGAGCCAGGGCATCCTGCCCTACGATTCCATGGCTCTGGTCGAACAGGGCAGGGGCGGTTATCTCCAGCAAGACCGCAGCTTTACCCTGGACTGGGACGCGCTCCGCGAGCGGGTGAAAACGGTCGGCATGCGCAACAGCAACACCATGGCGATTGCTCCGACGGCGACCATCTCCAATATCTGCGGCGTGTCGCAGTCGATCGAGCCGACCTATCAGAACCTGTTCGTCAAATCGAACCTCTCCGGCGAGTTCACCGTGGTCAATCCGTATCTGGTGAACGATCTCAAGAAGCTCGACCTGTGGGATGCGGTCATGATCAATGACCTCAAGTACTACGACGGCAGCCTGCAAAAGATCGAGCGCATACCGGACCAGCTCAAACAGATCTACGCCACCGCCTTCGAAGTCGACCCGCGCTGGCTGGTCGAAGCCGCCTCGCGCCGGCAAAAATGGATCGACCAGGCGCAATCCCTCAACCTGTACATGGCCGAGCCCTCCGGCAAGAAGCTCGACAACCTGTACAAACTGGCCTGGATCCGCGGCCTCAAGACCACCTACTACCTCCGCACCATGGGCGCAACACACGTGGAAAAGAGTACTGCTTTTGACGGCAAGCTCAACGCCGTGAAGACCGACCCCATCGACGATGCGATTCCAGGAACGAAGCACCACCCGGTGGAAGCCGCCTATGCCGAGGCGGCGGCTTCGGGGGTGAAGATGTGTTCGATTGATGATCCGGAATGTGAGGCTTGCCAGTAAGGAATATTAGATTTTGGAAAATAGTTGGATAGGGAGTTAGATATGCAAAGTTGTGCGACATGGTTTTTTGATAATGACGATGGCTGCCTTTTAGCAGAAGCGCCAGATATTCTTTCCATTCCACTTCGAGAGGGAATGCGGATAACAATTCACGGTCAGGACGGCGAATTTAGGGTGGTAGGATGGGATTTTCATTATGGCCACCGAGATGAGAAGGGCGGTCTACGTATTTATCTGGGGAAATAGTTGACGCTTTGCAAGGTGGGTTATGTCGTAACCCACCACATAAGGTTTCGCTTCGCGAGGGTTCATTTGAATGTGGGTTCTCGGACCCACGGCCGAGCTCCTTTTCTTTGCTTGTCCAAAGAAAAGGAGCCAAAAGAAAGGACACCCGATTGCCGCTTGTTTCCTCCGCTCCTCGCTTTCGTCGGGGGTCGCCAGAAGGGGCTTCCATGCCCCTCTGGCGACGCGCGGAATTCATTCCGCGCCCCTACCGGGCTATTCCCGCCGAAAGCTCCGGTGCTCGGCGCGGCAAACGGGACATACCAAAATTGAATGTGGTTGCTTGAAAACTCATAAGTAAGAATGAATAGAGCGTTGTCTAGGGAAAATTACATTGCAGCCTTAAAGGAATTAATTACTCAAGGCGTACAAGGAATGAGCCAAATTGAGGTGTTAGATTTGACCCTGAATATTGTGAAAGGACTAGAGAAATATTCAGAAAAAGTCAAATTTCAATGTCCGATATGTGATAAAAGAGTTTTTTGTGATTGGTCTGCTCTAAATTCGATTCAAAAGATTAAATGTAAATTGTGCTATAGTTTATTTTATGGATATTTCGGAATAATAAAAAGTAAGCGATTTTCAAAGGTTCCATATACACTCGGCAGTCATAGTTACATAATTAGAGCGTTTGATCTTGATGGTACTGAGCGGCAGATTTCAATAACAACTGGTAATGCCCACAACTATGAGTTGCGTGCCAAGGATTTTTTCTTGATTTTGGCTCTTGATCCAGATGAGGTAAATAAGAAATATAAAAGAGCACAATGGTCTGGATTAGTAATACACAATCTAACTGTTAATACTCGTTACAGGTTCAATCATTTTCTATCGTCTTTTATTAAAGATATTAAGACCTCAGCTAGCGTTAGTGGAAACATTATCGATGCGATTAAGATGCCTGAGTAATTTGGGGAATTTTGCCTGTGGACCTCATAGCGCGGTAGGCTGGGTTGAGGAACGAAACCCAGCGAAAATGAGGTTTTTCCGCTCTGAGCGATGCTCTATCCCTTCCCGCTCCATACTGTCCTAATATCTGAAACGACGACAATCATTGTTCCCGTCGACGCAGCCGAGCATCGCAGGCGCGGGCGGGAATGGCCCGAAGGGTGGACGCAGGGATGCGTCCACTCGGCAGAGGGGTAGGAAATCCCTTCTGCCGAGCCCCGACCGGGCCTGCGACGCGCAGGGCACCGCGAAGCGGCAAGGCGTCGGGCCGCCTTTTCTTTGGGTCCTTTCTTTTGGCGGCGCAAAAGAAAGGACCTCGGCCGTGGGTCCGAGCACCCACAGTCAAATGAACCCTCGCGAAGCGAAACCTTCTCTATTTCGCACTCTTGAAGAGGCTGACGCGGCTGACTCGCAACTCGGCAATGGGACTGTGCTAAGGGCGTCTGCGGGCCGCTCCGATCTCTTATCCGCGGAATAAGGCTTTCAAATTCGGAAAAGATAAACACCGTATTCCGGAAGAACGCTGAACGATACCTACCACGGCGATTGTCCAAAGAATTAGGCGCATGGAATAGCCTGCACAGGACAGCGTGACACACCAGAATCTCGAGTTTGGCACATGGTCGTGCTGAAATGCCTTCGGCATCCAACGATCCAGTACGTGATGAGTCATCAAGGCGGTGAAATGCCGAAATACACGCTCGATGCTGTCAAGGCGTTGCGGCGGCTGGAACCGCCGCAGCGGGCAGAGGCGCTGTCGCGTTATCCGCCTGAGGTGGCGCGGACTGTTTTCGAGCAGTTCGAAGCGCCGCTTCAGAAGGAGGTGTTGGCGTTTCTGCGCGATCATCAAGTCAATCGGTTGCTGGAGGACCTCGATCCGGATGATCGAGTCCGACTGCTGGACACCTTGCCTGAGCCGGTAGGCCAGGCTTTGCTGGCTCGCCTCAGTCCCCGCGAAAGGCGCCTGACCCACAAGTTGCTCGCCTTCCCTGCGGAGAGCGCGGGCCGCATCATGAACCCGGAATATCTGCCGCTCCGGCCGGAACTTTCGGTGCGGGATGCGTTGATCCTAATCCATCGCGAGGGCCGTGCGGTCGGTACAGTGAACGTGCTGCCGGTCCTCGATAGCGACGAGCGGCTGGTGGGATTGGCAATGCTCAGCGCACTGGTGCTGGCCGATCCGGACCAGCAGGTGGCGGACGTGATGCTGGCGCCGGTGCCCACGGTAGCCCCTGAGACCGACCAGGAACAGGTGGCCCGCCTGATTCAGGCGGCGGATCTATTGGCGCTGCCGGTAGTCGACGATGCTCGGCATTTGCTCGGCTTGATTACGGTGGACGACGCCATGGACGTCGTTCAGCTCGAGCAGGAGGAGGACTTTGCTAGGGCCGGGGGTAGCGAGCCGGTGGATCGTCCCTATTTTTCGATTACCTTGTTGGATCTGGCCCGCGCCCGTTTTGTCTGGCTGTTGCTACTTGCCTTGGCCGGCGCCCTGACGGTCAACGTAATCACCGCTTTCGAATCACTGCTGGAGCAGACGATCAGTCTCTCGGTGTTCATACCCCTTCTCGTCGGTATTGGGGGCAATTGTGGAGCCCAATCGGCGACTACCGTGATCCGTGCCATGGCTACAGGCGATGTCAACGGGGTGGGAGTCGGGCGCGTGGTATTCCGCGAGACTCGGATCGGCATTCTGCTCGGCACTGCCGTGGCTTTGCTCGCCTATGTGCCCGTGTTGCTGCTGTTCGAAACGGGGCTGGCTACGACGGTTTCCCTGACCCTGATCGCCATCTGCGTCCTCGCAACTCTGGTAGGTGCAGGAATGCCGCTGTTGGCGCGACGGTTCGGTATCGATCCGGCGGTAGTGAGCGCTCCTGTTGTAACGACGCTGGTCGATACTCTCGGCTTAGTCTTATATTTCCTGATTGCAAGGGTCGTCATGGAGTTTTGATGGCGGCGCGAATGGGGGGCGGGCGGAAACACAATTGACGTTTATCCGCGAGTAATCGGTTTACCCTGCCGGGGGGGGCGGCGGATTGCTCCGCTAAAGCTCATTCGTGTCGGATCGGCTTTCTTTTTCTCAGCCCCAGCAAGAAACAATAAGCCCCTATCGCCGCCAAAACATGTTTGAGCGCATGCCCGCTGATCGGGTACATCACCTGAAAGATCGTCTCATCCAGCAGCTCCGCCAGTTTGGCGACCAAATAGAACCCGAGCAATGCCCAGATATACCCGCTTCCCGTGAACGAAGGCGAGAACAAAAGCAGTATCAGCGGAATCAGCAGCATGGGTAGAAATTGGACGAGGCCGTAAGGGCGTAGGTCCCCTTGTCCGGATTGTTCGGTCACGTGCCAATAGATGATGGAGGCAATACCGACGAGAATCAGCGGCCATAACAGTTTTTGCCCCGCCTGGCGGGAAATGTATTCGCCGACGATGATGGAGACGAAAGCCATGAAGGCGACGGTCATGGGCAGGCGGTCCCAGACCAGTGTCGTATTGTTTGGATCGAGATGGTAATACGCCGAGCCGGGGCCGATCAGTGCGATACCGATGAAGAAGGCGAAATAGCTTGCCCGGAGCTCCGGGAGCGTTCGATCCGGCACTCCCCGGACGAGTTCCCGAAGCGCAGCCAGACCGACCAGGAGGAAGAGGAGATTGGTCGCGACATTCCAGAAATGCGGCACGCCGAACCACCGGCTGCGGTCGGCGAACTCGTGATAGGCCGGGTCTTGCGGGACGGCGGGAACCAAAAACATGCCGATGACCGCGAGCGCGATAATGCCGAGCAGTAAAGCCAGTTTTGGGGTTCTGTGGCGTTCTGTTTTCATGCGATGAAGCTAAAGGAATGCGAGCGTTGACGCACTCCATGCTATACACAGCCGGCCGGTCTGCATACTATTAGCCGACGGATGGCCTTTGGCGTCCGTGTTCAGACATGAGGAGACATCCTATGAAAACAATAACGCTGGGGTTGCTGGTCATGCTTTTAGGGGAGAGCGGCACGACAACCGCTACCGAGGCTGGTATCGAAAGCGCCACCAAACAACTCTTGAAAGATACTGCCAAAACGGTGGTTCAGCGCGGTACGCGCGAGCGAGTGCACGTGGCGGCCGAGAGCATAGAGAAAGCCAAAAACCTGAGGGAAAGCATCGATAAAGCGTCTGCTGCGATAGGAGAGCAAGCCCTAGACACTGCCAAGGAATCTGCCGAGCGGCAGCTGAAGGATGGCGTCCCGGCACAAGCCAAACAGGGCGTCAAGGCTGTCGAGGACGGTGTGGATCAGGCCAAGGCGATCAAAAGCCAAGTCAAAAATGCACCCAAATCGACCCGGGACGCTGCTCAGGTCGTAAAACGCAAGGCTAAACAAGAAGCGGCCGAGAAGGCACTCGAGCTATTGCGTTAACCTGCTTTTTGCGCCTCGCCCGGTCAAGGGCGAGGTGGCAACCTCGATTGATAAACTCTTGGCCGGATTCACTCGGGCGTACGCCGGCCGATAGACCGTCCATATCCCGTGCAGCGTAAACACAGCCTATTAACGGCGGAATACCGCGGTGGACCATAACGCCCGCCCGAATTCGAGCCCATATCCTTGTTGGGATTCACGTTTGACGATGACCGAATACCGGAGCAAGCGCACGATTTTTCCTCTTTCGACGGCAAAAACGACCATGGCGGGTTTTCCCACGGATGCCTCTGTGTGCGTGGGCATCTGCAGAAAAATGCCGGAACGGCTCAGGTTTTTGGTGATTCCGCGTGATGGATTGCCGGCAGGGGGGATGAGATAAGTGCGAACGGAAGAAATCGAACGCGGTGCGATCCGTCGATCTTCGGGGGAGTCGGTCTTTTTATTCATCGTGTCCAGCCTTTGTTATTAGATAACCCCAACGTCGAAATTTCATCACATTTGTCAGAGCTTGACGAGAACGGTTTGCACATCCCCGGTTCGGAGGCAACCCACATCCGAACTGTCTAAGGAGTAGAATAAATACCACAAATCGAGAGTCGACTTGGACTCGGAAGAGAATCAGTCGATCGAGATGCGACGCAGCAACCAAAGGAGCTCGGATCATGGCCGAAAAACTTTTGCGCGATATTAAACCGGTTTCCCCTGAAAACCTTGACGATCTGATGCTGATCATGGCCAAGAACATCGAAGAGTCGTTATTCAAGAGCGGAGCACGGCCGGGGCTCGATTATTCCATCTTGGACCTTTACAAACTGGCGCAGCCCTTTGCGCTGGAAGTGTTCAGGAAGAACATCAACACCATGTCCTTTACCGTGCAGTGGTAGCGCGGTTCGGCCCAAAAAACGCGGGAGAGGCTTGCCGGCAAAAGTTATAGCCTACATATTGTGTCTATAATGTTTTTGTGCACAATATATAGTCGCTTAGGTTGGCAACCGCTCAACGATCGAGAGTTGCATAGATATTTCTCCTGAACACTCACGGGCCGAAAAGAGGAAAAAAGCATGTTGAATTGGGAAGATCCCCTCGCTGGCGTTACCGGTAAATCCGTCAAAGCTGAAACTAATCCGAATGCGCCCCGGCTGGCGGAATGGGGAGGGGAACTAGCCGCAGCGCGCGATACCGGCAAGGTCAGTCCCGAATTTCAGGATTTTTTTGCTGAAACGCGATACGAAGCGGACCAGGGGATCGCTGCGGGCAGCGACTCTCGTACCGGTGCGACTGGCCTTGAGAGCATCGAAATGGGGGCCCGGCGCATCCAGGTCGATGACAAGCAGATTATCAATTGCCGCGCCGATCTGAATCAGCTCGTGCCGTTCAAGTACCGTTGGGCCTGGCAGAAATATCTGGATGCCTGCGCCAATCACTGGATGCCGCAGGAAATCAACATGAACGCGGACATTGCGCTTTGGAAGAGTATCGACGGACTGACCGAAGACGAGCGCACCATCATCAAGCGAAATCTCGGATTCTTTTCCACCGCTGATTCCCTGGTGGCCAACAATCTGGTTTTGGCGGTATACCGGCACATTACCAATCCGGAATGCCGCCAATATCTTCTGCGCCAGGCTTTCGAAGAAGCGCTGCACACTCATGCCTATCAATACGTCGTCGAGTCTCTCGGCATGGACGAGGGCGAGGTGTTTAACATGTACCGTGAATTGCCGGCCGTGGCGCGCAAGGCGGAGTGGGCCTTGCCATTCACCCAGTCTCTGGGTGATCCCGCGTTCCGGACCGGAACGCCCGAAGACGATCAGCGCTTGCTTCGCGATCTCATCGCCTTCTACGTGATTTTCGAAGGCATCTTCTTCTACGTCGGCTTTACCCAAATCCTTTCGATGGGGCGGCGCAACAAAATGACGGGCACCGCCGAGCAGTTTCAATACATCTTGCGGGACGAATCGATGCACATGAACTTCGGCATCGATGTCATCAACCAAATCAAGATCGAGAATCCGCATCTCTGGCGCAAAGACTTTCAGGATGAAATCATCCGCATGATTCGCGAGGCGGTGGAGATAGAGACGCAATATGCCTACGACACCATGCCGCGTGGCGTATTGGGGCTGAATGCCGGCATGTTCAAGGATTATCTGGAGTTCATCGCCAACCGGCGCTGCGCCCAGATCGGTTTGCCGGAGCAGTACCCCGGCGCTGGCAATCCATTCCCTTGGATGAGCGAAATCCTGGATCTCAAGAAGGAGAAGAACTTCTTCGAGACCCGGGTAACGGAATATCAGACCGGCGGCGTTCTGAGCTGGGATTGATCTCGGTCTCTTCCCGGAACTACGCTCTATAGCATTTTTCCGGTTTGGCGTGGCGCCCGAAGGTGCAGTAGGTCGGCATCCTTTCCCAATCGCAAACGGTCGCTTTAGTCGCGACCCTTCCCGACGCAGCGGGTTTGTCGGCAAAGGATTGCCGACCTACAAACTCCCGATCCTCGCCGCTAAACCGCGGTGAAAAGCGCTCTATAGGCCATCAGGCTTCCCTGTCCGGTTGGCGACAGTACAGCGCTTATCGATCGTGCTGCGCTGTCTCGCTGGCCGACCGGAGCAAGCTTCCTCTGCCGACGGAGAGTCCCCGGCATCGTAGTCTTCCCGTGTAAAGCCGGGCAAGCTAAGGCCTCATCGCCGGGTATACCGGTGCTTGGCGCCAGCCGGGAAGTACTCGGGATCCTCGAACGGCCGTAGCGTAACTTTGGGGAGTTGTTTTTCCGGCGGCGTGTAGTTGGCGAATTCGCTGTTGAGCCGCAACAACTGCGCTTTGACGGATTCCGCAAGCGTCCGGCATTTCTGATCGTCCGCCGTGGCGCCGGGCAGAAGTTCGGCGGTCACGCTCAGGTATTTGTCCCCGTCTGCCGATTCCTTCGTTTCCAGGACGAATTTGCCCGTCGCCCAAGCCATGATATGCGGCTGTTCCAGGCCGACCGTCACGTTTTCCGGATAGATATTGGCACCGTAGAAAGACACGGTGAAATCCGCGCGTCCGAATACATAAACGAAGGGCAGGGGTCTACAGGGAAAGGTTTCGTCCAAACCGTATTCGGCCAGTGGGCCCGCTCCCCAATCTCGCAGAAAATCGCGCATCTCACCGTAACCGACAACTCCGCCTTTATCGGCGATGTGATAGCGGATCAGCGGCACTCCGTTGTCGCACGAAACCACCAGGGTTTCCTCGTGGACCTCGAACAACCGGCTGATCGGGTCGTACTGAACCAGCGTAGGCAGGCGCGATTCGCCGAAGAGCTCCCTGGCCGCCTCGGGGCGGTCCGCCAGAAAGCGGCGGACGGCGATGCTGAGCGGCGTTTCGTTGCCCAAAACCCCGGCATCCGCCGTGCCATAGAGAGAGGCCGAATCGTAACACGGGGCTTTCGAGCCGACCCGTTCGCTCACCAGGCTTCGCCATTCCTCGCTGAACACTTCGCCCGCGAACACCATTTTCACCCGGTAGCGCGGCCATTCGATTCCGGCGGCAAGACCCGCATCGATGACATCCTTGATGAACGGCGGATAGCCCAGAAGCACGGTTTGCTCGAAACACGGCGCGAGTTCCTGGATCACCCGGAAGATTTCTTCCTTCTTGTTGCCGGGCGTCGCCACCATCAGGGGATAGCCTTTGGCTGCGAGATGCCAGGCGCAGGACGTGGTGTACAGTCCGCCGACCCAGTTCCCGAGGGCGAAGCAAACCACGGCCAGCGTGCTGCGTTCGTGCGCCCTGAAACTGTCGTGAAATATCTGCTCGAAACGAAGCGCGATATCGAGCTCGTCGATGATCGATCTGGGCCAGAACGTGGGTTTTCCGGTCGAACCCGAGGAAACCGCCACCCGGTCGCACTCGGCCAAGCGGCCGTTGCGGCAGCGCTCCGGCAGTGGGTAGACATGCATGTAATTGGGCTTGTCGATCAGGGGAAGCTGCCGAAAGGCATCAAAAGATCCGACGGTCTCCGGCGCTATGCCATGGGCGCCGAGAAATGTTTGGTAAGCCGGAACACGGCTCGCCGTTCGGTGGAAAAGGTCCAATACGACGGATTCAGCATCCATGGCAAGCCGGTCGGCCATCAGTTCGTCGAGCGACCTAAATAGAAAGTGGTGAAGCCGGTTTTGAATTTCGGAAGTGCGATGGGTCAACACGGTTCGTCGCGTCGATTAAAATGTGGTGCTTTGAATTATGATCTCCGGCCACCCTGGGCGCCACCGCCATCGAAACTTCGCGGGCGTGCAGAGGTGTGCTTATTGACGCGGCCTATAACTTATAGGCCGCGTCAATCCGGGGCAGGGATGCTCCGGCGCGGCGACGAGCCGCGTGAGCCCAGGCCGGGCGTGTACCGGCCTGGGCGGCGGCCCGAAATACCAGGAGGGTATATACGGGTCCGATTAATAATTGGATTCGAAGTCGATGAGCAAAGTTTGGGTCTTTCAGCAATCTACATTAGAAGTCGCACTGGACGAGTGGGTCCAGGAGCAGATCGATCACTATCCGCACAAGGAGGAGCTTATCCGCACCGTGGCCCTCGCGATGCGCGATTTCCTCGATTCGCGGCAGGTGGCGGAGCACAAGATGGTGATGAACGTGTCGGACAAACCATAGGGCGTTTTCCGGCTTGGTGTGGCGTCCTCAATATGCAAGTAGGTCGGCAAACCTTTGCCGACAATGCTCTCGGCGACCCAGTGTGTCGGCAACGGATTGCCGACCTACAAATTTCCTAAAACTCACCGCTAAACCGTTGCCGACAAAGATGTCTTGACGCCATTCCGCCGATCTGTTTCAGTCGACAGGGCGGTTGTTCCGATTCCGGCTTGCCCGAAGGAGGCTATATGCACGGCTTGGTTAAGACGGCGGTTTTGTTGATCGCTATCGCGAGCGGAAGCGTCTGGGCTTACGGTGGCGGGGGCGGCGGAAGCAGCGGGTGCGCCGAGCCGAAATTCTTCGAACCGAATCCGACCGGCGCCGTTGCCGCGCTTGCCGAGTTCGCTTTCGTCGCGTCGGACAATACCGACAGCGATACTCTTACGGTCGAAATCAACGGCCAGACGGTTCAGCCGGTACTCGAACGCCTGAGAAGCGGCGACTGGCGAGTCAAGGCCGTCCCGCCGCAGCCCCTCACCGAGCCCGGTAAGGTTCGGATTTCGGTCAAGGCGAAGAGCCGGGACGGGTGCTGGGGATTTCAGCCGTATGCTGTCGAGGTCAAGCCGTGAGTTTCCGGCCGACTGCGCCAACGTGAGCTTTTCGGCCGTTTTATCCCCACTGCTCCAGCACTACGACCTTCCACGCGCGGTTTTTTGTAGGCCGAACCGTTTGCCAGGCGGCAATGCGATTGGATTCTCGGCCGCTTCCATGGGTCGGGCCGTGGTAATAGCCGATGCCGGCTTCCTGATCCGCAATCTGTCTCGCGAGCTGGCGCAATTCGGGAATTTTGTCGAACCGTTCTTCGCGGAACAGGTTTTCCCCGATTTCGTCGGTATCGGTGTCGTAAAGGATGAAACCGTCGTCCTGAATGATCCACACCGCTCTCTCCTGGGTTTGGAGTCCGGCGGGCAATAGTTTTCCCAGGAACTCGGCGGCCTTGAAACGGGCGGACAGAAAACCCGGTATGGTCTTGCCGCGCTTTATGGGTACGACGAGGGTTACGGCGTCGAAACCTTCGGGCGCCTCGTAGACGCGGCTCAGTATGGGTTCGGCCAGTTCCAGCGCCAGACGATTGTGTTCGAGCCGGGAGGTATCGGCGCCGATGGCTTCAGCGTATTTCGCCGGCGCCACGGCGGTGATCGTGCCGGGGGCGATCGTGGCGGCAAAAAGCTCGGCGTCGGGATACCGGGTCAGCAGGGATGTCAGAATCGGAGTCATGGCCTTGCGGTCGCCTACGTTGCCCGCGGCGTCCGCGAGCCGTTCCATCCCGCTTCGTATCGAGCCTATGGCATTCGCTATGTCTTCCGCGATCTGATCGGCGGCGGTCAGGTTTTCGTTGGATATGCGGGTGACGTCGGCCAGCGCCGTTTCCGCGCGCTCGCGGGCATGGACCGCCATTCGTCGCTCGGCGACGGCCACTTCCCGCTCTTTCCGGGCATCCATGGCAAAATGGACCGCCAGCCCCGCACCGATCGCGACGGCCATGACGACCGCAAGTCCAGCGGAAAGCGCTGCCTTGTTGCGGGCGACGAAACGGCGCAGCAACTCGCCGCGCGAATAAGCGTACGCGCTGACCAATCGTCCATCGCGGAAAGCGCGCAGCTCGTCGGTCAATTCGGCGGCGTCCCGGAAGCGGCAAAGCTTGTCCTTCGCGAGGGCCTTGTCGCAAATGGCGGTAAGCTCGGCCGGTGCGGGAACCGGACCTTTGCGCGAGGAGGGCAGCGGCGCTTTGGACTTGAGCTGCTCGACGATGGACGAGAGGCTGCCTTTGAGCGGCGCCCGTCCGACCAAGATGTGATACAGAATGCAGCCGAGGGCGAATACGTCGGTTCGCGCGTCCACTTCGCCATAACGCTGATCCACTTGTTCGGGCGCCATATAAGCGGGTGTCCCGAGGATTTCGCCGACTTGAGTGAGGTCGTCGGATCCGGCCTCTTCGGATGCGGCCGGTACGGCCCGGCGGAAGACATCGGCTTCGATGCCGATCTTGGCGAGACCCCAGTCCAGGATGATGGTTTCGCCGAATTGTCCCAGCACGATGTTGCCGGGTTTGAGATCCCGGTGCACCACGCCTTTTGAATGGGCGTAGGCCATAGCCTCGCAGACGTCGATGAGCCGGTCGAGCAATTGCAGACGTTTTGCAAGCGCCTGTTCGGGCTGTTCCGAATTGCATGCGGAAAGCGCTTCGGCCAGGGTCTGCCCCCGTACGAGGCGCATCACGTAATAAGGAGCGCCTTGGGAAGTGGTTCCCATGTCGTAGACTGGAACGATGCCCGGATGCTCCAGGCGTCCCGTGATTTGGGCCTCGCGGAGAAAACGGAGCCTGATGGTGGGGTCGACGGCTTCGTTCGATGCGAGCATTTCCTTGATGGCCACCTGACGCCCAACGCGCTCGTCGAAACCGAGCAGCACCCGCCCCACGCCCCCCTGGCCCACTGTGCCGCACAAGGAGTAATGATCGGTGAGTCTGTAATCGGCTGTGGATTCCTGCGAACCTTGCGCAGCATCGAGCTGGAGTTTCAGCACCGTGTAATCGTCGAAATCGGCGTTATCGTTACCGCGCATTGGTCGATCGTGTGTATTGAACGAAGCTCACATTAATGTAGTTCGTCATCGGCTAAGGGACAAACGGACGGCGACGATCGTGCCGAGCCGATCGGCGCCACGGTCGGCTCTTATCCAAGAACGGAAGGGGCGGAACGCGGGTCTAATTGCTTGACGTTGCCCGAATCGTACGGAAGTAGCGATATGGTCACTAAGCGCGTAATGGGCGATTTAGCGACAGGGGCAGAGAACGAAGGCGTGCGGAAGGGAGTCGCCGTCAGCTCAGGGAAATCGAGTCCGATCAGGTGCCTTTTGTTCTGCCTTCTCGCGAACATCGCGGTCTTGTGGTTTCGACCGGTGCATTCGGCGGAGATCTACAAATGCCGAACCGATACCGGGTTGTTATATACCGATGAACCGGCTTCGAGGAGTTGCCGTCGGATGCATATCAAGGTCACCAAACCCGACCCCGAGGCGATTGCGCGATTGGAGGAATGGAAAGAGCAGCAGGCGGCCGAGGCGGCCCGGAAAGCGGCGGAAGCGCGTGAAGAACGCTTGGTCCGGGTTCGCGAGCTGGAAGCCCTGGCGGCATGGCAATCGGCACGCGCGGCTATGGTGGACGCCGAGGCCGCTCAGTATTGCCAATATCCTCAGCCGGTCTATTTTCCGTTATGGACTTATCCCGGAGTCCCCATTTTTCGTGATTATTCGAGTTTTAGCGGATACCCGTTCCCGTATGGGCACGACGCAAGGCGCTACTCGCGATACGGAATGTCGCCCGACCGAATTCATTTCTGGCGAGAGCGGCGATAAGGACCGGGCCGAACAAGGGAACATTCCTCGCGCCGGCAGGTGCGGCAACGCGAAATCAAACCGAGCCGATAAGAAAGGCGACGACGAACGAACCGAAAAGAACAAGCAGTCTCCCGAGGAGCCTGACGCCAAGTCTCAGCTCCACGACGGGGTTTCCTAAAACCGCGGCTCGTCGCTTTTCTGCCTGACGCGGATGTTGTTCTCGACCGACTTGACGCCTCGGATTCCGCGCGTGATCGCCTCGGCATGCCGGCGTTGATCCTCGTCGGGAACGAAACCGCCGAGTTGCACATGCCCCTGATGGGCTTGCACCTGGATGCCGAGACCGCCGACATAAATGTCCTGTAAAAGCGCTGCCTTGACCCTGCTCGCAATAGTAACGTCGTCGGCATTGGCGCCGAACTCCGTCTTCTTGCCTTCCGAATTGGCGCAGCCGGTCAGGACGAGCACCGCAATGGACACCAGGAAGTATCGCCGTTTCATTTTTTCCTTGCCTGGTTTCGATCTACGGCAGTAGCCAAGCCCAAATGCTCGTTCAATCCAGTCGTACTTGAAGCATGAGACGCTCTTAGCCAGCCGTCCCTAGAGCGTCTCGTTTCCTCCGTCATCTGAGCGAGATCGGGGTTTTCGTGCTGGATTCGCGTTGGCGCTCGAAAGGCGCTTCTGTTTAGCGTCGGCCGCAAATCCGATGTGAAAATCTATTGGTTTTGCCCGTCTTCGGAGCCGCCTTCTCCGCCTTCCGTGCCGCTGTCTCCGCCCGTTGCCCCGCCGGGACTGCCCGTACCTTGCTCGCCTTCGGGCTGCCGTGGCTCCGCCGCGGGCGTGGTTTGCTGGCCTTCGCCTTGGGGTTGCTGTCCCGTCTCCGGCTGACCGGTTCCGCCTTCTTTTTGTTTTTCCCCGAATGGTTGGAAACCCTCCCAGCCGGGGTAGGACTTATCGCGATCGGCTTCGGTCCCCGCGACGACAGTCGCCTTGTCCAGAGATTTCTTAGCCGCCCAGACCGGATTCGCGACAAATAGCAGACTCGATACGGCTGCCGCCAGGGCGATCGAGATTATGTGGCGCATGGATTCCCTCCTGTTTCGCATCCTTATTCGGAAGCTGCCCGACAACATCGAATGAAAATTACTAATAGCACGAACGCCGGTCTCGGTCTCTATGGACTATTACGAGGGGAAGGTGCCGAGCTCATGTAAACATGCAAACACCCATACTCCGATTTCGCCCCACGGCCCGGTGAAATGCGGTTAATCGGAGGTCTCGTGAAAAGACGTTAAACTACGCGCCAACTTTTGCCTCCGTCCCGTCCGCAGAAAGGGGATCATGCGGCAACCCTATGCGGCGATGGAGCGGGCGAACCCTGCGACTTGTCACGAAACACAATCACTATCCAATAATGTTCAGTATTTGGGCGGAATTTGCCGCTTGCTTCCTCTTGACCGCTTATGCCGGAACGAAGCTTTCGTTATACGGCGATGTCATTGCTGACAAGACCGGCCTCTCGGGAAACTGGGTGGGACTGGTCATGCTTGCCACCGCGACATCGTTGCCCGAGTTGATTACCGGGTTAAGCTCGGTCACGCTCGCATTGGCGCCGAACATCGCCGTGGGTAATGTGCTCGGTGCTTGCGTTTTAAATCTGATGATTCTGGTCGTGGTCGATTTCCTCCACCGTAAAGAATCGATTTATCGCCGCGCCAGCCAGGGCCATATTCTCTCCGCGGGTTTTGGAGTGGTCATGATCGGCCTGGTGGGGTTCAACGTTCTCCTCGGACAGCGAAACGGTTGGGCCATAGGGCATGTAGGCGTTTATATGCCTGTCATCGTTCTGATGTATTTGATCGCCGTGCGTTCGATTTTTCATTACGAAAAGCAGCAGGTGATCGAGTTCGCGGAAGAGGTTACCGATCGTTATGCCGGCATCTCGCTGCGCCGCGCGATCGTGAGTTACGGCGGGGCCGTGGTGGTCGTAGTCGCCGCCGGCGTATGGATGCCGTTCATCGCGACCAAGCTCGCGACGGCCATGGGGTGGCACACGTCATTCGTCGGCACGCTGCTGGTCCCGATAGTCACCTCGATGCCCGAACTCACGGTTACTCTGGGTGCTTTGCGGCTCGGGGCACTCGACATGGCGATCGCCAATCTCCTGGGGAGTAATCTTTTCAACATTTTGATTATCGCGATCGACGATTTGTTTTACCACCCAGGGCCTTTGTTATCCAACGTATCGGCCATCCACGGCGCGTCGGCGATGTCGGCCGTAATCATGACTGGTCTCGCGATCGTGGGCATTCTGTATCGACCGGCGACGCGTGTCTTCAAAACAGTGGGCTGGATCAGCCTCGGGCTCTTTGCGATTTATTTGCTAAATTCCACGGTGCTCTACCTCCATAGCGAGTAACCGGCCGAAGGTAGGCTTTGCCAGTCGGTTCGCCGGAAGAGTTTCTCAGCTCAAAAAAACGGTTCTCGGTCTTGAAAGAGAACTTCGATCCGCGCTCCGCCGTGATCGGAACGTGACAGCCGGACCCGCGCGTCATGCTGCTCGGCAATTTCTTTGACGATCGCAAGCCCGAGCCCGCAGCCGTCGCCGGGACTGCCCGGGGGGCGATAAAACCTCTCAAAAATCCTGTCCGCCTCGGAATCCGGAATGCCCGGCCCGTCATCTTCCACGATGAGGCATGGATGGGTATCCGCCGCGAGCCGTACCGTAATTTGGCCATGATCGCGTCCGTAGCGGATGGCGTTGTCCAGGAGATTGTTGAGCAATTCGCGGAGCAGGGTTTCCTCGCCTTGCACGTACACCGGAGCCTGCGGTCCTTCGAAGCTCAGATCCATATCGCGTTGCAGCGCTCTCGGCACCCAATCCATACAGGCATCCCTTGCGATGGCGCGGAGGTCCGCCCGCGAACCGGGTCGAGATCCGCCCAGAGCCGTTTCCGAGCGCGCCAGCACCAGGAGTTGCGTGCTCAACCGCGATGCCCGGTCGGCGCAGTTTCGGATTTGCGCGAGGGCGGGGCGCATCGTCGCCAGCTCGGTTTCCCGCAGAGCACGCTCCGCCTGGACTTTCAGGCCGGCCAACGGGGTTCGCAGCTGGTGCGCGGCATTGGCGATGAAGCGCTGCTGGGCAGTGATTGCCGTGGAGAGCCTCGCGAGTAGATCGTTGATGGTATGGGTCAGCGTGAGCACTTCGAGAGGTACGCCGGTATCCGGGATCGGCGCGAGGTCGCGCGGCGAGCGTTGGGCGATTTCGCGCGTCAATGTGTTTAGCGGATGCAGGCCCCGGTTGATGCCTATCCAGATGTACAGCCCCGCGCCAAAAACCAGCAAAAATTGGGGTACCAGCTCGGCCAGGAGAATGTCGGTCATCATGCTGCGTCTTTTCCTTATCGTCTCGGCAACCTGGACCAAGACTTCCTCGGAACTGTCCTTGGGCGTGGCGAGCATGGAAACCACCCGGACGCTGTGGTTTTGAATCATACTGTCGAAATACACCGGCTGATCGCGGACCGAAGCCAAGTCGGGCGGAGGTGGAACTCGCTTGTCCCCGGCCATGAATCCGTGGCGGGACGATTCGATTTTGAAGAAGGTTTGATCCACCTCGTCCCACTGGAAAATCTCCAATGCGGTGGGTGGCAGTTCGAAGGTCACCTTGCCTTTCTGGGCCTTGACTTCCTGCGCCAGCGAGCGTGCCGAGTCGAGCAGCCAGCGGTCGTAGGCCGCATTGGCGTAATGAAACGCGATGTAATAGGAGGCTATGGCGTCCAGCACCACGAACAGGGCGAGAGGGAGCGCCAAGCGCAGCAGAAACTGGGTTCGGAGGCTCTGGACTTTAGCCATCGGTGTCTTTTTCGAGTAAATAGCCTAGGCCGCGCACAGTCCGGATTCTCACGCCGAATGCCTCCATCCGTTTGCGCAGCCTGTGAATATAGACTTCGATGGCGTTGTCTCCCAGTTCTTCGTTTCCCGCCGACAGGCGCTGGGCGATACGGTCCTTGCTGACCACCCGCCCGGCCTGGATCAACAGCGCCTCGAGCACTCCGTATTCTCGCGCGGACAGAATGATGGGTGCATCGTCCACCAGCACTTGGCGATTCAGGGTGTCCAGCGTCAATCGGCCGACCGTGAGATCGCCGAATCCTCCATAACGGCGACGTATCAGAGCGTGAATTCTTGCCTCCAACTCTCGGAGGTCGAAAGGCTTGACCATGTAGTCGTCCGCGCCCCATTCGAGACCCTTGATTCGGTCATTCAGGGCATCTCGTGCGGTCAGGACCAAGACGGGAACGGGATTTTTCCGCGCTCGCAACCTTCGCAATAGTTCGCAGCCCTCCATGTCGGGCAGTCCCAGGTCCAGAATGACCAAATCGAAGCTTTGGGTGAGCAGTGCGGATTCGGCATAAGCTCCCGAAGCCGCACCGGTGACCGCGTAGCCCGATTGACCGAGCACGTGCGTGAGGCCGTCGGCCAGAACGGTATCATCCTCCACGAGTAGAATCTTCATAAGTCAAACAAGCGTTATGAAAGGTTTGTGAAAGCTTCGGATTATAGAATGGAGCGTTAGGGCGCCCGCGCCGAGAGCGCTATGGGGTGAGTGTCTAAGTCAGCGTGGACCCGGTGCATATTTTCGTCGACAGATTAAGATCCCGATGACCGGACAAAGCTTACACAAACAGCGAAACCTTAAGCTCGATTTTTTTCGCGGCCTTGCCTTGCTGATTATCTTTATCAATCACATCCCCGCCAACGAGCTGCTGCTTTATACCCCGTCTCGTTTCGGCTTGAGCGATGCGGCCGAGGTCTTCGTGTTTCTCTCCGGCTATGCAGCGGCCATCGCTTATGGCCGCAGTTTCCGCACGTCCGGTTTATGGTTGGGCAGCGTTCGGGTGTTTTACCGCTGTGGGCAAATCTACGGCGCCCACCTTGCTCTGTTCATGCTTTTGGCGGCTGTTTGCGTGCTGGGCAACGCGGTTTTCGAAGAGCCGGATTATATCCACCGTCTCAATATTCGATATTTTTTCGATGATACTCAGGAGGCCCTTCTGGGATTGATTTCCCTACGGTATGTTCCGAATTATTTCGATATTCTGCCGATGTATCTGGTGGTCATGTTGTGGATACCGGTGGTGTGGACGCTGTCCCGCATTCATATAGCGCTGGCCTTCGCCTTCCCTATCGGTGTTTACCTCGCCATGTGGCGATACGGACTGGAGCTTTCGGCGGACCTGCACAGCGATCGCCCCTGGTTTTTCAATCCGTTCGGCTGGCAGCTGATTTTTTTCACCGGCTTCGCCTTCGGATCCGGCTGGATTAAACCTCCCGGACACAAGATATGGCTGGCGGCAATCTGTGTGGCGTTCGTGATTCTGTCTTTGCCGCTGAGTCCCGAGCCGGCGCTCCGGCCGACCGAGTTCCTGATTCAACTCCACGCCGGTTTGCTGCCCTGGCTGGACAAGACCCATCTCGGGCCGTTACGGTGGGTGTATTTCATGGCCTTGGCCTATCTCGTCACGACATTCCTGCGGAACCGGGAACATTGGCTGAATTCGAAGGCCGTCCGGCCCATTATCGAAATGGGTCAGCAGTCGCTGCCGATATTCATCGTAACGATGGCGCTTTCCTATGTCGGCGGTATGTTCTTGGACCAATTCGGTCACGAGGTCGCGGCGCTTACGGCGGTCAATTTGGGCGGCTGCGCGTTGCTCTTGCTTACCGCCCGCACGATGGCGTGGTTGAAGTCTAGCCCATGGAAAGTTCAGAGCGGGCGGAGCTCCTTGTCGGCCGCTTGGCACGATGATGGAGCGAGCGACTCGCTCTTTCCGGTTTTTGCGGTACGGCCGAGCCGATTGAAGCAAACTCCGGTAATGGTTCTCGTAGCTTTTGTGGCAGCGGTGCCTTTGTCTCTTTCTCAAAGGAATTCGGACGCTCACTATTCCATGGTGGCCATGCGAGGGGCCGGAGGGATCTTAGTGCAAGATCGTGTGCATGGTCATGTAAACGAGGCAGTGGGCACTCAAGAGAATTTCAAGTAGCAAGCTCGGGCGATGAGTACGTCGCGAGTGCGTGACGCATTTGGCCGCAGGCCGGTCCAATGCGTGCAGCGTCGGTATCTGGACCGGCACCGTCAAACGCCGATTAACGAACATTTGAAGAGGCAACTATGAGACCGTTCGAGAAACTATTATTGGAAAACAAAGCGTGGGCCGAAGAAAAAACGATCCGGGAGCCGGAATACTTTTCGCGGTTGGCTAACGCTCAGACACCGGATTTTTTGTGGATCGGGTGTTCCGATAGCCGGGTTCCGGCGGAAATCATCGTCAATGCTCAGCCCGGCGAGATTTTCGTACACCGGAATATCGCCAATCAGGTCATTACCACCGACTTCAACAGTCTCAGCGTGATCCAGTATGCGGTCGACGTGCTCAAGGTCAGCCACGTGATCGTATGCGGGCATTACAACTGCGGTGGCATCCGGGCGGCGCTCAGCCCGCAACGCTCGGAACTGCTGATCGTCAACAAATGGCTGATGCATATCAAGGACGTGTACCGTTTGCACCAGTCCGAGATCAATGCGCTGGAGACCGAAGAAGCGCGGGCGGAGAGATTGGTGGAGCTCAACGTCATCGAACAGGTTCAGACGCTCGCGCACACCTCGGTAATCCAGCATGCATGGAAACGCCATCAACGCCCGGTACTGCACGGGTGTGTATATGGCCTGAAAGATGGAATCATCAAAGAACTCATCCGGCTTCCGCCCGAAACGCTGATTCATCCGATTTACCAGTACACGGATCTGCCCGAGGGTTGACCCTTCCGGTCGGCACGCTTAGAGCCTATTCTGGTTGGTCCCAAAACCCTTCGACAAGCCTGTCCTGAGCACCGTCGAAGGGCCTGTCCTGAACCAAGTCGAAGGGCTCAGGGCGAACGGCCGACCGAGATAGGCTTTCGGCGCGCATCCGGTTTTTGCGTCTGCGTAGTTCCCATACACCTGAAGCGTCGCGCGAGAAGAGATTTGCCGCCCGAGAACCGTTAGCGGTATAAGAGAGTCCGAGAAAGAGAAGAATCAATCGGAACCGGAGGCTTGCCGGCGAGCTCCGCCTCGGAAAGGTCAAACACATTCACCGGGAGTCGCGGAGAACGGATGCTGCGAAATATCATCGTCATCTTTATCGGGTTGTGGCTCACGGCGGAGATCGCGGGTGGAGCCGAGCAGCCGTCCGAACGTCCGGCTCCGCCGCCGAAGGTGGTTGCGCAGTTGACGATAGATGGTCCTGTGGGGCCTGCGACCAGCGATTATATCGGCCGTGCGCTGAAGGATGCCGAAGCTCGAAATGCGAGCCTGGCAATCATTCGGATGGATACGCCGGGCGGCCTCGACACGGCGATGCGCGACATCATCCGAATGATTCTGGCTTCGCCCTTTCCGATAGTGTCCTACGTCGCCCCAAGCGGAGCCCGGGCGGCCAGCGCAGGGACTTATATTCTTTATGCCAGCCATGTTGCTGCGATGGCACCCGCCACCAATCTGGGCGCCGCGACGCCGGTCGCCATCGGCGCACCGGGAGGAAACGAAGGCAAGCCCGGGCCGAACGATAAGGATGAGCCGAAAGCGCCGCGCGACTCCGGCGACGCCATGTCCAAGAAGATAATCAATGACGCGGTGGCCTATCTGCGCGGTCTTGCTCAGCTTCGGGGCCGAAACGCCGACTGGGCCGAGAAATCGGTGCGCGAAGGGGTCAGTCTTACCGCCGAGGAAGCGCTTAAGATGCACGTCATCGACATCGTCGCGTCCGATGTTCCTACTTTGCTGGCGAAATTGCACGGACGGCAGGTCGACGTGTTGGGCCGCTCCGTAACGCTCGATTTGACCGGGGCCGCCGTGGAAGCGATCGATCCCGATTGGCGCAGCCGTCTTCTCGCCGTCATCACCAATCCCAATGTTGCATACATCCTGATGATGATCGGGGTGTACGGACTCATTCTCGAATTTTACAACCCCGGATCCATCGTACCGGGCACGGTCGGCGTCATTTCCCTCCTGCTGGCGATGTATGCCTTTCAGGTCCTGCCGGTCAATTATGCCGGTCTCGCCCTGATCATCGTCGGCATCGGTCTGATGATCGCCGAAGCGTTCGCGCCGAGTTTCGGGGCGCTCGGGCTAGGCGGCATCGCGGCGTTCATCATCGGCAGCGTAATCCTGATCGACACCGACCGCATGCCCGGCGTCGGCCTCAGTTGGGCCGTGATTGCGGCATTCGCCCTGGCCAGCCTGATGTTCTTCGGCGTTGCGGTAGGCCTGATCTTGCGGTCGCGGCACAAGGCCGTCGTCACCGGGCGCGAAGAGCTGATCGGTGCGGTGGGGACCGCCCTGGAGGACTTCCAGGAATTGGGCAGAATCCATGTCCGAAGCGAAATCTGGACGGCGCGAACCGCGATTGCGGTGCACAAGGGTCAACGCGTTCGCGTAAAAGGAATGGACGGATTAATTCTCAACGTCGCGCCATTAGAAGAACGAAAGGAGCTAGAGCCATGATCACCACCTATTTCGTCGTTTTTCTCGCCGTCATCGTACTGATGTTTCTGTTCGCGGCGATCAAAGTGCTGCGCGAATACGAGCGAGGCGTCATCTTTCTGCTGGGCCGATTCTACAAGGTCAAGGGACCGGGACTGTTCATCGTCATTCCGATCATTCAGCAGATGGTCAAGGTAGATCTCCGGACCATCGTGATGGACGTTCCGACCCAGGATGTGATTTCGCGGGACAATGTTTCGGTCAAGGTGAATGCGATCGTCTTTTTTCGGGTGATCGATCCGGCCAACGCGATCATTCAGGTGGCCAACTATTACGAAGCGACCAGTCAGCTCGCGCAGACAACCTTGCGTTCGGTGCTCGGCCAGCACGAACTGGACGAGATGCTGGCGGAACGCGAGAAATTGAACATCGACATACAGGGCGTCCTCGATCAGCAGACGGATGCCTGGGGCATCAAAGTATCCAATGTGGAGATCAAGCATGTCGACTTGGATGAGAGCATGGTTCGAGCCATTGCGCGACAGGCGGAGGCGGAGCGGGAACGCCGCGCCAAAGTGATACACGCCGAAGGCGAGTTTCAGGCTTCGCAACGCCTGGTCGAAGCGGCTCGGACATTGGCGCAGGCCCCCAGAGCCATCGAACTACGCTATCTCCAGACCCTGACCGAGGTTGCGGGCGACAGATCTTCAACCATTGTGTTTCCGTTGCCGATGGAAATCATCAGTGCCTTCAGAAGCGGGCAAAGCACGACATCCTGATCGGTTTAGCGCTAGGCCGCACCAGGTGCAGGCCAGCGTGGCGAGAGAAAGGAACGGCAATCGCCGCTCTTTCGCGGCGATACCACAGGTAGGATAATCCGATTGCGGGCAGCCTTGCTGCCCAGGCCGCGGCTCGGTCGCGTCGATTCCTACCAGTCAAGCGAGGTTATGCTGATATGCCGCTATTCATTTCCATATTGCTCACCATAGGCATCATTTATTGGTATTACCGGACCGCAGAGCGGTTGGGATTGAAGTCGCTGCACTGGGGTGTCGCGGGAGCCATCGCTTACCAGGTGCCGGCCTGGGCGTGGATGATCTTGGTTTCCAAACCGTACCTGTCCTCACTCAGAGGAGCGGCGAAAACCGGCATGTCGGCGTTCCTGATCGGTCACTCCTGGATTTTGGTGGGCGCATTATGTGCCGTGTTGGTTTACAAGTTCGTCCTGTTGAAAGCCAATGTTCGGGAATCGTAAGCGGTCATTTTTCGGCAGCTACCGAGCAACCGATTCCAGGTTCGATACACGGAAAAAGGGATTCCGAGCTTAAACCGGAATCCCTTTTTGATTTCGATGAGCCCCCTACGCCAGGTTTTGGGCGGCGACCATGAAGTAAAGCATCGGGATCGAGGACATGGTGTTGAAGCGGCTGGCCAGCATCGCTGTCCGCGCGGCCGTCTTTTTCTCGTCATCCGTGGCTTCGACCAGCCCCAGCGCCTTCTTCTGATTCGGCCAAATGATGTTCCACACGTTGTAGGCCATGATCAGGCCAAGCCACATACCGAGACCGATATAGGTAGCCTGTCCGCCCTTGAAGTAGCCCAACAGCAGGGCCTGGATGACGTAGCCGTTCAGGATCGCCAGGATCAGTCCGGTGACTACGGTCGACAAGGCAGCCCAGCGGAACCAGAACAGAGCGGCCGGTGCGATGACCTTGCCGATCGCTGGCTTTTGTTCGTCCGGGATCTTGGGCATGGACGGGATTTGGACAAAGTTGAAGTACCACAGCAGACCGATCCACATGACGCCCGAAAGCACATGCAGCCAGCGAAACAGAAACGCAAACCAGACTTGCGACATCTGAACGGTGCCGGTGGCGAACGCCAGAGCCACGACCAGCACGGCGCCGAAGATCAGAGCCCTTTCCAGTTTGTCCAATCCGAATTTCGCAAGTGCGTTGATCACCTGAAGCATGACATTTTGCATTGTCGTTTTCCTCTTTTTTGTTAGTGTTGACTAGACCGTGCAAAGTGTGCGCGGGCTCAACAGGGTATTCTTCTCTCGGGCGGCAATCAAATGGAATTCGGCGGCGTGGCCGACATAGGGGGCTACGATATTTGCGACGCGTAACGCCTTCCTCCGCGAACGCTACACCAGGCGAGAAAACGTGTCAGGCGGGCGGCTAGCGTCCTGGCTTATTCGGTCGTAACAGTTTCCGTATCATGGATGCTTTGCCGACATGGCGCACGGCTCAGCAACCAGTCAGTCAACACATGGGCGGGCATGGCTCGTTGAATGAAATAACCTTGTCCTTCTTCGCAGCGTTGTTCTCTTAGAAAGTGCAAGTGGCGCGCATTTTCGATGCCCTCGGCAATAACCTTGATTCCCAAGCTGTGCGCCATTGAGATGATGGCTTTGGTGATCGTCCTGTCGCTCGCTGAGGTATGAATGTTCTGGATGAACGAGCGATCGATCTTCAGTGCGTCGATCGGCAATCGCTGTAAGTAGCTTAAAGAGGAATAGCCGGTACCGAAGTCGTCGATCGAAATCCGGATGCCTCGGTTTCGGAATGCCTCGAAGATTTGCAGTGTGGCGTCGAGGTTTTCGATCATGATGCTCTCGGTAATTTCCAGTTCCAGGCAGCTCGGGTCGACTTGTGTTTCAGCAATGATGGCATCGAGTAACGGAACAAGATGATCGAGACGATATTGCCGGACGGAAATATTGACGGCCAGGCGTAACGGATACAGCCCCAGTTTGTGCCATTCGCCGAGTTGTCGGCACCCGGTCCGCAAGACCCATTCGCCGACCGGCAGGATCAGATTGGTTTCCTCGAGCAAGGGTATGAACTGATCCGGCGGTACAAGCCCAAACTCGGGGTGGTTCCATCGAATCAGGGCCTCGACTCCGATGACGCTTCCGGTTTGAAGATTGATTTGCGGCTGATAGTTCAGGACGAACTGGTTCTTCTCCAAAGCCAACCGCAGTTGGGTTTCCAGTGTGAGTCGTTCCAGGGCCGCGGCATTCATGCCGGGCGAATAAAATTTGAAGTTGTTGCGTCCGTCGCACTTAGCCGTATACATGGCGCGGTCGGCATTCTTGACCAATTCTTCCATCTCGGTAGCGTCCGACGGGTAGAACGCGATTCCGATACTAGGCGAAATGAAAACTTGATGACGTTTCAGGTTAATCGGCTTGTTCAGCGCATGGATAATCTTTTGTGCAACGATTTGCGCCTTTTGCGGCTCCGTGATGTTCTCCAGAATGACCGTGAATTCATCGCTTCCCAAGCGCGCCGTCACGTCGCTCTCGCGGACCGACTGCTTGATGCGCGCGGCGACCTGCCGCAGCAATTCGTCGCCGGCGTTATGACCCAGGGAATCGTTGACGGTTTTGAACCGGTCGAGGTCGACGAACAGCAGCGCGAGGCCGGTATTGTTTTGCCTGGTCCGATTGATGGCTTCATTCAGTCGTTTATTGAACAGTTCGCGATTGGGAAGCCCTGTCAGCGTGTCGTAATGAGTGAGATTGCGGAGACGATCTTCGATCTTCTTGCGTTCGGTGATGTCCGAGATGGTCGCGATATAGTTCAACAACCGGCCGTTCTCGTCTCGTACGACATTGATGGTGAGCCATTGAGGATAAATGTCCTGATTCTTCCGCTTGTTCCAGATCTCGCCCTTCCATTGTCCGGTCAGATCGATAGCCTCCCACATGCTCCTATAAAATGCCTTGTCGTGTCTGCCTGAGCTCAGAATAGCCGGCGTATTGCCGATGACCTCCTCGGGCGCGTAACCGGTGATCGAGCTGAATGCGGGATTGATCGCGATAATGCGCGTTTCGGAATCGGTGATCAGGACACCCTCGGTGACGTTATGAAACACCATCTCGGCAATTCGATCCCGGTTTTCCGATTCTCTCTGGGCGCGGAGCAAGCGTTCTCGGTCGAGAACCTTTTGAATGACAGACGGCAAAAGATCGAAGAATGCCTCATGCTCGTCCTTTACGACATAATCCGTGGCGCCAAGCCGAAGAGCCTCGACAGCGACATCAAAGGCGTGATCTCTACAAATCACGATGACGCCGGGGACGAACGGCAAGGCCAGCATTTCACGAAGGGTGGTCAATCCGCGCTTCCCAGGAATCAATTGATCGAGAATCATGAGGTCGTACTGTTCCCTAGCCAGCCTTTCCAGAGCCTCGTCGCAGCTTGCCGCGATATCGACGCGATGACCAAGTTTCGTTAGACGTGCCTGTACGAGAAGCGCCAGGGAGGCGTCTTCTCCAAAGTAGAGGAAGTGAGCCATTATGATTTGTTATTGTGCTGGAACTGATGAACCAAGCTTAGTTTATCGCTTATCCCTCAGGACATAACCACAGTTCGGCACACAAAGCGTGCTTGCTCAGAAGAGCATAGGATCGTGCGGATTTATGTCGCGAATCCAGGCGGAGCGGGCAAACCCGGTTGGCAACTCGGGCGTTAATCAGACGTTCGGCAGGAGGAAAAGAGACGGCTCGGTTTCTGCGTATCAATGGGATCGCCAGAAACGAAAAAAGCCTACAGATGTTGATCTGTAAGCCCTCAAATTGGTAGCGGGGGCAGGATTTGAACCTACGACCTTCGGGTTATGAGCCCGACGAGCTACCAGACTGCTCCACCCCGCGTCAATTCAGAGTACTATACCGTAAATGCTTCCTCGATGCAATCCAACGTTTACTTTGGGTAACGAAACAGGCTCTTCGGATCTTCAGATTCCGAATCCCGTTCGTAACAATATTAAGCAAATGGCTGCGTAAATACCGGCCAATCCATCATCGAGCATTATTCCGAGTCCGCCGTGAACGCTACGGTCGAGCATGGCGATCGGCCAGGGTTTCCAGATGTCGAAAAGACGAAAGGCCAGGAAGCCGGCGAGCACCCATTCCCAGGAGGCCGGCACGAACATCATGGTGATGAGAAAGCCGGTAATCTCGTCCCACACGATACCCGGATGATCCTGCACGTTGAGCTGTTGCTCGCACCGCCCGCAGATATAAACGCCGGCGATCAACAAGACGATTACGGTGAGTGCATAAAACGGGGTGCTTAGATTGGCTGCCAGCAAGTAGATCGGAACGGCGACCAGCGTTCCGAAGGTTCCCGGTGCGACCGGCGCAAGACCGGAACCGAAGCCGAATGCCAGGAAGCACGCGGGATTACCGAAAATCTCCGCCGGTTTGATGAGGCGATGGGACCTTGTTTTTATTGTCTGATTAATCACTGGAAAAGTGCTGATATCCGTCTTGGGAAAGCTCGATGGACCTGCCGTCTTTGAAGAGTCTCAGGCCGGTTTGCGGCTCGATTTGGCCAATCAGGGCGAACGGAAAACCGCCTGTCGTTAGGCAGCGCTCCAACTTCTCCCGATTTCCCGGCGGAACGGTGAAACAAAGTTCGTAATCGTCGCCCGCCGATAACGGCATCCGCCAGTCGCCCGTTTCCTCGATATAACGGCGTACCCCGTCCGGTAATGGCAACCGTTCCCAGGCTAGCGTCGCGCCTACGCCGCTAGCTTCCAAGATATGTCCGAGATCGGCGGCAAGTCCGTCGGACACGTCGATACCGCTGTTAGCCAAGCCGCGCAGCTTCAAGCCGATATCGACGCGGGGTTCCGGTCTTTCCAGATGGGCAATGGCCGTTTGGTCTTCGATACCGGTTCGGCCCTGACGCATCTTGAGTCCCAGCCCTGCGGCGCCCAATTCGCCGGTCAAATAAATCAGGTCGCCGGGACGCGCGCCGGAACGTCGAAGAGCGCCGTCTCGCGGCGTGAGGCCAAGGGCCTGGACGGTAATGGTCAAAGGGCCGCGGGTGGTATCTCCACCGATCAATTCGACGCCGTAGCGCTCGGCCAAAGCGAAAAAACCCTTCGCGAAACTTTGCAGCCAAGCGGCGTCGGCATGGGGAAGGGTAAGCGCGAGCACCACCCACTTGGGCTTCGCTCCCATCGCGGCGAGATCGCTGAGATTAACGGCCAGTACCTTGTGGCCCAGGCTTTCCGGATCGACATCGGACAGGAAATGGACTCCTTCCACCAGCGTATCGGCGGTTACAGCCAGATCCTCGCCTTCCTCGACGCGCAGTAAAGCGCAATCGTCGCCGACGCCCAAAATCGTGGACGGATGCTTGACGGTTTGATCGGTGAAAAAACGGCGAATCAGTTCGAACTCACCTAAGGCCATGGCATTGTGCAAAGTAGAAGGGTAGTGCGGCAACTGCTAGGTTTTATGCCGCGTTTGTATTTCCGCCGTGCGGTGCTTACGGGCTAAGCGATCCAAGATGCCGTTGATGTACTTATGGCTTTCCGTGGCTCCGAAGTGCTTGGCGAGATCGATGCCTTCGTTGAGCACCACCCGGTACGGTATTTCCAGGCGGAACAGCAGCTCATATGCGCTGATCCTAAGGATGGCCCGCTCCACTGGGTCGATTTCGGCGACCGGGCGATCGGCGAATTCGCCCAGCGCCGAATCGATCGTGTGAAGGTGTTCGGGCACGCCATGCAGCAGTTCCTTAAAATAACGGGCATTGATTTCGGGTGCGCAGCAATGCTCGATCAGCTCGTCGAGCGGCGGCCTTTCGGGCTGCTGATCTTCCGTTTCCCGCTGGCGGCAGTATTTCTCGAGCGATTCTTCGAGCAGATTTTGTTCGTGATCGGTCAGGTCGTATCCGCTCTTATATCGTCTGAAAAGGACCTTGGCCTCCTTCAATTCACCCAGGAACTGGGCTTCGATCGCCGACAGATCGGCGTCGCTCAACTGCCATTGATAAACGGCCTGTACCGCGCAGCGGCGCGCCATGGTTCGCGCATTACTCATGCCGAACCTATCTGGTTCAATAAGTTGACCATCTCGACCGCGGATAACGCTGCCTCGGCGCCTTTGTTGCCGGCCTTGGTTCCGGCCCGTTCGATGGCCTGTTCTATGGTATCCACCGTGAGGACGCCGAAGGCGACCGGAATTTCATGCTTGAGCGAGATGCTGCTGATGCCCTTCACGCATTCGCCGGCCACATAGTCGAAATGAGGCGTTGAGCCGCGAATGACAGCGCCGACGGCCACGATGGCATCGTAGCGCTTCGAAGCTGCCGCTTTCTGCACCGCCAGCGGCAGTTCGTAGGCCCCGGGCGTCTTGACCAGATGGATATCCTCTTTTTTCGCGCCGTGCCGCAAAAGGGCATCCACCGCGCCGGCAACCAGATGGTCGACGATGAAGCTGTTGAAGCGTGACGCCACGATGCAGAAGCGGGCGCCCTGGACCAAGAGTTGGCCTTCGTAGGTTTTGATATCGGACATCGATGTTCTCTCTATTCTCAGGAAACGTATTCGACGACTTCCAGCCCGTAGCCGGATAAGCCAAGGTATTTTTTCGGCGCGCCCAATACGCGGAGCTTGTGCACACCCAAATCGGCCAGGATTTGCGCACCCGTTCCGGTGGTGCGCCAATCGTCGGTCTTCGGCTCGTCGACAGCCATTTCGATGCCGTTATCTTCCATCTGATACTGGTGTATGCGTTCGACCAGAAACTTGTCGTCCTCCTCCTTGCGGATAACCACCAACACTCCGCGCCCTTCGTCGGCAATACGTTTCATGGCATTGCGCAGGGGCAGTCCGCTGTCGTTCCGTCTGGCACCGAAAAGATCGCTAAGGAGATTGCGTCCGTGCACCCGGACCAGTATCGGCTCGTCGCCAGCAACTTTTCCCATGGTCAGCGCCAGATGCAGGCGCTTGTCGACTTGATCCTGATAGGCGTGCAAACGGAATTGACCGAATTCCGTCGGAAAATCGCAGGAGCAGATCCGCTCCACGGTCTTTTCGTTCTGAATCCGGTAATGAATCAAATCGGCGATCGTTCCGATCTTGAGTCCGTGCTCTTGCGCGAATTTCTCCAAATCGGGGCCACGGGCCATGGAGCCGTCTTCGTTGAGGATCTCCACGATCACCGCGGCGGGCTCGAGCCCTGCCAGCCGAGCGAAGTCGCAGCCGGCCTCGGTGTGTCCGGCGCGATTGAGCACCCCTCCCGGTTGCGCCATCAGCGGAAAAACATGACCCGGCTGCACCAAATCGTCCGGCTTGGCGTCCGGCGCTACAGCACAAAGAATGGTGCGGGCGCGGTCCGCGGCCGAAATCCCGGTGGTGACGCCGCTTGCGGCTTCGACGGATACAGTGAAATTCGTGGAATGCGGCGTCTTGTTCTCGTTCACCATCAAGGGCAAGCGCAGCTGCTGGCAGCGTTCGCGGGTCAACGTCAGGCAGATCAGTCCGCGGCCGTAACGCGCCATGAAATTGATGTCCTGGGGGCGCGTGTGCACGGCTGCCATAACGAGATCGCCCTCGTTTTCGCGATCCTCGTCATCCATGATGACGACCATTTTGCCGAGGCGGATGTCCTCGATGATTTCTTCGATGCTGTTCATGTTCAGGAGATAAAGCCGGTATTCTTGAGAAGTTCTTCGGTGATGGCCGGCCCGCTTTCGGCGGCGCGATCGCCGAGCAGAAGGCGCTCCAGATAACGGGCCAGGATGTCCACTTCGAGGTTCACCCGCTGCCCCACGCCAGTTTCGCCCAAAGTGGTCTCGGCCAAGGTATGGGGAACGATGTTGATACCGAATCGATTGCCGTTCACTTCGTTCACCGTCAGGCTGATCCCGTCTACGCAAATCGAGCCTTTCTCGGCGATGTATTTCGCCAAACCGGCCGGCGTTTCGATGGTAAACCGCACCGAGCGGGCTTCGCTGCGCTCGTCGACCACCGTGCCCACGCCATCCACATGGCCGCTGACGAGATGCCCTCCGAGGCGGGTGGTAGGGAGCAGGGCGAGTTCCAGATTGACATGGGTTCCGGCTTTGGCTTCACCCAATGTGGTGCGCGACAGGGTTTCGCGCGAGACATCGGCGGCGAAAAACCGGTCTCCGAGTTCGATTGCCGTCAAGCACACGCCGTTGACCGCGATGCTGTCGCCCAATTGGACATCGGCGAAAGGCAGTTCGCCCGTAGCGACCGTCAAGCGGCAATCGCCGCCTTTAGGTTCGATGCGGGTTATTGTTCCGATTGCTTGGATAATGCCGGTGAACATAAAGAGCTCGTTGGTGATTCAAAAAAACGCTACTGCCTGAGCAAGGTCAGCCTGAGGTCGCGCCCGACCTGCCGCACGTCGCTAATCGTCAGCTCGAACCGCTCGGCCATCCGGGTCAAATCCGGCAAGTGGAATAGTCCGCGCGCCTTATCGCCCAAAACCACCGGCGCGAGATATATCACCCATTCGTCGACCAGGTTTTCCCGGAGCAAGGCGCCGTTCAGAGTCGGGCCGGCCTCCACCAGAACTTCGTTGAATTGATGGTGTCCGAGCCAGTCGACGACCGCCGTCAAGTCCAGTCGCCCGTCAAGCGTTGCGGGCAGGGTTTCGATGTCGAAGCTGTCCGATAAGGTCTGAGTTCGTTCCTCGTCCGACACGGTCGTCAAGACCACCGCGCGGTTCCCCCCGCCGGCGAGACGCATGCTCGCGGGCATGCGCAGCCGGGAGTCGAGGACGACACGGACCGGCTGCAAAATCTCTCCCGCCGCTTCCGGCAAGCGTGCCGTCAGTTCCGGGTCGTCCTGCAGCGCCGTGCCGATTCCGGTCACGATGGCGGAGCTTCTGGCCCGCAAACGATGGGCGTCGCGGCGAGCGTCCTCGCCGGTAATCCATTTGCTTTCGCCGGAGGGCAGGGCGGTGCGACCGTCCAGGCTCATGGCCAGTTTGCTGCGGATATAAGGCCGGCCGGTTTTCATGCGTTTGCAGAAACCGGGATTCAGTGCCGTAGCCGCGTTTTCCAAAAGCCCGCAGGCGACGTCCACGCCGGCGTCTCTGAGTGTTTTCAGACCCTCGCCCGCAACCCGTGGATTCGGATCTTTCATGGCCGCGACCACGCGGGCGATCCCGGCCGAAATCAGAGCGTCCGTACAAGGCGGCGTTTTGCCGTGATGGCAGCACGGCTCCAGGCTGACGTAGGCAGTCGCGCCGTGCGCCCGCGCGCCGCTTTGCCGGAGCGCCTCGACTTCGGCGTGAGGTCCTCCCGCTTGTCGATGCCAGCCCTCGCCGACGATTTGGCCGTCTTTGACGATGACGCAACCGACGCGCGGATTGGGATCGGTCGTGTATAAACCCCGCTCGGCTAGATGCAGCGCACGAGACATGAATTCCGCATCTTCGCGGGCAAAAACCGTAGATAGCTCCATCGGGCTATGGCTCCGAATCGTCGCCGAACAAGTCCGGCTGATCCTTCTTTTCATCCGGATTCGGCTGTTTCTCGAGACGATCGATGACCTCGCGAAACTCGTTCACGTCCTCGAAGCTGCGGTACACCGAGGCAAACCGAACATAAGCGACATGGTCAAGCCCGCTGAGTTCTTGCATCACGCTTTCGCCGATCAATCGCGATGAGACTTCGCGCTCGCCGCGGGCCAATAGCTTCTTTTTGATGCGATTGATGGCCGCCTCAATCCGGTCGCTCCCCACCGGTCGCTTTTCGAGGGAGCGAAGAATGCCGGCGCGAAGTTTTTCTTCGCGGAACGGTTCACGGCTGCCGTTGGCCTTGATCACCCGAGGCATATTCAGCTCCGCAGTTTCGTAGGTCGTGAAGCGTTCCCTGCATTCGGTGCATTCGCGGCGCCGACGTACCTGATCGCCTTCCTGTGACAAGCGAGAGTCGATTACTCGGGTGTCTTGAGCACCGCAAAATGGACAGCGCATTATTGTTTTTTTGAAAGCGGAACGGCGCAGCCCGGTAAGAAATCCGCGTCGCTCCGAGAAAAAACGCTCAATCCGCGTAGACGGGATATCTGCGGCAAAGCTGGAGCACGTCCTCTTTTACTCGCTCGATGACCGATTCGTTCTGCGGCTCGTCGAGTACGTCGCACATCCATCCGGCCAGCGTTTCGCAATCGAGCTTGGTGAAACCGCGGGTGGTGACAGCCGGAGTGCCGACGCGAATGCCGCTGGTGACGAACGGCGACTGGGGATCGTTCGGAACGGCATTCTTGTTTACGGTAATGTTGGCTCGTCCCAATGTTTCGTCCGCCAGTTTGCCGGTAAGTCCCTTCTCGATTAGGTCCACAAGGAACAAATGGTTGTCGGTGCCGCCGGAGACGATTTTGTACCCGCGGTCGATGAAGCGTTGCGCCATGGCGCGCGCATTTTCGACGACGTTCGCCTGGTATTGCTTGAATTCCGGCTGTGCGGCTTCCTTCAAGGCGACGGCTTTCGCCGCGATCACATGCATCAAAGGTCCGCCTTGAATGCCGGGGAAAACCAGTGAGTTCAGTTTCTTTTCGATATCCGGATTGGATTTCGCCAGAATCAAGCCGCCGCGCGGGCCGCGCAGGGTCTTGTGGGTGGTTGTCGTGGTGACGTCGGCGATTTGTACCGGGCTCGGGTAGACACCGGCCGCGACCAGTCCCGCGACATGCGCCATGTCCACGACCAGAAAGGCGCCGACCGAATCGGCGATGTCGCGGAAGCGCTGCCAGTCGACAACGCGCGAGTAGGCCGAGAAACCGGCAACGATCATCTTCGGCCGGTGCTCCTTGGCCAGGGTTTCGACCTGTTCATAATCGATATGGCCGGTCGCCGGATTGAGACCGTACTGGATGGCGTTGTAAATCTTGCCGGAGAAATTGACCTTGGCGCCGTGGGTCAGGTGGCCGCCGTGGGCCAAGCTCATGCCGAGTATGGTGTCGCCGGGTTCGAGCAGGGCCATATAGACCGCCGCATTGGCCTGCGAGCCGGAGTGAGGCTGGACGTTGGCGAAATCGGCACCGAACAGTTCCTTTGCGCGTTCGATAGCCAGACTCTCGACGATATCCACATACTCGCAGCCGCCGTAGTACCGTTTGCCGGGATAACCCTCGGCATACTTATTGGTGAGCACGGTGCCTTGTGCTTGCAACACACGGGGACTGGCGTAGTTTTCGGAAGCAATCAGCTCGATATGGTCTTCTTGTCTTCTTTCTTCTTTTTCAATGGCAGACCACAGTTCGTCGTCGAATCCCGCGATTTCCATACCCTTGCTAAACATAAAAGCGAACCTACAGGCTGGTGGTTAGATGAATGGCATATTGTAACGCAACGGCCACGGGGACAAACTCGCTTTGTCATACAAAAAATTATTCGACGATGGATCACCTCGAGCTGGCGGCATGGCAGCAGTAATTCGGTACTGGCGGGGCCGGCGTGGGCCATACACACCTTTGGTTCCGGAGCGTTTTGGCCGCTGCTGCATTCAATCCGGCAGCCGGAAGGATTGCTCGGCGAATTTTTCCTTGAGGAATCGTCCGTGCACCAGCAACCCTTGGGCGTCCTTTTCAAACAGGCTTTTCGCAAGATCGTGCAGGGCGCGATCAAGCAAGTTCAGTTGGTCGTTGAGCGATTCCTCGGCGGTCTTGCCGCTGCTCAACTGTTGCGAGCGCGCCAAGGCCGGCGGAAGTTGCAGATATTGGTTGACGGTATCCGGCAGATAATCGAAAGCGATCTTGCGCACCTCGAAAGGCGTCAAATCGAACACATCGCCGCCGCTATCGGTCCTATCCATGAGAAACGCCAGTTTTTCTTCGATTTGTTGCAGCGTGCGCAAGGTGCTTTCACTCGCACGTTCGCGCAGTATTTCTCTGAGAGGTGCGAGCCGTTCCTTCCATAACCTTACGTGCGGCGAAATCATGTCGGCATCGCCCACGGTGAGGTGTATCTCCTGATCGATCAATTCGTTCGAGGCGCGTTGAAGCTCATCCTTCAGTTCCGCCAGTTCCATGTGTGCGCGTTTGAAAGGAGGCAGGTTTACGGGGAAGGGCAGCATTTGTTTCAGGATGGCCGGAAAACGCAGCAACGCCTGCTCCCTTAGCGAATCGATCGTTCTCGGCGCAAGACCGGTATGTTCGAAATAGGGCGCGATGATCTTGATTACGTCGAAGGTTTCCTGAACCTCGTCGGCGATTGGCGCCGGCAACCGGCGATGGGCCTTGCGGACCAGTTTCTCGACCCGTCTGAGTTCCCGGGACAGACGCCAGGACACGTCCGGCATCGGCGCCTCGGTTCCGGCCGGCAACAGAGCCCAAAGCGCCAGATAAATCCACATCGTCAGGCTGAACGAAAAGAACACGGATAGGGCGAAGAGAAAACGCACCAGCGTGACGTCTACGCCTAAATAATCCGCGATCCCTGCGCATACGCCGCCCAGCCTGCGCCGCTGACGGTTGCGTTGGAGTTTGGGTCTGGAACTCATTTTTCGGAGCGATTGGAACGGATTTGCTGTATCCGGATAGCCAGTGTTCGGCATGGGTCTAGATTCTAAACGAGAAGTTGACACTTCGAACGAAAAAGGGCGGGAAAGTTTCGAAATCCGAAACGCCGCGGTCGGAAAAGCCGTACGGACTAAGCCGGCGCATTCAGCACAATGGCACATCCCGATTCCGGTAAGATAGCGGGTAACGAGTTGGAACGCCAAAGTGCGGAAATCCTAGCAATGAACGATTTAGAAACAGGACAGAACCCGATTGGCCTCACCGAATCGATTTCCGAGATGGCGAGCGTCGACTGGGAAAACTTGGTGGATCACAGAACCTGCGTTCAGCAGAACGAGCCTCTGGCTCGCGTCCAGGAGAAGTTCCGGCAGGCTGACGTCAGCTTCATGGCCGTCCTCGACAGGAAACGCGTGATCGGCCTGTGCGCGCGCCACGAAATCGGCATGTGTCTCGGCTCTCAATACGGGTTCTCGCTGTTCGGAACGGCGCCGGTCCGCGATCATCTGGTCGCACAGCCTTTGTTGATCAACATCAACCAGCTTTGGGCGGACGTGCTTCAGCGCGTGTTTTCGCGGACCGGCGAAAGCTTCAATCAGGACGTGCTGTTGGTCGACGATAGATGCACGTTCCTGGGGCTTATTTCGGTGCAAACCTTGGTCCGCCTCCAGACCCGGCTGTTGATGCAAAGCATCGTGCAATTGGAGCAAAAGCAGGCCGAAATCAGCCGACGCAATCAGCAGTTGACGGAAGACTTGCGCATGGCCCGCGAGGTACAGCTGGCCATGTTGCCGCGGACGGTGCCGACCATTCCTCCCGAGGTCGCGCCGGACTCAAGTGTCGTACGCATTTTCAGCCACTATGCCCCCCTCGGTCTGGTAAGCGGCGATTTTTTCGAGGTTTTTCCGATCGCCGACGATGCTATCGCCATTCTGATCGCTGATGTTATGGGGCACGGTGTGCAGGCAGCCTTGGTGATGGCGATGATGGGGGCGTTGATACAGAATCATCGCGAGGCGGCCAGCGATCCGGGCAGGTTACTGACGTCGCTGAACCGAAGTCTTTGCGAGATTTTGAAGTGCAGCAATCTGTCGACGTTTGCCTCGGCTTTTTCGTTGGTGATCGATATCGGAGGCGGCCAGCTCCGATACGCCAATGCCGGACATCCTTGCCCCATCCACCTACGTCGGGGATCCGGACGCGCAGTGCACCTGGATTGCGCGCAATCGAGCAATGGCGGCGTACTCGGCGTGAGACCCGACGTGACTTATCGTACCGGTAGCGCCGAATTGAAGGCGCGGGATGCCGTGCTGCTCTTCACCGACGGACTGTTCGAAATCCGGGGGGAGGACGACGACATCCTCGGCCAGGAGCGTTTGCTGGAGTTAGCGGCAGCGACCATGAGCCAATCGGGCGAGGTACTGGTTCAGGAACTGCTCAACGGTGTTCGTGGCCCGTCTCTCCATGGGGAGTTCGAAGACGATGTATGTTTGTTGGCTGTCGAAATCGGCGATATCGCGTTCGAAAAATCCCGTTTTCAAGTGTGCATGGAATAGGCAGAATCTCCGAACCAATGGGTTTGGATTTAGCGTCTGCTGCATTCTGATCATGACCGGTTGTACGCCTCACTCAAGCTTTCCGACCTTAAGCGGAGCACCGCCCGTCGTCATCGCCCACCGTGGCGCTAGCGGCTATTTGCCGGAACATACGCTTGCCGCGTATGAGCTCGCGATCGAGCAAGGCGCGGACTTTATCGAGCCCGATCTGGTGTCCACCAAGGATGGGATGTTGATCGTGCGTCACGAGCTAAACATCAGCGAAACCACCGATGTTGCCGAGCATCCCGAGTTCGCCGCCCGCCGCACTTCCAAGATCATCGACGGGAGACAGGCGGAGGGCTGGTTTGCCGACGATTTCACGCTTGCCGAAATTAAGACATTGCGCGCCAGGCAACGTCTTCCGTTCCGCCCGCAGCAGTTCAACGACCGCTTCGAAATCCCGACCTTCCAGGAAGTGGTTGAATTGGCAAAACGAGCAAGTGAACGGAGCGGACGGGTCATCGGCATTTATCCGGAAACCAAGCACCCCACTCACCATCGATCGGTCGGCCTGCCGCTGGAGGAGAAACTGGTCGAGATGCTGGAGCGATACGGACTGAACGGAAGAGCGGCTCCTGTAGTGATCCAGTCCTTCGAGACGGACAATTTGAAAGCCTTGAGGAAGATGACGGAGGTCCGGCTCGTGCAGCTCATCGATGGGGATGGTGTTGCGCCGGGTGGCGGCCCGATACCCGGCAAGCCGTACGATTTCACCGCAGGCGGCGATCCCCGTACCTATGCGGACCTTTTGACTCCGGAGGGGCTAATGGAAATCAAAACCTATGCCGACGGAATCGGACCATGGAAACGTTATTTGATCGGTCTTGCCGATCCCGGCGAAGTCGGCGCGTCGGAGAATGATTACGGTGAGAAATTGGGGTACCCGACCGCTGTCGTTCGGGATGCGCACAGTGTCGGCCTGTTCGTTCACGCCTGGACGTTTCGCGACGAGTCTCGCTATCTGGCAAGCGACTATGGCGGCGATCCGCTGAAGGAGTACCACCAGTTTTATAGCTTAGGCGTCGATGGCGTATTTTCGGAGTTTCCCAACACGGCAGTCGCCGCGCGTGCAGGCAAGAAAAACAAAGGGATCAAGTCCCGCGATAGATTTCAAAATGGCCGTTGATCAGATGACTGACGAATTCGGTCCATGTCATCTGTTGATTGGGTTCGGCATTCGGCATCCAAGCGTTGGGATCGTATTGTATCGCTACCGTGTTTGCCGCCGGATCCAAGCCGACGATCTGGAAACGGTTACCGGAAAGATGGTCGTGTCCGACATGTTTGTTCATAGGGTAGGTCTCCTATTTGAGTCATCGCAGAAGATAAGTGGATAAGTGAAGTCATCGACGTTCGATGAGCCAGGGCGGCTAAGGAGATTCCGTATTCTAGCTTAAGAGTGGCAGTTTGTAGGTGTTTTGCCCCTTGAAGGTGATTCTAGCGCGCATGTGACCGATTTTTTCTACAGTTTGGGAATCTTCCGAGGTCGAATGGCGCGCTACCGGATCTTGCGGGACACCAAAGAACCCGTTGCGTCATTAGTTTGTCAAATAGAAACGATAGCCTCGTGTTAGGAAAAGACAACAGGAAGAACTTATATGCAGAACGGGTGTATCAAAGTCATTGGGCGTCGGCGCGTTTATCCGGTCCGAAAGGGATGGAATGAGCCGTTAGAAGCCCACCGGCGGGACGCGAACGGGAGTGAAAACGAGTGCCAGAAACAGGAGACACCGAGCACTCAAACTATTCCGACGCAGCCGAGCCGAATGGAAAGGGATTGACAGTTCGAATACGAACGAGCAGAAGGTGAAACGGTCTGTCGGGGATGATGCTTTATTGCTCCGCGCCATTCCCCCTCGCATGACCATCCGATGCCGCCTCGTTGGCTAGTCGGTCGGAATTGTCGATAACGCGAAGCTTACGACATTGCGACCGACGAGCGGCCGGCGTCGTGATGCATCTGGCGCAGTTCTTCGTATTGTGTTTAGGGGCATCATGCCACCTCAGCGGAACTGGCGCCGGCCAACGAACCTGTTACGAGCTTTCACGGATACTTCGAAGAATCAATCATCTAGGCCAAGATATCGGTTGACTCAACAGGGTTCCCTAGCCTCGATAATGCAATTGGCTAACGGAGTTCCTAACAGGCTTTGGAGTCCAAGTCTCTTGCTTACCCACCTCGTTCTGGATTCGCCGTGTTCTGCCGGAGCAGAATCTGGTTGTAAAAGCGAGATGCTCTTCCGCTGTCGGGCTCGCTTTAGAGCCGAATCTCGTCCGATTCGTCCAATTCGAATTCTTTGATGACCTCGGCTTGCTGTTCGCTCCGAACCCGGTCGAGATAGGTCTTGGCTTTATCGACTTCGTGCGTTAGAAGCTTGACGGTCTCCTTCATATTGCCGAGCGCCTGAGTCTTGTATGTCGCTATCGCATCCATGGTCTCGTAGATATTCTCGAACGCCTGTTTCAGCTGATCCAGGGATACCGCCGAACTGGCGGCTTGTTCGTGAGTACGGGCCGCTTGCTGTTTCAGGAGGCGCGACGTGGAGGCGATGAGATTGCCGGTGGTGGTGTTCAAGGCTGAAATCTGATCCAGCACCAGCTTTTGATCGGTCAGCGCTTGCGCCACGATGACCGCGGTTCGCAGTGCCGATATGGTCGTCGACGTGGCTCGGTCGACGCCTTTGATCAGCTCCAGGTTGTTCTTGCGAATCATGTCCATCGATAAATAACCCTGGATCGTCACCGCCATCTGGGTCAGCAGATCCTGAACTTTCTGGCGCGTATAAAAAAGCATCTCCTCGCGGACGACGCGCGCTTTCTCGGGATCTTGCGCCTCGATTTCCGGCAGGCGGCGTTCAATGGCCTCGTCAAGTTTTTTCCCCACATAGATGTATTGCTCGAGCCTTTGCATGACTTCCCAGGCATGAATTTTTTCCTGCTCCAAAGCGGCATTGTCTTTGCGGAGCTCGTCCTGGCCATTGTAGAGCGCCTGGATGATGGCGTTCAGATGCGTTTGCGCGGATTGATAGCTTTCGAAGTAATTTTTGAGCTTGTTGCCGAGCGGAATGATTCCGAGGAGTTTCCGCGGGGCCAGGAGGTCGCCCTGACGCGAAGGGTCGAGCTGCTCCACGGTCGCGCGCAGTTCCTGAAGCGATTTCGAGATGCTCGAAGACTCGTCATACACTCCGGATTTCATGGCCCGTACCGGGCGTTCCAGAAGCCGGTTCGAAACCGTTGCCGCGGCCCTGATCTCGCGATTGCCCATGTTGTGTACGCCGGATAGCCGTTCCCGGAATTCGGCGTCGTTCACATCGGCGGCTAGGACGGTGTGCAGGAATTCCGTAATTTTCTCGTCCAATTTGGAAATGGTTTCCTGATCCAGTTTAACCATGCTGGTCGCCTGTTCCTCGTCGATTTCGGGGACCGGCTGGGGCGGAGTCAAGGTCAGAGTGTCGTTCGAAGTGGCTTCGGCCATGGTTTTCTCCGGATGAAAATACGGTAAAAAGTAGTGAGTAAAAGGCGAATTCACATTCCAATCGCAAACGGCGTCTTCGGGAGCGCCGAAGCCGCCCTTCCAATCGCAAACGGTCATCCGGGGAGCGCCCGGATAACCCTTTCATTAGATCGAATTCGAGACAATTTATCGAACTATTCGATGCGGACCATGTTAGCCGACATTCCGAATCAGGATTGCTGCCCCCCCGAGCGGGCTTCGCTCGATCACGAGCTGGCCGAGATAGGTCCGCACGATGGAATCCACGATGGCGAGGCCCAGGCCGTGTCCCGGCACCGAGGTATCGGTGCGCTCACCGCGGCGGGTAACGCGCTCGGCCACATCTTCGGCAATTCCGGGGCCGTCGTCGTCCACCCGCAATTCGAGATGCGAGCTCGTTCCCAGCGGTTCCAAAACCGTCCGGGCGCTCAGTTCGACTCGGCTTCGACACCACTTGAAGGCATTGTCGAGTAGGTTCCCAAGGATCTCGAGCAAATCGCCCTCGTCGCCGTGAAAGACGACGTCGTCCTCGACCATGATTCGGCAGTCGACCTGTTTTTCGGCATAGACCTTGGCCAGTGCGGCCGCGACTTGGCGGGACTTTTCCGCGACACTGACCGGCGGGGTCAGGTGGGTTCGCCCGGAGGCGGCGGCTCGCTTCAGTTGGTACTCGATAATTCGAGTCATGCGGTCGATCTGTTCCTGGGCTACCGCGCCGATTTCGCTGTCGGCGTCCGAATTCTGTTTTTCGATGGCGCCGCGCAACACGGCGAGCGGGGTTTTCAGGCTGTGCGCGAGATCGCCCAGCGCATCCCGATACCGGGCAAGGTGGGACTGTGCATTCTCCAACAGAGCATTGAGGTTGTCGGTCAGTCCGCGCAGTTCTTCCGGATACTGGCCAACGAGTTTGTCGGCATGGCCCGCCTCGATGGCCGAAAGGTCGGCCGCGACCCGGCGGAGCGGCGAGAACGCCCAGCGGAGAATAGCGCCTTGCACCAGCAGCAGCACTAGCGCCGCGGCTCCGAGCCAGCTCCAGAGACTGCGCCGGAATTGATTGACCTCTGCGTAGAATCCGTCCAGGGTTTCGGCCACGCGAAACACGCAGCGAACCGGTCTTCTGCGCCCCTCTTCCTCCCACAGTACGCTGAAACTGAGCACATAAACCGGCGTGCCGTCTTCCAATACGGCGCTGCTGAATGTGGCAGTGCCGGTCTGAGGTGTGAGTGTCGCGGGAATTTCAATGCCCGCTGCGGACGGGGATCGCCAGTCCGGCTTGCGGTTGCCTCGACGGATGTCGGCGTAAAGCCCGGACCCGGTTTGATTGAAGCGAGGCTCATGCAGGTTTTCGGGGCCCTTCATGACGCCTCGGGCATCGAGTTCCGAGCCGGCCAGAAGGGTATAGACAAACCCTTGCAGCCTGTCGCGCATGGCCGCCTTTGCGCTGTCGCGGAAGGCCTTGTCGAGGACCAGCCCGGTTGCGCTGAGAAAGGCGATCAGCACCACACTGGCGACGAGCAGTCCCCTCGTCCGAAGGGAATAGGTCATCCGGGCGTGCGTTCCAGGGTAAACCGGTAGCCGCGTCCGCGGAGCGTCTCTATGGGGCGATGGACGTTCTGGGGATCGAGTTTCCGACGCAGCCTGGCGATGAAGACTTCGATCACGTTGCTGTCCAGATCGAATTCCTGGTCGTAGATGTGTTCGGTCAGGGCCGTTTTGGAGATGACCTTGCCGGTATTCAGCATCAGATATTCGAGAACCTTGTATTCCTGCGCGGTCAACTCCACCGGCTGGCCGTCGACACGTACGCTCTGTGCTCCGGTATCGAGCACGATAGGGCCGCACCGCAGCAGGGATTGCGCGATGCCGGCGGACCGCCTCAACAGCGCCTTGGTCCGGGCGAGCAGTTCTTCGAAATGGAAGGGTTTGCTCAGGTAATCGTCGGCTCCGGCGTCCAGCCCTTCCACCTTGTCTTGCCAGCGGTCGCGCGCGGTGAGGATCAGAATCGGAAAGTTGATGCCGTCGGCGCGCCAATGTCTGATGACGTCGATGCCGGACACCAGCGGCAGCCCTAAATCGACGATAGCCAGATCGAACGGATATTCGTTTCCCATAAAGACTGCTTCCTTGCCGTCGGCCGCGGTGTCGACAGCGTAACCGAGGGCTTGCAAGCGCGACTTTAGCTGAGAGCGGAGCTCGGCTTCATCTTCGACGATCAGTAGGCGCATGAAACTCGCTTGAACACAGCTTGTTTGAGGGACTTAGCCGACATCACTCGTGGCAGCGGAGTTTCGGCACGGGAGCCAACCGCAGCGATCATTCCGGACTGGCGCCTTTGGTGTCTCATCGGTTGGCGTCGACATGGAAGACGCGCACGCGGCCGTCCGGCATGAGCACTTTGATGCGATAAGTGATCGTGCCGTTATTTCTGATGGTATCGGCAGCCAGTATGCGACCGCCGGTTTCACGCCGGATGCGCTGAACAGCCTCGTCTAGGCTTATGCCGGGCCCGAACTGAGGCTGGCGCGCGATGAACGGCGTCATCAAACCCTCCGGACCGAACGGCGGCTGTGAATAGGACGGAAATGCCATCAGCAGCGAACAGCCCAGGGTGAAGGACAAAAAGCGTTTGTTTATCACGCGGCTCGATGCGACTAGGGCGTTTCCGAAGTATGAGCCGGGCCGCAAAATGCCGCCCGGCACTGAGGTGAGCGCAGAATAACACTGTCGTTTCCAGACCGACAACGGGCTCTACCAAGCCACGGGTCAATGATGTTCCTGGATCAGTGGCCGATCTCGTGTCCCAACACGGCTCCGGCTACCGAGCCGGCGATGATGGCGCCATGATTGCCGTAGCCGACTTGTTCTCCAACCATGCCGCCGAGGACGCCACCCGCGACGATCGGTATGGCTCCGGACAAACCGCTGCTACGGCCGTAATAGGAAGGGTAATCGTCGTGGTAGACGACTCGCGGCGGCTGGTAATGGTGAATATGGCGATGTACCACGCGCGGCGGCCGGTAATAACGTGGCGCAGGCTCGTAGTAATGGTGAATCACTCTCGGGCGGTGATGATCATGGCCGTGGTGATGATGTCCATGATCGTAGTGACCATGGTGACGATACCCATGATCGTGGTGGCCGCGATGATGGCCGTGGCCCCAATGGTCGCGGTCGGCGCGCGCGCCCGATGCAAAAGCGAGTAAGGCGATTGTGCTTAGGGCTATGATTTTATTCAGCGGTCTCATGACTTGATCCCCCGTTCAAAAACTCGAAACTGGCGCCGGATTCAAACCCGTGAGATTTGCCGGCAGGATGAAGATAGTCTTCTGTTCCTGAACGGAAGCTGAATGGGAATGGGCGGCTTTATGGCTCCGGCAGCTTATCGCTAACGATGCGCTTCCCTTCGTTCAGCGCATCCTACGGACTTCGCCGCATCAGGCAATCAGCTTCAGGCCGGGGGGCAATGCCTCGCCGAAGATGCGTTTTTCGTCGGCTTCGGAAAGTTCTTTTACTTCGGACACCATGCCAATCCAGGAGTCCGGCGCTTTGCCGACTCTCAGCCGCTCGATGACGCGTTGCCTCAGCGCCGGATCGATGTCACGCTCCCGGTCACCGCTGAGTCTCGCGATGAGAGCGGCGGCGAAGCCGGCATGCGGCTCTTTTTTGAAGTCGCGGCTCAGGATCTGGGCCAGCCATTCCCCGGCCGTGACGCGGGAAACCACGTTATGCACGCTGCCGTGGAACGGTACGCGAGCACCGACGCGGCCTAGCGCCCACCAGCTTTCGGCGGGTTCGCTGGGCTTGGACAGGCGCTGGAGAAGCCAGCTTCCCAATTCGGCCTTTTGGGATACGGGGAGCCGTTCCAGCACGGCCGCAAGTCTCACCATGTCCTCATAGCTGCGCTTTTTGGCGAGGGCAGGGAGATTGCCGCGCTTGGCGGTTTCCGGATTGATGAAGTCGGCCACATCCTTGAATATCGAAAGCTGCGCCTTTTCGTTCAAGCCGCCAGCGAGGCGGCGCCAGAACGTCCACCATTCAGTCCAGTTCTGGATTTCGTTGACGAATTGCAGACCTTGCCCGTAAATCGCGAAGACCTGCTCGACCCGCCAATCGTCCAAGGGATAGCCGAATCCGGGACGGAGGCAATATCCGGTCAGGCTGAACCACAGGCGCTCGTGCTCGGCCGATCGCCGCCGATGAGGCAGGCCTTCCAGCAGGGCGCCGAACAAATCGCGTAATAGGGCGGTGTCCCAATCCGCTCGCGGTCCGAGAATCTTTTCAAGTTCGCCGCGCAATCCTTTGACCAGCTTGGTGTCGGCCGCTTTCGCTTTTTTCCCAAACACCAGGCGGACTTTCTCGACGGCTTCATCGAGGCGCGGGTGGTGCCGGGCTTCGGGCAAAACCGTCTGCGGGACGGCCTGCCGCAATTGGAACTCGATCCGCCATCGCCGGTCGGGATCGTCGGCTGCTACGCAGTGCAAATCGAGAGTGCCGACCTCGGTTAGGGATGCGGCGATCTGCACGGCTTGCTCCGTTCGCCCTTGTGCGCTTTCCCGCTCCAAGACAGCAGCGAGGGGCGGCAAGTGAACGAAACGGTCTTCGTCGATTTCGGCAAGGTCTCCCGGCTGGAAACGCCGGTCCTCGCTGGTTGAGGCCAGGTTGAAACGCACCGGTTGTCCTAGCCTGAGCAGGAAGGAGCGGTCGGTCAACACGATCTCCCGGCCCTCTTCGGTCCCCCGCGGCAGAATGCAGATACCCTTGGGGATCTCGTCCCGGCCGGTTTCCACCACCAGAAAATAGCTGCGCGCCGAGCCGCCGCCTATGCGCTGAACGGCACGGCCGCGCCGCGCGAGTCCGTAGGCTACCGCGCCGTAGGCTACTGCCAGATCGGGACGGTCGTTTTTGAGCAGGACGGGGCGTTGTTTTCCCCAAAACGTCACAAGTTCTACGAGACGCTGGGCTATGGTCGAGCTGCGGAACACGCCACCGTTGAGAAGAACAGCATCGGGAATGGGGTCGGCGGAGTCCGATCCGAGGGCCTCTCGCGCAGTTTCGAAGTGGTGAGTCAGAAAAGCAGCCAGATGCTTGCTGATCGCGGGATCGGCGGCGTAGGGCAGGCCGAATTCGACGACGCCGCTGCGTTTTCGGTCGGGATGATCGGCGAGGCTCACCATCGGGAAAAAACCGTCGAGAGCGATGCCATGGACCTCGCTTCGGGTCAGCTCGACCGAGCGCGCGCCTCCGATGAGCCGGGCTCCCGTGCCGAGTAGTGTTACGGTCGCGGCTTCCGGCGCATCGGGAGCCAGCAGCCGTTCCTTGGCTAACCGGCATTGTTCGACCAGTTGGGAAAGCTCGGCCGCAGACAGCTTTCGATCCTCGCCCACCAGGCGGCGTTCCGCAAGATGAGCCAAGGTGAGATCGATGTTATCCCCGCCCAGCATCAGATGATTGCCGACGGCGATACGGGTGAGCTTGGGTTCGTCCTCGCCTGGCTCGACCTTGATCAAGGTCAGGTCCGTGGTGCCGCCGCCGACGTCGCAGACCAGCAGCAAGCGCACGCCGCCGAGCTGCTGACGTAAGGACTGGCGGTGGTTCCAGAGCCAGTCGTAACAGACCGCTTGCGGCTCTTCGAGCAGGCGCGCTGTCGCGAATCCGGCCAGCCGGGTGGCTTCGAGCGTTAGAGTGCGTGCGGCCTCGTCGAATGAGGCCGGTACGGTCACCACGATCTCCTGCTCTTCCAGTGGCGCCTCGGGATGGTGATGATTCCAGGCCGAACGCACGTGGCGGAGGTAGCTCGCGCTGGCTTCGACCGGAGAGATTTTCGGAATCTCCTCCGGCGCGCCCCAGGGGAGGATAGCGGCAGTCCGGTCCGCGGCGGCATGGGACAGCCAGCTCTTGGCACTGGTCACGAAACGTCCCTGGCTTTTCGAGCCCAAGATCCGCGCCAGCTTGCCGATGATCGGACGATAAGCCGACTCCGGCTCCGAAGAAGGCCAGGGCAATCGCACGTCCGCTACGGTCAGTTCGTCCGGCGATGCGTGATAGCGAACAGACGGCAGCAGCGGTTCAGCCGCCACTTCGCCCGGCGCAACCAATTGGTCGATTTGAAAAAGCTCGATTTCGGCCGGAGTACCTTTGGTGAGGTCTGCATAGGCGACCACGGTGTGGGTCGTGCCGAGATCGATGCCGACAAGATAGCGAGGCGTCTGGCTTGATGATGCGGGCATGGGTGAGGATGGCCGCAGGGGCATTGCCCCTGCGGTTTGCAGGATTATTTATTGAAAGACCAAAAACTTTTTTTGGCCGAAGCGTCGTCGCCAGGTGCTTCCGAAGCTGCTTCGTCGGATGCGGTTTCGGTCGCCCGCTCGGAGAGATTGCCCAAGATCGGTTCCTCCGGTGCGACATTTTCATCCGACGGCAAAGGCTTTTCGCCTGCACGGACATCGAATTCGACGTTCCAGCGTTTGTCGCCGTCCTTAGCGACCGCTTCCAGTTGCAGCGTGCCCACTTCGGTGACCCTGGCGGCCAAATGAACCGGGACCACATCGCCCGCCTGGTACTCTTCTGCCGGCAAGGTGACCTCGATTTCGTCCAGTTCTTCCATTTCGTCTTCCGACCAGTAGTCGAGGCGCGTGCCGACCACGTCGTCGCGGCGGACGTTGGACGCGAAGAAACGGAAGCGCACTGGCTCGCCCACGACCAATCCGAACTCGTAAGGCGGCAGATCCGCCTCGGTACCTTCCTCCATGCCGAAAGGCGCGATGCACAGGGCCTCGATCGGCGGGGCGAAGCCCGGTACGGCGGGCATGGCGCTCTCGACGCCCACGTAATAGGCAGCACCGGTGCCGCCGCGGATGCGGACCCCACGACCTTTGCGGACATAGCCGTAATAAGCGGCACCACGGGCCACGGCTAGATCCAGGTCGGCGCCGTGCAGCAGTCGGGCATGCGGTGCGTCGTCGGCCTGAAGCCAGCTATTGAGTACATCGAGCAAGCGCTTTTCGAGCGCCTCGGACTTGAATACACCCCCGTTGAGGAGCAGCGCGGTCGGATGCAGGAACTGGGCATCGGCAGGGAGGTTGAATCCCTGCAATTCGCCGGTCGCGCCGATCTGTCGGCTCAGGAAGGCGGCGAGATGACAGGTGATCCGTGCGTCCTTGGCATACGGAAGGCCCAGGGTGGTCAGACCGGTGCGAGCCTGAACGGCAGGACGGTCTGTGATTTGCACCTTCGGAAAGAAGCCTTCGACCAGGGTACGTCCGACCTCGTCGCGGGTCAGGCTGGTACGCAGCGTGCCGCCGATGAGCGACGAACCGCGGCTGGGGACGACGACGGCGACTTCGTCGGTATCCGAGTCGGACAGCAAGGATTCCTTGGCGTCCCGGCAGCCGTGCATGAGTGCCTGGATCTGCCAAGGTTCCAGCCGTTTGCCCTCGGCTTCGAGCTTCATTTTCAAGACATAAGCCAAGGCGAGGTCCATGTTGTCCCCGCCGAGGAGAATGTGATCGCCGATGGCGACGCGGTTGAGGATCAGATTGCCTTCCTCCTCGGTCACGGCGATCAGCGACAAATCGGTGGTACCGCCGCCTACGTCCACGACGAGAATGATGTCGCCCGGCTTGACCTGCTCGCGCCATTTTCCTTCGCTGGTCTGAATCCAGCTGTACAGCGCCGACTGCGGCTCCTCGAGCAGAATGGCCTGGCGCAGGCCCACGGCGTGGGCGGCTTCCACGGTCAGTTCCCGAGCCGCCGGATCAAAGGACGCCGGTACGGTGATCACCAGTTCCTGCTCGCTCAGGGGCGCGTCGGGATAGCGGTCGTTCCAGGCGTCACGCATGTGGCGGAGATATTCGATCGACGCTTGAAGAGGCGAAACGCGCTTTACTTCCTCCGGTGACTGAACGGGCAGGATTGGCGCGCGGCAGTCGACGCCGCTGTGAGATAGCCAGCTCTTGGCGCTGCTTACCAGCCGGATGGGCGTTTTGCCGCCGAGTTGCCTTGCCAGGTCACCGACGATGGCTTCCGGATGTTCGTTCCAGGGCAACACGATGTCGCTCGGTGCGAGCTCGGCCTCGTGAGCCTGGTAAAGAAACGAAGGCAACTGCCTTTTTTCGCCGACCGTACCGGGCGACGTCAATTGCGGGATATCCAAAACCTCGATCGGCGCTTTTTCGCCGTCGCACTGGCTGAGATCGACATAGGACACGACGCTGTTGGTCGTGCCGAGGTCGATGCCGACGGAATACTGGGTTTCGCTCACAATTCCACCTCTGCTTGGGCGATGATGCGTACGTCATGTCCTTCGGCGATCTTGGGCAGTCTGACGGCCGTAGCGCGCCAGCCGCGGTGTATCAATGTGCCGGTGAACGGCGGATCGCCGACGATGTTGCCCGTGGGCCTTACGCTTGAAGCGTCGAAGCCTTTGGGCAGAGTAACGCGGGAGTTCTCCTGCTCTTTGCGCACCGGTTCAAGCTCGAAATGCTGGCTCAATACTTTGCGGCATCCCTCGTGTACGACTCGAGCCGCCGCGCCGATCTCGGCGTCGGAATAGGCGCCGACGTTCTCCTGAACGAAGTCGATAAAACGGGCTTCTTTCTGCAAAAGTCCGAGAAGCTGTAGGGCCGCATCCGGTGTGGCTTCTTTGACAACCACCGGCTCCGGCCGTTCCGGTTTGACGACTTCCAAGGGTTTGGGTGCCTCCCTGACCGGAACGGGGGCCGGTCCGGCGGGGACCGGCGCAACGACTGGTTCGGCTGCCCGCCGCCCACGGCGCATCAAAGCGATGACGGCTACGGACAGCAGAAGGATCTGCAGAATCAGCAGAATGACCACGAGGGCTGCAAGTCCGATGTGTACGGCGTCGAGCGTGGTCGGAATGAGAGTTGGGTCGAATTGCATTCGGATCCTCTTTGCGTTGAGTGGTGCCCTGGGACGCAGGCGCGGTTGGTGCGGCAAATACAGCCGCCGGCATCGGCGGGACAGCCGGCCGAAAACTAAGCGCGGGGTAGGACGATCGTATTAGGGCTGCCCGGTCGCGGCTTGAGCCGCCTGAGCACCCATCAATGTGCGCAGGACCTGACGTGCGGCCTGAGTGCGGCGGCTGCGCATATATCGTTCGGAGATCGTGCCGGGTACTTTTTCGCTATCGAACGCCGCCTTGACCTTCGACAGCTTCTCTTCGCACGTTTTCAAAACGCGATCGGTGAGTGCACGCGAATCCGCCTGCTCGCCGACCCGCGCACGGGTTTCGCTGTTGACGCAGGTCTGGTATGCGACTAAAGCCAGGTTGACTTTCTCCAGAGTCTGGTCCGAAAGGGTGGTGCCCTGCCATTCGTCTTCCGCCCGGACGGTTTGCAGGGCGGACAAAGCGATTGCGGCGAGCAGCACGCGAAAAAAAAAGTTCATGGGCGTTAACTCCTTACGAGTTGGAGACGAATGCACCGGATTTTACGCTATGTCGAGGGAGGGCGGAACGCCGAATCCGCCGCATCGGCTTGGCGCGGCAGCTTTGGGACGCGGTAGTGCAGTGTGCTAACCTTCAACGGCGTGGGTTTACGCCGGACTTTCGGCGTGGGACGACAACAAACGAAAATAACCGGAGAAGAACAATGAAACTAAAGTCTTGGTTAGTGGGGGCAGCGGTTCCATTTCTCGTGAGCTGCGCGGCGACGGTGGATAAATCGTCGGTGCAGGCCACGCACGCGGCGCCGGTTTCGACGCAGGTGGAAGTGGTGCGGATTCCGTTCGACGGTTCTCAACCCATGTACGTCGTCACGGTGGAGCCTTTGAGTGTCGGAACCGGTTCGGGGGGCGGCGTGACACAGGCTCCGACCGGGGCCCGCTACGGCTGGGGACCCTTCGGCTGGGGTATTCTCGGAGGGGCCGCACCTACGGCACCGGGAGCTTACACGCCCGACCATCAAGGCATGAGCGATCGCGTCGGGCAAGGCGTCGCCGCGCAATTAATCAGTGCCCTCGGCAACGTAGGGAACATCGTGGTCGTCGACTACGAACATTACCGCAAGAACGAAAGCAATCCCGCAAAGCTGCTGAATCCCGGCGAGGTCGGGCCGTTCGTGATCAAGGGTACGATCACGGAATTCAACGAGGTTGCCGAAGCCAACGACGAGCGCAAAGGTGGATCGCTCGGCTGGGCAGGAACAGTGCTCGGCATCGCGGGCGCCGTTTCGGGGACACCCGCCGCGGGCATCGCCGGTGCTGCCGTATCTGCCGCCAATCCGACTTGGGAAAACACCAAGGCCCGGCGAACCGGGGCGGTGGGCATGGACCTGCAAGTGGTCGAGCCTAGCAGCGGCCGCATGGTGGGAACGATTACTTCCCACGGCTCCTTCACCTCCGAATCCGCCACCAGCGGTTTCTCGTTGTTCGGCGTCGGGGGCGGGGAATCCGCGTTTGCAGCGAGCGCCCTGGGTCAGGCGACCCGCGCCGCGCTCAACGATACTCTGAAGCAATTGTCCGACCAGCTTCGCATCAAGGGTCCCGCCTTTGTCAAAGCATCGGCTCCCGCCACTAAGAAAACGCGGCGTTAAGGAAGCTCTGAGCAAGTGGATTCCGTTCATGCCCCTTCGACAGGCTCAGGGCAGGCTCAGGAGAGCGTTCGACAAGCCTGTCCTGAGCCGAGTCGAAGGGCTCAGGGCGAACGGCCTACTGGGATACGCTCTTAATCAGAGCTTCTTTAGGACGTAGAAGACGCTTGGGCTCCCGCACGGTGCGGCTGTCGCTCGTTGGAGCAGTGCCGTGCAAGCGCCCAGCGCACGTGCTCCCTGATCAAAGGCAACGGGTCGTCTATCCGCGCTCGTAACGCGTCGACGATTTTAGTAGACGTTTCAGCGTTACCCAAGGCCACGGCGATATTCCTGATCCAGCGTTCGTAACCGATGCGGCGTATGGCAGAGCCTTCGGTCTTATGTAGAAACGTCGCTTCATCCCAGCGGAAAAGGTCGATCAGCCCGGCGGTATCGAGACCGTGGCGCGGCATGAAATCCGCTTCCTCGGTCAGCCGCGCATAGCGGTTCCACGGGCATACGAGCTGGCAGTCGTCACAGCCGTAGATGCGGTTGCCGATGGCGGTGCGAAATTCTTCGGGAATCGGTCCGCGCAACTCGATGGTCAGATAGGAGATGCAGCGCCGGGCGTCAAGGCGATAAGGCGCAACGATCGCTTGGGTGGGGCAGACCTCCATGCAGGCGGTGCAGCTCCCGCAGTGATTGGTCGTTTCGGCATCGATGGGCAAGGGGAGATCGGTGTAAATCTCCCCCAGGAAGAACATCGAGCCTGCTTTGCGGTTGATCAAATTGGTGTGCTTGCCGATCCAGCCGAGCCCGGCTTTGGCGGCGAGCGCCTTTTCCAGCACCGGCGCGCTGTCGACGAAGACCCTATAACCGAAGGGGCCGATTTCGACTGCGATGCGCTCGGCCAATTGCTGTAAGCGCTTGCGGAGCACCTTGTGGTAATCGCGGCCAAGGGCGTAGCGGGAGATGAACGCGGCGGTCTGGTCGTCCAGCCGCTCCCTAACCGTGGTTCGATTCTCCGGGAGATAATCCATGCGTACGCTGATGAGCCGGAGCGTACCGGGAACCAGCTCTTCCGGACGGCTGCGCTTGGTGCCATGCCGCGCCATGTAGTCCATTTCTCCGTGGAATCCCTCGTCTATCCATTCTTGAAGCTGCTGTTCGGCCGCAGAAAGGTCGGTATCGGCTATTCCGACCTGCTGAAAGCCGAGTTCTTTGCCCCAGGTCTTGATTTTGGCGGCGAGAGCGGAGTAATCGCGAGCGGACGAAGTCACAGAAGTGTGGAGGCGGTGCGGAGTTTGAGCCAGAATGTAAACGGAACGAGCGTAGTTTGGGTACAGCTTACTGGGTTATGAGCGAACGATACAGCCGAAGTTTCCCGAAGGATCTTTATCGCGCGGAGGACGTGCGCGCCATGGACCGTTATGCCATCGAAACGGTGGGCATTCCCGGCATCGAGTTGATGCGCCTCGCCGGCGCATCGGCCTTTGCCGCTTTGCACGAACGCTGGCCGGGAGCGCGCACGCTGTCGACGATTTGCGGCGGCGGCAACAACGGGGGAGACGCTTATGTGGTCGCCCGCTTGGCGCACGAGGCGGGGATGGACGTGCGGGTTTATCCGGTTTCGCCGCCCGCGAATCTCAAGGGGGATGCCCTGGCGGCTTACCAGGATTATCGAGCGGCGGGCGGCGAAATATTGGATTTTATCCCGGCCGATTTCGAGGGTGCGGAAGTGCTGGTCGACGGACTTTTGGGCACCGGCTTGGATCGGAAGGTCGACGGACTTTACGCGGACGTGATCAGGGCCGTCAACCGGTTCTCCGGTCGGGTGATGGCGCTGGATATTCCGTCCGGGCTTCATGCCGATACCGGTTCCGCTCTGGGCGTTGCCGTCAAGGCCGATTTGACCGTGACGTTCATCGGTCTCAAGCAGGGGCTCTTTACCGGCGAAGGTCCGGAATACACAGGCGAGATCGTCTTTGCCGATCTGGGCACACCGCCGGAAGTGCGATATTCCGTCGAACCTTCGGCCATGCTGCTGCCGCCGTGGGAACGCGGCTTGCCGGCGCGTCCGCGTTATGCCCATAAGGGCCATTTCGGCCACGTGCTGGTGGTCGGCGGCGATTGCGGTTACAGCGGTGCCCCTCGCATGGCAGCGGAGGCCGCGGCTCGGGTTGGAGCGGGGTTGATTAGCATCGCCACGCGGAAGTCCCATGCCGACTCGCTCAACCTGACCCGGCCGGAGCTGATGTGCCACGGCGTCGAAACCACCGAGGACTTGCGGATACCCTTGGAGCGGGCCACGGTCGTTGCTATCGGGCCTGGCCTGGGCCGTTCGGAATGGGCGAAGGCGCTGCTCGGCACGGTGTTGGAAACCGATTTGCCGGTCGTGGCGGATGCCGACGCGCTCAATCTTCTGGCGGAAAGCCCCCGCAAACGGGACAACTGGACCATCACGCCCCATCCGGGGGAAGCGGCGCGGCTGCTCGACTCGTCTTCCGCAGACATACAGAAAGATCGATTCAGCGCCGTTCGGAACCTTCAGGCGAAGTTCGGCGGCGTAGCCGTATTGAAAGGTTCCGGCAGCCTGGTCTGCGGCTCGGACGGATTGCCCTATGTCTGTACCGCCGGCAATCCCGGCATGGCCAGCGGCGGCATGGGCGACGTGCTGACCGGCGTTATCGCGGGATTGCTGGCGCAACGTCTGGATCTTTTCGAGGCGGCGGCCTTGGGCGTGCAATTGCATGCCGCGGCGGGCGACGAGGCGGCGAAGGCCGGCGAAAGGGGACTCTTGGCCTGCGATTTGATGGATCCTTTGCGCCGGCTCGTCAATTTATGAAAGTGACTCTTAGGGACGAGGCGGAAACGCTCGCATTCGCCGGGCGCGTCTATCGAGCGATGTCGTCGAACGGGCTCGTCTTCCTGCTCGGAAACCTCGGCGCCGGCAAAACCACGTTTGTGCGCGGCTGGCTCCGGGCGGCAGGGTTTTCGGGGCCGGTGAAAAGCCCGACTTTCACGCTGGTCGAAGAATACCCGCTCGGGGATCGGATCGTTTACCATTTCGATTTGTACCGGCTGAACGATCCGGAAGAGTTGGAGTGGATGGGGTTCCGGGACTATCTACGGCCGAACGCGGTTTGCTTCATCGAATGGCCGGAGCGCGGCGCGGGGCTATTGCCCGAGGCGGATCTCGAGATCCGCCTGGAAATATCGGGTACGGGGCGCATGGCGGAGATATCGGCCGGCACCGACTCCGGTGTAGCCGTATTGGCCAGGCTGCAAGCCGAGTAGCCTATTTCCTTGCGGTTTTCCGCAGCTCGGACTATGTTTTCCGGGGGCTTTCACGCATGGCGGCTTCGTTCATGGAAAAAAAAACTCTAATCACATGGCTGGTGTTCACGTTTTGCGGCTACGCGCCGCTGGTTTTCGGCGCGCCCGTGCAGATGAACTCGGTGAAGCTTGAGTCCGCCGCGCAGAGTTCACGGCTGGTTTTCGATTTCTCGGCGCCGCCCAAATACCGAATCTCCCGCGGAAGCAAGCCGAATCAGCTGCAAATCGATTTAGAAAATGTTTCCCTGTCCGGAAAACTCGGACTACCCCTGGCGTCTCATCCCCTGATCGCGAGGCTCATTCCGGTGTCGGGCAAGGCCAAGGACAGCCCCAGGATTTTGCTCGATCTTAAGCGCCCGGCCGGATACAAGTCTTACGTAACCCGTCTCAAGGGAAGCTCGCGCCTGGTGCTCGAACTGACGCCCCCGGTTTCGACCGATCGGGCGGGAGAAAAGGCGGCTTCCAGGGAGCCGGTCAAATCTTCAAAACCGCCTAGCGTTGCGGAAGCGTCGAAAATCGCAGCCAAGCCGGTTTCGGCCAAGGCCGGAAGCTCGCCGGGCGAAGCGAGGCCGGTCCGTTTCCTGAAGCCGGCGCTGGCCAAGGAGCGGGTGATCGTCATCGACGCCGGCCACGGCGGCAAAGATACCGGCGCGATCGGCCCCAACGGAACCTATGAAAAAGACGTGGTGCTGGCTATCGCCCGCAAGCTCGAACGGCTGATCCGAGCCGAACCGGGCATGCGGGCGGTCATGGTGCGCAAGAGCGATCAGTTCGTCGATTTGCGCGAACGGGCGGAACTCGCCCGCAAGGCGAAGGCGGATTTGTTTATTTCCCTGCACGCGGACGCCTACGTCGCCAATGACGTAAAGGGGTCTTCCGTATTCACTCTGTCGGATCACGGCGCTTCCAGCGAAGCGGCGCGCTGGCTGGCGGACCGGGAAAACGCCGCTTTGGTGGGCGGTGTTCAGCTCAGGGGAAAAGACAAATTGCTGGCTTCGGTGCTGCTCGATCTGTCGCAAACCGCCACGCTAGAAGCCAGCAACCGCGCGGCCGCAAAGGTGCTGGGAGAACTGAAAAAAGATTTCCATTTACATCATCGGGACGTGCAAAAAGCCGGTTTTGCGGTGCTCAAGTCGCCGGACGTTCCCTCGATACTGGTGGAGACGGCGTTCATATCCAACCCGGACGAAGAGCGCAATCTGCGCAATTCGAGCCATCAGGATCAGGTGGCTCGCGCCATATTCGACGGCATCCGCAATTATTTCGCCGAAATTCGGCCGATGGTTCCGGTCGATCTGCGCATGGCCGATGCTCTGGAGAGCGTGGCCGAATCCGACGGCAAGAAGCCGGTCATTCGAAAATAAAGCGCTTCCGCCGAAGGTCGGCAAGACCACCTTTATTCCCGTCTTTCATAATTTCAGTATTTTCCCGAGAATAGCTAGCTGGTGAATCCTTTCTCTTGCGGTTCTGTCTAACCGCCAAACCGTTTTCTCGATCGCCGATTCCATCTGCCATGCCCATCCGCATTCTCCCTCCGCAACTTATAAACCAAATCGCCGCCGGCGAGGTGGTCGAGCGCCCCGCCTCGGTGGTGAAAGAATTGGTCGAAAATGCCTTCGACGCCGCCGCGCGCTCGGTAGCCATCGACGTGGAACAGGGCGGATTGCGCATGATGCGCATCCGCGACGACGGCTGCGGCATCGATAGAGAGGAATTGCCGCTCGCCCTGTCCAGGCACGCCACCAGCAAAATCGCCAGTCTGGAGGATCTGGAGCGGGTCTCCAGCATGGGATTCCGGGGCGAAGCTTTGCCCAGCATCAGTTCGGTGGCCCGTTTGACCTTGACCTCGCGGACGCGCGGCGAGCGTTGCGCCTGGCGAGTCACCGCGGACGGGACGGAAACCGATTTCGACGTGCAGCCGGCGGCCCATCCCGAAGGCACGACGGTGGAGGTTCGCGATCTCTTCTACAACACGCCGGCGCGCCGGAAGTTTCTCCGGTCGGAAAAGACCGAGTTCTCCCATATCGAAACACTGATCAAGCGTATGGCGCTGAGCCGGTTTGAAGTGGGCTTTTCCTTGAAGCACGACGAGCGGACGGTATTGAGCTTGCGGCCGGCGGAAACCCAGGCCGAAATCGAGCGACGCCTGGCCTTGGTGCTCGGTGAGGCATTTCTGGAAAACGCGCTGGCGGTGGAGTTTTCGGCGGCGGGTCTCAGGCTTTCCGGGTGGGTGGGGTTTCCGACGTTCTCCCGCAGCCAGGCCGACATGCAGTTCTTCTACGTCAACGGGCGTTTGGTCCGGGACAAGCTGGTGAGCTATGCCGTGAAGCAGGCTTATCAGGACGTGCTTTACCATGGGCGTCAGCCGGTGTACGTGTTGTATCTGGAGCTGGACCCGACGTTGGTCGATGTCAATGCTCATCCCGCCAAACTCGAAGTGCGTTTCCGCGATTCCCGGACGGTGCACGATTTTCTGTTTCGCGCGTTGCACCGGGCTTTGGCCGAGACCAAGCCGCGGGCGGTTGAAACCGAGCCGGCGTCCCATCCGGAAGACAGGCCGGCGCGTGCAGTTTCGGCACCCGAGTTTTCTAAACCGCACCGCCAAGCTACGCTGCCCTTGCAAGTGGCCGAGGCGATTCAAAGTTATGCCGATCTTTATTCCGCTCCGGCTCCTAAGCCGGAAGCGCCGCAGGAACCGGAGCCAGATGAGCAAACGACTCCGCCACTCGGTTTTGCGGTGGCGCATCTTCATGGCGCTTTCATTCTGGCCGAGAGCCGCAACGGGCTGATCGTGGTGGACGCTCACGCCGCCCACGAACGCATCACCTATGAAAAGCTGAAGGAGCAGGTCTGCGCGGGATCGGTTCCGATGCAGCCCTTGCTGCTGCCTATCCGAATTCAGGTTACCGCAGCCGAGGCCGACTTGGCGGAGGAGGCGGGCGGTGTGTTCGAAAGCCTCGGCATCGAACTTCGCCGAAGCGGCCCCGATACGCTCATGTTGCGAGCGGTGCCGGCCTTGCTGGCGGATGCGGACGGCGAGCGCCTGGTGCGCGATGTGTTGGCCGATCTCAACCAGCATGGACGGAGCGTCCGGATCGAGCAGTCCATGAACGAGGTTCTGGCGACCATGGCCTGCCACGGATCGGTCAGGGCCAACCGCAAGCTGACCGTGCCGGAAATGAACACGCTGCTCCGCGACATGGAAGCGACGGAGCGCAGCGGCCAGTGCAACCACGGGCGCCCGACCTGGATCGAGCTAAGCCTCAAGGATCTGAACCGCTTGTTCATGCGCGGCCAGTGACTGAATTACCACCCGCTATCGCCCTGATGGGGCCGACCGCCTCGGGCAAAACGCGGCTGGCCATCGAATTGGCCAAGACGCTGGACGGAGAAGTGATCAGCGTCGATTCCGCACTGGTTTACCGGGGCATGGACATCGGCACCGCCAAGCCGAGCTTGGAGGAAAGGGCAGGCATTCCGCACCATCTGATCGACATTCTTGATCCAGCCGAATCCTATTCCACCGGGCGTTTTCGGGACGAGGCGCTCGCGGCGATGCAGGACATAACAAGCCGCGGCAAGCTGCCGATTCTCGCCGGCGGCACGATGCTGTACTTCAACGCCTTGTTTTACGGGCTTTCGAGTCTGCCCGCCGCCGATCCCGAGATTCGGCGGCAGATCGACGAGGAAGCGGCGAGGGTCGGCTGGGCGAAACTGCACGAGGAACTCGGTCGAATCGACCCGGAAGCTGCGCTTCGCATTCATCCCAACGATCCCCAGCGCATCCAGCGGGCCCTGGAGGTATACCACGCGACCAGGGTTCCGCTGTCCGTGCTGTGCGCCGAGACCCGGTCGCCGCCTTTGCCGTTCGATCTGATCAAACTCATCGTCGCGCCGGCAAGCCGCGAGGCCCTGCATGAACGGATTCGCCAGCGCTTCTTGACCATGATCGAAGGCGGATTTATCGACGAAGTCCGCGCCTTGCACGAACGGGACGATCTCCACGCCGATCTGCCCTCCATTCGCGCCGTCGGCTATCGACAGGTCTGGGCTTATCTCGAGGGCGAATACGACCGCGGCACCATGATCGAGCGCGGTATCATCGCCACCCGCCAATTCGCCAAGCGGCAGTTCACCTGGCTGAGGCGTGAGAGGGATGCGCTACGGTATGCCAGCGAGGACGAGAGGTTGGTGGAGTCCGTATTGCGAGACGTGACGGCCCGCCTGAAGCGGTAGAGCGGGGAAGGACGAGCGTCGCATCCGTCTCGCGTACTGATCAGAACGCAGGTAAAGGGCGTGGAGTTTTTACGAGGAGGTCAATTGTCGTCCGCGATGGACATGGTGTCATGCCGGCCCGCATATTTCTCGAGGTTGCCTTCCTCGCCCAGCTTGATCATCAGTCTGACTTCGTTTTTCGAATCTGCGGCATGTAGGGCATCCTCGTACGTGATCTTTCCGGCCTTGTACAGATCGTACAAGGCTTGATCGAAGGTTTGCATACCCTGTTCCCGCGAATGTTTCATCAGTTCCTTCAGCTTATGTACCTCGCCTTTTCGGATGAGATCTGAAGCGAGCGGGGTGTTCAAGAGAATTTCCACCGCCGGATACCGTCCCTTGCCATCGGCCCTGCGAATGAGCTGTTGAGCGATGATGCCCCGAAGGTTGAGGGATAGATCCATGAATAGCTGCGGGTGCATCTCTTCAGGAAAAAAGTGAAGGATTCGGTCCAACGCCTGATTAGCGTTGTTGGCGTGCAGTGTGCTTAGGCAGAGATGGCCCGTCTCGGCGAAAGTGATGGCATGCTGCATCGTCTCGCGGGTCCGGATTTCTCCGATCAGAATAACGTCGGGTGCCTGCCGCAGCGTATTCTTGAGCGCCACCTCGTAGGATTCGGTATCGATCCCGACCTCGCGCTGGGTGACGATGCAGCCGGCATGCGGATGCACATATTCCAGCGGATCTTCGATCGTGATGATATGCCCGCTCGAATGCTCGTTCCGATGTTTGATGATGGCGGCCAGCGATGTGGATTTTCCCGTTCCGGTCGCACCGACGAACAGGATCAAGCCGCGTTTGGTCATCGATAATTCATTGAGGATCGGCGGCAGATTCAGATCATCGACTGTCGGAATGTTCGTTTCGATCCGCCGCAACACCATTCCGGCGGTGTCTCTTTGGATGAAGGCGCTGACGCGGAAGCGGCCTAGGCCGGGCGATGAAATCGCGAAATTGCACTCCTTGGTATTCTCGAATTCGTCGCGCTGGCGTTGGTTCATGACCCCGATAACGATCTGCCGCGCCTGCTCTTTGCTCAGCTTGGCGTTCGATATCGGCTGAATGACGCCGTCGATCTTCATGCACGGTTCTTTATTGGTGGTGATGAAGAGGTCGGACGCTTTTTTCTGCGTCATCAGCATGAGCAAGGATTCGAAGTCCACGAGCTTGTTCTCCGGCTTTAGAATGCGGCTTTATTGACGGCTCTGACCCGAGCGGCGGCACGCGCCACGACGCCTTTTTCGACCAGTTCCTGCAAGTGCTGGTCGAGCGTTTGCATGCCGTCCTTGCGCCCGGTCTGGATGGCCGAGTACATCTGTGCGACCTTGTCTTCGCGGATGAGGTTGCGGATCGCCGGCGTGCCCACCATGATCTCCCAGGCCGCCGTGCGTCCGCCGCCGTTTTTCTTGAGCAGAGTCTGGGAGATCACGGCCTGCAGGGATTCGGACAGCATCGACCGAATAATGCCTTTTTCGGCGGCCGGGAAAACGTCGATGACGCGGTCTATGGTCTTGGCAGCCGAGTTGGTGTGCAGGGTACCGAAAACCAAGTGACCGGTTTCGGCGGCGGTCAATGCGAGGCGGATGGTTTCCAGGTCGCGCATTTCGCCGACCAGAATCACGTCGGGGTCTTCGCGCAGAGCCGAGCGCAAGGCTTCGTTGAAACCCAAAGTGTCCCGGTGAACTTCGCGTTGGTTGATCAACGATTTTTTGCTGGAGTGCACGAACTCGATGGGGTCTTCGATCGTCAGGATATGAGAGTACTGGTTTGAATTGATGTGGTCGATCATCGCGGCGAGGGTGGTCGATTTGCCCGATCCGGTGGGCCCGGTGACCACGATCAGGCCGCGAGGGTGCATGGTGACGTCCTGGAAAAATTTGGGGCAACCCAGTTCCTCCAGTGTCAAAACCTTGGACGGAATGGTTCGAAATACCGCCGCCGCGCCCCGGTCCTGGTTGAACGAGTTGACACGAAAGCGTGCGACGCCGGGGAGCTCGAACGAAAAGTCGGTCTCCAGAAACTCCTCGTAATCGCGCCGCTGCTTGTCGTTCATGATGTCGTAGATCAGCGCGTGCACCTCTTTGTGGTCGAGCGCCGGCACATTGATACGGCGTATGTCGCCGTCCACGCGGATCATCGGCGGAAGTCCGGCGGACAAATGCAGGTCGGATGCATTGTTCTTGACGGAGAAAGCGAGCAGTTCGGCGATATCCATGGATTCTCTTCTGTAATGGCTCTTGTGTAAGCGTTGGTCGGTAGATACCCTTACCCTCCGGTCAAGTATAGACAAACGTATCAGCAACATGAGGAGTCAAATACAACAGCGCCTGGACGCCGTACGCGAGCGAATTCGACTCGCGGAGACGGCAGCCGGTCGATGCCGGGGCTCGGTTCGGCTGATCGCCGTAAGCAAGACTCAGCCTGCGGAGGCGATTGCCGCCGCTTATTACTGCGGTCAGCGGGAGTTCGGGGAGAACTACGTTCAAGAGGCTCTGGCCAAGCAAGATAAGTTGGCGCATTACGATATCGGCTGGCATTTCATCGGACCCATTCAATCCAACAAAACCAGGTCGATCGCGGCTCGTTTTTCCTGGGTACATAGCGTCGACCGATTCAAGATCGCGGAGCGCCTGAGCGATCAGCGTCCCGAAGAGCTGCCGCCGCTCAACATCTGCATTCAAGTCAACGTCAGCGGAGAAGCGACGAAATCGGGCGTTGCCCCGGAGGAGCTCGACGGGTTGGTCGAAGCGATCGCGGAACTGCCTAGGCTTCGTGTCCGCGGGCTTATGGCCATTCCGGCCCCGACGGACACGATCGACCTTCAGCGCGCATCGTTCCGGAGCTTGCGGCAAGCCGCGGAACGCTTGGGCCACCTTGGGCTCGATACGCTGTCCATGGGGATGTCCGACGACCTCGAAGCGGCCGTCATGGAAGGTTCGACCATGGTACGTATCGGCACGGCGCTGTTCGGGCCGAGGTCAAGCCGTGACATGGCCGTGCTCGATGCCGGGAGCGTTTCGGACGGCTGAGGGACACTTGTCGGCTTATACGGCGAACGGGACGTTTTTGGGGCCGTGTCTCGGTTAGAATACGTCCGTTGGTTCGGAGATGATTTCAAATGAAAAAGCAAACTTTAGGGTTTATCGGCGCCGGAAATATGGCGAGCAGCCTGATCGGCGGTCTCATTTCGGATGGCTATCCGGCGGACAATATTTTCGTGTCGGACGTCGACACCGCGAAGCTGAAGGATTTGGCCAGCCGTTTCGGCGTCCATACGTTCGAAGATAACAAATCCTTGGTCGAGCGCTCCCAGACCGTGTTGCTGGCCGTTAAACCGCAGATTCTTGAACAGGTGGCTCGAGAAATTGCCGGCCCCGTGCGGCAACGCGGCCCCCTGATGATCAGCATCGCCGCGGGTGTTCGCGAGACCGCCCTGGACCACTGGCTGGGCGGCGGCGCAAGCATCGTGCGCTGTATGCCCAATACTCCGGCGCTCGTGAAAACCGGGGCTACCGCATTGCACGCGAACGATCGAGCGAGCGCCGAACATAGAAGTGTGGCGGAAGCGATAGTCCGTGCCGTCGGCATCGCAGTGTGGGTAGAAAAGGAAGAGCTCCTGGATTTGGTGACGGCGCTTTCCGGAAGCGGACCCGCTTACTTTTTTCTGTTCATGGAGGCCATGGAGGATGCGGCGACCGAAATGGGAATGGACAAAGCTACGGCGCGGCTTCTTACCCAGCAGACGGCGCTTGGTGCGGCGCGCATCGCCATAGAATCCGAAGACGGTCCGGCGGAATTGAGAAGAAGGGTTACCTCGCCCGGCGGTACTACGGAAAAGGCAATAGAGATATTCGAGTGCGGAAGCCTTCGTAGCCTCGTGCTTGACGCCATGAAGGCGGCAAATGCGCGGGCGGCAGAATTGTCCAAGCAACTGGGAGGTTGACGATGTCTCCGGATTTTCTGGTGAATCCCGCTGTTTTTCTGATCGATACGCTCTTCAGCCTTTATATATTCGCGATACTGCTGCGGTTCTTGTTTCAGTGGGTCGATGCGGATTACTACAATCCGATTTCCCAGTTCTTGATCAAGATCACGCACCCGCCGCTTCGCATGTTCCGCCGCTTTATTCCGTCCGTCGGCCGCGTCGACACGGCTTCGCTCGTCTTGATGCTGGGGCTGCAAATGCTGAGCGGCTATCTGATATTCGTGCTTCAGGATACGCGGATCACATTTGCGGCATTGAGTCTGTGGGCTGTCGTGCAGCTCTTGGATTTGCTGTTCAATGTCTATTTTTTCGCCATCATCATCCGTGCGGTCCTGAGTTGGGTCAGTCCAGGGAGCTATAACCCCGCGGTTTCCCTCCTTTACAGCCTTACCGAGCCGCTGCTTCGCTTCAGCCGTCGGCTTTTGCCGCCGATAGGGGGTATCGATCTCTCGCCGTTGATCCCCTTGATCGGCATACAACTCGCCAAAATGCTTGTGCTGCCCCCGCTGCAGCAACTCACGAATCTGCTGAACTGACTTGAGCGATTGGTATACCTGGGACGGCCAGGCACTGGTGCTGAACGTCCACGTACAACCTCGCGCCGGTAAGGACGAGATTGCGGGTTTGCATGGCGATCGGCTCAAGATCCGCATCAAAGCGCCGCCTGTCGACGGCAAAGCAAACCGTTATCTAATCGACTTCCTGGCAGACGTTTTCGGCGTCGCCAAACGCGATGTGGTTTTGCTGGCCGGTGAAACCGGCCGGGATAAGCGGTTCAAAATCTGCTCTCCAAAACGCTGGCCGGCATGGTGGGCAGAGCTCTCGAAAATGGACTGAATTTTGAATTGGTCTAAACTTCATCCCAACTGTCCCCAGAATTGCACTTTATTCCACTAGACGATCGGGTCGAGAGTCGGAGATGAGCATCATTCATTTAGAAGACAAGCTGCGAGGCTACGGCCAGTGGCGTGAGCAACTGAGCCAGGCGGTTGAGCGATATCGTTCCTGGCTTGATCAGCATGAATTGAACAGCGATGCCGTAAATGAAACTCTTCTGGGCATGCTCGACAGCTTGCGCGCGGATCGTATTGTGCTTGCCTTCGCCGCCGAATTTTCGCGAGGCAAGACCGAGCTCATTAACGCTTTGTTTTTCTCGGATACCGGTGTTCGGCTTTTGCCATCATCTCCCGGAAGAACAACCATGTGTCCGACGGAGATCTTTTACGACCCCGAAGGCGGTGCCTATATCCGACTCTTGGCGATCGAGAGCCGTCTGAACCAGGCATCGCTCAGCGAATACAAGCGACACCCGCAGAGTTGGATGCAGATCGAATTGGATTGCACCTCGCCGGTGCAAATGCAGGAAGCATTTCAAGAGCTGACCGCAACCAAGCGTGTGCCGCTCGAAGAAGCGAAGCAGCTCGGTCTGTACAACGAAGATCTTCATCCGGGACAGGTGGTGGCGCCGGAGACCGTCGAGATTCCGTGCTGGCGTCACGCATTGATCAGTTTTCCGCATTACCTCTTAAAGGAAGGCCTTACCATTCTGGACACACCCGGTCTCAACGCACTCGGGGCGGAACCCGAGTTGACCTTGCACATGCTGCCCAGCGCTCAAGCGGTTATCTTCGTGCTTGCAGCGGATACCGGGGTTACCAAGAGCGATCTGGATATGTGGTGCAACCATGTTCGGGGTTCCCGCCAAGGCCAGCAGAAAAGAAGCGGTCTGGCGGTGGTCATGAACAAGATCGATTCGATGTGGGGGGATTTGCACGGAGACGACGTCATCGAGAAATCGATTCGCGCCCAAATCGACTCAGTTGCCAGAACTTTGGAAGTCGACGCGAGCTCGATTTTTCCCTTGACCGCCAAACAGGCTTTGCTTGCCAAAGTGAAGGGCGACCAAGAACTCCTGGAAAAAAGCCGTCTCCATCTTTTTGAGAGTTTCTTGGCCGAAAAAGTGGTAAAGGAGAGGCAGAATCTGCTGATGACGTCGGTCACCGAGAGGATCGGCCATTTGGTTACCGAATCGACCGGTGTACTGCAGGCCCATATAGCGGATGCCGAGCGCCAGATCAACGATCTCCGCAATGTCGATGTCAATAATCGGGACAAGATCAAGCAGCTGATGACCGAGACCCGAGACCAGCAAAATGCTTATTTGGCCAGCGTAAACCAATTTCAGGCGAGCCGACGGGTGTTCGCGGTGCAGGCCAAGGCTTTGGTCGAGTCCCTGGCGCCGGAAAGCATCGATGAGATTATCAAGCGAACTCGGCGGCAGATGGCCGGAAGTCTGACGACGATCGGGATGAAATCGGTCATGGCGGGAGTGCTCGAGGAGTTGAACGGCGTGCTTGTCAAAGCCGTGTCGATCTCTGAGGAAAGTCGAAAACTGGTGAAAAGGATATACGGAAAATTCCAGGAGGAATATGGCTTTGCCGATCTCAAGGCGCCGTCGCTCTCGCTCAAGAAATATCAGGCCGAACTGGAGCGGGTATTCAAGGAAGGGGAGGCTTTCAGAGACAGTGCTTCGTCAACCTTGATGGAGCAGAGCATGGTTGTGGTAAAGCTTTATACAACGGTTGTCGCCCGCGCCCGAGAGCTTTTTCTGCACGCACACAAGGATGCGGTGGGTTGGTCCGGCATGGCCCTTACGCCGCTTATCCATCAAATTCGGGATCATAAACGCGTAATCGAAAGCAAGCTGGACGTATTGCGCAAGATCAACGAATCCAGTCACTCCTTGGATCAGGAGATCGCCGCGCTCACCCAGGCTTTGGAGCCGCTCCGTCGGCAATACGATGAACTCCTGGCCATACGGCAAGCGATGCAGCTGGATGACGTACAGCCAGAGGTCGAGGCGGAGGAGGGGCCGTTCCAACCCGCGGAAGCAGTGGCCGGCTAAAGATCGTCTGCTCGCCGGATAAAAATCAAATCCCATACGCCGTGTCCGAGCTCTTGTCCGCGGCGTTCGAATTTGGTCAACGCTCTGTGCGTCGGGCGAGGGGAAAACTTGCTCCCGCCTGCGGTGTTTTCAAGACGATCGCAATGTTCGAGCACGTCCAGCATGTGCTGAGCATAATCTTCCCAGTCCGTGGCGGCATGAAAATAGCCACCGTACTTGAGCTTCCGCGCTACGAGGCTGATAAATTCCGGGTTGACCAGTCGGCGTTTGTGGTGGCGCTTTTTGGGCCACGGATCCGGGAAAAACAAGTTCACGCCCGAAAGGCTTCCGTCAGCGATCTGATTTGTCAGGATGTCGACAGCGTCGGCGCAAAAAATACGCACATTATTTAGTTCGCGTTCTTTTAGGCGCGCCAGCAACTGCGCGACGCCAGGTCGGTGGACTTCTACGCCTATGAAGTTGGTCTGCGGCTGGTCGCCGGCGAGTTGTGCCAGAGTTTCGCCGTTACCGAAGCCGATTTCGACGACCAGAGGCGCGCCCCGGCCGAAAATCGCCTCGAAATCGGGGGGCGTATCGGCGACATTTAGTCCATAGATGGGCCAAAGAGCCTCCATGGCTCTCCGTTGCGCTACGGTGAATCGACCTTGGCGGAGAGTGAAGCTGCGGATGGAACGGTGGTGCGAATCACTGTCTTGGACCGAGTTGTTCGAGCCGGAATTAACGGACGCGTTTAGGCTGTCGTTCATGGGCAGGATGCCTGATTTCGAATTTGTTCGGAAGTGCGGAACCGAAAAGATGGAAGAACTCGACCGACTATTTTAGCGGAGCCGGCCTCGACTCGTGCTCCTGTTCCGCCGCATAAATAGGTGAGAATTATAAAATGGTATCCATGCTTGACGGACCAAAAAATACGATGGATTTTCCGGTATTAATCGAACTTTATCGGTCGACATTCGTAGGCGTCATTCAAGATCGCTTTCGCTACATGTTGGACGATTTGAATCTAGCGACGGCTGTTCAAAACATCGAAAGCTTCGATTCGACATTACAGGATCATCTTGCCGACGTGTGGACAACTCTTCACCTTGATCAAGAGGTCGTTTCGGAAAGTCTTAGCCAGGAATTGCTGGGTTCTTTTGCGCGTTTTTCGGATCAACAGGATGCCGGCAAGCAGAACTCTAGCGCGGACGCCGGTGACCGTGCATGGCAGACCGGCCAAATACCAGGCTATCGGCGGACATTTGCGGTGGACGAGCATCTGGCCCGTGGGGTTCGGGACGTCGAACTCCAACACGGTCAAAGTATTCGTCGTCTCGATGAAACCTACGCCGAGGTAGTCGGCCGAGCGCTTGATTCATTACCGGCCACACCCTGGAGCCCCGTCGCGATATTGGATGCGTTGTCAGCGGTTCTCGATCGGATCGAGGTTCCGATTCATCAAAAAGTGCGCCTAGTATTGTACGAAAAATTCATCAAAGACGTTCTGAGACACCTTGGCGAAGCATGCCTCGCATTTCGGCATGCTTTGAACGAACACAAAAGTAAAAGTGACGCGCGCGGCACGCCTGCCCGTGCGAAGGAGTTGAAGCCGCCGTTCGCCGGCAGAATTGTGCCCGAGGAAAAGGCGATTTGGGATGCGGTCGGTTACGGGGCTGGCCCGATAAGCCCAAGCCCAAAGAAGCGCGGCGAAACCGAATATGAGGAGGAAACGGCTACCGCGCCGGCGGAGTGCCGTGAGGGTGGGTCTCAAAAGCCATGGTTCCGCCGTTACGCTCACGTGCTTGCTTCTTTGCTCCTGACCATATTGCTTGCGACCGCGGCTTGGCAGCTGGGTACACGGTTTGCCGAGCATCGGCACGGACGTGTCGCGCAAGACGAAGCTCGCCGGCAGACCGAATCGGCGAGCTTGGATGAAAAAGCCCTGCTTCGGGAGAGTACGTCGACTAGCATCGGCGAAGGGATCACGCCGCCGGATGGTTCATCGCCCGAACTCACCAAGGAAGAATCCGTGCAGCCCCCGACCGGTTCCGACACGCGTGCGAAATACGAAATCCTACGCGCGATCGAGCTGACGGATTTTAGCTGGACTTTAGATCCAGCAGACAAAACGATGTTGTTCGATTTTTCTATCAAGAACGGCAGTGAACGGCGAATCAGCGGAATCGAAGTGGTTTGTCTTCAGTATTCCAAGGATCTGGAGCTTTTGGAGCCTCTAAAAGCCGTATTATCGGGAACGATCGAACCGAACACGACTCGAACCTTTTTGCAAATTCCTGCGGGACTTGCGAATGACAGCGTCGGTCGGGTCAGTTGTGTGATTCCGGACGTAAACCTGGAATAAGTGTTTGTGTCCGACAGCCAACTGAAAGCGGCCTCAGTTCTACTATTCGCATGCAGTCTACCGAACAGCTCATATCGCAGTGGTAAAATGGTCCGGGATGGACGTTTGAGATGCAGCAATCGTTGATGTCCACGTCGCTTTTTGCGCGTCCGGCGCTAATTCCAACGTTCTGTCACGAAAGGCACATCTGTGGATAACGTGCGCCTGCGGATGAGAAGCCTTCAGTGAGCGGTAGCGGTGGCATAGCGCCACTGGGGCGGAAGCGTTTGAATTCCCCCGCCGGCGGCAGGCTGAATCGCTACGGTCGCTTGTAAGTATCCGAACGATTGCGAGCAGTCGTCGACCGTTTCCTGCTCGCAATCATCCGGGCTTGTTCGCATTGTTTCCAGTGAGCGGACGAGAAAGCTTCTCGTTTAAGGTGTCGTATTGCTTTCTGGCGATGGGGGCGGCGTGACGGGCACCACTTCCGTTTGGTTCGGTTTAGGCAGATCGGAATCTGGGGCCGGAGTCGGAGCGGTTAACTCCTTTGGCGGCATGCTGGGTTGTTGCTCGGATCGCTCGCATCCCATCAGCAACAAGGGTAGAGCCAAGAAAATAGGGTGTGCTGTCCTAAGTAGTTGCCGTACTTTCATAAGTGTCTCCCAAAGTTATCGAGGGTAGAGAATTTAGGCTTGTCGACTTGGCCTAAGCGATAACCAGCAAAACCTATGCCAGATCTAATTGGGAGGGCACGGTCGACATGGATAGGAAATCCATAAATGCAAGGTACGGGTGCGAGACCCGAGTTACCGCGGCGTTGATCGAAAAGAACTGCCGCTGATCACCAGAGACTTTAGCTGTGGGGCCGGTGGTGGATGGAGGCGCCTCGTTTGTGGAAATGACGCCACTGCACGACGTCCGCTGTCGGGGGCGGTTTCAGCGCGAACCGCCAACCGGTGCTCAAGCCGCAGCCGAGGGAAATCCATCGGCAATGGGGGAAACCGGTCGTTCCATGCCGATTGCGTAGTCATACTTTTAGGAACCCCGGTTCCCAACGGCAGCGGAGAATTGGCAACAGGTATTCCCCTCGCGCGGGGGCGCAGGGCCGATTTTGTGCGCTCGACCAGTTTCGAGTAATGGTCAAATTTTGCCGGCCCGTCAACTTTCGAGCATAACTCCCAGTTCCAACTGGGCCAAGAGTCGGACGTAGTTCTGCGATGTTCGACACCTGGTACAGAGGAGGCTTTATGAGGCGGCTCCCCTCGTTTCCGGCGGCTTTTTTACAATCCCCCGGCCTTTTGAAGGCCTTTCGACGCGCCCGCTTTCATTGTTCCCACAGGCACCCGAGTTGAATCTTGTGTCCATCCACAATCGCTCTGTGACTGTAGTCGCAGAACGACGGTTTTCGTGAAGAATATTCGAAGTTCGCCATATTATTTCCAATAATCAAAAAGTTGTTGCATTGGCCCTGGTCTTGCTTGGAGGTGTCGTTGTGGCTCCGACCATACTGCCTCTAACCATCAAAAGGAGTGTATCCATGGCTACAAAATCTACGTTGAGCCTTCTGGCCGCTGTTGTTTCGCTATCCTTCGGTACGGCCTACGCGTTCCGCGACGCGGGCGACCCCGCGGTGCCCGGCGCCACCACTCCCCAGCCCGAGGAACAGTCAACTGAGAGATCGCTAACCAAGAAAGACGCCCTGGCCAATGGGGTCCCGGAGGAGATATTCAACATGGCTGACACGAACAAGGATGACAAGCTCGATGCCGAGGAAATCACCGCGTATAACGAGAAAGTAAGCAAGAAGCGCTGAGCTTCGGGGCGATAAGACGGCCGGGGCACCTGGACCCCGGCCGTCTTGTTTCAATCAGATCCTCCACACTCGCGGAACCTCGCTTTGTGCCGAACCGGTCGGTAAAAGACCAAGGTCATAATCGGCTTAATTTCGATGTCCGTGTCACCAGGAGTAGTAATCGTAATTCAATACTAAGCCGCAACTCGACTGCATCGGTCGAATCGGTCTCACCGATACCGCGCCTTCTCCATATAGCCATATTACTCGGGCTGCACTGCGCGTTCCGATACGAACAGCGCTCGGGTGAGTACCAGCGACCTTAATCCAAACGCCTTCCTCTGTCCTGATCGCGTTTCATGACCGCCAACGAGGTTGTTGCTTTGCTGAAAAGCTTAGCAATTTAGTCAAGAAAGATATTGCAAAGCGAGAACGAGCCTTTAAAATGTGCATATAGATGCATAAATTACTTTACTTCCTAAGTAGTGAGAGGGAATGGCGATTATCGAAGTTTGTGCGATTTCCACCCATTCTTAGGGGTAGTTGAGCGAGGGGCAAATGACAGAACACGAATGGGATCGGGAACACGTGCAGGAAATTATCCGCTGTGATAAGGATAAACCTGGTGCATTGTTGCCGATTCTGCACGGCATTCAAGACGCATTAGGGTATGTGCCACCGGACAGCATCCCGCTGATCGCAGGGGAACTGAACCTTTCGCGCGCCGAAGTGCACGGCGTCATCAGCTTTTACCACTATTTCCGTAGCACGCCGCCGGGCAAGCGCACCATCTATCTGTGCCGGGCCGAATCCTGCCAAGCGATGGGTTCCGAGGCACTGGAAACTCATGCCAAGCAGCGGTTGAATATCGATTACCACGAAACGACCGGCGACGGGGCTTTCAGCCTGGAGCCCGTATATTGTCTCGGCAACTGCGCGTGTTCGCCATCGATCATGATCGATAAAGACGTATACGGACGCGTGACGTCCGAGACGTTCGACGAGATTATTGAAAATATGCAGGTTGATGCGCAATGACGACCGTTTACGTTTCTCGAGACTCCAGCGCGCTTTCCCTCGGCGCCGAGCAGGTCGCCGCCGCCATTCGGGCCGAAGCGGCCAAACGAAATATCGCTATCGATTTGGTTCGTAACGGCTCCCGTGGCATGTATTGGCTGGAGCCCCTGGTAGAAGTGGCTACCGAGGAAGGCCGGATAGCCTATGGGCCGGTGCGTATCGGCGACGTGCCTTCCTTATTCAAGGCGGGTTTTCTTCAGGGCGGTTCGCATTCCCTTTGCCTTGGGCCGACCGATGCCATTCCTTATTTCAAGAATCAGGAAAGGCTGACCTTTGCCCGCGTCGGGATCACCGATCCGGTCAGCCTGGACGACTATCTGGGTCATCAGGGCTTTCGCGGCTTACGCCGCGCTTTGGACATGGAGCCCTCTGCCATCGTTGACGAGGTCACCACCTCGGGGCTACGCGGACGCGGCGGTGCGGCTTTTCCGACCGGCATCAAATGGCGCACGGTGTTGAATACGGCATCGGACATAAAATACATCGTCTGCAACGCCGACGAGGGCGACTCGGGCACTTTCTCCGACCGTATGATCATGGAAGGGGACCCGTTAGTTCTGATCGAGGGCATGACCATCGCCGGGCTCGCGGTGGGTGCAATCCAGGGTTACATTTATCTGCGCGTCGAATATCCCCATGCCCATCGTGCGCTGAACGAGGCCATCGACGCTGCGTATCGGTCCGGTTACCTCGGAAAAGACATTCTGGGCAGCGGCAAGAGCTTCGATCTGGAAGTTCGTTTGGGCGCCGGAGCATATGTGTGCGGCGAGGAAACCTCGCTTCTCGAGAGCCTCGAAGGCAAGCGGGGACTGGTCCGCTTCAAGCCGCCGCTGCCGGCCATCGAAGGGCTGTTCGGACGGCCGACCGTCATCAACAACGTCATTTCGCTGGCTTCGGTGCCGATCATTCTCGACAAGGGCGGCGAATACTACCGTGATTTCGGCATGGGCCGCTCGCGCGGCACGCTGCCGATTCAATTGGCGGGCAACATCAAGCATCCGGGGTTGATCGAGAAGGCTTTCGGTATCACCTTACGGGAAATCCTTTACGACTATGGCGGCGGTTCCGCCACCGGAAGGCCGATTCGCGCGGTACAGGTCGGCGGGCCTTTGGGCGCGTACCTGCCGGAATCCCAGTTCGATACGCCGCTGGACTACGAAGCGTTTTCCGCCATTTGGGCGGTGCTCGGCCACGGCGGCGTGGTGGCCTTCGACGACACCGTCGACATGGCCAAGATGGCCCGCTACGGCATGGAATTCTGCGCCATCGAGTCCTGCGGCAAGTGTACGCCCTGCCGAATCGGGTCGACTCGCGGCATAGAAGTAATCGACAAGATCATTGAAGGCGTAGACCGGGAGAAAAACCTAGCGCTCCTCCGGGATCTTTCCGATACCCTCCTCAATGGATCGCTTTGTGCGTTGGGCGGCATGACGCCGTACCCGGTGTTGAGCGCTCTCAACCATTTTCCCGAGGATTTCGGCATTTCCACGGCAGACAAAGCTGCTTAGAAATAGGGTGCGTTGCCCGCCCCGAATGCTTTGCGGTGCGCATTGCGCATCTTACGACTCAGGAGTCATCCCATGGCACTACGTGATAACGACTTCGGCACCCCCCCAAGCCAATCCGACAAGCTGGTCACCTTGGAAATTGACGGCTTCAGCGTGACCGTGCCCGAGGGCACATCGGTTCTCAGAGCGGCGGCCAGCATCGGCATCCAGATCCCGAAACTGTGCGCCACGGATAGCCTGGAACCTTTCGGTTCCTGCCGCTTATGCCTGGTGCAAATCGAGGGCGGACGAGGGCTGCCCGCGTCCTGCACCACGCCGGTGGCGGAAGGCATGAAGGTCTGCACCCAGAACGACCGATTGGCCAAAGTCCGCCGCGGGGTGATGGAACTGTACATTTCGGACCATCCGCTGGATTGCCTCACCTGCCCCGCCAATGGCAACTGCGAGTTGCAGGATATGGCCGGCGCGGTGGGCCTCAGGGAAGTGCGTTATGGCTACGAGGGCGAGAACCATCTGAAGGCCGAAAAGGACACCAGCAACCCCTATTTTGCCTTCGATCCGGCCAAGTGCATCGTCTGCTCCCGTTGCGTGCGTGCCTGCGAAGAAGTGCAGGGTACCTTCGCCTTGACCCTGGACGGCCGGGGCTTCGACTCCAAGGTTTCGCCCGGGCAGAACCAGGCCTTCATGGAGTCCGAATGCGTTTCTTGCGGGGCCTGTGTACAGGCGTGTCCGACTGCGACGCTGATGGAAAAGTCCGTAATCGAGAAGGGCCAGCCGGAACACAGCATTGTCACCACCTGCGCCTATTGCGGCGTGGGCTGCTCGTTCAAGGCGGAAATGAAGGGGGCCGAGGTGGTGCGCATGGTGCCCAACCAGGATGGTCACGCCAATCACGGTCATTCCTGCGTCAAGGGACGTTTCGCCTTCGGCTATGCGACCCACAAGGATCGCATTACGACGCCCATGATTCGGAAAAGCATCAACGATCCATGGCAGGTCGTATCCTGGGAAGAAGCGATAAACTATGCCGCATCCGAGTTCAAGCGTATTCAGGCCCAGTACGGTCGCTATTCCGTGGGCGCCTTGACTTCCAGCCGTTGCACCAATGAGGAGACCTACCTGGTGCAGAAGCTGGTGCGCGCGGCTTTCGGCAACAACAACGTCGACACCTGCGCCCGGGTCTGCCACTCGCCCACCGGCTATGGCCTCAAGCAGACCTTGGGCGAATCGGCCGGGACCCAGACCTTCGATTCGGTCATGAAGGCCGACGTCATCATGGTGATAGGCGCCAATCCCACCGATGGCCATCCGGTGTTCGGCTCGATGATGAAGCGCCGTATCCGCGAAGGCGCCAAGCTGATCGTGGCGGACCCGCGCGACATCGATCTGGTGAGATCCGCGCACGTGAAGGCCGATTACCATCTGAAACTGCGGCCCGGTACCAATGTGGCGCTGATCAACGCCTTGGCCCACGTGATTGTTGCTGAAGGCCTTTCAAACGACGCTTTCGCACTGGAGCGCTGCGAAACGGCCTCTTACGAGAAGTGGAAGTCCTTCGTCAGCGAAGAGCGCAACTCGCCTGAAGCGAGCGAATCGGTGACCGGCGTTCCGGCAGCGACGGTGCGCGCCGCGGCGAGGCTCTACGCCACCGGCGGCAATGCCGCGATTTACTACGGCCTCGGCGTTACCGAACACAGCCAGGGTTCCACCACAGTGATCGGCATCGCCAATTTGGCCATGGCGACCGGCAATATCGGACGGGAAGGCGTGGGCGTGAACCCCTTGCGCGGCCAGAACAACGTGCAGGGCTCCTGCGACATGGGTTCGTTCCCGCACGAATTCCCTGGCTATCGCCACGTCTCCGATTTCGAAACCCGCGCCCAGTTCGAATCGGCGTGGGGCGTAACCCTGGAATCCGAGCCGGGCTTGCGCATCCCCAATATGTTCGGCGCCGCGCTGGACGGAAGCTTCAAGGGGTTGTATTGCGAAGGAGAAGATATCGCGCAGTCCGATCCGGATACCCAGCATGTCCATGCCGCCCTCCGGGCCATGGAATGCGTGGTGGTGCAGGACTTATTCTTGAACGAAACTGCGAAGTTCGCCCACGTGTTTCTGCCGGGCGCGTCGTTCCTGGAAAAGAACGGCACTTTCACCAATGCCGAACGGCGTATTTCCCCAGTCAGGAAAGTCATGCCGCCTTTGGCCGGCTACGAGGACTGGGAAGTAACCCAGTTGCTGTCGAATGCCTTGGGTTACCCCATGAACTATTCGCACCCGTCCGAGATTATGGACGAGATCGCGCGGCTGGTGCCGACTTTCACGGGCGTCAGCTTCGCCAAGCTCGACGAGCTGGGCAGCGTGCAATGGCCGTGCAACGAGAAAGCGCCGATCGGTACGCCGACCATGCACATCGACCAGTTCGTGCGCGGCAAAGGACGCTTCATGCTGACGGAATACGTGCCGACCCAGGAACGGACCAGCAGCCGTTATCCGCTGATCCTTACTACCGGCCGCATCCTGTCCCAATATAACGTGGGTGCGCAGACCCGCCGCACCATGAATTCGGTCTGGCATTCGGAGGATCGTCTGGAAATCCATCCGCACGATGCGGAACAACGCGGTATCAAGGACGGCGACTGGGTGGGCATCAAGAGCCGTTCGGGCGAAACCGTACTGAGGGCCACCCTCACCGAACGGGTGCAGCCGGGCGTGGTGTATACCACTTTCCACTTTCCGGAATCGGGCGCCAATGTCATTACTACAGACAATTCCGACTGGGCGACCAATTGCCCTGAGTACAAGGTGACGGCGGTGCAAGTCACCAAAGTTTCCGGCCCCTCGGAATGGCAGCGCCGGTACCAGGAGTTCTCGGAGGAACAGTTGGCGTTGCTCGAGCAACGTACATCGGCCACCGGTTGAGACTGCGAGATGGCCGTTCTCGCCTCCGAATTGGGGTGGCCCAGTTATCGAGTCAGTCCGGTTGAGCGCTGGCATGGCGATAAGCATGCCAATCAGGACGACTGTATCGCCGAGGAAGCTCCGATTGCCTTGATGTATAACGGCGAACCGCATGCCGTCATGCTGGCGACGCCTTTGGATCTGGAGGATTTCGCTCTGGGGTTCAGCCTTACTGAGGCTATCGTCGCGTCGCCGGGCGAGGTGGAGTCGATAAAGGTTTACCAGCGTGCCGAGGGAATCGAGGTGCGCCTACGCATTCCGGAGGCGCGTTGCGCGGGTGCCGCGGAGAAAGGGCGCAATCTCGCCGGACGGACCGGCTGCGGGCTTTGCGGTGCGCGCACGCTCCAACAGGCCATGCGCCGGCCGGGTCCTGTAGGGCAGGGTGTGCAAGTGTCGGCGCCGGAATTGATTCGGGTGCTCGCCGGGCTATCGGAGCATCAAAGGTTAAACCGTATCACCGGGGCGGTACACGCGGCGGCTTGGGCCGTGCCGGGACAAGGCATACAGTGGGTTCGCGAGGATATCGGCCGGCATAATGCGCTGGACAAGCTTATCGGCGCGCTGGCGCGGCAAGGTGTCGATTTCGGCAGTGGCTTCGTGGTGGTAACCAGCCGGGCCAGTTATGAGATGGTGCAGAAATGCGCGTCCGTCGGCATCGGTTTTCTGGCCGCGATCTCAGCGCCTACCGGACTCGCGGTGCGCTTGGCCGAAGATGCGGGGGTCACGCTGGTCGGATTTGCCCGTGGCGACAAGCATGTGGTTTACGCAAATCCGCAACGCCTGCTGCACAGCAAGGCCTGAGCGCTTAACGCCGGCAAGCCTTCAACCTCTCAAACAAGACGATCATGAATATCGAAAATCTGGTAAAAATGGCCAATGACATCGGCAATTTTTTTAATGCCGAGCCGGACCGATCCGTTGCGATACATGGCATCGCCGATCACATCCGGAAATTCTGGGACCCTAGAATGCGTAAAGCCATCATCGCTCACCATCGGGAAGGCGGGATCGGTCTGAGTGAATTGCCGCGAGCAGCTGTCGCCGAACTGGCGGACGAAACCGTATCGCTGAAGGAATCCGGCGACGGCTGAAGCTAGCCGATTGTTAATCAGGCCCGTAAATACCTTTCTGGCATTTCGGGCCGCCGTCCAAGCCGGTTTACACGCTTAGAGCGTTTTTCATCCCGGTGTACGGATTCGTGTGGGGCGGGAAGAACGTAGGTCGGCAATCCCTTCCCAATCGCAAACGGCATCTCTGGGAGCGCCAGAGCTGCCCTTCCAATCGCAAACGGTCGCTTTAGTCGCGACCCTTCCAATCGCAAACGGCATCTCTGGGAGCGCCAGAGCTGCCCTTCCGACAAAGCCCTTTGCCGAGCCAGTACGTCGGCAAGGGATTGCCGACCTACATATGGGGCTCCCTTACACCGAATCAGAAAATGCTATAGGCCTAGCTCGCGCGGCTTGTCGCCGGGCTAAGAAGCCCTGCCCCGGATAAACCGGGCCTATATTCTTAGACCGAGTAAATAAAAAGCGCCGGCTATTTGCTCAATGCTCGGCAGTCAGAGAATAAGGCTCCGGAGAAAGCTCAGAAGTACGGGCGAAGAGGAGGTCGGCCAGGAGGCGGGCAGAAGCCGGTGCCATGGCGAATCCGTTGCGGAAATGGCCGCAATTGAAATGTAAATTCTGAATCTCAGGATGCCTGCCTATATACGGGATACCCCTAGGCGAGCCGGGGCGCAGTCCTGCCCAGTGTTTTTCAATCGAGCAAGCGCGGAGTGCCGGGAGCACGGTATAGGCAAACTCCGCAAGCTCGTCCCGTGCGGACTCTGTGGTGCTCTTGTCGAAGCCGGAGTGCTCCAAGGTACTGCCCGCTAAGATCTTTCCGTCTTTTCGAGGAATCAAGTAGTGATCTCGGCTCAGGACCATATGTCTGAGCAACTCCGGCTCAGCCGAAAAGACGATCATCTGTCCTTTCACTGGTTCCACGTCGAGGCGCGGCACGGAAAAAAAGCGATCACTCATCGTTCCCGACCAAGCTCCGGCAGTAATAACGTATTGGTCGGCGGAGTAAGTTTCGTTCCCGGCGTTAATATGCGTGATCTTGCTGCGGTCCACGGCAATCTCGGTGACCGTCCGGTGTTCCGAAATTTGCACGCCGTCTGCCAATAGCTCCGACTGCAATGCTCGGAGCAATCTCGGATTTCTGACCTGAGCGATGTCGGGCAGGAATATGGGGGAACTCGGCATAAATTGCACGGCAGGCTCCAGTTCACGGAAGCGCGCGAGATCCGGCCGTTCGTAGGCAATCCCGTAGCTTTCACACCAAGTTTCCGCAAGATGCACGTTCTCGCAGTCGGCAATCAATAATCCGCTCTTTCGCCATTCCGGATCGATCCCGGTGCGGCGATGTAGAGTTTCGGCAAGCTTGGGATATTCAGCATGACTTGGAAGCCAGAGTTGGAGGATCGGCTCCACGGCTCGCCAGGGATAGAGCGGACTGAGAATTCCGCCGCCCGCCCACGAAGACTCCCGACCAATCATCTGCCTTTCCAGGATGAGAACGCGAGCGCCAGATCTTATGAGTTCGCGCGCCGTCATCAGTCCGATAACGCCACCGCCGATGATGATGATATCCGTCATACCAATTTGCCAAGCTGGTCGAGAGTTATTCGTAAAACGTGTTGTGCGCATTGCGATGCGCTTTTCTGGGTGTATTTCGGTGGAGACATTTATGCGAAGCTTGCTATATTTCGACTCACCGACATCCCTGCGCCACGACGGACACAATGCCGAGCATGGCCGTGGGATATGAAATCGACTAGAGGAACATCAATGCCTTGGAAAAAAAGTTTATCCGCCGCGTCTATTTTACTGTCTTTCTTGCCCGGCGTTTCTTCCGGACTGGTAGTAGATATTCAGGGTACCCGGCTTGCACCGCAAGCGCCCGGCGAAACCTGCGTCGATATTACCGGTGATTATCGAGGTGTGCGAATCGAGGCCGATAATCCGGGCCAAACTCCGAGAATTTGCTACAACGGCTCGCGGAACAACTCGGTCAGCATTGCGAATGCCACCTTTATTGCCAAACCGCCGGTGAAACAGGAGGTGGTCATCAAATTCGAGCATGAATTTCCGCCTGGCATCAATGGAAAGATCATGGCGCGCGCCAAGTTACAGGGCTTTTTTGCCACCGGCAGCGGCGTCGGCGTTCCGACTGGCGATAAGTTGAAGCTCGAAACCTTCTTCTCGCAGGGCGGTTCGGATGACGCTATAGCAACACCTTTGGATTTTACCGTAGGCGATCAGTTGGATTCGGCATTGCTGGAATATTCGGTCAAGAAGCAATACTTGGCTGCCGGACCTCGCTCGTTGAAAGGGGTTTTGAAAATCGAATTTACCGGAGCGGAACACAAGTTGGCTTTGCCTGAAAGATGCCTGATTTCGCTCGATACCGGCTCCACTTTTGAAGATAAGCTGGATACTTTGGAAACCTTGGAAGATGACGAAGCCCCGGTATCTCCGGAAGCAGGCGAATCAGGAGCGGAAACCTTGCCGACAGATCCAGGCGAGTTGGAGAATGGGCTGCCTCCTTTGCCCGAACTACAGTCTGATTCCGATCCCACGAATGCGACGCCGATCGATATCAAAGCGACCGACAAACAGGAGTTGCCTTCGCCGACCGAACTGTTGCCAAAAGTCCGATAGTCCAAAAACGGCAACTGTGTGGTTAGGAAATACCGGAAAAGCTGTGCGAGTTTGGACAGCCCGGCGGCTATCCGCTGAACCGTTTGGGTGACGCCGCGCACTCGGGTACGTTCCAACCGCCGTTTCTAGGACCTAGGACAACGGTCTGTCCGCTTCTTTTTCCTACGTGCCTAGAGGGTCGATCGCGGCAGTGATTCTTTTCACTGCCGCGATCGTGTTCCGTGGATTTCTCGAAACTCGTCTTGCCTTACATCGGCCTGATTTCAGGCAATTGCGGCGGTGGCGGCTCCACGGGCGCCGTCGGAGGGCTAGGCGGTACTTGGGGCCCTATTTCCCTTAGCCGCTCCTGGAGTCTTTCCATTCCCCTCTCCAAAGACGCATCCATAATGACGACGTTTCCCATCGATAAAATGATCCGTTGCAGTTCCGGGATTCTCGTGGTGCCGGTCGAGACGATGTAAACGGGCTGTACATACAAGACCGATCGACCCACCGGCAGGACGATGATGCGGCCGCGCAATACATGCGAGCCCTTTTGGTCCCAAAGGGCAAACTGTCTCGCGATCTCCGGGTCCTGGTCGATCAGAGCGCTGACTTGAGACGGGCCTTCGACCTGGACCTCGCGGCTGAATCTGTAGAGGACGATCTCCTTGAAAAAGTCGGTACGTCCCCCCCTGGCGGCCGGCGTGCCCGCGACTGCCAGCACGCTGAGGTTGCTCCGTCCTATGGGGGTCATCGGGTTGATCAGAACGAAGTTTTCTGGCTCACGAAGTCCCTCCAACAGGTAAGTTGTGAAGTAAAAGGGCTTCAGGATGGAATCGTTGACCAGAGGAAAATCCCAGGTCTCCGCCTGCTGGAAGAACAAAGCCGGGTCGGTTTGATGATAGCGGGCGTAGATGCTCATCTGAGTGGTGAACATATCCTTGGGATAGCGAAGTTGCTCTCGGAGCATCGGCGGCATGGCGCTCATATCCTTGAAGACACCCGGATAAGCTTTTCTGTAGCCCTGGATGATGGGATCGTTTGGGTTCGCGACGTAGTAGTCGACGTTACCGTCGAAAGCGTCGATGACGATTTTGACCGAGTTGCGGATGTAATTGAATTGCTTATCCTCGCTGTCCCGATTGAAACGGGTGACCGAGGTTTTTGAGACCGGGTACAGGCCGGAAGTCGTGTAGGCGTCTACGATCCAGTAGATACGCTTTGGCGTGACGACGGCGTAGGGGTCGTTGTCCAAGGACAAATAGGGCGTGAGGCTCTTGATCCGATCGATGATGTTGCGCCGGAACAGCGCCCGGCTGTCACCGCGGATGTTGACCGAAAAAAACAGTTTCTCGTCTCTGAAATAAATTGAGAAAAGCAGTCTCCTGAAAAACGAGGAAATCGGCACCCCGCCGCTGCCGGTATAGTTGTAGCTGGATTCCTCGTCGAAGCTGGAAATGCCTACCACGCTGAGCCGATTCGGTACGATCGCGTAGGTTAAGTTCTCTTCGCCGAAATAGATGTCGGGCTTTTCGACCGCGAAGCCGACTCCTGACTGAAGGGTCAAGTCGCGGAGAAACCACTTCATCGGCGTTTCGCCATCCTGAGCGGCGGGCGTAATGACCGCACCGTAGCCATGGGTATAACGGAGGTGGGTGTTTTCCCAATTCTGAGCCTCGGACGGCAGCTTGGTGATGTTGACTTCGCGCGAGGAAAGATTCACCTGCTCGAGCCGGCCGTTGATTACATAGCGTGCAATGTCCACGCCTGGAAAGCGATAGTAGGGCCGAATACCCTGCATCTGCTGATACACGTCGTCAAGGTATTCGGGATCCCAGACCGGAATGTTGTACAGGTGTTCGCGGAAGGCCTGATCGAGAATATCTCGGTTAGGGAGACCCGGCATGACATCGATGATCTTGATGTCGTTCAGCTCATAAGCGGCAAGGGTCGCATTGATATTGTTCCGCATGAACTCTTGCTCGACCTTGACGGGATTCGGTTTTACCACAAACCGATCGATCAAGCCGGGGATGAAGTCGATCTTACGGGCACCCAAAGCGACTGAGAAAATGAGGACCAAACTGACCAGTGCAGTCAATCCGTTGCCTCGGTGTACATAGATCAAACTGGCGGCCACCGCCCCAAGCAGGGTCAAAATAGCGAGCCAAATCAAAGGCAAGTGATAGCGAAGTTCGATGAACCCCGGACCGAAGAATTGGGGCTCGTGGACGTCCGTATATAGCAGTCCGAAGCGGTAGAGAATGAAACCCCATGCCACGATCAGCGCAGTGATGATGACCAGGCCGCTGAGGTGAATTCTCGCGCCGATAGGCCACTCCCTTTTTTCGCCCGGAAGTAACCGATGCTCCAGCCAATAAAGGAGTGCGATCGCCAGCGTCGCGATGACCGATGCGATGAGCAATTCCCTTTGAATCAGCGTAAAGATCGGGTAGGAGAACATGTAAAAGCTGACATCGTTCCCGAATACCGGATCGGTGACTCCGGCGCTGGGAGCAAACAAGAACAGCAATGCGGCATTCCATTGTTTGTAGAACGGAATCGCGATGAGAATGGCCAAAATTAAGGACAATGGCGTGTAAACCCGCAAAGAGCCGGTTTGAAAGAGTTTCAACAATCGCCGGTAGCGGGTTCCTTCGGTATGGCCCAATCTGGCAAAGGCGGTTTCGTCTATGCCGAGATAACGGGACGCAGCCCAGAAATTCAGGAAGAAGATGAAGAAGAAAAACAGAGTGACGCTACCCGACAAAATGTAGCGATAAAGAAGTTTAAGCCAAAAATATCCGCCATAGTCGAGCTCGTCGTGCCACCAATAATCCACTATGAAATTCGTCAAAGCGATGCCGGATGCCAAAAGCACGACAGCCAAGCCAATGATGGCGGCGGCAATCAACATCAGCAGTCGTTTCCAATTTTGCATAGGGTCCTCTCGAGTAATTCTGATTCTTGCTGTCGGACTGGTTGGGATAGCGGGGCGGAGCCGCAGTTTCAAAAAGCGGCATCGGGAAGCCGGACTAGAGTTGCATTTGTAGCGGCCAGACTACGCCGTAAGATAATACCTAGACTCTAGTGAGACAAGTAGATGCTTAATTAGTGACAAGGCCGTTCGAAAGGGGCGGGAATCTCGGTCCGCCCCGGAACGAATGGTGCCGAAAAAAGCGACGTTCGCCACTTTTCAACAGGTAATAAGCCGTTGAGTAATCTGGAAAACGAGAAATATTCCCTGTCCGTGTCGCAAAAGCTTCATAGACAGGCTTCTACGGCTTCCTCAAAAGAAAAAAGACCGAATCCGATGAATCAATACGGATAAGTGCGAGTCGGATAGGTCTGCTGCGGATCGCTGTTAGGATATTGCGGATAATTGCCTTGCTGAGGGTATCCTGTCGGCTGTTGGGGGTAAGTTCCCGGTTGAGGGTAGCCGCCCGGTTGTTGGGGATAAGGGTAAGTGCTCGGTTGAGGATAGCTGCCGGGCTGCTGCGGATAAGCGTTCGGCTGAGGATAGCCGTTTTGCGGATAAGCTCCGGTTGGTGCGGGGTAGTAACCTGGGTTCTGCGGCGCTACGGGTTGCTGTGCGGCAGCTTGATTGGGGCGAATCAACAGCTCCACCCGACGGTTGCGTGCTTTACCTTCTTCCGTGCTATTGCTGGCGATAGGCTGACTTTCGCCCATTCCGACCGTGTGCAGGCGACCGCCGGCAACGGCCTGTGCCATCAAGAACTCGGAGACGGCGCCGGCTCTCCGGCGAGACAGGTCCATATTGTACGCGTCGTTGCCGTCCGAATCGGTATGTCCGACCACGGTGAGCAATGTTTCCGGAAATTGATTCAAAGTCGACGCGACTTGGGTCAACGCACTTGCCGCTTGCGGTGAGATTTGGTCGGAGTTGTAGGCAAAAGTGACATTGTTCGGCATGTTCAGAACCAGATCATTGCCGCTCCGCTGCACTTCGATGCCGGTACCTGCCAACTGATCGCGCAGTTGCGTCTCCTGGCGATCCATGTAAGCACCCACTCCGGCGCCCAGCAATCCGCCTACGCCGGCGCCAATGAGCGCGCCTTTCCCCTTGTCCTTGGCGATGATTGCGCCTAGCCCTGCGCCGCTGGCCGCCCCTATCAATGCCCCCGTGCCGGTCTTGCCGAATTGCGGTGAACCCCCGTAAGGACCACTCGCGCAGCCCGTCAATAACATGGCGACTACGCTGGCGGTAATAGTGTTCTTAAACATTATTGTCTCCTCGAATGGACGTGCTTGCTTTGTAACGAGTGAGCGGCGTGTTCGCCGTATCACCCAAACGGATACAGTGTAACGTAGGTTTTGTTTGATGCGGGTTTCTTCAGTTGCCGGAGAGGCGGAGGAGTTTAAACCTAGAAACGGCACTCGGACGCGTCCAACTGCCGTTTCTAGGTTAGAGATCTGAATTCATCTCGACTGAATCGTACCGAGGTAAGAGCGTGTGAAGGGGAAGGTTCGGAACCGGCCGATCGAAGAGAGACAAGGTGTTCCGGGACTGACAGCGTTCGTTGGAAACACCGCCATCCCGGCCCATTCGACGGGGCTGCGGAGATGCCTCCCCCGGTCAGGGGGAGGAATTCACCGTCGCGACATCGACTGGAATGGCGCTCCCGTCAAACGGTGCTTTCTAAGACAAGTCACTGCATTTCGACCAGCTCGCCAGCCGGGATGGCACCATCCGAGCGGCCTTTTAGATAGGCGTAAAGGCCGTCCATGTTATCGACGACCGCCTTATTGCCTTTGTAGGCAGGCATATTCTTCCGGCCTTCCAAAACGACTTGCTGGAATTGTTCCTTCGAGAGATTCTTCATGCTGTTGAGCAGATTGGGAAAAGCGGGGCCGCCCTCGCCGGTGGGGCCATGGCAGGTTTCGCAGCGTTGCCGTTTGTAGATTTTCCAGCCTTCGAAGGTCGCTTTATCGACCTTGTTGCCTTCGACTTTGTATGGTCCCTCGGCGCGTGCCGTATGCGCGCCAGCGATAAGCAGACAACAGGCGATAATGCCCCATGCCGATTTAACGGCTGTTGCGGAACAAGATCTCATAATCAAACTCCTCCTAAGTTCGTGTTTGAATAGCCGGGCACTCGACAAGGCACCGTCCGTGCCTGGCTGGAAGACGAGAACCGAAGGCGCAATGGCATCGCGGCCGTCTTGGTTCACAAACCGGATAATTGCACACAATAGGCGACGAATAAAACGGGCTGAGAGATCGCGGCGAGCTATTTATATGAGGGAGCTTTTGGCTGGAGTCGTTGAGCCCCGCTCGACGCGGACCACGCCGACTTAGGCATCTTCTCGGAGGCGGCGCATCAGCCATCCGCGAAAAAGCGCCGAGTCCGTCATGGTGGGCAGGCCCCTTGCCTCGAGGAATTGCTCTAACTCGGCAGCGGAGGCGGGTTCTCGTTCGTGTTCGTACCAAAAAAGATCCAGGAGAAACTCCCGCCCGAATCTTTCCTGAAGGCGTGATTTGTCTTTCCTCCGTTCCGCGAGTCGCTTCGTTCGGAGTGCTTGAAGATCGATTAGATTGGAAGTCTCGTCGGCCATGGCCGAATCCCCCCGGTTGGACTGGGTTTGAATTAATCTTGCCTTGGAATTTCAAAGACCGCGGCAAATGAGCGCGTTTCACGAATGACGAACCCTTGCAGGACCGCGGCGCGCTTGAAAATGGGAATTATCGCAAACTGCGGACTCGAAAACTCGGCCCGTCATGTGAAATCAAGGGCGATGACGAGAAACGCAGTGAATATTGAAAGGAACTTATAAGCTTGCCACATCTCGTTTCACGGGTCGTATTCCACGTGGATATGATGTTTTTCGCCGATCACTTGAAAGCCGTCGCCCAGACTCCTCCGCAATTCGCGAGTGACCTTCTTGCGGGTAGAGGGAACGAAATATCTGGAACGGAGATCGACAGCCAAGCCCGCATAATGCAGGCTCCCCTTTTTGTGCCGGCCGTCCAAGCCCGACGTCACGACCAGGGTTTTTCCGTGCCGCGTCCAAACCCGGCGGGCTTTATGAATGGCCGAATACATTCTGGCGTCCAGCCCGTGCAGGATCGCGCCTTTCTTGACGGCTATCATGGCTGGAGGTCTCAATAAAGAATGAGAGCCTACGACCATGGCGAGCTCGTCGCCCGTCGCCAAAATCGATCTGGAGAATAAGACGGCCATCAGCATCAATAGCGCATCGGCCGTTCTTGCCGGGATTTTCCTTGACTCCGGTCGCATCTTGCCCTCCCGGAAATTCCATTCGGTTGGCGAGATAAAGTTAGACGGATCGGATGCCTCGGTGTTTTACGTCAAAGGATTTTTCGACCGATTTTGTTTGTCATAGAGGTCGAAATCGGCTGACACATAAGAAAAACCAGAAAGAGAAGCGCGCCGGTATTTTTGAAAGCGGACGCAGGAACATCATGAAAGCCTTGTTATTATTGCTTACCTTGTTGTCTTATGGAGGCCTGGCCATGTCGTGGGATTCGTCACAGTTCAAAAACGAGAGCAAGGAGGAACTCCGCAAGAAGCTGACGAGCGAACAGTTCAAAGTGACTCAGGAAGATGGCACCGAGAGAGCGTTCAAGAACGAGTATTGGGACAATCACCGAGAAGGCATCTATGTCGATGTCGTGTCGGGCGAACCCCTCTTCAGTTCTCTCGACAAGTTCGATTCCGGCACCGGGTGGCCGAGCTTCACCAAGCCGTTGGAGCCGAGCAACATCGCTTACCGGCAGGACCGATCCTGGTTCATGGTTCGCAACGAAGTGCGCAGCAAGCACGCCGATTCGCACCTCGGTCATGTGTTCGATGACGGTCCGCCGCCCACCGGAAAGCGCTTCTGCATGAATTCGGCGGCTTTGCGGTTCATCCCCAAGGAAGATTTGGAAAAAGAAGGCTACGGGGAGTACCGGGCTCTTTTCGAAAAGACGAAGTGACCAAACAAAAAAAGCTGACGGGTCTGGCTTGTCGAGACCGATTTAGCCGCTAAATCGCCGCGTATTTTCGTTCTCGTTCCAAGAACCGGTCGTAACGGCAGTCGACCGGTACATGCCATATGTGTTTTCAATTCGCCGCGTTTTCCCAACTTTGAGCGGACCGCGGTGCGCTATGATTGCCGAATCAGAACAATTAGGGGATACACGTTTGATCATCAACCAAGTAAAAGGCATTACTAAGTCCACTCGAACCATCTTGGCCGAGCACGGAATATTTTCGGTCGAAGAATTGGCGAACGCCGATGCCGAGCAATTGGTCAAAATGGCGGGATTCAATAAAGCCAAGGCCATGCGCATGATTCGGGCGGCCAAGTATCTGGTGGGCGACATGGAAAAGGCGAGCGGCGCCCGAAGACTGCTGGACAAACGCGCGGAAGGTTCGGCCGAGGCCGGGAGCGAGGGCGAGAGCGCTGTCGGTTCCATCGATTTATCCGATGGCCAGCTTTATATCAATCGTGAGCTGAGCTTTTTGGAGTTCAACCGGCGTGTGCTCGAACAAGCCAAGGTCGAACACACGCCGCTTTTGGAGCGCCTGAATTTTCTTTCCATTTCCTGCTCGAATCTGGATGAATTCTTCGAGGTGCGCACCGCCGGTTTGATTCAGCTCGCCGATTTGGGGGCGACCCAAACCGAGCCCGATAGTCTCGCGCCCCAGGAAACATTGGCCGCGATCAGCGCGCGCGCCCACGAGCTGGTGGCCGAGCAGTATCGGGTATTGAATCAGGTGATGTTGCCTTTGTTGGCGGAACAGGGCATCCGATTCGTCCGCAGGAGCGAATGGAATCCCTCCCAGCACGCTTGGCTCAAGAAGTATTTCGAGGAGGAACTGCTTCCGATCCTGAGTCCTATCGGCCTGGACCCGGCGCATCCGTTTCCGCGCATCCTGAACAAGAGCCTGAACTTCATCGTGCCGTTATCCGGCAAGGACGCTTTCGGGCGCGATATCACGCTCGCCATAGTGCAAGCGCCGAGAGCCTTGCCTCGTATCATTCAGCTGCCGCAAGGCGAAACCGAGAGCGGCCCGTACGATTTCGTGTTTCTTTCGTCCATCATTCATGCCTTCGTCGACGATCTGTTCTACGGCATGAAGGTGCGCGGCTGCTATCAGTTTCGGGTGACGCGCAACAGCGAAATGTACCTGGACGAGGAAGAAGTCGACGATTTGCTCCGCGCCTTGGAAGGCGAACTGAGCACCCGCAATTACGGAGACGAAGTGCGGTTGGAAGTGGCCGACAATTGTCCGGATGAGATCGTCGAGTTTTTGCTGAGCCAGTTCGGACTCACCGAGGATCGGCTTTACCGGGTGGACGGCCCGGTCAACCTCAGTCGCACCCGTGAAGTCTACGATTTGATCGATCGGCCTGATCTCAAATATCCCCTGTTCACGGCCGGATTCCCGGGCCAGCTCGCCGGAGGACGGGATATCTTCGAGGCGATCAAGAAACAGGACATCCTGCTGCATCATCCTTACGAATCTTTCACGCCCGTCATCGAACTGATCCGGCAGGCCGCCGACGATCCGCATGTGGTCGCCATCAAGCAGACCCTGTACCGTACAGGTCCGAATTCGCCGATTGTGGACGTTCTCCTCAAAGCCGCCCGCGCCGGCAAGGAAGTCACCGTAGTGGTGGAACTTAGGGCGCGTTTCGACGAGAAGGCCAATATTTCGCTGGCAACGCGCTTGCAGGAGGCGGGCGTGCAGGTGGTCTACGGCATCGTCGGATACAAGACGCACGCGAAGATGTTGCTGATCCTCAGGCGCGAGGGGCGGCACCTGCGTTATTACACCCATCTCTCTACGGGCAATTATCACCCGCGCACGACCCGGCTCTATACCGACTATGGGCTATTGACCGCCGACCAGGAACTTGGCGAGGACATCCGCCGGGTGTTCGTCCAGCTCACCAGTCTGGGCAAAGTCGGGAGGCTCAACAAGCTGTTGCAATCGCCGTTCACTTTGCATCAGACCCTGCTCAAGAAAATCGACCGCGAAATCGAGCATGCGTTGGCCGGCCGTCCCGCTCGCATCATCATCAAGGTGAATTCGGTGGCGGAGCCGCAGTTGATCCAGGCGCTTTACCGCGCTTCCATGGCCGGGGTGGAGATCAAGTTGATCGTCCGCGGAATCTGCTGTCTTCGCCCTGGAATTCCGGGCGTCTCGGAAAACATCGAAGTCCGCTCGATTATCGGGCGATTTCTGGAGCACAGCCGGGTCTACTGGTTCGAGAACGGCGGGCATCCGGAAGTGTATCTCACGAGCGCCGATTTTCTGCCTCGCAACATGTTCCGTCGCGTCGAGATCTGTTTTCCCATCGAGAACAAAAAACTGGCCGACCGCATTCGGGCCGATTTAGACCTTTATCTCCGGGACGACAGCCAAGCTTGGTTGCTGGCTTCCGACGGAAGCTATCAGCGCCCGCAGCCCGATAATCCGCGCGGTATTCAAGCGCAGTCCGTTTTGCTGGAGCAATTGAAGAAAGTGAGTTGAAAGAGGACTGATTCCAAATCGCTTTCAATATTAAATTTTGTAGGGTGGGTTAGGCGCGCATTACACGGAACCGGCAAAGTTCCTTCGGCGTTTCCGCGCGCCGTAACCCACCGGGCAAGGCCGCGGAACCGGTGGGTTACGGCGCGTAGAGAGCCCTGCGGTCACGGAACGGTTCGTGGCGGTGCGCGCCTAACCCACCCTACAATTAGAGCGTTTTCCGAATCGGTGTAAGGGATTTGGATATGTAGGTCGGCAATCCCTTGCCGACGTATCGGCTCGGCGAAGGGCTTTGTCGGAAGGGCAGCTCTGGCGCTCCCAGAAATGCCGTTTGCGATTGGAAGGGACCGACTAAAGGTCCGTTTGCGATTGGAAGGGTCGCGACTAAAGCGACCGTTTGCGATTGGGAAGGGATTGCCGACCTACGCTCTCCCCTCCCGGAACGAATCCGTACACCGGGATGGAAAACGCTCTATTAACCCGGCCTATAAATATAGGCCGGGTTAATCCGGGGCAGGGATGCCCCGGCGCGGCGACAAGCCGCGTGAGCCCAGGCCGGGCGTGTACCGGCCTGGGCGGCGGCCCGAAATACCAGGAGGGTATTTACGGGCCTGATTAATAATGTTCACTCGAATGCCGAATGGAATAAGCTCAGGACAGGCTTGTCCTCGGGGCACTCGTGACGCGTCTCGCACACCCTCTCAGAGATAAGTCAGTTCGATCCCGGCAGCGCCCAGATTGCCGGCTTCCTGCTCAAGGTCGGCGGCGGTTAGGGGGTGATTCTCCAGCCATTGGCTCGGGAACCGTAGATCGACTCTGGAATCGCTGAAGCCGAATGCGATATCGGGAGGCGGATTGCCGTGCCGGCTGCGGTTCAGAACGATGGCGAGCCGCAACATTACCGCCAGGGACCGTGCGGCCTCATTCCACGGTGGAGTCAATTCCTTAAAATACTTGAGGTGGAATTTCCGCCGGTGGACACGTACCAGGGCGGCCAGCAGCACCTGATCCTGGCGCGAAAAGCCGGGTAAGTCGGCGTTTTCGATGATGTAGGCGCCATGCTTGTGATATTGGCTATGAGCGATATCGAGGCCGATTTCGTGCAAGCTCGCCGCCCAATTCAGCCATTGTTCGGCCGTTTCCCGATCGATGCCGCCGATCGACGGAATCCGGTCCAGAAACGATTTCAGCGTCTCCTGAACACGGCCGACCTGCTGCAGGTCCACGTGATAGCGAGTCGCGAGCGCCGCCACCGTTCGGCTCCGAATATCGTCGTTGTAGATCCGGCCGAGGAGATCGTACAGCAAGCCCTCCCTCAAGGCGCCATCGGAAACGTGCATCTGCTGGATGCCCAGCGTTTTGAAAGTCGCGTGCAAGATGGCGAGGCCGCCGGCGAAGATCGGATAACGGTCCGGGTTGAGATCCGGGAATCCTGATTTGTCGACCCGTCCGAGACTCAAGAGCGTATCGACCAGCCGGTCTAGCCCATCCCGAGTAATGCCGTCCTTGCTCCACCCGCGGCCGACCAATATTTTTCGGATCGCCCGCGAAGTTCCGGAGGCGCCTACGGCTTCGTCCCAATGGTCCTTGTGAAAGGTATATTCAAACGGCTCCAGTTCATGTTGAGCCGCGATGACCGCATTTTTGAAGCGCTTGCTGGTGATCTTGCCGTCGGAGAAGTGAGCGAGGCTCATGGATACGCAGCCCATCCGCAGGCTTTCCTTGCGAAGCGGGACCTTGTCCACGCCGATGATGTATTCGGTGCTGCCACCGCCGATGTCCATCACCAGCCGCCGCTTGCCGTCCGTCGCCAGGCTTTGTGCGACGCCTTCGTAGATCAGCCGCGCTTCCTCGATACCGGATATGATGTCGATCGGATATCCCAGCACTTTTTCGGCTTGGATCAGAAACTGGCCGGCATTGCGCGCCGTACGCAAGGTATTGGTGCCCACCGCTCGAACGCATCCCGGCGGCAGATCCCGAAGCCTCTGGCCGAAACGATCGAGACATGCCAGCGCGCGCTGCTGCGCGTCTTGGGTCAGATGACGCTGGGCGTTGAGCCCCGCGCCGAGCCTGACCATCTCCCGAAGCCGATCGACGACGATCAGCTCTCCGGCCCGGAGCTTCGCGACGACCATGTGAAAACTGTTGGAACCGAGGTCCACGGCTGCGACGTGCTCGGGAGGGTGTTTTTGCGATTGACTCATGGAACCGTAGGAAGCGTAAGAGGAGAATTTAAGAGGGGTGGTATTTGTTACAATCTTGCGGTTATCGAGAGGCCCGGCGCGTGATTTCAAAGTCGGGGATTCTCGCGTCGCAGCCGTATTTTTACAAATATTGCCGGCAAAAACAGCCAGAAATGAACGCCCTTTCCATTCGTAATCTGCGGAAAACTTATAAGAACGGCTTTGAAGCCCTGAAAGGCATCGATCTCGATGTGAAAGCCGGAGATTTCTTCGCGCTTTTGGGGCCCAACGGCGCCGGGAAGTCGACTACGATCGGCATCGTCAGTTCCTTGGTCAGAAAGACCAGCGGAACGGTCGAAGTCTTCGGTCATGATCTGGATAAAGAGCGGGAGGCCGCCAAGCGCTGCATCGGCCTTGTGCCGCAGGAAGTCAATTTCAATCAGTTTGAAAAGGTTTTGGATATCGTCGTCAACCAAGCCGGGTACTACGGCATTCGCCGGAAAGAGGCGTTGCAGCGCGCGGAAGAATGCTTGACTCAGCTCAGCCTATGGGACAAACGGAACAGTGTGTCGCGCCATCTTTCGGGGGGCATGAAACGGCGCCTGATGATCGCCCGGGCCCTGGTCCATTCGCCGAAACTTCTCATTCTCGACGAGCCCACGGCTGGCGTGGATATCGAGATTCGCCGCTCGATGTGGGAGTTCCTGCGGAAAATCAACCAGGAAGGCACCACGATCATCCTGACGACCCACTACCTGGAAGAAGCGGAAAATCTGTGCCGCCACATCGCCATCATCAATCACGGACACATTGTCGAGCACAATGCGATGGCGGATCTATTGAGAAAGCTTCACACCAATCGTTATATCCTCGAGCTGAGAAACCCCGCGCCGTTCGCTCCCACGGTCGAAGGCTACCAGCTGGAGCCGCTCGAAGACCATACCTTGGCCGTGGACGTGCCCATGGATCTGGGGTTGCACGGCTTGCTCGATCAGTTGGCCGCGCAGGGCATGGAAGTGGTCAGTCTGCGCAATGCGGCGAATCGCTTGGAGCAGCTATTCATTGATTTGGTGGAAAACCAGCGTATAGACCCGGCGCGAAAAACCGCCTGACCGAGTTGTCCGACATACATCAATCACATGCATCACCTCATTGCATTTAAAACGATTCTTTTCAAGGAAATTCACCGTTTCGTCCGCATCTGGCCGCAGACCATCCTGCCGTCGGCGATCACCACCTCGCTTTATTTCCTGATTTTCGGGACCTTGATCGGCGGGCGGGTAGGGCCGATGGCCGGGATGTCCTACATGGACTATATCGTGCCGGGCGTCATACTGATGTCGGTCATCACCAATGCCTACGGCAACGTCGTGGCGTCGTTTTACTCCACCAAGTTCCAGCGGAATATCGAGGAGTTGTTGATCTCGCCGATACCCAACTGGATCATTCTGGCAGGCTACGTCGGCGGGGGGATAGCCCGCGGGTTGGCGGTGGGCGGCGTGGTGGCCATCGTCGGGATGTTTTTCACCGATGTACGGCCGGCTCATCCCGGTCTCATCGCGAGCGTGTTCTTCATGACCGCGGCGCTGTTTTCGCTGGCGGGGTTCATCAATGCGGTTTACGCCAACAGCTTCGACGACATCTCTATCGTCCCGAATTTCGTTCTCACGCCGCTGGTTTACTTGGGCGGCGTCTTCTATTCCATCGAGCTGTTGCCCGAATTGTGGCGGAAGGTGTCCCTGGCGAATCCGATTCTCTATATGGTCAACGCCTTTCGTTACGGATTCGTAGGGATCTCCGACGTGGATATCCGGACTGCTTTCCTGATCATCGGCGGCTCGATTTCGATCCTCGTAGCCTGGAGCCTCGTCTTGCTCCGGCGCGGCACCGGGCTTAAGACCTAAGCTCAGCAATGGAAAGAGTTCTAAGAGCCTATCTCAGTAGGCCCAGTAGGCCGTTCGCCCTAAGCCTGTCGGAGGGTTTTGTGACGACTGGAATAGGCTCTAAACACCTATAAATTATTCCGCGCTCGTTGCGTCCATGGAGGACCCTCGGGATTTCAACACCGTGGCTCCTCCCCGATAGGGAACGATATTCGGCGTTCCACTCACCGCCGGTTCTTTTGGAAAATGATCGAGTGCCGGCGCCTTAATCGCCGTTCAGGAGCATTTGGCAGGCGCCAGGCATCGGGGGCTTCGGCGGCTCCGGCTTGGTCGGGCCCGGCGGGTGTTTTTGAAACCACCAGGAAAGGCTTGAATCGCAGCCGTCACCGGCCGGTAAGGGGGGCTGCCGGACGCATTCGGGGCTCTCGGCGGGGCAGGTGAGGCGAAGGTGGAAATGGTCGTGGTGGCCGTACCAGGGGCGGATTTTTCGTAACCAGCTGCGGTCTCCCCGAACCGTTCGGCAAAGTTCGCGCTTGATGTGCGCATTTACGAAGACCCGATCGATCTCGGGAATAGTCGCCGTCAGTTTCAACAGCCGCGCGTGCTGCGTACTCCAAAGCCGGCGATCCAACCCGTTCCCGGCGCGATTCAACAGGCTCGGGGCGGGAATGTTGGCGCGCCATCCGTCCGCATTCGAATAGAGGCCGGGATCGAGGTTGAACCAGACGTCGGCGTCGAGGCCGGTCTGATGGCTGCGGTGGCCGAAAGGCATGGGTCCCCCCCGCGCTTGAGAGAGATCGCCGACCTGAATCACCCCGATAGTTTCGTGGGCGCGCTTGCCCAAGGTCTGAATCGTCCGGATCAACGAAGGATGGCCGAAGTAGCGCTTCCGCTCCAAGTGCATGACGAGATAGCCATCGCCTTCCGTGGGCAGAGCGGCCGCCCCGCTGACGCAGCCGTTGTTGGTTTCGCCGATTGCGCGCGGAGGGCCTTTGATCGGGCCGGGAACCTCCGCCCAGGGATTAGCGAGAATAGCGCCGGGAACGGCAAAAAAAAGAATCAGTGCTCGTCGGATCGAACGCATGGCGGCCAGTGTTGGGAATGCGCGACAGCGAGACTTAGTCGCTGCCGGGGTTTTGTGCGACGCCGGAATCCTGCGAATTCAGCGTTTTGGAGTTTTCACCCAAAGGGAACCGACGCTTGGCGTTGATGACCCAGCCTTTGGCTTTGGCGATCTTGACGTCGTGTATTTCCTCTTCCAGGAGTAGGCGCTGGCGTTCCAAAGCGAGCAACTCGATTTCCCGCTTGAGCTGATTTTCGACATCATCCAAGGCTCCTGCCCGGCGGGTTTTTTCGGCCAGGTCGGCCTCCAGTTCCAACTGCTTCAAACGTGTCTCGTGGTGAATGCGCGCCTCGCGGAGACGCACTTCGCTGTCATACTGCTCGGCCGCGCGGGTTTCTTCCGTCGTCAATTCGGCGCGGACGTGCTCGGTCTCATGATCCCGTTGCGCCTTGCGCAGTTCGGCCTCGCGCCGAATCAATTCGAGCATTCGTTCTTCGTGCTCGAGCTTAAGTTTGCGTTCGTTCGTCTCGCGTTCGTAGTGCTCCCTCGCCAGCCTTTCGTTGAGCTGACGGCGGCGCCGGACCAACTCGAGATAGATGCCGTTGTGCTTGGCGTCGACGGTTTCGGCATACTCCTCGATATTATCCAGCTCGGCGAAAACAGTTCGGATCGTGCAGCGTGTGCGGCATTGAATTTCGCGCATGGCCAGCAGTTCGTTGGCGATGTTTTCGATGCGGCGCTCCATTAGAACGTGGTTATCCTCGAATTCCGTCTGTTCCAATTGTCGCAACTCGTGTTCCGCCGCATCCTGCAACAGCGTTAGATAATTGGCTCGGATATAGGCGCCGAGGTTCGCAATGTGGTCGAGATGCTCGTGTGCGTATTTAATGGTTGGCTGGAAGCGGATCGACAACTCGGCTTCGATGGTGCAAAGGGTTCCCAGCCTCAGAGGTTCCAGAGGGATCTGCCAATCTTCGATTTTCAGCTCGTATACACGGTGGTAAAAACGCCGGATAAAGCGGTTTGGACGAGGAAACACGCGGCGGTAAGGGCCGAGAACGGAGACGACGATGCGGCGGTCGCCTTCGAAACCCGCTTCCCAATGCGAGTTGGAGTCGAGTGGGTTGTCCTCAAACATAACCTTTCCTCGTCAGGGTGTCTTTGAGCTCGCTCTCGTTGGCCGGTTCCCCGGGAGTTTCGGTTGTCTGCCGGGGCCTGATGCGCTCGGCGATGATCGGGTAGAGGTTCGGGGCGAACTCCACCGATTTATCGTTTATCTTACGAAGATAACCCCGATTCAATAGAAACGCCACGGAAAACATCCGCGTCCAGTCGGAATAACGGCGGGCACGTTCCAGCTCGGTTTTCTCGATCACGAATTCCAATTCGTCATTCTTGTTGATGGTGAATTCGCCGAACTGGCGTAGTCCCAGATAGGCCAGTTCCTTTTCCTCTTCGGTAAGCGGGCCGGGCGCGGTGGATTCCAGCCGGTAGGAGAGGAACAGGATGAAGAAGTCCACCATGGCGGCGCAGGCCAGGGTAAACCAAGAGATGTTCTTCCACATGGCAAAGGACGGCGTGATGCCGAGGGAAAACTCGGCATAGGAGCCGAACCGGGGTGCCTCGATGGGTGGCGTACCATAGGTCGCGGCCAGGATTTCCGCTTCTCCTTGCAGACTCTGGAAGTTCCGGACCAGCCTTTCGTAAGCCTCGGAATTGTTTACCTGAAGCGAAAATTCCTGTAGGGAGCCTCTCACCTCGGACAAACGGTTTTCCATGCTCTCGGAATACGTGTTCAGTTGTTTCAGCCTGGCTTGTTCGCTTTGCAGAATCTCATTGTAAAAACCCCAGACTTTGCCCTTGCCTATCTGTCCCTGCATGCCCGGATGAGTGCCCAGGTAAGCCCGGGTGGCATCCTCCGACGCCTGCTCGACGCGCTTCTGTTGAGCCGCCGTGAGCTGGCTCTTGAGACCGACCACGCTTTCGATATAGCGGTTCGCGTCATGGACTACGCTGGTCTGTCGTTCGAGCAGGATGGCATCGCGCTGGGAAAATTCGTAAAACCTGAAATAGGCGAACGATATCGATATGGTCAGAGCCACTAACAGCGACAGCACCACGCTGAGATAGCGCAAGCGATTGGCGCGCCAGCGCATGCCGGCCAGTTCCAAAGTACAAATCACGATCATGGATTGCACGGCGATCGTCATGATCAGCGCGATCCACTGAGGAATGAAATAGCTGAGGCCGTAGCAGGTGTTGTATCCCTCTGCAACGCTGAGCAGTAGGACGATCGGGATCGACAAAACGCGCAGTACGCCGATGAAGGTACTCTGAACGGCATTTAACAATTGGCCTATGTGCCAGGTTGTTTTGATCATGGGGCGTAGCCTTTGGCGCAGATGTTCTGCCGTTCGGATTTTATCGAGGGTTGATGGTTGAGCAATTTTCCCGGCATCGGTGTCGAAACGGTAAGAGTGGTTGGGGGCGGGCGCGTTTCCGGCTTATCCTAGAGTCTGACTCATGCATTTGTGAAGATGTGATTTTTATGGGAATGTTTTGGATCGCGATAGTGCTGGTGGTTGCCATTATTCTCGGTAATCTGATGATTCTGCTTCGAACCGCGAAAAAGCCCAAGATCCCCGATTCGGTCAAGCCAAAGCCTTACAAGGACGATGACGAGAACTGGTGAGAGCTTAAGGGAGCTCTGATTGGGCCCTTCGACAGGTTCAGGACGAACGGTAACGTATCGATTCCGTTCGTGGTGAGCCCTTCGACTCGGCTCAGGACAGGCCCTTCAACTTGGCTCAGGACAGGCTTGTCGAACGCTCTCCTGAGCCTGCCCTGAGCCTGTCGAAGGGGCATGAGCGGAATCCATCTGTTCACGGCTTCCTTGAAGAAGCTACCGAGTCTTTCCCCTGATGGCGCAGCGGGATGGGTACAAATTCGCCGGGAGCCGAAAGCGACAAACGACGTTTGCCGTGAGGCCCTGGGTGGTCTTAGAGCCTATCCCAGTAGGCTCAAGAAACCCTTCGACAAGCTCAGGGCGAACGGCCTACTGGGATAGGCTCATAATAGTCAACCTGAACAGGCCAGGCCTGGCTTTCCGGGCGAGTAAAGCGCCGCTAGCCCATCGATGCCGGGGATGGGGCACGGCCTATCGGCCTTTGCCCCTCCCATGGGAACCGAAATTCGCTTCCACCGTCGTTGATCGGCTTACTCGCCGATGATTTTCACCAAAACCCTCTTCTTGCGGCGGCCGTCGAACTCGCCGTAAAAAATTTGCTCCCACGGGCCGAAATCGAGCTGTCCGCCGGTAATCGCCACGACCACTTCCCGGCCCATGACCTGCCGTTTCAAGTGGGCATCGCCATTATCTTCGCCAGTGCGGTTGTGGAAATAGCGGCTGATCGGTTCGTGCGGAGCCAGATTTTCGAGCCAGGTTTCGAAGTCGCGATGCAGACCGGACTCGTCATCGTTAATGAAGACCGATGCCGTGATGTGCATGGCGTTAATCAAAACGAGACCTTCCCGCACTCCGCTTTCTCTCAGACATGTCTCCACCTGATGGGTAATGTTGATAAAAGCGATCCGGCTCGGTGCTTCGAACCAAAGTTCTTTACGGTAACTTTTCATGTCTGAGGTGCTCCTGTTGTTCGGGGGCTGTATTTTTTCAGGGACAACGAATGCAGTCGGTTTTATTAACCCGGCCTATAAATATAGGCCGGGTTAATCCGGGGCAGGGATGCCCCGGCGCGGCGACAAGCCGCGTGAGCCCAGGCCGGGCTTGTACCGGCCTGGGCGGCGGCCCGAAATACCAGGAGGGTATTTACGGGCCTGATTAATAACTGCGAATGGTGCGACAGATTGATGTTGTTCTCAAGCCGTGATTTTTGCCCGCGAAAATTGGCGGGAGGCTCCGGTGTCAGAAAATTTTACATTTCTTGGAAACGCCATCATCAGCACCGCCCTGAGTCTAAAAAGATTTAACTATCAATGATCTACGGACGATCGGATCGGGCTTTCCGCTAGAAGTTGCTATTTACGATACATAAGAAACTGGGTTTCAAAGCACCACTAGGGGACGCCGGACGTTCCACTACATTTACAAAAACGAGTACCGCGTCATTTCGAAAAAATTCGTAAAAACAGCGACATAACGCCGTGGTACGAAAATTGTTGGGAATATGGCGGCGTTTGGAAGAACGCTCCGGGTCAGAGCTGGAGTTCAGCCCGGTAACCACTGAATTTAAGGAGACATACGATGACGAACTTCAATAAGACTTTGTTGGCGGTCGGTATCAGCCTGGCATTGGGTTTCTCGTCGGGGGCATGGGCTGACGCGGAGATCGACTCCCAAAACAATAACCTAAATGTAGCGGTGGACGCGAGCTACGAAGCTGACGCCGAGGAGGATTCCGCTGCTGCGGTCAACGGGAACGCGACGAACGACCAAAGCGAAGCGGAAGCCGAGAACAACGGTGCTGCCGCCGCGAACAACGGGGGCACGGCCACCGCTGGCGAAGCTGAGGCCGAGGACGAAAACTCTGCTGCCGCGAACAACGGGAGCACGGCCAACGCTGGTGAAGCTGAGGCGGAGGACGAAGGTTCTGTTGCCGCGGCCGGCAACGGCACGGCCTCTGCCGACAACAGCGAAGCTGAGGCCGAGGACGACGGTGTAGCCGCGAACAACGGGGGCACGGCAACTCGCGACCAGAGCGAAAACACAACGGCTAACGCTGGCGGGGATGCTTTTGCTGCCCAGAACGGCGGTGAGATCGACTATACCTCGGCCTCGGCCACTGGTGGCGGGAATGCGTTAAGCGCGCAGAATGGCGGGGAGATCGAGGTAAATTCGGCTTCGGTCGCCGGCGACGGGAATGCTTTTAACGTCCATAGGGGCGGCGAAGTGGAGATCGACAACAGTACCAAGGTCGAGCTAGATGGGGAAGTCGAGCATGTGGTTGTAGTGCCGGTCGGTGTCGCTGTCCAGGCAGGGGTGCCGGTTGCGGCTTCATCCAACAGCATCGACGGTTCAGCCAACGGCGCCGCCGGTATCGTTCAGCTCTCCCAAAACCTGGGCCACGCCTCGTTGATTCAACAAAGCACCAATGTTTTTGGCACCGTGAACGTCAACAATTGAAATTGACGAGATAACAGCCGATTAGGGTACCGGTGAGCGCCGAAACGCTCACCGGCTCTCTGCCAAAGCCTAAAGGAAAGAAGGTGTGAACGATGAAAAAAGGATTGCTTGGAAGCCTATGTTTTCTCGTCAGTTGTTTTTGGTCGACCGGCCAAGCAAGCGGTCTCGACGACGAAGTCGCATTCGCTTCCGAATCGTATGCGGCGGTTGGGAGCGGCGATTTGGGCGAGGAGCGGGCCCGCGAGGGCGTGGACGATTTGGCGTTCGCCCGCGGCGCGCTCAAGGCGACAATGGCTGGTAACACTGCAAATACCAGTAATATGACCACATATAACAGTATCGATAGCAGCGCGTTCACCGATGCTGGCGGAATCATATCGGTCATTCAAAACACCGGAAACAACGTAATCATTCAAAATCTCACGGACGTCAACGTCACCATAACGCCATGAGCGAAAGTACCGGTCTTTTTCGTTCAAGTCTTTTGCTCGTTCTCTGTGTTATGAGCACGGTGTCGGAGGTTCGCGCCGGCTCCGTGCAGTTTTTCGATGGAGTGGCGGGGCCGGGATTCTATAACATCGGCACAACGAGCTACGCGGAGAGACGGTTCAAGACCATTCTGAAGCAGCAGTATGATTTCAGCTGCGGCTCGGCAGCGCTGGCGAGTTTGCTGTCATTCCATTACGAAGATACGGTCGGCGAATTGGAAGTCTTCGGCGACATGTGGGAGCATGGCGACCAGCAGAGAATACAACAGCAAGGTTTTTCCTTGCTGGACATGAAACAATACCTCGAACGCCGAGGGTACAAGGCTGACGGTTACAAAATCGGCTTGGAGCAGCTGGCTCAGGCGAAGGTGCCCGCGATTACTATTATCAATAATAAGGGCTATTTGCACTTCGTCATCATAAAAGGCACGAACGACTCCGCTGTGTTGCTTGGAGATCCGGCCATGGGTTTGAAAAGGGTGGATCTTCAGACGTTTAGAGAATTATGGGACAACCGCATCCTTTTTGTTATTCGAAATAAAAAGAATATTGCGGGCAAATATTTCAACAGCGGTGAAGAATGGGCTTTGAGTCCGAAAGCCCCATTGGGTATGGCAGTCGATAATGGTAGTCTCGCCTCCTTCAACCTGCTACAACCGGGAAGATATGATTTTTAGAAACAAGGAGTAATATCATGATGTCGGCCAAGGATGTTCGAGCATCGAAGAAATTCGATGTCATGCGGCTGGTTTTGAGTGTCATCTTTCTTGCTTCGATCCCTCAAGCAATAAAAATCTGTGCGGCAAGTGGGCAGGGAGGCATTGAGTCGCTTCCCGGCTGGACAGCGGCCGAGGACGCAGAGCTTGATGAGTTGCGTGCCGGGTTTGTGTTGGACAACGGGATGGTTGTTGACTTATCCTTGGCCACATCCGTATTTGTCAATGGACAAGAACAGTTTTCGGACCGTTTCGCGCTGGCCGACGATTTTTCCATCGATCAGTTGCGCGGAGTGGCCGTAAATAATGGTCCCAACAATTTCGCGATGTCGGATGCTGGGACGAACAACATGGCAGTTATTCAAAATACTATGGATAATCAGATAATAACTATGATGCGGTCCATCGATTTAACCATTTCAAATGTTAAGGGTATGGATTTTAACGGTTTTGGACCGTACGGCGGTGGATTCGCTCCATAATATCTAAAGCAGCGGCTTATTTATAGGGAGATATAATTACATAGGTTCTTGTAATAATAGGGAATATTGTCCTGTGTTGTATAATCAAAAGGAAGGGAAAACAGATGGAACTAACAGCTGGGATTTCTCGAATCGAAAGGGTGTTTCCGGCCAATCAGGCCTGGGGCGATTCTAGGGATTTAATCTTGCTTCAGCCGGGTTGGGCTGACTCGCTCGGTCTGGCGAAGAGTCTCGCTGAAAAGGGCTGGAAGGCTCACATCTCGATGGATACGCGAGATGCGATAAGGCATCTCAGATCGAGCAAGATCTATGTCGGTGTCGTCCTGCTCGATGCAAGTTTCAGTGAGGAAACGCAAAGCGGGCTATTGGAAGTAATCAATGAAAGCTCGTCTACCGAGTGGATTGCGATCGTCGATCCAGGGAGTATGGGTTCTATTGAGCACGCCTCTTTTTTGAGCTCTTTCTTTTTCGATTTTCATACGACCCCCGTAGATGTCCGTAGACTGGCATATTCGCTTGGGCACGCTTACGGCGCGGCAAAACTGGCGGAGGCCAGTCGCGGAGAATTTCGTCTAGCGATCAATCAGAGGTTTGGATTGATCGGGTCCAGTAAAGCAATGTCGCTGGTCTATGAAAATGTCCAAAAAATCAGCCGGAGTGATGAGCCGGTAATCGTTACCGGCGAGACCGGGACGGGCAAGGAACTCATTGCGAGGGCAATCCATGGCTTGTCGTCCAGGGCGGAAAAACCTTTCATCGCCGTGAGCTGCGGCGCCATTCCCGACACGCTAGTGCAAAGCGAATTCTTCGGCCATAACAAGGGAGCGTTTACTGGCGCGGTCGAGGAGAGAGTAGGGCATTTCGAAGCCGCAGCTGGCGGTACCGTGTTTTTGGACGAAATCGAAAATCTCTCTCCGTTGGGGCAAGTCTCACTGTTAAGGTTTTTGCAGGAAAAGGAGTTAACTCCCCTCGGTTCTAAAGAATCACGTCCGATAGATGTAAGGATTATTACTTCGGCAAGCCCGAACTTGCGAGAAGCGGTGACTGCCGGCGTAATCAGAGAGGACTTGTTTTATCGTCTCAATGTATTGCAGATCGATGTACCGCCGTTAAGAAAACGGGATACCGACGCAGCTGAAATCGCGGAATATTTCGTCGATCGATTTAATCAGGGGAAGCGGCGGAATTCGAAGCGTCTGTCGAAAAAAGCGGTTTCGGCAATTCTCGATTATTCATGGCCTGGAAACGTGCGGGAGTTGATGAGTTGCGTGAATCGAGCTGCCGTTCTTTCCACAGGTCGTCTGATTACCGAGGTGGATTTGGGGCTATCCCGTCCGGCGAAATTCAGTGGAAGAACGCTTAGAGAGATAAAAGCGCAAGCCGTCGAACAAGCCGTGATGTCTGCGTTGTCGGAATCCAAAAGTATTACCAGCGCGGCACGCCGGCTCGGAGTTTCCCGCGTGACGCTATATCGCTTGATGGAAAAGCATTCCATTACGGTTCCCGGCGTTGAGCATGTCGCCGGATAAGTTATCGTTGGATCATCTAAATATGTTTGTTTATTATCGAATAATATATTAATGATGAACTGATAAAATACGCCTTATGATTTATACCGCCATATCTGCCGCATGATTTGGGCCGATATCGGATCTTTAACGCCTCACGACATGAAAGACTTAGATCATCGTCGAGGCATTTCCTTTGCGTCCAAGATATTCCCGTCATTTATTTATGGCGGGCAGGGCTATTTTTCTTTTAATCAAGGCTTTATTGGTACACGCATATCCTTCGAAAATAACTTGCCAAACCAGTCAAATTAAAGTACGTTCTGTTACGTCACAAAAATAAGACATGGACCCAGGGAGGGTACGTCAGTGCGTGTACTAGTTATTTCCTCGATTTTTGGGGTATTTCTAGTTTCCGACTGTTTGGGAGCGGAAATCACCGATATAAGGTATGGAGAGTCGGTCGATGCGCTTAGGCTCGAGATAACGGCTTCGGATTATGTCTCGGTGCAAGCTTCCTTTTTGGATGGCCCGGATCGCTTGGTTATCAAGTTTCCCGGCGGCCGAATCAGCAGAACACTCCCCCAACCTCCTCGGGATCATCCCCTGTTTTCGCGCGTAATCAGTGGTTCAGAAAGCGATGACGATTCGCGCCTGATCGTCGACTTAAAACAGCCCGCGACTTTTACCCAGTTTTGGGAGCCGGTTTCCTATGGGGCTTCGCCCAAGCTTCTGGTGGATTTTCCGAAGCCCGCATTGGCGGCGCGTGCGGGCCAAGCGCCGGGCGTTAAGAGTGCGGGAAAATCGAGAGCCGTTCTTGTGCCTCAAGGCAAAAAGGCTGCCGGTGACGCGGCGAAAGGCAGCGAAATCGAGCAGTTGCGGCGGGCCTTAGCCGAGCAGCAACGGATACTGGATCTTCAGAAGAAAGCGTTCGAGGATCAGCAACGAAAGCTTCAAACCCTGCAAAACCAGCTCGAACGTATAGCCGGCGGTGCGCCCGCCAAACAGACTGCAACAAACCCCGGTACGGCACAAGCAGCACGAATCAAGGACCAGCCTCCCGGACCCGTCAAAGTTGCCGATAACCGACAGCCGGCTATGCCCAAGGGTCCGGTCGGACAAGCTCCGGAACCGGAGGCGAAGCCGAAGCCCCCGGAACTGCCCAGGATCTCGGAGACCGTAGGCGGCGTGTTGACGCCGAAGGGCCACCTGATTGTGGAGCCATCGCTGGAATACAACTACGCGAGCAACAATCGGGTTTTTCTTGACGCGTTTACGTTTGTTCCGGCCATTGCCATCGGATTGATCGATCTTAGAGAAATCGACCGGCATACGTTTATCGGTGCGATTACCGGCCGCTACGGCGTAACCGATCGCCTCGAAATCAGTGGCCGCGTACCTTTCCTTTACAGAGAGGACATGCAGCGATCGAGAGCTGTTTCAATCGGTGCCGGAGTGGATGAGACCTTCAATGCCGATGGATCCGGTTTGGGCGATATCGAGTTTACGGCACGGTATCAGTTTAATGGCGGAGCCAACGGTTGGCCGATATTCGTGGGAAATCTCGCAACTACCATTCCCACAGGAAAAAGTCCCTACGATGTGGACTATGTGCTGGCTCAGGGTGTGCCGGGCGCCCGCTTTCCGACAGAGCTCCCGACCGGCTCGGGTTACGTTAGTGTTCAGCCGAGTATTACGGCGCTCTACCCGACCGATCCGGCCGTGTTTTACGCAAATCTCAATTATGGCTACACCCTCGAGACTGATGAGGATGTCGGAACGATCGATCCCGGCGACTCGATAGGAGCAAGCTTCGGGTTGGGGTTCAGCATTAACGAACGATCATCCTTCAGCATCGGATACTCGCATAAGCACGTATTCGATACGGAAGTGGACGGAGAATCCGTTTCCGGATCGAGTTTGGATATCGGGGAGTTCCTTTTGGGGTATTCGTTCAAACTCACCAGAGACACCAGCCTAAATCTATCGGTAAGCATCGGAGCCACGGAAGATGCGCAGGACGTCAAGCTGACCTTGAGATTGCCGATGTCCTTTTCGCCTTTTAATTGACTTTCGTGAAACCGTTTCAAGCTTGAGCGTCGTATTCTTGCCGGTGAAGAAGGCGACCGGCGCCGGCATGCTGTACTTCATCCTGGACCTTTGTAGAATGGCCCTTTGACTGGGATCTGTGCATTGGCATGAAAAATAATGAACCGTATGTCGGAATACATAATGACCGCTACGGCGGTATGACGGATATCGGCCGCATCATTCGGGACGCCTGGGCATTCGGGCTGATTCCTGAATCCGAGACCTGTGAGGGATGGCAAGCGGGGGGCATCGAGAACTTGTGGGAAAAGGTTCAGCAAACCTGGGATCAGTACGGATTTTCGGTGCACAACTTTCCGGAGGAGCTTCTCCAGAAATATCTGCGCATTCAGGAGGAGGCGATTGCTCGGGCAAAAGCCTTGGGCTGGAACCCCGATCGCGATTTAGAAGACGAATAGCAGAAGCGGAATCGGAGTGAAGATATGCACATCGTCTGTCCTTTCTGCATGACCGTAAACCGCGTTTCGCCGGAGCGGATTAGAGATCGTCCGAAATGTGGGCGTTGCCGCCAAGAAATCCTTAACGGGCAGCCGGCAAATCTGACCGAGAGGGATTTCGAAACCTATATTGGAAGAAGTGATTTGCCTGTCGTAGTGGATTTTTGGGCGAATTGGTGCGGACCGTGCAAAATGATGGCGCCGGTGCTCGATCAGTTGGCGAGCGAATTGGCTGGGCAAGTGTGTTTTGCCAAGGTCGACGTCGATTCGGAAAGCGCTCTTGCGGGACGATTCAATATTCGCAGCATTCCCACTCTATTGATGTTCGACGGCGGAAAAGAGGTCGATCGGGCGATGGGCGCAATGAATGCGGCCAATCTCCGGAATTGGATTTTGTCCCGTTGATCGGGCTCGAATCGCGCCGGTAGCAAAAAAGAGGGCGTCCGAAGACGCCCGCTATAGACATGACAAGAGGCTGCCAAATTAAAGATGGTAGGCGGTTTCTCCATGTTCGGTCGTATCGAGCCCTTGACGCTCGATCTCTTCCGTGACCCGAAGCCCTATCAGCATGTCCACGATCTTGTAGGCGATGAGAGAGACCACCCCTGACCAGATGACGACGGTTCCCACGCCCCAAGCCTGGCTGATGACCTGGGCCATCATGTCGTATTCGCCGACGGCATTGGCCACATAATCGTATACGCCGGCGCCTCCGAGGTCGGGAGAGGCGAATATGCCGGTTCCCAACGCGCCGATGATGCCGCCGATGCCATGAACCCCAAACACATCGAGCGAGTCGTCATAGCCCAAGATGTTTTTCAAGCTGGTCACCGCCCAGAAGCAGACGGCACCGGCAATCAGGCCGAGAACGATGCTGCCCATAGGACCAACGAAGCCGCAGGCCGGTGTGATGGCGACGAGCCCGGCGACTGCGCCCGACGCGGCACCCAACATGCTGGGCTTGCCTCGAGCGAGCCATTCGGCCGACATCCAGGCCAAGGTCGCTGCTGCGGTCGCGAGCAAGGTATTGGCGAAGACTAGCGCGGCGATGCCGTTGGCTTCCAGGTTCGATCCGACGTTGAAGCCGAACCAGCCGACCCAAAGCAGCGATGCGCCGATCATGGTCATCGTTACGCTATGAGGTGCGATAAATTCCTTCTTGTAGCCGATGCGCTTGCCGATCAATAGGCAGCCGATCAGTCCCGCTATGCCGGCGTTGATATGCACCACGGTACCGCCGGCGAAATCCAGTGCTCCCTTTTGAAAAAGAAAACCAGCCGTCGCGCCGGCGGCTTCGGCGGCGGCGGCATCCGTGTACGCATCCGGGCCTGCCCAAAACCAGACCATATGGGCCATCGGAAGATAGGAGAACGTGAACCACAAAACCATGAACAGCAGTACTGCGGAAAACTTCACGCGTTCGGCGAACGAGCCGACGATCAGTGCCGGGGTGATACCCGCGAAAGTTGCTTGGAATACGATATAGACGTATTCGGGAACATAGACGCCTTTGCTGAACGTACCGGCGAGCGATTCCGGCGTCACGCCCTTCAAGAACAGTTTACTGAACCCGCCGAAGAAGGCGTTTCCCTCCGTAAACGCAATGCTGTAGCCGTATATCGCCCATAACAGCGCCATTAGCGAGAAAATCACGAACACCTGCATGAGAACGGACAGCGTGTTCTTGGCGCGGACCATGCCACTGTAGAACAAGGCCAGCCCCGGAATGGTCATCAAAATAACCAATACGGTGGCTACGATCATCCAGGCGACGTCTCCTTTATCGGGGACCGGAGCGGGGGCTTCTTCGGCGAATGCAATTCCTGTGAAACACAGCGACATGAACAGGAAAAGGGCGATCTGGATTCGTTTCATGTTGTTTTTCTCCTTGATTAAAGGGCTTCCGCTCCGGTTTCACCGGTACGGATACGAATGACTTGCTCAAGGTCGAGCACAAAAATTTTGCCGTCGCCGATTTTTCCGGTATTGGCCGTTTTGGAGATGGCATCGATCACGGCTTCCAGCTGCTCGTCTGTTACCGCGACTTCGAGCTTGACCTTGGGCAGAAAATCGACGACGTATTCAGCGCCCCGGTACAATTCGGTATGTCCTTTCTGTCGGCCGAATCCTTTCACCTCGGTAACGGTGATGCCGGAAATGCCTACATCGGACAATGCCTCGCGGACGTCGTCCAATTTGAACGGTTTTAGAATCGCGGTCACAAATTTCATGCGAGAGTTCTCCTATAGAATGTGCGGACGCCGCCTTCGATTCGACGCTGAACCGGCGAAGCCCTGCTCAGTGTTGAGGCGTTCTTCGACCAAGAAGCAGGACCTGTGCCAAGCTTTATGTTGTGCGGTGGGCTTGGCAAAAAATGAAATTGTCAAGATGGCAGACGCTAAAAATGCACCATCACGGAGCGTCTGATTTGGCATGCACTCTGACGGTGCATATCGACGGGAGTGCGTCCGACTGGACGCTCACCGCGTTACTCGGCTATGCTTTTCGATATGTTTGATAAAACCACTCTAAACGATCTCGCTCGGCGCCTTGTCGAGGCAGTACCGTCCGACTTCCTCAAATTGCAGGACGATTTGGAAAAGAATTTCCGCGCAATCCTTCAAGCCTCGTTCGCCAAGATGAATTTGGTCAGCCGGGAAGAATTCGACGTGCAGACCGCCGTTCTCGCGAGAACGCGGGAGCAGTTGGAACGACTGGAAGCTCAAGTCGCCGAGCTGGAAAAGCAGATCGTCAATCGATAATTCGAACGGACGAGGAATTCATGTCCCTGGCCGTCGTTTTCACTCGGGGCAGGCAAGGTATCGCAGCGCCGTTAGTCACCGTCGAGGTGCATATTTCCAACGGTTTACCAAGCCTTTCCATCGTCGGCCTTCCGGAAACCGCGGTGAAAGAAAGCAAGGATCGGGTCAGGGGCGCGCTTCTGAACTGTCAGTTCGAATTTCCCCTCCAGCGAATCACCGTGAACATGGCGCCCGCCGACATTCCGAAAGAAGGCGGCCGATTCGATCTCGCGATCGCGCTGGGCATCTTGGCGGCGTCGGGACAAATCAGGAGCGATGCTCTCCGGGAGATCGAGTGCGTAGGTGAGCTTTCTCTGGGCGGGGAATTGCGCCCCGTCAGCGGGGTATTGCCGGTCGCGATTCAGGCGAAGCATGCGGGGCGTACGTTAATCGCGCCGAAGGAAAACGCGGGCGAAGCGGCTCTTGCAGAGGGTGCGAAAATTCTCGCGGCACACCATCTTCTCGAGGTATGCGCTCATTTGAACGGCCAGCAACAGATCCCGTTCGAATCGAACGAGGGGGCATCGGTTGGCCTGGAGGAACTCGCCGATTTCGCGGACGTGCATGGGCATTATCACGCCAAGCGAGCCCTGGAAGTCGCCGCCGCCGGAAAACACAATCTGATAATGCTCGGACCTCCGGGAACCGGCAAATCCATGCTGGCGGCTCGATTTCCGAGTATTCTCCCGCCTTTGACCGACGACGAAGCGTTGGAAAGCGCAGCCATCGGATCGGTCAGCGATTTGCCTTTCGATCCGAGACGCTGGCGCATTCCTCCGTTCCGTTCGCCGCATCATACGGCTTCGGCCCCTGCTTTGGTGGGCGGCGGCGGCAATCCCAAGCCGGGAGAAGTCTCCCTGGCTCATAACGGCGTGCTTTTTCTCGACGAGTTACCGGAGTTCGACCGCAAGGTGCTCGAGGTTTTGAGGGAACCGTTGGAGACGGGCTGTATCACGATTTCCCGTGCTGCGCGCCAGGTCGATTTCCCGGCCCGGTTTCAGCTCATCGCCGCGATGAATCCGTGTCCGTGCGGCTATTTGGGCGACGCCTCCGGACGCTGCCGCTGCACGTCGGAGCAGGTTCAGCGTTATCGCGCGCGGATTTCCGGACCTTTGCTCGACCGCATCGACATACACATAGAAGTGCCGCGCGTTTCTAAAGAAATGTTGCGTCATGGCGCGCCCGGCGGAGAGCAGAAGAGCGCCGACATTCGCCGGCGGGTGATCGCGGCTCGGGAAGTGGCTCTGCAGAGGACCGGAAAGCCGAATGCCTCGATGGCGCCTCAAGAAGTCAAGCATTACTGCCAATTGACCGACGATGGACACCGACTGCTCGAGCAGGCCACCGAAAAGCTCGGATTGTCGCATCGCGCCTATCACCGCATTCTGAAACTCGCTCGCACCATCGCCGATCTCGCCGGCGAGGACAAAATCGCCGTTCCGCATCTCAGCGAAGCCATTGGCTTCCGGCGGCTCGACCGTATCTCTTCGGCCGTTTGATGGTCTCTCAACTGAATCCGCAGCAGCTCGCTGCCGTGACCACTTTGGATTGTCCCTTGCTCGTTCTTGCGGGGGCGGGCAGCGGCAAAACGCGGGTGATCACCGAGAAAATCGCGTATTTGGTCAAGCACGGCACCCCGGCGAAGCACATCGCCGCTCTAACCTTTACCAATAAGGCGGCGCGGGAGATGAAGAGCCGCGTCGGCAAGCTGCTTTCCGACAAGGATTTGCGCGGCCTGACGGTGTCCACCTTCCATTCGCTGGGCCTCGAAATCTTGCGCGAGGAGCACGGCGCGCTCGGCCTCAAGAAAAATATCTCCATTTTTGACGAGCACGATCGCCTGGCGCTGACCAAGGAACTCATCAAGCACGGCTCGGAAAGCTGGGATATCGACGAGGCGGAAAACTATATCTGGCGCATCGGCCGGTGGAAGAATTTGTTCGTGACCCCCGAGCGGGCTATCGCGGAAGGGCAGGGCGATGCACAGCCCGCGGCGCAGCTTTATGCCGAATATGTCCGGCACATGAAGTCCTACAACGCCGTCGACTTCGACGACCTGATTCTCCTTCCGGTGCTCCTGTTTCACGAGCATGCGGACATCCTCGACAAGTGGCGCAACCGGATACGCTATTTATTGGTCGATGAGTACCAGGACACCAATCTGACCCAGTACGAATTGGTTAAGTTGCTGACCGGCAAAGTCGGCCGTTTTACCGTGGTCGGCGACGACGATCAGTCGATTTACGCGTGGCGCGGGGCGCAACCTGAAAATCTTGCCCAGCTACAGCGCGATTTTCCGCGGCTCAAGGTCATAAAACTGGAGCAGAACTACCGTTCGACCGGACGGATCCTGAAGGTCGCCAACAAGCTCATCGCCAACAACCCCCACGTATTCGAAAAGCGCCTGTGGAGTGCGCTGGGATACGGCGATCCGCTGCGCGTGCTCACGCACAAGGAAGAAGTCGCCGAAGCGCGGCAGGTCGCCTCCGACCTGCTGCATCACAAGTTCCGCCACGGCACGCGTTTTCAGGACTACGCGATCCTGTATCGCAGCAACCACCAGTCGCGGCTCTTCGAGCGCGCGTTGCGGGAGCACGCCATACCTTATTTCATCAGCGGCGGAATGTCTTTCTTCGGCTATGCCGAGATCAAGGACATCATGGCCTATCTGCGATTGCTGGTGAATCCGGACGACGATGCGGCGTTCCTGCGCGTGGTCAACGTTCCACGCCGGGAGATCGGGCCGACAACCCTGGAAAAACTCGGCGCCTATGCCAACCGGCGCCACATCAGTCTGTTTTCGGCCTGCTTCGAATTCGGGCTTCAGCAGTCTCTCGGCGAGACGGCGATCCAGCGCCTGCGCCACTTCGCCGAATGGATTACCGATGTCGCCGAGCGCGCCCAGCGCGGCGACACCTTCGCCGTGATCGACGATTTCATCGTCAAGATCGGGTATGAAAACTGGCTGAGGGAGACCAGCAACAGCGAAGACGCCGCCCGCCGCAGGATGGGACAGGTACGCGAACTGATCGATTGGCTCAAACGCATCGCCAAGGACGACGAAAAAGAAAAGAGTCTCGCGGAAGTCGTTTCCCGAATTCTGCTGCTCGACGTTCTGGAGCGCAGCCAGGAAGAAAACGCCGGCGACCGTGTCAACCTGATGACGCTGCACGCGGCGAAAGGATTGGAGTTCCCGTACGTCTATCTGGTCGGAATGGAGGAAAATCTATTGCCGCACCAGACCAGCATCGAAGAAAACACGATCGAAGAAGAACGCCGCCTGGCCTACGTAGGCATCACCCGCGCGCAGAAGCATCTGACTTTAAGTTATTGCACGCATCGCAAACGCCACGGCGAAATCGTGGATTGCGAGCCCAGCCGTTTTCTGAACGAACTGCCGGAAGAAGAGCTCGAATGGCCGGAACGGCGCGCGCTCGATCCCGAACAGAAAAAAGAACGGGCCATGGACAGCTTTGCCGCCGTCCGAAGTCTATTAAACCGATCCTGATTCCTGTAAAATGCGCGGCATGCGCCCGTAGCTCAGTTGGATAGAGCGTTGGCCTCCGGAGCCAAAGGTCGGACGTTCGAGTCGTCTCGGGCGCGCCATTTGAAACAAGAACTTAATGTAGTTCTTGCTCTCCTCAGAACCCTTCTCGTTCACATTTTGTTCACACTGAACATTGAGAGAGGTTCTGCATGGCCACACTCCGAAAGCTTCCAAGCGGTTCCTGGAATATCCAAGTACGCCGCAAGGGAGAGCCCCCCATCACCAAGACCTTTAAGACTAAAGTGAACCGCCCCGGGAATCGTGGAGGCTCGTTGGTTTAAGTCAGGTCTGCGAGGCAGCCTGATTGGCTAGTTGCCGATAATAGTTTGCCTCAGCTTCTGCTGGCGGGATATAGCCGATGGGTTCGAGTAGCCTGGAGTGGTTGAACCAGGACACCCGTTCGAGAGTGGCCAATTCGACGGCTTCCCGTGTCTTCCAGGGCGCCCGCCGGTGGATCAACTCGGCTTTGTACAGCCCGTTGATCGTTTCGGCTTGAGCATTTTCATCTCGCTCGTACGGCAAAACAGGCCTGGCAGGAGTCGTTGGCGCCTTCGGCTCGGGTGAATAGATTCAAGCATTCGTAGGTCGGCAATCCTTTGCCGACGAACCCGTTACCCCAACGGCACCGTCGGGAAGGGCGGCTTCGGCGCTCCCGAAGACGCCGTTTGCGATTGGAAGGGTCGCGACTAAAGCGACCGTTTGCGATTGGGAGGGATTCCCGACCTACGCGCGAGTGCCCGTACAGTAGGTATGAAAATGCTCTGTGGAGACATAGGTGACGTCCGACACCCAAAGCTGGTTGGGGCGCTCGGCCTCGAATTGCCGATTGACCCGGTCCAGCGGGCATGGCGCCTTGTTATCGCTAAGCGTGGTACGTACCACCTTGCCGCGGATGGCGCCACGCAGGCCCAGACGTCGCATGAGCCGCTCGACCGTACAGCGGGCCACCGCGATACCTTCCCGGTTTATTTGTCGCCAAACTTTGTCGGCACCGTAGACCTGCAGGATGGCCTGCCAGACGTGTTCGATATGTGGGATCAGGGTATCGTCGCGCTGGGCACGTGCACAACGCAGTGCGGGGTTGCGCTGCGGTGCAGCATAGCGCCTGTAGCCCGACGGGGCGATTTGCAAGACCTTGTGCAGATCGGCTCGACCCCGAAGCGCTCCCGATGCGCGTCGACGAAGGCCCTCGGGACTTGAGTCGGCGGTCGAGCTCCGCCTGGGCGAAAAACGCGCTAGCCAGCTTGAGGGTTCCATTGGCCTTGCGCAGTTCCTTCACTTTCCGCTCGAGTTCCTTGATGCGCTGCTGTTCAGCCGAGGTTAGACCGTCGCGTTGACCCGTGTCTCGTTCATGCCGGCGCACCCACTCCAGCAGTGTCTGGGGGGTACACCCAATCTTGCCCGCGATGGATTCAACAGCGGCCCATTGCGAGGGGTGCTCATTGCGGCACTCGAACACCAATCGAACCGCACGCTCGCGCACCTCGGGGGAAAACTTCGTAGACTTCCTCATGGCTCCATCTTCTCAAAGGTTGGAGCCTCCACCAAACCCGGGGCGGTTCATTGTCGGTAAGGCACTTCAAGATCAGTGAAGTAAAAGCTTTCCCCAGCGTACCCGATCGCGAACACATGGGGCCGGACCGAGATTCAACAACCGCCCCAATAGCGATTGATCTGCCGGCGTATCCGCATATTCGGCCTCGCAGCCTAACGAGAGCGAAAGAAAAGAGTTCCTCTTTCGATCCTGGTTTGAGTAGGGTCTGAAGGCGAATGTTGGATCAAAAGCGGGGAAATGGAAGGGCAGATTACCGGTACTGACCACAAGACTCGGCGGCACCAGCCGACGATTAAAAGCCGAAGAATCCGTAATGACAGCGCCGATCGGATCACCTTCCTTCCCGGCACCAAGTTTTTTCGCTGTGGCCCTGTCTCCAAACGGCACCTGAAGGAACCGCAAACTTGCAACCGGCAGGTCATTGGCAATCGCAAAATTTGCAAAGCCCAAGGCCGACCTGCCGCGATCCGCAACAAGGCAAAATCCGCCGGCGTTCGTGCTAGCCGCAGTCGAACCCTGAGCCGACGAACATCTCCTGTCGGTTGGCGCGCCGACAGTCGTGGAACGTGCCGTGCCGGCGGGGAGTTGATTGCGCCCGAACGTAGCCTGTACGTATTGCATACCCGCGATGGCTAAACTATTGGCTACCGAAAAACTCGCGGAATAGTCGGTACTGGGCGTCGCAAGGTCCGAAACCATACAGGCCCCGTCAGCATCTCCGATAGTCGCGGCCGAGCCGTCAACTGACTCGCACTTTTTGCCCCCAGGCCAAACGGTCCTGCGGAAATGTTGTGAGTGCGCTTGATCAAACGCAATTTGCAGAAATTGCACGCCGACCACGGGCAAGTCATTGGCTACCGTAAAATTCGCGAACAGATCGGCAGTCGACGAGCCGAGGTCCGATGCCATACAAAACCCTCCCGGATTTCCGGCCACAGCACGGGAGCCGTCGACCAACGTACATTCCGGACCCGTCGACGTCCCAGAACCCGAAAGTTCACCGGCTTCGCCAAGCATTTCGCGGTCGCCGAAGGTAACCTGAACGAAATTAAGGCTCGCTGCGGAGAGACTGTTCGCGACCGAAAGTTTCGCCATGTTCGCTGCGAGTTCGGTCAGGTCCGAACTCAGGCAAAACCCTCCGGCGGTAAACGCGGTCGAACCGCCTGCCGACGAGCATTCCGCAACCAAAGGGGTATTGTCATCCGCGGGAAGAAGCCGAGATCCGCTCAATGTGGGCCTGTTTTTGAAAGTCACCTGCAGAAACTGCAAGCGCTTTGCCGCCAGCTCGTTGGTGGCCGCAAAATTCGCCAGCTTGGCAAGCGAGGTGCCGATCTCCGAAGCCAGACAAAACCCTTCGGGGCCGGCGGCATTCGCACCGCCGGCAGACAGACATTCGGTGCGGGCCGGTGAAGCGATAACCGGGTTAATGGCGGAAACTGGCGTGCTGTGAATTGACCGCGCGCTCGCTGCGGCTGGAGGGCTGCTGGCAGCCGACATATTAGCGGAGCCGGCGGTCGGGATGCCCTGGCCGGAGTCGGGACAAAACTCTCCGGTATTCCAAGCATCCGTGCTCGAATCATCAATTGGAATACATCCCGTCAAATCCGTTGGTGTAGTCGAAACGGCGCTCGGAGTCGTTCCATATACGCTAATTGGAGCGAGAGCCAAATTGACTGCGATCGCACTACCCAACAATATCGTTTTTTCCATTATTGTGCTCCTAATCAATAGGAATCGGAGCGGGGCATGACCCTGAAAGGACTCCACTCCGTGTTATCCGCCCTCGTATAATAACCCTTTAATTGCTGAATCGATAAGCTGCCATAGCGGGTATCACGGTGCTGGGATATTTATTGCATTCGTTCGGGAAATTGTCCTGTCTCACTTCGAGATTATTTCCCTAAGGCCAGCCATTCAATTCTTCGTATGCTCCCCACCAACGGACTGTAGTCAGGAGGAATGGATATCTTCAAACTTTGGTCCGGGTATTTTTTGCCCGGTTTATTTGAGTCGATTAAGGATGGGGTATTTCGCACCCTGAAGGGACCTATTACCCGCTCCAACTCGGCAATATTTAGGAGTAATCACAATGAGGAAAATGATGTTTTCAGTGAGTATGTTGGCAACCATGATGATCGCCGCTCCAGCTATCGCCAGTGATTTCCATGCGCTCGGTGAAATTAAGGGCGCTACCCCCCTTCAAGACCAAGTCTTGGCCACTGTGGAAGGCGGATCGACATGCGGCATCGGTGGTGCCTCGACCGGAGGTCAGCCAGACGGTGGTGTATGCTTGATATCTTTTATTTCGCATCCGACCGGCGCTTCTGTCGGATTTGCGGTTACTAACCAGTTACCCGTAACAGGCGCGAATTTCCTGCAAGTTACCGGGTTATAAGGTAATCGTCTCGTGATGATATAGTCCCAAGCGGACAGCCTGGAAGATGGATGGCCGGTACCAGCCATCCATCCGACGGGTGGATGAATCCGAATATTACCCTGTATCTAGGTCTAATTAGCAAAGACCGAGGTATTAGGCTGTCTCTACAATATAGAGTATTGGGACGTGTATCCGGGGATTTCCATTTGGGTATCGAGTTTTACCTGAGCTATTGCGCCGGCAGTAAAATCCCTCCAACAAAACCGGGGCTTATTGGGTGAACAACTCAAAGGCACCGTAAAGTCATGATCTGCCCAAGGCGGCTGTCTACAGGCCACCCAAGTTCCGAATGAAACGGTATAAACTATTGTTTTCACGTTAGCAGGCTGGTGAAAAACTCTGCCGGTCGCACCTAATCAGGTAGTGTGGGACTGTGACCGGTTAAACTACCCGCTTTATTTTTTCGAGAACGACGATGCGCGGCAAAGATGTCACCCAAGGAGTCCTGTTTAGCTACGTGAACCGGGAAGACCGGGTTCCTCAAACGCATCCGTTGCGCCGGATGCGGCTGTTGGTGGATGGCATTCTGGCCTCGCTGTCGGACGAATTCGCGGCCCGCTACGCGCACACCGGGCGCCCGGCTCCGTTGCAAAAATGGTTTAAGCACGTTTCTGAGCCGTTCGGCCTGTCGCCGGGTCAGGCATACACGCTGAATAGCCGGTTGACGAAGCACGCCTCGGTTCGGCCACCGACGGCGTCGATCCAAAAGTCGAACTGGCGCTTCCGGAACATGCGCATCACCTCGAAGCCCTTGATCGTGGCATACGCCGTTCGCATCGACTGAAAGCCGAGGGTCGGCTTAATCAAGCGCTTCAGTTTACCGGGATCGGATTCAAGGCGATCATTCAGATATTTCACTTGCCGGTGGAGGCAGTCCGCCGGCAGCAAACCTTCCTTCTTCAGTTTGCGGATGGCTTCGCCGTAGGCCGGGTTCTTGTCGGTGTTGATCTTGCCTGGCCGGTAGTGCTTCGAGCGCCTCAGCGCCTTGGCCAGGAAACGCTTGGCGGCCTTGGCGTTTCGGATATCCGACAAGCAAAAGTCGAGGGTGCGGCCCTCTTTATCGATGGCGCGGAACAGGTATTTCCACTCGCCGCGAACCTTGATGTAGGTCTCGTTCACACGCTAGCTCGAGCTCAGGCGGCTCTGATACCAGAGCGTACGCTTCTCCAATTCGGGCGCGTAGCGCTGCGCCCAGCGGTACAGCGTCGTATGATCGACGGCGATGCCACGTTCCGGCATCATTTCTTCCAGGTCGCGGTAGCTGATGCCGTACTTGCAATACCAGCGCACGCCCGGCAGGATCACTTCGGGCGCAAAGCGCCGCCACCGGAATACGGAATCCACGTTTGACCTCCTATGTTCAGTCCCTCGCGGCCATCCTCGCTCGACAACACAGTTTTTGCAACGGAGCCTGTTTTGTGCCGGTGCAATCGCGATTCGGCGTTTTGACAGGAGGTGGACCAAATCCTTCGACAGTTGGTAGGTACCAGATCCGCGTCGGCCTGGCCCACACTGCGTGGTGTGCAACATATTCCGTAGCGATAAACTCTCCGCTTTCATACTTCCCCTCCCAGCGCCAAATAGAGATCGATTCGGTTGCTGAGCAATTGCCGCTTGACGGCGAGATGTGCGCTTTGCGCGTTCAGGGTGCTTCGGTAGCTGTCCAGCAGGGTCAGGATTTCGATGAAGCCGTGACGGTAGGAATAGACCGCCAGCTTTCGGCTTGCTTCGGTTTGTTCGACGGCTTCCTTGAGCGCCCGTTCTTCCTCCCTCAGCCATTCCTCCGCGGCGAGCGATTGTTCCACCTCGCGGAAGGCGTTGAGCGCCGTGTTTTTGTACAGATTGAGCGCTTCCTCCGCCAGAGCTTGGTTCAGCCGAATCTCTCCCTTGAGACGGCCGCCGGTGAAGAGCGGTTGCAGAAGACCTATCGCGACGTTCCAGACCGCCGCGCGGGGATCGACCAGTTCCGTCAAGGCCGGGCTGCGGGTGCCGCCGGTAGCGGTGAGGGCTAGGCGCGGCAGCAGCGCTTTTTGCGCGCTCTCCACCCGGAAATCGGCGGCGCGCAGGCGGTCGAAAGCGGCGATCAGGTCTGGGCGCCGTTCGAGCAGTTCCGAGGGAACCCCGGCCGACAGCGGCGCGGGCGGATCGGGCAAAGACGCCGTCGTCGCCAGATCGGCCGCCGGATAGCGCCCTAGCAAGACTTCCAGAAGGCGAGTAACGATTTGAACCCGGTTGCGCGCAGCCGCCAACTGGGCTTCCGCATTGGCTAGGTCGGTAAGGGCCAGCCGCAGATCGAGGCCGCGCGCCAGTCCCCGGGCGAAGCGGCCGCGCACCAGGTCGACAATGGTGCGCCTGTCCCGGATCGACCGCTCGGCAACCTCGGCTTGGAGCTTGGCCTCTGCCAGTTCGAAATAAGCCTGTGCCGTTCGTGCCGCCAGGGATAGGCGCGCGGCGTGGAAATCGGCTTCCGTCGCGGCAGCTTCCTGTTGGGACGCCTGCTGGAAAGCGCGTATCCGCCCCCAGACATCCACTTCCCAGTCCAGCGTGAACAAGGCTTCGAAGGCGCCGAATTCGGTCGAGCCGAAACCCGCGCTACGCACCTGAGCGCGTTCGTAGCTCGGCGCGAAGAAAAGCTGAGGCCAGCGTCCGGCGCCATCGATACGGGCTTGCTGCCGGGCGGCCTCCACACGGGCGGCCGCGGACTTCAGGTCGTAGTTGCTTGCCAAAGCCTCATGCACCAAGGCACTCAAAGTCGAATCGGCGAATGATTCGACCCAACGCTCGGAAACCGTTTTCTGAGGGCCTGACGTTGCCGTCCAGAATGAGGGAATCCCCGCTCCGACATTTTTCGCGTCCCGATCTGGCGCCGTTCCACACCCGGCCAGAAGCGAGAGGACTAAGGTCAAGAGGGTAACCGACAACCGGACCAGGTCGATCCTACCGATAGCAAAACTCATCGGCCGGCAAGATCGTCAGGGATATTTCGCGTGTAGAGTCGACGACTCGAGACGGTTTTGCTGGGCGAGCAGGGATAGACGGGGCGTGCGATGGTTTCACATTGCGCGACGTCAATACCCAAGTGCGTCGGCACCAGTAGGAGATCGCGATCAGCGGTATCCATCAGATTCTGAATCAGCCGATAAAGTCGCTCGAAACAAATCTCGAAATAACGCGCCGACGGAAATACCCGGAATTCCGAAGACATGCCTGCATCGCGAGTTTGCGACGTAAGTTTCATCCCCCCTTATCCTCTGCTTATGAATTCAACGGTCTATCAAGTTAAGACGGATCAGCCAGCGAAAACCCGCATCGTCGACGAAAAAAATGCTGGATTCGAAGTCAGGAAGGCGAGGTTGTGAGGCGAAAACAAGATCGGACAGATGAACCTGTCGGGAAAAATGCTGGAGTGCCTATGGCGGGAAGCTTGCAGTCCGGTGTTGACCGGACGCATTGGCGATTTGCGTCCTTGTATTCATCTATGATCAGGTTGAATCGTGCATGACAATCGGCTGAACCCGTCATCGAAATTTGCAAGCGAAGGTCCAAAAAACGTATGAAGCCGTCCGAAAAGCGGCTTTCGAAAATCCTTATCTCCGAGAAGAGAGCATCTGCGCGGCAGGCAATAGGGTCGCCCGTTTTTTCCGCGCAGTTCCGATCGCACTCGTCCGATGAGCTGGTTCTTGTGCAGCCAGTGCGTCTGTTCCAGCAGTCTAATCCCTTACGCCGAACCGTACTCCGTCGCCGACGCGATGACGCAATCGTTCAGAACCTTTCGATCCGATCCAGTGCCTGCGCCAGGGTCGCAACCGTACGCTCGATGTTTTGCAACTTGTCTAAGCCGAACAAACCCAGGCGGAAAGTCTTGAAATCGGGGCTTTCGCCGCATTGCAGCGGGACCCCGGCCGCGATTTGCAGACCGAGATCGGCGAATTTCTTGCCGGTTTTGATGGCGTCGTCGCTGGTGTAGCACACTACCACGCCGGGGGCGCCGAAGTCGGCCGCAGCGACCGATTTGATGCCGCGCTCGGCCAATATCCCACGCACCCGGCGACCGAGTTCCAGTTGCTCATCGCGCGCCTTGGCGAAGCCGTAGGCTTCAGTTTCGCGCATCACCTCGCGTAAAGCGCGCAGGCCATCGGTTGGCATGGTGGCATGGTAGGCGTGTCCGCCCTGTTCGTAGGCCTCCATGATTTGCAGCCATTTTTTGAGGTCAGCGGCAAAACTGGTGCTGGCGGTGTTCTCGATACGGTCGCGCGCCGCCGGGCTTAATACCACCAGCCCACAGCAGGGCGGGGCGCTCCAGTCTTTTTGCGGTGCGCTGATCAAGATGTCCACTCCGATTTGGCGCATATCGACCCAGACCGTGCCGGATGCGATGCAATCGAGCACGAACAGGCCGCCAACCGCGTGTACGGCATCCGCCACGGCGCGAAGATAGTCATCGGGCAGGATCATTCCCGCCGAAGTTTCCACATGCGGGGCGAACACGAGATCCGGCTTCTCGCGGCCGATCGCGGCAACGACTTCTTCGATCGGCGGCGGGGCGTAGGCGGGCTGCGGTCCGGACTCGACGGGGCGCGCCATCAGGACGGTGGATTCCGATGGGATGCCGCCCATCTCGAAGATTTGGGTCCAGCGATAGCTGAACCAGCCGTTGCGGATGACCAGACACTTCTTGCTCGTGGCGAACTGGCGCGCCACGGCCTCCATGGCAAAGGTTCCGGAGCCGGGCACGATGACGGCCGTGTGGCCGTTGTGCACAGTTTTCAGGATACGCGAGATGTCGCGCATGCTTTCCTGAAACACCTTCGACATGTGGTTGGTCGCACGGTCGGTGTAGACCACCGAGTACTCAAGCAGGCCATCCGGATCGACGCTGGGTAGTAATCCAGGCACGGGTTTGTCTCCTCGTTGTTGATTTTGGCACTAATGCAATTTATGCGCCGTCTACGTTTGTGCTGATGCGCCGCTAGTACACCCGTCGAGTTCGTGGAGACGCGGTCGTAGCGGGAGCTCTGCATTGCCGAGCTCGGTGACGACCACCGCTTCCGATTGTCGGCAATACGACAAGCGCGAGCTTGCAATGGCATGGTGTAGCGCGCCAGAAGTTGTGGACGTCAACTCCGCCTTTTCCGGCGGGGGCGTGGCGGGCGCGCCGCTCATTATCCTGTTTTTGCGCATCGGATGCTCACGATACTCCGCTCAGCACTCCGGCACGTTCACCGGAATGTGTACCGCAAGACCACCCTCGGCGGTTTCTTTGTAGCGGCCATTCATGTCCTTTGCGGTCTCCCACATGGTCTGGATCACCGCATCGAGGCTGACCCTGGCGTCCGCCGGATCGCTGTCCAGGGCGATGGTCGCTGCGGTGATGGCTTTGACCGCGCCCATGGTGTTGCGTTCGATGCACGGAATCTGCACCAGCCCTCCGACCGGATCGCAGGTCAATCCGAGGTGGTGCTCCATGGCGATTTCCGCCGCCTGCAAGACCTGCTCCGGTGTACCGCCCGAGACTTCCGCCAGCCCCGCGGCCGCCATGGCGGACGAAACGCCGATTTCGGCCTGGCAGCCGCCCATGGCGGCGGAGATGGTGGCGTTTTTCTTGAACAAGGTGCCGATCTCGCCGGCAGTGAGGATAAAGCGGATGACCTTGTCTTCGTCGAAGCCGTCGACGAAGCACCAAGCGTACATCAACACCGCGGGAATCACCCCGGCGGCGCCGTTGGTGGGTGCAGTGACGACTCGTCCAAAGGACGCATTTTCCTCGTTGACCGACAGGGCGAAACAGACCACCCACCGGTCTACGTTGGCGAAATCACGGGGTTGACGCCGCAGAAGATCGGACCATTGTTCGATCGTCGTATAGTCGGCGCCGTTCAGCAATTTGCGGTGCATTTCCGGTGCCCTGCGCCGGACCCGCAAGCCGCCCGGCAGATAGCCTTCGCGGTGCACGCCGCGGAAGATACAGTGCCGGATTTCCCGCCATAGCCGAAGCGCCTCGGCGTCGATCTCGTCCCGGCATCTCCAGGCCTGCTCGTTCAAATAGGTCAAATCGGAGACCGACAAACCCAGCGCTCTGCAATTTCGCAGCAAATCCTGCCCCGAGTGGCAGGGATAAGGTGTCACGACGCGCGCCGCCGAAGCCTGCTCCATGTCATCGTCTGCGGCCACGAACCCGCCGCCCAGAGAGTAGTAGATACGCTCGAGAATTTCGCCGTCCGTAAGGATCGCCCGAAAACACATCCCGTTGGCGTGGCGCGGCAGGGTGGTCGAGCTCTCGAACACCAGGTCCCGTTCGCAGACGAAAGGAAGATTCCGTTTTCCGCCCAAGGGCAGCCAACCGCTGGCCTTGATAGCCGCGATCCGGTCCGGAATGACGGCCGTGTCGATCAGCGTGTAATCCTCGCCGGAAAGTCCCATCAACACGGCTACGTCGGTGCCGTGCCCGCGGCCGGTTTTGGCGAGGGAGCCATACAGCCGGACGGTCAGGGATTCGACCCGGTCCGGGTCGCCCAAGGCTTCCAGAAACAGCGATGCTGCCCGCCATGGTCCCATCGTGTGGGAGCTGGAAGGGCCGATACCCACCTTGATGATTTCGAACGCACTGATGGAATCCATAACTTTCGCTGCTGCGAGGAAGACGAACGGAGGAACGATTCAACGCTTAACCGGGCCTTACCATACCACGATCCGGAAATCGGCCACCAAAAAGGCTCTCCGATTTCTTGCGACGCACTCGTTCGTAATACTCCGTCGCTACCGGAGAAGTTCCCCGTTTTCTAACAATGGCTCCCGTAAAGGCTGTCTTCGACCGTCGAGGCAATAGAGCGTTTTTCATCCCGGTGTACGGATTCGTGTTCGGGCGGGAAGAACGTAGGTCGGCAATCCCTTGCCGACTTATCGGCTCGGCAAAGGATTTCCTGATTAGCGACGAAGTTCAGTACAGGCTCACATAGTGAGCCACTAGGGTCCTTAGACTATGGGCATCTATCACAAGCGGGGTGTCCCATGCCTATGAACCGGGTGCAATTTCAAAAGGGTTTGTCGTTGGCCGAGTTTCTGACGCAATACGGCAGTGAAGCGCAGTGCGAAGCGGCACTGGAGGCCCTGCGCTGGCCGGACGGTTTCCGCTGTCCGGTCTGCGGCGGCGCGCGCCACACGGTGTTCGAACGGACCGGGCGGAAATACTGGCAATGCGGACACTGCCGGAGCCAAACGACGCTGATCGCCGGGACGATCTTCCAAGCGACCAAGCTGCCGCTGACCACCTGGTTTCTGGCCATGTATCTCCTGACCCAGGCCAAGAACAATGTCTCGGCACTGGAACTGATGCGCCATCTCGGGGTGTGTTATCGCACGGCATGGCTGGTGAAGCACAAGTTGATCCAGGTGATGGCGGAGCGGGAAACGGATCGGCAGTTGGCCGGGCGGGTCGAGATCGACGATGCCTACCTGGGCGGTGAGCGGCCGGGGAAACCGGGGCGTGGTTCCGAAAACAAGTCGGCCTTTGTGATGGCGGTGCAAACCACGGACGACGGGCGTCCGTTGTTCCTGCGCGTCGATCCCCTGCCGTTCACGCAGCAGGCTATCGCGGACTGGGCCAAACGCGCCTTGGCCCCGTCGACCTACGCACTCACCGATGGCCTGAGCGGGTTTCGGAGGCTGCACCAGGTCGTCGCTTGCCATCATCGCCTGATCCTGGGCTCTGGGCGGCAGTCGGCGCAACATCCGGAGTTCCATTGGGTAAATACGATGTTGAGCAACCTGAAGACAGCCATTTCCGGCACCTATCACGCGTTCAAATTCGAGAAATACGCCCAGCGGTACCTGGCCGAGTTCCAATACCGCTTCAATCGGCGTTTCAATCTCAAAACCCTGCTTCAACGGCTGGCGCGCGCCGCGGCGTTCGCTAAGCCTCGACCCGAGTGGCAAATTCGCTTGGCTGAAGTTCATCGCTAATCAGGAAGGATTTTGTTGGAAGGGGCGTCCTGGCGCTCCCAGGACGGCCGTTTTGCGATTGGAAGGGTCGCGACTAAAGCGACCGTTTGCGATTGGGAAGGGATTGCCGACCTACCTATCGGGCTCCCTGATACCGGATCGGAAAACGCTCTAGGGTTTGAAGGACGAGCCTTTTGGGCGGCAAGATCCCTGCTGGATTGCTGATTCCATTGTTCGGTCCGAATGCGGCAATGTCACAGCCGTTAGGAAGCTTCCTCACATGATTTTTGCCTTGTTTTAGCCCAACAGGCGGGAACGTGAGTTAGTAATTAATGCACTAACGGATATTCGCTCCGAAGACCTTTAGCCAAGGAGGGCCGGTCATGCGTACACCCCGCAAATTTCCCTTTCTACCCGTTGCAGCCTTGCTGGCGGTTGTCGGTCTTGTCGTTGCAACGCTCCCGAATCCATGGGTTCATGCCGGTCCGGAGTCGATCATTCAGGCATCCGTGGGCGAGGAACATGACGACTCCGCCGAAAACGGAAACGGACGCCAAGAACAGGGCGATTCTGCCGAAACATTCCGAAATCCACCCGAAGTCGCGAGTTCGGATGGCGCCTTGAACGTCATGCTTACCGCCGGCAAGCGGGAAATCGAGATTGGCGGGCAGAGCGTCGTCGCCATGGTGTTCAATGACAGTTATATCCCACCGACGCTGAGAGTTCGGCCCGGTGATACCCTGAATCTCGAGCTGGTCAATTCGCTGGAAAATTCGACGAATCTGCATCACCACGGCTCGAACGTGTCGCCGCTGGATAATGGCGACAATGTCTTCGTCGATATCATGCCGAATACGCGTTATCGGCAACGAATCGTATTTCCCGACGAGCACCCTGCGGGCTTTCTGTGGTACCACCCTCACATGCACGGTTTGGTCGAGGCGCAGATTTTCGGAGGCATGTCGGGTGGCCTGATCGTCGAGGGCATGCTCGATCCGTTTCCGCAGTTGAGCGGCATCAAGGAGCGCATCATGCTCCTCAAGGATTTTCAGAACATCGGCGGCGAGATCCCTTCGGACAACATCGATAGCAATGCCGGCACGACCCGCACCGTCAACGGCATGGTCAACCCGACCCTGAAGATTCGCCCAGGGGAAACGCAGTTTTGGCGGATCGGCAATATCGGAGCGGATATTTATTACCGTCTGAAGCTGGACGATCACGTACTTTATGAAATCGCCGCGGATGGCAACCGCCATACCGAGCTCGTGCCGCGGGACGAAATTTTACTGCCGCCCGCATCGCGCACCGAGGTGTTGATTCAGGGCGGTCGCCACGGAATCTATCAACTGCGCACTCTCGCCGTCGATACCGGGCCCGATGGGGATCAGTATCCGGAAGTGGTGCTGGCGACCTTGATTTCAGAAGGTGCCGAGCGCGAACCGGTCGAGCTTCCGACCGCGGACCAATTCCCTCCGGTGGAGGATTTGCGCGGGCATCCCGTTGCCCAGCACCGCAGTTTCCAATTCTCGGAGGATCCCGACACCAACCAGTTTTACATCGAGGGCAAGCAGTTCGATCCGAATCGCGTCGACACCCAAGTCAAGCTAGGGGATGTGGAAGAATGGACGATCGAGAATGTGACTGACGAAATGCACGTGTTTCACATACATCAGCTCGATTTTCAGGTCACAGAAATCGACGGGCAGCCGGTGCCTTTTACAGGCCGGCAGGATGTGGTCAATCTTCCCGTGAAAAGCCGAGTCAAGCTGCTGATTCCGTTTACCAATCCGGTGATCGTTGGCAAGTTCGTATACCACTGCCATATCGTGGCGCACGAGGACAACGGCATGATGGCCACCGTGGAGGTGGTCCCCTGATCTCGCTGACGGGGACGGTTCAGTGCCGAATGGAAAAGCCGGACACCTTCCTAATCCTGTGGTCGGGCTGTGGCTGGCCATAGAAGGAAGTCAACCAATGAAAACCTGATACCGTCCCGGAAAAGAACGGCGAAAAGGGCTTGTGCTATATTTTGCTTGCTCATTCGTCATGCATCTGCCGGAATCAGTTGCCAGCAAATACTCTGGTATAGCCACTGAGCGGGAAGTGTTGGTTATGCTTGGTAATCATTACTATAAGAACAATGTTTAACGTCAATCGTGTTTTTTCGGCGCGTAACGGTACGACAGGGCAGGTCGAATGGTTTTTCGAGGCTAGGGAAGGCATCATGGGGCCGTATGAATCTGCGGCATCTGCAAATAAAGCCCTCGGGGAGTTCAAGGAGCGTTGCATGCGTCTCGGATGCAGCGGCGGTAGAACCGACGATCCAAAGCTTGGTTTCAAACCCCTCCAAAGCGCCTCGGCCTCGACCACAATGAAATTGGAAATAATCAAGGAAGAGTAACGTTTGATTCGAAAAAGCGATCCGAACCCCTCATGTCGAACACGCTCGGAGCGTCAATGAGCGGCTCCCGGCCAGCATGACGTGCGGACGGAAACGAACGTTCTGAGCTGTGCGGCATCAGGCAAATAGCGAAAGCCTTACGCCTTCTTTCTTGCGTATGAGATCAATCACGTAAAGAACCGCCCCTTCAATTAGAGCATTTTCATACCGACTGTACGGGCACTCGCGCGTAGGTCGGGAATCCCTCCCAATCGCAAACGGTCGCTTTAGTCGCGACCCTTCCAATCGCAAACGGCGTCTTCGGGAGCGCCGAAGCCGCCCTTCCCGACGGTGCAGTTGGGCCAACGGGTTCGTCGGCAAAGGATTGCCGACCTACGAATGCTTGAATCCATTCACCCGAGCCGAAGGCGCCAACGACTCCTGCCAAGCCTGTTTTGCCGTACGAGCGAGATGAAAACGCTCTAAGTACATTCAGGGAAGTCTTGCGGCATAGACAACCTGCAGGACAACCCCGCCAATCAAGCCAATCTGTCGAGATTCCGCAAATATTTGCGGAATGTACTTAGTACCGTCAAAGGTCGAACGAGCGCGAGCCCAAGCCGCCCGTTGTCTCAACGCTCACCGCTTAATGGCGGCTCATCGGAAGCGAACCATTCACCTGAACTGACCGATCACGCCCTTTGAACTTCCTATCCCCCCTATAGTCCTCCTTTACATAAAAGAAGGCGTCTATTTTTCCTGGGATTCCGGATCGCTCTTGCGCTTCAAGAGAAAGGTCGAAAACTATGTTGATCGGATACAAGACCCTCGCATTGTTGCTGCTGCCTGCATTCATCGGCGGAGTTGCTGAGGAGTCTGTTGCCCAAGACCCTCGCGACTGCCTTCCCGGATACGTCTGGCGAGCGGCGCGAGCAGACGACTTGGTCTGCGTCATTCCGCAATCCCGTGCCCTTGCTGCGGATGAGAACGCCAAAGCCCCGTTCAGGCGCGAGCCGGGACCGCGCGATGGCGTCTACTATTGCTTGTCGGGCTTTGTCTGGCGCGAGGCATATGAGGGAGACACGGTCTGTGTTACCCCAGCTGCCCGACAGCGGGTGTGGGAAGAGAACGCACTCGCAGCATCGAGGACGGTTGCTGGAGGGGTAGACTTCCGCACTGTAGGTCAGCACACCTTGCTCGTAGGAGTCACCACCAGCCGTAACGCTTGGGAGAGTAGAACCTACAGTTCCACTTGCGGAGAGCTAACCCCGATGCCCGGAGTGATGGACGGCATGGTAGGGTGGGGACAGGCGGAGATCGGATGGCTCGGCGAAAATTGCTTCGCCTTCGTTCTTGAGCGCGCCGTGCAATTCGACTTCACTCTCATGGACATGATTCCGGACAAGATCGTCGACCGTGCCGTGCTGAGCTACGACGAGGTCGAAGCTCCTTCCTGTCCGCTTGTCGTGGGATACAGCTACCGATGCTGGCAAAACGGAGAGGGAAACTACGAGGTGAAAGCGAACGGCTGCGTGGAAGTGCGCATCCCTTCCATGGATTGGGTTCGTAATGGTGGAACGGTGCAGGGTAGACTCCCGACCTTCGCCAGCGGACAGCCGACATCGCGCATCAATGCACGTCAATGGGATGTAACCTCTCCGATCGCCTGGCAACTCTCCAGCCCCGCGCCTCCGCTGGGCGGAATGCGGGGGTATGGCGTTCTGCTGACCGGAGGCCCGTCGATCGATGGTCTAACGGCTCAGGACAACACGGTCTGTGTCTCGGATCTCTCCAACATCACGCTGGAGATCACCTATACCGTGCCCCCTTCCGGCGAATTTATACCACCCCGATGACGGCATGATAAGGGATAACTGAAATGCCACCCTCATGACCCCCAAGACATCGCGGCCGTGAACTGCACCGAGCCGTGGTTGTCGCAACATGGTCTCCTTGCGAAGCGCATGCGCAGTGGCACGTGTTCACTGTCATCCGCAGGGGGGACGGAAAAGATCCGCGAGGATTCGTAACCAGCCACGCCGCCGGACGATTAGCATGTGACCGGAAAGTATTGCCTCGACGCCCCTAAAGGCCAAGATCATTACGGATGACCAAGGCGACTAGCTCTAAGGGCTAGGGCATGAGCCGGGCGCAGTGGCGGCGCTTAAGATCGCAAGCCCGATTGGTCGGTTTGGGTGAGTGCGTTTTTCGGAGACGTCTTCGGAAAGACGAGAAAGGTTTGCGCAGAAGAAAATAATTGCAAACTTTCGTTTTACATGGTGGCCAGGGACGGAATCGAACCGCCGACACGAGGATTTTCAGTCCTCTGCTCTACCAACTGAGCTACCTGGCCAGTGGCGAATCGAGTTGCGTATTAAACCTGTTACGAGGTTCTCAGTCAAGCACTAATGTTTTAAATCGTCTCGGACGATTATTTGGTATCCGAAAAGTATTCGGGTGGAGTTTTGTCCGGGTATTCGCACAAGTCGGCGATCGGGCAAATGGGGCATTTCGGTTTCCGGGCGACGCAGGTATAGCGGCCGTGCAGGATGAGAAGGTGATGGGCATCCTTGAAATACTGTTTGGGAACGGTACGCTCCAGTTTCCTTTCGACCTCCAATACCGTTTTGCCAGGCGCGAGCCGGGTTCGGTTGGCGACGCGGAAGATATGGGTATCAACCGCGATGGTATGCTGGCCGAATGCGGTGTTGAGGATGACATTGGCGGTCTTGCGGCCTACACCCGGCAGTGCTTCCAACTCTTCTCTTGTTTGCGGCACTTGGCCGCCGTGTTTTTCCAGCAGCAACCGGCAAAGTCCGATGATGTTCTTGGCCTTGCTTGGATATAGGTTGATAGTCTTGATGTATTCCTTGAGACCTTCTTCACCCAAGGCGAGTATGGTCTCGGGCGTATTGGCGACCGAGAATAGCTCGGCGGTAGCCTTATTGACGCCCTTGTCGGTCGCTTGCGCCGACAGCACCACCGCGATCAGCAGCTCGAAAGGCGTCGAGTGCCTGAGCTCGGTCGTCGGCTCCGGGATCGCCGCGGCCAGACGCTCGAAAATCCGTCTGCGCTTTTCGGCGTTCATGATTCATGCATGGGAGATTTATGGAGCGAGTCTGTTTGGACCGGCGCAGTCTTGCCGAGAGCTTTCGTTTTCGCCCGGGCGTCGATGAGGTTTTTCACCGCGATCAGGAGGCCGAGGCCAATGAAGGCGCCAGGCGGGAGAATTGCCAGCAGAAATCCGTCGTAGTCGCTGAAGACGGGTAAAGTCCAGTTCTTGGCGATTTCGCCGAACATCAAGTCCGCTCGATTCAACACGGCACCGGTTCCTATCGCCTCGCGCAGGGCGCCGAGCATGACCAGTGCAAAGGTGAATCCCAACCCCACGAACAAGCCGTCCATGAGCGCGCGATCGACCGGATTCTTGGATGCGAAGGCTTCGGCGCGTCCGATGATGGCGCAGTTGGTGACGATCAGAGGTATGAAGATGCCGAGAATCTTATGCAGATCGTGGAAGAAGGCATTCATCAATAGTTCGATGACGGTGACGTTCGAGGCGATGATGAGTACGAACACCGGCAACCGGATTTCGGTCGCGACGTGATTGCGGATCAGCGAAACGATGACGTTGGAAAAGATCAGCGCCATGGTGGTGGCGAGACCCAGCCCCAGGCTGTTGATCACCGAATTGCTGACCGCCAGCAGGGGGCATAATCCCAGAAGCGCGACGAAGGCCTGGTTGTTGTGCCAGAGGCCGTCGCGGACGATTTTCTGGTATTTGGAAAAGTCGATCATGGATTCGATCCTAGGGAGCTTCCCGACTCTTGGTCAAATAGGCGCTCTTGGTTCCGCTCAAAGAAAATCAGGGTCTTGTAAACGGCTTTGACTACCGCGCGTGGCGTGATCGTCGCTCCGGTGAACTGGTCGAACTCGCCGCCGTCCCGTTTGACTTTCCAGCGGGATTCTGAAGGATTACTCAGCGAGCGGCCGTCGAAGCCCAATATCCAGTCCGATTTGTCGGTATCGATGGGATCGCCGAGTCCGGGCGTTTCGCGATGGCTGACGACCCTGACGCCGGCTAGCGAGCCGTCCGTGCGGACTGCTACCAGCAGTCTGATTGTGCCGTTGTAGCCGTCCGGAGCGATAGGGGAGAGCACGGCCGCCACGGGCTTGCCGTTTTTTCGTGCGCGATAAATGGTAACCGCTTTATCGGTGCCGAGGGTGAGGTCGCTGGCTGTTATGGTGTCGGCGAGAATATCGTTGTCGAACCAGTCGGCCGGAACCAAGGATTCCAAAGTGTGCAGCAGGACGGCCTGTTCGTTGGACTCGATGCGCTCTTTCGTTCCGTCGTGCACCAGGGCCACGAGTCCCATGCCGATGACGGCGAACACTCCGAGCGCGGCGGCTGCATTGATGATGGGCTTGGGCAAATTCATTTCGGATGTCCGTAGACCCGCGGACGGGTGTAGTGATCGATGGTGGGCGCAGCCAGATTCAACAGCAGAACCGCAAAGGCGACGCCGTCCGGATAGCCGCCCCAGGAGCGGATGACGAATACCAGTAGGCCGATCGATGCGCCGTAAATCAATCGCCCGCGCGGCGTGGTCGAGGCCGTGACCGGATCGGTCGCGATGAAGAAGGCTCCGAGCATGGCGGCTCCGCTGAAGCACTGGAACAGCGGCGTCGGGTAGACCGCCGGATCGATTAGGAAAAAGATCAACGAAATGCCGAACAAGGCGCCCAAGAATCCGACCGGAATCTGCCAGCCGATGATGCCGCGTTTCAACATCCACAGTCCGCCCAGGAGAAAGCCGAAATTGACCCATTGCCAGCCGCGCCCGCCGATTCCTGCGAAAAGCCCCCCGGCCTGAATTTCGTCCAGTAACCGGTTTAGCCCGAGCTGGGTCTTGATCGTATCGAGCGGGGTCGCCATGGTTAGCGCGTCGAAAGTCATGTCCGACGGCAGCGTGCGGGTGAAGATCGCATTCCAGGCATCGGCAAAACTCAGCGCTGAACCGCTCAGTTCCTTGGGCGGAAGCCAGGCGGTCATGTGCTGGGGAAAAGAGATCAGGAGTACGGCGTAGCCGACCATCGCCGGGTTGAAGGGATTGTATCCCAGCCCGCCGTACAGGTGCTTGCCGATGACGATGGCGAAAAGCGCTCCGAAAGCCGTAAGCCACCAGGGCGCCAAAGGCGGCAGCGACACGGCCAGCAGCACGGCGGTGAGGGCAGCGCTATAGTCCCTAAGAGCAGGCGCAATCGGACGGCGACGCAAGGAGAGCATGGCGGCTTCGCCCAGCTGCGCCGCGAGCAGGGCGATCATGCACTGCACGAGCACTCCAGGGCCGAATTGCCAGACCAATGCCGCCAAGCCCGGAATCAGAGCAACGAGCACCTCCAGCATGATGCGGTTGACGCTGTTGACGGGGGCAAGATACGGCGCGTGAGCGGTCGGAAAACGCATGTGAGCGAGTGTTGGATGATGGATGTATTTCAAGTGGCTGTCGAATTTGGAAATGCCCGGCTAATCGATCTCCGAAGGCACCGCTTGAGCTTCGGATTCCGGGCCGCCTGGCGGAGTCTCGGTGTGAACGACCTTGGCGGACTCTCGACGAGTCTCGGCGCCTGCCGGCGGCACTACCGTTTCTTGCTTATCGCCATCAATTTGCGCGGCGCCTTCGCTTGACGGTGCCGATTTTTCCGCGCGGCGGAGTTTTGCGCGTTCGATAGCCTCGATGATTTCCGGCGACTTTCCTGTTCCCAGGTTCTCTTTCTTCCGCTTCGCGGCTTCCGCGCGCTCGCGCTTCTCCTGTTCCTTTCGAGCCTGGCGCGACTCGAAACGAAGGCGCGCATGATCGGCCTTTTCGCGCTCGCGCCGCTTGGCGATGGCCTTGCCTTTCGTGGCGCGGAAATGTTGGACGAGCGGAATGTGGCTGGGGCATACGACATCGCAGGAGCCGCACTCGATGCAGTCGAACAGATTGTAATCCAGCGCCCGTTCGATCTGGTCCGAACGGCCGTACCAGTAAAGCTGCTGCGGCAGCAGGTTCACCGGGCAGGCTTCGGCGCAAGCGCCGCAACGAATGCAGGGCAGGGATCGCTTTTCGCCGATCAGTTCGTTGCGGCCGGCCACCAGTATGCAGTTGGCCGATTTGGTCAAAGGCAGATTATCAGTCGGCACGTCAAAGCCCATCATCGGTCCGCCTAGAACGAGCCGCTCGGCTTCGTTGGTATAGCCGCCGCATTGTTGGATGAGATCGGCGAAAGGCGTACCGATCCGAGCCAGAACATTCTGTGGCTGTTTTACGCCGCGGCCGGTTACCGTCACGATTCGGGAAATCAAAGGAGTACCGTGAACGACGGCGTTATAAACCGCTGCGGCCGTTCCGACATTCTGGCAGACGATACCGATGTCGGCCGGAATGCCGCGCGTCGGTACTTCGCGGCCGGTCAGCACGCTGATCAATTGTTTCTCGCCGCCGGTGGGATAAATGGCGGGAACGCGCACGAGCTGAATAGCCTCGAAACCTCCGCGCTGCTTCGCCTTCTCCAGTGCGGCCAGCGCGTCCGGCATATCGTCTTCCACGGCCAGGAGACAGCGTTCCGCCTTCAGGATTTGGAGCAGGATTTTGGCGCCTTCCAGCACGTGGTTCGGATAGTGGCTGAGCAGGCTGTCGTCGCAAGTGATGTAGGGCTCGCATTCCGCGCCGTTCAGAATCAGCGTGTCGACCTTGCGATCGCTGCCCGGTGCCACCTTGACCGAGGTAGGGAACGCGGCTCCGCCAAGGCCGACGATTCCGGCTTCGTATATCCTGCGGCGCAGTTCGTCGGGAGAACACTGCCGGTAATCCTCTATGCCGGCGAAGTCCATGGCGGCATCCTCGCCATCGGTCTCGATGACGATGCACGATCCAGTCAGGCCGGACGGGTGGGGCAGAGGCAAGTCTTCGATCTTCCGGACGATGCCGGAACTGGAGGCGTGAATCGGCGGATAGAACGGGTGGTCGTCGCGGGCGATGACTTGGCCTTTCAGAACCCGGTCGCCCGGCGCGACGACGGGCTTGGAATCTTCGCCATTCCGCTGTTGCAGCGGAAAAAGCAGCCTTTCCGGTAAACGCGCGACGGCGAGCGGGGCTTTGCAGGACTCCTGCTTATGGCCATCCAGATGAAGGCCGCCATGGAAGTTCCAGAGTTTGAACAAGCTCATTGACCCACCGCTTTGGGTTCGGGCCATCGCCAGGTGGCCAGGGTTTCCTTAACGGGTTCCATGCGGATGCAATCCACCGGGCACGGCGCCACGCACAGTTCGCAGCCCGTGCATTCCGACGCAATGACCGTGTGCATGTGCTTGGCTGCGCCGAGGATCGCATCGACGGGGCAGGCCTGAATGCAAAGGGTGCAGCCGATGCATTTGCTTTCATCGATGATGGCAACGGACTTCGGTTTTTCGATGCCATGTTCGGCGCTCAAAGGCTTTGGTTCGACGCCCAGCAGATCGGCCAGCGCGATAACGCCTTCCTCGCCGCCCGGAGGGCACTGGTTGATGTCCGCATCGCCCCGCGCGATGGCTTCTGCATACGGGCGGCAACCGGGAAAACCGCATTGCCCGCATTGCGTTTGCGGCAATACGGCGTCGATTTTATCCGCCAAGGGATCGCCCTCGACCTTGAAGCGCCGGGCTGAATAGCCCAGGATCAAGCCTAATAAAGCGAACAATGCGCAAACGACGAATACGGCCAACATGGATGAAACCGGATCAGCCCTTGACGAGGCCGGAGAATCCCATGAAAGCCATGGAAATCAGGCCGGCGGTAATCAAGGCGATAGCGTTGCCGCGGAAAGGTAAAGGAACATCGGATGCGTCTATTCGTTCGCGAACCGCTGCGAACAGAACCAAAACCAAGGTAAAGCCGAGAGCGGCACCGAAACCGTACAAAAACGACTCGATGAATCCGTGCTGAGACTGGACATTCAGCAGCGCAACGCCAAGCACCGCACAGTTGGTGGTAATGAGGGGCAAAAATATGCCCAGCACTTGATAGAGCAAGGGGCTCGACTTGCGTACGAACATTTCGGTGAATTGCACCACCACGGCGATGACGACGATGAAGACGATGGTGCGGAGATATTCCAGTCCCAGAGGGACCAGAAGATATTCGTTGGCGAGATAACTGCTCACCGAAGACAGGGTCAGTACGAAGGTCGTCGCCAGACCCATGCCCATCGCAGTCTCAAGTTTTTTGGATACGCCCATGAAGGGGCAAAGCCCGAGAAACTTGACCAAGACGAAGTTATTGACCAGGGTCGTGCCGACCAGGATGAGCAGGTAATCCTTCATTAAGGAAAAATCGGGGAAGTGGGTCGTGATTTGGAGGACGGAATTTTAAAGAAAAGCAATAACTTGTCAAACCATAAAACCGACTGAAATACTTTGTTTTTGCGGGACGTCGGCCATTACGGCATTCGGAGTAAAAGACGAGATCATTATTTAGGTTTTGTAAGGATAGCTCACGATAAGTTCACCGGGATGGTGCGCTGAGCCGAGAGTCGTGAAATGTCCCAATTTCGGAGTGCCCAATCGAGGACATCGTCCGTTTTTGCCGATTGCAAATCCGGAGGCGGGTTTTGGTTTAAGAGGGTCAACAAGCTAACCAAGGTCGATGATGGATTTTGCCCATCCACGGGATCGGCGTAGGTCTGTTTGCTCAGTTTGAGTCCCATTTGATCTAGGAGAACCGGAACGTGCGCGTATACCGGAGTGGGCAATCCGAGTAGCCGCTGCAAATAAATCTGCCGGGGCGTGGAGTCGAGCAAATCGACGCCCCGAACCACTTCGGTAATGCCTTGTTCGTCATCATCGAGCACGGTTGCCAAATGGTAGGCATAAACTGCATCGCGCCGGAAGACGATGAAGTCTCCGACGTCGTTCGCCAGATTCTGTGTCACTGGTCCCTGGAGCATGTCCTCGAACGTTACCGCAGCGTTTTCCGTTATGACGCGCAAGGCATGAGGGTCGGTCACAGGTTTCTTGTTCCTGTTCCGGCAGAACCCCGGGTAAATCGATGCGTCCGTATTTCCGTCAGAGAACGACGCAAGGTCTTTGCGCGAGCAGGTGCAGGGATAAAGGAGCTCTTGATGATCGAGCCGCGCAAGTGCGGCTCGATAGGCCTCCAAACGCTCGCTCTGATAGAGGATAGGCCCGTTCCAGTGCAAACCGAATGTTTCCAGGGTGCGAAGAATCCGGTCTGCTGAATCGGCAATGGTGCGAAAAGGGTCGACATCGTCGATTCTCAAATACCATTCGCCTTGCTGCGATTTGGCTTGGAGAAAACTGGCGAGAGCTGTGTAGAGGGAGCCTAAATGCAGGGGGCCGGTAGGCGATGGCGCGAAACGGCCCCGGTATTTTGGCTTAGAAGAGGTCGTCGAGAATTGGGTGTCGTTCAAGTCCGAGGATGAATGGACCAAAGATTAGCCGACTTGCTTTTCCCGGATTTCATCCAGAGTCTTGCAGTCGATGCACTGGGTCGCCGTCGGCCGCGCCTCGAGGCGCCGCAGGCCGATTTCCACGCCGCAGGTCTCGCAATAACCGTAATCGCCACGCTCGAGATTTTCCAGGGATTCTTCGATCTTTTTGATGAGTTTCCGTTCCCGGTCGCGGGTACGCAGTTCCAGGCTGAATTCGGATTCCTGCGTCGCGCGGTCGTTCGGGTCCGGGAAATTAGCCGCTTCGTCCTGCATGTGATGCACCGTCCGATCGACTTCCTTCATGAGTTCCGCCTTCCAATTCTGTAGAATGCGACGGAAGTGCTCGACTTGAGCCTCATTCATGTATTCTTCGCCTTCCTTGAGCGGGTAAGGCGTGAAGCTGAAAGGTGTCACATGGGTATCGGCTTTTTGGGCGCTGGACATCCGTAAACTCCTAAACCAAGTTCAAAAACCGGATATTACTAGCAGACAAATCGCGGTTCTGCAAGATGGCCGGCGTCTGCTAACGAGATTGCTGGGACACTTTAAGGCGATTCCGCCGTGTTACGGATGCAAAAATGATGATTTCGAATCGTATGGCTGGCATACAGCCCTTCTACGTGATGGAAATTTTGTCGCGTGCCAATGCATTGGAGCGGCAGGGGCGGGACATTATTCATATGGAAATCGGCGAACCGGATTTTCCGACGCCTCCGCTGGTTATCCAACACGCGACCGAATTCATGCGCCGCGGAGAAATAAAGTATACGCCGGCTGCCGGGCTGCCCGAGCTTCGCGAGGCTATATCGAAATATTACCGCGACCGCTACGGCGTATATGTCGCGAGTGAACGAATCTTTGTCACTCCAGGCGCCTCGGGCGGCTTTCTGTTGGCGATGGGATTGCTGCTTAATGAAGGCGACGAGGTTCTGTTGGCGGATCCCGGCTATCCATGTTATGCGAATTTTGTTCGACTTTTTGGTGGCACTCCTTCGTTGGTTCCCGTAGACGCGTCAACGTGCTTCCAGCTCAATTCGGACGTCCTGTCCGCCCACTGGGACAGCCGAACAAAGGGCGTTGTGATCGCATCGCCCTCGAATCCCACTGGAACCGTAATGCAATCGGATGCGTTGAAGAGACTCACCATTGAATTGGAGCGGCGATCGGGGTTTTTGATATCAGACGAGATCTATCAGGGACTCGAATATGACGAGCCTTCACCGACGGCTCTATCGCTCTCGGATCGGGTTTTCGTGGTCAACAGCTTTTCGAAATATTTTGGCATGACAGGCTGGCGGGTCGGCTGGCTTGTGGTTCCTGCCGACTACATCGAAAGTGCCGAAAAACTTGCACAGAACATTTTTATTTCTACGCCCGCCCCTTCACAATATGGCGCCCTGGCTTCCTTTACCGAAGCGAACTTACAAGAATTGGAGCAGCGACGACGCGTTTTTCAGGAAAGAAGAGACTTTCTTTGTGAGCAGCTGTTGAGCATTGGATTTACATTAAACACCATCCCAAATGGTGCTTTTTATGTGTACGCTGATTGCCGGCGGTTTACGTCGAATAGCTTTGATTTTGCATTGAATTTGTTAGAGGAAACCGGCGTGGCGACAACTCCGGGTAAGGATTTCGGAAAAAATTCGCCCGAAAGTCATCTTAGATTTTCATATGCGGTCACTCTTGAGCGATTGGCTGCGGCCATAACTCGGATAAGACAGTTTGTGCAGCGCTAATCCTATATGCGACGCTAGACTGCATAATGAGATATTTAAAATATAAGTTGTTAAATCAATCGGTTAGCGCATCCTGGCTGGCGTGATAGCGATCCTCTGGGTGAAATAATCAGTCTTAGGGGCGCGCAACAGCTATGCTAGACTTTGTATGCTTCCTGAGCCGGCGAGATGGGGCGCCGCATTGTAAATCGAGAGCGAAGAGCCAGGCTTTTTGTGCTTGCATCAGACCCGACGTTCCACAAAACCGCGCCGCTTAAACAAAACAAATGTTGGTTTTATGTCAGGGTTTCGGCTGACCTTGTTTTCACCTCGGGTTTCGTGAGCGAGCTGTTTTAAGAAAAAGCTAATTGGGGATAGATATTATGCGTCTTTTTAATTATGGAGCTTTGTGCGGAATTTTATTCTGCGCCTCTTTACTCGTGGGATGTGCTCCACTCGCACCAAACGTAGACCCGCCCTCGGAATATACCTACATCATCGGGCCAGGCGACAGCATTGAAATGTTTGTCTGGGGAAATCCCGAAGTATCTCGCACCATACCGGTTAGACCGGACGGAAAAATCAACGCCCCTTTGGTTGAGGAACTACCTGCATCGGGCAAGACGCCCTTTCAGCTCGCGCGCGATATCGAAAAGGAATTAGCAAAATATATTCGAAACCCGCTAGTAACCGTAATTGTGAGTAATTTTGTCGGTCCTTACAGTGAGCAAGTTAGAGTTGTTGGGCAAGCTGCAAAACCTCAGGCTGTACCTTATAAAGAAAATATGTCTCTGCTCGATTTAATGATTTTAGTTGGTGGGGTTACCGATTATGCGGCTGGCAACCGAGCTACTATCGTAAGGACATTAAATGGTGTTAAGCAGCAACTTAGAGTTCGTATCGATGATCTGCTCGAGGATGGCGATATCACGGCTAATGTAAATATTCTACCAGGAGATGTTTTAATTATTCCGGAAGCTTATTTTTAGCCTGTTTCGCATAGGAGCTAATTTCCATGCATGAACTAATCGCCGAGGTTCTCGGTCATATCCAAGGCGCAACCCGTTATAAGTGGCTTTCTATTGCTTTGGCATGGGTAATTAGTCTTGCGGGTTGGGTTTTTGTCGCGCAAATGCCTAACAAGTATGAGGCAAGTGCGCGCGTACATGTGGATACTCGCTCTGTTTTGCGTCCTCTGCTTTCCGGCTTGGCTATTCAGCCAGATGTTTCCGGCCAAATCCGATTAATGTCGAAATTGATGTTCAGTCGCCCAAACTTGGAGAAAGTGGCTCGGATGACCGACTTGGATTTAGGCGCGAAGGATGAAGCATCCATGGAAAAGTTAGTCAGTCACCTGCAATCGGCTATGAGCATTACTGGCGGAGAAAATAATCTATTTACGATTAGCGCAGAAGACCAAAATCCAGCGGTAGCAAAGAAGATTGTTCAGGCATTATTAACTATTTTTGTTGAGCAAACACTCGGAGAGTCGCGGGAAGATTCAAATTCTGCGCAGAAATTTCTGGACCAGCAGTTAAAGGAGTATGAAACACGTTTGCAAGCCGCTGAGAAGGCAAGAGAGGATTTCAAGCGAGCCAATTATGGATTGTTGCCGGAGCACGGGGGCGACCTTTATGGACAGCTCGGCACGCTTAACGGACAGCTCGAGGAGGCTAAGATGGCTCTGCAAGAGGCTGTCTATCGGCGCGAAGAAATGCAGAGGCAGCTGGATGAAGAGGAGCCGTCATTCACGGATTTTGGGAGCCAAGTTGCAGCAAGTCCTTTGGATACGCGTATTCAAGCGTTGCAAGCTCGATTGGATGAATTGTTGCTGAAATACACGAAGGGACATCCCGAGGTTATGGCGATTAAAAAGAGCATAGTCGAATTGGAACGGCAGAAAAAAAAGGAAGAGGAGGAGGCCGCATCGGAAGAAGATACCAGTTCTGGCATGGGGGGCGAGACAAATCCGGTTTTTCAACAGAAGAAAATTGCGCTTGGCGAGGCGGACGCTAATGTCGCCTCCTTGAACTCACGAGTCAAAATCTTCGAGGAAAAGATAGAGAACCTGAAGAAACAAATGGATGACCGTTTAAAAGTGGAGACTCAGTTGCAGGGTCTCAATAGAGATTATGCAGCGATTAAGGAAAATTATGATGCACTCCTGAAACGGCGCGAGACAGCGAGAATGTCGGAAAGCGTAGAGCAGAGCACGGATAGCGTTAAATTCAAGATTGTCGACCCACCTCAAGTACCTACGAAACCTTCTGCTCCCAATCGCATTCTATTATCGGTTGGGGTTTTCGCGGCAGGTATAGTGGTGAGTATAGGGTTGGCTGTGTTTTTGGCGCTGCTCCGGCCGGCATTCAATACCATGAATAAAGTTCGAGAGGTTACAGGACTGCCTGTACTTGGCAGCGTTTCCATGAATTGGATTCCGGAAATTAAGGAACGGAAATGGCGTGAGTTTCTAGCTTTTACGGCTGTATTTGCCATGTTATTCGTAGTATTCGTTGGGGTAATCTTGCTGGAAATTAGGGGTTATCATCTTCCGTCCTTCATTTAGTCGGGGGCAGCCACGTGAGCATTATTGAAAAGGCACTTAATAAAGCGTTAGAGCTCGAGCAGTCTTCGACTAATAAAAAGGCGGATCAACAGAATTTTCCCGAAAGACTGGAAAACATTGAGGCGGCCGAGCCAGTCCCCGAGCCAACCAGGAAAGCTACTGCCGAGGCCAGTAAAATACATTCGATCGGTTGGAGTCACCTGCGGGAAAAAGGGATGCTCGGGCCTGAGATGGCTTATAGTCAGATAGCGGAGGAGTATCGCCTAATCAAACGGCCGCTTTTGATGAACGCATTCCCGGATGGTGATAATGGTCTCAGCCGTGCGAATCTGATTCTCGTCACCAGCAGTGTTCCCGGCGAGGGGAAAACCTTTACGGCCGTAAATTTGGCGCTCAGCATAGCGATGGAGCGGGATAAAACCGTACTGTTGATAGATGCTGACGTGGCGAAACCATCGATAGCTGAATTACTCGGGATCCCTGCGAAGATAGGATTGACCGATCTGCTTCAGGATAAATCGATCCGTTTTTCCGATGTCTTGATCAAAACGGATATTCCCAACCTCACGCTGTTGCCGGCAGGTAAATTGGATCGCCATTCCACCGAGCTCTTAGCTAGTGATGCGATGAAACGACTAGCCAATGAATTATCTGCCCGTTACCCGGACCGGGTAGTGATTTTTGACTCTCCGCCATTGTTGGCTGCTAGTCAAGGCTCCGTTTTAGCCACGTTGGTTGGGCAGGTCGTCCTGGTAATTGAGTCGGAATCAACGCCCCAATACATTGTTCAGGAGGCCATTTCCAAATTAGAGTCCTGCGAGGTCATTGGCTGTGTATTGAACAAGACCAAAAAGGGATTTGGATTCAGATATTATGGCTACGGGTACGGTTATGGGTATGGATCTTATGGTCAGCAGAGAACTGATGGGTGACCCAGCGTCCATGCCAAGTATTAGGAAGATCGGTCAAGGTATAGCCGTTCTTCCTTTTCTTTTTCCGTTGGCCCCTGCCTTCGCCGTGGATTGGCTTGTAACTCCCAATTTAACTGCGCGAGGAATATATTCCGACAATATCAATTTGTCCGGTAGCGGACAACGGTCTAGCAGTTCGGCGGGGCAGAATGGCGATGATGCATTCGTGACTGAGTTAAGTCCTGGCGTATCAGTCCGGCGCCGGGGCCGAAATCTATTTAACTTGGATTATCGCATGCAGAATCTATTCTATGCGGGAACGGATACAGATCCGCGGATCAATAACCAACTTCAAATGAATTCGACTACCGAGCTGTGGGATAATTCGGTATTCATCGATTCTACAAGTACGATTGGGCAATACAATAACTCGACTACTGGCCGTTTTGCGTTTGATAATGTCTCGCAAACTGGCAATACCAGCGATTACAGAACTTTTCGAATCAGCCCCTATTGGAAGCCGCACTTGGGCGGTTATGCAGAAGGTACTGCCCGTGTCACGTACAGTAACATCGGCGGAGGAAACTTCGATTCGAATATTTTCGAACAAAGAATAGATTTGCGTAGTGGCAACTGGTTCGATTCGCTTACCTGGCGTGCCAACTTTTATAATCAAGAAAACACGCGTGACAATGGTGTCGGAGGCGCCAGCGCTACAGGCGACGTAAAATATCGAAACTACAATGGCGAGTTGAGATACCGTCTCTCCAAGGAATTCAGCCCGTTTATTCAGGCAGGACGTTTCGAAAACGATTTTTTAGGTCAGACAAACATTTCGGGGGCTCGAAACGGGGGGTATTGGACTGCGGGACTGGCTTGGACGCCGAGTGCTAAATTAGCTGTACAAGGCGGGTGGGGTAGCAACAATCATTTCATATCTGTGGCATGGGAGCCGAGCAAAAGAACTACGTTTCAGATCATCTACCGCGATAGCGACATAGGTGGGGCTTATGGTGGAGGTGGTTTCGGCGGGTTAGGCTACGGCGGAGCGGGTTTCGGCGGAGCAGGTTTCGGCGGAGCAGGTTTCGGAGGAGCAGGTTTCGGAGGAGCAGGTTTCGGAGGAGCAGGTTTCGGCGGAGCAGGTTTCGGCGGAGCGGGTTTCGGCGGAACAGGTTTCGGCGGAACAGGTTTCGGCGGAACAGGTTTCGGCGGAACAGGTTTCGGCGGAACAGGTTTCGGCGGAACAGGTTTCGGAGGAGCGGGTTTCGGAGGAGCGGGTTTCGGAGGAGCGGGTTTCGGAGGAGCGGGTTTCGGCGGAGCGGGTTTCGGCGGAGCGGGTTTCGGCGGAGCGGGTTTCGGCGGAGCGGGTTTCGGAGGAGCAGGTTTCGGCGGAGCAGGTTTCGGCGGAGCAGGTTTCGGTGGGACCGGCTTAGGAGGGTTCAACGCCGGAACGACTTGGAACGCGCTGCTAAGTCACAGAACTCGCCGAACGAGTTGGATAGCAACTTATACGGTCAACACCACGACAATTCAGCAGGTTCTGCTCGATCAACCGGTGTTCGATCCGTTGACCAGTCAACCATTCTTGTTGCCGATCGATCAGCCTATCTTGACCAATGAGGTCATCACTCGAAAACGGGGACAAGCATCTGTCTCCGGTCACACTGCCAAGAGCACCGTAACCTTGACCGGCTATCAGGAGGATCGAAACTATCAATTTTCCGGTGATCAGGACGTGCTTGGATTTACGGCGTTGTGGAGTTGGCAGTTCGCAGCACGAACCCAATCCCTTTTGTACTTTGTCTGGCAGGCGATCGATAATCAGAGCGAGACTTTAGGGCGTTCCGACAACAAGTTTATGACCGTGTCACTAGCATTGAACCGAAGGATCTGGGCCGATTTGATAGGCTCTTTGGAGTTGCGGCACATGCAGCAGGATTCGAATCGGTCACAAAATGAATTTGACGAGAATCGGGTAACGGCCAGTTTGCTTATGAGGTTCTGATTCTTCATGTACGATGCCTTTTACAATCTGAAAAAAAAACCTTTCCAACTGAATCCGGACCCCGAGTTTTTCTACAACAGCGCGGTTCATAAGCGGGCGTTGGCATATTTGCGGTATGGTTTAGCCCAGGGCGAAGGGTTTGTTGTCGTGACCGGAGAGCCCGGCACCGGGAAAACGATGCTGGTAAAGGAGTTGTTCGGCGCGCTCCGGAACGAAAATATTGTTGCAGGCCTGATGGTGACGTCCCAGGTCGGTGCCGAGGATACTCTACGGATCATTGCTGCCACGTTCGGCCTTTCTTACGATGGCGATGCGAAGGCGGTTCTCCTCAAGAATCTGGAAGAATTTTTCAAACTTAAGTCTCGCGAGGGAAAGCGAGTCCTACTGGTCGTCGATGAAGCACAGAATCTTCCGACCCAGTCTTTGGAAGAACTGCGCATGCTGCTCAATTTCGAATCGGAAGGACGATCGATCTTTCAGGTTTTCCTGTTGGGACAGGATGAGCTGCGAGCGACATTGCAGGGAGGCAAAATGGAACAGGTACGGCAGCGAATAACGGCCATGTACCACTTGCGACCATTAGAGCTCGAAGAAACCAAAGAGTATATCCTTCATCGATTGACTACGGCGGATTGGGCACACGATCCGGAATTTACGAAAGAGGCATTTGAGGAAATCTATCGCCATACCCAGGGGGTTCCACGAATAATTAATACTTTGTGCGACCGGCTTTTATTGTATGGATACTTGGAGGAACTCCACATGCTGGATTTGGATGCGGTTCGCTTGGTGATAAACGAGATGGAGCAGGATGCCGTGCGAGTCCAGCGCCCATCCTGTCAAGGAACGACCAATATCGAGGCGTCGTTGTACCCGATCGACTCGGGATACGTCCCGGCGGCTACCGGAAGCCTAGAGGAGAGGGTCGTTCAACTCGAACACCTGGTGCTCAGTTTGCGGAAAACCGTGCAAAAAGAACGGGCTTTGTTGCGAAAAGCCATTCTCTTGCACCTCGATCTTGATGAAGTTTATCAGGAGCCGCTTGACGAATCTTGAAGTGCGAAAAAACTAGCTTGAAGCTTCTCGCTGCGAATTAACAAAAACAATTATAAATTGCGCGCCGTTACTGCGCGTTAGGGGGTATTTTTGGCTAATCCGTCGGCCGCTGGCAATCCCATCGTCAATGCGATGACAGTGGATGTCGAAGATTATTTCCATGTATCGGCATTCGAACCCTATATTGGAAGGGATAAGTGGGACGATTTACCCTGCCGGGTGGAAAGAAATACCGACCGGATACTTCAGATCTTTGCCGAAGCGGGAGTGCAAGCCACTTTTTTCACGTTGGGGTGGGTGGCCGAGCGCTACCCGGCACTCATAAAACGAATAGTAAAAGCCGGCCATGAGCTGGCTTGTCACGGCTATAGCCATGTACGAGTGACTCAACAAACTCCTGATGAGTTTCGTGACGATGTTTTGCGGACCAAGCGTTTGCTCGAAGATCTCGGCGGAGTCCCGGTTCTGGGATATCGTGCGGCCAGCTATTCGATCGGTTCCAAAAACCTCTGGGCGCTAGAGGTTCTGGAAGAGTCAGGATTCCGTTACAGCTCCAGCATCTATCCTGTAAAGCATGATTTGTACGGCATGCCGGAAGCGCCGCGCTTCTCGTTCAGGCCGTGCAGACCGGACGGGTTGCTGGAAATACCCGTAACTACGGTCGAATTAAGCAATAAGAAATTGCCGTGCGGCGGTGGCGGCTATTTCCGTTTGCTGCCCTATCGGGTGTCTCGCTGGGCCATCGAGCGAGTGAATCGGAGAGACCGGCAATCATGCGTGTTTTATTTTCACCCTTGGGAAATCGATCCGGATCAGCCGAGGCAGCGAGGCATCAATCTGAAAACACGGTTTCGCCACTACCTGAACCTTTCTCGGACCGAATCGCGCTTGCGCCGTCTTTTACACGACTTTCGCTGGAACACGATGGCTCATGTGTTTTTATCTCCATACCACAATTAACCCGGACCGAAATCTTGCATGGAAATTAAGCGATTAGACGGCAGCCGCAAGTCTGACTGGGATGCATTCGTAAATAATTGTACCGAGGCGAGTTTTTTTCATCGCGCCGGTTGGCAAGACGTCATCGAGCGCGCCTTTGGCCATGAAACCCACTATCTCTTTGCGGAAGAAGAGGGTCGGATCGTCGGGGTATTGCCGCTCGGCCATGTGAAAAGCTTTCTATTCGGTAATGCGCTGATATCGAACCCCTTTTGCGTGTATGGCGGCGCCGCGACCGAATCCGATGCAGCGCGTAAAGCGCTGGAGCAGGCAGCCTGCGATCTTGCACGGGAACTCGAGGTGGATTATCTGGAGCTTCGCAATCAAAAACCGCACGGATCCGGGCGGCCGACCAAATCGCTCTATGTCACGTTCCGGAAAGCTCTGGATCCCGATCCCGAGAAGAATCTCGCGGCCGTTCCGCGTAAACAGCGCGCGATGATCCGAAAGGGCATTGCCGCCGGCTTAAGCAGCATCATCGATCCCGGTGTGGACCGGTTTTTCGGAGCCTATGCCGAGAGCGTCCGCAATCTCGGAACACCGGTATTTTCAAAACGCTATTTCGCAATCTTGAAGGACGTATTCGGCGATTCTTGCGAAATCCTCAGCATCGAGCACCAAGGGCGCGTTATCGCCAGCGTGATGAGTTTCTATTTTCGCGACGAGGTGCTCCCGTATTATGGCGGCGGAACCGGAGAAGCCAGGGATCTCAAGGGTAACGATTTCATGTACTGGGAGGTCATGCGGCGGGCGACGGAAAAAGACGTGCGGGTATTCGACTACGGTAGAAGCAAAGAAGGTACCGGCTCGTACCGATTCAAGACGCACTGGGGCTTCGAGCCCGAACCATTGGCTTACGAGTACGAGTTGGTGAAAGCGAAGGCGGTACCCGAGATAAATCCGCTCAATCCGAAATATCGATATTTCATCGCTGCATGGCAGCGTCTGCCTTTGCCGGTCAGCAATCTGGTGGGCCCCTGGATTTCCCGCAATCTCGGCTGAACGTTACGGCACCGCCTATGAAGGAGATTTTGCTCCTCGCCCACAGGATTCCCTACCCGCCGAATAAAGGGGACAAGATACGATCCTTTCACTTGCTCAAATATTTATCGGAGTCGTACCGCGTTCATCTCGGCGCGTTCGTGGACGATCCGAACGACTGGCGTTATGCATCCGATGTAAGAAATTTTTGCGGGGAAGCGTGTCTGCTTCCGCTGCACCCAGGACGCGCCAAACTCAAGAGCCTCAAGGGATTAGCGGTCGGACTCCCTTTAACCGTGCCTTATTATTCCGACGCTCGCATGAGCGCTTGGGTAGCCGGTATTTTGAAGCAGCGCTCCATTCATGCCGTCTTGGTGTTTTCGTCGGCGATGGCCCAATATGTGGTAGAGCATGCGTCGGTGCCGCGGATCATCGATTTCGTCGATGTCGATTCCGACAAATGGCGGCAATATGCAACCCAAAAAACCTGGCCGATGAATTGGGTTTACCGGCGGGAGGCGGCGTATTTGGCGCGCTATGACCGCAAGATCGCGAATTCGTTTAGCTGTTCTCTCTTCGTGTCGGAAAACGAGGCGAGCTTGTTCAAAGGCCTTGCTCCAGAAGTGAAAGAGCGGATTATGAGTATCGAGAACGGTGTCGACACGGCTTATTTTTCGGACCAAGCAGACTACGCCAATCCTTACGCGCCCGGCGAGCATGTCATGGTATTCACCGGAGCTATGGATTATTGGGCCAACATCGACGCGGTCACTTGGTTTGCGCGCGATATATTTCCGGAAATTCGCCGCCAGATGGATACGGCGCGCTTTTACATCGTTGGTGCGCGCCCGACCGAGGCGGTCCGGAACCTCGCTCGCATCGAGGGTGTTGCAGTAACCGGTGCGGTTGAGGATGTGCGGCCTTTCCTGAAGCATGCCCGTTGTGCGGTTACGCCCTTGAGAATCGCACGAGGAATTCAGAACAAAGTGCTGGAGGCCATGGCGATGGGGAAATCCATCGTCTCCACTAGGGCGGCGATCGAAGGCATCGAAATCCAAAAACCTCTGGATCTTCTCGTTGCGGAGACTCCCGGGGAGTGGGCGGACACCGTCTCGAAGGCGCTTTGCGCCGACTCGCTGCCGTTTAAGTCCGAGAGAAACCGGGAGTTCGTTGTGCAGCGATACGGCTGGGCGAACAGTCTTCGCCGTCTGGGGGCGGTGCTGGAAGCAATATGAAAATGAGTGTTGAAGCTTTGGCCGGCTCGCAACAAATCAATACGCCGGATTCGGCCGCCGAATGGCCCGCGGCATTATGGTTGACGAGCGTCGCCGTTCTGGCCTTGCTGGGAATTTATCATTCCACGTTCGCATCGATGGTCGCCATCTGGTGGCGTTCGGAGACTTTCGCGCATGGTTTCATCATCTTTCCGGTAAGCATCTGGCTTATCTGGCGGGAGCGGTGCGAACTAGCCCGGATAATCCCGTACCCGGACTATCGGGCCTTGCCGCTTTTGATTTCTCTTGGATTCGCATGGCTTGCGGCGCGGCTCGTCGACGTCCTCGTGATTGAGCAATTGATGTTGATCGGCATGATTCCAGTGTTGATCTGGCTGCTTCTGGGCTGGACCGTGCTGACCAAATTGGCGTTTCCCCTTGGGTTCCTGCTATTCGCCGTACCGACCGGCGAGGCGCTTGTTCCGATTTTGATGGAGTTTACCGCCGACTTCACGGTTAAGATGCTCCAGATCACCCGTATTCCGGTTTACCGGGAAGGGACTTTTTTCAGCATACCCAGCGGCGATTGGTCGGTCGTCGAAGCCTGCAGCGGCATACGCTACCTGATCGCCTCGATTACACTCGGTTTCCTTTATGCCTATTTGAGCTACCGCTCGATGGTTCGCAGAATGGCATTCATCGTGCTGGCCCTATGTTTTCCGATAATTGCCAATGGATTGCGAGCCTACATGATCGTGATGATAGGCCATCTGAGCGGAATGAAGCTCGCGGTAGGCGTAGACCATGTGATCTATGGGTGGATATTTTTCGGTATCGTCATGCTATTCATGTTTTGGATCGGCTCGTTTTGGACCGAACCTCCGCAGAGGAGCGCCGAGTTGCCGTCTTTTACGACAAAAATTCCGGAGCGTCGTGCTAATACCGTTCGCCTTGCAGCAACTGCCGGCATAGCTTTGGTCATTTCGGTATTCTGGCCGGCTCGAGCAGCCTACATCGATTCGCTGGCTGATCACATAGCTGCATCCGTGAAGGTCGAGCTGCCACGGGCAGCCGGTTTTTGGCAAACTGCCGAGGCCTTCACGGAATGGGAGCCTTCCTACGTAGGGCCGAATGCCAAAGCCAAGGCGTTTTATCGCAGTGGCGCCGACACAGTCGGCCTATACGTGATGTATTACCGCCATCAAAAACAAGGCGGCGAACTTATCAATTCGCAAAACGTTCTCGTTTCCCCCGAAGACCGGCAGGTCTGGAAGATGCCCGAAGAAAAGCCGATGAAAGCCCGGCTGAACGGTGCTCCCGGCACAGTCCTGCAAGGACGGCTTCATTCACCCACGCAGCGATTGCTGACCTGGCGCTGGAACCGGATATCGGGACGGTATACGACAAACGACTATATCGGGAAATTGCTCGAAGCCAAGGACAAGCTTTTGGGCGCTGTGAAGGACGGTGCGGCTGTGATCCTCGTTACACCGTATGAAGATGATGTCCGGACGGCTTCCGAGGTGTTGCAGCGTTTCGTCGATGAGATGTTGCCGTCGGTCGATCGTAATCTGAACGATGCGGCCCAATCGTAACCCGATGAAGTCGCCGCTGGTCGCGCATATCATCTACCGCTTGGGTGTCGGCGGCTTGGAAAACGGCCTGGTGAATCTGATAAACCGGACACCGCCGGACCGTTACCGACACGCTGTTATCTGTCTTAAGGATGCGACCGACTTCAGGCAGCGTGTTGCCGGAGACGTTCCAGTTTATGAGCTAAACCGGAGCGAGGGCCAGGATTTTAAGGTTTACGCGCGGGTTTACCGGTTGCTGTGCCAGCTCAGACCGGCCATCGTGCATACCCGCAACCTCGCGGCATTGGAGTGTCAAATGCCCGCCTGGTTCGCGGGCACTCCGGTGCGGGTACACGGCGAACACGGGTGGGATGTGTTCGATCCGGACGGAACGAACCGCAAGTATCAGTGGCTGCGACGATTCTTGAAGCCGCTTGTGCATCGTTACGTCCCATTATCGTGCCATCTGGAATCTTATCTCCGGGAAAAGATCAGGGTTCCCGAAAAGAAGATGGCCCGTATCTGGAACGGTGTCGACACATCGGTATTTCATCCGGCGCCGGACGGCAAGCCTTCGATAGCGGATTGCCCATTTCAAAGCCGAGAGGGGCAAATACTGATCGGCACGGTGGGTCGCATGCACGGTGTCAAGGATCAGCTCACTCTGGTAAAAGCCTTCATAGGTTTGCTCGAATGGCGGCCCGAACTTCGTGCGAAACTGCGCTTGCTGCTCGTGGGGGATGGACCTTTGCGCGAACAAGCGCGGCAAATGCTGGAATCGGCAGCCTTGGAGCGTTTGGCCTGGCTGCCCGGTGAGCGTTCCGACATCGCCGATATCCTGCGCGGCTTGGATATCTTCGTACTCCCCTCCCGGGCAGAGGGCATATCGAACACGATCCTAGAGGCGATGGCTTCCGGCTTGCCGGTCATCGCTACCGAGGTCGGCGGTAACCCGGAACTGGTCGTGAACGGCGTTACCGGAATGTTGGTGCCCAAGGAAGATCCCGGCGCGATGACAACCGCGTTAGAAACCTATCTGAACGATCCGGGGATGATCGCAGCTCACGGAACTGCGGGGCAAAAGCGCGTGGTCGAATCGTTCAGTTTGGACGGAATGGTCAGCCGTTATCTCGCCCTTTATGACGAATTATTGAATACAAGGCATTGAGGAACTAACAGTATGTGTGGAATCGTTGGCATCTTCGACAGGTTCGGGCGGGAAGAGATCGACCGCGAACTGCTCGGACGCATGAACGAAAGCCAATACCATAGAGGTCCCGACGAAGGTGGCCTGCATACTGAGCCGGGACTCGGATTCGGTCACAGGCGACTTTCCATCATCGATCTTTCGAACGGGCAACAGCCGCTTTTCAATAAAGACAAGACCGTTGTCGCCACTTATAACGGCGAAATCTATAACTTTCAGGATATACGCGCCGAGTTGGAGACCCTCGGTTACCAGTTCGAGACTCACTGCGATACGGAAGTCATCGTCTACGCCTGGGAGGCTTGGGGCGAGTCCTGCGTGGACCGGTTTCGCGGCATGTTCGCGTTCGCCATTTGGGACCGTCCGCGCGAGACGCTGTTCCTGGCTCGGGACCGGTTAGGCGTGAAACCGCTTTATTATGCCGATCTCCCCAACGGCAAATTTGTCTTCGGCTCGGAATTGAAAGCTTTGCTGTTCCATCCGGATGTGCCGCGGAAAATCGACCCCACCGCGGTAGAAGATTATTTCGCCTATGGCTATGTGCCCGACCCGAAAAGCATCTTTAGCGGCGTCCAAAAGCTGGCTCCGGGCTTTCGTCTGACCCTCAAGCGCGGCGAGCCGAAGTGCCGGCCGGAATGCTACTGGGATGTACCGTTCGCGCCGGACGGCAGCATGACCGAAGGACATGCGCGGGAAGAGCTTATCAACCGTTTGCAAGAAGCTGTCCGTATACGGCTGGTGGCCGACGTTCCTCTGGGAGCTTTTTTGTCCGGAGGGGTCGATTCGAGTGCCGTCGTGGCCATGATGGCGGGCTTATCCGCCGATCCGGTCAATACCTGCTCGATCTCTTTCGGCGATCCCGCGTTCAACGAGGCGCGGTATGCGGAGATGGTGGCGGAACGTTATCGCACACGTCATCGTGTGAAACAGGTCGATCCGGACGATTTCTCGTTGATCGACCGGCTTGCAGGGTTGTACGACGAGCCCTATGCCGACAGCTCGGCGCTGCCGACCTATCGCGTGTGCGAATTGGCGCGCCAGGAGGTTACGGTGGCGCTGTCGGGAGATGGGGGCGACGAAAATTTGGCCGGTTATCGCCGCTATCGCTGGCACACGTATGAGGAGAGAATTCGTTCGTTTTTGCCGCTAGGCGTTCGCCGTCCGCTGTTCGGGCTGCTCGGCCGGGTTTATCCCAAAGCCGATTGGGCGCCGAAAGTTTTTCGGGCCAAAACCACCTTCGAGTCCTTAGCCCGCGACTCGGTCGAAGGCTACTTCCATACGGTTTCGGTTCTGCCGGACAGCTTGCGTCAGGGCAAGATCTTCAGCGCCGGGTTCAAGCGCAGTCTTCAAGGCTATCAGGCTGTCGAAGTGCTCCGCCATCACGCCGAGTCGGCTCCGACTCGGCACCCGTTGTCGCTGGTGCAGTACTTGGACATGAAAACCTACCTGCCCGGGGACATCCTCACGAAAGTCGACCGAGCGAGCATGGCGCACGCCTTGGAAGTTCGCGTGCCGCTGCTGGACCACAAGCTCGTCGAATGGATTTCGGGACTCCCACCCGATCTCAAGCTTAGAGGCAGGGAGGGAAAATATGTATTCAAGAAGTCGATGGAACCTCACTTGCCGGACGACATTCTTTACCGCCCAAAAATGGGATTCGCCGTGCCATTGGCCGCTTGGTTCAGGGGGCCGCTCAAACAAAGGATCCGCGATGCCGTACTGGGATCCGCCATGGCGGAATCGGGCGTGTTCGAGATGGATTTTCTCAAGACTATGCTCGACCAGCACCAGTCGGGTTTGCGCGATTACAGCGCAGGCTTATGGTCGCTGTTGATGTACGAATCTTTCCTACGCCGATACGCCTGACCAAGTTAACGAAAGGCAGCCATGCGTATTCTTCATATACTTGATCATTCGATCCCATTACATAGCGGCTACACGTTCAGAACGCGCGCTATCTTGGAGCACCAGCGCGCTCTGGGCTTCGAAACCTTTCACATCACCTCGGCGAAGCACAAGGGACCCGACGTGCTGGTCGAGGAAGTGGACGGTTTTCGTTTTTACCGAACGGCCCAACCGAAAAGTTTTTTTTCCACCCTGCCTGTGCTGAACCAATTTTCAATCATCAACAGTCTGGCGGAACGAGTCGGCGAAGCCGTGGAAGAAGTCAAACCCGATATCATCCACGCCCATTCGCCCGTATTGAACGGATTGGCAGCTTTGCGCGTGGCGCAATGGTTTTCCCTTCCCGTCGTGTACGAATGTCGAGCCTTCTGGGAAGATGCCGCAGTCGACCACAGGACATGCCGAGAGGGAGGTTTGCGCTACCGCGTAACCCGGTCGCTCGAGACTTACGTCTTCAGAAGGGCCAATGCAGTAACGACGATCTGCGAAGGACTCAAGAGAGACATCGTCGAAAGAGGCATTCCAGAGCAAAACGTTACGGTCATACCCAATGCCGTCGATATTAACCGCTTTTCCCTGAGCGGTCCGGCAGACGCAGAGTTGAAGAAGCAACTGGGGTTAGAGGAAAACCTTGTTCTCGGGTTTATCGGGTCGTTCTACGCGTACGAGGGCCTGATGTTGCTGCTGGAGGCTCTGCTTAGAATTCTCGAAGTCAATCCCGAGGTTCGGCTTCTCTTGGTGGGCGGCGGTCCCCAGGAGAATCTGCTCAAGCAGCGCGCGCAAGAGCTCGGGTTGTCCCAGAAAGTGATCTTTTCCGGTCGCGTTCCCCATGACCAGGTTCAGAAGTATTACGACCAGGTGGATCTGTTCGTATATCCCCGCATGTCCATGCGCTTGACCGAGTTGGTTACGCCATTGAAGCCGCTGGAAGCCCTGGCTCACGGAAAGTTGGTCATCGCGTCCGATGTGGGCGGTCATCGGGAATTGATTCGACACGGAGAGACCGGATGGTTATTCAAGGCAGGCGATCCGGGCGCCTTGGCCGACATGGTGGTAAGCGCGCTGAATCGCCGGGACGAGTGGTCACGGTTTAGAGTCGCCGGCCGGGAGTACGTGGAGCGAGAACGCACTTGGGCGCACAGCGTTTCGCGCTATAAGCCGATTTATGAAAGCCTGCTGAACCGGAGTAACTGATCATGCAGGACATGCTGGGTTGGTATCAGGTACCCGCAGATCAGGAAACTACCGCGGATTTTCTCAAGAGATTCCAGGACCGTAGCGGTCGACCCGATTCGGTCCGTGCCGTGATCGGCGAAAGGGCGGGCTGCGTGGGACCTAAAGCGTCGCTCTATCAATCGAGTGACGGCTCGATCACGACGGTCGTCAGCGGTCGGCCTTACTGGACCAATCGGCGCTATGCGCAAATGGCGACGGGTAACGGCATGGCTCAGTCGGTTGTGGAAGCGTATCGTGCCGACCCTGAAGGGTTTCTCCGAGACCTGCGCGGGAGTTTCGTGCTCGCCGTCATCGACGTTAACGCGCAGAGCGTAATGCTGGCGCTTGACCGCATCGGACAGCGCCACCTTTTTTATGCCGTTACGCCGGCAGGGCTGGTGTTCGGGACTCGCGCGGATGATCTGGTCCGTCATCCCGGCGTGAATACTGAGCTCTCTCTGCAAGCGCTGTTCGATTACGTCTATTTCCATCACTGTCCGAGTCCCGGCTCCATTTATACGAAAGTCTACAAACTCGAGGGAGGCGAATGCCTCGTTTGGCGCGACGGTTCGGTGAGCCGCCGCTATTATTGGCTGCCCGAATTCAGGGAGGACAGCGATGCCACTGTCGAGCGCGAAGGAACAAAACTTTTGGAACTTCTTACCGAGGCGGTGCGGCGGGAAACGCACGGCGCGTCCAAGATCGGCGCTTTCCTGAGCGGCGGACTCGACAGCTCTACGGTCTCCGGGCTATTGGCTCGAGAGAGCGAAGGTGAGGCCGATACGTTTTCCATCGGTTTTCCCGTAGAAGGCTATGACGAAATCGCCTATGCGCGCACCGCCGCCAGACATTTCAATACCCGTCAGCACGAATACTATTTAACGCCGGCTGATGCGGTGACCGCCATCCCCTTGGTGGCTGCGGCATGCGACGAGCCTTTCGGCAACTCATCGGCCTTGCCGGCCTATTTTTGCGCAAAGCTGGCGCGCGAGCATGGCGTGGATCGCTTATTGGGTGGCGATGGCGGTGATGAGCTTTTCGCCGGTAACGAGCGTTATGCCAAGCAGCTGCTGTTCGAATATTTCTGGGAAGTGCCTTCTCCGTTGAGGAAAACGTTCGAGTCGGCTTTGAATCGAATCCCACCCGCATTGCAGAAAGGTATCGTCCGAAAAGCCGGGCGTTACGTCGAGCAAGCCGGTACACCGCTGCCGGATCGGCTACAGGATTACAATTTCCTGCACCGCCACGATGTGAATGAGATATTCCATCCGGATCTCCTGGCATCGATCGATGTCGGCGCGCCTCTGTCGATCCAGCGGGCATGTTACCGCAGGCCAAAGGAAGCCTCTCCGCTTAACCGGATGCTTTATCTGGATTGGAAAATCACGCTGCACGACAATGACTTGGTCAAGGTCAACCGGATGTGCGAGCTGGCAGGGGTCGAGGTGGCCTATCCCATGCTGGACGATGCCGTGATCGAGTTGTCTTGCAGGATTCCTTCTAAAACCAAGCTGAAGGCCAATAACCTGAGATGGTTCTACAAACGGGCAATGCACGGATTTCTGCCGGCCGAGATCATCAACAAATCCAAACACGGTTTCGGTTTGCCTTTCGGCATCTGGCTGCAGAATCATGAGGAGCTCAAAGCACTTGCCTACGGCAGCATTCAGCAACTCAAAGGGCGCGGCTATTTCCGGGCGGAATTCCTGGATCACGCTATCGCCATGCACCAGTCGGTTCACGCCGCCTACTACGGCGAACTGATTTGGGTGCTGATGATGCTGGAACAGTGGTTCCAAACCCGTGCCATCCGTTAATCCTGCAATGGAAAACATGACGCTCGGCCTGCTCAAGGTGGCCGGCGGCTTTATGTGCGGTTTCGGGCGAAAGCGCAAGCTCTCCATCCTGATTTACCACCGCGTGTTGAGCGAACCGGATTTCATGCGCCGGGACGAAATCGATGCACACACCTTCGGTTGGCAAATGGAGCTTCTGGCGCGTAACTTCAACGTGTTGCCGTTGGCGGAAGCATTGGACCGCCTGCGCCTTGGCGATCTGCCGCCTAGAGCCGTGTGCATCACGTTCGACGACGGCTATGCGGATAACGCAACGCTGGCGCTCTCCATTCTTCAGCGCTGGAATCTGCCGGCTACCTTTTTTATCGCGACCGGATTTCTCGACGGCGGACGCATGTGGAATGACACCGTGCTCGAATCGGTTCGCGTACTGGATGATGAACGCCTGGATCTTTCCTCAATAGGGCAGGGTGTCCACCCGATTGCGACGCCCGAGGACAAAGCCCGAACCGGCCACGAGCTGCTAAACCGGCTGAAGCACCTGCCCACCCGTCAAAGGGCGGAATACGTCGACCACATTGCTTCTCTGGCGGGCAATTTGCCGGACGACTTGATGATGTCCTCTTCGCAAGTCAAGGCGATGCACGCTCACGGCATGGAAATCGGCGGGCACACGGTCAATCATCCGATTCTGGCCAATTTGTCCGAAGATGAAGCTCGAAGCGAAATCGGAGAAGGAAAGGCCGCGCTCGAAGCCATTATCCGGGAGAAGATTCGCTTCTTTGCCTATCCGAACGGCAAGCCCGTCAAGGACTACAAGCGGGATCAGATCGCAATCGTTCGGGACTTGGGATTTCAGGCGGCGGCCTCCACCACTCGGGGAGTTGCGGATAGCAAAAGCGATATCTGGCAGTTGCCGAGGTTTACGCCCTGGGATCGTTCGCCGGCGAAGTTCATGGCCAGACTGATCGCCAATTTTTCGCGAGCCGCTTGAATGCTATTGTCGAAAAAAGCGGCAGGTTCGAACTCGAATCATTCTGTTCCAGAGGAAAATACCCTGCGCGTCGGCCTAGTGGGTCCCTTGCCGCCTCCCTCGGGCGGCATGGCGAATCAGACCCGCCAGCTCATGGAATTGCTCGTTTCGCGCGGTATCGCCGTTACCCTCGTGCGGGTGAATGAACCCTATCGCCCCGCCTGGGTGGGAAAGCTTAAGGGCATTCGAGCCGTCCCGCGTTTAATGGCTTATATAGCCCGACTCCGGCGTGTAGCGAGACAGGTTGACGTGTTGCACGTCATGGCGAATTCCGGATGGTCATGGCATTTGTTCGCCGCTCCCGCGTTGTGGATCGCGTGGCTGAACAAGGTTCCCGTCGTCCTCAACTATCGAGGGGGAGAGGCCGAGCGTTTCTTCGTTCGTTCGATGCGTTGGATCAGGCCCAGCCTCGAAAAAGCGAGCCTAATTGCGGTGCCGTCCGGGTTCTTGCAGGCAGTATTCGGACGCTTTGGCTTCGATACGACCGTCGTGCCCAATATCGTCGATTTGAAGCGTTTTAGGCCGAAACCCGAATTGTCTCCTCTCCACACGCAAAGGCCGCACGTCGTCATTGCGCGAAATTTGGAACCGATCTATGGACTCACGACCGCGCTCCGCGCGTTCGCTTTGTTGCTGCGAGAAAAGCCAGGGGCGCGCCTTTCCATTGCAGGTTCAGGTCCGCAACGACAGGAATTGGAAGATTTAGCGTTAGCGCTAGGGATCGGCCAAAACGTGACCTTCAGCGGACGCTTGAGTCCGGATGAAATGGCCGAACTTTACCGGCAGGCAGACGTGATGCTGAATCCGACCACCGTCGATAACATGCCCAATTCCATTCTCGAGGGGATGGCGTCGGGTTTGCCGATCGTCAGCACCCATGTTGGGGGCGTGCCTTACATGGTTGAGCATGAGAAGACGGCATTGTTGGTTCCACCCGAGGATCCGGATGCCATGTCTGAACAGTTAGTCCGGGTAACCTCGGATATGGCGCTTTACAAAAGCCTCGCGGAAAATGGCTTGGCAGAAGTGACCCGATACGGAATAGACGCGATCGTACCGGAATGGGTGCGTATCTATTGTGCCTTGGCTGGTTATGATTCTGCCCTATCTGAAAGCTGGTAAATCATTGGCTTGGTTCTAAGCTACGGCTGAATGTATGCCTACTGACTTTTTCGCCAGCCTGTAAGGCTCTATCGCGAGTAATTCCAAATCGCTTTCAATCAGGCATTCATTTTGTAGGATGGGTAGAGCGAAGCGAAACCCATCGATGGTGGGTTAGGCGCACATCAGCACTGATCGACCGCCGATCACTGTGCTTCGCGTGCGCCTTAACCCGCCGAGCGACCTTCAATCGGTGGCTTACGCGGAGCCTGTCCTGAGCCCTTCGACGATGCTCAGGACAGGCTTGTCGAAGGGCCTGTCCCGAGCGGAGACTAGAGCATTGTCCGACTCGGTGTCAGGAAGCCCGATATGTAGGTCGGCAATCCCTTGCCGACTTATCGGCTCGGCAAAGGACTTTGTCGGAAGGGCAGCTCTGGCGCTCCCAGAGATGCCGTTTGCGATTGGGAAGGGATTGCCGACCTACGTTCTTCCCGCCCGACACGAAGCCGTACACCGGGATGAAAAACACTCTAGGGGCTAACCTACCCTACGATTCATGTTCACTCGAATACCGAATGGAGTAAGACCGCGAAACCGGCGAGTTACGGCACGTGGGGAATCGCGCGGCCCTGAATTATCCGAGACGAATCCTCATTTCGGCCGCTCCCCATTTTTTTGTTGCGTTGAAGTCGAGCCTACTGCCTTGGACCGCTTCAACAGCAATTTCGAATTCGGAATATAGCGTAATCCCAACTGTATTACTTCCTTGGCCGCATCCTGTTGTCCGGCTTTTTCGTATAAATCAGCGAGCACGATATAGGCCCTTTCATATTTCGGTTTTAGCTGGAGGGCCTTCCGTAGGTCCTTGAACGCATCGCCCGGCTTTTGCATCATGGCAAACGTTTTTCCACGGGTGGTCAACATCTCGGGAAGCAGGGGGAAGGTGTTCGGGACCCTTGTGATGGCGTAGGTGAAATCATTGATAGCCGCTGTGAGATAGCCCTCACGATCCTTGGCACGGAAGTCCCGATAGTAGCGGTTAATGTAATTCAGGCCCCAGCAGTAGTGATGGACATGGCCATAACCTTCTCCGACGATACTCTGCCAGTGGCGGTGCTCGTTTCGTCTTTGTTGTTCCGATTTGGGGATCACATGTTGCGAGTCCGTGTGCATCTGAGCCTGACAGTAGGGCGGAAGCATACCGATTTCCTGCTGCGTAGGACTGCCGCTGTTCCACGCCGAGCCCTCACCGGAATAAAGAAATGCGGCCAGAAGGGAAAGCTTGATCCACCAGGAAGATTGCGTCATGCCGATAACCTTTTTTGGAAAATGTTCATTAATGGGAAACCAGGAATTCTTATCCATCGACGCCGATCCGCCGGCACGAGGTATCAGTACAGTGACCCCGTCCATGAAATCATGATCGGGCAGAACGCCGATGTTCCGGAACCGAATCGGAAAGTTCGCGAGAGGATTTTTTACGTCTTCCCCAATGCACCTTGCAAGTTTTCGTCATTTTATATTATTACGCTTCGTGCCAAACCTGCGGCGTGAGCGAAATAGCCTTGGACGGAAATAGAAAAGCGGGATAGGGCACCACCCGGGCAGGCAAGACGCGGCTCCCAAACGATAAGCATCGGACCCATGAGAGGGTCGTGGTGCAAAGTCCCTTGGCGACTCCGGCGCTCCCAGAGACGCGATCTGCGATGGGAAGGGGCACAATTGATGCAGTTCCGCTCGTTCACCGCATCCTACGGTTATATAGCCTTTTTGAAGATTTCCATTATTGCACTTCCCTGTTTTTATTTATTTAAAGCGCACTGTGTTCCGAATAATCTGAGGACATTGAGCTTTGGTTTCGAAAAAAAAGTGCATTTGTTTCGTTCATCACCTTGCTTTCACCTTTGGTATATTCGCTACATGCAAATTTTTACCGTCTTGAACCTCGTACAGACAGAGTTGCATTTATTAGTTGCATTCAGTGCATTGCCAGATTGGATCATATCATTGATTCTCTTTAATTATCCAATCGTTCAGAATGCCCTATTTAAAAAAACATGGTCCGATATAGTTCGGATTCTTAATATACCTATCAATATCAGGAGAAAAATTTGAGCAATATTTATGTTGTAATAGTAACTTTCAACGGTCAACAATGGATACGCCGTGCATTATCATCATTGCGAAACAGTACGGAACAGAGCCAAGTTATCGTGGTGGACAATGCCTCAACGGATTCGACCGTTCATGTCGTCCAAGAAGAATATCCAGAAGTTGAGGTATTGAGTCTTCCGGAAAATAAAGGCTTTGGAGTCGGGAACAACATCGGAGTTTCTCGTGCGCTTTCTAAGAATGCCGAATACATATTTTTGCTAAACCAGGACGCTTACGTAGCGCCAGATGCGATACGCAAGTTGGCAAATTTTCTTTCAGATAATGTCGAGTTTGGCCTGGCAACGCCTTTACATTGCAGTCCGGATTTGAAGAGAGTAGATATTAAGACTCAACGAAATTATCTTAATCGCTTTGCCGTGGAATATCTTTCCGATGCATGTATCGGAATCAAAAAAGACTATTATAAGATTAAGGGTATTAATGCTGCGGCATGGATGGTCAGAGCTTCCGCGTTTATGAAGGTAGGCGGATTTGATCCGTTGTTTTTTATGTATGGGGAAGACGATGATTTAATTAACCGATTTTCATTTCATAACTGTAGTTTTGCACTGATTCCGGATGCACGGATCGTGCATCTAAGAGAGTCGCCGCCTTCAACCTCTTCTTCGTATTGGGAATCAGTTGAGAAGATGTCTGAGCGTGAGCGCTCGAGTATCCTTGTCGATTTAAAAGCTCCACTGGTGAGCTTTTCTTATATGTTGTCTTTACTTTTATCTAAAGGTATTGTCAGACCGTTAGCAGACTACGTTGTTAATCATGATGGCAAATTATTAATTGCTTATTTATTGGCGACAGTTAGGCTTCTTCAAGAGCTTCCAACGATCAAAAAGCATGGTAAACAATGTGAAAGCAAAGGTCCTCATTTTTTGGGGGTAGAACAATAATGGATGGTTTCAATAAATCATATACGGGACTCAGGCTGGATTTGCTCAGGCATGTGAAGGGTAATAATCTTTCAATACTCGATATAGGCTGTGCTACCGGAGCGAATGCTGAATTTTTAAGGAATCAAAAAGTGGGAAGTTACTTCGAGGGTATTGAAATAGATTCGGAAATGGCAGCCTTGGCTAAGCAGAACATGGATAAAGTGATCGTCGGCGATATTGAAGAGGTTTCCGTTTTTGATCAGATATCGGAAAGGAGCTTTGATGTCATATTGATTGGAGATGTCTTGGAGCACTTAAGGAATCCTTGGCGTATTCTCGGCGAATTGGCAACGAAGCTTAAATCTCAAGGCATAGTTATCTTTTCAGTACCAAATATTAGGCATATAGATGTTTTTATACATGTCTTTTTAAAAGGTTATTGGCCTTACAATGAAAGAGGTATATTTGATAAGACCCATATTCGTATGTTTACAAAGCATAATATTTTGGAGTTGATTGATTTCGCTAATCTTTCTTTAATTGATATCGATAGGAACTATCGTTATCGTGACGCGATAGGTAGTAAATTTCCGTTTTATGGTGGCGTGTTAAAAGCATTGTTTCCCGATCTTTATACTTTTCAATTTGTAGTTGTATGTGAAAAGCGATAGAAAGTATGGGCGAATTTGGACAGCGAAAGTGCCCAAGGAAGGTGGACAGTCTACGCGGTACCCGGAGGCCTGGTGGGTAAACACGACGGTATACGACCAGATAACGGCCCTGAAATTCTACCGCCAATCGCCAATAATCGGTGGCTCGTTTGTGACTGCTTTGAGTCGGTCATCGCAATGAAAGGCAAAGATCCATATTTTGGGCGATATGTGCTTTCGGTTCCGGGATCGGCATTCCAAAGTCTTACAAGACGCTCCTAATAACATAAAAATCAAAAGCATACTCAGTCATGAATACTAGCAAGCCTTTTTTTTCAATCATCGTTCCGACCCGGAATAGAGGTCAGGAGCTAAAAAACTGTCTGGACGGCATCTGGCAACAAACATACGCCGATTACGAAGTGCTGGTTTTGGATGACGGATCATCCCAATCCGTTCGAGAAGGCCATCAAGCGTTGCTTGGTCAATACGATCAACGCTATCGCTGGCACGAGATCAATGCCGCGGGGACCGGAGGCTCGGGGCCATCGACCGTTAGAAACATCGGTTTAAGCCATGCGCAGGGGCAGTATGTTGCCTTTTGCGACGACGACGATTGCTGGCACGGAACCGACCATTTGGCCGTTGCCGCGGAGGTGTTAAAAGAACAAGGCGAGCGAGTTTATATCGCTGGCTTACAAATTAAAAATGAACAGAATCAGGTCATCATGGAACGGCATATGACCCAGGTGCAGCGCCATTTAGAGAATGCTGAAAAACTTGGAAACCACGAGGTTTATCGCTTATCCCTAGAACAAATCCTGTCCTATCCGGATTACGCCCATCTGGACAGCATTATCCTCGCAAAGGACCTGTTAGATGAGTTGGAAGGATTTTGGGAACATACTCGCTTTGCCGAGGATGTCGATTTGTTCGTCAGGGCTTGCGAGCGTTCCGGTTCGGTACTCTATCGGCCGGAAATCTGCGTAACCCACTTTGCTCCTGAAAAGCGTCAGGGCGAATCGGTCTCCAATAAGATGAGTCTACGCGACCGACGCTTGCTGGAGATGAGCGTCTACCAACGCTTGCTATTGATCTGCAAGGCGAAACCCGCGCTTGATTATGTCCGAGTTAGCCTGGCGAATACCCAAAAAATGCTAACCGGGGAGCTATTGGCCGAAAATCGCAAAATCTCGGCAGGCTGTTTCGCGCGGTCGGCTTTCGCGGTCTTTCCGACCCTGAAATGGGGGCTTTACAGCCTTGGGCTGTCCTTCAAATCGATACGGTAACCTTATTTTGACCGATGAATTCTGCTCAATTCGTTGATCGCATGTTGTATTCGATTGAAGCAGTTTTCATACTCGGACATCGCCTGATTGTAAGGATCGGCGATATCGATATCGGAAAATCGCTGTTTAGTTAGGCTACCCAGTAAAAAAGTCCTGTCTTTCGCTTCCGGATATTCGGATACCAAGCGCCGATATTGTTGCCCTTCCATAACGAAAATAATATCGGCGCTGTCCACCGTCAGCTTGTCGAGGCGCTTGGAACGACAGCCCGTCATATCGAACCCATGGGATCGGGCCACTTTAATCATGTTCGGGTCGGCGGGACGGTTATCTTCCGGATGAAAACCCGCTGAATCGAAGCGGATCTTCGACGGATTGACGCCATTTTCCGCGAGCACTTGCGCCAAAGCGCTTCGGTTGATATTTCCATAGCACACGAATAAAACGGTTTTAGCCTGCCCCAATTTTCTTGTTAATGCGGTGCGCATACCGGTGGAGCCGTGTCTCTTGAGAAGATATTTATCACCGACTATGCCCCGGATCCGCTGAAGGTAGCCATTAAGAAGCTCGACGAAATCCATTAGGCCCGGTAGCGGATCGCGCCATTGCTGCACATCGAAAAAATGGCGGGTAGGATGCAATATAAATAAGGCATCTAAAAGCAGTTGCCGAGCGCTCGGATAAGCCACCAGCTTCGGATCGCCGCTGCGGCGCAGCACTTGCTCGTACCAATACACGTCCGCCGATAATTTGCGGCAGTAAACATGCTCGCGGTAATTCGAATCCGTGGGCAACTGATTCAGAACCAGCAGATCAAACAGTTTTACCGGGAAGTCGGCGCCGGCCGCACATGCCAAAGGCAAAGATCCCCAAAAACGCCCATTGATTTCCATCAACCAGTATTCGCCGGTCGCGGGGTTCCATTTGAATTCGACCATCGCCACGCCGTGCCAGTCCAGCGCCTTGATCAATCTCCGCGAGGCGGCAAGCAGGACCGGGTTGACGGCGACGCTCTTGCGATAGCAGCTGCCGCCGCCGGTTAAAGGCAACTCATGCAAACGTTCGTGTTGAAACGCATAAACGATTTCGCCGTGGTTCGCCAACAGCTCGATACCGGCGCCGACGCCTCGCGCATATCGCTGGAGCAAGAACGGACCATGGTCCAACATCGACTGCGCTAATTTGAAAAGTTCTCCGTCGTCGTGCGCATAAGCGACGTTCAAGGGCCGACGGTCATCTCCGCCGGATATCGAGTGGGCCGGCTTCAGTACGACCGGATATTCCAGTTCGCCGACGAACTCCGATAACTCCTCGGCCCGCGCAATCGGGTAGCTGAAGGGTGTCGGCACGTCACACTGTCGTGCAAGCGCCATGGTTTCGGCTTTGTCCAGCACCTTGTTCAGACTGTTCCTCGGAGCGATCGCCAATAGATCGGCAAACGGCGCCATTTTTGGCGAGCGCGCCAAAGGAACAAGCGTTCGTTCGGTGACCGGGATGACCAGGGAATACGAGACCTTGCTCAGGTGCTCGGCAAGATAATCGACGAAAGCAGCGCCCTGAGTCAGCGGATCGGGATATTGCCAATGCTTATTGGCGTATCGGGAATATCGGGCTATGGGCGCGGAGTGAGGGCTTGCAATATCACAAACGATCCCTCGCCGCCCCAGTGAACGAACGATAGGCAAACAAGAAACGAAATCGGCATCCAGAACGAGTACGCGATGAGGATCTTTCATAAAGGCGTCAAGCGATCAAACCCCGGGCCAGTAAGAATTCACGAAAGCGCTGATGCCGTTCCGCGGCTTCGCTGGCCGGCAAGGGCTCGGCAATTTTTTGATCGGGGCGGGTGTTCGATTTCGTGCTGATCCTCGCCGCGACCCGATCGGGATCGAAGTCAACACCGATGTCTCTTAGGAGCGTGCAGGTTTTTTCGTGGTCGTTAAAATCTTCCGTCCGAAAACGCAAGAACGTCACCTGGGGCAGCTTTTGTTTCCACGAGGCGATGCGCGCCTCCATTTCGTACCAGTACCAAAGGCCCTTATAAAACGGATGCCTGAACTCCTCGTCGGCATCGAGAATATCCGCGATGGCCAGTAAATTGTCCGCTGTCCTGTAATCGAGCCACCATTTATTGCCTTCGACCGTTCCCGGAAAATCCTGCAAAGCGTAAATGGAATTCGCCACTTTCACCGGATCGCGCACCAGGTGAATAATCAAAGCCCTCTCGCCGAAGTCCTGTGTCGCATATTCGATATAGGTCTTAACGAACATGTGGTTGGATTCGAAATAAAATTCGTATCCCGAGGCGGCGCGCCAAAGATTGATCGACTTGATTCGCCAGTACATATTTTTGACATAGTCCTCGTTACCAGAGGACTTTGCGGCGAGAACGTCGTCGAACATCGCGGGATACGGTTCGTGTTCCGCTTTGCAGCCGGGAATGGCGTTGAAAATGTCGCCCAAGGTCATCGTTCCGCTGCGGCCGGTGGTGGCGACAAAAACCATTTTTTTTAAATTTCGGCAGCGGAATCGATAATAACGACGAACCTGATCGGAAACGGCCGGGTGATATTTGATGTTCTGAAGTAATGTAATCATAAAACTCAAAAAGCGCGGCGCAGGAGGGATCGAATAAACCGCAGTTTGTTCTTTGTGGTTAATCGGGCGAAGCCGAGTCTGCCGACGATTTCTCTTAAAGCCTTTTCGTCCTCTGCGTAATACGCCGCCAGAAAAGCGTTTTGCAGCATGACTCGTATGGCGTCATCGACTGCATCGTGATGCTCTTCAGGCGCAACTTTCAACTTGATGTGGTCTTCCCGTATGCGGCAGGCGCCGAGATAGTTCTTCAAAACCGCGCCTGACATGTTGCCCGCGTGGCGACGCTGTTTCGCGGTTACGGTGAGATCGCAAAGAACATAGCCGTGTAACGCCGCTTTAAGCGCCATATCGGCATCCTCGGACACCATCCATGAATAACGAGGGTCGATTCCGCCGATTTTGTCGTATAGATCGCGAGTCATCACGGTTGTGACGGGGGAGCCTGGGTTATACACCAAGAACGAGCGATAGGCGTTATTTCCCATCACGATGCAATTATCGGCGTCAGGTGTACCAAATCGTTGCCACCAATTTTCCGGTGCGTCCGAAAAATAAGTCCGATCGGGTAGGGCGGCCGGGCCGAAAGGAATCAAATCCGAGAAACTGAAATTTACCTCAGGATGCTTGGCGAGCAGGGATGCTCGGCGTTGCAGGTGCTCCGGAAGCCAAATATCGTCGCTATCGCAAAACGCCAACCAGGAACATGTGGTCGCTTCGGCGGCCGTTTTCCGGGCGACGCCGGGCCCTGAATTTTCTATGCGGATCGATTTGATGCGCTTGCCGTAACTCGCCAATACCGCGGGCGTATGGTCAGTCGACCCATCGTCCACCACGACGACCTCGGCAGGTGGATAGGTCTGATTCAAGACCGAATCCAGGGTTTCCTTGAGATAATCGGCGCGGTTGTAAACGGGAATGGCGACGGCGATTTCGAAATTCATGATTGGATGGATCGAGCAAAGTCAAGAAATTCAGAGATAAGGTAATCTGGCTGGATGGCTTCGCGGCGCGAGTATTCGAGTGCTCTATCGCAGTAACATTGATAAAAATGATCATCGAACCAGAGTTTTTTCAAAGACTCATCCCATTTTTCAAAATTGCTTTCTGGATCAAGCAATATACCACCGTCACCGACTGATTCCGGAAGACCCCCTCGATTACTTGCCAATGTAGGAATACCGCTTACTTGCGATTCTGTAACGACGCGTCCCCATGCTTCGTTGCACATGCTTGGAACCAGCAGAATTTTAGCCTGGCTGTAAACAAGCTTCATGTCCCTTTGCTTTTCCATCCACTCGATATTTCCGGATCGCTCGGCACGTTGAATATATTCTCTCTTTCTATCCGGAGGTATAAACCAAGATTCAATAAATGCAAAGGGGATTTCAGGGTTACTTTCGGCCAATCGAAACGCCAATTCAACACCCTTTAAAGGTGATGGACATATAAAAACAACTTTTTGGCGCGTTGGCGTCACGCGGTAATTTTCGCTGCTGACTAAAGGTGGTATTACTTTAGCTTCTAAGCTAGAAAACCTTTCAAACGCTTTTGCCGTAAATTGTGAATTTGCAAGGAAGTGAAGGAGAGGGTGAGATTTATAATCACCACCATGTTTGTCAAATGCAACGTCACGGAGATAAACCACGGTTGGTATATCGTTTTGAATAAAGGCGTTGGCCAACAATAGCGGCTGCCCTGCTTGGATAACTGCTACGTTTGGATTAAATGATTCAATGACTTCGTCAACGCCTTCTATGGGATTCCATCCACGAAATACAGGATATCCTAAAGTGTTATCATCTGGGTATTTTTTGGATGTAATTTTCGACTTTATTCTATTTCTTAGCCACGTTAATCCAGTAGATCCTAGATCCGCAAGTACTGCACAATTAATCGATTTTCTTTTCAGCGAAATGCATAAATCATGTGTTGATGATTCAGAGCCGCCAGCACTTTGAGGTGGGTAAAAGTGATTTGTTGCAAATAGTAATTTCATTTAAAACTGTTTTGGGTAATAACAGCCGGTAATTACAACTTCTATCCAATAACCGTTTGAGATTTTAATCCGACCGACCTGGCCGGGATTGTCCCAGGCTACTACACGCGAATAGAGTGAACCTTAATAAATCAAACCGCTTCTACAGACGCCGTAGCCAAGTTTGACCTGGAAGTTTTGGATAGACCTGATATCGGTCCTATCGTAAAGGATATGCACCCTTTTTCACATTCATGTGAAGTGACGGTACTTACTCCGTATTGGTTCATCCAGAGTTTGATAATAGCTTTTTCTTCTGGCCGATTTGCGTCATCTAAAAAGACCGTGGCATTTTTCAACTTATCTATCAAATTTGGCAGCGCGGGATAACGCGCATCTTGGCAAATAAAGGCTGGTGGGCCATCTATCACCAACATGTCAATTTCCTGAATTTCAGGGATATTGCTTAGGTCATACCATTTGCGATTGCCTTCAATCTCGATCAATGGTGTGTGTAAGACTGTTGCCCAATCATCCAAGTGATGCTTTTTTAAGAAGGTACGCGTTTTTTCCGCATAGAAGGCATCATTTTCCAAGCTGTATACGTGCCCGCGGTTATTCAGTTTTGCGCACTGTGCCAATGTAATCGTTGATGCGCCAGAGCTGCATTCGACGATGGTGTCAGGTTTACTGTTTAGTGCATGCTCAGCAATCGTTAATAAAAAATCGGGTGAAGCCGCCCAACCCCTCAGTGGGGGAAGATGTTCTTCGAATTTTAGTTTGCGCTGAAGCGCATCATAAGCCTGAACCTGTCTATAGATATTGTTCAGTTCCAGGGTTTGGTTTTCTATTTGGTCCTTTATTCCATATGTCATCAAATGGGTTTGCCGGACCTTATGGAAGGTATACAGCAGCAATAAAAACTGGGCTGCAAGTAATATGTAAACAAAAGTCATGTGGTTGCCTTTCTTAAAAAGATCAGATTAATGAGTTCTTTTCTGATTGGGTGTTTTGTTAAAAACATGGCTGCTAACCAGGATAGCGCGAATGCAGTTCCCGCCAAGGCTAGCAGTAGAAATGAGTTGTCTACCACGGGTGCGAGGCTTTGCTTGATGTAAAGCGGGACGGTTAGTGAAACGATGGCAATGAGGCATCCCAGTATCGTGGATTGGAATAAGAATTGCCAAAATCTTAGACGTATGAGCGGGGATAGGATAAATAGGTAAATAATAAAGCCGATAACATAGGTTGCAACTTGTGCCAGGGCAAGAACATTTAAAGAGATGGATGCGGCTGGAATTATGATGATAACTCTAAAGCTTTGAATTAAGAGCTCGGCTTTCAAAACCGATCCGGGTTTGTTGAGCGCATATAATGTGTTAGGAGCAAATGACCATACGGAATAAATTACACCTCCTAACGCCAGAATTCTTATTATGTCCGAAGATGCCAGCCACTGGTCGCCGAACATTAATAATATGATTTCGTCGGCATAAAGGGCGAGGAATCCGTAAAAGGGAAAAGCTATAGACGTAACATAGACAGTGGCATTGAGAAAAGCTGGGCCAAGGGGTTTGTTCTCGCGATTTTGCTGAGCAATCACCGGGTAATAGACATTCCGTATAGAACCCATGAACTGCTGTGAGAACATACTGACTATGGTCTGCGCTTTGCTGTAGATCGCGACGTTGGAAAAGCCGAGAGATTTGCCTATCACTAACTCAGCAACGTTGTAGCCAACTTGCCCGAGAACGTTGGTTAGGCTCGATTTTCCACTGAACGAAAATACATGCTTACTTCCCTTTAAGCTCGGTAAGACAAACGAGTCTTTGGGTCTAAGGGCTGTCGCCGTCAGCGCGGTGGTCAAGATATTGACCAAGGAGCCCCAGACCAGGCTCATGAAGCCATGGCCCTGATAGGCCAAATAGATGCTCGTTCCGGCGGAAGCGATGGTGCTGATGAGGCCTATATACATCAGCAGATGAAACTTCATCTCGCGTTTGAACAGGGCCAGTACCGGCGAGCTGAAGGGGATGATGACGAAATTGAGGCTCATCCAGGCCATGATTTGCACCAATGCCGGTTCACGGTAGAAATCGGCGATGACATGCCTAGAAAGGTACAGGCCAAGGGCGATGCTCCATGCGGCCAGCATGGTGATGCCGAACGCGGCTTTAAGACGGTCTTTGGTAAGATTTTTTTCCTGGATGATGTAGCTGCCCACGCCGAAATCCCGGAGCATGTGGGCGATCGCGAGAACGGCCGCGCCGACGGAGAAAACACCGATTTCATTCGGCGTGAGCAGGCGGGCGAGGATCATGCTGGAGCCGAGCTGAATGGCGACTTGCAGATAAGTGTCGGCCAGGGAATAGACAAGCGATTTTTTTACGGTGGTCACAGGTCAACTTTCGTGTAGCAAACAACCCGAGGGTAATTAAGTCTCATCGTCTCGCAGCCTTGGTGTTCGGCATTTAACCCGCGGTCTCGAATCGCCCTTGTCATCTTGATGCGTTCCTGCCGGAAGAAGAAGGGCATTTCGATACTCGCCGGTAGAAAGCTCGAACCGCGCTAATCGGTTCCGCCCCGGAATTTATCGTTCGACAACTCGCCGCTTGTCATGAAATCCGGTTCTCCATCGGCTCGAAATTGCTGTAGATCGGCCTGCATCGCGCACTTGGCCGGGCGCGCCGCGAGTTCCTGACGCAAATCTTGACCGCTCGGCGAGATGCTCTCCCGCCGGGGCAGCGGATACCCCAATGCACGTGAGTCGGAATGTCGTTTTTTGATTTTCGCTCTTAGCAATTGAATCGGTTTGTCGATCAACGCGATCAAGCCCAATGAAATGACAAACAGCAGGATGATCGAAGCCGATACGCTGATCAGTCCATTTAAGGAGAACTCATGCAGCGGTTTCGAAAAGAGAAAATAGGAGGCGACCAGGCCGACTTGCCAATGCAACAAATAAAATGGGTATGAAAGATCGCCGAGTAGCTTGTCGACAAACTTGTTCACGACTCCCAAAGTTCTGCCGTTGATGATGTTCAGATAGAGAAGAAAACAGACCAACAAATTGATATAAAAAGCGATGTCGCGGATGGAGGCGCTATCGCCGTTCAGCTTAGTGAGAGCAACTGAAAACGCGGCATTGATCAGGAGTATCGATAAATAAAAGTCGGACGACGGAGAATAGGTTTTGAAAAAGTTCGTTATGGCGCCGTGTTTCGATAGAAAATAAAGAGCGGCTCCGATCGAGAATGGCAAGGACGCTGCGGGAATCGGGAAATAACGGTCGGCATCCGGCCAATTCATCTGATAAGAAACGGCAAAATAAGCGACGGATACCAGAAACCAGACGAGTGTTCTTGCCGCGGTTTTGGCGATCCCCATGCAAATGGTCGCGTAAAAAAACAACTCGACCGTTATCGCCCAGGTCGGAGGAACCAGGCGAGGATTGACGTCCACAGGGTACCAACCCGGAAATATCATCAAAAGATTAAATATATAGTCCGTAAGTTCGGTAGGGCGGTAAATGGAATGATGATAAGTTTTTGTCAGCTCCTCTCCGAGCCAAGCGATCAGGAAGATGGAAAAAAGACAGGAAAACCAATATTGAGGATAAAGCCGCAAAAATCGATTCAAGGCGAAAGAGAGTCGGCCACGCAACGAAAAGCCATAGCTCTCGTGCATGACCAGATTCATCAGATATCCGCTCATCATATAGAACCCGAATACCGCGAAGGGTCCTATCAGAACAGGCAGAAACAGATGATGGAAAACCACCATCAATGCCAGAACGAATCTAACTGATCCGAACATCGCCGTTCAGCCATCGGAGCGCATTATCGATAAGTTTTTCCCGGTCGATGGCGCGTGAGAACGTATGATCGGCGTCGGGCTCGTCGATTCGGGTTAGATCGAGATTATTCAATATGGCCTGCCAACGCTCGGAAAGGTTTACGAGTTCGTCGAATTCCTTGCCTATCAGGCTGTACCCGCTCATAAACAGCAAAACCTTGCCGTTAAAACGCGCCAATCCTTCACGCATTTTTTCCTGATAGGTTTCCAGATCATCGAAATCCCGGTCTTTGATCCGGTTCGGATTCTTCTCGGCTTGCATCGACGTTCGCCATAGATCCAGGAGCGAGCTCAAAGCGGTCAGCGGATTGAATCGGAATGTAGCCAATTTGAGCCAAAAGCTCTTTTGCATGATCCGCATGAGATAGTAGTGTTTGATGTAGGTTCGGGCCTGTGTGGCTTCGTTGCGCACCCAGGGATTCTGCATGATGAGCCGCTTAACGCGGCTGTCTTGCCATGCGTACATCATTACCGCCGAGGCGGCATTACACTCAGCCCATAAGACTATGTCATCTATGTTCGGGACTTGCTGCTGCAGCTGATCGATTGCGCTGCGTATATCATCGTCTATATGCTCAAAGCCTTTAAATTCGCCGCCGCTGTCACCAAAGCCGCGATAATCGAATCGCAATACGGGATAGCCGTCCTCCGCTAATCGCCGACTCCAAAGAATAAGTTGCCGGGCACAGCCGACCCGGTATTGGGGGCCGCCGGCTACCACTACGACGACCGCCGTATTTTTGCTGTTTGACGGTTTGTGCAAAATGCCGATTTGCGGCGAGCCGTGACAATTAATGATTAAAGGGATTTCTTCGGGACTCATAGGCCTACAATCGGTCAGTTGCGAAACAATTCGGTGGTTTTGTCGATTAACTCTGGAGTTAGCTCACGTTCGTGCAACTGCCAGAAGAAAGGGCCGGAATAGGTATGGGGCCGAACGCGTATGCCCTTTTCGAGCCAAGCAGCGATGGCTTTTTCGCTGGCGGGCGACAGTGTTTGCCCGTCTTCGACAACCGCCTCGAACCAATCGATTTGTAGAGCGGGGTTTAGCGTGTCGTAATTCGACAGCTTTTTCTCATCTATGGCGCTGACCAATTGCGGCGTTAGTTCATAACCAGCAACTTCCAGATTGTGACCTTGCCGTAAATGCTCTCGCATTTGTTTAGTGGTCTCTTTCGGCTCGCCTCTATCCATCAGCATGGCCAAACGGATACGAAAAAATTGCGTTAATAGGACCGAGCCATCCAACACCGGTTGCCAGAGGAGCAATCGGATGAATCTGTCCGGCTGTTGGCACGCCAATTCCGTGGCGAGCAATGCACCCAGGCGAAGTCCCCACAAGCCGATATTGCTATATCCCTGATCCGCCAGCCAGGAGTAGGCGGTATCGGCGTCATCTTTCCACTGCTGCCAATCGGTCTGCGAAAAATCGCCTTGGCTATCGCCGGTGCCGTAATAGTCGATCAGCAGGCTGCCGACGCCTAGAGCAGCGAGCTTTCTGGCTTGCAGCGCCACCATGACGCGGCAGCGATTCAACTCTTCGGCGAATGAGGGTAAAAAAAGCAATACCGGCGCTTGTTTGTTTCGGGGCGGTGCAAACAGGCAAAAAATGTTTCCTCGAGTGCCGGATAAGTAAAAGGGTTGCAAGCTAATATCTAGAGCTTGATGAGCATTCATAGCTTGCTCTCGACAAACGACATCAATGAACCTAACGTAGCAAAGACATCGGCACTGATTTCGTCGTCATCGATTGTGCAGCCCACGCTTTCTTCTATAGCGGTAATAATATTAACGACACCCATCGAATCCAGTTCCGGTAAATCGCCTAACAATGCAGTTTCGGGCGTAAATCGATTAACGGAATCACCCAATTGCAAATGTTGTTTCAGTATGTCTTTTACCAGTTTTTCAACGTTCACGTATTTGTACTCACCAGGTTAATTGTTTTGAAATTATTCCATTCGGCATTCAAGCGAACATGAATCGTAGGGTAGGTTAGCCCCTCGGCTCCGCTCGCGACAGGCTCCGCGTAACCCGCCGATTGAAGGTTGCTCGGTGGGTTACGGCGCACGCGAAGCACAGTGATCGGCGGTCGATCAGTGCTGATGTACGCCTAACCCACCATCGATGGGTTTCGCTTCGCTCCACCCATCCTACAAAATGAATGCCGGATTGAAAGCGATTTGGAATAAGCTTTTTCTCATCGCACTGCGGGATGTCCGGAAATATCCTCGACGGTCCAGTCGGCTGGCACAAAAATATCTGCTGTCGTTCGTTTTCACCAGACTGCCTATGTTGCCGCCGGTGAATGACGGTTCGAGGCGTCCGTAACATCCAAAGGTTTCGTACTTAGCCCGGCCTGATCGGTTTACGCACGAATGAGCCGCTTCTGCCGGGTGTCGAGACGGTCGATTCGGATATAGTCGCTTGGGAATTTTCGGTCATGTCGGTATTCGTGGCGTATCTCCGCACCACATAGCCGGACATCACGACGATAGAGATCAAGGCATAATACAGATCGAAGTATGCCATTCCCAGAAATGCTCCCGAGACTGCGTATCCAACCAAACTCACCTGAATCATGCGCATTAAATCGGCAAGCGGCTTTAACTCGGGGTAATGGTTGGCTTCCTTGGCAATACGGGCCGCGCTCCGCCAGGTAAAGAGAGCGAGGGTGAGATAAATAGCTAAACCGATAAAACCGTGTTCCCCGAGTATTTCGAAATAAATACTGTGGGCATCATGGTAATCGTCCGGATTGGGAGCATAAATCTTGAACAGATAAGGATCGAATGTTTCGAAGCCCCCGCCCAATAACCGGCTCATGGCCAAATTTATCGCAAATCCCCAGGCATTGATGCGCCCCATGGCGGATCCATCCTGGTCGTAGCTTTTGATGGTCCCCATGCGCTCATGCCAGGAATCGGGCATGAACATATAGAGGGTCAAGCCGCCGAAGATCGCCAGTATGGAGTAAGCGAAACGGTTTTTCCCTTTCATGACGAGAAAGGTTCCCATGGCGACGAGACCCAGCAACGCGCCGCGGGACTGAGTTCCGAGTACTGCCACAACGCACAATATCATGGCCGCCAAGCAGCCATTCTTGAGCCAGATCGGCTTGCTGTGCATTTGCAAATATCGGATCAAAGGGATGGTCATGATCAAGGCCAGACCGATCTCGTTGTTGCCGCCGATAACGGTTCCGTCAGGCCCCCAGACATGATAGCTTCCTGCGGTCAAAATCGTGAATATGCCTCCTTTCACGCCATAAAAACCCAGCGATGCCGCAATCGTTGCAACCAGCAGATAGATCCGGCGCTGGTCCTTTATGACCATCATCGTCAGGAAGGTAATAAGCTGAATTTTCCATATTTTGTTCCACTGTTCCCAGGCTCCTTCCGGATTCAAGGCGAAAATCGTGGTGATCAGCATCCAGAGGATGAAGATGGCGAGCATTGTCGTTTCCCGAGTCCACGGTATTTTTTTATCCTCTTTGCTGATCAATAGTGACAACAGCAACGATAGAGCAATTATCAAAGAAAATGGCATGCTTCTCGCGAAGCCCCAACAGGCGCGATGGGCATTCATGTAAGCGAGCCACGACCACATCAGAATGCCGATGGCCGGTGATCGGAAGATGAAAGGAACACTTCCGAAAACGATCAGAGTGACTATCAAATCACGCATGGAATACTCATATCGACAGGTTTGCGGGGCCGGGGCTATACCATCGTCCGATCCGTTTTTCGGTGAAAGCCACGAGCTGATTCCGGAGCCTGTTTAGGCCAACACTTCAGCGGCATCAGGATGATTCAGAAACAAATTCGGACTCGCCGTATATCCGTAGGCGCCGGATTGATAAACGGCCACCAAATCGCCGATATCGGCCCGTGCCAGATCCATTCGATCAGCGAGAATGTCGAGGGGGGTGCAGAGCGGGCCGACCACGCTGGCCTCTTCGCGCCCCTTGCCTTGGACTTTGTTTCCGATCACCACCGGATAATTCTTCCGAATGACTTGACCGAAGTTTCCGGACGCGGCGAGGTGATGGTGCAGCCCGCCATCGGTCACCAGGAAGACTTGGCCGCGGGACATTTTTCGATCAACCACTCGGCAAACGTACAAACCGGCTTCGCCGACGATATAACGGCCCAGTTCGATGACGACCGTAGCATTCGGAAGATGCGGCCGAATTTCCTCGAGACGTTCCGTCAGTTGCTCGCCGATCGGACGGATATCGAGAGGTTGCTCGCCCGGGAAATACGGAATGCCGAAGCCGCCGCCGATGTTCAAAAGGCGAATCGGCGAAGGGCAGTGATCCGCCAAACGCAGGGCAAGCTCGATACTTTTCTGCTGGGCTTCGATAATGGCTTCCGCCCGCAAATTCTGGGAACCGCTGAAAATATGGAAGCCCTGGAAATCCAGTTGGTATTTGCCTACACGCCGCAACAGTTCGGGCACCAGTTCCTCGTCCACGCCGAACTGCTTAGGGCCTCCGCCCATTTTCATGCCCGAGGACTTGAGCTCGAATGCCGGGTTGATGCGAATCGCGACTCTTGCCGGATGACCCAGGCGCTCCGACTGTCGGGCGATGACATCCAGTTCGTGAGCGGATTCGACGTTGATCAAGATTCCGGCCGCGATCGCACAGGACAGTTCTTCGGCGCGCTTGCCGGGACCGGCCATGCTGATGTGCTCGGGAGGCATGGGGGTGTCGAGCGCGACTTTCATTTCGCCTGCGGAAGCCACGTCGAGGCCATCCACTAATCCCGCCAGGTGCTGGACGACCGCCGGCAGAGGGTTGGCCTTGATCGCATAGTGCAAGTGGATTTCCTTGGGGAGATGCTTACGTAGATGTTCGACGCGCTCCGTGATGAGCCGCCGGTCGTAGACGTAAAACGGCGTTCGTCCGACGCGCTCGGCCAGCCGGGTCAATTTCATGCCGCCGACGATCAGACAATCATCTTCGACCGGAAACTGAGTCAGAGCGGCGTGACGGGGAGATTCCTTATTCATGGGCACCCTCTTCGTAGAGGCGGGCGAATTGCGCCGCGAGTTGTTTTCGATCGATTTTGCCGTTCGGATTCCGCGGCAAGCTGTGCAGAAGCTGAATCGACGCCGGTACCATGAAGTTCGGCAACCGCTGGCGACAAACCTCGATCAAGTTATCGGTCGGCGTTTCGGCCTGGCTGGTGGAGATGACCGCAACGATCGCTTGGCCCAAGATCGGGTGGGGCACGCCGACGACGGCGGCTTCCGAGACCAGCCCGGTCGAATAAATGACCTCCTCGACTTCGGTCGGGCTGACCCGGTAGCCCGAGGTCTTGATCATATCGTCCTTGCGCCCGACGAAATAAAGATAGCCTTCCTCGTCCATGGTCACGGTATCGCCGGACCACACGGCAATTTCCGGTATCGGTAATTCATGAGCGCGTCCCGGCGCGGGTCGGAAACGTTCGGCGGTTTTTTCGGGGTCGTTCCAATAACCCAAAGCGACGAGAGATCCTCTGTGCACCAATTCTCCGGGCTCGTGCGGCGCGCAGGGCGTGCCGTCCTCGCGTACGACGACGATTTCGGCGTTCGGAATGGCCTTTCCCATCGAGTCCGGCCGGAGATCGATCTGGTCGGGCGGAAGGTAAGTGGACCGGAACGCCTCGGTCAGACCGTACATCAGAAAGAATCTGGCGCTAGGCACGTTATCCCGGATGCGCTCCAACGTCGCCTTCGGCATTTTTCCGCCGGAGTTGGTCATATAGCGCAGATGTTCGTCGATGCTTGCCGGCCATTGGAGTTGAGCCAACTGCGCCCACAGCGGCGGAACGGCCGCGAGTCCGGTTATGCGATAACGCGTTAGGGCATTGACGACATCCTTGGGCAAGAGGTAATCCATCAACACACAGCAGGCGCCTTTGAGCAGTGCCGTCGTCAGTTGGTTCAGCCCGTAATCGAAGCTGAAGGGCAGAACGGCGAGGATGCGGTCCTCGGGGACGATCTCCAAATACTGAGCGACGCTCTTGGCGCCGGTAACGATATTCCGATGGGAAAGCACGACCCCTTTGGGTTTGCCGGTACTGCCGGAGGTATACAAGATGGCGGCCATATCCGTATCGATGATGACCGGGTTGGCCGGCTTTGCGGCGGATGGTTCCAGTCGTGACAAACCCGCCCAGCTTAAGACCCGAACCCCGGCGATCGCGGGCAGTTCTTCGGTCGAATCGGTGACGATGACCGTGTGCAGATCGGTGCACGCTGCGAGTACGCCCATCAAGCCGTTGAGGCGGCTTTGAGACGTGATCAGAACCCTGACATTGCAGTCCTGAAGAATATAGGCGACCTGCTCGGCCTTAAGCACGGGATTAACGGGTACGAATACTCCGGCGGCCTGCGAGACGGCCAAATAGCTGACAACCGTTTCGACTTGCTTGGGCAGATAGACCGCGACGCGCTGCTGGCGTAAAAGGCCGACTGCCGATAATGCGTGAGCCTGCTTCGATACCGAGACGGATAGCTCACTGAACGTGAGGCTCGCCTCCTTGTGGCGGATTGCAGGGTTGGAAGGTGTTATCTCTGCGGTTCTTGCCAATAAATCATGAACTAATACAGGCATGGCTTATTTTTCGCGATGAATTGATTTTGCAGGCATATGCCGTCGGTAGGGCGTGGAAAATATCCGGAGCCGGTTGCTAAGTACATTCAGGGAAGTCTTGCGGCATAGGCAACCTGCAGGACAACCCCGCCAATCAAGCCAATCTATCGAGATTCCGCAAATATTTGCGGAATGTACTTAGAGCGTTTTCCATCCCGGTGTACGGCTTCGTGCCGGGCGGGAAGAACGTAGGTCGGCAATCCCTTCCCAATCGCAAACGGTCGCTTTAGTCGCGACCCTTCCAATCGCAAACGGCATCTCTGGGAGCGCCAGAGCTGCCCTTCCAACAAAGCCCTTTGCCGAGCCGGTACGTCGGCAAGGGATTGCCGACCTACATATGGGGCTCCCTTACACCGGCTCGGAAAACGCTCTAGAAATGGCTCCGCATAATTATTGATCATCATTTCGGTATCGGTAAGTCTGCTACGAATCGTGAACGCGCGTAATCCCGTCGCTCTGGTGCAGAAAACAAGTCAGGTGGACGTCGATTAGGCAAAAATCGCGTAATTTTCGCGTTAAGCACGTCACCCCGGCAGGGAATGCCGGGGTCCAGAAGCCATGGATGGCAGAGACCTATCACTTCCTTGTGTACTGGATTCATGCCGGGCGATCCTGCCCGGCACCCTTCGGGCGCGATGCGTGCAAACCGGCTGTCCTGCCGGTTTGTCCGGCACAAATTTGCCCGGAGCAAATTTGGACGTGCGCAGCACGGTCCGAAGGACGAACCCCAGGGATGGGGTGAGCACAAAACCGTCGGGAACGGTTTTGGACCGCCCGCGGCGGGTCCGAAGGACGAACCCCAGGGATGGGGTGAGCAATCCCTGCCGGAATGACGGCTTAACGTAACGGCATTGCCCGAAATATTCCGGGACACGGAGGCGCGTGTTCGTTTTTTCTGCCTTAAAGTAAGCGCGGCATGAATCGGAGCCGGGGACGGGTAAAGCGAATCCAATCAGCGCACTCCGTCGGCGTTATTTGTACAGGAAGGCTTCAGCCGCGCACGGCGGGCTCGGGTCGCCCGCCACCTCTTTGTCAATCGCTATCCGAGAGGACCGTGCTACGGACAAGAAGGGGCGCTTACAACAGTGCCCACGATTTCTTCGCCCGAGCTTGCGTCGCAGAAACTGTAACTGTTGCCGCCGTTGCCATAAACACGATAGTCATAGGTACCGCCGTTGCCATAGTCGTAACGGACAACCGCGTTTGCTCCAGTGCCCGAGATACTCCAAGTGCCGACTGTTTCGGACGGGTCCACCGGGTCGGAAGGGCCATTCTTGTAATCCACGAGCGTACCGCCGCCGGTACCCTGGTGCTGCTCCTGCCATCGCTCGGCGCCTCGAGTCGCGCAGACCGTCATGCCTGATAACGCCGTTGAAAGCTGGATTTGGTTGAGATTAGGGCCGGTACACGCTGCCATCGCCTCGCCTGCGATGCTGACGAACACGATCACGCCCCGAATGACGATTGATTTCATGGTTTTATCCCCCGGTGAATTGACGCGCAAGCGGTCGTAACTATAGCGGATGAGCCCGGCAAGCTCTATCGATATCTGTAGGAGTGTCCGAAAAAACTCTGCTCTTTCGCCGGGGACCGCTAGCGCACTTTCTGCTTCGCTCAGGACAGGCTTATTCCAAATCGCTTTCAATCCGGCATTCATTTTGTAGGATGGGTAGAGCGAAGCGAAACCCATCGATGGTGGGTTAGGCCGCGCGGCCGCAACCCACCGAGCGGCCTCGGATCGGTGGGTTACGCGGAGCCTGTCCCGAGCGGAGCCGAGGGGCTAACCCACCCTACATAATGTCTACTCGAATGCCGAATGGAATTATTCCGGCCTACAAGCGGAGATCGGCAAGCCTGTGCCGACGATCCCGTTTGCCGATCCGTGACGTTCGGGAAGGAGCGAGACTAAAGCGGCCGTTTGCGATGGAAGCAGGGGATTTCAGTTACGGGACTACATCCTGCAAGAATCGCCGCACAGGTCTCCCGGCTCGATTGGCACGCGTCAGCAAGCCGGCACCGAACGCCCCTAGATAGAACAGCATGGATAGCCGTGGGGTATCCATCGTGCTGCCGAGGAGACCCACCGTAAGAAATGCCAGCAGCGCGCCGGGCAGGATCGCCGCATCTAAATCCCCTCTCGCCAGGGCGGGTCCGCAAGTTTTTCCGACGCCGAGCAACAGCAGCGCCAAAGCCGCCAGTCCCAACAAGCCTTGGGAAAAATACATCTCCACGGCTTGCTGGTGGATATGCCAGGCCAAGTCCTGATCGGCGACGAACAGCCAGCGGGCGACTCCGTCGCTGAAATCGCCGTTAGCCACCAGTTCGTGTCCTTTCTCGGTCATGAGACTTATGTCGTCCACGTCAAGCGGGGTATCGGAACTCTTGTTGTGCAGCGACAGTTTTACCGGCCGGTAGGGCCAGTTGCCGCTCCCGCCGAGTTTTCCGGGACTCACCTCGACGGTGACCGTTTGCCAGTTGCTTTCGGACGACTCCGGCCGCAGTTCGGGCAAGATACAGTCGAATGAGTAAAGCAGCGCCTTTTCGCAGAGGGGAACACTGAGGAAGCCGCCGCCGGAAGCCTGCCGAATCCGGGCGGAAAGTATGTAATGTTCGCCGGGGGCGACGTCGACGATCTGATCGAGAAAAACCGGCTCGCCGGCACCGAGGCGTAGATAAGGGTTGTCGCCGTCGCGCATGACGGTATAGGTGCCCGGTGCTTTGGTAGTTTCGGCGCCCAATGCGTAGAGAACGGGATATTGCCCGAAACCCATTCCAATGAGTGCTGCCATCGGTCCGTCATCCATTAAACCTAGAGCACGCTTCCAGTGCGCTTCCCGAATGGAGAGATCCTCCGAGATGCGTGCCAGCCGGGATTGTGCGAATCCGCCGGAAAGCACGGGAACGGCGGCGGCAACCGAGGCCGTCAAAAGTCCCGCGAGCGCCAGCCAGCGATGGATCGGAAATTCTTTCCGCTGCCGCAGCATGCTGAACAGTACCGGCACCAGGCCAGCAATGAGGGCGGCGTATCCGCCGCGCGAAAAGGTCACCAGCATGGCATAGCTGACGCCCATGGCGGATGCGACGCCGAATAGCTTCAGCATCCGGTTGGACGTCGCGAGTACCGAAACCACCAGCGCCGGAAAGGCGAAAGCGATGAAGGCCTCGATGTAGGCGCCTCCGGTGTGCATGCTGGCGAAGGTTCCGGTTACGCGAAACACGTTTTCGAAGTCTCCCAGCCCAACGTACACATGGCGTTCCCACAAGACCGCCAACGTCACCATGGCCAAGCCGGCGGCCAAGCCGTTTCCCATCTGGCGAAGGGCCGCTCCGCTGTTTTCCGGAGGGATGCGTCGTGTGAGGGGTACGAATAGCAGCGCCCACAAGAGTCCCTTGCCGACCATCCAGGCTTCCAGCGGTGAATGAGAGCTGTCGGAGAAATTTCCTTCATTTCCCCAAAGCGGCCACAAGCCGCGCGCGCCGGCAAGCAATCCGCTTACCCACAGCAGCGCGACCGCCCATGACAAACTTCGATTCGGCCAGGGCCGAGGCTTTATCCGGTAAATCCGCAGATAGGTCACGGCGAGTGTGACGAGGACGACCAGGTCGAATTCGTCCAGCATCAATCGGCCGGTCCAGGGACTCAAGTCGAGCGCGGGCAGGAGAGCCGGAACGGCGAAAAGCCATCCGCTGGGATACCGCCACAACAAGGCCGCGTAGCCCGCCAATGCCGCGATCAGCCATGGCGTGCCGACGGAATAGGACAGTATGCCGACCAGAGCGAGCAGCGCCGCGGCGAAAGCGATCAGCACGCCGAAAGGATGTGGCGTGCCGTAGACCTCGGGATGCGTTGGCGGAGGATGTGCCGGAGGGAGCTCTCGATCGTGGGTTGTGCTCGGCTGTATCGGCTCGTCCCGCTTGCCGGTCAGTACGACTCCGACCCAACGCGCCAGCGCGTAGGTGACCGCGGCACTTGCTGCGGCGATCAGCAGATTGGTGAAATCCGGGTGCTTGGGTGGAACGAAGAGCTTGCCGAATTCGATGGGGAACGCCAGCGCGGCGGCGAAAAACGCCACTTGCAGCATGCTGGGGGTTTTCTCCCCTAGGCTTCGAGTCCGTAAAGCCCATCCGGCGAGACCGATCGGAGCGTACATGGCGGCCTGGGCGAGCACGCTCACCAGGGCGGCCTGTTCGGTAGTGAAATAATGATAATAAAAAGGCATGATCCGGATGCCCGCGAGGCGCGCCATAGCATCGGCAAACGGCAGCCAAGCGGTCGAGAACCAGCCGCCGAGCGCCAGCAGCGCCAGGATATACGGCAACGCGGCGAAGGGTATCGTGTTCTTGATAATCCAGGCCAGGGGCGAGGGGCCATGCCGAAGCAGGATTCGGCCTATCGCGGCACCCGCCGCCAGTCCCGCTCCGCGCCATAGTACCGAAAGCCCTTGGCTCACGCCCGACGCGAGCAGCAATTGAAAGGGTTCAAGGATCAGGCTCAGCATCGCTCCGATCAAGAAGATGCGGCGGTAACCGATTCCCGGAGCGGCGAGAGCGATGAAGACGCCGAGCGGCGCAATCGCGACAATTTCACTCGCTTGACGCGCCGTGCACCGCAGCCAGCCGTTGCAGCTTCCCGCGATCAGCCACCCCCAATTGTCCGAGCTCAACTTCCATGCAAGTTCTTGGGTCGAGACAACGAAGTCGTAGGGAAACAGGGACAACAGGAGATACAGAATCAGGTAGGCGATCATCGCTGCGTATACCGATGCGCGTCCGCCTTCCGCGAACGCATCCAACAGCCGCGCGATGCGCCATCGTCCCAAGACGAAGAGGGCGATTCCGCCGGCCGAGCCGAGCGTCTCGGCCAAAAGATCGTTCAGCGAGACTGTGCGGGGAGCGAAGAATATCTGGGTGAACTCCACCGCGACCGCGACCGCGAGGCAGAACACGAAGATCGACAGCGCCGTCAGGTGACGCAGTGGCGCGGTCGACCGTATGCCGACGCCCCATGCGCAGCCCAGGAACGACAACGGCACATAGAGCACGATGTTGGCCACCCAGTCGGCCCTCGATTCGATACCTAGGTCCAGATACTGAATGGCGGAGAACTGTTTGACTGCCTCATCGAACGTGTAGGCGCGATACTCGAAAGGCACCAGGCTTCCGTACACAACGAAAACCAGGTAGACCAGGAACGCGAAGAAGGCGTGGCGACGGTCGGCTGTGGGCATGCTCATCGGTCGGATATCAAGCTCGTCAGGTGCTGAGAAAGGCCGGTGGTAATATTCGGGCAGCAACAGGGGAAACCGTACGCCGCATTTCGTTTTTGTTCAATCGCGATGCGGTCTTTTTCGATTGGCCTACTGTATCAGCCGCTCGGTGGGTTACGGCCGCGCGGCCTAACCCACCATCGATGGGTTTCGCTTCGCTCTACCCATCCTACAAAATGAATGCCTTATCGAAGGCGATTTGGAATTACTGCGCGTTTTTCGGCGCGGATCGGCCTATGCGAAATTTTGTACAGGACCCATTGGATTAGAATCGATATGAAAGACACCCAAAAAACCTGGACGCCGCAACGCCTGGCTGAATGGGAGCAAACCCGAGCGCGCGGGAAACGCCGCTTCGTTTGGACTCATGGCGTGCTGCAATGGGGCGGGTTCATGTTTGTCTTTTCTACCATGGTGTATCAACACCAGGTGTTCGGCGATATCTTCAGCACCCAGGGCAATCTTCCGTTTCGTCTGATACTGGGCGTCCTGGTTTGGACCTTCGTGGGTTATCTCTACGGCCGGTCGAAGTGGCAGCGCAACGAGCAGGAATATGGGGAACAGACGAAGTCGCGGAACAAGGGAACGTTCGTTTCCTGAATTTCGTACGGGCTCGCCGAAAAAGCCCGCTTCACTTCGTGGCGGCTCCTCTTAAACATCCCCCGTGACCGGCGATTTCGTCATCCAGCAAATAATTGGGGCCGGCCGGCTTGCAGCCACCTTCCACCGGATCGTCCGCGAGCAGCATCGGCGTATCCAGGTCGACCCATTGAAAGCCACCGAGTCCCGCCGCGAAATGCGCGCTGAAGCCCATGGCCAACCGAGTTTCGACCATGCCGCCGATCATGAGGTCCAGCCCGCCGGCGCGGGCGATGGCGGCGATTTCGAGCGCCCGGATTACGCCGCACTTGACCAGCTTGATGTTGATCACCTGGGCCAGGCGGTCCCGTACGATTCGCAGAGCATCCTCTGGCGTTCGGCAAGATTCGTCGGCGGCCACCGGTACGCCGGCTTCGCGGGCAAGCTTTGCGAGACCGTCCCAATCCTCTCGCGCGACGGGCTGTTCGAGCAGCGCGGGCTCGATGCCGGCGAGGCGAAGTTCCCTTAGCAGCACGAAAACGTCGTCGGACGAATAGCCGGCATTGGCATCGAGAATCAAACGGCTGCTCGGATGCCCGCGCCTGATGGCCAGGAGCCGGCCGATATCGTCGGAGCGATCGAGGCCGATCTTGACCTTGAGGATTTCGAAACCTTCGCCGCGGTATTGCCGGGCCAGAATTTCCGCGTCCTCGGCGGCGCAAATGGGTATGGTGATGTCGGTGGCGAGCCGGTTTTGAAACCCGCCGAAAAACCGGAACAGCGGAATTCCGCAATGGCGCGCCAAGGCATCGATCAGCGCCATCTCGATGCCGGCCCGGACCGACGGGAAGTTCGGGACGCGTTCGAGGAGTTCCGCCGAGATCCGCCGCCATTCCCCGGCATGTCGTCCCCTCAGGCGGCCGGCCTCCTGCTTCAGCGCGTCCAGCGCGATCGCCTGATCCTCGGCCGTCACCGGCGGCAAGGTCGAGGTTTCGCCCCATCCTTCCGATCCATCCGCGAGCGTGATTTGAACCGCGACGTTGCGGACGCGATCGAGTCTCGACGAGGCGATAGTAAACGGTGCGATCAGGGGCACGTCGAGTTTGTGGATATCGACTCGTCTGATTTCGAGGTCTTTGTTCATGGCGTCGTTCGCTGCCTATGTTCGCATTGGGGGCATTATAGGCAGGACTTAGGAAGAATCGCCGTCAAAAGCGCCCCGTCGGACCCGATATGTCGGCAAGGGATTGCCGACCTACGAATTTCTGCCTCGTGTCGGGCCATTATAGGTCAGTAGGTCGGCAGCCCCTTGCCGACACACCGGTTTGCCTCTGGATCGATCGGGACGCTTCCGGGTCTCAATTCGTTCAAAAGCTGACCGATGCCGTGACCCGTACCTGCCGCGGCATGACCGGATGTTTGAGAACGCCGTCGACCCCCTCGGGCGGTTCGCCCGGAAGTCGCGAGGTGTAGTAGTAGGCGATATCGTTGCTTTTCGAATCGAACAGGTTGAAGACGTCCACGGCAAGTTTCAGTTGCCGGTATTGATAGCCCGCGCCGAGATTGACCAGGGTCGTGTCGCCCGCGTCGACGCTGCCGTCCTCCGTGAGCGGCACGTGACCGAAGTGGCGCAGCCTCACCGTGGCGAAAAAGTTGTAAGGCAGTTCGGCGACCGCACCGGCGCTGATGACCCGACCCACGGAATTGGGAATGTCGTTGGCGCCGCGCGGCGCGTCCCGATAGCTGGCCGAGGTGAAGGCGAAATCGGCGTCCAGGGTCAGCCAGTCGATGGGCTTGTAGAAATTGGTCCACTCGACTCCGTAGCGTTCGCTTTTGCCGGTGGGCTCGGTGGTGCCGGCGTCTCCGGCGAACACCAGTTCCGAGTCGGACTCCAGCCACCACACCGCGAGGGTGGTGTTGAGGCCTTTCACGTACTGACTCCGTATACCGCCTTCGGCGCCCCGTTGCTTGGCCAGCGGCGGCACGCTGCTTTGCGGAAGCGTGGGGTCGGTGGGGTCGGCTCGCGTGGTCACGCCGCGGGCGTCGTTGGAGTGAAAGCCGTAGCCCAGGTTGACGAAGAATTCGGTATCTTGCCAGGGGCCGAAGATCAGACTGAGCTTGGGGCTGACGATGGAAGCGGTCTCGCTGCCGGAATTTTGCGGGATAAGACGGTCGGCCACGTCGAAGAAAAAGGCGTCGCTCCTGAGCCCGGCCACGGTGCGGAATTTAGAAAGCCAGTGGGTCTGGTTGCTGAAGTAGAACGAGAGGCTGGTTTCGTCCACATTGCCCCGGCTCACCGCCCCGATAGTTCGCCGCCGTTCGGTACGGTTCAAGGTCAGGTCCATGATGGCGTCGTGCCGGACCTGGAAACCCAGCGTGTTGTCCATATCCAAGCCGAACCACCGGTTGAACCAGGTCTGCTCTCCGCTGCCGCCCACGGTCACGCGCCGTTCCTTCTGGCCGATTTGGTCGCCGCGGACCGGGTCTTCGAGAAAACCGGTGAAATTGGAGAACAGGGCGACGTCGTAGTAAGCCGCGTACACGTTAAGCTGATTCTTGTACGAATCGCCGCGGCTCCAGAAGTCGCCGGACAGGCTGTAGCGGTCGGTTTTGCCGGCATCGCTGGGGTCCATGGTCCCGTAAAGATCGATTTGCCCGGATTGCACGGCGCGTTCCGGGATCTGATTGGTGGCGTTCCATTGGGCGCGATAGGCCTTGCCGTGCAGCGCCAGTCCCCAATCTTCACGGTCGATGGTATAGCGCAGCATGCCGTTGAACTTGTCGAGTTCTTCCGGCCGCTTCCAGGGACCGTCGTTGAAGTTGACTTCGGCGGCGTAGAGGAGATCGCCTGTTCCCAGCGCGTTCGAGTTCGCCGCCACGACGCGGTAATAATCGTATTCGCCGCCGGTGAACTTCACGAATCCTTGCGGCAGTCGGTGCAGGGTGTGCATGCGCGCATAGCCCGCGGAGGAAAAATCGCCCACGTCGGCGTAGTAAGGCCCCTTGCCGTATTCCACCCGGTCCACCAGTTCCGGAATGATGCCGTTCAGGTCCAGATAACCCTGCCCGTGGGCGTGGGTGGGCAGGTTCATGGGAACGCCGTCCACAGTGACGCTGAAATCGGTGCCATGATCCAGGTTGAAGCCGCGCAGAAAATACTGGTTCGCCTTGCCGGTGCCGCTGTGCTGGGTGGCGAGGGCGCCCGGCACCACTTCCACCAGTTCGCCGACGCGGGACAGCGGGCGGTATTTGAATTCCGGCTGTCCTACCACGCCTTGCGACGCGGAATTGGTGGCCCCCAAAAGATCGGTGGCGCGGCCCTGGACCTCCACGGTATCCAAAACAAGTAGAGAGGATGGGTTTTCCTCTTCGGGTTGGGGATGGGCCGGCGCGGGTTCGGCCAGCGTGCCCAGCGCGATACCTAGTCCCCAGCCAACTATTGAATGAATGGAAAAATGGAGTCGGGTTTTCATGGGCTCAGAATAATATTTCAAGAATGACAGCAACCACCGTGCCGAACGGAATCGTTCAGGGACTCAAGAACGGGAATCGTCGGTATGCTGCGAATTCCGACCGCTAAAGCTTCGGCTTCCGTCCCGCGAAACCTAGCCGAGGGATCAAATCTCGATGTAAACAATCCGGTATTTTTCGAGGAGTGCCTGCAAGTGTGTGCGGCCGTCGCGCCGCGTTATGGCGAAGTGTCCAGATGTTTGTGCGGGAGCGGACCCGGTTAAAGCCGCCTCCTTAAGAAATCATCCATTAGCTTATACATCCCTAGAAGCTGGACGAGGTGATGGGGTGCACCGTACGCGCTATCGTGGAAGAAAACGCGCACAGCTACCCCAATCATCCAATCCTCCCCGAAACCGCTCTAGCGGGATAGTTCGCCCAAAGGCGCCGCGTGCTGCTCCGGCTTCTTGGGCCCCGGCGTATTGCCGAACGGGCCTTCCTTGCCGCATCCCGCCAAGATCAAACCGATCGAAATGACGATCGCCAAGTGCTTGCTCATGTCCATGCTGGTCTCCTATCGCATGCTTCGGGTGTGTGGTTGGCCTGAATAATCGCTAGAGCTTTCCTTCTTTCTTATAGTATTCGACCTCGTCGTTGATCAATTTGACGACTTCTTCCAGCGTAGTAACGGCAGTCGTAGGTTGCCCTCCGTTTTCCAGATCGGCAATCACCGCTTTCAATCGGCTGCTGGAATTCTGCATGGGCATCGTGCTTTTTTCCTTATAAGAAGCCACCGCCAATTTGCGCGCCTGCTTGGCGCTGTCCAAAGCCGCATCCTTGTTGCCCTGCTTGGCCGCGTCCAAAGCCGATTGGCTGGCTTTCTGCACTTCCACCAGATTCGGCGGCGGATCGGCATAACGCCCGCCAGCAATGCTGACGCCCGCGCTCATGCTGAGAAACAGGGCCAAGATTACACGCATCATCGAATTGCCTCTCATGTAATGCTCCTTGTATCGATACGATTAAAAAATAGCCCGCGACCGCGGTGAATTCTCGGTGGTCCGTAACACCGAAAAAGCGTCGCGGGCGGCATGAATATCAGAGGGAGAACGTGCCCCGCATTCAGCCGCCATATATAAGGCAAGTTATGTGCCTTGGTATGTCGCTGCGTCAAATAACGATTCGGTGCTGAAATGGTTTGTATTGACGGTGCTGTCTAAGAATGGCTTGCCGTCTATTTAACTAACTGAAAATGAAGCTGTTAATGCCAAAATAGAAGGCGTATCTGGAAATTCAATTATGGGAAATGACGCATTATATAATGAAATACTGTTGGATATCACAGGACTATGATGCGCGCCTATCATGTCGCTTATTTGAGCTTTTGCGAGAACTATGCGAAACCCCATAATATGCTGTGTGAAAAAACATAAATGGCAGGTAAAGTTCGGGCCGAGATGAGAATATTTTTCGAGCAGCATTATGTATATCACTCGACGCAACAGGTTTTTAATATGTATCAAATATGTTGCAGTAATCGAAAGGAGATGCCAATAAACCTACTTCTATTTGTTGTTATCCGATCCGCGATTTCCCCCAATACCTCTGTCATTTCCCTTATACCTAATACCTAACTTATTTATAACCGATTGTTTTTAAGCCGATATCCTGCTGGCACAGGAATTGATTGGTATTTTGGCGTTTGCACATCCTGGGTGTGCCGCAATGCCGTTAAGTTAAGGCGAAGGACGTCACCCCGGCAGGGAAGGGTGGCTTCGGTGCTCCCGAAGACACCGTTTGCGATTGGGACTGCCGGGGTCCAGAAGCCATGGATGGCAGAGGCGTGTCACTTCCCTGTGCTCTGGATTCATGCCGGGCGATCCTGCCCGGCACCCTTCGGGCGCGATGCGTGCAAACCGGCTGTCCTGCCGGTTTGTCCGGCACAAATTCGCCCGGAGCGACCATTCGGCCGGGAGCCGAATGGGACAAACGAAGTTTGCCCAACGGGCGAAAGCCAAGGACGGCTTTGGTCTATTTGGACGTGCTAAGCACGGTCCGAAGGACGAGCCCCAGGGAAGGGGCGAGCACAAAACCGTCGGGAACGGTTTTGGACCGCCCGCGGCGGGTCCGAAGGACGAACCCCAGGGATGGGGTGAGCACTCCCTGCCGGAATGACGCCTTAACTTAACGGCATTGGGGTGTGCCGCCCGTTGGAACGTTGGAACCATCATTTTCACGGATATGAATGTGCTTATCATTGACCGATCGAATCCGGCCTTGCGAACGCCGCTGTCCGTGGGGATCGTATTGCTCGGCTGTCTCGCGGCCGCGTCGGCCGAGGCGATCGCAGAGCGGCAACTTCTTGTGGCCGTCGCCGGTTTGGCCGAAACGAGGAGCTTGGACCTGGTCGTGGAGCAGGGGGCGATACACGGGCTATTGGCTGGACGTTTCGGCGAGCGCGACCGGGTGGCTTACCTGCGGTCGGCGGATGGCGGGAAAACCTGGAGCGAGCCCAGGTTTCTCGACGGGAGCGGAGAGGCCCCCGTGATTTCCCGGCGCGGTAACGATGCCCGCCTTGCTGTGTACGGCCGGCGCATCGTCGCCGTCTGGCAGGCGCGGGGCGAACTGCCGGGCACGGGACCGTTGATCGTCGCCGCTTCGGAGGATGGAGGGCGGACTTGGCGCCGTGGCCAGAATCCGGCCGCGGGCGACCCTCTGAACAATCAGAGCTATCCGGCGCTCACCGTCGGCGGGGACGGACGCTTTCACCTCGTCTGGCTGGACGACCGCGAGGAAAACGGCAATACCCAGGGTCTCCGCTACGCAGCATCTCGGGACGGCCTCAACTGGAGCAGCCGGACTACCCTGGATCCGGCGGTCTGCACCTGCTGCTGGACTCGGATCGGCGCACTTCCGGATCGCAGCGTGGCGGTGCTGTACCGGGACGCCGATCCGCACGACATGCGCCTCCTTCGCGGCCCGTTGAACGGCGGCGGTTGGCTCGATCTCGGACCGGTGGGGATCGCCGGCTGGAATTTCACCGGCTGTCCTCATTGCGGAGGCGGGCTGGCCATAACCGGAACCGGCGGGCAAACCGTATTGCACAGCGTCGCCTGGACCGGGAAGGAGGAATCGCCCGGGCTCTTCTACGCGCGATCCTCCGATCTTGGAAAACACTGGGAGCCGCCTTTTCTGCTGGGCGACGGGCAAAGCCGGGAAAGCGACATTGCAGCGCTGTCCGCGTCCGATCTGGCCATCGTGTTCAGCCGAGCCGGCGCCGAGGGCGCCGCCGTGTACCTGGTCAGGTCCAGGGATGGCGGCAGGCATTGGTCGGTCCCGGTTGCCCTGACGCCGCCGGATGCCAACGCCGATCACCCCCGAATCGTGGCGACGCCCTTGGGATTCCGGGCGTTTTGGACAATGGCGCGGCCCGGCGGCGGCAAGGCTTTGGCGATGGCCATCCTCTCCCTATGACGATGAACACCCTAAGACGGAACTTATTACTGATTCTGGCGGGATCGGCACTGGCCAGTCCCGAGCTTGCGGCGCACGCGATTCTGGTGAAGGCCGTACCCGACCGTGAAGCGGTCGTTTCCGAAGCTCCCTCGGAGGTGCTGTTGACCTTCAACGAAGGGGTGGGCGACGCATTCCTGGCAGTCGCGGTCATCGACGCCAACGGCAAGCGGGTGGACAAGCATGACGCCCGGCTGGACTTCACCGACCGTTCGCGGCTGCGGGCGTCGGTGGAAAATCTGGCGCCCGGCCGGTACATGGTGCGCTACCGGGTGCTGTCCGCGGACGGTCACGTCGTGAGCGGCAAGTATTTCTTTCAGCTTCAAGCCAAGTAAGGAGGGCTTTCCGATGATTCTCCACGAGCCGGGTTTCTTTCGGCGTCTCGCGAACCGCGCGGCCGTTGCCGCGCTCGTCCTGGCGGCGGGCGCCGCATCCGCCGCCGGCGTTCCGCGCGACAGTTCCAACGGCCGCCAGATGTATCAGGGCGCGTCGATGAGCTGTTTGGTGGCCAACGACTTCTACGCCGTGCACTTCACCGCTCTGCAGGAAGGGCGTCATGAAGGGGAGCAAACCGATTTCGTCAAGTACTGCCAGGAAGTCCCGCGGCCCGGCAAGACCTATCTGACCCTCGACCTGCTCGACCGCGATGTTCGCAACATGCCTGTCAGCTTGCGCGTGGTCGAGGAGGAGTTCGGCGATGACGGTCGACTTCCGAAGGAAAAACGTACCCTGGCGGAAACGCCGGCTGCGGTCTACCGGAACGGTACGGCGGAAATTCACACCGACATCACGGAACCCGGCCATTATGCCGTGATCGCCGTGTTCGGCGAAAACGACGGCTTCGTCAGCGAGGATGATCGGCTGAGGGTGCCGTTCAGCGTCGGCATCGCCGTTCCGAACCCGTCCAACCGTTGGCCCGGCGCCTTGTTCGCCCTGATCGTCGCCATTGTTCTGTCGGTCGTATGCTGGCGCGTCTATCGGGGAATAAGGCCCAAGCTTCCGGTCCGCGCGGCGAATGATGACGCCGAACGGCCGGCGCCGGCGCGCCAGATTCCATGAAAGCGCCGGCCGTTCGACCCGTTTGCGGCCGATGCGCACACGGCAGCGGCATTCTGGCGATGCTCCTGCTGTTCGGTTCGGCATGGCCGACTTGGGCGGATTGGGCGGAATTCGGCGGTTACGCGGCTCTCGCCGAAGTCGCCGTCGAAGCTGACTCGATCACGGTCAACCTGCGCCTTCGGGAAAGCGGTTTGCCCCGGTTGCGCTCGCTGCTCGGCCGCGCGGACGATACTCCCGCTTCGGAGCTTGCGGGGCAACTTCTGCGCATCGCGGCGGATCGGCAGCCGCTGCCGGAAGCGAAACCCGTGTCCGTGGCGAGGGCCGACTCATCGAAAGACCGGCGCCGAACCGCGGAGGCATATTACGAGGCCGATCTGAATTATCCCTTGGTCCGGCGGCCGAGGACCTTGCACCTGCTGCCCCCGGAGCGCGCCGGCAAGGACTTGGGTCTGATCGTTCTGCACCGGGGCGTGCCCGTGGCCGATCTAGCGCCCTTGTCGAAACCGGCCCGCCTGCAATTGGACTGGAACGATCCGTGGCGGTCCCGATTCGATGATGCTGAAATGGCGCGCCGCCACACCGAACCGCGCTCCTTCGTCTATGTCGAGCCTTACGAAGTGCGGCACGAATTGCTGCTGAGGCTGTGCGATCTTCTGCCGCGGCTGAACTTTGCGCCCGTGAATCCGCACCGCATCGAAGGCGCGGAGCGGGAAAGGCTGAAACAGGCGATCGGCGACCTGCTGCTGCATCGCAATTCGCTGCGCCTGGACGGTGAGGCGGCGACGCCCCGGCTGGATCGGGTCGAGTTCATGCGTTACGGGCGCGGCGGCGTGGAGACCGGCGCGGACGGCGAGCCCGTCGACAGCGCCACCGCCGTGGTGGGAGCGATTCTGGTCTATCTGACCGAGCGTCCCGCTGCGGCCGTCGAGCTGACCTGGGAGCTGTTCGACGCCGGCGGGGCATCGCGGCCGGTCAGCCTGCAACTGAACGACGAAACTTTCGAAGCCGACATGACGCGGCGCGATCCGGTCTTCCGCTGGTCGGTGGAGGAAGCGCTGAAAAATCCCGCTGTGCCGGAAGCCGCCTCGATGATCCAACAACCCTTGGCGGTGGCATCCGCTCCCGGCACCGTATTACTCCGCACTGCCGGCATTGCCCTCGCGGCAGCGGTCGGATGGCGCTGGCGGCGGCGCCGGTTTTTGCCGCCGGGCACCGGCGCCCAACTGGGCGTGACCCTGGCCGTGGCCGGGTGCGTCGCCTTTTACCCGGAGATCGCGCACTTTCCCGCCCATGCCGGGAGCACTATCCCGGCGCTTCTCGGGGAGGAGACGATGAAAACCGAGCTGCGGGCCCTGCTGCATAATGTTTATCGGGCCTTTCAATTGCCGGAAGAGGAAGCGGCATACGACCGCCTGGCCATGAGCCTGTCTGGGGAGCTTCTGGACGACATTTATCTTCGCCAGCGCCGGGCTCTGTTGCGGCGGGGCAAGGGATTCGGCGGCGACGGTCGGGTCGAGCGGGTCGAGGTTCTCTCCAGCGAAATCCAATCGGTGGACCCGAAATCCGGACGCTGCACGGTCGCCGCCCGCTGGATCGCCCACGGCGCGGTGTCGCATTGGGGCCATTCCCACCCGCGGACTACGCTTTACGCGGCGCGGCTGGTCCTGCGCCAGGCGGAAGATGGCCGCCTGAAGATCACGGACCTCGAATTTATCGAAAGGCGCAGGACGGACCCTGCGACGTAATGATCCAAATCGAAGACCTCGAATTTAGCTACCCGGGCGCCGAATTCCGCCTCGCCGTTCCCGAGCTCCGGATTTCCCGCGGCGAGAAAATCGCCTTGATCGGGGCCAGCGGGGCGGGCAAGACGACCTTGCTGAAGCTGATGGCCGGCATCGCGGTCCCGCAGTCCGGGAACGTCCGCGTGGATGGCGTGCCGATGCGCGCGCTCACCGATCGTCAGCGGCGCAACTTCCGTGTTTCGCGCATCGGCTTCGTGTTCCAGGAACTGGAGCTCCTCGAATATTTGAACGTACTCGACAACATCGTGCATACCTACCGGATCAATAGGGTTCTCAAGCTCAATGGGCGAGTGAGGAAGCGAGCGGCGGAACTGGCCGAGGCGGCGGGCTTGATGGGCAAGCTAAAGCGGATGCCGCGGGAACTTTCCCAGGGCGAACGGCAGCGGGTCGCGGTATGCCGGGCGCTGTTGCCGGAGCCGGGGCTGATCCTGGCGGACGAGGCGACCGGCAGTCTCGATCCGGGCAACAAGACTCGGATTCTCGACCTTTTGTTCCGGACGACAGAGCGCAGCGGCGCGACCCTGGCGGCGGTCACTCACGACCACGAACTCCTGCCGCGCTTCGATCGGGTGATCGACCTGAGCGCTTTTCACCGCTGACCGGATGCAGCACGATTTTTATCTCGCCTGGCGCTATCTTCGCCAAAACAAGATCCGCAGCCTGATTCTGGCCGCTTGTCTGGCCATGATCACGGCGCTGCCTCAGGCTCTGCACCGCCTCCTGGACGAGGCCGAGCGCTGGATGTCGGCGCGCGCCGAAGCTACGCCCCTGTTGGTGGGGGCCCAAGGCAGCGCGGCGGACCTGGTGCTGAACGCTCTTTATTTCACCGACGCTCCGGCGTTCATAAGCATGGGCGAGGCCGACCGTATCGCGGCCACCGGCTGGGCCGATCCGCTGCCGGTTTACGCCCGGTTCCGGGTTCGCGGCCTGCCCCTGGTGGGCGTCACGACGGATTATTTCGAATTCCGCGGCTTGGCCCCGGCGGAAGGCGTTCTTCCGGCCCTGCTGGGGGATTGCGTGCTGGGGGCCGAAGCCGCCGAGCGTCTGAAACTCGCACCGGGGGACGTTCTTCCGACGACGCCGGAAAACGTTTTCGACCTGGCCGGCGCCCATCCGCTCAAGCTGAAAGTGGTCGGCATCCTGGCGAAATCCCACGCCCCGGACGACCGGGCGGTGTTCGTGGATCTTCAGACGGCCTGGGTGATCGAGGGATTGGGGCACGGCCATGAGACCGGGCCGGGGGCGGGCAGGGCGGATGCGGCGTTCGCGCCGTTATCGGGCGATGCCGCGGCCTACACCGAAATCACCCCGGACCACCTGGCATCCTTCCACTTTCACGGCGATCCGGCCGACTTTCCCATCAGCGCGGTGATCGCGGTTCCGCGCGACGTGCGTTCGGCCGCCCTGCTGCGTGGACGCTATCCGGACAGCGAAGCCAAGACGCAAATCGTCCGTCCCTTGGACGTGACCCGTAGCCTGCTACAAAACATCTTCCGCATCGGCGCGCTGTTCGATGCCATTCTTCTGCCATTGGGCGCTGCCGCGCTGCTCATGGTCGCGCTGGTCTTCGCGCTGTCGCTCCGACTGCGGCAGCGCGAAATCGAGACCATCCATCTGATCGGCTGTTCGCCGCTGACCGTGGTCCGGCTGATGGCCGCGGAAATCGCGCTCATCGCGCTGGGCGCCGGAACCCTCGGCTTGGTTCTGGTGCAAGCGGTCCGTGCCGGTGCAGCCGAATTCGTCCGCCATTTCGTTATCGCCTGAGGGAGTTATCCGTGTTTATCTCTTTTTCATGGCGCCGAGTCGCGCCGTACTTGCTGTTTTTAACCGTCGCGGCGACTACCGGTCAGGCGAGCGCCGCCGGCTCACCCGGATTGAAGATCGTCGCCGCAAACTATCCTCTGGCCTATTTCGCCGAGCGGCTGGCGGGCGCCAGGGCGCGTGTGGTTCTTCCGGTTCCGACCGGCGCCGATCCGGCGTTTTGGCAACCCAGCGCCGAAACGGTGGGCGAAATGCAGAAAGCGGACCTGATTCTCCTCAACGGTGCCGGTTACGAAAAATGGCTGCCTCAAGTAAGCCTGCCGCGCCTCAGGCTGGCGAACACATCCCTGGCGTTCCGGAACGCTTATCTCCGGATCGAGAACGCCGTCGTCCATAGCCACGGACCCGGTGGCCGACACGCCCACGAAGGTTCAGCCTTCACTACCTGGCTGGATTTCGATCAGGCCGGAAAGCAGGCGCAGGCCGTCGCCGATGCGATCGTCCGAAAGCGGCCGGAATGGAAGAGCGTAGTGACTGGAAACCTGAAGCCGCTGCTGGATGACCTTGCCGGTTTGGATGCCGAGCTGAAGCAAACGGTTGCCGCCGATTCCCGCCGGCCGCTGCTTGCCTCCCACCCTGTCTATCAGTACCTGGCCCGCCGCTACGGCCTGAATCTGAAAAGCGTTCACTGGGAGCCCGACGAAATGCCGTCCGCCGCGGAGTGGAGCGCCTTGCGGGACCTGCGGGCGAACCATTCGGCGCGCTGGATGATCTGGGAAGCCCAACCCGCTCGGGAGATTGCCGCGAAGCTGAAGACCATGGGTATCGAAAGCGTCGTGTTCGACCCCTGCGCCAATCGACCGGAAGACGGTGATTTTCTGACGGTGATGAAGCGAAACATGGAGGAATTGAAGACGGCGTACCGGTGAAAAAGAGGGCGGACTTTACGAAACTGAGCACAGTCACGACGACTCGGCGTCGTCGCGGCTTCCGGTACAAGGCTGTAACGGAGAAAAAGGATTGCTGTCGGGAATCGGCGTCATAATAGTCCGGCTCTAAAATCCTTCTGCCGGATTCTTCGGCACCATCGGCGGTCCGAATGGCGCTACCGATGCGCCTTGCGCATTCGATATTTTTGCCGATATCGCTTCGACAACCGTTGCCCGTGCTCCTCACACAAGAAACGGTGTTCGCCGGTGAGTCCGGGTACGTTCATGGGCTTTCTGAGATCATAAACCGCCGGCTTGCGGCATTGCTCGCCGACCCAGCACAAAGGGCTATGGTTATGCATGCGTCCTTTCCTCTTCTGACGAGACCAAGAAGGTAATCATGCAAAAACAGGACCATTGCCATCCATGCGAGGGGCTGGATCGACTTATTCCGTTCGGAATTCGAGTGAACATTATGTAGGGTGGGTTAGCCCCTCGGCTCCGCTCGGGACAGGCTCCGCGTAACCCACCGACCCTTCGACTTGGCTCAGGACAGGTCCGAGGCTGCTCAGTGGGTTACGGCCGCGCGGCCTAACCCACCATCGATGGGTTTCGCTTCGCTCTACCCATCTACAAAATGAATGCCGGATTGAAGGCGATTTGGAATTACAACCTATCCAAGCAGGCCTTGAAACTCTTCGACAAGCTCGGTGCGAGCGTTAGCCTCAAGCGCCGAGAAGGTTTTTATTCCGCTTTTTCGCCGGGCCAAACCTGCACGAAACCATCCCGATTCGGCATCACGACCCGAGGCAATGTTCCCGCATTCATTTCCGCCCGTTCGTCGATAATACCGTTAATATGCAAAAGGTAAGCCGTAACCGCGTAAACCTGGTCCTCGCTCAGACTGCGGGGTGCGTCCAAGGGCATCGAGCGGCGGATGAAATCGAACAGAGTGGTTGCGTAAGGCCAATAAGTGCCGACGTTTTTGTCCGGATGAGGGCCGGTCAAAGAGCCGCCCCCGGCCAGTTCGCCGGCGCTTCCGCCCATGCCTTTGGGCCCGTGGCAGGATGCGCATTTCATGTCGTAGATGGCTTTGCCTTCGAGAGCCGTGCCTTTGCCGGGCGGAAGACCGGCGCCGTCGGGGAAGACGTTGATGTCCTGAGCCGCGATCTCACCGGGCGACGCGGGACGGCCCAGCTTGGGGCCTTCCGGCGCGGCGGCGACCGCGGCAGTCATGCCGAGCAAGAATATCGCTGCGGCTAAGCGCCGTGGCACGCCACGGTTACGAATATTACGCATAGACATGGCTCATAGTGCCATCGGCGGCTACCGCCCAACTGACGATGGCGTTGTAGTGGAAATAACCGTGCCGCCCGCGTTCTGCAATGAGCGCCCGGCGCTCCGGCTGGACATAGCCGGTTTCGTCCACGGCGCGGCTCTTGAGCACCAGGGGAGATCCGTCCCAGCGCCACGGCAGGCGGAAACGGGTAAAGCATTGCGGCAAAACCGGTTCCTGTAGCGCCGCTTCCGCCCAACTGCGTCCGCCGTCGGCCGAGATGTCGACCCGCTTGATCCGGCCCCGGCCGCTCCAGGCCAAGCCGCTGATCTGGTAAAGGCCGGGACCTCGTAGATGCTGGCCGGGCGAGGGAAAGGTGATGATCGACTTCGCATCCATGACGAACGTGAATTGCCGCGCCTTGCCGGAGGGCAGCAACTCGGTGTACTTGGCGGTTTCGTTGCGGGCCATCACCGGCTGGTTCGCAGCCTGCAAGCGGCGCAGCCATTTGACGCTGAGGACCGCTTCCCATCCCGGCAGTATCAGCCGCAACGGATAACCGTTCTCCGGGCGCAAGCGCTCGCCGTTTTGATACAGTGCGAGCATGGCGTCGTCCAAGGCCTTTTCGACCGGAATGCTGATGTTCATCGCGGCGGCATCGGCGCCTTCGGAGATGAGCCAGCGGGCGTCGGGCCGCAGCCCGGCCTCGTCCAGAATCACGGCGAGCGGAACGCCGGTCCATTCGCTGCACGAGGCCAGACCATGAAAATAGCCGACGGGTGTCTGTATGGGCTCCTCGTGCCAGCCGGCATTACTGTTTCCGCCGCATTCGACGAAGCAGAGGCGGGAGACCATAGGGTAGCGCAACAGGTCTTCGATGCCGAAAGACAGCGGATTTTCGACCAGCCCGTGAATCAATAGGCGATGTTGGTGCGGATCGATCTGCGGCACGCCATTATGGTGCCGTTCGAAATGAAGACCGTTGGGCGTGACGATGCCTTCGAGTTTATGCAGAGGGGTCCAGGAAATGCCATTGCCGGGTGCGCCGGAATTGGCCGATATCCAGCGTATGGCCTCTTTTTCGTGAGGCGAGGGGCGGCCGTAATTGGTGAAAGGTTCGCCCGGCGTCTTCATCCAAGGCGGCGGTTCTTCGGCCAGACCTTGGCGCATGTGCCCGACGAGTGCGGCGCCGGCGCCGAACGCCAGTCCTTTTTTCAGAAACAGCCTGCGGTCCAGCAAACCGCCACCCGCCACGGGCTGCAACAGCTCCGGCTCGCGTGCCTCTTGGTCGCTCATTGCGCATCCTTTTTCGGAAGAAATCGGCTGTCGATCTTACTCCGATCGGGAGGCGCGAAGCACCACGGTTTTTCGTGGCCACCGATTTCCGGACGCCATGTTGTCGTCGTCGGCACGATAAGAAATTTCGCCTTTCAGGCGAGAATCAGTAAGATTCGTTCAGAAATCGAAAACCGAATGGGTGTGCGGATGCAGGACAGGATGGCCTGCGGCCGGATAAAGAATAATTTTTGATGAAACATCTATGGCTAAGGCAATACAAAAAAACAAGAAACCTGGTCAGAGCGGCCGTAGTTCAGTCGATACCGTGAAACGGGTGTCCGACGATGCGTGACTTTGCGGCCTTTATCATGCGAAGCCGGCTGCATGCGATCGCAATAGCCGGGTTGTTCGGTGTTTTGTCGCTGAAGGTGCTTCCGTTCGCCTTGCTCAGCGCTGCGGCGCTCGGTTTGGTCGCATTACGCAAAGGCTGGCTGGAAGGCGCGGTCGTGGCGATCGGTGCCGCGGTCGTGGTCGGGGCCGGCTTTTTTCTGATGGAGCTCAGGCCGGGATTGAATTTCCCGGTCGTGTTCGCGCTCTGGCTGCCGCTGCTGATTTGCGCGGAAGTTTTGCGGCGCACGGAGTCCCAGGGGCTGGCGCTGCTTGTGGTGGGACTGACGGTCGGTCTGTTCGTCTTGGGAATGCATTTGGTTACCGGCGATGTGGTCGCGTTCTGGCAGTCATGGCTGAGGCGGGCGGTCGCCGCGGTGCCCGGTGCCACCGTTCAGGGGTTCGAGCGGGACGGAACCTTGCGCCTGATGAATGGTCTGATCGCCGTGCTTTACGGGATCGGCCTGATGTTCAGCCTGTTGTGCGCCCGGTGGCTGCAATCCCTGGTCTACAATCCCGGCGGATTCGGTCCCGAGTTTCAGCGTCTTCGACTGCCGCGGCTCGCTTTACCGGTGGTCGTTGGCGCGATTTGGGCGTCGGGTACGGTGAGCCAGATCCTGGTCGCCGATCTCCTCATGGTCGCCGTGATGATTTATTTCTTCGCCGGATTGGCGATCGTGCACGCCCTGGTCGCCTTTCGCCGTTTGCACTGGACATGGTCGGCACCGCCGTATGTGGCTTTGATATTCGCGCCTCAATATGCCGTCGTGGGACTTGCTTTGGTCGGTGCCTTCGATGCCTTGATCGATTTTCGGACCCGAGTGAGGAAAAGGTGAGTCGGTGATGCGTCAGGCGCGCGGATTGCTAATCAGGATCGAGCGATGATTCCTTATCGGGACACCATTCCGACCCGGTATACGCCATGGATGACCTGGACGCTGATCGTGCTGAATCTGGCCGTTTTTGCCTACACCCAGTCGCTGTCCGAACAAGACTTGTACTTTTTTCTGAATTTCCATGGGCTGGTGCCGGCGCGGTATACGAATCCCGAGTGGGCGGCCAGGGTGGGGTACCCGGCCGGCGACTACACGCCGTTCGTGAGCAGTATGTTCATTCATGGCGGAGCGCTCCATTTGGTTCTCAACCTCTGGTTGCTTTGGATATTCGGAGACAACGTCGAGGACCGCATGGGGGGCGTGAGGTTTCTGGCCTTTTATCTGCTCTGCGGTTTGATTGCCGGAGCGGTGCATATTTACACCAACTCCCACTCCAATATCCCGACGATCGGAGCTTCCGGCGCCATAGCGGGTGTCATGGGAGCCTATTATTTCCTGTTTCCGTACGCTCGCGTGGTGATCTGGATGTTCTTCCTGCCCTGGTTCGTGGAGGTGCCGGCTATCGCCTTTTTGGGAATTTGGGTGATGATACAGCTTTATAAAGTCACCGTCGGTCTGCCATCCGACGAGCCTTTCGCCGATGTCGCCTGGTTCGGGCATCTCGGCGGTTTCATAGCCGGTATGTTGTCGTATCGTCTCTTTTTGCTCTCCGGACGGAAGGACGACTCGTATTACAGAAGGCATTCGACCTGATTCATGACTTATCGCGTCCATCCGTCCGAACGGATTGCCCATCGCGTCGACCGGAACCATTTTCTCCGCCTCTTGAGCGAGCATATCGAGAGAGGGCGCCTGCTGTTCGATACGGAAGATCTCCGCCCCTATGAATGCGACGGGCTTTCCGCCTACCGGGATCTGCCTTGGATCGTCGCTTTGCCGGAAACGATAGAAGAGGTGCAAGCCGTAGTTCGGCTGTGCCGGGAGCACGGCGTGCCCGTGGTCGCGCGGGGTGCGGGCACCGGGCTTTCCGGCGGGGCCTTGCCTATCGCCAACGGCGTCTTGCTGAGCCTCGCCAAATTCAACCGGATCATCGAAATCGACCGCGCGAACCGGACCGCCCGAGTCCAGCCGGGCGTCCGCAATCTCGCCATCTCGGAAGCCGCCGCGCCTTACGGGCTTTACTACGCGCCCGATCCGTCCTCGCAGATCGCCTGCACCATCGGCGGTAACGTCGCGGAGAACTCGGGCGGCGTCCATTGTCTCAAGTACGGATTGACCGTCCATAACGTCCTCCAGGTCCGGGTCGTGACCATGGACGGCGAGCTCGTTGTGCTGGGCGGATCGGGGTACGACAGTCCAGGTTACGATCTGCTGGCGCTGATCACCGGTTCCGAGGGCTTATTGGGCGTGATCGTCGAGATTACCGTGAAGCTGCTTCCGATTCCCCCTTGCGCACAGGTGCTTTTGGCATCCTTCGACAGCGTCGAGGAGGCGGGCGGGGCGGTGGCCGCCATCATCGGCGCCGGCTTGCTTCCGGCCGGCCTCGAAATGATGGACAACATCACCATTCGGGCGGTGGAAGACTTCGTGCATGCGGGCTATCCGACCGGCGCCGCGGCGATCGTGCTCTGCGAATTCGACGGTATTGCCGAGCAGGTCGAAAGCGATCTTCTCAAGGCGCGGGAAATTTTCCGGGCGGAAGGCGCGACCGAGGTCCGTCAATCGACCAGCGAGGCCGAGCGCAAGACATTCTGGGCGGGCCGCAAGGCGGCATTTCCGGCGGCTGGGCGCATTTCTCCCGATTATTACTGCATGGACGGCACGATTCCGCGCAAGCGTTTGCCCGAAGTATTGCGCCGGATTTCGGAACTCTCGGCGCAATACGGGCTGGTCGTCGGCAATGTGTTTCATGCCGGCGACGGCAATCTGCATCCGCTCATCTTGTACGATGCAAACAATCCCGGAGAGCTGGAGCGCGTCGAAGAGCTGGGCGGGAAAATCCTGGAGGCTTGCGTCGAGGTCGGCGGGACCATTACCGGCGAACACGGCGTCGGGATCGAAAAGATCAATCAGATGTGCGTTCAGTTCCGGGCCGCTGAATTGGCGCAATTCCACTCGGTCAAAGCGGCTTTCGATCCCGCCGGGCTGCTCAATCCTGGAAAAGCGATCCCTACGCCGCACCGATGCGCCGAATTCGGCGCGATGCACGTCCACCGGGGACAAATCGCTCATCCCGATTTGGAACGTTTCTGATGGACGCCGATCTCAGCGAGAGCCTTCGTCAAGCCGTAGCGGAGGCGACGGATTCCGGAACGCCGCTCACGATCGTCGGCAGCGGGAGCAAGACCTTTTATGGCAGACCGTCGTCCGGCAGCGTGCTGGGAACGGCCGGACACGCCGGAGTCCTGCGCTACGAGCCGACCGAGTTGGTGCTGACCGTGCGCTGCGGCACGCGGCTGTCCGACATTGAATCCGTTCTAGCCGAGTGCGGCCAGATGCTGCCTTTCGAACCGCCTCATCTCGGCGAGAACGCAACCCTGGGAGGCACGCTGGCCTGCGGATTTTCCGGTCCCCGTCGGCCTTTCGCGGGCTCAGCGCGCGATTGCATGCTGGGTTGCAGGATCCTGAACGGCAAGGGCGAAATGCTTTCGTTCGGCGGCGAAGTCATGAAAAACGTCGCCGGTTTCGACATTTCAAGGCTCATGGTAGGCGCCATGGGCACGTTGGGCGTGATCCTGGAGGCGTCGCTCAAAGTGTCGCCCAAACCCGAGCGCGAGTTGACCGTGTGTTTCGAACGGAGCATCGAAGAAGCCTTGAACACCATGAATCTGTGGTGTTCCCAGCCGTGGCCGCTGTCCGGATTGGCCTATGACGGCAGCCGAATCTATGCGCGGTTGTCGGGTTCGGACCGGGCCGTCGATGCCGTATACCGAAAATTCGGCGGCGACGTTTGCGCCGAGGGGGACGAGTTCTGGCGGGACTTGCGCGAGCAGCGTCACGAATTCTTCCGCGCCGACGGCAACCTTTGGCGGATATCCCTGGCACCGGCCACCCCGGCTCTGGATTTGCCGGGTACGTGGTTCTACGACTGGGGCGGCGCGCTGCGCTGGCTGAAGACCGGCGCTCCGTCGGAGAACGTGTTCCGGGCGGCGGAAGCGGCCGGCGGTCATGCGAGCTTGTTTCGAGGTCGATCCGGCGACGGGCGGGTGTTTCAGCCATTGCCGAACGGTTTGAAAGCTTTGCATGCGAGTCTGAAGCGGGCCTTCGATCCCATGGGCTTGTTCAACCCCGCACGGCTTTACGAGGACCTCTGATGCAAACCAGGCTGGCCGATTTCGTCAAAGACACGCCCGATGGTCGGGAAGCTGACGCGATTCTCAGAAATTGCGTGCATTGCGGATTCTGTACGGCCACGTGCCCGACCTACCAGCTTTTGGGGGATGAACTGGACGGTCCGCGCGGCCGCATTTATCTGCTGAAACAGATGTTGGAAGGACAGCCGGTCACGGCCAAGACGCAATTGCACCTGGACCGCTGCCTGACCTGCCGGGCTTGCGAAACGACCTGCCCGTCCGGCGTTCGGTACGGCAGGCTGGCCGATATCGGGCGGGGAATCCTCGAAGAGAAAGTCCGGCGTCCCTGGCTGCAACGCGTTCAGCGGCTGGCTCTGCGCAAGCTGATGCCGTATCCCGAGCGCTTCGGCCTGCTCGTGGGGCTTGCCAGGCTGGCTCGGCCCGTGCTGCCGGCGGCGGTCCGTGCCAAGATCCCCCCCAAGACTTGGAGCCCGGCGTGGCCGCCCGCGAGACATGCCCGCAGGGTGCTGATCCTGAAAGGTTGCGTGCAACCAGTGATGGCACCGGCCGTCGACGCCGCCGCCGCGAATGTCCTGGACAGAATCGGCATCAGCGCGATTCGCGTCCAGGGGAGCGGCTGCTGCGGGGCACTGAGCCATCACCTGGCGGCACACGAGGAGGGCGCGGCGTTCATGCGGCGCAACATAGACGCCCTGTGGCCGCATATCGAACGGGGGGCGGAGGCGATCGTCAGCACCGCCAGCGGCTGCGGGGTGATGCTCAAGGAATATGCCGGCGTGCTCAAGCACGACCCAGGGTACGCCGCGAAGGCCGAACGCATCTCCGCGCTGGCGAAGGATATCGGCGAGGTCTTGGCCGGCGAGGACTTGTCCCCGCTCAGGAGATCGAATGAACGCCGAATCGCGTTCCATTCGCCCTGCACGCTCCAGCACGGCCAGAAATTGAACGGATTGGTCGAAAGCCTGCTGTCGGGATTGGGGTTCGAGCTGACTCCCGTCGACCAGCCCCATCTCTGCTGCGGTTCGGCCGGAACGTACTCGTTGCTGCAGCCGGAGCTTTCCCGGCGGCTTTTGGTCGAGAAAATCCGAGGTCTCGAACAAGGCCGGCCGGAGTGCATCGCGACCGCCAACATAGGCTGCTGGGCTCATTTGCGGTCCAGGGCCAAGGTGCCGGTCCGTCACTGGATCGAATTGCTTCAGCCATAATTCCGCAACTTTCGTCGCGACGCTGACCTCTTGACAAGCTCGATTGTCGAATGCTAAACCGACGCCGATATCAAGAAATGAATTGTTTCCTTCATGTAGCGAGTTGTGTCAATCAGCAATCAGGAGGACGGTCATGAAGCGTATGTACTATCTCACCAGTAATCTCGACAGCACCGAGCAGATTTCGAACGATATGCACCAGGCAGGCATTACCGACTGGCATTTTCATGTCGTCAGCAAAGACGAGGCAGGCCTTTACCGACGTCATATACACGCTGCAAATCTCATTCAAAAACATGACGTTATCCGATCCGGCGAACGCGGGGCGGTGATAGGCGGCATCGTTGCATTGTTAGCTACGGCGTATGTCATGGCCGCTGAGCCCTTCGGATCGGACGTCAGCGGCTTGGTCTATGTTGCGATCTTCGGCTTCATCACGCTCTTCGGAGCCTGGGTAGGCGGTTTGAGCGGCTTGGCTACGGAGAATCACGCCATAGCCCAGTACCACGACGACATTAACGCCGGGAAATATCTGATCATGATCGACGTGCGCCGCGACCAGGAGGAGAGCGTCCGCTCGCTGATGGGGGAAAAGCATCCGGAAGCACGGCTGATGCGGGTGGGCTCGACTTTCGTCAATCCGTTCGAGTTTGCCAAAACGACACCTGCCTGAATTATTAATCCTTTACGCTTGGCCCTCGGTATTCACGCGATACTAGGTCGTTTGGAACAAACGATCGGTGGCTAATTTTGGTAAAATTTGGCCACCGATTCGTTTTCCTGCCGAGAATGACCCAAAAACTTTTCATAGAAACCATTGGTTGCCAAATGAACGAGTACGATTCCGCGAAGATGCGCGACGTACTCCATGCTTCCCATGGCTTCGAGCTGACCAACGACCCCGAGGAAGCCGATGTCTTGCTGCTGAATACCTGTTCAGTCCGGGAAAAGGCACAAGAAAAGGTTTTTTCGGAATTGGGACGCTGGCGCCCGCTCAAGGACAAGAAACCCGGCGTCGTCATAGGCGTCGGCGGTTGTGTCGCCAGCCAGGAAGGGGAGGCCTTGCAGCGGCGCGCCCCCTATGTCGATATGGTTTTCGGTCCGCAGACCCTGCATAGGCTGCCGGAACTGCTGGACAAAGTAAGAAAGGATAGAGCGCCCGCCATCGATGTTTCTTTCCCGGAGATCGAAAAGTTCGATGCGCTTCCGGAGCCGCGCGCGGAAGGACCCAAAGCCTTTGTCTCGATCATGGAAGGGTGCAGCAAATATTGTACGTTTTGTGTCGTACCTTACACGCGGGGCGAAGAGATCAGCCGTCCTTTGGACGACGTGATCGCGGAAATCGTCGCTTTGACGGAGCAGGGCGTGCGCGAGGTGGTGTTGTTGGGACAGAACGTCAATGCGTACCGAGGTGTGATGGCCGACGGCGAAATCGCCGATTTTGCTTTGCTGCTGAATTACGTGGCTGCGATCGACGGTATAGAGCGCATTCGATTCACCACGTCTCACCCGGTGGAATTTACCGACAGTCTAATCGAAGCTTACGCGGAAATTCCAAAACTGGCAGACCATTTGCATCTCCCCGTACAAAGCGGCAGCAACCGAGTTTTGAGCTTGATGAAACGCGGACATACCCGCGAAGAGTACATCGAGAAAATGCAGAGGCTGCGGGAGGTCAGACCCAACCTCAGTTTGTCGTCGGATTTTATCGTCGGATTTCCCGGCGAAACCGAACAGGACTTCGAAGAGACCATGGATATGATAGAAACTCTGGGTTTCGATCATTCTTACAGCTTTATTTACAGTCCCCGTCCCGGTACGCCGGCGGCCGAAATGACAGACGATGTGCCCATGACGGTGAAAAAGGAACGCTTGGCCCGGTTGCAGACGAGAATCAACGAAATGTCGGCGGAAATTTCCCTCGGCATGGTCAATACGGTGCAGCGTATATTGGTCGAGGGCCTTTCGAAAAAGGATTACGCTCAACTGAGCGGACGTACCGAGAACAACCGGGTAGTCAATTTCTCGGGCCCGTCGAAGCTAATCGGTCAATTTCTGGATGTCCTGATCGTCGAAGCACTGCCCAACTCGCTGCGGGGCAGATGGGTAAACACCTCGGCTCCCGATTTTTCAACCCACGAGACCAGCGGTCTCACCGCATAACTTGCTTAATCATCTGAACTCCTTGCATCTCACTTTAGAACCCGCCGACAACGAGCGGCTGGCCAGTTTGTGTGGCCAATTCGATGAACATCTGCGCCAGATCGAAAGACGGCTGGGCGTGGAGATCGCCAACCGCGGCAATCAGTTCGAAATCATAGGCTCCGGCAAACCGGTGCAGGCCGCGTACAAAGTGCTTCAAAGCCTGTTCGATGCGACCTCGCACGAGGTGATGACGCCCGAGCGCGTCCATCTGTCCTTGCAGGACTCCAATATCGCCGCCATGCTGGAAAGTGCCGGCGACGAGGTCGAACCGCTCGCCATCCGAACCAAGCGTGGCGCGATCAAGCCGAAAGGCGCCAATCAGGAGCGTTATCTCAAGAATATCCAGAGCCACGATATCAACTTCGGCGTCGGCCCCGCCGGAACGGGCAAGACCTATCTGGCCGTGGCTTGTGCCGTTGCCGCCTTGGAACGGGACGAAGTCAGGCGCCTGATTCTCGCGCGTCCGGCGGTCGAAGCCGGCGAGAAGTTGGGCTTCTTGCCGGGCGACATGGCGCAAAAGGTGGATCCTTATTTGCGGCCCTTGTACGACGCTCTCTACGAAATGCTGGGTTTCGAGCGGGTGGCCAAGCTCATCGAGCGCAACGTGATCGAGGTGGCGCCTCTCGCGTTCATGCGCGGACGCACCTTGAACGAGTCGTTCATCATCCTGGACGAGGCGCAGAACACGACCGTCGAGCAGATCAAGATGTTTCTGACCCGGGTGGGGTTCGGTTCCAAGGCCGTGATCACCGGCGACATTACCCAGATCGACCTGCCACGCAACAAGGAATCGGGGCTAAGACATGTCTTGGAGGTCTTGCGCGATGTCGAAGGCATCAGCTTTACCTTCTTTACGTCTCAGGACGTCGTGCGCCATCCTCTGGTGCAACGTATCGTCGCCGCTTACGAGGCCTACGAGCGAGCGAATGTGACCGATCGATCAGCATGATCCTAGAAACGGCAGTTGACCGCTTCGATGCATCAGAAAAGTCCAATGAATTATAAGTGTCCAACCGTGTACCGATCTCACCTGTTCGGTGAAACCACTACGCGCGCGATTGCACGGCGGACGGGCCGCCTGGCGGCGTTGCTCCTTCTTGTGGGGGACGGCCCCACGGCGGCGTCGCGCCTTGCCATCCGGCCCGTCCGCCGCACACTCGCGCGCGTCCAACTGCCGTTTCTAGGATGATAAGCGTCGAAGTCCAGCACGCCACAGTGCGGCAGTGGGTCCCGGAAGACGGAAAATTTCTGCACTGGGCGAGCGCGGCGGCGAAACGGGAGGATGCCGAGTTAGTCATACGGATTGTGGACGAGACGGAAAGCGTCGAATTGAACGAGCATTACCGGCACAAGGCCGGACCGACGAATATTCTCAGTTTTCCTTTTGAAGTGCCGGAAGGCGTTCCCAATCAGTTGCTGGGCGATCTCGTCATCTGTGCCGCCGTCGTCGAGCGCGAAGCGCGCGAGCAAGGCAAAACACTCGAAGCCCACTGGGCGCATATGGTGGTGCACGGTGTGCTGCACCTGCAAGGTTATGATCACATCTCGGAAAGCGACGCCGCCGTCATGGAGGCGGAAGAGATCGCTATTCTCAATGATCTAGGATTTCCCAATCCCTATGAGGAGATCATCACGTCATGAACGAGGAGCAAACGGGCGAGCATCGAAGTTGGCTCGAACGACTAGGCCTTTTCTTCACGGGTGAGCCCGAGGACCGCGAGGATTTATTGGAATTGTTGCGCGCTGCTCAGAAGCGGAATCTGATCGAGCTGGAAGCGCTTTCGATGATCGAAGGGGTCATGCAAGTCTCGGAACTCAAGGTCCGTGACATCATGATTCCCAGAGCCCAAATGGTCGTGGTTTCGCAGGATGCGGAACTGGAGACGATATTTCCGTTGGTGGCCGAGTCCGCCCATTCCCGCTATCCCGTCATTGGAGAGGATCGTACCGAAGTGGTCGGCATTCTTCTGGTGAAGGACCTTTTGATTCACAGCCTCAAGGACAAGACGAAGCGGGTAAAGGAAATCATGCGTCCCGCCCAATTCGTCCCGGAAAGCAAACGACTCAACGTGCTGCTCAAAGAATTCCGTACGACCCGCAGCCACATGGCTATCGTGGTCGACGAGTACGGCGCTGCGGCCGGTTTGGTGACGATCGAGGACGTCTTGGAACAGATCGTCGGAGAGATCGAGGACGAGCACGATTTCGGCGAAGAGGAATACATTTTCAGGAAGAACGATCGCGAATATACGTTGAAGGCTCTGACGCCGATCGACGAGTTCAACGATTACTTTTACGTCGACTTCAACGACGATGAATTCGATACCATCGGGGGGCTGATCGTTCACCAACTCGGCCATGTCCCCAAGAGGGGCGAGAAAGTGGAGATCGATCGCTTCCGCTTCATCGTGCTGCGGGCCGACAGTCGCCGCGTGCACTTACTGAAGCTGATCCTTCTGCCCCAGCCCGAAAGTCAATCCGAGACTAGCGCTCGCGTGGATTGATAAGATTCTGACCGTGTTTTACGACATCCTGGCTCTGATCGGCGGTCTATTGTTGCCGCTGGCGTTTGCCCCGTTCGACTATCCCATTCTTGCCGTCATCGGCTTATTTCTCTTGTTCGCAAGCTGGCTGAACGTCTCGCCGGGGAGGGCGTTTTTGCGCGGCTATCTATTCGGCTTGGGACAATTCGGCCTGGGCGTTTCCTGGGTCTACGTCAGCATGCACGATTACGGCGGCGCCAGTCCGCTGGAGGCCGCAGCGCTGACCTTCGTGTTCACGGCCTTCCTGGCGCTTTATCCGGCACTGGCAGGTTGGCTTTCGCGTCGCTTTTTCATCGGAAGCCGGATCTATCAATCGCTCATCGTTTTCCCGGCCGTTTGGATTTTGGGGGAATGGGTACGAGGCTGGTTCCTCACAGGGTTTCCGTGGCTGCAAGTCGGCTACAGCCAAATCGACACCCCGTTGGCCGCCTACGGCCCCGTCCTCGGGGTCTACGGTATCGGCTGGGTGGTGGCCTTCGTGGCGGGAGGAGTCCTCGCGGCATTTTACTCGGCGCGCAAACCGCGGACCCTCATAGCCGTTGCGATCGTCTTAGTGCTCGGCATGGGTAGGGTGCTGAGCGGCGTTTCCTGGACGCAGCCTGCGGGTGAGCCGTTCAAGGTGACCTTGCTCCAGGGTAACGTGCCTCAAGACATGAAATGGCAGCCCGAATTCCAGCGGGAAACGCTGCAAATGTACACCGAGATGACGCGGAAATCGTGGGGTTCGCGGCTAGTCGTTTGGCCGGAAACCGCCATTCCGGCGTTTTACCATCAGGTCAAGGAGACCTTTCTTGCCGATCTGGAGACGGAAGCGGCGGCGCGGGGTACCGATCTCCTGATCGGCGTACCGTTTTACGATCAAACCCAAGACCGCTATTTCAATGCGGTCGTTGCGCTGGGGGAAACGCCGGGGATTTATTTCAAACGGCATTTGGTACCTTTCGGAGAATATCTGCCGCTGCGGCCGGTGCTGGGTTTCATACTGGACATTCTGGAGATTCCTCTGTCGGATTTCGCCAGCGGAAACGGCGGCCAAGCGGCTCTGGTCGCTGCGGGGCATCCTCTGGCAGCCTCGATCTGCTATGAGGACATCTTCGGCCAGGAGTCGCTGGCCGTTCTACCTCAGGCGGCGTATCTCGTGAACGTTACGAACGACGCCTGGTTCGGCGACTCTATCGCACCCCACCAACATGTGCAGATGGCACGGATGAGGGCGCTCGAAACCGGACGTTACATGCTGCGCGCCACCAACACCGGTATAACCGCGATTATCAGCCCTAAGGGCAAAATCGATGTCGCCGCGCCTTTGTTTCAGCGTACTCAGGTGACCGGGACGATCACGCCCATCGAAGGCAGCACGCCTTACGCGCGGCGGGGCGACTGGCCGGTCGTCGTGGTTCTGGGGATGGGCTTGAGTTTCGCGGCTTGGCGTCGTCGGCGCATCCTACAGACGGATTCGTCAGCCGAGTAGGTCGGGAATCCTTTCCCGACATCGCGGGTTGGTTAGGCGTTCGTCGGCAAAGGCTTGTTGATCGGCGCCTATCCCATGACGCCCTACGCCGCGATCGACGGCAATGGCAGCCTTCGGTTCTCGCGCAGCAGACGGCCGAATTGCTCCGCCGTGACCGGACGGCTCGAATAATAACCCTGCATGTCGTCGCACCTGTGCCGGCAGAGGAAAGTCAATTGTTCCAGGGTTTCCACGCCCTCCGCGATGACCTTGAGACCAAGGGTGTGGCCCAGCGAGATGACGGTCTGCACGATCACGGCGTCATTGGTGTCGGTTGCGATGTCGCGGACGAAGGACTGGTCTATTTTCAGCCGGTCGAACGGTAGCCGCTTGAGATAACTCAGGCTGGAATAGCCCGTTCCGAAATCGTCCACCGAAAGCTTTACGCCCAACTCTTTCAATTCCTCCAAAATCGGAATGAAACGCTCGGGATCGTGCATGACCATGGTTTCGGTCAATTCCAATTCCAGATAGCGGCCTTCCAGTCCGGTTTCCCGTAGCGTCTGGTTGACCAGTTTGACGAGATTTCCGCGTTTCAATTGCTTAGCCGAAAGATTGACGGCGACGTCGAACGGCGACAGTCCCGCATCCTGCCAGGCTTTGCTCTGCAAACATGCGGTTTTCAGAGCCCAAGAGCCGATCGCGTGGATTAAACCGGTTTCCTCGGCCATGGGGATAAACCGGGAAGGCAACACCAAGCCTAAGTCCGGATGGCGCCACCGGATCAGCGCTTCCGAGCCGATGATCCTTCCGCCCCTGAGTTCGACCTTGGGCTGATAAAAGAGCTCGAATTGCTGCTGTTCCAAAGCCCGCCGCAACGCGCTTTCCATTTTGATGCGTTCGATCGCGCGCTGGCTCATTTCGCGGGCATAAAGCCTGAAACCGCTGCCGCCTTCCTCCTTGGTTCGGTACATCGCCGTGTCCGCATGCTTGAGCAGCGTCTCCATGTCTTCGCCGTCGGCGGGATAAACGCTCGCTCCGATGCTGCCGCTCATGAACAGTTCGCGTCCCTCGATCAGGAAAGGTTTGGCGATAGCCCGCAAGATCTTGACGGCTACGAACTCGATGTCTTCCATTCTTTCGAGATCCGAGAGCAAGATGAGGAATTCGTCGCCGCCTTGCCTGGCTACCGTATCGCCCTCGCGGACGGACGCCTGGAGACGCTCGGCGACGGCCTGTAGCAAGGCGTCGCCGAGCGCGTGGCCGAAGCTATCGTTGACATCCTTGAACCGGTCCAGATCGAGAAACAGCAAGGCTAAAGGCCGCTCGGTGCGCTTGGCGTGGGCCAGCGCCTGGGACAGGCGGTCGGCGAGCAGGGTGCGGTTGGGTAAATGAGTCAGGGCATCGTGGGTCGCCAGGTACTCGATGCTGGCCTCATATTTCTTTCGCTCGGTAATGTCACTTGCGACGCCGTCGAGACGCATAGGGTTTCCGGCCTTGTCGTAAATGACCTTGACCCGGTCTTCCAGCCAGCGTATTTCGCCGTCCGGACGCAGAATACGGTATTCCGCGGTCAACGTACCCGTCTCCAATAGCTCTCCCAGGGTTTTCTGCATCCGCTCCCGGTCATCGGGATGGACGCTTTGCAGCCAGAGGTCCTTGTTCTTCATGAAGTCAGCGACGGGCCGGCCCCAAACTTTCTCCGCCGCGGCGTTGACGTAAAGCGTTTCGCCGGTCGTCGGCGAGAGAGACCAAACGATATTGTCTATCGAGCCGAGGATGCTGCTCAGTTTTTCTTCGGAAATCTTGAGTTCTTCCTCGGTACGTTTACGTTCCACGAACAGGCCGATTTGGCTGCCGATCGCGGTGAACATGTTCATCAAATCTTCCTTGGGTTTGCGGATTTCCCGGCTGAAAAACTCGATGGCTCCGAGCACCCGGCCCTCGAAGCGTATCGGAAAGCCGAATGCGGCGCGGAGCCCGGCATTTCCGGCGAGTGAGGCTCGCAAGAAGCTGGGGTCCCGTGAGAGATCCGCAATCCAGATGGACTTTGCGGACATCCAGATGCGTCCCGGCAGTCCTGCTCCGGGCGCAAAACTCATCGACCGGCTGGACGCTGCGAATTCCTCGGTATCGGAACCGTCCCTGCGCCAGAGGCCCGCGCAGCGCGCCACTTTCGCCCTGTCGTCCACCACCCATAGCGCCCCCACATCCACATCCCAGTTCAGAGTCTCGCAAATCACTTGCAGAATCTTTGGGCTCGCTTCCGCTACCGTTGCCGACTCGGCCAAAATCCGGGCCACTTCGTATTGCGTCGTCAGACGCCGTTCCGCGCGATCGCGGGCTGCTTGGGTTCGGAGGTTGGCTATGCCGTATGCGATATCGTCCGCCAGCTCTTCCATCAGGGCCTGTTCATCGGGACCGAACGCGCCCGGCACGTTGTCGTAAATGCTTAAGGCGCCAAATGTATGGGAGTCGGTTTTGAGGGGGAGGGCGATGACGGAGCGATAGCCCCGCGAGAGAACGTTTTCCCGCCAACCGGGCCATTCCCGAATGATCGCCAGGTCCGGCACGACAACCGTTCTTCCGCTGCGGATCGCCCTGCCGACGGGCGTGCAACAGCTGTCCGTGTCCATCTTGGTGAATCGCCATTCTTGAAGGCACCCGACTTCGCAACCTGCGTGGGCGACCGGGACCAGCGTTCTGTGTTCTTCGTCGCGGACCACGCCGATCCAAGCCATCGGATAGTGGCCCGCTTCGACCATGGTTTGGCACATCTGATCGAACAGGTCGTGCTCCTCCCGGGCATGAATCAACGCATGGTTGCATTCGGCCATCACGGCGCGCGCACGCAAGGTTTTGCGCAACGACTCCTGAGCCTGCTTACGTTCGGTGATTTCGAGCTGCAAGGCCACGGCCCGGCGCTGCAATTCGTCGTAGAATCCGAGATTTTCATAAGCGGTCGCCACCTGGGCCGTTACGGTAGCGGCGATATCCTCATCGATTTCGTCGAATTCCGCCGCTCCCACCTTATTGGCGACATAAACCCAGCCATAGAGTCGGCTCGAGGATGCAATCGGCAAACCGAGGAGGGAATGGACCGGCGGGTGTGCGGCGGGCAGACCCAAGACCTCGGGATCGCCGCTCAATCCGGCAACGCGCAGTGGACGGCGTTCGGTCAGCAAACGGGCCAAAATTCCGCTTTTGGGCGGCAACGAGTTCGAAAGATCTATCGTTAGGTCTTCCATGCCGCGCGTGTAGACCCGGCACAGGTGTACCTCGTCCTCCTCCAGCAAGCCGACGACGGCATATTGGGCGGCACAGACGTCGTGGGCAGCCCGGCAAAAGGTCTCGAGCAGCCGTTCCGGATCGCGGACCGAGGTAAGTTCCAGTCCCAACTCGATGAGCGTGGCGAGCCTGAGACTGATCTCCTGCAGACGAGTCAGGGACATCGAGAAGCGTGCGGCAATGTCGCGTAACTCGGGCTCTCCGACTGCCGCCGGTGCGGACTCGATGATCCGCGCTACCGACTGGCGGATCGTCTCGATATCGGAGAAGTAGCCGGTGAGTTGGCCGGTTATATCGCCGAGCGACTCCGTACCGCGCTGAGTCGCCGTCTCGGGCAGACGGTCGGGTTCTATCGCGGGCAGCCCGAGCACGTTTTGTACGACGCCGAGAATTTCCTCGGGCGAGGAGGGTTTGGCCAACACGGCGGTCACTCCGCAGGCCTCGGCCAAGCTTCGCGCTTCCGGCGTGCGGTAGGTTGCGGTGTAAAAGATCACGCGGGTATCCGCGAGCGACGGTTCGGCGCGGAGACGGTTTACCAGTTCGTATCCGTCGATAGCCGGCATCAAGATATCGGTGATAACCAGATCGGGATGCTCGGCTCGGACGAGGTCCAGAGCTTCCGCGCCGTCCGAAGCCTCGAGCAGGCGATGGCCGCCGTAGCCGAGGAGCGTTACCAGAAACTCTCGGTTTAGGGGGCGGTCGTCAACGATCAGAATCTTAGCCATACCGGGCTCCGTCCAGACAATGCTCGATCATTTTCAGCAAGTCAGCGGTTCGATGGGTTTATTAACCCGGCCCATAAATGTAGGCCGAGTTATTTCGGGGCAAGGACGCCCCGGTGCGGCGACAAGCCGCGTGAGCCCAGGCCGGGCGTGTACCGGGCCTGGGCGATGGCCAGTAAACGCCAGGAGGGTATTTAGGGGCCTGATTAATTGGTTTCAAGCGGTTGACGCCCTGGCTCGGCATGAGTTCCCGTGCCTTGGCACCAGGCGCCCAGGCGGCGATGAGAATGACTGGCGCGGCTCTGGCCGCTCTAGGAATGCTCCGGTCGTTCATGTTGGGCATCTTCAGGTCGGTCAAAATCGAACCCCAGCGAGTTGGAACGCAAATAGTTCGGCAAGAAACGTTCCAGTTGCCCGACGAAAGACTCCGGCTCGATGGGTTTGGAGAGATAGCCGTCGAACCCGGCAGCAAGCAGAGCGTCGCAATCGCCTGCCATGGCGAAAGCGGTAACTGCCACCACGGGAATGTTCCGGAGGTCGGTACGGCGTCTGAGTTCCCGAATCACGCCATAGCCGTCCAGCTTGGGCAGCTGGATGTCGCAAATAATAAGATCGGGCAGCTCCCGGCGGGCGATCTCCACACCCACTTCGCCGTCGCGGGCGGCAAGCGTGACATGCCCATACGCTTCCAGCAGATAGGCCATTAGATCCATGTTGTCGGGATTGTCCTCGATGAGGAGTATACGCGCCGGCATCAGCCAGATGTCTTTGACGGCAAGCTTAGGGTGAATGTACTGCCGGCACCGTATTCGCTCCGTACATCGATGTGTCCGCCGATTAGGGAAGCCAGCTTTTGGCAAAGGTACAAGCCCAGTCCGGTGCCTTCGGAGGGACGGTTGGCGGCGGCGTTCACTTGGGTAAACGCCCGAAACAGCTTGGCTTGGTCTTCCGGTTTGATCCCGATGCCGGTGTCCAGCACGCTGACGTCGATCATCGTGTTGCCGTTTTCATGGCGCCGGCTCAACTCGATCGATATCTTGCCCTGTGAGGTGAACTTAAGGGCGTTGTTCGCGAGATTGATTAGGATTTGTACGAACGCGCGCCGATCGGTTTCGATGACGATGTCGTCCCGCGGAAGCTCGATATCGAGTCCGAGGCCTTTTTGTTCCGCCATCGGACGCAGGGTTTCGGCGACCTCCCGAATCGCCTCCTGGCACACAAAGGGTTCCGGATTGGATTTGACTTTGCCCGATTCGATCTTGGCGAGGTCCAGCAAATCATTGATCAGCGACAGCAGATGCTTGGCGCTGGTCTGAATGATCCGGAGCTGTTTTTCCTGTGCCGCGGTGAGAGGCCCCGGCAGCCTCATCAGCATGGTGCCGGTGAAGCCGATGATGGCATTGAGCGGCGTGCGCAGTTCATGGGACATGCCGGCCAGAAAATGGTCCTTGGCCAGATTGGCCCGTTCCAATTCGAGAATCTTCTCGCGCAGGGACTCGTCAAAATGCTTGCGCTCCGTGATGTCTCGGATTGAGGCGATAACGAGGATGCCGTTTTCGGATTCGAGCGCGCTGAGCCCGATATCGGCCGGGAACTCGGAGCCGTCCCGGCGCAGGCCGTGTAGGTCAAATGCGGCATCGATCGGCCGAACCCCCGATTCGTCCAAAAAAGGATTGCTGCGCCCGGCCTGTTCGCCGCGGAAACGATCGGGCATCAGAATATCGACGTTGCGGCCGAGCAGTTCGCTGCGGTCGTAGCCGAACAATTTCTCGGTTTGCGAGTTTACGAATGCGATCCGGCCACCGCGGTCGACGATGACTATAGCGTCCGGCGCCGTTTCCAGTAATTCCCGGAAGCTCTCGGTTCCGGTGATCGCGCCGGACGGGCAGCCCGTTGTCATCGGATTGTTATCGGACTCGATTAGTGACGACATGCCTCAAGCAGATAATGGTGTTCCTGGTCGGACTTCGTCCGCTGTCCAAGGCGGCGAACGAACGCTGTTCCCAGTACTCGGTTCCGCTATTGGTTCGTAGACCGTTTGTCATCTGAAAAAATCCCCTTTTTAGGTGTAAAAAAGTCATTACCCGCATACGCTCCGTGACAATCGTCGATCCGGTTAGCCGGTACTGGATAGCCATGGACCTTCAATCGGCGCGGTTTGTACGGGCTCCCGGTCGGCTCGGGATATAATCCTCCCATGCAAACGATTCCGTTGAATAGTCACCCGTCCACGCCCTGCGAGCTCATCCGCCGTTTCACGGTGCGTGTGCAGAAGACATCGGATGGGGTGCTCGCCCTCGAGTATACGGTCGAAGGGGATGTGGCGGGTCTACATATTCCGCGCCCTCGGGCTGCACGACGCACCGACGGCCTTTGGCGGCATACTTGCTTCGAGGCATTTCTGATGCACCGCGAAGGGTATTATGAATTCAATTTCGCGCCGTCGAGCGAATGGGCCGTCTATCATTTTGAGTCTTATCGAGACGGCATGTCGGTCGTTAGACAAGCCCCACCTCCGAAAATTTCCCTGAGGCTCGATGCCTATCGGCTTGGGCTGAATGCAATGATCGACCTGAACGGTCTATCGACCGAGATCGAGAGCGCAACCCTGAGCCTGGCATTGTCTGCCGTGATCGAAGAGCAGGACGGCAGGCTATCGTATTGGGCGTTCAAGCACCCGCCGGGCCAGCCGGATTTCCATCACCCGGACGGTTTCGCGCTCAGGCTCGATTCCGCCGGCAACAACTGAGATTTGCCACAAGGAGACATCGATGAAGTTTGGCATCGACCGGCTGCTCGACAGCCCGGATCTTCGCAAGCCGCTCCGGGGCCGCCGTGTGGCCTTGCTCGCTCATCCAGCCTCCGTCACCGCCGATCTGGTTCATTCCTTGGACGCGCTGGCCGCGCTCGACGGCATCAAGCTCGCGGCCGCTTTCGGACCTCAGCACGGTCTGCGCGGCGACAAGCAGGACAATATGGTCGAGTCGCCGGATTACACCGATCCAGCGCACGGCATTCCGGTCTTCAGCCTATACGGCGAAGTCCGGCGCCCGACCGACGCCATGATGGACAGCTTCGACGTGCTGCTGGTCGATCTGCAGGATCTCGGCTGCCGAATTTATACCTTCATCACGACTTTGCGATACGTACTGGAGGAGGCGGCCAAGAAAGGCAAGACAGTCTGGGTGCTGGACCGGCCGAATCCGGCGGGCCGTCCGATCGAGGGGCTGCGATTGCGAGCCGGTTGGGAGAGTTTCGTGGGGGCCGGCGCGCTTCCCATGCGGCATGGACTTACGCTGGGCGAGTTGGGCCGCTGGTTCGTGGAGAGCCTGCGCCTCGACGTGGATTACCACGTGGTGACGATGGAAGGCTGGGACCCGGCGAATGCGCCGGGCTACGGTTGGCCGCTGGGCGAACGCACCTGGATCAATCCCAGCCCTAACGCGCCGAATCTATGGATGGCGCGCTGCTACGCCGGCACGGTCATGCTGGAAGGCACGACCTTGTCCGAGGGCCGCGGCACCACCCGTCCCTTGGAACTTTTCGGCGCGCCCGATCTGGACGCGAACCGGATCGTCGCCGAGATGCGGGCGCTGGCTCCGGACTGGCTGCAAGGCTGTCGGCTGCGCGTCTGCTGGTTCGAACCGACGTTCCACAAGCATGCCGGAAAGCTATGCGAAGGCGTGCAGATTCACGTCGAGGATGGCGCCTACGATCATCAAGGATTTCGGCCCTGGCGCTTGCAGGCACTGGCATTCAAAGCGATTCGCAATCTCTGGCCGGACTACGATCTCTGGCGCGATTTTCCTTACGAGTACGAATACGATCGTCTCGCCATCGATCTGATTAACGGCAGCGAACTGCTGCGCCAATGGGTGGACGCCGCCGATGCCGCTCCCTCCGATCTCGATGCGCTGACGTTGCCGGATGAACGCGCATGGCAGGAAGAGCGGGAAGGGCTGCTGCTGTATCGGTGATCAGTTTCTAGCCGGTATTCTTCCGTTTTGGGGATACGGCCAAAAACAGCCGACGTTTCAAATGGTTCTCTGTCCAAGTCTTTGTTTCTTTGCCGCAACATGTTTGTTTTTGCGGCTTTTGGACCTTGGGCAATAGCACGTAAATTCTTATCGATAGCTCGCAGGCCCCGTATTATCTGGCTCTGCGAGATAGAGCAAAACGAGCTGACGGGAGCGGCTCATGCCGTGGGCCCATCATTTGTAACGGAAATGATGCAATTTCCATCTCAGTTTTCCTGTTTGCGGCGTCAGGGAATTTTACGTATCTAATGCATTGTTTTAGTGTGAGAAGTCGGTCAGATATCACTATTGTGAAACATTTCCGGTCGGATAAACGGCTCCTTTGGCCTCGTTTCTTTGAAGAGCGCGTCAAAGATTTTTACGGGTCCGAGGCTGCATGGCAGAAGCCGTTTGTCGAGCAAGATGTGCAGGTTGAGGGAATGTTCACCGACCGCCAGCCGCAGTAAACGTGAATCCAGCGGCCGAAACGGGAAACGCCATTGGCAGCGAATTTAAGGCAGCAATTCCTATGTCGATAAACCCGAACGGGATTCCCGAGCCCAGCATCGTTTGGCCTCTTGCCAGAGGCTAAATTGGACCGGGCTTTGCGAACAGAAAGCCGGCTGAACGCCCCTGAAACGCGCTTAGAGGGATAAGAAACGCCGACTTCCTGCCGGCGTTTCTTGTTTCGATACGGCCGAAAGATGTTAGGCCTCCGGATCGTACATATCGTGCTTGATCGTGTCGCGGTTGGCGATCAGTTCCTCGACGGAGGGCTCGTCGTTGAGCGCTCGCTTGATGGCCAGTTTGGTCGCATCGTAATTGGTTCGGTACAGGTCCTTTTCGTCCAGATTGGGATCTTTGGCGCACTCGGGATCGATCCAGATCAGGCTGATGATGCAGAGGTTATTGACCTGATCGCGAGGAATAATGCCTTCGATCACGCAATCCAGCACCGCATCCGCCGTGGCCGACTGAACCACGCCGCCGAACAGGTTGACGTAGGCGCTGCTTTTCATGGTGACTTTCGGCACCATCAGCGTCGCCGGGCGCACCTGCTGATTGCAGGCTCTGATCGCGAACATGCGGGTATGGCCCGCGGTCTGCCCCATCATGTTGGCGAAGGCTTGTCCGACCGGGCCGTTCACGTCGCCGATCAGAATTTCCGGCATGGCGTCGGTATATTGTCCCTCGGCGGCGAGTACGGTGGCTTCGCCGGTCTTGAAGATGATCTTGTCGGACATGGAATGTCTCCTTCATTTCGTGGAAAAGACGGTGATATCAGGGGCTAGGGGGCCGATGGGTTGACCGATGACGGGCAAGTTCCGAAGAAGTCATCGCTATTTTTTTATCCAGCGTCCCGAAGGCGATCTGACGTACTGACCCGGCGGAGTCTTTTCGATCGCCGTTTTCCCGGCCAATGTCTCGACAACATTTAAACTGGTACCGTTGGTTTTGGCGACCTGTTCGTATTTCTGGCGGCGCTTTGCGTTGATATCCGCGATGAGAGCCCTGACATCCGCGGGCGGATTGGGCACGACCGCCTCGAGATAACCGTTAGGCTGTTCGCCCACCAAACCTTGCCTCTTCGCCTCGTCGAGACCGATCGCCCAACTCTGCGACGGCCAGCCGACCATGGCTAGCAGCAACGCCAATAAGGGAGCAATGACCCCACGCAAAGGAAAATATTTGGACATGGCAAATCCTCGTTCGAATCAGAACAGTCCGCTCTCTTTCGAGAGAATCTCTTCCAAGTCTTTTTCGACTTTGACCCGGACTTCGTGATCGATCTTGACGTTGAGATTGATGGTGATGGGCTCCTGCGGCGCAGCTAACTCGACTCGAGGGGTACATGCTGCCAAGAGCGCCATCACGGCGACAGAAGAGACCTTTGCAAAAAAAGTGTCTCGCATCATTGTTGTTTTCTGTATCGAGGCCGAAAAGAGCGGCTGAGGATAGCATCGGGATTTCCCGAGATCTAGCCGCCTTATCGATTCCGTCTAATGTATTTTCCGGTAATGCTCCTGGATTTGCCGGTTCATGCGGTCGGTCAAATCGTCGGCGACGCTCAGGCTGCGCAGGAGCATCAAGATGTTTTCCTGGAGGTTTAGATTGAGATGTATGGGCCGGCCGGACTGCCAATCCGGGTTGTGACCCCTCAGTTCGACCCGTAGTGTCAAGTCGCCTTTGGGGGTGCTGTCGGACTTGACCTTCAGTGTGTTGTACTGGAGGTTGCTCAGAGCCTCATTTACGAACTGTAGGCTCAAATTGTCTTTCGCCATCGCTTCGACTTGTTCCGTCGGCCGATAGCGAATCCAGCCTCCGGGCGGACGCGCCTCAAGCTCACCCCCGCGGAGCGCAACATGGGTATTGGTGATTTCCAAGGGCAGTCGTCCGTCGAGGAGGCCCGAACCTTCCACGCCTTGGTGTCTTTCAAGCGCGATGATTTGACTCAGGGACAGCCCTTTTAGCGTAAGGGTCACCGGGGTCCCCGGATGGACGGTATCCCATCGAACGGGAATGGCATGGACCGTTCCGCCGAGGATATTGGCGCCAAACTGCCTTAGGTCGATTATCGGGCCGGCGCTTCCGGCATAACTTGTAACCGCCGCTTTCATGTCCAGGTGGGTGACGGAAACTCCCGAATCCAGGTGTTCGACACTGACTCGAGCGGGATCGACGGTTCGTAAACCGTCTCGGTCAGACAGGACGAGATGGGCGTCCAAGCCTTCAAACCGGATCGTTTTGAATCGGCCGGCCAGACCATTTGCGTCGACGGTGACCTCGTTTTCGAACCGTAGCGTTTCGCCGGCGCCATGCTTGGCCGACCGGCTCCAGGAGCTGCCCCCGAAGCCGTGGATACGGCCCCCATGGAAGTCGATGGGAAAAGGCCAGGGTTCCAGCAATCGGCTCAGCGTGAAGCCGGATTCACCGAAAACGACGGGTGCCAGTTCGAACTGCGCCGATCCTTGGCCGCTGGCGAATCGGTGGCGTGCCCGACCGTTAAGGAGCAATTTCCCCTGGGAAAGCGTTGCAGTACTCTGGAGATCAAGCTGCTTCGAATCTCCCTGGAATTTGATCAGTATGTCGCCGGCGGGTAAGGGCTTGCCCTGAAATTTCGGTTTGAGGCCCTTAATGCGCAGATCGCCTCTAGCTTTCCAACCGGCGTTTCCGCCACCGAGCTCGGCGACCTCGAAGCTGAGCGCATCGGCCTCGATCGCGCCCTTCGGCGCAGTTAGGGCTGCCGGCCGGGTCAAGAGCGTAAAAGGCTCGAAGTCCCATCGGGTGGGTTCCGTGCCGTAGCGGAGTTTCGCTCCATTGGCGAGTTCGACATCGATTCCGGAGGATGAGATGCCATTCCAGTCGACTGGGGCAAGATGTATCGGAAATTCGGGCGTGAAGTTAAACGTCAGATTCTCCGGTGCTATTTCGACGAGGCCAGCCAGGCCTTTCGGGAAAGTCATCGCGACCATGGGCTCAGCCGGAGAGTTCATCGGACTCTTGATGCGCGCCGACAACTCCGATTTATCCCCGATGCGCCAACGGATTCGGCTCCCTTCGATCCAAGCGCTAGCTTCGATGCTGGACGCGGCGGTTCGGATGGCGCCGCTCGACGGTTCGATCCTGATCTCGAGATGATGATCGCTGCTGATCTTCACGCCTTCCCATGTTTTGCCCTCAACCGGAACGGCGCCTTGCCAGCGGCTTTCGACGCTGCCCGCCAGCAACGGGAGTTTTTGGTCGGGTCCGAACCAAGGCCGCAGCAAACCGTTGACGGCGTCCAGCCTTGCCCGAGCCGAGCCGGCTATGTTCAGGCGGCCTTTTTCGGTTTCGTCGGCACGGTTGGCGACATGAAGGACCGGAGGTGCCGAAGTTTCGGCAGGCCGGATATCTAGTTCGAACTCGCCGCTCACGGCGGCATGTGCCGAGAACGTGAACGCTTGTTCCTCCGCCGGACGGATTTCTCCGGTCAGTGTCCCCTGTCCGTTTCGGATCTGGGCCGTCGCGTGCGCCGTGTAATTACCGCCTGCTGGAGTTCGGAAATATAGGTCTAAGCGCTCGAGAGACAGTTCATCCGCCGGCAAACGGGACAGCCAATGATTCGGTGCGAAAGCGGTAGGTGCGATGTTTTTGCCGGCATCATGTTGAGCCGGCACCTGGCTATCGACAAAGCTGCTTTCGACCTCTGCTCTTGCGATCCGAATGCTGACAAGCCGCCCCGACAGCAATTCCAAGGGTCGATAGCGAGCCTTCAATCCCGTCGCGCGCAGGGTAAGCGCCCGGTTTCCGGAACGGCGGCTCATTTGAATGGTGTCGAAGCGCAGTTCATCCCAGGACGGGCGTCCGGAATTGACGTCGATCCGAGTAAACCCGGCCAGGGCGAGTCGGTATCGAAGAAATTCCGCAATGACTGCGGGGACCGCCCAATATATCGTGATGAGCGCCAGCATGCCGGCCAGCAGGACGAAATAGCGCCGTTTTTGAGCCGCGGGACCGGTTGCTTTCATCGCGAACATCGGGTGTATTCTTGAATCAAACTTGGCTATGAACGATCGGAGGGCGAATCATGACCGTCATGAAAACCGGGTCCGATAGCAATAGGCTCGATCAGGTCGTTGCCGAAGCCCGGCGTAACCGGGAGGAGCGGGAACGCGGCTATCGGGAGCAGGCTCTGAAACTATACCCTTGGGTTTGCGGGCGTTGCGCCCGTGAGTTTTCACGCGAAAATCTCAGCGAGCTTACGGTCCATCATAGAGATCATAATCACGACAATAATCCGCCGGACGGAAGCAATTGGGAACTGCTTTGCATCTACTGCCACGATAACGAACATTCCCGTTATTTGAACGCAGGGCAATCGAGCGGAGAAGAACGGCAGAATGCGAGCACCACCTTCAAGCCGTTCGCCAACCTCGATGCCCTGTTGAAAAAGCAGGAATCATGAGGCCTAATCCGCGTTTTCCATCTCGAAGGTCGAAGCATGATCGAAGAACGCTTGGTAGACTTGGAAACCAAACTCGCCTATCAGGAAGATACGATTCAGGCATTGAATAACGTCGTGTGCGAACAGCAAAAACAGATCGATCAACTGGAGGCGACTTGCAAGCTTCTCATCGACCGCATCGGGCAGTTGGCGGCAGCTGCCGAGCTGGGCAAGATCGTGGATGAGAAACCGCCCCACTATTGAAATGCCGTGTTGAAAATTTCGAACCAGGTCTGCCTTTCGCTCTCCGAAGTGGAACTCAACCCCACGCGTGCCCAGGGAGCGGGCGGGCAGAACGTTAACAAGGTGTCGACGGCCATTCATTTGCGCTTCGATATCAGGGCATCGTCCTTGCCCGAAATGTATAAGGAAAAACTGCTGACGCTGAAAGATCAGCGCGTTTCGAGCGAAGGCTTCGTCATTATCAAGGCTCAGCAGTTTCGAAGCCAGGAACAGAATCGGGAGGATGCGCTTGCGCGGCTGATTTCGCTGATAAAAAGCGCCGCGGCCACCCGCAAGACGCGAAAATCGACTCGCCCGACCAGAAGCTCTCAGAAAAGGCGGTTGGACAGCAAGAATAAACACGGACGACTCAAGGCATCGAGACGCAAACCAGCCGAGTAGGGCGGGCGATGCCGATCCTATGACCCACGCGTGAGCGAGGCCAATTTCGATTCGAGCCGATTCACGTCTGTCTTCAATTCATCGACCAATCGCTCCAGGCGATCCAGCCGTTCGCGCTCGGAAACCGAAAGCTCAAGCTCTCTTTCCGTATCCTCGCTGTTCGCCGTTAGCTGGTCTTCGCCAAAAAACAAATGCATGAACCTGGATTCGCGCTTTCCCGGCTCGCGCGGCAATCTCGCGATCAGAGGCTCTTCCCGATTCATCAGCTTGGCCAGCGTGTTCTCGACCTCCTGCACGTTGCCGAACTTGCATAGGCGCTCGGTCCGGGTGCGTAATTCGCCCGGCGTTTGCGGCCCACGAAGTAGCAACTCGCAGGCGATACCAGTCTCTTGCTTGGAGAGCTTCAGATCGCCGAATTCCGCATTGCAGAACCGGTGCTGGTATTTGGTGACTCGATTGCCGAATCCGCTGCCGGCACTGACGAGGTATTTCTTTACGAGTCCATCGACTATCTGCTGCACCGTCGCTTCGTCGAGATCGAGCACCGGATCGCGATTGCTTTTCTGATTGCACGCATTGGTCAGGGCGTTGAGCGATAGGGGATATTGTTCGGGGGTGGTGATTTCCTTCTCGATCAAACAACCGATGACGCGGGCTTCATAAGGCGTGAGCTTAATTTTCATTAGGGTTTATACGTAGAGTTTGAAGTGCGGAGCGTTGCCGGCTCAAGGATAATCAAAAATCTAATCTTAGATTGCGCTTTTTGGGAGAGACGAGGATGGCAACCTGTAGAATGGCGTTCATGAATACGGTCACAGACGTCCATCCCTTTTCGTCCTTAACACCCGATTGCGTCATGAACGCATTGGACAGCGCAGGCTTTCACAGCGACGGCAGCCTGTTGGCGCTCCACAGCTACGAGAACCGTGTTTATCGGGTCGGCATGGAAGACGGATCGCCAGTGGTCGTGAAATTCTACCGACCCGGACGGTGGAGCAAAGCCGCCATTCTCGAAGAACATGCCTTCGTTCGGGAGCTTGCGGAGTCCGAATTGCCGGTCGTGCCGGCCTTGCCGGGTGCCGGAGGCTCGACATTGCACGAGTTCGGCGGCTTTCGCTTCGCCGTGTTTCCGACCCAAGGCGGATATGCTCCGGAATTCAACGACCACGCCGCATTGATGCGAATGGGGCGGCTAATCGGCCGTATTCATGCTGTCGGTTCGCTCAAGCCGTATCGGCACCGTCCTGCCCTGGATATCGCCAGTTTCGGCGAAGAGCCCAGAGATTATCTGCTGTCTCACGGCGTGATTCCGGCGGACATCGTCGACGCTTATCGGGAAGCGGCGAATCAAGCGCTAGCGGGCGTGAGACGCTGTTTCGAGCGCGCGGGTTCCGTGCGCACGCTGCGGCTGCACGGAGATTGCTATCCCGGAAATATGTTGTGGGCGGACGATGGTCCGCATTTCGTCGATTTCGACGACAGCCGCATGGGGCCTGCGATCCAGGATTTGTGGATGCTGTTGTCGGGAGACAGTACGGAGATGACGCAGCAATTGAGTCCTTTGCTCTCCGGTTACCAAAGTTTTTTCGAGTTCGATACCCGCGAGCTGCATTTAATCGAAGCGCTGCGCACCCTGCGGCTGATTCACTACACCGCATGGATCGCAAGACGCTGGGATGACCCCGCTTTCCCGATCGCATTTCCGTGGTTCAATACGCCGCGTTACTGGCACGACCGGATACTTGAACTGCGCGAACAGATTGCCGCAATGGACGTACCACCCCTTTGCCCGGAATGAAAACGGGCAAACGATGAAGAATGGCGCCCTGCGATCGCAGGTGCTGTCCGAAGAGTGACTTAGCGGGTAAGTCGTTCCGGCCTTTCCGAGTTCGGAGAGGCCGGAACGGATTCTAACCGGCGCCGAGGCGGGGCTCTGCCGCCGGTTTAGCGAATATCAATAGCGGTGTCCGCCGCCGCCGAATCCGCCGCTGCGTCGGCCGCCACCGAAACCGCCGCCGGATCTTTCTTCGCGGGGGCGGGCCTCGTTAACGGTGAGGCTACGTCCACCGACCTCTTTGCCATGCAGGGCGCTGATTGCGGCTCGGGCCTGTTGATCGGTACCCATTTCTACGAAGCCGAAGCCTTTGGAGCGGCCGGTTTCGCGATCCATGATCACGTTCGCGGACTGCACCGTACCATGTGGGGCGAAGAGTTGCTCCAGCTCGCTGTTGTCAATGCTGTAGCTCAGGTTGCCGACATACAATTTCGTACTCATCAAAAATTCCTCGATAGGAAAACAAACAAAAAACACTTAATAAACACAGATCGAGCCCGTAATCGCGGGTGCGCTGGGTCTATTAATAAACACCTTTTCTGGAAAGGATTCTGTAGGTAAAAGTTCGTGCTGGACACGAAAGCTTTCGTATATTAGTCCGGTTCACTCGCCCGGTACTTAACGTCGCCGGCCGCGGCCGCTCCGCTCGCGGGGACGCTCCTGATTAACCCGAAGACTGTTGCCCCTCAAGTTGCGGCCATTCAGTCCGGCGATTGCCGCGCGCGCTTCGTGGCCCTCCATCTCGACGAAGCCGAAGCCGCGGCAACGACCGGAAAAAATGTCGCGAGCCAGTTCGATCGAGCGTACCCGGCCGTATTCCGCAAAAAGTTCGTTGAACTCCCGTTCGGTAGTATCGGCCGGCAGATTTCCGGCATAAATTCTCAGCATGGATTGTCTCCTGTGGGCGCAACCAAGATAGGCGGCGTCATGGTTGAATGATCCGAGGGCATGGACCGATCGATCCGCGCCTCGGCGTTGATTGCCGCATCAGCCGGGTAATCTGTGGACCAGGATTTCCGACTGTTTGCGGTGTATAGCCTTCCGGTGAAGGAAGAGCGGGAAGTTTGCGGCCAAGCAGCTGCTCGATGTTTTTCAGCTGTAAAGTTTCGTGTCGAAAGACCGGCGATGCTGCATCGTTGTTCGAGCCGGTACGGCCTATGCGACGTACGTATTCTGCCGCCGATACCCGTCTGGGCTTCGGTTAGCAAATCACCTCCATTTAGTACGGCTGGAATGGTCTGCGATTGGATCGGCGTGGGAGCCGTGTGGGCTTGATCGGCGACAATGCGTGACGGGATGTTGGATAGGCTGAGAGACTCAAAGGGCATTCGAACTTTCCTGGCTCTTGCCTGCCACGACGAGCGTGGCACCGGTCGAGCACGAGCACTGTTGCTGTGACCACAGGGCGGACCCGAAGGACGCACCGCGTGCGGTTTGCGGGAGGAGGCGGGGACTAGCAGGTGCCGTTAAGGCATTGACTGAAAGGAAAATTCCGTATCCTCGTGGCGAAGACCGGTCTTGCGCCGCGACAAACTATGTGCAGCCTACTCCAATTTCGTCAAAGAAGCTAGTCCGATCGTAGAAAACGTATTCGAACATGGAACATCGACAGCACGGCGGTATGGCAAGTACCACTTTAACCTTTCGATCAACCACAACCGTCCGCTTTTTTCACCGAGCGAACGCCTGAGTTTTTGCCAGCTTGTAGTTGCCGTTCTTGGGGCTTAATGACGCATTGGTTCTGGTCGCGGTGCCGCCGGCCTTGACGTTGCCGGGATAGCTTACCTTAACGTGAGCTGATGCCCCTTTGTTTTCCGGTTGCTGCGCTGCCAGACGATTCTGCTGCGCCCGGTACGCGATCTGCCGGAGTGTGCCCGAGGGTAGCCAGACCGCCGTGCCGGCGGGTAAAGCCGCCCTGTCGGACTGAGCCGGTCCGCTCCAGGCCGCATTCAGGGCGATGAGCTGAGACTTGTCGGTTGCGTATTGACGAGCCAAAGTCGAAACGAAGGCATTCTGCGTTATGACGACACGGTCCCAGTCAAGAGGCTTTTCATATCGTATGCCCTCGGCAAAGAAACGTTCGGGCTGACTGGCGACCTCCCGTGCTGCCAGAAATTCGGCGTAGAAATTACGGGAAGCGAAACCGAATTGAGGATGGTCGTAATCGGAAACGATCCGCATGAAGTCATGGCCGAAAGACTGCTTCGCGCGCATCATGCCCGAAATGCCATGATTGTAGGACGTGATTGCCAGGGGCCAGCTGCCGAGCTTGCCGTAGGCATAGCTTAGATAACGGGCGGCGCCGTGAGCCGAAGCGACGGGATCCAGGCGCTCGTCGATGATCGTGTTGACGTTCATGAATCGCTCGGCCGCCCCGCGCGTAAACTGCCACACGCCTACGGCGCCTGCCGAGGAACGCGCCTGCGTTTGGAACGACGATTCCACATGGGGCAAATGCGCTAAATCCTCGGGGAGGCCCGCGTGGCGGAAAATCTCCCGAAAGTGGCGATCATAACGACCGCTGATTTCCAAACCCCTCTTGAAGCGCTCGCGAAGGCCGCGCTGACCGCGGAGCCGCTCGCTCGCACCGAGTAGTGCAGTCTTGAAATCGCCGTGTGGACTGATCTTACCGGCCAGTCTTCGGTCGTCCGGGGCGAGGGGGATTCCCGCAGCGACTTTCTGTTCCAGGTCGCGCAATCGGGACTGCCAATAGGCTGTCCGTTCGCGCACCAGTTCTTTCTGGATCGGGGTATAGCCCTCGGTGATATTGCCGGGGAGCTGAATCACTTCATAAATCACATCCAGAAAACGGTTATCGTGCAGAACGACTTGAGAACGGCTCCAGACGCCGTAGACATTGCGCCAGAAGGCGACTTGCGTTTCCAGGGCCACGGGCTTCGGGAACATACCCGAGGCAACCGAGACGGAAGGCATCGCGCGAAGCCGCGACGATGCATCCGCCGATTGCGCCATCGAGGCCGCGGGTGCTACGGCCTTCTGGTGAAGGCTTCCATGGTGAATCCGATGATGTTTTTGCATCGTGGAAGGACCGGAACAGCCGCCTGCCATGAGAACAGGCACAACCATCAGAAGACACTGGATCAGTCTGCGAGTCATCGACGAGCCCCCCAAGCCGGCTCAAGAATTTTTTTCGGAAGAAACGCTTTTCGCCGAGAACTCAAACGACCCGCGATTGCGGATCGAAATTCGGCTACGTGGATAAAATCATTGTAGCTCGAGTATGCGGAAAGTTGGGGGACATTCGAGTTAGCAGAGTTTTTCCAGCTAACGTCGGCGGCCACCGCCGCCGCGCCGGCCGCGCGGCCGCTCTTCGTTAACGCGTAGCGTGTTGCCCCGCAGATTGCGGCCGTTCAATCCGGCGATCGCCGCACGCGCCTCATGACCCTCCATCTCGACGAAGCCGAAGCCGCGGCAACGTCCCGAAAAGATATCGCGAGCCAATTCGATCGAGCGTACTCGTCCATAGGCCGCAAATAGTTCGGTAAACTCCTGTTCCGTCATATCCGGGGGGAGATTGCCGGCATACACTCTCAACATAATGCTTCTCCTTTGGTGCCGTCCGGATAGGCCTGACATGGTTCCATACGAAGTCCAACCGGGCTGCAACGTTTCGTTGGGGAAAACCGCCTGGTGGGGTGAGGCCCGATGCGCTGCACGAGATTTGGACGAGGAGGCGAGGCTTGGGGGACGTCTGGCAGTGTAGTTGCCTGACAAGATCGAATCCTCGGGGTGCAGCGCTCTTCGCCACCGAACGATAATAGGTCAAGGATACCGCGATGGCATCGCTTTATCCAAAACCGCTTATGTCGCGAAGATCGGAGTCGGCCCGGTTCGGCAGTCAGCATATGACAAGAACCGGCCAGCAAACGTTCGTGTCGCCGTGCTGCCAACATCGCTCCTCTTCGAGGAACCGGGCGAACGGTTCGTGATCCGTGTAGACGCTTCCGTCGGATATGAAGAAATGCTCGAAAGGACCGAAACGTTCGGACCCGCCGCCAAAGGTGTCCTCAAAATGAATCGAGGCGCCGGTCCGGCAGTCGCATCGGGAAAATAAATTGCCCTGAATCTCCCAGAAGTGGTTTTGATAGCGCCCCACGATTTCGTTGTCCGGACCTTGGCGAATCACATGACCGCTGATTCGAAAATACGGGGCCGGACCCAAAGTAACAGCATGTTCCGGAATGACGGATTCGAAGCTTAATCGGACCATAATCGCATGCTCCATAGAATTTCTTGAATCGCTTCTCCTTCCCGACACCGAAAAGGCACACTGGTTCACTGACCGGCAGGCTGCCGGCCATGAAGACCAAGATCGCGATAGCCGTGAATTTCTGTGGATTTCGAGATCTTGCGATCGGTACTTGGGCGGGCCGGATACTTATCGTTTGTTGTTTTTCGAGACAAAAAACGAACAATTCCGCCCCACGGTTAGGCCATGGGCAGAGCGAAAAACGACGCTAAGGAGAACTTCGGAAGCTCTTCGTTTCCGGTCCTCTTAATTTTTCGTTCGGGCGCGATGGAAAAGTCCACTGTCCAAACCTGCGATCTTCTCCGGCCAAGGCGGCAAGGTCGGCGGCATAGCCTTGTAATTTCTCGTCCAGGGCAGCTCGCTGTTCGGGCGTTGCGGACGTAATTACTTTGGCGATCAACTCCGCATTCGACTGACGTAGGGTCTGAATATAGGCGCGCCGCTGGGGGTCTGTTTGGTCGGCCAGTTCGGCGAAATAGGTGCGAATCCAGTCCGTTGCGACTCGCTCCTCCGGCTTCCGTTCCTGGATTTTCGAAAGCAGGGTTAGAAAATCGCGCTGCCGTGCTTCGCGCTCGTCTGCCCAGGTGTAGTTGCCGTTGTCGCGTCCGGCTATGGCGTTTCGGATGATGGTTCGTTGTTCGTCGGTGAGTTTCCCGAGCCAAAACTCGGCACGCTTGATAAAAAGCTTCGCCTTGGCTCCGGGGGCATTGTCCGCGCTGTTATGCAGATAACCGTATTTCTTTCGGAATTGTGCATTGTCATCGCTGAGTTCGCGCTGTACCTGCCTGATCTGATTAGGCTTGAGCGTCAGTGCGAGCCTGGCGATTTCCGGGGCGGCCCGCTCGCCGAGTATTTCCAGTCGTCGGTTGATCCTCTGCTGAAAATCAGTAACCTCGGATGGCGTCATCGGCCCCTTTGCTTTCGTCCGAATGTCGTCGAGTAAGGCCGAATAAGCATGCAATTGCGTCGCGCGATGCCAGGCCAGTAACGCGTTGATTCGATCTTTAGCCAAGGTTTTCTGCGTCTTTTCCAGATCGAAATACTCATCAAGCCGGAAGATCAGCAAGGTATCCGCATGGTTATAACCGAACCGAATGCTGGTGCAGGCCGCAAGCGGCAGCACTATCGCGGATACGACGATCAAGTGCCATCGGCGGATCAGGATGGTGAGGGACGATACGTTCATTTGCCGTCCATATTCTGGCGAATACACGTCGAGCTCCTATCGTGAGGTACGCTGTCACTTAGTAGAAGAGAAAAATTCAAAGCCATTGCGAACGATTTCAGTTTACGAAGCGGAGCCAGTTAGATTTCGACCACGGTCCCGAGTTCGATCACACGGTCCGGAGGTATTCTGAAAAAGTCCATGGCGCTCTCGGTATTGCGCGCCAGGCGGATAAAGAGGCGCTCGCGCCAGAGAGCCATACCCGGGCGGGGCGTCGAAATGACGGCTTCCCGGCTGAAGAAAAACGAGGCATTGGCCAAATCGATCTCGAGGTCCCGTTCTTTGCACAAGGCCAGGGCGTCCGGCACATTGGGCTCCTGATTGAAACCGAAGTAAATCTTGACTCGGTATAACTCGTCGCCGAAGTGCCTGATTTTGATGCGTTCGGAGCGAGGCACCCAGGGCACGTCTTTGACGATTACGGTCAGCACGATCACCCGTTCGTGCAGAATCTTGTTGATCGCCAGATTGTTCAAGAGGGACTGAGGGACACCCCGGCGGCCGGCTGTGAGATAAATGGCGGTTCCGGGAATACGCCGCGGCGGTTCTGCGTGAAAACGCATGAGCAAGGTTTCGAACGATATCGCTCTTTCGTTCAAGCGTTTTCCGAGCAACGTGCGTCCTTGTTGCCAGGTGGTCATCACGGTAAACAGGACAACGCCAACCCCAAGGGGAATCCACCCGCCTTGGGTGAATTTCAAGCTATTGGCCATAAGGAAGGCGGTGTCGATAATCAAGAAGCAGCCTACGACCGCCAGGCTGGTCATCCATCTCCATTGCCAGAGCCTTTTGAATACGAAGAAAGCCAACAGGCTCGTGATGACCATCGTGCCGGTAACGGCGATGCCGTAAGCGGCGGCCAATCGTTGGGACGATTCGAATTGCACGACCAGGGTAAAGACTGCGGCCAATAAAAGCCAATTGACGACCGGCAGGTAGATTTGGCCGGGGAAAAACAGCGACGTGTGATAAATACGCACCCGCGGCAAGTAACCAAGCTGGATCGCCTGCAACGTCGTCGAGAATACCCCGGAAATTACGGCTTGGGACGCAATCACCGTCGTAATCGTCGCCAATATGAGCAGCGGGAGGGCTCCCCATTCCGGTGCTAGAAGGTAGAACGGATTTTGGGTAGCCTCCGATTCGCGCAGCAGCAATGCGCCTTGGCCAAAGTAGTTCAGCAACAGGGCCGGAAGAGCCACGGCAAACCAGGCCATGCGAATCGGCCGAACGCCGAAATGGCCGATATCCGCATAAAGAGCTTCGGCTCCGGTCACCACCAAGACAACCGCGCCCAGGACCACCAGCGAATACCATTCCTCTTCGATCAAAAAACGAGCGCCGTACCACGGATTCGCTGCTACCAATACCTGCGGGGTAGCGAGAATGCTGCGCGCACCGAGGATTCCGAGGCAAAAAAACCATAGGAGCATGATCGGGCCGAACAGCCGGCCGACACGACTCGTACCCTTGCGTTGGAGAAGAAATAAAAGGGTCAGGATCGCCAGGGTCACCGGCACGACAAATTCGTTGAGTTTCGGAGCCACGACCGCCAGGCCTTCGACGGCGCTCGTAACCGTAACTGCGGGTGTGAGAATGCCGTCGCCATAAAATAAGGCGGCGCCGATGAGACCGATCAGAACGATTACGCGTCGCCGGCGGGGTGAATCGATCGCAGCGCGAGACGCAAGCGATACCAAGGCCATGATTCCGCCTTCGCCTCGGTTGTCGGCCCGCAGCATGATCGCGGCATATTTCAGGCAGACGATCACGATCAGCGACCAGAAAATAAGTGACAGCACGCCGAGTATATTGGTCTCGCTGGGCGCAATGGCGTGAGGTCCGCTGAAGGCGACGCGCATGGCATAAAGCGGACTGGTGCCGATGTCGCCGAACACGATTCCGAGCGTGCCGACCAGCGTAACGGTTCTACCGGGCTTTAGGCGTTGCAATGTCGAATGCGCTTGCATTTTTCAGGCGTGTGGCGGTCGAGACGAACGATGGTTGCACTTCACAATGCGGAGATCCTTGTGTTTTATCAATGACCGCTCACGGCAGACTTTGCCCTTTGACTCCTCGGCCGGCTCATTGCTCCCCAGAACGGCAACGCAAAGACCCGTCCGACGGCCGTCTCCGGGTTTAACGACAGACGGGCGTCGAAAGATTGGCGGTTGTTCGCTGGACCGTGCCAGGCGCTCACCTTTACGATACTCGCCTTAGAATTGAGGGGCGTACCGTTAACCCGATGAAAATGTCCCATACTTAGCTCCTATACAGTCGATCGCGGTTAGCTGTGGCCCGATCGGCCATAACGAATGCAGCGATTCGGAACGGCCTATGCGAGATCGGTAGCGTACTGCCGAAACGGTTTTCAAGGCATTGGGCTTTGAACGCGACCGATGCGAGTCGTTCTCAACGGGGTGGTGGATGAAGGTAGATACACTAATGCAATCGGAGGAACGGCTTCGGCGAAACCGCAACTCCTTGCTGGAGCAACAACGCGCGCTGGCCTCGCTAACGCGTAGCGAAATTTTTTCGGCTGAGGATGCGCTCGAGGCGATTCGCCTGCTGACTCGAACCACCGCGACGGAGTTGGACATCGAGCGCATCAGTGTATGGCGGTTTACCGAAGACCGGCTCGCCATCGAATGCATGGATCTCTACGAGCGCTCCCGGCAACGGCACAGTTCCGGGATGACATTACGCCAGGAGGATTTTCCGAGCTATTTCAAAGGACTTGAAACCGAGGAAGCCATCGTGGCGAACGATGCGTGTCATCATCCTTCTACCGCCGAGTTTTCCGCTGTGTACCTGCGTCCTTTACGGATCAGCTCGATGCTCGATGTGCCGATACACGTCTTCGGTCGCGTCGAGGGCGTCCTATGCTGCGAGCACACCGGCGAAACGCTCAGCTGGTCTGCGGAAGAACGCTTTTTCGCCATTGCCGTGGCCAATCTCGCCGCTCTTGTGATCGAACAAAACGAGCGCAAACGTACCGAGGCCTTGTTGCGCGGCCAGAGAGACATGCTGGAGATGATCGCCAACGGAGCGCCCCTCGAGCATACCCTGGCTGCACTGGCGCGTACGATCGAACAGCAGGATGACAAAATACTCTGCTCGGTGCTTCTCCTGGATAAGGACGGCGTTCATTTGCGGCATGGGGCCGCCCCGAGTATTCCCGACGATTACAACCGGCAAATAGACGGTATCGCCATCGGACCTTCCGTGGGATCTTGCGGCACTGCGGCATTTCACCGGCAAACGGTAATTACCAGCGATATTCGGACGGATCCCCGTTGGGCCGCCTTTCGCGATCTCGCCGAGCAGTACGGACTTCGCGCCTGTTGGTCGACACCCATTTTCGACGCGAGGCAAAACGTCATCGGTACCTTTGCCGTTTACTATCGCGAACCGCAGCGGCCTTCGGACAAACACGCCAGGCTGGTAGAGACGGCGATTCATACCGCTGCGATCGCCATCGAGCGCAGTCGGGTCGAGGACCGGATCCAGCGTCTCGCTTTTTACGATGCGCTAACAGGGCTTCCGAACCGTGCCTTGTTGATGGACAGGGCTGCGCAGGCCTTAGCGCTTTCAGCCCGTGACAAGAAAGAAACGGCCCTGCTGTTTCTGGATCTCGACCGATTCAAAACGGTCAACGATTCCCTGGGACATCATGTCGGCGACGGGCTATTGCGGAGCATTGCGGGCCGCTTGCGGGGATGCCTGCGGGATACGGATACCGTGTCCCGGCTGGGAGGCGACGAATTCGTCGTACTGCTCCCGGAAACGGGAGGCGACTCGGCCGCTCAGACCGCCGAAAGGATTCTGAGCGTGGTCGCGCAGCCTTATGTCATCGAGGATTACCGGCTGAGCATCACGCCGAGCATCGGCATCAGCATGTATCCGCAGGACGGCGGCGACGTGGAATCCTTGGTCAAACATGCCGATACCGCCATGTATCACGCTAAAGAAAAAGGACGCAATACTTATCAATTCTTTACCGAAAGCATGAATTCCGCCGTGCTGGAGCGGCTTACGATCGAAAGCGGTCTGCGGCAGGCTCTGGAACGTGACGAATTCTTGCTGGAGTATCAGCCTCAGTACGATATCGAGACGCACGGATTGGTAGGCCTCGAGGCCTTGATTCGCTGGCAGCATCCGGAATGGGGCCGGGTACCGCCGGGCCGGTTTATTCCCATCGCCGAAGAAAGCGGCCTCATCGTTCCGATCGGGGAATGGGTGATCCGCGAGGCCTGCCGCCAAAACGTGTACTTGCAATCCCTCGGTTTCGCCAAGGTTCCGGTTGCCGTCAACATTGCCTCGCCACAATTCGTTCAGCGATTCGAAGACCTCGTCGCACGGGTGTTGGGAGAAACGGGTATGGAGCCCGAGTATCTTGAACTCGAGTTGACCGAGGGAATCGTCATGCAAGGAGAGGGCTCGATTCAGAAACGCTTGCACAAGCTCAAGGACATGGGCGTAAAGCTGGCTATCGACGATTTTGGGACGGGCTATTCAAGCCTCAGTTATCTCAAGCGATTCCCGATCGACAAGCTGAAGATCGATCAGTCCTTCGTGCGCGACATCATCGATGATCAGGATGATCTTGCGATAACCCGCGCAGTGATCAGCCTGGGCCACAGCCTTCGACTGACGGTTATCGCCGAAGGCGTCGAAACGGAGCAGCAATTGGCCTTTCTGCGGGATGAAGGTTGCGATCAAGCTCAAGGCTTTTTCTTCAGCCGTCCTCTTTCTGTCAAAGCGCTAGGCGACTGGTTTTTCGAGAGTTCGACGAAGGCTTAGACAAAATCTCGGTGGGATTCCTCGGCAAGGTATTCGACCGCTCGCGGAGTCCCGGCGATGCCGAACGGAAAGACTCGGCGGCGATCCAATGGTTACTGTTGACCCTCGCCGCGCGGGTTTTCAGTATGCCTGTCTTGAAAGCGGAATTGGAGCCGTGCAGTTCCACGGTTGTCTGGAGTGTATTGCATGGATGTACGAAATCGTTCGCCCATGTCGGTTTGCGGAGCAATCGTACTAGCCTGGGCATGCTTTCTGGTGATTGCACTCCGGTTCTGTCTGGCGGAGCCCTCGTTTGCCGGCACGGACGAGGCCGCGCCGCCCACCATCGATCCCGGGCGCCTGGAAGCCCATGTCCGAACCTTGTCGGAGATGCTAGGGCCAAGGGATGCAGGTCATCCGGATAATCTCGATCGCGCGGCATCGTATATCCGTTCGGCGTTCGAGCAAGCGCAGGGCAAAACCGCGGACCAGCCGTTCCGGGTCGGCCGAACGACTTACCGCAATATCATGGCTAGTTTTGGCCCGCCGTCCGAGGAGCGGATCGTCGTCGGCGCACATTACGATACGGCCGGTCCCTATCCCGGAGCCGACGATAACGCGAGCGGCGTCGCCGGATTGATCGAACTGGCGGGACTACTGGGCAAAGCCGATCTCGCAATCCGGGTGGATCTCGTAGCCTATACCCTGGAGGAACCGCCATTTTTCAGGAGCGAGCACATGGGGAGTGCCGTGCATGCCCAGTCGCTCAAGGCGAAGGGGGCGAACGTACGCGCGATGCTTGCGCTCGAAATGATCGGCTATTTCACCGATGCGAAAGACAGCCAGTCATTTCCCGCGCCGGGACTCTCGCTTTTCTATCCGACCACCGGAAACTTCATCGCCGTCGTGGGAAGGATAGGGGAGGGACGGCTGGTGCGAAGTATCAAGAAGGCGATGTCCAACGCCTCAAGCTTGCCGGTGCATTCGATCAATGCTCCGCGCTTTCTCCCGGGCGTCGACTTCTCGGACCATCTCAATTATTGGGGAGCAGGCTATCCGGCCGTAATGATCACCGATACGGCTTTCTATCGTAATCCGAACTATCATGCCGCCACCGACACGCCCGACACGCTGGACTACCGGAGAATGGCCCAAGTGGTAGCGGGAGTCCATGCCGCAGTGCTCGAGCTCGCGCGGTAGACCTTCAAATTGCCGATGCGTCAAACGACCGCATCCGCTCCGCATGATGAAGGCCTTGACTATACCGTGCGAAGGATATTTTCCAGGTGCACGCCTAACACTTCGGCAATACGCTTGAGCTTGTCGATTCGGCATGTCGGCCGTCCCCGGTCGACAAGGGCAACGAACGATTCCGTTATGCCAGCCCGCTCGGCCAGTTCCTCCAGCGTCAGCCCGCGGAACTCGCGCCAGATCCGGATGGCGTTCTCTCCGGCCAAAAGGCGCGCCTTCAAGTCGTCCGGAAGTTGTTCTTCGCCCGGCACAAGCCGTTCCTCGGTTTTGACGTCGGACGCCATGTCCGTCGCCAATTCGGCCAGTTCCACGAGGGACAGATAGTCGTCATATGGAATCATCGCCCATTTCGCGCCGTCCTTTTCAATGATTTGCACGTCCATTCCTAGTCTCCTGAATAGCGGTCTCGTTCTGATTTGATCGGAGGTAATGCTTTACCTTCGCCTTAATGAAGGCAACGTTCGAAGGTGCGTAAATGACGATCGCGGGAGGCGGACCGAAGGTTTTCCAAAACCCGGCGAACATCCGGTTCCGGGGTAGCGGCAAGCAGGCGGTCGTACATCGCCATATTGTCTATCTCGGCCTCGACCGCGCTGCGGCAGGCCTCTTCAACCGTATCCGGCGCTGTCACGCGCTCAGGCCAGCGGTCTTCCGGCACGGGTATGCCATAGCGTTCGAACAGCGAGAGCAGGGCAGCGGCATGCCGCGCCTCGGCTTCGACGATGTTAACGAAGGGACGTATCGGACCGAACTTTTCGATGACCTTTCGATAGGCGGCAAGCGCTTTGTATTCGTCATCGAGCGCTTCGGTCAGGCGATCCTTCAAGCTCGAATTCATGGACATTTCCTAGAGTGGCGGGTGCTGAGTGGCCAGACCATCGCGTGTTCCGACCGCAAAACCCTAGGGGAAGGTATGCGGGTCGGTGCCTTCGCACTCGGCCTCGGGATGGTGTTTCTTGATGATGGCCTCGATTTCTTCTACGCGGTCTCGGGGCACGTCGATCATCAGCAGGAACTCGCCTTTTTCCATGGCCTCCTGGAATTGCTCGATCCGCCGGTTACCGATGCTGCTGCCGACCATGCTCGACATCAATCCTCCGACCCCCGCGCCAGCCAGGGTGATCGCAAACAGCGCTCCGCCGCCCAGAACCAGCCCCGTGGGCAAGGCGATCGCCACCAGCCCGGCCAAGAGTCCCGTCGCGCCGCCGAGTGCGACGCCCTGTTCCAGGGCCGGAAGGAAGTCGGTCTTTTGCAGGAAAGTGGCTTCGGGCAGATCTTCCAAAGGCGTGCCGCGTTTGGCCAGTACGTGGATGTGACGTTCCTCGATCCGCGCCAGCAACAACTCGTCCACGATCTTTTTGGTAATTTCGATGTTCGGTACCAAGAAATAGATGCGTCGCATGATTCTTGCTCCAGTTCTGATTAGGGATGTTGGACTAGCCGACCAAGGCGGCGGCCGACAATGCCGGAGTAAACCCGGCGGTAACGGGCCGAAAGCTTCGCATTGGGGTAGCAATTAGACTCGATTTCAGGAAGGAAATTGCGTAACGGTTATGCGATTGCATCATCTCGAGGCTGGCGAAAAAGGCCGCGTTAGAGGGGGATCGGGAAAGCCCGGCTTATTGCCAAAAAGCTTCCGACGACTCATGAAAACCACGACTCTCAGTCAAAGGGCATGCGCAACCGAAAGGCCGATGGGGGATCATTGCGTCGACGGGTGGTGTCCAACCAGATGCAGCACGCCAACTCAAGAGGAGGTCTCCATGTTCTTCAAGCAGTTCTATCTCGGCTGTCTCGCCCACGCCTCTTATCTCATCGGCGATGAAGGGACGAAAACCGCCGTCGTCGTCGATCCCCAGCGCGACATCGAGCAATATCTGGAAGAGGCGCGCCGGGAAGGTTTCGAGATTCGCCATGTGTTCCTGACCCACTTTCACGCCGATTTCATTGCGGGACACCTGGAACTGCGGGATCGTGTCGGCGCCAAGATCCATTTGGGGGCGAGGGCGGATGCCGAATATGCGTTCATTCCGCATCCCGACGGCGATACGCTCGAATTCGGTCAGGTCCGCCTGAAGATCCTGGAAACACCCGGCCATACCCCCGAAGGTATCTCGATCGTGGTTTACGATCAGGTCAAGAGCAAGGAGATTCCCTATGCCGTGCTGACGGGCGATACGCTGTTCATCGGGGACGTGGGACGCCCCGACCTTTTGGCCTCGTTCGGCGTTTCGGCCGAAGACCTGGCCGCGATGCTTTACGAGTCTCTGCACGAAAAGCTGTTGCCCCTGCCGGACGAAACCTTGGTTTACCCGGCTCACGGCGCGGGGTCCATGTGCGGGAAAAGTCTCAGCACCGACCTGTTCTCCACCATGGGAACGCAGCGCCGGTACAACTACGCACTCAAACCCATGAGCAAGGAAGACTTCATTCGCCTGGTCACGGCGGGCCAGCCGGAAGCGCCGAAATATTTTTCCCATGACGCGGTACTCAACCGCAAGGAGCGCGCAACCCTCGAAGAAACCCTGGCGACCGGGCTGAAACCGCTCTCGCTCGACGCGGTGCTCACGATGAAACAGGCCGGGGCGCAGCTTCTGGACGTGCGCGAGACGGCGGATTTCGCAGGGGCGCACCTGGCGGGCAGCGTGAACATCGGCCTCGGCGGCCCTTATGCCACTTGGGCGGGCACATTGCTCGATCGCACTAGGCCCATCGTGCTCATCGCCGAACCCGGCCGCGAGCAGGAAGCCGCGATGCGTCTCGGCCGAATAGGTTTCGACAATGTCGCAGGTTATCTCGAAGGGGGCATGGAAGCGCTGGAGCAGCGGCCGGATCTCATCCGGCGGACCGACCGGATCGCAGCCCCGACCCTGGCGGAAAAGCTGGCCTCGGCGCAGCCGCCCCTGGTTCTCGATGTGCGTACCGAAAACGAATGGCAGCAGAAACGCATCGGCGAAAGCCTCAATATCCCGCTGAACCGGCTCGCGGAACGGAGCGGCGAACTGCCCCGCGACAGGCCCATCGTGGTCCATTGCGGCACCGGCTACCGCTCGTCCATCGCCACCAGCTTGCTGGAAGATCAGGGATTCGATAATACGATCGATCTCGTGGGCGGTTTTAACGCGTGGGAGAAATGCTGTCCCAGTAACATCGCCGGTGGAACGGGTTAGAGCATTTTCCGGTTTTCTGTAGCGCTTCCCCAAGGTGTAGGTCGGCAATCCCTTGCCGACGAACCGGGTCGGCAAGGAACGTTGTCGGCAAGGGATTGCCGACCTACGCGCTTCCCGTACCGCTAAACCGTGGTGAAAAACGCGCTACTTGCCACGCCTCCATTGGAGCGGGCGATATCCGTCGGTCAGGGTGTTCAAGAAGGCAACGAGGTCGTCCATTTCCCGTTCGGTCAGTCCCAGGTTGCCCAGTTCGTCATGGTTGACATTGTCCGCTATCTCGGGGGCGGGCCAGCAACCTTGCTTGAGGGCATCGCGCTCACGGGTCATGGTGTCCCGGCAGGCGGGCTTGACGTCCCGGTTGTTGTAGAACTCGACCACGCCACGCAAGGTCTGGAAATAACCGTTGTGCATGTAGGGACCGGTTATCGCGATATTGCGAAGGGTCGGGACCTTGAACTTCCCGTCCTCGGCAACGGCGCCGACGCTGGCGCCCAGGCCCCGGTCCGCGAAGTCGCGGCCGGCGGAATTGAACTCGGGCGGCAAGGCGTAGAAGGGATTGTCCGGATTCTTTGGAACGCCCAGGTTGTCATAGGTGAAATCCGTGAACAACGGCTGGGAATCCTCCTCCGACGGCCGGTTGGGATGGCAGGCGGCGCAATTGCCCTTGGCGGGATCCTCGTACACCTTGAGCCCCCTGAGCTCCCGCGGGCTCAATTTGACCTTTCCGGCCAGATACGCGTCGTATTTCGAGCTGAAGCGGTTGAATGCACGGATATTCTCGAATGCGGCGATCGCGTCGGCGATGAGATCGTAGGCCCGTTCGGTGTCATCCAGGGCACCCCGTCCATACACTTCTTCGAACAACCGGGCATACGGGGCCTGACGTACCTTTTCCACCACGGCAGTTCGACTCGGATTGGCCATTTCGACCGGATTCAGGAACGGCTGTTTCGCCTGTTCTTCCAGAGTCGCGGCGCGGCCGTCCCGGAATTGGCCGCCTACGAACAGCCCCTCCTGTTCGTCGTAGTGGAATGCCGGGCTGAATGCGGCATACATGACGGTGGGAGTGTTACGGCTGCCGAACCGTCCCGAAATCACGCCCTCGGAGGTGGGAATCCTCTTGTCCGGGTCGGTGAATGCGCGTTTGGGCTCATGGCAGCTGGCGCAGGATTGCCCGGCCGGCGAGGAGAGACTGGCGTCGAAGAACAACTCCCGGCCCAGTTTGGCCTTCGGCGTAAGCGATTGGCCTCCGGGCAAGGCTTGATCGTCGGCTGCGGCCTGAATGGCGAGGAGCGTGAATACGGTGCCCCATGTTTTGACCTTCATGATCATCCCTTTTGTTTTTCGTAATGAGAAGAATTCTCATTTGTAATCAATGTCGAGTCAAGAACCCATCCCATGCAAATACACACAAAACTCCGTTTCGAAATGGAACCCCATGGAGGTGCGTGCGGATGCTCGAATCACGACCGACCGTCTTTCTGACGGCGCATGGCGAACATTCCGCTTTTCTTGGCTATAACCGCTTTCGCTATTTCAGAAATCGGGCAACCGCGATGTCATCCTTCTGAGCAAGTGTGCAAGCCTTGATTTATTCGCGCCGGTCCGTGAACTCGTCGTATAGTTCAGGGAGTCGAGAAGTCGAAGCTGTTGTAGGAGGTTGATCGGTGGTGCGACCCAGCAGGAACTCGGTGTGGCTACTTTTTCTGATTGTTTTCTCGCTGCTCGGCGCGGTTGGGTATGCGAACGGTGCCGAATCGGAAGAACGTAAAGTCGATGTTTACTTTTTCTGGAAGGACGGCTGTCCGCATTGTGAACGCGCAATGGATTTCCTCAGACGATGGGAAGGCGAGGAGGCGAGAGTTCGTGTTCATTATCTGGAAATCAGCCGTTATACCGGGAACTACGATGTCTTTTCTGCGCTGGTCAGGCAATTCGGAATCGAGCGCCCGGGGGTGCCTCTGACCGTGGTTGGTAAGACATACTTCGAAGGGTACGATGACGACTCGACGACCGGAGCGGAGATCCGGTCGGCCGCAAAGGCCTGTCAGGAAGTCGTTTGCAGGGATCTCGTATGGCCGCTGTTGACCGGCATACCGGAGACACCGGCCGAAGACCTTCCGCAGCCTGTCAAGAAAACGCCAAAGGTTCTGAAACTGCCGATATTCGGAGAAGTGACCATCGGCCAGGTCTCTCTTCCCGTGCTGACTTTGATGCTCGCGGCCGTGGACGGCTTCAATCCGTGCGCCATGTGGACCTTGCTTTTCCTGATCAGTCTGCTGGTGGGATTGCGCAACCGGTTTCGGATGTGGGTGCTGGGCAGCGCATTCATCGTCGCCTCGGCTGCGGTTTACTATCTGTTCATGGCGGCCTGGTTAAACTTGCTGCTTTTTTTCGGCATGCTGCTCTGGATTCGCATCTTGGTGGGAACGCTGGCGCTGGGCGGCGGTACTTATTACCTTCGCGAATATTTCGTGAATCCCGAGGCTATCTGTAAAGTGACCGCACCCGAATCGCGGAAGCGCGTTTTCGAGCGGCTGCGTTCCCTGGCCAGCGAGCGGCGCTTCCTGCTCGCGCTGGCGGGCATTATCCTGCTGGCCTTTGCGGTGAACCTGGTGGAACTGATCTGTTCCGCCGGAATACCGGCTATTTATACCCAGGTGCTTGCTCTGAGCAACCTGCCGACATGGCAATATCATGCTTACCTCGGCCTTTACATACTGGTGTTCATGCTGGACGACCTCTTCGTGTTTTTCGTCGCCATGCAGACCCTGCGGGTGACCGGGCTGACCGGGACATACGTGCGGTATGCTCACGCCATCGGCGGCGTTGTGCTGATCGTCATCGGATTATTGCTGCTGTTCAGGCCCGAATGGCTCGCTTTCTCGGTATAGGCTGATGGCCGAGCGAAGATGCTTACCTGCAAGCGTTTCCGGCCTCGGTGTTCACTTGTGAAATAGCCGCAATCGGCGCTGCACTGGTGTTCTTACCAAACGGGTGAGTCAAGCTCGGTGTTGGGAAAAACCGTTTCACGCACGGCGGGTTCGGCGGACGGCTTTGTGGCCTGCTTGCTCCTGGGGGCAATAATGTGCCCCTCCAGTTCCAGATCGACCTTGAGACGCTTCACGGCGGTTTTGGCGGCCTTGGCGTTGGCGAACGGCCCCGCTATCACTTGATAGCGTTCACCGTTCAGAACAGCTCTTGTCGGTATCGGAGGCCCCTGATGATTGAGCACGGCGGCGAGTCGCTGGGCCGTCATTTCGCTGGCTGTCTCGGCGGCGAACACGTACCAGCCGTTGCTGGCTTCCGGCGCCGGTTCGGGTTGTCCGAACCACTTGTCGGGTCGCACGATAGGCTGCGCTCCCGCAAGTACGGCGTCGACAGGGGGTGTTCCCGCGGTAATCGGTAGCGGAATGCCCAGTCCTTCTTGGACAATGCGTTCGATCTTTCCCCAATCCAGGGGTTGGTTCTGATCCCGCTCCCACTTTTTTAGATTGGCGCGGAGGGTTTTCTTGAGTAATTTTTCGTTTAATTCCTCATGGCTCGGGTAAGCCTGCAGGTAGACTACCCCGTCACGCCAGCCCACGAGATAAGGCTGATTGACGATATACACCGGCTCGTTCAACGGAACCCGCGAATACAGCTTGCTAGCGTCCTCCGGATACAGGCGGATGCAGCCATTGCTGGCTCGAAGCCCGACGCTGTAAGGCTTGTTCGTGCCGTGAATGAGATACATCTGCCGGTTCAGGTACAGGGCATACTTGCCCAAGGGGTTGTCAGGCCCCGGCGGCACTGCGGCCGGCAAGGGATCGCCCCGCCGGAGGTGGTCGTCTCGGATGTTCTTTGTCGGATACCAGGTCGGGTTCTTAATCTTTCGCGCGATCCGCATCGCCCCGGTGGGAGTTGCTCGCCCTTCCCGCCCGATGCCTACGGGGTAGGTGACAACCTCGGCGCCATTTCCCTTGGCGGGAAAATGAAACATCCGCATGGCGGCGAGATTGATGACCACTCCCCGCCGTGGCGCCCGCGGTAGTACGAACTGCACCGGGATCAACGTCCTGCTGTTCGCGCTTGGCACCCACGGATCGAGCTCGGGGTTTGCCGCGACGATTTCCTCGTAGCCCAATCCGAAGTGCCGCGCGATATCGGGAAGCGTGTCCCCTTGCTGAAGCGTAATCACTCCGAACGACCCGACTACCCCTTCGTCCTTGGTGACAGAGAATCGGTGCTTCTCCAGCGACGCGATCGGCGGGCTCGCAATAGGCGCTGATTCTTCCACCGGTTCTTTCACCGGCTCTTCGATCGGAGGCGGTAACCAACCCCACTCGCCATGCCAGTGATTTGACATCTCTTGCATCGGGCGATAGGCGCATGCAGATAGTCCGCAGCAGAAGCCCAGGATAAGAATCAGCCCCCGCTTACGGCGCCGTGGCTGATTCGATGCCCGCGGCTGCGAACGCTCCACAGGAACATTCAATCGTGCTTCTCCTCTCATGCCGGGATCATGCCCGAGGTATCGGCCGAATTGGGACCACTTTCGATGAGTGCAACAGGTATACAGGTCGGCTACCGCGGCAAACACTAACTCTGTCGCTCCTCAAATATTTGCGCCACAGCAAACATTTCGACGCATTAGACCTAAACGGCGGTGTAGAAGTGCGATAGAACGGAGACGATGCTGTTGGCCGGGATGACTATTGCGAATCGGTGAGGGTCGTGGCCGATACTGTGGCTCGATTTAAGAAGGCAATGCTCTTCAACGCGAGTCGTGCACCGGTGGATCGAATGCTGGAGGAATCGCGCAACAGGGCTATCCGCAGGCCATGGAGCGCCGGGGCATCGAGAGCAAGTGACTTGGGCGGGCCGCTCCAACGTTCTGGACTGTGGCGGACTTATTTGACCCCGAAGACCACTCTGTCCACGCCGGTATTGCCGGTGCCGGGGTCGTACGCGTAAATCACCGCTTCATAATCGCCCTTTTCCCGTGCCGGCATCTGTGCCGCGAAGTGGTTGACTTCGCCGGTGAACGCTAGAGGATATTCGCCCGCCGCCTTGCCGTCCCGTTTCAGCAAGGCCTTGACTTCGAATTTGTCGGCATCCCACAGGCCCCCTTTGCTGATCGGGCAGCCGCACATCATCGTCACCTCCGCTTCCAGCCTGGCCTGGCCTTTCTCCGGCGCAGCGGCTCGGGCGCGCACGATGAAACCGGGCAGCCGGATGATGATGCCGTCGCCGGTGATATGCTTGCCGGGCACGACCCAACTGGTCACGCTCGCTTCTTGCATGGACTGGCGGTGTCCGTACGGTCCGAATATCTTGAAGCGCAGGAATCGGGGTTCGGCGAGGTCGAGCCGGGCCAAATAACCCGCCGTGTTGTCGTCGGCGAGCGCCTGACCGCGCTGAAGCGGGGTTTCCATGAGGCGTTTGGTGTCGCCGGTGCCGCCGGTAATCCACCCCTGATTCAGAATCTCCCCGGTCTCGACATCCTCGACCACCGCCCGCACATTGCCTACGCCGCTGCCGACGAACTTGGAATCGACGGCTCTTACCCGCAGCATGATCCGGGTTTCTTCGGCAGACACGGAAGTGCCGCACAGCGCGAGAAGTAAGACACACGGCGTGAAAAGCCTTTTCAGCGTCTTCCGCATTTGCTTGGCTTTCTGGACGGACATATTTTTCTCCTCTTTTTGAATTCGGCGGGTATCTTGGATGATTAATCTTCGTTGGCACAATACGGTTGACGGGTATTTCCCGTTAACCCCGTCAGAACTGCATCACTGTCGCCATAGCCCTCTTGACGGCATACCCGACCGCGGTGGCCGTTCCGACACCGCCGGCCCACAGCAGAAAGAACCAGGCGAGTTTCTTCCAGAGCGGTCTTTCGTCCACCGGTTCCGTCAGTGATAACCCTCGCCGGCGTGCACCTTGCCGCGAAAAATCCAATAGGCGTAAGCCGTATAGCCGAGAATGACCGGTAGGAGGATGGCTGCGCCGACCAGCATGAACGCGAGGCTGTTGTCGGGGTTCGCGGCTTCGCGGTAGGTGATGCTCGGCGGAACCAGGTAAGGGAAAAGGCTTCCGGCGAGCCCCAGGAAGGCCGCGGCGAACAAGCCGAGCGCCAGCAGGAACGGGGGCACGGCTCGCTTGGCCCGCACCGCGCGGTAAAACGCGACCGCAAGCAGTGTCGTGGCGATCGGGATGATCCACAGGAATAGAAGCGCTCCAGGTCCGAACCATCGATCCCTGATGGCTTCGTTGACGAACATCGTGCCGAAACTGATGAGAACGATGGCGAGAATCGTCGCCAGGCCAAGCGGCTCCTGAAGCTGTCGCATCCGCTCCTGGAGATCGCCGTCCAGCTTGATGACCAGCCAGGATGCGCCGAGCAGGGCATAGCCCGTGACCAGTGCGACGCCGCAGAACACGCTGAAAGGACTGAGCCAGTCGAACCAGCCGCCGGCGTAAATGCGGTCCTCGATCCGGATGCCCTGAACGAGGGCGCCGACCATCACGCCCTGAAAGAAGGCCGCCGCCGTGGAGCCGCCGATGAAAGCCCAATCCCAATATTTCTTGGCGCGCACTGTCCGGAACCGGAATTCGAAGGCGACGCCTCTCAGAATCAGGGCGAGCAGCATCCCGATCACCGGCGCGTATAACGCGGTCAGCACCAGGGAGTAGGCGAGGGGAAAGGCGGCGAACAGGCCGCCGCCGCCCAGGATGAGCCAGGTCTCATTGCCGTCCCAGACCGGCGCCACGCTGTTCATCATCCGGTCGCGCTCCTCCTCGTCGCGTCCCAGGGGGAAAAGAATTCCGACGCCGAGATCGAAGCCGTCCAAAATGGCATAGGCGAGCAGGGCGACGCCGATCAATCCGAACCAGATAGTCGGTAAATCGAACATGATCGGTTCCTCCTAATGCGGGCCTTTTTCGAGCGCCGGGCCCGGCATGACGCCGGTCGTCCTCAAGGGGCCTTTTTCCGTCGGTTTCTCGAGCCCGATATCCGGCGAGCGCTTGATGAGCCGTATCAGATAAAACGAGCCGGCACCGAAAATGATCGTGTATACCACGATGAAACCCAACAGCGACCCGGCAACGCCCGGCGTGCCGATGGGCGAGACGGCGTCCCCCGTTCGGAGGAGCCCGTATACCGCAAAGGGTTGGCGGCCCACCTCGGTCACGAACCAGCCGGCCAGGATCGCCACGAACCCCAGCGGCCCCATGGCGACCCCCCAGCGGTGGAACCAGGCCTCATCGAACAAGCGTTTTCGGAAGAATTGCACGGCGCCGACCAGTCCGAACAGGATCATCAGCACGCCGATCCCGACCATGATCCGGAACGCCCAAAAGACGATAGGCACATTGGGCCAGTGATCTCTCGGAAAGGCATCCAAGCCGGTGACTTTCGCATCGAGGTCGTGTTCGAGGATCAGGCTGGCGAGCTTGGGGATTTCGATGGTGTATTTGGTTCGGGCTTCGTCGACATCCGGGATGCCGAACAGAATCAGCGGCGCGCCCGCCCGGCTCTCGAAGTGTCCCTCCATCGCCGCAACCTTGGCCGGCTGGTATTCCTTGGTGTTGAGGCCGTGGAGATCGCCCACGATCAGCTGAGTCGGCGCGACCACCGCCGCCATCAGGATCGCCATGACGAACATGACGCGGGCCGCCGGGTTGGTCTTGTCCCTGAGAAGATGCCAGGCGCCGCTCGCGCCGACCACGAGCGCGGTCGTGAGATAGGCCGCCAGCACCATGTGCGTGAAGCGATAGGGAAAGGACGGATTGAAGATCACGCCGATCCAACTGTCGGGCACATAGCGGCCCGCCTCGAGGTGATACGCCGCCGGCGTTTGCATCCAGCTGTTCGCGGACAAGATCCAGAACGCCGAAAGCAGCGTGCCGAAGGCGACCAGGAGCGTCGCCGCGAAATGCAGTCTCGGGCCCACGCGGTCGAGTCCGAACAGCATGACGCCGAGAAAGCCGGCCTCCAGGAAGAACGCCGTCAACACTTCGTAGGCCAGCAAGGGGCCGAGGACCGGGCCGGTCTTTTCCGAGAACGGTCCCCAGTTGGTTCCGAACTGATAGCTCATCACGATGCCCGACACGACGCCCATGGCGAAGGCCACGGCGAAGACGATCAGCCAGTATTTGTAGAGCTGCAGGAAGACATCCCGCTTGGTTGCCAGCCAAAGCCCCTCGAGCACGGCGAGATAGCTCGCCAAGCCAATCGTGAACGCCGGAAAAAAGATGTGAAAACTGACCGTGAACGCGAACTGAGTTCGCGCGAGGACAAGCGCATCCATTGTTACTCTCCTATCGGTGACGAGGCCGGGCCTTCCCTGTTTTGAAATTGGACCGGCGAGAATCGGTGTCGTTTATGCGACGAACGTCATTTCAGCCTGCGAACGCTGATTCGAGGCTTGGGATCAATCGACATAGGCGGACAAAGCGGCGAACAGGGCGAATCCTCCGGCGAAGGACGGGGTCGAAATCCATCGGGCGACGCCCGGCTCATCGGCCTGGGGCAGCATGTCTTCCACAGTCGCCAGTAACAGCACGCCAACCAGAAACGCGAGTGCCGCATGCTCGACCTGGGTGCTCGCGTCGCGTAGCAGCAGATAGCCGATCGCCGCGCCGAAAATCGGCGGAAGAATGAACGAGCCCGAGATGCCGAGCCGCCGTTTTCGCGGCACCTGACGGTTTCGAAAGTTGCCGATCCCTGCAAACCCGCCGGGAATATTCGCAATCACCTGGCTTAATCCGAGCAGTAATCCGAGGCCGCCGGAAACGGCCGAACCCGCGCCAACCATCAGGCCGTCCGTGAGAAGGTCGACCGCCACAGCCAGATAGACCATCCAAGCGCCAGAAAGTCCTGACCGGGAACTCGTCCAATACCGAAACGCGCGAGCAAGTGCTGCCGAAAAAACTGATCCTCCGAGAAACATCGAAATCAATAGCCACGTCGGGATCACGGGCAGAATTCGGGGCATGAGATCAATGCTGACTACCGCGATCGCCACACCGGCCGCGCCGTGCAACGCGGCGCCGATGATCCATGGCGGCGCGCGAAGGCTCTCCGCCAAAAGGCTGCCGACGATGTTTCCGGCGGCGGGTAAGACCGCCACTGCAAGTACCGATAAGAGATCATTCATCTTCAGACGGGTGAATCGGCCACGCAGAGGCGGAATCCAGGTCGAGCCGCCCCGGCAGGCTTCACTCGCCGGTCGCGGCGGGCTTCACCTGGATATTGTTCCTGACCTCCACGACACCTTCGACGGTCTTGGCGAGCGTGGCGGCTTTTTCCTTTTCCGCCTCGCTATTGGCCAATCCGCTGAGATAGACGACGCCCTTGATCGTGTCGACATGAATATCGAGAGCACCGACCACCGGGTCTCGTACATAGGCCGCCTTGATCTTGGTGGTGATGACGGTATCGTCGATGACCGTACCGGTACTGGCCAGAAAGGGACGGTCTAAAGGGTCGGCAGTGGCAATGTTCCAGATACCTGGGGTAAGAGCCGCAGCGACAGCGGTCAGGAGCGTAAGCGATTTGATGGGGTGAGTCATTGCGCCCTCCTTTGCGCGTGGTAAAGCCGGCTTTTTCCGAATCGGAATCGATGAAGCCTCGATCAGTCGAGAAAGCACGGTTGCACTTTTTGTTTTGACCGAGAAGGGAGCGGAAAGGTCGCGAGGCGGTTTCCGGTTCAGCGCGTGTCTTCGATCTCCGAACGTGCGGCGATGGAAGGATCGCCCCGGATCGCGTCCTTTATGGATGAATGAAAGATCTGAATCCGGGTGTCCGTCCGGTGCCGTTTCACAAGGCGAAAGATCTTCGGCATCTGCCGGCGATCGACCCGCACGCAGCCGTGGGAGCGCTTCTTGCCGAGATGTGCCATGGCCCCGTCCGAGGCATCGTGCATGAAGATGCCGTCCACGATTTGAATCGCATGGGTCAGGTATACCGGCCGGTTCAAGAGTCTGGTCGCGAAATAGGATGGGCGGCGCACCGCCAAGGCACGCGGGGAATAGGTGCCGTCCGGAGTTTTGGTGGCTTTGCCCGGAAGTCCGGTCGAAACTAGTACCGATTCGAGCCCCTCCACGGCCTCGCCGCCAACATGCACCGACAGGCGTTGGTGGGTCTGATCGATTTGGATGATGACGGGGCTTTTGGGCTTTGCCGCGTGCTTTGATCCGATCTTGGGCTTCGACGCCTGGCTCTGTTTGTACGGGTCGAGTTCCGGCGGTCGATCGGCGATCAATCGTGGATGCCGTTTCGGTGCGAAGAGCGCGGCTATCTCCCGGTCCGCCTCCGGGCTCGGGCGATCGGCGATGCGATACGGTATCGGCCGATCGTGTAGATTCCCGCCGTGACGGCTCAACGGAGCTTTGGGCGTCTGGAGCGGAAAATCCGTCGGCTCGGGATAAAGCAGCAATGCTGTAAGGTACGGCAAGACGAATGCGATGGTTAACCTGGTCTTGTCCATGACGGGTTTTCGATATCGTCGGCTGATAATGTTTTGACCGCAATAATCGCCTTGATATCTGTCAATTTTCGAGCCAAGTGTAGGAGCCTATTTCAGTAGGCCGTTCGCCCCGGCCTGTCGAAGGGCCTGTCCCGAGCCTGTCGAAGGATTTGGGGACCAACTCAGATAGGCTCCAAGTTCTCTCGAACCTGAGGGCAGAAGGATCGTTTTTTCTGAGTGCCCCCTTCTTTTGAGGATCGCGCCGCTTTCCGGCTTTTGGCGCCCTCGCGCAATTTTCGCTCATCCCATCGGTCCTATTAATCAGGCCCGTAAATACCCTCCTGGTATTTCGGGCCGCCGCCCAGGCCGGTACACGCCCGGCCTGGGCTCACGCGGCTTGTCGCCGCGCCGGGGTATCTCTGCCCCGGATTAACCCGGCCTATATTTATAGGCCGGGTTAATAACTCGAAAGCATGATCGTCCGCGTGCCGGTCTCGATGATCGGGCGTCGCGGGCGTGGCCGGCAGAGGACCTGGGAAAGGAGGCGACTCATGGCGTACACGGCGAGCGATTTTCTGCTGGTTCGGCTTTCCGCTTGGGGTATCCGGCGCATTTACGGATATCCGGGGGACGGCATCAACGGCATTCTTGGCGCGCTCGGCAGGGCCGGGGACCGGTTTCAATTCATCCAGGCGCGCCACGAGGAAATGACCGCCTTTATGGCCTGCGCCCACGCCAAGTTCACCGGGCAGGTGGGCGTGTGCCTCGCGACCTCGGGACCCGGCGCGATTCATCTTCTGAATGGGCTCTACGACGCCAAGCTGGACCACCAGCCGGTCCTGGCGATCATCGGGCAACAGGCGCGCGGTGCCCTGGGCGGCGATTATCAACAGGAAGTGGATCTGGTGACGCTGTTCAAGGATGTGGCCCACGAATACGTCCACATGGCATCGAGCCCGGACCAGGTTCGGCACTTGGTGGATCGGACGGTGCGCATCGCCGTGTGCGAGCGGACCGTCACCTGCATCGTTGTTCCCAACGACGTACAGGAACTGGACGCGGTCACCACGCCGCCCCGGAAACACGGCCATATTCTGTCCGGGGTCGGCTATGCCGCGCCGCGGGTGGTGCCCAAAGAGGAGGATCTGCAAAAGGCGGCGGACGTGCTGAACCAGGGCCAGCGTGTCGCGATGCTGGTGGGCGCGGGCGCCCTGCATGCGACCGACGAAGTCACCGAAACGGCGGAGATTCTCGGGGCCGGCGTCGCCAAGGCGCTCTTGGGCAAGGCGGCGCTGCCGGACGACCTGCCTTTCGTCACGGGTTCCATCGGACTCTTGGGTACCCGGCCCAGCTACGAGATGATGCTGAACTGCGATACCCTCCTGATGATCGGTTCGCGCTTTCCTTATACCGAGTTTCTGCCCAAGGAAGGCCAGGCCCGCGGCGTGCAGATCGATCTCGACGGGCGGATGCTGAGCATGCGCTATCCCATGGAAGTTAACCTGGTGGGCGACAGCGCGGAGACGCTCCGGGCCTTGATCCCGCTGCTGCAACGGAAGACCGATCGCAGCTGGCGAGATTTCATCGAGCGGGAAATCCGGGAGTGGTGGCAAGTGCTGGAATCCCGCGCCATGAACGCTGCCGATCCCATCAATCCGCAGCGGGTCTTCTGGGAACTGTCGCCGCGCCTTCCCGACAACTGCATCATTTCCGCCGACTCCGGCTCCGGCACCAACTGGTACGCCCGCGACGTGAAAATCCGCCGCGGCATGATGGCCTCGCTCTCGGGCGGGCTCGCCACCATGGGCTGCGGCGTGCCCTACGCCATCACCGCCAAGTTCGCCTACCCCGACCGGGCCGTGATCGCTTTGGTGGGCGACGGGGCCATGCAGATGAACGGTAACGCCGAATTGGTGACGGTCGAAAAGTACTGGAAGGAATGGCGCGATCCGCGTTTCATCGTGCTGGTGCTCAATAACCGCGACCTCAACCAGGTGACCTGGGAGCAACGGGCCTTGGCGGGCGACCCCAAGTACGAAGCGTCGCAAGATGTGCCCGATTTCCCCTATGCCAGATACGCCGAATCGCTGGGCTTCATGGGGCTCAAGGTGGACAAGCCGGAGGACATCGCCCCGGCCTGGGAGCGGGCTTTCGCCGCCGACCGGCCGGTGCTCTTGGAAGCGTACACCGATCCCAACGTGCCGCCGCTGCCGCCGCACATCACCTTCGAGCAGGCCAAGGCTTATCTTTCGGCACTGTTCGGCGGAGACGTGGATGCCTGGGGCATCGTCAAATCCGCCGCGAAGGAAATGAAAGCGACGGTTTTGCCGGAGACGGATTGAGCCTGGCCACGGTGCGCCGGCGCCTCGCGGTCAGTATCTTGGAAATGGCGCTTCGACAGTTGCCGGTTCAGACATGAGGCAAGCACTATGGCGACTTCCATCGGCAAAAAACTCTGGGCCATCGCCGAAGGCTATATCCCGCCGACGAGCGTCGGCGAGGGCCGGGCGCTCGAGAGTCACGAAACCGTCTGCATGCTCAATGCAGGCGACACGGACGCCCACGTGGCCATCACCATCTTTTTCAGCGACCGCGAACCGGCCGGACCGTATCGGCTGACCGTGCCGGCTCGGCGCACGCTGCACCTGCGTTTCAACGATCTGGAAGATCCCGAGCCCATCCCCGTGGATACCGACTATGCCAGCATCATCGAATCGGATGTACCCATCGTCGTGCAGCACACCCGGCTGGACTCGCGCCAGGCCGAACTCGCGCTGCTGACCACCACGGCTTATTCGGAGGGATGAGAGTACTCATGCGGTTTCTGCTGTTGATCCCGTTTTTATTCTTGCTCACCGGCTGTCCCGTCCCGCCCGTTGCGACCGGATTTCCTTTGGCCGCGCCTTCGGCCGCCGGGGGTGCGCAGATTACGACCGTCACGCAGGTCACGTTGTCGCAACCCAATTTCCGCCTCTTAAAAGCGGATGTCATCGGCAGCAGCACCGGTTTCAGGCTGCTCGGCCTTCTGACCTTCAAGAGCCCGGATTATGCCGAAGCGATCACGCGCCTGTACGAAAAGGCCGGAGTCTCGAACGGCACGGCGCAGGTTTTCGTGAACTTGGTGTACGATCAGACGAGCCCCTATTTCATCCTGTTTTCGCTGCCGAAGATCACCGTGCGCGGGGATTTGGTGGAGTTCCGGGACGACCGGCGATGAGGCGGGAGCGCTTGGTTTGAATCCGGCGCTCGGGTTGACTGGGCCAGCCCCAAACAGCCAAGCCGGCTACGAGGGCTGCGCCGGCCGCGAGCCAGCCCCGGTGCATGTTCGCCCAGAGCAGCCAGCTCCACGGCCTGGCCCGGTTGTCGAACCGGCCGTGGGCACCATGATCGCCGGGCACCGGGTCGAACAGGTTGTCGGGGCGGTTCGACGGCAAGGGTTCCGGGCCGAGCTGGCCCTCGTAAGCCTTGTCGGCGAGATAGCGGTCCAGGAAGCCGGGGACGAGCTTGTTGCCGAGAATGGTTTTCACCGTCGGCCAGCCGATCCAGAATTCGCGGCGCGGGTGATAAGCGGCGTGAACGATGCCGCGCGCCGCCACTTCCGGCTGAAAGATCGGCGGAACCGGCTGGGGATTCCGGTTGATGTGTATGCGCGCCCAATCGAACTGCGGTGTGTTGAACGCGGCGATCTGCACCATCGTCAGCCGGATCTCGGAGCGGTCGTGGATCAGCTCGGAACGGAGCGCGTCGGTGAAGCCGCGGATGGCGAACTTGGCCCCGCAATAGGCCGATTGCAGCGGAATGGCGCGATAGGCGAGGGCGGAGCCCACCTGCACGATGGTTCCGCGGTTTCTTTGCCGCATCCGCTTGAGCGCCGCCATCGTGCCGTAGACGTAGCCGAGATAGGTGACCTCGGTCACCCGCTTGAACTCCGCGGGCGTCATAGCGCTCACCGGCGAGAATACCGTTGCCATGGCGCAGTTGATCCAGATGTCGATCGGCCCCAATTCCCGCTCGACCCGACCGGCGGCCTGCTCGACCTGATCGGGATCGGACACGTCGGCAGGAATGACGAGCGCCGTGCCTCCGGCCTGCCGGATATCCCGCCTAGCACCTTCCAGTCCGTCCGCGCCGCGCGACAGCACGGCGACCCGTGCGCCGCGTCGGGCGAACTCCACCGCAGTGGCGCGCCCCACGCCGGCCGAGGCTCCGGTGATCACGACGACGTCCGATGTGCTCATGGCTGCTCCTGCTGGATTATTTCGCTGGTGATAAGCCTACGCTTACGGATATTGACCGGCGCTTGCGACGGGTGTTCGGACACGATGAGGCTAAAGATAGAAGGATTGGGTTGGCTGAGCCTAGATATCGTGGTCTATGTTTCGGAAAGTCAAGTAAGCCACCCGATAGTGGCGGTTCATCCTTTGCCTTGCTGCCATGAAAGATGCCCTTCTCAGGGCGGCAAATCCCTCCGAGATCAGACTGGCAGCGCCTTGAAGCAGGCCGTAGCACGGAAAATGTTAGTCCTCTTCATAAGCCCACTCTTGGGCTGGGCATGAACCGGAAGTCCGGCCAGGACATCTAAGCCATTAAGGAATTTGGCCTGTGAGTCGCCGCTATGGATATTCATTCGATCTTTCCGGCCAGGCGAGGGATGTCTGGTTCGTGGGGTACCGGGTATTGCAGGATGCACCGGTTGCGCGGGTGGTTATGGATTCTTCCGCTCTTGGGTGGTTGCGCAGCGAGTCCGATAGCCGAGTCCTGGCGGCAGGCGGCTACAAATCAGCCGTCCTTTGCAGAGATCAGCGCCGATCCGGAGTCGTTCAGAGGACAGACGGTAATCTTGGGCGGTAAGGTGGCTGCTGCCCGCGTTCTGCCGTCAGTGACAGAAATCGAGGTTTGGCAAAAGCCTCTGGATTCCAGTGACCGTCCCAAGGAAAAGTTCAACGCCTCTCAAAGCCGATTTCTGGTCCGGTGCCTTGGCTCTCTGAACTCAGCGGACTACTTTCCGGGCCGTCTGATTACCGTGGCCGGGGAGATCCAGGAGCAGGCGGTCCAAGACGCGGAAATTCGGCCCTTGGGTCGATTCCACTACATTTATCCGGCGGTCCGCTACCCGGTGATCGATTGCGGCCAAGTCCATGTGTGGCCTCAACGTTGGGAGCTCCCTGATGTCTACGTCCCGCCCTATCGGTTCGGCCCTCGCGAGTGGCGAGGGACTGGCTACGCTTACCCCTATTACTATCAGCCATATCAGCCGTTTCGGTAATCGACCGTTTCAGGAGCACAACGATCCGGAGTTTGGTAAAACGGGTTCTCCATGCGAGCCCTGCGCGCTTTACTCTGCCGGAAAGTTTTACTCTGAACACCATTTCCAATTCTCGGCGATCGACGAATGAAAGCGCTTTTGGTGTGGATGCTGGCCGTATCCTTTCGGCTTCAGGCCGAAGTAGGCCCGGTCAACTATGTAAAGGTTCACAAAAATTGGTGGAGTGGGAAGAGCAACTGGCCGATACTCCTGAAGATCCGCTCATCATCAAGCTCTAAACGAATGCTCTTGGCATGGAGCAAAAGCCAAACTACGGTCCGACGCCTTCTCGTCGGGTAAGAAAGGTCGACATGAATCCCTTGAGGGCGCCGGCGATTGCCGCCAGTTGGGGCACGGCTATTGTTTTGGTAACGCCTTTATGCGGCCTCTGGTTCTCATGCGGCTGTGATTGGCCTTGGGTCAACTTTTTCTTTGTTTGTAACGCCATAGTCAACACGCCAATCCCCCATTGTCCTTGGTGTGTGGATTCACTAACCGCGGCCACAAGCATCGGTTTTAGTATCGCCGCAAGTTCGTTGGCTGCTTGGAAGTTTCGTCCCACGGTCTCGAACGCTTTGGTGAGAATTCTTTACCGATCCGGAGTCGGCACCGCTGTCTTTGTCGGCGCGCTTCTTATCGCGGGTTGGTTGACGGCTCTCGCCACTGGCTATCCTTCGTTTCTGGGCATGAGGTTGAATTAAACACGGCTGGCAACGCCCGGGTCGCCCCATTTTGCCTAGACAACCGGGACATGCGGCGTTTAGTTCGGAAGGAGACTAGCCCTGATGCGCGGCGATATCTCGCCTCGGGGCGAGATATCGCCGCCTCTGTCCCGCGGCTTGCTGCGATAAATTCGCTTCCGTACCGCAAGCTCAAGGTAAACGTTTGATCCATAAAAGTTCGAATGAACCGGTCGGGGCTGGTACGAAAGTTGATAAAAAGAGAATCCAGTCCCAGAGGTTAACCCACCACGAGAAGGCCATGACGAAAAGACGTTTGGACTATGCCAAAGCGGCGCCGGACGCCATGGAGGCGATGTGCGCGCTACAAAAGTACGCGGACGAATGCGGTCTCGAGCGATCCCTGCTGGAGCTCGTCAAGATCCGAGCCTCCCAGATCAACGGCTGTGCCTACTGCATAGACCTTCACACCAGGGAGGCGAGGGCTCTGGGCGACACCGAGCAGCGGCTCTACGCGCTCAGCGTCTGGCGCGAGGCGCCGTTCTATACCGATCGGGAACGGGCCGGACTCGCCTGGTGCGAAGCGATCACCCAAATCAGCGAAGGACACGCCCCGGACGAGGTCTTCGAACAGGCACGCGCGCAATTCACGGACGAAGAGCTGGTCAAGCTCACGCTGGCGACCATCGCCATCAACGGGTGGAACCGGCTCGCCATCGGCTTTCGGAAGGTACCGGACACCTACCGGCCAGCGTGTGGAAAGTTCCGGTAAAACCCTGGCGTGCTGGCGATGCGCTCCGGGGAATAGTGCAAGGTAAACGGTAGCAAGAACGTGATCAACAAAAGGTACTGGATAGTTCAGGCAAGCTGGCTCGGTCTCCTCCTGAGCCTGCTCGCCGGCTGCGGCCAACCGACGGCAGAGCCGGCAGGACCGCTGCCCCCAGCGGTTGCGGTAAGCCGGCCGATTCAACGGGAAGTCGTGGAATGGGAAGAGTACACCGGACGGCTGGACGCCGTGGAGACCGTAGAGGTGCGGGCTCGCGTGGGGGGATATCTGGAAAAGGTCAATTTTAAGGACGGATCCCTGGTCAAGAAGGGCGACCTGCTGTTCGTCATCGATCCCCGACCTTATAAGGCCGCGCTCGGACGGGCGCAGGGAGAGCTGGCGCGCGCCCAGGCCCGGCGCGACCTGGCGAAAAACGATCTGGCGCGGGCGCAGCGGCTGTTCGAGAAGCGCGTGATCTCCGAGGAGGAGCTCGACACCCGCGACAAGAACCTGCGCGAGTCCATCGCCGCCGTCCAATCGGCGCAGTCCGCCGTCGACGAGGCCAAGCTCAACCTGGAATTCACGGAAGTGCGAGCCCCGATCAGCGGACGCATCAGCCGGGAACTCGTCACCGAGGGCAATCTGGTGAACGACGGAACCGGGACGGCGACCCTCTTGACCACCATCGTTTCGTTGGACCCCATTTACGTCTATTTCGAGGTCGATGAGCAGGCGTATCTGCGCCAGGGCGCCAGGAGGCGAACCGGCGAGCGGGGCACCTTGCAGGAGGCGGTGAACCCCGTGTTCGTGGGGCTGGCCGATGAAGAGGGCTTCCCGCACGAAGGGCGCCTGGATTTTCTGGACAATCGATTCGATCCCGCTGTCGGCACCATCCGCGCCCGCGCCGTGGTCGACAACCCGGATGGGATGTTGACGCCGGGGCTGTTCGCGCGCGTGAAACTTCCGAGCAGCGGCAAGTTCCCGGCCGTGCTGTTGGACGACAAGGCGGTCCTCACCGACCAGGATCGCAAGTACGTCTATGTGCTCGATGCCGACAACCGGGCGCAGCGTCGCGACGTCAAGCTCGGGCGGATGTTCGATGGCCTCCGCATCGTCACCGAGGGCTTGGGCGCCGACGACGCGGTGGTCGTACACGGAGTCCAAAAGATCTTCTTCCCGGGCATGCCGGTCAGCCCGCAGTTCATCAAGATGGGCGATCCCCCGCCGCATCCGGCTGATCCCAAGCTGAACGCCGGTAATGAGCAGACCTCGGCAAACCGGACCCGGGAGCCCAGCGCATGAGGGACTTTTCCGCCTTCTTCATCGACCGCCCAATTTTCGCGGCAGTCTTGTCGATCCTCCTGTTCGTCGTCGGAGTGATCGCGATCCCGTTGCTTCCGGTGGCCGAATACCCCGATGTGGTGCCGCCTTCGGTGCAGGTGCGCGCGGTTTATCCCGGCGCCAACCCCAAGGTCATCGCCGAGACCGTCGCCACCCCTCTCGAGGAAGCCATGAACGGGGTGGAACACATGATGTACATGAAGTCGGTGGCGGGCTCCGACGGCGTGATGTACCTGACCGTCACCTTCAGGCCGGGTACCGACGTCGACCTCGCTCAGGTACAGGTCCAGAACCGCGTCAACCAGGCCCTGCCGCGGCTCCCGGAGGATGTGCGCCGGCTCGGCGTCACCACCGAGAAGCAGTCGCCCAATCTGACCATGGTGGTGCATCTGCTCTCGCCGAACCAGAAGTACGACACCCTGTACCTGCGCAACTATGCCACCCTGCACGTCAAGGACGAACTCGCGCGCCTGCCGGGCGTGGGCCAGGCGATGGTGTTCGGCGGCGGCGACTATTCGATGCGCATCTGGCTCGATCCGGACAAGGTCGCCGCGCGCGGCATGGCGGCGGGCGACGTGGTCCGGGCCATCCGCGAACAAAACGTCCAGGTCTCGGCGGGAACGATAGGCGGCCCTCCGCAGCCGCGCGTCAGTGATTTCACGCTGTCGATCAACGCGCAGGGGCGGCTGGTCACCGAGGAGCAGTTCGGCGACATCGTGGTCAAGACCGGCGCCGGCGGCGAGATCACCCGCCTGCGCGACGTGGCGCGGATCGAGCTCGGCGCCTCCGAATACGCGCTGCGCTCGCTGCTCAACAATCGGCAGGCGGTGGCGGTCGCGATTTTCCAGGCCCCCGGCTCGAACGCGATCGAGCTCTCCGACAGCGTGCGCGCCAAGATGCGCGAGTTGGAACGCTTCTTCCCCGAGGGGGTGAAGTGGGACGTGGTCTACGACCCGACGGTGTTCGTTCGCGATTCGATCGAGGCGGTCGTGAAGACGCTGTTCGAGGCCGTGCTCCTGGTGGTCGCGGTGGTCATCCTGTTCCTGCAGACCTGGCGAGCCTCGATCATCCCGCTGCTCGCGGTACCCGTCTCCATCGTCAGCACCTTCGCGGTGTTGCTGTTGCTGGGCTTTTCCATCAACACGCTCACGCTGTTCGCCTTGGTGCTCGCCATCGGCATCGTGGTGGACGACGCCATCGTCGTGGTCGAGAACGTGGAGCGCAACATCGCCAACGGACTGGCGCCGCGAGCGGCGGCCCATCAGGCCATGCGCGAAGTCAGCGGCCCCATCATCGCCATCGCGCTGGTCCTGACGGCGGTCTTCGTGCCCATGGCCTTCCTGTCCGGCGTGACCGGCCAGTTCTACCGCCAGTTTGCCGTGGCCATCGCCATCTCCACCGTGATCTCGGCGGTGAATTCGCTGACATTGTCACCGGCGCTGGCGGCAACGCTGCTCAAGCGGCACGGCGCGACACCCGATCCGGTGACGCGCGTGCTAGACACGCTGTTCGGCTGGCTGTTTCGACCCTTCAACCGCGGCTTCCAGCGCAGCGCCGAGGCATACTCCGGCGCCGTGGTCAGGATCCTGCGCCGAAGCGGCCGAATCCTGGTGCTCTACGGCGGTCTCATCGGCCTGACCTGGCTGAGCTTCCAGGCGGTGCCGGGGGGCTTCATCCCGACCCAGGACAAGCTGTATCTGATAGGCGGCGTCAAGCTGCCGGAAGGTGCCTCGCTCGATCGTACCGAAGCGGTGGTGCGCACCATGAGCGAGATGGCCCTGTCCACCGAAGGGGTCCGCGATGCCGTGGCGTTTCCGGGGCTCAATGCCCTGCAGTTCAGCAACACGCCAAATACCGGCACGATCTTCTTCGGCCTGCACGGGTTCGACGAGCGCCAGCGGCCGGCGCCCGAGATCGTCGGCGAGCTGATGGGCAAATTTTCCTCGATCCAGGAGGCGTTCGCGTTCGCGATCATGCCGCCACCGATACTCGGCATCGGCACCGGGTCCGGCTTTTCGCTCTACGTCCAGGACCGTGCGGGCCTGGGCTACGGTGAATTGCAGCATGCGGTCCAGGGACTCGCGGGCGCTCTTTCGGAAGTACCGGGGATGGGGTTTCCCATCAGCTCTTATCAGGCCAACGTGCCGCAACTGACGGCCGACGTCGACCGCACCAAGGCGAAGCGACATGGCGTGCCCTTGAGCGAGGTGTTCGAAACGCTGCAGATTTACCTCGGTTCCACCTACGTGAACGACTTCAACCGCTTCGGCCGCACCTATCAGGTCTACGCTCAGGCCGACGCCCAGTTCCGCGACCAGCCCGAGGACGTCCTCACGCTGCGCGCCCGCAATCAAGCCGGAGAGATGGTGCCGATCGGCAGCATCGTGACGGTCCGTCAGACCTATGGGCCGGACCCCGTGATCCGTTACAATGGCTACCCCGCCGCGGACCTCATCGGCGAGGCCGATCCCAGGATCATGTCCTCGAACGAAGCCATTGCCGCCATTGCCTCCCTGGCACCTCGGGTGCTGCCCGCCGGAACGAGTTACGACTGGACCGACCTGAGCTATCAGCAGATCCACGAAGGCAATGCCAATAAAGTCGTGTTTCCGCTGTGCGTGCTGCTGGTATTCCTGGTGCTGGCCGCGCTCTACGAGAGCTGGACGCTGCCGTTGGCGGTCATCCTGATCGTGCCTATGTGTCTGCTCTCGGCGCTGTTCGGCGTGTGGCTCACGGGAGGCGACAACAACATCTTCGTCCAGATCGGGCTGGTGGTGCTGATGGGGCTCGCCTGCAAGAACGCCATCCTCATCGTCGAGTTCGCGCGCGAGCTCGAGGGCGAAGGCCGCGGCATCGTCGCCGCGGCGATCGAGGCGAGCCGGCTGCGGCTACGGCCGATCGTGATGACCTCGGTGGCCTTCATCGCCGGCGTCGTCCCGCTGGTGTTCTCTCACGGCGCCGGGGCCGAGGTGCGCCGCATCATGGGTGTCACCGTGTTCTCCGGCATGCTCGGGGTGACCTTGTTCGGCCTGTTCATGACACCGGTCTTCTACGTGGTCATCCGCGCCCGGGTGGCACGGAGGCGCGGGCGGGCACCGGTCCCCGCCGTGGTGGACGAACTGGGGAGGGTGTCCGATGACTAGCGCGAAGCCCGTTGCTATGGGTTCGGCCCTGAGCCTCGCGCTGTTAAGTGGGTGTCTTCGTCATCCGGATCGAGCCCGAAGCCGAGAGCGAGGAATGGCCAATCGATAGGCTGTTTGCGATTGTAAGGCCTCGCGCAACGGCCTTATTCAACCGGCTTCTTTTCTAGGCTGATCTTTGATACCGTCATGCGTGGAGAACGAAGCGGATAGCCGAAACGGTGACGGTTCCGACGTTCTCGCATCACTTCACCAAGTTCGCGTGATTCACGGGGGACATCAGTTCGAGGACATGCAGGCCTACATCATTCAGGCAGCATCGCGACCATGCAAACGCTGATCACTGGCGGTATTCCCAATATGGACCGCAGCCCGCCGGAGGACAGGGTGCTCAACATCGCCAAGGGGATTTCCAGTGCGACCGGTGAAAGCTTTTTCCGCTCATTAGTCGAACACCTTGCCGCTTCCCTTGACGCCCACCGCGTCTTCATCGGCGAGCTGGTGGAAGCCGGCTCGGAACGGGTGCGCACCATCGCCGTGTGGGCGGACGGGAAAATCGTAGACAACTTTGAATACGATCTGGCGCATACCCCTTGCAGACACGTGATCGGCAAGAGCCTGTGCTCCTATGCGAGCGGTGTGCAGCAATCGTTCCCCCAGGATCGGTTTCTCGCCGAGATGAAGGTTGAAGGGTATGTGGGAACGCCGCTTCTTGATTCGGGCGGCCGTGCCCTGGGCCTGATCGTGGTGTTGTTCGACCACCCCATCGAAAGCCCGAAGCTGGCCGAATCGATCCTGCAGATTTTTGCCGTGCGCGCCGGGGCCGAGTTAGAGCGTCGCCGGGCCGAAATGGCGCTGCGGCACAGTGAAGAACGCTGGCGCCAGGTGTTTGAGAATTCCGCGATCGGTATCGCATTATCCAACGTGGATGGCCGGTTTCTGGCCGCCAATGCCGCCTTTCAGCGAATGCTGGGTTACACCGGAGAGGAACTGCTTGCACTCTCCTGGCCCGATATCACCCACGAGGAAGACCGCGGCAATAACTTGGCCCTTTACCAGGAGTTTCTCAGCGGGAAGCTCCAGCAGTTCAAGATCGAAAAGCGCTATCGGCGCAAGGACGGGAGGGTGCTCTGGGTCAGCAACACCATTTCCCGTGTTTTGGACGGAGGCTACTGCCCCGGCTTTGTCATGGCATTGGTCGAGGATGTCACCGAGCGCAAGCGGCTGCAGCAACAATTGCAGGAGGAACACGAGCGACTCCGCCTTTTGCTGAATCTCACCAACGAGGTGCTTTCGCACCTGGATCTGAGACAACTCTGCCAGGCCGTTTCGTCGAGCGTCCGGCGCGTCATGCAGTGCGATTTCGTGGGTCTTACTCTGCCCGATCTCGAGGCGGGCGGGATGCGCCTTTACACGCTCGACTTCCCGGACGGCAAAGGAACCGTCCGGGCAGGCGCGCTTTTTCCTATGGAAGGGACGCCGTCTGGTCTGACGTTCCGGACAGGTCGCCTCCAGGTCTTCGACGCCCAGCGCATGGCCCAGTTCGATAGGGGAATCAATCCTGGCCTGGCGGAGGGTCTGAAATCCGGTTGTTTCTTTCCGCTGATCCATTGCGACCGCTTGCTCGGCACCTTGAATCTATTGCGGCTGGCGGACAGCGTCTTCAGCGATGGGGAGATCGATTTCCTGGAGAAAATCGCCGGGCAGGTGGCGATCGCCGTGGACAATGCCCTGAATTACCGTGAAGTGAGTGAGGCGAAGGAACGGCTGGCAGAGGAGAAGCGCTGTCTTGAAGACGAAATCCGGATCGAGCACGACTTTGGCGAAATCATCGGCGAAAGTCCTGCGCTGGCGCGCGCTCTCAAACAGGTCGAAATCGTGGCGACGACCGATGCGACCGTTCTGATCTCCGGTGAGACCGGTACCGGCAAGGAACTCATCGCCCGGGCCATTCACGACCTGAGCGCGCGCTCCGCTCATCCCTTCGTCAAGGTGAACTGCGCGGCCATTCCCAGGGATCTGCTTGAGAGCGAGCTGTTCGGCCATGAGAAAGGCGCCTTCACCGGGGCGATCGCGCGGCGAATCGGTCGGTTTGAACTCGCACACGAGGGCACTCTGTTTCTCGATGAAATCGGTGAGATTCCGTTGGATCTGCAGCCCAAGCTGCTGCGGGTGCTGCAGGAGCAGGAGTTCGAGCGGCTCGGCAGCGCCCGTACCGTTAAAACCAATGTCCGGCTAGTGGCGGCGACCAACCGAAACCTGGCCCGGATGGTCAAGGAGCAGACGTTTCGTGACGATCTGTATTACCGTCTGAACGTCTTTCCCATCACGGTTCCGCCTCTACGCGAGCGTCCCCAGGACATTGCGCCCCTGGTGCGACATTTCGTGGAAAAGTTCGCGCGGCGCATCAACCGCCCGATCACCCACATTCCCAACGAGGTGATCGAAGCGCTCAAGCGTTATCAATGGCCGGGCAACGTGCGCGAGCTTCAGAACGTCATCGAGCGCGCGGTGATTCTGTCGCCCAATGGCGTGCTGCGCGTGCCCCTGCCCGATTCGGTATCCGTTCACAAGGAATCTTACACAATGCGGGGCGCATCGAGAACACTCGAAGACGTCGAACGCGAACACATCCTCCAAGTCTTGCGGGAAACCGACTGGGTGATCGGTGGGCCGAAAGGGGCCGCGGAACGACTGGGCCTCAAGCGGAGCACCCTGCGCTCCCGCATGGAAAAACTCGGCATATCCCGCGACATGTCGTGACGAATATTATCGCTTTCAGTAAGGCATTAATTTCTGTAGGGTGGGTTAGGCCGCGAGGCCGTAACCCACCGAACGGCCTCGGACCTGTCCTGAGCCAAGTCGAAGGGTCGGTGGGTTCGGGGCCTGTCCTGAGCTTGTCGAAGGGCCTGTCACGAGCGGAGCCGAGGGGCTATAACCCACCATCGATGGGTTTCGGTTCGCTCTACCCATCCTACGATGAATGTTCACTCGAATGCCGAATGGAATAAGACTCGAAAACGTGTCACAGGCCATATCCCGCTTCTTCATGGTATCCAGGTCGCGGCTGCCGATAGCCGCAGCGGTGAGTTGCATGGATTCTTGTCTTGCCCGGTTGAAATCGCTAACTATGGGGGCGGGTGACCAAGAGACCGAAGCCACGGTCGGCCTGTAGGAGACGGCCGCATTGCAGTACATGTTCTTAAGCTTTTTGTATTGCCAATGCGCGGTCGAATGTTCCTTGCCTCTTTATGGCTAAACTCCAATATTCCCGATTTTGGTCCTTATTTCCGGCAGCTTCCTCTCATCATAAAGAAAATGACCAATCCGTTACCATCGCCCGATTCAGAGGCCGATCAGAGTTTGCCTCGAACCCTTCGAGAAGCCGTGGACCGGTTGACCCTCCTGTTGAGTCAGGCCGAAAAAGACAAAATTGCCGCGGCATCCAGTGCGGACGCCATCATCGTCCACTTCAGCCTAGGGGCTTATATCCGGAAGGTCTTTGGTCTTTGGCGCGGAAACAAGGCGCTGATGGCATCCTGTGGCGCTCTCAATCCCGAGGAGGCTTCGGTCGTGATTATCCGTGAGCTGTGGGCAAGGTTGCGGCGCCAGTCCGGTCTGTGATGTGAGCGCAGCTTGCTACCCTTCTGTAAGGAGGAGATTAATCTCATGAAGCGCGGTCTTCCTCCAAATTGTCCTTTTGCTCAACCATTTAATCTGTGAGGCTGTCGATGCAAGCCACTGCCACCGATATTGCTCATGTCATAGAACTTGCGGTGGCGCCCGTATTTCTTCTTACCGGCATCGGTGCTCTACTGTCGGTGCTTAGCTCTCGCGTTGGCCGCATCGTTGATCGGTCCCGCCAGATCGAGGACAAACACGCCGGCACGGACGAACACCTCCATCCGGACATTCAGTGCGAGATCAGTATGCTATCGCGCCGCGCCCGCATAGCGTACTGGGCGATTAGCCTCTGTACGGCCTGTGCCTTGCTCATCTGTACACTCATTGTCGTTCTGTTCGTCGGGGCCTTCTTAAGCCTGGATGTTTCGAACGCTATCGCGATTCTCTTTATCGCCGCGATGGCCGCCCTGATCATCGGCCTTTATTGCTTCCTGCACGAAATTTATCTGGCGACCGCCAGCTTGCGGTTCCGATGGCGCTACCGAAAATGAGCACCGTTATCAGCTGCTGCCAACACCATCGTTTGGCATCAATCTTCCTTCGCCGTGTTGTCGAGGAAAACAGAGCGGCGCTATAGGGCATCGTGCAAAACAGGCGAAGCATATTCGGCTAACAAGGCCAGAATGTCTGTATCGCAGGCCCCGCAACCTGAACATGCACCGGTCGCTCTCGATATGCTGTCCAGGTCGTTGACTCCCTTATCGACAAGTCGCTTGATCTGTCCTGTCGTCGTCCCGCTACAGCGGCAAATCACGTTCTTTTTCTGGTCGGGATGGTTGATGTTCATTTCAATGGCGAAAGTCTAGAGTTCTAGGGTAAGGCACAACGGATACCGTCGTGACTGCTTCGCGCCGTCGTGGGTCGGGCGGGTAGGGAGCCGTGGTCGAGGAGCTCTTTGATCCGGTCGACAGGGTGGCCGCTCTGAACCGGAAAACTCGGTTCCATCGGCGCCGGTTGCAGAAACGCCCCGTGCGCATCCGTCGGTATTTTAAACTTCGGAAGATTACTTATCCGGCCGCGGCCGGATGATTCTGATTTAACTCAATGCCAATCCTGTGTCGGGTGTTATCACCGTTTTCATTGCGCAGTAGGCACTATCGGTCGAGCATGGATTTCCGTCTGAGCTATTAATCAGGCCCGTAAATACCCTCCTGGTATTTCGGGCCGCCGCCCAGGCCCGGTACACGCCCGGCCTGGGCTCACGCGGCTTGTCGCCGCGCCGGGGCATCCCTGCCCCGGATTAACCCGGCCTATATTTATAGGCCGGGTTAATAACCAAATATTTGCGAGCCGCTTCACGGATAGGTAAGGGCGATGATCTTTATAACGAAACCATCTCGAAGACAGGGGTGGATCAGTGCTTATAATGACACGGTGTCTTGCGTCCGATGCAATTCCCGGTGAACTTCGGCACCGCCGGAGGTAGCGAGGAAATCGAGGTCCGGTTTACCTAAGGTTGGCAGTCAGGAGGAGGGTATTACTCTCTCTTACGTCGGAATTATCGTCCACCACCCGCATCTCTGCGTTAGGCGATGGCACTGATGTCTTAGAGACGGGAAGGGTGGTCCCTTCGTCAATCGTCGGCAAACGGATTCTGAACGTGGAGCCGAGTCCAGCGCCAGGACTTGATGCCGTTACTTGTCCGCCGTGTAGTTCCACTAGCCGTTTTACCAGGGTAAGCCCGATGCCTAGTCCGCCCTGAGACCGATCCAGGGTACGCGTACCCTGCTGGAATAGCCCAAAGATCGTCGGCAATAGTTCCGTCGAGATGCCAGTGCCGTTGTCCCGCACCTGGATCTCGACTTCGCCCCCGAGCCGTTGGACATCAACCTCGATCCGGCTGCCTTCCGGAGAGTATTTGCTGGCATTGTCGAGCAGGTTAAGCAACACTTGAGACAGGCGCACGGAATCGCCCTCCAACATTATCGGTTGGTTAGGCAGACAAGCATCGAGATGTTGTTGTTTGGCCGAGATGAGGCCTTGTGCCGTCTCCAAGACGGATTTAATCACTTCTACAAGGTCAAGCCGCTCTTTCTTCAGCGAAATTTTGCCGCGCGCGATACGGGAGACGTCCAGTAGATCGTCGACCAGGCGAGCGAGGTGCGTCACCTGTCGCTTAATGATGTCCTTAGCCCAGTGAAACCGCGTGTCTTCCAGCTTCAGCATGTCCAAAATGTGGGTTGCGTTGCTGATGGGGGCCAGCGGATTTCGGAGTTCATGAGCCAGCATGGCCAGGAATTCGTCCTTATGTTGATCGGCTTTGCGCAGAGCAGCCTCGGCCTGTTTGCGCGAAGATATATCGCGGCTCACGATGGCGATGCCAACCGGTTCGCCCGTGCTGTCTTTGATGAAGAACACGTTGTAGATCATCCAGATGGCGGCGCCGGTCTTGAAATGCCGGAACCTGATTTCCACATCGGCGTGGCCCTCGCGCATAACGCGCGGGAAAAATTCTTCAAGGATGAAGCGCTGGTCTTCGGGGAAGAAAAATTCCTGGATCGGTGTTCGGATGCACTGCTCCAGGCTGTCTATGCCGATCAGGCGCATGCCGGCTTCGTTGATGTAAAACGGCGTGAAATTCATGTCGCATATGCCGATGAAATCCATGCTGTTATCGGCCAGCGAAACGAACTTTTGCCGTTCCAGCTCCATGTGCTTGCGCTCGGTAATGTCACGCAGGGCGATGACGTAGCCGGATTGCCCGTCCCATTCGATCGGTGTAGAGCGCATTTCCGCCCAGGCGAGTCCGTTCGGACGGATTAAATTAATGTCCTGATGGCTGTTTTTATCAGGATTGATCGGAATCGCCAGCGATTGACCGACTATCGGGCTTCGCGCCAGCAGGGTTTCGGCAGCTTGGTTGGCATAGAGTACGACACCCTGGCTGTCTACAACCAAAACGCCGTCGGTGATAGTGTCGAGGATCAGATCAAGCTTGCGAAGCCGGGTGTTCATGGTCGATAAGCGTGCTTAAACGATGATGGTTTGTACGCCGATTCCTTTCGCTTGAGTGGTAATGGCTGCCATGATCGAAGGAGCCCGCGACAAGTCACCGAGCAGTTTCAATACGGGTTCCGGCATGTCGCGCACCAGCATCGGCGTTGCAAACACGTCCTTTTCCAATGCTTTTTCCGGCATGCCCAAGACTTCGACGACATCTAAAACCCATTGTCCGGGATCGTAAAGATTGGCGAGCGCAGTGGAAATCTGCTCGACCAGACGGCGGGTTTCACTGTTCAGGGACACCACATACAGGGTTAGAACCAGTTTGTGCTGGTTTGCGCGCCGTTCTTCCTGAGGATTGCCGATACGGGCAATCTGGGCGAGATTGCGAATTTGTGCGGAAGACAGCGGCTTGCTGGCCAGTTCGAACTGAAAGCCTTCCTCATTGATGCCTTTCAGTTGCTCCATGTATTCGTTGGCAAAGGCGGTGACGATGTAAACGTTCAGCGTTTCGTCAATGGTTTTCAGACGGCGCAAGGTTTCCACGCCATCGATGCCGGGCATGCGCAGATCGAGAAAAATCAGATCGGGGCGTTCCGCGCGGGCCAGCTCGATGCCTTGTAAACCGTTCTCGGCTACGCGAACCGAGAAACCGTCATTTTCCAGAATCAGCTTGAAGGCGCTGCGCACTGCCGGGTCGTCATCTATTACCAGAATTTTGCTTGCCATAACCTTGTATATCGTTTCTCTTATGTATCGAATTCAAATGCTCAAACATGGGGAAAGCGTAGCCGCATGCAGCAGCCGTGCCCCTGTAAACTCTCCACCTGTATATGGCCGCCGACATCCTGAACCAGACGGCGGATGACCGACAAACCCAGTCCGGTGCCTTTTCCGGGAGGCTTGGTGGTAAAGAACGGATCGAAAATTTTGGTTTGCACCTCTTGCGGGATGCCGGGACCGTTGTCGGCCACGCTCAGTTCTAACATGCCGTCCACGGGCCTGAGCATGATTCTGATTTGTGGTTGCTGGCTATCGACTAGTGCGTCGCGGGCGTTAATGATCAGATTGACCAGGATCTGCTGCAGACTGTCGGAGCTACAGCGAATGGCCGGCAGATCGTCGACGGCATCCACCTCGACCTTGATGCCGTGCTTGCCCAATTCGCCTTCCAGCAGCAATAGAGTTTGCCTGATCGCCTCCGCTATCTGGCAGGTGCCGCTCGGAGTCGATCGGTTGTGAACGAATACCAGCATGTTGCTGACGATCTTCTTGATACGGTGAATTTGCTGTAGCGCCTGATCGAGAATTTCCTTCGATTTTTCATCCGTACTTCTGTCTGCGGCGAATTCGACAAAATTCATCACGCCCATCAGCGGATTGTTGATCTCATGCGCCACACCGCCGACCAGCGTCCCCAATGCCGAGAGTTTTTCCATCTGCAGCATGTGTTCCTGGTTTTCCTGTAGTTTCGTGTAGGCCTTCCGAGTTTGTTCCAGGAGGCGGGCGTTTTCCAGGGAAATCGCAGCCTGGGCGGTCAACAGTTCGGTCATGTCGGTTTTTTCAGTGGTAAATACACCTGCCGACAATCGATTTTCCAGATAAAGCAAGCCGATGAGTTCGTTTTGCTTGATGATCGGCAGACACAACACCGAACGCAGTTTTAGCGCCTGCACTTCCGCAGTGTCCTGAAACTCGCCCTCGGCCACCGCATCGTGCAGTAATACTTTTTTACGCGTGCGCAGTACGTAGTTGACGATAGCATGACTAATGCTGCTGCGGGTCTGTTTAAGACTGAGATACTCGCGATTGACGATGTGTTTTTCGCCGACATGGCTTTCCGCGGCGACCAGCAGTTCATCCGCTTCCTTGATCAGCAGGTAGCCATGCTGAGCCCCCGAGCTTTCCAGCACGACGCTCATGATTTTTTGCATGAGCCGATTCAGATCGACTTCCGCCGACAGGGCCAGCGCGGATTTGATCAGATAATTGAAATCGAGATTCGGCAGCGTAGCCGGCTTGTCGAGGGCGACAGTTTTTTCGGCACGAACTGGGTAGTCCGCTTCAGTATAAGGGAGGCGTTGCTGCAATTGCGCGTTTTTGCGATCGGCGCCGCACGCCCGGTAGATACGTCGCGCCGCGCCGTAATAAAGTCCGGCATCGCCGAGATTGCCGGCTGCCATGACATCAGCCAATGCTTCGTATAAATGGCCGGTGAGCAGGCCGTAGTTTTGTTCCTGGGCGACCGCGATCGCATCCAAATACAAGTTGCGGGCCTCGCGCATTTGGTTTCGAGCGCGGGCGATCTCGGCATGAACAAAGGCCAAAAAGGGTTTCAGCAGGGGGCCGAGACGGGCCCAGGTTTCCAGTTCGGCCAGCAACGGCGCAATTTCCGCTTCAAGCGCCGGCCAGTCGGCACCCTCCGGCCAGCGCAGGCGATTGACGATACGGAAGACATACCAGAGCCGTTTCAGCACGTTATCGGTCAAACCGTGCAGATAGCGTTCCACCGTGTGCAAGGACACCGCTGCCGCGGCGTAATCGCCTAAATAATGGTGGGCAAAACCCAGCAGCGCAAAATAACTGCCGGAAGCGGCGACATAATTGTCGGCTTCCCAGCGCGCCAGGGTTTCGGTCATGTCCACCGGCTGGTAATCGGGTTTCATCGGCGCCACCCAGCCGGCCAGCACGGCTTCGGCGAGGCCGACCGAGAACGACAGTTGGTTCTTGCGGGAAAAATGCAGGCATTCCTCGGCGGCTTCTTCGACCAGGCGCAGATCTTTGCCCTGCACCTGCAAATTCCACATCAAGGGGCCGTAGGACAGGCCGGCGTTATACAGGTCGCCGCAATTCTTGCCGCACTGTATGGCTTTGTGGCAGTAATCGACGATCTCGGCCGGATGGCTGCGCGAATGCATGTTGCACCAGACGATGCCGTTCATGCCGCGGGTGGCGCCAAAGGTATTGGGGTGTCTTTCACACAGGTCGTGGGCCAGATCCTGATAACGGAACGCCAGTTCGAACTTGCCCTGCTCGCCGAGATTGAGGCCCATGATCGAAAACGAGTAAATCACCGATTCGTCCATGCCGCCCTGCAGGCAATGCAGGGTCGATTGCGCGGCGGACAGATACAGCTGCGGCACCAGGCCGGACATATAAAGATCCGGAATGAGCTCGCTGTAAAACGCCAGCTCGATCTTGCTCTTGCGGTCCTGGGTAAAAGGCATGTGCAGGATCGTCGTCCAGACGTCGCCTTGCCGTTCGATTTCCGCCATTAAGGCCCGCATTCGCTGGTGAGCGATCTCGGCTTGTTCGGGGATTGATTTATCGAAGTAGGCCAGGCCTCGGTTGGCAGTCGCTATCGCCTCGTTGAAGTTGCCGAACGAGGACAGCGACGTGGTCTGTTCCGCCAGGGCTTCGGCTTTGTCCAAGTCGCTGGCGGCGTATTCGATCAAATGATTGAGCAGCGCTTCCGATCGTTCATAACGGCCGCACATCAACTCGGTCTTGGCCAGACGCTGGTATATGCGAAAGGTCAGATCGTAGGCCTGTTGCCAGCAATCGTCGGGCAGGTAGTCGTGGGCTTTCTGGAAAAAGTCGTTGGCGGCATCGCCGGCCAGCGCATCCAGCGCCTTGTTGCCGGCATGGAAGTTGATATCGACCAGCCGATACGCCAGCTCAGGTTCCATCTCCGCCGGGCGGCCCAGGTTGAGGTGGGCGGCGATGGTAAACAAGTTATCGAGGAGTTCGAGATGGGTTCCCGCCGGCACCGCTTGCAGCAGGCGGTTGCCGATGCGCCAGTGAATCGCGGGTTTGGCCTCAGTGTCGACCTGGCGCAGCACCGCTTCCTGAACCCGGTCGTGGACGAATTGCAGATCGGATTTGTTTTCCAGCAGCATCCCCAGATTCAAGACCGGCTTCAAATCCTCAAACAGCTTTTCAATGGGAATGTCCAACACCAGCGCCACGTCTTCGACGCTGAAACGGTTGCCCATGCAGGCACAGTGGTCGAGTATATGCAGGGTCTTGACCGGCAGTTTGCTCACCTTGGAGCTGAACAATTCAACTACCGAAGTCGGCATCTGCGTGTCGCGAATCCGCTTGATGTCCCAGTGCCAGTGGTGTTCGGCATCGGTGTTCAGCAAGTTCTCGTTATACAGCCATGCCAAACTTTCGCTGACGAACAGCGGGTTACCTTCGGTGAGGTGGGCGATAAATTCCGCCAGATTGGCCGTGGCTTCCAGCGAAGAGTCGAGGATGTAGGCCACCATTTCATGACAGTCGGCGTCGGTGAGCGCCTCCAGGCGAATTTCCGCGAACGGACCGTTGTTTTCCTGAATCTTGCGGATCAGCTTGCTGAGCGGATGGCTGCCGTCGACTTCGTTGTGCCGATAGGCGCCCATGAAAAACAAATAGGGATGTTCATCATGGTTGTCGAACAGGTTTTGCAGAAAGTCGAAGGTTGCGCTGTCGCACCATTGCAGGTCGTCGATGAACAGTACCAGCGGATTGTCTTCGCTGGCGAGACAAGCGAGAAACCGGCCGAACAAATTGTTGAAACGATGGCGGGCTTCCACCGGAGGCAGATGCGGCACTTCAGGCTGCCGTCCGATGATGAATTCCAGTTCCGGCAACACGTCGATGATGACGCTTCCGTTGTTCTCGACGACATCGAGTATTTTCTTCCGCCACTGCTGAACCTGCAGATCGCTTTCGGTCAAGAAGATGCGCATTAGATTGCGCAAGGCCTGAATCAGCGAGCTGTAGGGGATGTTTTTCTGATACTGGTCGAATTTGCCGGAGGTGAAGTAACCGCGATTCTTGACCAGCGGTTTTTGCAGTTCCTGAATCAGCCGGGTTTTGCCGATGCCGGACAGTCCGGAAATAAATACCGAGCGGAATTTGCCGCTGATGACCTCGTCATATTGCTCCCGTATCAGCTCGCTTTCGTGCTGGCGGCCCACCATCTTCGAGATGAAGATGACCCGACGGCTACGATCGTGCAGGCCGATCGTGAACGCTGATACGCTGCCGGTGGCGGCGTACTCGTCCTTGCAGCGGATTAGGTCGGCCAGTAACCCTGCGGTGCTTTGGTAACGCTTCTCCGGCTGCTTGACGGTAAGTTTGGCAATGATATCGGCCAAAGCTTGGGGAATCTGCGGTTTGAGCTGATTGACTCTAGGCGTTTCCTCAGCCAGATGCGAGTGAATCAGTTCCAGTGGATCGCTGGAAAAAAACGGCAGCTGACCGGTCAGCAGCTCATAAAACACGATCCCTAATGAATACAAATCGGTGGAAAAATCCACACGATAATTGATGCGGCCAGTCTGTTCCGGCGAGGTGTAGGCCAAGGTATGGCGTACGAATTCCGGATCGTAGATGAAATGGCTGACGTCACGAATGTCGAGCGGGGTGATGAAATCGGTCAGCCGGAGCGTCAGCGTCCCCGGTTGAATCAGAATATTATGGGGCTTTATGCCGCCGTGGGTAATGCCGGCATCATGTACCGCGTGCAGCGTATCGGCCAGCGTACAAGCCAGCGTAAAAAAATCGTTGAGATCGAGTTTATTTTGGTGTGCCACCCAATGATTCAGCGTTTGACCCGCGAACCAGGACTGAACGATAAACTGAAGGTCGCCGTAGGACTCCAGCGCGAGCGGCGTACAAACCCGCGGATCGTGCAGCACTTTCAGGCGTTCGATCTTCTGGCGCAGATGCCGCGACTGATCGTCCCAGCTCGACAGCTGCTTCAGCAGTTTGATGACCAGCGGTTGGTCGGGGACGTGTATGTGGTAGCCCTTGAATACCGAGGCCTGCAAGCTTTCTCCGAGTTTTTCGGTAGCGATGTAGTTGCCCAGTGTTGGCAGGCCCTGCGGTTGATGCTTTGTTGTTATATCAACTGCTTGCGCTATGCTCTCTGGAACGTGAGGTATGCCAGGCATGATGAAGTAATCTCAGGCTAAAGCCGAAGGCCTTGCGACGGTGAAGTCGCGAGGCTTGAATAAGAGCGGGGCTGTCGCGAACCGCCATATGATGATCCGTTAATATCCACCCACCGAATGTGGTTTAGGCCATGTTAACACAATGTCTGTTAGACTTCGCGCATGGAGCTCAGTGAATCTCAATATCAACAAATCGCCCACTGTCTGCCGCGCCAGCGCGGTAATGTGCGTCTCTCGAATCTCCAGGTGCTCAATGCGATCTTATATGTCGCCAAACATGACTGCACGTGGCGCAGCTTGCCGCCGCGCTTTGGCCCCTGGCACACCGTGTATACCCGCATGATGCGCTGGGCCAAAAGCGGCGTGCTCGACCGGGTGTTCGAGCAATTGCAGCACCAGCAGATCATTCAGATCAAAATCGAAATTGTTCCGGTCAAGATCGAAGCGGTGCCGTTGGATAGTACGGTCATCGAGATACATACGGATGGCACCGGCGCATTAAGGAAAACGGCCGCCAAGCCGTTGGCAAGCCGCGCGCCCGATGGAACACCAAAATTCGTGTGGTTGCCGCGAATGAATGCTGTGCTATAACCTTTGCCCTCTCTTCCGGCTATGCCCATGATATCCCGAAAGATCGTCCAGTGCTGTCGGGTTCGAGGGCTCCGCCGGTCTCCCGCTGCCTCATCATGGACCGCGCCAGCGCAGGCGACGAAATCCTTCAACTCGCGCTCGATCTGAGTACCTAGGTTCGTTACGCTCAATGCGACCGCTTGCCGCCCTAGGAGTACTACCTCGCGACGTTCCGCACGCGCAAAAAGGTCTGGTTTGGTCCATCGACTCAAAGGGTTTCGCCGATTCTTCTCTCGCTTCGATAATCTGGACCTGATATTTGCGGCGGTTATTCATTTCGCCTTTCATCGAAGTACTCAGGTTGTGTTAACAGGCCTTGGTGCTATAGCCGCATTTACATTCTAACGACGCCGGGTGATCGGCTGAGGAGACGATTCTATACGGCAGTAGGAGAGTACGCTGACGGTGCTGCACCAGTGGATTGTCGAGCCGTCATCACCGGGCCTTGCAGGAGGCCGCGGACACGGTGATGCCGCCGCCACTGAATCCAATTGCCACTGCACCACCTCTGCGCTGATGCGCGCCGAACGGGCGCGGGCCGACCATCGGACCTACCGCCTGGCTCGTCATGAAGCGGTCGTGAACCTGAGGCAACAAAGCTGGTCGTTTCGGGCGATTGCCCACCATTTCGATCTTGAGTGCATTATCGTACGGCGTTTCCTACGGGCCGAAGGCATTCCAGAGCGGGCGCCGGTCCCCGGCCTCATTGATCCGCTCCGGCCGCACTTGCCGCAGCGCTGGCGGAACGGGTATCCATAACGCCCGGCGGTTGTTCCAAGAGATCGCCCAGCAGGGCTTCTTAGGATCGGAAAGCCTGGTGCGGCGGGCCGTTCAAGGATGACGGATCCCTCCGGTCGCTGCAGATAAGGCGCAGAGCCGCGCGGTCGTGCGACCTGTTTCCCACGCTCCCCGTTGGGCGAGTTTTTGGTTTGTTGCCCGGAGGTAGACCTGGGACCGAGCCAGGTCTACCTCCGGGCAACAAACCAGAAGAATGGAAGAGGCGAGAGTGTGCCGCTGAATCGGGAAGTACGGGAAGCGATCCTATCGCGAGCACGCTTCAGAACTACGCACTGCCCGGCTTCGCCCTGGTTTTTCGCTCACCGGACGGAACGCGGCTTGGCTCGATACGGAAGGGATTCGAAGGGGCTTATAAAAGGCGGGAATCGAGGACTTTCATCCGCGTGACCTGCGTCACACCTGTGCGGCCTGCTTGGTTCAGGCTGGAGTTTAGATCCGGGAGGTAGCGGAACCCCTACGGCATTCAGACATCCGGGTAACGATGCGTTATGGCCATCTTTCGCCGGAGAATGTCAGGGCTGCGGTGAAGGCCCTTGAAGGAGGTCGGTCACGATCTGGCCATGCTGTGACTTTGATCGAGTAGGAGAAGACGGGATAACCAATTGATTAAATTGGTCGGGGTGAGAGGATTCGAACCTCCGGCCACTGCCTCCCGAAAGCAGTGCTCTACCAGGCTGAGCTACACCCCGGAAATTGGATTTTAATAGCTTCGTTCGACCGATAAGTGGGCCAGCTGAACGAGTGCGTCCTTGTAGTCTGATGCGGGAAGTGCATTGAGCAGTTCGACCGCTTTGTTTGCTTCTTCCCTAGCGCGCCGTGCAGTGTACGCGATTGCGTCCGTAGATTCAACGATTTCGTAAACTTCGCGGAACGCATCGCGGTTGCCGTTCTCGATAGCGTCCCGAAGTGCGGCGGCCTGCGATGCATTGCCGTGCTCGATGGCATAGATCAGAGGCAGCGTCGGTTTGCCTTCGGCCAGGTCATCACCGAGATTTTTTCCGAGCTCTTCGGGATTCGCCATGTAATCCAGGGCATCGTCGATCAACTGAAACGCAATGCCGAGGTGAAGGCCATAGTCCTTCAGCGCCAATTCGGTGGACTCGGGCGCTCCCGTTAGCACAGCGGCCAATTGTGCTGCGGCGCTGAACAAGATTGCGGTCTTGCGAGAGATGACTTCGAGGTACTTGTGTTCGGTTGTTGCGGGATTATTGCAATTGAGAAGCTGCAACACCTCGCCCTCGGCGATGGCTGTGGTGGTGCGGGAGAGGATCTCCATGATGCGGAGGTCCTGCACGCTCACCATCAATTCGAACGAGCGGGAATACAAGTAGTCGCCGACTAGAACGCTGGCCGAGTTTCCCCAAAGCGCATTGACGGTATTTCGCCCACGGCGCAGGGTCGATTCGTCGACCACGTCGTCGTGGAGGAGGGTAGCCGTGTGAATGAATTCGATGACTGCTGCAAGGGTGATGTGTTGCTGCCCTTGATATTGGAGAGCCTTGGAGACCAGCAGCAACAGCATCGGGCGCAGTCGTTTGCCGCCGCTGTTTACGATGTATCGGCCGATCTGATTGATAAGCAATACATCGGAACTGAGCTCGCGAAGAATGAGTCGGTCGACAGCCGACGTTTCTTCTTCTACCAAACAGCGGATACTTGTAAAGGCTGTTTTTGGATTTTGCGAAGCTGTCGTTGTGATCTGTGACGTAGTCAATATGCTCATTAAGGATGAAATTGCTCTCGCTGCGGCAGAGTCCTGCAAAACGCTGGAATGCTATGGATGAGAGGTCGGCGTGTCAAGCTAAAACGGTTTCGACTTGCCACTTAGCGTAGCCGAACGCCAGTCGATGCATCATAGATGGCCGTTGGACCGCGCAGTCCTCCGAGTCGTCCGGGGAAGATCAGGACGCGCCCGGTAGAGAAATGCTTGCGAGCCGATATCGGCGTACGGGCTGGCGGCCGGCCGCTTTTGTTGGCGCTGGTCGATATGATCGGCCCGCCGAAAGCGCGGCATAGGGCGGCCGCATCGGGATGAGCCGTGACGCGGACGGCCAGCGTCGCGTGTTCGCCTCGGAGCCAAGCCGGTACCCAGCTAGCAGCGGGAACGATCCAGGTGACCGGTCCGGGCCAGGTCGCCAAGAGTCGGCTCCGCATAAATTCGGTCGGGATGTCGAGATAAGGTTCGATCTGATCGAATTCTGCGGCAATGAGGATCAGTCCTTTCGCCGAGGGTCGTTCCTTTAAAGCCAGGAGCCGGCGTACCGCATCTTGGCCGAGAGGGTCGCAGCCGAGTCCGTACACGCCCTCGGTCGGATAGGCGATAATGCCTCCGCGACGCAGGTGACTCGCCGCGAGCCTCAGACGAAACGGCGAGAGCATTTTTTCCTTGGCCCGCGGTCGAAAACGCTAGGTTGCGGATTCGGCCAGCGGTTCGCCTTCGTAAGGCGCCGCATAGCCGCATTCCTTGCGAGGACAGACTTTTTCCGTGCCGCGCCGCTTGGTGACTTTCAGCGTCAGGATCGGCCAGCCGCAGTTGGGGCAGGGCTCTGCGACAGGCGGGTTCCAGACGGCGTAGGTGCAACTGGGATAGGTATTGCAGGAGAAGAATAATTTTCCGAAGCGCGACTTCCGCTTGATCAATTGGCCCTTAGTGCATTCAGGACAACGTACCCCGGTGTTCTCCGGTTTTTCGAGCGGTTCGATATGCTTGCACTTGGGATAATTGCTGCAGCCTATGAACTTCCCGAACCGACCGGTCTTGATGACCAGCGGCGAGGAGCATTCGGGGCAGACCTTTCCTTCCACGACTTCCGGCGCGGCGGGCGCGGCTTCCCCGTTGATGTTGCGGGTGTATTTGCACTCGGGATAATTGGTACAGCCGATGAAGCGGCCGTTACGTCCGAGGCGTATGGATAGCTGTCCGCCGCATTCGGGGCATGCTTCGTCTAGCGATTCGTGAGTAACGTCCGCGCGTCTCAAGCTTTCATCCTTGGCATCGATCAGCGACTTGAACGGATACCAAAACTCGCGCATCAGCGGAATCCAATTTCTTTCGCCGCGCGAGACGGCGTCCAGATCGTCTTCCAAATTGGCGGTGAAGTTGTAGTCGACGTATTGGGTGAAGTGCTCCGTCAAGAATTTGTTGACGATGCGCCCCACGTCCGTCGGATGGAACCGCTTGTTTTCCAGCACGACGTAATGACGCTGCTGCAGGGTCGAGATAATGGCCGCGTAAGTCGACGGCCGGCCGATGCCGTACTCCTCCAACGCCTTGACCAGGCTTGCTTCCGTATAGCGCGGCGGCGGTTCGGTGAAGTGCTGAGCGGTGACGATATCGAGCAGATCGACCCATTGGCCTTCTTTCAGCGCGGGCAATAAACTTTCGTCGTCTTCGGTGGATACGTCGTCCCTGCCTTCGAGGTAGACGCTCATAAAGCCCGGATTCACCACCGTCGAGCCTGTTGCGCGAAATACGCCCATCGTGCCGCAGGATAGGTCGACCGAGACCGTTTTGATGGTGGCGTGAATCATCTGGCAAGCGACGGTCCGCTTCCAGATCAGGTTGTAAAGCTTGTATTGCTCGGGACTGAGATAAGGCTTGACTTGTTCCGGCAGCCGAAAAGCCGATGTGGGCCGAATGGCTTCGTGGGCTTCCTGAGCGTTCTTGCTCTTGGTTTTGTATAGAGGCGGCTGCTTGGGTAGGTTTTCTTTGCCGAACCGGGACGCGATCAGCTCACGAATTTCCTGTACCGCTTCATTGGCGAGATTGACCGAATCGGTACGCATGTAGGTGATCAGCCCGGTGGTTTCGCCCCCCAGGTCGATACCTTCGTAAAGCTGTTGGGCGATTGCCATGGTGCGCTTGGTGGTGAACCCCAGCTTGCGAGCCGCTTCCTGTTGCAAAGTGGAGGTAATGAACGGTGCCGCGGGATTCTTTTTGCGCTCTTTCTCCTCAATCTTCACCACCCGGAGCTTGCCGTTGGCCTCCGCAAGCAGCGAGTTCCTAATCTGGCTCGCCTGTTCTTCAGTGACGATGCTGAACTGTTCCAGCTTCGCGCCGTTCAGGTTGATGAGCCGGGCGCGGAACTTCTGCCCCTCGGTGCTGGCGTCGGCATCGAGAGTCCAATATTCCCGAATCTGGAAGTTCTCGATTTCGATCTCGCGCTCGACAATCATCCGGAGTGCCGGGCTTTGCACCCGTCCGGCGGATAGGCCTCGCCGAATCTTTTTCCACAGCAAGGGCGACAGCTTAAAGCCGACCAGATAATCCAGTGCACGGCGCGCCTGCTGCGCATTGATCAGGTCGGTAGAGAGCGCTTTGGGGTGTTTGATCGCCTCGGTAATGGCGCGCTTGGTGATTTCATGGAAAACGACACGGTGTACCGGTTTATTGTCGAGCACCTTGCGGTTTTTCAGGATCTCGTAGATATGCCACGAAATGGCCTCGCCTTCGCGGTCCGGGTCGGTCGCGAGGAACAAGGCGTCAGCTTTCTGAGCAGCTTTGGCGATGGTTTGTACGTGCTTCTCGTTTCTCTCGATGAGTTCATACTTCATCGCGAAATCATGATCGGGATCTACTGCTCCTTCTTTGGGAACAAGGTCACGGACATGGCCATAGGATGCATAGACCTGAAAATCTCGGCCGAGATATTTTTCAATGGTCTTGGCTTTTGCTGGTGATTCAACAATGACCAGGTTTTGGCTCATCGGAGTTAATAAGGTGCGAGCTATTTGCGTTTAAGAATAAACGATTCTCCGGTTTCTTCTGCGGAGAAGAAATGGAGAAACGGGTGATGTATCAATGCAGATAATTAGGCAGGCTCTCGTAGACGAGATTTTCCATGCGCGCGAAAGCGATTTCTTCGTTGGGTTGGCTGAAAAGTACCATAAGCACAACCCACTTCAGGTTTTCCAGAGAGATGGCTTCTTCGTTGAATGCCATGACACGGTCGATGACCAGTTCGCGGCTTGCCGGCGTAAGGATTCCGCTTTGTTCCAGAAACATCAGGAGACCACGGCATTCGGCATCGAGCTTAGCCGTTTCCTGGGCGGAAAAGATACGAAATGCCGGCGAGGAAACAGGCTTGATCGCATTATGCTCGGCCAACGATTCTAGCCACTCAAAGGCTTTATTGATTTCGGTTTGAGGGAATCCCGCCTCCAAAAGTTCGGTGCGAATCATGTCGGGATCGGGTGTGAGCTCGACATCATCATCCATATAGTTTTCGAAAAGATAAATTAGGACATCGAATACGTTTTCTTTCATTGAGTGGTCTCAACTAAGGGATGCGCAACGGCTAGGAAATTTACTGGGTCCGGAAGTAGCATCCTCCGGGTGTAGAGGCAACATGACCTTGCAGTTCCAACATTAAAAGCATCGAGGCGATAGCTTCCGGCGTTTTTCCTGTGGCTGCCACTAGAGTATCCACAGAGGTTGGGTCGTACGCAATATATTTCAAGAGTTCCATATGGGGTTGGTTGTCGTCCGAATCGGTTTTGAACGAAGGTTTGTAGGCTTGGACGGATAATCGCGCCTCGAATTCCTCGACGATATCCTCAACCGTTTGGATCAGTTTTGCTCCGTTTTTTATCAATTCGTTGCAACCGCGGGAAAGCGGATTGTAAATCGAGCCGGGTACGGCGAAGACCTCGCGTCCCTGTTCGGCTGCGAGACGTGCAGTGATCAAGGATCCGGACCGCGGCGCGGCTTCGACGACCAGGGTACCCAAGGAAAGGCCGCTGATAATACGATTCCGACGGGGGAAATGATCGGCCTTGGGGCCGGTTCCGGGAGGGAATTCGGATACCAAGGCTCCGTTCTGGGCGATGATTTCGTGTGCCAGATTCTGATGACGGTACGGATATACTCGGTCCAATCCCGTGGCGGCGACGGCTATGGTAACACCGCCCGCTTCGAGCGCTCCGGAATGCCCGGCGGCATCAATCCCCAATGCCAGCCCGCTGGTGACAGCAAAGCCAGCGGAGACTAAGCCTGACGCGATTTCTCGCGCAATCCGCCGACCGGACGGCGACGGATTTCTGCTGCCGACAACTGCAATCTGGCGAAATGAAAGGGCCGAAACGTCCCCTTTAACGAAGATCAGCGGGGGCGGATCGGATATTTCGCGCAGCAGCGCGGGATATCGAGGATCGTGCAGCGTGAGGCAATCGTGGCCCGACGCACTCAGCCATTGCAAATCGGCTTCCACGGCCAGCCAATCCGGATGGCAGAGATAGACGATGGTTTCTTCTTTAAGACCTAAGGCGGCTAGATCAGCCGCCTTGGTTTCGAAGAGTATTCTAGGACTGTGGAAATGGGCGAGAATGGCGCAGAACCGCCGGCTTCCGATGAGCGGTGCTCGATGCAGTGCCAGCCAGTAGCGCAGGTCTTCTAAGCTTTCCGCGGAGCAGCCTGTCGTCAAGGGGTTGCAGCAATGTCTGACACGTGTATCGCACGTGTTGCGTTCATGACCAGCGCATAACTGACGCGTTCGAAGGGGCGGAAGATCATCAACAAGCCGGCGTGTTCGTCGGGCAAGGCCACGGTTTCGCCGGGTCTCTGGCTTACGATATCCCGTATCGGACGTGCGCTTTGATAAATGTCGAGAACGTGTCCGGTTTCGATGCCGTCGGCGGTTCCTTTGTCGATCACCACGACCTGGTATTGGCCGATCTGCGAGACCCCATCCAAGACACTGATGATATGGGCTTCGATATCTTGCTCGGGCGCACGTGGCTGGAAATAAAGCTCGATTTTTTCTTGCTCGACCGGCATGAGCCGGTCGCCGATAATGGCTTCGCGCTGGGCGCGGGTCAACACCAGTGTTGCCGGGTCGCCGATACGTTGCAGTTGGGCGTCGGCTACGTAGATCGCTTCATAGCCGAGAATGTCGCCGGTAACTGGGTCCTGGTAGGCCGGGCCCGGTCTGAACAAGGTAAATGCCTGGTTCGTGCCGTCTTCGACCGCACGCACGTAAATCCCGTCGCCGATCCCTCCCACGATATGCTCGTCGACAAACGCCACGATATATGGCGCATCCTGTAATTCGCGCTTGTTGACGACCCTGGGTCTACTCAGAAACTGACGGATCGCGTCCATGGGAATGAGCGGCACGGCTCGGGCGATCGGGCTGACTCGAACTTCCGGGCTCAGGCGTACTTCGGACGGCGTTTCGATTTGCAGGCGGGGCTCGCCGTTTACGTAGCTCAGGGCGATCACGTCGCCCGGATAAATAAGATGCGGATTTGCGATTTGGGGGTTGTTTTGCCAAATTTCCGGCCACTGCCAGGGCTTGCTCAAGAACTTACCGGAGATGCCCCATAGCGTGTCTCCCTGGACTACGGTGTATCGGTCCGGATGATTCGGATTTAGCTGAATGTGATCGGCCGACACCGTGCCGACGACGAACGATAAGGCAATACCGATAATGATTCGAAGCGTCATCTTGTCTCCTGCTCATCACGCATGGCGCGGCCATTCGAGTGTGGGAAGCGCTGGACTCACTGCAAGAATTTGTTCGCGATAAGGCATGTGCAACTTTCAAAAACCAATCGAGTCTTAAGGAACGGCGTTCAAAGTCTAGTTGAATTTCGTTAGAATTCCATTGACTTAGGTATTCAGCGTCCACGATAAACGTTATGGCCATCTTAACCATTCTTGAATTTCCCGATGACCGGCTCCGCAAGAAAGCGGTTTCCGTGCCCGTGGTCGACGAGTCGATCAAGCGGCTTGTGGACGACATGTTCGAAACGATGTACGCCGCTCCCGGCGTAGGTCTTGCCGCAACGCAGGTCAACGTCCAAAAACGCATCGTGGTCATCGATGTGTCCGAGGAAAAGAACACCCCGGTTTGCCTGATCAACCCCGAGATCGTGGAGAAGGACGGGAGCGAGGAAATGGATGAGGGTTGCTTGTCGGTTCCCGGTGTTTTCGAAAAGGTAACTCGCGCCGAGACGGTCAAGATTCGTGCATTGGACCGCAATGGCGATGCTTTCGAACTTGAAACCGATGGCCTCCTCGCAGTCTGCATCCAGCACGAGATCGACCATCTGGATGGAAAGTTGTTCGTCGATTATCTCTCGCCGTTGAAACGCCAGCTTATCCGTAAGAAACTGAAAAAGGATCAGCGGCAGCGGACCTCACAGCAGCCGCAGAAAACACGGGCAGTCGTCTGATTTCAAGTCTCCCGATACTTCGGGGGAGTAGGATTCGCTCCGGGCGGAGAGGGTCCTTCTTTTGGTTTACGCAGCGGCACGTAGCTGCGTCTTTGCAATTCGCCACTTCCATCTTATGAAGATCGTTTTCGCCGGCACACCGGAGTTTGCCGTTCCTACCCTCGAGATGCTTTTGGAGGGGCCGCATGATGTCTGTGCGATCTATACCCAGCCCGATCGCCCGGCGGGCCGGGGCCAGAAGCTCAAGCCGAGTCCGGTGAAGCAGTTGGCACAGTCTCACGGTATACCCATCTTTCAGCCGACTACGCTGAAGGACCCCGAGGAACAGGAGCGGCTCAGGTCTCATGATGCTGATTTGATGGTGGTGGTGGCTTACGGCCTCATCTTGCCCAAAGCGGTTCTGGAGATTCCCCGTCTAGGTTGCGTCAATGTTCACGCATCGTTACTGCCTCGGTGGCGAGGCGCGGCGCCCATACAGCGGGCCATCCTCGCCGGCGACGAGGTAAGCGGCATTACCATCATGTTCGTGGAGCCGCGTCTCGACGCGGGCCCGATGTTGCATAAGAAGAGCTGCAGGATCGCGCCCTTGGAAACGGCTGGAGAGCTGCACGACCGCCTGGCCGGGCTCGGCGCGGAAGCGCTCGCGGAAATATTGCCCGAAATCGAAGCAGGGACGGTGCGGCCCGAGGTTCAGGACGAAACCCAAGTTACCTATGCGGCGAAGCTGGAAAAGCACGAGGCGCGTTTGGACTGGACGATGGCGGCGATCGACCTGGAGCGCCGGATCAGAGCATTCAATCCCTGGCCGGTCGCCGAGACACTTTACCGGGGAGACATCTTACGGATTTGGCGGGCTGAGAGCCTGGATGAACCCGCGGGGGCCGAGCCGGGAACGATTCTTGATCGCGGCAAGACCCTGGATGTCGCCACCGGCAGCGGAGTACTCCGGCTGCTGGAAGTTCAGCTTCCGGGAGGGAGGCGGATGACGGCTCAGGCATTTCTGAACGCGCATCCGGTTAGATCGGAACGCTTCGGCTGATGGAGTCGAATTCACGCGTATTCGCGGCGGATGTACTCGTTCAGGTGGTGGGAGAACAGAAAACCCTCACGCACGCGCTCGAATCCGTCCTGCCCAAGATTCCACGGGAAAACGACCGCGCTTTCGTGCAAGCCCTGTGCTACGGCGTCATGCGCTGGTATTGGCGGCTGGATTATCTGCTCGGGTTGCTGACGCGGAAACCGATCAAGGACCTGGATCTCCGGATGTTGGCCATGCTCGGCTTATATCAACTCAAGTACACTAGGGTAAAGCCTCATGCGGCGGTGGCCGAAACGGTATCGGCGGCACGGCGGAAGGCCTGGGCGAAGCCGCTACTGAACGGGATTTTGCGCACCTATCTTCGGGAGCAGTCGACGCTGGAAGCTCGGGTTGAGGAAAAGAAAGTCGTTGCCGAAGCTCACCCGGAGTGGTTGGCCTCGCAGATACAGCGAGACTGGCCGGGTCGATACACCGAGGTTCTGAGGCAAAACAATCTCGCTCCTCCCATGGTTTTGCGGGTAAACCGCCTGGCGATATCGCGGGCGGCTTACCTGGAACGATTGGCGCAGACAGGCATTTCGGCCTATGCTTCCCCGGTCGGCGACAGTGCCGTAGTGTTGGAAAGCCCTACGGCGGTAGAGAGGCTGCCGGGGTTCGCGGAGGGTTGGGTATCCGTGCAGGACAGTGCCGCCCAGTTAGCCGCTGCGTTATTGGAGCTGAAGCCGGGTTTGCGGGTGCTCGATGTGTGCGCGGCTCCCGGCGGTAAATTGATGCATGTCCTCGAAACCTGTTCCGGTTTGAAGGAAGTGGTTGCAGTCGATATTTCCCCCGAGCGGGTTGCCAGGATTCACGATAATCTTGCGCGCGCCGGGCTGAACGCCAGGGTGCTGACTGCCGATGCCACGGATCCCGAAGCGTGGTGGGACGGGCAGATTTTCGACCGGATTTTGTTGGATGCGCCTTGCTCCGCTACCGGGGTCATACGGCGTCATCCGGATATCAAGGTATTGCGTAAGCCTTCCGATATTGGCGGGTTGCTGGACTTGCAGCGGCTTATTTTGGATGCCACTTGGCCGATGCTGGCGCCCGGCGGATTGCTGCTTTACGCTACGTGTTCCATCTTGCGGCAAGAAAACGAAGTGAGAATCGCCGAATTCCTCGAGAATCATTCCGACGCACGGGAAGTGCCCATCGAGGCGACTTGGGGGGAGGCGGTAAGCCATGGCCGGCAGATATTGACCGGCGATCAGGGAATGGATGGGTTTTATTACGCTCGCATAGTGAAAACCAGCTAGTGCTCCAACGTCTGAGTCAATGGAGCTTTCTTGTCGGCCTTTTACTGGCCTTCGATGCCGTGTGCGCGGATTACGGATTTCGGATCATACGCGCCGAGCTTGTGCCGTCCGGCACCAACTTCGTTTTAAACGCGGATATCGACTACCGTTTCAGCGAGTCCGCCCTCGAAGCCCTGAGACACGGAGTTCCCCTGACTTTGGCTGTTCGGCTCAAGATCAAGCGTCAGCGGCATTATTGGTTAAATGAAACGATCTTGAGTGAAATCCATAAGTTCCGGATTCTCTATCATCCCTTAGGGAGGTCGTTCCAGATCATTCACGCGGGCGGGAATACCGAAAGCTTTGCGAGTCTGACGGCCTTGCTGGAAGCCATGGGCGCGATCCGGGGCTGGTTCATGCTGCCGGCCGATCGCATCGTCGAGGGCAATAGCTACGAAGCGAGCCTGTCGGTAGATCTGGATATAGAATCCTTGCCGCTTCCTTTGCGTCCGATTGCCTACGTTTCCCCAAGCTGGTATCTCGGGAGTTCCTGGTACCGATGGCGCGTCGCAGATTAAAGCCACCGCTCAGTTTAACGATCCTGGCGCTGTTTTCGGCGCTCTTGGCATCGCTTCATTTGATGAGTACGGCGACCCAAGACGCGTCCCAGCTCGGAAAGATGTATTCCTGGCTGGTGCTGATCAATTCGCTGGGATCGGTTTTGCTTCTGGGATTGGTGGGCGCCAACGTCTACTGGCTGCTGAAACAGTTGAGGCGGAAGGCGGCCGGTTCCAATCTCACGCTCCGCATGGTGTTTCTGTTCACCCTGCTGAGCCTGGCCCCGGCCACCATAGTCTTTTATTACTCCATGCAATTCCTTCAGCAGAGCATCGACAGTTGGTTCGATGTCCGCGTCGACCAGGCCATGGAGGATGCGCTGCAACTGGGACAAGCCGCTTTGGACGAGCGTATGCGAGCCGTCTTGAAGCAAACCGAGCAAATGGCGGAAGGCTTGGAAGGCTCGCCGGAAGGTCTTGTGCCTATTCGCTTGGCAGAGCTGCGCAGCCATGCCGAGGACGGCGAGCTCACCGTTTTTTCCAAGCAAGGCCGCATTATGGGCTTTATCGGCAGCCAAACCGGAAGAATCATTCCGGACTTTCCGGAAACGGGCGTCTTGTTGCAGGTGAAGCAAGGCAAATCGTACGTAGGTCTCGAACCCGACGTCGGAAACGGCCTGCAAATCAGGGCGGTCGTATCCATCGCAGGGGATGACGCGCAATACCTTCAAGGCATTTATCCGGTACCGTTGCGTGTGGCCGATCTCGCGAAAACGGTCGAGGCGGCTTATGTTCACTACAAGGAGCTTACCTTTCTGCGGGGGTCATTGAAGCTGACGTTTTCCCTGACCCTGTCTCTGGTACTCCTTCTGAGTCTTTTAGCCGCGATGTGGTCCGCGTTTCTCAGCATCCGCCGCATCGTGGCTCCGGTCCGGTATTTGGCCCAGGGCACCAGAGCCGTGGCCCAAGGCAATTACGAGAAGCGCTTGCCGGTAAAACGCAAGGATGAGCTGGGCTTCTTGGTCGAGTCGTTCAACGCCATGACGCAGAAGATCGCCCAGGCAAGAGACGAGGCGCAGCATTCCCGGCAGGAGGTCGAACGCCAGCGCGCCTATCTGGAAACCGTATTGGCGAACCTTTCCTCCGGCGTGTTGAGTTTCGACGAGTCGATGCGGCTTCTGACCGCCAATCAGGCCGCGAATGCCATTCTTCACGCCGAACTCGACAAGAGCGTCGGCGCTACGATCGGCGAGCTGACGGAAGCGCAGCCGCATCTGGCTGATTTGATGCAAATCGTTGGAAATCGATTGGAAAAGGAAAATAGCGTCTGGCGCGAAGAAATTCCCTTCCTCGGGCCCAAAGGCCGGCAGGAACTCTTATGCCGCGGAACGCCGCTATTCGGTTCGGACGGTGAGTCGCAAGGTGCCGTCGTGGTGTTCGACGATGTCACCGCACTGATCCAGGCCCAGCGTCAGGCGGCATGGAGCGAAGTGGCTCAGCGTCTGGCACACGAGATCAAAAATCCGCTCACACCGATTCAGCTTTCGGCCGAGCGTCTCAAGCACAAGCTGTCCAAGAATCTGGAGACGGCCGAAGCCGAGGTTCTGGATCGCGCGACCCGTACCATCGTGCAACAGGTCGAGGCCATGAAGACCATGGTCAATGCCTTCTCCGAATACGCCAAACCATCCATTATCCAGTTGCAACGGATCGATATCGATGCTTTGATCGAGGAAGTCGTGGCGCTTTATCCGCCTCAATCCGGTTTGGAGTTCGAACTCGATCTGGAGCCCACTTTGCCTCCGATATACGCCGATCCGATCAGAATTCGACAGGTTCTGCACAACATGATCAAGAACGCGCAGGAAGCCATGGCACCGGGGGTGTCGGGTAAAATGGGCATTCAGACGCGTTTGATCGAGGAAAACCGTCATCATTACGTCGAAATCGAGTTGCACGACTCCGGGCCCGGTATTCCGCCCGAGCAGGCTGACCGAATTTTCGAACCTTATGTAACGACTAAATCGAAGGGTACCGGTTTGGGATTGGCCATTGTAAAGAAGATTGTCGAGGAGCATGGGGGAAGCATCCGGCTGGTTTCGGGGCGCGGTGAAGGCGCGCGCTTTATCATACGAGTGCCCATCGCAACCGAAACGGCTGCGGTGCGCGGGCTAGCGATGGAGGTATAAGCGGTGGTCAAAGCGAATATTTTGGTGGTGGACGACGAGCCGGACATTCGCCAATTGCTCCAGGAGATTCTGGAGGACGAGGGCTATCGGGTTGCCGCGGCCGAGAACGCGAGCGTTGCGCGCAAGCTCAGGGCGGAACGCATGCCGGATCTGATATTGCTGGATATCTGGATGCCGGACGAGGACGGCATCACTCTGCTGAAAGAGTGGCTCCGGGATGACCAGCTTTGCCCTGTCATCATGATGTCCGGGCACGCGACGGTTGAAACCGCGGTCGAAGCGACCCGGCTGGGCGCGTACGATTTTCTTGAAAAGCCGTTGTCCCTGGCCAAACTCCTGGTTACCGTCGAGCGGGCCCTGGAAAACGCCAGGCTCAAGCGGGAAAACATCGGATTGAAGCGGCGGGTGGACATCCCGATAGAACCTGTCGGCAAGAGCGCCGCCATGGAGCGCCTCCGCGATCAGATCAAGCGTTTGGCGCAGCACGACGCCCGCGTCTTGTTCGTGGGCGAGCCCGGTTCCGGGAAAGAAACCCTGGCGCGTTATCTTCATGCCAACAGCGCGCGGCGCGACGGCCCTTTCGTGGACGTGGGCGTAGGCACGATCGCGCCGCAGTTCTCGGCGGTGGAATTTTTCGGCAGGATGGAAGACGGCCGGATTCACTACGGATTGCTGGAGCAGGCGCACGGCGGAACGTTATTCCTCGACGAAGTGGCCGATATGGAAGAGGAGACGCAGTTGCGCCTCCTCAGCGCGCTGGAATCGAGTTCATTCTCGCGGGTGGGCGGCAGTGAACTGATCAACGTGGATGTCCGCATCGTCGCATCGACCCGAAAATCGTTGGAAGAAGAGGTGCGGGCCGGCCGTTTCCGGCGCGAGCTCTATTACCTGCTGAACGTCGTCACGCTCAAGGTTCCGCCCTTGCGCGAACACAGCGAAGATGTGCCCGAGCTGCTGCGGTTTTATGTGGATTACTTCGTGAGCCGGGAGAAATTGCCGTTCCGGAAGTTTCCCGTTCCGGTCCAGAACTTTTTGCGGAATTATCCGTGGCATGGCAATATCCGCGAGCTCAAGAATCTGGTGCAGCGCCTCTTGATCCTGGGCAGCGGGGAAGAGGTAGAGCTGGACGAAGTGAAGGCGGCGCTCGGCGAGTCCTTGGGCGAAGTCGGCCCAGCCGCGGGCCAGCCCGATTTCTATGACCTGCCGCTCAAAGAGGCGCGCGAACGGTTCGAAAAGGCTTATCTCGAGTATCACCTGGAAAAATACAGCGGCAGCGTTGCCCGTCTTTCACATGCCATCGGCCTCGAGCGTACTCATTTGTATCGCAAGCTCAATTCGCTTGGGATCAAATTCAGAGAAAAGCGATAGCATCGCGGCTCTCGAATTTGCCGTTTCCTGTCTTAGTTTCTCTAACTTCTGCTCTCGATAATGAAAATAATCATACTTGGCGCCGGGCAGGTCGGAAGCAGCGTGCTCGCCAGCTTGGCGAGCGAGGCTAACGATATCGTCATGGTCGATACGCAGCCCGCCTTATTGAAGGATTTGCAAGACCGGTTCGACATCGGCACGGTTCAGGGCAATGCGGCGCATCCCACGGTATTGAAGCGAGCCGGGGCGGATGAGGCCGATATGCTCATCGCCGTCACCAGCGACGATGAAACCAATATGCTGGCCTGCCAGATGGCGGATATCCTGTTCAAGATTCCGCGAAAGATCGCCCGGGTCCGCGCCATCGAATATTTCAGTTATCCGGGCATTTTTTCGCCCGAGACCATTCCTATCGACGTCGTCATCAGCCCGGAACAGATCATCACGCAATTCATCGAGCGGCTGCTCAAGTATCCGGGGGCCTCTCAGGTCCTGGATTTTGCCGAAGGCCGCGTCCGGCTGGTGTCGGTCAGGGCCCATCAAGGCGGGCCGCTGGTCGGGCGGGAAATCCGCGAGCTTCATCAGCACATGCCGAATGTCCATGCGCGCATCACGGCAATTTTTCGAAACGGCCTGCCTGTCATCCCGAACGGAAAAACCATTATTCAGGCGGATGACGAGGTATTTTTCGCCGCATCGTCCGAAGAAATCAAAGCGGTCATGAGCGAGCTCAGAGAGCTCGAACGGCCTTACAAGCGACTGATGTTCGCCGGCGGCGGGCACATCGGCAAGCGCGTGGCTCAAGCGCTGGAGGGGCGTTATCAGGTCAAGCTCGTAGAAAAGGATTATAAGCGCGCCCAGAAAATCGCCGCCGATCTGAGCAATACGGTGGTATTGGCGGGCGATGCTTCGGACAAGGAGCTTCTGCTCAGCGAAAACATCGAGAACACCGATATTTTCTGCGCCATTACCAACGACGACGAAGCCAATATTTTGTCCGCCATGTTGGCCAAACGCCTGGGTGCCCGCCGGGTGATCAGCCTGGTGAACAAGAGCGCTTACGCGGACCTCGTCGATTCCTCACTGGTGGACCTCGTCCTTTCTCCGCAGCAGGCGACCATCAGCGCCTTGCTGCGTTATGTTCGGCGCGGCGATATCGTTCAGGTCCACTCCCTTCGGCATGGCGCCTCGGAAGCGATCGAAGCGGTCGCCCACGGGCGCCGCGGCAGCTCGAAGGTGGTCGGCATACCCATCGACAAGATCAACATTCCGCCGGGCGTGGTGATGGGGGCCTTGGTCAGGGGGGACGAGGTGATTCAGGTTCACCACGACACGGTGATCGAGGAGGGTGATCACGTCATCATGTTCCTACTCGACAAGAAACTTATTCCCATGGTCGAACAAATCTTTCAAGCTACCGATGTACCGGTCTGATTCCGGAGATTATCTATGACCGACGACGGGTTTCCGATTCGAGACAAATGGGACCGGATCTACCGGGGAGCCGGCGACGCGATTCCCGAGCCGGCACCGGTTTTGGCGGATAATGCGCATCTTCTCCCTGAATCCGGAACCGCCTTGGACTTGGCTTGCGGGCTGGGAGGAAACGCGTTGTTTCTGGCGCGGCGAGGGCTGGAGACCCAGGCATGGGATATTTCTCCGGAGGCGATCAGCCGGCTGAACGTCCATGCCCGACGGCTCGGTCTGGGTCTCCGTGCCGAGACCAGAGACGTGGTCGAGCTGCCTCCCACGGCGGAATCCTTCGACGTCATCGTCATCAGCCGCTTTTTGGAACGGTCTTTGACCTTGGCTATTACAAAGGCGCTGAAACCCGGCGGCTTGCTCTTCTATCAGACTTACACACGAGACAAAGCTGCCGGGATCGGGCCTACAAATCCGGCTTTTCTTCTCGATACGAACGAACTGCCTCGGCTGTTTGGCAGCCTCAGACTCGTGTTTTATCGGGAAGAAGGACAAATCGGCGATTTGAACCGAGGCAGTCGCAACGAGGCTTTTTTTGTGGGGCAAAAGGCATAGGCGCCGTGTAGCGGTACCTTGCTCACGTGAATCAACTCTTCAGGAGTACCAAGATGTCGTCTGTAAAAAGCTTAACTCCGCCCAACGCGTGGAATGCTTTCAGGGAACAAAGCGGCGCCGTGCTGCTGGATGTCCGCGATCCTTTGGAATTCTCCTATGTCGGGCATCCGTGCGGCGCCATCAACATTCCGTGGAAATGGGCGCCGGACTGGAAGCCCAATCCGGACTTCGTAAATCGCGTTCGCCAAATCGCTCCGAACGCCGATACCCCGATTTTCTTATTGTGCCGCAGCGGGCAGCGTTCGCTCGATGCCGCCAATGCCTTGGCAGCCGAAGGCTATTCGGATCTTACGAATATCGAGCAAGGCTTCGAAGGCCCTCTCGACGAACAGAAACATCGTAGCAGCGTCGGCGGCTGGCGTTATCATGGGCTTCCTTGGGAGCAAAGCTGATAGGGACGAAAGAGCCCGTCACTTTAAACGCCTTTGCGCACATGGAAACGGGGGAGGCGGACATCCGATAGGAGCTTCGCTCACACCCTGCGTCCATATCCGTATATCAAAGGCTCGACTTGCGATAAACCGCTTTAAACGGGCTACCGTTCTTCGTTTTGCAACATGGCGATGTTAATGATAGTCGCCTCATGCATCGCAAAAACGATAGAGAAGGGATCAGAGGGGTTTTCATGCAATCGAGTGATATCATGGTTGTGCTGCCGACGCTGAACGAAGAGAAAAACATCGCTCATTTTCTGGCGTCGTTACCGGATCGTTGTCGTCTCATTGTTGTGGATGCCGGGGACGACCGAACTGCGGAAATCGTCGCTCGCCACCGTTCGCCGGAGTTCACCCAAATCGTGAGGCTGAAAAGCACGATATCGGAAGCTCGTCAGATCGGTATGGAGTTGGCCGGAACCGGATGGGTCTTGTTTACGGACGCAGACGTGGTATTCCCACCAACCTACTTTCGGGCACTCGCCGGATATGCGGAATTCGACTGCGTCTACGGTCCAAAACTGTCGCACAATCGATTTCGCCGATATTACCGCTGGTTCGCCCACGGGCAATGGATATCTCACAAAATGGGAATTCCTGCGGCGAGCGGCTCCAATTTGCTGGTCAGGCGCCATATCGTGACGGAGGTGGGCGGATTCGATCCCGATCTGCTTTGCAACGAAGATTCGGAACTGGTCTGGCGCATTAAACGCGCCGGCTACCGCACCGCGTTCGCACCGGATCTGCCCGTATATGCAATGGATCATCGTCGTCTGGAGCGGGGCGTGTTCCGCAAGACGCTTCACTCTGTTGTCCGGTGCTTATTCCTTTATTGCGACCTGATTCCTGCCCGCTGGCGCAGACTGGATTGGGGTTACTGGTCGCATGTCCAGCAGGGCGAAAGCGGTGCGTCCGCTCAGGACTGAGTGAGCTTTAAAATCTGGTAGAATAACCGGTTTTACCCGGCTCCCCGCCCCCACCATCCATCCTTTTTCCGATTTATGATCGAAAAACTTCGCAATATCGCCATCATCGCCCACGTAGACCACGGCAAGACCACCCTGGTCGATAAGCTTCTCCAGCAATCCGGAACGTTCGCCGCCCACGAAAAAGTGGAGGAACGGGTCATGGACTCGAACGCCCTGGAGAAGGAGCGCGGTATCACCATTCTGGCCAAGAACACCGCCATCGACTGGAACGGCTATCACATCAACATCGTCGATACCCCCGGCCACGCCGACTTCGGCGGCGAAGTCGAACGCGTTTTGTCCATGGTCGATTCCGTGCTGCTCTTGGTCGATGCGGTAGACGGCCCGATGCCGCAGACCCGTTTCGTGACGCAAAAGGCGTTCGCCCTGGGGCTCAAGCCCATCGTCGTCATCAATAAGATCGATCGTCCGGGAGCGCGCGCCCATTGGGTATTGGACCAGACCTTCGATTTATTCGATCGGCTGGGAGCGACCGAAGAGCAGCTCGACTTTCCGGTCATTTACGCATCCGCCCTGAACGGCTATGCCGGCCACAGCCCGGATATCCGCGAAGGCAACATGGACCCCTTGTTCGAAACCATTATCGAAAAGGTGCATCCGCCCGTGGTCGACGAAGAGGGCGGCTTTCAAATGCAGATCAGCCAGCTGGACTATAGCTCCTATGTGGGCGTGATCGGCATCGGCCGCATCCAGCGCGGCACCATCAGGACCAACACCCCGGTGGTGGTCGTCAGCCGCGACGGCAAGCAGCGCAACGCCCGTATCCTGCAGGTGTTCGGATTCAAGGGGCTGGAAAGGGTCGAAGTGCCCGAGGCGAATGCCGGCGATATCATCGCCTTCACCGGCATCGATGCGCTGGAGATTTCCGACACCATTTGTGCCGTCGATTGCGTAGAGCCGCTTCCGCCTTTGACCGTTGACGAGCCCACCGTGAGCATGACCTTCCAGGTCAACAACTCGCCTTTTGCCGGCAAGGAGGGCAAGTTCGTCACGTCGCGGCAAATTCGCGAACGTCTTCAGCGGGAACTGCTGCACAACGTTGCCCTGCGCGTGGAAGACACGTCCGATCCCGACAAATTCAAGGTTTCGGGACGCGGCGAGTTGCATCTCTCCATCCTGATTGAAAACATGCGCCGCGAGGGCTACGAGCTTGGCGTGTCGCGTCCCGAGGTGATCATCAAGGAGGTCGACGGCGAGCTCTGCGAACCCTATGAATTCGTCACCATCGAAGTGGAGGAGGCGAATCAGGGCGCGGTGATGGAGAAACTGGGCGAGCGCAAGGGCGATCTTTTGAACATGGTGCCGGACGGGCAGGGCAGGGTACGGCTGGAATACATGATGCCGTCACGCGGCCTGATCGGCTTTCAGACCGAATTCATGACTGCCACCTCGGGCACCGGCCTTCTGTACCACGTCTTCGATCATTACGGCCCGGTGAAGAAAGGCGATATCGGCCAGCGTATCAACGGTGTGATGATTTCCATGGTGGAAGGCAAGGCCCTGGGCTATGCGCTGTTCAATCTGCAAGAACGCGGACGCCTGTTCATCGAGCACGGCACGGAAGTCTACGAGGGCATGATCATCGGCATCCATTCCCGCGACAACGACCTGGTGGTGAACCCCACCAAAGCCAAGCAGTTGACCAATATCCGCGCCGCCGGCAGCGACGAGAACATCATTTTGACTCCGCCCATCAAACTGAGTCTGGAGCAGGCTCTGGAGTTCATCGACGATGACGAACTGGTGGAGGTGACCCCGAAATCCGTTCGACTCAGAAAAAAGCTGCTTCTGGAACACGAACGCAAAAAAGCCACCCGTGCGGCGGGCGCCTGATGCAGAAATAAGGGAACATTCGCGATTGTCGATATCTGCCTTGGCCGTTTGTCGGATGATTGTCATCGCGGCGGACGGTCGAGGCTGCCCAAGGTCTGGTGCTCGGCTTTTCCGCTAGATATAAAGAAGCAGGAGTATCAGGGCCATCCCCGTGAGGGCGATTTGCCAGCCGATGCTCGACCAGCTGACTTGGACGCGCTCTTTTTGTTCCTGCCACCAAACGGGAACGGTTGACTTGGCTCGTTGGAAAATTCCGTTCAGCTTTTTGAATCCGAAAAGGAGGATGAGCATGAGCAGCCCGAATCCAAGCCATGCGGTAACTGCCTGAGCTTCATAGGGGGTGAGGGCAAGGAGAGCCTCCAGGACATGCTCGGTGACTAATTCGAGGGTTTCGAGCAGAAGTTCCACCGCCGTGATCAGAAAATCCAGCAGCACATCGCCCCAAAAAATAGCTGCGAGCACTCCTGCTCCAATCACTCCGGCCTTTTTCATCGTGGATCCCCTTTTGTCTTTCGTGCCCCGGTTCTCGGGCAGCCGCGCAAAAATTTTGCCCAAGCCAGGGTTCATCTAGTTCGCGTCTCGTCGAGCTTCCTCACGGTGTCTTCCTGGTGCAGAACAGAGCGTCGACCCTGCTGTTTTCAGTTTACAGATACAGGCTGCAATCTGCCATTTATAAAGCGTCGAACAGGCGATTTCTTGTGACGGGAAACAAGACGCGGCCTAACAGCTTTCTTGAAAACATGACTGGAGAACGCTCTGCACCTATTGGCGCACGACAATATGCTGCCCACGTTTTGAGGATCAAAAGGCCGGTAAAAATCGGCCGAGAGTGAATGAACCTACCAGCCGGCTTCTTTCTCCGGGGAAGCGCTGATTTTATGGATGGTTAAGTCCGCGCCGGCGAATTCATCTTCCGGGTCCAGGCGCAATCCGACCGTAAGCCTGAGAAATCCATAAATCAGGAGACCGCCGACCGCGGCTACGAAAAGCCCGAGCCCGGTGCCGATCAACTGCGATAAGAAACTGACGCCGCCGACACCCCCGAACGCTGGCAGGCCAAAAATTCCGGCAGCGATTCCTCCCCATGCCCCACAAAGGCCGTGCAAGGGCCAAACGCCCAACACATCGTCAATCTTCCAGCGATTCTGGGTCAGGGTGAACAAGACGACGAACAGAATCCCGGCGCCGGCCCCGACTACCAATGCACCGATCGGGTGCATGAGATCGGATCCCGCACATACGGCAACCAAACCGGCCAAGGGACCATTGTGTACGAAGCCGGGATCGTTGCGTCCCATCAGAAGAGCAGCCAAGGTCCCCCCGACCATCGCCATGAGAGAATTCAAGGCTACTAAACCGCTGGCAGCATTCAAGGTCTGCGCCGACATGACGTTGAAGCCGAACCAGCCGACAGTCAGTATCCAGGCACCGAGCGCCAGAAACGGTATGCTTGATGGTGGATGGGCGGAGATGTCGCCGTTTCGATGATAACGGCCCCGGCGCGGCCCAAGCAGAATCACGGCGACCAGGCCGATCCAGCCGCCTACGGCATGCACCACGACCGAACCGGCAAAATCGTGGAATCCTGCTCCGAAATTCTGCTCGAGCCAAGCCTGAACGCCGAAATTCTTGTTCCATGCAATCCCCTCGAAAAACGGGTACACGAGCCCGACCAGCAAAAACGTAGCGGTTATTTGCGGATTGAATTTCGCGCGTTCCGCTATCCCGCCGGACACGATAGCGGGAATCGCGGCTGCGAAAGTGAGCAGGAAGAAAAACTTGACCAGCTCATAGCCGTTGTTTTGAGCCAGATGTGCCGCCCCGTCGAAGAATTGGACGCCGTAGGCGATGTAATAGCCGATAAAAAAATAGGCTACGGTCGACATGGCGAAATCCGTCAGGATCTTTACCAAGGCGTTAACCTGATTCTTGCGGCGAACGGTGCCGAGTTCGAGAAACGCGAAGCCGGCGTGCATTGCAAGCACCATGACCGCGCCGAGTAGCACGAAGAATACGTCGTTGCTTTTACTGACAGTCTCCATAAAAACGATCTCTTTGGTTTCAGGACGGGGTGTCGTAAGCAAGAAACGAGCCTTTTGTTCTTGGCAGCATATGGCCTCGTTTTGGGGCATGTCTTCCCGAAACGGTGCAGCGCCGAATGATCCTATATGGTGCGAAAAGGACGGATGTGCACCAGAGATGAACAATATGTCATGCAGGGTAAGTGAATGCACTTAGATCGTTTGCCTGAATCCATTCTCCTTCCCGCTGTCATAGTCAGGAGTGTTTCGAAAACGAAACGATATTTCCTTGGGACTGACTTATTTTTGGACAGGAGGCGTTATGGCCGTAAAGCTCTTTGACTCGAGGGGTGTTCCCCTTGAAAAGCAACGGTTCACGTGGAAAGAGATGGTTCAGAAGCCGATCAGCAAGCTCGATGACGAGGCGTTCACGCGAGTCAGGATCATCCTCATGAACGGACTTGAAATGGAGGCGCTACGTTTTCAGCACCTGTGCGCACGGATGAACAAGGACCTTCAGGTACCGCTGGCTAAGGTCAGGCGGGCCGAACAGCATCAGCAGACTACCGTCAATTGGCTCATTTCTTCCGATCATTCACCGCTGGAGACCACCATCGCCTACGAGCAAGTGGCCGTCGAGGTCACCGCGGCGGTAGCGCAAAACGAGCCCGACGGCTATCTGGCTCAGGTTTACCGCTTCGGCTTGCTGGAGGATTTCGACCACCTTTACCGCTATTCGGCGCTGTTGGATCGGCTCGAGGGCAAAGACGCGAACAACATTCTGCAATCCCACACGGACATCATCCCGGGAAGACCGACCGTGGATGAGCATCGAGCGCCGCAGAACGATTTGCGCGAGCACTACGATCGAACCAAAGCGGCCGCGATCAGCAAGCTGCATGCGACGACGATCATGGCCGCCGAGTATCAGACCCATGATTTCTACGCCAATGTCGGACCGATGTATGCCGATGCGGTCGCCCGCCAGTTATATGCCGAAATCGCCTCGATCGAGGAGCAGCATGTCACTCAGTATGAGTCCATCATAGACCCCAACGAAACATGGCTCGAAAAATGGCTGCTGCACGAAGCGACGGAAGCCTACAACTACTACAGCTGCGTGGAGCAGGAATCCAACCCGCGCATCAAGGCGATATGGGAGCGTTTCCTGGATTATGAGCTCGGACATGTCGCATACGTGTCGGAACTGTTCAAGAAGTATGAGAGGCGCGATCCGGCCGAGGTCATTTCAGACACGTTGCCGGAACCTATTCCGTTCAAGAGCAACCGCGAATTCGTCCGCAAGGTGCTCGATCAAGAAGTGGACTTGCGCACCCGCGGCACTCAATTTGTCGATAAGTCGCAGGAAGATTCGGCGTCCTTGGATTACCGGCAGCATATGAATTCGGACGGGTCGCCATCTCAAACGGTGGCGGCGGGATACCAGTGGTCCCCCGGTACCGAGTTGAATCGCAGGGTCGCATAAATCGCAAGAAACCGTCTGAGGAGTTGAACCATGGAAAAAACATCAGTCGAGATGAGCTCGAAAAATCGCACCGGTATCGGCATGTCGCCGGTCGACAGCCAGCGGATGATAGACGCGGCGCAGGCGGCTCCTCCGAGTTCGTCGGGAGACGAATCGGCGCTTGCGAAACTCGATAGCGTCTATATTCGGGAAGCCGAGCCGGTGGGGTCGGTTCCGCCGCCGGGTACCTTGAAAGGTATGGCTCAGGCCACCCTACAGAAACTGACCGGCAAGCATCCCGAAGTCTTGGTCGATAAGCTGGGCGAGCGCCTGGCGTTCGAGCGCACCGGTACGCGGCTCTACGACTATCTCATTAACAAATGTGAAACCGCGTCCGAGGCCGGCTCGCCGATCTCTGTCGACACGCTCAAACGTTTTCGGCGAGAGGAGGCCCAGCATTTCAAGCTGGTGGCAAAGGCACTGGAGTCGTTAGGCGCCGATCCGACCACGCAAACGCCCGGTGCGGACGTCAGCGCCGTCGCGTCGAGCGGAGTGCTTCAGATCATGAGCGATCCGCGCACCTCCATAGACCAATCCTTAGAAGCAATCCTCACCGCCGAGCTGGTCGATCATGCCGGTTGGGAACTCTTGATCCGATTGACCAGCGAGATGGGGCTTGATGATATGGCCAACGATTTCCGGACGGCGCTTGCGGAGGAGGATGATCACCTGATGCAGGTGCGCCAGTGGCACGAACAATCCACGCTGTCCCACGCAGGCGTATCGGCGATCTGACGGCCATCGGTGCGGCTGCCTCGGAATTCGGCTTTTTATTAACCCGGCCTATAAATATAGGCCGGGTTAATCCGGGGCAGGGATGCCCCGGCGCGGCGACAAGCCGCGTGAGCCCAGGCCGGGCGTGTACCGGCCTGGGCGGCGGCCCGAAATACCAGGAGGGTATTTACGGGCCTGATTAATATTCAGGCAAAGGTCGGCCCGAGGCGGCTGCAGGGCAGTAGGATGATGCGCTGTCGTACCATAGGATCGTATTGCCTAACGCCTTTGCTTCGCCCATTTTATTCGTCACGATTCATGCCCGCGCAGCCGGAGTGATTTTGGGATTCTGAGAAACGGCGTTTCCTGCTTGCAGCTGCCACATGGCGTCGAATACACCGCGCCGCCGTCTCAGTTCCTCGGGGCTGCCGTCCTCGACGATACAGCCTTCACTGAGCACGATGATCCGGTCGAACGAGGCCACCGTGGACAGCCGATGAGCCACCGCCAGCACGGTGCGGCCCCGCATGAGCTTGGCCAGCGCCTGGTGAATCTCGAGCTCCGAAGCGGTATCCAGTGCCGAGGTGGCTTCATCCAAGATCAGGATCGGCGCGTTCTTCAGAAAGGCGCGGGCGATGCCGATGCGCTGACGCTGACCTCCGGACAGTTTCACGCCGCGCTCTCCGACCAGCGTGTGGTATCCCTCCGGTAACGCGCGGATGAAAGCATCGCAAAAGGCCTGACGGGCCGCGGCGTAGACCTCCTCGTCGCTGGCCTCGGAGCGGCCGTAGCGGATGTTGTCCAGGATCGAACGGTGGAACAGCGAAATATCCTGCGGCACCACGGCAATAGCCGCACGCAGAGCATCCTGCGGAATTTCGGTCACGCACCGACCGTCGATCAGAATGCGGCCTGTATGAACATCGTCGAGCCGTTGCACCAGGCTCACCAGCGTCGACTTGCCGGCGCCGGATGGGCCGATGATGCCTAGCCTCTGGCCGGCCGGAATGTCGAGGCCTAGATCGCGGAAAAGGAGATCGCCGTTTGCATAGCCGAAGCAGACGTTCTCGAACTTGATGGCTCCGCCTTGTGGCACGAACGGTTTCGCCCGTGGACAATCGGTTACCGAGTGCGGCTTGCCGATGTCCCTCAGGGTCTCCGCGATAAGCCCGAGCTGCTGAGTGGTGCCGAACAAGGCAAAGGCGAGGTCGCGGGAGCCGTGTAGTATGCGGAATGTCAACGTGCTGACCAGCACCACCTCGCCGGGCGTAATCCGATTCTCAGCCCAGAGTTGGAGCGCCCAAGCCAGTATGGTTCCCGCCATCAACCATAGCAGCAGGTCGTGAAGCACCCTGGTTTTCTCCTGATACATCCAGCTCCGCCGCTGGCTTTCGGCTTCCAATCCCAAATGCTCGGCCAAGCGTTCCCGTTCGCGTTGCCGGGCGGAAAATGCCTTCACCGCCCAGATGTTTCCCACCACGTCAACCAGTTCGCCATTCGCGCGCGAACACTGTTCAGCATAATGGCGATGTATGGGTTGGCCGCGCCGCCCGAACAGAATCATGCCTCCACCGACGATCGCGACAAAGACGCACAGGAGCGCAGCCATGTCACCGTGGACAGTTCCCAGCACGATCATAGCGCCCAGGAAATCGGTGCAAGGCGGCACCATATTCCAGGCGAGTACGCTGAACAGCGTCCCCGTGGCGGCAGCGGTTTCGCTGATGCGGTTGCCCAGGGAGCCGGCCATACGATCATTGAAATAGCACATGGAGTGGCCGGAGAGGTGCTGGAACAAATCGAGCCGCACATCCACGCCGGTGCTCACCATGGTCCGGCAGCCGAGCCAGCCGCTCAATCGCCACAGCCCATGCTCGACACCCACGAGAGTGATAAACAGTGCCAGGGGACCCCAGACGGCCAGCCGATTCCTCTCCGGAGCGGACATGGCGTCTACCAGAAACTTCATGCCCACCTGCACACCGATGGCGCAGGCGGCGGCGCCGATCACCAACAGGAACAAACCGGCGAAATGGAACGGCCGGCGCCGAACATAGTGCAGGAGAAAGAATAGGGGACGTCTCAGAAAACGAGGTGTCGCTTCGGACGTATTCGAATTTTTGGTGTCTGGCATCTGTCCCTGATCCCTAAACCGCAAAGCTCATGCGCAATTGCAACGGCAAGGCTTGGCATCATGCTTATGACGTGTCCGCTCTAACCGCCAGTTATCCGACCCGATGCTAAGCGGATCGAAACCTCGGGTGAATAGGGGCTGTCCCGTATATCAGGAGGATATGTAGGCGTTGAACATGCCGACAAACAAGGATTTAGCGCTTGATTCGATGTTGGAGCGGGTTTCGCGTTCTCCGTACTTCGGAACCGCGAACAAACGGACCCGGTCTCATTGGATAGTCTATTTTTCGCGATGCAGCAGAAAAATCCATTTCCAAGGAGGGCTCATGGAAAAAACACCCAAGATGACCGTATTTTCCCACCTACGTTGGAATTGGGTCTGGCAACGCCCTCAACATCTGCTGTCTCGCCTGGCCAAGCATTTTTCCACTGTCTTTATCGAGGAGCCGCTACACTCTGAAGCCGCGCATTGGGAGTTTCATCGCCCGGTTCCGGGGGTGCTTGTTGCCACCCCTTTCACGCCTATTCTCGACCCGGGCTTCAACCATCGCCAGTTCACGGAACTGGAGCCGCTCATGGACGACTTGAGCGAGCGCGAGGAACTGCGCAATGGCCTGGTTTGGCTCTACACACCCATGGCGCTGCCTTTGGCCCGTCGGCTCAAGCCCACGGCGATGGTCTACGACGTCATGGATGAGCTGTCCGCTTTCAAGGGCGCCTCTCCCGATCTATTGGAGTTCGAAGCGGAGGCCTATCGCGCAGTTGACCTGGTATTCACCGGAGGCCCCAGCCTGTATCGCGCCAAGGCGCACCGCCATCCCAACGTACACTGCTTTCCGAGCAGCGTTGATGCGGCCCACTTCGGCAAGGCTCGCGAAGCCGGCCTGGATCATCCCGAGCAAGCGGATCTGCCCCGGCCGCGGCTCGGCTTCTTCGGTGTTATCGACGAGCGCATCGACCTGCCGTTACTGGACGCCATGGCACGGACAAGGCCGGACTGGCAATTGATGATGGTCGGACCCGTCGCCAAGATCGATCCCGCGGAGTTGCCACGGCACCCCAACCTCCATTACTTCGGTCAGCGTTCCTATGAGGAGCTGCCCGCATTCTTGGCTGGATGGGACCTTTGCCTGTTGCCCTTTGCCCGGAACGATTCGACCCGCTTCATCAGTCCGACCAAAACCTTGGAATACATGGCGGCGGAAAAACCGATCGTCGGCACGCCCATCGCCGACGTGGCGGGGCCCTATGGGGAGATCGTCCACCTTGGGGATAGCGTCGAGCAATTCGTCACGGCCTGCGACCGGGCGCTGACGGAAGGGGACGATCGCACCCGGCGCAACGAGGCGATGCGCAAGGTATTGCGGAATACGTCCTGGGATGCTACCGCACGGTCCATGGCCAACGAGATCGGCAAAGTGCTGCACGGACGCCGGCGCGGCTCCGGTCCCGTTTCCCGCCGTTCGATGCGATCGCAGAACGAGCAGTGGGACATTGCCATCATCGGAGCCGGACCGACCGGCCTATCCGCCGCTTATCATGCCCCCGGCGCATTGCTGCTGGAAGCCAACGACAGCATAGGCGGCTGGTGCCGCTCCATCGAGGAGAACGGTTTCACCTTCGATTATGCCGGGCATATCATGTTTTCCAATGATGGGTATGTGCACGAGCTATACCGAAAGCTTTTGGGCGACAACGTGCACTGGCAGGATCGGGAAGCCTGGATCTACAGCAAGGGCGTGTACACCCGCTATCCGTTCCAGGGCGGTCTGTACGGCCTGCCGCCCGAAGTCATCAAGGAGTGTCTTGTCGGTGCCATCGAAGCCCGTTTTGGCCCCCTGAAGGAACGGAAAACTCAGGGCGGTAACCGCAGGGAATCGCTCCGTGACTGGGATTGTCAGGGCGGGGACGTGAAGGATTGCTGCGGCGACGGCATCCTGGAAAGTACCGTCCGCTGGGGTGCTGCGAACACTCGGAAAGGACTGCCGGAAGGCTTCGCAAATTTCGAGGAATTCATCTATAAGGTGTGGGGCGCCGGCATCGCCAAGCATTTCGCCATTCCCTACAACCGCAAGTTATGGGCGGTGGATCTCAAGGCGATGGAAACCTCCTGGCTGGGCGGACGGGTACCGCTGCCCGATCTGGAGGACATGATCGAGGGCGCCTTGAGGCCGGTGCCCAAGCCCATGGGACCGAACGCCCGCTTCGGCTACCCCCTGCGGGGCGGGTTTCAGGCGCTGATGAACGGCTTTATTCCCTACGTCCGCGATCGGCTCCGCCTCAATGCCGGGGTGGTCGCGATCTCTCCTCACCGGCATACGGCAACCTTGGCCGATGGCATGCAGATCGAGTACGGCCACTTGATCAGCACGATGCCGCTGCCGGTACTGGTCCGTAGCCTCGGCGAGGAAGCGCCGGTCCATATCCGCCGGGCGAGCGAGGGTTTACGCCACGTCTCGGTACGTTGCGTAAATCTCGGGATCGGCCGGCCCCATGTCACCGAGAAGCATTGGATCTATTACCCAGAGGACACGGTATTTCACCGCATTTTCGTGCAGGGCAACGCCAGCCCCCATTGCAATGCGCCGGGCGGTTTCGGCCTCACCTGCGAGATCACCTATTCGCCCGCGAAACCGCTGCCCTGCGACGGTGACGCCTTGATCGAGCGCTGCATTCGAGACTGTCAGAGGGTTGGCATGTTCACCCCCGACGACCCGATTTGGGCTGCCCACCAAGTGGACCTGCCGCATGCTTACGTCATTTACGATCATGTCCGTGCCGAAAACGTGAAGTTGATCCGGGACTGGCTTGCCGAACACGACATCCTTTTGGCCGGGCGCTACAGCGAATGGGAGTATTACAATTCCGATCACGCCTTCCTCGCCGGAAAGCGGGCCGCCGAGGCGGTGCGGGAGCGGCAGACTAAGCGCGCGCAACACAAGATGAGTTCAGCTTCCGAATCGGTGCTCCTGGCTGCAGCGGCGGCCGCGGAGGGCGCGCTGAAATTCTAGAGCGGCGCAATGACATGTAGAAGGATCGGTATGGATAGCCGCTATCCAAGACCTCAACTGCGGCGCCCCGACTGGATATCGCTGGATGGTTCGTGGCGCTTCCGGTTCGACGATGAACTGGCTTTCCGGGTACCGCGCGACGTGCCCGACTGGCCTTTGACCATCGAGGTGCCGTTCGCCCCTGAAAGCCAGCGGAGCGGTGTCGCCGATACGAGTTTTCACCGGGCGTGCTGGTATCAGCGGGAGTTCGATCTTCCGGAAAATCGCAGCGGCAGGGTTCTGCTGCACTTCGGCGCGGTCGACTGGCAGGCTCGGGTCTGGGTCAACGACGTCAAGGTGGCCGAACATCAGGGCGGGCATACGCCCTTCGGCGCCGACATCAGCTTCGCACTGGCGCCCGGTCGCAGGCAGCGCATCACGGTGTGGGCCGAGGATGACCCTCATGATCTCGAAAAGCCGCGCGGCAAGCAGGACTGGCGGCTGGAGTCCCACAGCATCTGGTATCCACGTACCACCGGCATCTGGCAGACCGTGTGGCTGGAATTCGTGGGCGACAACTACATCGAAAAAATCCGCTGGACCCCCAGCGTGGAGCGCTGGGACATCGCCTTCGATGCTTACGTGACCGGGAGGCATCCCGATGAGACTTATGTCTCCGTATGTCTCCGCTGCGGTGCGCAAATTCTCGCGAACGACACCTATCGCGTCATCGGCGGCGAGGTGCATCGACGGATCGGGTTGTCCGATCCCGGCATCGACGACTTCCGCAACGAACTGCTCTGGTCTCCTGAATGGCCTACGCTGATCGATGCCGAAATAAAGCTGCTCTGCGAAGGGCAAGTGGTCGATCAAGTGTATTCCTACACCGCTCTGCGGTCTGTGGGCGCACAGCGGGAGCGCATTTTGCTGAACGGCCGGCCTTATGTTCTGCGCCTGGCCTTGGACCAGGGCTACTGGCCGGATTCGCTGATGACCGCACCCACGAGCGATGCGTTGAAGCGCGATGTGGAGCTGGCCAAGGCCATGGGCTTCAACGGGGTGCGCAAGCATCAGAAGATCGAGGATCCGCGCTACCTGTATTGGGCCGATGTGCTGGGCCTCCTGGTTTTCACCGAAATGCCCAGTGCCTATCGATTTACCCACAAGGCCTTGAATCGGCTGCTGAGAGAATGGACCGAGGTCATCGAGCGCGACATCAGCCATCCCTGCGTGGTGATTTGGGTGCCTTTCAACGAATCCTGGGGCGTTCCCGATCTGCCCGCGTTGCCGGCGCCGCAGGATGCGGTTCAGTCCTTCTATCACCTCACCCGGTCTCTGGATCCGACCCGTCTCGTCATCGGCAATGACGGTTGGGAAAGTTCCGCCACCGACATTATCGGCGTACACGATTACGACGGTAACCCGGACCATATCCGCGCCCGTTACGGACCCGAGGTCAAATTGCAGGAAGTGGTCGACCGGCGCTGGGCCGGAGGGCGCATTCTGACCCTGGATGGGCACCCTCACCGCGGCCAGCCGGTGCTGCTTTCCGAGTTCGGCGGCGTGGCTTACATTCGGCCCGGAGACGAACGCTACGACCGTGGCTGGGGCTATCAACGCTACGACGATCTCGAGGAATACAAGCAGCGCACCTGCGCCATCATCGAGGCGGTGCGCTCAACCGCAATGTTCAGCGGCTTCTGCTACACGCAGTTCGCGGACACATTCCAGGAGGCCAACGGCCTCTTATTCGACGATCGCACTCCGAAGATGCCGGTGGAAGACATAGCCCGCGCGGTGCGCGGAAACAATTATGTACACCCGTGATCTCATGAAAGCGGACGGCCGCACGCTGAGCCTGTACAGCCGTCGGCCCATCGCCTGGAATATCCAGCCCTCGCTGCTGTCCGCCCCGGAAGGGCTCAATCCCCACCTCCGCTGGCATCCCCTGCGAGGCGAATGGGTGGCCTATGCTGCCTATCGGCAAGGGCGCACCTTTCATCCGCCGCCGGAGTACAACCCTTTTGCACCCTCGGACGATCCGGACAATCCCACCGAACTGCCCTGCGGCGACTATGACATCGCCGTGTTCGATAACCGCTTTCCGGCACTGACCGGGAAGGCTCACGATCCGCCCGAAAGCCTGGTCAGCACCCTTCCGGCCAAAGGCCACTGCGAAGTCGTCGTGTTCACCCAGGACCCACAGAGTAGCCTAGGCCGATTGCCCTTGGATCACATCGAGTTGCTTCTGGAAGTCTGGGGGCGCCGCACGGAAGTCCTCGCCATGCGCCGGGATGTGCGTTATGTGTTGCCTTTCGAGAATCGCGGGGCCGAGGTAGGCGTGACCCTGCATCATCCTCACGGTCAGATCTATGCCTATCCCTTCGTGCCGCCGTTTCCCGAGCGCATTCACCAGAACGAAGCCGAGCATTTCGAGAAGACCGGCGGTTCGTTGCTCCAGGAATTGATCGCAGCGGAGGCTAAGAGCGGCGAGCGGGTGCTGTATCTCGGCGAGCACGCGATCGCATTCGTGCCGGCATGGGCGCGCTATCCGTACGAAGTGTGGGTGGCCCCCATTGTCGCGGTTCCGTCGTTCTTGGCTTTGAATTCCGAGCAGCGGGCCGATCTGGCCGCCGCCCTGAAAACGGTTCTGCTCAAATACGACGGGCTTTGGCAGCGGCCATTCCCTTATCTCATGGCTTGGTACCAGGCTCCGGTCGATCGGCGCCAGCATCCGGAGTGCCATCTCCATGCCGAGTTCTATCCGCCCTACCGTACCGCAGACCGGCTGAAATATCTGGCCGGCACCGAGCTCGCCGCCGGCATGTTCGCGAATGACGCATTGCCGGAAGAAAAGGCAAGGGAACTCAAGGCGGTAGCGGTGGCTTGGTGAGTAATGAATGATGGGAGCAGACCACCTCAAGTTCTCCGAACTGTACGGTTCCGAACCCGAGCTCGAAGCCGGCGCGCCGGGCCGGGTGAATCTGCTCGGGGAACACACCGATTATAACGACGGCTATGTTCTTCCCACCGCGATTCCGCAGAGGACCCAGGTCGAAATGGCACGGAGCCAAGACGAATGGTGTCGATTTTATTCGGCGAATTTCGACGAACTGGTTCGCTACCGCGCGGGCGGCGCCATTGCCCATGGGTTCACCGGCTATGTCGCAGGTTGCCTTGAAGTACTTCGGGAAGCGGGCTGCGCCATAGCTCCGGTGAACCTCCTGATCCGCTCGGAGGTTCCGATCGGGGCAGGGCTATCCAGCAGCGCGGCCCTGGAAGTCGCGGTGCTGAGGGGATTACGCGGTTTGTTTCAGCTCGATATAGACGACCTCGCCATCGCTCTCCTGGCCCAGCAAGCAGAAATCCGGTTCGCCGGGGTCCGTTGCGGCATCATGGATCAGATGGCGGCGAGCTTCGGCGATGTCTTGCACATGCTGTTTCTGGACACCCGGACGCTGGAGCGCCGCTTGCTGCCCCTGCCGGAGCACGCCGAACTGATCGTGCTGGACAGCGGCGTGCCGCGCCGCCTGGCCGCTAGCGCCTACAACCAGCGGCGCCAGGAATGCGAGGAGGCTGCGCGCCGATTGGGTGTCATGGCCCTCAGGGATATCGGCGACCTTGCGATTACGGAGAGCCTGCCGGAACCTTTGAACCGTCGCGCGCGTCACGTCTTCAGCGAAAATCAGCGCGTGCTCGTGGCAGTATCCGGCGTATCGGCCGAGGAGTTCGGCGAGCTGATGAATGCGTCCCATGCAAGCCTCCGTGATGACTACGAGGTGTCTGTTCCGGCCCTTGATCTTCTCGTGGAGCTATTGCAAAAACAGCCGGCCGTCTACGGCGCCCGGCTCACCGGCGCAGGTTTCGGCGGTGCCTGCGTGGCGCTGGCGAAGGCGGGGCAAGCCGCCGCGGTGAAGGCGACGGCCCTTGCCGCCTACCGCGCTCAAGGGCATGACGGCCGCGTGCTGGTGTAATCCCGTGCCCCCGTAGCTCTTAATCGACCGCAATTCATACAACGAGGCTGCTGAATGACGACCGATCACATCGCTCCGGCACTTCTCAAGTCCTTTTGGATGGCAGGATTCGAGGGAGCCAGCCATATCAATTCATCCGGCAAGCGTCTGGACATGGTGCATTCCACGCACCATGACCTCCTGGTGGACAGCGACTATGCCATGCTGCGCGAAGTCGGGATTCAGGTCGTTCGGGAAAGCGTACGCTGGCATCTGATCGAGCGCGGCGGGCGATTCGATTTTTCCTCGCTCGCTCCCATGTTGCGCGCGGCCAACGAGCACGGCGTCCAGGTCAACTGGACCCTTTGCCATTATGGCTGGCCGGACGACCTGGACCTGTTTTCGCCGGCTTTCGTGCATCGCTTTGCCCGCTTTTCCGCCGAAGCTGCGCGCTTCATCGCCGATCACAGCAATGCGGAACCCGTATATTCGCCCATCAATGAAATATCCTTCATCTGCTGGGCGGTTTGTCATAGCGATTTGATGTACCCGTACGCGGTTCACAGCAAGGGCCGGGACAACGAACTGAAGCGCCAGCTCGTTCGGGCCGCCATCGAAGCGATTGAAGCGGTGTGGGAAGTGGATCCTCGTGCGCGCATCATCCATATCGATCCTATCATCCACATCATCGCGCCGCCCGGCCGCCCCGATCTGGAAGACGCGGCGCGGGCGCAGCGCGCTTCCATGTTCGAGGCTTGGGACATGTTGCGCGGCTCCCGCGACGAGGATTTGGGCGGGGACCCGAAGTACCTGGACATCATCGGCGTCAACTATTATCACTCCAATCAGTGGGAGTATCTAACGAATGACCGTCTCCACTGGCACCTCGGCGATCCAAGGCGGATGCCGCTGCACCGCTTGTTGCAAGAGGTGTACGAGCGTTATCAGGTCCCCATGATCATCGGCGAGACCAGCCATGTCGGCGCCGGTCGGGGGCAATGGATACGGGAAATTGCCGAAGAGGTGTGCAGGGCGCGCCAGTTGGGTGTACCGGTGGAAGGCGTCTGTCTGTACCCGATAGTCGACCGCACCGACTGGGAAAACGACCATCACTGGCACAATAGCGGACTATGGGACGTGGAACCCGACGAAGAAGGCGTTTTGCGGCGGGTGATCAATCAGGCGTATCTGGACGATTTTCTGGAGGCGCAACGCCATCTCAACCGGGAAGAATGCAAGTTGCAGCATCCGGAGGCGCAAGGCGCCTTCGGTGAATGAAGCCGATTCGGCCTGCCGTCTGCGGACGGGGTTACAGCGGGTATTTTTGCGTATGAGGAGGGCGGTTTTTGCCCGTTGCAAGGCTTCTTCCAGGCTGAGTGAGGCGCCTCGCAACGGGAGTGTGGCCCGGCTTACTTCTTGAAGCGGCGGTATATGGAGATTGCTAAATGGACGGCTTGATCAAACAGGTTCTTGCCGAGGTTGGCTCCATAGATGACGACGTCTTTCGAGCTCATGCCTTTGAAGCGCTGTTTGAAATTGCTCACGGCAAATGGTGTCGCGAACAAGCCGAGGGCTAGGCCGATAATGAATGTGCCGGTATTGGACGAAGATTGAGGCGCCGGCAGCGGTTGAGCCGCTGTAGGTTGAGTAACTGCAGGCTGCGCTGACGTAGTAGCCGCTATTTGCGTTGGGCCGTAATTGTCGGGAATGGCGAAGTCGGTCAGACCGGGGATACTGGGAAACGTGCCGCCGCCTTTCCCAACGACCAGCTGCCCTTTCATTCCCTTCTCCATGTGCTGGGCGATATCGCAGTGCACCAGATAGGTCTTGTCTTCCTTGGGCACGATCAGCGTACCGCTTATTTTGGCTGGGCCGGTTACCTCCAAGTGGAACATGCCCTTGTCGTACAAATACTTGGGCAATCCATGCATCATCCATTGATGGCGAATATTGTCCTCGTTGATGAAGTGCACCGTGAGGCGCGTACAGGGCTTAATGCGCCACTCCTGCTTGTCGAACGCGAACATGGTGCCGGGAAATTTCTTTGAATACTTGTGCCCGGCCCGTACGGTGATCTCTTCGTCCCCGCTGATCTTGTCGCAGCCACCGGGCAGCTTATCCTTGTTTTGGCCCATGACCATGCCGCCATCCATATCCATGAGGTGGCCATCACCGTGATCCATCAATAACTTATGTTCTACGATTTCCTGCTGTTTCGCGGCATGGGCCGACGAAGCGGTCAGAAAAGCGCCGAAGATTATGAGATGCGTAAACTTTGACATGACGTTCGACTGCCTCAATGCTTGCCTTTGGCCTGGGACGCGAGTTGGTTGATTACAGCGAGTACGCGTTCCCGGTACAGATAGAGCACATAACCCGCAATACCGAACAGCAGTCCATTGAAAAGGCTGCCCAGCGGATTGGATGACGTATCGGTGGCGACCACGTCTGGCGCAGATTTAACTCCGGTCGTTCCGGTCACGCTTGCCGCAGCCGCTGTTTGAATGCCTGCAGGCTCAGCCAAGCTGCCCCAGTCATCTGCCCAGTCTTGCCATACGGGTATTTTTCTCTCCCAAAATTCCTTGGTGAAATACGGAGTCAAATCCATGCCGTGAGTTTTCGGCGTGCCGTTTTCCTCTAGATAAGACTTGTACACGATGAGACTGATGCTGCCGCCTTCGCCCATGCCGTCGGTGGTGAAGGATCTTTCGACATGGTCGTGGAACATCCATATACCGGACCCGAAGCTGTGCAAGCCGTCATCCGTCGTATTGATCGACAGGTCCAGCCGCTGGGCCGGCGCCATCATGTAAACATCACGGGTCACCTGAGCGCTGGGGTTCTGTTCGACCCCGTCATAATGAGTTTCGGTCGCCTTGTGGCCATGCGTATGAAGCGCAAGCGTCTCGGTATGGCCGTTCAAAATGCGCAGCTTGATCTTCTCGTTCGGGTTAACCGTAATGAGCGACTCCCGAAGCGTGTACGGGAAGGAGCGTCCGTTCAGTAGAAAATAGTCGTCAGTCGCGTCCGTGATGTCATACTCCTGGTTCATCGCTCTCGCGATCAGGCGGGGATCGTTGGCTGCCTGCGGAAGTTTATGCAGATCTTTGTCGACCGACTGATAGTGCAGGTCGTATTCCTGGCTGAATTTTTCCAATACCGCTACGGAGGGATGGCGAACTTGGCCGGCGCCCACGTTAAAGGTTTGAACCCAGTTGTTCGGCCGGTTCTCTTCCACTATAAACATGCCCGCGAGCCCCATCGGAATATGCGTATGAGGTTGGACGTGGCAGTGATAATACATAGTGCCGGGCTGACGTGGCCGGATCACGTAGGTCTTGCTTTGGCCCGGCATGATATCCATTTGGCTGGTTTGGCCAACGCCATCGTTGCCTTCGCCGCCGTGGTCCATGAAGGGGTGGTCGACGCCGTGAAGGTGTATCGAGTGAGGGAAGTAGTGGGTATTCTCAACGACCAGCCAGACCACGTCGCCCTGCTCGACGCGTATCGGCGTGGAGGGCATGCGCAGCATCGGATTTGCTTCCACGCTTGCGAAGCTACGCGTCGACATATCGCGGGTTTTCGGAGCGAAGACCCAGAAGCTGGGTTGTATGCCGGGTGCGATATCGAAGGTGGGTACTACGCCGGCGAAATCCGGCGAGTGCCCGTTTACTTCCATGATTTCGACTTTAATGATGATATGGTCGGGGTCACCGTCGCCATCCATGTCATTGGTTTTCGTGATCGCATCCGCAGCTAAGCTGGACGTATCCATGATCGTTTGCATGGATATGTTGTTGGTTCCCTTCACGAACGCCGCGATGTCTGCCGGATTATCCGCGTTGCAGACCCTCGATTCTTGAATGTTTACGCCTTCGATGACTTGAGCTTTGCGCCATTCGCTAGGAACCCCGCTGTTGCAGAAAGGTTCTGCTTGGCCGAGTTGGACTTTGGCGCTGGGCGGTGGAGAAGTAACGGCTCCGGCACCGGTGGATAAGCTCAACAGGGCCGAACCAAACAAGAATACGAGGGAGCGTGTCTGCATTTTGAGTACCGTTGGGAACAGAGATTCGAAGACTTGACTAAGACTGGCGACGGATGGCGCTTAGTCAATCGATCCGACCTAAAAGTTCCTAAGAGGTCTTTTTCAACATCCGATCTACGGCGCCTTTGAACGACGCATTGGAAAGATAAAAGATATAGCCGGCCGCAATCAAAATGACGGCAATGACCAAGTAAGTGCTGGTCGAAGGCCCGGATGCGGAGGCTCCGACACTAAAGGGTACGTGGGCGTCCACCTTTTGCCCTTCATTGACCAGGGTCACATGGGCCAAGTACTTACCAGGCTCGGTGAAGTTGATTGTGGTGTTGGCGGTGCCGGTCGGATAGGTCGACGGCTCCTTGTAAAAGACGCGGGTTCCTTGCGGTTCCTTGGTGATTTCAAATTCAACCGTCATGTTTCGCAACGCCTTCCCTTCGTAATCGAATACCAGGGTGGCTGAACCAACTTCGGGAATGGAATCGCAGTATTCGGTTGTTCCAGTCAACTGCGGTTGGTAAGCGGTGAAATGGACCCAGTGCGGGCCGACCGGAATGCGGCAAGCATCCAAATCGACGCCGGAGGCTCCTCCGTGCGCCCAGCTCGATACGGGGATCACGGCGGAAACGAGCAGGCTCAGAGCGAGCAAGCACTCTTTGAAGCAAATTAGTTTACGCATATCTCTTCCCTCACTTGATGGATTATCGGATTTTTGTATTACGTTGTTGAAGCGGGCCTAATGGAAGGCTCGTAGTTTCTCGACTTCCCCTCGCCTCCGAATGAGCTAAAGGAATAGGTAAATATACATAAGCAGGGTGCCATGCACAATGTTTCGGTCCAACGCACGCCGCGTTGTCTGCTTCTTACCGTTTGGATTGGCGCTAATCCGGTACAGCAGAACGAATTGGTATTAAAGACAGATATTCGCGAATTTAGTTTTGAGACAAGTCAATAATTCACCGCTGGAAAACCTTTCAACCGCTTTTCGATACGGAACGATTCTTAGTTGAAAGCTAAGCCAGAGCGAGGGGAGTTTCTAATCGTTGCCATGCCCTCGAGCATTGGCCAGCAAGAGATCAAGCTGGCCGACACGCTCCAGGGCAGCGAGGTCGTCATAACCCCCTACATGAGTTTCGCCGATGTAAATCTGGGGTACCGTGCGGCGTTTTGTCCTTTCCATCATTTCGATGCGGAGTTCCGGCTCCAGGTCGACCCTGATCTTTTGGATATTCTCGACGCCTTTTTTCAAAAGCAAGCGCTCCGCCATGACACAATAGGGGCAGAAGGCTGAGCTGTACATGATTACATTAGCCATCCAATATTTTCCTCGAATGTGCGGCCAGCGTTCAGAGCCGTCCCATATTCCATCGATGTTCGAAATTTGGTTTCTTCGTCATCAAGGCAGCCGAGTTCACCAAAAAAACCCGGTTGATACTATCCGCGACAGGACCGTTTTCTGCTCGCTTTTCCGAATGAGTCTTGCAGATCATGCGCCGACGTGCGTCACACTCGATTCATCGGCGAACTCGTACTTTATCGCGGGCTCGAGTTTGATATATTAGAGAATTCTAACATGAGGCTGCTATGACTACACATCGTTTAGTAAGAATTTTCGCAGGATTTTTTGTTTTGCTATCGTTGGCGCTTGGCGCGGAAGCCAGCCCGATATTCGTAAACAAGAACTGGCTTTGGTTTACAGCATTTGTCGGAGCCAACTTGTTTCAGAGCGGATTTACCAAAATTTGTCCTTTGGAAACCATTTTAAAGAGACTTGGATTCAAAGAGTCCTGAAAACGGGGAACCCTTCCTCCTAGCGGAGCTGTCTAATTTTATTCGAGGACGTCGACTTCCAGGCGATGCGGTCGTGTGATCGCGTGGGACGCTCCATGACGAGGGGAACCGTAGCCGACGCCGTGAAGTTGCTTTATGAAGGGGCATCTGTGCGGGAATCGCATCGGAGGCATCGATTATCGGCGTTGGTCGGGCTGCAATTTCAGCTCGGATGTTTGTTCGGATTGTCATGGACGGAGCGTCGCGATGGACAGCATCTGGTTTTCGATCGCTCGGAGAGTGCTCAACAGTGTCATTCTGGCTGCTCTGGCGGCGTGCGCCGCTCAAGAGCCGAAACAGCTTTACGCAAATGCCAAACAAACCACCGCAACGGTCAAAGAGATCGATTTGCAAAGCCGTCAGGTCTTTTTGACGGACGCAAACGGAAACGGATTCGCCGTACACATCGACCCGAAAGTTGAAAATCTCGCCAAAATGAAAGTCGGCGATCAGGTGACCATCGGTTATTACGAGGCGCTTGCGGCCGAGATCAAAGATCCCGGCGAGGGTGCAAAGGATGTCAAAGTTGGAGAAGGAAGCTCGATAACACAGTCCGGAGAGCGTCCGGGCGGATCGGTAGGGCGCTCGGTCAGGGCGACGGTGAAAGTCTTGTCCGTCGATCACGATGCGAACAGAGTGACGATTTCGAGCCCGAGCGGTCGCGTGCACACGGTTGAGGTGCGAAATCCTCAGCTCCGAAAGTACATAAAGAACCTAGGGGCAGGGGATGAAGTGGAACTCACCTACACTGAAGCGGTCACGATAACCGTGGAGCCCGTTGAAGACTGATTTTCACAACCCCGCCCTCAAACCCGATCGATCTTTTTCGACGCTCCAAAACTGACATCGTCCTAATTACGCTTTATTCTGTAGAGCATATTCTTCGGTCCGGGAGCAGGCCGGCGGAGATATCGCTCGTCGATGCCGTTTTTCTCGAATTGCAAATTTCGTCACCAAGGTTGCTGGTAATAAAATGAAAAAGACATTACAGAAATTCTTTGGCTATTTTCTTATCGGTGTATTGGGTGTACTTCCCATCGTTATCATCCTACAGATCGTAATCGCGGTCGAAGGATTGCTTCGAGACTTCGTGTTGAGCATCTTCGGGCGTTACGAGAACTTCTTTATCCCCATAGGCTTGTTTACGACGGCCATTTTGGTCCTGACGTATTTCGGTTATTTGCTCAAGCAGGATAAAGCGCATGTGTGGTACTACCTGGAGGGTCTGCTTAACCGTATTCCGCTGCTCGGCACGATATACCGGGTTACCAAAAAAATACTGAACCTGTTTCGGGGCGATGAGAAGGAAAAGCTGCGCGACGTGGTTTACATCGAATATCCTAAGGAAGGCATTTGGGTGCCGGCCTATGTAACCAACCGGGTCGACGATTACCTGGTGCTGTATGTTCCGACCTCGCCGAATCCGACCTCGGGCTTTACCGTAATCGTCCACGAATCGAAGGTCAGAGTGTCCGAGATGAGCATCGAGGAGGCGTCGAGTTTCGTCATCAGTCTCGGCGTGGACATTCCCAGACCCAACGAAGCATCCCGCCTCGAACTGAACGCCGATAAGGCGTCGCAATGATCGCCGTTTCCGGTTGATCGGGTATTCGATTCATGGCCGACTTCCGAGGAGAAAAACGTATGGCTTCCGCTACCGCCCGTTTGAAAGAGCTTCTTGCCTCGCCTGGTATCCGCATTATGCCGGGCTGCCACGATGCCATATCGGCCAAATTGATCCAGGAGTCCGGTTTCGAGATGGGCTTTATGAGTGGTTTTGCCGTGTCCGGGGCGCGCCTCGGTCTGCCCGATACCGGCTTGATTTCCTACGGGGAACTGGTGGAACAGGGCCGGAATATTTGTGCCGCCGTCTCTATTCCGATGTTCGGCGATGGGGATACTGGCTTCGGCAATGCACTCAACGTAAAGCGCACCGTGCAAGGCTACGCTCGGGCGGGATTTGCTTGCATCATGATCGAGGATCAGCTGGCTCCGAAACGTTGCGGTCACACCCAGGGAAAGGCGGTGGTGAGCCGGGACGAAGCCGCAATGCGAATCCGTGCGGCGGTTGACGCACGCAATGCCGGCGACGACATACTCATCATGGCGCGAACCGACGCGCGGGCCGTGCTAGGTTTGGAGGAAGCCATCGCACGCTGTCGACTATTCCGGGAGTTGGGCGCCGATATCACTTTTCTGGAAGCTCCGGAAAGCGTCGAGGAAATGCATCGCTACTGCGCCGAAGTTGACGGGCCCAAGATGGCCAACATGATCGAATACGGCAAGACTCCGGTCTTGCCGCCCCAACAGCTGGAGGCGATCGGCTATAAGATCGCGGTATATCCTCTAACCTTGCTGAATGCCGGCGTCCGCGCCATGCGTGAGGCTTTGAGCAGCCTCAGGCAGGGGCGGATGCCGGAGAACATCATGGAATTCGAGGAGTTGAAAGCGGCTGTCGGATTTCCTCAGTATTACGAGGAGGAGCACCGTTATCAGTATTGAAGCGAAGTTCAGGCACGCCGCTCGATGCGATACGCCGGTCAAGACCGGATTTCCAGCAATCATCTTCGGATGGTGAGCGCGCTCGGATGTCGGACGAAGATCGAATAATCGCCGCGTCGACGCGATAGCCAACCCCGTGCTTCAACGTTCCGGCGCAGATAGGTCTCCAAGGGAGGGAATAGGTTGAGGTTTTCTCTCGGGATGCGGACTTCGAATCGATCGGAAAATTTCAAGCGGAAATAACGCTTGCTTTCGACGATAGCGGACGGTGCGCCTGTCAAACGCTGCCAGCCGCGTAGCGTCGGCCGCACAATCAGCGCTTCCACTGGCTTCGGCCGGTAATCCGGCATTCCCCAAATGCCGCGTTTAGCCAGTTCTGCTCCACTCTCGGCCTGAGTCAAGGCTTCGGCATATTTGAGATTGGGCGGATGAATGTCTACAAAAGCCAAGCCCGCTTCTATCAACGCCAGGTTGATGTGTTCGCCGTTGTCGGCGAAGACATGGGCCAATAGCCGCCGGTACTTGTCCCTAAGCTCCATATCATGCTCCAGGCGCACCGTTCGGCCCGTCAAGCGCCGTTGGAGCCAGAGCTTTGCCTCTTCGCCTCCCGCTTCACCGATCTTCCTGGGGCTGTCCACTTCCGGTGTATTGATTCCAAGCAGCCGGACTTTCTCCCCATTGTCGAGCAAGACGGTGTCGCCGTCGAATACCGCTTTTACCGCGTGAACCGCTGGTGCCGCCTCGATATTTGTAGGTTCGGCACCTTCGGCGGCATGATCGGAGTAATGAGCGCGCCCTTTCTCGTCCTTCCAGCGGAAAACTTCATCGCTTTGCGCCGGGCCGTAGAGAATCGGCAAAAAGGCCGCGACGATCAGGAAGAGAGATCGAAGGCGGATCGGTGGTGATTTTTTCATCGGTATGACGATCGGATCCATGGCCGCATTTGAGCGACAAGCCTTGAATGGTCGGAAAATGAGATCGACTTGCTTGTGTGTATTGCCAGAGCGGGGATATTCTCCACGTCAGGATCGTTGGCGGCGCGAGTGTAACATCCTGGGAATCGGTCCAGGAAGTATGGGGCATCAAGGCTATTACGACCATGCAGCGGCGATTTTCCGATCTTAAGAACAAGACCTTCGATTTGCTGGTCGTCGGTGGCGGCATTTATGGCGCCTGGACGGCTTATGATGCCGCCTTGCGCGGATTGTCAACGGCTTTGATCGACCGAGGGGATTGGGCCGGAGGTACGTCTTCGGCATCGACCAAGCTGATCCACGGCGGGCTGCGTTACGTCGCGCAGGGGCATTTCGGACTGGTTCGGAAATCGTTGAACGAGCGGCAGCGGCTGATGCGGCTTTGTCCGCACCGGGTCGAAGCGCTACGTTTCGGTGTCCCGGTTTATCGCAAAGATCGCTTGGCATCCTGGCGGCTTCGTCTGGGGCTGTCGATCTACGATCTGCTGGGAAGTATCGCCGGCTCGGAAGCACGCCACGAGCGTTTGAGCGCCGAGGCATTTGCACGTCGTTTCCCGTGGCTCCGCGTTACGGATTTGGATAGCGGGTGGGTTTACGGAGATGCGCAGACGGACGATGCCCGCTTCGTGCTGGAATTGGTGGACGGAGCCTTGGCAGCCGGTGCCGTGGCGGTCAACTATTGCGGTGCCATAGCTTACGAAGAGCGGCACGGGCGAGTGACGGGCGTCATCGTCAAGGATCAAGTGACAGGGGAGCAGACGCCGGTGCATGCCCGCTGTGTGGTCAACGCCACCGGTGCATGGGTGAAAGATGCGCCCGGTTTTTCGCCCAAGGCCTGTCGTCTGTGTAAAGGCGTTCATCTTATCTTGCCTCGTTTGCCCGGTAGGGATGCCTTGCTGTTCTTTTCGGAAACGGACGGCCGTGTGATCTTTTTGGTGCCGTGGTATGGCCTAACGCTGCTAGGCACTACCGATACGGATTATGCGGGCAATCCCGAGGATGTCGACGTGGAGCGGGAGGATGTCGATTATTTGCTGCGATCGGCAAACCGTGTGCTCGGCTCCGTGCAGTGGCGCGAAGAGGATATACTCGGCGGCTTTGCCGGTCTCCGGGTGCTGAAGGGCAAACAGGGGCTCGCGCCATCGGCGCTGAGTCGCGAGTGGACTTTGAGAGAGTTGAATAATGGCGTGCTGGTCTCGGTGGGCGGCAAGTTTACCTCGGCGCGTTACGACGCCGCGGCGATCGTCGATAAAGTTTGCCGAAAGCTGGGTGTTCGACGCCCTTGCATGACAGCGGGTCTGGCTTTCCCTTGGGCTCCCGACCAAAACTATTCGGAATGGCTTCGGAACTCGGTGGAGCGGGGCCGGAATTTAGGGCTCGGAGCCGAAGAGATTCGCTGGTTGGGTTTCCGCCATGGCAGGCGGATCGAGGAGATTTTCCAATCTATCGAGCGGAACAACGCCCTGGGTTCGCGTGCTCTGTCGGACTTGCCATTCATTGTCGCCGATCTTTTTCATTGCGCCCGTAATGAAATGATCGTTCACTTGGACGATCTCCTGCGGCGTCGTTCGCCCTTGCTCGTTCTACATCGCTTTTCTCCCGACGAGATGGAAGCCATTGCAGCCGACATCGCTCCGATCCTGGAATGGGACAAAGCACGTCAAAGACTTGAAATCGGGAAATGCCTGGATAGTTTTCCTAGATTCCGGAAGCGGGTTTAACACCGAAATCCGTTGCGCACGCATCCGGCCGGTACGGAGCAGTCCACTCTCCGGCGACTTGCCCGGCCGATCTCCGGTTACGCTCCTTTTGTAACAATCAACCGATCTGGAGGCGAATTTCCGTGGCCGGGCGGAATCCTCCCGCCGGGAGGCTCTATTTTTTCAACTCTCCGAACGCATTCCATGTCCCGGCCAAGCGGGCCGGCGCGCCTTCGCGGATGTTGCCGCATGACCTGCCGCCGTGGGAAGCCGTTTATCAACAGACCCAGCGTTGGCTCGCGGCGGGCTGCTTCGAGGCGATCGTGCATGATCGCCTCGAAATTTTGCGTCTGGCGCAGGGGCGAAAATCGCAGCCGAAAGCCGCGATTTTGGATGGGCGAACGCTGCGACCCAATTGTGAGAGTGGGTCGCGTGCCGGTTACGATGACTATAAACGCAAGAAGGGCAGCAAGGTCCACATGGCCGTCGATACCTTGGGCCATCTGTTGGCGCTCCTGGTGACTCCGGCCAATGAGCCGGAACTAGCGCAGGTGGCGGAACTGGCGCGCTCTGTTCAACAAGTCACGGGACAAGGTGTGGACGTGACGTTTGTCGACCAGGGCGACGCCGGTGACGAGGCAGCCGAGGCCGCCCGCCAGCACGGCATTCGGCTGGAAGTGGTCAAGCTGCCTGAGGTCAAAAGAGGCTTTGTGCTGTTGCCCCGGCGCTGGGTGGTGGAGCGGAATTTCGGTTGGATCGCCCGTTTTCGGCGTTTAGCTCGCGATTACGAGCGGTTAGCCGAAACCTTGGCGGGCCTGCACTTCGTGGTGTTCGCCATCCTCATGCTCGTCAAGGCCTCGCTACTCCTGCAAAGTGCATAACACGCTCTAATAAAGCGTGAACCGTCAATCGAATCCCTGCTCCGACCGACCGCCATCCTCGATCTGATCGAAGCGCAGACCGGCCGATCCTTCCCCGGTGCCGACTTCGCTGCGGAACGCGGTCCATACCCAGGTCGACCCATCGATCCAACGCGTCATATGGCGCCGACGCGTAATATGCACGCCTTCACGGGGGACCTCCTCGTCGTAGAGCCATTGCGTGCTCAACGCCTTGAGCACCTCGCTACGGGCGAACTGTGGTTTTGCCGTGGAATTCGGCTGAAGTACGGCCCCGGGCCGGAGTTGCGAAACCGCGTTGTCGGTGTTATTCGGTTGCACGGGCAGCAGCGGTATCCAGTTGTCCGGCACGGTCGTCGACAGCCGATAGCGCGGCAGTGCGGTGGAGGGGGGCGGAGCGCTGTTGGCCTGCGCCGCATCGCTTGCCAGCTTGAGCGGCGTTTCGATGGCGCTTTCGATGCTACGCTCGATGCCCCACCCCATGTTGGCCATTTCGTCGCGCATGAACAGCACGTCTTCCAGGGGCGCGCCGTCGATGGTCCGGCCAAGCGTGGGCGGAAGAAAGAACAGATTGGGGACGGGAGCGCCGATCCGCTCGCCGGTCGGTAACTCAGCCCCGAGGCTTTCGCCCGCACGGCGCAGGATCGACACCTGCCACAGGGAAAAGAAGGGCTGCGGCAGTTCCGGATCGCCGATGGGACGCAGCAGGCTGCGGACGCCGAAGGTGTCGGTCACCACCAGCGAGTCGATGCGGGTGACGCTGCCCACCGGCAAGTTCAGCGGCACGACAAACCAATCATTGCCGTAGGTGCTGGCATACTCGATCATGAGCATTTGCGCCACATCCGCCGGTCCGGCCGACACCAGACCGTAGGCGATTTTCGCGTCCTCCAGTTCCCAGAAACGCGGAGCGGGCGCGCCGTGAAAGCTCACCGGCGCGGGCATCGTGGTTTCCGTGAGCGCGATCGGATACACGTCGCCGGTGGTGTCGACACCGGCTGTTTTATTGATGTCGAAGCTGCTCCAGTCGAGTCGGCCGCCATCGAATTCGCTGGCGGAGAAGGTCAGCGCGTCCTGCGGATCGGCGGACAAACGGGTGGCGACCGACACGGCATACTCGAGGCGCGACGGCATCCAGGCGTCCTGGGACGGTGCCCCAGGCTCGGTGAAAAGCCCGTCGTACCAGGCCAGCCAAGCCGATGCGACCTGCTGCACCGGGGCACGGTCGGCTGCCGCGATGTTAAGCGCCGCATCGAAAACGATCTGGGACGAGTCCGGCTGGCGGAACGCGGACGCGAGCCGGCGCGCGTCGGGCGCTCGACCGACCATGGTCTGGACGAAGCGCCGGCCGGCGTCGTCGGCCGGCAGCGTGAGGGACGGTTGCAGTACATAGTGGGCGAGGAATGCCGGGCGATATTTCTTCGCCGTCGCATTGCGTTCCAGCATGCGCAGGAAGTGGAGCCCGGCTTCCACAGCCAGCGTGAGCATGCGGGAATCGTCGGCGCCGGCGGGACGCATGCGCCGGCGTTCCACCACGGCCTCGAGCGGTTCGAGCGTCGGGTCGTACGGAGGCGCCTTGTTATTCTCGGGCAACTCCCCGAAATAGCACCGCGTGAGCAGTGCGCCCGTTGCCCGCACCCGCGCCTGCACCGGCGAGCCGGTATCCTCGCCCTGGAATTCGCCGATCTGCCATTGCCGCGTCATGAGCCATAGCGGATCGAACAGGCGGGCGTTGGAACTGGAACCGATGTCCGCGTTGGAACACTGCGGTTCGAGCCGCGTCCAACTGGTAATCGAGGACGTCGTCGGCACGCCGGCCAGCGTTGTTTTTACGTTCGGATCGACTTCGGTCGGCATCGGATACTCGAGCACCGTCAAGGTTTTCTGGACGGTCGTGACCGACCCGAAATTGTCGGGCGCCTGCACGGTGATGACGGTGTCCCCTTTGGTCGCCACGGAAACCCCCGCGGTCCAGCGAGCCGCATTGCCAATGACGGGACTCGCGGCCACGAACGCGCCGTTTCCGATCCGATACTGGACTTGGGGGACGCCGTAGATCTCGGGTTTAGCCTCCGATGCGGATCCTTCGAGCTGGAAAACATAGGGGAACTGCGTCACCACGACGGGCGACTGGAACGAATCGACCGTCAGTTCCGGCACCACGTTTTCGAGCACGACGTTGAGGACGGCTTGTCCGTCGACCGTCTCGTATTCCGGTTCCGGCCAACCCTTGGTCTGTATCACTCCGCTGGCAGTGACGATGATCTGAAACGCCTGGCCCGGGCGGATGTTGTTTGGGATCAGTCCCTGCCAACTCCAATTCTCGCGACCGTTGGGCTTCACTGTAGGTCCCCCGGCGCCGAGCTGGATACTAACCCAGGAGACGGAACCGCTACCGGCGCCTCCAACCGAACCGGACAACTGTATGCTCCGTCCGACCGTGCTGTACTGGGCCGGGCTGGCTACGAAAACGAAAAGTCCTGCCATTACGTCGTTTCCTCTATCTATTTCGTTGGTGGCGGCGGTTGAATTAGGCCGTGAGCGGCGCGAAGTCGGTCGAGACCGCGTCGTCCGCGACATTGAAGGGCACGTAGATGCCCGGCAGATACTGCGCGGCCGCGCCGAGCAGGCGCGTGTCGACGGCGCGCAGCTTGGCCAGATCGAGCGTCTCGGCGAGCACGCAGCGCAAGGTTTCGGTGGTCCAGTCCTGGCCCGGAACCGGGGGCACGGCGATCAGCACGTTCTGCGGCGGGAAGGCATTGGGCGGATCGAACTGAAAGGTGAGGGCGGTCGTTTCCTCCTTGTTCGGCACCACCTCCACCCATTCGTCGATGAACAGGCCGGACAAGGGCAGGGCCGCATCGATTGCCGTCATGGGTTGCACCACCAGCGACAGCTTGCTCGGAGGCAGTTCTTTCCCGGCCCCCGGCAGGCCTACCCAGCGCTCTTCCGCGTTGAAAGGCAATTGCGCGACATTAAGGTTCAGGCGGGCGCCGGTCGCGAAGACTTCCGCCGTCTGCAGGCACAGGCCGAGAGGCGCCAGGGCGTCGCGCACCCGCGAGGCGCGCATGAACCAGCCGTGGACGGCGAGCGGATCGCCGCCTTGTTGCCGGGTGCCGGCCGCGAGTGCGGCATTGAGTTCGGCGGCGCCGGCAGCGTCGCAGGTAAAGCTTGGGAGCGACACGAACTCGGCGCCATAGACGGCGCGTCCGCGTTCGAGCAGTTGGTCGCAGCGCGCGCGGGGGTCGGTTGCCGCAACCCGGGTTCGAAGCGCGGCGCCCTGTTCCAAGCGCGGTCCGCTGACCTTCAGCATCGCGGCCGCCTGCCGGGCCAAGGCACTGCGAATCTCGGGCGTGTCGCCGACCGCGACGCCGGGGACGGCCGGTTCGACGCTGAAATGGCCGAGGTTCAGTATCGCCGTGCGAAAATCCTCGGCGAGGGTATCCGCGGCCTTGGACACCAGGCTTGCGAGCGTCTTGTGGGCGGCATTCAGGCCGTTTTCGTATCGCACGACACGTGCTTCCAGGTCCGCCAGATCGAGCGTGGACTGATGCGGGCGGTCGGGCGGGCTCAGGTCCTCGGGACGCAGTCCGCGTGCGCCCTGGAGCAAGCGCCGAATGGCGCGTGCCTGCTCCAGCACGTCGAACAGCGTCGTCTCTCCGGCGGCGAGATCGGCCGGCCGCTCGTGCTGCAGCCGCACCCCGGCGTCGTTGCCGAAGCCGTTCGCCAGGCGTCTTGCATGATAAAGCACGCGCTGCTCGGCGAGGCAGGGCGACGCGTCGGCCGTGGCCGACTGGCCCCCGGGCTGTACGCTGTACACGAAGTCTAGGGTAGACATCGGCACATCGCTCAACGGGAAAACGGCGGTTTCCGTCACCGCGCCGGTGGTGTCGTCGAGCCGCTCGACGGTGCACCGCACCTTGCGCGCATCGCCCAGCAACAGCCTGATCCAGGCATTGAGCCAGCGCTCGTTGACAGTGCGTGTGGTCGAGTTGGTCCAGCCGCCGCCGGCATTCGACACGCCGCTGAACAGCACCAGCACGCGATGGGTCAGCGAGGTGCCGGTGCGAGGGATGCGGGCCACTTCCAGTTCCGGTACCGGCGCATCCCCCAGGGCGATGGCCGACAGCGTGCTGGCCAGGCGCGGGGTGTTGCCGCGAGCGATCTGGTACGCCGCCTCGGCGACGAGTGCATCGCCAAGACCGTCGATCGCATCGCCGAGCGCTTCGATCTCACGTTCGACCCGGAACCTTTCGTCGTCGCTCCCCACGTTCCTGATCTCAAAGGCGATGCTATTCCGGTATGCCTTCCATGCTCGGAACAGCTCTAGTCCGTCCACCACGTTGTTGGCCGCGTTGGCTTTGAAGATCTCGTTCGGCCAGGCGTCGGTTTCCCGCTTGCGGACTGCCAACGGTGAGATTTTTCGCAGCGGCGCGATGAAATGATCGAGCCCGGCTTCATGCAGGCGACGTTCGAGCCGATAGCCCAGGAGCGCGCCCAGCGGCTGTCCCTGGCGCACGCCTTCGAGCAGCCGCGAGGCATCGCGCACCCGCCGCGACGACAGATCGATGGCAAACGATCCATCCGGCTGCGGGACTCCGTCGGGGCCGAGATGCGCATTGCGCAGCAAGGCCGCCGCGGACGCGTGGGTTAGCGAGGGGGCATGAATGAAGCCGCTGTCATTGGCCAGCGGATACAGCGGCGCCTGCTCCTCCGGTGCCTGCTCCCCCGGCGGCAACAGCTCGGCGGGAATCGGCTCCGCCCGATGCGCCGGCCGGAGATTTTCCACCCAGCCGTAGGCGCCCACGTAAACACCCGGCGATCCGCCGGGGGTCATCGCTTTCAGGCGCTTGGTGGCGAACGAGGTGATCCAGGCGTCGAGCCGATGCGAGGAGAGATCGAGCGTGGACTGCATCAGATAGTGTAGCGACTCGGTGTCCAGCATCTGCAGATGGGCCAGGCCGGCGCGGAATTCGCCGAGCGCCGCGACGGCCGGATGGTTGCCGCCGGCGCGCGCCTGCAGCCAGTCTTCGAGATACCGGCCGATCGTCTGGTCGGCGGGAAGGCCCGGAACGCCATGGATTTCGAGCTGGCGCTTCCAGTGCAGCGTGTCCGCCGGCTTCTGCACCGTGTAGCCGATGATGGACCCGTCGACCAGATCGACCAGTTCGGAATCGCGCAGCAGGTCGAGCGTCGCGTATTGTTTGTCCGGCACGGTTGCCGCCATGCGCGCGGCGGCTTCCGCGATTTCGCGGAGCAGTGCGTGACGCAGCAGCGCATACAAAAGACTCGGACTCGGCGGCGGATCGAGCGTGATCAATGCCTCGATGCTCGTGGTTTCGAGCAGCGCGCTGATGTAATTGGGCTCCAGGCGCTGCCACGGCGAAATTTCTCCCGCGTGCACCAGGGGAGCGGTCACCGGCGCGGGCGCCGTGTCCAGGAAGCAGCGCGCGAGGCGGGGAAGCTTCTGCACCGTCAGCTTCAAGCGATCGATCAGCTTGGCCGAAATCTCGCCTTGCGCTACCGCGAGCGGGCTGAAGTCCCGCGCGGCCAGCGCGTACAGGTGCTCGAGATAATGCCGGCCGAGCACTCGGCGGGTGAGATGTCCGTGCGAGACGCCATCGGTTCGCATGACGTCGGCGAGGTCGCTGTCAGGATCGGCCTTCCCGGGCGTTTCCTGCCGGAGTCCGATGCGTGCGACCAGGTGCACGACGGGGCGCCATACTTCGTTGCGCATGGCGAGCAGCAGCTCTTTGAGCCGGGATTCCCGTGCGGCGGAAGCTTCGCCCGCCTCCGGCGTCCATAAGTCCAGCGACGTCACCGGCAGGATGCCATAGGGCTGGGTTCCGCAGCGCAGGGACGGGAAGGGACCGCCGCTGCGCACGTAGTTCAGGAAGTGGTTGCGCGCCCAATCGAGCGCTTCGGCCGTGAGGCCGGTTTCCGCGCCCATCATGTTGCTGAGGAAATAGCCCCAGCCGACCTGCCATAGCGCGGCATTCATGCTGCGCAGGTCGCGTTCGTGGTCCTGGCCGGCCTGGCCCAGGCGACCCAGGGTGGCTGCGATCCGTTCCGGCGGCAGCCCGAGTACCGTCCCGACGAGCCCTGCGTTCGGCGTGTTTTCGGGATTCGCGACGACCTCGTTGGCGAAGCTTCGGCGGTGGCCGGGATCATCCGTGCTGTAGCCGGCGCGCCTATCGTCGGTGTTGTTCGTGGGGGTTCCGAAGCGCAGGAACTCGAGCCCGTCGGTGTAATGGTGCGCATCGAGAAGATCGGCCAGCCGGTTGGCCGTATCGGCTGTGTCCGGCGAGTCGGCGACGCCGAATACCATGAGACTGTCGACGCCGGTTTCCAGAACGGCCGCCGGCACGGTCATGGTGAGCGCCATTCCGGCCGACTGGGCCTTGTCGAAGTCCACCAGCCACATCATGTCCTCATCCAGGGCGAGCGTGTCGCCGGCACCGGCCGACATGTCGGTTTTATCGTCGGACACATTCGGGTTAAGGCCGACCGCGAGCTCTCGCTGAATGTCGTTTCCGGTGGCCGTCAACGCGACCGTTCCTCCCGAGTGCAGTACGGCGGTCCAGCGGTCCGGCAGCAGCCGGGCCACCGGCGCATGCTCGCCCCGTACCGGGGGCAGGGGCGGGAATACCGGCGGCTCCTTGGGGCGCTGGGCGAGGTTGGTGGGCTGCAGTACCCGGGCTATCCACGCGGCGCGCTCCGCATCGACGCGGCTGGCCAGGGTATGCCAGGCGTCGGCGCGGGCGGTTTCGTCTCCCGCCGCCCAATCCTGCTGCCAATACTGCATTCCCAAGGCCTGTTCTTCCGCCGTGAGGTCCGGCTGGTGGGTGTCGATATGAATCTTGTCGGGATAGACGCGCACCCGCAGTGTGGCTGAGCCGTCGGGCAGTTCGAAGAAACGCGTCTCCAGTCGCACCGGCAGCAGCACCAGGGGAACATTGCCGGGACAGAGCCTTTGGGGCGTAATCTCGGGGTTTACCGAGGGAAGCGCGAAACTGGTATCGAATAGCGGTTTATTCATCGGTGTGAGTCCGTGGGTCAGGCCGGCATGATGAGCCGTTTGGCGTGAATGGCGATGCGTACCGGAAGCCGGCGCGTGGCGGCGGCGGTTTGCGCGGCGTGCGCGGGCGGAGCGGCATCGAGGCCGAGATCGCCGAGGCTGAGATGGCTGCTGTCTCGCGTTCGATCCGCGTCGATGCCGAAGCGCGGTTCGGTGGGATGCTCCTGAATGACTACGTAGTAGCCTGGATCGCCGCCGGCCTCGTCCGGAGAGACATCAAAACCTAAAATGAACACATCCGGCTGCATGAAGCCGCTGAAGATGGGCAGCAGCTCGGGCGCCGCCGGGTCGGGCTGGAACGCCAGGGGGTCGGGGGGCGACCCCGGATGCATCGCGCGAACCATGAAGACCGACGCGTTGGGATAGCGCTGCAGCAGGCTGCTGCGCAGCAGCATGACGAACGGATTGGCGTCCGGAGGCGCGCCGAAGGCGAGATCGCCCAGCGGCCTCATTTTCCCGGTCGCCGAATCGATGACGCTCCAGGTGTGCAGGGCGGTGATATCCGGGTGCCCGATGCTCCAGAACCGGTCGAAATAGGTGCCGCGCTGATCGGTCGGGTAACCCCGCCACAGCAGCTCGCGGGCCATTTCATGATTGAGCCCGACCAGGTAGGCCTCGATGAACCGCCGATTCGTCTCCAGGCCGACAACCGTCTCCGGCCTGACCTTGTCGATTCCCGGCAGCAGCAGTTCCTGCGACAGGTCGCGCAGCGTTTCGTACATGGGCTGCGGGAAGTGCGGCGCCATCATGACTGTATCCACCCCGTCGGTCTCCGCCGGCGCGAGCACGTTGTCTCCGGTCGACATGATCGCCTTGACCAGGGCCGGCAGCGTTTCCCGCGGGATGGTCTGTGCGAGCACCGGGATAGTGATGGCCTGCATCGGGAGCCGTAGTTCGGCAGAGGCGGTGCGTGGGGCGGGGAAGCGATTCAGATGTTCCTGCGCCGCCTTGCGGAAAAAGCCGGGAACCTCGGTCCGGTCCTGCTTCAGCAGCGGCGTGCCCGGCGACAGCACGGGGGTGTTTTCGGGCGAGACGAAGAATGCGCCGAAGTACGATCCGTTCTTCTGGGGTTGGGCCCCCTCGAGCCCGAGATACTCGACCGGCAGGCTCCCCGGTATCGGGCAAAAGTCCTGCTGCGGCGGCTGCGGCGGCTGGATCGGAGGGGTGTCCCCCGGCATATTGTTGAGGCGGGCCACCCAGGTGTCTTTGGCGTTGCGCTGGTAATTCTGGGCAGCGACGCGGCGGGTCAGCGGGCCGCGCTGGCGTCCGATGCGGCGCATCGCCGGGCGGTTTGCCGCTACCGGCAATGCGGAACGGGCCTGTTCGGCTAGCAGCGACGGTTCCGCCGTCGCGGCCGCGCTTGCGGCCAGCCCCGAAACATCCTGTTGCCGGGAGACTCGCAAGCGGGCGAAGGCGGGCGCCGTGATGCGCAGCATTCTTTCCTCGGTGAACTTGGAGAGATGGCGAGCGTGCAGGCTCTCGCCCACGGCGAGGCTCAGCTGGATCTGGCGCAAACGCTGGTTGGCGACCGCCGATTCGGCGGCCTGTTCCCACGCCGAGGCCATCAGCGCTTCCTGGTGCTCCTGAACGACGCGGGTTCCGAAGGCGGCGGCGATACGCCAGCGCGGATCGACATTGAGCTGATCGAGCCAGGTTGCGCCCGCTGGATCGACCGTTGCGTCCTTGGTGTACCAGCGGCCGTAGATGGGGGGGGCGAGCACGGGGTCGGAGTCCGGTCCGGTGATGCTGCCGTTGACGGTCTTGGCGAGATTGTCCCTGAACGGCTGCGGAATGGGGGCCGGGGCCGGCGAGCCGCCGGGCGGCGAGATCGGCAGCAGCGCGCCTTCGAGTTCCACCTCCGTCGCGCCCGACTCGGGAAAAGGCTGGCTGATGTCGATCCTGCGCTTGCCGAGACCGTCCGGCACATCGGCCTTCAGATTCCTGGCGATCGACTCGAAATCGCCCGGCTGGCCCGAACGGAATTCCCAATGGTAATAAACGGGCAGCCGGGTCGGTCCGTACTCGGTCGGCGGTTCGGGCGGTATCGACCAGGCCGGCGCCGGCGTCTCGTATTCCGTTTTCTCGATGGGTATGCCGAGCCCGGCTTTCCGGCCCAGTTCGAAAGCGGGAACCACGCAGGCGATGTAGTCGTTGTCGGGCGCCAGGATGCGCGGACACAGCAGCCTCGAAAGCGACAGCTCCGGCGAACCTTGCAAGGCCCCCCGAATGGCATCTTTGCTGCCGTCGTCCGCGGCCACCTGGGCATGCGCCCAGGCCCAGGATTCGTTCAGGTCCGGGAGTTCGACCCATGGCCGCGCCGGTGCGGCGATCGTCAAAACGGGCAGCGGCGCGTCGGCCGCACTGTTCAAACTCACGCCGGCTTGTTTCCGTACCACCACGAGGCACAGCCATGGCCGCAGCCGGTTGTCGGCGAGGGCTTTTGCCGGCGTGAACAGCCATGGAAAGTCCGGGCGGTCGAACTCGATCGACGGAAAGCAGTTCGGCTCGAAGTCGTTCGAACCCGGCCGGGGGTCGGTGCGAACGACCTGGTTGGCGTCGATCCCGATCACGTCCGCCGGGCCGCGCAACTTTACCGAAACCGGAACCGTCTTGGCATCCAGCGTGAGCATCACATTGACACTGGCGATCCCGGTTTTCTGTTCGGCGTCGATGGCGGAGGCGGCGCCCTGCCGCACCCAGGGCAGGAAATACAGGTTTGCGTTGGACACGGTGACTTGGCTCCTTTACAAGGCTTCGAGTTCGTGGGCGGGGACCATCAGCCAGCGGACGCCGCCGCGGTTCAGGTCGGCGAGCGCGGCGCGGCAGTCGCTCCAGGAATTCACCCCGGGATCCAAGGGCGCCGGCGCGCCGTCGCTCGCCCGGATGATCCGCCAGCGGGGAGCGGAGAGAGTGGCCGCGGGCGTCACGGCGGTATTGCGGAACCGCGCGCGGCCGACATGCCGCACCGGCGCCCGCGCTGCGGCCCCGCTCGAGCGCTGGGCCTGGAATGCGGCCAGCGGCATCGTATAGAGCTGCGTGGCCGGGAGTGCGGCAAAGGAAGCCGCAATGCCGGCGGTTGCCGCTGCCGACGATGGATTCACGGTGATCGGTTCGTAATTCAGTCCCGATGCCGCGACGGCGTTCTCATCGAACGTCGCATCGGTGTCGCCTACCACGAATCCCGCGTCCATCTCCTCGAACGAAGGTGCGGCCAGCTTCTCGTCGTCGCTCATCGTGAAATAGCGCGCCGGCGCGAACGCCCCGGTCACCGGTGTGCCGGCCTTTCCGTTCAGCGAGGCGGCGGCCGTGAACCGGCGGCGCCCGGCGATCGGCGCGCCGCCGTAGGTATCGATGTCCCGATGGGTGTTCAGCGGCACGACCTGCTGCTGTACGACCAGTTGGCCCAAGGGGTCGAGCACCAGGCCCGCATTCGCCGGCAGGCTGCGCAGGGCCACGCCGTGGACGACGCCGGGTGCCCGCCGCGTGCTCCAGTTCGCCGGGTCGGTGAGCGCCTTCTCCAGTTCGGTCTCCAGGGATATGGCCGCGATCGACCGCGAGGCCGAGCCGTCGGCGAGGGTGAACGCGAAGCGCACCGTAAAGCTGAACCACAGGATCTTGAACTTCGCCTTGGCGGCAATCCGCAACGGCAGCGGGCCTTCCAGGGTGCCGTCGAGCGCGACCTTGAACAGATTGCGCGACTTGTACTTCAACTGCACCAGGGCATGGAAATCCACGATGAAGTGCGGCGGGACGATCGTCACCAGGGCGTCGAAGCCGAGGTCCCCTGTGACGGTGAAACCGGCACCTTTGGCATAAAGCGAGGCGCGCGCGCCGAATTGCACGGTATTGGGGGTGATCGCGAAATAAGCATCGCAGATCAGCCGGGGATTCTCCCCCGAGGACAAGGCGATGGCGACCCGGTCTAGCGTCGGGAAGCCGGCCGGCGCGGCAAACCGGGGATTCAGCCCACCCACCGCCAGCACGAAATGGGACCCCGCCAGCCCGCCGCCGCCCGCCGGCCAGCGCGCCCGCAGCGCGGCCGAGCCGGTGATCGGGAACTTGTGCACCAGCCTGGAATCGACCAGCACCGCGTCGGCTTCCAGCGTGCCGGCGTCGAAGTCCAGCACGCCCAGCGCGTCCATGTTCAGACGGATCAGGTCGTTGTCGGCCGACGGCAGCAATGCGCTGGCGCGCCCGAGCACCAGCAGCCGCTCGCGCGCGCCGAGCTCCCGGATCAGCGCCAGGTCCATCTGTACCAGGGCGGGCGTGAACCAGGTGATGCGCGCCATCAGGCCGAGCAGGTAACTGCCCGGTTTGGCCGGGAACGCGGCCGACAGGGCCTGGATCAGCGCCGGCGCATTGGCCACGGGATCGCGCGGGAACAGCAGCGTGCGCAGCATATCGGTTTTCAGCCCGGCCCTGAGCACCTCGTGATCGAAGGTGCGGTTGATGCCCACCATGCCGCCGATGCTTTGCAGCACGAAGCCGAAGCCCAGGGGAACCGGCTTGAAGCCGTCGGCGGTGATGAAGATGAGCATCGAGTAGCCGGGGCGGCCGTCGGGCAGCCGGGTCGCGATGAGCCCGAAGGCGTTCAGCGTGATTTCATCGTGCAGCGAGAGCTGCATGGCGCCGGCGTAGAGCTGCCGCGCGGGGTCGTGGAACAGGAAGCCGCCGCCGGTGAGGACGCCTTGGGCGTCGATCGAGAGGCCCACGCCCGAGGGCGGCTTGAAGCCCAGCTCGAGATCCGCCACGCCGAGATTGCCGCCGGCCTCCGGGAAGCGCAGGGCGCTCCCGATGCCGACGCGGTCCAGCACCGCTTTCACCGGGCCGATCGAAGCCGCGATGCTGGCCGAGACCTCGGCGCTCACGCCATCGTCGTTCGCCCGGAGGCCGAGGTTGACGGTGGTCAGCGTCACGCCGGCCACCGACAGCCCTACCGGGATGGCGGCCTCCAGCCCGGCGCTGCCGCGCAGGGTGAGGCCCTTGTCGCTGGACCAGGCCAGGCCGAGGTCGAATTCGGCGCGCAGGCCGTCGGACGGCAGAAGCTCTGCGAGGAAACCGTCGCCGTCGCCGGGTGAAATCACCAAGGCAGATTTGGTTACATCTGCCGACAGTGCCAGAGTCCGACGCGCCTCCGACAGCGAGGTTTCGACGGCGAGCCGCGCGCCTCCGACTTCGAGCCGCGAGCCCGTGGGTGACCCGAAGACGAATCCGGGAGCCTCCGCCGTTTCCAAGACGGCGCTCACACTGCCAACAACTTCAGTCGTCGACGCGTCCGCGAGCAGCGTGAAGCCGTGGCGGCCAACGGCGAAAACGTCGATGCCGGTCGTGATATCCAGCTCGACGATGAACGGGCCGATGGATCTCGTTGCCGTCAGAGTGCCGAAAGGACTGACGACGAACCCCAGATCACCGCGATCGGCCGACGAGATCGAGAGGACGACGCCGGTTTCCGACTCGAGGCCTTTCAACAATGGGTCGTTCAGGTATGCGATGAGTGCATGACTGATATATGGCGCTGAATCCGCCAACAGCGTCTCGTCGCCGGGATTGACGCCGTATCGGCATGAAACTCCCAATTGGCTCAACAGACCGACGACTTTTGGAAACAGCGCATCGGCCATCGCGTCCGCGTCCGCCCCCGTCAACAAGGGATTCCCATACTCCGCGCGCAATACCCCAACGGGGTCGCGAAGCAACGAAGCGATCCGGCTCGGATGCAAGCGTTCGATTCGATACGGATTCCGAATCACTTCCGTACCTTCCATTTGAGCGGCGCTAAAAGCTTGGTCAACCTCGAGCTCGATCAATGTGAGCAGCGCGGCGATTTCGTGAATGACCGGATGGCGCGTCTTCAACCATGTCGATACAAGCCACTCGATCAGATCGCCGCTGACTCCGGGGAGCTGGGACAGCGGTCCGCCTGTCGCATCGAGCTGCCGCAGCGCTTGAAAAGCGCGTCCGGAAGACTGGAGTACGCCGAGGATGTCGTCCAGAGAAGGCGCCTCTTGGGACGCGAGTGCCTCGATCTGTTTCTTGACATCAACGATGGCGCTAACGGCCGCGCTCACCGCGGTGTTATCGTCGCCAGGCGGAACACCGAGTATGGCGAACAACTCGTTGAGTGCGCCCGGAACTTCTACGGCGCGTTGCAGCGGGCTCAGGATGTTGCCGGTTTCCTCGGCGAGGAGTCGAAACAGGTCGGCACTCATGGAGTCACCTGTAAATAGTTGGGGTCGGCAGGATGAGCGCTATCGATAGTTTCCATGTTGACCGCGTAGTCGACGAACAACTGTTCTCCCCCGGGGCTACGGAATCGCACCCGATGATTCACGATGAATGGCCCGGTTTGCGGGGCGGGCGGGATGGGAAAGCTCAGATCCCCCATGTTGTTCACGCCGATGATATGCCGGATGACGGCCGGATCGAGGTTGTGTTGGCGGTAATTGTCTCGTGCGAGACGGAAGACATGTGCCGTTTCCTTGAGCTCGTCCTTCGTCGGTGCCCCCGGTTTTTGCCACGGCGGTGGCGGCGGGAGCGGTTGAAGGGTCTTCGGCACTCCGCCGTTGGTCATGGTGAGATAGTCGAACTGATAGCTGAAGTCCGGCGATTGTATGAACCAATCCTCTTGAGGGGGACCGCTTGGATTCGGCCATGCGGGATTCGCAGGTATGAGTCTCACCGAGCTTGCTCTATCAAGATAGAGTCGGCGGCCATACCACTCTCCCATTTTCTGGCCGGAAGCCGGTACGTTCCAGCCTATGTAATACTCCGTGACGTGCGGAGGAACCATCACGGGCCCCAGGTGGTACGGGGCGTACTGGTATCCTCCACGCTGCTGCCCGATGGTGTCTCCAGTTTGCTTCTTGAATGAGCTGGCAACCAACTGGGCAATTACGACATTCGCGTGTTGTGTGCCCGTGTCTTCGAATCGCTTGGTTGCCTTGTAGTGCAGGCGGGAGGCGAAGGCGGTGTGCACGTCGCCCGATAGCAGAACGACTTTTGCGCTGGCCCCCTGACTGAATCCGACCTTGTCGGACAAGGCCTTGGCCAGTCGATCGAACGCGACCGACGGGAGGTCCCACGCCTCATGGATATCGGGGAAGTGCTTAATATTGTTGGAAACCTCATGTAAATCAGTCGCTGCGCGGATGGGCTGGACTGGCGGCGCATTGGTCGTTAGAACGACGATCAGCATGCGTCCATCCAGAGCTGGCGTTTTTACAATCTGCGCTGCGAATTGCGCGGGCGCCAGGAGATCGGGGGCTTCGCCGCCTCCCCAGGGATAGGTTCTGAAGGTTCGCGTGTCCGTGACGATGATCTGATGAGCAGTACCCTCGATGGTGTAGTTGTAGCTCAGCGAACCGGGATGATGATCGACTCGGTGATTCTTTTCGACTTCTGTGCCGGTCGGCACGTTGACCAGGGAACAGATAGCATCCGATTTTTCTTTGCTTACGTAGTCTGCTGGCGTCGTGGGCGAGTTCAGCAGGGCCAAGAGCCTGGTGCCCGGAAGGCTTGCGTCGGTTTCCAGGAATTGCTCCGGCACATTTCCCCAATGCTGGCACAGAGAGTACGCCACAAGCGCGTTCTGAACGATGCGTCTACCTATGTCCGTGGCGTATAGATGGTACGCCGTGTACTCGGTCATGTTCCAATCGTCGGTTACTTCATGATCGTCGAAGATCATGTAGCTGGGGATATTCGCGAGGACGCGACGGACATTGGGCAAGGTGGCCCGGAACTTGATCAATTGTTGAATGTCGTTTTCGATACCACGCTTAAACCCACGGTAATCGTTTTTATTGTCCAAAGTTACAAAGGCGGAGCTGATCTTGACCACGTCGTCTTTGGTGGGCATCACGTCCTGAGGGGGCCAGAGCACATCGGACCACGCAAACAGGTACATGCATAGATATTCGCCCAGCGACATCAGGTGGCAGCTGAGGTCTTCCGATGAGAACTTCGCCTTTCCGTCTTCCATCTCAAGTATGCCGCGCCTCGAGAAAGGGGGGAGTCCGGACGCCAGCATCGGCGTCTGTATCGGCACCAGCGGCAGCAGTTCATCCCACATCAGGAACTTGGCGGCGTCGGTCAGCATCATCAGCAGGCTGGCCGCAACGTCGTCGGCGTAGATTTGATCGCCGGTCATCAGGAGTTGTTGCGGGCGCTGTAAAGGTGAATTCACCTTCTCCTCGATCAGCGTATCCGCGATCGCCAAGGCATCCAGCCCGTCGCCGGACGGTTTTCGGCATGAGCCGTGGAGGATGCGCAGCGAGTAGATATTGGCCGGCGGCAGGCAGAACGACGGCCTGTCGTACGGGGTGTTCGGGTAGGTCAGCAGTGCCTTGTGCGTCCCGGTAGCGGTCGTGAAAGTGGTCGCGGCAGCGATCGAGTCATCGATTAGCGATGGGGTATTGGTGTCTGTGGGATACTCGAATACCGCGTCATACATGTAGACGGCATTCTCCACCAGCTCGCTTTCCCCAGCCTTACGCCGAGCGGTGACGGCGACGATGTGCAGGTTTGGACCAACGGCGATCGTTTCTCGCTTTCCGTCGAAGACACGTTTGCCGGTACTGTCCAGTACCATGAGGGTCACCGTCGCCTTCTTCTGAAGCGAGAACCAGACCGTAACGGAGTCCGGCGTGACCTTTCGCAGGATTGGCCCCGCAAGGACGTTTGGTTTTTCCGACAACGTTTTCGAGTTCAGATACTGCCAAGTCATGATCCGATTTCCCGTGATCCCGTTGAACTGTCGATAAAGCAAGGTGTGGTGCTGACTACAGCGCGCACGTATTCAGAACGCTCTGAATTTCGAGCAGTGGAAACGACATGGCGAATGTTTGCCCAAGCCACAAGCATCCCGTCCGCGAACGACACCTTGCGCAAAAAGCGTGCAAATCCATCGTGAGCACTGTCCGATGATTCGAAAACCTTGTCGTGGTGCATCATTTCGATAGCCTTGTTCGCTTATCCCGGCGACCGTCTCAGTACCGGTACTCATCGGGTTTGTAGAAGAAGTACTCCGCCTTGTAGGGCACCAGCGCCTTCTGCCCCACGTCCGTCGGTTCGGCACACCCGGTCGAGGGTGCCACGCCTCCAACGGTGTTCAGCCGCTGGATGAAAGTTGTCGGCGTGAGCGCGTGGCCTCCGGTGGGGCCGTCCTGGGCGCCGACCACCTGGACCAGAAGCCAGGGAATTGCATCGGGCGCGACGAAGGCAGGGTCGGAAGAGGAGGCGATTCCCTGGCCCCAGACGGTGCTCGTGTCCCGCGAGTGTTGCCAAGTGACGCGAGAGGTCTCTTTCTCGAACGGGTTGGGGCTGAGGAAGTGGGTGATGACCTGCTGGTTATAGCGGTTGAACAGGGTGGCCTGCGGCCCGAAGAAAGTCCAGGCGAAGCCGGAATCCGAAGGGAGGCAGATGTAGTTCTGGGTGCCGGAGGCGTGCGCTTTGAGGAAAGGCTCGTTGCCTTCCGGCACCTGAATGTCGGCAGGCACGGATGGCGGCGTGACAAAATCGGCGTAGGCTGATGCCGGTAGCGAAACCGGACCGGCCAGAGCAGAGGCACAGGCGATGGGCAAGATACGACGCGCGGTCTGATTCCGTGCAGTATTTCCGATTTTCATGGCATTCCCCTGTCGCGCTTCGGGCGCGGGTTATAGAGTGATCGTTTCTATGGCAGTTTTCAGAATCGAAAACCGCCGTTTTCAGGTTTCTTATCCTTGCACCGGCTTATCGCGGCCGAAACCGGTGTCATCCATGCACCGTCCGGATCTCAGGCTTGAACGGCGAGTCCTCAAAGCAAAAGAGATCAATCCGATCGTTCTGTGAACTATTGCCGCGAATACCGCCGCGCGGCGTGATAGCATCGCTTACGGCACTTTCTGGTTCCGCGCAGTCTGGAGCATCGTTGCCGGGCCGGGACAAGGCGGCAAACACAATAGCTTTCAGCCTCATACACTGCTCTTCGACGGGTCCCTCTAGGGTAAGCGGCGAGAGCTTTCGACGGTTCTGGCGATTGCATCTTGCACGTCGAAAGCATATCAGCGGCTAAATCCGGGTGCCGTTTAGGCACCGTGGAATTCTCGTGCAATTTCCGTAAACATCGCGCAACACTCCACAGATTTTGTTTTGGGTAACGGACCGCAATGACGCGCCAACATCACCTTTTCTTTCCTCCGTTTCAGCTGGATTTGGTCAATGAGAAACTGTTTTGCGGCGCGCAACACATACCCTTGCGACCGAAGGCGCTCGCCGTGCTGCGTTATCTGGCGGAACACGCGCAAAGCTTGGTCACCAAGGAAGAGTTGCTCGAAGCCGTGTGGCGTCGATCCTATGTGAGTGAAGGACTGTTGCGGGGGTATATTCGCGAGCTCCGCGCCGTGCTCGGGGATGAGGCTCAGGCGCCGCGCTTCATCGAGACGGCCAGCCGGCGAGGCTATCGGTTCATCGCCCCGGTCACCAGTGCTTCAGCGGTCTCCTCGGGAGGGGATCAGCGTGAGCCCGCCTTTCGCGCAACCTCGGACGGGCAACTATGGGTGGGGCGGGAGGCGCAACTGGGGCGTTTGCAGGAGTTATGGCTGACGGCCCAAGGCGGCCGGCGGCAGATCGTTTTCCTGACCGGGGAGGCAGGCTCGGGCAAAACGACTTTCATTGAAATGTTTCTTGAGACGCTGGCGCGGGATGAGCACAGGCTAATGTGGGGGCAGTGCATTGAGCACTATGGGGCGGGAGAGGCATTTCTGCCGCTGCTGGAGGCCTTGGGCCGTGAGGGCGATGTAAGTCGCTTAAAAGCCGCGTTGAGTGCCTGCGCCCCTACCTGGCTGTCGCAGTTGCCGAGGCTGCTCGCTGCGGAGGAACGAGAGGAGGTGCACCGGCAAGTGCTGGGGGCGACGCGGGAGCGTATGCTGCGGGAGGGTTGCGAACTGCTGGAGGCCCTGTCGGCGGAAGCGCCGCTCGTGCTGGTTTTGGAAGACATGCACTGGAGCGATTATGCCACCCTGGATCTGCTCGCCGCGCTGGGACGACGCCGGGATCGGGCGGCGCTGTTGGTGATCGTCAGCTACAGGGCAAGCGATGCGGCGCTTCGCGACCATCCCTTGCAACGGGTGCGGCAGGAGTTACAGGCGCGTCGGCTGTGTGCCGAACTGCCGATCGACGCCTTCTCCCGGAAAGAACTGCGCGCTTATCTCGTCCGGCGGTTTTCGCAAGTCCCGTTTCTCGAAGAAATCGCCCGAATCATTCATCGCCGTACCGGCGGCCACCCTTTGTTCGTGGTGAATCTTATCGATTACCTGCTCGCCGACGGACGTCTTCGGCAAACCGAGGGAGAATGGAGCATCGAAGGCGGTGTTGAGGACCTAGAGCGCGGCGTACCGGATGACATCCGAGAGCTAATCGAGCATCAGCTGGAACGACTGTCCACCCGAGAGCAGCAGGCGCTCGGTGTAGCAAGTGCGGCCGGAATGGAATGCTCGGCGGCCCTTCTTGCGGCGGCATTGGAAGAAGATCCGCTGGCTGTCGAGGCCTGCTGCGAAGCGTTGGTGCGGCGTAGCCCGATGTGGGCGGCGAGCGGAATAGCCGAGTGGCCGGATGGAACTGTGGCGGGAAACTACGCGTTCCGCCATGCTTTGTTTGCGGAAGTGCTGTACCAGCGGCTGACTCCGGCTTACCGGATTGCATTGCATCGGTGTCTCGGGGAACGACTGGAACTTGCCTTCGGGGAACGGTCGGGAGAAATCGCGGCCGAGTTGGCCAGGCACTTCGAGGAAGGGAGGGATTTTTCGAAGGCTCTGGGTTATCTTCGCCTCGCCGCCGAACAGTCCTCGCGGCGTTTCGCTAACCGCGAAGCCTTGAATTACCTCGGCCGGGCATTGGCGCTAGTGGACCGGCAACCGGCCGAAGCCCGGATCGACAGCCGTCTGTCACTCATGGAGCAGCGCGCCCTGGTCCATCGCGTGCTCTCCGATTGGCCTTGCATGGTGGAAGACCTGGAGGGACTGGTGGCGCTGGCCGGTGCCGAAGGTCGGCGGGAGCAGGAGGTCGGGGGCTTGATAGCATTGACCTTGGCGCTGTTTCATTCCGATCCCTTGCGCTGTATCGCCACGGCTGACCTGGCGGTCGAGCGGAGTCGCGATCTTGCCGCCGACCGGCTAAGAACCTACGCGGTAGCCAACCAGGCGCTTTTTCGCCTCGCGTTTGGCTTATGCCGAGAGGAAGACAGGGTGGCGGTCGTCCATGGCGCGGAAGTCGCCCGCTCGGCGCAGGATGCCATGCCCTTAGCTTTATATTGCACGCTGCAAACCGTCATGGATCTCGATCAGGCCGATTACCCCGGTGCCCTGAGGTCCGCGCAAGAGGTCCTGCGCCTGGGCAGCGCAATGGGCGACGGCTTCAATTACATGTCCGGCCAGTACTATTCCGCCTGGGCGTTGCTCCATCTCGGAAGATGGGGCGAAGTGAGGCGCATCCAGGCGGCAGGGCTGACGGCGGCGGAGCAAAACGACAGTCCAATGCCGCGGTCGCTATTCCACCTGGTTGCAGCGGCCTTGTCTCTGGAAGCGCTGGACTATCGCAGCGCTCTGACGTTGTGCCGAAGTGCCACCCCGCGCCCTTCGGACGCTTATGCCGTGCCGCTCTTTGTGCTTTTGAGGAGCCGTGCGCATCTCGCCCTGGGCCGGTATCACGAAGCGATTTGTTGTCTTGAGTACCTTGCCCAAATGACCGAAGCTGGCGAGTTGCTCAGTTTGCGCAATCGGATGATGCTCCGTGAGAGCCTGGGCGAATACTGGCTGGCCATGGGGAAGCCCGCGCAGGCCTACACCGAGGCGGAGCGATTGCTCGAACTTGCCGCCACCCCCGGCGATCGCCACTTTTTGGCTCTGGGGCACCGGCTCTTGGCTCGGATCGCGATCGCGGAGCAGGATCGGAACGAGGCGGAATGCCAGCTATCGCAAGCCCTAGCCGTCATCGAAGGCGCCGTGGTTCCGTTGGCGGCCTGGCGGGTCTATTTCACGGCGGCGGAGCTAAATGAAGGGCAAGAGCGGACGGCCGAGGCTAGCGTGTACTGGAACCGCGGCGCGGCGGTCGTCCGTGCACTGGCCGATTCTCTCGAAGAAACGGATCCCCTGCGCCGGTCGTTGCTGACCGCCTTGCCCGTTCAAGAAGGGGCATAATCCGGCCGGCTTCATTTGTCAGATCAGGTATCTGTCTTCACGCGGTCAGTTGCCGGTGGTCGGAACTTTGCGCCGTTTGATGTGTGAGCCTAGCCAAGGATTGTCCCATGCGGACGATACTGTCGGGCACGAGCGATTCTTCCCACTCGACCACGTTATCGCCGAATAGAACGATTATCGTAGATCCCATATTGAAGCGCCCCATTTCCTGGCCGCGGGAAAGGACCGGCGGGTTCTCCGGATAATGCCAGGTTCGTACGGTCGTGCTAGTCGGCGGGGTAACGACGCCATGCCAAACCGTTTCGATGCTGGCGACAAAGATGGCTCCTACGAGGACCAATGCCATAGGCCCGACCTCGGTGTCGAACAGCGCGATAACGCGTTCGTTGCGCGCGAACAGATTCGGGACATTAGCCGTGGTGGCCGCGTTGACGCTGAACAGTTTTCCGGGAACATGGGTCATCTCCTTGAGCGTCCCGTCGAGGGGCATGTGCAGGCGATGATAGTCCCGCGGCGAGAGGTAGATTGTCGCAAACCGGCCGTTGGCGAACAACTCTGCTTGTTCCGCGTGTCCGCCGAGCAACTCGGCCACACTGAAATCTTTTCCCTTGGCCTGGATGATGCGTCCCTCGGTAATCGCTCCGATTTGGCTGACGGTGCCGTCCGCCGGACAGACTACGGCGTCGGGTTCGGGCGCGATGGGGCGGGTCTCCGGTTTGAGCGCGCGGGTGAAGAACTCGTTGAAGCAGCCGTAAGCAGTCGGATCCGGCTCGGCAGCCTGCGCCATATCGACGCCGTACAGCTTGATGAATGAGCGAATCATTGCATCTTTGAAGGCGCTGTTCCGGCACCGGGTTATCGAACCCATCAGCCGCGACAGCATGTGCTGGGGCAGCACATACTGGCCGAGCGCGAAGAGTTTTTCCGAGGTAGACATAGTGGGATCAATTGGTGCTTGGGGCGAAAGAATCAATAACCCCGCTCGGCAAAAACCTTTTGAGCAGCGGTTACGGCCACTCCGGCGGTAATCGGGGCTTTGGTTTCGGCAAGCACGGCTTCGAGCGCGCTCAAGCAAACCAAAACATTCTTCGGCGATGCGCTGAACCCCATGAGTCCGATGCGCCAAATCTTGCCCGCTAGTGCTCCAAGTCCCGCTCCGATTTCGAGGCCGTAACGGTTGAGCAGGGTCGAGCGGACATAAACATCATCGGCACCTTCCGGAATCGCGACCGCGTTGAGCTGGGGCAAGCGAGCCGCTGTCGGCACGATGAAGCGCAGTCCCATTGCCTCGAGACCAGCCTTCAGCGCGGTATGCATGTCCTGGTGCCGTTGCCAGGCATTCTCCAACCCTTCCTCCTGGAGCAGTACCAGAGCCTCATGCAGGCCGTACAGCGCGTTGATCGGCGCGGTGTGGTGATAGGCGCGCTTCGTGCCGCCGCCCCAGTAATTCATCACCAGGCTGAGATCCAGGAACCAGCTTTGCACTTTGGTCTTGCGATTCTTGATGACCTCGATCGCCCGTTGATTGAAACTGACCGGCGAAAGACCAGGCGTGCAGGATAGGCATTTCTGCGAGCCGGAGTAGATGACGTCAACGTTCCATTCGTCCACTTTTAGCGGAGAACCGCCGAGCGAGGTCACGGCATCCGCGATGACCAGGCAGCCATGTTCATGGGCGAGCCGGGCAAGCGTCTCCACGTCCGAGCACGCGCCGGTGGACGTTTCGGCCTGAACGAAGGCTACGATCTTGGCTTCGGGGTGGGCCTTGAGGGCATCGGCTACTTTGTTCGGGTCGACGGGCATGCCCCATTCATCCTCGACTAGGACGGCCTTGCCGCCGCAACGTTCCACGTTTTCCTTCATCCGACCGCCGAAAACGCCATTTTGGCATACGATCACCGTATCGCCCGGTTCCACGAGGTTGACGAAACAGGTTTCCATGCCGGCCGAGCCGGGGGCGGAAACCGGCAGAGTCAATTCGTTACTGGTCTTGAAGGCGTAGTGCAGCAAGGCCTTCATTTCATCCATCATGTCGATGAAGCGGGGGTCCAGGTGGCCGATCGTCGGTCGCGCCATGGCCTCCAAAATTCTCGGGTGGACGTCGGACGGGCCAGGGCCCATAAGGGTGCGGACGGGAGGGTGGAAAGATCGGATGCTCATTTTTCGATGTTTTATTTTATATGTACGTGAGTGAATTGATGATGCTCGTCGAGATAAAGAGTGAGGTCGGCGCGGTTCGGCATTTCATCCAGCGTATGCCGCGTGAGACGCTCGTAATGCATGATGAAGCGCCGTAACGCGGCGACGTCCATCAAACGGTGCCGGTCGCTGGGATCGGTATTTTCGGCCAGTTTTTTCTCTTGCAGGCTGCGCCATTCGAAGACGCTGTCCATTCCGGGGACTTTGAGCATGACCAGCCTGTTTAATTCCCCAAAGAGAATCGCGTAGGCGCCTTTGAGCTGATCGTTGACGTAGCGGCGCCACGCGCCATCGGAATCTTCGCTTTTCTCCAGCTCGTTTACCGGCGAGTCGAGCGCATCGTCCGATTGTGGCCGCGTGCCTACACACCAGCCTTCGAAAATAACGATATCGGGTCGGCCTCGGACAACCGGCCATTCAACCACCGGTTTGCGGTCGTCGCGTGCCTTGTCGAAAGCGGGCAGGGGAGTCAGCGTATCCGCTCCGGCCGTTTTCAAGGCGCGAAGAGTTTGGAGCCCGAGGTCGACGTCATGAGTGCCGGGTACGCCGCGGGTCAGCAAGAGCGGATGAACTTCGCGCGCCAAGCGCTCGCGCTCGGCCCGCGTTTTATAGATGTCGTCTATGGAGAATCCGGCGACGCGGAAACCGTAGGTTTCGGTCAAGATCAGCTGGAGAAAGTCGCATAGTGTGGATTTTCCAGATCCCTGGGCTCCGTTGACGCCCAGTACCAGCGTGTCCGCCGATTTTTGCCGGCGCACCCACGCTGCAAGCGGAAGATAAACCGAGGCGAGTCTTGCAGTCAGGCTCTCGTCGATACGGTGAGCGCGCACCCGCTCGGTAAAGACCGGCCGGATGCGCTCCCAAAGTTCGTCGTACTCGGCTGGCGCGAGTATTCCGGCAGGCCAGAACGAGTTCGTTTCGGCGGCGGACACGACGTTCAGGCCACCTTGTCCCGCGGCGTTTGTCCGGCAAAGAAGGCCGTGACGTTTTCGATGACCCGCATGCCCATGGCCTCGCGGGTTTCAAGCGTGGCGCTGCCCAAGTGCGGCAACAAGGCGACATTGTCCAGCTCGAGGAACCCTTTGTTCAAATTCGGCTCTCCTTCGAACACGTCCAGGCCGGCGCCCTTGATGGTTTTTTTCTTCAAGGCATCGATCAAAGCTGCGTTGTCGACCACGTCGCCGCGAGCGGTGTTAATGAGGTAAGCCGCGGGCTTCATCAATGCGAGGCGTTCGGCGTTGATGAGGTGGCGGTTTTCCTTGCTTCCGGGGCAATGCAGGGCAACGAAATCGGCCCGGCGCAGCACCTCTTCGATGGTGCTGCATTGTTCGGCGTCAAAAGACTTGACGACTTCAGGGGCGGGCGGATAAGGATCGAAAAAGATGATCGGCATGTCGAAACCGAAATGCGCTTTCTTCGCCATCGCTCGGGCAATGCGCCCGAAACCGATCAGGCCGAGGGTCTTGCCGGTGACCTTGGTGCCCATCATGTGCGTGGGGTGCCAGCCGGTCCATTCGCCGCTGCGCACATGGCGCTCGCCCTCGCCGCCGCGCCGGGCGGCCATCAGCATCAGCAACATGGCGATGTCGGCGGTGCAGTCGGTGAGGACGTCGGGGGTGTTGGTGACGGTGATGCCGCGCGCCTTGGCCGCCTCAATGTCGATATGGTTGAAACCCACGCCGAAGTTGCCGAGGATCTTGCAACGCAAAGGTTCGGCACTCAACACATCGGCCGTGATCGGGTCGGTCACCGTCGGCATGACCACATCGTAATTGCGCAGGGCATCTTTCAATTCCTCCGCGGTCATCGGATGGTTGTCGGTGTTGAAAGTGACGTCGAACAGTTCTTGAAGCTTGGTTTCGCAAGCTTCGGGCCAGTGGCGGGTGACTAAGGCTTTGGGTTTGCTCATGGTGCAGGCTCCAAATTACGTAAGGTGGGCAATACCCACCTTACTCGGATTTCGTGCCCTCTGCCCTGGAAGACGTTGCGCGAGTCAGCCGGATCATTCCGGCCTGTCTCAAGCTGTTGCGGCTCCCCCGGGGCGAGCGAGGTCGAGGCGAAGGCTCGGTCAGCGCGGCTTGACGGCCGGCGCCGTTTCGCGCCAGTACTCGCAGGCCGCTGCGATACCGCTGCCCGGCGTCACTTGGATGCCGGTGTCGCGCATGGCCATTTCGGCGCCCGCGATTGCGCTGCACAGCATCAGTTCGTTGAGATCGCCCAGGTGACCGATGCGGAACACTTTGCCCATGACCTCGCTCAAGCCGGCGCCGAGGGAAAGATTGTAGCGGTGATACGCATAATGCATGACGTCGCGGGCATCGTAGCCTTGCGGAACGACGATGGCGGAAACGGTGTTCGAGTACCATTTCGGATCACGGGCACACAACTCCAGTCCCCAGGCTTTAACCGCGCGACGCACCCCTTCGGCAAGCCGGTGGTGGCGGGCAAAGACGTTTTGGAGCCCTTCTTCGAGCAGCAGGTCGATGGATTTGCGCAGACCGTAGAGCAATGGGATCGACGGTGTATACGGGAAATAACCGCCGGCGTTGTGCGTCATCTGATCCTGAATGTCCAAAAAACAGCGACGGCTCTTGGCGCTTTGGCGCGCATCCAGGGCTTTCTGGCTGAAGCATAGCAAGGCCAGACCAGCGGGCAGCATGAAGCCTTTCTGTGAACCGGCAAGACCGATATCTATGCCCCATTCGTCCATACGGAAGTCGATGCTGGCGATCGAACTGACCCCGTCCACGAAAAACATGGCCGAATGCCCGGCCGCATCCAAGGCTTTGCGTACGCCCGCCAGATCGTTGGTGACGCCAGTGGCGGTTTCGTTATGGCAAATCAGGAGGGCCTTAATGTCCTGATTTGTATCCGCTTTGAGCCGCGCTTCCAAGCGATCCAAAGGTATGCCTTCACCCCAGGGGATTTCCTCATGCTCTACATCGAAGCCGAGGCGGCGTGCCATATCGATCCACAAGTGGCTGAACTGGCCGAAGCGATAAGCCAGAACTTTATCGCCGGGAGATAAGGTGTTGGTCAGGGCGATTTCCCAGCCGGCCGTACCGGTGGCGGGAAAAATGAAGCATTGGCCTTTTTCGGTTTGGAAGATCTTTTTGAGATCTTCCAATAATGGCTTAACCAGCTCCGGAAAATCGGGGCGCCGGTGATCTTCCATCGGCACATGCATGGCGCTCAGGATAGAGTCCGGAATATTGGTGGGACCGGGAACGTAAAGATGAGTTCGACCTGGCATTAATTTCACCTTATGGAACGTGGTTACCTTGGAACGGCGCGAAAACGCGCTGGAGCTCAAAACCGGCTATGGACTGCAGAAGACCGCCCAAAAACAGCCCGTAATCATGCCACAGGGGAGAAGCTGTCTTCAAGGTAAGCCCCGTTTGCCGAGATGGGGGCTATGGTGCTCGGCTCATTCAATAACGATTAGTGATTAGAGTGGACTTGCGGAAAACCCTTCTTCACACCGGAATAGAAGTGAGGGTTGAACCAGGATCGAGTGAGCCGAGGACTCGGTCCGTTTCGGGGACTGATCGCGATCCAATCGGACCCGAATGCCGGAGCGGGAAAAGGCCCGCTCCGAGCGTTTTCGACGAGAATCGGACCTTATTCGTCGCCGCTAAAAACACCTAGCAGGTGCAGGAGACTGGTAAACAGATTGAAGATCGACACATACAGGGTCACTGTGGCGAGAATGTAGTTACGCTCGCCGCCGTGCACGATTTCGCTGGTCTGGTAAAGAATGAGACCGGCCATCAAAACAATGAACATTGCCGACACGGCGATCTGGAGTCCCGGCATATGAAAGAAGAGCGCAGCCAGTGCGGCGAGGAACGCGACCAGGATGCCGGCGGTAAGCATGCCGCCCAGGAAACTGAAGTCCTTCCTCGTGGTCAGGGCGTAGGCCGACAGCCCAAGGAAAATCGCTCCGGTGCCCCCAAGGGCGGTCATCACCAGTTGCGGGCCATTACCGATCTGGGTCAGATATATATTGAGAATCGGCCCGAGGGTCAGCCCCATGAAGCCAGTAAGGGCAAATACGAAGACAAGCCCGAGGGCGCTGTTCTGAAACTTGGAAACCAGGAACAGCAAGCCGAAGTATCCGATTAACGTCACAATCACTCCGGGGTGGGGTAGCTCCAGAGCCATCGACAAGCCCGCCGTGAATGCGCTGAAGGTCAGCGTCATGGCCAGCAAAGCATAAGTGTTGCGTAGGACTTTGTTGGTTTCCAATACGCCGGCGGAAGCGCGAGCGTAGGCCGGATTGATTTGATTCATAATGATCTCCTTTGCTTAGGACATAATCGGGCAATTGGACCAGGAAATGGTACAGTAGTTTTTCTTGCGCGTGTAATGGTTTGAGCTAGACGGGGTTTTTCATGCGGGAGCCATTTCGAGACCGACTTTTCCGCCTCATCTCAGATCTCGTTCTTTGTCATTCGCCAAGCGGCAAGGAACAGGAAATAGACGCGTTCATCCTATCGTGGCTCGAGTCTATCGGCGTCGAGGCGAGCCAAGATGATGCCGGCAATATCATCGCGAGCGTTCGGGGAACGAACTCTGCTCGCGTCCTCGCCATTACCGCACACAAGGACGAGATCGGCGGCATCGTGAAGCGTGTTAGAGAAGACGGCAAGGTGGAGGTCCGGAAGCTCGGCGGTACTTTCCCATGGGTCTATGGGGAAGGGGTTGTGGATTTACTCGGCGACAGCTTAACGATTCCGGCGATCCTGAGTTTCGGTTCCCGGCATGTATGCCATGAATCGCCTCAAAAGGCATACGAGGAAGACAAGCCGCCGAAATGGGATACCGTTTGGCTGGATGCCAAACTGAGCAAATCGGAACTCACAGAAGCGGGGGTGCGTCCGGGAACGCGGATGGTTATCGGCAAACATCGGAAAGCGCCATTCCGGATGGGGGATTATCTCGCCAGTTACGCCTTGGACAACAAGGCCGCCGTTGCAATTCTTTTACTGCTGGCCGAGACCGTGAAGAGCCCAGTATCGGATTTGGATCTGGTTTTTTCCGCGCAGGAGGAGGTGGGAGCCATCGGAGCGCTCTATTACACCCGGCAGAAACGAGTCGACGAGCTGATTGCCGTCGAGATTGCCCCGAAATCGGCGGAGTATCCCATCGAAAGCGACGAAGAGCCCGTACTTTTGTCTCAGGATGGCTATGGCATGTATGATGAGACGTTGAATCGACGTCTTGCTGAGGCCGCGCGTAAGACGGGCGTGTCCGTGCAATACGCGGTGTTGAGCCAATTCGGCAGCGATGCGTCGGTGGCGATGAAAACTGGGCACGTGCCGAAAGGCGCATGCCTCGGGTTTCCCGCAGATAACACTCATGGATACGAAATCGCTCATTTAGGAGCGCTGGAAGCCTGTTATCAATTATTGCAAACCTACTTATCCTGAGATTATCTAATGCCCACCTTGGGTTCAAAGGTTGATTTTTGAATATTCGTTGCCATATAACAGGCATATCCGATTCTTGACTACAGACGTGGGTTATCGATGAAGAAACGTACTGGATTGGTTTTGAGCGTATTGATCGGGCTGTCCTTGGCGCTGTCCGGAATGGGCGACGCTTACGCCAAGCGCATGGGCGGCGGTAAGTCGTTCGGCAGCCGGCCGTCCTACAGCACGCCCTATAAACGCTCTACCGATATGACGCAATCCGCTTCTCCGGCTCAGCAACAAGCCTACCAATCGCCGGCCCAAAGGAACCAGGCGGCGCGCGAAGCGATGTCGCGACGGGGCGGGCTCATGGGAATGCTGGGTGGCCTGGCCTTGGGCGGTTTATTGGGCGCTCTCCTGTTCGGCGGGGCCTTCGAGCATCTCAACTTCCTGGACATTCTGGTGTTTGCGCTGATCGCATTCATGCTGTTCAAGTTTTTCGCCGCTCGGAGGCGAACCGAATCGAGCGAACCGGCAGCGGCAGGAGGATATTATTCGGGGACGGACTCGGCTCGGAATCCGGAATCCGATCACGCTTACCGGCGTCAGGCCGATTCCGGACAGGCGAGCAATTCGGGGTTCGATACGGACGTTCTGTTCGGAAAAGGGCGAGGTGCTTCGTCTTCAGGGCAAACTGCCGGCACGGCCGGACAACCCAATTCGGTTCCGACGGATTTCGATTCGGCCGGTTTTCTTTCCGGCGCAAGAGCGGCCTACGAGACGATGCAGAAAGCGTGGGACGAGGGAGACTTGGCGCAGTTAAGGGCTTTGACCACCGACAAGGTATTCGGCGAGCTTCAGGATCAATTGAGAGCTCGCGGAACCGAGAGCAACAGGACGGAACTGCTCAAGGTCGACGTGGAACTTCTCGAGGTGCGTGACCTCGGCTCAGACCGCGAGGCAACCGTACTGTTTGATGTGATCATACGTGAGTCTCCCGAGGAAAGACCTACGCAAGTGCGCGAAGTTTGGCACTTCGTACGTCCGAAACACAGCCGTCAACCGACCTGGTTTCTGGATGGAATTCAGCAGTTGGAAGACTGAGCAGAGTTGGGTTAAAGCGGGGGGAAGATAAAGCTTTGTCTTCCCTCCGGTCAGCTCATGAATAAAGCCAAATTTTGGCTCATGGCGTTCGCCATCGTAACGATGGCAAGCCTCGGCCTGTATCGATGGGGTTTCGAACGAACCGCCCCGGATGCGGAGTTCGTCACGATCAAGGGCGAGCACATTCAGATGCGGGAGCTCCGCGGTCATCCGGTGTTGGTGACATTCTGGGCCAGCGACTGCCGGGCGTGCATCGAGGAAATGCCCGAACTGGCCGAGTTATATCAACAGCTTTCCGCGCGAGGTTTCAAATTGATCTCGGTCGCTATGCCTTATGACGTTCCAAGCCGGGTTTTAAGCTTGGCCGAGGCGAAACAGCTGCCTTATCCCGTGGCCCTTGATCCACTCGGGCATCTGGCGGAAACATTCGATCAGGTCCGATTGGTTCCCAATAGCTTCTTGATTTCTCCTGACGGCCGGATTGTTATGCACCAACTGGGACGAATCGATGCCCGGAATCTCCGTGAGCGAGTCGAGCGGATGCTTGGAGAAGTGTAAACGATGTGGCTGAAAGCCTTTCATCTCATCTTCATGGTGACTTGGTTCGCCGGTTTGTTTTATCTTCCCCGGTTGTTCGTCTACCACACGATGAGTGCCGATGCCGTCAGCGTCGAGCGGTTCAAGATCATGGAACGTAAGCTCTACTTTGGGATCATGACTCCCGGAATGATTTTGACGCTCGTGTTCGGCTTATGGATGCTCCACGATTATGCTTGGGAAGACTACGGTGACAGCGGCTGGCTTCGCGTTAAACTGTTCCTGATCGGATTGTTGGTGGGTTATCACGCTTTATGCGGAAAATGGCTGCGTGATCTGAAATATGACCGTAATGGTCACAGCCATATTTTTTTCCGCTGGATGAATGAAGTGCCGGTCTTGTTCTTATTCGCGATCGTGCTTCTGGCGACGCTCAAGCCGTTCTGATCTCCCCTGTCCGCTTGTCGAAACAACTATTTTGCCGATTCTTGTCGAGGATAATTACATGCCAACTTACGACTATCAGTGCGAAGCCTGCAAACATGAGTTCACCGCCATGCACAAAATCAGCGAGGCACCACCGAAGTGCCCTGATTGCGGCGGCGACGTCCGGAAAAAATTATCGGCTCCCGCGGTACACGGCAGTGGTGCTCGGAAAGAGTCTGCCATCAGTCCGGGACATGGTTGTGGGGCAGGGGCATGTGGATGTAAACACTAATGGGAGAGCAAAACCGGATTGCACGCCTTTCCAGGGACGGAAAGCGAAGCTTGCTACTCAATTGCTTCCGTACGGAAACCTTCCTGACTCCAGCATAAGACCGTTTCGCCATTTCCCCACTCGGGCAGGACGAAGCGCCGACATCGCTTATTCTCGATCTCGAACTCATGAACAGCGGGGCGGTGGGTGTGGCCGTGAATCAATCGATCCACGCCATAACGGCTCATGGTTTCTCTCACTGCTTCCGGGTTGACGTCCATGATCTCCGCCGTTTTGCCGCGCTTATCGAGCCCGCTCTTGAAGCGGTACCAGCGCGCGTACATGCGGCGCAGCCAAAGCGGCTTCGATAGCGCCGCTTGTTTCCATGCCTCGGTGCGGATGCGTTCTCGAGCCCTCTGATACTGAACATCGTCGGTGCACAGGAGATCTCCGTGGGTAATCAACGTGGACACCCCGAAGAGATCGATGACCTCGTAATCGGCAAGCAAGCGGATGCCGGTTTCCCGAGCGAAGCTTTCGCCGAGCAGAAAATCGCGGTTACCGTGCTGGAAGTACACTTTGATGCCGGAGTCCGTAAGCTGCCTGAACGCGGACTTGACCTCCCGGTTAGGGGAGAAGTTGTCGTCGTCACCGAGATAGGCGTCGAAAAGGTCTCCGAGGACGTACAGCCGCTCGGCATCTGATGCGCGGCGTTTCAGAAACCGCAAGAAACGCTGTGTAATTTCCGGTCGTGTAACGCTGAGATGCAGATCGGAGATGAACAGCGTTTCGTTTTTCAAGGAAGATGGCTTCGTCTGTCTATTGACCGACGATGGTCGCTTTCTCGATGATGATGGGTGTTTGCGGCACATCCGATGCCATCGGGCCGCCGGAGCCCGTCGGAATTTTTGCCATCTTGTCGACGACGTCCATGCCTTCGGTGACCTCACCGAATACGGAATAACCCCATCCTTGCGGTGTGGCGCTCTTGTAATCCAAGAACGCATTGTCGACAAAATTGATGAAGAATTGAGACGTGGCGGAATGGGGATCCGGAGTACGGGCCATGGCTATCGTTCCGCGCTTGTTTTTAAGTCCATTATCGGCCTCGTTCTTGATTGCCGGGCGCGTGGGTTTCTGCTTGAAATCCTCGGTGTAACCACCGCCTTGAGCCATGAAGTTCGGTATGACTCTGTGGAAGATGGTACCGTCATAATGCCCCTCTTTGACATACGTCAAAAAGTTCTCGACCGTGGCGGGGGCTTTAGCTGAATCCAGCGTTAGAACGACATCCCCGAGATTGGTCTCCAACCGGACTTGAGGGGCGGGTTGATTCATTTTTGGTTTCTCCGCTGCAATGGATGATAAGGCAAAGCCGAAAAGACAAACGAAAACGATCTTGGCGAGCTTCATAGTATATCGCGTTGATGGTTAGGGTTCTTTCGCGGCGCTAATTTCCGGGTCTTGTTTATAAATTGGATCGAGCGAGCTGTCAGCCTCAAGGGAGGCGATTTCCTTAATGATACCGTCATTCAACCCGTAAACCCATCCGTGGAGATCCGGACGATCGCCGGCTCGCCACGCTCGCTGAATGACCGAGGTCTGCGCCAGGTTGTGAACCTGTTCGATGACATTGAGTTCGACCAGTCGGTTGTGACGCGCGTCCTCCGAATTTTCGGCATCGATGTTCTCTCGGTGCAGACGATGGATGTCCTTGATGTATTTGAGCCACTTGTTCATGAACAAGTGGTCGGGATGCGGTTTTCCCATCGCTGCTTTGATGCTGCCACAGCCGTAATGCCCGCAAACGATGATGTGCTTCACCTTTAGAAAATCGACGGCATATTCGAGCGCGGCCAGGAAATTCATATCCATGATCGCCACTTGGTTGGCTATGTTCCGATGAACGAAAATTTCACCGGGCTCGGTTTGTGTCACCTGGTCGGCATGCACGCGGCTGTCGGAACACCCGATCCAGAACACGTCCGGATTCCGTGGCTGCCGTAGTTTGTCGAAAAATTCCGGATCGTGAGCGGCTTTCTCCTGAGCCCAAGCCTTATTTTCAAGCAGCAGCCTTTCGAGCGGTTTCATAATTTTCTCCGGTTACAGTTTGCTGTTTATCGGTGGTAGAGGCGCGCTGCGTCGCGATGCCGTGCGTGCCGTTGAGGTTTTTCAATTCCACGGTGATGTTGTCGTCCGAGGCGGCGGCCACGAAGTCGTGGATGGTTTCGAGGATGTCCTGATCGATGAATTGCGCCCGCGTGGCATCGATGATGACATACCCGTTTTCGCCCACCCGGTTCAGATACTCCCGCAACAGCGCCTTGTTGAGAAAAGACACATCCTTGTGCAAGCGCAAGAGATAATTGTTGCCGTGCTGGGTCAGGGTGATCGCCGCCTGGAAGTTGGTTCTAATGACGTAATAGAGACCGACGACCATGCCGACCGCGATGCCCTTCAAGAGATCGGTCGCGAGGATCGCGACGATGGTGACCACGAACGGAATGATCTGGCTCGCCCCCTTGGCGTACATCTCCTTGAACAGCTTGGGTTTGGCCAGCTTGTAGCCGGTCAGGAGCAGGATCGCCGCCAAACAGGCCAAGGGAATCAGGTTCAAGTAGCGGGTGATGAACATCACGCTCAACAGCAGCAAAACGCCATGGATGAAGCAGGCCATCTTGGTGCGGCCGCCCGCGTTCACGTTGGCGGAACTCCGGACGATCACCGCCGTCATCGGCAAGCCGCCGATCAAGCCGCTGAGCAGATTGCCGAGCCCTTGGGCCTTCAGTTCGCGATTGGTCGGGGCGATGCGTTTCAAGGGGTCGATCTTGTCCGCCGCTTCGAGGCTCAGGAGCGTCTCGAGGCTCGCGATGATGGCGATGGTGACCGCCACCGTGTACACCTCGGGATTGGCCCACTGGCTGAAATCGGGCAGGGTGAACTGCTGGAAGAAGCCCGCGACGCCCTGAATCTCCGGGAGGCTCACCAGGTGCTCCTTCGCGATCGCGAAGGCCGGTAGGAAGTGTTGCGAGAGCAGATTGAACGCCACCCCCCAGAGGACCGCGACCAGGGGACCGGGGATCAGGGATAAAACCGCATTCTGTTTGAAGAGGCGGGTCTCCCACAAGAGCATGATGCCGATGGCGACCGTGCTCACGATCACCGCGCCGGGCGAAATCGCTTCGAGCGAATAGGCGAGTTCGGAGAAGGTCGTGTGGCCGTCGGCCTGGACATAGGCTTCATTGCCCTCGAAATCGGCGTCGTAGCCGACCGCGTGCGGGATTTGCTTGAGGATCAGGATCAGGCCGATGGCGGCCAGCATGCCCTTGATCACGGCCGAGGGGAAGTAGGCGCCGATGACCCCGGCCTGGAGAAAGCCCAGGAGCAGTTGCAGCCCGCCGGCGAGGACGACGCTCAGCAAAAAGACTTGGAAGCTGCCCAGCTTGTCGATGGCGTTGAACACGATCACGGTGAGCCCCGCGGCCGGGCCGCTGACGCTCAGCTGCGAGCCGCTGGCCCAGGCGACCACCACGCCGCCGACGATGCCCGCAATGATGCCGGCGAACAGCGGGGCGCCCGAGGCGAGCGCGATCCCCAGGCACAGCGGCAGGGCGACCAGGAAGACGACGACGCCCGCCGGAATGTCGTTCCGCAGATGACTGACATAGTAATTGATGTGTTTGCGTACCATAAAATTAATACCCGCTTAATAAGGTTGCATGGCTCGCCGAGCCATGTGGATGCCTTTCCAAAAAAGCTCGTTAACGTTCTTATTCGATAAATCGGATATAAGTCCTTGTATTAAAATCCGATTTGACGATCGAGCTTTGGCCTAGTGGCCGCCGGACGAAGCATTAATCTATAACAGGTATCGAATCGACACAAACAATTTCCTCAACCGGAATTTTCGATTTCACTCAAGGACTGGATCTTGTTGTTTGGAATTTTTCGGATAAGTCGGCATATGCCGAAGGGCCGGTTGCAGCATTGATCCGCGCAACCCACGCTGTCACAGCGGTGCTGCTGGTACTCGTAATCATGCTAGGCACCAGTCCTCCCAAGAGGATCAAGGCGATCAGCAGGATTGCCAGCCCCGATTCGCGCGGACGCAAATCGGAAGCGGTGCGTACAGCCGTTAGTTTAACAGGCCCCCAGAACGCCCGCTGAAAGAAGCCGAGGAAATAGGCCGCACCTAGAATCACTCCCAATAACACAGCGAGACCGGTACCCACGTGAGCCTGGAATGCGCCGATAATGATCAGATGCTCCGCGGCGAAACCATTGGTGCCGGGCACGCCCATCGCGGCGATTCCGAAAAGAAAGAAGAAGGTCGTGAGCAAAGGCATCGATCGGGCTAACCCGCCCAAATTGGCAAGTTCGGTCGAGCCCAGGCGATGATGGAGAAACCCGGCCAGCAGGAATATGCCGCCGGATACGGTCGCAAAGTTGATCAACTGAAACAGGGCACCCTGAACCCCCTGTGGGTTCAAGGTGGCAAGGCCGATGACCACGAAGCCCGCGTGACTGATGCTGGCGTAGGCAAGCAAGCGGCGGAGATTGGTTTGCTTCAGTGCGATCAGCGCGCCGTACAAAACCCCGACGGTGCCCAAGGCCGTCAAGATCCAGATGTATTCGCCGGCTGCATCGGGAACCAAGGGAATGGCGAATCGCATCATGCCGTAAAGTCCGAGCTTGAGCCCGGTAATCAGGGCCGAAACGCCCGCAGGCCCTTCCATTGCAACCGTCGGCAGCCAGGTGTGAAACGGAAACAGAGGCGCTTTGACGGCGAAGCCCAGGAATAGAAGCAGAAACACCGCGGTGCGCAGCTCTTCGGAAACCGGCACGTGGAGCAGCGTCAGATAGTCGAAGGAAAGTCCGCGCGGCGCAGAGCTCCCCATTTGCTCGGCATGGTTCAGCGCCAAGAGGATGATTCCGAACAACAGGGGAACACCGCCCGCCAGCATGAAAAGCGTGTACTTGCTGGCGGCATAACGTCGTTGCGGCCCGATTCCCCACAAACTCACGAGGAAAAAGATGGGAATGAGCGTAAGCTCCCAGAATAGAAAGAACAGTGCCAGATCGAGAGCGCAGAACACGCCCAGCGTGGCGCTTTCCAGAAGGAGTGTGAGCGCGAGATAGAGCCTTACCTGAGTTTGGACCTGTGTCCAGGTCGCCGCGATCACAGCAAAGGTCAAAAGCGCCGTGAGAAGCGGAAACAGAATCGACAGACCGTCAAGGCCGACGACGTATGAAATGTTGAGGCTCGGTATCCAGACGACTCGCTCGATCAGTTGCATTCTCGCCGAGCTGAAGTCGAAAAGACCGAGCAGGGACAAGGACAAGAGCAGTTCCGCGAGAGACACCGCTAGTCCGAACCGACGGGAGGATGCCGGATCTCGAAAAAAAAACAACAAACCGGCCGCGGCCAGCGGAAGAAATATCAGAATGGTCAGAATCGGAAAATCGGCGGTCATCACTTTGTCTCCGGGCGGCGTAAGCCGACGATTAAACCTGGAAACGGCAGTTGGACGCATCCGAGTGTGCGGTTGGCGGGTCGGCCGGCAAGCCTGTCCTGAGCCCCGTCGAAAGGGCGCGACGCCGCCGTCAGGCGGCCCGATAGCCGTGCAATCGAGTGCGTAGCGGCCTCACCCAAGCGGTGAAGCGGATAAGAGGTATAGCAGTTGAGATCCAACGAGCTTTTCTGGTGCATCGAAGCGGTTAATTGCCGTTTTTAGGTTAAATAATTCAAAGTCACTGTTTCTTCTGTTCCAAACGCTCGAAGCGTTGAGCCAATTCACTTACGGATTCGTTGACCATCTGAACCCAAGGCTCGGTGTAAAAACCGACACCCAACAAAACGGCGCAGACGACGCCGTTAAGCGTCACCTCGGGAACGGTGAGCCTGGTTTTCTGGCGATGTAACGCCGATTTTTTGCGCTGGGCCAGGAAGGCGCGCTGGAAGGCCCATAACAGAAATGCCGCGGCCAGGACGTTGCCTGTGGCTACGGCAATCGTGACTCCCCAGTCATGAGCTTCGATTGATCCCTCCAGAAGAAGATGGGCAGCGTCGAAACCGGGAGTCCCTGGCATCGCCATGGTGCTCAACGCGGAGACCAAAAACGTGATACCCAATAGCGGCATGAGATCGAACAGTCCTCCGAGACGTGGCAGCAGGGAGCTTCCGGCGCGACGAAACATCAAGCCGGTGGCAAATAGCAGCCCGCTAGCCGCGATGCTGAAATTCACCGACAGCAGCAAGCTGCCCGCGAACCCCTCCGAGTTCAGGCAGAATACGCCTACCACCAGCATGCCGGTATGGCTGACCGCCGCGAAGGCCAAGAGCCGCCTCAGATTCAACTGCATCAGTGCCATCAGCGCACCGTAGAACATGCCTGCCAACGCCAGAACGATAACAGCCGGCTTCAGGGTTTGGACCGCATCAGGCAATAGCGGCAGCACGAAGCGCAATAATCCGTAGATACCGACTTTCGCTCCGATCACAAATACGCCTATGGTGGCCAGGGTTCCATGTTGAGAAACCTGGGGCAACCAGGCATGAAAAGGAAATTGCGCCATCCGTACGGCCAAGCCGTAAAAGAGAAGTACGAAAGCCGCGGATTGGGCCGCAGGGGAAACCGGCGTTTCGAGCAGGTTTCCGAGCGCGAAAGTCCATTCACCGGCGGCTCGGGCGTGATTCCACCCTAAGATCAAAATGCCGAGAAATAGCATCAGCAAGCCGGTGGACATGAATTGGGTATAAAGCCGGGTCGTTTTGGGAGCTTCCGCGGAAGCGGTACTCCACCGGAGCAGGATGAACGAAACCGGTATGAGTTCGAGACAGCTCAGTAACCAAAACTGGAGCAGATCGACGGTGAAGAAAAGCGCCGTGAGCACGGCCTGGAAACCGAACAGACTGGCGACGTACAGCCCTGGCGACCGACGTTCCGGCGTAATTTCCCCATACAGCATTAACAGAAAGCTCAACAGCGACGTGACGAACACGAACAGTATGCTGAGGCCATCGACGCCTAGGTGATAGTGAAGGAACGGCAGCAGCGCAAAGTCTTCGGCGAACTGCAAGTGAGTGGCGCTCGAATCGAAGGCTATCAACAGATAAACCGTTAGAGCGAGTTCGAGGCCGGAGCCGGCTAGCCCGATAAAAAACGAACGCTGCTGCGACTGGGCGAAATAAGCGGCGCCCATTGCAATCAACGGCAGAAAGATCATCGTGCTGAGGATAGGAAAGGCGGATTGCGTCGCCCAGTTGATTTCACCGACCATAGGGTTCTCACACAGTTGCTAGCAGGGTGAAAAGGACGAAAAGAATCAGATAGCGCGGTTGAGCCAGGATGGATTCCAGGCGGTTGAACCGCATGCCGAGACGGCGTCCCAGGGTCACGAGGTCCATACCCAAACCTTGTAAGACCAGGCGCTCTTCGAACCAGTGGAATGCGGAAGCGAAAAGATCGGTCACGATTCCGAGCACACCGCCGACCCGGCGTTCATTGGCGCCATAACCGGCGCCGAGCCGATGTTCCTCCCGCTCGGCCAACGCAGACAGTCCCCGCATGGCGGGCGCGGGCAGTCCGACGATTTCTTCCACGACACGGCGGTCGAAAACGTTCAAATCGGCGGCGAAGCGAGCTATTGGCTTGACGAGGGCTTGATGGCCGAAATGTTCAAGCCAAAAACGCTGTAACGAGGCCGTGTAGAGCCAGCGAGAACGACCTGCGAACTCCGGAACGGGCCGGGTCGGCTGACCGAAAATACGATGCATTAGTGCCGGCGCGGTCAGGAACTGGTAGCCGCGTAACATCGTATGAGCAGCTAGATGCCAAGCCGCCAATTGCCACCAGCCGAGGCCACAAGCCAAAAACATCAGGCCGACCTGTGCGGTGGTGGAGAAAATCAGTGCGGACTTGACGTCGGTTTGCGTCAATCCGCATGCGAAACCATAAAGAGCCGTCACCAGACCCATGGCCGCCATGATGCCCATGGCGGCGGGTGCCGCTTCGAAGACCGGTTGCAGCCGCAACACCAAGAAAACACCCGCATGAATCATCACGGCGCCGTAAAAGATGGCACTGGATGGTGTTGGTCCTTCCATGGCGCGAGCGACCCAGGGCGCCAGAGGCACTTGGGCCGACTTGGCGGCGGCCGCCAGCAGGAAGCAGATAGCCATCAGACCGGCTTGGAGACCATCGAGACTCGCAGCACCTCGGGTAATCTGAGGCCATTCGACGCCGCCGGTCCAAGCGAAAGCCAAGAAAATCCCCAAGGTGAAACCGGCATCGCCGATCCGGTTGGTTACGAAGGCGTAGGTTGCGTTGGCGGAGGCGACCGGCCGGTCATAGGCGTACGCGATGAGTAGATAAGAGCACACCCCGGCCAATTCCCAGCCGATAAAGGTAAAAACGGCGTTGCCGGCCAACACCAGCAACTGCATCGCGCCGGCGAAAAGAGACAGGACGAGAAAAAAACGATGGAAGCCGGCTTCGCGGTGCATGTAATTCACCGAAAATCTGGCAACCATCAGCGAAAACAATGCGAACAGAGATGACAATGCCAGGGCGAGACTAGTCAGTGCAAAGCTGACGTTGACGAGGTAATCGCCACTAGCCAGCCAGGTGCCCAGAACGAGCTGATCCGGGATGAGGTCCACGTGACGGCACCAAAAGACCGCGATCGACACGACAAAAGACACTAGGGTTGCGCCGACTGCGATGGCTGCGGTAGAGCGCTCTCCCGCTTCTCCAGTGATAAATCCCGATATGATGCCAATGCCGATGGTCAAGGCCGCTAAAATCGGCAATCCCGGGATCAGTGTTACCAACCAATCAAGCATAAGAAATCCCCGAAGACTTTTGTTGAATCAATGCCGGCGGCAGTGGTCCCGCGTGTCCGGCATACCAGTCGGGGGAACGCTCGACGATAGGCAAGGGACGAAGCTCCCGATTCCACGACACAAAACCGGCGCCCGGCGTGAACATGGAAATTTCTCCGGTATCCGGATCGATAGCGGACAGAAGCACCCAGCCGTTCCCGATCAGTTCCTGCAATGAGGGCTGACGCTCGTAAATCGCGGTTAAAACTTCCGTTTTGTGCTCCACGACGATTTGCAGCCGCATCGCCTCGTGGATTTCGATCATCTGCCGGGGAAGCCCGGTTCGAAGATCGCTGGCCGCACCCTCCATAACGCCGAAAAGTCCGGTGACGTTATGGGGCACTTTTGTGCCGCAGCCGAAACGCTCGTTGTTCACGGTGGAAAAGTAATACTCGAGGTTGATGCCGGCACCAACGGGGCCCACCGCCAACAATACGCTTTCGAGAACATTGCCGAGGGGGTCCTGAGTCGGATCGTAAGAGATCAGAAATACCCGGCGGTCGAAAAAGCTTCCCTGACTGAAAGAGCGCCTCCCGACGAAGGCGGCGGCATTGGTGGCATGCCCGAGTTCAGGGCGTGCTTGGCTAAAGTCGGTGGCACGCTCGGCGATATGGGCGAGCGCCGTGTCAGGCGTTGGATTGCGCGGAGCGGAGGCAAGTCGCCGGCAACGCTCATGGGCCGAGAGGCGCCTTGCGGCATCCAGATCGTTCTTGAGCTTGCCGAATGCGAGGCGCGAGACTGGAGGGAGATCCGTCAGGTCGAACCAGAGGATGTCTTCATTGCAGGTATTGTGTTCCGCACCGACGAACCAGGTGTCAGCCGGAATGCTTATACCTTTTTCGGCGAGCAACCCGCGCACTTCCGGTCGGTTGGCCATGGCAGCAAAAGCGCGCGCATTGGGTCCTCCGTGGCGTCCGCTGCACGCACCGCAGTCGTAAGCGGCGAGATGCGGATTGTTTTGGCTGATCGATCCGTGTCCCATCAGGACCACCAGCGGAGCAAAGCCATAGGTCAAACCGGTGGCGCGCAAAAATGCCGCAACGCGATCGGCTTGTTCCGAGTCGGTAAAGCCGAGGCGGGGATTTTCCGGGGTCGCGGGAGCACTACCACTTGCCGCGGTAATAAATAATTCGGTGGCTACCTCGGGAACGAGCAGGGCATCCGCTCGTTGAGCAAGAGCGGTTTGCCGGGCGGGGAAAAACACTTTGCCGATCAGCGCCAGAAACACGCCGGGCGAAAGCAGGCCGATCAAAAACTGAGAAGAAACGAGATTCCGGCGGATTTCCTGGTTGAATATCGCGCCGATTCGATGACGAAGGGCTCGGCGCCGATCATGTTTGGTGCACAAATCGTCCTGGCCCTGGCGGGGGACTTCGCGCACCTCGTGTGCCGGCGTGACGACCACGGGACAGAGCGGCGTGACCTTGTCATCGTCGAGAGCGCGCCAGTTGATCGGCACACCGAAAAAGCCGGCGGCGCCCAAGGTTTCGATGCGCGGGTTCAATTCCTCTAGGTGGCGTCGAATGCCTTCCTCGCGGTCGTCGATACAGAAGACCACTTGGGCGTCCGGGCGATCGTCACGCTTCGCCCAGCGGCCCCGGCCACGATTATTGGCGAGGGCATTGAACAGTTCCTCTCGATAACGCCGCTCATAGGCGGAAAGCCAAAGATAACTGCGCTGTGACGGAGATAAATCGTCCAGCGCGGCGAGGAGGACTTCACAGGTCTGCAAAGACAGGGCGCGAACGTCATGGCTCGAGAGGCCCAAATGCTGAGCCAGACGGAACAAGCGCCAGCCGCTGTTGTAGATGGTCAGCCGTTGAGTTTTTTCCGCTAGCGCGCTGTGCTTCCAGGTAGAAATCATATCCGCTACCGACCACCAGCGCTCTCGATCGTAGTTTCCCGGGCTGGATTCGGCTACCAACTGCTGCGCGCAGTCCGCCAGATACTCGGGCAGACGGCCCTGGCACAGAGCATGACGCACCAGGAATTCGGACGGATTCCGTTCGAAATAGGCGCGCAGCGACGGCAAGGTGCCGGCTATGCCCCAGATTTCGCGGCATAGTCCTTCGATTGCCAAACGGTCCAGAACCAGTCGGATGGCCAGATAATCCATGAGCGAGGCGGGCGCTTCCCGGTTGGCCTCGTAATCGGGATGGTGCTGCCGCCAATTGATGATGCCCGACCAGCCGGGGAGTTCCAGGGCGAGCCGTTCCAAATAGGTTTCCCAGCGATTCTCCGGGAGTCCGATCCGAATCAGTTCGGCATGCACGGCGTCGACCGCCTGTTCCGGTAAAGCCGACACGGTTTCCCGCCAATCCGGAAAATCGCAGAGACCCAGCGATAGATCGTAGGACGCCGAACGGCGCCATGCCGAGTACAGTCCTTCCCGGCGATCGGCTGCATGCCAGGCGGCCAGTCCTTCGTCCAAATGGGAGGCGCTGAAGCGGATCAGTATCGGACGGACGATGTCGAGCACGTCCCGGCCCGTCAACGCGGCGAGCAGTCCGCGCAATGAGATGCCGCGGCCGACGTCGGCGAAGGCGGATTCCGTGAGTGCGCGAGCCTCTGTTCTCATCTTTTGGCGGGCAAGGGTAGTGCTTGCCGCCGCATCGTTCGACGACCGGTTGGTGTGATTCAATAAGTTCTCCGCTTGCCGAACGGTTAGATCGGTCAGATCTTCGGGGTGCAGGGCTGCCTGCTCCAGTCCGAGGACCGTCAGTCCGGCATCCCACAAGTCGCGGATCAAGCCGGCTTCCTGGAGCGCCTCTGCATTTCCCGTTATTCGCTTGACGGAGTCCATGAGGCGATGGCGCGCCTCGGGGGGAATATCGCTTTGAAACCGGTCGAGCGCCGCCATTTCTTCGATTTGCCAGTTCAATTGGCTCGGCGTTACCGCGTCCACGCCATAAACCATGGCGATGCGATAGACGTCGCGGCGCAGAATCTCTCGATCGCCGATTCGCAGCAGTGCCTCTTCGCCTCCAAGTTCCGGCATTTCGGCAAAGGCGGCAGCGAGATCTTCATCGAGAATGCGGCCTTGGGCATAGAACTTCCGGAACTCTTCCTCGGGCAGATAGCCTCGGACGCCGGTCAGTCGCTCGACGGATTCCAGGGCCTCTTGAAACGGAAGATGCTGATAACCGTGCAGCGTATTGTGGTGCACGAAATTCAGAATAGGCGCTTGTCCCGGCAACACATGATCGAGGTGGCAGACCGCTTCTTGCAGCCGCCGGCGAACGTCGGGCTTCGAACCTTTCGATTGGGGCGATAGCACGCTGGCCTCCTTAGAAGTTCTTGTGGCTGAAGATCATGCTGAGTTCATTGACGGAAGCGTTCATCAGCTCCACGATGGGGCCCGGCACGAGCCCCAGAGCCATGATGCCGACCGCCAACGTTCCCGCCGCTATCAGTTCGTGGCTGTGCAGATCGCGGACATTCTGCATTTCCGGGCGCATCGGACCGGTGAACAACCGGGCGGCGGTTCGGATGGCGTAGGATGCGCCGATGAGTACCCCTAGACTCGCAAACACCATGACCCAGCCGAAACTCTGAAAGCCCCCGATGATGGCGTGAAGTTCCGCCACGAATCCGGCCGAGCCGGGCAGTCCCATGGACGCGAGAAGCGCTAGGGTGGTGAAGAAGGCGAAGCGTGGAGTCACTTGGACCAGTGAGCTGTAGTCCGAAATTTCCCGGGTGTGAGTGCGTTCGTACAACAGTCCGATCAAGAGAAACAGCGCCCCGGCAATGAGGCCATGGGCGGTCATCTGCAAGACGGCTCCCAGCAATCCGGCTTCATTGAGCGCCGCTATGCCGAGCAGCACGACGCCCATGTGACTGATTGACGAATAGGCGATCATCGCCTTGAGATCGGTTTGCCGCCACGCCAGCAAGGCGCCGTAGACGATGCTGACCAAGGCGATGCCGGCCAGCACGGATTGAAGCGCCGAAGCGGCCTCAGGCAGCATGCCGGTCGCTTTGAGCAAGCCATAGGCGCCCATCTTGAGAAGCGCACCCGACAGTAGAATGCTCACCGGACTCGGCGCTTCAACGTGGGCGAGCGGCAACCAGCCGTGGATGGGGAAAACCGGCATTTTTACGCCGAAGCCGATCAAGAACCCCAGAAAAATCCAGATCTGCTGCTCCCGGGGCAGGCTCCGCGCGGTAGCCAGCATGGATTCCATCGTGGTGGAGTGTTCGGACGATGCGGTGAAAATCATTAATAGGCTGACCAGCATGAACACCGATCCGCCCATCGTGTACAGGACGAAATTGAGGCTCGCCGTATGTTTGCGCTTGCCGCCCCATTGGTCGATGAGAAAAAAGAGCGGTATCAGCGTCAGTTCCCAAAATACGTAGAACAAAGCCCAATCCTGAGCAAGAAAGACGCCGATCATCCCGAATTCGAGGGCGAGAAGCCAGAAATGATATCCCTTGACTCGCGTATTCACGCTTTCCGAGGCCAGCATCGCCACAAGACAGAGCAGAGCCGACAACACGACCATGGGCAGGGAAAAACCATCGACGCCGAGAGCGTAGTAACTCCCCAGTTCGGCGTTCCAGGGCAGGCTTTCCGGAAATTGAATCGCCGATGAAGACGTATCGAAATGAAACAAAAGCCAAACGGTCAACATCAGTACGACCACCGACGAGGTTATCGCGGTAGCCCGAATGGAGCGGATTTGCTGCGCCGGCAGAGCCAAAATGGCTAATGCACCGACGACCGGTGTCCAAAGGATCTGACTGAGGATATACATGATCAAACGCTCGTTTTGGCTGGCTGAGGGCCGGGTCTTGTGGTTCGATCAGCCGCGTGCCAGGAACGGTTAGTTGTTTTGGGTCGACACTATAAATGAAAATTTCAGAGGAGGTAAGCTTAACATGCGATATTCATGCAAATGGTCGCTTGATTGAAATGTCATCTAGGCCGCAACTGACCGGCAAGGCGCCGCAGCCGGAGCTTTTGCGGGGTTGCGGCGGGTTCGGCCTTGCTCTAAATTGTCCTATTCGCAAGAATCTTGCCGAATATAATCCCCCAATTTGCGCTCAATATGACATCGACCAAAACCCGCTTCGCTCCCAGCCCGACCGGACTCATGCACCTCGGTAACGCACGCACGGCGCTGTTCAGTGCGTTATTTGGAGATCGTTTTCTGCTTCGCATCGAGGATACCGATAGCGAGCGGAGCCGCAGCGAATTTGTCGATGAACTGATAAGCGATTTGCATTGGATGGGTTTGAATTGGGACGAAGGTCCCGAAACCGCCGAGCCGGATGAACGATACTTTCAATCCTGCCGCGGAGCCATTTATCAGCGGTATTATGAGGAACTGGAACAACAGGGTAGAGCGTATTTCTGCTTCTGTTCGCCGAGGGAACTGGAAATTTCCCGCAAGATTCAGTTGAGCTCCGGGCAGCCGCCGCGTTACACGGGCAAGTGTGCGCACCTGAGCGCGGCGGAGGTGAGTCGCAAATTCGAGGAAGGACTTCAGCCGACCTTGCGCTTCCGAGTACCGAAGAACGAAACGGTGGAATTCGAGGATCTCGTTCGCGGGCCGCAGAAATTCGCGACCGACGATATCGGCGACTTCATCATCCGCCGCGCCGACGGGAGTGCGGCGTTTTTCTTCTGCAACGCGATCGACGATGCGCTGATGGGCGTCACGCACGTGCTCCGGGGCGAAGACCATCTCGCCAATACGCCCCGGCAAATGCTGATTCTTGCGGCGCTCGATCTGCCGATACCCCAATATGCCCATATTTCGCTGATTTTGGGCGACGACGGAGCGCCGCTGTCCAAGCGCAACGGCAGCCGCAGCCTGAATCAATTGCGCGAAGAGGGCTATTTTCCGGCGGCCCTGTTGAACATGCTGGCCCGGCTGGGCCATCACTATGAGAGCGATGAGATTATGGATTTCCAAGCGCTCAAGGCGCGTTTCGATTTGTCGCACCTCGGCAAATCGCCGGCACGGTTCGACGTCGCCCATCTGAGTCACTGGCAGCAGCTGGCGGTACGCTCGGCGGATGACGAGACGCTCAAGAACTGGATGCGCAAGGAGACCGGCGCCATCGTGCCCGACGAGCATCTCGTGGCGTTCATCGAGATCGTGCGCAGCAACTGCGTTTTCCCGGAGCAGGCCGACCGCTGGGCGCGCATTCTGTTTACGGATGAATTGCAGCTCGACCCGGAAGCCGCCGAAGCCGCGAAGCAAGCCGGAGAGTCCTATTATCTCTCGGCCATCGATGCGGCTAACGCGGCTCAGGCCGAGTTCGACATATTCATGCGCGAGCTGAAAGCCAAGACCGGAGCGAAGGGCAAGGCCCTCTTCATGCCGCTACGCGCCGCATTGACCGGGCGTCTGGACGGACCGGAGCTCGGAACGATTTATCGCCTGCTGGACCCGCACCGCTTGCATCGCCGCTTGGCCGAATTCACCTACGAGTCCGAATGATGCTGAAGATCCACAATAGCCTGACCGGCCGCAAGGAAGTCTTTACCCCCATCGAACCGGGCAAGGTCCGGCTCTACGTGTGCGGCATGACCGTATACGACTACTGCCATCTGGGGCATGCCCGCGTCATGGTGGTATTCGACATGGTGGTGCGCTATTTGCGGCATCTTGGGTTTAAGGTTACTTATGTCCGGAATATCACGGATATCGACGACAAGATCATTAAGCGGGCCAACGAAAACGGCGAGCCCATTTCGGCGCTGACCGCGAGGTTCATCGATGCGATGCACGAAGACGAGCGGGCGCTGGGCGTGCTTCCGCCCGATATCGAACCGAGGGCGACGCAATCCATAGACGACATGCTGGCCATGATTCAGGCCTTGATCGACCGCGGCTATGCCTATGTCGGCGACAACGGCGATGTCTTCTACGCCGTGTCCAAATTCGAGGGTTACGGCCGTTTGTCGGGCAAGAACATCGAAGATCTCCGCGCCGGCGAGCGGGTGGAGGTCGAGGACGCCAAGCGCGATCCCTTGGATTTCGTTTTGTGGAAAATGGCGAAGCCGGGAGAGCCGGCCTGGGATTCGCCTTGGGGCAGGGGACGTCCCGGCTGGCACATCGAATGCTCCGCCATGTCCACCCGTTGTCTCGGGCATCATTTCGACATCCACGGCGGCGGCATGGATTTGCAGTTCCCGCACCATGAAAACGAAATCGCGCAATCCGAAGGGGCAACCGGCGAAAAGTTCGTGAACCTGTGGATGCACAATGGATTCGTGCGGGTGAACGAGGAGAAAATGTCCAAGTCCCTGGGCAATTTCTTTACGGTACGCGAAGTTCTGGCCCGGTATCGTCCCGAAGTCGTGCGGTTCTTCATTCTCAATAGCCACTACCGCAGTCCGCTCAATTACTCCGATGAAAATCTCGACGATGCCAATGCCGCGCTGACGAGGCTTTATACCGCCTTGCGCGGACTCCGCTGCGATCTGCCGGTTTCCGAGGGAGAGGGCAGGAGCAAGGACTTCATCGCCCGTTTCGAAGCGGCGATGAACGACGATTTCAATACCCCGGAAGCGATTGCTGTGCTGTTTGATCTGGCGCGTGAGATCAATCGGGGGCGGAATTCGAATGTAGAGGAAGCGGAAACTTTAGCGCGAACCTTAAAGCAACTCGGTGGACTTCTTGGCCTGTTGCAGACAGATCCAGAAGAGTTTTTCAAATCGGGAGTTGGAGCAGTGAGGCTCGGTGTTACCGTTGGCGCTCAGCTCGATGCGATGCTTATTTGGAGTGACGAACGCATCGAGCAAAAAATTCAAGAGCGCTTAGACGCCCGCAAGAACAAAGACTGGGCCACCGCCGACCGCATTCGGAATGAACTCAAGGAGCAGGGCATTGTGCTGGAAGATACGGCTGGCGGTACCACCTGGCGGCGAATTTGACTTGAACCGACTGGCTGCTTGAGGCTATATCCGAAGGAGGGTGTTTCGTCGGTCCGGATATAAGGCGGGGAAAAGCATAATCCATTGAAAGAGACGGACAGGCGGTTTGGATCGGAAATTCCAAGGGAGGAGTCGTGAAACTTGAAGCCGACAAGATGAGGACTATCGGAATTCGCGCAGGATTCCTTTTGGCGATTATTGCCATGGGAATCGTTGCTTTTCGGTCTTCCGGAGGCGCGTATGAGTCCGAAGGGCAACCGTTTTCAGTGGAAGTCATCGCCCAACAGGAAGACGTGGTCTGGGGTTTCGATTTTTTGCCCGACGGACGGATCGTATTCACGGAACGAGACGGACAGCTGCGCATCCTCGATCCGAGTACCAGATCGGTGCAAACCGTTCAGGGGGCGCCGGCCGTGGTTCAGGCCGGACAAGGCGGACTGCTGGACGTGAGGGTTCATCCCGAGTTCGACAAGAACGGCTGGATTTATCTGACCTATTCGGAAAAAGCGACCCACGGAATGACCACGGCCCTAGGCCGCGGCCGGCTGGAAGGAACGGAGCTGAAGGATTACCGGAAGCTTTTCAGTGCCTTCGAGCCGAATGGAAATAACATTCACTTCGGCTCCCGCATCGAGTTCGATGGGGCCGGCAAGCTCTTCATCTCGGTTGGCGATCGCAACGAGCGGCATAATGCGCAAGACTTGCGCTACCACAACGGCAAGATCCTGCGTCTGAACGAGGACGGCAGCGCGCCCGTCGACAATCCGTTCGCGAATAATCCCGACGCCAAGCCGGAGATTTGGAGCTACGGTCACCGCAATCCGCAAGGCCTGGTGAAGCATCCGATTACCGGCGAGTTATGGGAGAGCGAGTTCGGTCCGCGCGGCGGCGACGAAATCAATTTGATCCGTCCGGGAGCGAACTACGGCTGGCCCGTAATCACGTATGGACGCGAGTATTGGGGACCGAAAATCGGCGAAGGCACCGAAAAAGCCGGTATGGAACAGCCTGTGGCGTATTATGTGCCGTCCATTTCCCCGTCCGGAATCGCTTTCTATTTCGGCGACGCCTTCCCGAGATGGAAGGGCAATCTGTTCGTAGCCAATCTGAGCGGTCAGCACCTTCGCCGACTGGTGATAGACGACAACAATAAGGTCGTGAAGCAGGAGGAACTGCTGAATGACCTTGGCGTTAACTTTCGCCATGTAAGAACGGGACCGGAAGGGTTTCTTTATTTTTCGACCGACGACGGAAAAATCGCCCGCTTGGTGCCAAATCTCTAATTTAGTCCGCTATTTGTCGCGGAAAGGCAAACTGAGTATCGTTCAATTTCGATAAGATTATGAAACTACAGAGTTCTGAGGATTTGTCATTCGGTGACTTCGACCCAGGCCCCGGACCGTACGACGCCTTTCGGTTTTGTCCCCGGTGCGGCGGTGAGCATTTGAGCGTTCAGGAGCAGCGCGCGATAAGATGCGGCCGCTGCGGGTTCTTGTACTTCTTCAACACGTGCACGGCTGCGGGCGCGTTCGTTTTTCACCAGGATCAGCTCATTCTATGCGTGCGTGCCAAGGACCCGGCGAAAGGCAAGCTGGACCTTCCCGGCGGGTTCATCGAATTCAACGAAACCGTGGAAGAAGCGTTGCAGCGAGAAATCGGAGAAGAGTTGAACATCCAAACGACCAATTACCGCTATCTCGCCAGCGCGCCGAATGATTACCTATACGGCGGCGTACTTTACAAAGTAACGGATATGTTTTTCCTTTGCGATGCGCCGCAGATCGACACGCTCAGGGCAGCGGACGATGTAGCGGATTATCGGCTGGTATCGCCTGACGAAATCGAGCCCGAAGAATTGGCATTCAACTCGACCAGACTGGCGCTCGTAAAGCTTCGGGCGTGGCTGGATCAGAACTGAAAACCATTAGAGCATTTTCCGGTTTGGCGTAGCGCTAGTAGGTCGGCAATCCTTTGCCGACACCTTCGTCGGCAAAGGATTGCCGACCTACCACTGAAAACCGTTAACCTGCGGTCTCCGGATTGCGGTAGGTTTGCCAGATCAGCCGGAACGACGAAGTCAATTCGATTCCGGAATTGCTGACCCACGCATCCAGCTCGTTCATGCCGAACCATCGGCACTCGTCTATTTCGCTGGGATCTGGTTGCAGAGCGCCGGAATGAACGACCCGATAAACCTGAATGAATTCCCATCCGGTTTGCGCTGAGGCGGGCAGCTTGAACAAGAATCGAAGAGGCGAGCGGCTCGCGATTCCGAGCTCTTCGCCCAATTCCCGCATCGCGCAGTCATCGTAGCTTTCGCCCCAGTCGACGTGCCCGGCGGCGGACGTGTCCCAGAGTCCGGGATTGATGTCCTTGGTCCGCGAACGCTTTTGCAGAAGTATTTCCTCGAGATCGTTGAAAACCAGGATGTGCACGGCCCGATGCCGCAGTCCGAGCTCATGGACTTCGCCGCGCACACGCGGGCCGACAACGCGATCGTGCTCGTCGACTTCATAAAGTAGTTCGTCGTTCATAGAAAGTCACATGTCTGTTTTGCCGTGAATGCCGCGACGGATTCACGGCGGCAGCGATATGAGATGGACCATGGAACGCTATCGCGCCGAGGCTGGAACCGCCGCGACGGCATTCCGGCCGGACTCGTAAACTTCCCATCCGCCGCCGAGCGCCTTATAGACTGCGATCAGACTGGTTGCAGTGGCGGTCTGGCTTTGGGCCAGCAGTTCCTGATCCAAGAGCAAGCGGCGTTCGGCGTCCAGCACGGTGAGGAAATCCGTAATGCCGTCCTCGAAACGAAGATGCGCGAGCTGATGAGCGCGCTCGCTGGAGGTCGCGGCCGAAGCCAGCAGCCCGCGGCGGGCGCGCTGCCGATTGTAACTCACCAATGCATTTTCGGTTTCCTCGAGCGCCGTGAGTACGGTTTGCTCATAATTTGCGAGGGTGGCATCCGCGCTGGCGTCCGCCGCCCTGATGCGGGCACGGACGCGCCCGAGATCCAGGAACGCCCACGAAATCCGTGGCCCCGCCGAGAAAGCCTCCGTACCGGACGCGCCGAGGCCCGACAGAGTTCGGGATTCCAAGGCGATCGTGCCGTTGAAGGTCACTCGTGGAAAAAGATCGGCCGTAGCGACGCCGATCCGGGCGGTAGCCGCGGCCAAATTGCGTTCGGCAACGCGAATATCGGGGCGGCGGCGCATCAGATCGGCCGGCGCCCCGATATGGATCGTTTCCGGAATCTTGGGCATCGGGGCCGGTTCTGACAGGCGCGCGGAGAGCGTGTCAGGAAGCTGGCCGATCAGCACGCCGAGGCGATGGATGTTTTCGCGAATCCGGGTTTGAATCGGCGGAATCGTTGCCAGCGTGGAGTCCAGTTGAGCCTTGGCTCGCGAGGTGTCCAGCTCCGTGCCGCGTCCGGCTTCCAGTCTGGCTTGAGTCAATTCCAAGGTCGCGGCCTGGTTGTCGGCGTTTTTTTGAGCGACGTCCAGTTGATTCTGCAGACCGCGCAACTCGAAGTAGTTAAGCGCTACCTCCGAAATGACGCTGACCAGCAGGTCGCGCAGATCGGCCTCCGCGGCATCCACCTCGGCATCACGCGCCTCGACGCTACGCCGTATCCTGCCGAAGAAGTCCACTTCCCAAAAAGCGTCGAAACCGACATTGAAGAGCTCGAGCTCGCGCGGCGCGAAGGTCCGGCGGTTCATGGCGTCGAAACTTCGCTTTTGCGTCGTGTAATTGGCGTGGCTCGTAATGGTCGGCAAGAGATCCAGCCCGGCTTCCAGGTAAAGGGCGCGCGCAACGCGGAGATTCGCCTCTGCCGCCTTCAGATCACGGTTGTTGCTCACCGCCCGGTCTATCAACTCCGACAGCAGCGGATCGTCGAACTGCTTCCACCAAGCCACTTCGATGCCGTCGCGTTTGAACTCGGGAAGCACGGCGTTGGCGAACTGCGCTCCGGGCGCCGCGTCCGGTTTCGTGTAGTCGGGGCCGACTGCGCAGGCGGAAAGAAGCGCAGCGACCATGATCGGGACGACATTGCGCGCGGACGCGCCCGAAAAACGATCGCGCCTTTCAAATCGCTCGGACTGGACGGAAGAGCAAGGTATAGACATATTTTTTTTGCGAAATTAGGGACTGTTATTCGGCGTGGAGTGAGTCTTGGTATCGGTAGGTTCGGGCGATGGCCGCTGACGGCGCTCGACCAGTCTCCGCATGACGACATAGAACACTGGAGTCAGCAACAGACCGAAGAACGTGACTCCCAGCATGCCGCTGAAGACGGCGGTGCCGAGTATCCGCCGTGATTCGGCACCGGCGCCGCTGGAAATGACCAGCGGGAATACGCCGAGAATGAAGGCGAAGGAGGTCATCAAAATGGGCCGAAGGCGGAGGCGCGCGGCTTCGATGGCGGCTTGATAGCGGTCCCTGCCCTTATCTTGAAGATTACGGGCGAACTCGACGATCAGGATCGCATTCTTGCTGGCCAATCCGACCAGAACGATAAAGCCAACCTGAGTGAAGATATTGTTGTCCATGCCGCGGAGCGATACGCCGGCCATAGAGCTCAAGAGGCACATGGGCACGATGAGAATGACGGCGAAGGGCAACGACCAGCTCTCGTACTGCGCAGCCAGGGCAAGAAACACGAAGATCACGCTCAGCGGAAATATGATCATGGCGGTATTGCCCGCGAGAATCTGCTGAAGGCTGAGTTCGGTCCATTCGTAGCCCATGGTGAGCGGGAGCTCTTGATTCACCACCTTTTCCATCAAGGTGATGGCTTGGCCCGAACTGACGCCGGGCAAGGTGCTGCCGTTGATTTCCGCCGACGGATACATGTTGTAGTGCGCCACCTTGTCCGGACCCACCGTTTCGCGAATATCGACCAGGGTACCCAGCGGAACCATATCGCCGTTCCGGTTGCGGGTCTTGAGATTGGCGATATCCGAAGGCCTCAGTCTGAACTGCGAATCGGCCTGCGCCGTGACCTGGTAAGTTCTGCCGAACCGGTTGAAATCGTTGACGTACAGCGAGCCGAGATAAATCTGGAGCGTGTCGAAGACGCTGCCCAAAGGAACATCATACGACTTGGCCTGAGTCCGGTTTACGTCCACGTAGACTTGCGGCACGCTGGACCGGAATGTCGTAAATAAGCCGACCAATCCGGGTTGCTGGTTGCCCTTGGCAACGACTTCGCTCGCGATACGTTGCAATTCGTCCGGGCCGACGTTGGCGCGGTCCTGGATTTGCAGCTTGAAGCCGCCCACCGAACTGAGGCCGCGAACCGGCGGAGGCGAGAACACCGCGATATGAGCGTCCTCTATCCCCGAGAGATTCTGGCGCAGCTTGTTTATGATCGCTTCCGCGGAAAGTTCCGGATGGCCGGCGCGGTCGTCGAACGGGGCGAGACGGGCGAACATGGTGCCGGCGTTGGACTGGCTGGCTCCGGCCAGCACCGAATATCCAGCGTATGCGTTGACATGCGAGATGCCCTCGGTTTTCAGGATGATGTCCGTGGCGCGCTTGATCACCGCGTCGGTACGTTCCAGCGAGGCGGCATCGGGGAGCTGTGCGTACAGAATGAGATAGCCTTGATCCTGTTGAGGGATGAACCCGGTCGGCACCTTGGAGAAAGCCAGAAAATTGAGTCCGTTGAGCACGACATAGAGCACCAGAACCACACTTGTGATGCGGATCAGTCGGCCGACCAGACGTGAATAGGCCTCGCTGAAGGCACCGAAAATCCGGTTGAAGCCGCGGAAAAACCAGCCGAAGAGCCGGTCGAACAGGCGCGTGAACCAATCTTTGTCACCGTGGGCCCGGTCCAGAAGCAGGGCGCAGAGAGCCGGACTCAAGGTGAGCGAGTTGAATGTGGAAATGACCGTGGACACCGAAATGGTCAGGGCGAACTGCTTGTAGAAAGCCCCGGACACGCCGGTAATGAAGGCCGTCGGCACGAAGACCGCAACCAACACCAATGAGGTTGCGATGATGGGACCGACGACTTCTTCCATGGCGCGCCGGGTCGCTTCCCGTGCCCTGAGGCCGAGTGCGATGTTCCGTTCGACGTTCTCGACCACGACGATGGCGTCGTCTACCACGATACCGATGGCGAGAACCAGTCCGAACAAAGAAAGCGTGTTCAGCGAGAGTCCCATGGCCGCCATGACCGCGAAGGTGCCGATGAGCGACACCGGTACCGCCAGGAGCGGGATGATGGTGGCCCGCCAATTCTGTAGGAATATCAGTACGACGACGACGACCAGCAGAATGGCTTCGAAGAGGGTCTCTACGACGGCAGCGATGGATTGGGTGACGAACACCACGGTGTCATAGACGAGCAGGTAATCGAGCCCCTCCGGAAAGCGCTGCTTGAGCTTCTCCATGGCTTCCACCACCGCTTTCTTGGTCTCGATCGCGTTGGATCCCGGCAGTTGGAAAATAGCCACGCCTACCGTTGCTTTCCCGTCGAGGTTGAGCGACGAACTGTAATCTTTAGCCCCCAGTTCGATCCGTGCCACGTCCTTGAGTCGTGTCACCTGGCCGTCTTTTCCGGTCTTGATGATGATGTCGCCGAACTGGCTTTCGTCCGTCAGCCGGCCCATGGTGGTAACGGTAAGCTGAAATTCGATTCCTCCCGGCGTAGGCGGTTGCCCGACGACACCGGCTGCCACTTGGATGTTCTGCTCGCGTATAGCCTGTACCACGTCGGTGGACGTCAGATTGCGGGCGGCTACCTTTTCCGGGTCCAGCCAAATCCGCATGCTGTATTCGCGGCCGCCGAACAGCACGATGTCGCCTACGCCGGGCAGGCGAGCCAGCACATCCCGGATTTGCAGCAGCGCGTAATTGCTGAGATACACGCTGTCGTAGCGCCCGTCGGGGGAAATCAGGTTCACCACCAGGCTCAAGTCCGGACTGCGTTTGCGCACGGTGATGCCTTGCCGGCGCACTTCTTCCGGCAGCCTCGGCTCGGCCAAAGCCACCCGGTTCTGGACCAGCACCTGCGATTTGTCGAGATCGGTGCCCGGTTTGAACGTGATGGTCAACTGCATCACGCCGTCGTTGGTGGACTGGGACGACATGTACAGCATGTCCTCGACGCCGTTGACCTCCTGTTCGATGGGAGTCGCCACCGTTTCGGCCAGCACTTTCGCATTGGCGCCCGGATAGGTCGCGCGCACGACGACGTTGGGCGGTGCGATCTCGGGGTATTGGGCGATGGGCAGCGCAAGCGACGCCAGCCCTCCGACGAGAACGATGAGAATCGAAAGAACCGACGCGAAGATAGGGCGGTCGATGAAAAAGTGAGTAAATCTCGTCATGGCCGGACGCCGTGTCTCCGATTAAGTACCGTCGGTCTCTGAAAGCGTGACTCGCTCCGCCTCAATTTTGGTGCCGGGACGTATTTTTTGAATGCCTTCGATGATTACCCACTCGCCAGGCTGCAAACCTTCCGATATCACCCGCATCTGGCCGGCGGCAGTGCCCGGTACGATCCGACGGTATTCGGTCGAGCCATCGTCTTTCGCGATCCAGACGAACTTCTGGCCTTGATCGGTGCCGATGGCTCTGTCGGGAACCAGAAGGCCTTGATAAGGTGGGCTTCCGGGCACGCGAAGCCGAGCGAAGAATCCGGGGCTCAGGAGTTCATTGGGATTGCTGAAAACGCCTCTGGCGCGCAAGGTTCCGGTGCTCGGATCCATGCGCGGCTCGATGTAATCGATGTAACCCTGATGAGGAAATTCGGACTCGTCGAGCAGGGCCAATTTTGCTGGAATTCGAGTTTCGCGAGCGCTCGTCCGTTTCCCGGCTTCGGCCAAGCGCCTGTATTTAAGGACCGCCCGTTCGTCTGCGTCGACATAAACGTAAACCGGATCGATGGATACAATGATCGTCAGCAAAGTCCCGCCGCCGCCGCCGCCGCTGACCAAGTTGCCCGGGGTGACAAGCTCGCGTGCGATTCGCCCGCCGATAGGCGCTCGCACCTCGGTGAATTCCAGGTTCAACCTGGCTGTCTGAGCAGCCGCCTCGGCCGCACGAACGGCGGCGATGGCTTCACGCTGACCCTTGCTGCGGGCGTCGTATTCTTCTTCGGAAATGGCCTTGGCCCGTCTTAGATGCTCCGCCCGCTGCAAGTCGTTTTTGGCAAGTTCGAGCCGAGCCTTGGCCCGTTCGAGTTCTCCCTCCGCCCGGTTCAGCTCGGCCCGATAAGGTCTCGGATCGATGACAAACAATAAATCGCCCTTTTTTACCTTGTCGCCAGCCTTGAAGTTCACTCTGTCCAGATAGCCGTCGACTCTCGCACGGACTTCCACGGTTTCCATCGCTTCTATGCGTCCGGTGTACTCGTCCCATTCCAAGACTTCCTTTTGTAGCGGTTGGGCGACTTTGACTTTCACCGGCGGCATTTGACTCTCGGCCGCTTGGTTTTCCGAGCGGTTGCTACAGCCGAAGAGCTGTACGATCAGCGCTGCGCAAAGGAGGAGCCACAGCGCGATGCGGCGAAAAGTAGTGCGGGGAGAAGTTCGGTATGACGAACGGCATGCTCTAGCGGCAGCAAACGAAACTAGCATAAGTTTGGCGTATTAAGAGGGAGCGATCGGGAGTAGCGACACGGCACGAAAAGAAAGGGTAAGATATCGTTTCATTATTCTCGCTAAACTGGACGACTGTGTCCATCTATTAAAGTGAAAAGTAACGATAATGAATCGAATAGGCCGACCTAGGAAGGGTGAATCTGCCATCCGCCGCGATCAACTTCTGGATCATGCACTTCGGCTATTTGTAGAGCGAGGCTACGGCAATGTAAGCCTGGAAACTATCGCCCGCGAGGCTCGCGTGTCTCTCCGTACCATTTATCGATACTTTGGCGGTAAGGCAGATTTATTCGGGGCGGTCATTCGCCACTATAGCGATCTGTTGGTGGCGACGTTGCCGTTAGAGCAAGCCTTGGCCAAACCGTTGGAGGAAACACTGATCGTGTTCGGAAAGCATTTTCTTTTTCGGCTTTCCCGTCCGGAAATCATTCGCTTGCGTGCGCAATTGATCGCCGAGGCACATCAATTTCCGGAGCTTGCAGCGGAGTTTTATGAGCAGGGACCGCAGCGGACGCTGGATCGGCTCGCGAAGTTTTTCGGCATGCATCAGCAAGTAGGTCATGTGGTCGCCATGGATCCGGCATTTTTAGCCGGACAGTTTGTCAACGCACTCCGCGGCGAGCGCTTCCAGCGACAACAACTAGGCTTGGAGAGCGCTCCTACCGAAGATGAGGTCGAGCATTGGACAGAACAAGTGGTGAAATTATTCCTGCGGGGCTGTTTAAACAGAACGGACGCAGGTTGATCGGCCGAGACAATGCGGTACAGCTCCGCTTATCGAGCTGGGGGCGCTTTTCATCCTGCTCATTGCTTGGTGAATAGAGCAAAAAAATAAAGCTGCCTTTTCAAGCAGCTTAGAGAGGAGGTAGGTAATGGGATTCGATGTCAAAAATAGGCGCGATAATGGTCGGTTTTGAAGTTCGTCTTGCCATATTCCGCCAGCGCGTACACTTTAAGAAGCTTCATCGCATTTCGTTCGCCGTACCATTGCCCGGTCATCGGGTCTTGCCATTCGATTCGATAACTTTCGCTGCCGGATTGCCTTCGCCGTTTCCAGCCGCACCCCCAGAGCATGAAGACGGTTAGAAAGCGTTCCAGAAAAACTCTTAGCGATGTTTTCATGAGTGTCCCTCACTGCAACGATGGTGAAGCCAACTTCTGACTGGTCACGGTCACTCCGCGTTTTGGAAATGCCTTTGCCAGTAGAAAATCACGCTTATTCATCTTTAAGCAGAACTCATGCCATTGATCGGGGGCGTTAATTCACTCGAAAATCCATCAAAACGATGGTCGAAATTTCGATTTCTTTCCCGAGAGGTGCAAATCGAAAAGACATTGCACCAAGATGTGGCTTTTTCAGCGGTTTGAGGCGATTCTAATGTTGCGGTCCCGCCGTTTCGGGAAACGCGTTGACATAGCAACAGCAGGATTAAAGAATTTGGGATACTTTAATGAGCCATGCTAGATCAGTTTGTTGTGATAAGAGGTCAGCTTGACGGCACAGGGGTGAGCATCGTGAGAAATGCAATTATCTTCGGCGGATTTTTGTTGGCGGTTTCTTCGGTAGGTTGGGCTGGCGACGACCCACGGTATCCGGCCTATGATTTCGAGCCGAAAGTGATCATTTCGGCGCCCGAAGGAGCAACGGGTGATTCATCGAAAGCAGAAAGTCCGGAGCCGGATTCGAGATACCCAGCCGCTTACTTCGAACCGAAAGTGATCATACCGGCATCCGAAGAGGCGGCAAAAAAAGTTCCGGAGGAGAGCCCGCAACCGGATCCTCGATATCCAGCCTATCACTTTGAGCCGAAAGTCATTTATCAGGAGAAATAGGCGACCGATAAGAGACCGAGACTCGGCGATTGCCGTTTAGACGGCGAGCGGCCGCGCCAGTCGTCGGCCAAGCCGGTCGCCGCTCCAGGATGCCCCGGTCTCGGTAGACCGGGCGCTATCCATGCAAGCAGAGAAGGCGGAGCGATCATAAACTTTTCGTGGGCGTAGTTTTTTGCCGCTTCGGCAGTGATTATCGCTGCGGCTCAGTACGGGTACGGATAAGTGCGGGGCTGCTGTTCGCCATACGGAGAGGGGCGGTACCCATCGTTGTAACTGCTGTAACCGGGCTGACGGTTGTAGTAAGACTCGCGTTTTTTCTTCTGGTCCATGTAATAGCCAGCTGCTCCGCCGACGACGGCCCCGACCGCGCCGCCCACGAGCGCACCTCGTCCGCCATCGTCGGCGGCATGTCCTAGCAATGCGCCGCCGGCAGCACCGATTGCGGCACCGGTGACCGTATTGCGATACGCATAATCGCCATGGTTGTGATATCCGGTAGACGCACAGCCCGTTAGCGCAATCGTAAAGGCCAGCACCATTAACCTATTTCTTAGCTTGTTCACGGCATTCGCTCCTTTTCTGAGAAGGCGCGATTAGTATTGTTCCGGTTTCCTGAACGGAGGCTGAACACCGCAGCTCCGTCGAGAAAGACCAGGACTGCCGAGGCGGAAGCCCGCAATGAAAATGTTTTCGTTCAGTCGAGCCAACCGAAGGTTCGTTCGACCGCCTTGCTCCAGCCGGCATAGAGCCGCTCCCGAGTCTCGGCCGTCATTCGCGGTTGCCATTCCTTGTCTTTTCGCCATAAGTCGCGCAGTTCCTTGATGTCGGTCCAAAAGCCAACAGCGAGACCGGCTGCGTACGCTGCTCCGAGTGCCGTCGTTTCGGTCACGATGGGGCGAATAACCGGAGTGCCGAGTATGTCGGATTGGAATTGCATGAGGGTCTCGTTGACGACCATGCCGCCGTCCACTTTGAGAGCATCCAGATTCAGGCCCGTCTCCTGCCGCATCGCGTCAACGATGTCGCGGGTCTGATAGGCCGTGGCCTCCAGTGCGGCTCGGGCAAAGTGGCCCTTGTTCACGTAGCGGGTCAGCCCGATTACGATTCCCCGTGCGTCGCTGCGCCAGTAGGGCGCGAATAGGCCGGAGAAAGCCGGGACGATATAGATGCCGCCGTTGTCCTCGACGGTATTGGCCAGCGACTCGACTTCCGCGGAGGTCCGAATGAGCTCCAGATTATCCCTGAGCCACTGCAGGAGAGCTCCTGTGACCGCTATCGAGCCTTCAAGCGCGAAGATTGGAGCTGCGCCGCCGAGTTGGTACGCTACTGTCGTGATGAGCCCATGGCGGGATTGCACCGGCTTAAGGCCGGTGTTCAGAAGCATGAAGCATCCGGTTCCATAGGTGTTTTTTGCTTCCCCCTCGGCGAAACAGGTTTGCCCGAATAAGGCGGCTTGTTGATCGCCTAAAATACCCGCGACCGGAACGCCGGCAAGTGCCCCTTGAGCGACGCCGTAAATTTCGGATGAAGAACGGATCGTCGGCAGGATGGAAGCGGGTATATTCATGGCGGCGAGCAGTTCTTCGTCCCAAGCCAGGGTTTCAAGATTCATCAACAGCGTGCGCGAGGCGTTGCTTACGTCGGTGACATGTGCGCCGCCCTCATTACCGCCGGTTAGGTTCCAAACCAGCCAGCTGTCGATCGTGCCGCACAGCAACTCGCCGCGTTCGGCCTGAATCCTGGCCTCTTCTACGTTATCCAACAGCCATTGAAGTTTGGGCCCCGAAAAATAGGTGGCGATCGGCAGTCCAGTTCTTGCGCGAAATCTATCCTGTCCGCCTTCGATGGCAAGCCGCTCGCAAATTTCGGCGCTGCGCGTATCTTGCCAAACGATGGCGGGATATACCGGTTTCCCGGTGATTTTATCCCAGACGACAAGCGTTTCGCGCTGATTAGTCACTCCGAGAGCTACGATTTCATCGGCTTCGACTTCCGCTTTTCGCAAGGCCTCTACGACCACCGCTTGGGCGTTTCGCCAGATTTCCAGCGGATCGTGTTCAACCCAGCCGGGCCTAGGGTAGAACTGCCGGTGCTCGGCTTGAGCCATCGCTCCCGCACGTCCGGTGTGATCGAAGAGAATGCACCGAGTACTGCTGGTGCCTTGATCGATGACGGCGATATAACGGGGCATGGTGTGACTTCAAAAATAGTTGGCTTCCGGGATGCGTGCCTGATGCCACATCCCGTGATTGCCTACCTATCACGGCCTCATCATGCGGGCAAGTAAAATTTGAAGGATGCCGAACGGAAATCCGCGAGTAAAAGAGGCCGATCGAAAGAAACGCTATCGACGCTTCGGTCATTTTTCCAATCCAAACCGGCCCATAAAGTCAGCCTACCCGGTTTGCCTAATCAATTGATAAGGATTATCATTTAGCTTTCTGAAAAACCGTAGCAATCGCGCGGTTGACTTACTTCTTCGAACTTGAGAGGACCGAACATCATGCAGAACAGGACTTACTCGGGCCGGTTTGTCGTTTTAAGCGCACTTTTGATGGTTTGCGGCTCGGTTTCGGCGGCTGAGACCTATACGCTGATCATTAAGGAGCATCGTTTCGAACCGGCAGAGCTCGAGGTGCCTGCAGGCCAGAAGATCAAACTGGTCGTGAAAAATGAAGACCCGACGCCGGAGGAATTCGAGAGTCGATCCTTGAAGAGGGAAAAGATCATTCCAGGCAAGAGTCAGGTCACCGTATCGATCGGTCCACTTGATCCGGGTACGTATGATTTTTTTGGCGAATTTCATGAGGAATCCGCCAAAGGGCACATCGTTGCAAAATAAAGCGGTATTGGTCAGAACATGTTAGCCACTGCACTCATCGTATTCCGAGAGGTCATCGAGGCCGCACTGGTGATCAGTATCGTCATGGCGGCCAGCCGCGGCGTTGCCGCTCGCAGTTGGTGGATATGGAGCGGCGTCGGAGGCGGGCTTATAGGCGCCTGCGTGGTTGCGGGTTTTGCCGATACCCTCGCGGAAGCGGCATCGGGTGTCGGGCAGGATCTTTTCAACGCGGCCGTGTTGTTTACCGCGGTCGCGATGCTCGGTTGGCACAATATCTGGATGCAGCGTCACGGGCGAGAGCTCGCCCAGGCGATGAGCCAGGTCGGAAAAGCCGTGCTGTCGGGCGACCGGCCGCTCTATGCTCTGGCAGTCGTGGTGGGGCTCGCGGTGCTACGGGAAGGCTCGGAGGTCGTTCTCTTTTTATATGGGATCGCGTCAGCAGACGGAAGCCATACGGGATCGATGCTGACGGGCGGAGTCGTCGGCATTTCGCTCGGCACAGCCGTGGGCTTGGCGATGTATTATGGTTTGCTTCGTATTCCTACGCGTTATCTATTCAAGGTTACCAGTTGGCTTATTTTATTTTTGGCCGCCGGCCTGGCTTCTCAGGGAGCGGCCTATCTGGTGCAGGCCGATCTGCTTCCGCCTTTGGGTCACGAGGTGTGGAATACCTCCAATTGGTTGTCCGAAGACAGTTTGATCGGTCAAGTCTTGCATACTCTGTTGGGTTACGTGTCCCGTCCGGACGGCGTGCAAATCCTGTTTTATCTCGCGACGCTCGCCACTATCGCAAGTTTGATGCGGGTATTCGGCGACAGACCGGCACGGCCGGCCGGACACTGACGAGCGTCTCCGAGACCAAACCCGCAGCGATGTCGATTAGGCTGCGGCCTTGTGCGTAGGCACTAAAGGCGATTGAATACCCGGCATGGTAAAGCAGTCGCCCGGTGAGTCATTCACGCCGTCTATCGAAAAAAGGACAGTATCCGGCCGTTATATTCTCGTGCTGAAGGGGGGCTGGAATTTGCGCGGCCTGTCGGCGGAGGGGGCGCGTCTTCGCGAACAGCTTCAGGTCTATGCCCGCGATGAAGCAAGCGAGTGGGACATCCGCGAAGTTGCCGCCTTGGACAGTGCGGGGGCATTTTTGCTTTGGCGAGCCTGGGGTGGGCAGTTGCCAGGCAAGGTCTATTTGCGCCCCGAGCAGGAGTCTACGTTCATCCGGTTGCAGAACTGGTCTGCAACCTCCTTCGGGCCGATAGTCCGGCATGCGAAACCGGTCGGCGAGCGCGTTCGAAGCTTCTTTTCCGTTGGAACCGAACATTTAAGGGCGCTTGTCTCGATACTCGGACAATTGATCTTGGATGTGGGGCATGTGCTGCGCCATCCTCGGGACGTGCCGTGGCGGGAAATCTCGGCGGCGATTCATGAGACCGGGGGACGTGCGTTGGGCATTACCGCTTTGGTCGGGTTTCTCATCGGAATCGTGGTTAGCTACCTCTCGTCCCTGCAATTACAAACCTTCGGCGCTCAAATCTACATCGTCAACATACTCGGGCTGAGCATTATCCGAGAACTCGGTCCACTGCTTGCAGCCATTCTCGTGGCGGGACGCTCGGGATCGGCCATGACCGCGCGTATCGGTGTGATGCGAGTCACTCAGGAATTGGATGCGCTCGAAGCGCTAGGTATTTCCCGTTCGCTACGCCTTATTTTTCCAAAAGTCGTCGCCCTGATGGTTGCCTTGCCGCTCCTGGTCGTTTGGACCGATGCGATCGCATTGATCGGCGGAGCGATCGCCGCGCATTTCGAACTGGGAGTTGGTTATTATCAATTCTTCATGAAATTACCTGATGCGGTACCGGCGGCCAATTTCACGATCGGGTTCGGCAAGGGAGCGGTGTTCGGGCTGTTCATCGCACTCTTGGCTTGTCATTTCGGCTTACGCATAGAGCCGAACACCGAGAGTTTGGGCAATGAAACCACCCGCTCGGTGGTCGCATCAATTACTCTAGTAATCTTGATAGACGCTGTTTTCGCAATCCTGTTCCGCGGGGTAGGGCTGTAATCATGAGCGATCCCGTCATCCGAATGGAACGGATTTGGACCTGTTTCGGAAAAAACGTGGTGCATCGGGACATCAGCCTGACGCTGGGCAAGGGGGAAATCTTCGGATTGGTCGGCGGCTCTGGGAGCGGCAAGACGGTGCTGATGCGGGAAATGATCGGACTCCAGGAGCCGACCCGTGGCAAAGTCTACCTCTTCGGCGAGTGTCTGCAAGAGGCCGCGGCCGATCGTCACCAGCGGCTCCGCAACCGTTGCGGCGTGCTTTTTCAGGGAGGAGCTTTATTCAGTGCCCTGAGCGTTTTCGATAACATCGCATTCCCATTGCGTGAATTCGGTCTTTTCGATGAAGAACTCATCGGCCATTTGGTACGTATGAAGCTTACTATGGTGGGGTTGACCGAAAACGCCGGTTTGTTGATGCCATCCGAACTGTCCGGCGGCATGATCAAGCGGGTCGCCTTGGCGCGGGCGCTGGTGATGGAGCCTGAATTGCTGTTTCTCGATGAGCCGACCTCGGGGCTCGATCCCGTGCTGAGCGAAGAGTTTGTCGATCTACTGAGCGGGCTGCATCGGGAACTCGGCTTTACGGTGGTCATGGTGACGCACGATTTGGACACGGTAAAAGATTTATGCACGAAGGTCGGCGTACTGGCCGATCAGCAGCTAGTCGTGTGTGGTCCGGTTGAGGATGCGTTGGCTTCCGAACATCCTTTTGCCCGGCATTATTTTCATGGAAAGCGCGGTCACCGCGTTTTCGAGCGGATCGGTTGATATGGGTAGAGAAACCTATGCATTCCTGACCGGATTGTTCGTAATCATTTTGGGTGCGGCGTCGATCATCGCCGCCTTATGGTTGGGGAACTACGGCGAAGAATACAAGAGCTATTATGTCGTCACCCAGGGAGCGGTTTCGGGGCTCAATCCCGAGTCGACCGTCCTTTTTCGCGGCGTGAATGCCGGCAAAGTGTCATCCATCAGTTTCGATCCTGAAGACCGCCGGAACATTCTCGTCCGGGTCGAGTTGAATGAGGATCTGCCGATTACCAATGGCACCTACGCCATGCTGCGCGTTCAGGCGCTGACCGGCCTGGCGCAGGTGGAACTGTTCGACACCGGCGAACAACCGGAGCCTTTACCTACGGATCCCGACAATCCCGCGCGTATTCCGCTACGGCCTTCGCTGTTCGATAAGCTGACCGAATCGGGGCAAGACATCCTCTCCCAGCTCGGCGTGTTGGCGAACCGGCTCAACAGCGTGCTGAACGAAAGCAATCGCGAACGGATTCAGCGTATTCTGGAATCGGTTGCGATCGCAGCCGAACAATTGGCTACATTAGAGGAAAGCATGGACGAGATGCTGGCGGAAATGCCCGCTTTGACCGGAGAGGCGCAGCGGATGATGGCGGGAATCACGCGCCTGACTGATGACCTGGGAATCGCTGTCAAGGAAATCCGAGGGCTCGCCAGGAACACGGAAGACTTGATCACCGCCGGTAGCTCGGCGGGAGATGTGGTGGTGCAATCCACTCTGCCTAAGGTAAACGCATTGCTCGACGAGACCCGTTCGATCGCCGTCAACGTTCGACATCTGTCCGATATGCTGAGAGATGACCCGCGGATCCTGTTGCTCGGGCCGCCCAAGCAAGTGCCTGGACCGGGAGAGCCGGGCTTTCAGGAGCCGAAATGAAGAGATTTTTTTTCGCAAAGCTGTTTCTTGTGATCTTGATCGCCTCGGGTTGTACCTTCACGCCTGAAAAATCACCTCCGCCTAGGCTTCATGATCTGGGACCGCTGCCGCACGGTTCGGACCGTCTGCCGGCACCTTGGTCCAAAGTGGACGTGACCGCTCCGGAGTGGTTGAAAGACGACCGAATTCGTTATCGTCTCGTGTATTCGGATGCCACACGGGTTGGAGTTTACACTTTGGACCGCTGGATCGCGCCTCCGCCTGAACTTCTGGAACTGCGCTTTGAACTTTCGGGCGATGGCGGACCACTACGGGTTCGAATCGAACTTCAGGAGTTCGAGCAGATTTTCGACCGCCCCGACCACGCCAAGGCGCTGATTCGCTTTCGCGCGTCGGCTTACGATCGCAGCAGTAAGAAGCTTCTGGCCGAACGGACCTTCGAACTCGACAAGATCTCGCCTAGCGCCGATGCCGCAGGCGCGGTAGTGTCCTTGGCGGATCTGGCCGACGACGCCATAGCGGCGGTCCGGACCTGGATGGAAGGGATGGATCTCGCGCGTGGGGCCACTGGGGGAACTCCTTGAGCCGTTTTTGGCGGTCGTATCCATAATCCCATCCCCGGTTACCGAGGGGCGCCATCCGATAGCACCTCATCTCGCATGTCTCAAAATGAGATTTGTGTGTTGGACGCGAACTGTACCGACCTGATCATTTTTGGAAACATTGCGGATACTCAGCGATACTTAAATCCTTAGTAATTTGCTTGGGTATTAGAAGATACTTCTATTCGAATACAAATAGGTTTCAGATTTTTAAAGAAAAAATTGTGAGGGTGTTCATAGATCAAGGGACGGGTAAAAAAGTGTGGACACACAAAATTTTTTCTTTAGACTGTGCCGCAGCTTTACGGAGGAAGCGCGAAAACATAGAGTCGTCAAAGAGGAGGAAAGACCCCTTAGGGGGCGATATAACTACTATAAAAGCACTAACAAGATGCGTCGCCGCTAGTGGCCGACGCGTTACGCTACAACAACAATAATAATGATATTGCCCGCGTACTGCGGGCTTTTTTTTGCCTGCCATCGGGCAAAAAAAAGCGACCACTAGGGTCGCCAAGAGGAGGAGAACTTTCGGCCGGACTCAATCGAAGTTTCGAACTAAATCACACCAAGTTCTATTGAGGTTGGTATAAAGTATACAGACTTATACTCGCCTTTGTCATAAGACATTCTTATGAATTAAATAGGGCCCGGTTATTACCGTCCGGAAAACAATATGTAAAACAGCGGATGGTAAACGCCGAACTCATAGGGACAGCTTAAGCCCGACCCAACCAGCCCTCGGAGAGCCGATGCCCACGAAACGTGGATCGGTAAAGCTATCACCAAGCACTTCGTCAGCTTCGCCATATAGTCCGAAAGTGTAGTACCGTTTGTCGAACAGGTTGTCGATACGGCTGAATAATGCCACGTGCTTGTTGAAACGGTATTCGCCATGTAGGTTGAACACGGCATATTCCTCAAGCGGCTTGTTTAGATTGGCTTCGTCGCCACGGAAGTACTGACCGCTGTTGTAAATCATGTTTACGCCCACGGTCAGTCCTTTAACGACCTCCACGTCCGTCGAGACTTTCAGCATGTGCTTCGGAAGGCCGGGGACGCGGTCGCCTTTTTCCACCTGGATCTGGCCGTTATCATCAGCGGACGGGTTATTCGGGCTGCTAGCAAGAAATGGCGTACGGAAGGTGGCATCGAGCAGTGTGTAATTGATTCCGAACCGCACCCGCTCGAATGCCCCGGAAAGCCCAAGTTCGATACCCCGGCGCCGGGTGGTCCCGACGTTGTCGAAGTAACCCTGATTGGTGAGATTGCCGCTGCTGATGAAAAGAATGTCGTCGTGGTTTTCAGTTTGGAACAGGCCAGCGTTCCAGTTGATATTTCCGCCCCACAGTCGAGCGAATTCGCCCCGGAAACCGGCTTCCCAAGTTTTGGCCACCACCTGATCCAGCGGCGGGTCGGCAAGAAACGCATTCGGTAGCTTGCAAGGGGCTTCCGGATTGGCGCAGGTCAGCTCAACCGGAGTCGGTGCCCGGTTCGATTCGCTATAGCTGCCGTAAGCGGTGAATTCCGGTAGGAAGGCATAGGTCAGTCCGGCCGAGGGGTTGAACCGTTCGAACTTGTGAAAGCCGTTCAAGTCCTCGCCGTACTGATCGTCGAGCCGGACGAAAGACAGGTTGTAACGGCCCGCTGCCGTCACCGCCAGTTTGTCGGTGACCGACAAGGTGTCGCTGAAATAAATTCCGTGGTGACGAACATGGGCGTGGACTCTCACCCGCGATTCGCCCACCAGAACTCCGCTGCCTATGGTGCCTCGGTCGTCGGTGAGAGAAGCGAGCTCCGTATCCGAGCTGAAATGAATGCGTCCTTCGTCATAACTTCCGCCGGCGACGATACGGTTGTGCATGCCGAACATCTCGTGCTCGAAAGCGCCCTGCAAGCTGCCGCCGTAACTGCGCTGGTTGGTTTGGCTGGTGTTGTTGGTCGCTCCCTCGACGGCGTCGCTGGCCAAGACGTTACCGCCGTTGACATCTTCGACGATCTCTTCTTCGTCGCCTTCCTCCTCGCAAAGGAAACCTTCGTTGGCCTCGTCCTCGCATTCCTCGAAATCGGAATCGTCGCCATTGAACGTCTTGATCCGGTTTTGCCGGAAATAAGCGTTACCCGACAGCTCGAAGTGATCGGTAAGCCAGGTGCTGCCGTCCAAGGACGCCAGGAACAATCGGGTGATGGTACGGTCCGGATGGGTGAAAATTGCTTCCGGATCTTGCTTGGCCAGTTGAAGCGGCAAAGCACCGTTGCCAATCAATCGGTTATTGTTGGAAGCCAGGGTGAGGTTCAACTTGGACCGTTCGTTTTGCCAGCTAAACGTTCCGAATCCCTGCTTGACGTCGGTGGGCGAGTTATCGCGCCAGCCGTCTTCATAGAAGCTCTTGAGATCGACGAAATAGCCGACGGTGCCGTTATTCCATCCGCTGGTAATTTCCTGCCAGTGCCGTCCCCAGGAGCCGCCTGCCACCTCGAGCGTGTGGCCCGGTGCACTGAAACCGGTCTTGGTGCGCATGGAAATAGCCCCACCCAGGCTGTTCAGGCCGTAAACCGGATTCGAGCCCGAGTGCAGCGTCATTCGTTCGATGGCGCCTTCGGGGATCAAGTCCCAGTTGACGGTATCGCCGAACGGTTCGTTGAAACGAATGCCGTTGACATAGACCGATAAGCCCTGGGGTAATCCCAGCAGCGGCGATGCGGTAAACCCCCTGAATTGAACATCGGGCTGGAACGGGTTGTTTTGGGCATCGTTGACGTTGACGCTGGCGAAGTTCCAACGCATGTAATCCGCGAGCGAAAAGCTCTGATAGTCATCGAGTTGCTTGGACGTGGCCGTCTGCACCGGCGACGGAATTTTCTCCGCCGGTACGCCCGAGACCATCAGCGGCGTTTCGCCCACAATTTCGACCGTACCCAGATTTACGCTGCCGTCGTCGTTTTCCGCGGCAACGGCAATCTCCGTACTCACGAGGACCAGCAGAGAGGTTCCCGTGTGACATATTCTTCTTATAAACATAAAAACCCCCACACATTCAGCAGAACAGGGAATGGTAAGGGAGTTTAACCGGATGGAATATGGGAAAAATTCCCGACGTCTAAGCCTTCAAGAGGCCGTATTGATAGGCGAGGCGAGCCATTTCCGCGGTGGTGCTCACATTGAGCTTGTTCTTGATCAGAGTGGTGTAATTGCCGACGGTTTTATAGCTGAGGCGGAGTTCGTCAGCGACCTCTCGGGTCGTATAACCTTTGGCCAACAGACAAAACACGTCGAATTCGCGGGCGGAAAGCGAGTTCAAATCGGTGGAAGCGTCTTTTCCGGTGATGGTTTGAACCAATAGTTTCTGAGCTATTTCCGGTTCCACATAAGTTTCGCCCCCGGCCACTTTCTTAACGGCCTCGACCAAGGTCTCCGGAGCGCTGCTCTTGGTGATGTAGCCCTTGGCGCCGGCCTCCAAGGCCCTAAGGACATAAACCAGTTCGTCATGGATGCTGAACACGAGTATTTTGGCTCCGGGATCGCGACCGGAAATGCGGCGGATCGAGGCAAGCCCGCCTATCCCCGGCAGGCTGAGGTCCATGACGATCACATTGGGTTGCGACTCGGAATAGTATTGGCAGGCTTCCTCGCCGCGTTCGGCTTCGCAGATCACCTCGATATTTTCGCTTTGAGACAGCAGGAGGCGATAGCCCGCACGGACCACGGCATGGTCATCGACCAGCATAACGGTGATTTTCGGATTCATCGGGAGGCTTCTCCGCAAGGTACGCAGACTTCGAGCGATACGCCTTCGCCGGAGCGGGTGTTCAGGCTGAATTGCCCGCCCAGGCTGGCGACGCGTTCACGAATGCCGATCAATCCGAAGCCGCGCCTAGGTTGGTTCGGATCGAATCCGCATCCGTTGTCGCTGATTTTGAGCTGGATCCAGCTTCGAGAACGGGTGTCCATTTCCTTCAGTCGAAGTTCTATCCAAACGCCGTCGGCTTCGGCGTGTTTAACGACGTTCGTAAGACATTCCTGCACGATACGAAACAGATGGATTTTCCCGGCACCGGCGAGTTCGTCGACATCGTCTTCACAATCGAAGTGAAGACTGACGCCGGGATTGCGGCTCCGCCAGCTTTCGATCAGATCTTCCAACGAGGCGATGAGTCCCAGTTCGTCCAGCATGAGAGGGCGCAGACGGCGCATCATTCCGCGCACGACGCCGAACAGCCGGTCGCAAACGCCCATGATGCACTCGATGGCTTCATTATCCTGAGGGCGGCTGTCCCGCTTGCGCAGCGAGGCTGCCATGACCTTGATCGCGCTCAAAGATTGTCCGAGCTCGTCGTGCAGCTCCTGAGCAAGATAGCGCCGTTCTTCCTCCTGTATGGCCAAGGACTGCTGAGTGAGCGCGCGGTTTTCGTCGCGGGCCTTTTCCAAAGTCGAGGCCATATGGTTGAACGCTCGAGAAATCCGCGCGAATTCAGGCAAGGAAAAGCTCGGCAGACGCCTGCCGTAATCGCCTCTCTCGATGTCTTCCAGACCGTCGAGAATCACACCTACGCACCGGAAGGCCCTGCCTACCGTAATGTGCACCAGGGCATAGATCGTCACCGCCAGGACCGCTATGAGCGTCAAAAAGCCCAGAGCTTCGTTCCAAGCTTCGGCAATTTCGTCCTCCGGGTTGGCTTCGATAAGAATGCTGATGACATCCTTGCCGTCGGTTTCTACGCGTTTTTCGGCGACGACGGAACTCGAATCGGGCTTGACCACCCAGGCAAACCAGCCGGGCACTTCGGATGTTCGTGGATTCCCTCGTGCCGCCGAGTCGGTGAGAGAGTGCTCGCCCCGTCCTTGGGATTCGCCCTTCGGGCCAGCCTGCGGCTGTCCAAATGTGCTTCCATCCACTCGATCCGGGGTTTGGCGGACTTGAATGCGAAGGTGCCGGGTCTTGTCCAGTCTATTCAACTGGGAGAACCAATTGCCTAGCGAATCATCCGTGGAGTTTCGACCTTCGGACAAGCTGACTTCGATCAGTTGCAGGGCTAGATTGACCGTGGAATCGATTTCCTCTGCTACCGATCGGCGGGCGTTGTGGACGGCGAATAAAGTGCCGAGGCCCAGTATCGCCAGCATGGTCAGCACGATCATCAGGTTCAGGCGAAAACGTAAGCTAAGACTTTCGTGCATGATTTTTATCGGCGCGGCTGTGAATCTTCAGCCTTTTCATAGAAACGAAAACGGGCTCCAGCGAGCCCGTTCGAGAGTAAATCAAAACGGATGAACGTCATTCTTTAGCAATTCGATAACTCTCTTCATCTTTTTCAACGGGAATTTGAAACGAATCAAGCTAGAGAACACGAATTACCCTGTCAAGAGCGTGAATCAATAGTTGAAAAAAAAGGAATTTTTCCCGAGATCGTACCGTTTTTTGATTTATTAGCCCGGCCTCTAAATTAGGCCGGGTTAATCCGGGGCAGGGATGGCCCGGCGCGGCGACAAGCCGCCTGCGCCAAGGCCGGGCGTGTACCGTGGCCTTGGCAGCGGCCCGAAACACCAGGAGGGTATTTATGGGCCTGATTAACAAAACGGAAACCCGTAAGGGAGCGGGAGATTTATCGCATTTCTTCCTGATTTTTTCCTGTCCCAATTCGGGCTTATTTCACTACAGCCCGCCATGCGATTCTTCCAAAATTCGCCGCCGTGATCATCGATCCGTGATCGCTCTGTCTCAGGACAGTCCGAACAAGTATTCAGCGAGGAGAAAACATGCAAAAACGCAAACTGGCGGCGGCCGTCAGCGGCGCTCTGATGGCAGGGGGGCTTTTGGCCGTCTCCGGCACCGGCTCCGCAAACGACGCTCTCATCGAAATGGCTAAGGATCCGAAGAACTGGGTCATGCAGACCAAGGATTACAGCGCCACCCATTACTCCGAGATGGACCAAATCAATGTAGAGAACATCCATCACCTCAAGGTGGCGTGGACGTTCTCCACCGGCACACTGCATGGTCACGAGGGTGCCCCCCTAGTAGCGGACGGCATCATGTACGTCCACACGCCGTTCCCCAGCAACGTATACGCCCTCGATCTCAACGATCCCGGCAAGATTCTCTGGCAATACAAGCCGAAGCAGAATCCGGCGGCCCGCGCCGTTGCCTGCTGCGACGTAGTGAACCGAGGCCTCGCCTACGTACCCGCCGGCGACCACGGTCCGGCCAAGATTTTCCTGAATCAGTTGGACGGTCATGTCGTCGCCCTCAACGCCAAGACCGGCGAAGAAATCTGGAAGATGGAAAACTCCGACATCACCATGGGTTCCACCCTGACCGGCGCGCCCTTCGTGGCTAAGGACAAGGTGCTGGTCGGGTCCGCCGGAGCCGAGCTGGGCGTGCGCGGCTACGTGACCGCCTACAACATCAAGGACGGCAAGATGGAATGGCGTGCCTACGCCACCGGTTCCGACGAAGATCTGCTGTTGGACAAGTCGTTCAACGTACATAACCCTCACTACGGCCAGTTCGGGCTCGGCCAGCAAACCTGGGAAGGCGACGCCTGGAAGATCGGCGGCGGCACCAACTGGGGCTGGTATGCCTATGATCCCAAGCTGGACATGATCTACTACGGTTCCGGCAACCCGGCGCCCTGGAACGAAACCATGCGCCCCGGCGACAACAAGTGGACCATGACCATTTGGGGTCGTGATCTCAACACCGGCAAGGCCAAGTTCGGCTATCAGAAGACGCCGCACGACGAATGGGATTACGCCGGTGTCAATTACATGGGCTTGTCCGAGCAGGAAGTGGACGGCAAGATGACGCCGCTTCTGACCCATCCCGACCGCAATGGCATCGTCTACACCCTCAACCGGGAAACCGGCGATCTGGTGAACGCCTTCAAGATCGACGACACCGTGAATTGGGTGAAAAAGGTGGATCTCAAGACCGGCTTGCCGATCCGCGATCCGGAATACTCCACCCGAATGGACCACGAAGCGAAAGGGATTTGCCCCTCGGCCATGGGTTACCACAACCAGGGTATCGAATCCTACGACCCTGAAAAGAAACTGTTCTTCATGGGCGTGAACCACATCTGCATGGATTGGGAACCGTTCATGCTGCCTTACCGTGCCGGCCAGTTCTTCGTGGGCGCGACCCTCAATATGTATCCGGGACCGAAAGGCACCTTGGGTCAGGTCAAGGCCATGAACTCGGTCACCGGCAAGATGGAATGGGAAATTCCGGAGAAGTTCGCCGTCTGGGGAGGCACCCTGGCGACCGCCGGCAATCTGGTGTTCTACGGTACGCTCGATGGCTACATCAAGGCGCTGGATTCCCGCAACGGCAAGGAGGTCTGGAAGTTCAAGCTTCCTTCCGGCGTTATCGGCCATCCCATCACTTATAAGCACAACGGCAGACAGTACGTCGCCATCTACTCGGGCGTCGGCGGCTGGCCTGGTGTCGGTCTGGTGTTCGACCTGAAGGACCCGACCGCTGGTCTTGGTGCGGTGGGCGCGTTCAAGGAGCTGGCTCACCACACCCAGATGGGCGGTACGCTGTTCGTGTTCTCGCTATAAGTACCGCATGGTCGTAGGGCGGGTTAGCGTACTCGCGTAACCCGCCGTCCGCGACATCCGGCGGGTTACGACGCGCCGGACTGCCGTGGAATCCGGATGGCAAGGTGGGGCTGCGCGTCTAACCCGCCCTACGTCGAGCGACTCTTTATTTATTGGGAGGAAATCACCCCATGCGTTTGACACGCATAGTCATTTGCGCCTGGCTGTTGGCCGGTATCGGCAGCGGACCTGAGGCGGCCGCAGAGCCCCTCAAAGTTTGTGCTGCGGAAAACGAACTACCTTATTCAAACAAGGACGGCGAAGGCTTCGAAAACAAGCTGGCGGAACTGATCGGCAAGGAATTGGGAAGGCCGGTGGAATACGTGTGGTGGCAAGATCCGCGGTACTTCATTCGGGACCAGCTGGATCGGGGCTTGTGCGATGTCGTTATCGGCGTGGATACGGACGATCCGCGGATGTCGACGTCGAAGCCGTATTATCGTTCCGGGTACGTGTTCATATACCGCAAGGAAAAAGGAGTAAAGGTCGCCGATTGGGAGAGCGACTTTCTGAAGAAGGCCGAACGTATCGCGTTCATGCCGGATACCCCCGCGGAGACCATGCTCAAGAAGGTCGGACGCTATTACGACCAGTTCAACTACCTGCAATCCCTGGTTGGTTTCAAGGCGCGCCGCAACCAATATGTTCGCTACGACCCCGAAAAACTGGTTCGGGAAGTCGAGTCCGGCAGCGCCGACCTGGCGGTGCTTTGGGGGCCCCAGGCTGCCCGTTATGTCAAAAACGCGGACAGACCTCTGGAGATGCGAGTGATCCCGGATCATCAGGCCCGTTCGGACGGGGAAAAGGTGCCGCACCACTATTCCACCTCCGTTGGCGTAAGAAAAGGTGAGGAAGCCTTGCTGGCGGACATCAACCGGGTGTTGAAGAAGCGCGAGAAGGAGATTCGCGCGCTGCTCAAGGCGGAGGGAGTTCCGCTATTGCCCCTGGAGGAAACGGGAGCGGCTGCGAGGGAGATCGCCAAAAAAGGCAAATCGACGTAGCACGGATGCGGCGGACGAGTGGTGGCTAATGAAAAACATTCCCGTTTTTCAGTTTGGCTGACCGTTCGCGTCAAACCCCTCTTCCCGAGGGCTGTTCTGCCGGCTGGTCCGCAGAGTACATGGAAGGTGCGGCAGAGGGATCTGCCGCATGACAAGTCGGCCTGGCGATCGGCGAGGCAGCACTGAGTAGCGGAGCGAGGCTGACTTGCACACGCGGCACCCTTAGGGGGTGCCGCACAGGGATGTGCGGCAGGAATCCGTGAGCGGAATTCCTGGGCGCTGCCAGGTTTCAGCCGGCCACGAATTAAATGAATAAAAAAACGAAGAGGACACAAGCTTCATGAAATTACGAATCAGTATGGCTGCGCTCGCCGTGGGCGTGGCCCTCGCATCCGCCGAAAGCTGTGCGGAAATCACTTTCCGCCACGCCGTCACCGGCGAGACCCTGGATTTCGAATACGGTAAAAAAGGCGGCGATACGGACGCTTTCAAGAAATTCAAGGAAACAGGCAAGAACCCCTACAACGGCGACAAGGAAGCCATCGAAAAAGGCCATAGCCTGTATCTCACCGCCTGCTCCGGCTGCCATGGTCACGAGGCCGAAGGCAAACTGGGGCCGGGACTGGGAGACGACTACTGGACTTACCCGAGAGCCGCTACCGATGTCGGCTTGTTCGAAGTTCTCTGGGGCGGTGCCCAAGGCATGATGGGGCCGCAGAGTACCAATCTGAACGCCGACGAAATGCTTCGAGTCATGGCCTGGCTGCGCGACATCTACAAAGGCGATCCCGCCAAGGCCGAATGGCTCAAATAGCTTTCCCCACCACCGAACAGGAGACTCGACCAATGAAACTGAAAACTTTAATCCTGAGCGCCGGGCTGTTGTCCATAGCCGCTTTCAACGCGAGTGCCTACGACGGCACCAAGTGCAAGGCACCGGGCAATTGCTGGGAGCCGAAACCCGGTTATCCCGAAAAAGTGGCGGGCAGCAAATATGATCCGAAGCACGACCCGGCGGAGCTGAACAAGCAACAAGAGGCCATCAAGGCCATGGAAGCCCGCAATCAGAAGCGCTGGGAACAGTTCAGCAAGACCGGGAAGTTCGTCTACAAGGTAGATTGAGTTGGCTGGCGGCTTGGGAGTTGTAGGGCGGGTTAGCGTACTTGCGTAACCCGCCGCCTCGCCTCGTAAGGCGGGTTACGCCGGAATACCGGCTAACCCGCCTTACGATAGGTTGGCTATTCCAATAATTCAAACATGCATTCCGAACAACTATTGGCCGACTGGCGAGAAAAAGCTTTTCGCTTCGAGTCGGAAATCGAAAAAGCCATCATCGGCCAGCCGCGAGCAATCCGGCTGATGACCATCGCCGTGTTCGCCCGCGGCCACGTGCTGCTGGAGGGCAACGTCGGTGTGGGCAAGACCACTTTGCTGAGAGCCGTGTCACTCGCCATCGGGGGCGAGTACGAACGGATCGAAGGGACCATCGATTTGATGCCCGCCGATTTGATCTATTACACCTACCTCGACGAGAACGGCCGGCCGCGAGTCGATCCAGGTCCCGTGCTCAAGCACGGTGAGGGGCTTTCGACCTTCTTCTTCAACGAAATCAACCGGGCGCGTCCCCAGATTCACTCGTTGCTGCTGCGCATCATGGCCGAGCGCAGCGTCACCGCATTCAACCGCGAGTTCCGATTCCCCTATCTTCAGGTGTTCGCCGACCGCAACCGGGTGGAGAAAGAGGAAACCTTCGAGCTTCCGGCTGCCGCCCGCGATCGGTTCCTGTTAGAGATCGCAATGGACTATCCGAGCGACGCGGATATCCTGGATCAGCTGACCTTTGATCCGCGGTACCACGATGCCAACCGTCTGCTCGGGGTGGTGACGCCGGCCGTGCTGCCTTATCGCGAGCTCGACGAGATCGCCGCGGCCATCCAGAGCGGCATTCAGGCCAGCCCGACGCTGCGTGCCTATACCCGCGACTTGTGGCGCGCCAGTCACGAACCGGAGCGGTTCGGCATCTCCGTGGCCGACGCCGACATGTCCGAGCTCATCCAGGCCGGGGCGAGTCCCCGCGGCATGAGTTATCTGATTCGCGCCGCGCGCGTCCATGCCTGGCTCAAAGGCCGCGACCGGGTCATTCCCGAGGACATACAGGGCGTATTCTATCCGGCCATGGCTCATCGGGTGTTCCTGAAACCCGCTTACGAATACCGGCGCGATGAACTGGTGCCGGGATTGGTGGATAAAATCCTCCATTCGATTGCCGCACCGTGATTGCTAGCCTGCATTTCTCACACCCCTTCTACTGCGGACGCCGATTCGCTCGCCGTGGCGCACCGTACTCTTTCGCGCCGGCTCGACGTCGTAGGTCGGCAATCCTTTGCCGACGAGCGTGTGTCGGGAAAGGATTCCCGACCTACCACGACGCCGCCACTCAGTCCGTGCGGCGCGCCGCACCGACGCCTCGACGTCCTCGCTACGAAGGGGTGTGAGAAATGCAGGCTAGGCATACCGAGGAATTCCATTACCGGGTTTCCTGGCGTTCCGATGCCGTGCGCCCCGGCTTTCATCCGAGCCGGCGCTCCGGCAGCGGCGAGCGCTTTCATGGGCTCGCGCCCTTGCTGAAACACCCGGATCCGCGCCGGATCGATCTCCGGGCCAGCGTGCTCGATCCCTTCGGCGGCTATGCCGTCCGGATCTACGAGCAACGCAGTGCCATCAAGGTGTTCGCCATCGTGGATTTGTCGGCGTCGATGGAGTTTCGCGGCACCGGTTCCAAAATGGACACGCTGGCCGATTTCCTGGCGTCTTTGGCCTTGTCCGCGTACCGCACCGGCGACTCCTTGGGAATCATCGGTTGCTCGGAAAAGATCCACGCCGAATTTTCCCTGCCGCTGTGCCGTCACCCCGCCATGGCTTTGAACCTGGTGAGGCGTCTGCGCCGGTTTCGACCCAAGGGGACAAACGCCCGTGGCCTGGTGGAAGCGGCGCGATGCGTGCCCAATTCGCGTTCATTGGTTTTTCTCGTCTCCGACTTCCACATGCCCTTGACCTTGGTCAAACGGATTCTGGTGTCTCTGGGGCCGCACGATGTAGTGCCCTTGGTATTTTGGGACGCGAGCGAGATGGGGGGCGAGGCTACGCTCGGATTTCGCCGTATGCGCGACCTGGAAGACGGTTCGGAGCGCTTGCTGCTGTTACGCCCGAAGCTTCGTGCGCGGCTGGAAGAATCCTACCGGGATCGGCGGGAGCGTCTGGTTCATCTGTTCCTCAGTCACGGGCGGGAGCCGCTGTTTCTCGAAGAAGGATTCAAGGCCGACTATCTTACCCGGTATTTTCAGCGCGCCTTATGAAAAGGACGTACCTCGCTTTTCTGCTGCTTTTTTTAGGCGCTGCTGTTTCGCACGGCGGCGAGACTCCCGGCCCGGTCAGGGACTTTCAGGTCTCGACGCCGCGTCCATTCGGCTATGCCATCGGTGATGTTATCCGGCAGACGCTGAATGTCGCGGTCGATCGGGAAGCCTTGCTCGACCGAAATTCGCTTCCTCCGAGCCGAATCAATCGCTGGCTGGAACTGCGGGAGGCGAACGTACGGGAGTCGGAGCACGACGGTCTGCGCCGCTATTCGATAGAACTCGCCTATCAAAGTTTTTACGCGCCATTGGAGGTCAAGAATCTGGCGATTCCCGCCTTCAAGCTGGCCTTTACCCACGGTGAGGATGTCTTCGAACTGGAAGTGCCGGCCTGGCGTTTCACCACGGCGCCGATTCGCGAGCTTTCGATTCTTCGGGAGGAAGGGCTGGAGCCGATGCAGCCTGATGCGCCTCCCGCGCTTCCGAGCCGAACCGGTCCGCTCCGAGGACTGGCTTCGGCCGCCGCTGTCGGTGCGGGGGCTGGATTGTACCTGTTTTATCTTTACGGCTATCTTCCCTGGCAACAGAGAGGCCGCCATTTCAGAGCGGCCTGCCGCGCCGTACGAACCTTGAGCCGAGCATCCGGGACACCGGACTATTCCTCCGCCTATACCGCCATCCACCGGGCGTTCAACGGCGTAAACGGGCAGCCGCTATTTTCGGATCATCTGGAGGCATTCTTTGCGGATCATCCGGCATTCGAACCTTTGCGCGAGGAAATTGCCGCCTTTTTCGCGAGCTCCTACGATTTCTTTTTCACCGAACGGCCCAAGGACAAGTTCGTCGGGAACGAACTTGGACCGCAAAGCGGGCCCCGAAGGGGCGAACCCCAGAGAGGGGGGACGCAGACGGAATTTCCGATGCCCAGGCTCTTCCGCCTTTGCCGGGACTGTTACGACGTAGAGCGGAATCTTCGATGAATCTGGCGGTCGATCATGCCTGGGTTCTGCCGTTCCTCGGCCTCGCTCTGCTGCCGCTGGTCCGTTTGCCGGTGACTGGCTTCGATGCGCCGTGGAATGCGTTGCTGCCCGCCGATGCGCAATCGCGCGTCTGGACCTGGCTGATCAAGCTGATGGGCGTCGTCGCCATCACCGGTCTGGTGCTCGGACTCGCCGGGCTGCATCGGGAGGAATATGCGGTCGATCGAGTCGGTAACGGCGCCCATATCGTGTTGCTTCTCGACCGCAGCCAGAGCATGGACCACAGTTTCGCGGGGCGTGCGACGTCGGGCGCCGAAGAGGCGAAATCAGCCGCGGCAGAGCGCTTGCTCAGCGAATTCGTCAGCGAACGAAAGAACGACCGGACCGGCGTCGCGGCCTACAGCACAGGCCCCTTATTCGTACTGCCCCTGACCGACGACCGCGAGGCGGTGTTGGCCGCGGTGCGCGCCTTGCGTTTGCCGGCCCTGGCGCAAACGCACATCGGTAAAGGCTTGCTGCTGGCGCTGTCGTACTTCGCCGGCCAGGCGCTTACCGGGTCTCGCATCGTGCTGCTGGTGTCCGACGGCGCGGCGGTTGTCGATCCGGACAGCGAGCAGAAACTGCGCAAGCTGTTCAAGGAGCATCAAATCCGCCTGTACTGGATTTTTCTCCGGACTCTCGGAAGTCCCGGCATCTTCGAAATACCGGAGGATCCGCGCGACGATAACGCGAGCGTCCGGCCCGAGCGTTATCTGCATTTGTTTTTCGAAAGCCTCGGCATCCCGTACAAGGCATACGAGGCGGAAAATCCGGCTGCCCTGCGTCAGGCCATAGCCGATATCGACCGGATCGAAAGCCTGCCGATCCATTATCAGGCACGCATTCCGCGCCTCGATCTGACGCCGCTCTGCTACGGCGCGGCAGGTTTCGCGTTGCTGCTGTTGATCGGCGTGAAACTCTCGGAAGCTGAATCATGGGAAAAAGCCTAGAGCTGAAAATCGCGCTGCTGGCGCTAGCCGTTTCGACCATCGCCGGAATATTGGAATGGCAGGAGCTCCGGCGGATCGAGCTTGCCGGGGAGCAGGTTCGAAGCTTGCTGAGCGGCACCGATATTTCCCCGGACGATCGAGTCCGTGCGGCGCCGGAAGTGAGGCTGGCTCGGGCGGTTTATCTCGCCGGCAAGGATCGTCATGAAGAGGCCCTGGATGCCTACGGCTATCTGGTCGACCAGGGCGATACCCGATTTCGCGTTACGGCCCTGTTCGATCTCGGGAACCTGCACTTGCGACGCGCCTTGACACACGTGGAACAAAACGAGATCAACCGGGCGCTGCCGCTGGTGGAATTGGCCAAGGATGCCTACAAGAAGGCGTTGCGCCTGGACCCGAACCACTGGGACAGCAAATACAACCTGGAAGTCGCCATGCGGCTTCTGCCGGAAATGGACAGGATTCGCCGCGAGGGCGGAGAAGAGGAAAACGATGAAGAAGAGGGGGCGCTGTGGACCACGGTGCCGGGTTTTCCGCGGGGCCTGCCTTGAAGTTGTCCACCCGCGCACGCGACCCGCGCTTCGTCTGTCTGGCTCTGGCCTTGCTCAGCGTCGGGGTTACGCTTTTCCATCCCACCCTGAAGCTGTCGCGGCCGGTATTCGATCACATCGTCGTCGTCGACATTACCCGGAGCATGAACGTCGCCGATTATCGGGTAGAAAGCCGGTCGACGAGCCGCTTGGAAACAGTCAAGTCCGCCTTGCGCTCGGCCCTGCGGGAATTGCCCTGCGGTTCTCGGTTGGGGCTGGGGCTCTTCACCGAGCGAAGATCCTTCCTGCTGTTCGAGCCCATCGAAGTCTGCCGCGGGTTCGAAGCGGTCGATACCGCCATTGAGCACATCGATTGGCGCATGGCCTGGGGTGCCGACAGCCGCATCGCCGATGGACTCTACGATGCCTTGAATCAATTTCAGAATTACGGTTCGAACCTGGTTTTCGTTACCGACGGCCAGGAAGCCCCGCCTCTCAATCCTCGCTACAAGCGGGAGTTCGGCGCTTTCAAGGGCAAGCTCAGGGGATTGATCGTCGGAGCCGGGGGGCTGAGCCCGGCGCCCATTCCGAAATTCGACGAACGCGGCGAAGCCGTCGGTTTCTATTCGGAGGACGACGTCCCTCACCGATCCTCGTTCGGGCTGCCGCCCAAGCCGCCTTCCGAGATCGAGGGCTATCACGAGCGGAACGCGCCGTTCGGCAGCGAGCGGGTGATCGGGACCGAGCATCTGTCCTCGCTCAAGGAAGACTATCTTCGCCAACTGGCCGACGAGACCGGACTCGTTTACCGGCGGCTGGAGAAACCCGAGGAATTGAGCTTGGCGCTTAAGAGCCCGGAGTTCGCGCGCCTCGAAGCGGTTGCCGCGGATATTCGCTGGCTGCCTGCCGGCCTGGCTCTGGCCGCGCTGGTCGTGCTTTACGGCATTCTGCCGTTTAGGCTCCGCTGATGGATAGCACGGTTTATATCGCGGGGTGAAACCTGTCTTGAGCTATGTCGAAAGGCCCGCTCCCACCATTCTTTTTCATTAACCCGAGGAGTTGTGTATTCCATGAAAATGATCGTTCCTGCCTTGTTGACGCTGGGTTTGGCTTTTTCCGCCGGAGTTTCGGCCCATGGTCCGACACCCCAGAAAGTGGTCGAAACCGTCGAAATCGACCGCCCCATCGAAAAAGTCTGGGAGACGGTCAAGGAGTTCGGCGCCGTCGCGCAATGGAATCCGGCCATCTCGAAAAGCGAAGCCCAAGGCGGCAACAAGCCCGGCGAAAAGCGTACCCTGACTTTTCCGAACGGCGAACAACTGGTGGAGGAACTCGACTTTTATGACGAAAAAACCTACGAGTACGACTACCGGCTGATGGACGCCAACGTCAAGGCGCTGCCGGCGAGTTCCTATTCCGCTGTATTGAAGCTGACGCCGGCGGGGCAGGGGACCAAGGCGGAATGGAAAAGCCGTTTGTATCGCGGAGACACCGGCAATTTCCCGCCCGACGAACTGAACGACGAGGCGGCCGTTCAGTCGATGCAGGCTTTATTTAAAGCCGGCCTGGAAAATCTCAAGCGCATCGCCGAATCCGATCACTGATTTTCAAGAACGTCAGGCACGTTTGTCGGCAAGGGATTGTCGACCTACGGCACTACAGATCCGAGGCTGTCGCAAGGCCTTCCGAGGCCCGCCGCCTATGCTTTGCAAACAGGATCTCCTTTCGTTTATATTTCGTTGCCGCCACTTGGAGGAGAAGGGATGGCGTCCAAGGTTATGGAGGCACGGCAAAGGCGGAGTGCACGATTCTCCGATGGTTGGCCACTTTATGGATTACAGCGAACGAGCGGAGGGCAAGGATGGCCGAAAAGAAGAAACCCGTCGAATGGATCCGACGAATGGTCGAGACCGTGCATCGAGGCGTTTTGATACCGCACGCCAGCGAACCCTTTCCCGACGCCGGAAAACTTAGTCGAAATATCGCTGATTCCCACAAGAAAGCCGAGAAATCGGAGCACCTGGCGATCAGGCATGTCTTCGACGACTGTTTGCTCATCGGCATCTACATCACCCAGCACGGAGAGATCGTCTATGCCAACGACAAGCTGGCCAAAATTCTCGGATATCCCAAGGATCAGCTGATCGGCATGTCACCGGCGAAATTGTTTCATTCCGATCATCGGTCATCTCAACAAGGCGTGGTCATACATCAGCGAAGACTGGCCGCTACGCCATCGGTGCCCAAAGCCAGAGCCGTCAGGAAAGATGGCGAGATCATCTGGATCAAGCGGAGCGAAGTCTTGATCTCGTATAACGGATCGAGCGCAGTCTTTGGGAATGTCGTCGACCTAACTCCGAAGAAACGGCTGAAGGAAATCGTCTGGCAGTCGAAACGGGAACTCCGCCTATTGTCCGCAAAGCTTCTCGGCGCTCAGGAGCAAGAGCGCAAGCGAATCGCTTCGGAACTTCACGACACGGTCGGACAATACCTGAGCGCCATCAAATTCAGCTTGGACAACGTCAACGTTCTGCTTGAAAACAACCAGATCGCATCCGGCCAGAGATCCTTGCGGGCTATTCTTCCCGTGATCAAGGAGGCCATTTCCGAGGTGAGGCGCATCTCGATGGATTTAAGACCGGCGATTCTCGACGACTTGGGTCTTCTCGCAACGCTGAGCTGGCATTGCCGTACATTTCAGGACATCTATGCCTACGTCGCAATCGAAAAACAAGTGGATATACGAGAAAACGACCTGTCCGGAGGATTGAAAATCTCGATCTACCGAATAGTCCAGGAAGCTCTGAACAATGTCGCCAAGCATGCCAAAGCCGATCGCGTCGTCCTTCGTTTGATAAAGACCGACTCCGCGATCGAACTGACCGTCACCGACAACGGTTGCGGATTCGAGGTGAGCGAGGCGCTGGAAAGAGAAATACGACAACGCGGCCTGGGGCTCGCAAGCATGCGTCAGCGGAGCGAAAGTTCGGGCGGGTCCTTTTACATCGAATCCGCTCCAGGCATCGGAACGACCATTCGCGCGGTGTGGACCGGGTAGAGCTTTCTTCTCCGTTTCCGGTCGGCGATGCTTGGGGGCGAAACCGCCCGGACGTGTAGCGCTCGCTGCCGAGGGCGCAACCACAAGCCGGAAACGCTCCCGGATGCAGTCCCTATCTCAGAACTAACCCTTTCTCTATCGCATAAGCCGTCAGTGCCGCCGCGCTATGAAGATCCAGCTTCTTCATCAAATTCGCGCGGTGAGTTTCCACGGTCTTCACGCTGAGGTGCAGATATTGCGCGATCTCTTTGTTTTTATGGCCCTCGCCGATCAATTTCAAAAGCTCTCGCTCCCGATGGGTCAAGCTGTCCCATGCTGACCGAGGCTCTTCCGCGCTCTTGACTTGCAGATACCCCTTTATGATTTTCCCTGAGACGCTCGGACTTAAATAGGTCTTCCCGATCAATACACTGCGGATGGCGATGCGTAGTTCCGCATGAGTGGCATCCTTTAGAACATAACCGTCTGCGCCGGATCTCAGGGCCGCGAGGATGTATTCTTCGACATCGTGCACTGTCAGTACCAGGATCTTCGATTGCGGCGCTCGTTTTTTGATTTCTTGGATGGCCTCCAAGCCCCCTAGCTTGGGCATGGACAGATCCAGCAAGATGAGATCCGCTATGACTTCGCGACATCGCCGGATGAGTTCGATGCCGTTATGGACTTCGCAGACGACTTCCAGATCCCGATCTTGCGACAAGAGCATCCGTAATCCTTCCCGCAAAATCGTATGGTCTTCGGCTATGCAGATTCGTTTTTTTTCTTCCATGGCAAAACGCTACTTTGTTTTCGCTCATCTTCTACGGCGAAGAAGCCGAACCAAATAAGCAAAACTCCTTAGTGCCGGAAACAAAGCGAGCGTGTACGGTCAAATGATCGGATAAGCAGCGTGTTGGATGCTTGAACAGGATTTCTTTTCGACGCGCAAAGGGATATGTGCTTTCCGCATTTTTCAAGGAACTCGCGGTCGTGTGCAAAATATTAATCGTCGATGACAACGCGTCTTTTCGGCGCTTTCTTAAAGCGTTTCTCAGCGATCAGTTCGCTCACCTCGGCATTGTCGAAGCCGAGAACGGTGCAGCAGCGATGAGAATAATCGACGGAGTCAGGCCCGACCTGATTTTCATGGATCTCAAGCTGCCCGGCGAAAACGGTCTCGTACTGACCCGCAAGATAAAGACAATTTATTCTCCCGCCATCGTCATTCTGACCAGCTACGACGCGGTCGAGTATCGTGAAGCCGCTTCGGCATGCGGCGCCGATTATTTCCTGGCCAAGGATGCGGCAAGCGGCGCTGAAGTCTTCTCGTTGACCCAGTCGTTTTTGTCGGGTCTTCCGCCACAACTCTAGTCTTATTGTTTTCTCACAGCTCTACTAACGGCTGCCCGGCAGCCGGCAGCTATTCCATTGCCCCCTCAAAGGAGAGCATCAATGGGATAGGCTCGAAAATGCGGACCTTATCGATGAGATGGATCGATAAGCGGCGTTTACTCTTGATCGGCGACGGGCGCCGACGGCTGTGGACTCGTCTCTATGGCTTTCAAGGCGTGAAAAAAGTCATGGCCAGATCGACATGCTCGCGAGGTCAGGTTCGCTAGCGCGGGTTGAGGTGAAGCCCGATACATTAGCGGACCGACTATCGCAATAAAGATATAAGAGGACGCGATTTGGCTGGCGTCGTGATTAAGCCTTGTGAGCAGCATGCAAAGGGATAGGCTCCGAATCAGCATCAGGGCGTACCTGGCAACTATATCCCTGTTCCTTTTCGAATCGGCTGCCGGCGCGCAGCAACTGACGCCGGCGGAAACGCGCGGAACGCACATTTATCTCCGAGGCGAAAGTCTGTCCGGAACGCCTGTTACAGCGCTGATGGGCGACGACGATGCGGAACTGAACGGGCACTCGCTTCCTTGTGCCAACTGCCATGGCAAGGACGGTCTCGGACGGGCCGAGGGCGGCCTGACACCGTCCAACATCACCTGGACCAATCTCGCCAAGCCTTACGGCCACGCCCATTCCTACGGGCGAACACATCCGCCGTTCACCGACGAAACACTTGCACGGGCTATTACGCAAGGTCTCGACCCGGCGCGCAACAAGCTTGATAAAGGCATGCCGCGGTACCGAATGTCGGCTCGGGATCTCGCGGATTTGATCGCTTATATCAAGCGCATCGAGGGCGACCACGATTCTGGGCTGAGCGACAGCATCATCCGTGTAGGAGTGTTGATTCCGGCCGATCAAAAGGGCGAGAGAATACGGCGGGTCATTACCGCCTATTTCCGAGCGCGAAATAACGAGGGCGGCTATTTCGGCCGAACCGTAGAGCCGGTGTTTCTTGACGGCGAAAAATCTGGCTCCGGGTTGAGAACATCGATCGAGGAGAAGAATGTGTTCGCCATTTTCGGATTCGCTTCCCCTCGAGCACAAGCCGATCTTGCCGATATAGCAAAAGCGTTGCGCATCCCGGTAATCGAGCCTTCTCCGGAGTTTCCGGATCCCGAGCGCGCAGTCAATCCGTTTACGTTTTATCTGCTGTCCGGGATAAGCGAGCAGAGTCTACTATTGGCAGATTACACGGCTCGAGTTCTCGCCAAGCGCGGCTTCGTTCTTGCGATCGTTCACGGTCCGGGAGCAGCATCGAGTATGCTGACTCAGCGCATTCTTAAACGCATTCGAAGCAAAAACCTCGGAACTCTGGAACCTATCGAATATGTCGGAACCCGCGGGCACGCCGAGGAGACTGTCAACGCCCTTCGCCAGCGTCGCGTGCGGGCCGTCATTTTTTTTCGGTACGGACGATGAACTCGGGGAGTTTTACCGGAGTGCACTGAAAACGACCTGGAGACCATGGGTGTTACTGCCCGGTGCCCTGGCCGGGACGTCGGTGCTTCAGGCACCACCGGATTTTCGTCAACGTCTGCTGATCGGTTATCCGACGCTTCCCCGCGACCGTGCGCCCGAGAAGATCGCCGAACTTGCGGTCCTCGCCGGTACGCAGTCGCCTGAGCATTCGGAGGTCGTCACCTATGTTATGGCCCGCTTATTCGAAGAAGGGCTGCGGCGTGCCGGCCGGCGCTTGGGAAGAGATAGCTTCATGTCCGCACTGAAAAACCTGAACGGCTACGATACCGGTTTGCTCCCGCCAATTTCATTTGGGGACCGTCGGTGGCTCGGGGTGGCCGGAGCATACGTCGTTTCTCTTGACCCGGCATCGCCAACACAGGCGACGTGGGTCGAAGACGACAACTGATCATGCACGAGTTCCGGGAGAACGCTTTCATTAAGAAGCCTTGTTAAAACGCTTCCTTCCATGACTTGGACAGAACCATGGCCGAGTGAATGATCCCGACCATGGAATAGGTCTGCGGGAAATTGCCCCACATTTCGCCGGTTTGCGGATCGGTGTCTTCGGACAAGAGCCCAAGATGGTTCCGGCAGTTGAGCATTTCCTCGAATATGGCGCGGGCGTCTTCCTTTCTGCCGATGGCCGCCAAAGCGCCGATCATCCAAAAGGTGCAGATATTGAAGGCGTTTTGCGGTGCGCCGAAGTCGTCCGGTTCCACATACCGCATCATGTGATTGCCGCGCCGCAATTCCTCTTCCACCGCCTCGACGGTACCGATGAAGCGGGGATCATTCGCAGCGAGGAACTGAAGGTCGTGGAGAAGCAAAAGGCTCGCATCGAGTTCGGAGCCGCCGAAGCTTCCGACGAAGGTATTGCGTCCGGGATCGTAGGCATGCTCCATGATTTCGGTCCGAATCCGCTCGGCCTGGGAGCGCCAATATTGAGCGCGGTCGTGCAGCTCCATGTGATCGGCGATGCGGGCCAAACGATCGCAGCCGGCCCAGCACATCACTGCCGAAAAGGTATGGATGCGGGCGAACCCGCGGAACTCCCAGAGACTCGCATCCGGTACGTTATACAGCCGGGTGCATTGGCGGCCGAGATTTTCCAGGCGTTCGAAAAGACGCTGATCTCCGGGATGCGCGAGGCGGCGGTCGAAGAAAGCCTGGGTGGCGGCCATGATCACGCTGCCGTAGATGTCGTTCTGGATGTGCTCATAGGCCTGATTCCCGACCCGTACCGGTCTGTGATTCCGATAGCCCCTGAGAGAGCTGATCCGGCATTCGATCAATTTTTTCTCCAGGGCGATGCCGTAGACCGGCTGAAGCAGGCTATCGTCGGCCTCGGCCGCGATATTCGAGATATAGTCCAGATATTCCTCCATGGTTCCGGTCGCGCCAAGCCGGTTTAGGGCGCTCACGACGAAATAGGCGTCGCGCAGCCAGCAATAGCGATAATCCCAATTGCGTTCCGTGCCGGCCGCTTCGGGGATGGATGTGGTCATGGCGGCAATGACGGCGCCGGTTTCCTCGAAACAGCACAGCTTGAGGGTGATGGCGGCGCGGATCACGGCCTTCTGCCATTCGAAAGGAATGGACAGCGATCGGGTCCATTCGCGCCAATACAGCAGGGTTTGCTCGTAGCTTTCGCGGGTTGCTTCGGCCACCGTATAACGCAGCGGTTCGTCGGGACCGAAGGTGATCGCCGAAGGTTCCTCCAGCAGAAAGGGCGTCTCGTCCAATATGTAGGAAACCGGCATGTCGGTGCTCATGCGGAAACACATACCGGGAGCGACGAACTGGATATAGTTGGACCCCTGGATGGTTTGCATGGGTTTGACGCCGTAGTCGTAGGTCGGCCGCACTCTGACGGAAATCCGCGGCGTGCCGTTGATCGGCTGAAGCCTTCTGATCAGCCGTTGCGAACGATGCATATGGCCGTACCGTCGGAAACGCGGGGCAAAGTCGGTAATTTGCACCGCAGCGCCGTGCTGATCGTAAAGCGTGGTTACCAGGATAGCGGTGTTGTGCTCGTAGTGCTGTTCGCTATGGGAGAAATCATCGATCACGATGTCGAAGAACCCTTCCTGCACCTCGTCCTCATCGCCGTTGATCAGGCTGCAAAAAATCGGATCGCCGTCGAAACGGGGCAAGCAGCACCAGACGACACGCCCCTTGCGGTCGATCAGTGCGCTGTACATGCAGTTGCCGATAATGCCGAGTTCGAGGTTGCTCATAGCGGTTCCCTATACGTTTTGATCGTTTCAAACATGCCCGTCGCGGGCGCCACATCACCGAAGGCGCTTCGACAGACTGTCGTTTCAATGGTTCCGCAAAAAATTTTCGCCGGTATCGGCGTCGAACAGTTGAATCTTCGTGGCGTCGAAAGTCAGCTCGATCCTATCGCCGCGTTTCAGCCGGAGGTCGGGAGGCACTCGGACAATCAGAACCAGTCCAGCTGGATGAGTTCCCGGCTCGACAACCGCCGATTTGTCCCTGGATGGCCGGAGTGACGGGGCCGGCTGAACATGAAGATAAAGATCCGCGCCCAGCCATTCGACCGAAATGATTTCAGCCGGAAAAACGGGGCCGGCTCTACGCGACGTTCCCGGCAAACAAAAATGTTCCGGACGGATGCCGGCGACGACGTAGCGGTTGCTCAGGCGCTCTAACGGAAAGGAAGGCGGCAGGGGGCAAGGCCCCATAGGCAGCAGCACGCCGGTATCGCCGATCTCGGCATTCAGGAAGTTCATCGACGGCGATCCGATGAAGCCCGCCACGAATTCGTTACGGGGCGTCTCGTACAGTTCCTTCGGCGTTCCGATCTGCTGGACTTCTCCGCTTCGCAATATCGCCACACGATCGCCCAGCACCATGGCTTCGGTTTGGTCGTGAGTGACGTAAACGGTCGTGATGCCCAGCCTTTCCTGGAGGGCCGCGATCTCGGTGCGCATTTGAACGCGCAGCCGAGCATCGAGATTCGATAGGGGCTCGTCCAACAAGAACACCTGGGGTCTTCGCACGATCGCTCGTCCCATGGCTACCCGCTGGCGCTGTCCTCCGGACAGGTCCGAAGGTTTGCGGTCGAGCAGCGGGTCCAGTTGGAGGATGGCCGCGACCTCGTCCACCCGCCGCTTGATTTCGTCCCGCGCCAGTTTGGCCAATTTGAGCGGAAACGAGATGTTCTCCCTGACCGTCATATGGGGGTAGAGCGCATAGCTTTGGAATACCATCGCCATGTTGCGGTCCTTGGGGTCGAGTTCATTGATCCTGTTGCCGTCGACCCGGATTTCGCCCTCGGTGATGTCTTCCAGACCGACGATCATGTTCAGCAGGGTCGACTTGCCGCAGCCTGACGGTCCAACGAGAATGAAAAACTCGCCGTCCTTGACGGTGAAATTTGCCTTTCTGACCGCCCAGGCCCCGCCGGCAAAGCGTTTGCTCACGTGATCGAAGACGATTTCGGCCATTTTTGCTACTCCCGGTCATCCTTTGACGGCACCGGCCGTAAGTCCGGCAATGATGCGGCGCTGGAACATCAGGACCAGTGCGATGATCGGTATCGTGACCACTACGGAAGCGGCGGCGATGGAACCGGTAGGCAGCTCGAATTGGGAACTTCCCGTAAAAAACGCGATGGCGACCGGCACGGTGCGGGCCCGATCCGTGGACGTGAGGGACGCGGCGAACAAAAAATCGTTCCACGCGAAAATGAAGACCAAGATGGCCGAAGCGACGATTCCCGGCGCCACCAGCGGCAAGATGACGAGCCGAAAGGCTTGCGACGGGGTGGCGCCGTCGACCCGTGCGGCTCGCTCCAGGTCCCACGGGATTTCGCGAAAAAAAGCGGTCAAGGTCCAAATGGCGAGCGGCAAGGTGAAGCTCAGATAGGGAAGGATCAAGCCCGGCCAGGTGTCGAAAAGACGCAGCGTGCGCCAGAGTTCGAACAAGGGACCGACCACGGATATCGGCGGAAACATGGCTACCGCGAGCGTGCCGTAAAAAATCCAGTGTTTGCCGCGAAAGTCGAGCCGAACGATGGCGTACGCCGCAAAGATGGCGATTATTATGGACAACCCGGTGGCGATCGAAGCGATGCCCACGGAGTTCAAGAGCGCCGCCGGAAATTGCGGGTCGTTAAAGACCGTTCGGTAGTGCTCGAGACTGAGCGTGTCCGGGAAAAAACGCGCATTGCCGAGTTCGCGCCCAGGCTTGAGCGACAGCGATATGATCCAAATCACGGGCAACAAGGCGTAAGTAACAACGAGGAGACTTCCCAAGGCACCGAGGAATCCGTCCATACCTGCGAATCGTATTCGCATGTCACCGTCCCGTGCGGAGCAAGGGCGTTCCGAAGCTCTTGGTGAAGAGCAGAGCGATCGCGAGCGTGCACAGAAAAATCAGCACCGATACCGCCGAACCCAAACCCAGGTTGAGACGGGCAATCAGCGTGTTGTATCCAATCACCGATACCGATTCGGTGCCATGCGCGCCGCGTGTCAGAACATAGACCGAATCGAAGATGCGAAAAGCATCCAAGGTCCGGAACAGCAGCGCCACCAAGATGGACGGTTTCATCAAGGGCAGGGTAATGAGACGGAAGCGCTGTAAGGCGGATGCTCCGTCGACCCGAGCCGCCCTGAGCACATCATCCGGAATGAGGCTCAGGCCGGCCAGCAGCAAAAGAGCCATGAACGGTGTGGTTTTCCAGATCTCGCTGAGTATGATGACGCCGAATGCCGACCAGCGTTCGTTGAGCCAGGCTCGATCGACGCCGAGCAGGCTGTTGACGAATCCGGTGGTCGGATCGAATGCGAACTTCCAGGCGAGAGCTGATACCACGGTGATGATGGCGTAAGGCACCAAAACCGCCGAACGGACCGTTCGGCGTCCGAACACGGCTTTATGCATGAGCAGTGCGAGAGCGAAGCCGAGCACCAGTTCGAAAAACACCGAAATGGTCGTGATCAGAAACGTATTCCAAAGCGCCCCCCACCAGATTTCCGAGCTCAACACGCTGACATAATTGCCGATGCCTATGAAATCGGGCGGAGCCGCGTAGCGTAGGTCGTAGCGGTAAAGCGAGAGCCGGACGGCATCGAGAATGGGATAGGCCGTAACCAAAGCCATCGCGGCTAGAGCCGGGGTGCAAAAAAGCCATCCTTTGACGTTCTGGACACGCCTCATAGCAAGCCTTCCGAACGCAATGCTCGTTGCACGGCTTTCCGCAAGCGAGTCGTATCCCGGTCCGGCTCGATGTCGCGCATGGGATGAAGGGTGCGGCTGATGGCGAGGGACACGTCGGCGTAGAGCGGCGTTTGAGGACGTTCCACCGCATCGTTCAAGGCCGCTCGCAGCACATCCGCGAACGGCAGCCGGCGACGCACGGCCGGATCGTTATAAAGGGCGGACACGGTGGGTGGAAGTCCCCCGCGTTGTGCGGCGATCCGCTGATTATCCCTGCTTGCTAGGCATTCGGCCGCGTTGAAGGCGAGTTCGGGATAACGCGAGTAGGTGCTGACGGCGAGATCGATGCCTCCGACCGTCACCCGGCTGGGCCGGCCGGGCAGAACCGCGGGCCAGCGTGCCCAGCCCATGTTCGCCGCGACGTCGGGCGCGTTCTGCCGAGCGCTGGGCCAGACGAAGGTATAGTTGAGCATGAATGCCGAATTGCCGGTTTCGAAAGCCAGCCGCGCCTGGTCTTCGCGGCTGGTGGACAGCCCCGGATCGGCCGCGGGAGAAGTCGCCAACCGCTTCATCACCTGAAGAGCTTTACGGGTGGGTTCGGGCTCCAGGGAGACCTGCTGTCCCCCAGCATCCAGGACCGTGCCCCCGGCCGAGGCGAGCAGGGATACAAAAAGGACGGTCAGCCCCTCATAGCGTTCGCCCTGAACCTGAATCCGGCCATTCCTGCCCAACTTCTCGGCCGAATCGATCATCTCGTCCCAGGTATCCGGCGGTGTCGGGACACGGTCGGTTCGATACCAGAGCAATTGGACATTGGTCGTGAAAGGCGTCGCCCAGAACACATTCTTATAAGTAGCGGTTTGAACCGTTATCGGAAACCGACCGGCTGAAGCCCGGCGGGTCGATCTCATCGGCCATTCCCGTATCCAGCCCGCTTCGGCGAATTCGGCGGTCCAGATCACGTCCATCCCGATGATGTCGATAGATTCGTCGCCTGCAGCCAGGCGGCGCGTCAATTGCTCCCTTTGCTGATCGGCATCGGCCGGCAGAGAGACGACATCGATGCGATAGCGGTCTTTTGCGAATTCGGTGCAGCGCCGGGCGGCTTCTCGGAAGGCGCCGGAAGGTTCGTCGAACACATACCAGGTCAAATGAGGCGGTCCGACAGGTTCCGGATTGCGGCAGGACCACGCCGGCAAACCGAGGGACAGAAGAAACAGCAGGCGCAGTAGCGCGATCGAGCACCGCGACGAGATGCGGGCCGGCCACTTGTTGACTTGAAAAAACCGTCCCGCTCTCAGGCGGTAGACGCCCATCCGGAAGTCCATTCTCCTCGGAGTTCAAACGTGCTTGTGGCCCGAAGTGGAACATCGGCACAGGTTTCGTGTCAAGTGTGGCTGAGCATTGCAAATGATCGAGAAGAGGGTGCCGTTTATTGGAAATACGCTTCCCGGCATAAACTCGGGTGTTTAGCGTCGAACGTATGGCCGACGATTAATTCTAAACTAATAAGAGGACAATACAGCGGAGTGGGCTCGAGTCCGGCCATCGCTAAGTATTGTGTATCGCTCGGCAAGCAGTGCGAAACAGTTTTGTTACATGCTCGATGAGGTTCTCTTTGGCATAAAGTTTTTCTTGGGTGTCTCGCAGCCGAGGAACCGAAATATGTTAGGCTACGTCTTAGCGGTAAGAGCCGCGAGCGCCGCATTTATTGCATAGTGCGGATGGATGAGAAAGCCACGTTCGCTATGATAGGGACAGTTAATACGCTCGTTGTCTCAACCAGCAAAATATCGAACGAGGCAGCTTGCGGTCCTCTCGCCGGAGACGTTAAGACCTTTTTGAGCATCTGCTGATTGCAGAGGAGACCTCGCATCTATGGGTATCTTCGATCACTATCAATCCCGCTATGAAAAAGCGCGCGAAGAAGAGTATTCGCTTCAGGAATATCTAGAAATTTGCCGTAAGGATCCGACGGCCTACGCCAGTCCAGCCGAGCGTATGCTGATCGCCATCGGCGAACCCGAACTGGTCGATACCAGGCTCGATCCGCGCCTTTCACGCATTTTCGCCAATAAAGTCATCAAGCGCTATCCGGCTTTTGCCGATTTTTACGGCATGGAGGAAACCATTGAGCAGATGGTGGCATTTTTCCGCCACGCCGCTCAGGGGCTGGAAGAGCGCAAACAGATTCTGTACTTGCTGGGCCCGGTCGGAGGCGGCAAGTCTTCGCTGGCCGAGAAGTTGAAGCACCTCATGGAGCAGGTGCCGTTTTACGCCATCAAGGGTTCGCCCATCAACGAATCGCCGCTGGGACTGTTCGACCCCGAAGAGGACGGTCCGATTCTCGAAAACGAATACGGTATCCCGCGCCGTTACTTCAATACGATCATGTCGCCTTGGGCGGTGAAACGCCTGCACGAGTACAACGGCGATATCACCAAATTTCGCGTCGTCAAGGTGCGCCCGTCCATGTTGGATCAGCGGGCGGTGTCGAAGACCGAACCGGGCGACGAAAACAACCAGGACATCTCGTCCTTGGTCGGCAAGGTCGACATCCGGAAGCTGGAGCGCTTCAGCCAGGACGATCCGGATGCCTACAGCTTCTCGGGCGGCCTTTGCCTCGGCAACCGAGGTATCATGGAATTCGTGGAGATGTTCAAGGCGCCGATCAAGGTGCTGCATCCTCTCCTGACGGCGACCCAGGAGGGCAATTACAAAGGTACCGAAGGGCTTTCGGCCATTCCGTTCGAGGGCATCATCATGGCCCATTCGAACGAGTCCGAGTGGTTGCAGTTCAAGAACAACAAGAACAACGAGGCGTTTCTGGACCGTGTCTACGTGGTCAAAGTGCCTTATTGCCTAAGGGTTTCAGAAGAGATCAAGATTTACGAGAAACTCTTGATCCACAGTTCGCTGTCCGATTCGCCCTGCGCACCCCACACACTGAAAATGCTGGCGCAGTTCGCGGTGCTGTCGAGGCTTAAAGAACCGGAGAACTCCAATGTTTACTCGAAAATGCGGGTTTACGACGGCGAGAACCTGAAGGACACCGATCCCAAGGCGAAATCCTATCAGGAATACCGGGACTTCGCGGGCGTGGACGAAGGGATGACCGGGCTTTCCACGCGCTTCGCGTTCAAGATCCTGTCGAAAGTGTTCAACTTCGACCATTCCGAAGTCGCGGCGAATCCCGTTCACTTGCTGTATACGCTGGAACAGCAGATCACGCAGGAGCAATTCCCGCCGGAGGTGCAGGAGCGTTATCTGCGCTTCATCAAGGAATTCCTGGTGCCGCGCTACGTGGATTTCATCGGCAAGGAAATCCAGACCGCTTACCTGGAATCGTATTCCGAGTACGGACAGAATATCTTCGACCGGTATGTTACGTACGCCGACTACTGGATACAGGATCAGGAATACCGCGATCCGGATACCGGCGAGAGTTTCGACCGCAGGGCACTCAACGAGGAACTCGAAAAGATCGAAAAACCGGCAGGCATCAGCAATCCCAAGGATTTCCGCAATGAAGTGGTGAACTTCGTGCTGCGTGCCCGCGCCAAGAACGCCGGCAAGAATCCGGCCTGGACCAGCTATGAAAAGCTGCGTGCGGTCATCGAGAAGAAGATGTTCGCCAATACGGAAGAACTGCTGCCGGTGATCTCCTTCAACGCCAAGGCGTCGCTGGACGATCAGAAGAAACACGAGGAATTCGTGAACCGCATGGTTCACAAAGGGTACACGCCCAAGCAGGTGCGGCTGTTGTGCGAATGGTATCTCAGGGTGCGCAAGTCCTCTTAACCGAGCGATAGGTATTCAAGCCCATGAGTCAATTTATAGACCGCCGCTTAAACCCCAAGAACAAGAGCGCTGTCAATCGGCAGCGCTTTCTCCAACGCTTCCGCGGTCAGATTCGCAAGGCCGTTGCCGATGCCGTCGCGAAGCGGTCGGTAACGGACGTAGACCGTGGCGAAAAGATTCAGATTCCGACCAAGGATATTTCGGAACCGACGTTTCGGCATGGCCAAGGCGGGCGGCGGGAGGTCGTTCAACCCGGCAATAAAGAGTTTATAGCGGGCGACAAGGTACCCCGTCCGGAAGGCGAGGAGGGCGGTTCGGGCAACCGTGCCAGCGATACCGGCGAGGGCATGGACGAATTCGTTTTCGAATTGTCGCGCGAAGAGTTTTTGGAATTCATCTTCGAAGATCTCGAGCTGCCGAACATGGTGAAGCGGCAACTGGCGAGAGAAGCCACTTTCAAGAGTCAGCACGCGGGTTTTACCAGCGACGGATCGCCCTCGAACCTGCACGTCATCCGCTCGATGCGGGAGGCCTTGGCGCGCCGCACGGCCTTGCGCGCGCCATCAGCGGACCGGAAGCGGGAGCTGGAAGTCGAACTCGCGGCTTTGCTAACTGGCGGTGAGCCTGACGAGGAGCGTATCGCCGCATTGAGCGAGGAGATCGCCCTGCTGGAGCGCAGGATTCGGGCAGTGCCGTTCCTCGACACCATCGATCTCCGTTACCGAAACCGCATTCAAGTTCCGAAGCCCAGCACCCAGGCCGTGATGTTTTGCCTCATGGACGTCTCCGGTTCCATGGACGAGGTGAAAAAGAATCTTGCGAAACGTTTTTTCTTGTTGCTTTACTTGTTTCTTACGCGAAATTACGAAAAGACGGACGTGGTCTTCATTCGCCATCATACGGTGGCGCTGGAGGTGGATGAACAGGATTTCTTCTATTCGCGGGAAACCGGCGGGACCGTTGTGTCGAGCGCGCTCGAGCTGATGAAGGACATCATCCGCGACCGCTACCCCTCGGGCGACTGGAACATCTACGGCGCCCAGGCGTCGGACGGCGACAACTGGCCCGAGGACTCGACGAATTGTTCGCGCTTGCTGATCGAAGACATCATGGCGAGCGTGCAGTATTACGCCTATATCGAGATCAACAACCACGAGCCCCACAGCCTGTGGATGGAATACGAAAAAGTGGCGGAATACTGGCCCAACTTTGCCATGCAGCCGATTTATAGCGCGGCGGACATTTATCCGGTCTTTAGAGAACTCTTCAAGAAGCAGCAGGCATGAGCCGCAAACCCCTTTCAGAAGGCTCCGAATGGACTTTCGAACTCCTTCAGAGCTATGACACCGAGATCGCCCGAATCGCGGCGGGTTTCGGCCTGGACACTTATCCCAACCAAATCGAGATCATCACCTCGGAACAGATGATGGACTGCTATTCGAGCACGGGCATGCCGGTGTTCTACCCGCATTGGTCCTTCGGCAAGCAGTTTCTGACCGTCGAGAAAAGCTATCGGCGCGGATACATGGGGCTGGCCTACGAGCTGGTCATCAATTCCAACCCGTGTATCGCCTATCTCATGGAGGAGAACAGCATGACCATGCAGGCGCTGGTCATCGCGCATGCCTGTTATGGCCATAACTCCTTCTTCAAAAACAATTATTTGTTCAAGACCTGGACCAATGCCGACGCCATCATCGATTACCTGGTGTTCGCCCGGAACTACATCGCGGAATGCGAAGAACGTTACGGCGTCTCGGCCGTAGAGGAGCTGCTGGATTCCTGTCATGCCTTGATGAACTACGGCGTGGACCGTTACCGCCGGCCGCCGGCGCTTTCGATAACCGAGGAGAAGCATAGGCAGAAAGAGCGGGAGGAATATCTTCAGTCGCAGATTAACGATTTATGGCTGCGCACCGTTCCAAAGAAGGAAAGATACTTCCAGGAGCAAGCCCATCAGTTTCCGGCCGAACCCGAGGAAAATCTCCTTTATTTCTTCGAGAAGAACGCGCCGCTGCTGGAGTCTTGGCAGCGGGAAATCATTCGAATCGTCCGCAAGATCGCGCAATATCTCTATCCCCAGCGTCAAACCAAGGTAATGAACGAGGGTTGGGCGACCTTCTGGCACTACACCCTTCTGAACAGGCTCTATGACGAAGGCTTGGTGACCGACGGATTCATGCTGGAATTCCTGCAATCGCATACCAACGTCATCAGCCAGCCGCCGTATTACAGCAATCACTTTTCGGGACTCAATCCTTATGCCTTGGGATTCGCCATGATGAGCGACATTCGGCGGATCTGCGAACATCCCGCCGACGAAGATCGGAAATGGTTCCCCGATCTTGTGGATACCGATTGGACCAAGACGCTGGACTTCGCCATGCGCAATTTCAAGGACGAGAGTTTCATCGCCCAATACCTCTCGCCCAAGGTCATTCGGGATTTCAAGCTGTTCAGCGTGCTGGACGACGATTTGAACGACGAACTGGAAATCACCCACATTCACGACGAGGACGGCTATCGAGCCGTTCGCCACGTGCTTTCGGATCAGTACAACCTCGGCAACCTGGAACCCAGCATTCAGGTCTACCGGGTGGACACCCGAGGAGACCGGTCGTTGACCCTGCGGCATTATCAGCATCATCGCCGCCCCTTGGGAGAGAGCACCAACGAGATGCTGCGGCATGTGCGCCGGCTGTGGGGATTCAAGGCGAGACTCGAAACGGTGGACGAGAACGGACGGATCCAGAAATCGTACGAATGCGACTGACCAGGAGGCGTCCGCGGCCGGACGGGCGGGGAAGGTAATGGTCGATAGAGATGTTCTCGAATCATCGACCTGACGGCTCGGCGGAGCTGCGGACACGCGATTGGATGCCGTTACGGCGTCGGACAGGGCTTGAAAGAACACCCCGTGCAAAGATGTGACCGCCAAGACCCATCTCGATGATCTCCACCTGCTCATAAAGCTCCTTCCACCGGAGCTCCAGAAATCCCTAGCGCTGCAAGGCCAGGGGGAATTGCTCGAAATCATCTTGGACTTAGGGCGCCTGCCCCAGGCACGCTATCCCCACGCCGCCCTGAACTTATCGAATCAACCGGTTACCCGCGAAGACCTTGATGCCGTAATCGGCGCCTTGGGTGAATTCGGCGCGGACAACCGCGCCGGCATCGAGGGGACTTTGCACCGCATTTCCGCCATTCGCAACCGGCGGGGCGAGATCATCGGTTTGACCTTGCGCGTGGGGCGCGCGGTATTCGGAACCATCGATCTGATACGTGATCTCGTCGAGAGCGGCAAGAGCCTCGTATTGCTCGGCCGGCCCGGCGTCGGAAAGACGACCAAATTGAGAGAGGTGGCGCGCGTACTGGCCGACGATTTCGGCAAGCGCGTCGTCGTGATCGATACATCCAATGAGATTGCCGGCGACGGCGATGTCCCGCACCCGGCCATCGGCAGCGCCCGGCGAATGATGGTCGCGCATCCGGATCGACAACATGCAGTGATGATCGAGGCGGTGGAAAACCATATGCCCGAAGCGATCATCGTCGACGAAATCGGCACAGCCACGGAGGCAATGGCCGCGCGCACCATCGCCGAGCGTGGCGTTCAGCTGATCGGCACGGCTCACGGCAACACGCTGGAGAATTTAGTTCTGAATCCCACGCTGTGCGATCTGGTCGGCGGCGTGCAAACGGTGACTCTCAGCGACGAAGAGGCCCGGCTTCGGGGCACGCAAAAAACCGTAAGCGAGCGGAAGGCTCCGCCCACCTTCGATATCGTCGTAGAGATTACCGCCAGGGACGAGGTGGTCGTGCACCTGGACACCGCGCAGGCGGTCGATGCCATCCTGAGCGGCACACAGCCCAAAGGCATACGCCGCCAAGGCCCGGTCGCCGTTCAGTCGCCGGTGACGGCGAGCGAACCCGAGTCGGCCGTGGAAATCGCGAGAGAGGTCTTATTCGTCCGCTCCGACCGGCAGCGTCCGGTTCGCATCTATGCTTATGCGCTCAGCCGGGACTCGGTGGAACGCGTGATCCGCGACCTCCACTTGGAGGCCCGCACGGTGAGATATCCGGACCAGGCCGATCTTGTCGTGACGCTGCGCGCGCGGGAAGACGATGCAAGCCTGAAACGCATCGTTCAAGGCGGTCAATTGCCGGTGCATGCCGTCAAGAAGAACACGACCGCTCAGATTCGGCAGCTCCTGCGCAGTCTGTTTCACATCGTTCCCGGCGACAAACAGGACGAGGTCGGGGAAATGGTGCGCGAGACCGAGCGTGCCGTGCAGCAGGTCAAGGCCGAAGGCGTCATGGCGGAACTCTCGCCGCGTTCGGCCGCCTTGCGCCAGATGCAACATCGCATCGTTACCCGCCACGGCTTGGTCGCCGAAAGCATTGGCTGTGAACCACACCGGCATTTAGTGATCTATCCCATGTAATTCCCCCGGTAAAATCAGCTTATGGCCGCCCGTTTGGCGATTATCGTTAGCACTTCTGCGGGTAGTGACGAAAAAAAGGGACTGGAAAGGCGGCTCGAAGAGTTCTTCGTCTCACGCAACCGGGATGCCCGGATATGGGTTGCGAACAGCGGCGATGAAGTTCCGGACCTCGCGCGGCGAGCCCTGGCCGAGAACGCCGATCTGATAGCGGCAGGCGGCGGAGACGGCACCATCAATGCGGTTGCCTCGGTGCTCGCCGAAACCGGCAAGATACTGGGCGTACTGCCGCTCGGCACGCTCAACCACTTCGCCAAGGATCTCGGGATTCCCCTGGATTTGGAGCAAGCCGCGCAAATTCTTGTCGACGGCATGCCCGCCCGGATCGATGTCGGAGAGGTCAACGGCAGGATTTTCGTCAACAATTCCGGCCTGGGGCTGTATCCCAGCATCGTACACGGTCGGGAGACCCTGCAGGACCGCCTGGAATACGGCAAATGGCCGGCGTTTCTCTGGGCATCTCTGTCCGTCTTGCGCCGGTATGCCATTCTGGAAGCCCGATTGCGTGTCGACGACCGGGAACTCGTGCGGCACACGCCTTTCATTTTCGTCGGGAACAATCGGTACCAGGTCGAAGGATTCAATATCGGAGCGCGAACCACCCTCGATTCGGGCTGGCTGTGGCTGTATACCACTCGAGAAATCGGCCGGCTCGGCCTTTTGCGATTCGGGCTCCGCGCGCTCTTGCGGAGTTTGCGTAAAGACAAGGACTTCGACATGATGCGGACCAAGGAGATCGTTATCGAGGCTAGGCACAGCAGCCGCCTTCGGGTCGCGACCGACGGCGAGGTGATCGTCATGCAGACTCCGCTGTATTATCGAATTCGGCCGGGCGCTCTACGGGTGATGGTGCCGAACACGAAGGTCGAGTCTCGCGGAAGCGCCATTGCGAGCTAGGTCCGGCTGCCGATCGGTCGGCGAGGCGTAACGCGGCGCATGCGAACCATCGTCCATCTTTCGGATCTGCACTTCGGCCGCGTCGACCGCTCCTTGGTCGATCCGCTGATCCAATCGGTTCGGGAGATAGGGCCCGATCTGGTCGCGATCTCGGGCGATCTGACCCAACGCGCACGAACCGCTCAATTTCTCGAAGCCCGGCGCTTTCTCGATGCGCTGCCGAAGCCGCAAATCGTGGTGCCCGGCAATCATGACGTACCCCTCTATAATCCGCTGGCCCGTTTTTTCCGGCCGCTAGTCAAATACCGGCGCTATATCGGTGAAAACATCGAGCCCTTCTATGCCGATGAGCAGATCGCCGCGGTCGGCGTCAATACGGCGCGCTCGCTGACCATCAAGAACGGGCGGGTCAATCGAAGGCAGCTGGACCGCATTCGGGAACGCTTGTGTGATTACCCCGATGCGGTCATCAAGATCGTGGTGACCCATCACCCTTTCGACCTGCCCGAGGGCTTCCGTGAGGGCGATCTTGTCGGCCGGGCGCGGATGGCCATGGAAGCGCTGGCGAGCTGCGGAGTCGATATGTTCTTAGCCGGGCATCTCCATGTCAGCCATTCGGGGCACACGGGAGAACGGTATCGCATCGCCGGTTACAAGGCGCTCGTGATCAGCGCCGGAACCGCGCTTTCGGTCCGCACGCGAAAGGAAAAAAACGCGTTTAACGTGCTCCGGATCGAGCATCCGAAGGTTGTCCTGGAGCGTTGCACATGGGAATCCGAAAATGCGCGTTTCGTTCCCTCTGCCGCGGAGTATTTCGAGCGCCGCGCGGATGGTTGGATGCGTATGAAGGATGATGCCGCCGGGCCGTGCCGGCGCTCCTGACACTGGATCGAGTTTGAGACGATGTTGCGTCGGCCGTTGAATGTGAGTCGGCCACGGCTTACGGTAGCGGTTATTGCATCACGCGGATATCGTTCTTGACGGATCGAACGCCGGCGACGTCTCTCGCGATCGCTTCGGCGCGCTGCTTTTCCGAGGCCGTGTTGACGAAGCCGCTGAGTTGCACGGTACCTTTGAACGTTTCGACCTGGATGTCCAGCCCTTTGACCACTTCGTCGCGCAGCAGAGCCGATTTGACCTTGGTGGTAACGGCCGTGTCATCGAGATATTCGCCGGTGCTCTCGCGGGTCTTCGAACCGGCGCACCCGACGACCATTGCGGCTGCGGCCAGGGCGAGAAACTGTCTTCTTTTCATCACGCTGTTCACTCCTTCGATGAACGGCCAAGGATTTCAGGCAGCTATGTCAGAAAGGGATTTCCGACCTTGGATGGGCCGGACGCAACATCGAAAACGAGGATACGTTTTTGACGGAACGGCAGGGCGCCTGGCGACTTTGCCGGCCGTGAAGCTGGATGAGCAAGTGTGTGAACGACGGGAGAAAGAAAAATGGAACTTCCGTGTTCCCAAAAATACATCCCAGCCAAATTCGGATCAGTCCAGTTACATGCGGAGCATTCCATTTCCGTGTCGAGCATCCTGGCCCGAGGATAGGGAGCGTCCAGAATCCGTTGAAACACTCCAACTCCCTTCGCAACATCCTGGTTGCGTTTGGGAACGTCCTGTTCTTGGCGACATCCTTAAGTCCATTCGCCGTAATCCCGTCCTGCGGGAGCATCCATGTTCCGGACCCGAGATCAGCTCAGGTGGATGTATTTAAGCTCACCACCCCCAAATTAAACATACGTACATTTCCGTACCTTTTGAAAGGACTTGGGAGCAGTTAACCGAATCAGCGGAACGGAAGATCAGCTGGCTCGAAGATCGGGAATCAACGTATGCGAGTCTTGTGGAAAATCAAATCTCGCAAACCGACTCGGCAGAAAGATCGGGTAATATCGTCTGTCTAAACTAGGCTATGGCTTCGCTGCGTAGCGACATTCTTTTAAGCATGGGTTGGACATATTTACTTGTTGCGGGGATATTCGAGATCGTCTGGGCGGTGGGATTGAAATTCACCGAGGGCTTTACGCGTTGGTGGCCGAGTTTAGGCGTAGGCGCCGCCATGATAATCAGTCTGGTGTTCTTGTCCCTGGCGCTGAGGACGATACCGTTAGGCACCGGTTACGCCGTTTGGACTGGAATAGGCGCCGCCGGGACCGCGATTATCGGCATCATACTGTTCAACGAATCCACGGACCTGGTCCGGATCGTCTGCATTCTGCTAATCGTCTTGGGCGTCGTAGGCTTGAAGCTGCTCTACACGGAAAACTGATGCCCGGCTTTGCTTCCGGGAGCGGACGATCGATTCGAGCATTTTCATGCCTACTGTACGGGCACTCGCGCGTAGGTCGGGAATCCCTCCCAATCGCAAACGGTCGCTTTAGTCGCGACCCTTCCAATCGCAAACGGCGTCTTCGGGAGCGCCGAAGCCGCCCTTCCCGACGGTGCCGTTGGGGTAACGGGTTCGTCGGCAAAGGATTGCCGACCTACGAATGCTTGAATCAATTTACCGTCGCCGAAGGCGCCAATGACGCCCGCCGAGCCGGTTTTGCCGTACGGGCGAGATGAAAACGCTCTAGCCGGTTTCGCCACTTTTTAGGCTGCTTTGTCCTTGCCGATGCTTATTTTCGGCGAGAATCCCTGATTCAAGCCGGGTATGCCGACGCTCTGGATGTGCATGGCGTTGCTGCCTTCCTCATAACGCGGGAGCCGCCCTTCGGTGTGCCACAACCGATAAGCCAGGGCGGCCGTCAAAACCCGGATCGGATAATCGCGCGGAAGGTTTTGCAGATAGGGCTGGATCGTCACGAAGTCGCGCGCGCCGTACTGCGTCATGATCGAGCGCAAACCGCCGTTGGCCGGCCCGATATTGTAGGCGAGAAGACCGAGGAACAAATCGCCGCGCATCTCCGCCAGATAAAGACGCAGGGTCGCCGCGGCTACGAAGGTATTGTGGCGCTGGTTGAGCATGTCCAGATGGTCGACATCCAGATGTTTCTTGACGACGCTGACCGCCGACTTCGGGGCAGCGGTGATCTGGAAGAGTCCGCGGCCTCCGTCTTTGCTGTCCCGCGGATAGAATGACGATTCCGTAGCGCCGATGCCGACCATGACTTCGGGGTCGACATCGAAGGCCTTGGCAGCTTCGTGGATCGTCGGCAGATAGATTTGGGCTCGCTCGATGATGCGCTGCATTTGAGTCAGATCGGAACGCCGATAGGCGGCAAACACCTGATGCGCAATCGTGTTCCGCTCGGCCTCCTGCATGCCGCCGACCAGGCTGCGAAGCTTGCCGAGATCGCGGCCGAATTCTTCCTGGGCGGCGAACCAGCCGGCTGCGACGGCGACGAAAACCGCCAGGATCGCAGGCAGAATCATGCCTTTGAGCACCAGCTTGGCGCGCATGCCCAGCCAGAGGCGCAACAGCACCGCATTTGCGATCCCTACGGCGAGTACCATTGCGGCGAACGGAAGCAGATTGGACCATAATCCGGTTCCGGCAAACCAATCCACCGAGCGTCCGAATACCGCGATGATTCCGATGAGGGCGGACGCAGCCAATGCCAGGATTTCGGTGCCGATAACGGCGACCCATCGCCACGGGTTCAGTTTTGCCGCGGGCTCGGCGCCTTTCTTGGCCTGTGTCCGTTTCTTTTTCGGCTTGGCCGCGTTATTGGATCGCCGCTTTTTGGGAGGGGATGAGGCAGGAGGGACCAAGTCCAGCTCGCCTTGTACGGGCTTGAGTGGCTTGCTCGGCGCCGCCAGGAATGAATCGGAGGACGAAGCAGGAGGCATCGAAGATTTCTCTTTGGAGATCGACTTGGGACCGGACACGAATCACCTGTTAGTGGAAGTTCCGAATTCCGTCCATGGACTGCCTCGATTCCAGCAATGGAGTGTCTGACGCGTGATTTATCGTTTATCGTAGCCGCTCGACAACACGCCAGCCTATCGTCTCGCCCGCCCTGAGCGGCACCAGGGTATCGTCACCGAATGGGATGGCCTCGGGCATCTTCCACTCGGATTTCTCGATCGCGATTTTTGCCTGATTGCGCGGCAGACGGTAAAAATCCGGGCCGTTGAAGCTCGCAAACGCTTCGAGCTTGTCCAGGGCACCGGCGGATTCGAAAACCGTCGCATAGAGCTCGAGCGCCCCGCGGGCGGTATAACACCCGGCACAGCCGCAGACCGATTCCTTTTGACTGCGTGGATGAGGCGCGCTGTCGGTTCCCAGGAAAAAATTTGGGTTGCCGCTGGTTGCCGCCTCGACCAAGGCCAGGCGATGAGTTTCGCGTTTCAATACCGGCAGGCAGTAAAAATGGGGACGAACGCCTCCGGCCAGCAGGGCGTTGCGATTATAAAGCAGATGATGGGCGGTAATGGTAGCCGCGATGTTCGGCCCGCCATCCTGCACGAATTGGACGCCGTCCCGTGTGGTGACGTGCTCCAGAACGATGCGGAGCGCCGGAAATCGGCTTGCGATGGCGGTCAGATGCCTGTCGATGAACGCTTTTTCGCGGTCGAAGATATCGACCTCGGCATCCGTCACTTCGCCATGCACCAGCAAGGGCACATCGTATCGCTCCATGGCTTCGAACACCGGATAGATCTTTTCGAGGGTGGCGACCCCGGCTTCCGAATGCGTCGTTGCGCCGGCGGGATAAAGTTTCAGCGCCACGATCTCGGGTTCCTCGGCAACCCGCCGAATTTCCTCGGGCGAGGTTCCCTCGGTGAGATAGAGCGTCATCAGCGGATCGAATTCGAGCCCGCCGGGCAAGGCGTCCAGAATGCGGCGGCGGTAGGCGAGGGCGTCCGCCACGGTGGTGACCGGCGGCTTCAGATTGGGCATGATGACGGCTCGGCTGAATTGCCGTGCGCTGTCCGGCAGCACGTCGCGCATGGCGGCGCCGTCGCGGAGGTGCAAATGCCAGTCGTCAGGGCAGGTGATGGTCAGTCGTTGCATGGATGGCAGTGGATGTTTAAAGACGCAATCTTACAAGATTCGGCGCTGCCGTGGTTTGACGGGCAGCACAAACCCACGATGTGCCGGTTCCCGAGCTCCGGTTTGGGAACCGGGTTTTGCAAGCTCCTGCTTGCCGTATTTCGCGAAGCCGGAGCTTCCAAGGCAGCGTTCCCAATCCGGAGATTGGGAACGAGCGTAACCGTGATAAGGCAGGCGGCTGCGAAAGGACTTAAAATGATCAGTTAAGGAAGCTCTGATTAAGTCCTTCGACAGGCTCAGGACGAACGGTAAGGTATTGATTCCGCTCGTGGTGAGCTTGTCGAACCATAATCGAAATCCACTTACTCAGAGCTTCCTTAACACATCGGCGGAGATGCAACCGCCCAGGCTCTTCTGTTTATCAATCGCTCACTCTCTACCGAAAAAACCGTGAATTCCGTTTCCCACGAACGCATACCATTGAAAGATTTCACCGAGAAGGCGTACCTGGATTATTCCATGTACGTCATTCTCGACCGTGCCTTGCCCAATATCGCCGACGGACTCAAGCCGGTGCAAAGACGCATCGTCTACGCCATGTCCGAGCTGGGTTTATCGGCCCAGGCCAAATATAAAAAATCCGCCCGCACGGTCGGCGACGTATTGGGTAAATACCATCCCCACGGGGATTCGGCCTGTTACGAGGCCATGGTGTTGATGGCCCAGCCGTTTTCCTACCGCTATCCCTTGATCGACGGACAGGGGAACTGGGGCTCGCCGGACGATCCCAAATCCTTCGCAGCCATGCGCTATACCGAGGCGCGCCTGACGCCGTACGCGCAGACCCTGTTGTCGGAGCTGGAGCAGGGTACGGTCGACTGGTTGCCGAACTTCGACGGCACCCTCGACGAACCGGCCCTGCTGCCGGCGCGCTTGCCGAACGTGCTGCTGAATGGCTCGACCGGCATCGCGGTAGGCATGGCGACGGATATTCCGCCGCATAACCTGCGCGAGGTGGTCGGAGCCTGCATTCGTTTGTTGGACGACCCCCGGCTCAGCGTCGAAGAGCTATGCGACTCGATCAAGGGTCCGGATTTCACGACTGAAGCCGAGATCATCACCCCGCGCCAAGATATCGTCCGCATGTACCAGACCGGGAACGGTTCGATCCGCTTGCGGGCGCGGTGGGAGCTGGAAGAAGGGAATATCGTCGTCACCGCTTTGCCTCACCAGGTGTCCGGCAACGCGATCATGGAACAGATCGCCGCCCAGATGCAGGCGAAGAAACTCCCCATGGTGGAGGATCTCCGCGACGAATCCGATCACGAGAACCCGACCCGGCTGGTCATCATGCCGCGCGGGCGGCGCATCGACGCGGATCAACTGATGTCGCATCTGTTCGCGACCACCGATCTGGAGAAGACCTACCGGGTCAATCTCAACATGATCGGGCTGAACGGCAAGCCGCAGGTCAAGAATCTTCAGGAAATCCTGCTGGAATGGCTGAGCTACCGCACCGAGACCGTGCGCCGGCGGCTTCAGTACCGGCTGGACAAGGTCATCGCGCGTTTGCACATCCTCGAAGGCTTGCTGATCGCCTACCTCAATATCGACGAGGTGATCGCGATCATCCGGAACGAAGACGAACCTAAGCCCGTGCTGATGGAGCGTTTCGGGCTGAGCGACGTGCAGGCCGAGGCCATTCTGGAACTGAAGCTGCGTCATCTGGCCAAGCTCGAGGAAATCAAGATTCGCGGCGAACAGGACGAGCTGGAAAAGGAACGGGCCAGCCTCGAAGCCACGCTGGGTTCACAGAAGAAGCTAAACGCTCTGATCAAGAACGAGCTGAAACAGGACGCCGAAAAATACGGCGATGCGCGCCGTTCCCCCATCGTCGCTCGCCAGGCGTCCCAAGCCCTGGACATTACCGTGGTGATCGGCAGCGAGCCGGTCACGCTCATTCTTTCCGAAAAAGGCTGGATTCGCGCCGCCAAAGGGCATGATATCGATCCGACCACGCTCGCTTTCCGGTCCGGCGACAGCTTTCTCTCTGCCGCGCTCGGGCGCAGCAACCAGCCGGCCTATTTCCTCGATTCAACGGGCCGAAGTTACGCCGTGCCGGCCCATGAGTTCCCATCCGCCCGCTCCCAGGGAGAACCCCTGACCGGACGGCTCAACCCGCCGCCGGGTGCGCTGTTCAAGGCAGTGCTGGCAGGTGCGGACGACGACTGGTATCTGTTCGCGACCGACAGCGGCTATGGTTTCATTACCCAGCTCAAGGAGCTCCACACCAAGAACCGGGCGGGCAAAGCCCTGCTGACGGTACCGGAACATGCGAAGGTCCTGACGCCGGTACTGGTCGGTCAACCCGAGTCCGATCTGGTGGCGATCGCCACCGCGCAAGGCCGGTTTCTGGTATTCCCCATCAGCGAGATCCCGGTCCTCAACAAGGGCAAAGGCAATAAGCTGATCCAGATTCAACCGGCGGATCTGGCCGCGCGGCAGGATTACGTAGTAGCCATGACTGCCGTGCCCCCCGACGCCGGTCTGAAGGTTCACTGCGGCAAGCGTAGCCTGAGCGTGACGGCCAAGGATCTGGCCCATTACCAAGGATCGCGCGCGCGGCGCGGAAATCCGCTGCCGAAAGGCTTTCAGCGGGTGGAGCAACTGACGCTCCTAGTCTGAGGGACGTGGCCGGAAACAAGGTTCCGATTGGCGCTCCTGGTGTAGGGTGGGTTAGGCGCGCATGACCACGAACGATGCCGTGATCGCAGGACTCTCTGCGCGCCGTAACCCACCGACACCGCGGCCTTGTCCGGTGGGTTACGGCACGCGGAAACTCCGCTGGAACTTTGTGGATTCCGTGCGATGCGTGCCTAACCCACCCCACAATCGGTTTCGAGGAGAACGAGGCGTTATCGGTCGCCAGCTCTCTAATGCACGGTCGGAATCCGTATCTTCTGCCCCGGAAAGATCAGGTCGGGGTTCTTGATGACCTCGCGGTTCGCTTCGAAAATCTTCGAATACTTGTTGGGATCCTTGTAGAACTGCTGCGCGATTTTGGAAAGGGTGTCGCCGGACTGGATGACGTAGTACTGCGTGTCGCCGTAGGTCTCCGCCGCCTGGGGGCTAGCTACGCCTGCCGGCAGCTTGACGCCTTCCACCTTCACCGCTTCGACGCCCTTGATGTTGCCGGCCATCAGTGCGGCTTTCTGCAAAGCCTCCGCCGAGTCCGCCTCGCCGGAGAGATAGGCGACGGAATCACGGTAATCCACCTTCAGGTTCTTGATGCCGGGATTGTTTTCGTTGATGTGCTCTTCTATTTTTCGGGCGGCCTGGCCTTCCTCGCTGAAGAGCCGATGTCCGATGTCCTTTGCAAAATCGAAAAGTCCCATGATTGTTACTCCTTTGCTTTTCCGTGTTTGTAGCCTCTGCGATCATTAGACCATCTGTGCTGCGAGTTTATTCGGCGCAAACGGGATTACGGGGAACAGGGGTGCGGTGGATCTTATTGCTCAGTTGCTTGCTATGTTTCGCATCCGCATGGAGCGCCGAACAGGTTGCGATCAGAATCGAGGGGCTCGACGAGAGGCTGGAAAGAAACGTCCGTGCGCTGCTGACCATCGCCCAGGCGGAAAGCATGAGCGACCCGCACAGGATTCGCATCGCTCACGAGCGCGCGCCGGACGAGATCCGAAGAGCGCTGGAACCGTTCGGGTACTACCGCCCGAAAATCGACGCGGCGTTGACGCGCGAAGGGCCGGGCTGGCTGGCGGTCTACCGAATCGATCCGGGAGATCCGATCAAGCTGAGCGAAGTGGATGTCCGCTTGACGGGCGAAGGTCTCGAACTGCGGGAATTCAAAACCTTGATTGCACGCTTTCCGCTGAAGGAGGGTGATGTTCTCGACCATACCCGTTACGAAAAGGGAAAGGAGGCGTTCTCGGAAGCCGCGACCGAGTTCGGGTTTTTCGACGCCAGCTTCAGCCGTGCTGAAATTTTGGTGCATCTTTCGGATTACCGATCCGAGATCCATCTGCATTTCGATACCGGCAAACGTTACCGCTTCGGCGAAGTCTCATTCTCGGAAACGCCGCTCAAGCCGTCGCTGCTCGAACGTTTCGTGAATTTCCACGCGGGCGAACCTTTTCGTTCTTCGACCCTGACCAGGCTTCAGAAAAACCTGCTCGACAGCAGTTATTTCAGCAAGGCCGACGTCATCCCGCACCCCGAGCAGGCGGATGCTCGACAGGTCCCGGTTTCGGTTTCATTGGCAATGCAGCCGAAAAACCGGTTTCAGGCCGGTGCCGGATACGGCACGGACACCGGCCCGCGCTTAACCCTGGGCTATCGCAATCGTTACCTGAATCGCCATGGACATAGCTTCTACGCCGACCTGCGGCTGTCGCTCATCCGTACCGAACTCGACGCGCTATACGCCATTCCCTTGAAGCGTCCGGAAAAGGATCAGCTCGGCTTTGCCGCGCAAATCGGCACCGAGGATACCCTGGCCGGTACAGCCGAAGTCGCACGCATCGGCATCAGGCATTCGACCGCCCGTTGGGGTTTGCGGGAAGTATTGTCGCTGGATCTGCAGCGCGAGCGTTTCGATGTGGGCGAGGGTCCGCAGACCGCGGTTTTGTTGCTTCCGAGCCTGGGTTATACCTGGTTGAGCTCGGAAAACGTGCTGAATCCCGAGCGCGGGGCGCGTATCGACCTGATCGGGAACGGAGCTTCGAAAGACCTGCTATCCGATGTTTCGTTTTTCAAGCTGCGGCTCAACGCCAAGGGGATCTACAGCCTGGGGGAGCGCAACCGGCTGATCGCGCGCGCCCAGCTCGGCTATATCGCGACCGACGAATTCAGCGAGCTGCCGCTTACGCAACGCTTTTATGCCGGCGGCGACAGGTCCGTGCGCGGTTATCGTCTGAACGAGATCAGCGCGAGGAATGCGGACGGGGACCGCATAGGCGGGCGCTACCTGACCGTCGGCAGCATCGAATACGAGCGGACGCTGTTCGGCCCTTGGGGCGTGGCCGTCTTTTACGATGTCGGACGTGCCGCCAATCATTTCGACGAACCGTTCAGTCATGGTGTCGGCCTGGGAGCCCGCTGGCGTTCGCCCATAGGTCCGGTTCGGCTCGATTTCGCCGTGCCCCTGTCGAGGGCGGAGGACTCGTTTCAGGTGCATCTGATTCTGGGTCCCGATTTATGAAGCGCCTGACGGCAGCCGTACTGGTCGTATTTCTTGTTCTCGCCGCCGTCGGCTACGTGCTGCTCGCGACCGAGATCGGCCTAACATGGCTGGTTCGCGGCGTGGAGCGTGGGGTCGGCGGTTTGAAAATCGGCCCTGCCTCAGGCTCGGTGCTGGGCGGATTTTCGCTTAAGGATCTGAGTTACCGGGATGAGCGATTGAGCATAGACCTCCGGGAACTCGAGATCGCATGGCGGCCGAGGGCCTTGCTGCGCCGAACCTTGCATCTCGACACGGTTCGCTTGAGGGATGTCCGCGTCTTGCAGATCGCCGAAGCCGCGCCGGAGCCGAAAGCCCCTCGGTTGCCCGATTTACGTCTGCCGTTGGATATAGCGATCGACGAGATCGAGATTCGCGATGCAAGCTGGCAGTCGTCCGAATCGGCGGAGCCGATCCGTCTGGAACGGATCGATGCGGGTCTGAAACTTCGCGAAGGCCGCATGACGGTCGAACGGCTCAGCGTAAAAACGCCCGAGGTCAGCGCATCGCTCGGCGGAACCATCGCTCCCGGCGAAGAACGACCTATCGACCTCGATACCGCATGGACCGTCGAGCTGCCGGACCGGCCGAAAATTGCCGGGGGCGGAAGGATTACAGGAGACCTGGAGCGGATTTCGACGGTCCAGCGGATTACGGCTCCGACGGCAATGCGCGTGACGGCGGAGGTCCTGATCCGAGAAAATTCCCGCGCTTGGAATGCCGAGGTCGATCTTCCCGAATTTCCGTTGGACCGGCTCGATCGGGACTGGAAGGCGTGGCCGTTCTCCGCACAGTTGAAAGGCGAGGGCACCAGCCGCACAGCCAAGGTTTCCGGAGATTTCGCGTTGACCGTGCCGGACGTGGGCCAAGCGCGAGGGCGCTTGGACCTGAGCTACCGGGACCCCGGCGAACTTGCGCTCGAAGCGCTCATCCTGAGGCTCCCCGAGACCGGAACGGAGATCGCTATCTCGGGGCAGGTTCGCGGTCTTCAGGAAACACCGGAAATCGATCTGGAGGCCCGATGGAAGAACCTGCTCTGGCCGCCGCAAGCGGATGGCGCATGGCGGAGTCCCGAAGGAAGGTTGACCGTTGCCGGAACCCGCTCGGATGTCCGGGTCGAACTTGACGGGCTGATAAGGGATCAGCGGGTTCAGGCGAAAGGAAACATCGGATTTCCGGAAGACGCCGTCGTGTTCCGGGATTTTCGCGTGAACAGCGTGTCCACGGCCCTGGTGGTGGACGGCGCTTGGGGGCCGCAGTTGAATCTCCGCTGGACACTGAGGTCCGACGATTTGGGAATCTGGCTGCCGGGCGCCAAAGGCCGGATGACGAGCAGCGGAAAGCTGGAAGGAGCCCGATCGGCGCCTGCCGTCGAAGCGGAGCTCAATGCCGCCGGCTTGAAATACCAGGAGTACGGCGTACGGGATTTGAGCCTGACGCTCAATGCGGGCGCCGCGCCCAACGCGCCGTTGACCTTCGATCTACAAGGGAATTCGGTCCGCTTCGACACCTATACCATGGATATCGGACTTTCCGGACGCGGCAGCCGGGAAAGACATGAATTGACCGGACGGATCGACAGCCCGCCCTATGCGCTAGCCTTCGAAGCGGAAGGCGGGTTGCGCGAAGATGCCTGGAGCGGCGTACTGAGCAGGTTCGATCTCAAGGAACCTCGATCGGGTTCCTGGACCCTGCGCGAGCCCGCAAGCTTGAAGCTCGGGCGAACCCGAAGCGAGATCGAGGAAATCTGTTTGACCAACCGGGACGCACGCTGGTGTTTCGAAGGAGAGATCGCCGAAGGCGGCGAATGGTGGGCCGCCGCCCGCGTGTCGGGTGTTCCCTTAAAGCTATTCGGGGCTGAATTGCCGGAGCCGATGCCTATCTCGGGCATGCTGGAAGGCAGCGCCGTACTTCGCGGCAAAGACGATCTGATAGATCAAGGCATTCTGGATCTCGATGCGGAAGGCTTAGCGTTCGATCTTACCGTCAACGAGTCGAAGAAGGTTCGGATAAGACCGGAAACGGCATCGATATACGCGGATCTTTCCGGCCAAATATTGACGATGCAAGTCGGAATACGTCAGGCGGGACTCCTGGACATCCAAGGGGCGCTGGAGAGCCGGGGAACCTTCCGATTGGCCGAGCTTCAGGATCTGCCGGTGTCGGGACGTCTGACCGTCGATTTGGAAACCTTGGCGGTGTTCGAACCCTGGCTGGCGCAAATCGAAGGCTTGAGCGGCTCGTTCCGGGCGGATTTAGGGATCGAAGGCACAGCGAGAGCGCCTTTGTTGGATCTCGAGGCCAGCGTGCCGGATGCCGGTTTTCGCGTACCTCAATTGGGCATCGGTATCGAACATCTGACGCTGCGGGCGAACTCGGTAGAGCAACGACAAATCCGGCTCGAAGGGAGCGCGATGTCGGGTGGCGGAACCGTACGGATGAGCGGCCTCTGGCGGCTTGACGGTACGGCGGGCTGGCCCTTGAACTTGAATCTGGACGGAACCCGGTTTCTCGGCGTCGACACGCCGGAAGCCAAGGTCTACTTGTCGCCGGATATCAACATCATGACCGAACGGCAGCGGATCGATATGCGGGGACGGGTAGATGTTCCGGAAGCGTTTATCAACGTTCCCAAGAAGGAACAGGCCGTGACCCCGTCCGAGGACGTCGTGCTGGTCAACGGCGAACCGGGCGAGGAGGAAACAGAGTTTCGACTGCATAGCGACGTTCAAGTCGTCCTCGGCGACAAGATTCAAGTAAAGGCCGCCGGCTTCCAAGGCGAAATCGGCGGCAGGGTAAGAATCGTTCAGGAGCCGAACGAAGAGGCGCGCGGAACCGGGCAGATCGTGGTTCAGGACGGTACCTATTCCTTCTATGGGGTTGACTTGACCATAGACGACGGGCGTTTGATTTTCACGGACACGCCGGTGGACAACCCCGGATTGGACGTTACCGTCACCCGCAGGCTGGACCAGGTAGTGGCCGGTGTGCGGGTACTCGGCTCGCTCAAGAACCCCAACGTTTCCTTGTACTCCATACCGCCGTTGCCCGAAGCGGACATTCTCGCCTACCTGATCGCCGGAAAACCCATGGACTTTGCGCCGCGCGAGGAAGGCGACAGGCTGAGAAATGCCGCTTCTTCCCTGGGCGGAGCGGCCGGAAGCCTGCTCGCGAGAGAAATCAGCAGCCGGTTCGGACTGGGGGGACTATTGGACGAGATCGGAGTCGGAACACCGAACGGCACCGAAACCACATCGCTATTCTTGGGGAAATACCTAACGCCGCGGCTTTACCTGCAATACGGTCTCGGCATATTCCAGTCGAGCAACGTGTTCAAGCTGCGCTATAAGCTCAATGAGCATTGGCGGCTTCAATCGGAGACCGGAGAGCAGAGCGGGGCGGACATTCTTTTCGAATGGGAGAGATAACGCTCCGGAGCCATCGACTCGTCGACGAGCGATATCGGATTTCTTGCGTCGCATCGGCCAATGCGTCGAAAGGGGACAAGCTTGCCGTTGGCGCAATCGGTTCGCTAGCATTCCTTTCCATGAACCCCGGTAGCGGTAGGGTTATTTAAAGAATAAGCTTGTCATCGGTATTGCATCGAAACGCTCAGGAATTCTGTTTCAATCATGAACGCGCTGTTGTCGTTTATCCAAAAACTGCTCATCGGATTGTTCGTACTAGGCCTTGCGGTGCTGGTAGTGGTCGCGCTGATTCGTTACCAGGGCGATGAAGGTGAGGATCGAAAATCCTGGAAGCAGGCCAAAACCCAGAATACCATCGAGGGATACTTGGACTATCTGCGGGATTGCCAAGCGTGTCCACACGAGCAGGATGCGGAAAAAGCATTGGATCAGCTTCAGCGCCAGCGGGGATTGGTCGCCCGGCTCGAGCGCACGCACTTGCAGCCACGCGCCGGCATCGCCCTTCCCATTTTTTCGCCTGACGGACGGGACATTCTGGCGGTGGGCGGAACCAGCCTATATTTTTGGGATTCGACCACGGGACGGCGGTTGATCCGGGACAAGAACGGCTTTCAGACCCGCGGCGGTCGCTATTTGGAGGCTTTGGCATATTCTCCGGACGGCCTCCGGATCGCGGCCGGGATGTCCGGGCACGAAGGCGGGTATCTCGTGTTGTGGGATCAAAAAACCGGAGAGCTGCTGGCGGACTACGCCGTGGAGTGGTACGACGTGAAGTCCGTCGCATTTTCGCCGGACGGCAAATCCGTGGGGTGGATCGCCCGTGGACCGGCCGGAATCTGGGAACCGGGCAGCGGAAAATTCTTGCGCGCTACGCATGAGGGATCGGACGCTTTGGCGTTCGTTCGCAGGGACGACGGCAAGCCCCTTTTGGTCACTGCCTCGGGCAGGGAAGTTTGGTTTTGGGATGCGGCGTCCATGGAGATCGCCAAGCAATCCGAGCTCAATACCGACCGATCCCTTCTGGGTTTGAGTCAGGACGGTTTCTTGGTGGCGTTTCGCGAGGGGCCTGTTCTCGAACTCTGGGATACGCGATCAGGCACACTCATCGCCAGCTTGGGAGATCATGACAGCGAGATTGCGGGTTTCTGCCGCGAAAGCCGGAAAGGCTGGATAGCGGTGGGTACGAAAAGCGGCAATCTATACCTTTGGGATATTGCGGAGGCCAAAAAGCTGGGAAGTGTGCTCGCACACGAGGGTTCCATCGAGCAGATCGCATGCTCGAGGCAGGGCAAGGTGGTAACCGTCGGTTGGGATGCCGCCAAGGTGTGGGATCTCGAGAAGCTGCGCCATGCGAGCCAGGAGTAAAGGGTAGTCCGGCTGTCCTCCTGCGAGCGGAAGCCCAGGACCGCGAATCGTAGCAATCTAATCCGGCAGGATACGAACTCTTACGTATTCTCCACACGAAACCACGACGGTTAAATACACCCACTCGAACGACAGCCGTAGGCTGGCAAAACCTCCGAAGGATGACGTCGAGTTCGGAACCGGAACGTTCCAATAAGGACCGCAATACGGCTTAGAAGCAGAGGGATTTTTGCCGAAGGACAGGACGTTCTTGACGGATCCGGGATGTTCCGTAGGAGATTGAGACAATTCTTAATCCAACCGGGATGGTTGCAATGGATTTGAATTGATCCTATGTGACCGGACAATCCGAGTTCGGCTGGGATGCAATTTCGAACAGGGAGGTTCTCGTTTCCCTTCTGTCTTTAAGGAAAAAGAAATTAGAAATTAGGAGGTTCTCTTGCTATGGCTAGGAAAGCGCTGAAAGCCGTGGATGACATGTCGGAAGATTTGATGTCGGATGCTCCGAGCAATCCGGTTCCATTTCCCGATGACGAGATAAACCAAAAGATTGCCGAAGCCGCGTATTATCGTGCTGAAAAGCGGGGCTTTGTTCCTGGTTACGAAGTCGAAGATTGGCTAGAGGCTGAAAAGGAAATCAGAGCGGGTTCCCTTTAAGCAGGTTTTTCGACTCTCTAGATTCGGTTTCCCCAGAAGGCAGAAATATCCCCCACCCAAATATACCGTTTCTGCCTTCTTCTTTTTTTATCCCCACCGCATGTGATGAGGATAAAAACAGGACTCTCTTTTATCCCTCCATTTCTGCGATCATAATCGAGCGATTCGACCGATAGGCGAAGCTTGGCGGCTGCCGGTTCAGTGAATTCGCGAGCGTTTCTCGATTCCAATCCTTTATTTGATGACTTTAAAAACAGCCAAAATGCACGATACCGAACTGCGCCAGAAGCTTGCGGCGGAAACCGGACAAATCGGCTGGCAGGAGCTGGAGCGCCATTTTGCCAGAGGCGTCTTAATCGTTATTGGACCGGAATTGAACTTGGTCGAGGCTGCGGCAAAGATAGCCGAAGACGATAAAAGCGCTTTGCAAGAGTGGATCCAAAGAGGGCAGGTTGTGCGGGCGACCGACGATCACGCCAGGCGATGGGTCGATTCGAAGTGCACCTTTTGGGCCGTGGTCGTTGCGCCGTGGGTGTTGGTGCAAGAGAGTCGACCGCCCAAAGCGCACTAGAGTCCTTGGTCAGACTATCGATCTTATTAATCAGGCCCGTAAATACCCTCCTGGTATTTCGGGCCGCCGCCCAGGCCCGGTACACGCCCGGCCTGGGCTCACGCGGCTTGTCGCCGCGCCGGGGCATCCCTGCCCCGGATTAACCCGGCCTATATTTATAGGCCGGGTTAATAGTAAGCGTCTGGATCCGAGATTATGAGCACCAGAACGAAATGCTTCATCACGCTGATAGGTTTGATGATATTGGATATTTTTCCGATACCGGTCGTCGGGCTGATCGGATTGTACGTCATCATCAACCGCCCGCGATGGTTCCTCGAAACGGTCAACCGATTGTACGACGAGCGAGGCAAAACCACCGTGAGCGCCGACGAGGAGATCTGAAGGGTCGGTTATTCCCGTCCGAGCCGCCAGGCTGAAAGCCCTAGCAGGAACCAGCCGGTGAGAAACGACAAGCCCCCGAAGGGGGTAATCCAGCCCAGCCAGCGAACTCCGGTGATACTCAAGACATAAAGGCTTCCGGAAAAAAGTACGATTCCCGCGAACATGAACCAGCCGGCCTTGACAAGAAGGCGCGTATCGGGGAGTTGTTTGGCCGTTATGCCGATCAAGGCAAGACCCAGCGCATGCCACATCTGATATTCCACGCCGGTGCGGTAAATCGCGAGGTGGTATTCGTCTAGAACCGCTCGTAATCCGTGAGCTCCGAATGCGCCCATGGCGACGCCGAGGAATCCGGCAGCAGCGCCGAGAAGAAGAAAGGTCCTGTGCACAATAACTCCAAGTACGGGTTTTAAAAGCGTTTTCCGGTTCGTCCGCAAGGGATTGCCGACCTACAAGAGCGTTGCGAGTAGGTCGGGAATCCTTTCCCGACGCAGCCGTTCGGCGATTCGCTGAGTCGGCAGAGGATCGCCGAACGGCTAAATCCATCGTCGCGGTCAGCGCCGCCTTATGGATTATTAATCAGGCCCGTCAATACCCTCCTGGTATTTCGGGCCGCCGCCCAGGCCCGGTACACGCCCGGCCTGGACTCACGCGGCTTGTCGCCGCGCCGGGGCATCCCTGCCCCGGATTAACCCGGCCTATATTTATAGGCCGGGTTAATAGTGCATGACAGCTTGAAGCAAGCCGTTCAAACGGCGGACGAAGGCGGCGGTATCGTCCAACTGGCCGCCTTCGCTGAGGACCGCCTGGTCATAAAGAATATGGGTCAGATCGGCGAAGCGCGATTCGTCCGCCTCTTCCTTGAGCCTTGTCACTAGGGGGTGATCGGGATTGATCTCGAAAATCGGTTTGCTGACCGGTACGTCTTGCCCGGCCGATTTCATGATGCGTTCCATGGTACGGCTTAGCCCGTAGGTTTCGCTGACCAGGCAAGCCGGAGAGTCGGTCAGGCGAGCGCTGATTTTCACATCGCTGATCTTGTCGCCCAGCGTTTGCTTGATTTTGTCGATAACGGGCTGGAACGCCTTGCTGGCTTCTTCGGTATGCTTCTTGTCCGCTTCGTCGGCAAGGGTGCCCAGGTCCAGATCCCCCTTGGCCACCGATTGCAGATGCTTTCCTTCGAAATCGGTGAGATAGCTGACCAGCCAGTCGTCGACCCGATCGTGCAGCAGGAGTACTTCCAATCCCTTGCGACGGAAGATTTCCAGGTGCGGACTGTTCTTGGCCGCGGCGTAATTCTCGGCCGTAATATAGTAAATCTTGTCCTGCCCCTCCTTCATGCGGCCGACGTAATCCTCCAGGGAAACGTTCTGGACATCGGAATCGTTATGAGTGGAGGCGAAGCGCAGCAGTTTGGCGATGCGGTCGCGGTTCTTGAAGTCTTCGATCGGACCTTCCTTGATGACCTGGCCGAATTCCTTCCAGAAAGCTTGGTATTTTTCCCGCTCGTTCCTGGCCATGTCCTCCAACAGACCGAGAACCTTCTTGACCGCGCCTGAGCGGATTTTTTCGAGCAGCGCGTTTTCCTGAAGAATTTCCCGCGAAACGTTCAAGGGGAGCGAATCGGAGTCGATCACGCCGCGGACGAAGCGGAGATAACGGGGCATTAGCTTCTCCGATCCTTCCATGATGAAAACCTTCCGCACGTAAAGCTTTACGCCGTGCTTCGCGTCGCGGTCCCACAGATCGAACGGCGCATGCGACGGAATGTAGAGCAGAAGGGTGTATTCGTTGGTGCCCTCCACGCGGCTGTGGAGGCGAGCCAGAGGCTCCTGAAAGTCGTGGGAAACGTGCTTGTAGAATTCGTTGTATTGCTCGTCCGAAATCTCATCCCTGTTCTTTGCCCATAAGGCGGAAGCGCTGTTGACGGTTTCCCACTCGTCCGCTGCCGGCTTTTCGTCTCCGTACGCTTCCTTCTTCATCAGGATCGGCAAGGAAATGTGATCGGAGAATTTGCGTATGATCGACCGGAGTTTCCAACCGTCCAGGAACTCGTCCTCGCCTTCGCGGAGGTGCAGCGTAATCTTCGTTCCGTGCTCGGGTTTTTCGATGGTTTCCAGCGTGTAATCGCCTTCGCCCTTGGATTCCCAGCGTACCCCTTGGGCCGCGTCCAGACCCGCCTTGCGGGTTTCCAGGGTGACTTTGTCGGCAACGATGAATGCGGAATAGAAGCCCACGCCGAACTGGCCGATGAGCTGGCTGTCCTTCGCTTCGTCCCCGGTCAGCGACTCGAAGAACTGGCGGGTGCCGGAGCGGGCGATGGTCCCGATGTTCTCGCGGACCTCGTCGTGGGTCATGCCGATGCCGTTGTCGGTAATGGTCAAAGTCCGGTTCGTGTTGTCGTATTCGATCCGAATCTTCAGCTCGCTGTCGCCCTCGTACAGCGCATCGTTTCCCAGTGCCATAAAGCGGAGCTTGTCGGCAGCGTCGGATCCGTTCGAGATGAGCTCGCGCAAGAAGATTTCCTTGTTGCTGTACAAGGAGTGAATCATCAGGTGCAGAAGCTGTTTTACCTCAGCTTCGAACCCAAAAGTTACCTTGCTTTCTGCTACGGTCATGGCAGTGACTTTCCTCCGGAGGTTTAAGTGGATCGACTCTATTAATCAGGCCCGTAAATACCCTCCTGGTATTTACGGACCACCGCCAAGGCCGGTTACACGTCCCGCCTTGGCTCACGCGGCTTGTCGCCGCGCCGGAACATCCCTGCCCTGGGTTAATAAGATGACGATGAGAATTTGGGGCGATCCTTCCCGTTTTCAAGTCTGTTTCGTTTTTTGAGACGAGCGCCACGTTTTTTCGTCTAGACTTTTTTCGAGCCTGCTGTGGCTCGGACAACCAGCACCAAACTTCGACCGGCTATCCGTGCCGCCCTTCAGTTAAGCATCTCCAAAGAGTTAACGCATGTTCGTCATTATCGGTTACATCATCGTCGTGGGCGCCATTCTGGGCGGTTTTTTGATGGCGGGAGGCCATATCGGCGTTCTTATTCAACCGAACGAGGTCATCATCATTTTCGGCGGCGCGCTCGGCGCATTCGTCGTGTCGAACAATCCCAAGGTCTTGAAAGCCGTTTTCGGCGCGTTGATGAGCTCCCTGAAGGGTTCCAAATACAACCAGGCGCTTTATCTTGAAACCTTGACGCTCTTGTATCGGATCTTCAACAAGATCCGTCAAAATGGGCTGTTGTCCATCGAAGGGGATATCGAGACGCCGGATCAAAGCGAATTGTTCAAATCCGCGCCCAAGGTGCTGGCCGACCATCACGCGGTCGAGTTCATCACCGATTATTTGCGCTTGATGACGAGCGGCAGTTTGGACGTCCATCAAATCGACAATCTGATGGACATCGACATCGAAACCCATCACGAGGAAGGCCACCTGCCCATACAGGCGCTGCAACGCCTCGCGGACGGCATGCCGGCGTTCGGCATCGTCGCCGCGGTCATGGGCGTGGTGCATACCATGGAGTCGGTGGGTTTGCCGCCGGCGGAACTCGGCAAGCTGATCGCCGCGGCACTGGTCGGCACATTTCTGGGTATTTTGGTTGCCTATGGTTTCATCAGTCCCCTGGCGGGTCTGTTGGAACAACGTTTGGCGGAATCGACGAAGTATTATCAAAGCATCAAAGCCGGGCTGATCGCCTCGATAAACGGTTACGCCCCATCCACCGCCGTGGAATTCGCCCGCAAAGCGATGTTTTCCGCGGAGCGTCCGGAATTCTCCGAATTGGAGAAGCATCTCAAAGAAAGCCGTTAACGAGCTTATCCGGATAAGACCATGGCCGATAATTCGAACCAAATCGTCATCAAGAAAATCAAGAAAGGCGGTCACGGCCATCATGGAGGAGCCTGGAAGCTGGCCTACGCCGATTTCGTCACCGCGATGATGGCGTTCTTTTTGCTGATGTGGCTTTTAGGTACGACCGAACCCGCTTTCAGGCAAGGCATCGCCGAGTATTTCAAGGATCCCTGGAAACCTTCCCGGCAAGGCGGTCCCAACACGGGCGATGCAACCAGCGTGATCAAGGGAGGAGGGGAGGACATCACTCAATCCGAGGGTCAAGTCAAACTGACCGACCAAGGGAAGGAAGATATCGTCGGAGAAGCCGCCGAATCGGAAAAGGAGATGGAACAACTCGAGGCGCTGAAGGAAAAGATCGAGCGGATGATCGAAACCAGCCCTTTGCTCACACAGTTCCAGAATCAACTGAAGATCGACATCACTCAGGAGGGGCTACGTATCCAGATCATCGATTCGGAAGGCCGGCCCATGTTCAATTCGGCGAGCGCCAAAATGGAAGGCTATGCATCGGAGATACTTCGCCAAATCGCGCCGGTCATCAACGAGTTGCCGAACAAGATCAGCATCGCCGGACATACGGATGCAAAGCCGTTTCCGGGCAAAGGACAGGGTTATACGAATTGGGAATTATCCGCCGACCGTGCCAATTCCGCCCGCAAGGAGCTGATCAAGAGCGGCCTCAAGGAAGAAAAAATGATGCGGGTGGTGGGGCTCTCTTCGAGCGTTCCTTATGTCAGGGAAGACCCCTTGGCCGCCACCAATCGGCGCATTTCCATCATCGTGATGAACAAGCATACGGCCGAAGAAATCATTACCGGCGGTTCCGGGATAGATATATCTATGCAAAAGCCGCTGGACAAAGGGGCGATTACGGGCCAAGGCATGGTGCCGGCCGCCAACAAGGCCGCGTCCGCACTCTAGGGCACCATATTCATGGTCGAAGCGCTGCCGGTTTGGTTCAGGGCCGTCCTGAGCCAACTCTTGGCCATCTTAGGCACATTCCTGCTTCTAAAGAGCGGCGGCCTGTTCTGGGCGTCCCTCGAGTTCGCCGTGGCATTTGAAGGTCTTCTCGCCATGGCCTTCGGCTGGATGCTGAGACTTCCTTATTGGTGGCTGCCGATCCAGGCGCTGTTCGTTCCCGCAATCGCCGTCAGCTGGCGGCTGAATCTCCCGCCGGTCCTGTATTTGGCCGGTTTCGTCCTGATGTGGCTGGTTTTTCGCAGTAATCTTCGCGAGCGGGTTCCTTTTTATTTGACCGATCGCGAAACCTGGCTTGCCGTTTCCGAGTTGTTGCCGCGGAACGCCGCGTTCAAATTCATCGACCTCGGTTGCGGCTGGGGCGGCGGCCTGGCGGTTTTAGCCGGGCAATGCAAATCCGGCGAATTCCGGGGCGTCGAATCGGCGCCTCTGCCGGCCCTGCTCGGCCGGTTTCGATTGCGGAACGAAAAGAACTGCCGTATCCGTTTCGGCGATTTTTGGATCGAGGATCTCGGCCGTTTCGATGTGGTTTACGCCTTTCTATCGCCGGCACCCATGCCTCGCCTGTGGCGCAAGGCGCGGAAGGAAATGAAGCCGGGGTCGCTTTTCATCAGCAACACGTTCGAGGTACCGGGTGTCGAACCGGATCAGACCTTGATCCCGCGAGATGGCCGCTCCGGCAAGCTGTTGGTTTGGCGGATGTGACCTTCGGTTTCTCGACCCTTGCCCCATCAAAAAATATAAGGGTGCACTGCATTGAAACCGTGCACTTTGGCGCGCGGTTTGAAATCGGGCGGCTGCCATGGCTCGTTGGTTTGCCCGGCAAGAAAACGGGCCAGCCAGAAGGCTTGATGCCGTATCGGCATGATATAGGCGTACAAGCGGCCGTCCACGAATTCGGCGGCATCGCCTATGGCGTGGATGTCGGGGTCGTTGGTGCGCAGGAACTCATCGACCAATATGCCCCGATCGGCATTTAACCCGATGCGCCGCGCCAGTTCGGTTCGCGGCTTGAAACCGCAGGCGACGATGACGCCGTGGAAACCGCTAGCCGTTTCGTCCTGCAACTTCACCGCGTAAAGGCTGCCGATTTTTTCGAAGCCCTGGACCGAGGCATTCAAGCGAACCTCTATCCCGTGGCCCTGCAATACCTGCAACAGAGTTGCCGAATCTTCCTCGATCAACTGACGTTCCATGAGTCTTGCCAAGGCATGAAACAAGACCACCCGATCGCCCGCCTTGGCCAGATCGGAAGCGACTTCGCAGCCGATCAGCCCGCCACCGATCACCGCCCACAGGGGCTTTGCCGATGTCTCGACGATTTTTTCCCGATGCCGCCGGAGTTCGATCAAGTCGTCGAGGCTGTTGACGACAAAGAACAAATCGCGGCTCGTCTGAAACGGGGGCGGAATCAGCGCATCCGAGCCGGGCGCGAGCACCGCCTTGTCGTAATTCAGGGTAAATTCGCCCGAACTGTTCCGGCAGACAATGGTTTTGTCGTCGCGGTTGAGTGTCAATACGCTGGTTTCGCGATAGATCGCGATGCCGGCATCGTGCAGTGCATCGAACGGCTTCAGAATGATCTTGGTTTCGATGTCGTCCCTCGAAAAGCCGTGGGATAGCATAGGCCGCGAATAATAGCCGTGGCCTTCCTGAGTTACGACGGAAATTCGGCATTCCGGCGCGAGTTTCCGAAGTTCCTCCGCGAAAGTGATGCCCGCGATACCTGAACCAATGATGACGACGTGCATGGAGTTTCCTCGCGATAACCGGTAAGCGTGAAATATCAAAAAGAGCCTTGAAGCGATTCCTACGCCGATACTTATTAACCCGGCCTATATTTATAGGCCGGGTTAATCCGGGGCAGGGATGCCCCGGCGCGGCGACAAGCCGCGTGAGCCCAGGCCGGGCGTGTACCGGCCTGGGCGGCGGCCCGAAATACCAGGAGGGTATTTACGGGCCTGATTAATAGCGACCTTCCGACTCCGGCCGAACGATCTTGCCGAACTCTCGCACCTGGGACAAGAGCCCCCGCGACGTGACCGCGAAAAACGGCACGACGGGCAGGCCCGCATCGCGCAGGATTCGCGCAACCCAGACATTGCAGGTATTGAACAGATGGAATTTGCCCTCGGCTGCATAAAAGCGGCTGTCGGGATATAGACCCGGGCCGATGGCTTGCGCTCTGGCCGTATTCTCGCGGGCGTAGGTGTTGTGAATGGATACGATGAGTTGCCTGAGCTGCTGTTCCGACAAGGGGACCTCAACGATCTCGGCGGCGGGGAAATAAGCGGTCGGATGAACGGGGACTCCGACAACGTGCAGAACGCTGGCGGTGGGGGCCACGACGGCTTTGAACCCGTACCAGAGGTTGAAGCCGGCGGCCTGATAAAAATCGCGGTCTCCCCAGCCTACTTCGAGATACTCCGCTTTCGGAAAGTCTTGGCTTTCCGGCCACAACCCGGGCGGGATATCGGCTCGTTTGACGGCTAGGCCGGTGTGCCAGCCCAGATCGACCAAATAGATAGTGCGTTCGGCGCCGGCCTCTTCCATGGCCAGCGCCTCGTCCAGTCGGTTCGGCGCACAGCCGGCGAGCAGCGCCAGCAGGACCAGCAGCCGGAACAATCTTAATGGGCCGGCTGCCTCGAGATATCCTTTTGCCCAGTATTTGGGATCGTGCGACATGTCATTCCCGACGGTAAGGCGCGGGATAAGCGGCGGCGACGCCGCATCCGAACGGCGCGCAAAGGTCAGAGACTCAGGCTTCGGATTCCGATGCTGTGGCGGACCTTCCGTATCAGCGGGGCGCTGTAGCTTCGGGCCTTGCGGGCGCCGTCCTGCAATGCTTCCTCGATTTTGTCGGGTGCTTGTAGCAGTGCTTCATAACGTTCCCTCGCGGCTTTCAGATGATCGTCCAGATACTCGAACAAAATGTTTTTCATTTCTCCCCACGCAATGCCTTCCGCGTAGCGGCGCCTTATCGCCGTAGTCTCCTCCTTTGTCGCGAACGCCCTATAGATGCCGAACAGGGTGCAGGTGTCCGGATCTTTGGGTTCGCCCGGCAACAGAGAGTTGGTCTTGATCTTCATGATCAGCTTGCGCAGCTGTTTTTCGGGTGCGAACAGCGGGACGGTGTTGTCGTAGCTCTTGCTCATCTTACGCCCGTCCAATCCGCATAGCACAGCGGTATCCTCGCTGACGTCCGCTTCGGGAAGCACGAAATGCTCGCCGTAAATATGATTGAAGCGTCCGGCGATATCGCGTGCCATTTCGATATGCTGAACCTGATCCTTTCCGACGGGAACTTTATTGGCGTTGAAGATCAGAATATCGGCCGCCATCAGGATGGGATAATTGAACAATCCCATGGTGACGCCCTTATCGGGGTCGCTTTCGCCACTTTCTTCATTGGCTTGGACCGCGGCCTTATAGGCATGGGCGCGATTCATCAGTCCTTTTGCAGTGACGCAACTGAGTATCCAGGCCAGCTCCGTGATCTCGGGGACGTCCGACTGGCGGTAAAACACGGCGTTTTCCGTATCCAAACCCAAGGCCAGCCAGGTGGCGGCGATTTCCAGTGTCGATTGGCGGACGCGTTCCGGGTCCTGGCATTTGATCAAGGCATGGTAGTCCGCCAGAAAATAGAAAGGCAGGACGTTATGATCGCGGCTGGCTTCGATGGCAGGGCGTATGGCGCCCACGTAATTGCCGAGATGAGGTGTACCGGTCGTGGTTATTCCAGTTAGGACGATGGATTTCGTGCTCATAGGTTCAAGGTGTCGGATTACTGCGTCGTTCCAACAGGTTGTGTCGATTTAGGCGCGGCACTATGGCATAAAAGGGCGCGCATTGCCAAACCCGAAATCGGAATCGTCCGAACGACTTCGGCTATGATCTATCGGTTAGAATACCGGGAAACCTAAAGGGGGAGATGCACAGCTATGCTGGAGTACGACGAAAAGCGGGATTTCATCCGCATGCAGGCCGATTGCAAGATGACCTTCCGGCTGGCCGACAGCGATATTGTACATGAGGGGGTATGTGTAAATATCAGCGGCTCCGGCATCTTGTTCGAGGCCGATATTCCTTTAGATGTCGGCAAAGCCGTCGAAGTGTGCCTCGTTCCGCAGAACAAAATCACCCCGCCTCTGACCGCCTATATCGAAACGATCCGCTGCGCGGAGAGCGAAGCGGGTGGTTACCGAATTGCCGGCGCCATCAAAGGCATCAAGAGCGAGTGAAATCGCTGGTCAATATCCTTGTCGCAATTCATGTTTACGATTACCAAAGAAGTGTATTTTTGCTACGGACACCGTCTAATGGAACATACGGGCAAGTGCCGTCATCTCCATGGTCATAGTGTCAAGGCAGCAATTACCGTGATTGCCGAAAGTTTGAACGAACAGGGCATGGTCTGCGATTTCGCGGAGATCAGCGCCGTCGCGTCGGAGTATATCGACCGGCAGCTCGATCACAATCTGCTTCTGCACAAGGATGACCCACTCCTGCCGGCGCTAGTTTCGGCCGGAGAACGTTTTCTGGCGCTCGACGAGCATCCTACGGCCGAGTATCTGGCCAAGCTGATATTCGGACACGTCGCGAGCCGAGGATACAACGTCAGGAGCGTGACCTTATGGGAGACATCCAGCGCCTGCGCTACCTACAGTGAATTTTGAGAGATCGTTTTTACCGGTAATGAGCATTTTCCAGCCCGCAGAAAAATCCTTCTGGCTGCAAAAAGTCTGCGAATCGAACTACGAGAAACTGGCGCACCTGATTCCCGACTTGGACCGCATCGACGAGACCGCCGTCGCCCAAGTCAACGGCAAGCCGTCCCTGCATCTGAGGTTGCTCGAAAGGTCGCCTTATACCCTGACGCTGGAGCTTACCCACGATTTCGTGCGGGGTTTCGAGCCGGCGGTGAGAATCCGCGTCAGTCTGGACGCCAAGACCGCCGAAGCGCTCAGCGACCACTGCCGACCGGTGGTCCTCGATGCGGTGAGGGACCGGTCCAGCGCCAAGAGCGTGCTCGATTACAAATGGTCGCTGAACTACTTCCTCACCCGCTGGCTGGATCACTGCCTCCAAAGCGACTACCGATTCGGAACCGCCCGTTATTCGCGGGAAGAATTCGCCACGGTCTAATTCCATTCGACATTCGAGTGAACATTCATCGTAGGATGGGTAGAGCGAAGCGAAACCCATCGATGGCGGGTTAGCCCTAGTCTCCGCTCAGGACAGGCCCTTCGACAAGCCTGTCCCGAGCATCGTCGAAGGGCTCAGGACAGGCCCCGCGTAACCCGCCGATGGAAGGTCGCTCGGCGGGTTACGGCGCACGCGAAGCGCAGTGATCGGCAGTCGGCCGGTGCGAATGTGCGCCTAACCCACCCTACGAAAATCGATTCCTGATTGAAAGCGATTTGGAGGGGTGGTCGAGTTACTCCTATCCGTTGTACCCGAACGTCGATCCAATTTCGCCCTTGATCAACCATTCGGCGTCCTTCGGGTCTAAGTAAGTATTTGGAATAAAAACCCGTACGATGCATACCCGCGACATGATCGTCATCGGCGCCTCGGCGGGAGGCGTGGAAGCGTTGAAAAATCTGGTCGGCGATCTGTCTTCCGATCTTGAGGCGACCCTTCTCGTTGTCCTTCATGTCCCAAGTCATAGTACGAGCTTTCTGCCGAATATTCTCCAGCGAAATGGACCGCTCCCGGCCACCCACCCGGATGACGGCGAGACGATTCGGCGGGGGCATATCTACGTCGCCCCGCCTAACCGGCATCTGGTGCTCAGAGACGGGAAGATTCATCTTTCGGGAGGCCCCAGGGAGAACGGCTTCCGCCCCGCGATCGATCCGCTTTTCCGCTCGGCGGCGAGGATATACGACTCTCGCGTGATAGGAGTCATTTTATCGGGCACGCTCGGCGACGGCAGTTTCGGACTCAAATCCATCAAGAACGCCGGCGGGATAGTGATAGTCCAGGATCCACAGGAAGCCATTTTCTCCGAGATGCCGCTGAACGCCATCGAAAGCGTCGCGGTCGACTACATCCTGCCCGTCGCGGGCATTGCCGCAACCATCGAGCAGTTAGCCCAACAGCCCGTGCGACAACGACGAGGTGCCCCCATGCCGGATGAAACAGAAAAAGAGCGTGAGATTGTCAAAAAGGACATAAGACAGTTCGAATCCGGGGGAAACCCGCGCCTTGCCAGTGTCCTGACCTGTCCGGAATGCGGCGGGGTGATGTGGGAACTCGGCCACGGCGAAATGGTTAAGTACCGCTGCCATGTCGGACATGCGTTTTCCACGGAAAGCCTGCTCAATGAACAGGCCGAAACGCTTGAAGTCGCCCTTTGGTCCGCAATCCGTTCCCTGGAGGAACGGGCAGCCCTGCTAAAGCGCATGGCCGCGCAATGCCACGAGCACGGCAGCGTCTTTTCGGAGCAAAGGTTTTCGGATCAGGCGAAGGAAACCGAACAAAACGCCGACGTGATCCGTACCGTATTGCTCAACGGCAGAAAAAACATAGCCAGTCTCGACGAAGAAGCCGGCAACGAGTGAGTCGGGCGTTTGCCCGTGCGTTACGGCCCACTTCTCATTTCAATAGCAAGGGGTCGTTTTAATCGGGATGCTTCCAACAGGGCTTTCGCTGGCTTCCAGGCTCCCGCTTGGAAGCCATATCCGAGACGCCCGAGTTGGCACTGGGTTCCCAAGCTGGAGTTTGGGAACCAGCACAATTCTGAGAAGGTTTTGCTGCTCCTTGAAAGCTTCGAAGCCGCCGGCAGAGGTACCGGTGCCGACGATCATGAGCGGGTGCTTTGGGGACAAGGCGACATGCGTTGACGGTGAGGTTTTCTTGGACTGCGATTCGTCCCGTGTTTTTTGAGTGCGTTTCTTTGCCATGACTGCTTGACAATGGAACTATCTTGGCCTTGTGCGCGAGTCGTTCGCTGATGCCAAGAGTGCATACTCCGTTTTTCACGGATTCGCGAACGCGGCCGAGCGGTCTCTGGCAATTGGATGGTAATTCTGCGGGAACGTCAGACAAATCGGCAAAAAGTACGTGATGGGCAAACAAGCCGGTCCGCGTAGGAAGCGCTGTGGCGAAGTTGGTTTCCCGCCGAGTGACCGTCGGCCGATGCCCAATCGACTATTCGGGCCAGGGTTCCGTGATTGGCTTTCGATGTCGGATCATTCCGGCCTTTTTAAGAGGTGAGGGTTATCCATACTAAGACCGAAGACTAGCAATAAGATCCTGCAACGTCCCCATATTCCCGTTCACCGCGCTGTGCTTCCGCTACGCTCCTCGACACCGGCGCCGTGGTCCCATGAGGCGCCATTCTGACGCAAAAATTCTCAAATATATTGGAGCTGTGAGCATCAGTTACTGATCTAGATCAACATTTCGGGCGAAGTTTACAAATCCATCTACTATTAATGAATGCCCTACAAGGGGGCATTCATTAATAGAACGGAAAGAGGAAGGAGAACTTATGGAGCCCGGAAAGTTTCCCTTGTCCCAGCAAACACCCTCGAAAATGCAAGGTTTTTTTCGAGAGTCTCTCGGCTGGGCATTGGACCAGTACGGCACCGTGCTGGGCCTTCTGGCGATGACGGCCGTCGTGAGCTACGCCGTTCTGATCGCCGACCTTCGCAGTCAGGAGGGCAGCGCCGCTGCCTTGAACCTGGCCGGCCACGAGCGCATGTTGGTGGAGCGCGGCGTGGTTCTGGCGATGAAAATGACAGCCACCGAAAGCCATGTCGAGCGCCAGGCCATCCGACAGCAGATGGTGGATACCATCAGCCTGTTCGAGAACATGCACGGTTATCTCAGGAACGGCGATCGCCTGGTGCGCCAGGGGCCGCGTCTACTGGCCGAGCCGGGCGAACTGGCTCCGGAACTGCGCCTCATCTACTTCGAAGATCCGATCAAACTCGATCAACAGATCAATGCTTACATCGAGGCGATACGTAAGCTATTGTCGCGGCCGGTGGATGCCGTCAATTCGGACGATCCGTATTTTCAGTATCTCACTTCCGACGCCCCCGAAAAGATCCTCTCCGGCCTCGACAAGGTGGTGGCGTATTACCAGCAAAATGCCGACTTCCGCCTGCAAAATACCCAAGACCTACAAGGCGTGATGCTGGCGCTGTTCCTGTTTGCCTTGGCTTTCGGCGGCATGGGCCTCTTGAATCCTCTGGTCAAGCGCCTCAAGGACAGCATGGCGAACCTACAGGCCCAGAGGGACTTCAACGAAAACATCATCAATACGGCTCAAGCGCTGATCATCGGTTTGGACACCCGAGGCAAGATCATCTTGTTCAACCGCTATGCCCAGGAAATCTCCGGCTGGACCGAGGACGAGGTGCGCGGTAGCGAGTTCTTTGCCATGCTCTTTACGCCCGAACAGCAGGGCCAAATGCGGGTTTTGTTCGACGATGTCGTGCAGGGCGGTCTGTCCGGCGAGACCGGGACGGAAGTTCCCATGCGAATCCGTAGCGAGGAACTGGTGGACATCATCTGGCATGCCACGGTGGTCCGCGATCAGGACAGCAAGCAGCCGGTCCTGTTCCTCATCACCGGCGACGACATTACCGAGCGCAAGCGGGCGGAAGATCGTCTGCAAGCCACCCTGGTGGAACTGGAAAAGCTGAGCAGCCGACTGCAGGAAGAAATCAACCTCGCCGCCGCCTTGCAGCATTCCATTCTGCCGAGCCCCGACATCGTTCTGCCGGGCGTACACGGCGTCGCCTCCTTGACTACTTCCAGCGAGGTGGGCGGCGACTACTACGACTATTACAAGGTCGGCGGCTATTACGCCGTTATGGTGATCGGCGACGTGAGCGGGCACGGCGTGGCGGCGGGCACCATGGTGAGCGCCGCCAAGGCAGGTCTCTATCCGCTGGCGAATGAAGGGGTGACCCGCCCCGCGGAGATCCTTCGTTCCCTCAACGAAACCATGTTGGCAACGGCGCACCAGTCGTTGCTGATGACCATGGGCTGTCTGAGTCTGGACAGCCGCACCGGTCACTTGCGCTTCGCCAACGCCGGACACGTGCTGCCTTACCTCAAGCGGCGCGGGGATAAGCACTGGACCATGATCGAGGGGGGCGGCTTGCCCTTGGGAAAGAGCCGCGATTCCGATTACCTCTCGGTAGAACTGGATCTGCAACTCGATATCGGCGACCGGATATTCCTCTACACCGATGGCGTGGTGGAACAGGAATCGGCGCGCGGCGAACCCTTCGGCTACGAGCGGCTAGAAGCCATTCTGAACGAAAACGCCGAGGCCGAGCCGCGCGTGCTGGAAGAAAAAATTCTCGCTGCACTCAAGGCTTACGGCGGACGCGACCATTTCGACGACGATGTGACCGTGGCCGTGCTGGAGCATACCGATCGCGTGGAGGTCCAGGCCGCGCGCGACGAGGACTCGGCTCAGCTCATCCGCATCACCGAGGGATTTTACCGAGGCCAAAGCGATCACTTTACCTCGCCGACCTCGCGCCAGCTGGTGGTTTTCCTGTCCGAAGGCGAGTTTCACGACCTCTTGCCGCGCCTCAGCGTGGACGGTATCCGCCGGGTATTGCCCCGCGACGATGCCTTTTACCATCGGCTCGGTTGGGAACATTTGCTCAGTCAGCATCAAGCATCGCCGGATGATGATATTTACTGTCTCGTCCCGGGGCGCGTCGCGGAGCGGCAATTCCAGCTCACCCACAGCGACGACAAACTGTTCTTCATGGAGGAAGGTCGCGCCTGGCTGGAGGAACTGGGCGTCATGGCGCCGGACCAACTCGAGTCTATCCTGTTGGTCCTCGACGAAATGGTGGAGAACTCGTTGTACGGCGCGCCCCGTGACGGCCAAAGCCGCCCGTTTTATCTGAAGGGAACGACGCGGAATCTGTCCGAGAACGAACACGTGCGCATCCACCTGGCGGTAGGTTCCGACACCATCGGTTTGTCGGTTACCGATAACTGGGGCACCTTGACCCCGGCAATCTTCCTGGACCATCTGACTCACACGCTTGCGAAAGGCGTCGAAGCCGGTATCGGTGGAGCCGGGTTATATCTGATGTGGCGTATGTCGGATTACTTGCAGGTGCGCGTCACACCGCATCGCCGTACCCAGATCACCACTCTGTGGGATCTGAGCCGGCCCTTGCAGGTCGGCTTGAAAACCGGATTCCAGTTCCTCTACCACAGCGAGCACGATGAGGTTGTAAGCCATGACTCTGGCAGATTCACTTTTCATTAACAGCCTGCCGTCCGGCGAGGAAGGCGTGCTGTGCTACGCCTTTGCCGGTTCGGTAGACGCCCATTCCGCGCAGACCCTCGGTCAGTTGAACGGCATTCCGGCCAACGCCCGCGTCAGTTTGGATTTCAAACAGGTCGAGCGGGTCAATTCAATGGGCCTGTCTCTGCTCCTCAAGCTGTTCGAACACTGGGAAAGGCAGGGTATCAAGATCGAAGTCAATAACCCCAATCGCATGGTCGCGATGCTGTTCAAGATCACGGGGCTAGGCCGTTTTCTCACCACCGATGTCAGCCTGCCGTCGGAGCGGGCCCAGCCGTCCGTGGTCAGCGCCGTACGAGCCGCACCCGAGCGTCCCGTCGAATCGGGTTCGCCGCATCCCCGGGGCAAACTGAATTTCGTGGCCAGTCTACAGGTCGGTGCTCAATTGAGCGGCTGGTACCTGCTCAATACCTATTTGCAACGGCACTTGCAGCGTGCGATCCATTTCGAGCAGTTGCCGGCGGGACATGAGATCGGCCACGAAACGGTGGACATCTTCTTCGCCAAGCCCTTCGAAGCCTGTGCCATGATTCGGCGGCAGCAGTTCGTGCCATTGCTGCGGCCCTTGGGGGAGGCCGACGAAGTAGTGATCGTCATGCGCGCCAACGACGAGCGGTCACTCGCCGACATGGGAGACGTCCGCGCAGTCACGGCTTCGCAGGGCAGTTTCGTCTACCTGCTGGGTCGTTTCCTTTGCGACGAGAACGGGCTGGACTCGTCCAAGTTCCAGCATCACTTCGCGGGCAACGAAATCAAAGCGCTGCAATTGCTTCTCAAGGAACAGTCGGATGTCTTGTTCATGCTGAAGAAGACCTATTACGGCCTGTCCAATCTCACTCGAAACAATACCCGTGTCGTGGACGAAAGCGACACCCAGTTTGCCTTCCATCTTCTTTGCGCGAGCCCGCAAATCGCCGACCTCGGGGAATCCGTCGCGAAAGTCTTTACCGGCATGGGCGACGACGAGCAGGGTAAGAGCATCCTAAAGGACATCCAGTTCGACGGCTGGTGCGTGCCGCAGGAAGGAGAACTCGCCATGCTGATGCGGTTGTACGAGAGGTACGCGGATTAAGCGGAAAGACGGTTCTAGAAGTGCAGCCATGGTAGGGTGGGTTAGGTGCGCCCCGAGAGACCGGATTTAGTCCGGCTGGCTGGAAGCGCACCGTAACCCACCGAATGAGCGAAGTAGGTCGGCAATCCTTTGCCGACGCACCCGCTTGCCGACCCGTTGCGTCGGGAAAGGATTCCCGACCTACGTCAGTTGGGTGGCTCCTGTCGGCGCCGGTTTGCGATTGAAAGGGACCATGGACGGGTGGGTTAGGGCGTCTCGAAAGACCGGATTTGCGCCGGCAGGTTTAGACGCGCACCGTATAAACCCACCGAGGGGGCGTTCACTCTATGCCTCGGAGTCAGGCGAGTTACGCAGCCTGTCGTAATAGGCCCGCACGCAACGAAGCACTTCATAGCTGTATTTGCCGTTCAGCGCCTGGTATAGCGGCTTGAGGGCGCGCCGTTGGTCTTCCGGCAGGCTCTGCCACGCTGCTTCTATTTCTCCGATTTCCGAATCGCTCAAACCCACCACCTCGCCGAGTTCCACGGCCCCGGTTTCGATGGCCCTGGCCAGATGGCCGTAGACGGTCGAAATCGTCAATCCGCGCTGATAAGCGATCTGTTCGGCGTTCATGCCGAGCCGGAATAGCGCCAGGCTTTCGTCTGCCGTCGTGCTGGCGGTCGAGGCCGAACCGTCGCTGCTTCCGTGCTCCAGGATGACCGACAGAAACTCGTCGCCGTAGAGCTCCAGCTTGCGTTCGCCGATGCCCGCCAGGCGGCTCATTTCGGTGCGGCTGGTCGGTCTCGACTGGACCATTTCCATCAGAACGGCGTCCTGAAAAATCACGTAAGCAGGCACGTCCTGCTCCTCGGCCAGCGTGCGCCGCAAGGCGCGCAAGGCTTGCCAGAGACGCTCGTCTTCCGGGTTGGAAAAGCGTTCGACGGTCTGGCGTCGGCCGCTCGAGGCCTCCTTGTAACTGTCCCGCCTTAGCCGAAGGTCGACTTCGCTGCGCAGTACCGGGCGGCATTCCTCGGTCAGACGGAGTGCGCCGTGAGCCTCCCAGTCCACCGTCAAATAGCCTTGGGCGATGATCTGACGGAATACCGAGAGCCACTGTTTCTCGTCCATGGCGTGACCGATGCCGAAGGTGCTGAGCCTGTCGTGACCCAGCCGCTGTATTCTCTCGTTGGACTTGCCGCGCAGTACGTCGATGATGTGGTGAACGCCGAAGCGCTGGCCGGTGCGGTAGACGCAGGACAATGCCTTGCGGGCGGCGTCGGTGCCGTCCCAGGTGTCCGGCGGGTTGAGGCAGTTGTCGCAATTGCCGCAGGGTTTGTCGGAGATTTCGCCGAAGTAGCGGAGCAACGCTTGCCTACGGCAACCGGTCAGCTCGCAGAAGCCGAGCATCGAATCGAGTTTGTGGCGCTCGACCCGTTTATGCAGTTCATCCGCTTGGGAGGCCTCCACCATTTGCCGCAAGGTGATCACATCCTGCAAGCCGTAAATCATCCAGGCATTGGCCGGCAAGCCGTCGCGTCCCGCGCGTCCGGTCTCCTGATAATAAGCCTCGAGGCTCTTGGGCAGGTCGAGGTGCGCGACGAAACGGACATTGGGTTTATCTATGCCCATGCCGAAGGCGATCGTCGCCACGACGATCACGCCTTCCTCCATCAGAAATCGCCGCTGGTTTTTCTGGCGTTCCTCGGCGGAAAGGCCGGCATGGTAGGGCAGGGCGGAGAATCCTTGAGCGCGGAGCCATTCCGCGGTCGATTCCACCTTTTTTCGCGACAGGCAGTAAACGATGCCGGCATCTCCCGGATGTTCGTTTCGGAGAAACTGAACCAGCTGCCGGCGCGCGTCCTGCTTGGGCGATATCCGGTAGCGTATGTTGGGCCGGTCGAAACCGCTGCAAAAGACCCTGGCCTCCTGCAGTCCGAGGCGCTCGACGATCTCCTGCCGGGTCCGCTCGTCGGCGGTGGCGGTCAAGCCGATTCTGGGAATGCCGGGAAAACGTTCGTGCAGCAAGGAGAGCTGCCAGTAATCGGCGCGGAAGTCGTGGCCCCACTGGGACACGCAGTGCGCTTCGTCTATGGCGAATAAACTGACTTCGGCCCGCCCGATGAGCGCCTGCACGCGCTCGGTCAAGAGACGTTCGGGCGCGACGTAGAGGAGGTCCAGTTGGCCGTCCAGAAAGTTCTGCTCGACCTGGCGCTGTGTGTCGTAAGCCAGGGTGGAATTCAGAAAGGCGGCTCGAACGCCGAGTTGGAGCAGGGTTTCGACCTGATCCTGCATCAGGGCGATCAGGGGCGAGACCACGACACCCGTACCGGGGCGGATTAGCGCGGGAATCTGGTAGCAGAGCGACTTGCCGCCGCCGGTGGGCATCAGCACCAGCGCATCGCCCCCTGCCGTCAGATGATCGATGACGGCGCGCTGCTGGCCGCGAAACCGTTCGTAGCCAAAGACGCTGCGCAGGACCTGAAGGGGGTCTTTCGGCATGATCCGCCAGCTTGCCGGAAGCGCCGCTTTTCCGGCTAAGCCTGGAGCATCTGTTTCAGTTCCAGTGCCTGCGACAAGGCGGCTTCCACGTTTTCGGCCAGCACGTTGAAATGTCCCATTTTGCGGCCAATGCGGGCAGTCTTCTTGCCATAAAGATGGAGTTTGACGTTGGGCTGGCTCAAGAGCTTGTCCCAGGCCGGCTCGTCGTCCCGCCAGATATCGCCCAGAAGATTGACCATCACCACCGGACTCAGCAAGCGGGTATCCGCGGGCGGCAATCCGCACAAGGCGCGGACTTGTTGTTCGAACTGGCTGGCGGCGCAGGCATCCAGCGTATAGTGGCCGCTGTTGTGGGGGCGCGGGGCGATTTCATTGATGACCAGGTCGTCGTTGTCCAGCACGAAGAATTCCACCGCCAGGACGCCGATATAGTCCATGGCTTGAGCGAGCTTAAGCGCCATGTCTTGCGCGTGTGTCGCGACGGCCGGCGCAACCCTGGCCGGCACGATGCTGACGTCGAGAATTCCCGATTCGTGCTGGTTTTCCGCCACGGGGAAGCAGACTACTTCGGTCGGCGAAGAACGGGCGATGATGACTGAAATCTCGGTTTTTAGATTCAGTTGCCTCTCCAGTACGCAAGACTTTCCGCCCAGTTCGGCGAATGCGGCTTTCGCTTCCTCGACGGTCTTCACCCGGATTTGGCCCTTGCCGTCGTAGCCGAGCCGCGCCAGCTTCAGAATGCCGGGCAAGTGGTCCGCCAGATTCCGATCCAGGTCGGTGGCGGTCTCGATCGCGAGAAACGGAGCGACTCCGAGCCCTGCCCCGGAAATGTATCGCTTTTCCGCGATACGGTCCTGAGCGATCGAAACGCATTCCGCCGAAGGGCTTACCCGTACGCGCTGTGCCAGGTAGCTGAGGCTTTCGGCCGGGACATTCTCGAATTCCGTGGTGACCGCGGCGCAGGTTTCGGCGAGTCTGTCGAGAGCCGCCCGGTCATCGTAGGCAGCGCGGATGTGCGCATCGGCCAGTCCGCCGGCCGGACTGTCGCCGTCGGGATCCAGCACGGTGACGCGATAGCCCATGGCCCGCGCCGCCATGGTGAACATGCGGCCCAATTGACCACCGCCCAGGATGCCGAGCATGGCATTCGGTAGAATGTGTTTCATCGTCGATAGGGTTAATGTGGAACTACGGGAACGGGTCGATAGACGACAGCCGTTCTTATTCTAGTTAGCTTCAGGACGTCCTGTTTCGGAAAATCAGCGGCCTGCTTTCGGCATCATTCGATTTCCGGCAGCGTCAGCCCCAGCACGGCTTCCGTTTGCTTAAGGCGATAAGCCTTGAGTTTGGCGGCCAAGTCCGAATCGTGAACGGCGAGCAGCGCCACCGCGAACAGACCGGCATTCACCGCGCCCGGTTCGCCGATGGCGAAGGTCGCGACCGGTATGCCCTTGGGCATCTGGACGATGGAGTACAGGGAGTCCTTGCCTTTCATGTATGTCGTCGGCACCGGAACGCCCAGCACGGGCAGGTGGGTTTTCGCCGCCATCATGCCGGGCAGATGCGCCGCGCCTCCCGCCCCGGCGATGATGCATTTGAGTCCGCGATCGGCCGCCGTTTCGGCGTATTGAAACAACAAATCCGGCGTCCGGTGAGCGGAGACCACCTTCGTTTCGAACGGGACATTGAAATCTTTCAACTGACGGGCGGCATGCTGCATGATCTCCCAGTCGCTATTGCTGCCCATGATGATGCCGACGTGAACCATTGAATATCCGGTCTTTCCAATCAAAAAAGCGATTTTATCCCGATTCCTCGCCACGCGCTAAGACGAAGGCACGCATATCGGGCTTCCTTCCTCTGGAAAAATAAACCTTGAGCACAAAAACCACAATCGATCCCGCCGAGGCGGCGCATTTCGACCGGCTGGCCCATGCCTGGTGGGACCCCGACGGCCCATTCTGGCCCTTGCATCGCCTCAATCGGCTTCGAGCCGGTTACATCTCCGAGCGGTTGAGCGCACGCTTCGGTCGCAGCGCGAAGCGAGCTGTGCCGCTTCAGGGGATTCGTCTCTTGGACATCGGCTGCGGCGGAGGGTTGCTGAGCGAAGCGATGGCGCGGCTCGGCGCGGAGGTGCACGGCGTCGACATGCTGGAAAAGAATATCCGCATCGCGCAGCGGCATGCAGAAGCGAGCGGTCTGGCGATCCGGTACACCTGCGGCACCGCGGAAGGTTTGGCCGAACAGGGCGGATCGTACGATGCCGTCTTGAATCTCGAAGTCGTCGAACACGTAGCCGATTTGCCGCTCTTCATGAGCGCCTGCGGCCGGTTGGTCCGGCCCGGAGGGCTGATGGTCATCGGCACGCTCAACCGGACGGCCGCATCCTTTCTTACCGCGATCGTCGGCGCCGAATACGTGCTGCGCTGGCTCCCCAAGGGAACCCATCATTGGCGGAAGTTTCCGAAACCGGAGGAATTGGAAGGCATGCTTCTCGAAAGCGGCATGCGTGTTTTCGATCGCACCGGCGTCAGGATCGATCCCTTTACTCGGAAATTCAGGCTAAGTCCCGGAATGAGCGTCAACTACATGCTGGTCGCCGAAAAATCCGGCTGATCGGCGGCGTTGCAAAGAGTTCCGCAGCCCAATCCGGATGGGTTGCCAGAGGCAAAATAAGTTGACCTCTCCCGGCAATTACTTTAAGAAGGTGCGGGGGTCGTTAAGCCGGGCCAGAAAATTTTGTCAATTGTCGAGACATAGATTGTGAATTTCTCATTGTCGCACGCAAGTTAGCTATTTCCGTCCCACCAGGAACGGGACTTCTGGCGCCCTGTTTTCGCCCTCTTGAACAAAAACAACGTTCGTAATTGTTGCGCTCGATAGCGCTAGGAGGAGTACGTTTTATGCGAATTGGGGTTCCCAAAGAAATACACGCCGGAGAGAAGCGTGTTGCAACCGTGCCGGAGGTGGCCGAAAAACTCATGAAGCTCGGTTTCTCGGTGACCGTGGAAACCGGGGCCGGCGACAGCGCCAACTTTTCCGACGATGCCTACCGCGAAGTCGGCTGCGACATCGCCGATGATGCTAAATCCTTATGGGCCGGCTCGGACATCGTGCTCAAGGTGCGTGGTCCTCAAGTCCATCCCGAGCTGGCCGTGGATGAAGTCGACTATTTGCGCGAGGGCGGCAATCTCATCAGCTTTATCTGGCCGGCCCAGAACCCCGATCTCATGGAACGGCTCGCGGCCAAGAAAGCCACCGTGCTGGCGATGGACAGCGTGCCCCGCATTTCCCGCGCGCAGAAGCTGGACGCCTTGAGTTCCATGGCGAATATCGCCGGCTACCGCGCAGTGATCGAGGCGGCCCAGCATTTCGGGCGGTTCTTCACGGGACAGGTGACCGCCGCCGGCAAAGTGCCGCCGGCGAAAGTATTCGTCATCGGCTGCGGCGTCGCCGGGTTGGCCGCCCTCGGCGCGGCGAACGGTCTCGGCGCCATCGTCCGGGCAACGGATACCCGCCCGGAAGTCAAGGACCAAGTCAAATCCATGGGCGCGGAGTTCGTGGAAGTCAACTATCAGGAGGAGGGCACCGGCGTCGGCGGCTATGCCAAAGTGATGAGCGAGGGCTACCAAAAGGCCCAAAAGGAAATGATCGCCCGCCAGTGCATGGACGTGGACATCGTTATCACGACCGCGCTGATTCCGGGCAAGCCCGCGCCCACACTGATCACCGCGGGAATGGTGGAATCCATGAAACCCGGCAGCGTCATCGTCGACCTGGCGGCCGAGCAGGGCGGCAACTGCGAGCTGACGGTCCCGGGCGAAGTCGTCTTCCGACACGGCGTCACCATCATCGGCTATGCCGATCTGCCCAGCCGGCTTGCCCGTCAGTCCAGCACGCTGTACGCCACCAATCTTCTGAGACTGATGGAAGAGCTGTGCCCGAACAAGGACGGCACGATCGACGTCAACATGGAGGACGAGGTCATACGCGGAACCACGGTGATCAAGGAGGGGGAAATCACCTGGCCGCCGCCACCGCCGAAAATCACCGCAGCCCCGGCAGGCGCCACCCCGGCACCGCCGGTCGAAATCAAGAAGGCGGAAAAGAAGCCGCTGCTGCCCGCCTGGGCGCAAACCGGCATCACGCTGGGCGTGGCGGGTCTCCTGTTCTACGGCCTCGGTTCTGTGGCTCCGGCGGCGTTCATGTCCCACTTCACCGTTTTCGTGCTGGCCTGTTTCGTGGGCTACATGGTGATCTGGAACGTCACCCCGGCTCTGCACACTCCGCTCATGAGCGTCACCAACGCCATTTCGAGCATCATCGCCATCGGCGCCTTGATCCAGATTTCCTCGCCCGGTGTGTTGATCACCATCCTGGCGGGGCTCGCCATCGTTCTGACCTCGGTCAACATGGCCGGCGGTTTCTGGGTCACCCAGCGCATGCTGCGCATGTTCAGAAGATAAGCGGAGAGAATAACAATGTCAGAAGGATTAGTTACCGTTTCCTATATCGGCTCGACGATACTGTTTATCTTGAGCCTCGGGGGGCTTTCCCATCCTGAATCCGCGCGGCGCGGCAATTTCTACGGCATCCTCGGCATGGCCATCGCCATCCTCGCAACCGTGTTCGGGCCGAAGGTGACCAGCTATGTTCCGATCATCGTCGCCATGGCTATCGGCGGCAGCGTCGGGGTCTACGCCGCGATCAAGGTCAAGATGACCGAAATGCCGGAACTCGTCGCGCTGATGCACAGCCTGGTGGGGTTGGCTGCGGTGCTGGTGGGTTATGCGAACTTCATCGATCCGACGGCTGCCTTTACCGGGGTGGAGAGAACCATCCATGAGGTGGAAATCTATCTCGGCGTTCTGATCGGCGCCGTGACCTTTTCCGGTTCGGTCATCGCATTCGGTAAGCTGTCGGGCAAGATCGACGGCAAACCCATGCTGCTTCCGGCCCGGCACTGGCTCAATCTGGGCCTTTTGATTCTAGCCATCATCTTGGGGGCCGGCTTCGTCAACGCGCAGTCCACTGCGGGCGGGTTCGTTCCCTTGCTGCTGATGACGGCCGTTGCGCTAGCTTTCGGCGTGCACATGGTCATGGCGATCGGCGGCGCCGATATGCCGGTGGTGGTTTCCATGCTCAACAGCTACTCGGGATGGGCGGCTTCGGCCACCGGCTTCATGCTGTCCAACGATCTGCTGATCGTGACCGGCGCTCTGGTGGGTTCGTCCGGTGCGATCCTGTCCTACATCATGTGCCGCGCCATGAACCGCCATTTTCTCTCGGTCATCGCCGGCGGGTTCGGTACCGGTACCGGCGTAGCGCCGGCGGCAGGGGCGGGACCACAAGGCGAGGTGCAGCCGATCACGCCGGAAGAAACGGCCGAACTCCTGCGCAACGCCAGCCGCGCCATTCTGGTGCCGGGTTACGGCATGGCGGTGGCTCAGGCCCAGCATACGGTGTACGAGATCACCAAGTTGCTGCGTGAAAAAGGCGTCGACGTGCGTTTCGCCATCCACCCGGTGGCGGGCCGCATGCCGGGCCATATGAACGTGCTTTTGGCCGAGGCTAAGGTTCCTTACGACATCGTGCTGGAAATGGACGAAATCAACGAGGACTTCCCGGAAACCGACGTCGCCATGGTCATCGGCGCCAACGACATCGTGAACCCGGCGGCGCAGGAAGACCCCAACAGCCCCATCGCCGGCATGCCGGTCCTGGAGGTCTGGAAGGCGAAAACCTCGATCGTCATGAAGCGCTCGATGGCGTCCGGCTATGCCGGCGTCGACAATCCCTTGTTCTACAAGGAGAACAACCGGATGCTGTTCGGCGACGCCAAGAAGATGCTGGACGAGGTGCTGAAGCACTTGCAGGGGTAGACGTGAATCACCGTAGGATGTGGGCAATACCGTTAAATTAAGCCGTCATTCCGGCAGGGATTGCTCGCCCCTTCCCTGGGGCTCGTCCTTCGGACCGTGCTTAGCACGTCCAAATAGACCAAAGCCGTCCTTGGCTTTCGCCCGTTGGGCAAACTTCGTTTGTCCCATTCGGCTCCCGGCCGAATGGTCGCTCCGGGCGAATTTGTGCCGGACAAACCGGCAGGACAGCCGGTTTGCACGCATCGCGCCCGAAGGGTGCCGGGCAGGATCGCCCGGCATGAATCCAGAGCACAGGGAAGTGACACGCCTCTGCCATCCATGGCTTCTGGACCCCGGCATTCCCTGCCGGGGTGACGTCATTCGCCTAAGCTTAACGGCATTGAGGGTGTGGGACGCGGGAGCCGCTCCATTCGCGATCGATGCCTGTCCTGAGCCGAGTCGAAGGGCGGTTCGAGCACTCACCGCATCCTACGGCCTTAAATTCCCAGCTTTCTTTCAGAAACTGATCCCCGCCTGCAGCCACCATTTTTGGGTATCGACGTTGCCGGCAAACGCTCTCGGGTTGGACGAGTTGTAGTCGGCGAACTTGAAGAGCAGGGAATAATGCTTGCCGAATTTCTTTTCCACCTGGACGTCGAACTCCTCGCCATAGCGGATGCTGCCGGTATCGTCCCGGAAATCGTGGTAGACGAACCATAAATCCAAGCCGTACAGGCTGGTCTTGAACGTGCCGTACACGTCCCGGACGCCGTCGGGCGGCGTCACCAGGAACTTGTCCGCCCAGCCCTGAAAGGCGTGCAGCGTCGCGAGCGGCGTACGGAAGCCCTGGCCGTTGTCCGAGCCCAGTTCCTCGAAGGACCCTTTAAAGACGAAGCCCCACAGATCGACCCCGCCTTCCGCCAGCCAGTAATCGACCTTGAAGTCCTTCGGGTTTTCCGCATAGTCCTCCTGCCAGGCGTATTCGGCCGTGTAGAGGGCCTTGATTTTGTCGGTGATGGGTGTCGCGCCGTCAAAGCGAACGCCTACCGTCTGGGTGGAATTGGTGAGGGTATTGAAGGTCCGCGTCGGAAAGCTTTCGTGTTGATTGTCGTAATCCAGCCACTCACCGTGGACGACGAGTTTGCCGTAAGGGAGACCGGTGTAGGCAATGTTGAAGATCGGCGAATTCATGCCGATGGTGCGGGAGGTGACGTCCTGCACTTTCCAAATATAACCGGCGGTGATCGTGGTGTCGGGCAGGCTGGCGTTGGTGATGGCCACGGCGTCGTAAGTCTGTTCCAGCTGCCGCCAGATGACGTTGCCGATGAAACGGTGGTTGTCGAAGATGATGCGTTGACGGCCGACTTTTATGTTGGTCTGAGGTAAACCGCTGTAATTCAGCCATAACTGGTTAACCTCGTTCTTCTGGGGATCGGCGATGACGGGATGCCGGGTCTTGTTGTTCCAGGTGCTGTTGTACTCGTTGCTGAAGATATCCTGGTTGCCTTCGTATTCGGCGAAGGCCTTGAGCCCGTGAAACTCCGGAGTCAGATAGCCGATGCGCGCCCGGATCATGTCGGCCTTGCCGATTTCGGGAAGATTGGCCTGATCCACGTATTCGAACCGATACCGGATATCGATGTTGATCTTGCCGCCGCCGACGTTCAACGCCTTTTCGATATTCTCGTTGATACCCTCCGCAAAGACCGGGCTGGCCGTGCCGAGCCCCAGCATCAGAAGCCGCGCTAAGCTGCCGCCACTCAGCGGCTGCCTGATAATCCCCATGACTGTACCCCCATTCTGTTGTGATCCGATAAGCAATAAAAAAGGCGTCGCCCGCAGTTTGAAGAGCTGCGGGAGGACGCCTTTGTCCGGAAGTCGAGCGCCGCCGTCAGCGCGCGACTCTAGCTTTCATAGGACTAACAGGAAGCGTGCCAAGCTCGTTTAACGCGCTAAACAGCTCTGAAACAGCAGCTGGCGGCGCAGTGCGGAGGCGCCGGGCGGGTGGGCCGGTACATTGCGTGCGACAAAAGAGTGCGCGATGCGCGAAAGGCGGGCGGAATTCGCCCCGAAGTCAGTCCGTCAGCCCTTCCAGAGTAAGCAGGGTCCTGGCGACGTCCGCGATGCGCATGTTGCGGCTCATGGCCGTTTTGCGCAGCAACTGATAGGCTTCGTCCTCGCTCATTCCTTTCCGCTGCATCAAAATGCCCTTGGCCTTGTCCACCACTTTCCGGTCGGCTAGCTGGGTTTTGGTTTCGTGCAGTTCGCGTTTGAGCGCCTCGAATTCGCGGAAACGGGCCATGGCCACCTCGACGATGGGCATGATGCGTTCCTGGCTGAGGCCGTCCACCACATAGGCGCTCACCCCGGCCTGCACGGCCTGGCGGATGTAATCGCCGTCGCGCTTGTTCGAGAACAGGATGATCGGCCTCGGCTGGTCGCGGCTGATCTCCCGCATTTGCTCCAAGGTGTCGCGGCCCGGCGCCTCCAGGTCCATGATCACCATGTCCGGCTGGCATTCCTTGAGTTCTCGAAGCAGGTTGTGGCCGTGCTTGATCCGGGCGACGACCTGATGTCCGGCATCGTGCAGCGCTTGCTCCAATATGGCGCTGCGTGCCGAATCCTGATCGACCAGCATGATTCTGAGGCTCATGGATTGACCTTGGCCAGTTCGTCCAGTGAAACCTGCCGATTGTGCAGTTCGAAGCGCTCCAGATAATCCACCGGACGGAGCGCATCGAATGTGCCGCCGTCCAGGAACCGGTCCGTACCCAGGATCATCGGCTCGGTGGCTTCCCGAAGCGTCCACGGTTCGCCGTGCTGCCCCTCGGTCTTGTAGTCCGCGGTGGGGAAGGGCAGGCCCAGAGCCTGGGCGGCTTCGCGGTAAAGATCGGGCCGATAGACCTCTTCGGCAAGCTTTCGCATGTCTACGGGATCGCGGAGTTGTCCCCAACGGTACATCTGAGTGATGAACCAAACGGCATGGGAGCGCCAGGGAAACGTCGCGGCATAACGGAAGAACACGTTAAAGTCGGGAAGCGGCGCGGGCGCGGCGTCGACCTGGTAGCGAAACGAGCCGACCATGGACATTTTCACAACGTCAGCCGGTGCGTTGACGTATTCCTCCCGAGCCAGAATATCGGCCACTTCGATACGGTTTTCCGGTTGATCGATCCATTGCGCCGCCTCCAGCAGCGCCATCAGCATGGCGCGGTGAGTGTTGGGATGTTGTTCGGCCCACTCCCGGTTCACGCCCAGCACTTTTTCCGGCTTGTTGTTCCAGATTTCATAATCGGTGATCAGCGTGCGTCCGACGCCGGTGGCGACGGCCTGCGCGTTCCACGGTTCTCCGACGCAGTAACCGTCTATTTCTCCGCTGCTCAGGTACTTCACCATGTGCGGCGGCGGGATCACGACCAGGCGCACGTCGCGGTCCGGGTCGATGCCGCCGGCGGCCAGCCAGTAGCGGAGCATGTAGTTATGGGGGGAAAACGGAAATACCGTTGCGAAGCACAAGGGCTCGCTTCCTGAGTTCTTGCCGGTATCGATGACTTTCTTCAGTGCACGGACGCTCATGGACCGCTCGGCTGCCGCCGCCGGATCGAGTTCGGCCATGCGCCGGTACAAGTCCAGGGAAACGGTAATGGCGTTGCCGTTGAGATCCAGGGACAGAGCGGCGATGGTCGGTTTTTTCAGTTCCCCGAGACCGAGCGTCGTGGCGATGGGCATGGGCGCCAGCATATGACCGCCGTCCAGCAAGCCGGCGAATACCTTGTCGCGGATATTGGCCCAGGACACCTCTCTGGAAAGTCTCGCCTCCAGCCCGTGTTTTCGAAAAAAACCTTTTTCGTAGGCGATGACGAGTGGTGCGCAGTCCGTCAGCGGGATGAAACCCAAGTCGATCTGGGTTTTCTCGAGTCCTTCGCCGCCTGCCGCATGAACGCCAGGGCGCAGCCATTGGGGAACCGAGGTCATGAGTTAAGGGTCTCCTTGTCCAAAATTCTCCAGGATGGATTGGATTGTGAAGCGTCAAGAGCGTATCGGCTCCGATAGCAGTTACGACGCGAGTAGCCTGCCACGACGTTATGGTTTCAGCAATGATCGTGCCATACGGTCCAGTGCTTGGCCGTAGCCCAGACAGTCGGCAAGGGATTGCCGACCTACGTCATTCCGTTCGGCATTCGAGTGAACATTCATCGTAGGATGGGTAGAGCGAAGCGAAACCCATCGATGGTGGGTTAGCCCCTAGTCTCCGCTCGGGACAGGCCCTTCGACAAGCCTGTCCTGAGCATCGTCGAAGGGCTCAGGACAGGCTCCGCGTAACCTACCGACCCTTCGACTTGGCTCAGGACAGGTCCGAGGTCGCTCGATGGGTTACGGCCTCACGGCCTAACCCACCCTACGAAAATCGATTCCTGATTGAAAGCGATTTGGAGTTAGGCCGAGATAAAGAGATGCCTTAAATAGGAACATAGGCCATTGAAGTGCACAAATACGAAGCAAGGCTCGATGCCTTGTGCCGCCGCCGCAGCGGCGCTGGTGTTTTTACCCCTGCAATAAGGACTTGAGCTCGGGAATACAGGAACCGCAATTGGTTCCCGCTTTGAGTGCTGCACCAATTTGTTCCGTCGTCGACAGATTTTGCTTCTCAATGGCGCGTTTCAAGGTATTGATGCCGACCCCGAAACAGGAGCAGACGATACGTCCCTGATCGTCCTCGGCCGAAGCCGGTTTCCCGGCCAAGAGGCTCATGCGTGCCCGATCGGGCACTTCATCCAAGGCGAATAGACCGGCCAGCCAACCGCGCGGCGGCAGCTCAAAGTGCCTATCCACAAAGGCGCAAAACTGCAAACGTCCGCCGAGGAGGCGTGCGCAGCGGTACCGGCCCGAGTGGATGTCGGCGAACTCCAGCCATTCCTCCTTGCCGGGCACCGGCTCGGCGGAAGCGGATTCGCGCGAACCCGAGGGATGGGCGAACAAGCCGCGCATCCAGACAGGCCAGTCCGAAGGTGACTCGGAATGTGCCAGCTCGTAAAGCCAATGGCCGTCTCCCCGTATCGTGACGCGGTACTCGACCTCGATAGCGTCAAGCGGTTCGCGCGACAGCAAGAAGCCGTGCCACGCCGGTCGATAGGGCGCGATCCGGAGCGGTGTGTGCTTGGATTCGGGTTCGCCGGACATCGGATCGGTTGCCGGGTTGACCAAGGCATTGATCAAGCCTTTGCTGGCATAGGGTCCGCTCCAGTGCATGGGCACGAATACCGATCCTGGCTGCTGGTCTTTACTGACGCGGGCGCGGACCAGGGCTTGGCCGAACCGGCTCTCGAGGCGAACCAGGGTTCCGTCCTGAATGGCGAATCGGGCCGCATCGCGGGGGTTCAGCTCGGCGTAAGGCTCGGGAACATGGTTGGTCAACCGGGCGGTTTTGCCGGTGCGGGTCATGGTGTGCCATTGATCGCGGACGCGCCCGGTATTGAGCACCAGCGGATAGGCCGCGTCGGGCGGGTTGGCCGGCGCTTTGGGGACCACCGGCACCATTTCGGCGCGGCGGCTGATGTTTGAAAACCCGCCTGCGTCGAACAGGCGAGACGCGCCGTTCGGATAACGCCCATTTACCGGCCATTGGATCGGCCTCAAGGCATCGTAGCCGGCGCGATCGAGTTCCGCGAGACCGGAAATGTCGAACACCCGTTTGCCGCCGTTTTGAAGACCGGACAACCGGGCGTGCTCCAGGAAAATTTCCCAGGCCGACCGGTAGCAAAAACCTTCGTCGTATCCCATACGCTGGGCAACCCGGCTGACGATCCACCAATCCGGCTTGGCTTCGCCCGGCGCTGTCAGAAATGCCCGCTGCCGGGAAATGCGACGCTCCGAGTTGGTGACGGTGCCGTCCTTCTCACCCCAGGCCAGCGCGGGCAGGCTCACATGGGCGTAGGCGCCCAAGTCGGTGCCCGAATCGCATTCGGAAACGACCACGAATTCGCAGCGGCGGAGCGCGTCCCGCACCGCGTTCGCGTCCGGCAGGCTAACGGCCGGATTGGTGGCCATGATCCAGACTGCCTTGATGCGTCCCTCGGCGATCGCCTGAAACAGCTCCACGGCCTTGAGGCCGGACTTATCCGGCATGCGCGGCGCATTCCAGTGCTCCTGCACGAGAGCCCGGTGTTCGGGATTCTCGATGTCGAGATGCGCCGCGAGCTGATTGGCGAGTCCGCCGACCTCCCGCCCGCCCATGGCGTTGGGCTGGCCGGTCAGGGAGAAGGGGCCCATGCCCGGTTTGCCGATCCGCCCGGTGGCAAGATGAACGTTGATGATGCTGTTGACCTTGTCGGTGCCGCTGGACGACTGGTTGACCCCCTGCGACCAGGCGGTGACGACTTTTTCGGTGCGGGCAAACCATTGGTAAAAGCTCGCGAGGTCCTCGTCGGGAATACCGCAGATCCTGGCAACAGCGGGCAGGGAAGGAGCCGTTTTGCGCGCGTTCTCGAACGCTTCGGCGTAGCGACCGAGATGATTTTCCAGGAAAGCGAAATCGATCCTGTCATCCTGGCGCAGATAATTCAGGAGTCCGTTGAACAGAACCACGTCGGTGCCCGGCCGTATCGGGAGATGCAGATCGGCGGACTGACTCGTCGCCGTTCGGCGCGGATCGATGTTGACGATCTTCAGGCGGGGATTTTCCCGTTTGGCCGCAACCAGACGCTGAAACAGCACCGGATGGCACCAGGCCGCGTTGGAACCGACCAGTACGACGAGATCGGCGAGTTCCAGGTCCTCGTAACAGCCGGGCACGACATCCTCGCCGAAGGCCCGTTTCTGGGCCGCGACCGTGGACGACATGCAGAGGCGGGAATTGGTATCGATATTGCCCGAGCCGATGAAACCCTTCATCAGCTTGTTCGCGACGTAATAGTCCTCGGTCAAGAGCTGGCCGGAGACGTAGAATGCCACCGAGTCGGGACCGTGGGTATCGATGGTCCGGCGAAACGTGTCGGCGACGGCGCCTAGCGCTTCGTCCCAACTCACCCGCCGGCCCCTGATCTCGGGATAAAGCAGCCGAGTTTCCAGCGACAGGGTTTCGCCAAGCGACGAGCCCTTGGAGCAAAGCCGCCCGAAATTGGACGGATGTTCCGGATCGCCCTTGATGTCGACCGATTCGGGACCGCGGGGCTTGGCCAGCACGCCGCAGCCGACGCCACAGTAGGGACAGGTGGTGGCGATGGGCGCATCGTCCGCTGTTAAGGACGGATCTGAGAGCGGTGCAGAACTCACGTTTCTCTTCCTCTTAATAACGAAGTGTGGCTGGGATAAGGGCAAGCGTTTTCGGAATTCCGGCTATTCCGGCCTGTCGAGTTGCAACCACAATCTTTCGTTTTCCAGCTTTACCGGAAAGCACGCCGTTCGGCCCTCGTCCGGCGGAGCGGCTTCGCCGGACGCCAGGTCGATCACCCAGTTGTGCAATGGACAGGCCACCCGCTTTCCGCACACGATGCCTTGGGAGAGCGGCCCTCCTTTGTGCGGGCAGAGGTCGCGAACCGCGAAAATTTCGTCGTTCAGGGTGCGGAAGATGGCGACATTGCCGGCCGGCGTGGCGACGACGCGAGCGCCTTGGCGGGGGATGTCCTCGATTCGGCCGATTTCGATCCAGTCGCTCATGACATTCATCCTACTTTCCTCAAGGGTTCGAAATGTTGCCGCTCGGATTCCTTGGCGAGAACCGCCCATGGATCGATCTGGGCGCTTTTCTGCGATTCGATAAACCGCTCGTACAAGGCGCGTCGGCTTTCCGGATTCGAGACGATGCGCTCCTGGACATAAGCGAGACCGACGCGTTCGATCCAGTGAGCGGTCCGTTCCAGGTAGCGGGCTTCTTCCCGGTAGAGCTGCATATAGGCGCCGCAGTATTCCTTCACTTCCTCTTCCGTATCGACCTTGCAGAGAAAATCGGTGGCGCGGACCTTCACGCCGCCGTTGCCGCCGACGTGAAGTTCCCAGCCTGAATCCACCGCCACCACGCCGAAGTCCTTGATCGTGGCCTCGGCGCAGTTGCGAGGGCAGCCCGATACCGCCATCTTGACCTTGGCCGGCGTCCACGACCCCCAGGTCATTTTCTCGAGGTCTATGCCCATCTTGGTGGAATCTTGCGTGCCGAACCGGCACCATTCCTTGCCGACGCAGGTTTTCACCGTGCGCAGCGATTTGCCGTAGGCATGGCCGGAGACCAGACCGTGCTTGCCGAGTTCCGCCCAAACCGCTGGAAGCTGTTGTTTCGGGACGCCCAGAAGATCGATACGCTGGCCGCCGGTGATCTTGACCGTCGGAATCTCGAACTTTTCGGCCACGTCGGCGATGGCGCGCAGCTCCCGAGGATTGGTGACGCCGCCCCAAATCCGCGGCACCACTGAATAGGTGCCGTCCTTCTGGATATTGGCGTGGGCCCGCTCGTTGATGAAGCGCGACTGCGGATCGTCCCGGTATTCGTTGGGCCATTGGCAGAGCAGGTAATAATTGAGCGCGGGGCGGCAGGAATGGCAGCCGTCGACGGTTTTCCAATCGAGGAATCGCATAACCTCGGGAATCGTCTTGAGATTTTCCGTGCGAATGGCCTCTCGCACTTCTTCATGGGTATGGTCGGTGCATTTGCACAGCGGCTTTTTGGCCGGACTGACCGAGTAATCGCTGCCCAGGGTGCTTTGCAGTATCTGCTCGACCAAACCGGTGCACGAGCCGCAGGAAGCCGATGCCTTGGTGTGGGCCCGCACGTCCTCCAGGGTGAACAGCTTCTTCTGGACGATGGTGTCGACGATCGTCTTTTTGCAGACGCCGTTGCAGCCGCAGACCTCCGCCGTGTCCGGCATGAGCGCCGCGCGGTTTTCCGCTCCGTGGCCGGAATCGCCCAAATGCGCCTGTCCGAACAGGATGTTTTCCCGGAAAGCGGAGATATCGGTACCGTCGCGCATCATCTGGAAATACCAGGAGCCGTCACCGGTGTCTCCATAGAGCACAGCGCCCTTGATGCGGTTGGATTCGACCACCAGCTTCTTGTAGATGCCTCGGGCGGGATCTTGAAACAACAATTCTTCGTAGCCGTTTCCGCCCTGAAACTCGCCGGCGGAGAAAAGATCAATGCCGGTCACTTTCAGTTTGGTGGACGTCACCGAGCCCTCGTAGCGCGCGATGCCGTATTCCGCCAGGTGATTCGCGCAGACCTTGGCCTGCTCGAACAGCGGGGCCACCAGGCCGAAAAGCTGCTTCCGGTGTTGCACGCATTCGCCCACGGCGTAAATGCGGGGATCGAAGGTTTGCAGGGTGTCGTTGACCAGGATACCGCGCTCGCAATGGATGCCGGCGCTCTTGGCGAGATCGACGTTGGGGCGGATGCCCACTGCCATGACCACCAGATCGGCCGGGGTTTCCGAGCCGTCCTTGAAGCGTACGCCAGTGACGCGGTCGTGGCCGAGGATGGCTTCGGTCTGCGCTTCCATTCGGAAATCGAGGCCGCTGTCCTCGAGCGCCCGTTTCAAAAGGTCCGCGGCAGGCTTATCCAGTTGCCTTTCCATCAGGGTATCGAGCAGATGCACGACGGTAACCGCCATCCCCCGCTTTTTCAGCCCGTTGGCCGCTTCAAGCCCCAAGAGGCCGCCGCCGATGACGACCGCATGCCGGTACTTCTGCGAAGCCTCCAGCATCAGTTCCACGTCGCGGATGTCGCGAAAACCGATTACGCCCGGCAGATCCCTGCCTGGGACCGGCAGCATGAAAGGCATGGAGCCGGTGGCGAGCAGCAGTCGGTCGTAGCCGGCCTCCAGCCCGTCTTCGGTACGAACCAGCCGCCGCCGACGGTCGATCGCGACGACCTTCCGCCCCTTGTGCAGCGTGATGCCGTTCGACGCGTACCAGTCGTCATCGTTCAAGATGATGTCGTTAAGCGTCTTCTCGCCGGCCAGGACCGGGGATAGGAGGATACGGTTGTAATTGCAGTGCGGTTCGGCACCGAACACGGTGACGTCGTATGCGTCGGGAGCGATTTTCAGCAGCTCCTCGACTGTGCGTATGCCGGCCATACCGTTGCCGATTACGATGAGTCTCTGTTTTTTCATGGCTTACCTCCTCCGGGATGAATCCCATTCGTCAAATCAACTTTCGTAGGATGCGGGGACGTGAGATGAACCTCGTCATTCCGGCACGGATTGCTCGCCCCTTCCCAGGGGGCTCGTCCTTCAGACCAGCCTGCGGCTGTCCAAAACCGTTCCCGACGGTTTTGTGCCGGAATCCAGACGCCAGGGATGGCATCGGCCCGGATCACAATCCCTGTGCTCTGGATGCCGGCATTCCAATCGCAAACGGTCATCCAGGGAGCGCCCGGATGACCCTTCCAATCGCAAACGGTCATCCGGGGAGCGCCCGGATGACCCTTCCCTGCCGGCATGACGGCTTTACTTACTGCATTGATAAACACCTAAACCCTCCCGTAGACCTGAAACAGGCACACCATCAGCAATCCGAACAGGAGCAGCGCGGTCAGTTGCCAGAACAGAACCGGATTGCGCTGGTACAGGGGAAGGGGACGGGCGGAGACACGCTTGCCGCCGCCTTTCGATAATCCGGATTCCAGCTCGAAGGCCAGCTCGATGGCGTCGGCATAGCGTTCGCCGGGGTCGATCGCGACCGCGCGCGCCAAGGCGGCGTCCAGCCAGACCGGCAAATCCGGACGGCGGCTGGTCAGGGGTTTGGGTTTTCCGAATCGGGGCGTGCTGAATGGCTCGATCTCGCCGTAGGGATAGGCACCTCCGGAGAACACGCGATAGAGCGTTACCCCCAGCGCGAAGATGTCGCTGGCGACGCTGCCCCGCTCGCCGTGAAACAGTTCCGGCGCCATGTAGCTGGCGGTGCCCGGCATCGGATCGGCCTGGTCCTCGTCCCAGGCCGGCAATCGCGCAATGCCGAGATCCAGCAGTTTCAGGCCGCCGTCGTCCGGAAGCAGGATGTTGTCGGGCTTGATGTCGCGGTGCACGATCTGCTGGCGGTGCAGTGCGTGCACCGCCTTGCACAGTTTGAGAGCGAGGTCGATGCCTGGCTCCAGGCCGATGCGTGCGTTTCGCCGCAGGTGCCGTTCGAGCGTGGCGCCGCGATAATACGGCATGACCGAGTAGAGACGGCTTTGCCGCTCCGGCGGCTGTTCCAAAATTTCGGCCACCCACGGACTCTTCACCCGCCCGCCGATCCATGCTTCCCGGACAAAGGCATCGTGATATTGCCGCTCGCTGGCTACCCGCGGATGAGGGAACTTGATGACCACCGGGTTGCCGTTGCGCCGGTCGACCGCGCGGAACAGCGCGCTGTATCGCCCGGAAGACAGCAGTTCTTCCAGTTGAAAATCATCCACCGTGTCGCCGGGACGGGGTAGTTCCAGGATCGGCAAGGACTCGATGATTTCCCGCAGCGATTGCCGGTCGGCCCGGGGCAGGGCGATGACATCCACCACCAGCGCGGTGACGTTGTCGGTGCTGCCGCGCTCCAGCGCCGATTCGACCAGAGCGTCCGCACTGCTTTGGGGCGCGGCCCTTTCCAGCAGGATGCGCGCGATCTCGGCTTGTTTAAGTCCGCCGTGTAGGCCGTCGCTGCACAGCAGGAAACGGTCGTGGATTTCGAGCGTGTGCACGGCGTAGTCGGTCCGGAGCAGGGGCTCCAGGCCCACGGCCCGGTACAGGATATGGTCCAGTTCGGGGCCGTTCAAAGTGTGATCCTTCGTCAGCAGCTCCAGCCGCTCGCCGCGCAGGCGGTAGATGCGCGAGTCGCCGACGTGTATTAGATGTGCGCGGCGGCCGCGAAGAATCAAGGCACTGAAGGTGGTAGCCATGTGGGCGAGATTCGGGTCACGCTTGCCCATCGCGTGTATCCAGCGATTGGCGGCATCCAGGCTTCGATCCAGCAACTGCTCCACCGCCAAGGTTTCGGCCAGGCTGTAATAGGCTTCCATGAAGCTGTGCATGCACAACTCCGCGGCTACCCGCCCTCCCTTGGCCCCGCCCATGCCGTCCGCCACCGCCGCGACGACGCCGCGACAGGCCAGTTCCTGCTGCGACGGTTGAGCGATACCGGCGTAGTCCTGGTTGTCTTCGCGCCGCCCTTGGCGGGAAGCGAAGGCGGCGCTCAAGGCGAGTTGTCCGTTCGCAGTCACTGACGCACCCCGGTGTGTTCCCTTATCCCCATTCCGCCATGCTCAGACCCGCGCACCGGATACCGCGCCCCAGGTCGTGCGCCAGCGTTTCTTGACCATGATCAGGCCGACGAGCCCCAGGAGCGGCAGCCCCGCGAACACGCTGAAACCCAGCGCGAAGCCGTGTTGCACATTCCAGGACCAGCCCAGGGTCTTGGCCAGGAAGAATCCGCCCACACCTCCGGCGCAGCCGACGAGTCCGGTAATCACGCCGATTTCCCTGCGGAAACGCAGCGGCACCAACTGGAATACCGCTCCGTTGCCCATCCCCAGGGCCAGCGTGCCGACGAAAAAAATGCCGACGGCAGACCATGCGAGCGCCGGCAGTTCGAACAGACCCCAGCCGGCCACTTTCGCGTCGCTCGCCGATTGCGGCGCCGGCCCCTCCGGCAAGAACGAAATCGCGAGATAGCTCAGGGAAACGATTACGAACAGAACTTGCAGGGCACGGATGCCGCCTACCCGATCGGCCAAAAGCCCTCCCACCGGCCGGAACATCGAGCCGGCGAATACCACGAGCGCGACCATCATGCCCGCGGCTATTCCGGAGACGTGATACCAGTTGGTGAAATAAAGAGGCAGGGCATTGCCGAGCCCCACGAAGCCCCCAAAGGTAATGGAATAAAAGAACATGAACCACCAGGTGTCGGGGTCCTTCATGACCGCGGCGTAGTTGGCCAGGGTGACCGGCGTGCGTTTGTCGGGGGCATCCTTGACGAGAACGGCGTAGATGACGAGCACCAGCACCAGAGGAATGAGCAGGAAACCGAACACCGCCTGCCAGCCGAAACGTTCCGCCAGCCAAGGGACGATCATGGAATCCAGGACTACCCCCATATTGCCGGCTCCCGCGATACCCATCACCACGCCCTGGTATTGGGGCGGATACCAGCGGCTGGCCTGGGGCAAGGCCACGGCGAAGCTGGCTCCGGCTATACCTAAGAGCAATCCCAGCAACTCCACTTCCAGCTTGGAATGCAGGCCGAACACGAATACATAGGTGAGCCCGAGGATCACCAGCAATTGGGCCAGAACGCCAGTCAGCTTGGGTCCCAGATGGTCGGCCATCGAACCCAGAACGATGCGGAATATTGCGCCGGACAGGATGGGAATCGCGACAATGGTGAACTTCTCCCCCACCGGTAGCCCCAGATCCTTGGTGATGTACAGGGACAAAGGCCCGAGCATCACCCAGACCATGAAGGAGACGTCGAAATAAAGAAAGGCGGACAACAGGGTTGGCCAGTGGCCGGCACGCTTGAATTCTTTGAAGTCCATCGACAAATCTTCTCGAAAAATCCTAGAGCCGCTCTCCGGTGAATCCGGAGCAAAAAAAAAGCGCCCGGCGAACATCGATGCACGATGATCGCAAGACGCCTTTGCCATGTTCCTGAACGCCACCGTTGGCGCAGGTACATTCTATTGATTGATGTAAGCAGCTCGCGTGCCAAACAGCGCGAAAGCACGTCGGCCCAGCATTTCGGCGGTCGGCTGGGCTGTGCAGAATGCCTTCCCGCAGCTATTTGCACCATTGTTGCGCCTACGGTGCACCGAGTTGAAGCGCAGGTACGGATCGCGGGCGCTTAACGGTGGTAAGACGGCACCCGTATTCCGGTGAGTCTATATAAAGTAACGGATAGAGCAGGTGGAGCCGGTTGGATGCCGAACCGGGACTGGCCGGGCATAAACCGCATCGTTCGCGAGTGATGCGGTTTTTTCGTCAGTTTAAGACGTGGATTAGCTGGGTTTTCGCTATCGCTGCAACCCAGCCTACGGTCCCGTCGGGCGCAACGCTGAAATTGCTGGAAGGCCCGGAACAGCGCGACTTGAAGGTTTCGGTGGTGTTTCCGCGTCCGGCACCACCGAGGTACGGCCGGGGTGAACCGGCCGTTCAATCGACGCCGCGGGACACGGCAAGGGTTTGCCAGCGGTGCCTCGCGAATACGACGACGGCGAGCGTCACCCCCAGTGTTTCGAAGGATTCCTCCGCCAGAAGTACGACCTGCCCCGGCGTGGAGTTAAACCATGCTTCTCCCAGGCGTGCTGCGCCGTTCGCCTCGACGATCTCGAAGCCCAGCGCGCCTGTCGCGAATACGAGCCCGGCCAATACCAGTTGCCACAGGGCGCGGGGGCCGACCGCTCGACGTGCCGCGACAAGAAACCAGGCGCTCATGACCAGCAGCAACGGCAGGAAAACCAGTGGCCAGAAATACGTCCTGACCGGGCCGACGCTCAGGGTGTTCTCGCCGTCGCCGATCAGTGTGCTGCCTTTCAGCAAGACGCCGACCGCCTCGTGGAACGAAAGCAACTCATCGAACCCGAGGTAGGTACATACCAGCGCGGACGCGAACCAGAAAATCGCGCGGTCGAGGCGGTAGCACTGGAACGAAAGCCACGCGGCAAACCAGAGCTGTAAGCTTGCAAAAATGGCCGGAATTCGGAACTCGCCGCCCATCCAGAACGCGGCACGCAGCCATCTGAGCTGGTCCGCTCCCTTGTCTCGGGTAAGCCAAAACCCGAGACCGAGCAGGAGCTGAACCAGGACCAGGGCGGTACCCAATGCACGCGCTCGCTGAGTTGGGGTTGCGCCCTCGTACCAGGCCGGAAGGTTCGGCGAGAAGAGGTTCAAGGCAAGTGCAGTTCCGGCAAGCAACCAGGCCAGCGCTTCGAATGTCCAGAAATAGAAGCGCTGAGGCCATGCCGCCAGCAGCATAATCGTCCCGGCCTCCCGCTGGGGCAACAGGCTCGGCAGTTGCAGCAGGTGAAGAACCACGCCGGCGGTTATCGACAACAGGAACATGAGCTGCAACCTGTGGTGCGGATATTCGATACGAGTACTCATCTTGCGGATGGCGGGCACGATTTCCGGACAACGAATGGGTGTTTCTTATATCCCGGGGAGGAACGAGTTGCAACCTTCCCCGGAGACGGGCAGGTTTGCCTTATTTAACTTGCGGAATGGCAAGATCACTGGAGATGGAAAAACGCGTAGGGCTCGGGACGCAGCCCGCTCGCTTCGGCCTGGTGGTCGGCTCGTCATCCTCGATATCAAGGACCCGTCTCGCTGACGGATCAAGCCGTCTGGAGCATCCTCTATGAACGCCATCAGCAGAAACCGCGGGAAACGATGGAAAAGCACTTTAAGCGCGGGTTGTTAGCCGAATGGAGAAAAGCAATACGGCGTAACCTACTCACTTTGAATACCTAATAAACAGACGGAGCGCTACGGAGAATGGATAGCTTTACGATAAGGAAAAGTATTTTTATCGAAGCAAGGCCGGAGACGATATTCGATGCGCTCACGCGGTATGATGAAATCGTCAAATACTTTCCCCTCAAAAAGGTAACGTCCGATTGCAAAGCGGGTGGCGAGATATTGTTTGACGGCGAGATTAAAGGAAAAGAAATACACCGAGCATCGCCCGTGACGCTTTGTTGCAGGGCGAAGTCGCGGACATAGGAGGTCGGCATGGCAGCCGCAAATGTCAACGGTGTGCGGCTTTTCTATGAACTCCAAGGCAGCGGGGAGGCTCCCCTCGCATTGGTTCACGGCTCATGGGATTCTCATCACGACTGGGACCTGCTCGTTCCCCGTTTGGTCGACTCTTTTCGAGTTCTCACCTACGATCGCCGTGGCCACAGCGAGAGTACGTGTCCACCGGGACAAGGCAGTGTGCGCGAGGACGTGGCCGACCTTGCTGCGTTGATACAGGACCTGGGACCTGGGACTCGCGCCGGCATGGGTAGCGGGAAACTCGTTCGGCGCATCGATTGCGCTCCGGCTGGCCGGTGAGCGGCACGACCTCCTTCGCGGCCTCATCATTCACGAGCGGCCCCTCTTCGCGCTGCTCGCCGACGACTCCGCCGTTGCGCCGATGCTGGAGCAGGTTCGGCAACGAGTTGGGGGCGTGGTCGAACGGATCGCCTCGGGCGATCATGCCGGCGCCGCCGAACAGTTCGTCGAGACCGTTGTGCTCGGCCCGGGGTCCTGGGCTCAACTGCCGCCGGAGTACAAGAAGATCATGATGGATAATGCTCCGACCTTCCTCGACGAGGCGAAAGATCCCGAACAGCTGGTTTTCGAGCTGGAGTGGATCAAGGAGTTTACGCGTCCGGCTCTCCTCACGCTGGGCGACCAGAGCCCACCCATCTTCGGACCAGTAGTCGGCAAGCTTGCAGAGGCGATGCCTCGCGCGGAGGTCCTGAAATTTCCGGGAGCAGGGCACATCCCGCACGCCACCCACCCGGACGTGTACGCTAAGGCTATTATCGAGTTCGTCCGTATGCACTCGTGATCGTCCAACGGCGGAAGTTACCGTTGCACTGCGTCTAAGCAACGTGTTCTTCGCAGACCGGGAGCCGATTTTCCTTCCATGACAGGAATTTTTGAAAATCAAGGGGAAGCGCGAACAGCGGCGTTCATAGCTTCCTCGGACAAAGGCGTCCTTGGCCGGTTTCGTACGGAACCGGCATGGGCGCTTTTTTTTTCGGCTTCGGAAGAGAAATGTCGGCACTACCCGAATACAAATTCGACCGTGAGGATTCGGCTGCACCCACCGCACCGTGGTGCTCGGCGGCTTGCTGCTGGGTATCGAGGCGGCCCGCGCCATGCACCGTTCCAACATCGGGGCGTTCCTGGCCGAGCATCGCGACTGCGTGATGCCACGCCAGCTCCATATCGCCGCCCAGACTGTGTCTGATTGGGGCTCAACCTCCGCCAACGATTTGGAGCGGGGCGAGCCGGCGCCGGAGTTCGAATTCGACCGGGCGGTGAGCTAGTAGCGGCTCTCACTCGAGCCCGCTCTTTCGCCCGATCCGCCGGTTGCCGACTCGTCTCATAGAGCCCGGCAAAGCAATCCTTTACCGATTTACCAGGATTTGTAAGGCAAAAATTTACCGTTCATGGTGATGACGACGCGATCGCCGGCTGGGTTTTCTTCTTTGCCGACCGTCATGCTGAAATCTATCGCGCTCATGATACCGTCTCCGAATTTTTCATGAATGATTTCTTTCAAGGTTTCTCCGTAAACGCCGACGATTTCATAAAGCCGATAAATAAGCGGGTCTTGGGGTATTTCGAAGGGCCATTGTTTGTGAGGAAACATTTCCAAGGCGGCTCGAACTTCAATAGGCAGCTCCAAAATGGCGCAGAGCTTTTCGGCAATGTCGTGTTTCATGCTGTTCATGCCAAGACAAGCCGAGGCCAGCCAAACCTCATTGACGCCAATCTGTTCGGCAATGGCTGTCCAAGTGAGTTGTTTTTTTACTTTTGCAGTAATAATGCGGTCCGTCATTTGTTCTTTGGTCAGCAGAGAATCGGCTTTGCAAGATGACGGTGTCTGTGTCGATTTTGTTTTCATTTTAGATACCCCTATTTGTTAACTTAAACAATAAGGCAACAACAGTAATTGCCAGAATGAAGGAAACGCTTTTCCAGAAAACTACTGGATTACGTTCGATGAGCGGTGGACGGGTCTTATTCAGAAACGCTTGGTTCGGGTGGCGTAGATCATAGATAAACTCGGATAATTCCCCATAACGCTGATACGGGTTCGGATGTACTGCCTTCCTGAGCACATCATCGATCCAGGCAGGGATTTCCCGATCGTCATCGAGTACAGAGTGATAGGCTAATTTCTTTTGTGCGGCTCTGGTTCTGGCCTTGGAGACTTCGGCGCCATAAGGCAGTTTACCCGACAGCATTTGATAAGCTATAACGCCCAGCGAAAACATATCGGAATATGTTGTCCCGCTTTCGCCAAGAAAATATTCCGGCGCGGTATATTGGGCAGTACCTAGCAGATGACTTCGCTCGATTGCCGTTGTGATCTCCATCAGGCCGGCAACTTTCGTCGAACCGAAATCGATGATCTTCACCGTGCCGGTATGGTCGATCATGATATTGTCCGGTCTCAGGTCCTGATGCAGCATTTCCAGCCTGTGAAAAGCGCGTAATCCTTTGGCAATTTGTTCAACGATGCCGCGCACGGTTTCCAGGTCCGGTCTCGGATTGTCGATCATCCACTGCGTTAATGTCTGACCGTCAATGAATTCGGTGACGATATAGAGATAGTTGCGTTTCCGCGTCTGTGCGCAAGGCTTCAGTACATACGCACTATTGATGCGCCGAGCGATCCATTCTTCCATCAAGAATCTTTCCAAATAAGCCGGGTCGCCCCGAAGATCGATCGATGGCGTTTTGATGATGACCGGTGTGCCGGTTTCGTTATCAACCGCCAGATAAACATGGCTGCGACTGCTGGCATGCACCTCCCGGACGATCTTGTAGCCATCAAAAACCATTCTGGCTTCCAAAATCGGGGGGAACGGCAGTTCGGTTAATTGCTGATAGAGTTCATCCGGATTCTGCTTAGGCAAGTTTTCGATTTTAACGACCTGAGCCGTGAGATTATCCGGACTGCCTTGTTGGTATGCTGCGTCCACGATCGCTTTCGCAGCGGTATCGAGATCGTCTTCATGCTCTCTGATGGCATTGATGATGAACCGAGGACTGGCATATTCATAAACGCCGTCTGTCGCGAATAAGAAAATGTCGCCTTCTTCCACTGGCAATGCTCGATAATCAATTTCGAGCTGAGGATTAACGCCTAAAGCCCGACCAAGATAGCTTTTATCCTGCGATACCCAAAATCGATGATCGTTGGTCAATTGCTCCAAGGCATCATCATGCAATCTATAGATGCGCGTATCGCCCACGTGAAAAATATGTGCGGTGGTTGACTTGATCACCATGCCGCTAAAGGTGCACACATAACCTCTGTCTTTATCGTAACGATACTGGCTTTGCTGTGTCTGTGAATGTAACCAGGAGTTGGTCGCGATCAAAACCCGCTGTGCTGACTTCCTGACAGACCAAGCGTCCGAAGTGCAGAAATAATCCTCGAGAAAACTCCTAACAGCGGCTTCGCTGGCAATCTGGCTCACATCGCTGCTGCTGATCCCGTCGGCCAGCGCAATCGCAATTCCTTTCGAGCTCAACTGGGGCTCTTTCGGTATGCAAACACCGTGAAAATCCTGATTGGTTTCCTTACGGCCTTTGTCGGAGTATTGTCCTACGGAGATTCTTAATTGACTGGACATTTTTGTTTTTATAGATCCGACCTGGTAAAGCTTTTAAGCCGCCCGCCTTGAGCTTGTCGAAAGACTACAAAGCTTCGGCAAGCCCAGCACAAACGGCCTAATACTTCATGGGGACCGGATCAAGAACGAGATTGAGGGAGCTTCAACCGTGTAGACAGCTGAAGCTCTTTCATCTTATTGCATATTATTTGGAGCCGATCCCAGTAGGCTGGTCGCACGTCAGGCGATGATGCTGCAGGCCAAGTAGAGCATGGCAAGATCGTTATCGCCCGTTGTTCCCAATGGATCAAATTACGGCTGAACAGATTATTAATCAGGCCCGTAAATACCCTCCTGGTATTTCGGGCCGCCGCCCAGGCCCGGTACACGCCCGGCCTGGGCTCACGCGGCTTGTCGCCGCGCCGGGGCATCCCTGCCCCGGATTAACCCGGCCAATATTTATAGGCCGGGTTAATAAGCCGGCTATGGGCGCGCCTCCCGACACACCGTTCCGCTCCCACAACTCATCCGGAATTCCCGCCAGCCATCATCCTTTATTACCAGCCTCACTGATTCCTCTTCACCAACTTTTTGGCATGAGAGGTCACTCGTCAGGCTGCTCTTCCCACCGAGACACGCTCCTTACTGACCCGTTTTGGCGCCGTTCTTACATGTGTGGAATACAAAGTCAGTCCGGTGAACGCGAGCCCGCCAACCAGATTTCCCACAACGGTCGGAATCTCATTCCAGATAAGGTAATCCATGATCGAAAACTTTCCGCCCATGATCAGACCTGACGGAAACAAAAACATATTGACGATCGAATGCTCGAAGGTCATTGCAAAGAAGAGCATGATCGGCATCCACATGGCGATCACCTTACCGCTTACCGACGTGGAAATCATCGCGCCGACAACGCCGGTAGAGACCATCCAGTTGCAAAGCATGCCTCTGATAAAGAGCGTCAGCATGCCTGCCGCTCCATACTTTGCATAACCTAGCGTACGCGCTTCCCCGATACCGGCAATTTTTTGACCTACTTCATTGGGTTCTGTCGAGAAACCGAAGGTGAAAACGATCGACATCATCACCGCCACGGTAAACGCCCCCATGAAATTGCCGATAAAGACCAACGCCCAGTTCCTTAAGATACCGCCAATTGTCACCCCCGGGCGTTTATCGAGCCATGCAAGCGGCGTCAAAACAAATACCCCGGTCAGTAGATCGAAGCCCAACAAATACAGCATGGAAAAACCGACGGGGAACAACATGGCGCCAATGAGCGGAGAGCCCGTCTGTACGGTCATCGCAACCGCAAACACCGCTGCCAATGCCAGGATGGCGCCGGCCATATACGCTCTGATCACCGTATCCCTGGTTGACATGAATACTTTCGATTCACCTGCATCCACCATCTTGGTGACAAATTCTGACGGGACTAAATAAGACATAATTTTCTCCTTTAGCTCGATTATTGGTATCGGTCATGCGATGAAGAACCAGTGAGGCAAAAAAAAGCGCCATAACCCTAAAGGGGTTAAAGCGCCGTTGCTTAATAAACCTCAGCTCGATATAAGCGGATTTTGTGCCAAATTTCGTTATTCTTGCTAAGTTATTGATAGATCATGGCAATTGCGTAATTTTGTGCGGCTTGGAATAGAATAAAAAGATATCGCTTGAACTAACATGGTGCACAGCGGAACAAGGGCGCATACGGGGTCTGTTCCACATGCCAACATGCCCTGGAGCCCAATGGGGGCCTGCGGCGGCTGGCCTCGGTTATATTAAGGAGGTGGCCTACGCCTGAGCCGGCGGGGTCGGGAAAGGAAAGGTAAGCGGCACCTTGAGCCGCCGCTTTCCATTTGCGCGGGTTCTCAACCTCCGGCTTTCCCGTTCCCATCCGTCTGGGAACGAGCCAAAAGGCCATTTGGCAACGATATCGCGTTGCGCTCCGTGCGGACTACTCACCGCCCTCGCAGCGTCCGGCGTGGCGGTCCCTCACCGTGGCCCATTTCATCAACTGTGATCGCACTCCGCCAGGAAGGTGAGCAACTGCTCGCGCAATTCGTAGTAGTTCGGGTGTTCGAGCAGTATGGCGCGGGTGCGGGGGCGGGGCAGGTCGATCTCGAGGATCTTGCCGACTTTCGCGTTCGGCCCATTGGTCATCATCACCACGCGGTCGGCGAGCAGAATGGCCTCGTCGACGTCGTGAGTCACCATGATGGCGGTCAGTTTGGTCCGGGTCCACACCTCCATCAGTACTTCCTGCAAGTCCCATCGGGTGAGGGAATCGAGCATCCCGAACGGCTCGTCCAGCAGCAGCAGCTTGGGGGATAGCGCGAATGCCCGGGCGATGCCCACCCGCTGTTTCATGCCGTTGGACAACTCGCTGGCTTTCTTGTCCCTGGCGTCGGCCAGGCCGACCCGGCTGAGATAGTGCTCGACGATGGCGATGCGCTCTTTTTTGCTGGCGTGGGGATAGACCTGCTCCACCCCCAGACAGACGTTCTCGTACGCCGTGAGCCAAGGCACCAAGCTGGGCGCCTGGAACACGATGCCGCGGTCCGGGCCGGCGGTGACCACTTCCCGGCCGTCGAGGACGATGCCGCCCTCGCTGATGTCGTTGAGACCCGCCACCATGGACAACACCGTCGATTTGCCGCAGCCGGAATGGCCGATGATGGAAATGAATTCGCCCTTGCGGATCTTGAGATCGAAGCCGTCGACGACCTTGATGGGACCCTTGCGGCTCGGATAGATCTTGGAGACGCGGGAGAATTCCACGTAGCGTTCCAAAACGGCTCTTGCCGGAACCGCCTTGATGTCGGGAGCCTGGTGTTCGCGTGCGGTGTTGGGAAGGACTGTCGGCAAGCTGATGATGTTGTCGGAAGTCGCAACTTCCCGCTCATGGCTGATTTGCATGAGATATTGAGTCACCTCGCGCCGGATGCGCTTGAACTCCGGGGAATGGTTGATGGCCTGGCGGTCGCGCGGACGGGGCAGGGCGACCCTGAATTCCGGTCCCAGGGTTGCGTTCGGGCCGGGCTTCAGCGGGATGATGCGATCCGCCATGATGATGCCCTCGTCCACATCGTTGGTGATGAGCACGACGGTCTTCTTTTCCTGGCGCCAGATGCGGATGATTTCGTCCTGGAGCTTGGAACGAGTCAACGCATCCAGAGCGCTCAGGGGTTCGTCGAGCAGCAGGATGTCGGGCGAAGCCGCCAGCGCGCGCGCCACCGAAACCCGCTGTCTCATGCCGCCGGAAAGTTCGGCGGGACGCTTGTCCATGGCGGGGGTGAGATTCACCATGGCAATGTATTTCTCCACCCGCGCCGCCCGCTCTGCCTTGGGCGCATCCTTGAACACCTGGTCGACCGCCAGCGCCACGTTCTGGCGCACGGTCATCCAGGGCATCAGCGAATAGTTCTGGAACACCACGCCCCGGTCGGGTCCCGGACCCTCGATGGTCTTGCCATTGCACAGCAGTTCGCCGGCGTCGGCCTCGATGAGACCCGCCATGAGGGAGATGAGGGTGGTCTTGCCACTGCCGGAGAAACCGACGATGGCGACGAACTCCCCCTCCACGATACGGAGGTTGATGTCGTTCAGCACCTCGGTCCGCCGGGCGCCGGTGCCGTAGCCTTTGCCGACGCCTTTCAGTTCCAGCGCCACGGTCCGCGGCGCCGGCTCTTCGGGCGGCTGGCTGTCGAAATCGTCGGTGTAGATGCGTTGTAGGCTTAACATATTGGACTCCTTAGCTTGAACGCTCGCCGAAGCTGACCAGTTGCTGAAAGGTCTGCATGATGCGGTCCAGCAGAAAGCCGACGAAGCCGATGGTGAATACGGCCACCATGATGCGCCCTAGCGACTGCGAACTGCCGTTCTGGAATTCGTCCCACACGAATTTTCCGAGGCCGGGGTTCTGGGCCAGCATCTCCGCCGCGATCAGCACCATCCAGCCCACACCCAGGGACAGGCGGAGCCCCGTGAAGATGAGCTTGAGCGAGGACGGAATGACGATCTTCATCACCTTGGTGCGGGTGGAAAGCCGCAGCACCTTGGACACGTTGATGAGGTCCTTGTCGATGGAGGCAACCCCGACGGCCGTATTGATCAGGGTCGGCCAGAGCGAGCACAGGGTCACGGTGATGGCCGAGATGATGAAGGATTTCTCGAACATGGGCGTGCCGCTCGTCACGTACAGCGCGCTCACCACCAGGGTGACGATGGGCAGCCAGGCGAGAGGCGACACCGGCCGGAAGATCTGGATCAAGGGATTGATCGCGTTCTGGAAGGATTTGCTCAGGCCGCACAGGATTCCCAGCGGCACCGCCACCAGGGTCGCCATGGTGAATCCGGCGAACACCGTGTAAAGGCTGGTGAAAATCTGGTCCAGGTAGGTCGGCTTGCCGGTGTACGGCAGCGGGGTGAATTCCTCGCCCGGATTTTCCGCCAAGAACCGCGCCTTGCGCTTTTCCTGACGTTCGTAGAACGCCGCCTCCCGGTCCCGTTCCGCGATGTGTTCCTGATACAGGTTCCGGGATTGTTCCCACACCGCCGCGGGACCCGGCAATTCCCCGAGCGAGGTTTTGACGCCGGCGGCGGCGACGTGCCAGAGCACCAGAAAGAGGACGATGCCAAACAAGGGCGGCCAGTTGCGGTGGAAGATGGCCGCCAGTTTCGAATCCCCGGTGCCGTTGGCCTGTGTCAGAGTGCCAAGTCGTTGCAATAATGTTTGTGCCGTCATGTTGATCCTCTCTGTCGGAGAGCCCGCGCAGCGCTAGGGCCTCCGACGTGACTGAATGAAGATGGTTTCGCTGGTTACCCAAAGCGTTTTCCGGTTTGGCGTAGCTCCCGAAGTAGGTCGGCAATCCATTCCCAATCGCAAACGGTCGCTTTAGTCGCGACCCTTCCGACACACGCCGTCGGCGAGGGACTCGGTCGGCGAAGGATTGCCGACCTACGCATTTCCGACGCTCAGCCAAACCGCGGTGAAAAGATCCTGGAAACGGCAGCGGGCTTTTCTCGTGCATCGAAGCGGTCAACTGCCGTTTCCAGGGTTATGGCTTTTCGTTGCTCTTGAGGCCGATCTTGAACTGCTTCAGGTAATCGTTGGGTTTACGCCCGTCGTAGACGATGCCGTCGATGAAACCTTTTTGCGGGCCCTTGAATCCGGTCTCCTTGTCGAAATCGGGAAAGTCCTGAGCGCTAAGCTTGCCTTCGGCAATCAACTCTTTGGCCGCGGCGGCGTAAATGTCCGGACGATAGACTTTCTTCGCCGTCTCCATGTACCAGGAATCGGGCTTGGCCTCGGGAATCTGGCCCCAGCGGCGCATCTGGGTGAGGTACCAGATGGCATCGGAGTAGTAGGGGTAGGTGGCGTGATAACGGAAGAACACGTTGAAATCGGGTGCCTCGCGCTTGTCGCCCTTTTCGTATTCGAAGGTGCCGGTCATGCTGTTGGCGATCACCGCTTCGTCCGCACCCACGTAGTTCGGTTTCGAGATGATTTTCACAGCCTCGGCGCGGTTCTTGTTGTTCTCTGCATCCAGCCAGTACCCGGCGCGGATCAGCGCCTTCACCACGCGGATATGGGTGTTGGGATTGGCGTCCGCCCAGGCTTTGGTGACGCCGAACACCTTCTCCGGATTGTTCACCTGGACCTCGTAGTCGGTGGCCACCGGCACGCCGATCCCCTTGAACACGGCCTGCTGGTTCCAGGGCTCGCCTACGCAATAGCCGTCGATGGTGCCCGCTTCCATGGTGGCCGGCATCTGCGGCGGCGGCGTCACCGATATCAGCACATCGGCCTTGAGCGTGCCGCTGATGTCGCCCTTGGTGGGCGCGTAATAGCCCGGATTCATGCCGCCTGCCGCCAGCCAGTAACGCAATTCATAATTGTGGGTGGATACCGGGAACACCACGCCCATGTTGAAGGGCTTGCCCTTTTTCTTGTAACCGTCGACGACCGTCTTGAGGTATTTGGGGTCGATGGGATGCACCGGCTTGCCGTCCTTCATCGGCAGCTTCTTCTTCAATTCCTCCCAAACGGCGTTGGAAACGGTGATGCCGTTGCCGTTGAGGTCCATGCTGAAGGCGGTGATGACGTCGGCCTGGGTGCCGAAGCCGATCGTTGCTCCTATGGGTTGCCCGGCCAGCATGTGGGCGCCGTCGAGTTCGCCCGAGATCACCCGATCGAGCAGCACTTTCCAGTTGGCCTGGGCTTCCAGCGTGACGGACAGCCCCTCGTCCTCGAAATAGCCGTTCTCGTAGGCGATCGCCAGCGGCACCATATCGGTCAGCTTGATGAAGCCGAACTTGAGCGAAACTTTTTCCGGTGGCCCCACCTCCGCTTGCGCCTCGTGGGGACCCGCCGCCATCATCGCGCAAAGCGCAACCGCCATGGCCATGCCGGCCGCCTGCTGCATAAACCCGCGTCTACCGACGCCGGCCCTTTGGACCCCCGCTCCCCGTACAGCCTTTTCGTCTCCCATTTTTGTGCTCCAGTGTTTATCGTCGGGCAAAAAAAAGCGCCTGGCTGCCATCATCGATGGCAGCGAGACGCCGTTGTCGATTTTTCGCGCGCCGCCTTTGGCGCGCAGCTTGTTCAATGAATCATGGAAGCAGAAGGTATGCCAGGCGCCGGAAAGTCACGGAGCTATGGATATTCGAGCCTTTGCGATCAGCTTATTGGCAGAACTCGTCGACCTTCCGTGCACCAATGCAGGGATGCCGCACGAATATGAAACACGCAATGCATCCGGAAGGGCTGCGCGCGTAGGCGAGGACCGGAAATTCGTAGGTCGGCAACGGATTGCCGACCTACTTCGGGCTCTACGCCAAACCGGAAAACGCTCTAGCCGTTCCGAATCAGATCCGCGGCCTTCTCGGCGATCATGATCGTCGGCGCATTGGTGTTGCCGCTCACGATGGTCGGCATGATCGAAGCATCGACCGCCCGCAGTTCCTCGATTGCGTGCACCTTCAAGCGGGAATCGACGACCGCCATGGCGTCGTGGCCCATCTCGCAGGTGCCGGCCGGGTGCCAGGTGGTGGAGGCCGTACGCCTCACGAAGGATTCGAGATCCGCGTCGCTTCGGAGGTGTGCTCCCGGTGCGACCTCGTCGGAATGGCTCAGGTAGTTGGGGTCGATGACCGGCCGGTCGAGCGGATCGCCGAGGCCAGCGTGACCTCTCCGCGGCTCAGGGGCCGATTGATGTAGGCGGTGAACGTGATGCCGTGCCGGTTGGTGGCTCCCGCTTCGGGATAATCGGGCGGCAGGGTCATCAGGAAGAACAGCTGTAGTCCGGGAATCGTCTCTTCCGGACGGCTTTTGACGAAGGCCCTCGCCTCGAGGAAATTCGAAACCAGCGCGCCGCTTCGGTTCGCTTCGTATTCCCGCAGCGCTGCGGCCTTTTGCTCCTCTGGAAGTGGGGCGAAGGTAAGCGGTTGCCTGATCTCGCAGCGCACCCTCGTGTGGAGATGGTCCTGGAGATTCTTGCCGACACCCGGAAGATCATGGCGAATGCCGATGCCAACCGCTGAAGTTCCCGCGCCGGCAGCGCATGCCCCAATGCGCCTAGAGCACAGGCGGATGGGGTAGGGATGGCGACCCTGAGCCGCAGGTCCTCGCAGACCGCCTGTATACCATGATCCATCGAAGCTCTGTCGGGATCGCCGGTGAACATGGTCTCGGCTTGCAGCATGCGGGTGATGCGGTAGTTGCCGTCGATACGCTCGGGCGCGTCGCCCCAGAAGACGGCGGTATAGCCCAGACCGCAATAGGCGGCGGCCGCCGCCGTCGCGGTCGTCGCGAAGTCCGATCAGCGAGCACGCTCTGTTTCGGGGGCATTGGGACCACTACGGAAAATGAGCCTGCGGGCGCCGGCTCAAGTGCTCAGCTGTTCCCGCAAGGCCTCCAGTTCTTCCCAGCGCATATACGCCGCCTCCACCGTCTGCTGCAATTCCGCCAGCCGGGCCTGGGTTCCGGTAATGGTGTCTTTCGTCTGCTGATAGAACTCGGGGCGGGAGATCGCTTCATTCAATGAGGCTATTTCGGTTTCGAGCGCCTCGATCTGCTGGGGCAAAGCCTCGAGTTCGCGCTGTTCCTTGAAGCTCAACTTTCTCAGCTTTTCCTTGACCGGCTTGGGCGGAATCGGTTTTTCAACGGCCGGTTTCGCCGGGGCGGGCCGAGGTGCCGGGCGTTGCCGCACCCAGTCGTCGTAGCCGCCCACGTAATCGTTGACAATGCCGTCGCCTTCGAACGCCAGCACGCTGGTGACGAGGTTGTTCAGGAACGCCCGGTCGTGGCTCACCAGCAATACGGTGCCGTCGTAATCGGTCAACAGTTCTTCCAGCAGTTCCAGCGTGTCCGCGTCCAGATCGTTGGTGGGTTCGTCGAGCACCAGGAGATTCGCGGGCTGAGTGAACAGCCGCGCGAGCAGGAGGCGGTTGCGCTCGCCCCCCGAAAGCGACTTCACCGGCTGACGTGCCCGTTCGGGAGTGAAGAGGAAATCCTTGAGGTAGCCGATGGCGTGAACGTTGCGCCCGTTGACGCTCACCCGGTCGCTGCCTTGGGCGACATTGTCGATCACCGATTTTTCTTCCTCGAGCTGTGCCCGGTACTGGTCGAAATAGGCGATTTGCAGGTTGGTTCCAAGACGGATGCGGCCCGACGTCGGTTGCAGTTCGCCCAGCATCAGGCGAAGCAGGGTGGTCTTGCCGCAGCCGTTGGGCCCGATGATGCCGACCTTGTCGCCCCGCAGGATCGTGGTGGAAAAATCGCGCACGATCGGTTGACCGCCGTAATCGAAGCGAACGTTCTCGGCTTCCACCACCAGTCGTCCGGACTTTTCCGCCTGCTGCAGCAGCATGCTGACCTGGCCGGTACGGCCCCGCCGTTCCGCGCGTTCCTGGCGCATGTCGAGCAGACGCCGTACCCGGCCCATGTTGCGGGTGCGGCGCGCCTTGATGCCTTCGCGAATCCAGGCTTCTTCCTGCGCGAGCCTTTTATCGAATTCCGATTGAGCCTTGGCTTCGGCGTTCAGTTGTTCTTCCTTGCGCTTCAGATAGGTGGCGTAATCGCCGGGCCAGTCGAACAGCTTGCCCCGGTCGAGCTCGATAATCCGGGTTGCCAGCCTTTGCAGGAACATCCGGTCGTGGGTGATGAAGATCAAAGTTCCCGGCCAACCGAGCAGAAATTCCTCCAGCCAAAGAATCGCCGCGAGATCGAGGTGGTTGGTGGGCTCGTCGAGCAATAATACGTCGGGCTCTGAGACTAGGGCTCGGGCGAGCAGCACCCGGCGTTTCAGGCCGCCCGACAGAGACTCGACATCGGTATCCACCGGCAGGTCGAGCTTAGACAGCAAGGATTCGACTTTCCGGTGGAGATCCCAGCCGCCGATGGCATCGATCGCGTGCTGGCATTGCTCCAATTCCGCCAAGGACTTCGAGTCGGAATGGCTCGCAACGCGATGGGATACGTCATGAAACCGGCGGATCAACTCGCCCGTATCGCCTAACCCGCCTGCAACGACGTCGAACACGCTGCCGGTGGCGTCCAGCGGGACTTCCTGATCGAGCCGGGCGATGCGCAAGCCCTCTTGATCGATGATTTCCCCTTCATCCGGAATCAAATCGCCTGTCAAAAGTTTGAGCAACGTGGATTTCCCCGCTCCATTGCGCCCGACGAGGCACACCCGCTCGCCTTTTTCCAGGGAAAAGCCGATTCCGTCCAGCAGAGGCCGACCGAAGCTGACGTGTATATTGCGGAAGGTGATTAAAGCCATCGGAGTGTGGGACAGGAAAAAACGGGAATTTTACGCGCAGAAGTAGTTTGTCGCACCGAATCCGGAGCAATCGAGACCGCTGGACGATCGTTGCGGGGCACTCAGGGAGCGCAGCGTTCGGTCGGAGCGACAATGCGCAGATATCGTTGGGGTCGCCGCTCTTCGAACAGCGTCACCCGGTTCACGACATCCTCGGCACTGGTCTTGCCGATGGGGCCGGCTACGCTCCGCCCGGTCGCGGCAGCGAGCAAGTGTACATAGGTTTGATGAGGGCCGGAGGCAAGCTTCGAGTGTACCAAGGCACCGCCGACATCCCAGGGAGATTCTTTCTCCGGTACGCTGCTGCCCGGATTGCACATGCCGAGCACGATCAAGCCGTTCGGCTTGACGAGAGAACGCAAACTTTGGACGAAGTTTCGAAACCGCTCCGGGCTAAGCTCTTCGAATGAGCGCAAAACGAAGAGCGGAACTCTGCATATGGATTCGCAGGCTGCGCGCTTGAGATCCCGATCGGTATCGTTCGGAATGGAGGCCAGCATCGCGGCCGAACATTGGCGCTGCAGGCAAGCGGTATCCAAGGGTTGGAGTCTGCGCTCTTTGCTTATCAGAATATTTCTGATTTCCGTAGAATCTTTTCGGGAAAGTTCTTTCCAACGGCCGTCCATGAAGCTGCTGAATTCCCGATTCTGGCGGATGTCATAGGTAACGGTGAAAATCTCCGCAACTCCGGGCTGCGCCTCGACGATCCGGGTCGCTTTAGCGTGATCTCCCTCGATGGTGAGCGCGTTCTGAATGATATGACCGTTCAGAATCGGTCCGTCATATCCGCCGTGTCCGATAAGAATCACTCGGTCGAAAGGCGCCGAGCGCTGCGCCAACATATCGGCCTTGCGGTAGTAGTCCTCCCATTTGCGGACATCCCGCAACCAAGTGACTTGTGCGGAGAAGCTGGTTCGATAAAAAGCCTCGATTTCCGCCGCCGGGCGTTCTGGCCAGCGTTCGTTTTCCGCGGAATCCGGATCTTTTCTTAAGAGGGGAATAAGCAATACCCGAGTCGGCGAACGAACGGGAGTCGATGCGGCCGCTGGGGCCGATTCAGGTTTGCACAGGCTTTCTTCGGCGGCTGACGCGGAAAGAAAGGACAGGACGAGAAAGTGGGAAGCAAGCCAGGCAATGACGTGCGATTTTCGATTCAAGACGGCGATACGATAACCCTTGTATCAAATTTGACTCAATAAACAGCATCGGGTTGCCCCAAGGCGATCGAAAGAAGCCGGAAGTCCGAGCCGGTAAACGTCAGCGGCCGCTTTGCCGGTGGGCGATGCGTTCGGAAGCGGTCAATGGCGGGCAAGCGCCGATGCTACGCGCCCGGTTCGGATGTCCCCGTCGGACCGGGAGCAAAGCATAATTCGAAGACGGATTCTACCTGTCGTTCATGGGTTTATAGGCCCGTTGCCGTTCGCCGATGTATATCTGGCGGGGCCGTGCGATTCTCATGCCGGGTTCCTCGATCATTTCCTTCCAGTGAGCAATCCAGCCAGGCAGTCTTCCCAAAGCGAACATTACGGTAAACATGTTCGTCGGAATCCGCATGGCACGGTAGAGGATTCCCGAATAGAAATCGACATTGGGGTAAAGCTTGCGCTCGATGAAGTAGGGATCGGTGAGCGCCACTTCCTCTAGGCCCTTGGCGATTTCGAGAATCGGGTCGTGAATGCCCAGCTTTCCGAGTACTTCGTCGCAGTGCTTTTTGATGATCTGCGCCCTGGGGTCGTAATTCTTGTAGATTCGGTGTCCGAACCCCATCAGTCGAAATGGATCGTTTTTATCCTTGGCCTTGTCGATGAATTTCTTGTAGTTTCCGCCGTCGGCCGCGATCGCCTCCAGCATTTCGATCACAGCCTGGTTGGCGCCGCCGTGCAGCGGACCCCACAAGGCGCAGATGCCGGCCGAAATGGATGCAAAAAGGTTGGCCTTGGAAGATCCCACCATGCGAACGGTCGAGGTGGAGCAATTCTGCTCGTGGTCGGCATGCAGGATGAACAATACGTCCAGCGCCTTGCGCGTCACCTCGTCCGGCTCGTACAGTTTGACCGGCGTCGTGAACATCATGTGCAGGAAGTTGGAGAGGTAGTCCAGTTCCGGACGGCTGTAGACAAAAGCTTCACCCACCGATCGCTTGTAGGCGAAGGCGGCCAGCACACGCACTTTGGACAGGAGCCGGGTAATGGTTTGGTCCCGCTCGTGCGGCGACTGATCCGGTTTCAACAGTTCCGGATGATAAACCGAGAGGGAACACACCATTGCCGAAAGAATGGCCATGGGATGGGCATGGCCGGGGTACGAGGTGAAGAAGCTCTTCATGTCCTCGTGAATCAGCGAGTGGAAAAGGACCTTGTCCTTGAATTTCGTAAATTGCTCGGCGTTCGGCAACTCGCCGTAAATGAGCAAATAGCAGACTTCCATGAACGTCGACTTCTCGCAGAGCTCGGCAATGTCGATCCCGCGGTAGCGGAGAATTCCTTTGTCGCCGTCTATGTAGGTGATGGCGGATGTGCAGGAGCCTGTATTGGCGTAACCGGGATCGACGGTGATGTAACCGGTCGATGCCTGGAGCCGGGTGATATCCAGCCCTTTTTCGTTCTCGGTACCGACGACGACGGGAATATCGAACCGTTTGCCGTCCAGTTCGAGCTTTGCTGTGTCTGCCATAATGCTAAGAAACCCTAAATACGGACTTTGTTCTCGTTTCTGTTTCAGTGTAACGACAACCGGTCATTTAACGCTAGCCTGCCTAAAGAGTGCTCAGTCGTTTTTCGATGCTTTTCAGTAGGCCCGTTTCGGCCGCGATTGTTTCAAGATGGTAACATTGGACTGATAGCGGAACGTTCTTTCCTGTTATCTTGTTAAACAAATAATTTCTAAAACGATGCGTATCGCCTTGGGTATCGAGTATGACGGTCAAGCCTTCTCCGGTTGGCAATGGCAAAAGGGGAAGCTTACCGTCCAGGGCGCGGTCGAAGACGCTCTAAGCCGCGTTGCGGCCGAGTCGATTCGCGTCATCTGTGCTGGCCGGACGGATGCGGGCGTGCATGCCTTGGAGCAAGTCGTCCATTTCGATACCAAGGTGTACCGTAAGCCGTATTCCTGGCTGATGGGGACTAATACGGCGCTTCCCGAAGACGTGCGTATCCTCTGGGTTCAAGAGACTCCGGAGGACTTCCATGCGCGCTACAGCGCCATCGCTCGATTCTATCGGTATGTCATCCTGAATCGCCCGATGAAGTCCGCGCTCTTCAGACGACAACTCACCTGGCATTTTCATCCGCTCAATGAGAAAGCCATGCAGGAGGCGGCAAACAATCTGATCGGGGAACATGATTTTTCCTCGTTCCGAGCCCAGGACTGCCAATCCAAGAGTCCCATGCGCCGGATGCATTTCATCCACGTGCGGCGGGAGAATGACAGGGTTATCATCGAGCTGTGCGCCAATGCTTTCCTGCATCATATGGTTCGGAATATCGTAGGCGTCTTGATGGAGGTTGGATCGGGCAAGCAGCGCCCGGATTGGGCGGCCGAGGTTCTCGGGGCCCGAGACCGAAAGTGCGCCGGTGTTACGGCGCCGGCCGACGGGTTATACTTAGGCGGTGTTTATTACCCTCCCCATTTCGGTTTACCCCGTCATCCGATATTCGATTATCTGCCGGAAGACGCCAGTCGTTATACTCCTTCGGAAAGCGAGTGAAATTTCCGTATCCCTTCCGTAGAACTCGCGTTAAAATCTGCGGCTTCACCCGCCCGGACGACGCCTTGATAGCTGTTCAACTGGGCGCCGACGCCGTCGGTTTGGTTTTTTATCCGCCAAGTCCACGAAATCTCGACGTCGAGACGGCGCAAAGCATCGTGTCTGCTTTGCCGCCATTCGTCACGGTGGTCGGGTTGTTCGTCGATGAAGACGAGGTTGTCGTCCGCGAGATTTTGCAACAGGTACGTATCGATCTGATTCAGTTTCACGGTGATGAAAGCCCGGATTACTGCCGCCGTTTCGGAAAACCCTATATCAAGGCCGTAAGGATGCGGTCGGAAACAGATCTGACGACAATTGTGGATACTTATCCGGATGCTGCAGGTTTTCTGTTGGACGCATGGCATTCGGATGCCAAGGGGGGGACCGGTCATCGCTTCGACTGGGACTTGATTCCGAAGGAACTCCGCCGATCGGTGATCTTGGCCGGAGGGCTTGCTCCTGATAACGTCGTGGAAGCCTTGCGGACGGTGCAGCCTTATGCCGTCGACGTATCCAGCGGTGTAGAAGCAGGCAAGGGCATCAAGGATGCCGATAAAATGGCGGCGTTTCTAGAACAGGTACACGAATATGACCATAGAGTACACATCGACTGAATCGTACAACCTGCCCGACGAGCGGGGCCACTTCGGGCCCTATGGCGGCGTATTCGTTGCCGAAACCTTGATGTATCCGATTCAGGAGTTGAGGGACGCGTATTATCGCTACATGAAAGATCCCGAGTTCCTTGCGGAATTAGATTACGATCTCAAGCATTACGTGGGGCGCCCTTCGCCGATCTATTACGCCGAGCGCCTTAGTTCGATGCTGGGCGGCGCGCAAGTTTTCTTCAAACGCGAGGATCTCAATCACACCGGCGCCCATAAGGTCAACAATACCGTAGGACAAGCTTTGCTCGCCAAACGTATGGGCAAACAGCGCGTTATAGCCGAGACCGGCGCCGGACAGCACGGCGTGGCTACCGCTACAGTCGCCGCCCGCTTGGGAATGGAGTGCGTGGTTTATATGGGGGCTGTCGACGTCGAGCGCCAGGCCCTCAATGTGTTCCGCATGAAGTTGCTCGGCGCGACCGTGGTGCCGGTGGAATCCGGTTCGAAAACCCTAAAGGACGCGCTCAACGAGGCCATGCGCGATTGGGTTACGAATGTGGACAATACCTTTTATATCATCGGCACAGTGGCCGGTCCTCATCCTTATCCGGCCATGGTTCGCGATTTTCAGGCGGTCATAGGCCGCGAAGCCAGACAGCAGATGAAGGAACTCACCGGTAGCTTGCCGGACGCGCTGGTAGCTTGCGTCGGAGGCGGTTCGAACGCCATAGGCCTGTTCTATCCCTTCATAGACGAACACGGCGTATCGATGTACGGTGTCGAGGCGGCGGGCGAGGGCATTGCGACCGGTCGCCACTCGGCTCCTCTGAGCGCCGGCAAACCAGGCGTTCTGCACGGCAATCGCACCTATCTCATGGAGGACGAGGATGGCGAGATCATCGAAACCCATTCGATTTCAGCCGGCCTCGATTACCCCGGCGTGGGTCCGGAGCATTCCTGGTTAAAGGACAGCGGTCGGGCCGCATACGTCAGCATCACCGATGACGAGGCGATGGAGGCCTTTCACACGCTGACCCGGATCGAAGGCATCATTCCGGCGCTGGAATCCAGCCACGCCGTGGCTTACGCCATGAAGCTCGCGCCCACCATGAGCAAGGATCGAAAAATCCTGGTCAACCTATCGGGACGCGGGGACAAAGACATCAACACCATTGCAAGGCGCGAAGGAATTACCCTGTGAGCCGTTTGACCGCCAAGTTCCAGACTTTAAAAGAAGCCAACCGGAAAGCTCTCATTCCTTTCATCACGGCGGGCGATCCCCATCCGGATTTCACGGTTCCGGCGATGCACGCGATGGTGGAGGCCGGGGCCGACATCATCGAACTGGGCGTGCCTTTCTCCGATCCGATGGCGGATGGTCCGGTCATCCAAAAGGCCAGCGAGCGAGCTCTTCTGCACAAGATGAGCCTTCGCCGCGTGCTGGACATGGTAGAAAAGTTCCGTTCGAACGATAGCGAGACTCCTGTCGTTCTCATGGGGTATCTCAACCCGGTCGAGTGCATGGGGTACCGCGCGTTCGTCGACAGGGCCAGGAGCGCTGGCGTCGACGGCGTTCTTACCGTGGACATGCCTCCCGAAGAATCGTCCGACCTGTTGTCGCTTTTGGAGCAAGCCGGTATCGATCCGATCTTTTTGCTCGCCCCCAACAGTACCGATGAGCGGATACGCAAGATGGGCCAGTTGGGGCGGGGCTATTTGTATTACGTCTCTCTGAAAGGTGTCACCGGCGCCTCGCATTTGGATTTGAGCGATGTCCAGCGTAAGCTTTCCGAAATTCGCGCGCTGACGGATCTGCCGCTGGGCGTCGGGTTCGGCGTCAAGAACTCCGAGATCGCTGCCACGATCTCCAAGTTTGCCGACGCGGTGGTAGTGGGCAGTGCGCTAGTCGAGAAAATCGAGGTTGCACGGGGCGATTCCGGGCGAGCGCTCAACGATATCGTCGATCTGTTGAAATCCATGCGTACCGCGATGGACGCATCTTTTTAGCGAGAGTCATCACCTTGAGCTGGTTTCACAAATTAGTACCTTCGAAAATCCGCACGGAAGCGTCTACGAAAAGCGCGATCCCCGAAGGCTTGTGGAGCAAATGTCCGGCCTGCAACGCAATTCTGTACCGGTCGGAAGTCGAACGGAATCTGGAGGTTTGCCCGAAGTGCGGCCATCACATGCGCATCAGCGGGCGCAAGCGCCTGCATCTGTTTCTCGACCCCGGCAATCGCCTGGAAATCGGCGAAGGACTTACGCCCGTCGATCCGCTTAAGTTCAAAGACAGCAAGAAGTACAAGGATCGCTTGGTTCAGGCGCAAAAAGCCACCGGCGAAAAGGACGCGCTGATCGTCGTCGCCGGTCAGCTCCAAGGCCGGCCATTAGTCGCTGCCGCATTCAATTTCGAATTCATGGGCGGTTCCATGGGGTCGGTCGTGGGAGAGCGCTTCGTGCGGGGCGTCAATCACTGCCTGGAGCAGGGAATTCCATTGGTCGTCTTCAGCGCCAGCGGCGGCGCCCGTATGCAGGAATCCTTGTTGTCCCTGTTTCAAATGGCGAAAACCAGCGCTGCCTTGGCGCGGTTGGCCGATGCGGGCATTCCTTTCATTTCCGTGATGACCGATCCGACGATGGGAGGCGTATCAGCCAGTTTGGCCATGCTGGGCGACATCAACATCGGTGAGCCGGGCGCTCTGATCGGGTTTGCGGGACCTCGTGTGATCGAACAGACGGTTCGCGAAAAGCTGCCGGAAGGATTTCAGAGAAGCGAGTTTTTGCTCAATCACGGCGCTCTGGACATGATCGTCGATCGTCGGGAGATGCGCGAAAAAATCGCGTCCCTGTTGTCGATACTGGCCTTTGAAAAGCCGGCTGCCGCCAGTATCGAGGCGGTCGTCGTCGAAAAGCGCGCCGAAAGACCCGAAATGCTTGCCGCGGCTTATACCTCTCTTTCTGCCGAAGAACTTACGGGCAACGAATAGTTCATGCGTTTCAAAACGCTGGCTGATTGGCTGGCCTGGCAGGAGACCCTGCACCCGAAGTCTATCGACCTCGGCTTGTCCCGCGTCAAAATGGTCCATGGACGGCTTGGTCGTCGCGAAAAGCCGCCTTTCACCATCACCGTCGGCGGCACAAACGGAAAAGGCTCATGTGTAGCGATGCTGGACGCGATTTTACGCCAGGAGGGCTACCGGGTCGGCACATATACGTCGCCGCATCTTCTACGCTATAACGAGCGAATCCGTATTGACGGGGAACCCGTCAGCGACGACCGGATTTGCGACGCGTTCGAGCGTATTGAACGGGTGCGCGACGAGACGACTCTCAGTTTCTTCGAGTTCGGCACCTTGGCGGCGCTCGATATCTTCGCTACCGCCGATCTGGACGTACAAGTGCTCGAAGTCGGTTTGGGCGGTCGTCTGGACGCCGTCAATATCATCGACGCGGATGCGGCCCTGATTGCCAGCATCGACCTCGATCACCAGGATTGGTTGGGTGATACCCGCACGGCCATAGGGCTGGAGAAAGCCGGTATTTTTCGACCCGGCAGACCCGCGGTCATCGGAGACAGCGAAGTGCCGGAGGCCGTGGTCCGATATGCCGAGGAGGGTGGCGTGCCGCTTTCGTATGCGGGGCGGCATTTTATCTATGAGGTGTCCGGCGACGGATGGAACTGGCTGGGGCGAAACACCCAGCTGGCCGATTTGCCGTTTCCGGCGCTCCAAGGTAGTCACCAATTGATCAATGCTTCGGCTGTGTTGGAAGTCTTGCAGAGGATCGAAACCCACATGCCCGTATCAGCGGCGGCCGTTCGGAATGGGTTGAGAAATGTCACTTTGGCCGGACGGTTTCAGTACATCCCTGGAAGTGTTCCTGTATTATTGGACGTGGCGCACAATCCTCAGGCGGTGAGGGTATTGGCGGAATATCTGGGCTCCCGGTTTGGCGGGAAAACCATACATGCAGTCTTCGCCGTTATGCGCGACAAGGACGTTCTCGGGATTATCACTAACATAAAAGACCTGGTCGAGCATTGGTATTTGGCTCCCCTCAAAATGCCCCGGGCAGCGACTGCCGATCAACTTTTAGCTATTTTCGACAGTCTTGGCGTTTCAGCAGTCCGGTCTGGGTTCGCCGATGCTGCAGCGGCATTCGGTGCCGCCAAACAGGACGCCGAAAACGATCACCTCGTGCTCGTGTTTGGCTCATTCTTTCTAGTTTCCGAGTATTTGGCTCAAATGAGCTGAGTCCGAGGTATTCATGGATCAGCAACTGAAACAACGTCTCATCGGCGCTATCATCATTGTTTCTCTGGTAGTTATTTTCGTGCCCATGCTGTTCGAGGAACGGCAGGACGATCTAAGCGCTGCCGGCTCCGGCGAGATTCCGGCACTTCCCAAAGAGGTTGAAGCCAAGGCCATCGAGCTGCCGAACTCGGCAGCCGATGTTGCTCCGTCGGAGGAGAGCGAAAGCACTAGTACGGGTTATCGGATAATCCCCTTGACCGATGGCGATTCGACCGCCGCGGAAAGCGAGCAGTCCGCTTCTGCCGAGTCCGGCGAAAAGCCCGAAAATCGGGCGGCTTCTATAGCGGATAGTGAACCGACGGTTGCCGATGAGGATGTTTTGAAAGCCACGGGCGATGCGCAAACTAGTCGCGCAGCCGATCCCGCTGAATCGGACAAAGCGCAAGTGGCTAAAACCGATGAACCGGCAAAAGCCGCCGGAGTTAGCAAATCAAAACAGGCTCTCGCCAGAAAAAGCAAACTCGAGCCGACAACCCTGACGGTCAATTCGGAAGAGGGCGCCGTTGATACGATGCCGCCGGAGCAGCCCGCCGCACTGCCTAAGGCGAAACCAAAAGCCCCGCCCGCGAAACCGATCGAAAAAGGATCGAAGAAGTCCGAGACGACAAGAGCTGCCGAATCGGCTAAATCTGCGTCGTCTCCGGTGAGTCCCCAAAAACCGGCGCAGATCAAGCCTTCATTGGATAATTCGAAGGCGGTACCGTCCGAAGCGGTTTCAAAAGCTCCTGAAATCCCATCGAAACCAGCCGTTGGAGGTGGGGGAGCGAAGCTTCCTGAGCCGCCAATTCCCGCACCGGAGGCATCCGATGACTTGGCGGCATGGGTAGTCCAAACCGGTAGTTTTACCACCGAGGGCAATGCGCGGTCACTGGCCGATAAGCTGCGAAAATCGAACTTTCCCGCATTTGTGGAGGTCGTTAACAACGCCGGAACCTCGGTCTACCGCGTTCAGGTAGGTCCCGAGTTGAACCGGACACGGGCAGAGCAGATACAGAAGCAGATTGAGAATACTATCGGTATCAAGGGTATCGTGGTTCCGCATCCGTGATCGCTGGCATTCCCGGATACCGGATTTCTGACCAGACGATTATCAATACGACAGTGCTATCGTCGGCGAGAGTACGACATGTCTAATCTGGTTTGGGTCGATTATTGTATTGCCGGAATCATTGGTTTATCAGCCCTCATCGGGCTGTTGCGCGGTCTTATTCGCGAAGTGTTTTCACTCTGTGCATGGGTTGCGGCAGCGTGGATCGGTTTGCAATTCAGCCGTGATTTTTCGGTTTATCTCGATTCCGTCATTTCCCTTCCCTCCGCCCGGATGGCTGCATCGTTTGGGATACTCTTTTTAGCCAGTTTGATATTGGCCAGCCTGGTTACTTTTTTGCTGCACATGCTGGTGAAAAGTACCGGGTTGACGGGGACCGATCGTCTTGCCGGAATGGTATTCGGTATCGGCCGCGGAGTCGTCATCGTTTCAGTGCTGGTTCTTTTGGCCGGAGCGACACCTCTTCCGGCAGACCCTTGGTGGAAAGAATCTGCCTTGATTCCGCCATTTCAGTCGTTAGCTTTATGGCTTCGCGACCAACTTCCGTCGGACTTCGGCAGTTATGTCAAATTTCGATGATTTTTCATTGTTAAGTGAGTTGACCTATGTGTGGTATTGCCGGCATCGTTTCCAGTGACGAAGTCAATCAGGAGCTGTATGAAGCCCTGACCGTATTGCAGCATCGGGGACAGGATGCCGCGGGTATCGTCACCTGCGAACACGATCGCTTTAACTTGCGCAAGGACAGCGGTTTGGTACGGGACGTATTTCATACTCGCCACATGGTGAACCTCAGGGGAAAGATGGGCATCGCCCACGTCCGTTATCCCACCGCCGGTTGCACGAGCTCGGCCGAAGCCCAGCCGTTTTACGTCAATTCTCCTTACGGCATCAGTCTGGCGCATAACGGTAATCTGACCAATGCCGAGGTGCTGAAGGAAGATCTGTTCGCCCAAGATCAACGACACATCAACACCGATTCCGACTCCGAGGTTCTCCTTAACGTCTTTGCTCATGAACTCCAGGAACTGGGGAAACTTCGGGTCGGCCCCGAAGATGTGTTCCGTGCCGTGGCGGCCGTACACCAGCGCTGCCGGGGCGCTTACTCGGTGGTGGCGATGATCACCGGTTTCGGTATCATCGGTTTCCGGGACCCTTACGGCATTCGCCCCTTGGTGTTCGGCGAACGCAAGACCGCCAAGGGCACCGACTACATGATCGCATCGGAGAGCGTCGCCCTGGACGTGTTGGGATTCAAGTTGATTAGGGATGTGCAGCCTGGCGAGGCCGTGATCATCGAAAAAAACGGTACGCTACATACGCGCCGATGCGCCGAAAAAGTGCTTTATTCGCCGTGCATATTCGAATTCGTTTACTTCGCACGCCCCGACTCCATCATCGACAATATCTCGGTCTACAAGGCCCGGCTTCGCATGGGCGATAAACTGGCCGAGAAAATTATGCGGCTGCGCCCGGATCACGACATCGATGTCGTGATCCCCATTCCGGATACGAGCCGGACTGCGGCGTTGCAGCTCGCCAACCGGCTGGGCGTGAAATACCGGGAGGGCTTTATCAAGAATCGCTACATCGGACGTACGTTCATCATGCCCGGACAACAGCTTCGCAAGAAGTCGGTCAGACAGAAACTGAACGCGATCGACCTCGAATTCAAGGACAAGAACGTTTTGCTGGTCGACGATTCAATCGTCCGAGGCACTACGTCCATGCAAATCATTCAAATGGCGCGGGATGCCGGAGCGCGCAAAGTTTACTTCGCGTCCGCGTCTCCGCCGGTACGCTATCCTAATGTATACGGCATCGACATGCCTGCGGCGCATGAATTGATCGCCCATGGGCGCAGCGAACAGGAGGTGCAGGATGAGCTTGGCGCGGATTGGTTGATTTATCAGGACTTGAGCGATTTGATCGAGGCCGTGCAGAGAGGAAATCCTTCCATCGGGCGGTTTGACACATCGTGTTTCAACGATGACTATGTCACCGGGGATATCAATCAGGAATACCTCGATCGGCTCAGCAAGCACCGTAACGATCAGTCCAAGGCCAGACGCTCGGCCGATGGTTCGATCATCGAGTTGCACAACGCGGGCTAGTATCACGGACGCTTTTTGCGAGGTAGACCACATGACCGATTGGGAATGGCAGCAGTATGCCATCGAAACTCAGGCGATACGCGCCGGGCAGCGACGGACGTCCGAACAGGAACATTCCGATCCGATCTTTGCGACGTCCAGTTACGTGTTCGACAGCGCCGAGGATGCCGCCGCGAGGTTTTCCGGTAAGATTCCCGGCAATATCTATTCGCGCTTCACCAATCCCACCGTTCGAGCTTTCGAGGAACGGCTCGCCGCCCTGGAAAGCGGAGAACGCTGCATTGCGGTAGCTTCGGGAATGGCCGCTATCGCTACGACGGCCTTCGGATTGTTAAAGGCCGGAGACCATGTCGTATGCTCCCGGAGCGTGTTCGGCAACACAGTTCTGCTGTTCCAGAATTACCTGAGCAAATTCGGCGTCACGACCACTTTCGTGGATATGACCGATTATGCGGCCTGGGAAACAGCCGTCAGGCCCGAAACGCGCTTTCTTTTTCTCGAGACTCCCTCAAATCCGCTGACCGAAATTGCGGATATTCATCGCATTGCAACGATAGCCAGGCAGAATGGGAGCCTTCTGGTGGTCGATAACTGTTTCTGTACGCCCGCTTTGCAGAAGCCTCTGGATTTGGGAGCGGATATCGTCGTTCATTCGGCAACCAAGTACCTGGACGGGCAGGGGAGATGCGTCGGAGGCGCGATCGTCGGCCGGCAGGAGTTATTGGATAAGGAAATCTATCCCTTTCTAAGGACGGGTGGCCCTTCCATGAGTCCGTTCAATGCCTGGGTATTTCTCAAGGGGCTGGAAACCTTGGCGATACGCATGCGCGCGCATAGCGAGAATGCCCTGAATCTTGCGGAGTGGCTGGAAGCCCAGTCTTGGGTCAAGCGCGTGTATTATCCGGGACTGCCGTCCCACCCCCAACATGAGTTAGCCGTGCGGCAACAATTTGCGGGCGGCGGCATCGTGAGTTTCGAGGTCGAAGGGGGCCGGGAAGGGGCCTGGAACCTGATCGACTCGACCCGCCTGCTATCCATCACTGCGAATCTAGGGGATGTCAAAACGACCATCACCCATCCCGCAACCACGACTCATGGCAGGCTGAGCGAGAACGAACGTGCCGCTGCCGGTATCAGCGAGGGTTTGGTCCGTATCGCCGTGGGGCTTGAAAATATCGATGACATCAGGCGCGATTTGCTTCGCGCCTTTGCATAAGATCGGAGTGGTCGTATCGACCTCCGCGTGCAGAATCTCATTCGTAACAAAAAGGAACAGTCATGAAAGTCACCGTCTTTGGTTCGGGTTATGTCGGCCTCGTTACCGGAGCCTGTCTGGCCGAGGTAGGCAATGAGGTGGTATGCGTAGATATCGACGAGGGCAAGATTGCCCGGCTCAATCAAGGCGAGGTTCCGATTTACGAGCCTGGTCTGGATAGCATCATCGAACGCAACATGGCCGCGAAACGTCTGCATTTCACCACCGATGTGGACCTGGCGGTTCAGCATGGTTTATTCCAGTTCATCGCAGTCGGCACGCCTCCCGACGAGGATGGGTCGGCCGACCTGCAATATGTGTTGGCCGTCGCGCGCAGCATTGGCGAACGCATGGAGGATTATCGCGTTGTAGTCAACAAGTCGACCGTGCCCGTCGGCACGGCGGATAAAGTCCGCCAGGCGATAAATACGGTGCTCAACGACCGGCAGAAGCCATGTGAATTCGATGTGGTTTCAAATCCGGAATTCCTGAAAGAGGGGGCGGCCATCGAGGATTTCATGAAGCCGGATCGTATCGTGGTGGGCACCGACAATCCCCGCACTACCGAACTTCTACGGGCTTTGTACGGGCCATTCAATCGCAATCACGACCGCCTGGTCTGCATGGATATCCGCTCGGCCGAGCTGACCAAGTACGCGGCCAATGCCATGCTGGCGACGAAAATCAGCTTCATGAACGAATTGGCGAATCTCGCCGAATGTCTGGGCGCGGATATCGAGAAGGTGAGGGTGGGCATCGGGTCCGATCCGCGGATCGGTTACCACTTCATTTATCCCGGCTGCGGATACGGCGGTTCGTGCTTCCCGAAAGACGTTAAAGCACTCGAGCGCACCGCGCGGGACGTCGGATATCAGGCCCAGTTGCTGCGGGCGGTCGAGGATGTCAATGACCGGCAGAAACTGAGACTTTACGAAAAAGTTAAGGATTATTTTAAGGACGATCTAAAAGGAAAGACACTCGCTCTCTGGGGGTTGGCATTCAAGCCGAATACGGACGACATGCGCGAAGCTTCCAGCCGGGTGATCATCGAAGCCCTTTGGGAGGCGGGCGCCAAGGTACAAGCGTTCGATCCGGTCGCGACGCACGAAGCCGGGCGATTATATGGGCATAGGTCCGATCTCGCGCTTTGCGACAGCCCCGAAGCTACCTTGAAAGGTGCTGACGGCTTGATTATCGTCACCGAATGGAATGTATTCCGCAGCCCCGACTTTGATACGATCAAGGCCGAACTGTCGCATCCCGTCATCTTCGACGGTCGGAATCTTTATGATCCGGCCCGGATGAAAATGATGGGATTTGATTATTTCGGCATTGGGCGGGGCGCGTCCTTAGCCTGATTCGAATAGCGGGGGCGCTCGGCGCCCCCTCTTTTCCAGCCATCAGCTCTTCATCAGCGCACGTACATGCGCGGCCACACTCTTTCCTAAAGCCTCCAGGTTGTATCCACCTTCCAAAACGGATACCAGTCGGCCTCGTGCGTGTTCTTTCGCCAATTTCACCAGTTCCGAAGTTACCCAAGCATAATCGTCCTCGACCAAATTCAGATCGGCCAGGGGATCGTCCCGATGGGCATCGAAGCCGGCGGAAATCAAGACAAGCTCCGGCGTAAAACGATTGATAGCGGGCAGAATCTTGTCCGCCACGGCCAAGCGAAATTCATGGGACCCGCTGCCGGCTGCCAGAGGCACATTGATCATATTGCCCGCACCGGTTTCGCCGGACCTCCCGGTCCCGGGATACCAAGGGAACTGGTGAGTCGATGCATATAAGACGTCCTTATTCGTTTCGAATGCTCGTTGGGTACCGTTTCCATGGTGCACGTCGAAATCCATGATGGCGACCCGTTCGATTCCATGGTGTTTGCGGGCATATTCGGCGGCAATGGCGATATTGTTGAACAAGCAGAACCCCATGGCCGCGTCGGGTTCGGCATGATGTCCCGGCGGCCGGACAGCGCAGAAAGCGTTCGTGGACTCCTTGGCAAAAACGGCATCCACCGCGGCACATGCGGCACCTACGGCATGCAAAGCCGCTTCGCCCGAACCGGGCGACACGACCGTATCGCCATCGAGGTAAGCAAAACCCAGTTTGGGCACGGCTCCCAAGACGTAATCGATGTGCCGATCGGTGTGGATTAAACGAATCTGTTCGCGGGTACCGCGCGGCGCTTCCCGTCGATCGAGACCGGAGAAATCGGGTCGACTAAGTGCGCGCTCGATCGAACGCAAGCGCTCCGCGTTTTCCGGATGCCCAAGGCCGGTGTCGTGTTCCAAGAAACTCCGATGACTGAAGCAAATCGTAGTCATGACGAGCATCCGGCGTGATAAACGTATGAGTGATCCATATAATACCCGAGTATTGCCGTTGGAATAGAACCGATACCGTTTGATGATTGATCGTTCCCCGGTATTTGGACCAATGATCGATGACTCGTTCTCGGGAATGGAAAACGGCGGTCGTTTTATACGACAAATGAAACCGTTTCGAATCGTGCGTGGGGCTCGAGTCGAACAGAATTGCAAACTTTAGGGGAAACCATGCTGGAAGAATATCGCAGACACGTTGCCGAGCGAGCGGCACAAGGGCTTGTGCCGAAACCTCTGAGCGCGGAAATGACCACGGCTCTGATATCGCTCATCAAAAATCCGCCTCGAGGCGAGGAAGAATTCTTGCTCGACCTGTTGACCAACCGCGTGCCGGCAGGCGTGGACGAAGCGGCCTACGTCAAGGCAGGTTTTCTGGCAGCTGTCGCGAAAGGCGAGACCGTATCGCCGATATTGGATCCGCGCCTTGCGACCGAGCTTCTCGGCACTATGCTGGGCGGCTACAACGTAGCCCCGCTGATCGAACTGCTCGACCATCCGGCGTTGGGAACGCTGGCCGCAAAGGGCTTGTCGCATACCTTGCTGATGTTCGATGCGTTCCACGATGTTTGCGAGAAGGCCCAAGCCGGCAATGCGAACGCACAGGCGGTCATGCGGGCTTGGGCCGAAGCCGAATGGTTCACGAGCCGGCCGAAGGTGCCTGACGTCATTACGGTGACCGTATTCAAGGTGCCGGGTGAGATCAACACCGACGATTTGTCGCCCGCCCAGGATGCTTGGTCGCGGCCCGATATTCCGCTGCACGCCAAAGCCATGCTGAAAATGCCGCGCGAAGGCGTCACCGATGCCGAGGCACAGATAGCGGAACTCAAGACAAAAGGCTGGCCGGTCGCATTCGTGGGCGACGTCGTAGGTACGGGTTCTTCTCGGAAATCCGCGACCAACTCGGTGCTGTGGTATATCGGCGAGAATATTCCATGTGTTCCGAACAAACGGGCGGGAGGCATGTGCATCGGAGGAAAGATCGCTCCCATCTTCTTCAACACCATGGAAGATTCCGGTGCCCTGCCTATCGAGTGCGATGTCTCGAACTTGCATACCGGCGACGTTATCGACGTCTACCCTTACAAAGGCGAGATCAAGCGCCACGATACCGGCGAGCTGCTTTGCACTTTCGCCTTGAAGAACGATATTCTGCTGGACGAGGTGCAGGCCGGGGGGAGGATCTCGCTCATCATCGGACGCGGCCTTACCGATCGTGCCCGCAAGGCACTGGGTCTCGACATCTCGCCGGTATTCCGACGTCCGGAATCTAAACTGGACAGCGGCAAGGGATATACCCTCGCCCAAAAGATGGTCGGAAAAGCCTGCGGGGTAAAGGGTGTACGTCCCGGCACCTACTGCGAGCCTCATATGACGACGGTAGGATCTCAAGACACTACGGGCCCGATGACGCGCGACGAGCTCAAGGATTTAGCTTGCTTGGGGTTTTCTGCAGATTTGGTGATGCAGTCCTTCTGTCACACGGCGGCCTATCCCAAGCCCGTAGACATCGATGTCCACCACACTTTGCCCGATTTCATCATGAATCGCGGCGGCGTGTCGCTTCGTCCCGGCGACGGCATCATCCATTCATGGCTCAACCGCATGCTGATTCCGGATACCGTCGGAACCGGCGGCGATTCGCATACCCGCTTCCCTATCGGGATATCGTTTCCCGCGGGTTCCGGCCTGGTCGCTTTCGCTGCCGCCACCGGTGTGATGCCTTTGGACATGCCGGAATCGGTACTGGTCAGGTTCAAGGGCGAAATGCAGCCGGGCATCACGCTCAGGGACCTGGTGCATGCCATTCCTTATGCGGCGATGCAGCGCGGGCTTTTGACTCTCGAGAAAAAGGGCAAGAAGAACGTTTTTTCAGGACGCATCTTGGAAATCGAAGGACTGCCGACTCTAAAGGTAGAGCAGGCATTCGAGCTGGCGGATGCTTCCGCCGAGCGGTCCGCCGCCGCCTGTACCGTACGCCTGAACAAAGAGCCGATTGAGGAATATTTGCGGTCCAATATCGTTTTGCTCAAATGGATGATCGAGCAAGGTTATGGCGACGTACGAACCTTAATCCGGCGAATCGCGGCCATGGAGGATTGGCTGGCTGATCCCATGCTCCTGGAGCCCGATGCCGATGCCGAATATCACGAAGTGATCGAGATCGACCTGAGCGAGATTAAAGAGCCGCTCTTGTGTTGCCCGAACGATCCTGACGACGTAAAACCCTTGTCTGCCCTTGCCGGCACCCAGATCGACGAGGTCTTTCTCGGTTCCTGCATGACGAACATCGGCCATTTCCGTGCGGCCGGAAAAATCCTGGAGCACTTCGGGACGCAAGTTCCAGGGCGTTTATGGATCGCTCCGCCGACCCGGATGGATCAGTTGGAATTGACCGAGGAAGGGTATTACGGCATCTACGGCAAAGTGGGCGCTCGGACCGAAATGCCCGGATGTTCATTGTGCATGGGCAATCAGGCACGGGTGGCGGACCATGCCACCGTGGTATCGACCTCGACGCGAAACTTTCCCAATCGGATGGGAGCGGGTGCCAATGTGTTTCTGGCCTCGGCAGAACTCGCGGCCGTATGTTCGAGTTTAGGGCGCATCCCGTCGTACGAAGAATACATGGCTTTCGTTCAGTCCCTGGAAAAGGACGCAACGGATACCTATCGATATCTGAATTTCGATCAGATTCCCGACTACGTCAGAAAGGCGGAACAAGTCGCTTTAGACGCCACGGCTTGAAATGCCAAGTGCGACAGCGCCGCTTGCCGCAACCGACGAGGCATCGGCAAGTGGCGGCCTGTTGTTCTTATTCCGAAACGATTACGAAACTCATGTCGACCAATCTATTCGAGATTGCGGAATCGTGCCTATACACGCCATCCGTGGAAGCCAAACTGGAAGCGACCGAGCGGGCTGCGCTGGCCTTCCGGGGAGAAGGCTTTTCCCTGGATGATCGCTTGCCGCCCAAGCCGGCATCGGAAGTCCGCTTCCCGGAGCGTCCGGAGTTGGTGGACCCGAGGCATTTGCCGCGGCGGAAACTCACGACCCGTGCCGGGAAGATCGCGTTTCTGCATGCGGTTGCCCACATCGAACTCACCGCGATTCAGCTCGCCTGGGATATGGTTTACCGGTTCCGCGGAATGCCACGGGCCTTCTATAACGATTGGCTGGAAGTAGCCATCGAGGAGGCCTATCACTTTTCTCTGGTTCGAGGAAGGCTAAAAGACTTTGATGCCGACTACGGCCAGTTTCCCGCACATAGAGGATTATGGGAGTTAGCCGAGGAGACGGCGCATGACGTGAAAGCCCGCCTGGCGTTGGTTCCGCGCGTGATGGAAGCGAGGGGATTGGATGTCACCCCGGCAATGATTGATAAGCTCGATGCCTTAGGCGATGACGCAACCGCGAATATCCTCAGGATTATCCTGAGGGATGAGGTTGGCCATGTGGCGCGAGGTACTCGTTGGTTTCAATACGTGTGCAACGAACAGGGAATCGATCCCGTAACGGAATATTTCGATCTTGTCGAACGCTATCTTCGGGGGGCTGTCCGCGGTCCGTTCAATACCGAATTGCGCCGAGCGGCGGGATTTAGCGATCTGGAGTTGCAGCGTTTGAAGGGGATGGCGAGCGAAAGTCCGGCCCGCCCGGACTGAGCGGCCGCGGGCCGGGGAGCTTTCGATTCCTTACTCGGCGATGGCTTGATGTTCCTGATTCGGGCCGTAGTGGGACACGACATAACGCTCGACCAATTCCTGAAAGTCTTCGGCGATACGATCACCCTTCAGCGTTACGGTCTTTACGCCATCCTCGAAGACCGGGGCGACCGGTTGCTCACCCGTGCCGGGCAAGCTGATTCCGATATTGGCGTTCTTGCTCTCGCCGGGGCCGTTGACCACACAGCCCATCACGGCCACGTGCATGTCCTCGACACCCGAATATTTCTTGCGCCATTCCGGCATCTTGTGACGGAGATGGCTCTGAATCTGCTGAGCCAGCTTTTGAAAATAGTCGCTGGTCGTACGGCCGCAACCGGGGCAGGAGATCACCATCGGCGTGAACGAGCGGATCCCCATGGTTTGGAGAATCTCCTGGGCGACGATGACTTCGTGGGTGCGATCGGCGCCCGGTTCGGGAGTCAAGGAAATACGGATCGTATCGCCGATGCCTTGCTGCAGCAGTACCGCCAATGCAGCCGTAGACGCCACGATGCCCTTGGATCCCATGCCGGCTTCGGTAAGCCCCAAGTGCAGAGCGTAATCGCAGCGTTCGGCGAGCGCTTGATAAACGGCAATCAGCTCCTGAACGCCGCTCATCTTGCATGACAGCACGATGCGGTTTTTGGGCAATCCTAATGACACGGCACGCTCGGCGCTTTCCAAAGCCGAGGTGATGACCGCCTCGCGCATCACTTCGGCGAGTGGTCTTGGGTCACTAAGCTGCGCGTTCTCATCAAGCAGGCGTGCCAGCACGGATTGATCGAGGCTTCCCCAGTTGACCCCGATCCGCACGGGTTTTTCGTAGCGGCAGGCAAATTCGATCATCTGGGCGAATTGGGGATCGCGCTTGGATCCTCGGCCCACGTTGCCGGGGTTGATACGGTATTTCGCCAGTGCTTCGGCACAACCGGGAAACTTGTCCAGCAGCTTATGACCGTTGAAATGGAAGTCGCCGATCAGAGGAACGAAGCAGCCATTCCTGTCCAATTCTTCGCGTATCTGAGATACGGCCTGTGCTGATTCTTCATTGTTTACGGTAATGCGGACCAATTCGGAACCGGCCTTGGCCAGATCCATCACCTGTCTGACGGTGCTTTTTACATCCGCGGTGTCGGTATTGGTCATGGATTGGACGACCATCGGCGCATTGCCGCCGATCTGGATCTCACCGACTTTTACACCGACCGAATCTCTTCTATTCATCATGCTTAAAAACCTACTGGGATACTTCGCGAGTCCGCTATTTTATCAATGACACAGCTCAAGCCTATCGTAGGCTTGCGGTAATTTCCGAGTTCTTTACTTGGGTGTCAAGTTATAATTATGGAACTTACAGCGTGTGCCGGAATAGTAAGCCCTCGAAGGACGCTCCGGCCAAGGATCACATTACACCGTGCGTATTCAGTATTTTTCGGACATACATCTCGAATTCGGATCTTTGGAGACGACGGCGGCCGATGCGGACGTTGTCGTCGCAGCCGGAGATATCGGTGTTGGCCTGCAAGCTTTGGACTGGCTTAAATCATTTGGAAAGCCTGTCATATATGTAGCGGGTAACCACGAGTTTTACGGCCAAGAATATCTCTCCACCCTGGCAAACCTAACTAGTGCCGCTAGCGGAACCAATGTGCAGTTCCTGGAACAACGCGCGTGGGTGTATGACGGAGTGAGATTTTTGGGTTGTTCCCTGTGGAGCGATCTCGGGGGCGACGATAACGATCAGCTGGAGGAACTGGTTTCTATCGTCAATGATTTCCGAAAGATTCGATACCGCACAGATGCTTTAAATGCGAAGAGCTATCGCCAATTGCATCGGGAATCCCGCGAATGGCTCTTTGCCGAACTCGCAAAACCGTTTCCCGGGAAAACCGTGGTGGTCACCCACCACGCTCCGACGCCTTGGAGCTGGCGGGACAGCCCCAGCCAGATCAAACGCCATGCCTACTGCAATGACCTGAGAGAAGTTCTGCACAGTTTCGAAATCGCAGCCTGGTTCCATGGCCATACCCATGCCGTCTCCGACTATCGCTGCTCAGGCACGCGAATTCTCTGCAATCCCCGAGGCTATTTCCCAAATCAGCTCGTAAGCGAATTCGACCTAAAAAAAATCTTGGAAATTTAGGCGCTCTCCGAGGTCAAGCGAAAATGTCAGCGGCCGCCCTGTTCGAATCGCGCCTGCGTCCTTCAGGCCATTGTCTTCGCGATTTCGAAAATTTCTTCGGCATCCAGAATTTGATCGTTACTCTCGAAAAGCTTAGCGATACAGGCACGGTGCAGTGCCAGTTTCAGCGTACCGACGCCAATGGCTCCCCAAACGATTTTTCCGTTTCGGTCTGTTCCACGGTCCATCATATCGGTCCCGCCGATACCGATTGGAGGAGTCGCGTTGGCATCCGCCACCAGCTCGATCGACGGATTATCCTGCCAATGACGTTCTTCCAACAGTTCTACACCGGCTGCGCCGGCCGCAAACACGATATGCGCTTGCTCTATGGATTTCCCGCGTGCGTCGTTATCATGAGCCTCAATAGGGGTCAGTTCGACGCCGAACCGCTGTTTCATGTCTTGGCAAGCTTTCTCGGCGCGAGCCATCTGGCGTGATGTGATCGAGACCCGAGCGCCTTCTTTGGCCAGCATTACCGCCGCCCGCTGGCCCACAGGTCCGGTACCTGCAAGAACGACAGCCCGTTTTCCGGCAATTGCTCCGCTCGCTGCGAGTTTGGCGACGCCCGCTGCGGCCGTGGTATTGCTGCCGTTGCTATCCAGCATTACGGAGACTCGGAAACCTCCGAAAAACTTTTTCTTCACCGCCTTCAATAGCTCTTGTCCGGCCATCAAATCGCTGCCCCCGATGAAGATTGCCGTATTTTTTTTATCCTTGGGCGCTCTTGTAAAAATTGTGCCGTCCACCAATGCCCCAACGTTCTCCGGCGTCAGGCTACCGTGGCCGATTACATGATCCGCGCCGCCATCATAGGCGACAACGGTGTCGAACACAGATGGGTAAAAATCGGTATCGAATTGGAACAAAAGCTTCTTCATTCTTTTTCCTTGGAATGGCACTTAACCTTGAGCGGGTTTGGCGGATTTTTCCGATTCGTCATCGAACTGGCGAGATATCGCCAATCCGAAAAAACGGAAAATTTTAACCCGTAACGCCTTGTGTTTTATACTTTCCGGCCATTTTTCATACTATGAACCTGATGGAGCGAATGGCATGATCAAAGACAAAACAATCCATCAATTTTTGGACGACTTGGCCAGCAAGTCGGCAACTCCCGGTGGCGGCAGCGCAGCGGCCATTATGGGAGCTATGGGCGCCGCTTTGGTGAGCATGGTTTGTAATCTCACCATAGGAAAAAAAAATTATGACGCCGTCGAACCAGAGATGAAAGAGCTGCTGACGAAAGCGGAAAGCTTGCGTGCGCAGCTGATGGACATGGTTAGAGCCGATGTCGAAGTATTTGATAAGGTCATGGGCGCCTACGGTTTACCAAAAGAAACGCAAGAACAGAAGACCGCCAGAAGCCAGCAGATACAATCGGCTTTGCAGGAGGCGACCGATGTGCCGATCGCGTGCGCGAAAGCCTGTGCCGAAGTGATCAGGTTGAGCAAAATCGTAGCGGAAAAAGGGAATCGAAACGTAGTCAGTGATGCCGGCGTTGCCGTCGTGGCAGGTTACGCTGCGCTGAAAAGCGCCGCGCTAAATGTTTATGTGAACGCCGGTGCTATAAAGGATGAAAAATTCGTATCTTCCCGCTTAGCGGAATTGAACGGGATTTTGACCGGAATGGATCTCCTGAATGAGGAAATTTTCCAGACCGTCAAGAGCAAGCTGTAAAGCAAGCGCTTGTTATCATTGACGACAGATGTATGCAGCATACCGATTGACGATCTGTAACGACATGGGTATTATTGTGAGTCTTGATGGTTAGCCGAACGGCTTCTCGTTAAAGAAGGTCGTCCGGGGTATAGCGCAGTCTGGTAGCGCGTCTGCTTTGGGAGCAGAATGTCGGGGGTTCGAATCCCTCTACCCCGACCAAGCGCTTGTAGCTCAGCCGGATAGAGCATCGGCCTTCTAAGCCGAGGGTCGCAGGTTCGAGTCCTGCCAAGCGCGCCATCTATTTGTAATTTTCCGACGGTGGCCGTAGCTCAGTTGGTAGAGCCCCGGATTGTGATTCCGGTTGTCGTGGGTTCGAGCCCCATCGGTCACCCCACTTCTAGCTTGTCAAGCACTCCATATCGGGCCATTAGCTCAGCTGGTAGAGCAGCGGACTCTTAATCCGTTTGTCGTAGGTTCGATCCCTACATGGCCCACCAATTAAAACAAAGGCTTGCAGAAATGCAGGCCTTTTTGTTTTTGGGTTTTCAAAAAATTCCCAAAACTCATCTCTTGTCGGAATTTAACCGGGCCTCATTTTTGAAACCTCTCCGCCGTGTCCTACCGGTAATTTGGAGCATCTCCAGCTTTAGGAGCAAGGTTTTCCTGATCTATCCCAATCCATGCATTGTTCGAAATTGCCGAGAGTCACATTCGAATTTCGATAGTACGAACTGTTGTAGGCATGCTGAATCTCCGCTAATCTCACGCTGTTAAGGTAACGGAGTTTATAGCTATGGCCCTCATGAAATGTCCCGCGTGCGACTCGGAGATTCCCGATCAAGCCAATGCTTGTCCACATTGCGGGCGGTCTTTAAGAGCAGCTCCAATACGCAGCTTGAGCGGAAAATTGCAGGCGATCGGCACCATTCTGGTCGCAGTCAGCATTCTTGCGATGATGGCCGGTACCTGGTGGGGAGCCGCGTTGCTGTTTCCTGGCGCGGCTTTTTTCATAATCGGTCGGGTGTTGTAGTCCATTCCTTTTCGACGCTCCCTTGACACACGATCGCTACGCGTCAGCCTCCATGAATAGGCGTCCAGGAACCGGTGAGTGGTCGTGAATTTTCTCAGTGGTCGGTCGAGAGCGGCGGCATGAGAGTAATCGCTCCGAGCCATAAGCTGAGGAGCCTAAGCTCTCCAATTTACGCACACGCTTAGCTACCGCTCTCGTACGGTGATGATGACAAATTGCGCTTGACGAGCGGCATGCTCCGGAAATGCGGGCTCCGATGGTGTAATTTCAGTCGGACTATCTAAAACCCAAAACCCATCATTCAACACCTGCTTCTTCGGCCATAGCCTGACAGGCGTCAGCACAGCTTCGGCAAGTTTGCGCGCATGCCTGCATTTGGGGGTCATTCTCGAATTGCTCACAACTGTCCCCGCACTGTTCGCATGTTTCTGCGCAGACTTCGCAGGTTAACGTGTGAAGCTCTGAACCGCGGAGCATGAAGTTCGCACTGGTTTGGCAAATTTCGGCACAATCCAGGAGGAGTCGAATATGATCGGCTTCCGCATGCGGCCCTCCTTTTTCCAGACAGTGGGTTACCGTTTCCAGGCATATAGAATGGCAATCCAGACACTGCTCGATACATGCTTGCATGGAGCCAGTTGAAGATGCTTCTTGAGTCAGCATATCGGCACCTCTCAAACTTCGAGTTAACGGTGTAGTTCAAAATAGGATGCTGCCATGAGATTCACTTTTGAATAGGTAAGAGTACGCAAGCTGCCGTCTCGGTCTTCAAATGGTCAAAAGACACGCATTAAAGCCTGAACTAGCGATTTTTCGAAGGCTCTAATTGACAACATAAGCTTTTCTCGGACTAGCAGTGCGAAATGAAAAATACCGCGCTGCCGCCTTTCAGAGAGGCAATATTTTATGTCCGAGGATAAGTAAGGTAGCGAGTGTTTTATCCTGATATTGAAGGAGATGTGTCATGGTTCAGACTTTCGCGAAAGTGTTTGGCATTGTGTACCTGATAATCGGTATTCTTGGCTTTATCCCGGGCCTTGTACAGCCGATAGTAGGAGGTCCTCCATTGGCTATAGAAGCTGGCTACGGCAGATTGTTTGGCCTCTTTCCGGTTAATCTGATTCACAACTTGGTACATATCGGCGTTGGAGTCTGGGGTATTCTTGCCGCCCGGAGTATTCCTAGGGCCGTGACCTTCGCGCGAGCCAATGCGATCCTCTTCGGTGTGTTATTCCTGTTGGGGATTATTCCGGCAACGAACACACTGTTCGGGTTGGCTCCAATATACGGTATCGACGCCTGGTTGCACCTATTGAGCGCAGCGGTAGCCGCGTATTTTGGATTTGCCGGTGCAGCACGGGTACATGCTTGGCATACGTGAAGCTTGGATAGTGAATCGTAACGGGCAATCACTGAACGAGCGGTCGCGAAATGGAATCGCGACCGCTCGAAATTTGCGCCTTTATACTATCGGCATAGCCGCGATTCAAACCAGGACGACGGGGCAAGCGACGGTCTCCGAAATGGCTTTGCTGAAATCAACATTTTGACGTTTGACTACCAACAAGCGGCAGCCAGTGCGCTGCATCGAGCGCAGTAAATTTGGGGCATCGAACGGGCGGACGGAAACAAACTGCGCGGCTGCGCTTTGAACACAGCTTTCCAACGCCAACCTTTTTAATGCCTCGGATTCGGCCTCAGTCTCTGCCGGAAGGGCAACATTAAGTCGGCTTGATTCGAGCTCGGCCAACTCGACAGACATCCGTAAGGCGCGCTTAGCTTCCATAGATCCGTCGAATACAACCCAGATAGGGAATGTAGAGATCTTCTTCTTAACGCCGCTTTTATACGGCTCGGTTCTCTTGGGAAGGAAAACGACGTCAACCTGCTCGATCTGTGACATGACGGCGGAAACGAGATGTCCGCGCACTGTCCGGAAACTTACGTCAATTCGCAGGCTTTGATTCAGCCGGTACAACGTTTGCTGAATTTGTTCGGTGCTGGAGCGCAGGGTGCGCATCAGGCGTGGCAAATCGACTTTACGCTCGGCCGCGCAGATGCGATCAATCTCTATCGCGAACGGAAGCTCGGCCAAATTGATTAAGTTCGTCTCTTCCACATAAACTGCAATCAACTGCGCCTGCTTTCGTGCGGCGAGATGCGCCGCCAATTCGAGAATACCGATATCATGGCGCAGCACGTTCAAAGCAACCACGACTCGTTCGGAGATGGGAGCGTCTTCAGCCATAGCTTTGATTCTCTCCGGCTCTTTCCTGACTCCTGAACTCCTTCTGGATATCGATCCACTCCCTGAGGCGTTGTTCGATACGCCCGTTAATGCTATCTGGCGGGAATGCGCCTGTCACGTCACGTTCGCCGGCCGGCTTATCCATGAGCAGCTCTAAAGCCTGATCTACCGTGTCCACCGCGTAGACGTGAAATTTGCCCGATTCCGCGGCTTTGACTACATCCTGCCGCAGCATGAGGTGTTTGACGTTGGCACGGGGAATGATCACTCCCTGTTTTCCGCTTAGGCCAATCGAGGCGCAAATGTCAAAAAAGCCTTCGATCTTTTCGTTGACCCCGCCAATAGGTTGAACTTGTCCATTTTGATTGACCGAACCGGTTACCGCCAGCGACTGGCGAATCGGTAAATCGGCCAGTGACGATAAAATCGCACTGAGTTCCGCCAAGGACGCACTGTCGCCCTCGACCTGGCCGTAGGATTGTTCGAAGACGAGGCTGGCGGTCACTGAAAACGGCCGGGTCTTAGCGTAACGATGTGCTAGGAAACCGGACAAAATCATCACACCTTTGCTGTGAATGGCGCCGCCCAGTTCGCTTTCCCGCTCGATGTCAAGAATTTTGCCGCTGCCCAACCGAGTGGTGGCGGTAATGCGGGACGGCTGGCCGAATGAAAAATCACCCAAGCTGATTACGGACAAGCCGTTGACCTGGCCAACCACCGCGCCTTCAGTGTCGATGAAAATCGTTCCGCGTCGAATGTTTTCATAAACTCGCTCGCGGAGCCGGTCAGCCCTACGGATCTGGTGATCGATGGCGGCCTGCACGTCGTCCCGAGTGATGATCGCGCGCTGTACCTGTGCCGCCCAGTGGTCGGCTTCCTTGAGAAGATCGTCCAGGCTGCGCAAATGGGTGGATAATTTCTCCGAATCTTCCACCAAGCGAGCCGCATGTTCCACTACCCGGATTACCGCTTCCTTGTCCAGCGGGCGCAACTGGTTTCTCCGCGCCAGGCTGGCGATAAGCCGAGCGTATAGTGCATTGCCGTCGGCATCTCGATCGATCGTTTCTTCGAAATCCGCCGAAACTTTGAAAAGCTCGCGAAATTCAGGATCGTAAACATTGAGCAAATAATAAAGAACGCGATCCCCGATCAAAATGATCTTGATATCCAGCGGAATCGGTTCCGGCTCCAGGCTCGAGGTACTGATTACGCTTAGCGCACGCTCCAAAGATTCGATACGGATTTCGCGCGACTGAAGAATGCGTTTCAGGCTGTCCCAAGCGAACGGCTGCATCAGCACTTTGCGAGCGTCCAGGATCAAATAGCCGCCGTTGGCGATATGCAAGGCGCCTGGTTTGATCATTGTGAAATCGGTGACCAGAGCGCCCATGTAGGCTTGGTATTCAACCCGTCCCACCAGATTGTTGTGACTCGGCAAGCTCTCGAAGACGACTGGGGCATATTTGCACTCGCTATTGTCGACCAATAGGTTCACCTTATAGCGCAGAAAAGGACTTGGCCGCGGCGCATGCCCGATCAACGTCGCTATGCCACCTTCCTGCTTCGGGAAAAAATCTTCCGCGTGATCGATGATTTCCCGTTGAGCTTCATTCAGATACTGAACGACTCCGGGAATGGCTTCGTAACGGGCTTTCAAATCGTCCATCAAATGGTTGACGGCAAACTCGGCAATTTCTCGATTCAACGTTTTCAGCTTTTCCTTTGCTTCCTTGCGCCACACCGGAAATTGCTTCAACAGCTTTTGCAACTGCTGACGCAAATCCGTTACCGCCTCCTGAATCTGTTCCTGCTGATGCTCCGAAAGCTTTTGAAATTGCTCGGGTCCGAGCACTTCGCCTTTTTCGTCCACCGGAGCAAACGCAAATCCGGTAGGCGTTTCGATTAAAGCGATGCCGTGCTGCAAAGATTTTCGGCGTAACTCATTTAGAGCATTGATCTCGCGCTCCTTTGCTTCCTCCTCGATTTCTTCTGCGCGACCGCGGTATTCTTCACCCTCGAACGTCGCCGGAATGACGGTACTGAGTTCCTCGATGACTTGCTCCATGTCCCGGGCGAAGCGGCGCCCCTGACCGGCCGGCAATCTCAAGGCCTTGGGCTTCGAAGCTTCGCCGAAGTTGTTGACGTAGCACCAGTCGTCGGGTACCGGCCGGTTTTCAGCTTCGCGGCCGACGATTTCCTTAACCGCCGCCAGCTTCCCGGATCCGCTCGGACCTAGAGCGAAAATGTTGTAGCCCTTCTGGACGATGGAAATGCCGAACTGAATTGCATCCAGCGCTCGCTCTTGGCCTATCACGACACCGATATCGGCCAACTCGTCGGTGGTGGAGAAGTCGAATTCCTGTGGATCGCACGCTTTGTAGAGAACGCTCGCTGGAAGAGACTGTCGGTAGTAGCCCATAGAATTACTCAACTCTTCAAAAGGATGGTCGAAAAAATAGTCGGATATTTCAATAAGGCCGGCAATCACTCATGGCTCAGCATGAATCCGAGATGATTTAAATGCCGATTTTTCCAACTGATTCCGGAAAGCTAGAATTCTCGAACAAAGATCAGCATGGAACTCACAAAATAGTTAGGACTGGATGGCGTCAATTAATTCCCGAATTTGACAAGCCGATTCCGAGGGCATTTTCATCAATCATAATGTAGTGCGACGAATGATAATGAAGATTCTGACATCCAATGACAGGCCTGATCTTCCGCTCTACATGTAGCGAATATACTTTAGGTCGAGTTTTCAGACTGATTTAAATGGCGATTAAACGGTATTGATGACAAAAAACGCGCCAATCGCCATAATTCGCCCCTTTTGGTTGCCGCTTCCGAATTATGTGGTTTAAGAACTTATCTTTATTACGTTTTACAGAACCTTTCGATCTTGACGTCGCAGAGTTCGAGCAAAAGCTCGATCAACGCCGCTTTCGTCCTTGCGGGAGTCTAGAGCCCGTCAGTTACGGCTGGTGCGCACCGCTCGGCAAGGATACTTTTCCCCTGGTCCACGTCACCAACGGATTTGCGATGGTGTGTGTTCAAAAGGAGGAAAAAATCGTTCCTGCCTCGGTAGTTAACGAAATCCTCTCGGAGCGGGTAGCCGAAGTCGAAGACCGGCAAGGCCGGCCGATGCGACGGAAAGAGCGGGACGCGCTACGCGATGAGGTAATGCAGGATTTACTGCCTCGCGCCTTTAGCCACAGCCGGCGCACCTATGCCTACATTGACCCGAAGGGCGGCTGGCTTGTTGCAGATAGCGCCAGCGCTAAGAAAACCGAGGAAATTGCTTCGCTGCTGCGTCAGTGTCTTGGTTCTTTGCCAGTGGTTCCTCCTGCGACCCGTGAGCGGCCCAGTGCTATCATGACCCACTGGGTTATGGATGCCGACTTGCCGTCGGATATCACTCTGGAAAGCGAATGCGAGTTGCGATCTCCGGAAGAAGACGGCGGTATCGTGCGCTGCCGCCGCCACGATCTGAGCGCACCGGAGATTCAAAATCACATTGAGGCCGGTAAAGAGGTCATCAAATTGGCTATCACTTGGAATGACCGTCTAAGCTTTGTTCTCGACGAGGCGTTTGGCATCAAGAAACTCCGTTTTCTGGACCTGGTACAGGAAGAGGCGGCGGATATCGAAACGTCCGATCCGGTAGAACGCTTCGACGCGGATTTTGCAATCATGAGCCTCGAGTTAGCGACATTCTTGCCACGCTTCATCGAGCTCTTTGGCGGCGAAAACCTTCAAACGAAACAACCTGTGGTGTAGGAAAAACGCAATGTTGCTGAAAACAATCGAATTGGCGCGCATCAAGAGACGGGGGGCGGCCTGGCTAGCGATCGCGCTCATGCTTGCTGCCCCGCTCAATTCTACAGCGGAGGTGTTCGCACTTCCGACGGACGGTAGCGATCTAATCGGCGAGATTCGATATACGAAGGCGAAGCATGAAGATACGCTCATCGATATTGCGCGGGAGTTCAGCGTCGGTCAGGACGAAATCGTCATGGCCAATCCGACCGTCGACCGCTGGTTGCCTGGTGACGGTAAGGATGTATTGATCCCACGCCAATTTATCCTTCCCGATGCGCCACGTTCCGGCGTTGTCATCAATATTCCGGAAATGCGCCTTTACTACTATCCGGCTCAGCGGAAAGCGAAAGCGACACAAGTCGTTAGCTATCCGGTGAGCATCGGCCGAATGGATTGGCGCACTCCCTTGGGCGCCACCAAAATTGCGCAGAAAGTAAAGGACCCGGTTTGGGTACCTCCGGAAACCATCAAGCAAGAACACGCCCGGGACGGGGATATTTTACCGGACGTGGTCCCAGCGGGACCTCTGAATCCGCTCGGCCGCTTCGCCATGCGGCTTGGCGTTCCGGGCTACCTTATCCACGGCACCGGCACTGACAAGGCCTACGGCATCGGAATGCGAGTCACTCACGGATGCATTCGAATGTATCCAGAAGATATCGAGCGGCTTTTTCCGCTCGTCAATGTCGGTACCCCGGTCCATCTGGTCAACCAGCCGGTCAAGCTGGGCTGGTCGGCAGGGATTTTATATATGGAAGTCCATCAGCCGTTGGACGAAGACCGCATGACTTACGAACAGTTGCTCGACTCGGCTATGGATTTGATTGAGAAGAAAACGAAGGGCCGCGAGATCATTCTCGATGGCGCAGCGCTAAAGCAAGCGCTGCAGCAGCCAACTGGTATTCCGGTCGCTATCTCCAAACCGTCTGAGCCGATTCCGGAGCCGATTCAGACTTTGGGCGGCACGTAGCCTTCAGGCATCTGAGCTCCGCCGCCGAATAGAAATTTCTCGCGCTCCTTCGCCAGGAATCGTCGTGCTTCGGGCTCGAATGGTGTGAGCCGGTGCTCATTGATCAGCATGGTCTGGAGTTTGAGCCAATCCTGCCATGCCTGAGCGGAGATATGGTCGAAAATCCGCTGCCCTTCTACTCCAGGGAAGGGCGGTTTCTCCAAGCCTTCGGCCTCGACTCCCAAACGTGCACATTTAACTCGTCGCGTCATCAGTTACCTCGTAATGATCAGCACTATAGAAACCCAATTCGACTCGTTCCGCACCATCCGCGCCCATTGAATTCGCTTGAATTCGCAGCTATCGATCCTGGCCGGCAATCTCGTTTACCAGTTTCAGTACCGGCGCCGGGAGCCCGATCGTTTTATCCGGTGTAAGCCATCGATAGAGCGATGGTTCGCTGATTCCGTAGTACTCGGAATGTGTGCGAGCCACCAGCGGAACAAAATCAAGGTGATAATGGGAAAAAGTATGCCGGCGCTGCGGGAGGCGCTCAAGCTCAAAACAATCGATATGCTGTTTCGTGCACCAAGCATATACATCCTCTTCGCTATCGAACTCCGGCAAGCTCCAAAGACCTCCCCAAATGCCGGTATTCGGGCGCTTTTCCAGGTAAAGCTCGCCACAGGCGTTTCTTAACACCAACATAAAACATTGTCGGACAGGTAGGGTCTGTTTTGGTTTCGGCGCTGGGATGGCGTCGACTCGCCCCGACTGAAGTGCCACGCAGTTCGCGCTGATCGGACAGGCGGAACAAACCGGTTTCCGCTTGGTGCATACGGTTGCTCCCAGATCCATCATGGCTTGGTTGTAGTCGGCGATACGGAGCGAAGGCGTCAATTCTTCGCTGAGTTGCCATAATCTCGCGAGAATCCGGGTGTCTCCAGGCCAGCCTTCGATACCCTGATATCGGCATAAAACCCGTTTGACGTTGCCATCCAGGATGGGTGCACGAATACCCGATCCGAGACTCAGGATCGCTCCAGCCGTAGAGCGTCCGATGCCGGGCAGAGCGCTCAATTCCTCGAGAGTGACGGGCAACTGTGCGTCGTGCTGTTCCACGATTATCCGCGCCGCCCGGTGTAGGTTACGAGCGCGCGCATAGTAGCCGAGCCCGGCCCAAAGTGCGATAACCTCGTCCAAGGATGCCTGGGCGAGCGCGTCGACAACAGGAAAATGGCCTACAAAACGCTCGAAGTACGGGATGACCGTTACGACTTGGGTCTGTTGGAGCATGATTTCCGAGATCCAAACCCGATAAGGTGTTCGGTCGACTTGCCAGGGCAGTTGCTTGCGCCCGTATCGATCGAACCAGGCAAGTACGGTCGCCCGGAATAGTTCATTTTGCATACGCGTGTAAGACGAGTGATTGAACGGCTGGTTTCAAATTTCAGGCGTCCGCAGATTTTTCCGGAACGGACGCTTGAAGCTTCGGTCAGTCTTCCTTTGCATAAACGATATAAGGCGGTCCGTGCATTGGGCCGCCCCCATTTTTCCATTAGAATAAGCAAGATTATTGTCGACAAGACGCAGCAAACCGAAAAATCATGTCTCTTTCGTTTCGAACACTCCTCCCGCTGATTTTTTTCAGTCTCGTCCTCTCCGCTTGCGGCCAGAAAGGACCACTTTACCTACCCAGCGAAGATCCTGCTTCGAAAGAAGAACAGCGCTGATGGATTATTTCAATTATCACGACGGTACGTTGTACGCCGAGGATGTGTCCCTGCCTGCCATCGCAGAGCGTTACGGGACCCCCTGCTACGTCTATTCGCGTGCCACGATCGAACGCCACTGGCGGGCTTTCGACGACGCTTTCGCCGGTGAGCCACATTTGGTCTGCTATGCGGTGAAAGCCAATTCCAATCTGGCGGTGCTGAACGTCTTAGCGCGCCTGGGCTCGGGTTTCGATATCGTATCCGTCGGCGAATTGGAGCGGGTACTGGCGGCGGGCGGCGAGCCGGCGAAGATCGTTTTTTCCGGAGTGGGCAAGCGCGAAGATGAACTACGCCGCGCTCTGGAAGTCGGTATCCGTTGCTTCAACGTTGAAGTTCCGGGCGAACTGGATCGGTTAAATCGAATCGCCGGAGAACTCGGTGTAAAAGCTCCGATCTCGCTGCGCGTGAATCCGGACGTGGACGCTCTTACGCATCCGTACATTTCTACCGGGCTTCGGGAAAACAAATTCGGCATCGACGTCAGCGAAGCACTGCATCAATATCGGCGTGCAGCCGATATGCCGCATCTCGAAATTACCGGCATCGACTGCCACATTGGTTCTCAGCTGACGTCTGTCAGGCCCTTCCTCGATGCTCTCGATCGAGTTCTGGCGCTTGTCGATACCTTGAAAGAGCAGGGGATCAACCTCCATCACTTGGATTTAGGGGGAGGTCTAGGCATACGCTACCGCGATGAGCAGCCGCCCGAGCCTCGCGAATACGCGTCTGCGCTGTTGGGACGGCTCGCGCAAACGGATTACGAGATTCTCATCGAACCCGGCCGCGCGATTATCGGCAATGCCGGCGTTTTGCTGACCCGCGTGGAATACCTGAAATCCAATCAGGAGAAAAACTTCGCCATCGTCGATGCCGCTATGAATGACCTCATTAGACCAGCGCTCTACGATTCGTGGCAGGAAGTCGTGCCGGTCCGAACGGCAAGCAGCGTGGACAAAAAACGCTACGATATCGTCGGACCCGTTTGCGAAACCGGCGATTTTCTCGGCAAAGAGCGCGAGCTTTCGATCGCCGAGGGCGATCTGCTGGCAGTCCGTTCCGCAGGCGCGTACGGATTCAGCATGAGTTCAAATTACAATTCCCGCCCCCGGCCCGCCGAAGTCATGGTGGATGGAGGCCGGACTCACCTGATCCGAGAGCGGGAGACCACCGCGCAACTTTTTCAGGGCGAGCACGTAGTAGACTGATGGCACTGAAATTCACCAAAATGCATGGGCTAGGCAACGACTTCGTTGTTATCGATGGCGTGCGGCAGAGCGTTTCATTGACGCCGGAAAAGGTCCGTCATATTGCAGACCGACACTTTGGAATCGGCTGCGATCAGGTGTTGGTCGTTGAAGCCCCGATCAATTCAAACGCCGATTTTCGCTATCGAATCTTCAATGCGGATGGCTCCGAAGTAGCGCAATGCGGAAACGGTGCCCGCTGCTTTGCACAATTCGTTCACGATCACGGCATGTGCGACAAAAGCGAAATCGTAGTCGATACGGACGCCGGTCAATTGTGCTTGCTCCTTCGAGATAATGGACTCGTGACCGTTAACATGGGAGTTCCCAGGCATGCTCCTGCCGAAATCCCGCTGGACATTCCGGATGAGGCCGTTCTTTATGAGGTGGTGGTGGGTGGGAACCCGCGGCCGTTCGGCGCTGTATCGATGGGCAATCCGCACGCCGTGCTCAAGGTCGGTGATGTAGATCGTGCGCCGGTCGAAACCGTAGGACCGCTATTGGAAAACCATCCGATTTTTCCGCAACGCGCAAACATCGGCTTTGTCCAGATCATCAACCGACATCACATTAGGCTCCGAGTTTTTGAGCGCGGTTCCGGAGAAACCTTGGCTTGCGGCAGTGGAGCTTGCGCCGCAACAGTTGTTGGCATAGAGCAGGGAGATTTGAGCAGTCCGGTGCAAGTTGATCTCCCTGGCGGGTCCCTTAATATAACTTGGGAAGGACGGGGGAGGCCGGTGTTCATGACTGGACCGGCCGTTCGCGTGTTCGAGGGCGAAATCGAATTATGAGCTTGATTACTCCAAAGGCGCCAAAGCGTCATAAAGAAACGACTATCTCCGCTGACGAAGTGGAGGCCTATTTGCGCCAACATCCCGATTTTTTTTACGATCAATTGGATTTGCTGGAAATGCTGAAGGTGCCGCATCCCTGCGGGGAGGCAGTTTCCCTGGTGGCGCGCCAAATTTCGCTATTGCGGGACAGCAATCGGCAACTTCAATCACAGTTGAACGATATCTTGCAAATCGCCCGCGATAACGATGCCTTGCATCAGCGGATTCATCAATTGACGCTGACGTTACTCGATGCTGCGACTCTAGACGACACTTTAGGCAGTCTGACGTGGTGCCTGCACGAGTATTTTCAAGCCGACTTCGTCACGGTAAAAATTGTGCAGCCATCCATCGAAAGCCCAATCGCCGGCCTTTACGTGCCCTCCGACGACGTTGGGCTAGTTCTTTTCGCATCGGTCTTGGAGACTGGAAAACCCTACTGCGGAAAGCCGGACCCGGTTCATGCCAAATACATGTTCGGCAACAACGCCTCCGGCGTGCTCTCATACGCACTGATACCCCTGCAACATGCAGGACTTAAGGGATTGCTCGCTATCGGCAGCCGTGACGCAAGCCGATTCCAAACCGGTATGGGACTACATTTTCTCGGGCAGTTGGGGGAGGTCGTTTCCGCCCGACTGGCATCTTTGCTTAGCGAAGCGACGTAATCTTGATGCAAAAAGACGCGGAACAGCAGGTTACCGATTTTCTCGATGTTCTGCGATTTCAGCAGCGGGTATCCCCACATACTTTGGCCAATTATTCACGCGACCTAGGGCAGCTAAAGCGATACTGCGACGTTCATGGCATACCGTGCTGGGACGCTTTAATCCCTCGGCATGTTCGGGACCATATCGCTTCCCGTCATATCGAGGGGCTGAGCAGCCGGAGCCTTCAACGAGAACTGTCGGCGATCCGCAGCTTCCTCAATTTTTTGGTGAAACGACGCCAAGTTCCGGACAACGTCGCACGCGGAATACGTCCTCCCAAATCGCCGCGGAAACTGCCGGCGCTATTGGATGCCGATCAAATGACGGGGCTCTTGGAAGGTGAGCAAGATGACGAACTGGAGATTCGCGATGTGGCCATGTGGGAGCTTTTCTACTCCTCGGGCCTACGATTGAGCGAACTGGTTTCGCTCGAAATTCAAGATCTGGATTTGAACGCTGGATCCATGCTGGTTAGGCACGGTAAGGGACAGAAGTCTCGCATCCTACCGGTCGGTCAATGCGCTTGCCAAGCCATCGAGCGCTGGCTGGTCTTGCGATCTCGCTACGCGCACGCCGGAGAGAAGGCGTTGTTCGTCAGCAAGAGAGGGAACCGAATCGCCGGTCGAACGGTTCAGTTGCGCCTTGAACGCTGGCAACGCAAGCTGGGCTTGCCTGAACACGTGCATCCGCACATGCTCAGACATTCGTTCGCGAGCCACATACTGGAGTCCAGCGGAGACTTGCGGGCCGTGCAGGAATTACTTGGACATGCCAATCTCAGTACCACGCAGATATACACCCATCTCGATTTTCAGCATTTGGCGGCCGTATACGATCAGTCACATCCTCGTGCGAAAAGGCGGCGTCCGGGTTCTTCTGTGACTTAAGCAGAACCTTTACGCTATAATGGTTTGATTCGGGGAACCGCTAAAGGGCTTTATTCATGTCAGTGCCAGAACAAACCGAAAGTCGGCCGGAATCACTCGGTTCGCGAATTAAGGGAGTATTCACCCCCAAAACGACGACCGAAAAAGGGCTCATTTGGGTAATCGGTGCGTTAGCGGTTGTGGTCGTGCTGATTTTCGTCGCCGTTTCATGGTACTGGAGTAAAGAACCCAGTAAGTTCGACGTACTCGAAATAGCCGCAAGGCACGGGAATGTCAAGAATCCAAAAGAATTGCCTCTCGGATACACGTATGCCTCCGCTCTTGTGCAAATCGGGGACACGTTGCTAAGGAAACCGGGCGGTCTTTTGGTTAACGACGTCTTTCCACCCGGGGTTTTGTTGGACAACATTCCTTCCTGGGAGTACGGCGCTCTTACGGCGTTGCGCGACGCGACCACGGCACTCCGTAACCATATCGCACGGGCTCAAACCCAGTCACGAGAAGATCCGGATCTGGCAAGAGCCGAGCCTTTTTTCTATTTCGATCACAAATCGTGGCAGCTGCCTTCATCCGAGTCGGAATACGAAAAAGGAATCGAGGCGCTTGAAAGTTACCGCTTGCGTTTGATGAAACGTGACGCGAACTTTTATTCCCGTGCCGACAATCTGCGCCAATATTTAGAGGTGTTGGAAAAACGGTTGGGTAGCCTTTCCAATCGTTTAAGTGCCAGTGCGGGCGACACCAGGCAAGTCAGTGCCGATGAGCGTCGTACCGTCGTCACCAGGACGCCTTGGCTGATTATCGACGACGTTTTCTTCGAAGCACGCGGCTATACTTGGGCGGCGATGCATATTCTCAAAGCCATCGAGTTCGATTTCAGGGACATTCTCGGCAATAAAACCGCTTCGGTGACGCTGCAGCAAATTACTCATGAACTCGAGGATGGCCAAGCCACATATTTGAGCCCGGTCATTCTAAACGGTGGCGGTTTTGGCTTATTCGCCAATTATTCACTCACTTTGGCTAACTACATTGCTAGAGCCAACGCCGCGACTATCGACTTGCGCAGTCTCCTCCAGCAAGGATAATTGTCGTTTTGGACTCGGTCACGCTTCCACGCGGCACAGTAAAGGCCTTGCGGCTAATCGATCGACGATACCCCTCAAAAAATGCCTGAACATCCGAACGCGTAAGAGCCCCAAGTTACAGGCAGTTTTCGACTTCCGCTATGGTCTTTGCGATGGCGGAAGCTTTTCAATGAGCTTTAGATAGCGCTCATAGCGAGCATAGGGCAGGGCGCCGGTCTCCGCTGCTTCCCGCACGGCGCAGCCTTTATCATTGATATGCCTGCAATCGTTGAACCGGCAACGGGGTATCCACGGACGAAACTCCCGAAAGCCCGATGCCAGGTCACGAATGCTCATTTCAGCCAGACCGAAGACCGAGACTCCCGGACTATCGATGAGGTCTCCCCCATCTGGAAGATGGTAAAGGGTTGCCGTGGTCGTCGTGTGCCGACCCAAACTCGTCTTTTCCGAAAGCGTTCGTGTCTGGAGTTGCTTATCCGGTAATAGCGCATTCGTGAGCGATGATTTGCCTACGCCCGATTGTCCGACCAGCATGCTGCATTGTCCGATAAGCTCTTTTCGCAACTCGGAGAGCCTTTCGCCGGTCCTGACGCTGACTAGAAAGGAGTCATAGCCGATTCCGTGATAATCAGCCAATAAGCCTTCCCCCACCGCCTGGCTCGGGAGTAGGTCGACTTTATTGAAGATAAATGCTGCGCGGAGATCTCGGCGCTCGCAAGCGGCCAGATATTGATCGACCAATAACCAATCGGGTTCCGGTTCGGCGGCAACGACCACGAAAACCCGATCGAGATTGGCGGCCACCGGACGTATGGTTTCGTTATGGCCAGGGCGGGTCAGTACGTTTCGGCGGGGTAGAATTTCCACAACCCGCCCTAGATTCCCTTCGCTCGGCTCCCACAACACACGATCTCCCACTGTGGCGAAGCCCAAGCGCCTCCGGGTGTGGCAAAGGATTATGTCACCCGGTGATCCTTCGACGGCCAAGCCTTGGCCTAGGTGAGCGATCACGAGCCCCTCACGGAACGGAGAGCCCGGAGCAGCAGATTTTGACGTAACGGTTCTGCTATTCCGCCCTCTATTCATCTGCAGTCTTATGAAGACTTGGCCGACAAGTTAGCGATACGAATCGACGCGGGGGGATGGCTGTAATGGAAGGCAGAATACAAGGGGTCCGGCGTCAAGGTACTGGCGTTGTCGCGATAGAGCTTGACGAGGGCATTGATGAGATAGATCGGCCTGGTGTAATAAGCCGCGAAGTCGTCTGCTTCGAACTCATGGCGTCGTTGAAAATAAGCGATGATCGGTTGCAAAAACGTGGCGAATACCGGTGCGATCAGCATAAATAGAAGAAGCGCAAGAGCATTCGATTGGCTGCTTACCCCAAGGCCACTGTAAAACCAGTCCTGTCCACTTAGCCACCCCAGCAGGGCGAAGCCGGTAAGTGTAATCAGCGCGCTCGCAACAAGCATTTTCAATACGTGCTTACGCCGAAAATGGCCTAACTCGTGAGCCAATACCGCCTCCAACTCATCATGATTTAGAGAATTGATCAGGGTGTCGAAGAAAACGATACGCTTGCTGTCTCCAATTCCAGTGAAATAGGCGTTTCCATGCCCGGACCGACGTGAGCCGTCCATTACAAAGATACCCTTGCTTTGAAAGCCGCACCGGTCCAGCAAAGTTTCGATGCGCTTTTTCAGCGTCTCATCTTCGAGCGGCGTGAACTTGTTAAACAAAGGTGCGATGAAAGTAGGAAAGGCCCAACTCATCAGAATGGAAAACCCCATCACGATCGACCACGCCAAGAGCCACCAATAATTTCCCACGCTCTGCATGATCCACAGTATCAAAGCGAGCAAAGGTCCGCCGATAGCCAAACTTAACCCGGTTTGGAGCAATAGATCGGTGATGAACTGTTTGGGCGTATTGCGGTTAAAGCCGTAGCGCTCCTCGATCACGAAAGTTTGATAGAGGCTTATGGGCAGCTCGAACAGGTTGATCAAAAGCATCGTTGAGAGAATCACGGCGATCCCCGTAACGAGGGGGGACAACTCGAAGCCTGCCCAAAATCGATTCACGACGTCGATGCCGCCACCGACTGTAAACAGCAACAAGATCACCAAGCCGACTATTCGATCGACGTTTGCCAAGCGCGCTTTATCTATCGTGTAATCTGCCGCTTTCCGATGCGCCTCTAGCGAAATGGTGTCTTTGAACGCGTCGGGAACCGCATCCCTATGAGTGCGGACGTAAGCCAACTGCCGATGCGACAGCCACCACTCGATAGCAAAGGCAAGGGCGAGCGTCACGAGAAATAGGACAGTGAACATGTTCATCGGATTAGGGGCTTGGTTTCTCTATATCGGCTTTACAGCTTAGCCTTTGGTAAAATCCCTGACAAGATTTCTCGGTTAATGACTCCCTTAGCTCGCCGTTTTCACGCGGAGCTTAGAGCATAACTGCGATGAGTCCCATCACCATCATTCCCTCCATAATAAAGGAACGTTCATGGCACAAGATTCACAAAACCTCATCTGGGTAGACTTGGAGATGACCGGCCTCGACACTCAAACTGACCATATTATCGAGATTGCGACGGTGGTGACCGACAAAGATTTGAATGTTTTGGCTGAGGGGCCGGTATTGGCGATTTTTCAAAGCGATGAAGCGCTTGCTCGCATGGACGATTGGAACAAGAAACACCATGGGGAATCCGGATTAATCGATCGGGTCCGGGAGAGCCGCACGGCCGAATCGGATGCCGAAAAGCTTACGCTCTCATTTCTGCAACAGTGGGTACCCGCCGGAGCATCGCCGATGTGCGGCAACAGTATCTGTCAGGACCGGCGGTTCCTCGCACGATGGATGCCGGAATTGGAAGCTTATTTCCATTATCGTAATCTCGATGTATCGACTCTGAAGGAGTTGGCGGGGCGCTGGGCACCACATCTCAAAGAAGGATTTAGAAAAAAGAATTCGCATCGGGCTCTCGACGATATTTTGGAATCGATTGCAGAACTCCAATACTACCGGAAATACCTCTTTAAGCTTTGAGGCATATTCCCCGCCGTTGGATTTACAAATGCTTGTGCCGAGAAAAATCTCTTCACGAATTATTCAATGCACCTACGAGACCCATTTTCTTTGAGAGAAACGCTCCGATCTCGCATTCCATTGCCCGGAGATACTCGCGAAGGGTGTCACGCGACGGTGATGCCACCAGAGCGGTTTCTAATTCGCTAGCTGCCTTTCTGATGCCAAACAAACCACAGAAGCTCGCTGATCCGTTGATCTTGTGGGTAATTTCTCTGGCTTGGCGGTAATTATCATCACAGAGTGCTTTTTCCACGTCGGCTAGCTGTTCAGGCAGTTCTTGAGCCAGTCTAAGCATGAGCTTTTCGGCTAGTGCCCGGTTACCACCGGTTTTTTCGATGATCGCATCGAGATAAAGATCATACGAATCGGCAGAGGGTAGGGTGGTGCGAGGTGATGGGCCTGCACTGACGCCCAGCCAGGTGTCGATGACTCTCAAAAGCTGGTCTTCCAAGATGGGTTTGATCAGACAGTCGCAAAATCCAGCTTCGAGAATCTCCTTTCGCTGTTGAGGAAGCGCATGGGCGGTAACTGCGATTATCGGCGTATTTCGATTAAAAAACTCAGCGTCCATCCGAATGGCTTGTATTACGTCGAAGCCACTTACTCCCGGCATGCGCAGATCGAGAAAAATCAAGTCGAAATAGTGTGTCCGGATTTTCTCGACTGCCTTGATGCCGCTGCCTGCTTCGATGACATGCGCGCCCAAATCGGAAAGCTGCGTTGTCAGGAGAATGCGGTTGATCTCATTATCATCGACAACCAGGAAGTTCTTTTGGCGGAACACCCCAAGGCCCTTCGCGTAGATTTATGACAGGATAATCAAAGCAGGGTTCAAGAATAAGTTAGCCGGTCGAATGAGTTCTGGCAGACGGATCGAAAATCGATGTATTGAATTAAAAGCGCCGAGATAATCTGGCGAAATTATTTTCGCGGCTTACCGAACACCTACAAACCGAGAATGATCGCGACCATAAGGAGGGTCATGAAAACGCCTATAGTCGTGAGAATCGCCCCTTGAACCTTCTTCGCCTCATCCATCAGGCCCATTATCCCAAAGACGAGGCCAACCGGAGGCACAAACAAGGTGGCAACAATCAAACCGCTCATCATCAAGAGATTCCAAGGCTCGCCTGCCACGGTTTTGCCTTCGACGTCTCCGACGCTGTCGACCGGATGGCCACACCCCGTACAAACCACTGCTTTGTCTTTAATCTCTTTTCCGCAATGTTGACAATACATACATGCCCCAGAACTTGTCTTTATGTCTACCTGTCAAAAAGCGCCTTTAACTTCTTTAAGGCGTCTGCTTTATCGAGAATTATGGAATCGAGAGAATAGCTCAATGCTCAGTTGCTGACCATATCATTCCGGCCACAGTTCCCTTTATTACTTCGAGATTTTCATCAGCAACTGAGAAACGTGATGGCCAATTGGCACCGTCAGCTTAGGAAAAAGGCGGCGGTTCAGGGCTGATAGAGTGCACAATTTTCGCTTATTGTGTGAGAATAACGGACTTAACAAAGTCTGACACGGAGATATCGTCCCGGCACGTGCCGTCCTGGAGAATGACCTGCCGCTTTGTTGAATCCTGATGTCTAACAGTTTGGCGCGCGTGGCGCTCGACAATTCGAAATCGATTGAGAGGAATAAGAGGCAATGAGCAAAAGAGTATTAAAAACCGTAATGGGAGCCGCTGTCGTAACATCCTTGTCCGCTGTCGCTAATGCGTCCGAAAACCCATTTGGAATTAAAGACTTGGATAGTGGCTATCTGCAGGTGGCAGAGGCCGGCAAGGAGCAAAAAGAAATGGTATGCGGCGAGGGGAAATGCGGCGGGCAAATGATGAAATCCCAGGAAATGAATTGCGGCGCCATGAAAAAACAAAGCCAGGAGCAGGAGAAAAAAGCAATGGAAGGCAAATGTGCAGGTATGAAAACGGATCAAGCGCAGCCTCCCAGCACGGAAACGAAACCACAATAAGCGACTTCGTGTTGCCACCCTCCGGGGAACATGAAGAATTTCGCCATCCAAGGCGCCGGGCTCGGTCTTAGGCGGGCCTTCATTGGCCCGCTTACCGAGCATCCGCCGGAATCGGTCGATTTTTACGAAATCGCACCGGAAAATTGGATGAGAATAGGGGGGAAGCTCGGAAAACAGCTACGAACCTTAACCGAGCGGTTTCCCTTCGTCTGTCACGGATTATCCCTGTCGCTGGGTGGTCCTGCGCCGCTTGACGAAGAATTTCTCACCGAGCTCAAGACTTTCCTCGACCGGCATCATATTCGCCTGTACAGCGAACATCTGAGTTACTGTGGAGATGACGGCCATCTGTACGACCTCATGCCGATTCCATTTACGGAAGAAGCGGTCAAATACACAGCTGAGCGCATCATCAGAACTCAAGAGATTCTCGAGCGGCGGATAGCGATCGAAAACATTTCCTATTACGCCGCACCGGGCAAAGAACTCGAAGAAATCGATTTCCTCAACGCGGTGCTTGAAGAAGCTGACTGCGACCTGCTGCTCGACATCAATAATATTTATGTCAACAGCGTTAACCACGGCTACGATGCGGAAGCGTTTTTGAGCGCGATACCGGCGCATCGTATCGCCTATGCCCATGTAGCGGGGCACTACGTCGAGGCGGTTGATTTTCTGGTCGACACCCATGGCGCGACGGTTATAGATCCGGTTTGGCGATTGCTGAGCATGGCTTATGAGAAATTCGGCGTGTTTCCGACTCTTTTAGAGCGGGATTTCAACATTCCTCCTTTATCCGAACTTCTTTCTGAAGTTCAACGGATTCGAGCGCTTCAGACGGCTGCATCGTCGCAACCTGTTCGGCGTTATGGCTAAAGGGATCGCTCCATTCCAACAGATACAATATGCGTTTGCCGCATATATTCGTGAACCACATCAAAATCCACCTCCGTGCGGACCCGCGCCGGAACGGATGAAGGTTTACCGAGAACTGTTCTTCAACAACATCGAGAACTTTCTAGCAACCGGTTTTCCGGTGCTTAAGAGTATCTTGAGCAAGACTGATTGGCTTGCTTTAGTTCAGGCGTTCTATGCAAGGCATCGAAGTAAAACGCCGTACTTTGCCAAAATAGCCGAAGAATTTCTGGATTATCTCCAGAATGAATACATAAGCCGCCCTAGCGATCCGCCATATTTGTTGGAACTCGCGCATTACGAGTGGACCGAGTTGGCTTTAGTCATCGCTGAAGGCGAGGTGCCACAAGGAAATATCGACTCGGCTGATGACCCGCTGGAGCAAACGTTTTACCTGTCGGAACTTGCCTGGCCCTTGGTTTACCAATTTCCCGTACACAAAATCGGCCCGGGGCAGCAGCCGAGCGAACCACCGGACCAGCCCACTTGTCTTGCCGTGTATCGCGACCGTGCCGATAAGGTGAAATTCTTGGAAATTAGCCCCGTAACGTGCCGGCTCCTGCAGATTCTTCAACAAGAAGAAGAGATGCGGGGGATCGATTGCCTCTTCAAGTTGGCAGCGGAAATCGGGCATCCAGATCCTCAAGCTTTAGCCTGCCATGGCGCTGAGATCCTGCGATCGCTTGCGGAGCGTGGCGTCATCGGGATTTGCCGATAACGAACGCCCACTCGATTTGCGGGGGAGTTCCGCGCTTCGAGCATCCAAGCTGTCCCTCTCACTAAAAAACGTTTTAACCGGCGCCTCCTCCGCTCCCGATCGGATTTTTCCTGGCATTGGAGTTTCTCCGATTTTCTTGCTGTCACAACAAGGCTTCACGCTCCGAGTTCTACTGCTCGGGCTGGATATCGGCGCATTTCGTCTCTTCCTGTCCGATGTCGCAACTGCGGTAAACGATAGGTGTTACGTAATGAAAAATATTTGAAATTAGTCGTTACGTAACTATAATAGAACTGCCTTCGCTAAATACCGTTAGTAACGAGAAATGAAAGACCAGACTGATAAGCAGCCCGTTAAAAGTGCCCCCTTGCAACGTCGACGGGGGCGTCCTGCAACTGGTCAAGCAAAAACCAATGCGCAGCGACAGGCGGAATGGCGAGCCAAGAGGCAGGCCGAATTACAGGCGTTACGTGACGAAAAAGGGAAGGGGGCTGATGGGTATGAAGTTGAGCGGATGAACGCCGAGCTTGAATCGGTGCAGCGGGAACTGATCCAGGTTCAAAGCGAGTTGGCGGATGTAATTAAGCTGTTGAATGATGCGCGACTTGAGATTTCCAACCTGAAGTCGAATCGTTACGTAACTGAAAATTAACGGCCGATCGTTGGTTATGACGAACTTCCGTTGGCGACCAAGAATTTACTCCATGACGGGATCGATTGGCGCGCTTGGTCAGTTTCCTCTGTCGGCTCAGTTTATTCCGTATGAATCTGGTGGTAAATCATATTTTTTTATCGGGGTTTTAGTTGGAAGAGATTTGCCCCCAACGGCCCTAGCGATGCCTTCGAGATAGGGGCCGAGGAAAGCGCTGCGCACTTTCCTCGGCCCTTTAAGGGCGCACATTGAAGGTGTAGGAAAACGCTAAACTCAAAATGAACAATCAATGAGCTACAGACCCTAAAATTCGCGAAAGCAGAGTTTTTCTACAGTCTCGTTGAAGACGTTGAATAATCGAATTATCAGGAATGACATGACGAGCGAAAGCCTGCAAGTAAGAAGAAAAAAAGCCATTGCTGAATGCATTGGTCAGGTGACGTTGCAGTGGGCCCACCTCGAATTTCTTATTGACGCGTTAGTTGCTTATTTCCACACCTTTTTTCATGGAAAGATCATAGAAAAGTACAGGCCTCGCGCATTTGGACGGAAAGCAGCATACCTGCGCGCGAGTTTCACGCGACTAGAAACTATGCAGTGGGCCTCCCCGTATCTCCCTGTCCTAGAGCAGTTAGAATCTGCCGCGAAATTTCGTAATTGGTTCATTCACGGTCATTTAACGGAGGCCAATGACGATCAAACAATTAAGTTTGTCCGTCACTCATTCGACGGTTCTCCATTTGGGCTGGAGACCAAGACCTTCAAGTATGACGAAATTTACGACTTGGCCAAAAATGTTCACCATCTCGCGATTGGAATGAAAGGCCTACTGGAAATGGTTATGGATTTCATAGACAAACATATCGATAAGGATCTAGCAGTCAACACAGACACAGACTCATCAGATGTAACGGTTCAACTCGTGGGCGTCTCCGCCAAGGCTGAGGTTGGTCGTGTCGCCGCAAAAGGGGTTTCGCGCATTGGGAAGAGAGGGCGAGGCAAATATGATCACGAGGCACTTCGTGGCCAGGAATTTAGCGAAGCAGGACATCTAATGGAAAAGGAACGAATTATTGACCGCAAGAATGATTATTACAAAGAGCTGGTAATTAATACCGATACGGGCGAGGTTGTTCTAGCTGTTGAGCAACCATTATCTGAACATATAGGCCATGGTTCCGCAAAACATAAGAAGCAAACCTAACACGGCGTTTGTTCGGTAACTTGAGGATGTAAGCCTCAGCTGCTTTGGTCCGAGTTTGGGAAGTTCGGGTCAGTAGTAATAACCCGGACTTAGTGCTATGGGTGGCACTCTTGGCCTAAATTGGGCGTTTCGGTGTTGGAAACTAGTTCCCGGCCTTCGTTGAGCCAACGCCGCCAGCGCTGGCGACGGTTCCAACGATCTAAATCGGTGGCTCGGCGTCCTTCCAGTTCGCTTTCGAGGTACGGATAGGCCCGGTCATGCCGGGCGTGATGAAGGCCCGTCCTGGGCCGATGATGCGGTCCTCCGCGATGTAACAGCCTTCCCAATCCTTACCGATTCAGCCGAGATCCTGGGCTATCAGCCGAAACAGTTTGATGATCGCGACGGGTGCGCCGGATCGTTCCCAGTTCTTCACGGTCCAGACCGACACCCCCAGGAACGCGGCGGCCTTCTTGGGGCACTGGAAACCCGTCTTAGCGCGCACACAATAAAACTCGTTCATGTTGTCCTCTCGTTGTTATTGTTTGAAGGACGAATGACCGTAACCAGCGGAACCGCCGGTGTAAGTGACGGATTACCATTAAGCTAATTACGCATAATGTATATTATGTTAAATCAGAAGCCACGGGCTAAATACATAGTGTTGAAAGCGGCTCCCATTTCTGAACCGCTTCCAACAAACAGATCGATCGACACTGCTATCGCGTGCCTCGATGACTAATGCCGTTTACTAAATTAAGACTCAAACGTTGAAGCGGAAATGAACTACATCACCATCGTGCATGACGTAGTCCTTTCCCTCGAGGCGCCACTTTCCAGCATCTTTGGCGCCTTGTTCGCCTCGATGGCCGATGAAGTCATCGTATGCAATGACTTCGGCGCGAATGAAGCCGCGTTCGAAATCCGTGTGAATTACACCCGCAGCTTGGGGAGCCGTCGCTCCGATCGGGATGGTCCAAGCCCGTACCTCCTTAACTCCGGCCGTAAAGTAAGTCGCCAGGTTGAGCAGTCGATACGCGGCTCTAATGACACGGTTCAAGCCCGGTTCTTCCAATCCCATTTCCTTTAAAAAGTCTCCTTTCTCATCATCTTCCAGTTGCGCTATTTCAGCTTCGAAAGCTGCACAAACCGGCACGACCACAGCCCCCTCCTTTTCTGCGAAGGCGCGTACTTGGTCTAAGTAGGGATTATTTTCGAATCCATCCTCGCGTACATTGGCGATGTACATCGTCGGCTTCATCGTAAGAAGATGCAGGTCGCGAACAAACGCTCTGGCCTCTTCCTCCATCGGCAGAGTTCGTGCCGGTTGACCGGAATCGAGATGTTCCAGCAATTTCTCAATCAGCTGCTTCTTTGCTAAATCTTCCTTGCTTCCGGATTTCGCCGATTTCGATACACGCTGCAAAGCTTTATCGGCCGTAGCTAGATCAGCCAAAGTCAGCTCTGTGTTGATGATTTCGATATCCGAAATGGGGTCGACTTTTCCTGCCACATGCACAACATCTTCGTCTTCGAAGCAGCGGACGACATGGGCAATGGCATCGGTCTCTCGAATGTGCGCGAGGAATTGGTTTCCCAACCCCTCCCCTTTAGACGCGCCGGCTACCAGGCCTGCAATATCGACAAATTCGATGGTCGTCGGTACAACGCGCTCCGGCTTTACAATTTCGGCCAGTGCGTCCAATCGGGGATCCGGTACGGGAACCACGCCGACGTTTGGGTCGATGGTACAAAAAGGATAATTTTCCGCCGCAATGGCTGCTTTTGTCAGTGCATTAAACAAGGTGGATTTGCCGACGTTCGGCAAACCCACGATTCCGCAGTGAAGCGTCATACGTGAATAATTTATATAGAGTCTGTAGATTATTTAAGATTCGAGGCGATGGTATCGGTCTTCGAACCGAACGATATCGTCCTCGCCGAGATAACTTCCGGATTGTACTTCAATGATTTCCAAAGGAATTGTGCCCGGATTTTCAAGGCGATGCCTAATGCCGAGCGGGATATAAGTGGACTCGTTTTCGGTGAGAAGAAAGGTATCTTCACCGCGCGTCACTTGCGCCGTGCCTTTGACGACGATCCAATGTTCCGCGCGATGGTGATGCATCTGTAGCGAGAGAGTCGCGCCAGGCTTAATCGTAAGGCGTTTTACCTGATAACGAGAGCCGTTATCGATCGACTCATAATCACCCCAGGGCCTGTGAACTTTCGCGTGGAACACGTGCTCCGATCTATTGGCTTTCTTGAGATACTCCGTGATCGACTTAACATCCTGAGCTCTATCTTTGTGGGCCACTAAAACAGCATCCGTGGTTTCGATCACTACAACGTCTTCTATACCGACCGTGGCCAAAAAACGGTTCTGCGAATACAGCAACGAGTTTCTCGTATCTTTGAGAAAGACATCGCCGATCGCGACGTTGCCGGAATCATCCGCAGGCTTCACTTCGCTGAGCGCCGGCCACGATCCAAGATCCGACCAACCCGCGTCCAGCGCCAATACGACGCCTCTAGGCACCTCCTCCGCCGCGGTGTTCAGCTTTTCCATGACAGCGTAATCGATCGAGTCACTAGGACATTGTGCAAATGCGTCCTTGTCGACACGTATGAAATCACCGTCACGTTTGCTGGCCGACAATGCCGCCTTGCAAGCGTCAAAGATTGCAGGCTGGCAACGACTAATTTGGTCAAGCCAGATTCCGGCCCGCATGATAAATATCCCACTGTTCCAGAAATAGCGGCCGGACGCGAGATAATCGGCAGCCGTTTTGGCATCCGGTTTTTCCGTAAACCCATCTAGAACGAATACGCCCTGCTCAATGTCAGCCCCGCGCCGAATATAACCAAAGCCTGTTTCCGGCTTTTGAGCCACTATGCCGAACGTGACGATGTCACCTTTGGCAGCCAGTTCCACGGCTTTCGACATTCGCGCCTGAAATTCTGCGACATTTTCTACGTGATGATCGGAGGGTAATACCACCAAAACGGGATCGCACTCATCCTCTAAAGCGTACAAAGCTGCAAGAGTCACTGCCGGCGCGGTATTTTTTCCGATAGGCTCAAGAAGAATAGCGCTTCGGTCCAAGCCCATCTGTCTAAGCTGCTCTGCCACGATAAACCGGTGCATTTCGTTGCAGACGACCAAGGGCGACAGTAACTCTAACTGGCCCTCCTGAGCGCCCATGCTAATGACCCGATAAATCGTTTCCTGAAAGAGACTTTTATCTCCGACAAGCGGGAGAAATTGTTTTGGGTAAGCTTCCCGTGAAAATGGCCATAATCGAGTACCGGCCCCTCCAGATAAAACTACAGCCTGAACAGATATCTTCATGAGCTTTCCGTAAAAATCGTCTGATCAGTACAAGAGTATAAACGAGGCGGCTGAATCCTAGCCATCCCAGTTGCTCACAGGTGACTTGTACTTCCATTCGTCACGAAAGAGCGAGGCGGCAAACGATTGATTATCATTACATGGGTTATACTGAAAAAAGGTTATCCGGATAAACGCCTAAGCCCGTTCTCTCAATTCAGTTCAAAATCTTGGCACTTCGAAAAATTTTCAACGGACCCGAATTCGGTAGTACTGCCAGACCGAAATCATATCCGGCGCGTCTTTCGGCTGGGCAGGCTCGGGCTAGTTCCAAACCACGATCACCCTTCCTGAGCCTCTTTTGGAAAGGTTTTTTGTTTCTCAGCATCATGATCGTCGGAATTGGCAGCGCCTTCGCCATTCTGAATTATTTCTATCTCGAGTACCAATTTCAGGAGCAGCGCCAACTCGATAGACGTTTGCTAAGCAGACAAGTTCAAGACTTGCTGGACCGTTCGACTTCCCGTTTGCAGCAAATCGGCTCTTTGCTAGCCTCGGTCGGCGGCTTTGCTTCTGCTTTGACCGGAGAGGACTATGCGGGATTACGGCAAGCCGCTAACGTTTTCAACGATTTTCAGTACGATCTGGACATCGAGCGTCTTGCATTGTTTAAGCCGAATGCACAGCGATTCTGGCAATGGGGGGGTACTCCTGCGCCGGCGCAGGCGCCGCGTCCAGAAGAGCAAGCTACGGTTTTACAGGTATTCAAGGAAGAAAAGCCCTTGTCGTTGTTGTCGTGCGCCCAACATTGCACTCTAAACGCATACCAACCGGTTTTGTCCCAGGGACAGGTCGTTGGCGTGTTCAGTCTTACCCAATCTATCGCGCAGCTCGTAGTCGAACACCGCTCATTGACCGGTTCAGACCTGGGGATCTTGATCGCGAATGGCACGGAAGACAATGCCTACTCTATCCCTAAGTGGTCTATGAGGATAGCCGCCCTCACCCACTTGGACCTCCTCGCTCCATTTCTGAAGCAGCTGTCCGAGCGTTTACCTAATCCGGTTATGGCGAGTGAGGACATTCATACTTGGAAAGGACGCTACTATGCGATCGATGTCATGCCGTTGAAGAATCTGCTTCAAGCGGAAGGATCGGTTCTGATGATAAGCGACGTCACCGCTCAGGTGAGTCACATTAGGCGAGCTGCCCGTGACGGTATTTTGCTGAGCGGTTTGAGCCTCTTAACGGCTGAGCTGCTGTTGCTTCTACTAATGCGCCTGCCGATCCGTCAGCTTCGCCGGCTGGCCGACACCCTACCGATGTTGGCACAAGGCGCCTATAAGGAAGCTCGACAGCGGCTTGCCCATCGGGCATCCGGACTCAACGATGAAATCACGATTCTGAGTGCAACAGCATTGACTCTGTCCCACCAACTTGAGGAGCAAGCACAGGCAATAACGCACAAGACCACCGAACTGGCCGCCGAGCGCGATTTCGTTCAAGGGCTATTGGACACTGCGCAGGTCATTATCCTGACCCAAACAAGTCAAGGGCGAATTCTTACGGCTAACGACTTTGTCATACAAATTACCGGTTATAGCCAAAGCGACCTTAGCGGCAAGGATTTTCTTTCCTTAATTTTGGAAAGCAAAATCGGGGACGATTTGGAGCAGGCACTGCTCGGGTTATGGAATGGGCAACGGAAACGTCTGCAGCACGAGGCGGAATTACTGTGTAAAGACGGGACGCGCCGCTTCGTGGTCTGGGTGCACACCCGGCTTCATGAAAATAACCCGGAGGGCATTGCGATTCTGTCGGTCGGTCTCGACGTTACGGATAGAGTCGAAGCGGAAAACCGTATGATTTGGCTCGCGAACCATGACCCGTTGACCGGCCTATATAATCGTCACCGTTTCCAACAGGAATTGGAGCGTCAATTTATCGAAGCGGATAGAAACAGCACGCGCGCCGCCATCCTTCTTTTTGATCTTGACCACTTCAAGGACATCAATGACACCAGCGGGCATCTCGCCGGTGACGCCCTACTTCGAAAAATCGCGCAGGAACTGAAAAATCGCGTGCGCAAGACTGATATCGCAGCGAGACTGGGAGGCGATGAGTTCGCCATTCTCATGCCTAGTCAGACCGCGGAAGGTGCATTGGCATTCGCCAATCTTCTGAATCAAAGACTCACCGAACAACCGCTCAAAATCCAGCAAAAAATCTTCCGGATTTCGGCAAGCATCGGTATCGCCATGATTCCCGAGCATGGAACCGTGATGGACGAGGTCATGGCGAATGCCGATCTCGCGATGTATCAAGCGAAAGATCGCGGTCGCGGCCGGGTCCATTTATTTTCTTATGACGATCAATCCAAGCAGCGTATCAGCGAACGGACGTTGTGGAAACAGGCCATCCAGGAAGCGCTTACGGCGCGCCGGCTCGTATTTCATTATCAACCGATTGCCGTCATCAAGGGGCGTGAAATCCGCTTTTTCGAATCATTAATACGTCTGAAACGGATTGACGGCTCATTGGTCGCGCCAGCAGAGTTTCTCGAATTCGCTCAGCTTACGGGTCTAATCAACGAAATCGACCGCTATGCCGTTGAAGCAAACATACGATTGCTAACCGAATTTGCTGAACGGGCTCCCGCGGGAGCTGTCCATGTGAATCTTTCAGGCTCCGCGTTGACCAATCGCGATTGGACGGTGGCTTTAAAATCGGCCCTAAAAAACAACGTGTTAAAGCCCGAGCAATTAATCTTCGAGATCACCGAGACGGCCGCCATCGCCGACTTCGGTACAGCAAAAGAAATCATGGAAGATCTCGCCACTCTGGGCTTCCGTTTCGCGATAGACGACTTCGGCGCGGGGTTCGCTTCTTTCTCTTATTTGAGACATCTACCGGTGAAATTCGTGAAGATCGACAAGAGTTATGTGACCAACCTAATCGATAACCCGCAGGATCGAGCCTTCGTCTCGGCTATCACGACACTTGCCCATGGGAACGATATCGAGGTGATCGCCGAAGGCGTGGAGAACGAAGCTACTCTTGTTGCGCTCGGCGAGTTGGGCGTCGATATGGCACAGGGCTATTTTATCGGGCGCCCGGCACCGCTGGCGGGCGATTGAACTAAGGATTGCTGATCAACAAACCGAGTTGTTCGACTATTCGATCCACAGCTCCCTGATTCGACGAAACGAAGCGTTTCCCATTTTCGCCGACCTCGCTACGAAGACATTCGTCAGTTAGCAGGCGCCCTGTCCAAAGGGCTAACTCTTCAACGTTCTTCACTTCGATTCCTCCGCCGCTCTCTTTGAGCTTGCAAGCGATATCGGCGAAATTAAACATGTGTGGGCCGAACAAGACCGGCACCCCTGCAATGGCCGGTTCGAGCACATTGTGGCCACCGATGGGCGCCAAGCTGCCACCGACGAAGGCAACATCGGAAGCGGCGTAAAAAACGCGCAATTCCCCCAGTGTGTCGAGCAAGAAGACGTCGATGGATTCGTCACAAGGCTCACTCTCACTCCTGAGCCGGATCCCCAGGCCCATCTTTTCACACTCCGCAACGACATCGGCGATGCGGTGGGGATGTCGTGGCGCGAGCACCAGTAACAGTTCAGGGAATTGGCTACGAAGCCTGTCGAAAGCGCTTAGAATTTGGCTTTCTTCGCCGGGGTGTGTACTACCCGCGATAAAAATCGGGCGTTTACCGAAAAGCGTGTCTCGCAGAGCTTTGGCTCGATCTTGCGCTTCGGTCGGGAGTTCCGTGTCGAATTTGATGTTGCCGGTTACGGCAACGGAATTCGGATCGGCACCGATCGCCACGTATCGTCTGGCGTCCTCCGGTGTCTGAGCGGCGATCAACCGGACGTGAGATAAACTTTCGCGCGTTAGGGAACGAAGCCTGAGGTAACCGCGCGCCGACTTTTCGGATAGGCGACCGTTAACAATGGCGAGGGGTATGTCTCGCAGTCCGCAGACGCGATATAGATTCGGCCAGATTTCCGTCTCCAACACGACCGCGAGTATCGGACTGTAATGCCGGATAAACCGATTTACGCAATCGGGTAAGTCATAAGGCAAATAAACATGCTTTGCTGTTTCGCCTAAAACATCTTTTATTCGCGCGGAACCCGTCGGTGTTGTCGCCGTAACGAGTATGGTACTTGCCGGAAAACGATCTTTAACCGCACGAATCAGAGGAAACGCGGCTTCGGCCTCGCCGACGGAAACGGCGTGGAACCAAATCACGCCGGATTCCGGCTCGAAATCATAGACGGCCAGCCTTTCGAGCCAGCGCTGGGAGTAAGTTGACTCCTTACGGGCCCGCCAGAAGAGGCGCGCAAGGATGGCTGGCGCAAGGAAATAGAACAGCGCTGAGTAGATTAGCCTCACTAGGCTAGCAGGGGGCGAGGGTCCACATGGCTTTACAGGCCATGTGGACGCGCTTCGGCTTTATTCAGGGACAATCGAGAGCGCCACACTGGCTACGACATCGCCGTGCAGCTGCACGGTGATCTCGTAATCGCCCGCTTGGCGGATAGGGCCCGACGGTAAGCGTACTTCGTGTTTCTGAATGCTCACGCCGGCGGCCGTCACTGCTTCGGCGATATCTTTTGTGCCGACGGAGCCATATAGCCGTCCTTCTTCGCCCGCTTTCTGAGCGATCTTTACGGCTAGTTTACCAATAGCCTCGGCTCGAGCTTGAGCCGCAGCCAAGTCCGCAGCGGCTTTCTTCTCGAGCTCGGCACGTCTTTTCTCGAACTCAGCCAATTTTTCGGCAGTAGCCGCGACCGCCTTGCCCTGTGGAATCAAATAATTCCGGCCATAACCGGGTCTGACGGCAACTTTGTCGCCGAGATTCCCTAGACCCGCAATCTTTTCTAAAAGAATAATTTCCATCGTCGAATGCCTCGATAGTTTTTAGCGTTCTAATAATGACAGCAATAGTTCAGCTCAGCTTGGCGATAGCCTTTCTCGCCAATCAAACCAAAGGTCGCTCAACCCGACTAATGCGATTGGCACGATAATATAAGGAATGAATAACAGCGCTACATAAGTTCCGACTAGCCAAGCTTTCCACGATTTGCTGCGGGATACCAATGCGTGAAGCACCGAAAAGCCAACCAACAGAAATAGCGCGAAAAGCGGAAGGCTCAAATTCAAAGCGAGCTCCGCCATTCCTCCATTCGCCGTAACAGCGACTATCAGCGCCCCTATCCCGGAATAGGGAAATGCCGCGTGCATACGGAGTTCTATGAATTCTGAACGGAATCCGCCCGGATTAAAAAGCGCTGATTGCCACCATCGGGCGATCAATAAACCCAGCATCAGGCTAATCACCAGGCTAGCGGACACGATCCCGGTCATGTAACGTGCGGCCACCGCCGAGAAGTCGTTCCAGAGCTGATCCGCATCCAAGTCCGGAGAAGCGCCATCCATCAACGGTTTGAAAAACCGTTCCAAACCTTCCATCCAAATGGACGAAGGATCCGGATGAAGCCAATAGACCGCGGTCACCATGAGAATGCCCATGATCGACACAAATCCCAAAGCGGTCGATAGCTTGCCCGATTCTCGGAGAATCGCTGCTGTTAGCCACATCGGAACCCAAAGGAGAAGCCCGTAACCAACCGCATCGGCCATGCTGCCGATAAGAGCCCCGCCTAGAGCACCCAAAACCACGATGGATGCCGCCATTATAAGGCCACCCTCGTATACGCCTTTTCGCAGTGTGGGGAGGCCTACGGCTGCCGCAGCTAATAGGCTAAGAAACGGAACGACCCAAGATACGAGAGCCAGGGTGCAGGCCGCAAATACCGCTTGCACCCTTCCTCTCATGATAAAAGCGGCCAACGTGCGCATAATCAGGCCGCGCTTCCGCCGGAACTAAACTCACTTATTTGTGGGCGTCGGTATACGGCAACAGCGCCAAAAAACGAGCCCGCTTGATAGCAGTGGCGAGTTGCCTTTGGTATTTTCCCTTTGTTCCCGTAATCCGACTCGGGACGATTTTGCCTGTCTCCGAGATATATTCCCTCAGTACGTCGAGATCTTTGTAATCGATCTCTTTAACGCCCTCGGCGGTAAATCTGCAATATTTCTTACGCTTGAATTGGCGAACCATAGAAGACCTATTTCTTGATTAAGGTTGTCGTACGCGACCTGAAACTGGCTTGCAGCCTCAGGTATCCGATGAAGCCTCGGCTTCGTCGCCACCCTCTTCGTCGGCGTTCGCGGCGACTTCTTCGCCTCGTTCCGCTTCGGGTTCGGACTGGCCGGCTTTTGCCATCGGCGAGGGTTCGGTTACCGGCTCGTCACGACGAACCGTCAAGCTGCGCAAAACGGCATCATTAAAGCGGAACCCGCTCTCCAGTTCATCAAGGGTCTGCTGGTCGCATTCGATGTTCATCAACACATAGTGTGCTTTATGAACCTTATTGATGGGATAGGCCAATTGGCGACGCCCCCAGTCTTCCAGGCGATGGATTTTTCCATCACTGGACTCGATCATGGTGCGATAACGATCCAGCATGGCGGGGACTTGCGCGCTTTGGTCCGGATGAACCATAAAAACGATCTCATAATGTCGCATGTATGCTCCTTATGGGTTAAACAGCCTTCCGCACACGACGGTAAGGCAAGGAGTGGCGGCCTTTTGAGCTGCCAACCAGAATCAGCGATTGTAATGCGATCGCCGTGAGCTTACAAGTCAATGAATTGCTGTGAGAGAGAACGATAGCCGTGAATATACTTTGAATCGATCGGCATCGCGGATCGGATTCTCGACATTTTTCTGAGCCGAGCCGACGTCCCCACAACCGACACTCGGCCTTCTTTGTTGCGTAATGGCAAAGGCACAATAAGATTCATGCGTATAAGTTGAGTAAGCCGTTAACCGCCGTGCCTCGATCTGAGTCTGTGGGGCCATTTTCCTCTTGAGTCGAAACATGCTCCGAAAAAGGCTGGCTCCGATCGCCAAAACTTGACTGTTGATTGAAATCGAAGGGCTGCCCTCTTTCATCGGACAATCCCGACGGAGCCGTTACATTGATGTCGGCCAGCGCAATCTCCTGAGCGCCGAGCATTTCGCGTAGCTTGGGTACAGCGGCCTCGATGGCCTCCCGAACTGAAGCGTGATGGGTCGCGAAATGGACCGTCGCTTGGTCTTGATCGATCTGGATACGGATTTCCAGAGGTCCTAAGTGTGCAGGATTGAGCCTGATTTCGGCCGTCTGCAGACCTTTATCGGTCATCCATAGGATGCGTTCTCCCAGTCCTTCCTGCCATCCAGCTTGATTCAAAGGCTTATCCAATGCCGGTATCGAATCGTTGGCAACAACCGTGGTGAGCTGAGATGCCGAAGGAACCGCTTGTAACGGAAAACCGGTCTCGATCGAGTTTTGGACTCCCTCGGCGGGAACGGCGGTCGGCGGTGACATGTACTTGTCGAACTGCGAAAAGAGACTTTCACCGGCTCCACGCTTGGTCGAATCCTGACCGTCCGATTCAGCGGCAAGCAATTGCGCCAGGAGCGCATCCGGCTCTTTCACTCCAGATGACGCCATTCCGGATAAGCCCTTTTCTGCAGGCGTCAACCCCTTTTCTTCGCCTTGGGATTGATAGAAGAATTGCTCGCCGCGCAGCCCTACGCCAAGGTTGTCGTGCGAACGGGATTCACCATGATCGGCTAACTCGCTGGTGCGGAGCTCTTGGCTTGTTTGAATGAGTTCGTCCTGCGAGGTGAATGCTTCTGCACTCTCAGAACCTAAAGATTCCGCCTGTTGAGCGGACGTCAACGGAATCCCATGGGCGGCGAGTGCCGCCAACAGCGAATCGGCCGCACGGTTTTCGTTTTCAGACTCCAGATCCTCATCGAGCGGCACGGACTTAGGCAACGAACTGCCTTCCGCCGGCAAGCCGTTGCCGCCGGGCACTTCAGCACCCGAATAGTCTTGGAACTGCCGATCGGAAAATGCTTCGAGATTGGATACATACTGGAGAAGCTCCTGCAGCGGATCCGCGCCTGTTTCGTTCGTTTCCGCGGCGGCGATTTCAGGACGTTTTCCGGTCCCATTGGATCCCGTGTTCCCCTTCATCGCTTCAAATTGCCTGACCAGCGCCGCGAGAAAGGCGGCCGGGTCCGCTTTGCTTTCCGGCGAGGTATTGCCGACAAGCTGGACCAATTCAAGAATGGGAGTCGGCGCGGCCGACACTGAAGTAATAGAAGTATTGATGTTCATGTCATAAATTCCGAGTTCGCATGACCATGGTCAGCAAGTCGAATGCCAGAATGCTGAATCGAAATCATATGAATACGGTCAAGGTGCCGCCGCTTGAGCGGCGGCCCGCTCTCTCATCCTGCTCCGCTTGCTGTTTCTTTTCCTCCATGCGCGTCTCTTCCCTAAGCGAATGCTCGAAAACTTTCTTGATGCCCAGACTTCGCTTGCGCGCCGCTTCCCATTCGGCTTGGCGATTCTGAAGCTCTGCTTGCGCCGCATGAACGGCCTTTTCTTGGTCGGCGATTGCGGTATTGATCTTGGCCAGAAACATCCGGTACTCGATCAACTGACGAGTTCCGAGGCCCGCGTTTCCGGATCGTTGAAACTGGGCTGAATAATTGTCGCGGAACGTCATGAGACTATCGAGATTTCGCCGCGCGGATTCCACCTTTTTTTGGCTTTCCCCCAAAATTTGAGCCATTTGTTTCTCCCGTGATTCGGCGAGCTCCAAAACCGGGCTCAAGCGCTTCGATCGTTTCATACCTTAGTCCCGTTTTCTGAAGTTGTGAGGCATGCCGGATGTCGTTACGCGGATGCGCCCAATAATTTTTCCAAATCGTCGAGGCTTCGTTCGAAGCCGACCGCCTCGTGCAGATCCTGTTGCAGAAAACTCATGATGCCTGGATTCATGGCGATGGCTTCATCGATACGCGGATCGGATCCCTTGTGATAGGCCCCCACGCTGATCAGATCGCGATTTTGTTGATAGAGGGAGTATAGGCGTTTTAGACGCCTGGCAAGTTGCATATGCCGATCATCGGCAATGTCCGTCATCACGCGGCTGATCGAGGCTTCGATATCGATGGCAGGATAATGCCCGGAGTCAGCCAAGGCACGCGACAGCACGATATGGCCGTCCAGTATTCCGCGCGCCGCGTCGGCGATGGGGTCGTTGGCATCGTCGCCTTCGGCGAGCACGGTATAGAAGGCAGTGATCGACCCTTCCCCTTCGTTCCCGTTTCCCGCCCGCTCCACGAGTTGCGGCAGTTTTGCGAATACCGAGGGAGGATAGCCCTTGGTGGCGGGCGGCTCGTCGATCGCCAGAGCGATCTCGCGTTGCGCCTGCGCAAAGCGGGTCAGCGAATCCATCAAGAGCAGGACATCGAGACCTCGATTGCGAAAAAACTCGGCTATGCTCGTGGCCAACAAAGCGCCGTGCATGCGCATCAAAGGCGGGTAATCCGCCGGGGTTGCGATTACGACGGCCTTGGCGCGTCCTTCTTCGCCCAGAATTTTCTGCACGAACTCGTTAACCTCCCTGCCCCGCTCGCCGATCAGGCCCACCACCACTACATCGGCATTCGTGTATTTGGTCATCATGCCGAGCAGATTGCTCTTGCCAACGCCCGTTCCCGCAAACAATCCGAGCCGCTGTCCCCGGCCGACAGTGAGCAAGCCGTTGATTGCGCGGACCCCGACATCCAAGGGCTCGCGGATCGGCTTCCGCGCCAGCGGATTGATCGCGCTCCCGGTCAGCGGCATCGAAGAATCTGTCTGCACAGGCCCCTTGCCGTCCAATGGCTTGCCGGCCCCGTCCAACACCCGTCCGAGCAAACCGAAGCCTACTCGCACGGAAGAGGTTTTGGTCAGCGGTATGACCCGGCAGTCCGGCTCCAAACCCTGGATATCGCCGGTTGGCATCAAATAAATCCGCTCTCCTGCGAAACCGACAACTTCCGCTTCCACGCCGTTTCCATGCGCTGTCTTGACCAGGCAACGAGCTCCGACGGCCGCTCGGCAGCCGACTGCCTCAAGGGTGAGGCCGACCATACGGCTCAGCTTGCCTTCCACCAGCAATTCCGGCGGCTCGTTGAGACGCGCGTGGTAACTGGCCAGTTTCGCGGCCCACAATTCCTTGAGTCTAGGTGCCGGAGCGAGATTGGTCATGACCGATCCTCGTCCCGTTCGCCGCCGAATAAACGTGCGATTGTCGATGCGAGGCGTTTTTCGACTGTGGCGTCGATGTAAGACGTGTCGGTCGTTACCCGGCAGCCGCCGCGGGTCAAGAGCGGATCTTCGACGACCTTCCAGCGTGGCCCCAATTCGTCCAGCGCGAGTGTAGACCGAATCAGCTCCGCATCGTCCGGATGCAAGTGAAGCGCTATTTTCCGCGCACTGGATGGAAGGATTGCCATGGCTTCGCGCACCACGGCAATGATTTCGCCGGGCTCGGTTTTCAGCTCTCGCCGAATGAGCTGCTTCGCGACGGCAATCGCCAACGCGACCAGTTCCTGCTCGACGCGATCGCCCACTTCGGCCAGCGGTTCGCTCAAGCAGTCGATCAATTCCTGTAAGCGCTGGGCCAAAGACGCCGCGTTTACGCGTCCTTCGTTGTATCCCTGGCGGTAACCTTCTTCGCGGCCGTCCCGATAGCCTTGCTCCGAACCCTCTTTGAATCCAGCGGCGCGGGCTTCCTCGTAAGCTTGCTTCTGCATCGCTTCGATTTCTTCCGCCGTGGGCATCGCCGGATAGTCCGTTTCCTCCTCGACCACGACCACGGGACATTCCTCTTCGGGTTCGCCCATGACCGGCAGCTTCCACGGTTCGAGTGAAGCGAGCTCCTCTGCGGAGAAGCCTTTAAATGAGCTCATCGCTACCGCCTAACGAGAGTTCGCCGGCCTCCGCCATGCGCCTTGCAATGGCTAGAATATCCTTTTGTGCGGCCTCCACCTCGCTTAAGCGGGCCGGGGGCGCGGCCTCCAAATCGTCGCGCAACATCTCTGCCGCCCGGCGCGACATGTTGCTGAAAATCTTTTCTTTCAGCGCGTCATCGGCGCCGCGCAGCGCGAGCAATAACGAATCCGTCGACACTTCGCGAAGCAAGGTCTGGATGCCCCGATCATCGATATCGACCAGATCGTCGAATACGAACATCTTGTCCTGGATCTTTTGGCTGAGGTCCGGATTGACTTCGCTGATCTGCTCCATGATCGAGGCTTCGACGGTGCTCTCGATAAAATTGAGAATATTGGCCGCGGTTTCGATGCCGCCGAGTGTCGACGATTTGACATTCGCATTCCCGCTCAGCTGTCTTTCCATGATGTCGTCAAGCTCGCGAAGGGCCGCCGGCTGTACGCCGGTGAGCGTAGCCACGCGCATGATGAGGTCCGGCCGCGCCCGTTCAGGGAGATAGCCGAGGGTTTCCGCGGCTTGGTCGCTGTCCAATAGAGACAAGATGATCGCGATGATTTGCGGGTGTTCGAGCCGGATCAGATCGGCGATGGCGCGTGGGTCCATCCATTTGAGCTGTTCCAGGCCCTTGCTGTTGCGGCCCAACAGGATACGGTCACAAACGCTGCTGGCCTTGTCGGCTCCCAAGGCCTGGGTAAGGAGATTGCGGATATATTCTTCCGAATTCACGCCCAGGGCGGTCTGGTTGCGGATATCGTCCACGAATTTCCCGAGGACGTCTTCCACCATTGGCATGGTGATGTTGCGAAGCTCAGCCATGGCCGCACCGATTTGCTGAACCTCTTTCGGCGACATGTGCTTGAGCACTTCCGCCGCCCTATCCTGCCCGACCGTCAGAAAGAACAGCGCGGCCCTCTGCGGCCCGTCCAATCTGCTCGACTCTGCTTCAGCCATTCACGTTCATCCAGTTCTTGATGACCTGCGCGACGCGCTTTGGATCCTGATCCACTGCCCTCTGCGCGAAAACCACGCGCTTTTCATGACTTTCGGGCGCTTCCAGCATCAACAGCTCTTCGTCCTCGTTCTCCTTTGAGATTTCGCGTGGCTCGCGGGCATCGACGATCGCGCCATCTTTAGTAGCCGAATCCGCTATGTCATTCGCATCGGCGCCGGACGATTCGCCTCGTCCCACTAGGCCTTTCACCGCCGGACGAAGGACGCCGAAGACCAGCACGAGCACGATTAGCGCTGCTCCCGCTTGCTTGACGATCGACCAAAACCAATCCTGCTCCCAAACCGGCGCAACCGGCAAAGTTTCGATCTCGCTGCGGAAGGCCGCGTTGGTTACGGTAACCCGGTCTCCGCGCGCGGCATCGTACCCTACGGCCTCCTTCACCAGATTGGCGAAACGAGTCAGATCTTCCTCGCTGTAGGGTTGGAGAGTCACCCCATTATCGCCTTGTGGAACGTGTTGATAGTCGACTACCACCGCGGCGGTGATGCGGCGGATGACACCCGCCCCTAGACGGGAGTGACTGATGGTCTTGTCCAGTTCGTAATTTCGGGTAGCGCTTTTGACGGTGCTGAGAGGAGGCTCCGAAGGGTTTTGCCCGGGTTGCGCTGCGCCAGTTGTTTCAGGCGCGATACCGGCAGGCGGCGGCTGATTCGACAGGGCTCCTGGCACGCCCTGCACTGCCGAGCCTTTGCTTTGTTCCTCGTTGGTCTGTTCGCTGCGCAAGGCGGGCAGGTCCGGGTTGTAGACTTCCTGAGTGCGCTCGGTGACGGTGAAATCGATATCAGCGGTGACCTGGGTGCGAAGCCCATCCCTGCCGACCACCGGGCTCAAGATGTTTTCGATACGCTCGATGAGATGCTCCTCGACCTGCTTTTTGTAGTCGAATTGCTTGGCGTTCGGATATAGGTCATTGCCGTTGTCCTTGGCATTGAGCAGATGCCCCCGCTGATCGACGACCGTAACTTGTCCGGGTTCCAACTGCGGCACGCTGGACGCCACTAGATGGACGATAGCCTCCACTTGTCCCGGCTCCAGGCCGCGTCCCGAATGCAATTCGACCATAACGGAAGCACTGGGTTTTTTAGCTTGCCGCACGAATACCGATTCTTTCGGCAAGGCCAGATGAACGCGGGCCGATTTGACATTCCGAATGGTGGTGATCGAACGGGCAATCTCTCCCTCCAAAGCGCGTTGATACCGCGCGCCCTCAACCATTTGGCTAGCGCCAAAACCCGACTGTTTTTCCAACAGTTCGAAGCCGGTACCGCTTTCCTTGGGCAACCCCATCCCGGCCAGTTTCAATCGCACCGCATGGACCTGATCGGCCGGAACCAATATGGCGCCGGTCGTCGGCTGGATCTGGTGTTGTATGTTGAGTTTTTGCAGCGCTTCGACGATTTCTCCGCCCTCCTTTTCCTCCAAGTTGGAAAACAAGGTTGCATATTCGGTTTTGTTAGCCCACAGCAGCACGGCGATCGCCGTCGCCACCGTGAACGCGAGAGCGACGATCAAGCCGATTTGTCGGCCGCGCGGCATCCGCATCCAGGTCCTGAGGACCGGCGACGATTTCTCGCTTTGGACGACCGCGGCTTGCCCGCCCGGCACCAGGTTTTTGCTTTCGCTTTGACTGAGTTCCATCTGGCGCTATCGTTTCCGGACTACATGGGCATGTTCATGACGTCCTTGTAAGCCTCCACAAGCTTGTTCCTGACCTGTACCATGGCCTGGAACGACAGACTGGCTTTCTGCAGCGAGATCATCACTTCCGACAGATTGGCATCGGTCGCGCCGGACTCGAACGCTTCCGCCAATTTGTTGGCTTGCTGCTGAGTTTCGTTGACCTTGTCGATCGAATCCTTGAGCAAAGTGCCAAAATCGACCGCGTTATCGGTAGGCAATGCGGTGCTGCGGGCCTGATCCCGCATGATGCGCATTTGTGTGAGAACCTTATTGATATCGAGCTCGCTCATGGTAATGCCCGTTTTTTGTCACTACGCCCATGAATGCATGATCCGCGCCAACGTTATACGGCCGCCAGATGGCCGGCTTCGCGCATCTTGGCAAGCTTGTAGCGGAGCGTCCGTTCGCTGATTCCCAGCCGCTCCGCAGTCGATTTACGGCTGCCGTTCTGCTCCTTCAGCGTATCCAGAATGATTTTTTCCTCGTGGGTCCGCAGGCCGCCCATCAGCGAGTCGGCGGCGGATGAATCGGGCTCCGGCGAAATTCCGTCGCTGCCGTAGAGATCATCCTCGAACACCAGATCTTCGGGCGCGATGCGACCGCCGGATTGGAGTATCAAGGCTCTTTGAATCGAGTTGTCCAACTCCCGCACGTTACCCGGCCATCGGTAGGCCGACAGCCGATCGGCCGCTTCCTTGCTCAGTTCAGGTAACGGTTTGCCGCTACGCCAGTGACGCCGGACAAAGGCTTCCGCCAGCGGAACAATGTCTTCCTTCCGTTCCCGTAACGGCGGGATGGTCAGCGGAAAGACGCTTAAGCGGTAATAAAGGTCTTCCCTGAAAAGCCCGCGGCTGATCCATTCTTTCGGATTCCGGTTGGTGGTCGCCAATACGCGGATATCCAGTGCGAGCGGCTTGCGTCCGCCGAGACGCTCGACTTCGCGTTCCTGGAGAACCCTGAGCAACTTCGCCTGCAGGGGCAGGTTCATCTCGGATATTTCATCGAGCAGCACGGTGCCGCCTTGAGCCATTTCGAGTTTCCCAGGCACTGTTTGGACCGCTCCGGTGTAAGCGCCTTTCTCGTAGCCGAAAAGCTCCGCCTCGAGCATGTTTTCGGGGATCGCGGCACAGTTTATGGCCACGAAAGGGCCCTTGTGCCGCAGGGAACTCTGATGGATATAGCGAGCCAGAACTTCCTTGCCGGTTCCGCTCTCACCCTGAATGAGCACCGTTGCGTCGGATTTCGCGATCCGTGCCGCCAAGCCTAGCAGCTTTTTCATCGCCGGGCTTTCCGCCACTCGTCCGTCTGTTTTCTCCGGCTTCGGCAGGATACGTCGCGATACCTGCTCGACCAAGGTTTCCGCCGCAAAGGGCTTGACCAGATAGTCGCAGGCTCCTGCCTGCATCGCTTGAACCGCATTTTCGATAGTGCCGTAGGCGGTCATGAGGAGGACCGGAACATCCGGATAGTCCGCTCTGATGCGTTCGAGCAAGCTCAGTCCGTGCAATTTAGGCATCTGCACGTCGCTGATCACCAGTCTTACCTGCGACTCTGCCAATTTGGCGAGCGCCTCCGCGCCATCCCCTGCGGCCATGGTCCGATAACCGGCGATTTCCAAAGTATCCGTCAAGGCCTCCGACAAGGAGGGGTCGTCTTCGACGATCAAAATGTCAGTTTGCTGCATCATCTCCTCCCATAAAGGCGGCACGGCCGGAAAAGTTGCCCGGCAAAGGCGTGCCGCCAGGACTTAAAGGCAGTCGAATACGAAAGGTCGTACCAAAACCCTCCGAGGATTCGCACCAGATTCGCCCGAGATGCGCTTTGACCACGTATTCGGCGATCGCCAACCCGAGTCCGGTGCCGTTGGCTCGGGTTGTGAAAAACGGCTCGAAAATCCGTGCTCTGATGTTTTCGGCTATCCCAGGACCGTTGTCCGACACGCTGATGTCCAGATATCGAGGCTCGCGCCGATCCGCCACGACCGTTACGCTGCCCTCGCCGCCCACGGCGTCCACGGCGTTGCTGACCAAGTTGATCAGTATGCCCAGGAGCGCGTCGCCGTTGCCGTGCAGATCGTCTTCGTCGGACCGGTTGGCAACCGTGAAACGTATCGGTTTGCCCTGCATCAACGGCTCACAGTTTTCCATGAGCTTGGTCATGAGCTCGCTGATCGAAAACCGCTCCTTGGCCAAGGTTCCCATCCGGGCGAAGGTCAGCATATCGTTGACCTGACGCTCCAAGTGGTGGAGCCGCTCGGTCAGCTTGGCTGCAAATTTCGAGCGGTGGGAAACGTCAAGATCGGATTTTGCGAGATGAGAGGCGTAGAGCAGCGCGGTTGCCAAAGGCGTGCGCACCTGATGGGCAAGGCTCGCCACCATTTCCCCCAGTGCCGAGAGTCGCCTTTGATGATCCGCCCACTCCTGGAGAGAGCGCATTTCCGTTACGTCCGTAAGGAGCACGATTTGCCCCGGTTCATCGCCGAGCGGGCTGAGGGTAAGGCTTATGGTTTTTCCATCGGGCAAGAGTCTTTGGTGGGGGTTTTCGACGATCGGCAAGGCATTCAGGACGTCGCGCCACATCCGTCCCAAAAGCGGTTCGCCGAGAAACAGCCCGGCAACCGGGTTGTACTCTACGATCAGACCGCGACCGTCGATCACGACCACGCCGCCCGGCAGAGTCTTCAGGAGTAATTGTAGGCGGTTGGCCAATAACTCTTTTTCGGCCAAGGTTTTCAGTCGCTCGCTTCGGGCAGCCGCGAGCTCTTCGCTGAGACGCGCGACTTGGGCTTCGAGGTCGAGGTAGGACTGGGTCAGATTCTCGGAAAGCGCATTGAATACCTGGAAGGCATCCTGCAAGCGCTGGGCATTGTCGAAAATTTGGTTGACCAAGGGAGCGCCGAGTCCGGTAAAAGTTGAACCTGACCGGCGAGAAGCAATCAAAGTGCCACTTTGTTGCCCCATAAAAACAATGGCTTGGACGGCCTCCTTTTGGAGGGACGTCAAATTACCGTCGTCTCTTCTCCCCGCAAGCCGTATTTGCGCAACTTCTCGACCAAAGTCGTGCGGCGCATTTTGAGAAGATTGGCGGCGTGGGCCACGACGCCGTTACACTCGTCCAGGGCCTGCTTGATCAACTCGCATTCCAGATTGTTCAAATGCTCGCGCAAGTCCAAACCTTCTCCCGGCAAGCGGGCAAGGACGAGTCCATCGGTAGCGGATACACTTTCGGCGTTCGGCTCGCGCCTGAGCGTGGCGTCTTCCGGTTTGACATACTGTTGGAATTTTTCCGGCAAATCTGCCGCATCGACGACGCCGTTTGGAAATAATATCGCCAGACGCTCGATCAAATTGGCCAGTTCACGTACGTTTCCTGGCCAATGGTACCGCTGCAAAACCCGAAGAGCGGCCGGCGTAAGCCGCATGTCTCCCCGCTTTTCGGCTTTGAGACGGGCGGTAAGATCCTCGACCAGAGTCGGTACGTCTTCCAGTCGCTCGCGCAGCGACGGTACATCGATCGGAAAGACATTGAGACGGTAATAAAGATCTTCCCTAAATCGGTTCCGGCCGATTTCCTCTTCCAGATTGCGGTGAGTCGCCGCGATGATGCGTACGTCGCACTGAATGGTCCTATTGCTGCCTACCCTCTCGAAGCAGCGCTCCTGCAAGACTCGCAGCAACTTTACCTGCATCGACAGGGGCATGTCCCCGATTTCATCCAAAAACAGCGTGCCGCCTTCGGCCATTTCGAAACGTCCTTGGCGGGAACTGAGCGCCCCGGTGAAAGCGCCCTTCTCGTGACCGAAAAGCTCGCTTTCCAGCAGCTCACCCGGTATGGCGCCGCAATTCACGGGTACGAACGGCTTGCTTCGGCGGGCGGAGTAATAATGTAAGTTGCGAGCGATAACCTCTTTGCCGGTGCCCGACTCGCCTAAGATCAGAACCGTTGCGTCGGACGGAGCGACTTGCTGAATGAGTTTGCGCGTGCGTTGGACGGCTGCGCTGGCGCCGGTCAAGCTGCGAAACAACTCCGAAGGACGGACGTTGACCACTTCCGGCGCTCCCCGGCTGATCTTTTCGAGGCAGGCGCTCAACGTCGCGTGATTGGTCGGCCAGGCCAATACGGCGGAAGCTCTGTTTTCCAGCCCGGCCGGCAAAGGTCTTGTCGGCGACTTATCCATTACTAGGACAAGCGGCGCCTGCCTGTAAAGCTCCACGATCCGCAAAACCACCTTTTCGATGTCGTCGTCCACGCCGACGAAGATTGCGTCGAATTCCGGTTCAGTTTCGTCTCTGAGGGTATCCAAATCGCATGCGATGACCTCACAATCAAGGAACCTAAGAATAATCCTCAGTTCGGTCAACAAGGCGCTATCGCTTTGGAGTAATAAAATTCGGCGCAAGCCCATCTAGTTTGCTCTCCAATGGCCCGACCCTGAAACGTGAGTCGACCGGTTCGGATGGTATGGTAAATATGCAACAACAAACGGCTTGAAAGTTTAGCCGTCAAAATATCGTCGTCAACAGAACGTTTTTTAGGCGAACATCGAAATGCATCAATTCAGCGAGCGGGAAATAGCGATATAAGCTATTTTTTATTTATTTGAAAAAAGCCGAGTCGCCGATTAGCGACACAAATATTAACGTGACGCGAACGAGACAAGGGAATAGCATGTATACTTTTGACAACAATCGACTTTATGTATCAAGGCGAGCTTTTTAATGGCCAAATTAACGCTCACATTCAGAGGCAAGTCACTCCAGGCCATCACGCTTAGGCCGGGCGAGATCAGCATAGGTCGCGATCCGTCCAATCTCTTGCATATCGATAGTCTGGCCGTTGCGCCCCAACACGCGATTATCGAGTCCACGCCCGAACAAAATATCATTCGCGAAGTCGATAGCGAGTTTCCTGTTTTCGTCAATGACAAAAAGATCGCCGAACATGCGCTCGGTCACGGCGACCGAATTACCGTCGGCAAACATGTGATTTTCTTCACCAAGGAAGAGATCTTCAGATCGGAGAGGCAAGCGGACGCCGAGTCGGAACCGGAAGTCTGGACAGACGCCGATGCCAAATTTTTCAATGGCAGCTTGCAGGTGTTGAACGGACGGCAGATCGGGCTGGTGATACCATTGAAGAAATCTTTGGTTCGTCTCGGAAAAGAAGGCTCCGGCGTGGTCATCATCGCCAAGCGCAAGAGCGGGTATTTTATTTCGCCTTTGGCGGACGGCACCTCGCTGACCATCAACGACAAGCCCGTAAAGGATCAGGCCGTGCTCTTGAACGACGGCGATCTCATCAAGGTCAATGAATCCCTAATGCAATTCTTTCAAGAGTAACCGCACGGAGCTGCTTAATGTCCAGCATCAGGCGTTCGGAAAAACGCCATTTTCATCGTATAGCTCATGACGCGCCCGCCACGCTATTTCATAAAGATGACAGCTTTCCCTGCAAAATCCTGGACCTTTCGCTCAAGGGCTGTCTGATCGAGCTCGATGCGGACCGGCCCCTTGATCCAGACTATATCTACGAACTTCGCATCGATCTGAGCGGGACGGTTCGCATCTTGATGGGCGTTTCCTTAGCCCACCGCAGCGGAACGAAGATCGGCCTCGTGTGCCAACGTACGGATCTGGACAGCATTTCCGCGCTGAAGAGGTTGGTCGAACTCAATCTGGGCGACGAGGAACTGCTCGAGCGAGATTTACAGGCGCTGGCGTCGAGCTCGGACCATTAATCCTCTGTACTACAGCCGCAGTTGTTGGTCTAACGAGGCATGGTACTCGACTGAGGAGGCCACCATGAGGGCTTACCTGGTGAAACCGTTGGCCGACCCGGAGGCGGTGCTGATGGTGGACGAGACGGGCTCTCTGAAGAATGGCATCCACTCGGTTGGCGTGAAGCGGCAATACAGCGACACGGCCGGTCGCATCGAGAACAGCCAGACACGTCTTGGCCTAGTCAAGCTGGTGGCACCGGCATCAGTGGAGCGCCGGCAGTGCCATTACCGACGCCGCTGTCGCGGTCATCCACCATAACTGCGGCTGTAGTACTAGACGTCGGACGAAAAGTCGGCCCCGGAAAACTAAAATCGAATTGGGAACCGGACCATATCAACGCCTTCCTTGGCGTCATTTTGGCGGCTGATTGACAAAACCAGAATAAGCCGGATATGGATTTTTCGTGAGTCAGCGACTATGAAAATCTTCTTTTCAAGCCGGGGCACGCCGTACGGTCAGTTTTTTATCTGACGTCGGGTTTCGGCCGTCTAAGTAAACATCCACAAATCTGCGGCCACTAACGAAAGTCCGGCCTACTCAGATCGGCTGCGCCGCCTGCTGTTTCTGCACAATGTACAGAAGATTGCTGTACCTGGAGCTAAGGGCGCCAAAGGACAAAATGCTGCCTACTACCTTTATGGAGTGGATCAGCAGCCGAAAGACACCTTTGCCGGGTCTCATGTAGCCGTCGCCGTATTCCGCCAGGACGGTAAAGTCATTTTTCTTACAAAAGTCCCATATGCCGCGCCGTGAAACCACCGGATCGTAATGAACCGGATAGGGTTCATAGCCCGGTTTGCCAGCGTTCCGGAAACCCAGGAAAATGCGGTAATAAAGCACATGAAACCAATGCGGTGTCATGCGGGTTATAAACCCATGAACGGAATGGGGGTCTGGTATGCGAATAACGATGATTCCGCCGGGCTTGACCCATCGGCTGAGGTTGTTTAGTACCTGCTCTGCGCCCTTAATGTGCTCGAGGACATACGAGCTGTAGATCACATCGTAGTGATGCTCGGGAAGTTGTACCGAGCGTAGGTCTCCTTCAACCGCTATATCGAGATCGCCGATATCGTCCTTTCTCATCTTTAGCGCGGCTGCGTCGAGGTCAACGCCGGTTAATACATATTCGACCCCGTTAAGATTCAATTGCCATCTCCGGCCACAACCCGCTTCCAGTATCTCCAGCGGCTTCGCGGAAGTCGATTGTGCCTTGATGTAGTCTACGATTACTTCGCACTCTTTTTCTCGACTCTGAATCAGGTCCATTTTGTCACTCCTAAGTAGTTGCCCGATGTGAAATCGCCTCCAAAAACCGACATTGAATCTGAACCCGGACAATATATGAGGTCTTTCGCCGCGTCAAATTCAGTGTTTAATCGGGAAATCTGAATAATCCGGATATCGGTTTTTCTCGGACTGACGGCTTTAAAATCGTCCGTTTCGAGCTGGGCTACAGGAGTGTGGTCAGGTCAGGTTTTTTTATGTTTGATTTTGATTTCGACTCCTTGCGTTTTACCAAGCCGCGCCGCATAAAGAAATCTGAAGCGAATTGCAAAAGTCCGACCGTCCGGCTTCGGTAGTGCTTGATCGACCGAGTCGATACCGGCCTCGGATATGGGCTGGTTTACTCTTACACTCGCAATGTCCGACATTGACAGCCTACCTCCCTGGGCGCATCGTTTCCCAAATCGGCTAGCGCTATGGCGAGCCGGCAGGAGACGGTCCGGTCTTTTCGGAAATTGCCAATCCTGCCGGAGCACCAGAACAGCGGCGAACCGCCGGTCGAGGAAACGCTGAGAGCAAGCATAGCCTGGATGAAACGAAGTAGCATCCAGGGCTTATGCCGTCTCGTTCATCGACCACTCCTCCTGGATTCCGTTTCACTCCATCCAGGCTACGTGCTGAATCGCAGATTTCGGGAACTAATGAATTCCACCCATGATCTGCTTTAAGCCGGTTCTCCTGAGAAAGCAAAGGAACTCCTCGGCTCTAGGAGCGTTCGTTATTAATCAGGCCCGTAAATACCCTCCTGGTATTTCGGGCCGCCGCCCAGGCCGGTACACGCCCGGCCTGGGCTCACGCGGCTTGTCGCCGCGCCGGGGCATCCCTGCCCCGGATTAACCCGGCCTATATTTATAGGCCGGGTTAATAGTATCTTGGTGAGGTCAGCCGGTAGGACGAAGTGAGGAACGACAAATCGGCAGGATTGATGAAAAGTATCCCTGTTTTCCACCCTACCGGGCGCGTCGCGTCCCAATTCTCTCCTGGAGGATTTGTGCCGATCTGCACGGCGGAACAGCCCCCCAGTGTGCGGACAGGGATGGTCCGGCACGAGCCGCATCGTTCTCGATCACAATGCGGCCAGGGCATCGCGCAGACTTCTTACCGGCACGATCTCCAAATTCTTGATGCCCCCTTTCGCGACATTCTTGGCGGGCGCCAAGGCATGGGTGAACCCGTGTTTTGCGGCCTCCTTGAGCCTTTCCTCGCCGTTTTGAACCGGCCTGACCTCGCCATTGAGTCCCAATTCCCCGAATACCACCCAGTCCTTCGGAATGGGACGGTCCCGGTAGCTGGACACGACCGCCAAGGCCACCGCCAGATCGCCCGCGGTTTCGGTAAGGCGCAGCCCGCCCACCATATTGACGAAAACATCCTGGTTGAACAAAGGGATTCCACCGTGCCTATGGAGCACCGCCAACAGCATGGCCAGCCGATTTTGTTCCATGCCCACGGCGACCCGGCGGGGTGACGGCGAATGGGACTCATCGACCAAGGCTTGAACTTCCACCAGAAGAGGCCGGCTGCCTTCGCGCATCACCATCACGACGCTGCCGGGAGCGTCTTCCTCGCCGCGCGACAAGAATAGCGCCGACGGATTGCGCACCTCTCTGAGCCCGGTCTCGGTCATGGCGAATACGCCAAGCTCGTTGACCGCCCCGAAGCGGTTCTTGAACGCCCGAATAACCCGGAACCGGCTGCTCGAATCGCCCTCGAAATAAAGCACGGTATCCACCATGTGCTCCAGCACGCGGGGGCCCGCCAGGGCGCCTTCCTTGGTGACATGACCGACGAGGAATACGGTCGTCGGCGTCTGCTTGGCATATCGAACCAATTGTGCAGCACACTCCCTCACCTGAGCCACGGAGCCCGCCGCCGATTGCAGAATTTCGCTGAACGTGGTTTGGATCGAATCGATGACCAGAACGTCCGGCCGGGCCTCCGATGCAACGGCCAAGATCCGCTCCAGCGAGGTTTCGGCAATGATCTGCACGCCGGCGCAAGACAGTTGCAGCCGCTTGGCGCGAAGGCTTACCTGCCTTATGGATTCTTCGCCGGTCACATAGAGCACCCGCTGGCGTTCGCTCAAGGTAGCGAGGGTTTGCAGCAAGAGGGTCGATTTGCCGATACCGGGATCGCCGCCGATCAGGATGGCGGAACCTGTGACCAGTCCGCCGCCCAAGACTCTGTCGAATTCTTCGATGCCGGTCGGCGTTCTGAAAATTTCTTCCGCTTCGACCTCCGCGAGCGAGACGGGAGACGCGCGTTCGGAGGCCCCTGCATAGCCCGAGAAGCGCGAGGCGGACGGCGCCACCCGATCCTCCACGCCTTCCACCATCGAATTCCAGGAATTGCAGGCCGGACACTGTCCGGACCACTTGGTTTGAGCGTGCCCGCACTCGGTACAGCGAAACACGATCTTCCGGTCTTTGGTACGGCTTACGGCCACGGTTTACCCCCGCTGACCAAAGCGTTCACATCCTGCCGAAAATGCACCGTCACCGCATCGAAGCCGATCTCGCGCATGGCGCCCAAACCCTTATCGAGAGGCATGACGTGATCGGGAGATTCGTCGCTGAAAAGGTGAACGATCCACTGTTCCAAAAGGTCGATGCGGTTAAGCTCGGTAAACGTACGGAAGTATTGCCTTACCTCTTCCTGAGTCGACTGCAGATGGGTCAGGGAATCGTCCAGGGCATAGCGATCGCCGTTGACGAATACCCCTCCCGGCTTTAGAACGCGAAAGATTTCTTCGAGCACTCGGACACGATAGCTATTCAGAAAGTTGTGCAGCGTATAGGCCGAGGCGGCGACGTCTATGCTTGCCGACGGCACTCCCTGTAGATAGGACAGAGCATCGTTTTCGACCAGTCGCAGGCGTCCATGCTCCAAAACGCCGGCCAGATTCCGACGCGCTTGGCTCAACATGGTGGATTCGTTGTCGACCGCAGTAATCATCGCATCGGATCGTGCGCGGATGAGATTCATAGTCGTCACGCCGGTGCCGCAGCCGAGTTCAAGCAAATTTAACGATTCCGTCGAAACCTTGGGCGTCCAGCCGGCCACGAACTCGCCGACTCGCCGGCTCATGTCGGCCGCCGCGGGACAAATCCGCTTTAGCATTTCGTATTCTTCCCCGATCGGGCCGGAAAAAAGTTTTTCAGCAGTCACTTCATTCATGATCGATCATTAAGAGTTACAAATTAAGCATCGGTTCACGGTCGATAAACAATGCGGTAAATCGCCCCGGCCTTATCGTCCGATACCAATAGCGCTCCATCGGGCATTTCCAAGACATCCACCGGTCGGCCGAGGACTTCGCCGTTGGGCCGCAACCAGCCTTCCGCGAAAATCTTGTCGTTGACGGGTTTTCCCCCGCGGAATTCGACCATCACGACCCGATAGCCGACGGGCGCACTTCGATTCCATGAACCGTGCTGGGCGACGAAAAGCTGGCCCCGATATTCGGCCGGAAATTGCTTGCCGGTGTAAAAGCGCATGCCGAGCGGTGCGACGTGGGCCGGATACGTCCACGCGGGCGACTCGAATTCGGCGCAGGATTTCCCTTTGCCGAAAGACGGATCGACGATGTCCTTGCCATGGCAATGCGGAAATCCGAAATGCAGCCCCGGTTTCGGCGCATGATTCAGCTCATCGGGCGGCACGTCGTCGCCCATCCAGTCGCGTCCGTTCTCGTTCAACCACAGTTCTTTCGTTTCCGGATGCCAGTCGAAACCGACGGTATTGCGGATGCCGCGAGCATAAATTTCGAAGTTCGAGCCGTCCTTGTCCAATCGCGTCAGCGTCGCGTAAATGTCTTTTTCGGAAAGGCAGACATTGCAGGGAGCGCCCACGGGGGCATAAAGCTTCCCGTCCGGTCCCACTCGCAGATATTTCCAGCCGTGGTGCACATCCTCGGGATAGCGGTCGAAGACGATCTCCGGCTTGGGTGGGTTCGATACCTGCCGCCCGATGTCCTTGAACCTCAGAATGCGCGGAATCTCCGCAACATACAGGTCGCCATCGACATAAGCGATGCCGTTCGGCATGTTCAAGTTCTCGGCCAGCACCTGGACCTGATCGGCTTTGCCATCGCCGTCCCGATCGCGCACTGCGTAAACCTTGCCCTCCTCCATGCTGCCTACATATACGGTACCGTCGTTCCCCAAAGCCAAAGACCTGGCGTTGGGCGTCTGATCGGTGTAGAGCGCGATTCGAAAACCGGGAGGGAGCTTGATCTCGCTCAACAGCGCTTCGGCCCGGACTTCGGCGCAGACCGTCAAACCGAGCGCACACGCCGCGAGCTTCAGCCAAGAATGTTCTCTTACGTCCATACGTCTCCCTCAATGAGCTGAAAGATTCATGAAAGGCTTGGAGGGCAAAATTGTGTTTACGGCGAACGACTTGATTTTTAATGCTTCGCCTCCAAATATGGTAACACCCACGATTTCCATAGGTGACCGACAATCATGCGCATATTTCTCTTTCTGCTCACTAACGCCGCGGTACTGCTTCTGATCAGCATCGTTTTCCATATCTTGGGGCTCGGCAACTTTCTCAGCCAGCGCGGCGTTCATCTGAACCTCGACAGCTTGCTCCTGATGTCCGCCATCATCGGCATGAGCGGCTCCTTCATTTCGCTGATGATGTCCAAATGGATGGCCAAACAATCCATGGGCGTCTACGTGATCGAGCAACCGACCAATCAAACCGAGCGCTGGCTGGTCGACACTGTCCGGCGCCACGCGCAGCAGGCCGGCATCGGCATGCCCGAGGTAGGGATTTTCGATTCCCCGGAGCCCAATGCGTTCGCGACCGGCATGAACAAGAACGATGCTCTCGTCGCCGTCAGCACCGGTCTTATGCACCACATGAATGCCGATGAAGTGGAAGCCGTTTTGGGACACGAGATCAGCCACGTGGCCAACGGCGATATGGTCACCCTGGGCCTTATTCAGGGCGTAGTGAATACGTTCGTCTACTTCTTCGCCTCCATCGCAGGCCATCTCATCGACCGGGTGGTGTTCCGCTCGGAAGATGACCGTGGCGGGTATGGACCGGCCTATTATTTGACGCAAATTGTGGCGCAAATATTCCTCTCCATCCTGGCGACGATGGTTGTCATGTGGTTCTCCCGCTGGCGCGAGTTTCGCGCCGATGCCGGCGGCGCGCGCCTGGCCGGTCAGAACCGGATGATCGGAGCCCTGAGGGCCTTGCAGCGAGCCCATGACCATAGAGATTTGCCCGGCGAGTTCGCTGCGTTTGGAATCAACGGCGGTTTAGGCTACGGCTTCAAGAAACTCTTCATGAGCCATCCTCCGCTGGAGGAGCGTATCGCCGCTCTGCAGAATCTGCGCTAACGTAAAGCGCCCTTGCCGCCCGCCCGAGAACCCCATCCGGGCGGGCTTTTTTATCGATTGACCACGGGACTACATCCATGAGCATCGAATGGTCGGACCTACTGAGCGAAAGCGAGGCTACCGCCGATTTTCGGGCAAAGGGCGAAGGATCGGCGTTTTGCGGTTTGGCCGATTTAGGCTTGTTGCGGGTTTCCGGCGTCGATGCGGAGACTTTTCTGCAAGGCCAATCGACTTGCGATATCGCCAGCCTTGGGTTCGACGAATCCGGACTCGGAGCTTTTTGTAATCCCAAGGGCCGCGTCATAGCGAGCTTCCGTGTCCTTCGCCGCGTCGAAGGTTATTACCTCTTTGTGCCGGCCGATTTGGTGGAGGCGATACACAAGCGCCTTCGCATGTATGTGCTGCGCTCGAAAGTTTCCATAGAAAATCTGACGCCGCACTGGGGATTCATCGGGCTTTTCCGGCGCGGCTCCGGGCTTCTCGATGGCCAGGGCGGCGACGTGCTGGCGGTCCGCGTCGACCAAAGCTCCGCGCGCATTCTGATTGCCGCACCGAACGAGACCGCCAAGCGACTCTGGGAAGGTCTCCTGTCGTCATCGGATTACAGCCTGGTCAGTTCCGGTGCGTGGCGCTTGAAGGAAATCGAAGACGGTCTTCCGAGCGAAACGCAGGTGACCAGCGAGGAATTCCTCCCGCAGATGCTCAATCTCGATATTCTAGGCGGCGTCAGCTATCGCAAGGGTTGCTATACCGGGCAGGAGGTCGTGGCACGGACGCACTTTCTCGGGCACCTGAAACGACGGATGTTTCGTCTTCGAACGATCAGCGAGCACGAGCCCAAGCCCGGCGATCCGCTCTATCAGTCCGGCGAAGCCGATGGGCAGCGGGTCGGGCAAGTCGTCGCTGCGGCGCCTGAAGCGGAGCGGAGTTTTCAATTGCTGGCGGTTCTGCCTCTCGACCGCTCTCCAGATGCCGATCTCCGGCTCTTTCGACCCGACGGTCCGGCCGCCGAGTTTCTGACTTTGCCCTATACTTTCGACGTTCCATAACAATAATGCGGATAGAGTTCAGTCAAATATGGACCTAAGAAACGAGCAGGTCTTTCTCGATTACATCAAAGCCGCGATCGAGAACGATAAATTGCAATTGCCCACGATTCCTGAAGTCGCCCTCAAGGTTCGCCAAGCGATCAACAAGGACAACGCGTCGGATGCCGAGATAGCAAAAACGATTTCGTCCGATCCGGCGCTTTCCGCGCGGCTCCTGCAAATCGCCAACAGTCCGCTCTACAGGGCCAGACAGAAAATCGACAATCTTCAAGCCGCCATCACCCGAATGGGACATAACACCATACGCAGTTTGGTGATGAATTTGGCGATGAAGCAAGTTTTCAAACCCACTTCCCTGTTGTTGGAAAGCCGTTTTCACGACATTTGGCAACACAGTCTCAATGTCGCCGCCGTGAGCCGCGCTTTGGCGCTGCGCGCCCGTCCGCTGGATCCCGACCAAGCCATGCTTGCCGGGCTTGTTCATCAGATCGGTAAACTGCCGATCCTCGCGTTGGCGGAAAAGTTTTCCGAACTATTGGAAGATGATGCGGTGCTGGAAAACCACCTCGAGAATTTGCACACCCAGATCGGCAAAATCATCATGGAAACTTGGGGGCTCCCGGACAGTTTGAGTCGTGCGGCCTGGGAATATAGGGATTTCGAGAGAGGCGGCAACCCCGCGCCGGATTATGTGGATCTGGTGCAGGTCGCTTATCTGGAAAGCGTGATGGGCACGAAGGCAGCGCCCGATGTCGACCTTTCGGGCGTCCCGGCCTTCACCAAGCTCGGACTCGATCCCGAAATCGAAGTCCTGGAAATCGAAGGCGTCGCCGCCGAAGTCGAAGAAGCACAGCAACTGTTTGCGTAAGCGCAAAGTAGGTCGGCAATCCTTTGCCGACAAACCCGTTTGTCGACCGATTTTGCGTCGGGAAGGGATTCCCGACCTACATGGCGACACAAGTTCGTAGGCCGGCAATCTTTTGCCGGCGAGTCCGCCATAGCTAGGCGATTCGACTCAAGGCTGATAACGCGGCGCGGACTCCAGCCATTCATGCCATACCGCCATGCCCACGGCCAGAATCACCGGTCCCACGAATAAACCTATGAACCCGAAGCTGGCCAACCCGCCCAAGACTCCGAACATCACGACCACGAACGGAATGCGGGTGGTGCGGCTGATGACCAGGGGGCGGACCAGGTTGTCAATCCAACTCACGACCAAGGTTCCCCAGAGGAACAACACGGCTCCGGCCCAATAGTCTCCGTTCAGCATCAGCCAAAGGCTTGCGGAAACCCAGACCGCTACCGTCCCGAAAGGGATCAGCGCGAAAAACGTGGTGAATGCGGCGAGAAGGACCGGCGCCCTGATGCCGACAATCCAGTACCCTATTCCGGCCATGACGCCTTGGGCTATAGCGGTCAGTACAATGCCGTAAACGACCGCCTTGACGGTCACTTCGGTGGTGGAAAGGTACTCGTCGGCGCGTTCGCCCAGAGCCAGCAACAACCCTTGACGCACCTCATAAATCAACCGGTGCCCGTCGCGGTAAACGAAAAACATCAAGAATACGGTGAAGAAAAGCTTCGCGCCCAGGTAGCCGACGCCTTCCAACATGCCCACGACTCTACCGGAAAGTCCGGTCAGCCAAGGCAATACATACCGGCGCATCAAGCCCTGCAAGTCCTCGAATTGATCGAATATGAACTGTAGCTCGGCGCCGAGAATGGGAATCTTGCTTAACCATTCGGGCAACTCCGGTTTCTGGTCCAGCCAGGCGGGGAGTCGCTGGAAAAACTCGACCATTTCGGCCTGAAGAATAATGGTCAGGCCGATAAACGGAATGATCAGCAAGGCGGCCAAAAGCAAAGTCATGGTAAGCGCGCTGAGGCTGCTCCGTCCTTCCAACAAGCGCGTTAGGCGAACGTGGAGAGGCCATGTCGCATAAACCAAGATCACGGCCCAGCCGATCGGCTGCAGGAAAGCGCTCATGACCTGGAAGATCAAGAACACCAGTACGGTCAAAAAGACGCCTAGCGTGATAAAGCGCAGAACTCTGTCGATGGTTAGTCTCCCCGACGTGATAGAGGCGGTTCCTTTTCCGTCAAACCTGCCTGTTTGGCTGAAGCCATATGCCCAAAAACATTGCGATACTCAGAAGCTCATGTAGGGCGGAATAGCGTACTCGCGTATTCCGCCGTTCCAATCGGCGCATTACGCTAGCGCTAATGCGCCCTACGAAGGCTTCTGATAGCCGCCTTCGCGGCACGATACGCAGAAGCGTTTCTTTTCCCCGTCGAGTCGAAGCGCCGTCAACTCCCCTCCCCACAGGCAGCCGGTATCGATCCCGTAAACATCATCGTCGGCATAAAACCCTAAGGTCGACCAATGGCCGAAAACGATTTCGGCCCCGGCGCTTTTCCGTCCCGGCACCTTGAACCAAGGCATCAGATGAGACGGTTGCGTCCCGGGACCGCCTTTCTCCTTGAAATCGGTACGCCCGTAGCGGTCGCAGTACCGAACGCGCGTAAAACAGTTGGTGATGAAACGCAGCCTGTCCCATCCCTGCAAGGTCTCTGTCCAAAGATCGGGTTGATCGCCGTACATATGCCGAAACAGCTCAACGAAATCATCGCCCTGCAAACAGCTTTCCACCTCCTTGGCATAACGTTCCGCATCCTCCGCACTCCACTGGGGCGGCAAACCGGCGTGAATCAAGTAAAATGCTCCGTCTCGAAACAATAACGGACGGCGGCGCAACCAATCGACGAGGATGTCGCGATCGGGAGCGGTGAGGACATCGGAAAACGTGTCCTTGCGCTTTGTCCTCGACACGCCGTGTGCCACGGCGAGAAGATGCAGGTCGTGATTGCCGAGCACGGTAACGGCCCTGTCCCCCAAGGATCGGATAAACCGTAGAGTCTCCAGAGATTGCGGGCCGCGGTTGACCAAATCGCCCGTGAACCAGAGCCGGTCCTCAGCCGGATCGAAACGGATCTGGTCCAGAAGACGTTGAAGCTCGGCGAAGCAACCCTGTACGTCGCCAATTGCGTATATCGCCATCGATCAGTGCAAGGTTCGCGGAATGGCCAGGGTGAACGACGGTATTTCGGCATCGAAATGCTCACCGTCATCGGCAATCATTTGATATTCGCCTCGCATCGTGCCCACCGGCGTTTCGATCATGGCGGCGCTGGTATAGCGAAAGGATTCGCCCGGAGAAAGATGAGGCTGTTCGCCCACTACCCCTTCCCCGCGGACTTCCTGTATCTTTCCGTGCGCGTCGGTGATGATCCAGTGGCGGGATACCAATTTTGCGGGCACGTCGCCGGCGTTCCGGATGGTGATGGTATAGGCGAACACATAGCGGTTCGTCTCCGGGGAGGATTCGGCTTCCAAATAATCGGTTACGGCGTCGATATCGATACGATACTTGTTGTTCATGGCTTGGACTATGGTTACAGACGATTGTTTTTTTGCCGATAGTTTAAACGGAAGAGAGTTCTTCAAGCACCTTTCGCAACCGCCGATGCCCCGGGTACCAGGCCCAATGCCGTTAAGTTAAGCCGTCATGCCGGCAGGGAAAGGTCGCGACTAAAGCGACCGTTTGCGATTGGAATGCCGGCATCCAGAGTACAGGGATGTGATCCGAGCCGATGCCATCCTTGGCTTCTAGATTCATGCCGCACAGTCCCTGTGCGGCACCCTACGGGCGCTTCGCGTGCAAATCGGCAATCCTGCCGATTTGTCCGGCACAAATTTGCCTGGAGCAAATTTGGACGTGCGGAGCACGGTCCGAAGGACGAGCCCCAGGGAAGGGGCGAGCAATCCATGCCGGAATGACGAGGTGGGGCTTAACTTAACGGCATTGGTAGCAGGCCCCTCACCAGGCGGCGCGTTCCGGACTATCCGGCAATTTCAAAGAATGTCTTTCAGACCAAACCGGTTTTCGCTATGTTAAAAAAAGCCATGCTCGTTCTTGCCCTGCTCGCGTCGACAACCGTTCTGCAAGCGGAAGATCCGAATCAGGCACTGTTCGCCGCGGCCGCATCCGGGCAGCTGGAACGGCTGGATTCGCTGCTCGCCCAGGGCGCGGACGTCAACGGCAAAAACGGCGCCGGCCGCACGCCGCTGATGGCGGCGGCATTTTCGGGCAATGTCCGGGTGATCAGAAAGCTTTTGAGTTTCGGCGCCGATCCCGATGCAGCGGACCAGCGCGGGGTGACCGCGCTCATGGAGGCTGCCGCGCAAGGCTACGAGGATGCCGTCAGGGCGCTGATCGCCGGCGGAGCGGACGTTTCCGCAAAAGAAAATTCAGGACTCACGCTTATCGATCGAGCCAAGAAAAGCGGGCATATGCGGATCGCAGCGATATTGGAACAAGCCGCGATGGTTAAACCCGTCTCGGAAGGCAAAACGGATGACGGAACGTCCGCGAACAAAAACCCGGACAACGTCAAGAAATAACGGACCGAACCTAAGAGGACAGGATCGTGCACATTCATATTTTGGGCATCTGCGGGACATTTATGGGCGGTTTGGCGATCATGGCCAAACAAATGGGCCATCACGTCACCGGCTCCGACCAAAACGTTTATCCCCCCATGAGCACCCAGCTCGAGGAGCAAGGAATCGCGCTCATGAAAGGATACAGCCCGGAGAATCTGGACCCGGCGCCCGACCTGGTCGTGGTAGGCAATGCCATCTCCCGCGGCAATCCGGAAATAGAAGCGGTGCTTAATCGGGGACTCGCCTACACGTCGGGTCCGCAGTGGCTTTATTGCTATGTGCTGAAGAACTCCTGGGTGCTGGCCGTGGCCGGAACGCACGGCAAAACGACCACATCGAGCATGCTCGCCTGGATACTCGAAAGCGCGGGACTCAAGCCCGGCTTTCTGATCGGAGGCGTCCCGCTCAATTTCGGCTTGTCCGCGCGTCTGGGCGACGGCCGGTTTTTCATCGTCGAAGCCGACGAGTACGACACCGCTTTTTTCGACAAACGTTCCAAGTTCGTCCATTACCGACCGCGCACGACAATTCTCAATAACCTGGAATTCGACCACGCCGACATTTTTCCCGACCTCGCCGCAATCCAGCGGCAGTTTCACCACTTGATACGCAGCATTCCGGGAAACGGGCTCATCATCGCTCCGGAGACGGACAAAACCCTGGCCGAAGTCCTGCAAATGGGTTGCTGGACGCCGGTCGAGAAAACGACTTTGGAAGAAAATCCCGAGAACGCCGTTTGGCGTGCTGCTCTGTTGGCACCCGACGGCAGCCAATTCCAGCTTTACCACCAGGGACGGCCCAGCGGCGTCGTGGAATGGAGCCTGACCGGCCGCCACAACGTGATGAACGCGCTTTCCGCCATCGCCGCAGCTCACCATGCCGGCGTAAGCCCCGAAGAGGGCGCGGCCGCGTTGAGCATGTTCAAGAATGTCAGACGCCGACTGGAAGTACGCGCCCGCATCGACGGAATCACCCTTTACGACGATTTCGCCCACCATCCCACCGCCATCGCCACGACGCTCGAAGGCTTGCGCGCGCGTGTCGACAGCGCCCGCATCATCGCCGTGTTGGAACCCAGGTCCAACACCATGCGCATGGGCGTTCACGCCGATACGCTTGCCGATTCCTTGAAGGCTGCCGATCAATCCATCATTTTCCAACCCGAAGACCTCGGTTGGGACGCCGAGCAGGCAATTCAGGGAGCCGAACACATTAGCGTATGCCGCTCGCTGGATTCAATCGTGGAGCGACTGGCGAAAGACGCCCGCCCCGGCGACCATCTGGTTTTCATGAGCAACGGCAGCTTCGGCGGGATTCACAAAAAGGTCGAGGACGCTTTGCGCGCGGCTATGTAATGTACGCACCGCGCGCATTTGCCGCTCAGTGCCAAAACGGCTTGGCCTATCGGAAGTGTAAGGGTAGGAGCCGCAACCGGGTGCGATTCGGATCAATGGTGAGCAACGCACCTTCTTCCAGCTCGGCCGTCATTTGCAACAGGGCATCGCTAACCGGCTTGCCGATTGCGCCCGGGCTGACATCCTCGGCACGAATTTGCACGACGCTGGGTTTCTCGCCGTGGGTTGCCGCAAGAATCGCGCTGAAGTCCAGGTCGTGCGTGAGCACCACGTAGCCGTTAGCCTTGGCGAAGGCCATGATTTCCGCGTCCGGGGCATTGGCTGCGCCCAGTGTAGACCAGTGCGCCGCCTCGAAGCCCGCGTCAGCCAACAGGCTGACCCAGCGCGGTGACAGATTCATGTCGACCAATAACTTCATGCGCTCGCCAGCGTAATTTCCCGTTCTTCCGCACGCCACGCGGCGTAGCGTAGCGCCTGTAGGATATCCTCGCGTTCGAGGTAGGGATAATCCGCGAGGACCTCTTCGATGCTGTGCCCTGCTCCGATTTGGCCGACGATCATACCGACCGTTACCCGCATGCCACGGATGCACGCCTTGCCGCCCATGACGCCGGGTTGCTGAGTAATGCGGTTTAGTGATTCCATGTTCACCTCCTCATCTTAATTTATTGCGAGACTAGGCTATTGAGACCAAATTTCAAGAACTATTTTCGAACATGAACCTATGCGTTGCGCACGTTCCCCGGCTTAAGGTCATGGCGTAGAATGCTGGTCCAGGATTAAATATGCAGAAATCAGTATTGGAATTTACTCCATGAGAACCACGTTATTAACCCGGCCTATAAATATAGGCCGGGTTAATCCGGGGCAGGGATGCCCCGGCGCGGCGACAAGCCGCGTGAGCCCAGGCCGGGCGTGTACCGGCCTGGGCGGCGGCCCGAAATACCAGGAGGGTATTTACGGGCCTGATTAATAGATATCGACGACCGCTTGCTGAGTGAGGCCAATGAACATGTCAGTTTGACTCGTTTGATCGAGGAAGGTCTTTCGATGCGACTGCGCACTTCGCAACGTTCTGGCAAGATGCGCCAGGTATTGACGGTCTACGCCGGACGGGGTGGATTGCGGCCGACGATACGCGACACATTGACCCAGCGCACCCTACTCGAGGCGGCAGATGAAGCGGATTCGGCCCAGTGACGCCCGATGTCAATGTCCTTTTGGCCACCTCTCGGCAGGATCATCCGCACCATCAGTCGGCCCTGGCTTGGCTGGAGATGCCCTAGCAAAAAGCGTCGAAGGGCAATCGTTGGCCATTTTGCCGGTGGTGGCTTCGGGATTCCTGCGCCTAGCCACGCATCCCAAGGTTTTTAGGTTTTTGTGGAGCCTACGCCCCTTGATGCGGCTTTGGCTTTCCTGCGTGCCGTGCTGGATTCGCCAGGGGTGGTCCTACCTTCGTTGGGCGACGAATGGCCAGAGGTCGAGCAATTGCGCGCGCGATACAATCTGACCGGCAATGCGGTCCTGGATGCCTGGATTGCCGATGCAGCGCAAAGCCATCATTTGCACCTGGTGACTTTCGACAAAGGCTTTAAAGGCTTTCGTAAATTGCTGAAGTCCAGCATGGTGACGGTGCTCAAGGCGTGAGGTATCAAGTACACAAATGCGTTCAATACGTTCCCTGCATGGCTTGTGGGTCCGCGATTCTTGGCCGCCCGGTGGGTTTGTAGGATGGGCTCAGATACGACAAATCAGCAGGACGACCGATTACTAGCCTCTTTCCTGACGCTCATCCTTTGGGCTGTGCCTCGCACGTTCCAATCGACCAAAGCCATCTCAGGCTTTGGGCGCAGGGCAAACGTCGTTTACCACATTCGGCTCCCGGCGAATTGGTACGCGGCAAGCAGCGCGAAAAACACCGGACGGGGATTGTGCGGCATGAACCGCACCCGCATGGTTCGCGGTACATGGCTCGTAGATCGGTAATTCTTTGCCGACGACCGTATCTGAAGGCAAATGACCTTAAGGAGCTCTGAACAAGTGGATTCCGTTCATGCCCCTTCGACAGGCTCAGGAGAGCGTTCGACAAGTCTGTCCTGAGCCGACTCGAAGGACTTAATCAGAGCTTCCTTAAGGATCAAGAGCAGCCGTGTAGAGTATGGCACCAGGCTCGCTGCCCCGAACTGGAGGTCCTGGTTACCGTCATTAAAAGTATAAAAAAGGTTCTATAATTATTCTTTTTCTGCTATATCCCCAATATGGCTTTCGAATATGACCAGGACAAAAGCTCTGCTAACAAGCACAAACACGGAATTGATTTCGATGAGGCGCAAACTTTGTGGGACGATCCCGATCTTATCGAGATTCCAGCGAAGACAGTGGACGAACCGCGCTATTTGGTCATAGGCATGATCGGCGGCAAGCATTGGTCAGCGGTCGTCACCTATCGAAACGAGAACATCCGTCTGATTTCCGTCAGGCGCTCCCGGAAAGAAGAGATAGAAATCTATGAAAGCTTCGGATTTTGACGAGAAATTTGATGCAGGCGAGGACGTGACGGCCATGCTCGACCTTGAAAAGGCGCGCCGCCCCGGCCTGGAGCAGAAGCGCGTCAATGTGGATTTTCCCGTCTGGATGGTGCGTTCGCTCGATCGAGAAGCGCATCGGCTAGGTGTGACTCGTCAATCCCTAATCAAGCTCTGGCTAGCGGATAAGTTGCAACACCACTAAGAGCCTACCAGGCCGTTCGCCCTGAGCCTGTCGAAGGGCCTGTCCTGAGCCGAGTCGAAGGGTTTTTGGGACCTACCGGGATAGGCTCCAAGCCGTCGAAGAATAGCCAAATTTGCTTTGAGCCACCGAAAGACTGCCCTGCCTGGTCAATTTGGTACTGGGATTCCTTTGTCACCCCAACCTACGCACTTCCGTCGTTGGGCGACGAATGGCCGGAGGTCGAGCAATTGCCCGCGCGACGCAAAGCCATCATTTGCACCTCGTGACTTTCGACAAAGGCTTTCGTAAATTGCTGAAGTCCAGCATCGTGACGGTGCTCAAAGCATAAGGTATAAGGTACGCCGTGCATACCCCGTATGGCTTGTACGTCGGCAATCCTTTGCCGACAACTGTGTTCGAAGGACACATAATGGTTGTCAGGGTCGAAGTGCAATCATTCGTGATTTTTATATGACAGGGGTATCCCAAAACTGGACGCAATGAAGCCGATTTCCGTCATTATCGTCAACTTTAACGCTGGCCATTTTCTTTCCGACTGCGTGCGCTCGGTGCTCGCATCCACCGTACCGGTCGAAGCAATCGTCGTCGACAACCGGTCCACCGACAACAGCATGGATATTCTGCGCCGTGACTTTCCGGCCGAGGATCGGTTGAAAATCATCGAAAATCAGGAAAACCTCGGCTTCGCCAAAGCGAACAATATCGCCCTCCCTGTCGCACAAGGCGACTATCTCCTATTCCTGAATCCGGATTGTCTGATCCGGCCAGACACGCTCTCCAGAATGCTGGCTGTCATGGAAAAACGTCCGCAGATTGGGATGGCGGGGTGTTTAATCCGCAACCCCGACGGAAGCGAACAGGCAGGGTGCCGGCGCGCGGTTCCGACACCGTGGCGGACGTTTGTCCGGCTCACGAGTCTATACAGGCTCTCGAAGTACCATCCAAAACTGAATAGCTTTATCCAGACAGATGTTCCCCTGCCGACCGAACCGGTCGGCATCGAAGCCATTTCCGGCGCGTTCATGCTGGTGCGACGCAGCGCCCTGGAAAAGGTCGGTCCTTTGGACGAAGGCTATTTCATGCATTGCGAGGACTTGGACTGGTGCATGCGATTCCGGCAGGCGGGATTCCAGATTCTTTTCGTACCCGACATCGAAATCCTGCACGTCGGCGGCGTTTGCAGCGCCTCGCGGCCGGCCCTTGTGGAATACTACAAGCACAGAGGCATGGTTCGCTTTTACAGAAAGTTCTTTCGCCATCAATATCCGACCGGTCTCATGTGGCTTGTTATGGCGGGTATCGGTATTCGGTACTTCGTAAGATCGTTGGCAGTCATGATCGGTCCGAAAAAGAAAGACGATATTGCCGACTCCTCGAACATGCATCCTGAACCGGTCGAAACGGTCGAACATCCTCTCCCTAACCGGCGGGCAATCGTCACCGGAGCCACCAGCTTAATCGGCGATTTTTTGTTACCCGCTTTGCTTCGAGCCGGTTTCGAGATTCATGCCATAAGCCGCAAACCGCCGATTCCGGCAACTCATCGGCACATCATCTGGCATCGGCAGGACATCAGTAATGGCGGATTAGCTGACACCTACGGGGCCGAAATATTGATCCATTTAGCCCCATTATGGACGTTACCGCCCTTACTAGACGGTATTGCCAACGACGGCCAAATAAAACGCATCATCGCCTTCAGTTCGACCAGCCTCTTTACGAAAGAGAACTCGGGGTACGAACAAGAGCGCGAAATGGTAAGCAAGCTAAAAAAAGCCGAGGAGGACCTTCATGCTTACTGCGCAAAACGGAATATCGATTGGACGATCTTTCGGCCCACGATGGTCTACAGTCTGGGAAGAGACAAGAACATCACAACGATTGCCCGTTTTATCAAGCGATTCCGGTTTTTTCCCTTGGTCGGAACCGGAGATGGATTACGCCAGCCTGTTCACGCAGAGGATTTAGCTATAGCCTGCCTCGATGCAATCGATAACGAAAAAACATTCAGCAAATCCTACAACTTAAGTGGTGGAGAAGTTCTTACTTATTGCGATATGGTCAATCGGATATCCAGGCATCTCGGAACCAAATGTAAAATAATCCATATACCTCTTCCAGTTATGAGATTTGCCCTAGTTTGGTTATCGAATATACCGGGTTACCAAAAAGTGACGCCAGAAGCTGCGAATCGGATAAATTTGGATATGTGCTTTGATAATTCAGATGCCCTTACGGATATCAAATTTACTCCCCGAAAGTTTCTCTAATATGATCTAGCTACCCACATCGCCAAAATCCGAACACAAAAACTGCTAATAACCACATTGTTATTCCATTCAAAACCTGCCACGAGGAATCCAATAATTATCATAATAGCCATATCACCGATATAGATCCTTGTTCATCCAGCGCAAAATTTCTCTCGTTTTAACCTTCCGATTCGACTGAACATATTTGCGCTTTTTCCAGAATCTCGGAATACCCTTTATCGCGTCGAACTTTGCTTTTACGATTACTTTCCATCGGCCGCGCACCGAAAACCATAATATAGAAAAGATATTTAACCCTATATGTAAAGGCAAACATAGCCAAAATAAAATACCAGGCATATTTTTAGTATATACCCAAACCATGTTCCTGTGGCCATGATAGATGCTAAAGTCGCTCTTCTTTCCTGTTATTGCAGAGCCAACATGAAGTACTTGGGCATTAGGAACAAACACGCTTCTATATCCCGCTAATCGAGCTCTAAATCCAAAATCAACGTCTTCAATGTAACAAAAAAGATCTTCATCAAAACCGCCCAACTCAGAAAATGCTCTGTTTGTCACCAAAACCGCAGCAGCACACGGAGAAAATATTTCTTTCTCAACGAGTAGGTTATTTGTTACCTTCGTACAATGGCCATTCCTCCATGTTAACCCAGAGATATGATAAATATCACCAATGCCATCTAAATAATCAGGGTTATTTGCACATAATAAACAAGCACCGAACAAATCATATTCGCTATGGCAATCGGCGTAGGCGACGATTTCTTGTAGGCAATCTGGTGCCGGAACAGCATCCGGATTCAAAAAGAGCAAAAAGTCCGTATTGGCTTTTTCGGCAGCAAGATTGTTAGCACGAGCAAAGCCGAGATTTTCTCCAGCCTTAATAACAGTAATGTTTAAGCTAGGAGTTGCATCAATAACCGTAAGTGAATCGTCGGTACTATTATTGTCAACGACTATAATAGAAAAGTCTTTAAAGTACTGAGCATCCAAGCCCATCAATACTTTCTGCAGTAATTGTCCGGAATTGTAATTTACAATTATTACAGAAACTCTAGGGTATGATTTCACCTGCTACCCCCAATCTCACCTCAAAATTATCTATCGCCTTCAAACACTTGTATCGATCCGATGAGCGTGGCAAAAAGGCCTGAACGGTGTCCTTGTGTAACACGCAGAAAAAATCAGTTTCCGTTGTTTATATATTAAAAGCGGTGAGCTATAGACACCAAAAGGAAACGAAGAAACAGAATAAGCCGGCTGATCCGATAGGCGAGGCTGGGCCTTGTATACTTATAATCAGAATCATTTAATCTAAAGAACGAGTCGGAAGATTGTGACTTTTTCCGTTTTCGCGGAAGTAGATAATGTTCATCATATCTAAACCTAGAATAGGTTCTTATGCCTTCATCTATTTGGTATAAAGCCGGAGGCAATCCTGTGAGAAAATTAACTTTTCTTAACTGTATAAAAAATTCGATCATGTCTTGTGGACTACTTTCCCAAGGTACAATCCAACTCCACTCACGGTCCGAAATCCTCTCTGGAAATGAACCTAAATCTGAACAAACGACTGGCAATCCAGCGCTTAATGCTCCACTAAGCGCGTAGCTATATGTTTCTGGACACAGAGACGGAAACCACGCAATATGTGGTTGTATATTTTCAAGAAAGTCTTTCAATTCAGAATCATTGTAAAAACCATGAACCCTCAAGGCAGATTGGGGTTCTCGAACAATCCGACCATATGGCTTACCAAGGACATGGAATTCCAACGGCATACCGTGATGCCTCGCCAATACCCCACAAGCATTCACTAATTCAAGGCCCTTTAAGCGCGAAGTCAAGCCTATACATACGATACGTAAATTTTCATTCGATCCAAGCATTCGTGGAACAACGGGTCGATTCTTATCAATACACAGGACGTCGGGATGTTCCGTGATTATGGGGTTTATATTCGGAAAATATCGCAGAAAGCGCTCAACAGTATCCTTTGAAGGTGCAAAAATTCGCTCTGCTTGCAGTAAGAATTCGGCAGACCGTTTCCGCCAACTGTGGATGTCGACCTTTCCGACTGGACTTCCCGATTCTAAACAGGAGACACATTGTTCTTCGCCAAGCTCACCACAATATCGGCGGAAACGTTTACTCAAGTGAATCTGAGGACAAACGAAAAAGTAGTCATGCAATGTGACATCATACGGAATATTCAGGTATTTTCCGAGCAACCACACTCGTTCATCCAAACCCAAAAGGTGGTGATAGTGTATTCGTGAAATTTCACAGCGGTATAGGATCTCCAGCAACTTCTGCCAATTGCGTTGTCGATGAAGATAAAACTGATGTCTGCCGGATTCGGTCCGAACGGAAACATGATGAAGGTTCTTTGCCGCCGTCGGAGTTAACACCAGAACTGTTGCGTTATCAGAAATTAGCTCGTTGAGCTCCTTTATGTATTTCTCAACTCCACCGCCAAGATTATGAGTTATATGGAGAACAGCTGGACTGTCTCCACGACAAGGTTGATCGTGAACGGAGTGACTCACATAGCTCACAGTGCGGATATGATGGGATAGGCTTTTATCGGAAGTTCAAAATCTACATCAACAACGAATTTCAGCCATAAATAAAAGATAGATATTATTTTATTTAATGAACGAATCCATAATATTCTTAACGCGTTTCTTAATTTCAAACAAAGGAAATCTGATAAAGGTCTGTATTAGGATCGTCAGTTTATAGTGAAGACATTCTCTCAGGGAGGCATCGCATAGGTAAGCCTTAGCTCTTTGTCGAGATACCGAAGATGCCGAAAAGAAACCGCGTTTATATAAAACCTCAGAAAGATCGAGAAAATACTGTTGGAAAGAGTGCGTGCTGTCTTTTACTTCACTATCTGTCAAGGTGATAACAAACTCGCTATATAATGCGTCACATTCCTCGCGTACAATTGAGGGAAGTTTACGGGTATCCTGTGCACTGTGACGGCGATATTGGATAAGCACTTCGGGCACGTGTAGGAATTGAAAATTTTTTGCGAGTCGAAACCACATGTCGTAATCCTGAGTCGTTTTCCTCCTCTCATCGAATTTACCAACAACTCGAAAGCAATCTGAAGGAATTAGGAGAGTACAACCGTGAAGATCACTTGTTTCCGCTAGAAAGCGGCGAAACTGTCTCGGATGTATTCGTTTTAGTCGTTTGATATCAAGTAATCGAGAATTTTCATCGACAATATCGTAATCGGAATAGCATATCGCACCTAGCCCGCTATTTCGTAAAAAATTGATTTGTGTTTCAATTTTATTCGGATAGTAAATGTCATCGTGGCTAAGCCAGGAAAAATAATCGCCCTTAATAATACTTAATCCAAGATTAAGAGCAGATGCAACTCCGCCATTGTTTTTCTTGATATAACGTATTTTGTTTCCAAAGGACCTAGATATGTTTTCAGTTGCACCGTTATCGTCGGATCCATCATCAATCACTAATACCTCTATGTTTGGATAGGTCTGACTAAGCGCGCTCTCGACGGCTTCGCCCAGGTACCGCGATCCGTTATATACGGGAATTACTATAGAGACTAGTGGATCGGTTATCTTACCGTTCACATCCAATGACTCAGTATGATACGAACAACAGTATCGCTAACGTTCGTGCATTGATATTCCAGTGGTGCAGTCCAGCTACGCTCCATACTGACTGCCGCTCTTACTGCCGCCAGTATGGAATCGACTTCACAGCCGGTCAGATAATTACTACCTACTTCTAAAGTTTCAGGCCGTTCAGTTACATCACGAAGGGTAACGTTTGGTACACGCATAATGGAACATTCTTCTTGCACCGTACCACTATCACTCAGGACACAGCAGGCTTCACTTTCTAATCTTAAGAAATCGAAAAACCCAACTGGATCAATAGCCAGTATTTTTTGATGATCAATTTGCTTTCCTTGTTTTTCTAGTTGTGACCGTGTTCTTGGGTGGACACTGCAAATCACTGGAAGCGAATATTCACTTGCAAGTCTAGATAAAGCAGTTAGGAACTTCTCCAGTCGAATTGGGTCATCAACGTTTTCGGCTCTGTGTAAGGTAACAAGAAAGTATTCTCTAGGCTTTATGTCGAGCTGTTTTAAAATTGTCGAGGAAATCCAGTTCGAGCGGTAGTATTCCATCACCTCGTAAATGGGATTTCCCGTGACATAGACTCGGTTATTAGCACATCCTTCACGCAGCAAGTTCTCCCGACTGCGTTGCGTATAGGGCAAAAGTACATCACTACTATGATCGACGATTCTTCGATTCACTTCTTCTGGCACTCTATCGTCGTAGCACCGGTTTCCGGCTTCCATGTGAAAAACTTTGATGCCTCGCCGCTTGGCCGGAATTGAGCATAGTGCGCTATTGGTATCTCCGAGTATAAGAACCCGATCAGGTTTCACTTCGGCAAAAAGCTTGTCAACCCCCTCGATAATACGACCGATTTGCCCCATAGCAGAATTGGCTCGGGTATCTAGGTGGAAGTTCGGTGTCCGGACAGCCAGCTCAGAAAAAAAAATATCGCTCAAGCGATCATCAAAATTCTGTCCAGTGTGGACCAATACATGATCGGCGAAAACATCAAGTTTTGGAATTACGCGGCTAAGTCTAATAATCTCAGGCCGAGTTCCCAAGATAGTCATTACCTTCATCTTAGAATCTCACCCTCTTCCTCAATTTCATCATTAACGAGTAAGTGATGGCTCGCGAGGAGTTCACGTGTTTCATCAAGACTCAACAAGCTATCGGCTGAACTGTATTCATTGGATAAGGCTGGCAATTCATCGGCCTCTAGCAACTCCGGTAACATTGGCTTTATAGCGTAATACTCGCCCCGCTCTACCGTCCGTACAGCCTCTTCGTCCGAAACCATGATTTCATGGATCTTCTCGCCTGGGCGGATGCCGGTTGTTACCAAACCGATATCCCTGTCACCGATCATCGCTCTTGCAATGTCAATCATTCTGGCGGCTGGTGCGCGAGGGACGTAAGTTTCTCCAGGCTTTGCGGATTCAATAGCTGCACATATTGTGTCTACTGCTTTCTCCAGTGGCAGAAGAAAGCGGGTCATGTCCTTAGTCGTCAACGTAACTGGACCACCTTTACGAATCTGCTCATGGAAAAGCGGGATGACCGAGCCTCTCGACGCCATTACATTCCCGTAGCGCACGCAGATATGCCTAGTTTGGCGATTGAGTATGTTTCCGGCAATAAAGATGCGCTCTTGCAGTGCCTTGGTCATACCCATAACGTTTACAGGCTTGCAGGCCTTGTCCGTTGATACGCCCACCACTGTCTCAACGGGGAGTTCATGTTCGTGGATGGCCCTGACGATGTTCTCCGCACCTACTACGTTAGTTAACGAAGCTTCAAAGGGAAAATATTCGCAGGATGGCACCTGTTTCAGTGCTGCTGCATTAATTACGATGTCGGCCCCCTTTAAAGTTGAACTGGTCTTGGCATAGTCCCGAACATCACCAATTCGGAACTCTAGCAATTGATCAAAGTTGTGATAGATAACTTCATCCGTAGCCTTCGAGGCATGTTTGTATTCCATGCGCATAAAATGCTGTTTCGCTTCATCGCGGGAGAGAATAATAATTTTTTTGGGTAGTCCATTCGTGCCCCGAAGTAAGCGGCGCGTTAGCACTTTGCCAAGGGAACCCGTGCCCCCAGTAATGACGACTGTTTTGTTTTCAAATACTTTCATTTGTTAGCCATCCACTATCACTGGTAACTTGCCAAATAATCATGATGCATTCTTGCAATCAACTCTCCCCAACCGGGCGCAACATAGCCAGTGATTCTAGAAAATTTCGTCGAATCTAATGATCGATCAATCCTGACTTCATCGTCGGGGATGATTTCGATTATCTTTCTGTATTGCTTAGCAACAAGGGTAAGTAACTCATATTTCGAGATTGGAGATGAGGAGACATGATATAAACCTTCTAGTGACTCATTTGGAATAATATAGTCCATCAAAATTCTAGCCATTTCTACCGTTGGAAATCCAGAATAGATTGCAGAGGCATACCCTTTAACGGGATCAGTTTGTGTTAGAAACCAATCGATCAGACTAACGGCAGAACTTAACTCGTGTCCTATAATGGAGGTGCGGATAGTCAATTGATTACTGCCACCGACTTCCCCTAACAGCTTAGTGCGACCATAAATATCAGATGCATCTGGAAAATCTTCCTCCATATACGCTCCCTTATTTCCGGAGAATACGCAATCGGTACTGAAATGTATTAGCCGTACTCCTCGATCACCGCAAATCTCGGAAAGGTAATGTGGAAGCATTGCATTAAGGCGAATAGAAAGCAGCGGATTTTTTGCCTCCTTGTATTGCTTAATTAATCCGATACAGTTGATTACAACATCTGGGCATGCTGCATCCATCGCACGGGCAAGGGAATCTAGATCCTCCACTAGAACTCCCGGCAACAATCTTGCGGCAGTTAGTGCCGGTATATTACGATACTGTACTGCATCGCCCCGAACTGTTCCGGTAACTTCGAATCGGCCGGAAAGCTTTTGCACAAGTTTGTGCCCCAACATTCCGGTTGCGCCTAGCACCAGTATTTTTTTGCTCTCGGACATCGCCTAAGCCTCCAATTCACTCATAGCGTTGTGGCATCAGGGAACCGTTCCACAGTGTGTCGCGAGGCAATAGACTCATTTTGTTGTTTCCCATTTTGTTTTCGCTTGATATCCAAAAAGATCTCATCATAAAAAGCAACGGCTTTCTCTTTAAGTACACGCATATCAAGCCGTTCTTGAACAGTCCTCCAATTGATCTCTGCGGCTGTGTCCACCAAATTATCGTCTGTCAATGCTTGGCGCAAGCGGTCCGCGATCTGATTCACGTCGTTCGGGGAAATTACAAAGCCACTCTTTCCGTCGTCGATCCATTCTTCGCAGCAGGAGGTATTGGTCTGGATGGGAAATGCCCCCAGAGCCATTGCCTCCAGCATCGAGATACTGATGGCATCGGAAATACTTACTCCCAGATATAGGCGCGCACGCGCGAACATCCGCAGCATCTTATCGCGATTTGAGTAAGGTAACACATGTATATCAAGGCCTAGGTAGGCACGCAGTTCCTCAATACGTTCGTAAATCACGGGAGACGCAGAAAATACGACGATACAATAATCCTTCAATAACAACGAACAGCGTTCTATCGCATCGAGGGCGGTCAAAGCGCGTCCGGCAAAGTGCTGATAGCCCTTCACCATGATCAGGCGGCGGGCTGATGGGGTGTGTACCCGGCGGAGTGGATTAATGTATTCCAGGTCGAAACCACCAGCGTTCGGCAGCACGGGCATAACCTTTCCAGCCAAACCAAGTTCCTTCGCGAGCGTGACATCGCGCCTGCACTCGCACGAATAGTAATCGATGTTTTTGAGCAACCTGGTGATTTGGCTTCGGTGATCAGGAAAGTTGCGATAGTAGTAAATATCGCTGCCCCAGTTAGTCGCCAACCATGGTGGGAATTCTTGACCATAGAGCTCCTTCGCGCGGAGTACATTGTAGCCGCAGTGTTGAAACTCCATTGAATGTATCAGATGCGGTTGTAACCCCCGGATGAGTCGCAACAAAACCGAAGGACCATAGAATCGAGATGTATGTGCATCGGATTCACCCAACCGTACCGGGCGAGCATAATTGAGCGCTCGATCAACAGGTGGAACCACCGGCAGAGGAAAGATCGGACGGACAGGAAGCGCATCAGGATTTAATTGTCTCTCGATATCGTGCCAATTCCGGTGGAATCCGATAGGGTCCTTTAGAAAGGTCTTGAGCGCCATGCGTGGCCGTAGCCGCAACCAGGGTCGATGAACTGTTACGCCCCTCATCTCAGGGAGAACCGGGTGATCGTTAATAGCAAACAAATGTAAGTCCCAGCCTTGATCTGCAATCAGGTTTATCCAGTTCGCAGCATGCGGACTGTTCTGCATGGCGACAAAGAGTATTCTTGGAATCACTTGCGCTCCTAATACCTATGTGTAATCTCCCGAATTGTTACTACGATCAGAGTTACTGCCCAGAAACCATGTGTCACCGAAGTTTTTTGAAAAGGCAGAGCCCGTTTAGTGCTAAGAGATTACAAGAACTGACACCGTTTCACGTTTACGCAAAATATGCACCGATTGCAGCAATCCAATATCACTCAAATAGATCAAGATCCAATAAACCACAATTACTCTCGACCAGAGATCCAAGAGCTAAATACATTAGAGTCAAGCAAAGATATATTCACAGCCTCAAATAGCTCCGGAAAAAAGCCCCCTATAAATCTTGCGTAAAGTAACGTTAAGACCATCCCTACCTAGCGACCGCACAACTCTACGGGCATTCCGATATATTCTAGAATAGAGATTGTTCTTGCTAATAAACTGTGAAATGCGACTCTTAAAATTTCTTCGAGAAACTTGTGACGGTTCACTCGTGTTGCTGAGACGACCTGGAATTCCATAAAAACTGCCTAGAGCAAAAATCAACTGACTAATTTCGTCATGAAATCTGCCAAATCTTGGATGATTGATTAAGAAAAATAGCTGATTAATGATCCCAATTTTTTGCTTGTCTATATTTAGTGCTGCGGTGGAATCGCCGATCCTAACTCTTGTTAAACATTCGTCGATTCCTAAAACCTCATAGCTTTCGGAAATTTCAATCCACAAGCAAACGTCCTCTCCGTACGCGAACCCTTCATTAAAGCATTTCCCTTTTATGGCGTCCTTACTGAGTATCACTGTAGGAGTAGCGATAGGACAACAAGATATTAGTTGCGGGAATACACCGCCCGTCAAGCGCCCGGAATTCACGACTTCACCAGATCTGCCATCCGCGAACATCCTTTCGTAAGAGGTATGCGAAAATTTGCTCCGATTTAGCTCCATAAGCTCAAGTTGCCGTTCGAGCTTTTCAGGGTGGAATGTGTCATCGGAATCGAGAAACGCAATGTAATCACCAGTGGCCAGCTGTATGCCTAGGTTTCTCGCAGCCGCTGGCCCGTTGTTATTTTGTAATTTATAATGCGCTCGCGAGTCGCTTTGGCATAATTCTACAATTCTGTCCACGCTTTCTGTTGAGCCATCATCGATAATAATGACTTCGAAGTTAGTATGCGTTTGTTTAAAAACACTATTGATCGCCTCTAATGTCCATTCGATCCTGTTATAAAACGGAATAACCACACTGATCTTTTTCTTCTGTAACTCGTTCTTGGCGAGCCATCGTGCGTACTCCTGAGCTGTTAAATATGGAGTGTCCTTCAAAAACTCAGCTGTACGAATATAAAAGAGGTAAGGTGTTCCCTCCATGGTGCACATTTCGTCCAGGCTTACCGAATCCAAAAATGAAATCCACAATTGATTACACTCTTCCAAGTGACCAGATATCGTGTGCGTTCCCTGCCCTGGGTGAATGCGCGACTTAATGAGAATATCAGGCAAAAAATGCACCTGATAATTTCTAAACATCTTAAACCAAAGCGCATAGTCTTGGGTGGTTTTCAAGTTTTCGTCGAAAAGACCAGTAGTATCAAAACAGTGTCTCGGCACCAGAAGCGAGCAACCATGAATTAGGCCTCTCACCACTGGAAAAAGTGGAATGTTTAGTTTTTCAATGCTATATAGAGAATCTGGCCTTACTAAACCGATCAAACAGGAACTCTCATTTATGAGTTCGTAACCACCGTAGAGAATAATGTCCTTCGACTGGCATTTACCTAGATACTCCATCTGGCGTGCGATCTTATCGGGATAATAGACATCATCGTGACTTAGCCACGAAAAATATTGGCCTGTCATCTGCCTAATACCTTCATTTAGAGCAGACGCGCAGCCACCGTTTGATTTGCTTATGTATCGGAGCCGAGACCCGTAGGATTTAAGAATGTTTTCGGTCTTTCCTTGATCATTCGAACCATCGTTGATTACGAGCACTTCAATGTTCGGATAGGTCTGTGCCAACGCACTATCAATGGCCTCTGATACATAGTCAGATCCATTATAGACAGGAATGATAATGGAGACTTTAGGTAATGCAAGCATCAAGATACTCTCCGTAAATCTCACTTTTCCGGAAAAAGGCTATCTAGACCTAGATATAGCGAGCAAATTTCGCAACAATACATCTCTACCGCAAACCATGGAGAACATGATCCAAAACGCATTAATAAGCCAATAGGATAAAAAGGGTAGGCAGAAAATAATGAAGAGGATTTCTTGATTCTTACAAATACTTACGCAATTGGATGTTTTCTCCTCAAGAGCACTTACAAATTAAAAAGCATTTGAAAATCCGAACGATAGGATACACTACTTTACCTTAAACGCCTCCCTGTCTAAGCTCAATATTATTTATTAACCTTAAACCAGAGTAATGAAGATAACCCTTTAGCTATCTTTACAAATCCAGGATACGTCAAAATTTTGCGCCAGATTCTATAAATAGCTAAGGCCTTGACTCTCTCACAGTCGCGTGTGAGCTTGTTATACGCTTGCAGTAAGGATTGCGCTTCAGCTGTGATCTGGCTCAGATGCTCTTTCGTTTTGTATAATTCATTCTCTAACTCGACTTTGGTTTCACTAGCCTGCTTCCAGGCTGTATCCAATTCCGCTAGAACCCGGCTATATTCAGAAATGGAGCGTTCTTTTTCTAACGCCGCCTCATTGTATTTGACCGCAGCGCTTCGGCACCGATTAAGCGCTACAGATAACAATTTTTCTGTAGGAATTGGCGCTTCTCCAAGACTAATTAATATACTGTTAACGTCATATAACGCACTTGACTCCTCTTTACTGCTATCATCGAAAGGAAGCGTTTTGATCGCCCAGAAAGCTCCATATGGTTTATCAAAAGGATTGCCATTATTATCAATGTAATGAAATTCTCTACTCGCATGAATTTCCCATGTTTCATCGAAGTCCAAATCTGGCAACCATCCCGATCTGTGTGCCTGATAATCCGCACCATCTAATCCCCAAGCATCCTTAGCCCCGCTGTGCTCTTGAGGAAGAAATCCCAGTGGAGTGAATATAATAACCTGACGCCTTGCTATTTTCTCGGTAAGTCTCAACAAACGAGATCCTTCCTCTTTCTCCAAATGTTCGATAACGTCCAAAAGAAAGACCGTATCCACAGACTTTGGAGGAACCTGCTCCGCGATCTCTTTCCAGCCGGCCTTGACGGGCAGAAAAATCCCAACCATTTCTGTTTCTGTCCATTTCTCGAGATAATCGACATACTGCTCGAATGGGTCACAACAAATGTGTACCAGCGGGTTGGTATAAGTTTGTGGCCGTATGCCGCAGCCGATGTCTAAAACCGTTGAAACTGTTGCGATACGATGTCTCACAGAGTCCGCTAACTCGTTCTTTTTGTACCAATAAATAGTCATTAGTCTTGTTCTTTCCTTTGAGGTGTTTTAGTATTTTTCGCTAGTATTTTCGCCCCATGCAGGAAGGGGAAACGGAAGTCCCATGCTCTCGATGCGAGGTAAAGACGGGTGGCTACAAACGCAGGTAATCATATTTGGACTCGGTGGTTTTGTGTTACTATCGTATGTCACTCCGTCGAGATCTTCGTAAAAGAGTTCAGCATCTTTGAATGGCGCAAAATCTTTTTCTGTTATTCCCAGGAGAACGTGGTGCGGATTTCCCGGCGGCTCGTTGTACGGCACGTTAAAAATCAATCTGCTACCCCAACGTGCGTTGACGACAAGTTCCAGACCATTTGGAATATGCTCTATCACTCCTCGTGAAACGATATAGTCAAATTTGGGCATCGACTCCATAAAGTCTACTGCAATGAAGTGATAGTCGATGTTCGCTCTTCCATAATGACGTTTTGCGTAAGCTATACAATCCAAAGATACATCAACGCCCACAACATAGGCTCCGGGAATCCCTGCGAGCAAGGCACATCCATGACCTACTCCGCAACCGTAATCGAGTATCCTTAGAGGAAGTCTCACTAGTTTGTTGCTTAGGTCCTGCTCGATAATCCGCTTAAAAAAGCCGTAGCTGCTCTTATGTCGTATGACCTCCTGGAGGTCATGAGTCCTACCTGGAATTAAACGCTCGCCCTCGTTAAAAATTATTTTTTCGGAGTTTGGTAAAATCATAAGAATTGCTTCCAAAACAGCTTGTGATAGTTATATTAAATTTGACCCAGGCCTGAAGCAGCAAAAATTTCTGGCAGAATACCTGATGATGTCATTTCCACGCCCATATTCGTAATTCAAGATGTGCTACGGTTATGGATCGCCACGTAACTGGGTTAGTCTACTGGGACAGTGGCGAGAGTGATGGATTTCATAGGGATTCCAACGATCACTCCAGTAACGGTGCTTGCATGAACGGTGAACATTAACGCATCATGAATCCAGTGATGTTGGACGTGGGATGTGAGAGTTCCGGATGCAATAGCTGCACAAATGGAGTAATTACCGCTCGCAAGCAAGGGGAGTGTGAATTGAAAACACGCTTCCACCATTTCCCCCTTATGTACATCAACAGGATTGGCTTGATATTTCAGAAATGTATTATCACCTATGAGCGGCTGCCCTAAGCGATCTTTTAGTATGAAGCCTATGATAGGAGACTCGATATCCCTGTTGCACAAGGCCCGAATAACAACTTTAACATCCTCGCCACCCTCTATCCATGTAAGAGGAGCGCCTGCGCTGTCAAGAAAGTCTACAGAGACGATTGTTGCGTCGCCGGTTCCGAATCCAAGGGATTCTAAATTGAAACCGAAGGTTTCCAATACTTGTGCGGTTTTTGGAGCCTCACGTATGTTAGTACCGATGGTCGATCTCGACATAGTTTGTTCTTGTTTAATAGACGTTGAAGCGGTTACCCGGACTTCCGATGCCTTAGTCTTGAATCTGTCTCCCCTCTCTTCTTCATAACGAGCTGCAAAATATTGTTCGCACACTTCTTTCGCTGGCCCGTCACATTCAGTTGAGCCATTGACCATCCAAACGGCTCGGTCACATAGATTGGTCACCGCGCCCGTATCATGACTTACAAATAGAATTGTCCCAGATTGCTGAAATCGACGTAAAAATCGCATACATTTTTGAGTAAAAAAAGCATCTCCTACCGATAATGCTTCGTCAATTACCAGTATGTCGGCATCTACATGAGCGATAACGGCAAAAGCAAGCCGCATGAACATACCGCTAGAATAAATTTTTACCGGCTGCTCGATAAAATCGCCAATTTCCGCGAATGCCACAATATCGTCAAACCGCTCGTTTATTTCCTCCCTGCTCAGACCTAACACCACCCCATTCATGTATACGTTTTCGCGCCCGGTAAACTCGGGATTAAAGCCGGCGCCTAGTTCGAGCAGAGCAGCCACTCGCCCTTTCACTTCTACCGAGCCGCAGGTGGGTGTGAGAGTGCCGCAAATCATTTGCAGGAGGGTGGATTTTCCGCTGCCGTTGCGACCGATGATCCCAACCGTTTCGCCCTTCTTGATTTCAAAGGAGACGTTCTTTAGTGCCCAGAACTCCCTAAAATACGTTTTAGGCGTAGATCTAACGAGCCTCTGTAAGCGAGGGATGATGGACTGCTTGAGCCGATCCTGTGGACGGTCATAAATCTGATAGCATTTACCAAGATTACTTACGCGAATAGCGATTTCATCAAAGGACATCGGCAAAACCCCGGCGCGTTTTTTGAAACCAAATATACCCTATCCAGGCGACCATCAGGCTCACCACCGCGTACAACCCAATTCCCTTCATATCGGGAGTCCTACCCCATATCAACACGTTTCGCGTTTGTTCGATAATAAAAGTCAATGGATTCAAATGCAGCCAACGCTGATAAATCTCCGGTAAGGCGGATATGGGGTAGAACACTGGCGAAAGAAACATCATGATGGCAGTGATGATGCCAGTAGTTTGCCCGATGTCACGTAGATAGACGCCGGTGGCAGCCAAAAACCATGTAGCTCCCATCGTGATTAGCATAAGCGGCGCTAAGACAAGCGGCAAAAAAACAAATGTCCAATTTAGGGAAAAATTTATTACTCCGTAAAAAATTAAAAGGACTACGATATTTATTGCCGCATGAAATAACGCCGAGCCCATCGTAACCCACGGAAGAATTTCGAGTGGAAACACGACCTTTTTGACATAGTTTACATTGCTTAGTATAAGTCCAGGCGCGCGGTTAACGCATTCCGCAAACATGCCATGAACGATTAGCCCAGCAAATAGAATAATAGCGAACTCGGTCTTACTATTTTCGCCGCTTTCGCTCCAGCGCGCTTTAAATACTACGCTGAAGACGAATGTGTAGACCGCGAGCATAAGGATAGGATTAAAGAAAGACCAAGAAAGCCCCATCACGGAGCCGCGATAACGCCCAATCACATCGCGTTTGGTCATTTGCCAGATAAGCTGGCGATTAAGCCAGAAACTTGTGATGATAGCCACCGGTGAAGTTTTAAGCTCTCGGCACATTATTAGTTAGTGAAAATCAAAATAGTGAAGAATTAAGGCAGGGCCCTGTAATTCCTTGTTTAGGGCTTATCCAATAGCGACGATCAAATTAGTCTTTGCTAAAGATGGGCAGCACACCCTTGTTTTCAATCTTCCAGTGCTGCACAGCAGCACAGAATGCTCTGTGCGCATTAGTGGACAAGGGATTATAAAGGCTCTCTGAGCAACGTCAACCAAGGTCCAATAAAAGCTGGAAGTTTAGTACTACAGCCGCACTTTTGATGGGAGGCGAAGTCAGATTCGGGATTGAAGACTTCTAAGGAGCGGCAGTCATGACCGGCAAGGGTATGCGGAAGCGGGCACCGCTGGGCGGGCACGCAGGGACCGCGCCTCGATGACTGGGCCCAGCTGGCCGATCCAGCCTCGGACGGCGACACATTGGGGCTCTTGGTTCCTGGTGCGCCGTAAGATCACGACCTCTTTGAAGTACGCGTACTACGTGGCCTTTGGTCCGGTGGACACCTCTTTAGGCGAACTCGTGTCCGTCGCCGGACAGCGCTGGACGATTGAAGACGGTTTTGAACGGGCGAAAGGCGAGATAGGTCTTGACCATTACGAATTTTGTCTTGGACCGGATGGTACCGACACGTCACCTTGTCCCTCTTGGCACACGCCCTGCTCGCCATCACCCGATCTCGGAGTTCGAAGTCGGTCGAGGTGATCCTGACCCAAAAGGGAAGCCAAGGCGATCCATGCTCATCGGCCCACTCTCACTCTCCGAACTAAGACGGTTGCTCGCCGGCTTGCTCTGGCAGCAGGGGCCGCCGGTGACGGCCTTTATCCATTGGTTCCGCTTGGCGGCGGCGCCATCAAGCTCGTGCCTGTTACTATCACTCTCAGCGGCACAAGCCGGAACAACTGCGGCTGTAGTACTAGAGCATTTTTTACCTCAGTTTGGCGGTGAGGATCGGGAAATTCGTACATCGGCCAATTGCGTCCGAGTCGCTTTCCGCCTTGGAATAGTCGCTTGAGAAAGATTACATTGTCATTTCCTACGGACGATACCGGAATAAGCGCAGCCACGGGTGCGAACCCGTTACATGCGCTGTCTTGAGTGTTTCCTTGCGTTTGATGAGCAAGGACATCGAGATCGTTACTATGCCGTATCCCATTAAGCCTTGCGCTTTCGTCTCCATGACTTTCGACGATAGACGTAATTCAGCCGTTACACTACCTTTACAACGCTAAAACGCTAATCTCTTCCCTGCCTTTCCCGTATCAACTCAGATGGAGATCCCCTGATGTTTCGTCGGTCGGCGCTGCTGGTCTTTCCTGTTCTGCTGTTCACGGTCATCGCCCTGGCCGATCCGCTGCCCGCGGATTCGGTCCCCGATTCTCTCAAACCCTGGACCGACTGGGTATTGCATGGATACGAAAATCGGTCGTGCCCGCAAGTACAGGGTAATCCGGAAGAGCGGCGCTGCATTTGGCCGACGAGTCTCGAATTGGTTTTGGACGATCATGCCGGCCGGTTCGCGTTGAAGGCTCGCGTTTACGCGGAGAGCTGGTTGCCGCTTCCGGGCGGTGTCGAGCATTGGCCGCAACAGGTGGAGGTGGATGGAAAACCGGCCGTTGTCGCAACGGTCGAAAATAGCCCCGGAATCCGCCTCACTCCGGGAGAGCACTCCGTCAAGGGCAGCTTTGTTTGGGACCGCCTGCCGGAAAATCTCGCGGTGCCCACCGACACCGGCATCATTTCTTTGATCGTCAAGGGGCAATCCGTCCCCTTCCCTGCCTTCAACCAACAGGGACAGTTGTGGATCTACAGCGAGGCGTCTGACGATACGGGGCCATCGGCGAGAGCCGAGACCGTCGACGTGCAGGTTTACCGGCGGATCATGGACAACACCCCGCTGCGCGTGGTGACGCATATCGATCTTGATGTGTCCGGCAGACAGCGCGAGATCGTTCTCGATGGGGCTCTGCCGCCCGATTCGATTCCCGCGCAGGTTTCATCTCCCCTGCCCGCCCGCCTTGAGCCCGACGGCAAGCTGCGTTTGCAGCTTCGTCCTGGCCATTGGAGCGTACAACTCGGCGCCCGCTTTCCGGGGCCGGTCGAGTCGCTTCGCCGGCCGCCGGGCGTCGAGCCCTGGCCTACGGAGGAAATCTGGGTTTTCGACGCTCGGCCGCAATTGCGCGTGGTCGAAATCGAGGGCGTTCCCGCCATCGATCCGCGCCAAACCAATCTTCCGGATGAATGGAAGTCGCTTCCTGCCTACCGGATGGAATCCGGCGCCACGATGAATCTTAAGCTCATACGGCGCGGCGATCCGGAACCGGAGCCCGACAGCCTCACCTTGCACAGGCGCATCTGGCTGGATTTCGACGGTGGCGGCTATACGGTGAACGATCTCGTCGGCGGACGTATGACCCGAGATTGGCGGCTGAATGTTCGGCCGGGCGTCGATCTGGGACGTGTCGCTATCGACGGGGAGCCGCAATCCATCACGCGCGAGGACGAAACCGGCGCGGTCGGCGTCGAGGTCCGGCGCGGGGCGGTCGATCTTTCCGCCGACAGCCGGATCGACGGAATCCGAACGCTCTCGGCGACCGGCTGGGACAAGGATTTCCGAAGCGTGAGCGCAGAGCTCAATCTTCCTCCTGGATGGCGTTTATTCGCCGCGACCGGCGTGGATCACGCGCCGGGCACCTGGGTTGCGGAATGGACGCTGCTGGATCTATTCGTGGTGCTTATCACGGCCATGGCGGTGGCGCGATTGTGGTCCTGGCCGTATGCCGCCTTTACGTTGGTTGCCCTGGCGCTCCTCTGGCACGAGCCGGGCGCGCCGCGTTACGTCTGGCTCAACATTCTGGCGGCGGCGGCCTTGCTGATGGTTTTGCCGGAAGGAAAGATCGCTTCGGCCGTTCGTATTTACCGGAATCTGGCCGTGCTGGCGCTGATTCTGATTGCCATCCCATTCATGGTCGATCAGGCCCGATTCGCGCTTTATCCGCAACTGGAACAGCCCTGGATCGCGATGCCGTCGACGACCGCCCCTTCCGAGTTTCGAAGACAGGCGGAAGAGCCCGTGGAAGCGCCGCAAACCATGGAGTCGTATGCACCCCGGTCGAAGCTGTATAAGCGAGGCGCGCCTCCGGCTGCTCCGTCCGCGGCGGATTTAGGCGGCAGAGCTTTCAAGGAGACCGATCCCAATGCGATCACCCAAACTGGTCCTGGTCTCCCGGAATGGCAGTGGAAATCGATTCCGCTCGGCTGGAGCGGTCCCGTTCTCCGCGATCAGGAAATCGGCCTGGTGCTGCTCTCACCGGCGGTCAATTTGCTGCTGAACTTTCTGCGTATTACGGTGTTGATCGCGTTGGCCGTGCTGTTTCTGGGCGGACGGCCACGTTTTCGTCCCTTTGCCCCTCATGCGGCCATGCCGCTGTTATTGCTTCCCTTGCTCTTGTTCATACCGGATGCCAAGGCGGATTTTCCCGATCCGGCTTTGCTGGAGGAACTAAAGACGCGCCTGCTCGCACCTCCGGATTGCCTGCCGCAATGCGCCGAGATCCCGTTGCTCAAAATCGAAGCCAAGGGCTCGCAGTTGCGGCAAACCCTGGAAGTCCACGCTCAGGAACTGATCGCCCTGCCCTTGCCGGTAAACGCCGCACAGTGGACGCCCTCGAAAGTCGAGGTCGACAACGTGCAGGCGGAGGGGTTGTTCCGCAACCGGGATGGCGCGCTCTGGCTGGCCCTGATGCCGGGCCGTCATGTCGTCACGCTTTCCGGAATCTTGCCCTCGCGCGATCAGATGCAAATCCCTCTGCCGCTCAAGCCACGGCGAGTAGAAGCCTCGGGCGAAGGCTGGCGGATCGAAGGCATTCGCGAAAACGGCGTTCCCGACGTTCAATTGCAGCTCGTGCGGGTCTCGAACGGCGACCGGCCCGCGGAGGCACTGCCGGCGCTGGAATCCCGGCCTTTGCCGCCGTTTCTGGAGGTCGAGCGCACGCTCAAAATCGGCTTGGACTGGCGCGTGGTCACGGTGGTGCGCCGGGCTTCGCCGCCGGATCGTCCGGTGGTCGTCGGCATTCCGCTCATCGAGGGAGAGTCGGTCGTCACGCCGGGACTGCAAGTCGACGACGGCAAGGTAATGGTCAATCTATTGCCGGGCCAGCATGCAACCAGCTGGGAATCGGTTCTGGCGAAGAGGCCTGCCATCGGTCTAACGGCTCCGGAGACCACCGAGTGGATCGAGATCTGGCGCGCGGACGTCAGCCCGATCTGGCACATGCGTCCCGAAGGCCTCGTGGTCATCCACCACCAGGACGAGGAAGGCAACTGGCTGCCGGAATGGCATCCGTGGCCCGGCGAATCCGTTACGCTTCACTTGACTAGGCCTCAAGGCGTACCCGGCAATACGCTGACCATAGACCGCAGCCGGTTGGAATTGAATCCAGGGCTGCATGCCACGGACGCCACCCTGACGCTTAGCCTGCGAAGCTCGCAGGGCGGGCAGCATACGGTAAAACTTCCCGAGAATGCCGAACTTCAATCCGTGACCATCGACGGCGCGATGCAGCCGGTCCGGCAGCAAGAACGGCTGGTTTCGCTGCCGATTCATCCGGGCGAACAGACCGCGACTCTGGTGTGGCGCGACGGAACCGGGATTCGTAGCCGTCTGGTCTCCCCCGAAATCGATCTCGGCGCCCCCAGTGTGAACAGCGCGATTACCTTTTCGCTGGGACAGGACCGTTGGGTGCTGCTGACGGGCGGCCCGCGCTTCGGTCCGGCGGTGTTGTTCTGGGGCGTGCTCATCGTGATCCTATTGCTTTCGGTGGCATTGGGAAAACTGCCGTTGACGCCGGTCAAGGCTTGGCAATGGTTTCTGCTGTTGATCGGCCTCAGCCAGATTCCGGTGGTCGGCGGCATCGTCGTGGCCGGCTGGCTGCTGGCCTTGGGATGGCGGGCGAGCGCCGGACAAAGACTGGACGATACCCGATTCAACCTGCTCCAAGTCGCACTCGCCGTTCTGACCTTGGCCGCCCTCTCTCTTTTGCTGGAGGCGGTTCGGCATGGACTGCTGGGACTGCCCGACATGCAAATCGCCGGCAACGGCTCCGGTCCGTACGAGTTGAACTGGTATCAGGACCGCAGCGGCCCGGCGCTTCCCCGTCCCTGGATCGTGTCGGCGCCCCTCTGGGTTTATCGCATGCTGATGCTGGCCTGGGCCTTGTGGCTGGCCTATGCGCTGCTGGATTGGTTGCGCTGGGGATGGAATTGCTATGCCTCGGGAGGCTTATGGCGCCCGCGGAAAAAGAAGGAAAAAGCCGAGCCGGCGAAGCTGGGGGAACCGGGACAGCCTGGTTGATACAGCTATTTGCCTATGGTTCCGAGTTGCCGGGAACGGGGCTGAAACCTTAGAGCGTTTTTCACCGCCATATAGCGGCGTGGAATTGGTCTGATTCGTAGGTTGGCAATCCTTTGCGGACCATCTTGTCGGGAAAGGATTCCCGACCTACTTCGAACGGTTACGCTGGGTCCTAAGTACATTCCGCAAATATTTACGGAATCTCGACAGATTGGCTTGATTGGCGGGGTTGTCCTGCAGGTTGCCTATGCCGCAAGACTTCCCTGAATGTACTTAGAGCGTTTTCCATCCCGGTGTACGGATTCGTGCCAGGAGGGGGGAACGTAGGTCGGCAATCCCTTGCCGACGTATCGGCTCGGCGAAGGGCTTTGTCGGAAGGGCAGCTCTGGCGCTCCCAGAGATGCCGTTTGCGATTGGGAAGGGATTGCCGACCTACATATCCGAATCCCTTACACCGACTCGGAAAACGCTCTAAACTCCTGTTTGGGACCCCATATCTTGAAGCTAGAGCCTCTGAGGTAGGGCTCCGCAGCGAGAGCTTGGGAGCCAGGAAAGACCGGGGTTTCGTAGGGTGGGTTAGGCGCACTCCGGCGTCGACCGGCCGTGGATCACGGCGCTTCGCGTGCGCCGTAACCCACCGGAGCAACGTTCGATGGCCTTGCCGCTTCGCTTTGGTGGGTTACGGTGCGCGCCTGACTCGCCGAGCGACACGCGGATGGATGGACGCGCACCTAACCCACCCTACGATCGGCAGGCAGGTTTCGGGACGTCCGTCTTAGCGGACGCATTACGAACCTTCTTCACCATGCCATTGCCCCCGCGGACAGTTGGCAACCCCGCCCGGCCCCTTTCGGTCATAGTGTCCACCGCCAGCCAGAAACGCTTCAGGATCGCGTTTCTTTCCATCATGATTTCGTGGCGTGCTCCTTTCAATAGCTGCAGCCGTCCGTTCGGCAGTCGGCGCGCGAAGCGTTTTGCCGCGTCGGCATCGACGATCCGGTCGTCGTCGCCGATCAGGATGGTCACGGGCACGTCGATGGACTCGGGGATTCCGCGAGCATTGAGCTTGGCGATCGAGGCGAATGCCGAACGCACCCAGCGATACGTCGCGCCGCGGCGCTCCAGCAGCGGATTGGATTTGACGAGTTCCGGCAAAACCCGGAAGCGTTCGGGATCGCTGGTCAGGGCATTGCCTTCAAACCGCCGCAATGACGGGAGATGATGCCGTTCCCCGGGGGCCTGTAAGTCCGCGAATCCCATGCCGGCGACGGCGCCGACCAGTATGGGCGCGAACCAGCGCGGCCAGCCCTTGGTTTTGAGGTCGATCATGGGCGCGCAAAGCAGTGCGCCGTCGACTTTCAAGCGCCGTTCGGCCATGAACCGCAAGGCGACATGCCCGCCGGTGGAATGGGCGATGACATATCGGTTGGCTTCCGGAACGCACCACACTTCCCGGATGAACAAGGCGATGTCTTCCAGATAATCGTCGAAGGATGTCACGTCGACTTTTTTCCGACCTTTCGGGAAGCGGTCCGACATCCCCTGTCCGTGCCAGTCGAACGAATAAACATAAAGGCCCCTTGCGGTAAGGCCTTCGACGATTTCGCGATATTTCTCCAGACATTCGGCGCGGCCCTGAAGCAGCAGCACGGATCCCCGTTTCAACGCATGGGCGGGGCGAGCGATACCGTAGCGGATGGTCGCTCCCTCGGCCGTCCGCAAATTCCCGATGAAGTCGAATGGCGTGGCGAACGGAAACGTCCGCTTTGATCGCTTCGCCGGATGGGCAACGAATAAAGGTGGCTCTCCGTAGGAGGGAAATGATGTCGTGGCCACGATGATTCTTCCGCTGTTCGAGTGTCAAACTAGTGTTAAGGTAAAAGCCTGCCACAAGCCTGAATAACGGACCGGTGGCAACCGTCCCTATAAATGAAAATTAACCCGCCGTACCCCGGCGCCAGAAAAGGTGCAGTCTCATGGACTCCATTCACAGAAACCGTCTGAGTTCCGAAACCAGTCCCTATTTGCTGCAACATGCCGACAATCCGGTCGACTGGTACCCTTGGGGCGACGAGGCGCTCGAAAAAGCCCGCAAGGAAGACAAACCGATCTTGCTGTCCATCGGGTATTCGGCCTGCCACTGGTGCCACGTGATGGCTCATGAATCGTTCGAGGACGAGGCGACCGCGGCGGTGATGAACGAGCTGTTCGTCAACATCAAGGTGGATCGCGAGGAACGGCCGGATTTGGACAAGATCTATCAGCTAGCGCATCAAATTATCGCCCGCCGTCCCGGCGGCTGGCCGCTGACCATGTTTCTCAATCCGCACAATCAGTTACCGTTCTTCGGCGGCACCTATTTCCCGAATACCGCTCGCTATCAGTTACCGGCATTCCGTTCCTTGCTGGCCCAGGTTGCCGAATACTATCGCCGACACAAACAAGATCTCGAGGATCACGGCAAATCTTTTGCCGACATCCTGCAATCCATTAGACAAGCAGAAGGCTCGGAAGCTCCGGATGCCGGTGTCCTTATCCGGGCGGAGCGCGAGTTGGAAGCCAATTTCGACAGCGTCAACGGCGGATTCGGCGATGCGCCGAAGTTTCCCCAATTGTCCAATCTCGAATTTCTGCTGCGTTTATGGGGCCGGAACCCGAACGGGCATGCATCCGCTCTTCGCATGGTGACGACGACTCTTACCAAGATGGCGGAAGGCGGGATTTACGATCACATCGGCGGCGGGTTCGCCCGCTATTCGGTAGACGCCGCTTGGGAAATCCCCCATTTCGAGAAAATGCTGTACGACAACGGCGTTTTTCTGGCTCTGTATGCCGAGGCTTGGCGAGCGACCCAAGATCCTTTGTTCCGGAAGGTCTCGGAGGAGACGGCGGAATGGGCTGTCCGAGAGATGCAATCGCCGGAAGGCGGTTTCTACTCGAGTCTGGACGCGGATTCCGAGGGCGAAGAAGGCAAGTATTACGTTTGGAGTCGGGCGGAAATAAAAGACCTTCTTTCGTCCGAGGAACATGCCGTCGTGGAGCTCCATTATGGTCTGGATCGAGGCCCCAATTTCGAGGGCCATTGGCATCTGCGCATGGAAATGCCGCTTCGGGAGGTGGCCGCCCGCTTGAGCATCGATCAGGCGGAAGCCGAACGCCGACTGGCATCCGCGCGCGCTACCCTATTCCAGGCTCGCGAAAAGCGGATCAGGCCGGGACGCGACGACAAGGTGCTGACGGCCTGGAACGGCTTGATGATCAAGGGACTGGCTTCCGCCGGCCGGTTGCTGGAGCGAAAGGATTGGATCGACGCGGCGGACCGGGCCTTCGAGTTTCTGCGCCGGGAGCTATGTGTCGAGGAAAGCCGGCTGCTGGCGACTTACAAGGATGGCAGAGCCCATTTGAATGGGTATTTGGACGACTACGCGTTTCTGCTCGACGCCGGTCTGGAACTCCTGCAATGCGAGTGGCGAACGGAGCGCCTCGATTGGCTCTCGAAGCTGGCCGACCAGCTTCTCGCCCGTTTCGAAGACCGGGAACAAGGCGGATTTTTCTTCACCTCGGACGATCACGAAGAACTGATCCAGCGGCCGAAAACGCTCATGGACGAATCGATGTCTTCGGGTAACGGCGTTGCTGCGCTGGCCTTGCTGCGCCTCGGCCATTTGGTGGGCGAGTACCGCTACACCGAAGCCGCTGAACGTACGCTGCGGGCCGCGATGCCGTCGGTGCGCCAATATCCCCATGCCCACGGTGCCTTGCTGAATGCCATGCTGGATTGGCTATATCCGCCGCAATTCATCGTGCTGCGAGGAAGGCCGGAAGCTTTTCGGCCTTGGATCGATGCGGTCCGTGATACGCCGGCTGCCGGCGCGCAGCGCCTGGTGTTCGCGATACCCGCCGAGGAAAAGTCCTTGTCCGGCACTTTGGCCGAACGCAAGGCGGAGACGGGGGAAATTGCTTATGCGTGTTCGGGCATGACATGCCTCGCACCGATCCGCGCCTTGCCGGAGTTCAGGGATTTTCTGAGAATGCCTATCAGGACGACGTTATAGAGCGGGCTAGGTCTAATCGGATATGGTTTTTTGCTGGTGGACGAGCATTGTGTAGGTCGGCGATCCCTTGCCGACGGAGTTGCATGTCGGGAAGCTGCGTCGGGAAAGGATTCCCGACCTACCTCGCGGTGCCGGTTCGTAGGTCGGCAATCCCTTGCCGACAGGCCGGCTTGGCCAGGGACTTTATCGGCAAGGGATTGCCGACCTACTTCGGGCGCTACGCCAAACCGGAACATGCTCTCTAGCACGCCCTTGCGTGGACCCGGCACCAAACTTATCGGGAGTGTGTCATAAGCACGTTTTCGTCAAGTGAAGAAAATTAGGAGCAACCCCCATACCATTTCATCGATTGCCGAGCTCAAACCGGGGTCCGCCGCTGTCTATCGGCCCGATGCCGAGACGGAATCGCCGGTGGAGGAGCGGCTTTACGTTCGAGGGGATGAATTTTTCATCGATCTGGTGCGCGACATCAACGCGGCCGTCCGGGAGGTTCAGCTCGAGACCTATATTTTCGAACTGGACGCCGTCGGGCGCGCCTTCATTGCCGCGATGAGCCATGCCCATCAGCGGGGTGTCAGAGTCCGCTTCCTGGTGGATGGCGTGGGACTGCCGCTTGCCGGAGGCCGCTTGCTCGCCGCGCTCGAGGAGTCGGGATTTCCGTTCCGGATATTCCATCCGATTCCATGGTTTTTCCGTCATTGGCGGCACATGGCGGGTGGCCGGGCGGTGCCGCCGCGATTCTTGCAGCTATTGACCCGGCTCAACAACCGCAATCACCGGAAGGTCTGCACAATAGATCGAAGGATCGCCTGGATCGGCAGTTTCAATGTCTGCGCGCTACATCTTCCGGTCGCGCACGGCGGCGAAGAATGGAGGGACACGGCGGTTCGCATCGAGAACATCGACACCCGGCCGCTCGAACAGGCGTTCCGGCGCGCATGGAATCCTTGGCGCTGGCATCCTCTCCGACACCGAACGTCACTGCGGTCTCCCTTCCGTCTGAACGACACCCGGCGCCAGCGCCGCGCACGCACGAGGGAGCTCCTGCGGCGGATCGGCCGAAGCAAGCGGCGAATCTGGATCACCAACGCGTATTTCGTTCCGGACGAGCGTCTTCTGCACGAGATCAACCGAGCCGCGGAGCGAGGGGTCGACGTTCGCATCATTCTCCCGTCGATATCCGACATCTTTTTCATGCCGTGGACCTCGGCGACGTTCTACGGCAGTCTGCTGGATCACGGGGTGAAAATTTACGAGTATCAGCCGGGCGTTCTGCACGCCAAGACCATCATTATCGACGAGTGGATGACGGTGGGTTCGAGCAACATGAATTCGCGGAGTCTACGGCACGATCTGGAAGTCGATTACGTGCTGCGTCAAGCCGGTACGAAGGCAGCCCTGGCGTCTGCGTTTCTAAGGGATTTGAAGCACTCCAAGGAAATATCGCCCGAGGCTTACCCGAACCGGCCGTTATGGCAGCGCTTTCTGGCGCATTTGGTTCTGTTCGCGAAGTATTGGATTTGAAAGGGCAGTCGTCGGCAAAGGATTGCCGACCTACGTCTGCGCCGCCAAGTAGGTCGGGAATCCTTTCCCGACGCAGCGTCCCGACATGCGGCTCCGTCGGCAAGGGATTGCCGGCCTACGAACCGGCACCGCGAGGTAGGTCGGGAATCCTTTGCCGACGCAACGGGTTCGTCGGTAAGGGACTGCCGACCTATATCTACACCTGTAGGGTGCAGCGAGTGGACGAACCGCACCGATCACGACCGGCGAGATTCCTCGTCGCAGAAAATTGGTCGGCGCGTTCCGCGCACTTCCCGGAGCCGGGCTTACACGCTACCGCAGCGAGCGGCTCATTCCTCTGAACGTACCTTAAGCCATTCGGCGATCGCCGGCGGGATGTCCTTCTGCGAGCGGCTGCTGACGTAGATCCCAATGTGGCCGCCCTTGAAAACGATCGTGCCGTAATCCTTGGTGCCGACGTATTTCTCCAAAGGAATGGAAGCCGACGGCGGAACGAGATGGTCTTCGGTGGCGTAGACATTCAGCACCGGCATCTTGATCTGCTTGAGATCGATGGTCCGCCCGCCGATTTTCAAGGTTCCCTTGATCAACCGGTTTTCCTGATAGAAGCATTTGATGAACTGCCGGAACAGTTCGCCGGGCTGATCCGGACTATCGAAAATCCACTTCTCCATGCGTAGGAAATTCTTGAGGCGGTCCTCGTCCTCCAGAATGTCTGCCATATCCACGTATTTCTGGCCGGTCAGCCGGAACGGCTTCAAGGACAGGAAGCTCCAGTTGAGCAGCTCGCCGGGAATATTCCCCAGGGTATCGACCATCAGGTCCACATCGAGATCGCGATACCAGTGGCTCAATGTGTTGTCCGGCGTGTGGAAGTCGACCGGGGTCACCATGGTGATCAAATTGCGCACCCTTTCGGGGTGCAGGGCCGTATAGCACAGGCTCAGGGTGCCGCCTTGGCAGATCCCGAGCACGTTGATGCTGGGCAGGTCGTGCTGTTTGCAGACGAAATCGACACACCGGCGTATGTACCGGTTGACGTAGTCCTCCAGGTCGAGAAACCGGTCGGCTCCATCGGGATAACCCCAATCGATCAGGTAAACGTCGACGCCTTGATCGAGCAACCCGCGGATGATGGAACGGTCCTCCTGAAGATCCGTCATGTAAGGACGGTTCACCAAGGCATAAACGATCAGCAGCGGAACGGTTGAGACTTGTTCCCGCCGCGGGCGATAACGGTAAAGAACGAGTTTGTCCTCCCGGTAAACCGGATCCTTGGGGCTCGCTTCCACGTCGACTCGGCCGATCTTGCTGAGCGTGGTCATCCCGTTCGCGATTCGGCGGTTGAATTCAAAAAGCTCTTGAGTAATCTGTTCCGGGCGTAGCATCGCTCGCTCCTCGATAACTTAGGTAGATGTCTTGGCCCTCGTTCTGCGTGGCGCGCTGGGTGTTTCGCTCTTTTCGCCTCGCGCTTGCCCGCGCAGGTTTTCCAACTCGCGCTGCAAGGCCGAAACTTCGGCCCGAAGCTCCAGTACGCCGGATTCCTCCAGCGTCTGTTCCAACTGCCAAACCCGCCGCTGCAACTGATGAACGCGGCGGTGACTGGTGTCCAGCTCGCGGCGCGTCGGCATGTTGAATGCGCTGAGGGTCTCCTCGACCATCTTCTGTTCCTGGCGTTTTACGGCAAAGACAGCGTTGGTCAACAGGGTTTGAGCCTGGGTGAATTCATCCGAAGTCGATATATCGGTGTAGGCCTGTTCGCTACAGTCGATCCACAAGTTGTAAAGAGCGCGCAGACTGTCGAACGATTCTCTTTTTTGGGCTTTTTCGTAAAGCTCGTTGGCGAACAGATCGATGGCTTTCGCCGTTATTCCCGAAAGGGACAGAGCATACGCCTGGAGAGCCTGATAATAATCGAGCCATAGCAATCCCCAGCGTTGCAGCTCTTCCTGCCATTCGCGGGTATAGCCGATGGTCGGCATCGACAGGAGGCCAACCATGCCCTGGTGCAAGGTTTCCGGGCCGTATGGGGAGCCGAATCCGCGTACCGCCTTCTCCATGTCGCCCGGCAAGATCGAGAACGCCGAGCAGACGCGGCGCCAGTTGTCCAAAGGCATGCCCCAGAAGGTGGCGAACCCGGACCAGGGATCCTTGGCGGCCCGAAGCTGCTCCCCGAATTGTTCGTGCATCTGCCTGACGCTGCGGCTGAGCGCATCCCACTGGCTTTCCGCGCCTTGAGCGGCCCCGTAGCTGTTGGAAAGGATCTTCCACAATCCCTCTCCCATGCGGAAATAGGCTTTATTGGCGTCCAGCAGCTTTCCGATCGATTCGCGGGAGTGTCCCGGTATCAGGGGCATCCAAAAGGTGCCCCATAGATCGAAAAGGCGTGACCACGGATCGGCTGGCGCTTTCTCATCCGTCGCCCCGGGTTTGGATTCGAAGGTTTGCCGCGAAAGTTCGAGCCAGAGATCCCAGCTCTTCCGTTGCGTAGCGATCCAGAAATCGCCCCAGTCGAACGGGCCGGGTCCAGCTTCCGGGCCTGCTCCCTCGGAAGCCGCTCGAGGTTCTTCGATCGCCTTACGGGAAAGATCGGACCACGACTCCCAGTACTTGCGTTGCGTGTCTAGCCAGAGACGAGCCCAGGCATCCACTGGGGAGGAAGATTGATCAGTCATTCGAGTCTCCGTTGGTCGGATTTGTTACGGCATGACACCGTGTCGATACTATACCAGATCAATGTTGCGACGCAGCATTGTAAACCGGAGGTGAACCGCTTGTTTCCTCGCGGCGAAGACGTGATCGAAGCGTTTCGTTTTCGATACGCATAAATACATCTGGTCTGTCGTTTGCCAGTACGAAAATCGTCATTCAAAGACATCCGACCTGTGTTTCGCAGGCACGGTTCCCGAATCGGATCACTATTACTTTTTACACATCAATGCTCTTGCTGAATGTAAGTATTCCGGCCTATTGATCGGCTTGTCCCGCTCCGGTATGGTGCAGTGCACCACTGATACTGCCGGATTCCCAGTGTGTTTAAACCCTTGTTAAGGAGCTTGTGATGAACACTCGTCAAATGTGCGATCAATGGTTCGAGATCAACCGCGCGGCGTTCGATCCGTTGATGCGTTGGAACGAAATCGCCCTTCAGGCGGCCGAAAGGATGGCCGGTAATCGGCAAGTTTACGATCAATGGTTCGAGATGAACCGTATAGCGGTCGACCCGTTCATGCGGTGGAACGAGATTGCGTTACAGGCCGTCGAGAAAGTCGCCAAATGCAATTTGGCCATGGCTCAGGACTATTTGGAGATGGGAACGCGCCAGGCGCAATTGAATTGCGAAACGAGAGATCCCGACAAATGGAAGGACGGGGAACGGAAACTGATTTCCGAATTCGGTCAAAAGATCGCGGACCACGCAGGAGACTATCTGCGAGTGGCGAAGGAAACCCAGGACGCATTCAACGAGTGGGCCAATCAGACGGCGAAAGAAACCGCGGAGAGAGCGGCGCGCGCGGCCGAAACCACCGCGCGGGCCGGCGGCGAAACGGCCAAAGCCGCGGCCGGCGCCGAAGGGCAACAGGCACCGCGAGGAGCTCAGAAAGGATGAGTGACGGTTTGGATTGAGCGCATTTCCGTCAAACCGTAACGCGACGGGCCGGTTGTCCGCCCTCCGACACCGGCCCTTTCCTATTTCAAGGATTAAGTCTCAACAAGAGGTCAATCGATGCAAGATGTAGTAATCGTAGGCGCCGTGCGTACGGCGATCGGTAAATTCGGCGGCACTCTCGCCAATATTCCGGCCGTACATCTCGGAGCCAAGCTCGTCCTGGATCTGCTTTCCAAAACCGGCCTCGAGCCGCAGCAGATCGACGAAGTCATCATGGGACAGGTGCTCACCGCCGGTACCGGGCAAAATTCGGCCCGACAAACGGCGATCAAGGCCAATCTTCCGGTCGAAGTGTCGGCCACCACGATCAACAAAGTATGCGGGAGCGGCCTCAAGGCGATACAACTGGCCGTGCAGTCGATCCAGTGCGGGGACTCGGAAATCGTAATTGCGGGCGGGCAGGAGAACATGAGCGCGGCCCCTCACCTGCTGCCCAATTCGCGCAACGGAATCAAAATGGGCGACTGGACGCTCATCGACAGCATGATCGTGGACGGGCTTTGGGATGCCTTCCACGACTGCCACATGGGCTGCACCGCGGAGAATATCGTCGATCAGTACGGAATATCCCGGGAAGAACAGGATGCTTTCGCCGCCGCCTCCCAGCAAAAGACGGAAGCCGCGCAAAAGGCGGGGAAATTCCGGGACGAGATCGTGCCGATCGAAGTTCCGCAGCCCAAAGGTCCGGCCATCGTGTTCGATACCGATGAATTTCCGCGTGCGGGCACCACCGCCGAAGCGCTGGCAAAGCTGAAACCCGCCTTTCGGCCGAACGGTACCGTCACGCCGGGCAACTCGTCCGGTATCAACGACGGGGCGGCTGCGGTGCTGGTGATGTCCGCGCATATGGCCGAGCGATACGGTTTGAAGCCTTTGGCCCGTATCGCGGCCTTCGGCACCGCGGGTGTCGAGCCGGCGATCATGGGAACCGGTCCGATTTCGGCGACGCGGCGTTGTCTCAACCGGGCCGGATGGACCATCGATGATCTCGATTTGATCGAAGCGAACGAAGCTTTCGCGGCCCAGGCGATCGCGGTCAATCGCGAACTTGGATGGGATACCGACAAGCTCAACGTCAACGGTGGCGCCATAGCGCTCGGGCACCCGATCGGCGCGTCCGGCGCGAGGATTCTGGTCACCCTGTTGCACGAAATGCGCCGCCGCGACGTACACAAAGGCGTCGCCACGCTTTGCATCGGCGGAGGTCAGGGCATCGCCGTCGCCGTGGAGCGGTAGACGGAGATTGGAGGTCGATAAGCCATATCGGCTTTGTCAGGATTTGTACAACTGTTGGGAGAAGCCGGACCTGAGCACATTTGTCGGCAAGGGATTGCCGACCTACGATTTTCATAATTTGTAGGCCGGGGCAAGGGGGCAGCCGATCCCGGCATTTCCGAATGGTTCGGTCCGGCCCGGCCCAGCTTTATACCTAGCACGGAGGATTTTCTCATGAATGGACGAGTGGCCGTCGTAACCGGGGGAACCGGAACTATCGGCACCGAAATATGCAGGCACCTGGCCGCGATGCCTAGCCGCGTCGTTGCCCTTTGCCGTCCGCGGGCGCTAGACTGTGTCACCGACGCGTGGGAGGCGGCGCGCAAGAGCGAAGGCTACGAGATGCACGCCATGGAATGCGATGTCACGGATTTCGGGCACACCACCGCCGTGTTCGAAGACATCGCGCGCAAGTACGGCGGGGTAGACGTTCTCGTGAATGCCGCAGGCGTCACAAGCGACGCAACCTTGCGCAGAATGACGCCCGAGCAGTGGCATACGGTGCTCCGTACCAATCTCGACGGCGTGTTCAACACCACGCGCTGCATCATCGAAGGAATGCAGGATCGCGGCTTCGGCCGCATTATCAACATCTCCTCGGTGAACGGCCAAAAGGGCCAGTTCGGCCAGGCGAACTATGCCGCCAGCAAGGCCGGAATTCACGGGTTCACGATGTCCGTCGCTCGCGAAGTCGCGAAAAAGGGAGTTACCGTAAACACGGTATCGCCGGGTTATATCGAATCGCCGATGATCATGAGCGTCCCGGAAGAGCATCGCGCTAAAATCCTGGCGGAAATCCCGGTCGGCCGGTTCGGTCGGCCCTCGGAAGTCGCCCGGCTGATAAGCTTTTTGGCGGGTGATGAGGCTGGATTCATCACGGGAGCCGATTTCTCGATCAACGGCGGCCAACATATGGGGTAGGCCGCATGACAACCCCGGAATATGAGCAACGCATACAACGAACGCATCATCAAGAAATATCCCAACCGGCGCCTATACGACACGGCCATCAGTAAATACGTTACGTTTGGGGACATCCGTGGACTCGTAAGAGACGCTATCAAGTTCCGGGTGGTGGACGCGAAAACCGACGAGGACATCACCCGGAGCACTCTCTTGCAGCTGATCCTGGAAGAAGAGGAAAAAGGCCAGCCGATCTTCACCACCGAGATTCTGGAACAGATCATCCGGACCTACGGCAATGCGATGCAAGGCTTCATGACGGCCTATCTCAAGGAAAGCATGGATGTCTTTCTAAAGCAGCAAAAGCTGATGCAGGCCCAGATGGCAAATCTGATCAAGAACGCTCCCTTGTCCGTGTTTACGGAGTTGACCCGGCAGAACCTGAAGCTTTGGCAAACAATGCAGGACGGCTTTTTCTCGGCATACGGACTTGATAAAGCGAGCGGGACTAACGATGGAAAGGACGAAGAAAACAAACGCCCTTACCCTCTTCCAGAGGGAGAGGGGACTAAAGGCGATTCGGCGTAAGTCCTTTACGGTATGGCTCGCGGCAATCCGCGCCCAACCCACCCTACAGCGGTTTGTCGGCAATCCCTTGCCCACAGCCGGTCACCCGTCAGCCGATCCACACGCTCTTGATATTGGTAAATTCCCGCAACCCGTAAATACTCAGTTCCCGCCCGTAGCCCGAATCCTTCACGCCGCCGAAAGGCATGCGCGGATCGCTCTTGACCATGCCATTAACGAAAGCGGCGCCGCATTGGAGTCGCCGCGCAAAGTCTTCGCCCCTGGCCCGATCGCGTGTCCAAACCGATGCGCCGAGGCCGTAGCGATGCCGGTTTGCGATTTCAAGCGCTTCCTTCTCATCGCTCGCCCGCAACACCACGGCGACCGGTCCGAACAGCTCTTCCTCGTATGCCGGCATTCCGGGTTGTACCCGATCCAAGATCGAGGGCCGGTAAAAATAACCCGGTCCTTCGATCGGCTCGGAGCCTGAAAGAATGACCGCTCCCTGCCGAACGGATTCGATGACCGCGCGATGGACTCCATCGCGGAGATCGCTCCTCGCCATCGGGCCGATCTGGGTTTCTTCCCGTGCAGGGTCGCCGATCGCCAGCGCGTCGACTTTTGATTTGAGCAACGCCAGGAATTCATCCGCGATGGATTCGGCCAGAATGAAGCGCTTGGCCGCGATGCAGCTTTGGCCGCAATTTTGGAACCGCGCGGTTACCGCGGTCGTCGCGGCGAGTTCCAGGTCGGCGTCGGCCAGAACGACGAAGGGGTCCGAGCCTCCGAGTTCCAGAACCGTCTTCTTGAGGCTTTTTCCGGCCAAAGCCGCTATCCGCCGTCCCGCCAGTTCGCTCCCGGTCAGGCTGATCGCATGAACTCGCTTATCTTCGATGACTTTTTCGCTTTGGGCGTGAGAGATTCTGAGCCACTGAAAGACGCCGGGCGGTACTCCCGACTCCAGGAAAACCTCCTCGATCGCTTCGGCGCACTGGGGTACGTTGGAAGCGTGCTTCAGCAAGGCGCAGTTGCCCGCCGCCAGTACCGGCACGGCGAACCGGAATACCTGCCAGAAAGGAAAATTCCAGGGCATGATGCCCATCACCGTTCCGAGGGGCTGAAATGCCACGTAACTTCGGCTTGCGTCGGTCTCGACCGGTTCGTCCTGCAAAAAACTTTCGGCATTTTCGGCGAAGAACTCGCAGACCCACGCGCATTTTTCGATTTCGGCGCGCGCCTCGCGAATCGGTTTTCCCATTTCGAGGGTGATTTGCGCGGCATAAGAGTCCGAACGGTTTCGCAGCGCGGCGGCGACTTTTTCCAGCCGTTCGCAGCGGTCGGCGATTCGAGTCGATTGCCAGGCCGGCGATGCGTCCGCCGTCAGTCGCAAAGCCTGTTCGAGTTCGCTGTCGGTCCACGAGGCATAGCGCTTGATCATCTCGCCAGTTGTCGGGTTGATGCTTGTGAAGTCCATCGTTCTCCTCGCTGATAGGGAGTGAGAGCGGCGTGTTATCCAAAGGCTCTTGGAATTCGCACGCCTAATTCGGGATTTGTCCCAGTATTGGACCAGCGGTATGCGCGAGAGTTATGGCCTACGGCTAGGCCGGAAACGTCTCGCTCATTCCGGTCTTCTGGCGAGTCAGACACGTTTTTGGTAACGGATCGGTGACTGGGTTCTGTAGGCCGCGATAAGGGGCCAGGTGCTGTAGGTCGGCAATCCTTTGCCGACGCCGGGAAGGAATTCTCGGCCTGCGGCATCCAGTGGATGCTACGCCAACCGGAAAAGTTCTAGAGCAGGACCGCCGTGAACAAGTCTCCGGCGAACCGCGGTTACTGGACCAAAGCCAAGAGAACGCCGGCCGCCACCGCCGAACCGATGACTCCGGCCACGTTCGGCCCCATGGCGTGCATGAGCAGGAAGTTGTACGGATTACTCTCCTGCCCGACCTTGTTGGCTACCCTAGCGGACATCGGCACCGCCGAAACGCCGGCCGCGCCGATGAGGGGATTGACTTTGTTTTCGCTGAACTTATTCATCATCTTCGCCATGAGCACACCGGACGCGGTGCCGAAGCTGAAGGCGATGGCTCCGAGTACCAGAATGCCCAAGGTTTCCGGCCGCAAGAACTGCGCCGCGCTCAGTTTCGATCCGACCGAAAGCCCCAGAAAGATCGTGACGATATTGATCAGCTCGTTCTGTGCAGTCTTGCTCAAACGCTCGACGACGCCGCATTCGCGCATCAGATTGCCCAGGCAGAACATACCGATCAAAGGCGCGGCCGATGGCAGCAACATCGCGGTGAGGATCAGCAAGACCACCGGAAAAATGATCTTTTCCTTGCGGCTGACGATCCGAAGCTGCGCCATCTCGATCAAGCGCTCCTCGGACGTCGTCAAGGCGCGCATGATCGGCGGCTGAATCAGGGGCACCAAAGCCATGTAGGAATAAGCCGCCACCGCGATCGCGCCCAATAGTTCCGGCGCAAGCTTGGAGGCGACGTAAATCGCCGTGGGCCCGTCCGCTCCGCCGATGATGGCGATGGCTGCGGCATCCTTGAAAGAAAAGGTGAGGCCCGGAACCAGGTTCAGCGCCAATGCCCCGAACAAGGTTCCGAAGATGCCGAATTGCGCGGCCGCTCCCAAGAGCAGGGTCTTGGGGTTCGCCAGCATGGGCCCGAAGTCGGTCATCGCCCCGACGCCCATGAAGATGAGCAGTGGGAAAATTCCCGTTTTAATGCCGTAGTAAAGATACGACAGCAGCCCCCCCTCCTCTGCGATACCGGCTACCGGAATATTGCTCAACACGGCGCCAAATCCGATGGGAAGCAGGAGCAGCGGCTCGAAACCCTTGCGAATAGCCAGGAAAATCAGGAGAAAGCCGACGCCCATCATGAGCACCTGGCCAATCTGGAAATTGGACAATCCGGTGCTTTGCCAAAGCTGGATGAAACCCTCCATCGGTTACCTCATCCCAGGGTCAGCAAGACATCGTTGGCCGCGACGGTATCGCCGACCTTGACCGCGATGTGGCCCACCGTTCCGCCTACACGCGTGCGAACCTCGGTTTCCATCTTCATGGCTTCCATCACCACCACGACCTCGCTTTCCGTAACGGTCTGGCCTTCCTTGACGTTGATCCGAAGAATATGCCCGGCCATAGGTGCCTTCACCGCTTCCCCCGTACCGATGCGAACGGCGGGCTGCACAGCCGACCCCGCGACAGGTTGCACCGACGTGATGGCACCTCCCGGAGCGACCTCGACGTGATAAACCCTGCCGTTGACCGTGACGGTATAGGCCTTGGCCCCGTCCGAGAATGCCGCCGCCTGCGTAACTTCGGCTCTCGGAGCTTCGGGCTTCGGAGTCTCCTCCGTTCCCGGCGCCGGCTCGAAAGCCGAAGGATTGCCGCGGTTCTGAAGGAAGCGCCAACCGATCTGGGGAAACAGCGCGTAGGTCAGCACGTCGTCCACTTCGTTTTCCGCCAGCTTGACCTTGTGCTCGGCAGCCATTTTCCTGAGTTCCGCCGTCAGCTTGTCCATTTCGGGCTCCAGCAGGTCCGCCGGCCGGCAAGTGATCGGCTCGGAACCTTCGAGCACCCGCTGTTGTAACTCTCTATTTACCGGAGCAGGCGTCGCCCCGTATTCGCCCCTGAGCACGCCGGCGGTTTCCTTGGCAATCGTTTTGTAGCGCTCGCCCGACAGCACGTTGATCACGGCCTGGGTTCCGACGATCTGCGAAGTCGGCGTAACCAGCGGAATGAAGCCCAAATCTTCGCGAACCCTCGGAATCTCTTCCAACACTTCGTCGAAGCGGTCCAGAGCCCCCTGCTCTTTCAACTGGCTTTCCATGTTGGTCAACATGCCGCCGGGAACTTGCGCCACCAGGATGCGGCTGTCGACACCCTTCAGGCTGCCCTCGAACTTGGCGTATTTCTTCCGGACCTCGCGGAAATAAGCGGCAATCTCTTCAAGAAGGCGCAGATCCAGACCGGTGTCCCGCTTATGCCCCTGATAGGTCGCCACGATGGCTTCGGTGGGGCTGTGGCCGTAGGTCATGCTCATCGACGAGATCGCGGTGTCAACATTATCGATGCCGGCTTCCACCGCCTTGACGATGGCAGCGGTGCTGAGCCCGGTCGTCGCATGACACTGCATGTGAATCGGAACCTTGACGGCCTTTTTCAGCTTCTTGATCAGTTCCTCGGCTACATAAGGCTTCAAGAGTCCGGCCATGTCCTTGATGCAGATGGAGTGCGCGCCCATGTCCTCCAGGCGTTTCGCCAAGTCGACCCACATCGGGATGGTATGCACCGGGCTCACGGTGTAAGAGATGGTGCCCTGGGCGTGCTTGCCCGCATTGATCGTCGCTTTGATGGCTCTTTCGAAATTGCGCAGGTCGTTCAACGCGTCGAAGATGCGGAACACGTCCACGCCGTTTTCCGCCGCCCGCTCGACGAACTTGTCCACCACGTCGTCGGCGTAATGACGATAGCCGAGCAGGTTCTGCCCGCGCAGCAGCATTTGCAGTCGGGTACGAGGCAGCGCCTTTTTGAGCGCGCGCAAACGCTCCCACGGGTCTTCGCCCAAATAACGAATGCAGGCGTCGAAGGTCGCTCCCCCCCAGCTTTCGAGCGACCAGAAACCGACTTGATCCAACTTGTCGCAAATCGGCAGCATGTCCTCGAGCCGCAAACGGGTAGCCAACAGGGACTGATGCGCGTCGCGCAGAACGACGTCGGTTATGCCTAAGGGGTTAGCCATGGAACAAACTCCTAAGTTCTTCTCTGTATGTTATTGATTCTGGTACCGGTGAATGGCCGCCGTTATGGCGGCTACGATTTCGGATTGATCCGACTCGACATCCGGGGCCTGGACAGAAGCGCCTGGAGCGTGTTCCGGTTCGGGTACGTAGCGATTGAGCAATTTCGATGTAATACCGATTACCCAGACCAGCAACGCTAAAAAGAGATACACGATCGTCATGCCGATCAGCATGAGCTTGATACCGGAAAGCAGCAATTCGGCTATTGAATATTCCATGTCTCGCAAAAGCTTTGAGCAAACGGACGAATGATAATGTGCAAACCGGCGAAAGTCGAACGGGATTGTCACGGAATTGCAGCAACTCCCGAGTCCCGGAGCGCTTGACTGCACAGGGATGCTCGGCCTTGCGAGCGAGGCGGGCTCGGGTGAGATTAATTCGCCGTGGGGCCGGCAGAACCGCCGCCGACGGCTTTCCGATTGCTGCGAGAATTACGGATTTCGGCCATGGCCCTATCGGTCGCGCCGACCGAGTGCTATCGGCAGAGGTTGCTTGAACCCTGGTACCCTGCCCCGCTAGTCCTCCGGCCAGAAATTCCGGTTTAGGCAGCTTGGATTATTTCGCCAGAGCCTTGCCGGAATGCGGTTTACCGTGGGTATGAACTGCCTTGTCGGAACCGGGTTTGCCGTGGGTATGCGAAGTCTTGTCGGAATCCGGTTCGGCATGGGTATGCGCAGTTTCGTCGGAGGCCGGTTTGTCATGGGCATGCGCAGTTTCGTCGGAGGGCGGTTCGTCATGGATATGCACGGCCTCCTCGGAATCCGGTTCGCGATGAGCATCCAAAGCCATGTCCGAGCCGGCTGGGCGATGCTCGTGGCCATCGTGATGATGATGGTCGTCTGCGGCCTGTAGGCTTTTTACCCCGACACCGTGCTGGTAGACCATCAATCCTCCCAAGTCCGCGGCAAAAACGATGCCGGCGAGGACGATCGCTCCCAGGAACAAGTGTAAAGTCTGGGCCATGGCGGAAAATCGTTCTCTACTGAAGAGGCGCCAAATGGCCAGGGCCGATGACAAACCTGCCACTGTCAATCCCAGCCTTTCATGCCATTCCATGATGTCGTGTACGGCGCTGCCGTGGGGAACGGTGTCTTCCGCGATCAAACCTGCGACAGCGGCCGCGATGGCGCCCAAAGCCCCCAAATAAAGCATCCAGCTTGCAGCATGCCGCAGACCCGGCTGTCTTAGCACCACGCCTATGAGCTCGAGCAGAAAAAAACCGGTCAGAAAAGCGATCGGAAAGTGGACAATTAGCGGGTGCCAATTGGTTCCCAGCGCCTCGATGCCGGCAAACGGATTGCCGGAAGATCCGGACTCGAGCGTCCGGGAAACGGTGTCGAGCGCGCTCTCGACAACCATTAGGAATCCGCCGCCATTTCCGTCGCCGGCTCCGTGCACGGCGGGGGATATGAAGTGTCCGATCAAATCCGGACCTGGAAAATTGAACATGATCGCTTCCGAATACTGAGTTGAAGGTCAAATGGGGTCGTTGCCGAACTGTCGGAGACGTTTTCTTAGTCGCCCTTTCTTAAAACAAGTTTCGCAGAGAACGCCTGGAATCGAAACCGTACCCCACTTTCGCTTCGTTTTCCGTCCGCGATCTCCTTATCGATATGGAATCTGAAAAGCCCACACCGGGTATAACGTCGCGCTGGATCGCTCATCAGGTCAGGCCCGGCGCACCTGGGGCAATCAATGAACCGATGGCATACGTCACGATGCCGGCGATGCCGCCGATCAGCACCATGCGCAGACCGCCCAACAGAGCACTCCGGCCGGTGAAGAGACTCAAGCATGCCCCGATTGCAAACAAACTGACTCCGGCTGAGAGACCCGCGATCTGAACGCCTCTATGCATGTCGAACCCCAGGAGAAACGGGATGAGCGGGATGCTCGCGCCCCCTGAAAATGCCAGAAAAGAGAACAACGCGGCGCCCCAGGGCGAACCCAAATCGTCAGGATTTACGCCCAGTTCCTCGCGCGCCAGAAGATCCAGGGCGTTTTCCGGGTCGCTCATCATCTGTCGGGTGGCGCGGCGCGCCTGCTGCAAACTCATGCCGCGGGCCGCATAAATGACCGCCAGCTCCTCGACTTCTTCTTCCGGGAACATCGCGAACTCCGCCCGTTCGAGATCGATCTGGTATTCGAACAACTCCCGCTGCGACCGCATCGACACATACTCCCCCGCCGCCATGGACAAAGCGCCGGCCAACAAACCGGCGATGCCGGCCATCGCCACCATCCCGGTCCCCGTGCTCGCTCCGGCCATACCCAAGATCAAGCTGGTGTTCGACAACAGTCCGTCGTTGACGCCGAATACGGCCGCCCGCAGGTTGCCGCCGGCCACCCCTTTATGGCGCCGGCCTACATCTTCGGCGCTGGTGGGCATCGCATGGCGTGTCTCCAGCCCTTGGCCCGAATAGGCGGAAAGCCCCCGGATCTTCATGCTGGCCAGAACCGGGCGCAGGGCCTTCGGGCCGAACGCCCGAACCAGGCGGCCGATCAATCGGGCCCGCGGCGTCGGCTTGAAAGGCGGCAACGCGGAACCTTCCGCCTTCAAACGGCTCTCCCAAAGCGCAGCTTGAGTGTCGGCCTGTTCGGCGAGCTTGCGAAACAAACGCCGCATCCGGCGATTGTTCTCGGCGGCGGCGATCACGCGATACAACCAGGCTGATTGCTTTTCCTGAAACCAACTGTTGAGAAGGGACATGGGTCTGGAATGATGGGAATATCGGTGTGGGACGGGCGTCGGCGTAAAACCTTGTTCGTTGCACAGCCTCCATGGGCATAATACCGACTCTGAGGACGAGAAGACATCCGGGATGTATCTTCGTTTGAAGGCCGAGTCATCACTCGAGCTCAAGCCGGTCGATCGTCCCGATTTGAGTGCGGGATTCACAACAGGGAGACAAGAGCAATGAGCTTTACCGCAGACCAGATTCACGCCGGCCAGGCCGTCTATACCCGACCTATCCTGAAAATCTACGACCTTGCCGTGCTCGGGCTATCCAACCGACTGATTTGGAAGTGCCCAACTCAGCGACTCGTAGAGCATTACAACAAACACGTCACGGCGAATCATTTGGATGTCGGCGTCGGCACCGGCTATTTTGTGGATAAGTGCCGCTTTCCGATGCTGGTACCGCGCGTTGCACTGATGGACCTCAACGAGACCTCGCTGGATTTCGCCTCCCGGCGCATCGCCCGATATCAGCCGGAAACCTATGTCCGCAACGTCCTGGCACCCATATCCATCGACGAGCCGAAATTCGATTCGGTCGGGATCAATTACCTGCTCCACTGCCTTCCGGGGCCCATCGAATCCAAGGCGGTCGCTTTCGATCACCTCAAGGCGCTGATGAATCCCGGTGCGGTCCTGTTCGGTTCGACCCTGCTCCAGGGCGGCGTTCCGCGAAGTCGATTCGCGAAGCGCCTCATGGACATCTACAACAAGAAGGGAATCATGTCGAACGCGCACGACAGTCTGGACGGACTGAAGGCGGCGCTTAATCAGCGGTTTCGCGAGGTTTCCGTCGAGGTCGTCGGATGCGTGGCTCTTTTTTCAGGGCGCGCTTGGGGCTGATGGCGGTTGGCCATCTCTACCCTGGCGCGACGGGCAAGAAGGAGAGACCTAACTTCCGCCAGCGTAGCCCGGATGAAGCCTTGCTGAATCCGGGATGATCGGTGCTCCGACCTTCCCGGATTTCACTGCGTTGCATCCGGGCTAGTTACTGAGTACTAGCGAGCACTCAACAGATCCTCGGCAGTTGTTCGCCGCTCGGAAGGTCGAGTACGCGGACGATGCCGTACGGGTTGCGCAGGCCGACTCGCCCTTCGCCCGCCGCGCCGACCCGCCCGATGAGAGACGCATCGCGCCCCAAAGGATGGGCGTGCAGCACATCCATCGCCCGGCCTACGGCGCTCGCCGGAACGAAAAGGACCATGCGGCCTTCGTTGGCCACGTAGAGCGGGTCGAAACCGAGGATTTCGCAGGCGCCCCGCACCGGCGTGGCGACCGGTATGGCGTCCTCGTTCAGCTCCATGTCGAACCCGGCATCCCTGGCTAGCTCCAGCACCGCCGCCGCCAACCCGCCGCGGGTCAGATCGCGCAGGCAATGCAGCTCGACGCCGGCCGCCAGCAATTGCATCACGAGGCCGGACAGGTCCGCGCAATCGCTTTCGACGGCGGTTTCGAAGCCCAGCCCTTCCCGCTCGGCGATGATCGCGACGCCATGGCGGCCGATGTCGCCGCTCAGCAGGATCGCATCGCCTTCCCGAATGCCGGCGGGGGCTATTTGCAGGTCATGTTCGATCAGGCCGATGCCGCTGGTCGCGATGTACAGCCCGTCCCCCTTGCCGTTTTCGACCACCTTGGTGTCGCCGGTGACGATCGCCGTTCCCGCCGCCTGCGCCGCGGCGTTCATGCTGGCCAGAACGCGCGCCAGATCATCGACCGGAAAACCTTCCTCGATCACCAGCGCGGCGCTCAGGAACAAGGGTTTCGCACCGCTCATCGCGAGATCGTTCAAGGTGCCGCACACCGCCAGCTTGCCGATGTCGCCGCCGGGGAAGAACAGCGGCTTGACCACGTAGCCGTCGGTGGTGAAGGCCAGCCGCTTGCCGCCCACGTCCAAGACCGCGCTGTCGTGGCGCTGGTCCAGGTGCGGGTTGGCGAAGGCCGGGCGCACCAGGCGCTCCAGCAATTGCTGCATCAGCCGCCCGCCTCCGCCATGGGCCATGACGATCTGGGCGTACTGGCCTATGGGCGCCGGGCAAATCAACCGGGTGTCGTCGCTCATGGCTTCAGGCGGCATCGCGGCGGTAGCGGTAATAAGCGGCGCAGGCGCCTTCCGACGAAACCATGGTTGCGCCCAGGGGATGTTCCGGGGTGCAGGCCGTGCCGAAGGCGGGGCACTCGAAGGGTTTCAGCCGCCCGGTCAAGACCTCTCCGCTGCGGCAGGGACCGGCGCTGGCAGTCTTCGGAACGGACAGCTCGAAGCGGCGCACCGCATCGAAATCGGCAAACTCGGGACGCAGTCCCAGGCCGCTGTCTGCGATGGCGTCCAGGCCGCGCCAGCTCAGTGTGACGGGTTCGAAAACTTGCTCCATCAGCGCCTGGGCCGGTCGATTGCCCTCCCGGCTCACCGCACGGCCATAGCGGTTCTCAACTTCGGCGCGCCCCTCTTCCAATTGCTCCACGCAGCTCAGGACGCCGCGCAGGATGTCCAGGGGCTCGAACCCGGTCACCACGATGGGCGCGCGAAAACGGGCGGCTATGGGCTCGTATTCGGTGTAGCCCATCACCGCACAAACGTGGCCCGCCGCCAGCAGACCGTTGACCCGGTTGTCGGGCGCCGATAGCAGGGTTTCCACCGCGGGCGGCACCCGGACATGGGCGACCAGCAGCGAGAAGTTCCGGACACCGAAGCGCTGCGCCTGCAACACGGCCATCGCAGTCGTCGGCGCGGTGGTTTCGAAACCCACGGCGAAGAACACCACCTGGCGCTCCGGATGTTCGCGGGCCAGATTCAGCGCATCCAGGGGCGAATAAACCATGCGCACGTCGCCGCCGCGGGCCCTGACCGTCAACAAGTCGTGTTGCGAACCCGGCACCCGCAGCATGTCGCCGAAGGAACAGAAGATGACGTCGGGGCGGGCCGCCAGCTCCAGCGCTTGATCGATGATCGCCTCCGGGGTCACGCAAACCGGGCAGCCGGGGCCGTGGATCAGGCTCAGCGACGCCGGCAGCAAGCGGTCCAGGCCGTGCTTGACGATGGAATGGGTCTGCCCGCCGCAGACTTCCATCAGTGTCCAGGGCTGGGTCTGCCGGCGTGCGATGGCGTCGGCCAGGGCCTTGACCGACGCGGCGTCGCGGTATTCGTCAAGATATTTCATCGGTTATGCCCTCCAATGCGGCAATCTCCTTCAGCACCGCCTGCGCTTCGGCCTCGTCCAGGCGCGAAATCGCGAAACCGGCGTGAACGATGACATAGTCGCCAACTTCGGCTTCCGGTACATAGGCCAGGTTCACCACCTTGACCACGCCGCCGAAATCGACCCGACCGGATCGCAGCAAGGGATCGTCGGCCTGTTCGATGGAGAGGATCTGACCGGGTACGGCTAGACACATGTGAGAAGCTCCTCGGAAAATGTCGCGGCGGCGATCTGGCCCAGCGCCAGGCCGCCGTCATTGGGGGGTATCTGCTCCGGCCAGTATACCCGCAAGCCGGCATTGCGGAGCCGCTCTGCGCACAGCTCCAGCAGCAGGCGGTTCTGAAAACAGCCGCCGGCCAGGGCGACGGTGGAAATCGGTTCGGCAAGTACGACGTCGGTAATGGCGGCCGCAAGGCTGGCGTGAAACCGAAAGGCGAGAACGGCCGCCGGCACGCCGGCCGCGTGGTCGTCCAACAGCGCCCGGAACAAGGGACGCCAGTCCAGCCGTTTCGGCTCGCCGTCGATCACGGGCATCGGATAAGTCGTCCCGTCGCCCTCCCCGCTTTGCTCCGCAGAGGCCTCCAGCGCCATCGCCGCCTGCCCCTCGAAGCTGACGTCCCGGCACAGTCCCAAAAGACTCGCGGCCGCGTCGAACAAGCGCCCCGCGCTGCTGCACCCGGGCGACCGCGTGCCGGTCTGCAGCAGCCGCAATAACGCAGTCAGATCAGCCGGTTTAAACCGCGGTTCCAGCGTGGCCGGCAAGTAGTCCGGCGTTTGCTCGCCGTGCAGGGCGTACAACACGCTTAGGGCCGATCGCCGCGGGTCCTTGATCGCGCGTTCGCCGCCGGGAAGGCACAGCGGCAGCAGGCCGGCGATGCGGCGATGACCGTCCGGGGCGATGCGCAGGAATTCCCCGCCCCACAGCGTGCCGTCTTCGCCCAGTCCCAATCCGTCCCAGGTCACGGCCAAAACCGGCGGCTTCAAACCGTGCTCGGCCATGCAGGCCAGCGCATGGGCAAGATGGTGAGGCACGCGCCGCAGCGGCAGCCCGGCGGTTTCGGCCCAGCGGCCGGCGGCGTAATCGGGGTGCAGATCGCACACGACCGACCGAGGCGGGTGGCCGAACAGGCACGGAAGCAACTCGGCGGTGGCGCGATGGCGATCCAGTGACTCCGCCGTATCGAGATCGCCGAGGTGCTGGCTCAAGATCACGCGCCTTCCGTCCGCATAGGCAACCGTGTTCTTGAGATGCCCTCCGGCGGCCAGGATCGGCGGCGTATCCGCATCCAGGGTCACCGGGCGCGGCACATAGCCGCGGGCGCGCCGCAACATCAGGACTTTGCCGTCGGCGATGCGAAGCACGGAATCGTCCAAAGGCTGCCGTATCGGCCTGTCGTGCACCAGGAAACCGTCGGCGATGCCGGCGAGGCGCTGCTGGGCCTCCTCGGGCGAAATGCAGATTGGTTCGTTACCCCGGTTGCCGCTGGTACAGACGAGCGGCGCGCCGAAATACCGCGCCAACAGATGGTGCAAGGGCGAGGCCGGCAGCATTAGCCCTAAGCGATTCTGGCCAGGTGCCACGTCGGAGGCAATTGCCGAAGACACGCCACGCCGTTTTAGCAGCACGATGGGCGCTGCGGGCGAAATCAGCAACCGCGCTTCGTGATCGGTCACATCGCAAAGCTCGCGTGCCGCCGCGAGGTCCGCCACCATCAGCGCCAACGGCTTGTGGGGCCGGTGTTTGCGCTCGCGCAGACGCTGCACCGCTTTTTCATCCGCCGCATCGACCAACAATTGAAATCCGCCCACGCCCTTAAGCGCCAGCACCTGTCCCTGCCGCAAGCAGTCGACGGCTTGCACCAACGCGTCGTCGCCATGCGCTAGCGTACGCCCAGCGGCGTCCCATAGAGCCAAAGTCGGGCCGCAGTTTGGACAGCAGGTGGTCTGGGCATGAAAACGCCGGTCCGAAGGATCGCGGTATTCCTCGATGCACTCGGCGCAGAGCGGAAAGCCCGCCATGGCGGTACGCTCCCGGTCGAACGGCAAGGCGTCCAGGATGCTGTAGCGGGGGCCGCAGTGGGTGCAGCTGACGAAGGGATAACGGAATCGGCGGTCGCCGGGATCGAACAGTTCCCGAAGACAGTCCGGGCATGGGGCCAGATCCGGCAGAGCGAACGGAGCGACTGCGCCATCCGCACGGCTCGCCGCGACCCGGAAATTTCGCTCGCCGACGGCGGGAACGCTTTCTACGCTGCAATCGACGATGTCGGCCTGCGGCGGGCATTCGCGCTTCAGACGGATTTCGAATGCCGCCAAAGCCGGCGCGTCGCCTTCCGCCTCGATGATGACCCCTTCCGGGCCGTTGGATACCCGGCCGGCCAAGTCCAGTTCCCGCGCCAGGCGGTACACGAAAGGCCGCATACCCACGCCCTGCACCAGACCGCTCAGCGTCAGCCGCCGGCGCTGCCGTCCGGCCTCGGCGGCAACGCTCAAATCCGCGCCCGAATCGCCGCGGCCTGACGCTCCAGTCCCGCCAGTCGTTCGGCCAACAGCGCCTTGCGGCGTCGTTCCAGCCATCCGTACCACTGGTCCATCCCTTCCCCCGTAGTGGCCGAAACACGGATCGTTTCCACGTCCGGATTGACCTGCTGCAAATAGCCGAGGCAGCGCTCGATGTCGAAACGCAGATAGGGCAACAGATCGATCTTGTTGATCAGGACCAGATCGGCGCGATGGAACATATCCGGGTATTTCAGCGGCTTGTCCTCGCCCTCGGTGACCGAGAGGATGACCACGCGGGCCGCCTCGCCCAGATCGAACATGGCCGGACAGACCAGGTTGCCGACATTCTCGATGAACAGGATGCCGTAATCGGCGGGCTTGAGATCTTGCACGCCATGGCCGACCATGTGAGCGTCCAGATGACAGCCCTTGCCGGTGTTGATCTGCAACACCGGAACGCCGGTGGCGCGTATGCGCTCCGCATCGTTCTCGGTCTGCTGGTCGCCTTCGATCACGCTGACGTCGAACCGCTCCTTAAGATCCGCGATGCTGCGCTCGAGCAGCGTGGTCTTGCCGGACCCGGGGCTCGAAAGCAGGTTCACGGTGAGAATGCCGTGGCCTTCGAAAAATTGCCGGTTGCCTCGGGCATGGGCGTCGTTGCGGCCGAGAATGTCCTGTTCGATGCGAACGATGCGCTCCTGGCTGAGACCGTCGATACTCAGTCCGGCAGCGCCTTGGCCGTGGTGATGATGGTGATGACCATGGTCATGGCCGTGATCGTGGGTATGCTCATGCTCCGAATCGTGGGCGTGAGCGTGATGGTGCTGATCGGCTTCGCCGCAGCCGCAAACGGTACACATGCTTATTCCACCTCCAAATCGAGAATTCTGAATTCCTCGCCCCCGGTCACTTTCAGGCGATGCCCGCCGCATGCGGGACACGGGTCGTAATATTGCGCGATTTCCACCGTACGATCGCAAGCAAAACACCAGGCCAGGCCCGGCGTATCGATGAATTCCAGTTCCGCTCCTTCGGCGATCGTGTCCCGGCTCACCGCTTCGAAGCCGAAGCTCAAGGCTGCACGATCGACCCCCGCGAGAGGGCCGACTAACAGTCTGACCTTCCGCACCCGCGCAAAGTGCTGCTTGCTTGCTTCGGTCTCCAGGATATCGATGATGCCTTGGCAGAGGGATAGCTCGTGCATGTCAAAACAAAGGGGTTGGGACGGGCCGTTCGGCCGGCTCCAGAATCAGCCGATGGTCGACGCAAGGGTCCACGACCCGCAAAAACGCTTCGATCCGTGCCTTGGCCGAATCCGCATCGCCGACCGCCGCGCCCAGCAGCGCCCGGTATACCAGGCCGCGGGGATGAAAATTCCAGTCCGTCGGCGCCAGAATACGATAATCGCAAACGCGACCGTCGGCCACCTCGACGCGATGTATGAGGCGGCCCCGTGCCGCCTCGGTTTGCGCGACGCCGATACCGCCGGTACGACCCGGCAGCGAGCCGGGTTCGATCGGCGCAAGCTGTTCGATACCCTCGATCAAACTGCGGACCAGCGAGTTCAATTCGACCATCCGCGCCAGCATGCGGGTGAACAAGCCCTTGCCGTAAACCGCCAAGGCCTCCCGTATCAGCGGGGCCGAACTCTGGCGGACCAAACAGCCGGTCTCGCGCGGTAGCTCGTCCCATTCCGGACATGTCGGACTCACGCGCATCGATCCCGGTCCGAGCGCCGCTTTCAGCATCGGATCGGAGAATGCCGGCAGCGCATCCACTGCGCAGCGGCCGAAATCGGGCCAGCCGGGCTGTAATGCGGGTCGCATCCACGCCACTGCCGCGCATGTATCGTGCTCCAGCCAATGCCGGACCGCTTCCAGGTCTGGCTGCGGCGTATGCCACAGACCGCCCAGCAAATGACTCACTAGAGCCTCGAGCTCGGTCGCCCCGACACGTAATTCAGCGGCATTCGGTTCGAAAGGCGCTGCCGGCCAGTGCACGGCATCGCCTCCGAGTGCCGCGATCAAACGCCGACACAGGGTGATCAAACGGGGCGGCCAAGGGGAAATTCGTCCGTCGGACGCCAACAGCAGATTCAGACTCAGTTCGCGAACCCGCTCCACCGTGGTCTGCAAGTCCCTAAGCCGCTCCAGATTCGGCGATACGGAAATATCCAGCGCATCTTCCAGCGCCCTAGCCGCGGCCTTGGCGTGCGCCTTCGGGCAGAGGGAAAACAGCCGCCCGAAGAGCGTGGGCACCGCTTCCGGCGGTTTGCCCAGCGCCAGGCGCTCGACCGGAAGGAGCGGCCTCGGCGTGATGCTCACGGACACGATCGTTTCGGAGGAAATGCCGCAGCGAATCAGCAGTTCCGCGGTGCCGATGTTAGTGCTCAACGGCCACCCTAGAGCAACGGTGAATCACGACCGCGCGACGGTTCGGCTATCAATAAAAACGACCGTATCAGCGCTGATCTCCCGAACAGTCGTAGGTCGGGAATCCTTTCCCGACGCAGCAGGTCGGCAAGCGGGTATTCGTCGGCAAAGGATTGCCGACCTACGAGAATCCCGGCGCCGCACGGTAAAATCCGCTAAACCTCCGAGCACGGCAGAAAGCCCGATTTCGCCCCGTCGCAACGGGGACAGCACCAGTTTTCCGGCAGGTCGGAAAAGGCGGTGCCGGGCGGAATCTGCGCCTGCACATCGCCCTCCTCCGGATCGTAGACGTGCCAGCAGACGCGGCATTCGAAGCGCGTTGCATCGGCCACGATCAGCTTTCCTTCAGCATCGCGAGCAGTTCCTCGATCCACTGCAGCGAATCCTCGAAATCCTCCTGGGTAGCCTGCGCCGCTTGCGGAATCGGGGTGATTTCCACGGTATTCAGGATCATTTGGTCGCTGGCATTGAAATACTGGACCCACCACACATTGGGCAAGCCCGTCAGACGGATGCGGCAGTCGCCGTAACCCTTGGACAATATGGACACGCCGGCCAGTCCCAGCACTTCGACCAGATAAGCCAGGTCGTTTTCGGTCATCGGCAGCAGCGACAGATTTATGACCTCGCTTTGTCCTTCCTGGAAGGCGACCGATTTGGCGAACAGCTCCGTCAATAGCGAAGGCGCGTTCATGAGGCCGTCCGGGAAAGACCGCGGCCGTTCGACGCCGGCCGTGTACGTTCCGGCATGCCGCAACACCGACGGAACCGAGCCGACTTCGAGATAGTCCCGAACGGTTCCTCCGGCGCGGAATTCGCGCAGCCGCCAAACCCCGATGAACACCGACTCGCGTATCGCCCAGCGCACATCGTCAGCATCGATCAAGGCGCTGACCTCCCCGTCGCCCAACACCTGGTCGAGAAAACGGCGGGTTTCTTCGTCGTACGAATCGAGATGGATGCGGTCCGAATCGATACCGTTCAACTCGGCGGACAAGCACTCGGCCAATCGGCGCACGACGGCGATGCCGGCCTGGCAGGCGGGAATCTCCCCCGGCAGCGGCATCGAAAAGCTGTGCATGCCTTGCGGCATCGCGAGATAGCCGCATTCGGGATCGTCAAAAGGCGTGACCGGCGCGGCGTTCTCGGTGGCCACCGGGCTGTGCTGTTCGAGCATGGTCATTAACCCTCCCCGTCCAGCCATTGCTGGATCTGACTGTGATAATCGGTCCAGGCTTGTATGCGTGCCATGATCTTGGATGTCTGGCCGTCGTTCAAGAATACCAGCGCGGGATAGACCGCAACGCCGTAGTCCCGGGCCACGGATACAACGGCCTCGGGTTTCAAGACCGCCGCTCGCAGCGACGGAAACGCGCGCAGCAGTTCCGGAAGAACCACGGCGAGATCGGCGTTCTCCGGATGGGCTTTGGGGTCGTTGAAAAAACCGACCAGGCATTGCGGATGCGCCGCGGCGAACTCGGCCAGGCCCTCTCTATCCAGCAAGTTAATGGCCGGGCTGCCCGAAAGCCGATCGAACATTTCCGCCAGGGTCATGTCGGCTCCCGCAAGAAGTCGGGTAGCTGAGGCTCCCGATCCACCAGGTCGGCGAAGGCCGCGGCCGGGTCATAATGGCCGGCCATGGCGTCGCGGAGTCCCGCCAACGCGGCCTGAATTTGCGCGGCGCGCTCGGGCTCGAGAACCTCTCGGGCCGCGCCAAGAAACGTCAATACCCAGGTACCCTCCGGCTGCGATCCAACCAGACGCATGTCGACCATTCCCTCACCGTCGGCGCCCTTGCACCACGCCTGAAACGGTTCCGCTCGAACGACTTGCATCGGAACGCCTATGCACATCTCAGTCGCTCCGCAGTGCCAGAAAGCGTTCATCTCCGACTCGACAGGCCTCCCCTGCCGATGGACGCCGAGCCTCGTAGGCCGCCATGCCTAAGGGATCGGAATCCGGCCCCGCCTGCGTCCGCTTCTCGACAACGATGTCGAGTTCGGCCAGATACTGGAGGATGCGGGCCATCGCCGGTTCCAGCATGGCCTTGACCGGCTCGCTGAGACTGCCGCCGTAATCCTCCAACACGCAAGGCTGAACGCCGACGAGGTACAAATGCCGCGGCGTATGGCCGAGCAGTTCGCCCAAGGCCAGCACCTCCTGAAAGGAGACCTGATGCAGGCTCATCTTCTTTGCTCCCAAATAAGCCGGCACCTCTGCATCGCGCAATTCCACCAGCGTCCCCGGATCGCATTTGAAATCCACGGCATCGGCGATGATCAGCGTATCGGCTTCCTGCACGTAGGGCAGCAAGGCCAATCCCTGGGTGCCGCCGTCCATCAGCCGCACCGATTCGGGAAAGTCGTAGTTTCGTTGCAGCGCCTGCACGACACGCACCCCGAATCCCTCGTCGGCCCACAGTACATTGCCGATGCCGAGAATCAGAATCCGGTTCATGGCCTATCATCCCGGAAATTGCGCCAGCCGTCGATCATCGTGCCGGTCATGGATTGCCGCGACAGCCGTTGTTCGCGGATGACGACATAGACGTGGATCAAGGCGAACACGACCAGATACCACATGCCCACATGATGCCAGGTATGAACGTCCTGGCTCTGGCCGAACAGCGGAATCACCCAGCCGAACCAGCGGCTGGCCCAGCTCCCCTGCCCCAAGCCTTCGCCGTACAGCGCGAAACCGGTCACAATCATGAACAACGCGCCCAGCACGTAGAACACGAACATGGCCATGTTGGCGAGAGGATTGTGGCCCGCGTGCTTGCGCGGTTCCGGCACCAGAAACAGATACCATTTGATTTCGTGCCAGAGGCCGTCCCACCATTCGGCGCGGTGTATCGCCGGCACGAACAGCTCGCGCGCATACTGGTTGCCGACCAGCGCCCAGTAGACGCGGCCGATGAAACCGACCGCCAGTACGTAACCGGCCGCGAAATGCACGAAGCGCACATAGCCCATCAGATAGTGCTCGCTGGCTTCGCCATCCGGAGCGACCAAGGGCGAAGCGATCAAGTAACCGGTAACGGCGAGCACCACCAGGGCCAGCGCGTTTACCCAGTGCCACAGGCGCACCGGCCGTTCGTAGACATAAACCGGGTTCTGCACCGAATCGATAGCGGACATGGTAGCCCCCTCACCAGGCCTGAACGAGCAGAGCGACTCCGAACACGCTGGCGGCCCCGCCGGCGACGCGATACATGCCCGGCACCCGGAGCAGGCAACGGCCCAGCACGATGCCGAGGAGATGCAGCAAGCCCGTGGCGATCACGAATCCGGCCGCATAGGCGGCGAACGCGGCGCCTTGAGCCATTTCGAGGCCGTGGGCATAGCCATGGGCCACGGCGAAAAGGCCGACGATCATGCCAGCGAGCACGCCCGAAAGCCGAACCTTACCCAAAAGCAACAGCCCCAGCGCCAGGACCGATGCGGCAATGGCAGGCTCCGCCCCGGCGATCACCACCCCGAATGCTCCCAGCGCACCGCCCAGAACCATGGCCGCCATGAACGCCGCGGGCAATCGCCACAACCGCCCCGGCTCGGTGGTCACCAGCGCGGCCCACACGCCCACGCACACCATCGCCACAAGATGATCGGCGCCGAGCAAGGGATGAACGAAACCGCTCGCGAATCCTTCCACCGGATGAAAACCGGTATGGGCGATAGCCTGACCGGCGCATAGGAACTGTATCAGCAAAGGAAGTACGTATTTAAAACGCATGAGATTGCCCGATGTATGAGGTTCTCTATCTTGTCCCGTATGGCGCGCCCGAGCATCGCCGGCTTGAGCCGGAATAGCCCGAAGGGGCGCGCGATGGATCGCGCGCGGCGACAGAGGCATAGGGAGGTGCCTTCTGCCGCCCCCGGCTCAAGCCGGCGACGCGCAGGATCAGCGCGCCATCCGGGTGCCCTTTCTTTGGGTTACTTTTCTTTGGGCACGCAAAGAAAAGTAACTCGCCAGCGGGGCGAGACCCGCTTCAAACTCACTGGCTGCCAAAGGCAGCTTCCTTTTCGAGCGTACATCAGCGATGAAAACGCTCTAGCGAACACGGATTCGCGTCAATTCCTGCCCGTCCCGGTCCATGACATGGGTCGAACAGGCCAGACAGGGATCGAAACTGTGCAGGGTACGCAGGATTTCCAGGGGTTCTTCCGCCTTTTCGACCTGTGTGTTCATCAACGCGGCTTCGAATGCGCCGACATTGCCGGCCGGATCGCGCGGGGAACCGTTCCAGGTGGTCGGCACGATGCACTGATAATTTTCGATCTTCCCGTCCTTGACTTTCACCCAATGTCCCAAGGCCCCGCGCGGCGCCTCGGTGGTGCCGACGCCCCGTGCCTCGGCGGGCCAGGTTTTCGGCTCCCATTTGGCAACGTTGGCGGTGCTCAGGTCACCGGCCTTGATGTTCCTCATCAACTTGTCCTGGAAATGCCGCATCAGCCTTGCGCAATACTGAGCTTCCAGTCCTCGCGCGGCGGTACGGCCCAGGGTCGAGAACAACGCGTCCAGCGGCAGACCGAGGTCGCGCAGCAACTTGTCGACCGGTTCCTTGATTTCCGGCATTCCCTTTGCGTAGCCGACGATATAGCGGGCCAACGGGCCGACCTCCATGGCGTGGCCGCGCCAGCGAGGCGCCTTGATCCACGAGTATTTGGCACTCTCGTCCAGGTTTTCGATGTTGGTGCGGGTGCCCTTGGTGTTGCGACCGAGCACGAAGTTCGGTTCAGTCACGCCGTCGAAGGGATGCAGACCGATTTCGTCGTCCGGATAGCGATACCAGGAATGCGTCACGAACTCCTGGATCTGGGCCGGATCTCTCAGATCGACCTCGTGAATCTCCTTCAGATTGCCGTTGATGATGGCTCCGCGCGGCAAGCGCAGATTGTCGGCGGATGGGTCGTTGGCCTTTTCCGGGATATCGCCGTAGGCTAGCACATTGGTCGACGACAGGCCGCCGCCGTAGAGCCAATCCTTGTAGAAGGACGCGATGGCCTGCAAATCGGGTAGGTAAACCTGCTCGATGAACTCGATGGTCTGGTCGATGATGGACGAGACCAGGTTCAAACGTTCCATGTTGATCCCGCCGACCGCCCCGATGTCGTCCACGTTGATCGCGCACGGCACGCCGCCCACCAGCCAGTTCGGATGCGGGTTCTTGCCGCCGTAAACGGTGTGAATCTTGACGATTTCCTTCTGGAAATCGAGCGCTTCGAGGTAATGCGCAACGGCCATCAAATTGGCTTCCGGCGGCAGTTTGTAGGCCGGATTGCCCCAATAGCCGTTCGCGAACGGTCCGAGCTGGCCGCTCTCGACGAACTTCTTCAGCCGCGTGGCGATATCGTGGAAATACCCCGGCGAGGACTTCGCCCACGGCGAAATGCTCTGCGCGAGTTCCGAAGTTGCCTTCGGGTCGGCTTTCAGCGCGCTGACCACGTCCACCCAGTCCAGCGCGTGCAAATGGTAGAAATGCACCAGATGGTCGTGAACCTGCAGGGTTAGCTGCATGATGTTGCGGATCGAGTTGGCGTTCTCCGGAATGCTGATTCCAAGGGCATCCTCGACCGCGCGCACCGACGTCAGTGCATGGGTGCCGGTGCAGACGCCGCAGATCCGCTCGGTGAAGGCCCAGGCGTCGCGCGGGTCCCTGCCCTTCAGGATTACTTCCAGGCCGCGCCACATGGTGCCGCTGGACACCGCGTTGCGGATCACGTTGTTTTCGTCCAGGTTGACCTCGCAGCGCATATGGCCTTCGATACGGGTGACCGGATCGACGACGATGCGCTTGCCGCTGTCGTCCAGCTTGAAGCCGTTCGGCGTTTGAGTGACCGTCATACGTGTTCTCGCTCGTTCTTATCGTTTTCGGATTCTTTGCCTTTCACGTGCTTGCCGACGGAGACGGCGGCGTGGCCCGCGATCGCCGTACCGACCGCACCGGCCGCGATCAACCCCACGGTGTCGGCATTCGACTCGATGCCGAAGGCGTTCAAACCGGTCACGCGGTGGTAGAAAGGCCCTTTGTCCCAGAACCCGTCCTCGGAACAGCCGATGCAGCCGTGGCCCGACTGGATCGGGAACGACACGCCGCCGTTCCAGCGCACCGTGGAGCAGGCGTTATACGTGGTCGGTCCCTTGCAGCCCATTTTGTAGAGACAGTAACCCTTGCGCGCGGCCTCGTCATCCCAGGTCTCGACGAACTGTCCGGCGTCGAAGTGCGGGCGCCGATAGCATTTGTCGTGGATGCGCTGACCGTAGAACATCTTGGGACGTCCCTGGGCGTCCAGGTCCGGGAGTTTGTCGAAGGTCAGCATGTAGGTGACGACGGCGGTCATGACCTCGGCGATGGGCGGACAGCCCGGCACCTTGATCACCGGTTTGTCGGTGATCACCTTGTGCACCGGAGTGGCCTGTGTGGGATTCGGCTTGGCGGCCTGGACGCAGCCCCAGGAGGCGCAGGAGCCCCAGGCGATCACCGCGAGGCAATCCTTGGCGGCGTAACGCAACTGCTCGACGAAAGGCTTGCCGCCGATGATGCAGAACATGCCGTCCTCGTTCAGCGGCGGATTCCCCTCCACCGCGAGGATGTAGCGGCCCTTGTACTTGCGGATGGTCTCTTCGAGTATCGCCTCGGCCTGATGGCCGGCGGATACCATCAGCGTGTCGTCGTAGTCCAGCGAGAGCATCGACAGCACCACGTCCTTGGCCAGCGGATGCGCCGAGCGGATGAAGGATTCGGAACAGCAGGTGCATTCCAGGCCGTGTAGCCACAGGACCGGCGTGCGCGGCTTGTTTTCCATCGCGTGGACGATCTGGCCGACGAACTGCGGCCCCAGGGCCAGAGCCGACGCGGTCAGCCCGCAGTATTTCAGAAAACTGCGGCGACTGATGCCCTGCCGGCGCATGACATCGTAAAAGCTTTCGGAATTCACCATCCACTCCCCCTGATATTTTTGTTCGTGTGGATCGACGGATTGCGGAAATGAGCGGCCTGATCAGACGCTCGAGCGCCTGCGGGCATGGCTCAAGCATCGTTGACGCATGGTTCGGCGCGATTCGTTTCCCAAGAGTGTGCGCCGTCACTCGCCGGCGGTCCTTGCCCAGGCATTTTAATTCCATGTCCTTTGTAAGGTTTTTACTTGAAGATAACCGAGCTTGTCAATCGGTTATTCACGTTAAACTATTCGTCGATCGTCAATAACCCTTTACAACCGGGGACACCCGTTTGATCAAGCTACTGCACACCGCCGACTGGCAGATCGGCAAGCTGTTCGGACAGTTCGAGCCCGACGATGCCGCTCTTCTCGCGGAAGCTCGATTCGCGGCCGTCGAGCGGCTCGCGAAGCTTGCAAGCGAAAACCGAGTCGACCTCATGCTGGTCGCGGGGGATGTTTTCGATGCGCAGGGCGTCGCAGACAAGACCATCCACCGGCTCTTCCATTCGATGGCGGGTTTCGAAGGGCCGTCGATCTTGCTCCCGGGGAACCACGATGCGGCGCTCGCCGAATCCGTCTGGACCCGCGCGCTCCGCCTCAGGGCCATTCCCGCCAATGTGACCGTCTGCCTTCAGCCGGAGCCGGTGCTGCTTGAATCGATCGGTATCGCCGTGCTGCCCGCGCCGCTGACCCAGCGCCATACCCATACCGACCTGACCGAATGGTTCGCCGGGGCCGAGACGCCTGCCGGCATGCTGCGGATCGGGCTGGCCCACGGCAGCGTTCAGGGCATCCTGCCGGAAGACATCGATTCGCCCAACCCGATCGCCGCCGAACGTGCCGAGCAAGCGCGCCTCGATTACCTCGCGCTCGGAGACTGGCACGGCACGAAACAGATCGATCCGCGCACCTGGTACAGCGGTACGCCGGAAACCGATCGCTTCAGATCCAACGAATCCGGCCGGGCGCTGCTGGTCGAACTGTCGGAACCGCGTGCAGTGCCGACGGTGACGCCGGTCGCGACTGGCCAATACCGCTGGCATTCGGAAGCGCTAGCGCTTCGGGTGCCGAGCGATGTCGAGCTAGCGTTGCCGAAAATTTCGGCTTTCGGACCGGCGGACGTCGTGCAGCTTGAACTGTCCGGACAAACCGATCTCGACGGATACCGGCGTCTTTGCGTGGCTATCGAGCAAGCCCGCGGCAACGCTCGGAGCCTCTTGGCCGATTTGTCCGCTTTACGTCTCGAACCGACCGCGGAGGACATCGACGCCTTGAAAGCGGACGGCTATCTGGGCGAAGTCATCGCCGAGCTCCGCGCAAGCCAGGACGGAGCGGACGCGGAAGTCGCACGGGAAGCGCTGGCCCTGCTGGCGGGCATCCTCGATGCTCAGCACGCGAAAGCCGGAGGTTCCTTGTGAGACTTTCCCGCATCCGTATCGAACAGTTCAAGAAGTTCCGGCAACCGATCGAGATCAAGGACCTCGAACCGGGGCTAAATTTGTTCACCGGACCGAACGAAGCCGGCAAGAGCACGATCGTCTCGGCCATCCGCGCTGCGTTCTTTGAACGGCATCGTTCCGGCAGCGTCGACGACCTGCGTCCCTGGGGCGATACATCGGCATCCCCCACCGTCGAACTGGAGTTCGCCATCGGGGATACTCATTACAGGCTCCTCAAGAGTTTTCTCGGCAAGAAGCGCTGCGAGCTGCAGATCGGCACGCAGCGGCTGGACAGTGCCGAGGCCGAAGACCATCTCGCGGAACTCCTGGGTTTTCGCTACGCCGGCCGGGGCGCCAGCGGTTCCGAGCACTGGGGCATTCCGGGGTTGTTGTGGATCCAGCAGGGAGCCGGGCACGACATTCGGGACTCGGTGACGCACGCGATAGACCACCTTCGTACTGCTCTGAACGCATCGCTGGGAGAGATAGCCAGCAGCGGCGGCGATTCGGTTCTGGCGACGGTCGAAGCCGCCCGCAACGAGTTGCTGACTCCTTCGGCCGGCAAGCCGCGGGGAGTGTATGCCGAGGCGCTCGATCAGGAGGCTGCACTGGCGAACGCCATTCGTGAACTCGACTCGGAAATCGCCGCTTATCGCCAGAAAGTCGATACGCTCGCTGCCCTGCGCCGCGAACACGCCGCCGACGAAGCCGAAAAGCCCTGGATCGGCTTTCGCGAACAGGAACGAGCCGCGGCCGAAAAGCTGGAGGCTATCGGGCGCGTCGAAGAAACCTTAGCCACCGAGAAATTGCGCGCGCCCCAGGTCGACGAGCGGATCAGGCTGCTGCACGGTCAACTGGAAACCTTCGGGCGGCAGGAGAAGGAGCTCGAAACACGCGAGGCAGAACGCGAATCCATCCGGCAAAGGCTGGAAGGAGCAACCGCGCTCGTCGAGGAATGGCAGTCGAAGCGTGCCGAAGCGGAACAGCGCCACGAGGCGGCTCGCGAGACGCTGCGCCTTGCCCGTCAGGCGGATACCCGGCTCAGCCTGACACGGGAGCTTGACGCCGGCCGGCTGAAGCTGAAAAACGCCGCCGAGGCACTCGCAAGAGCCGAGACGGAGCAGGCCGCCGTGGTCGAATTGAAACGGCAAGCCGCCGTCACCGAGATCAAGCTTAAAGATCTCGAGTTGCTGCGGGATCAACACCGGCAGATTCGCGAAACGCAAATCCGGCTGCGACACGGCTGCGACACGGCTGCGCTTCGCGATCGAAGACGGCCGTAGCATCGGAATCGGCGCCGAATCGGTCACCGGCAAGGGCGAAAGACTGCTGCTCGAAACGACCCCCCTCACGCTGCCGGGGCTGGGCCAACTCGAAATCGCGCCCGGCGGCTCCGACCTGTCCCAGCTTCGCGCCGAAGCGAAAGAACTCGCCGATAGACACGAAACCCTGCTGCAGCGGCTCGGCTTGCCCTCGCTGGAAGCCGCCGAAGCGCGTTATCACACCCACACTCGACAGCTTGCCGACATCAAAACGGCCGACGCCACACTGAAAGCACTCGCCCCACAGGGTATCGAGCCGCTTCGGACCGAATTGGCCGTCCAGCAAGCGCGCGTCCAAGAAATCGAAAAAGCCCTGAGCCAGCTTCCGCCCGAAACCCCGAAGGCGGCCAAACTCCCCTCCGTCGCCGAGGCGGAAACCGCCGAGGAATCCGGCCGGCAATCGCTCGCGCGGATCAACGACAGCCTGCACGAAGCGCGGCTCGCCGCCGGCAAAGAGCAGACGGCGTTCGAAACCGCGACGCGCGAACTCGCAGCCGCGCGCGCCGTAGTAGACGATCCGCAGCGGCCCGACCGAGTGGCGGCGGCAAACCGGGACCTGGTCGACGCCCGTGCCGAGCAATCCACCCTGGTCGCCCGTATCGAGGTATTGACTCGGCAATTGGCCGAAGCACGCCCCGATATTCTGAAACAGGATATCGAGCGTTTCCGCCTCAGCGCCGAGCAGCTCGAAAAGCGCTTCAACGAGCGCCGCGACCAATTGATGAGCCTACAAGTCGAGCTTCAGACGACCGGCGCCCAAGGGCTGGAAGAGCGCCGCGCGGAACTCGCCCGCGACCACGCGCAGATCCAGCGCAGGGTCGAAGAACTGCACCGCCGCGCCGACGCGCTGGACCACCTGCTGAAACTGCTGCGCGACAAGCGCCGCGCCTTGACCCAGAGGCTTCAGGCCCCACTGCAAAAACACCTCAACCGCTATCTCCAGCTCCTGTTCCCAGCCGCCTGCCTCGACATCGACGAAAACCTCTCGCCCGGCTCGCTGACGCGCGTCGGATCGAACGGATCGGAACTCGGCGACTTCGAGGACTTGAGCTTCGGCGCGCGCGAACAGATGGGCATCATCAGCCGGCTCGCCTATGCGGGGCTATTGCGCGACGCCGGCCGCCCCACCCTCATCATCCTCGACGACGCTCTCGTCCACTGCGACGAGGAGCGACTCGCGCAGATGAAACGCGTGCTGTTCGATGCCGCGACGCGGCACCAGATTCTGCTGTTTACCTGCCATCCGGCGAAGTGGCGAGATCTGGGAGTCGGGGCGAGATCGTTGGAGGCGATTCGATCCGGAACCTAAATGCCGATCCGTTTTGGAGTCTTAGCCAAGAGGGAGGATTTGCGCACTCGCGTAATCGGCATTTCCGCGGCATACACGGCGGGTTACGGCTGCCGCCTAACCCGCCCTACCGTGCTCGCAAAGTATGTAGATTTCGAAGGCTTACCTAGAATTTGTCGATAGAAGTTTCAATATCGATAAACCCAACCCTGAGAATAAGAATGAAAAACGAGCCAACCCGCCACAGCGGCGATTTTAGGGGGAAGTTTCGTTCTGGTCATTCGAGGATGAGCCGAATGAAGCTGTCAGCTAAATTTCTGATTTTTCCACTCTCTTTCGCTTCCGCCGTCGCGCTGGCATCGGGCGATGGGTGCGATTTCTGGTGCGGCGAGTTTCCCAATGCCTATTTTCTTGCGCCCGACAACGATAGCCGCGGTAACCTGGGATTATTGCTCGAAGATCAGGGCGTCGTTCATTACCGGCCGAAGGCCATGCCGTTTCATTACGGCGAGTTCATGGAGCCGGCGAATCCCGCCGCGGCGGAATCTGAAAACACCGTGACTTCCCTAGCAGCCGATCTCGGTGTTGTCGGCGGCGACAGCGTTGCGAGCGATTTGCAGCGCTTGGCGGCAAGCGGTTATGGGCGCTGCCTGACCGACAATGTTCAAGCCGTCGAGGCGTTTCTCAAGGAGCTCAAGAACGCTTCCTTGCCCGGCCAGGACGGGATGCTGCTGGCTCAGGAGCGGTTGCGCTTCGCAGGCTTGTGCGAGAAAGCGATGGAGAGTTATCAGCCGCTTCCGGTATCGGAGTCGGCCAAACCTTATGCCCGTTACCTCGAAGCCGCGGCGAGCTTCTACGCTGGCCGATACGAGCCGTCGCTGGCCCAGTTCAAAGCCCTCTCGGCCGATGCGCCGGATTGGGTGCGGGAAACGTCGTTTTACATGTTGGGGCGGGTGGCCTTGAATCAGGCGCAAATCCGATTCGATCTGTGGAGCGAGCCGAGTGCCGAGAATATCGACAAAGCCTTTCTGGACCGGGCGGCATCCGCGTTCGGCGATTACCTGAAGGCGTATCCAGAAGGGCGATATGCCGACTCCGCCAAGGGCTTGTTTCGGAAAATTCATTGGCTGGCGGCGGACAACGCGGCGCTGGCAGCGGATTATCAAGCCTGGCTGGCGACGATGGGTAACGGCACGACGAGCGAAACCGTCCTGGATTTCATCGACGAAACCGAACGCAAGGCCGATCCGGCGGGGAACATCGTTGATGCCCTCTGGCCTTCGCCGGTTCTTGCAAGTCTCGGCACGCTTGCCTCCTGGCGGCCGCAGAACGAAGGCGAGCCGTCGGTGCCTCCGGTGGATGTCGAAATGCTCGCGGCGCATCGGGGCGACTTCGCCAACGCCGGGCTCGAACCGCTCTGGTCCTATCTCTCCTTGGCGCATGCATTTTGGATGGAAAAGAATTATTCGGAGCTGATCCGGCAGACCGCATCCGAGCGCATCGCGGCAAAGCCTTCGAACCTGGCCTACAGCCGCTGGGTATTGCGGGGACTTTCCCTAATGGCGCTGCGGCAATTTCCGGAAGCCGAAAGCCATTGGCTGGAAACGCTGAAAACCGTTGAACATCCGGGGCAAAAAATACAGGCGCAATGGCTGTTGGCCTTGACCTGGAACGAAACCGGCCGATTGGACAGTGTTTATGCCAAGGATTCCCCTGTCGCCCTCCCCGAAGTTCAGGATTACTTTATTCACAAGGCCAAACCGCCCTTATTGGAAAGCCTCCTCAAGCGGGATGATCTGCCGCCCCGTACAAAATCGCTCGCCTATTTCAGGCTGGTCAGCCAATGGGTGCGGCACCGCGACTTCGCCGCAGCCGAGCTGATATTGGCCGCTTATCCGCCCACCGAATTCGCATTGGCCGGAGACACGTTGGCGCCGCTGTCATCCGAGGGAGAGAAGGAAGGCTATACCTGTCCCGCGTTCAGGGAACTGCTCGCCGCCCTGCAAAAGACGCCGGATTCGGGGCGCTGGCTTAACTGCATGGGGGATTTTCTCCGCACTTGGAATTGGAATGCCCCTGCTCCGGTCATCGCCGACGCAGATCCCGTCGATTTCGATCTCCATCGCTGGCATGAACCGGGCGACTACGGACTGCCGGCCACGCCGGCTGAGGATGCTTTCGGCGGGAAGACCTACACCAGCATGGATTATTACCGCGAAACCATCGAACGGCGTGGCCTGGTGCGAACTGATGAAGACCTGGCCTATGCCCTGCATCGGGCTACTACCTGCTTCGCTTCGTCGGGCAACAACCATTGCGGCGATCAGGACATTCCCAAAGCGCAACGGGCGGCATGGTTCAAGCGGCTGAAAACCCAATACAAGAATTCGCCTTGGGCCACGGGGCAGAAATATTATTGGTGAGGCGGCGGCTTCGCGCCTGGGCGGCAATCGTTCTGGCCGGCTGTGCGTCGTGGTTCGGCAGCGCGCGCGCCGCTGTTGACTACTGGGCCTGGCATCCGAACGTGCATCTTGCGCGGATACTGGACGACGCCGGCAGACTCTATCTGTTCGAGGGCGAGCTTCTGGTGCGCGGCGGCGATACGCTTTTCCAGCGCCGCGGCTTCCCTCCCCCAACCGCATCGCCTCACCCCGTCGTTCTGGTGTACCGCCTCGAAGCCATGGAATGGCCGGAGCCGCTGCAACGGCAGGTGGAACGCGATCTCGCCGCGTTCGAGGCAAAACGTAACCAGGTCTGGGGAATCCAGATCGATTTCGATGCCCGTACCCGAAATCTCGACCGTTACGGGGAACTGCTCGGGCAGGTCAGAGCCCGTCTGCCGGCCCGTTATCGCCTGAGCGTAACGGGCCTGATGGATTGGGCAAGCCAGGGGAAGCTTGAGGATCTGAATGCCTTGCAAGGCGTGGTGGATGAGATCGTGTTCCAGGCTTATCAAGGAAAAGGGCCGATAAAAGACCACCGACGCTATTTCGAGCGCCTATTCGCCCGAGGGCTGTCTGTGCCCTTCAAACTCGGCCTCGTCGAGCACGGCCAGTACGATCCGGACGCTTTGGCCGCAGTCAGGAAACATCCGGCGTATCGAGGAACGGTGATTTTCCTGCTGCCCGATGCAAAGCGGTAGCGTGAGATAGGTAGGCGTCAGAATCATCCTGATCGCAGCCGATTAATCCCGCAAGGCCAGAGCCGATTGCTCGACGGCATGATAGAAGACGCTCGTGTCCTCGATGAAGTAGTTGAAGAAGCCACGCTGCACCGGAATCTCGATGGGAACGAGCTCGATCTCGTGGAAGCCTTGCTCCTCCAGAGCGCCTTTCAGTCGTTCGTTGCGCAACAGACGGTTGACCAACTCGATGCGGGCGAGTTGCTGGGCATAGGCGCCGTTGAACCAAAGCTCCGTCTCCAGGTCCTGAACCTCGATAAAGCTTTCCGGCAACTCGCCCACCCATTGGTACCGCTGCGGCCGCGGGATATAGATCACATGGGCGGCGCTCAACTCCGACAGAATGAACTGGCGGGCATAGGCGCCGTCGATGCGCTCTTGAGGCTTTCCATCGCGCTCAAATCCGTAAAGACTGAGCCAGAGCGCATCCCGAACCGCCTCCGCCGTGATTTTCTCCGCCTTGACCGACGGCAGATCACCGCTCTTCCGCATCTCCTGCGTGTGCGTATCGTCTGGACGTTTTTCCCGGCGCTCCTGCTGGACCGCGCGGTACGCCTCCCACGCGGCGGTGTTCATGTGAAGGTGCTCGGTCCCTAAACGCGGGCTGAAGCTATTGAAGAAAATCGCGATATCGCTGGCGTTGAACGCCTCTGCGATTTGGCGATAAATCTCCTCGGAGCGTGTCGGCACCAGGAGTTGCGCGGGAAACCAGAGATCGCACCACCGTTCCGGGGGAGTCCGATACCATCGGGAGAAAAGGCGCGTGAAATATTCCGGAATCGCCGGCCGGAACACGCCCTCCCCGCCATACAGATAAGCCAGCCACGATCGGAGCATGGATGGCGGCAGCTGGCGCCATATCTCCGAACGGGTATCATCGGCCGAGTTCTTGAATTCCTGTTCGAGGTCGTGCCCTTCCAGCCAGCGCCAGGTCCAGTAAATCATGCCGGACGTGCAGGAAAGCTGCGTCGGGGTTTTCCCTTCCTTTTGGGCGGCGTGCAGGAAGCCGGCCCCATGGGCGTTTGAGCCGCCTATCCCTCCGAGAGAAAACGCGATGTTCCTTTGGCCGTTTGCAGTCATATCCTGTCCTCCATGTTAAGCGAGATATAACTCACACATCCTTTGCCTCTCAGCCTGGCGCGATGCTTTCAGCCGCGTGCGCCAGACCTTGTCGTAAGCGGTGCAATCAGCTTCCAAAACGAGCATCGGCACAGACGTTCCACCCCCGGTCGCCAGCGAGCTATTGCAGGCGAATTATCTGCACCCTTCAGGCATCGTTACAGTCATGTGAAAACAATGATGAGTTAGACCCATACGGTGCCGAGTGTCTCGCTCAAGGAGACAAAAAGTCCGTTGCGTTTTTGAAAACGGCGAAAAGTGAGGGATGGCTTCGTAACCGCGCCGAATTCAATCGGTTCTCATCGCCATAGGGACCAAGTTTTCAACGAACTGCCGGGAACACGCGTCCCAAGAAAATTCCCGTGCGTAACTCCGGCACTCCTGCGGATCGAGCGACAAGGCTGTAAGGGCAGCGTGCCGGAGATCGTTGTCCAAGACACCCACGCGGTCGTCCCGGATCACGTCCCGTGTGCCCCGCAACGGATAGGCGGCGACCGGAACGCCGCAGGCGAGCGCCTCCAGCATCACCAAGCCGAAGGTATCGGTCCGGCTGGGAAATACCAGGACGTCCGCCGCCGCCATGTAGCGGGCTAATGGCTCTCCGGTCCGATAGCCCACGAAGCGGACCTCGGGATATTTCATTTCCAGCTCTTTTCGTTGCGGCCCGTCGCCGACGACGTATCGGGTGCCAGGCAGATCGAGGCGGAGAAAGGCCTCGATGTTCTTTTCGATGGCGACACGGCCGGCGTACAGAAATATCGGGCGCTCGTCCCTGAGAAAATCCTTTCCCCAGGGCTGAAAGAGTTCTGTGTCGACACCCCGCGACCAGCGCACCAGCCTGCGAAACCCTTTGGAGGCCAACTCGTTCGCGAGAGACTCCGTTGCGACCATGATCCGATGGCTTCGGCTGTGGAACCAGCGGAGATACGTCCAGCTCACGCAATAGGGTATGCCGGCCCGGAGCTTCAGATATTCGTGAAAATGACTATGGTAGGACGTTGTATACGGAAATCCTTTCGCGCGGCAGTAACGGCGAGCCGCGAAGCCGATCGGCCCTTCGGTGGCTATATGCATCGCGTCCGGCTTGAAGGCTTCGATCAGAGGCCGAAGACGGGGGCCGCACAGGAAGGACAGCCCCACAGCGGGGTAACCGGGACACGGCCAGGTTCGAAACCGATCGGGCGTGATGATTTCGACCGTGTGTCCCGACTTTTCCAGCGCGCGACGGGTATTCGTCAAGGTCGTGACGACGCCGTTGATTTGAGGATGCCAGGCATCGCTGATCACGATAATCCGCAAAACTTCCTCCTGGGCATGATCGGCGAAGCGCACCGTCGATTTTTCGGGCGGTGCCGGCATACGAATGAAATGCGGCCGCCCGGTTTAAAGAGACCACTGGAAACCGGACCGCTTTCCAGCATTGAAATCGTCAGCAAGGCGGGTAGACTCCGGGATTATTGTCTTTCCGCAATATCATGGACAGACCGCCGCTTCACCACAAGATCATGCTGTACTATGCGGCGCCGCATCTCACGCATGCGGTGGCGACCTTGCCGGTGGCGCTCTTCGTTCCCGCCTTTTACGCCGATGACATGGCCTTGCCGCTCGCCGGGGTAGGCATGGCGATCGCCGCGTCGCGGGCGCTGGATATGGTCAGCGATCCCCTCATCGGAATTTTGAGCGACCGCCTCAAGACGCGATGGGGCCGCCGCAAGCCTTGGATTGCCATCGGGACGCCGCTCCTGATGCTGTCCGCCTGGATGATCTTCGCACCGGCCGGCAAGGTTTCGCTGCTCTATCTGTTTGTCTGGGCGAGCCTGCTCTTCTTCGCCTTCACCCTGGTGGATCTGCCCCACAAGGCATGGGGCGCCGAACTCTCGGCGGACTACACCGAGCGTACGCATGTAGCGGCTTGGCGCGAAGGATTAGGCGCGCTGGGCCAGATATTGTTCCTAGGCGTGCTGTCCGTCTTGGATTATCTGGGGTACGTGGAAAGCCGCGATCAGCTCTGGGTTATCGCCATCATCATCGTTGTCAGTTTACCGCCGCTGGTGACCGTAGCGCTGACCAAAGTGCCGGAATTTCCGTCTGAGGAGCTGGCGGGCGAACGCCTCGGCGGTTGGGCGGGGCTCCGGCTGGTATTGCGCAATCAGGCTTTCATGCGGACCTTGATTACCTTGCTGCTGCTGGGTACGGCGGTCCTGATTCAAGCCACGCTGCATCGACTGGTATTGACCCATGTGGTCGGCCGCCCCGACATCTTCGCCACGATGATCCTTGCCGAAAACCTCGTCTCGCTTGCCATGGTGCCGGTTTGGATGGGTATCGCGAATCGCATCGGCAAACATCGCGCGATCATTCTCGCCGCGCTTTGGATCGGATTGTGGAGCTTGGGGTTTCCCTGGGTCGATCGGGGCGATACGGTGCTCTATGTGACCTTGATCATATTGAGAGGCGCAAGCCTGGCTTCGATTTTCATGTTGGCGAACTCTATCGCTGCCGATGTGGTCGATCACGACATCGTCGCGTCGGGCCGGCAACGGACGGGCCTCTTTTTCGCGGTATGGGGCATAGCCATCAAACTGGCCGTCGCCCTGGGCGTTCTCTTGGGCACCGCCCTCCCTGCCGCCTTCGGTTTCGAGCCGTCCGCCCCCGTTCAAGCCCCCGAAGCGAAAAAATGGCTATTGGTGATTTACGGCTGGCTGCCGTGCCTGGTCATCGCGTCGGGGCTGCCGATCATGTGGAATTTCCCGATCGACCGTATTCGACAGCGGGCGCTACGGGAACAAATCGCTGCGCGGCGAGCCGGCGTTTTCAAATCGGACATAGGCGGGGCGGCCTAAGTCGCCTCTTTAACACGCTCTTGGGATCATCGCGCGCTCGCTCTCTCGGCGGCAACTTCGTTTATGGAGCTAAGACGGCGGTCCAGCCATCCCTCGATTTTCCTGAGGAGTTCGTGACGCAATGGCGGCGCGGAAAACAGCTGTTCGTGGTGAACCTTATCGATGAGCGGCAGGACTTGGTTATCCGGGTGCTTATCGAAGGTCTTGCCGGCAAAATCGTGACTGCCCCAGGCCGGCGTGATCGGGTCGCTGGCGGAATAAACGAGGAAATAAGGGGTGGACAACTCCTCCATATGCCGTCTGAAGCGAACGATCTCCCCTTCGACGCCCTTCACGTAGCGCAGGATGCTGCGGCGGATGATATAGGCGTCGGCGCGGTGGCGTGCCCTCTCGTCTTCCCAGTCGCTCAAGTAATCCGGTACCCAACCCGGTGTCGTGGGGGAAAAGATATGCCGCAGGCCCGGCCACGACAGCACCTCGAACAGTCCGTCCAGCAAAGGGACGGTAACGAGCGCCAATGCCTGGTTGGCAATCAGCAACGGAAGCAGCTCGCCATGAGAACGAAGAAAATGCTCCTCGGCGTAAAAGGACAGCTTCACGACAGGCGTTTGAAAATAGCCGCGCCAGCCCGGAACCTCGGTCACCGAAAAGGCGGGGCCTAGGAATACGATGCCTTGTATCCGGGATCGTAAATCGTCCCCCGGCGCTTGTTCGAGCAGATAAGACGCTGAGATCAACGAACCCAGGCTGTGGGAAAGGATAAAAATCGGAAGACCCGGTTTGCCGCGCTGATCGCAGACCTCGATCAGGCGCCGCAGCACTTGATCCAAGTCTCGCCGCATCGGCTCCAGATTGCGCAAGCTCGCCTGCGCCAAATAGGCATCGCTGACGTCGAACTCGGAAGCCCCGCCAGTAATGGCCCGGTCGGCGGCCAACAGGCTCGGATTGGACAAGCCGTGAGCGTAAAGATCGAAACCCGCCACGATGAAACGCCTCGCAAAATAGGCGGCGATCTCGTCGTAGCGGCCGATGTATTCGTTCATGCCGTGGACGATCAGGATACAGGCCGGAGCGACCGCGGGTCGTGGCGGCATTTGCACGCGCATCGGCAACGGGCTGTCGCGCTCATTTCTGGACAGCCATACCTCCTGTCCCCATCTGGGATAGGGTTGGGTGACGAACTGCCGATGAGCGCAACCGCACAACATGGACAAAACCAGGATGAGAATCAACTTCACGATGCTATATCCGAAAGGTAGCCAAGGGTATGTTTGCGCGCAGGGCCGCAATGCAGATTGCGGTCGTGGCAGTGATGCCTGAGCGACGAGAGTACCTGCTTGGACCGTGACAATCGCTTTTTCCGAGCGTAGCCTGATCACGGCGCGATTCGCTTTTCTGTTCAGGAGATCGATTCATGATCGAAAACGTCCGCCTCCGTCGTCCGGCGATCATCGCCTATTTCCTGACCGTTTGGGCAGTCCTCTTCTGTTCGGTGTCTTTGGCCGAATCCGCCAAAACGCTGATTCGAAATGCCTCCCTCATCTTGACCATGGATTCCTCGGTCGGCGCCGGCGATTTGGGGATCGTGGAGAACGCCGATATTCTGATCGAAAAGGACAAGATCGCGGCGGTCGGCCAGCATCTGCGAAGTACCGGGGGGCGTGTCGTGGACGCCACCGGGATGATCGTCATGCCGGGCTTTGTCGATGTGCACAATCATCTGTGGCAGTCGCTCATCCGGGGCTGCGGCACAGACCAGGACCTCATGGGTTGGCTGGATGCCTGTGTGCTTCCCTTGTTCGACCCGCAAATTACCGTGTCGCGCTCGGAGGCCTATGCCGGCGTACGGCTGAGCACGCTGGACCTGATCGACACCGGAGTCACCACCACCGTCGAATGGTCCCACGCCTTTACGCCGGAATTCGTTCGGGGAGAACTCCAGGCGCTGACCGAATCAGGGCTGCGTTTCGTGTTTGCGTGTTTCGGACGCGACGACCCTGGCGTTATCGCCCATATGAAGCTGGTCAAGCAGACCCTGATCGATCCCAATCCCAAGGCGAGTTTTCAGGTTGCATCCCACCCGGCTGACGCATTGCGTCAGGACGTCAAGGCGATGGCGAAGCTGGCCAAGGAATTGGGCGTAAAACACCATGTTCACCTGTTGGAAAATATCGAGGACCGCGACGAAAACATGTTCGACGTACTCGCGGAGTCGGGCGCCCTCGGCCCGGATCTCCTGGGTGCACACGCAATCCACCTCACCGACGAGGAAATCGGGATACTCGCAGCCCAGGACGTGCGCGTTCTCCACAACCCGATCAGTAATATGCGCTTGGCATCGGGTGTGATTCGCCTTCCGGAGCTAAAGCAAGCCGGCGTTCAGGTAGGTCTCGGCCTGGACGGGGGAACGAACGACACCAGTGACATGTTCAATAACATGCGGGCGGCGGTAGGACTGCAGCGCGCCAGGACGCTTCGACCCGACGTGTATCCAACGGTCTCGGACGCATTGCGCATGGCCACCGTGGACGGGGCGAAGCTGCTCGATATGTCCGACCGTGTGGGCTCGTTGACGCCTGGCAAACAGGCCGACTTGATCATCCTAGATCCGGAGAAATTCAATTTTGCCCCACGTGGGGATTGGGTTAGCCAAATCGTGTTCAACGGCCAACCTCGAAATGTGGAATGGGTCTTCGTGGGAGGGCAAGTGCTGAAGAATAACGGGAAAATACTCGGCGTAAACCCGGCGAAGGTTATAGAAGCCGCGCAGAATGCGGCTAACCGAATTCAAGATGCTCTCGAGCCGTAACTCAATTATCTTCCATGCGGAACGCGCGCGTACGGGCGACTTTGAGCCGCAGATCGACAATCCTTTGCCGACCAAGCCATTTATCGGCCCGCTATGTCGGGAAAGGATTCCCGACCTACTACAAGCCAGGAGGCTGCTAACCCAAACTGTAAAATGCTGTAGAGCCATCGAACCAGGGTCAGCCGACGGGTCGGTCAGCCGTTTGATTTCAGCATTAACCCGTCGGATGGCACGTCGGTTGTGCTGGTCGTATCGGCTGCTCCAGGGCTCCCGAATCGAAAACAGAAGCCGGAAATCTTCCGTTTAGACCTCTATCTGAGGACGATCGGGCGTCGGCCAGTCGAGATGAAAGAACTTGCCTCGTGGCTGATCGGTCCGCTCGTAAGTATGAGCGCCAAAATAATCGCGCTGCGCCTGCAACAAATTGGCGGGGAGCCGGGCGCTCCGGTAGCCGTCGAAATAAGCCAGTGCGGAACTGAACGCCGGGACGGGCATGCCGTTCTGTATGGCGATGGTTACGGTCTGCCGCCAGCGGCTTTGCCCTTCATGCAGTACGTCCTTGAAATAGGGGTCTAGCATCAGGTTCTTCAGGCCCGGATTGCGGGTGTAGGCGTCGGTGATCTTTTGCAGGAAGCGCGCGCGGATGATGCAGCCGCCCCGCCAAAGCTGCGCGATGGTTCCGAAATCGAGCGTCCACTCGTAGGCTTTTTGTGCTTCCGACAGCAACTGAAAGCCCTGAGCATAGGCGCAAATCTTGGAGCAATACAGCGCGCGCCGGACCGCATCGATGATCTCTGCCGAATTGGACGCCGGCTGAAGATCCGGGCCTTTCAGCAATCGACTGGCTTCGACCCGCTCCTCTTTCAGGGCCGACAACGCACGGGCGAATACGGCTTCGGCGATCGAATTTGCCGGTGCGCCCAGTTCCAATGCGCTGGCAGCCGTCCACATGCCGGTGCCTTTCTGGCCGGCTGCATCCAGCACCTGGTCGACCAGGAAACCGGGGCCCGCCGGATCCTTCTGTCCCAGGATGTCCCCGGTGATTTCGATGAGATAGCTGGACAGTTCGCCGCCATTCCACTCGCGGAAGATCTCCCCGATCGCGCCGGCATCCAGCCCGAGCAGATGTTTCATCAGCCAATACGCTTCGCAGATCAACTGCATATCGATGTACTCGATGCCGTTGTGCACCATTTTGACGTAGTGCCCGGCTCCGTTCGGTCCGATATACGCAGTGCACGGTACGCCGCCCTCCACCGGTTTTCCGGGCGCGGCGCCTTCCAAAGGTACGCCGCTTTGCGGATCGACCTTAGCGGCGATCGCGCGCCAGATCGGTTCGAGCTCGGCCCAGGCGCTCGGGCTACCTCCCGGCATCAGAGAAGGTCCGAACCGCGCGCCGGTTTCGCCACCCGAGACGCCGGAACCGATAAACCGAAATCCCTTTGCGGTCAATTCCTTGTCTCTGCGTATGGTGTCCAGCCAATGCGCATTGCCGCCGTCGACGATGATGTCGCCCGGATCGAGGTGAGGCAGCAGGCTTTCGATGGTGCGATCGGTCGGTGCGCCTGCCTTGACCAGTAGAATGATCTTGCGGGGACGCCGAATGGCTTGGGTGAACTCCTTCAGATCGGTAAAGCCCAGGACGCGCTCGCCGGATGGCTCTTTCTGCCGACAACGCGCCATGAACTCCGCTGTTTTCTCGGAGCTGCGGTTGTAGACTGCGAGGGAATAGCCGTGATCGGCGATGTTCAGCGCCAAGTTTTGGCCCATGACCGCTAATCCTATTAGCCCGATGTCCGCACTGTCACTGTTCATAATGGCACCTCTTGTTGCTGGATAATGAGCGGAATTTCCAAATGGCATTTAATCACGCCGGTCGTTGCTTGAACCAAGCAAGTGATTACCGTGCGTAAAGAAAGTAAAGCCCTATTCGAATCGCTCTCACCCCCCTCTTCGAGAGGGAGAGGGGGCACTTGTGGCTTTACTTTCTTAACTATTAGTAATTCGTACCGCCGTTCGGCTGGATCTCGGGACGTCTTCCATACCCTGCGTAAGAGAGGTCATTTCGCAAGCAGAATCAGTTCATTCTCTGCTTCGTCCAAAGTCACGCGGAAACGGCTCAAAAAGCTCATTCCCAAAAGCTTCGCACCGCGGAGACGGTCGTCCGGAAAAAAAGCGACCGGCACGGCTCCAGCCGAAACGGGCCCCACCCGAACCGATTCTAGGATACCGGCTTTAATCGGCACAATATCGTTCGCGGTATGACTGACCCCCGGCTGAAGGGCTTCGGGAACGAAACCCAGTTCGCTGGCCATCGATTCCGGCAAAGCAAGCGTCGAGGCTCCGGTGTCGACGATCAAAGTAACCGGAAAAGCCACGCCGTTTGGTCCTACCAACACCGTTTCGACCTGATGATGGGGGCCGAGCCGCGTCGTTTTGATGGTGGCGTTAAAGGCGCGCGTTTGCGCCGGCATTTTCGCGCTGGTGATCAACAGCCGGTCAACCGCTCCGGGCCGATCACTCATGAGGACGTAGTTGTAGTCTTCGAGAAGCATCCTGAGCCGGGTCGGCAGGTCGCCCGCCGTATCTCGCGCAGATTCGGGTCCTAGGCGATCGAGCCCTTGCACGACAAATTCGTGTTCGGCCGCTAACGTTTCCAGCTGGGTGCGCAGAGTTTCCGCTTCGGCCCATGTCGGTGATGCGCCGATCAGAAGCATTCCTAAGAAAAACCGGCGTAGACGTCTTACCATGAATTTCCTCATGCAATCATGCTCTCACTGAAACCGTCTTCGACCACGATCCAGGTCCGTTGATCCGGAAAGCCGTACGCCGAAATCGTCGCCCGCCGTTTGGAGCCGCCTTCTTATGGTAGGCAGGGGTTTTTTGTCCGTCATTGGAGCGACCTTACGGAAATTCCCGGAATGCGTTGCGGCGGAAAGTCGATCGATTTTAGCCGCTAAGGTCTGCGTAACATAAATGGTAATATATTCCGTTAATTGACCATGGTCTTATGGCTCGGCCTTTACCACTGTCGGCAGCTTAAACCTAAAATATCGCTGGCACCTAAAAATAATCAGGAAACCTACGGATGAAAGAGTCGGATTACAGCAATTACGTCAAAGCATTCACACGCCTGTTCGAAGCCTACGACGCCGCCGCGCCATATTTAGGAGTCACCGACGATTTCAAATATTATGTCAACCGCAAGCGCACTTGGTTGGAACGGCTCAAATCGCCGGAATTCCCGGTGGCGTTTCTGGGTGCATTCTCGGCCGGCAAGAGCACCATCATCAACGCCGTGCTGGGCGACGATATCTTGCCCCAGGCAACCAAGTCTTTCACCGCCATTCCCACGCTGATCCGTAAAGGGCGCGCTAATCGGGCCGTTATCCATTACCTCAACGAAAGCGCCCGAGACGAGCTGAAAAACCTGTATCTCGAAGAGTTGTCCAAGGAGTTGCGCAAGAGCAGCGATACTTACCGAAAGCTGAGCAAAGGCGAATTGCTGGGCACATTGGCAAAGGATATCGAACAGTACAAAAACCAATTCGGCTCGTTCAACAAGCAAAAATTCTTCGATGAGTTGAAAACCTTGATCGAAGGCTGGAATAAACTCAACGGATCGGTCAAAGAAATCGCTCTGGCGGAGTTGCCGAGCTATGTCACCGAAGATTACGAGGACGTGCTGTTCGTAGATCAGGCAGAAGTCTTCCTCACCGATGTCAGCATCCCCGAAAACGTCGTTCTCGTCGACTTGCCCGGATTAGGCGTGGTCAATCCTCGCCACCGCAAGGTGACCAAATCGTACGTCGAAAACGACGCCAAGGCGTTCGTCATCGCCATGAAGGTGTTTCACCTGCTGGAAGGCGAAGAGATCGAGCTGTTGGCCGAAATCCACAGCCAACGCAAGCGCGTGCTGCAGCGCGCCTTTTGGGCGATCAATCAGTGGGACGTGCTGAGCAGTCAGCAGAAAAAGGAAGAGTTGGCGAACTTCGCGCAAAAAATCGATCATTACGGGTTTCATATCGCCAAGGACCGTGTGTTTCGGGTATCGGCGCTTAATTACCTGCTGCTGAAACTGATTCAGGAAGGCCGCCTGGAAAAGAGCGGCAGTATTCGCGAACATGTAGATGCTCTTCAGAAAGCCATCGGCAAAATACCTGAACGAAACGAGGCTGAAGGTTTTATCAAGTCGCTGGACGAAGCCAAGAACTTCGCCGCATTTCGTACCAGTTTGTTCGAATACTTGGCTCACACCGCCAAGGCCGAGTTTCTCGACGAAGCGCGCAGCGAATATGTCGATCTGGCCAAGCGACTGCGGGAACGCTTGGAACCGCTGTATCAAAACTACAAAAACAAAAGCGATGACAGTATGAAAAGCACCTTTATCGCCGGCGAATTATCGCGCCGCCAGGACGAAGTCCTGCGGCACCTTCGTACCACCGTAGAAGAACACATCAAGGTACTGCGTACCGAGGTACTGCCGGAATTTGTATTCTGGCGTGATGAAGACCGAGAGCAGCTGGGCGAGCAAATCGTCAACGCCATCGACACCTTGGATCGCAAAGCGCTGAAGAACGAACTGCTCAAAGGCCTGGATCTGCATAGCGTCGTCAGCCGACTGCCGCATAAAATCGAGGAAAACCTTCACATTCAGCATACATTCCGCAGTCAGTTGCAACACCTCTTGGAGGAGCAGATCGTACGCCGTTATCTCTTGCGCCTGCTAGACGGGATTTCTTCCAACGAGGCGCTGCCGGATGAGGTGCTTACGGTTCTAAGTGACCGTTTGAGCGGCCGCGATATGGTTAACCGGCTGAAGGGTATGTGTGACGTGTTCCTGTTCGAGTACGGCGGTGTCATCGACGAACTCGGACGTACCATTATGGCTAAGGAGGCCGACGAGTCCGTCCAGAACAAAGAAGACATCGTGGAATTAGTTCAGAAGAATGCCGACCGCGCCCTGGAAATCGCAAAGAGCGCGCGCCTGCTCGGACCTGACGCGGGTGTCAAGCAAATGCTGGCTTTAGGGGTGGACAAACTGACGAGCATTTACCGAGCCCTTACGGAAACCCAGCCGATATCGCCCGTGACTGCAGGTCAATCCGACGAAATCGATCGTGCCCTCGAGTGCTATAAGATCGGCTTGCTCGATTACACACGCAAGCAACAACGTCAAATCAACAAATTCGCGCGCCGCGGCATAAAAAACTATTTCGAGGAATTGGAAGAGGATTTGCTGACCTATTTCGAATCTGTCAAGGACGAGATAGCCAAAACGATCATGAAACAGCTCAATACCGATATCGACGCCGAATTGAATTCCGAACTGCAAAAGCAGAAAGTGATCAAGGATGCTTATCAGGTCGTGACGACTGCCGTCAGCCAAGGTCGAAGAAGCGCCGACAGTTGAACCGAGACCGCGGACTATCAGTCTTCCGTCGGCTTGCTTTATTTTCCTATTGAGTTGTTTTTCATCGCAGCTGCGGCGTGACGCACGCCAAACATGTAGACCGGAGAAAGCCGCCGTAGGTCGGTAACCCCTTACCGACAAGTAGACCTATTCATGGAAACCTTAACGTGTAGCGTCCGCCATACCAATGCTACATAAATCCAGAAAGATTCCAGCAGCCTTTACGCTTTTTTACGCTCGTCCATCAGACGCTCCATGATCGGCCGGAATATGATTTCCATCGCCAGGCCCATTTTCCCCCCGGGAATAACGATAGAATTGTGTCGGGACATGAAGGACTTATGAATCATCTGCAGCAGATACTCGAAATCGATGTCGAACTTCGTTGGATCTCTGAAGCGGATGATCACAACGCTTTCATCCGGCGTCGGAATATCGCGCGCGATGAAGGGATTTGAAGTATCCACCAAGGGAACTCGCTGAAAATTGATATCGGTACGAGAAAACTGCGGCGTAATCACCTTCACGTAATCCTCCATCCGCCTGAGGATGGTATCGGTGATGTCTTCCGGATTGTAGCCAAACAGAGAGTTATCCCGATGGATTTTCTGAATCCATTCCAAATTGACGATGGGAACGACGCCGACGAGCAGATCGGTATATTTCGCGACATCGATGGTCTCGGTCTTGACCGCGCCGTGTAACCCCTCGTAGAACATCAGGTCGCTCCCACGAGGTGCTTTCTCCCATGGTGTGAAAGTCCCAACTTGGTAGCCGCCGTGCTTTTTCCCCTCTTCCTCGCTGCCAATATAGTACCGACGCTTAGCCGAGCCGGTTTCCCCATATATCTTGAAGGTCCTTTCCAGCTCGTCCAGGATATTGGCCTCAATCGAGAAATGACTGAAGTATTTTCCTTCTTGCTGCGCCTGGGTAATTCGTTCATGCATTTCGAGGAGGGTGTATCGATAAAAGCTATCACCCTCAATCATGAGAGGCTTTAATCCCAGCCGAAAAAAAATGTGCTCAAAAGACTTCTTTACAGTTGTCGTACCCGCACCGGACGAGCCGGTGATGGCAATGACAGGGTGCTTTTTCGACATGGAGGACTCCTCAAGGAACCGCGAGTTTATTGTTGCTTTATGGTTTTTCGCGAGTCCAGCGTTCAAATAATCGCCTGAGAACGTCAATATCGACCAGACTGAACGCTTCCGAAGGAGCTTCGCTCAGGCACGTCAAAGGCTGTTCCGGCTCTCCGAGGTGATCTATTACCAGTACTGCCCCGGTAAAATCCTGACCGGAGGTGTAGTCGTTGACGGTAATCAGAGTCGGAATGCCAGCTCCGAGCGACGCTCGCAAGCCGTTTTCCGAATCCTCAAATGCAAGGCAATCCTCAGCCTTCAAGCCTAATTTCGTCAGCACGTACTCATAGATATCGGATGCCGGTTTCTTGTTCGAAACGATATCGCCTGCAGCGATCACTTCGAACCAATCCGGTGCGTCGGTATCGAGAGACGCCGCCAGCAAGGCTTCGACGTTTTCCGCAGACGCGGTCGTCGCGATAGCCAGCCGTAATCCTGCGGCCCTGGCTTCCTTGATCAAGCGAATGATACCCGGCCTAGCCGGAATTCCTTCCCTGTTCAGCAGGTCGATATAATGGCGCGTCTTCGTGGCGTGCAGGTTCTCGATGAATTGGCTTAGTTCGCCCTCGCCGCAGGGGATCTCAGGGTGATAACTGGCTATGAAATGGCGGATGCGCTCCTTGCCGCCAGCAACAGTCAATAACTCGCCATACAGGGCTTCGTCCCAAACCCAATTCAAACGAGCTTCGGCGAAAGCTCGATTGAATGCGACGCGGTGACCTTGGCGTTCCGTATCCACCAGTGTGCCATCCACGTCGAAAATAAGGGCTTTGAACACGGTCTAAGTGACGACCGGATCCAATTCTCCCTTGCTGTACCGCTTGTTCATCTCTTCCAAACTGATGACTTTGATCTTCGAAGCCTGGCCAGCAGCACCGAATGCTTCGTAACGGGCTGCACAAATGCTGGTCATAGCTTTTTGCGCTTCCTTGTAGACTTTGCGCGGATCGAAGTTCTTTTTGTCCTCGACCATGTACTTGCGCATAGCGCCGTACGACGCGATACGAAGATCGGTATCGATATTCACCTTGCGTACGCCATGACGAATACCTTCTACGATTTCCTCGACCGGCACACCATAGGTCTGGCCGATATCGCCGCCGTAGTTATTGATCATCGCCGCCCAGTCTTCCGGTACCGAGGAGGAGCCGTGCATGACCAAGTGGACGTTTGGAATCCTGGCGTGGATTTCTTTGACGCGGTCGATGCGTAGCACTTTGCCGGTCGGCTTCTGAGTAAATTTGTAAGCGCCGTGGCTCGTACCAATGGCAATGGCCAAGGCGTCGACCTTGGTTTTCTTGACGAAATCGGCAGCTTCGTCGGGGTCCGTCAGCAGCTGAGAATGATCCAACTCGCCTACTGCACCGTGGCCATCTTCCTCGCCCGCTTTTCCCGTTTCCAACGAGCCTAGGCAGCCCAATTCACCCTCGACGGAAACGCCGCACGCATGCGCCATATCGGCGACCTTGCGGGTGGTTTCGACGTTGTATTCATAGCTGGAAGGCGTTTTCATGTCTTCCAGCAAGGAACCATCCATCATCACCGAACTGAACCCGGACTGAATGGCACGAATGCACACGGCTGGCGAAGCACCGTGATCCTGGTGCATGCAGATCGGAATATGCGGGTACATTTCCGCCGCGGCGAGAACGAGATGGCGCAGAAACGGCTCGCCCGCATAGCTACGCGCGCCGGCGGATCCTTGCAGAATCACCGGAGCGTCGACTGCGGAAGCGGCTTCCATGATGGCCTTGACCTGCTCCATGTTATTGACATTGAACGCCGGCAGACCGTAGTTGTGCTCGGCGGCGTGATCCAACAATTGTCTTAAGGAAATGATAGCCATCGATCGACTCCTCTCGCCTCCTGATCGCCAACTTAGCGACGAAATTCAGCCAACCGACGATTTCGTCCAAGCGACTTGCTTGAACCGAGCACTGCCGGATGGCGTATGCTCCCTTTCGGCAACCGTCCGCCCGAAGGGGAGCATCCGTTGAAAATCGTCGCCAGTTAGGCCCTTTCCCAAATCTCTAGAAAATCAATCCTAGAGAATCGACTCCACCTGTTTGACAACATTTTCGACGGTAAAGCCGAACTCCTTGAATAGTAGGCCGGCCGGTGCGGATTCGCCGAAGCGGTCCAAGCCCACGATTTTGCCATTGAGTCCTACGTACTTGAACCAGCCATCACTAACACCCGCCTCGACGACGACGCGCTTGGTAACGGCAGACGGTAATACCGACTCGCGGTATGCGGCATCTTGACCGTCGAACACATTGGTCGAAACCATGGAAACCACGCGAATTTTCTTACCCTTGCCTGAAAGCTCCTCCGCCGCCTTCAACGCCAGCTCGACTTCCGAGCCCGTGGCGATGATGATCGCATCCGGCGTCCCATCAGAGTCGCGAACGACGTAACCGCCGCGCCGGATGGCGTCGATCTGCGCCGGAGTGCGAGACACGTGAGGCAGGTTCTGCCGCGAGAAGATCAGGCATGAAGGACCATCCTTGCGCTCAATTGCGGTTTTCCAAGCCACCGCCGTTTCCACCGAGTCGCACGGACGCCAGACCTGCATGTTTGGAATCATGCGCAGCGTGGCAGTTTGCTCGATCGGTTGATGTGTCGGACCATCTTCGCCCAGACCGATGGAGTCGTGGGTGTAGACATAAATCACCGGTGCCTTCATGAGGGCCGACATACGCAGCGCGTTGCGTGCGTATTCGGAAAACATCAGGAAGGTCCCGCCGTAAGGTTTAAAACCGCCGTGTAAGGCGATGCCGTTCATAATCGCCGACATGCCGAACTCGCGCACGCCATAGTAGACGTAATTGCCGTCGTAACCTTCTGCATTCACGTTCTTGCAGCCGGACCAGATGGTCAGGTTGGAACCTGCCAGGTCGGCGGAGCCGCCCATGATTTCGGGCAGCAGCGGTCCGAAACCGTTAAGAGCGTTCTGCGACGCTTTTCGGCTCGCGATGGTTTCGGCTTTCTCATTAACTTTCGCGATGAAGGCTTCCGACTTCTCTGCCCAGTCGCGGGGCAACTCGCCTGCCATGCGGCGCTCGAATTCAGCAGCCAATTCCGGATACTCGCTGCGATAGTTTTCGAAGCGGTCGTTCCAGTCGGACTCGGCCTTCGCGCCGATTTCATTCGCATCCCACGCTTCATAAATTTCGGACGGGATTTCGAACGCCGGATGCGGCCAGCCGATGGTCTCACGGACCAAAGCTACTTCATCGGCACCCAATGCGGCGCCGTGGCATTCTTCCTTGCCCTGCTTATTGGGAGAGCCCCAACCGATGATCGTCTGGCAACAGATCAAAGAGGGCTTGTCGGTAACGGCGCGTGCTTCCTCGATGGCCTTCTTCACAGCCTCTGCGTCATGACCGTCGACTTTCGGGATGACGTGCCAGCCGTAGGCTTCAAAACGCTTCGGGGTATCATCCATGAACCAGCCTGGCGTGTTGCCGTGGCCGCGTACTTCACCATCGATCGAAATATTGTTGTCGTCGTAAAATGCGATCAGCTTGCCGAGCTTCATGGATCCGGCAAGCGAGCAAGCTTCGTGGGAAATGCCTTCCATCAAGCAGCCATCGCCCAAGAATGCATAAGTGTAATGATCGACGATTTTGTGGCCGGGACGGTTGAATTGGCCTGCCAGCGTACGTTCGGCCAACGCCATGCCGACCGCGTTGGTGATGCCCTGCCCCAAAGGACCGGTGGTCGTTTCAACGCCCGGTGCATAACCGTATTCCGGATGGCCCGGTGTTTTGGAGTGGAGCTGACGGAAATTTTTCAGCTCTTCGATCGGGAGGTCGTAACCGGTCAAATGCAGCAACGAGTACAAGAGCATGGAACCGTGACCGTTGGAAAGAACGAAGCGGTCGCGATCCGGCCATTTCGGGTTTGCCGGATTGTGCCGCATATAATCGTTCCACAGCACCTCGGCGATATCTGCCATTCCCATTGGCGCTCCCGGATGCCCGGAATTCGCTTTTTGTACAGCATCCATGCTCAAAGCGCGTATGGCGTTTGCTAATTCTCGACGCGAAGGCATATTTTTCTCCTTGATACTTTTTATGGTTAGCTTACGAAAGTAGGGATGGAATTTTATCAGCCTGATCGGCTTTGTCACCAGATTCGCACGAGCGTGCCGTCGGCTGATGGATTCTTCCCCCTTTGAGGTCAATCATTGACAGCTGTTGGAGCCAAAAACATTGCTCCGAGCATTATCCAAGAATCGTCCTGGACCAAAGAACGTAAATGCGTCAGGGCGCCGCTCAAGACTTGCCAGTGTATCGAAAGTCTTCTCCCAACCGATTTGGCAACGACCTGCACACGTAAGCCTGCCGTTCTTGTTAAGACGGTTTGGTTCCATGTATCCTTAGCCGGTTATTGCTGTAGCAGGCCTTAGAGTATTTCTGATCAAGCAGTTCCGTCAGAAATGCTTGTAGTGCCAAATGCAATAGTAATCGGGAGCCGGGATGTTCCCGTAGCTCTCCAGACACATATTACTTTGAAATGCAGGATTCGATTATGCCAAAGAATTTACTTGACCAACTCCGAGAAATGACGGTGGTTGTGGCCGACACCGGCGACATTCAGGCTATAGAAACCTTTAAGCCCCGAGATGCGACTACCAACCCCTCGCTCATTACCGCCGCCGCCCAAATGCCTCAGTATCAGGGCATCGTCGACGACACACTGAAAGGGGCGAGACAGACTCTGGGCAAGGATGCACAGGCATCGCAGGTAGCTTCCCTCGCTTTCGATCGGTTGGCCGTTTCCTTTGGCCTAAAAATTCTGGAAATCATCGAAGGCCGCGTTTCCACGGAAGTGGACGCAAGACTTTCTTATGATACCGAGAGCACTATAGCCAAGGCTCGCGAGATCATCGCGCAGTACGAAGCTGCGGGCATTTCAAAAGAACGCGTGCTCATCAAAATCGCTGCCACCTGGGAAGGCATACAAGCCGCCGGAGTACTGGAAAAGGAAGGCATTCATTGCAACCTGACGCTATTGTTCGGCTTGCATCAGGCGATTGCCTGCGCCGAGGCGGGCGTCACGTTGATTTCTCCCTTTGTTGGGCGAATTCTGGACTGGTATAAGAAAGATACCGGACGCGACTCTTATCCGCCCGCCGAAGATCCAGGTGTTCTTTCGGTCACCCAAATCTACAACTATTACAAGAAGTTTGGCTACAAGACGGAAGTCATGGGCGCGAGCTTCCGGAATATCGGCGAAATTACCGAGTTGGCCGGCTGTGACCTCCTGACCATTGCGCCCTCTCTGTTGTCCGAGCTACAGTCTACCGAGGACGAGCTGCCGCGGAAGTTGGATCCGCAAAAGGCCGCTAGTGCCTCGATCGACAAAATCGCTATGGACAAAGCGACTTACGACCGGATGCATGCCGAGAATCGCATGGCTTCGGAAAAGCTGTCAGAGGGTATCGACGGTTTCACCAAGGCCTTGGAAACGTTGGAAAAACTCCTTGCGACCCGACTATCCTACCTTGAGGGATAGAGGAGACTCTAACTACGCGGCTGAGAATATTTCCGGATCCGAGATCCGGAGGGCGGCCAACTTCTATGGCGATGTGGAACACGTCGACAATCTGGAAGAAGTAGTCGCTTATTCGATGCCGCGATTTTCGTGTAAGAGTTTGGGTGGAACACCGATTAAAACGTCGGCCAGACATCGTTGATTGCCGACGTTGTCCACCCTAGCAAGAAGCGACCTCGAGGAATGCGATCCTTTCAGCTCAACGGTGCGGACCAATTAATCGCTTTCTTTTCCATTGGTTCCAAACGTCCTTATCGGCGCAATAGTCCTCGACAATAGTTTTTTCAAGGATCGCCAGCCCATAATCATCCGAGCGATCTGCCCTATCTCCGGTCTTCCTGCCTTGTCAGACCAATATGCGCCATCTTGCATTGAGTCAACCAAGAAAGATGCCTAAAACTGGTCGTTTATATATTGACATGGTTCAGCGAGGAAAAATTAATCAATTGGGCGGACGTGTTTTCTATTCGTTAAGTTGGAGAAGCAAAATGCCCCCTTCATTTATCCATGAATCTAAGACCCGTGTGTTACCCCGAAAATTATCGGGCACAATGGGCGTCACTCTAATCATTGCAACGTGCTTATTTTCAGCCAGTGCGTTAGCTCATGTTATTAGTGAAGAGGACCATCACGCCTTTGAGCATAAGTATGCTGATATGTGCGTGAAAAAAGAAAAAGCAAATCCGAATAGAGTCATTACAAGCGATGATTCCCCGATCATAAACCTGTGTGAATGCATAGCACAGGAAGAATCAAAGCGCCTTACGATCGATGAAGTGAAAAAATTCCTTCGCGAAAATAAGTACCCCGTATCCCTTCTCATCAAGGCGGGCCAAGCCGAGAACATATGCTCTCAAAAACTGCGACAAACCAAACAATAAGCGCTTCAGATAAAAGCGCATGCCGGCCTCAAGCATTTGCAATGCTTTGCTCGAGCTAGCTATTCCGGAATCTGTGCCGCAGCTACGCGCGAAGTTGCGCATGCGTCAGAGCCAGGAACTGAAACGGAGCCTTTAAATTGAGACGGACTCGGATGATGAGTCCTTCATCTGTAGTCTACAGACCTGGCGGTCTGGAAAATCGGCGGCGAGGAGTATTTTTTGTGAGGCGCTATCACTACGCCCATCCGATCGGTTTCGCTGGCATCGTGAAAAGCGATATAAGCGTGCATGGTTGACGCACGTGCAGGCGCTGAAAAGCGAACAGTCTCGGCACAAGACCATTGTTCGATACGAGCTTTGCCAGGGTGCAATATCTTAACGAGCTACAAGGCCCGTCAAATACTCGCTCATGGTCTATTGAAGGGCACTACGATAGTACCGCACCCCTCAGGCATCGTGGCCGGACTTTCTTCGTAAGTTAATCCGGCCACAAGACCAAACTCGCTATCTGCGTATCAACTGTTCGGTCGCGAGCAGTTGTGTTAACACACAGCGCGTAACGATTTGATTCCCTGACATTCGACTAGGCCAATACATAATACATACATATTGGCCTTAGCCTTAAGACACTACTCCAGATTAGCGTGTCTTGTCCTCATCTCTTCTTCCGGAATTCCCTTCTCGTGAATGATGTGGGCGATCGTAGCTTCCAAGAAGATCAACGTCGATAACTCGAACGTGGTACCCATTGGCATGCCTACAACTTTGCCATACTGCTCCGCAGTGCCAATCTGGCACACGAAATCCGCCATATCGCCAATTGTTGAGCTGTTCTTTGTGGACAGCAAAACGATTTTTGCGCCCTGCTCCTTAGCACGTTTGGTGAATGCAATCATCGTCTCCGTTTCTCCGGAGCCCGAGATCACGATGAATAAATCACCCTTTCGAATGCTCGGGGTAACAATTTCACCAACTACGTATGCATCATAACCGCCGTGCATCAGTCGCATCGCAAAGAATCTTGCGACCAGTCCCGATCGACCGGCACCAGCTACAAACACTCGCGACGCCTCGTCGAGCATGCGAGTCAACTTTTCATCATAGGTGGGATCTGTGGCTCCTAAGACGCCAGAAATCTTTTCTATGATCGTTTTTTGATGCATAAGATGCCCCTTTATGCGGCGCTAGCGAGCTCGCAAATCTCACGTGCGGCATCAGCAGGCGAAGGAGCACCGTAAATTGCAGCGCCAACAACAACAATGTTTGCGCCTGCACGCGCAACCTGCTGGACGGTCGACTGCTTGATTCCACCGGCAACAGAGATTCTGACGGGCAGGTTCAGTCTGGCAATGGCTTGCAAGTCGGCAAACGGAGTTTGCCCAGCCGCCTGCGCATCAAGACCCGTGTGAACGCCAATGATATGGGCGCCAAGCCTGGCGGACTCTCTGGCACATGCTATTTTGTCCGGTACATTGATGAGATCGACTTGTACTTCTGCATTGTGCGCGTTGGCGGCCTTGATTACGCCGGCGATGGTGGGAAGACCGGACACGCCGAGAACCGTGCAGATATCGGCGCCTGCCGCATAGAAAGGCGTCGCCTCGTACTCGCCGGCGTCCATCGTTTTGAGATCGACCAAAATCAGTTTGTTCGGGTATTTCTTCCTCAATTCTCTGACCAGGCTGACTCCATTATGCTTAATGCAGGGCGTTCCGATTTCGAAGATATCCACATAAGGCGCCGCAAGGCCAGCAAGTTTCAAAGTCTGGTTGACGTCCAAAGAATCTAATGCCAATTGTATTAATGGTCTTGCCATGATAGGTACTCCAATTGTTATAGTTGATTAGATACTTATTAACTTAATCTTTATAAATGCATTCTTTAAACGCATTATTTGTTAACTCTAAAGTAGAACCGGGATAGGTGTCAACGATCCTCTGTCGCTCTCTCGTATCTATCATCGCCAGCGCGCGACACCGTGAACACATGTGCAGTTTCACGACTATGCGTCGGGACAATCGGTGGATAGCGGCGATGAATCGAAAAATGCGGGATTATTCGAGCCAGCACATAAGAGATGACTTAACCAGCTTCTGCGTCTAATGCCTGCCAAAGCCAAGTTTTGGAGGAACCTATCACTTTCTGCGATAACAGCCGTTTTATCTTGCGGTCTCTTCGAGATTTTTCAGGTACTTCGCCACCCCCGTTACGGCTGCCGCTGGTTTGGCAGCTGAAGGTAGATTTTTCAGGTATTTAGCCACGCCGGTTTCGCTCGCAGCAGCTTTGGCAGGTTCCGAAAGGGTTTTCATGTACTTTGCCACGCCGGTTTCGCCCGCTGCACCGCTCGAAACTGGCGCAGGTGCGTGCTGAACAGGCTGGACATTAGATCCGGATTGTCTGCTGCTCCAGAAGATGAAACCAGCCAAGCCCAGAACGATCAAGCCGATCGGATAATTTTCCGCCAAGGGATTCTCGGCTTTTTCGGCAGCAGCACCAGAGCTGGGTTGATCGGCTGATACCGCCGTCGAGTTGCTCGAATCCTGCTTCGCCTGCATGGTTTGTACGGTTTTTGCTCGTTCCTTTGCAGCCTCAGCGTGCTTGGCGATTAAATCAGCGTCTTGGGTAATGACTACCGGCTCAAAGTCTGCTGCTGGGTATTCTGATTCCGCCATCGCCAACGGGCTGGCTAGCAGCAGCGCCGTAAGTATCGCTTTCGTCAAATTACGTTTTTTCACATCATTCTCCTAAACATCTTAAGAAATGGATGAAGACCCCCGCCAGCATGCGCTGGATGGCCACTCCTGACTTAGTATAAGGGGGCGCATCATCAAATGGAATATATGAGGCTCTTTCAATGACCTGTGAGCACAAAAGATGCGCGTTTTGATGATCAACTGAGCTCAGTAAACCATTCCGGCGAAGCCCTCCGTAGCGCTAGCTGCCCGCCGAAGAGTGAGTATACATGTGCATCACTGACTTGCATCGGGAGAAAATCCTGATCTCAGATGATGGGGCGAGTTCCGGTAAACACAGGCGCCCTCCGAGCAAGCCCGGTGATGCGGCCATGCGAAAGAAAAACACCCCCTCGAACTAACGCATGGACAATAGCTGGTCGACCCGCTGTAGGTCATCCTTGGTATCAACCCCTGCTTCAGGCGCTTCCTCGATTACCCTGACCAGAATACGTTTTCCCTGCCACAAAATGCGCAGTTGCTCCAGGGCTTCGACGGCTTCCAACTCGGACGGTGGCCAGCTTACATAGCGCCGCAGAAAACCGGCCGAGTACGCGTAGATACCGATATGCCGGAGATACGGAAAGTTTTCTGGCAAAAGACTGCTGTCGCAGGAAAAACCAGCCCGATGCCAAGGGATGGGAGCCCGACTGAAATAAAGTGCGTAGCCGGTGTTATCGACCACGGCCTTAACGACATTCGGGTCGAAAACTTCTATGTGACTTTTGATGGGTGTGGCGAGCGTAGCGACCTGAGCGATACTCTGGTCGGCCAGAATCATGGCAAGCATCCTCACCAAGTTCGGCCGCATTAAGGGCTCATCGCCCTGAAGATTGACGACGATTTCGTCATCCGACCAACCCAATTGATCGGCCACCTCGGCTATTCGCTCGCTACCGCTAGTATGATCCTTTCGGGTCATCAGCGCACGTATCGGCAGATGGCTTACGGCTTCACGGATTCGTTCGTCGTCGGTGGCAACGATGACATTATCACCCGCTTCTAAGGCGCGTTCACAGACATGGACGATCATCGGACGTCCGGCTAAAGGAAGCAGAGGCTTGCCGGGCAGCCGACTTGACCCGTAGCGTGCCGGAATGACGATATTGAAGGACGGCATGGTGCTGCGGTTACGAAAGAGCGTCGTATTCTTCAAGGCTGATCTTTCGTGCCTCGTTTTCCAGCATCACCGGAATGTCATCGCGTATCGGATAAGCGAGTCTGTCCGCTTTGCAAATCAACTCCTGCTGCTCCTTCCTAAAAAGAAGTTCGCCTTTGCAAACAGGGCAGACCAGGATCTCAAGCAGTTTTCTGTCCATTGCATTTAGCCTTCAATATGGTTAACAAATTTACTCCGAACTCGGTCGGTAGCGTCGCTTCGACAGGCACATACCATAAATTCGAAGCGCCGAAAGTTCGGCATTTGATAGCGTCTTTTTCGGTCATCACGATTGGGAGGCCTTCGGCAAAACCTAAGTCTTCGACCCGATACTGATGATGATCGGGAAACTCGCGGCTGTCGAACTTCAACCCGAAGCTCCGGAGATGGCTGAAAAACCGCTGCGGATTGCCAATTCCGGCAATTGCGTAAAAAGCGCGCCCACCGAAGGATCTTAGGGGCTCTTTTACTTGTTCCTCTTGCAGATTAACGGCCACTCCGCCGTCCAGAGACATGAAATATTCACCGGGCGGAGCCTCTGCCGAATAAATCCTCAAGTCTACCGAACTCAATCGCTCGACTGGCTCCCGCAGAGGCCCTGCGGGTAGGCAGTGACCATTGCCGAATTGCCTCGCACCGTCCACTACAGCGATTTCTACGTCGCGATACAGGGCATAATGCTGTAACCCATCGTCCGACAGAATAATGTCACAGTCGGTTCTTTCTAACAGCGCTTTTGCGGCCTCGGTGCGTTTCGGGAAAACGAACACCGGGCAACCGGTTCGCCGGGCAATGAGCAGAGGCTCGTCACCTACAGCATGCACATCGGAATCTTCAGCGACTCGAACCGGCCGACGTCCGTGGGATGCTCCATAGCCGCGGCTGATGACGCCAGGTCTAAATCCATTCTCCTTAAGAAACCGAGCTAGCCAAATGACCAAAGGCGTTTTGCCGGTGCCGCCGACCGTCAAATTGCCGACCACAATTATCGGAACCGGCAAGCGGCTTATGCGTTTAAGTCCGTTTCGATATGACCAGCGGCGAAACGTAACGACCTGTCGAAATAAGGCTTCGAGCGGAATCAAGAAAGGATTTGGACGCGGCTTTTCATACCATTCCCGCTGAAACCAGCCAGCCAATTGCTTTTTCACGCGACTCGAACGACTAGGGATTTTCGATCGCCTCGCTCTTCGCGGCGAAAGTCACATGAGTGAAACCGAGCTGGCTGGCCGCGTCTAAAACGGTAATTACGGCTTGATGGGTGGTTTTTTGATCGGCATTGATGACCAGCAACGGATTCTTATTGTCGCCCGCGGCTTCGACAATCGCCTTTTTCAAGGTTTCGATTTGCGTGTTTACCACCTGATGCTCATTGACGAAATAACGCCCTTCGGTATCGATGACGACATCTACGCCCTTTTCTTCACCTGTTGATTGACCCGTAGCTTCGGGCAGGCGGATTTGCAGTTCTGCTTCGCGGCTGAATGTCGTGGTCAGTACCAGGAAGATCAGCAGCACGATGAGCACGTCGATCATCGGGATCAGGTTGAGCTCGGGGTAGTCCCGACGCCGCGGGCGGAAATTCATTGCCGTTTATTCCTCTTCTTGACTGCTGTAAAGAGTCTCGATCAATCGCACGGCCTCCTCCTCCATGCGCACGGCGAAGTCGATCACTCGCCCCTGAAAATATCGATAGAAAATAAGGCTCGGAATGGCAACCGCCAGGCCGGCAGCCGTGGCAATGAGGATTTCCGATATGCCGCCGGCGAGTTTGGTGGGATTCCCGATACCGCTCGCCATGGAAAACGTGGAAAAGACCTTGATCATACCCAGGACGCTGCCCAATAACCCCAGGTAAGGCGACACGGATGCGATAGTGCCCAAGGTGTTCAAGTATCGTTCGAGATCGTGGATCACCTGGCGTCCTGCCTGCTCGATACTTTCCCTCACCACCTCGCGCCCTTGCGAATAGTTCACGAGCCCTGCGGCAAGGACCGCGCCGAGCGGGGAGTTCGCCTTCAATCTGCGAATGTAGGCGGTATCCAGCCGATTTTTCCGATATTGATTCCATACTTCCGGAACGAGCTGCGGCGGGATAATACGGGTTGCACGCAAGGTCCAGAAGCGCTCCAGTATGATGGCTAAAGCCAAAATCGAACAGGCAATGATGGGCACCATGACCCATCCGCCCGCCTTAATTATTTCGAACATCGTCGATTATCCCCAACATTAGTCAGCCAACCATTTTAGTCGATCGGCTTGAAACCGGCAGTCCGTTAACATCACGGACAAGGTAAGCAGGACGCCGAATCGGGCACCTTCTGAGTCTTCGAGTCATCCGACGTTCACCCGCCAACACCTAAAAAACTCAGGTATAAAAGCATTACAAGGTTTCTATATCGATGTTCGGAAGTTCGACGCGAAAATTTCCGCGTTGCCAAATAACTTTTCCGACATCGCGCCATGGCTGAGCGATATTCTTGTGGCGCAGATCATCTTCCCAGTCCATGGGAACGCGCACTTCCTTTAATTTGACGAGAAATTCGGCGTTCGACAAATCCAATCCCAGCTCAGTACCCCAAAATGCCGTAACCTTTTTCAGGAACTTGCTCAATCGCTCCTGGTGCATGTGAGAAGTCACTGCGACGTTCGCCCACATCGACTGCACTCGGCCCCAATTTGGCGCAACCAACCGCCCCTCCTCGTTCACGAAAGGCAACCATTGCTCCCGGCCGCTTTGGTCCTTGTAAGTCAGGGCCAGGATGTGATTGTAGCCGGCGAAATGATCGTGCATGTAAAGAGCATGGGGCGTTATTCCCAAAAAAGCATGGGAAAAATTGATGACCGAATTGCTGAGGTGATCCAGCAATCGGCCGGCAGTGCCGATATCGCAAGCCTCTCCGCAGCGGTACAAGATGCCGTAATGAATCGTGCTGTTCAGTTGCAGCATCAGGACCACAATCAGGAATTTCGCGATGCGTTGCGTTTGTTGTCCAGTCGTCGCCGCATAACGTTGATACCATTGCGCGAAAGGATGCTCCTCAATTGGTGGTGGCAGCGATTGAACCGCACACGCCTCATCGCACACGATGCGTTCTCGCCGGTCCGCTATTCGGCGATAACACCGGTTTCCCAAATGGTAAATGCCCGGCAATCTCATCAGCCAACCGACTGGGGCGGTATATCCCATGCCGACCAATATGCGGATATAAGTATCCAATCCCGAATACAAGCGCCGCTCACCGTCCAAAGCGTAAAGATCTTGTAATAGCTTATTTTCAGGAATCGAATCTAGTTCCCGATATTCCTTCGCATTAGTCTGCAAGCCCTTGAAGTCAACCGCCTTGAGAATATCGAAGTGCTGAATGACGATTACGGTGCGGTTGCACAACGGGCATTGTTGATCATAGAAAACGGTCAGCCCCGGTTGCTCGAATTGGAACGCCTTCTTCAGATTGCGCCACCACCTAAACGGGACCAGTAAAAAATAATGGACCAGCATCGCAAAACCGAAGGGGTAAATATTGAGCGAGAGCACAATTCCCGTGTGAAACAACGTCCCGGTGAGCAACAGAGGAACCCGAAAGAGGCGGAACCAAAACAGGAACAAGAAGGCGAATTGGAAGACGATTATCGTATAACCGATAAACATTTCCAGAGACTTTATGTTCAACAACGGCGTCATATCGATTGCCGACATGTAATAAGGCATGGTCGGCGGCAGCCAAGGTCCCATCCCGTTACGCCAGAAATCCGCTGAAAGTTTATGGATACCCGAATCCAGATAGAGTAATCCTAAGGAAATGGCAAGTGGAATATAGTAGGCAAGAACCGTTACTTTGTCTTGCGGCTCATACCGGTTATTCAATGTCGAGTGTCTTAATTTACGACGCAGATTATCCAGGGATAATGCTCGCTCGGTAGGCAGGAACATCAGAAGAAAGCTGGAGCCCGTCATCAACTGATCGAATCCGCCGTCGAAGTCCTGCCACATGGGGGTGAAAACGACGAATGTCACCCAGAATACATAATTAGCTACTGCGGCCCTTCGAGTGTGATACCCCACGACAAGACATGCCGCGACGCAAATCCACGCAAGGAGAAAAAAATGCAGTATGGGAGATGCTCTATCAAAAAATGGTACCGGATCAAAAATTAAATGCCGGAAATAAAATAGGAAAACAATTTCCTGGAGTATTACCAATGAAAAGCCAATTCGGAAAGCACCAAGGCCGGTGGCAGGAACTTGCTTGGCAAGCCCCTGCTCGACCAATGATTTCAGTTTTCGGTACATTGCTTGAATAATTAGGCGTGAGGGGAGCGCTATGAGCGGAATTCGAAATGAAAAACGATTCGGCGTCGCGTTACTTGCGTGTGGCACGATGACGCGAATTGTAACTCTTTGCTGACGGAATGAGCGAAGTTTTAATGCTCGGAAAGCCAAAGCCACGCGTGCCTCAGGTCTCTGGGGGAACTCGTCCGCAAAGTCAGGAGGAACGTCCAGGCCGCCTTTGGCGTGCTAAAAGTGCCTGCGTACCTCGAATGTAGTGAATTCCTCAACCGGGATTTCTTCGATCACTTCCAGTGAATCGACTTTAGCGCGCGGAGGGCCGCTCGCGCACCAATCCAAGAATTCCGCGATACGTTCCGAGGCGCCCTCCGCCAGGATTTCGACCCGGCCGTCCGGAAGATTTCGTACCCAGCCTCTTAATCCCAAGACCGAGGCGCGCTCACAGGTAGCCGCGCGGAAGAACACCCCCTGAACCACCCCCCCTACAAAAACATGAACCCGCCTCGTCATCGTTACACCTCGAAACACTCAGCGACTGATTATCCAGCAATGATGAATTTTCGGATTGCGCTCGAAATCCTTCGGGATCGTTTTGCGGGTGACGTCCGCTAAGCTGATCCCCGCCAGCGCCTCGGAATCAAGCTTGAATTTTCGACAATTGGTCGAAAAAACCAATGCTCCGCCCGGCGCCAAGAGATTCATGCATTTTTTTACCAGCATCGGGTGATCCCGCTGCACGTCCCAGGTTTGCCGCATTCTTTTCGACGTCGAGAAGGTGGGTGGGTCCAGAAAGATCAAGTCGAAGCGCCGCTTATCCCGCGATGCCTGATCGATCCATTCGAGACAATCCGCGTGAATGAGCTCGTGGCGGCTGCCACCGATCCCGTTAAGCTCTAGATTGCGTGCCGCCCAGTCCAAATAAGTGCGGGACATGTCAACTGTGGTCGTCGATGCCGCTCCGCCTTTTGCCGCGTACACCGAAGCGGTTCCGGTATAGGCGAACAGATTCAGGAATCGCTTATCCGCCGACCGCTCCTGAATCATCCGGCGCGTAATGCGATGATCCAGAAATAGACCGGTGTCGAGGTAATCCTCGAAATTGACCCAAAATTTCCATCCGCCCTCCTCCACTACGTGAAACCGTCCGGCATCGGCCTGTTTTTCGTACTGAGCGAAACCCTTCTGTTTACGACGAATTTTAAGAAAAAGCTGTTCGGGCGGGATTTCAAGTACTTTTGGAATTGCAGCCACGGCATGAGTCAGCCGCATTTCGGCCTTGGCGGGATCGATGCTTGAAGGAGCTTCGTATTCCTGCACATGGACCCAAGTCTGCTCGCCTTCATACACATCCACGGCAACGGCGTACTCCGGCAAGTCGGCATCATACAGTCGATAACAGTGGATTCCGTTTTGCCGCGCCCAGCGCCCAAGGTTTTTGAGATTCTTTCGCAAACGGTTGGCGAACATTTCCGTTCCGCTGTCCGCTGTCTCCACAGCTTTGGCTTTTCGAAAGATTTCGCGGGTTTTACGCTGCGCCTCGGTTAGCGGCTCGGGTTCGCGCGGGGTGAAGAAGCGCTCTGGTTCGACGTCGAGATTGAAAAGTCTGCATTCGAGAGCCCCGTTGTACAGCGTGTAATAACGTGTCGCCCTTATGCCCAGTTTGAAGGCCAGGTCCGGATTACCGGTCAGTAGAGTCGCCTTCCAGCCGACGAAATGATTTTTCAGCGTTTCTCCCAGCTGGATATACAGAGGGACCAGCGTCTTCTCGTCGCCCAATCGTTCGCCATAAGGAGGATTAACGGCAACCAGACCGAACGCATGGCGGGGGCGAGCGTCGCCCATGGCTTTGCGCTCCACATGGACGTAACCCGTGAGCCCCGCATGTTCGATGTTTGCCAGGGCGATTCGGACGGCTTGCCGGTCGATGTCGTAGCCGACGATCGGTGGAAGTTTTCGCAACCCCGCCTCGCAGCGCCGTTCCGCCTCGATCACCAGGTTTTGCCAGAGCGCGCTGTTATGTTGTTTCCAGCCGAACAGGCCGAAATGAGGCCGCAGCAGCCCCGGCGCAAAATCGCTTGCCATAAGCGCCGCTTCGATCGGCAAGGTGCCCGAGCCGCACATGGGATCGACGAAATGTCCCCCGCTCTCGGCGATCCTAGGCCAGCCGGCGCGCAGCAGAATGGCCGCCGCCAGGTTTTCCTTGAGCGGCGCACGGCCGCCTTCCTGTCGATAGGCGCGCTTGTGGAGACTCTCGCCGGAAAGATCGATGCTAACGGTCGCGATATCGCGATCCAGATAAACGTTCACCCGGAGATCGGGGCGATCGAGACGCACCGACGGGCGAACGCCGTGATGCTCGCGGAAGTAATCGACGATCCCGTCCTTGACCTTTTGAGCGCCGAACAGCGTATGGGTGATCTTCGACCGGCTGGAGGCGAAATCCACGGCGAAGGTCGCCTGCGAGTCCAGATGAGCGCTCCACTCGATTCGCCGGATGCCCTCGTAAAGTGCCTCCGGGCTTGCGACAGGGAAACGCTCCAGCGGGAGCAAGATCCTGTTGGCCAGCCGGGACCACAAACACGCTTTATACGCCGTTTCGAGGTCACCGCCGAAAGCCACCCCTGCGCGGGTTTCGGCAACCTCCACCGCACCTAATGCTCTTAACTCGTCTGCCAAAAGAAGCTCCATACCGAGAGGAGCGGTCGCAAAGAAACGCTGAAAACAATTCATTGACTGGCTAATAAAAAAATCGATTGCGCGATGATTGGACAAGATAGGGACCGTTCAGCATCGGAAGGCATGGCTTCGCTTCTTGCAGTCTCTCAGTCGCTTGCTAACGACCGTTCAAGAGATGTTTGACAGGTCGATAATTGCCGACGGTAACGCGTCGCAGTCGCCGCGACACGCTGGGCAACTCGCAGCAGCCAGGGTTTGGATAGATACGTCTTACGCCGGAATCCGCCGTGGCCCTCATGATATGCCAAATATTGGTTATAGGCGTCGAACTTCGCGATTCCAAGGCGCGTAAAACTTTGATGCGCATACCAGCCGATAAAATCGACCACGTCCCCGAACTCGTCCCGATCTGCTCCACCGTTGCCCGTTTTCGTCCGATACCATTCCCAGGTGTCGTCTTTGACCTGGCCGTAGCCGAAAGCTGACGATGACCGCCACAACGGCAGAACACCCAAAAATTGGTAACGGGGCGGACGCGCGTCCTCGACAAAACTCGATTCCTGATTGATGATCGCCATCTGGACCGGTACGGGTATGCCCCACCGCCGCTGCGCATTTCGGGCGTCAACGTACCAATCTTCTTTTTCGAGAAAAATCGAGCACAGATTCGAAGGGTTTTTCGGCGGGGCGGTTGCACAACCGACCATTACTGCCGCAAGCAGACAGCAAAAGGCCAATTTTACCGGAAACCTTGCGCTTCCGGCATTTCTGCAGCCCATCAGACGGCGGACCGTTCCGTATAGGTTTCTTGCTCGGGTTGAAGTGCTTTCCATGTCCATTCACCATTAGCGGCAAATTCCAAAACCGCATCATAATATTCGAGTCCGTCGTGCAATCCGCCGAGATTGACATAGGCAATGCGGTTAGCATTAAGCATGTCCAGAACCGTGGCAACTTGCTCCGTGCTCAAGGCAGTGTCAATACGGTCCAAGAATGCAAATTTGGGCGCGGCAATCACCAGACGGCTTACGGCTACCAGCTGTTGTTCGGCTAGAGATAGAAGGCTGTCCCAATCGTGTTCCGTATCCAGCCCCCCGGCCCGCGCAAGCATGGGCTCCAGGTCGAGTGCGCGCAGAACGGCCCGGATACGCGCTTCATCGATCACGAATTCCTGGCCGGTCCGGAGCAGCAGCTCACGAAGTGTTCCCGGAGGAAGATAAGGGCGCTCGGGAAGAAACATGATCTGATCGAGTTCCGGACGAATGATCCGCCCCTCGCCTTTTTCCCAAAGACCTGCGGTAGCCTTGAATAGCGCTACTCTCGCGGTGTCGTCTTCTCCATAAACCAGAAGACGTGTTCCGGAAGGAACCGAAACGGACAAATTCTTGACGATGACGTGACCATCCTCGGGAGCTCGCAGCGTCAAATGCTCGTACGCAAGCAGTCCGTCGTTTTCGCACACTTCGATGGCGGCCGGAGCGACCGGCGTCTTGACGCAGATAGGACACTCGGAGGTGCGACGGTGATGGGCGCAGACTTCGCCCGTTGGAACCGGCGTTGCCTGTGCTTGCTCGATCGCCTCTGCTAGCGATCCCAAGCGAGCGATGACTGCGGCGAACGAAGAAATGGATTGGAAATTGGTTACGATCAGCGAAAATGCCCCCAAGAGATGTGCAAAGGCCATGGCCGCTTGAGTAATCACGCCGAACTCGACTTCGCCGCGAATATAAAGAGGCGCCACGATCAAGGCGGGGATAATCTGGATGAGATAATTGTACCCCGTAGTAAAGAATCCCAAATTTCTTTGTACGTCGATGATTTTTCGGAAATTGGCCGTCAATTCGTCGAGATGGCGCAGGACTCTGCCTCTAGCTCGACCTTCGCGGCGCAACAGTGCTATCGATTCGGCGTTTTCCCGGACATGAATGAGGTCCGCGCGGAAGTTAGCCTCTTTGTCGAGCTGGTTATAGTTCAATCCAACGAGTGAATAGCCTAAGCGAATGGTCAAAAAGGATCCGACCAAGGCATAAACGACCGCTACGCCGAAGAGCAACGGACTGATCGACCACATCACCCCCGAGAAAGCGACAACGGTAAAAGCGCCGTTCAGAAACATCAGCGTGAAGGACAGCGTAGTAACCGTGAATGCCCGCACGTCGTCGGCGATCCGCTGGTCCGGATTGGCGATTTCCCCGTTTGCTATCAGACGGTCATTGAGCCGGTAATAGGTGGGATGTTCGAGATAGATATTGACGAAGCGCCGGGTCAACCAATCCCGCCAGAGCAAACCCAGACGCTCTTCGATGAAGCGGTAATAAACCGCGACCAAGGTAGATGCCGCCAAAACGCCGATATAGATGGAAGCCTGCCACAGGAAACCTTCTCGGTTGCGTTCTGCGATAGCCGTCATGAAATCGCGACCTACGTAGCTGTTCAGGACATTTAGACCGTTGATCGCAAACAGAAACATGATCAAGCCGACAAACAACATTACGGCCCTGCGGCCCACTTCGGAAGACACGAAGCTCTTGATGCCGCGAACGAAACGAAGCCACGTCAATCGGTTAATCTGTGAAAATTCTGCACTCATAATTAATCGTCTTTGTATTATTCGCCGCAGCATGTTCCCCCGGCGCGTTGTTCCGATAAACGCGAACACAGTCGCCGGTACCGGAATTCAATTCGGTTCGGGCGCACACTGACCGACTGAATATAGTAACGTCGTTATGCTTTTTTGGTCGCAGTGTGACTCAAGTCCCGTATCACCCGCAAGGTGCCGGACCCCGCGACGGCAAGATACCGATGGCCTTAAGTGTGGTCATCTCCAGCCAAAATTGCCACTATCGAAGCGAGTTCTACAAAAAAGCTCTCCGTAATTTCGCGTATCGGCTAACATTCATAACGAAAGGGTGCGATCGATACGCTTCAGTTGAAAAGTACAGCCGCCTAGTCTGCAATATTGCGTCGGCGGTTCTTGGCACAAATCATGTGTATTTCGAAAGGCCGGTCGAAGCGTTATGCTTGAGAGCAATCCCTTACCACCGACGAATTATAGAAATCAAACTCCTGGGTGAGTGGGTGTGAATTCGGAGGAAGATGTCATGTCGACCACAGTCATCGAGCGCGAATTAAGCGAACAAACATTCTCCGCATTATGGAAATATGTGAAATGCATCCTGCGAATGCACGTGGCGGGGATAGTCGACGAAGCGGAAGCGAGCGGCCGCACGCAGAGTTCCGAAGGTACCGAGCACGCCTCCTGACATCAGGGCTCGAGGCGTAATCGGCCAAGCTTGCACATACCGTGCTGCTAGGCTGAATCCTTCAGCCGGCTCGGAGCAACCGAGCGGGTGGGATAGATTCCACGAATTAAAGGCGGCAGTTTCGTCGCGCGCAAACAATTTGCGCTGATGCTTCCGGAAAGCTACGCCTTCAGCTTTGCCGTCCGCGCCGCCCCATCACCAACGAATTCAAGCTGATCGGCCCGACCACACTATTGGGTGGTTTCATCTGGATCGCTACAACTTTCCGCCCGATTGGCGGCTTGTGCGGATCAAGAACAGTCGAGCCGAATTCGCCTGAGGCTCCTTGGGCAGCGGCACTACCTCGCGCGGGAAAAAACCATTTGTCTTGAGCTAGTCCCGCACCGATCGGAGGATCGGTAAAGAGCAACTACCGAAGCGGCGCACGCGCCGGATAAAATGGCCGGTTGTTCGAAACCCTGACCTCGTCGGAGAAAACTTCCATCTCCGCGGCTATCGTCCGGTACAGATCGGGCGTCCAGGAAGGTAGCCCGTAACCATCGGGATCGAGCGGCAACACGCGTGGGTCTCGCGGGGCAATGATCACTTTGACGTTTTCTTCTCCGACCTGTGCCGTGAGCACGAACAGTTCCTCTATCACTTTGTCCCCCATGGCAAGACAACCCGCGGATACGCTGTCGCCGTGGATGAAAATGTCCGATCCCGGATCGAAACGGCCTTCGCGCTGGGCATGGAACCAGTCGAACTCGTTCGGATAGTTCAATTTCATCGACAGGTGATAATTGCTATTCGGATTTAGTCCGACAATGCGGTATATCCCCTCAGGAACCTGTTTGTCACCCTGTCGCAGCTTGGGGCCGGTCACGCCGCTGGCGGCCTTGATGTCATAGCCGCGGATAAAACGGAACTCTCCCTCGTCTTTGGCCCAAAGTTCTAGCTTCTTTTCCTGTTTCAGTGCAATAAACGTGACTTTCCTAGGCGGATAGGAGATACCGGCCTTGCTGAAATACGGCTTGAGCTCTTGCTCGGCATACGGGCCGAATTGGTAAAGCACATCATGGATAGTCCGGTGTCTGGGCTCAAGAATATGCGGCGAAAGCATCGGAGATTGGTTAACAGTCGACATGGGCGATTGGCGCGCTACTGACTGATGTTTCTTAACCACCTTGAGGACTTGCTTGCCACTCGTTCGTGTGTGCTTTTTAGTGCTCCCTGTACAGGCAGTCAAAAAGGCAGCCGCCACCATCAGCAACAGGATAGTCTCGAATTTCGATTTCATATGCAGGTCCCTCAAAAAGAATCGCGCCTCCGTGGCTGCACGGCTGTCAATCGAGCGAACGTCGCTTGCCAGCCCATACTTCTTCGACAACGAAAATTCAATCCAAGTAGCGACTTACACTTTGTACCGAAAACCATATATTTACCGTTCTGTCCAAATTCTTCTTCAAGAGGCTTCTTGATTCCGGTTCGGCCCGAATCGAATTGCCTCGTCGGCATTACGGCACACAGATCCGGTCAATCGGCCGCGTCGGGTTCGAAAAACACCCATTTCACTTGGGGAAAAGCCGTTTTCAGACCAGCCTCGCAGCGATTGATATCGGCGATCATTTCGTTCATTTCGGCCACTCGACGCATCTTCGCCTTCACCGCCACCATTACGTCGCTGCCGAGTTGCAGAGTGATCAGATTGAAAATCTGCGCGACTTCCTCGCACTTGTCCAGATGATTATGTATGGCTTGCTTGATCTCGGGCTCAACGCTTTGGCCGATCAACAACTCGGAGACTTCCGCACCGATGCCCACGGCAACCAATACCAACAACCCACCGATTGCGATACTGCCTGCGGCGTCGTAAACCGGATCGCCGGTCGCCATGGCGAGCCCGACAGCGATCAGAGCGAACACCAATCCCGCCAAGGCCGCTACGTCCTCGCCCAAAACCACGATCAGTTCGCTCTGACGCGTGTCGCGGAACCAGCGCCAAAGTCCTCGGTTACCCCTGGCCTTGTTAACTTCCCGCAGGCATCCGTAAAGCGAGACACTTTCCATGGCAATGCTGAACACCAGAATCCCGACCGCCAGCCACGGCGACTCCAGCCCTTCGTGCGCCTCCAGCTTGTGTATGCCTTCGTAAATCGAAAACAATCCTCCCATACTGAAAAGAATCAGCGCGACGATGAACGACCAGAAATAAATCGCCTTGCCGTATCCCAAAGGAAAATCCGGCGATGGCGGACGCTTCGCCCGCTTGAGGCCGAGGATCAGCAAACCTTGGTTGCCGCAATCGGCGAAGGAATGAATTGCTTCCGCCAGCATCGAATTGGAACCAGTATGCATGGCGGCGAACAGCTTGGCTACGGCAATGGCCGCGTTTGCGCCCAGGGCGAAAAAAATGGATTTCAGCGAATCGGCTTGATGGGACATGACTCCTCGTGGCGTCGTTCTTTTTCGTATCGAAGGAGTGAAAAGAATAGCATTTGCGCAGCACCCCAATCTGGGCCGGAAAGCCCGCGGCAAATCGCCATATTCGCCGACAGCCGCGTGATTCAGGCGGAACACCTGCGGCCGATCGGCGAACAATCTCTTGTCGAATAAAAACTTATTCGCCGGATGTGTCAGTGCGTTTTCAACGAAAACACGCCCGCTTCCGATCCGACGGAGCGTGCCGGGGCGCTGGAATTCCCAAGCTTCCCTCCTTGGTTGTTATTCCAAATTTGCGTGCCTGGTCCGCATCTGCTCCTCGGGAATCTTCTTGGCATGTATGATGTGGGATACGGTCGCTTCCAGCAACAGCAGCGTGGACAGTTCGAATGTCGTTCCCATCGGCATGCCGACCACTTTGCGATACTGCTCCGCACTGCCGATCCGGAATACGACGTCCGCTAAATCGCCGATCGACGAACTGTCTTTCGTCGTAATCAAGGCGATGTTGGCTCCCATTTCCTTGGCGCGTTTGGTATACGCCATCATCGTCTCGGTTTCTCCGGAGCCGGAAATGACGATGAACAAATCGCCCTTTCGAATGCTCGGCGTGACGACCTCGCCGACGATGTAAGCGTCATAACCGCCGTGCATCAAGCGCATGCCAAAGAACTTCGCAACCAATCCGGAACGCCCCGCGCCCGCGATAAAAACTCGGGACGCCCTGTCCAGCATCGTAGTCAGTCTTGCTTCGTAGTTGGAATCCGTAGACCCGAGCACGCCCGCAAGCTTCGACATGATGAACTTATGATGCTTGCCTTCGACCAGTTCGCGAATCTCCCGCGCGGCATCGGCGGGCGAGGACGCGCCATAGATCGCGGCGCCGACGACGATGATGTCCGCGCCCGTTTTCGCGACTTGGCGAGCCGTCGATTGGTTTATTCCTCCCGCGACGGATATCCTGACCGGCAAGCCTAATTTGGCGATCGCTTGCAAGTCCGCGAACGGCGTTTGCCCAGCGGCCTGCGCATCGAGACCCGTGTGCACGCCGATGATGTGGACGCCCAGCTTGGCCGCTTCCCGCGCGCATGCCAGCTTATCCGGCACATTGATGAGATCGACTTGAACTTCTGCATTATGGGCGTTGGCCGCCTTGATCACGCCTGCGATGGTGGGAAGACCGGACACGCCGAGAACCGTGCAGATATCCGCGCCGGCCGTATAGAAAGGCGCAGCCTCATACTCGCCGGCATCCATCGTTTTGAGATCGACGAGAATCAGCTTGTTCGGAAACCGTTTCTTCAGCTCGGTAACCAGACCGATCCCGTTATGTTTGATGCACGGCGTTCCGATTTCGAAGATATCGACATAGGGCGCCGTAAGACTGGCCAGCCTTAGGGTTTGATCGACGTCTAAGGAGTCCAATGCCAATTGTATTAATGGTTTTGCCATGAATATGTGCTCCGACTGCTTATCGTTGGTTATCGTGTATGCCGCACGGGCCAGCGACCGGTAAGGCCAACGGAATCTCGTTCGCCGGCCGATTCCCCCCGTCGTTGGACTGCCTATGCTAGCAGAGTGCGGATCGTCGGCAAGATGTCCGGTACAGGACGACTCCCATGCGCTCGCGATGATCGACCTAGCGGTTACGACTGCATTGCTCCGCGCATATAGCAGCGATCCTCCGGTAAATCGTCATAGTCGCCGCGCAGAAAGGCTTCGCAGTCGGCCAGAGTTCGCTCCAAGGGAACGGAAATCCCCTGAATGCCGGTATGTTCGGCAACCGTGTGGAACGGCTGGCTGAGGTATCTCTGAAGCCTGCGGGCTCGCAGAACCATGAGCCTGTCCTTTTCGGAAAGCTCCTCGACACCCAGCATCGTGATGATGTCCTCCAGCTCCTGATAACGGGCCAGATGCTCTCTCACGGCCTCGGCGACGGCGTAGTGGCGATTCCCCAGAAAATAGCGGTCCATCATCTTGCTGCCGGACAAGAGCGGATCGACCGCCGGATAAATTCCTTTGGCCGCCTGAGCGCGCGACAGGATCACGCGGGTGTCCAGGTGGCCCAGGATGGCATTTACCGCCGGGTCGGTCATATCGTCGGCCGGAACATAAATCGCCTGAACCGATGTAATACCGCCTCTATGGGTCGACACGATTCGGTCCTGAAGTTCCGCAACCTCGCTCGCTAGGGTGGGCTGGTAACCCACCGTGGCCGGCATCCGTCCGAGCAATCCCGAAACCTCGCTTCCTGCCTGCACGAAACGGAAGGCGTTATCCATGAGAAACAAAACTTCTTTACCCAAAGAGTCGCGTAGATATTCCGCATAGGTCAGCGCCGTCAGGCCGACCCGGAACCGTACGCCGGGGGATTCGTCCATTTGTCCGAACACCAGGACCGCGTTACCCATGACACCGGTATTGCGCATTTCATGCCAAAGCTCGTGCCCCTCGCGAATGCGTTCCCCTACCCCGGCAAACACGGAAACCCCCTGATGCAACGCGACGATGGCGTGCATGAATTCCATGATCAATACCGTCTTGCCGACGCCTGCACCGCCGAACAACCCCGTCTTGCCGCCTCGCACGAACGGGCATAAAAGGTCGATCACCTTGATGCCGGTCTCCAGGATACGGCTGGCCGGAACAGCTTCGTGCAGCGCGGCGGGAGGCGCCAAAACCTCTCGAAACTCGGCGTCCGGCAGCGGGCCACCACCATCCAGCGGAGCGCCGAAGACATTCAGGAGCCGTCCCAGGCATTCCGGCGAGACCGGCACCCGCAAGGCGCCCTCGCTGTCGTAAACCGGCATGCCGCGCTTCAAACCTGCCGTCCGGTGCAGGGTGATCGCCCTAAGCCGAGTCGGATCGAGATGCTGATGAACCTCGAATATATAACGCTCGTCGTCTATCGCGGCATACAAAGACCGATGCAAAGGCGGCAAGGACCGGCAGGCGATATCGACCACAGGACCGTAGACCTCGACGATATGGCCGATGGGTAAAGGGGTAACTTGTGTTTCCTGAGTGCTCATTGCAAGTTCTGCGACCAAGTTCTAGAGGATCGGCCTGTCGGGCCGCCCCTTAGAGCATTTTCATACCGACTGTACGGGCACTCGCGAGTAGGTCGGGAATCCCTCCCAATCGCAAACGGCGTCTTCGGGAGCGCCGAAGCCCCCCTTCCCGACACCACGTCCCGGCCGAGCGTCTTCGTCGGCAAAGGATTGCCGACCTACGAATGCTTGAATCCATTCACCCGAGCCGAAGGCGCCAACGACTTCCGCCAAGCCTGTTTTGCCGTACGAGCGAGATGAAAACGCTCTAGCATCAAAACCTAAGAATGCCCGATTCGATCCCTACCCGTCGAGCGAATATCTGCCCCGAGCCCGCCTATCTGTCCCTCATTCGAGTTACCCCGGCCGAGCGTCCCGGATCGTGCGGCTTGCCGCGATCGCCTACCGCGTCCAAAGTAAGATCCAAAGATTGGAGGAAGCCTCTATCGAAGCTCCTCGTTTTCGGCGTAAAAGCTCGTGCGGCAACGAATTACCGTGGCGCTCAGCTCATCGGGAAATTTGAGGGCAAGTTACCCCGTCCTCAGCCGGTACACCGTAAAGGCTTTGTTTGAGACTTTCGTGCGGATTTTCGATCGGATGGCCGTGGCATCCTCACACGCCGTAGTAGATTCTTTCGACCAAGGTCTTGAACCAGCAAGGCCGCATGAGGACGACGCACAAACCGATCGAGCCCGCCACCGGAACCGGAGCGATATCCAGCACCAGCAGGATAAAAAGGCACAGGAAGGATTTGATTCTGGCCTTCCTTGCTTCCGAACCGTGTCCGTGTTGCCCCGGCGCGCAGTCCACCGCCCCGCAGGCCGTGCCCCGATAAAGATTTTCGACGACCTGATAAAACCATTCGGGCCTTCTGACAACGATGAACAAGCCGATCAAACACGTCAATGACAACGGCCCAAAACCGATGATCGCAAGCACGGTCAGAAACAGGAAACTTTTTACCTGCGTAGCGTTCATCACGACTCAAGCACATACCGCCGAAACGGGCCTTTCAACTTAAGGATTACGCCCCTATATCGGACCGGAGCTTGCCGAAAACCTCCCTTGAAGTACGACCATGGTCCGCGCAGCCCAGTTCGAGCGAAGCGGGCAGTCGCCAGATAACTCTTCGGCTGTCATTTGGATTCGGCGATATCCGACGACGGAACAGTTCCTTTATCCTCGCTCGGAGCCGGATTCGAAGGGTGACGCCACTTTCACGACCAGCGGATTGAACGCCCCACCTCGACCTCGAACGCTAGGTCGAGAGCCATGACGCCTTCCGCGGTGTGCAGGCTTTTTCGTATAGAGAGTTCCAGTGTCACAGACTTCTCGGGCCGCGTTTGTTGAGAAAAAACACGGCGAGCAGTATGGAGAAGCTCAGGGCGAACAGAACGCATAAAAATTGGCGGCGGCATAGTTGAGCGATTCCACCTCATCGTAAATGGCTATGGAAGCCACTCGGGTCACGCCCGGAATAGTTCCGCCCATCATGAGCACCACGCCGAACTCGCCGATGGTATGGGCAAAACTGATGACGATCCCGGTCAGCAAGGCAGGCTTGATGTTGGGCAGCAGAGTTTGAAGGAGGGTTGCCCGGCGCGATAGGCCGAGCGTGTAAGCCGCTTCGGTGAAACTGCGCGGCAAATGCAGGAATCCGGATTGAATGGGATGCACCATGAACGGCAGACTGAACAGCACGGATGCCACTACCAGCTCTTCGAAACCGAACACCAGGCGCAGTCCGAAGGTTTCGTCCAGAAAACGGCCGAACGCGTTCCCGGGACTGAAGGCCAGAAGCAACTTGACCTCGGCCAGAAGTTCGCCCTTGAGCATTTCGACCACTTCGGCCTGGAGACGGTTGCGCAGGCTAAGGCGTCCGCTCAGCACCTTGCCCAGCGAAACTTCCGTTTCCGTGAACAAGACCGACACGGCATTCCCCGCTCGCAGATAGGGCGCGGTTTCCGCCGTTTCCACCAGCATTGCGGTCAAAGTATTTTCCCCAGCTGCGACATCAACCAGCGAAATATCCCCTTCGCTGACGACGGCAAGAATGATTCCCGGCAATCGGTTCACGGCCGATCTCCCCCTCCCCCACGATTCAAAGACTTCGGCTGCGTTCGAGACCGTGGCGCCAAATCTTGACCGCCGACAAAACCAGGACCAGCGCCAGAAGCGGCAGCAATACCGTACTGGGAATCATGCCTAGCAATCGGCCCCCGAGGAACGCTCCTATCACCGAGCCCGCCGCCATTATCCCAACGAAACGACGGTTTCGTCCCAGCACTGCGAAGCTCCCGTCCCGGCTATAGCGGCTAAATCCCGCGAGCATGGTGGGCAGACTCACTGCCAGGGAGAGGCTGCCGGCCAGCTTGATATCGGCCCCGAACAGCAGCACCAGTGTGGGTATCAAAAGCTCCCCTCCCGCCACACCCAAGAGCGATGCCGTGACGCCAATGCCGAAACCCGCCGCGACACCCGCGACGGTCAACGCGATGCCCAGGAATGGCACACGGTCCTGGCTGCTCGCGTCATGGCCGAACAGCAAGACCAAGGCGATGACCATCAGCAGCACGGCAATGATTCGATAAAGCGTTTCCCCTTTGAGCCGAATCGCCCAGCCCGCTCCTATCCATGCACCAACCAAGCTGCCCGTTAGAAGATTCACGATCGCGGTCCAGTGTGCCGCCACGATAGCGAACGGCACGGTGTCGGTGCGGAACGGCAAGGCCGAGGCCACTACCGTCAAGCTGACAAGCTTGTTGACGATGACCGCTTCCAGAGCCGCGAATTGAAACGCCCCGATCAACAGGGGCAATCGGAATTCCGCGCCGCCCAGCCCGATCAAACCGCCCAGGGTTCCGATCAGCGCTCCGCCGCCGAAGGCGGCTATGCTGTGCCGCGGCGCCACGGGCGCCGCTGGCCCGAATGATGCCGGATTAACGTGCCGGCTCATGTCGAGGAGCCCGATTCACCGGGCAGCACAAAACCGTAGCGGCGGAAAATCGTTCTGCCGGCTTCGCCGGAGACGAAATCGGCAAAGGCTTTGGCCGATGGATTGTCCTCGGCCCGTTTCAGGATGACGTAACCCTGATCCAGAGGCGAATGCAGATTCTCCGGAATCAAGGAATATCCGCCCTTAGGCTTGAGCATGGGACTCTCGGCCAGCGACAGAGCGATGATACCGACCTCGGCGGCGCCGGTCTCTGCGAACTGGGCGGTCTGCGCCACATTCTCGCCGAACACGAGTTTCTTTTCGACTTTCGGCCACAGACCGGCCTTTTTCAACGCCTCCTCCGCACGCGTGCCATACGGGGCGTGTTTGGGATTTGCAATGGCGATCTTCGTAATGTCGGGCTTGGCTAGATCGCTCAATTTCATGTCGGCCGCGTTCATCTTGGCGCTCCACAAAACGATGCGTCCCCGAGCGTACAGCCGCACCTCGGAAGCCGTCAGCCCCTGCTCCTTCAATTGCTGTGGGAACTTGACGTCGGCGGAGAAGAACAGATCGAATGGCGCTGCCTGTACGATCTGCTCGTAGAACCTGCCGGAAGATCCGGTCACGAGGTCCAGCGTTGCCTCCGGATGCTCCTTCCTGAAAGCCCTAGCGATCTCCTCCATCGCGAACTTGAGATCGGCCGCCGCCGTGATGGTCAGCCTGGAAGGCTCTGCCGCCCAGGCGGAATACCCGAACATCAGCAGAATGACCGAAAACACCGAAACCAAACGCTTCATCAATTCGTGCTCCGCTTTTTTCATTAAAACGCGTCTAAAACGCATCGGAATCGCATTCGATAGGGAAAAGATTTTGGCGATATGCTCGGAAAAGCATATCGAACTCAATTGTGCAAACCCTGCACCGCTCATGATCCGATCGCCAGGCCAATGTAAATACGGACGCGCATCGATGGGATAGACGGATCATTCGTGGAGCGTTCTGAGTCCGTATGAAAACCGTAGATGATGTGACACAGGCATTGGCGTTCGACCGCGAAACCTATTAATCAGGCCCGTAAATACCCTCCTGGTCTTTCGGGCCGCCGCCCAGGCCGGTACACGCTTAGGCCTGGGCTCACGCGGCTTATCGCCGCACCGGGGCATCCCTGCCCCGGATTAACCCGGCCTATATTTATAGGCCGGGTTAATAAAGCGGATTGGTTCTTGTTACCGGTATGGAACAGTACTTATTACCGAATGCCGCAACTTAGTCTAGAGTTTTGCACCACAAAAAGGGATAGACACTGAATATCCGAGATTGCAGGCTAACCCTTCACCGCCACTGGATCTGGCCGCGGAACGAACCGTTTCCCATGCCTACAGGACTGTAACGAGTTATCACAATGAATGCCCTTAACATCACACCGATTATCCGCCTCGTGCTTATCGACGGCGACCCCGATTGCCGCCAAGTCTGTCGACAGGCGCTCGAGCAGCATTCGATCTATCGATTCGAGGTCATCGAAGCCGGTACCGGCCGTCTGGGGCTGAAATTGATTCGGGCCGAGAGGCCCGACTGCATCGTGGTCGACCGGCGATTGCCGGATTTCGACATAAACGAGCTGCTCGCCGACATGGCCGTGGATATGGGCGAATTATCCACGCCGGTGATCATGATGACTTCCGATGACGGAGCTGCGGCGACAACGGACATGTGCAAGAACGGCGTCTCGGATTATGTTGCGAAAACCGGTGAACTCGAATTCGTACGGCGATTGCCGGACCTGATTGCCCGCAACGTAAACCAGACTCGACTTTTGCGCGAAAAGGAGGAAGCCCTGGAGCAGTTACGGAAAGCCGAAGCCAAATACCGCGCTCTAGTGGAACAAATCCCCGCGATTACCTATATCGCTTCGCTCGAGGCTCCGGGAAAGCTATTGTACGTAAGCCCGCAGACCGAACAGTTCGGATACGCCCCGGAAACCTGGCTGGACGACCCTCTCGGCATCGGGCTGATCAAGTGGGTCCATCCCGACGACCGGGAAATGGTCATCGAGCAGTTTGCAGGAACCTATGAGCATCATGCGCCGCTCCGTTGCGAATACCGGGTGATCACACAAGACGGCAAGGCGCGCTGGGTTTTGGACCAAGCCAGTGTCGTTCACGACGACGCCGGCCGGCCGCTGTTCCTGCAGGGCACGCTCGTCGACATCAGCAAGGACAAGGACGTCGAACAGCAACTGGCGTACTATCGCCAGCGCCTGGGTGAATTGGACGCTCAGCGCTCGGAGCCCTTGAAAAAACAAGCCGACCTGCTCAAGGTTGCCAATGCAAGCGTCGACAAGGCTTTGTACGACCGCATCGAATTCGAGCAGTGCTTGGAAAATCTCTTGGCGGCTCCCTGCGAGAACCGATCCGACTATGTACTTTGCTATATCGATCTCGATCGCTTCAAGATCGTCAATGAGACCTACGGATGCGCTGCTGGAGATCAATTGCTGCAATCAGTCGGGCAGGCTCTGGAAAGACGATTGCGGCAGAGCGATATTCTCGGGAGTCTCGGCGAGGACAAGTTCGGTCTGTTGCTGGAGAACTGTCCGATCGAGCGGGCATGGATCGTGGCGAACAATCTTCGGGACGCCGTCAGGAGCTGCCGATTGTCGTGGGCAGGAAAGGATTTGTGGGTAAGCGTCAGCATCGGGATTACGGCTTTGACGGCCGCAAGCGGCGATGCGTCTTCAGTGCTCCGGAGCGCTGACAACGCGTGCCGCATCGCCAAGCAAAAAGGCCGTGATCGCACCTACATTTTTGACGGCCAGGGTACCGACTATCTGAACGAGCCGCTTACCGCAAAGTATCAGGCGAGAGGCAGGAGAACAAACTGGCCGGCGATCGTCGATTCCAACGCGGTGCCTCTAAGAAAGAAGGCCTGAACGGCACGGCGTAACCGACAAGCGAAGCCGGAGCCATGCGGCTCCGGCTTTTCGTTGGCGAAGCTCTGAATACGGATCTATTCGATGCGAAACAGGCTAGCCCCGTTCTTTCAACGCCACATAATCGCGCGTGACCGGGCCGGTATAAAGCTGTCTCGGACGGCCGATACGCTGTTCGGGGTCGGCCATCATCTCCATCCAGTGGGCCATCCAACCGGCGGTACGCGCTACCGCAAACATTGCGGTAAACATGCTCATCGGAATCTTCAAAGCGCGGTAAATGATGCCGGAATAAAAATCGACGTTGGGATATAGCTTGCGTTCGATGAAATAGTCATCCTTCAACGCGATCTCTTCCAATCGAAGGGCAAGATCGAACAGCGGATCTTTGGTATCGGCCAGCTTTTCCAGTACTTCGTAACAGGTCTCGCGGATAATCGTCGCGCGCGGGTCGAAGTTCTTGTACACGCGGTGACCGAATCCCATGAGGCGGAACGGATCGTTCTTATCCTTGGCGCGGGCGATGTATTGGGGTATGTGCTTCGCATCCCCGATTTCCTGAAGCATCTTGATGACCGCCTCGTTTGCGCCGCCGTGTGCCGGACCCCACAGTGCCGCAATTCCCGCGGCGATACAGGCGAAAGGATTGGCCCCCGAACTCCCGGCCAAGCGCACCGTCGAGGTGCTCGCGTTCTGTTCATGGTCGGCATGCAACACCAGCAGCAAGTCCAAAGCCCGCTCGGCGACCGGATCGACCTCATAGACCTGAGTCGGCATGGCAAACATCATATGCAGAAGATTGCCCGTATAGCTCAGGGAATTATCGGGATAGATTTGCGGCTGTCCCATGGTGTATTTGTACGCCGCCGCGGCTATGGTCGGCATCTTGGCAACCAGGCGGAGCGCCGCCAGTTCCCGCGATCTCGGATCGTGGATATCCAAATAATCGTGGTAGAACGCCGAAAGCGATCCCACTACCCCCACCAAAACCGCCATCGGATGGGCGTCATGATGAAACCCCTGGTAAAAGAGCCTCAGGGATTCGTTGATCATGGTGTGGTGCACGACCTCATGGGTAAACTGCCTTAATTGGCTTTCATTCGGCAACTCGCCATACCACAACAGATAAGTGACCTCCAGAAAGTTGCTGCGGGCCGCCAACTGTTCGATGGGGTATCCGCGATACAGCAGAATTCCTTGTTCGCCGTCGATAAAGGTTATTCCACTCGCACAGCTCGCCGTCATCGCAAAACCGGGATCTACGGTAAAACAACCGACCTCGGAATAGAGCTTGGAAATATCTAGGACGGACGGCCCCATCGTTCCCCTGATCACCGGCAAAGACGTAAGACGTCTGCCTTCAGGATCGGTCAAATTGATGTATTCGTTGGTCATAGTGGTTTCCGTTTGGATTTGATCTGACTAGAAATAGCGGCTTTCCATAGACCTAGACTCCAGTTTACTCCCGCGCAGCATACGGCCAAAGGAGAGTCTCAACGAACATAATTAGTGTTCGAGTGTCGACCGGCTATTCGATATGCGTTTTTTGACCGCTTGTCGGTTCATAAGCCGGCATCAGACGACGAACGACAAAGCCCACGATGCTGGTACAAATTTGTCTTATTTGATTGCGACCATCCTGAGTAAGTTCGCCGGCAACCGACACTCTGGGACGTGCTTCTGCATTCCAGGCTCTCGCCGCGGCGTGGAGTTGGCGGGATGGAAAGTTGTCGGCTTAAAGTGTGCCGAGGGGAGCTGAAAATGTTTGCCGATCGGCATTCATTCCGATTTCGTGAATTTCGGGGCGATTCCGAGCATCAGAAATTGACGCGTATCCCGAATTCTCCGGCGCGGCCAGGCTCCGGTGCGATATTGCGGAGGTAAGACGTGGAGTTGCGAATGGTTTCGTTGAGCAGGTTCTTGCCTCTTATGAATACCATGAGCTCGGCATAGTCGGCGACCGCCAGTCGGTACTCGGCGCCGACATTGAACAACAAATACCCGTCCGTTTTCGTTTCATTCTCGCCCGGATTGTTCTGCGCCTCGGCATTCATCAGCCGGGCGAAGGCGGTGAGTTTTTCGAAGCCGTAATCCAGCTGAAAACCGTATCGGAGCGGCGGCATGCGCGGGACATCGCCGCCATGATCGAAGCGGCCGCGCACGTAGTCTGAAAACAAGGTGAGATCCAGCTTCCCGAAGACTTGGTCGAACACCGGAAACTTCAGGCTCGCCTCGAAGCCCTTGAACGTGGCGTCCAACTGCGTACTTTCCAGCACCGGAATACACGCGTCCTCCTCGGAGCACACGGTTTCGAATTCCTCGGTTTCCCGGTTGAAAACCGTGCCGGGGCTACGCTGAAAGATGTAATCGTTGACCCAATTGTGAAACAAATTGACTTCGGCGCTGACCCAACCGGGGTTATAGCGGAAACCGAGGTCGAGATTGTAGGAGGTCTCTTCCGAAAGCGCCGGATTGCCGAGCTCGAAACTCCTGGTCGCGGCGTGGAAACCGTTCGAGAAAAGTTCCTGGACCTGGGGCGCCCGCTGGGAGCGGGTTACCGCGAAGGTCACAGCCGCATCGTCGCGAACGTTCCACACGGCCGAGCTCGAGGCGCTGACCGGCGTGTGCGAAACGCTCTTCAAGCTATCGGGGGTAATAGTCTGATCTTCGACGCGCAACCCCAACTCGAACAGGACGTTGCGCCAATGCATGTCCTCCACGGCGAAAAAACCGTAGGAGGAAATATCCGATTTCGGCACTACCGCCTCTTCGCCAACGGCGGAGAATTCGCTGTCCTGAACCTGCACGCCGACTACCCCGTGCCAGGAACCGACGTTCTTGTGAACCAGCTCTATCCGCCCTTCCACCGCCTCGTTGCTGAACACGGTGCCCGTGGCGCCGTTCTCCCGCTCGACATGGCGGTAATCGGTGTAACCGAGGCGCATTTTGAGCGTCTCGACGAAAGGCGCGGGATCGTAGAGCTCGCTCTTGAAATCGTAGCGGGACTGCTCCATATCGACCCGAATTCTATCCTGCCCCTCCGCTTCTTCGTCACCGTGCTCATGTCCATGGTTATGCGCGCCGGGCGGAATGCCGTAATCGTTTTCCAGTCGGTTGACGGAGAATCCGAAAAAGCCCGGGTCCCCGATGAACGAGAAGCCTACCGTGCCGCCCCGTGCCCTCGCGTCCGTGTTGGCGATATATCCTTTCGTATTGGCGATGGCTTCCTCATGGCCTTCCTCGCCGTGCGAGGCCGCTTCCGCCTGTTCATCGATGGCGAACCCCGGAATCTCGACATTGTTCCGATCGCGATAGAAACCATCCAGGTGCAGGGCGAAGATGCCCTGCCCCGCGTCCAAGCGCAAAACACTCGTAGTTTCGTCGGATACGGTGTTGTAGCGCTGTTCCGCCGCGCCGGTAACGACCTTCTCCGGCAGCCGATCGGGAATTCGGTTGTCGATGACATTGACCAAACCACCGATGGCTCCGCTGCCGTACAAGAGAGTTTGAGGCCCCCGCAGCACCTCGATACGCTCGGCGAGAATCGGCTCGACGGCATTGGCATGATCCGGACTCAGGGTAGACACGTCCTGAATTCCAAGGCTGTCCTGCATGACTCGCACGCGCGGACCGCTTTGCCCGCGGATGACCGGTTGGCCGACGCCGGCGCCGAAAGACGAGCTGGTCACCCCGAGTTCCTGATTCAAGGTTTCGCCGAGGGTATTGCCAACTTTCCGAGACAGCTCATCACCCTTCAAGGCATTGAAGGGACGTGCCATTTCCTCGGCCAGTTTATGCACCGGCGCGGTGATCAATACGGGCTCCAATTCTTTTACGGATTCCTCTTCGGCTGCCACGGACGAAGCAAAAGATGCGGCTGAAGCCATCAGCAGGACGACTCGCTTGTTCATGTTTCTTATAAGGTCCTATCGAGCTAATGTTATAGCGTTACATATACGTTACGAATTCGAGCGAGTCGACAGCTCTCGGCCCGATACGCTTTGGCTCAGGCGTCAGCCGCGTCCTGCGCGCAATGGGCGCACAAGCCGTGAATTTCGATAGCTTTCCGGTGGAGAATAAATCCCGCCTGCTCCACTTCACTCGCGACCGCTGCCATTACCTCGGCTCCCGGTCGCTCCTCGACATTCCCGCAATGTTCGCAAATCAGCAACAGCTGCTCGTGCCTCCGCTCAGAACAGTTGCAACCGATAAACGCATTGAGGCTTTCCACACGGTGGATCAGGCTCTGCTCCATCAGAAACTCCAAGGCCCGGTAAACCGTCGCCGGCTTTGCGGCTTGCTCGAACGGTTTGATTTTGTCGAGCAGGTCGTAAGCCTTGACCGCGCGATGACTTTCCCAGATGAGTTCGAGCACCTTGCGGCGGATCGGCGTCAGCCGAACTTCGCGCTGGGCGCACAGCTGCTCCGCCACGCGGAGCGCTCGGTCGACACAACCGCGGTGATCATGGGTGGGCATCGTGTACACTTTTTGACTAGGCGGAGTCCTGACATTCATTGCTTGGACCTCAAGCGCTGCGTTTTTATGTTACTTTATAACATCTCTACAGTGGCGACAAGCCAAATGTCTTGGAACGAGGTCGATCCTGTATTCGAGCGGAGTGCGTTCTCCGCGAGATAACGATCAAGCCGATCCAGACCATTACTCGAGGGCAGGCACCAAGCGATTCTACCTGCCCGGCAAAGGCGGCAATCTCGGCAGCGGAGGCGCCGGCAAATCAGAAAGGCGAGGCAGCTCCGGTAGCCGTGGCAAGCCCGGTCGCTCTATCGGAACATACCGATGCCTGTCGTCGTAATAGTGGTGGTGATGCTCGTGGACATGAACAGTTTTGTGGTGGCGGTGCTTATGATGTTTATGTTTGTGGGCATGTTTTCCCGAAGCCACGGAAGATCCGCTAAACACGATAAGCAATACGGCCAGGATCGGCTTCAACATCAAAATGCGCATGGATTGGAACTCCCCCCTTGATTGCAAAACGCCGCGTATTTTATGCAAAGGCAAGGCCAGGATTCCCGCCTATCGTGATAGCGGATCCAACTCGCTCAATTCCAATACAGTAGTCATCAATAAATTGGAGCCAAAAGAGCAATCTCGCTCCTGGACGTCGGGATCTGACGACAATTTCTCGCTCCGACATGACACCCGATACGCTGAGCTGCCATCCGAAACCGTTTTATTCGATGCGGGCAAGATCGGGAAGAACCCGGACTTCGGTCGATAGTTGATAAGGGTGGCCGCTCGGAGAGCGCAACTCCACTTCGACCAGATACGCACGATATTTGTCACAGGGCGCACGCACGAGAATGGCGGCGCCATTCCGCTCCGGATTGAGCGCCAGGCTACGACTCGACCAAGCATCGTTACGAAAGTCGCGATCCGAGGACTCGGCGGTCCAAAGACGTATCGCGGTCGGTTTCGCGTTGGTCTTGACCTGTATCATCTCGGTATCATCCCCCCGTTGCGTATGCGTCCATGCCAGCCTGGGCAGCGGATGATTGTCCGCGACCATTTCAAAAAAGCTTGCAAGCGTCTGCCTGGCTTCCAGAGTACTACCCGCACCGTGACCCGCATTCGGCGCCTGGAACAGCAGTTTGGGCTCGGGCAGGTCATGCCAGTAATGACGCAGCGAGTCGACTGTCCAATAAGGATCGTTAGTCCCTAGCAACAGCAACTTCGGCATTCTGTAACGTTCGCGATAAGCGTAGGGGTCCACCCACACGCGCAACCGCTGCAGAGGACTGTCGTCCAGGGCCCGATGCAGCCCCAGATCGGTGTAATCGTGGATATACTCGCTTTGCCGGCCATAGACTTTCTCGGTCCATTGCAGTTGCGTCTTGATGTTCAACATGTCGAATACCATGGGCGCGATGGCTTTGACCCGCCCATCGACGGCTGCCGTCAACCAGGCCGTCCAACCTCGTTTGGAGGCACCGGCGACCAGAAACTTCTCGATGCCGACACTCAATGTCCGCCCCACGAACTCCTGAACCGCATCCATGCCCCGCACCGCGCTTTTCACCATGGGGAAAAGCAACGGCCAGGTCTTGTCGTTCGTTTCCGCATACCGATCGAACGTATAAGCGACAAGCGCATCTTCGCTACGCCCATACAATGGTTGATTGGGAACGCCGGTAATCGCAGCCGCAATGGCTCCGGCTCGTTCCGCCACCGTCTTCAACAGATCGATGCTGGCGGCACCATCGTGGGTTATCAGAAGAAAGGCAGTCTTGGGATTACGCAGCTCGAGCGGCCGGACGATCACAAGACCGTGGCTCCACGTTTCGCCACGCCACTTCTGGGATATCAACTCCAAACGGATCAGCGTTCCCCACGGTTCTTGGGCTTCCGACTCATACCGCCAATGGTACGCGGTGTCCGGCGCATTAACATAGTCTTCGAGCGCTCCCGCCATTCCTCCTCCACTCCACAAAGGCGCTAGCAACATCAAACCAAGAACGAAACCACCCCGGCCAAAGAAATGGTGACTCGAGATACGAAGGTTCCTCAACCTCATGATCGATCACAATGCGTTTAGGCAATCGACCTATAGACCGACAAGCGAAGTATTTTCCGAGGTCAATCCAACGCAACGTCCTTTAGATCCGAACGAGCCCTTGGCTGCCCCGCCATAGCCAAGACAACTCTTTGTATTATCACATTTTTCTTTAATTCTTGAGGGAACTTTCGCCGCCGGATTTTGTTTAATGTTACATGGAAAACCGGTTATTTATTCACAGCATCTAAAGAGCATAACTTTGCCTAAATCAAGCCGGAATCAAGTCTTAGCCTTCGGTCCTGACCTATTGTCTTGCGCCAGGCTCAACGTCGCTTCCCGCTAAATCTCGGCCGCAAATTGTCACTGTAAGTGTTTTTGGAGCGATTCCCCAGTGCCAATCTTCCACCCCCACCATAGGACAGCGCTGTGATGCGTCGGCAGTAACCTGAGGCGCCTTAAATAACCACTCTTCGATCCGGATATTCCGGCAGCTTTTTTCTACTTCCCAGACGAGCGGTACAACGCCATAGCACCCCGCAAGCAAGCCTTGCCCCAGGGAAATGCATTAAAGGTGATGTGTACGGCAGGAGTAACCAAGTTATGAATCACGTAAAAGAACGCGAAGACACCGTAGACGCCCCAGCGGCTTCGATTCCGTCCACGGCCTATCTCGAACACGAAGAACAGCCCGTGGCGAGCCCCGAAAAGCCGACAGCGCGAAAAGTCGCGAGGAAAACGGCAAAGGCCGAACTACCGAGCGTTTCCCCTCTGGATTTGCCGAATGATGTATTCGAAGCGGGACTGGCGCGGCGCAAGCATAATCGTGCGGCGATACTCAATTGGATAAGGGAAGCCTTGGTGGAAGGCACGGACTACGGCCGCATTCACCTCTTCAATCGGGAAAGATGCGCCTTTGCCAGGCGCGGCGAAGCGGAGTCGTGCCCGATCAACAGCCACTGGAGCAAGCCGAGTCTATTCAAGCCGGGTGCCGAAAAAATTTGCGGGATGCTCGGAGTGACGGTGCATTATCCCAATCTCACCGCCTATGAGCAGGCCGCCCTGTCGGGACAGCGTCTCGGTACGATCATTCTCCGCTGCGAACTGCGAGACAGTCAGGAACGGACGGTCGCGGAAGGCATTGGAGCACGCAGCGTGCAGCAGGACAATGGGGACCTGAATAAAGCCCTCAAGATGGCGGGAAAGTCGGCGCATATCGATGCGACTCTGCGGATGGCGGGCTTAAGCGAAGTGTTTACGCAAGACCTTGAGGACATGCAGCTAGGGCCGGCCTCGAAGCCACAAGCCGCTGTTACTACCGGCAAATTCACCGAGGGCGAAGGCGATGCCAACGATCGGATTCCGGCCGAATCGACACCGTCTTCGGAAGCTGGCGGCCGGGGCTACAGGTTCTGCAGCCTTTCCCTCACACAGATCGAGCAATTGGAGACACGGATCAAGGAACTCGGCTTGGACCGCGAGCGCGTGCTGCGTTGGGTCAAAGCCGCGAGCAAGAACAAGTTGAACGCGTTCGAAGAGTTGACGCCTGAAGTCTACGATAGGCTCGTTCAGAAATTGGAAGACTGGGCTAAACCGGACGCGACTGAGAAGGGGTAAGCGGCGTGGAAACAAAGCTTTATGAGATTGCCGAGCAATACCAGGAAGCCTTGAATAACCTTACGGATCTGGATTTGCCTCCGGATGTGATCAACGACACATTGGAAGCACTTACGGGCGAGATCTCGCTTAAAGCATGGAACATCGCTGCCGCCCTCCTGCACATGGAGGGCGAAGCCGAACTGATTCGTCAGGCCGAAGAGCGGATGAACCGGCGACGCAGAGCCTTGGAAACTCGTGCGGCCGGTTTAAGGCAATATCTCAAGATTCAGATGGAACGTATCAATATACGTGAAATCAGGAGTCCTCAATTCATTATCAAAGTCAAACAAAATCCGCCGAAAGTAATTCTCGATGATGAGTCGGCTATCCCCGAGACATTTAAACGCGAGGAAAGCGTGGTTCATATTGACAAAAACGGAATCAAACAAGTGATCTTGTCCGGACAGGCGGTTAAGGGCGCTCATCTTGAACAAGAAACCCGGCTCGATATTACTTGAGAAGCGGTGTCGATTTACGACAACGAACGATCCGAAAGTATTCGAGAGTCAACCAAATTTATTGCGTTTTCGTTACATTAGCGTTACGGATGTCGCGACACAGATATACCCCGAAGAGTGCGACTGCCGTAATGCTATACGGGAATATAGTTACCTACGGGCGATTACTTATGGAATTAGGTGCGGAAAGATAGTTTATTTATCGTACCAAGGAGCGGAGCTGAAGCCGTTATTGATGGATATATGTTTTGACCTTCGGCGCACATGTTATTTGAGTGGGTATTGAGGAGTTATCTAGTGAACAGGAAATTGTATGTCGGAAATCTGAATTACGGCCTTGGAAACGATGATCTGCACCAGCTTTTTGCGCCACATGGTACGGTATACTCGGCCCATGTGATTATGGATCGGGAAACAGGGCGCTCCAAGGGTTTCGGATTCGTGGAAATGGGCAGCGCTCAGGAAGCTCAGGCCGCGATTGCGGCCTTGAACGGTAAGGAGGTAAGCGGCCGCAGCCTAACGGTAAACGAAGCCCGTCCTCCCCAAGACAGAGGTGAGCGCAACGGCAGCTCCAACCCTTTCGTTACCGCAGCAAGGCGTAACGGGAGTTATAACGACCGCCGTAGCTAATCAGCACAATCGACTTCGAGCGCCGGCCGGTTCAACGGAATCGGTCGGCAGCCTCAGCCAACCGGTCCCGTCTATCCCTCGGGTAATTTCTTCAGCTTACGAACATCGGGCATCGAGTCACCGAGTTCGCAACGCGGCGGCGAGGTCCTGCGCCAAGGCGTCGAGCGCCCGGCTTTGCGCGGTTGCCAACCCTACGTAACTGCTATTCGCGGCAGGGATGGCCACGTTGGTATGTCCGCGGCGGACCGCCGTTTCGTCATTCATTTTGATCGTCCACAGCGCTTCGAAAACGGCTCTATCTTTCGGGCGAAGTTCAAATCGGGAAATATCTATGAGAATCCGCACATTCGGATCAAGAGACGTCGATTGGGCGTAGGCGGTTACCGTCGCATCGCCAACCAGACGGGAAAGGCGAGCGGCCAGTGCGCTCGTGATTTCGTCCTTCAACGGCGCTGCCCAGCGATGCTGCTCCAGAACCTCGACTTCATGTTCGCCCTTGGTAACGACTAGCTGGGGCTGATCCAAAGCGGCGGGAATCGTCACCGGCCCCACCACGATTATTTTCGCGCTATCGCTCAGAGTGCCCCGTGCGGCCACCGGGTCGTTCGCCGGCATCAGCGTATAGAAACGTGCCGGCGCGGAACCGCCACACCCGGCGAAAAGACTAACGAATATCGTCATCCACAGAAAACGGATCATGGCTGTTTCTCTTTACCCATAAGAAGCGATTCCGGATGGCGCTCCAGATAATCCAACATCACGCGTAACGATTGAGCTGCCCGGGAAACCTCGTTCAGCGCGTCGCGCGCATCGTGCTGGAGCGGTCCGTCGGTGGCAAGCGTCTTCTGGGCTTCGGTCAGGGTCCGTCTAGCGTCGATAATCGTGGTCTTCATCTCCGGCATCAGCTCGCGATCCAAATTGGAGGTCAGCCGCTCCACGCTCTTAAGTGTCTGATTCAACGATGCCATGGTTTTCCGCAGGTCCGCGGCGATCTCGTCGAGCGGTAATTTGTCCAGTTTTTTCACGATATGTTCCGCGCTGTCCGAGAGCGATTGCAAAGTGCCCGGCATGGTCGGAAACTCAGGCGGGTCCCGCGTCCAGTCCAAATGTGCCGACGGCGCAGACGGGAAGAAGTCGAGAGCGACATAGAGTTGCCCCGAGATTAGGTTGCCTGTGCGCAATTGCGCACGAAGCCCTTTCTCCACCATTCGGCTCAACTGTCTCTCCACGGCCTCGCGGGTCGTGGTGATAAGTTCGCGTTTTTGATTGCGTATCATCCCACCCCAACTCAGGCCGATATCGACCGCAATACGGAAACGGTGGTTCTGCGTATCCCACTCGCCCCGGATGCCGGTGACCTCTCCGGCAGGCAAGCCTCTAAAATCGAGCGGCGCACCGACCGAAAGCCCTCGTATCGTTTCGTCGAAATACAAAACCATCGCGCGCCGTTCGGTTTTGGGTGGCGCGAAGGCCGCGGACCGATTGGCGTAAAGGGTAAACGCCGTGTTTTCCACCGCAGGCTCGACTTTTCCGTCGCCGGCCGGCATGGCGAAAGCGATTCCGCCGAGCATGATGCTCATCAGCGACTCCGTGTCGATCTTGACGCCATTGGCATCGAGTGTTAAGTCGAGACCGCTGGCGTGCCAAAAACGGGTGTCGGCGGTCACGAACCGGTCATAGGGCGTTTCCACGAAAACTTGTATGGTTACACCGGTCCCCGCAGGATCCATTTCGAAGCCCAGCACCTTGCCAACCGCAATGTGCCGGAAATAGATAGGAGATCCTACATCCAAAGAGCCCAGATCCTCGCCCTTGAGAGCGAAGCGCCGGCCCTGCAGATCCGATGTTAGAATGGGCGGGACGTCCAGACCGCGGAATTTGTATTTCCGCTCCGTCGAACTCCCCACGTCCAAGCCGATATAAGAGCCGGAAAGCAAAGTACTCAAACCCGAAATGTTCCCGGCGACCACGCGCGGACGCACGATCCAGAAACGGGTGTCTTTCACCAGCCAATCCTCGGTTCCGTCACGCATTTGAGCGGTGACGATGACGCTGGTCCGATCTTCGCTCAGGGCGACATCGGCGACTTTGCCCACCTCTACGTCCCGATACTTGATAGGCGTTTTGCCCGGCTCCAAACCCTCGGCACTCATGAAAATAAGGGTGATCACAGGGCCTCGTTCCGAGATCGCTTTCCAGGCCAGCCAGGCACCGATCAGCGCCGCAACCAGCGGTATGACCCAAACGACGGAAAAGGCGAACCGGCTCGGCGGCGCTGCGACCGCCGTCGGCAACGCATCGCCCTTGTCGGTCTTCGAAGCGGAATTTGAATCGTTATCTCGAATGAACATTTTCTTGTACGGAATCCCATATCAGTCGCGGGTCGAAGCTCATGGCGGCAACCATGGTGAGCACCACTACGGCGCCGAAGGCAATGGCTCCGGGCCCGGCTTGGACCGCCGCCAGAGGGCGCACATCCACCAGGGCCACCAGCATGGTAACGACAAAAATATCCACCATCGACCAACGGCCGACCTTTTCGGTCAGCCGATATAGCCGGGTGCGGTCCAGCGGCCGCCAGCGCGATCCGGTCTGAACCGTCACCAAGAGTAGAGTGAGAGCCATCAGTTTCAGCAGCGGCACCATAACGCTGGCAAAGAACACCAGCAGTGCCAAAGGCCACGATCCCGATACCCACAGATAGATCACCCCGCTCATGATGGTGTCGACTTGAGCCCCGACGATCGAAGAGGTGGACATGACCGGCAACACATTGGCCGGAACATATAAAATCATGGCGGCGATCAGGAGAGACCAGCATCGACCGACGCTGTTCGGTTTGCGGACGTGCAGCACGCTACCGCACCGAGGGCAGTGCTGCTCGTGCTTCCCGGCCGGGGCATAGGAAAGCATCCCGCAGGCATGGCACGTCAAATAGCCGGCCCCTGAGTTTTGCTGAGTGGCGACGGGACAGCGCCGCCCCAACCGCGCCCAAATCTCTTCGCTATCCAGCGAGGCAGCGGTCGCCGCCATCACGAAAATAAAACCGCCGAAAAGCCACAGCGACCAGCCCGGCTGAACAGTCGCCATGTGAGCGAGCTTGACCAGGGAAACCAGGATGCCCAGCATCAGGACTTCGATCATGCCCCATGGCCGCAGCACCTGAATCAATCTGAACACGGCGGCCTGACCCGGCGGCTTCTTATTCAGCTTCAGCGGCAGCAGCACATATAACAGTCCCAGAAGCTCCATGGCCGGTACCACAATGGTGGTAAACAGAACCAGGCCGGCCATCATTCCCATGCCCTGCTTCTGCAACTCGAGCACGGCACCGAGAAGCGTCGCCTCCGTGTGCTTGCCCTGGATGCTCAGCCCCAGAATAGGGAACAGATTGGCGACCGAAAACAGAATGAATGCCGCAAGGGAAAAGGCCAATGTCCGGTCCAGGGTGTCTTTCGGCGCATGATAGAGCTGCGCTCCGCAGCGGCAGCAGCGGGCGCTTTGCCCCGGCGCAAGCGGGACCTTGCGTTGCAAAAGATCACATTCGTGGCAAGCGCAGAGGTTTTCTAAATCGCCGAAGGCAGGGACAGCCGGCGCGGCGGGAACAACAGACGAACACACGAGAGAAAAGTCGTGGAATGAGTGGCTTTTAAAAATCTGAAATGATGTGTTTACTTACTTAAAAATCCCCCTGATTCCGGAGAGCGGCGCAAAAGGTCCGAACGCACACCGGATAATACCTTAAGCTCCGCCGGAGAGGCGTCGCGTTTCCGGTGCATTCCTTAAATGACGGTCGATCCGTTTATCCGCCGATGAGAACAGTCGGCTGGCCCACGACGATCACACCGCCGTGGGCGGTCATGTCGCCCATGCGCGCCGCCGGCTGACCGCCGATCATCACCGTGGCCGAACCCTGAGCAATGGTATCCGGCGGTCCGACACAGGTTACCACATCGCCGACCCGAGCGGCGGGCAAAGAACCGATCAGCACCGTGGGCGCGCCGGGAGCCGTGATCGGCCCTCCCACATGGGGTTTGGGGCCGTCGAACATGGGACAGGTATGCATATCGGTGAGGCGGGCCGCGGGTTTGCTCATATTGCCCTCACTGTATCAGTCATTCGATCGCGCCATTACGCATTCGCACCGGCAAGCTTGGAGGCCAACCGGCCGTTGCCTCCGCAGGCAATGTCGATGCCCTGCGCCAAGAAGCGTTGGTACTTTTCCGGCGCTTTTTCCGGCTCGTGTTGAACCGCCGCCAACATGACCGCTCCGGTAACGGCTTTCCCGGTAAGATTGTCCGCGGGTGGAACGGCCGGCGCATCCGGTGGAGCCATGCTGCCCCCGCTCCAGAACGCCGCCACCGCCGCCCAGCTCCCCGCCCCTTGGAACTGATGCGCCTCCGCCGCGGCAAAAGCCGAACGCCGATGTTCCTCGCTGGGTTTGTAAACCCAGCGCTCGGCGAGTTCGAGCGGTTTTATCGCTGGCGAAGCAGGATCATTGGCTAAAGCGCTGCGGGCGCATAGGCAGGCCCACCAGGTCGACTCCCGTTTCGGAAGCGCCCGCGCGAGAAATTTAACGGCTTCGGGATACAAGGCGTTTTCCATAAGGAGGCGTAAAAAGCCAGCCGGGCTCATCTCGGGATTCAGCAATCGGAGTGCGGCTTCGTCGAGGTCGATATCACGGCACACAGCCGCGGCGTTGGGCGCAGAGACCTTGGTGAAAACGGGTTCAGTCATTTTGCTTTTCAGTCTCGGAGATTAAAACTCGGTTAATTGATCATGACGATACCGCCCTTGGCGGTCAGCATTCCGTCGCCCTTTACCGTCGTCATGGGTGATTTCAGTTCCGCCATGCTGGTTCCCTCGATATTGACCATCATGCCTTTGATCGTGATGCCGCTTTGATCAATCTTGATACTGTTCTGCCCGACCTTGAGTTCGATCGACTGCATCGCCTCCAGCGTGCTTTTGCCCAGATCGATCTTGGTCTCCTGATTCCCCTGTTTGATCGACAAGGTGTGGTTGCCCATGTCCAGCACCACTTCCCGATTGCCCTGCTTGAGCTGCAGCTTGTCGTTGCCCTGCTCCAGGGTCGTCGTCCGGTGATTGTAGATGTCTATCGTCTGATCGCCGGGGTCCTTCTTGTCGAAACCGACCTTGAGCGTGGCGCTGTTTTCGACAACCACATTCATGTCTTTCTCGGCATGGATATAGATTTCCTCCTTCCCCTTATCGTCCTCCATGCGGATCTCGTTGAAATTGTCCTGTCCCCCGCCCTTGCTGCTGCGCGATTTGATGCCGGTTTGCGTAGCCTTGCCGGGCAAGGCATAGGGCACGGTCTGCTCCGCGTTGTAGACGCGGCCGGTAATGATCGGCTGATCCGGATTGCCTTCGAGAAAATCAACGATCACTTCCTGGCCGATACGGGGTATCGCAATCGCTCCCCATCCTTTTCCCGCCCACGGCTGGGACACCCGCACCCAGCACGAACTGGTCTCGTCCCGATTCTCCGCGCGGTCCCAGTGAAACTTGACCTTCACGCGTCCATATTGGTCGGTCCAGATTTCCTCGCCAGACTTGCCGACCACTATGGCGGTTTGCGGCCCGCGAACCACGGGTCTCGGCGTGCGATGGGCGGCACGAAACTGCTGCGTCTTGGCAATGGCGGAAATGCCGAGCTTCTCCGCGAAATCGCCGGCCGAGTCGCTCACTGACTTATAGCGGTTGGATTGCAGCCGGAATTCCATTCCGGTAACCACGTATTCCTTGTTCTGATCCTGCCGGGGATGATCGATCAGCTTGAACAAGGCTCCGACTTCCAGACCCGCGACGTTGCCCTCGCCCGAAAACCGCTCGTAATCCGACTGAAGCGCCTCCAACCGCACTTTCGAGTAATGCGACCCGTCGGCATTCGCAACGTATCCTCCCGGGTAATCGTATTGTTCGTATTTGCTGTAATCGTCCTCAGTCGGTCGGTTTGTCTTTTCGATCAAGGAGGCTTTGGGCTTTTCAAAATCGAAATCGTTGACCGTGTAAGTCCCAGGCTGAATGACCCGCTTGAAGGACCAGGCGAAGATGTGATCCCGGAGCCGCCGTTCTTGATTCTCCGGGGGAAAGAAAGGTACTTCCGCATACCCGGAAACCGCCGAGTGGGCATTGGCGGAATCGACGAGATTGAGAATGTGCTTGTCGCTTTCGTGCTTGAAGAAATAGTAGATGCCTTCCTCTTCCAGGAGCCGATTGATGAAATCGAAGTCGCTTTCGCGATACTGTACGCAGTATTCGCGCTGCCGATAGGTTTCGCTCAGCGATTCCTGAATGTCGCCGCTGAAGCCATGCTCCTCGAAAATGGCCTTGACGATCTCCGGTACGGTTTTGTCCTGAAAAATGCGGCAATTCGTCTTGCGCGTCAGAAACCATAGCCACGGCCGCAAAACCGCCCGGTAATGCGCGAATTCGCCGAGATCGGGTTCCTGGCTGAATTGAACGGCATAGCCGTTGAAATAACGTTTGCCCCCGTTGGAAAGTTCAAGCGCGACGGTCAGTTTCTTTCCCAGAACGTCCTTGGCGGCGATATTCCGATTCTCGCTGAGCAAATCCACTTCAAGCTCGAACGAGCGGCTGAACTCCTCCCGCCCCTGCATTCGGAAGAACAACAAGACGTCTTTGCCCAAAGGACTCGTTACGGAAGCGGAGCGGAAATCCTGGGTGAACGACATAAAACTAACCCATTAGAATGATTGGAGACAATTTGTCGAATACTAACAAACCTGGGATATAGACCGATGATTTCAGGCGATTCCGCCCGAGACACCTTTCCGGTCGCAGCGAGCAACCACCGAATTCAAGACCGCGCGGCAACGATCAGAAACCCTTCCACAGGCACACCGGCCTCGTAGCGCAACATCTGCTGCTCGCCCCTCCGAAGGGAAAGCCCGGCGCTTTCCAGCTCACGTTGCAGGTAATCCTCCGTATGGCTGTAACGCCCGTGGAGATTGATCTTGTACCCTTCGGACGGCCGCTCGTCGTTACGTTCCACCGTGAAAATGAAGTATCCGCCCCGGCGCAGTGCCCGCCCTACCCGCTCGAAAACCGCGCTCAAATCGCCGAAATAAACCAGCGTATCGGCGGAGACGATCAGGTCGAACCGATCCGTGTGCCGTCCGATGTAGGCTGTTAATTCACTCTCGATCAAATCGTCGTATTGCCGTCTGGCATGGGCCTTCTCCAGCATTTTGACGGACAGATCCACGCCGGTCAGCCGACGCGCATAAGGACGCAAGAATTCCCCGCACAGCCCGGTCCCGCAGCCGGCGTCGAGCACTTCGAGGTCGACTCGATCCCGATCGTACAATGCGGCGACGGCTTCCTTGACCAAACCCGGAGCCCGATAGTCGAGTCCCTTAAGCACGTAATCGAAACTATCGGCAAAGCTGTCGAACGTCATGCGGACGTAGTCGTCCGAAGCGCGCGCCGGGACGTCCGTCCCGGCATACGAATGCAGCCGGTGCAGCGCCAGAGGATTGGTCGGATCGTGTTCCAGCCATTGACGGATCGTGGGCAATGCTTCCTCGACCAAGCCTTGCAGGTACAGCACATGGCAAAGATTTTCGTAATCGTCCGAGCGGTACGGCCGGAGATTGATCGCTCTGCGGTAAGCCTGGGCGGCCTCCCCGAATTTGCCCTGCTTCCGGAATACGTTTCCGAAATTGTGATAGAGCTCGGCGTTGTCCGGCATCAGTTCGATCGCCTTGGCGAATTGCTCCGCGGCTTCCTCGAAGCGCTCCAGATCCTTGAGAACGGTGCCGAGATTGTTGTGCGCAGCAACGTTTCCGGGATTCAGCTCGATCGCGCGCCGGTAGGCGTCCACCGCCTTTTCGGGCTTGCCGGCCTTGTTATAGATGTTGCCGAGGTTGTTGTACGCATCGGCATAGGTCGGCGCAATGGCGATGGCCTTTTCGATCGACTCGACGGCCAGATCGTCTCTGCCTCTCCGATGCGCGAGGATGCCGTAGAAATGAAGAATTTCGGGAATGTCCGGATAATTCTCCAGTAGTACGCTGAAAATCCGCTCGGCGTCATCGAGGCGATTCGCTTGCAGCAAGCGAATCGCACCGCTCAACGCCAACTCGGGGGTTACTTCCTCGATGCGGAAATCTGACGGTTCGTCGTCCAACATAGATCAACTTTCGGAATAGTACAGAGCGTGGAAATTCGGGCCTTTCTTTTTCAGCATCGCCGACGCTTATATCGGAGCGGGAAGCGCACGATTGAAGGCCAAATAACAGGGTCTACAGACCCTTACCGGGCCGGTTTCACGTACGTGCCCGGGCCGCTGAACCGGAAACGTCAACCGGACGCGGTCGGGCGAACAGACGTCGCAAACATTCTTGCCGCACAAGCGGCAGTGATGACGCCACCGGACCGGAAATACTCTGCTGAATTCCTTATTGCATACCCGGCACGTGTTCGTCGCGCTATCCGGTTCCCAGTTCGGTATCCAGGGAGGACAGACAATCACCGGCAATAGAGCGGCCGTATATCCGTTATAAAATATCACCTTATGCTGGAATCTCATCCAGAATCTCTTGACGTACCGCAGTTCGCGGCTGGTGACGTTATAGCCATAATCCCCGGTTTTATCGAAAATACCGGATAATTCACCCATTCCGTCCAGGTGAAAATGGATTTTTCCGCCGCCATGCGCCAGCGAATATTCAAGCGCGGTTTTGGACCACCTCGTACCCATTTCAAGGCCTTCGGTATCCGCTTTTGTGGTGGCACCTAGGCTATATTCTTTGTTTGTTCCCCCTACGTCGACGCCGCCCAGATGCGCACCCGCCGGAAACTGGCGGTGCTTAATGGGCCTAGCCTGGTTAAAGTTTTGGAACTTCGTGTCGTCCATGCCTTTGAGCCCGCGCGCTCTCGCATTTCCCCAGTGTATTTCCCAGTCATCCTCCGCGGTTCTCCCGCCTCGCCGCTTGATATCGATGGTTCTTGGGCCAAGGCCGACAAGGTCGGCCTCCACCGGATTTCCGCGATCGAGATCCCGATAAAGATCGGCATTGTCGGCCTCATCGATATTCATACCAAAATGGATATCTTCCATATCGCTTAATGCAGTATTATCCGCGACCTTTATCTCGGGTATGGGTTGCCCTCCCATCGTCGCCGGGAATACTCCTTTCGTATTCGGTTGTGCTAGCGGCATTTATGTAATCTCCATTCGAAATAACGCCTAATAGAAAATGAATCGGGATTAAAGGAACACAAGAGGAAATTATAGAAGCTACTTAGCTCATCCTATGCATCTCTGGGGTCGAAATACGATCCGGATGATACACAGGATGGGTTTGGCCTTGATCTACGGACCTTACACCGGATATCTCGGACATCCTAGATTGCCTTTGTAAGTCCGCCATACCGGTATCTCGCGTCAATTGCTCAAGTGGAAAACCTGATAAGTGTACAGGTCCCGCTTTCCGCTGCTGGCCGGGGTAAAACTGAGTTTTTTGGCCGATACCGTTACACCGGTGCTGGTTGTCCAATCTTTCGGAGCTTGCCCAAGCGAAGCATTGACCACACAGTTTGCGATTCCGAAATCCCATGTCAGGTGTTTTTCGGTATTGATCGCCCAGGTGTGGGATGTCGTTTCTGCGGTCTCGAACGATTTGATGACCACGTCTTTGAATTTTTCCATGGGTATCCGGTCGAGAATAATGCACGTATTTACTTGCGTAGGAGCTCCTTGCAAAGGGTTATCGGGTCCCTTTCCGCTATTGCTGCGGGATGTTGCGTACGCCCCTGTCGGTGTATTCGTAAACCCGCCGCAAGCGCAGCCGGATTCGACACATCTGTTGGTATAGGTGGTGCAGCCGCATTTTATTCCGGCACCAGTGTCTTCCTTGCATGCGCAATTCGCCCCACTCCCGGTCTTGTGTTTTGCCGGGCCATGCCCGCAGTTTGTACAGGCGTGAGAGATCAGATAGTGCCCGCAAGTGCAGCGATAGGCTTCTGCACGGTGTTCCAGCGCCTTCCGAAGTTTTTGATTGAGCTTGATCAATTCGGCCTGGAGCCAGAAGTCCATTTCTCTGCCGGGCGGGTCGCCGGCCTCCTTTGAGAGGAAGAAGGCGATCTGTGCGACCTCATTGGTTTTCTTGGAGTAAGTAAACAGGTGCTTTTTGAAAAAGTTCTTGTCGAACTTGATCATGATATCGACGCCGCCCGATCCACCGAATACCCACTCCTGGTCCAGGGTAAGCTTTCTGGTTAGTCTCGTCTCAGTGAGACCCGTCGGCGTGTAGTTCTTGTACGCCACCAAATCACGAGCAGTCTGCTCGGCCATGCTTTCTCCTAATCCCCGTCGGGGCTCACGTGCAGCATTTTATGCCGCGTTTTTTGAAAAAATGACCCGAACCCGTACCCAAATCCCTGATCCGGGACACTCAGTGCCCTCGATCGATGGGATTCGCCTCCATCGACCGAATCAGAAAACCCGAGCCAATTCGCCGTGTTCGTGCGTCCTGCGCCGCGCTCCAGCCCGTCGGACGCCCCAGTCGCCTAGTGCTTTTCGGTGACCGTGCGATCCTTGAGATTGACTATAAACGTGCGCCCGCGCTCGTCGCGTGCGATCAACGTCTCGGACTTCTTATCGATACGCAGTTCCTCGATATAAACCTCCTGTGCATCGGTTTCCTCGTGGGGGTCGTACTGCGTGGTATACAATTGCAAGGTCCAGAGTTCCTGACCGCTGGCTTCGTCGACCGCCGCGATAACGCCGCCGCTCTGTCCGAAGCCTCGTGAGCGCGCCGCACGCAGTTGCTCGTAGCGTATGCCTTTGTGGGTGACCGGCTTCGCCGCCGGCGCACGTCTCTTGGAAGATTCCATGCCTGACTCCTTTATTTGGGGCAGCGTAGCTGCGTCGCCCCATGCGAATATAGGAAACACCGTCGCAGCCACGATGATGAGCTTACAAAGTCTTTGCCGGAAAAGTGTGCACATGGGGCAATCGTCTGGTTTAGCTTAGTGCTTCCTTGATCGCACTTTTGGGAATCGCGCCGACAAGATCACCGGCGAAGTAAGCCCAGCTATCGGCGTTGTTCAAGGCATCTTCGGTTTTGAATCCGTTGCCGGGCTTGAGTCCGTCGTAGTCGTAACGGATGTCTTCGGTCTTAACCAGCTTGTGGGATAATTCGTGGACTACCGTCAGGGCGCACAGCCACAGCTTCGGAATGTTTCCGAGACGCGTACGCTTGCCGGTGCGCAGAAACAATTCGTAAATGTAGATCACCGGCATGACGTCCAGGCTGTTGACCGAGGCGAAGGTGTTTTTCATCGACCCGTCCGCGCGCTTGTGGGGACGGTCGGAAAATATCACCTTGCCGGAATTACAGGCCGCCGTGATCTTCTTGAATCCGTCGAGCAGTTTGCCCCGGCTGGCATCGAGATCACCGGCCTTGGCACCGTCGGTGTGAAACCAGCGGCGGATCGTGTCGTTCGCATCTCCGGACTTGCCGCTCAGCTTGACCTCCACATCGGAACTCCACTTGCGGGCGAGCTGAAGCGCGTCGGACATCATCTTCCGATTACCCTCACCGAACACCTCGCGCCAGTGGTTGAGCTCCGATTTGAGTTGGGCTTCGTTCCTGCCGGCGAAGAGATCATAGGTCCACTTGCCATAGTGCTTCGGAGAGTCGACAACCCATATGCTCTGGTTACCTTTCTTCGCCACCAGATAGAAATGCCGGAACTGCTTGATGCACGCCGCACGGTCTTGGTAGCCGGAACTGCCGGTCTGACAGGCGCTGAGGATCTCCTGGGACTGCGCGCGGCCGCTCAAGGCTTTCCCCTTCGCGGCTTCTTCCAACTGCTTGCGCAGCTTGTCGAGTACCGGTGCGGCATCGACCGACGGACCATCGGATTGAAGCAGCTTCTTCAATCCGGACTCGATGTCTTTCCAGTCCTTTTGCAGCGATGACGTCTTAAGCAACTCGATACTCTTGTCATAGACTTCGGTGAACACGTCCATCCGAATTTCCCCCTCAGGTTCGTACTCTTGTTTTGATTACAGACTCGTAGCAACAGGGTCACCACGAGGATGCTGCCGAAACTTTGTCGCGGCCTTATTTTTTATTCAAACCGGTAGCCGAATTGTCCATCCTGCACGTCGATATGCACCCGCTCTATGGCGTTCCCCTCCATCATCCGGATCAAGAACTCTTCGCTGATCCTCGGCAACACGGTATTGGTCAAAATCGCGTCGATCATGCGCCCGCCGCTCTCGAGCTCGGTGCAACGGTTGGTGATGAGTTTGATCACCTCGTCGTCATAGCTGAACGGCACCTTGTGGGTTTCCCGGATGCGCTTTTCGATGCGGCCGAGCTGCAGCCGCGCAATGGCACCGATCATTTCGTCGCTCAACGGGTAATAAGGAATGACGACCAGGCGGCCTAACAAGGCAGGCGGGAAAACCTTGAGCAAGGGTTCGCGCAGAGCCTTGGCGATGCCGTCGGGTTCGGGCATCAGTTCCGGGTCTTTGCACAGATTCATGATCAGGTCCGTCCCCGCGTTGGTAGTCAGGAGAATCAGGGTGTTCTTGAAGTCGATCACCCGGCCTTCGCCGTCCTCCATCCAACCCTTGTCGAATACTTGGAAGAAGATCTCGTGAACGTCGGGATGGGCTTTTTCGACTTCGTCCAGCAACACCACGCTATAGGGCCTACGCCTTACCGCTTCGGTCAGAACGCCACCCTCGCCGTAACCGACGTAACCCGGCGGAGCACCCTTGAGGGTCGATACGGTGTGCGCCTCCTGATATTCGCTCATATTGATGGTGATGACGTTCTGCTCGCCGCCGTAGAGAGCCTCGGCCAAAGCCAGGGCGGTTTCGGTCTTGCCGACGCCCGAACTGCCGGCCAACATGAAGACGCCGATCGGCTTATTGGGGTTATCGAGACCGGCACGGGAGGTCTGAATACGCTTGGCAATCATTTCCAAGGCGTGGCGTTGGCCAATGATTCGCTGTTCCAGGATATCGGCCAGCTTCAGCACGGTTTCGACCTCGTTCTTAACCATGCGTCCGACGGGAATGCCGGTCCAATCCTGGACTACGGAAGCGACCGCTTGGCCGTCGACAGTGGGCAGGATCAGCGGATGTTCGCCTTGCAACGCGTGCAGCCGACTTTGCAGGTCCTTGAGTTCGGACAACAGCGCATCCCGGTCGACGGCGGGTGCGGGTTCCGCCTGTTCCGCCGCCTGCTCCAAGGCGCTGCCGGTGCCTTCAACTTTTCCGGTCTGCTCCCGAAGTTGCTGACGCAGGGCCAGAATCTTTTCGACCACTTCCTTTTCGGAGTTCCAGCGGCCTTCCAGCGCCGCCAGCCTCTCACGTTCGGCCTCCAGTTCGGCTAGCGCGCGGTTTTCGCGGGCTGTCGTGTCGATCCCTACGGAACGTTCCCGGCCGATGATGTCCAGCTCGGTTTCGAGTGCTTGTATGCGCTTTCGGCAATCGTCCACCTCGGGCGGCACCGCGTGCTGGCTTATGGCAACGCGGGCGCAGGCGGTGTCGAGAAGGCTGACGGCTTTGTCGGGGAGCTGACGCGCCGGGATATAACGGTGCGAAAGCTTGACGGCGGATTCCAGCGCCTCGTCCAAAACTTGCACCCGATGATGCTTTTCCATCACGGAAACCACGCCGCGCATCATGCGTATGGCTTTCTCTTCGCTCGGTTCGTGCACCTGGACGACCTGGAAGCGGCGCGTCAATGCCGGATCCTTTTCGATGTACTTCTTGTATTCCGCCCAGGTCGTCGCCGCCACCGTGCGCAGGTTGCCGCGCGCCAAGGCGGGCTTCAAAAGATTGGCGGCATCGCCGGTACCGGCAGCTCCGCCCGCGCCAACCAAGGTATGAGCCTCGTCGATGAAGAGGATGATCGGTTTGGGCGAGGACTGGACCTCCTCGATGACTTGCCGCAATCGATTCTCGAACTCCCCTTTCATGCTGGCCCCGGCCTGGAGGAGCCCGACATCCAAGGTGCGCAAGCTCACATCGCGCAAAGGCGGCGGCACATCGCCCGCCACGATTTTCTGGGCGAATCCTTCGACGACCGCGGTCTTGCCGACGCCCGCCTCGCCCGTCAGGATGGGATTGTTCTGACGACGGCGCATGAGGATATCGATGACCTGGCGGATCTCCTCGTCGCGTCCCACGACAGGGTCCATCTTTCCCTGCCTCGCCTGTTCCGTCAGGTCGACGGTAAATTGCTTGAGCGCCTCCTGCTTGCCCATGGCAGCAGGCGACATAGCTCCGCTCGCTTCGCCAGGAGCCGCTCCGCCTGCCTGAAATCCGTCGGTCGCGGCCAATCCGTCTTCGGGCGAACCGCCAACGAACTCAGCCAACCGTTCGGTCAGCGTTTCGAGGCCGATCTTTTCGAATTCTTTCGAAATGCCGACCAGTTCGCCGCGCAGCCCCCGAGTCTTCAAAATGCCGACGAGCAGGTGGCCCGAGCGGACCTGGTTTTCGCCGAACATTAGCGTTCCGTATACCCATCCGCGCTCGACCGCCTCCTCGACGTGCGACGACAGGTCGGATATGGACGTAGCTCCTCGCGGCAAGCGGTCGAGCGACTCGGTGAAATCCTTGGCGAGGCGGCCCGGATCGATGCCGAACTGCTTGATGAGGCGGTGCAGATCCGAATCCTGAAGCTGAAGCAATTGATGCAGCCAGTGCACCAATTCGACGTACGGATTGCCCCGCAATTTGCAAAATACGGTCGCGCTTTCGATAGCTTTGTAGCAAATGCGGTTAAGCTTGCCGAAAAGCTTGACCCGGCTGATTTCTCCCATGAAGCGATCCCCCTAGATCCGGTGTTTTTAATCGTTTAGAAAATTCAACTCTGTACAGGCAGGCGAATCAAAGCGCCGAGCACCGAAAAAACGGATTCAGCATCAACTCGTCCGCGTCTTTTTCTTCTTGTCTCGTCCCCAGCCAGCTTGTCCAGCCCAGTTGCGCGCCGCCGTCCAGTCGCAAAGATGGGACTTCCTGATATCGAAGAACCAGATTCAGATCCCAAACCAGTTCGTCCCCGGCGTAATTGCGTACGATGGCGATCAACTCGACCAAACTTTCGCCGCCCGGCAGCAGCGCCCGATATCGATCGATTCCCATCGGGCCCAGCACGATTCGGAACTTATGCTGGCAACCCCAAACCCTGGCGCCCACGACTACGGACAACCCCAAGGACCCACTGCAGGGCGAAACTCCAAGCCGGGACTGTTCGTGCGTCGCGATCTCCATCCATTCGCCGACGAATTCCCGCAAGCTAACGCTGATCCCGAAAAAATCGCCGATGAGTGCGCGCAGACCCTCGGGATGCTTGGTTTGTCCGGCCAAGAGACCGGTAAAGTAAAGCTTAGCCCGATCCGGCATGGCGTCCCGATTTTGAACGGACGGAACACCGATCCCGAAAAAGGAGCCCAAATAAGCCGCAAAGCGATCCGATTCGGGGCGATCGTGGCACACCGTAGGCTGGGCATTGGCCCAAGCCCGATAAAACAGGCACAGCATCCGGTGGTGAAACACATCCGCGAAACGCGAAAACGTATGATCGCCATGATGCCGGACCCGCTCGCGGGCGTACTCGGTCAAATGCAGGGGCATGGGTCCGTTGGGTCCGAACAGCCCAAGAAAACGCGCCGACAGACGCGGCGGAAAACCGTCCGCGCCGGATGCGAACGAAGCCAGGGTCGACGGCGCAAACTCGAGTTCCGGCTGTTGACTCAACCGAATCGGATCATCAGTGGCTTTAACCGATTTCCCCAATCTCGGCTTGTCCGCGTAATGGCACTCGATCAGCCGCAATGCCTCGAAGAAGTCGAAGCGATAGGGCTCGCGGCGAAGGAGCTCGATCAGATCGTGTGTCGCTGCCCGATACGTAGCGGCCATCGCATGATCTCCCCTCGTTCCGCCGTCCTTACCGACGTTTCAGCGAACGAATTCAACGATACATAACGGGCGAAGAATTGTTCGAGAGCGGCCCCCAGAAGAAAGCAGCCGGAGCCCTCGAATGCGGATTCGTCAAACTCGACGGCAATCTCCAAACCGCGCCCGAATACAATGGGACCGGCAGCATCCACCCGACGAACCACGTTCTTGGATCCGATCGACAGAACGCCCTCGATTTGACGGCGTATCGTCGCATCATTCGGATCCGCATAAAGGGCGAGCAACTCGCGAAGCGCCGCCGCACCTTCGGTCTCGCTGCTATCCGTCAGCGTCAGGTAGTTGAGCGACAGATGATTGATCAGACGCCACGCCATTTCGCCGTCGGCGGACGAAGGCCTCGGCTTGGTCGGACCGGCCAAACACCGTATCGCTTGCACCGGAGCGCCGGTCTGCAAGGTAAAATCGGTAGCGCCCATGCCGACGGGCATCAGCAGGGGCAAATCGCGATTCGTGCAGAGCGTTTCCATGCCCAATTGTTTCAGATCCCCGCGATACGGCGCTTCGGCCGCATCGACCAGCGAGATGAAAAGTTCGCTGCCGATATAGCTGGAGCGCATCCCCTGCCGGCGCTGCTTGGACGACAACACGCGCTTTTCACGATGCAGCGTGTAATAGGCGTTCTCGTCGCGCCGCCGATAACCGCTCCTGGACCCGTAGAACGGCAAGAACTCCCGTTCATCGGACGGCGTGGCGCCGTAACCGGTCACTTCGCTGACGCCATAGACCTCGTAATCCATCGGTCGCGTTCGATCCGGCACGACATGATAGTGCGGCACGAAATGGGTCAAGTGAATACGATCGGTGCGTTTCGGAAACAAATTGATCGCCGGCGTGCAGAACAGCGAGAAATTGCCGGCATCGACGGCGTTGACGAGATGAGGCTCGGCGCGCTTGAACAGGGCGATGACCTCGAGCTCGGTGCCGTCACAACGACTGACGGCCTTTTGTAAGCCGTTCAACCCGACGAACAGATATCGCTCCGGAAACGCGAAATATTCCTGCAGCAGCCTGTAGCCCTGAAACGAGCGCGGACCAAACGGCAACAAGGCTTCATCATCGCCGAATCCCAGCCGCGATATCGGCGTCCGGTCGATGATCTCGACCCATTCCGATGGCCGCGATGCGGGTTGGACCGCCAACGCAAGCGTGTCGGCAAGCAATTGCTCGTAAAGACGGAACGGCAGTTCGCCGGTACCGCGCAAGAAAATCGGCAACCGGTCCAGCTTGAGCTGATTGAAGTGCAGACCCGCGCTGGTCCGGAGACAAAGACGTAAACCGGCCTTCACGCCGGGTTTGGTCGGCACGCCCAAATTGGCGACTGCGCTGGGCGTGGCGAGGTATTGCGCTTCCACCAGTTGCAGGGGCCATAGCGTGACGTCATGAGCGGTCCGATATTCGCAGGCGGTTTGCTCGCCTTTGCCGATCTGACTTCTGAGCGAGGTCGCGCGCGGCACCAAGAATCCCTCGGCCAGCGCGCCCTCGGAAAGATCGGGCTGGAGTTGCACCACGGCCATCGAGGGTGTTGGCGAGAGATAATGCGGATAAACGACCTCGAGAAGATGTTGGGTTAAACGCGGAAATTCGGCGTCGATTTTGAGTTGAACCCGCGCCGCGAGAAACGCAAACCCCTCGAGCAGGCGCTCGACGTACGGATCGGAACACTCGAACTCGTCCAGCCCCAGCCGGCCCGCAATCTTCGGAAACTCTTTGGCGAACTCGGCACCCACCTCCCGAATGTGCTGCAGCTCGCGGTTGTAGTACTGAAGCAATCGAGGGTCCATAGTCTATCCGTTCAAATCGCTGACCCGCGCATAGCCGGTATCGAGATCGATTTCGGTGCGGATGTAAAGATGCAAGGGAAGCGGCTGAGCCCACAGATCACCTTCGATGGTGAACGTCATGGCCTTGAGATTCATACTGTCCGAGGCGGCGACCTTCACCCTCACCGAATCCGCCAGGATGCGCGGTTCGAAGTCGAGAATAGCCTGTTTGACCTTTCGTTCGATCGCCGGAAGGTCGGCACCGGAGAGAGGCGTGCCGGCCAGGGCCGGGATACCGAAATTCAATACCGAACGCTCCACGAAAGGATATTTTTCCAAATCTACTAGCGACTCCATGGCGGTGGTATTCAGCAACCACGCCAAGTCGCGCAATACGCTGTGGCGCAAATTCCGTATATTCATCACCCGCTGGTCGCGGGACTCCTGTTGTTTGTCCGGTTCGTCGTCGGTAAGGCGATCCAGCAGCGACGGCTGCAGGCGTTCCTTCGGCGTGAGATCAGCCATCGTTTTCGATCGTGTCCGTATTCATCGCAATTTCTCGAACATCGAACAGCGAGAAGTCGCCCTCGTTCGTTACCAATACGCGTTGTCCCATGCCCAACGAGTAGCCCTCGACCGGCTCTTGCCATTCGGTTCTCCGGGCCATGCGAATCGCTACGTCATCGGCTTTTTCCGAGTCGGGATAACGGGAAGGAATCAGACCCACGGCAGAACCGCCGTTGGCCCAGGTGAATTGTGCGGGAAGCCAGACTAAATCTCGAAGGTCACTGGGTGGATCGAGTTCGATGCGGGCAATCCGGCAAAAAGGTATCCAGTAGTAGCGACCGTTAACTATGGCTTCCACAACCGGTCCCAGACGGCTATCGCTATCCGCCACCCATTCGAACGGCTTCCCGTCGATGGTACCGGACGTCCCCGGCGCCGATTCGAAACCCTGATCCCGGAACTGGATCGCCATCGGATAATCTCCCTGCGCGGCGCATTTGCATGCTTCTATCAGAAGCGCGATCCATCGCTCGGGCTTGCCGAAGATCAGCGGAGAAATCTCCCCGCGGAAAACTTTCTCGCGAAGGACTTCACATCGTATGGCTTCGCGATAGGTCTGCACCATTGCGAGATTTGCCGCATCCAGATCGCCGCACACGCTCAACTGCGTGAGAGCGCGCTCCCAGCGCCCCATTAGGGCCAACAACTGGAAGAGAAAAATCCGGTACTTCGCTTCGGCAGGATTCTGGCGGACCTGGTCCTGGAGTTGTGCTAGCGCATCTTCCAGGCGGCCTTCCCGAAGACTTTCTTCAGCAGCGATGGTTGACATAGGCGGATGGGAGAAATTGAGGGGATGAATAGTGCCCGCTCAGCGGCGGGCACTGCCGAAAAATACCGCGCAAACTTATTGTTTTACGTTCGCAGCAATATTCCAGCCCATCTCCGGCTTGGCGCCCTCCGCGCCCTTTTCGGTCTGTTCTATGTATTTCACCTTGACCTTGGCGAAATTGAGCGTGACGTTCTCGGTCAAGCGGTCCTCGCCGCCGGAGCCGCCCGTAGAAACCGAGGTGATCAGGACTTCCTCCATGGTAATGGTCAGGTATTCCACCGGCTTTTCGCCGGCTTTCCGAACCACCAGCACGGCCTTGTCGAAATGTTTGCCATTGCAGCAGCTCAACATTAAATCCGGGCTCGCCTTATCGATATATTTCGTAAAGCTCAGATCCTGCACGTTGGCCTTACCCGCTCCGCCGCCGCTTCCCATATGGGTGGTGCCACTGTTGGACAGGCCCCAGCTCCAAGCCAGAACGTCAATTTCTTCTTTATGCTTATCATCTCTGGATTCCCCTTTAATCGGGTCGATCTTAATGAACATGTCGACTGCCATGGTCTTCTCCTTTACTTATTGGTACTTGTTGGTTGATTAAAACTTGATCAAACATGGATGGAATACACTCCGTCCGGCTCCGTTGGGCAATGTGAGTTTGCCGTGTCATCTCATATCGTCACCTCCAAATTCCCCTAGTTGCCAGCTCTTCGACTCGATCTGCTAGCCGCCTTTCACGGAGGGTAGTTTGGACACCAAACGCAGCGAAACGGTTAGCCCCTCCAGCTGGTAGTGCGGCCGCAAGAAGAATTTCGACGTGTAATAGCCTGGATTGCCCTCCACCTCTTCCACGATTACCTCGGCCGCCGCGAGAGGCTTGCGCGCCTTGTCGATGTCGTCGGACATGGCCGGATTCGGGTCGACATAGTTGTAAATCCAGCTTTGCAGCCATTTCTGCATGTCGTCCCGCTCCTTGAACGAACCGATCTTGTCCCTGACGATGCACTTCAGGTAGTGGGCAAACCGGCAGGTGGCGAACAGGTAGGGCAGCCGCGCCGCCAGATTGGCGTTGGCCGTCGCGTCGGGGTCGTCGTATTCGGCCGGTTTCTGGAGCGACTGCGCGCCGATGAACGCCGCAAAATCGGAGTTCTTCTTGTGAATCAGAGGCATGAAGCCGTTCTTGGCCAACTCCGCTTCACGCCGGTCGCTGATCGCGATCTCGGTCGGACACTTCATGTCCACGCCGCCGTCGTCGGTCGGGAAGGTATGCACCGGCAACCCTTCCACAGCGCCGCCCGATTCCACGCCGCGGATTCTCGAACACCAGCCGTAAAGCTTGAAGGATCGATTGATATTGACGGCCATCGCATAGGCCGAGTTGGCCCAGACATACTTTCGGCTGTCTGCCGCCTCGGTCTCTTCTTCGAAATCGAATTCCTCGACCGGACAGGTTTTCGCCCCGTAAGGCAACCGAGCCAGGAATCTCGGCATGGCCAAGCCGATATAACGGGAGTCGTCCGACTCGCGTAGCGAGCGCCACGCCGCGTACTCCGGAGTCAGAAAAATCTTCGTGAGGTCGCGCGGGTTGGCCAGCTCGTTCCATGAATCCATCTGCATCACGGTCGGTGCCGCCGCTGCGATGAAAGGTGCATGCGCAGCCGCGCAGACTTTCGCCATCTCCCCCAGCAGTTCGACATCCGGCGGAGAGTGGTCGAAATAGTAGTCGGCCACGATACAGCCGACGGGTTCGCCGCCGAACTGCCCGTACTCTTCTTCGTAAAGCTTCTTGAAGATCGGGCTTTGATCCCAGGAAGTTCCCTTGAATTTCTTCAGGGTTTTTCCGAGCTCTTTCTTCGAGATGTTCAAGACGCGAATCTTGAGCATCTCATCGGTCTCGGTATTGTTTACCAGATACTGCAAGCCGCGCCACGCGCTTTCCAATTGCTGGAAGTCCTCGTGATGCATGATCGCATTCACCTGCTCGGTGAGCTTGCGATCTATTTCGGCGATGATGGACTGGATGGTCTTGACGGCGTCCTCGGAGACCTTGGATACGTCTTTAAGGACGAATTCCGCCAGAGTGGTCACCGCCGACTCGACCGCCTCTTTGGCTCGGTCGGATTTCGGCTTGAACTCTTTGTTCAAGAGGCTCGTAAAATCACCAAGCTCGCCGAGCTGCTCGGCGCCCTGAGCTGAGGTTTGGGTTTCTAATTCAGCCATGACTTATCCCTCGCTGCTCGAAGAGTCCGCAGCGGCTTCGTCCGCCGGCTTCGGAGCCGAGGCGAGTGCCTGCAATAATGTCGGGTCGTTTATTACCTTAGCGATGAGCTCCTCGGCGCCTGTCTTTCCGTCCATGTAGGTGATCAGGTTGGCCAACTGGCTGCGTGCTTCGAGCAGCTTGTTCAGGCCCTCGACTTTCCTGGCAACCGCCGCCGGCGAAAAATCGTCCATGCTTTCGAAAGTGATATCGACGCTGAGGCTTCCTTCGCCGGTGAGGGTGTTGGGCACCTGAAACGCAACCCGCGGCTTCATGGCCTTGAGCCGTTCGTTGAAGTTGTCGACATCTATTTCCAGCAGTTTCCGATCCGCAACCGGGGGCAGCGGCTCTGTCGGTTTGCCGGAGAGATCCGACATGACACCCATTACAAAAGGAAGCTGGACCTTCTTTTCCGCACCGTAAACTTCCACGTCGTATTCGATCTGTACGCGCGGTGCGCGATTTCGAGCTATAAATTTCTGGCTACTTTCTGCCACGGCAAATCTCCTCTTAGGCTATAGAACTACAGCAATTTCACATTTTCATGGTTACGCGGGCTTTATTCGATCGATAAAATCGCTTCCAGCTTCGAAATCGCGCCCAGCGCACCGGTTATCGTGGCATGTCTACCACCCCACTCCGCTCATTCCTTAGTAACGACATCATCGACCAGTGTAACCAAACGAGTTCAATAACGATGCCAACCATCAATATCTCTCCATCGAAATAGACCAACACACTGTTTTTGAATCGCTTTTGTTCACATTGGCAATAATTCCAGCTCTCAAGATCACCCAGTTCGAGCAAAACAATATTGCGATATTTCGTATCTGTTACGGCATATCGTATTTTTGATATTTGGGCGATCGACGGTTATGACTAACCGGATGAGAAGGAATGGCGATTGCGTCGCCATTTTATGAATCAGTGTAGGGCTCACGCTTTCGTTATTTGCTCTAATACTGGCTGTCTTCGGACGGATCACGCCCCCTGATGAACTCCACCTGCGAAAGGCCGTCCGGAGCCAGGTCTTTGACGATCTCGATGAAATCCATAAAAACCAGACGCTTGGCTCGCTTCAGCAGCAAGGGAATCGGGCTGGAGGGTTCGCATCGAGCGTAATAGTCGCAAATCAAATCCAGGGTCTTGATCACATCCTGGCGGCTGCCGATTTCCCCCGGCCGAGCCGCAGATGGTCTGGCGGCCGAATCGTGCGCGGACGCCCCTTCACCCTCGGATTCGGGCTGCGCGTCGCTAGCGCCGCCTTCCTCCGCATACTCTCCGAGCACATGCTGTGCTTCTTTGAGCAAGTCCCTCAACGGAGCCAAGTTCGGCGCATCGCCGACACCGACCTGATCCGTTACGAAACTTTCGATGGCCTTGATGCTTTCCAAACTCGAGACAACCGCCTCGCGGGTCGACGCCAGAACCTCCGGGTCGGCGTCCATGAACGCTGCATTGATGGTTGCAATCTCGGGCGAGGAGCTTCCGTCGCTGGGCGGTGGCAACTTTCCGGTCGCGATTTGCACGTCCCGCAGACTAAAGCGTCCGAGCGCACGCGACTCAACCAGAGGCGCAAGCGCGACCGGGCGCAATACCGACTCGAAGTCGCATAATCCCATCAGGATGTTGACGCGCTGCGTCGGATCGTTGTCGTCTTCAGGATCGAGGAGCGGATATAGATCGGGCCAGAACTTGCTGACGATGCCTTCCAGAAGCGCCAGGCCGTCGCGCAGTCCCGGGTGCCCGGCGGTATGAACAAGAGCCTGGATGAGATAGAGGATCACTTGCAGGTCGCGCGTGCGCTCCAGCAATTCGATCGCGTCTCGGCGTACTTCTTTCCAGTTCGGCGGCTGTGCCGGCTCGATCCGATCCCCGATCTGTTGCTCCGGCGTACCTTTGGCTTTCTGCTCCAGTGCGATGAATGCGTTGTCGTACTGAAGATCTTCCCCACAAGGCGCATCCGGCGATACTTCCGTCAGAAAGGCTTCTACGTTTAGCTCGCCCATAATCCCCCGATCGTCGCAAGCATTTTTTCGTTTGGTCTCGACGACTCCGGCTTTCAACCAGGATCACGAGAATATTTATTGTTCGATCTCGTTTACGCGGACTTTCCGGCTAGAACTCGACGCGAGTTCCCAAGGTAAACTTGTGACTTTCGATATCGCGATAGCCCAGCAATAAATCATAGGCTAAAAATGCCGAAATGCCGTGAGAAAATACCCCCGAAACCTCGGCGCCGAAGGTGTAATAATCCCGATCGGGTCCTTGAGTCACGACGGCAAACTGCTGCGCGGCGGGATCGCCGAGGAAGCTGGCGCCGATTGTCCGCTTGTCATCCTTGAATTGATGATGCCACTCGCCTCGCAGCTGGGGCGTGATCACGCCCCAGGGTAAACCGAAAGCGTACGAAATCTGGCTTCCCACCGTGGAAATGAGCGACTGGACGTGCTGCTCGTCGAACCTCATCCCCCAACCATTGCCCTGCCGCTCGCGATAGGCATCCACATCCAGGCCGATGTATTCCGTTCGCGCATAGGGCGCTAGGGTCAACCCGGCTATCGAATAGTCATAGCCTCCGCCGATACTGAAGGAATATTGAGTTCCGCCGGGATTAGCGACAGCCTGAGTATTGACGGTCTCGAACCCCGGCAAGGTATAACTGATGTTCCGGGTAGTCTCGTAATCGATGCCGCCGAAGGAACCGAGCGCATCGATATGGAACCCTTCCGTCACATAGAACGACCCATAAATGGATCCGGTGTAGGCATCACTGTCCGTACCTCCGGCGGAACGGTCGAAATTCGCGTTGGTGCGGGCGTAGGTGAAAGCGAGACCCGCTATGAAATTGTCGGTAAAGCGGTAATCGGCGCCGGCGGTAAAACCGAAGTTTTTAAACTGAAAGCCTTTTTGATCGAAGGTGGAATCGACGTCGCCGAAATGATAATTACCGTTGATCCAGACGCCGAGAGGACTGAACGAGCCGTCGCCGGCCGCACCTCCGGTGGCGAAGGAATTGCCCAAACCGGCATAGGCGCGATCCGCCGACAAGCCGTTTCGGTACATCTGTAATCCGGCCAGGCCCAAGCCGGTGCGCAAAGTTGCGAGCCTCGCGCCTATGGTCGAATCGACCAGGGCCACTTGGCCGGCAGTTACCCGGGTGGCTGTCGTTCCGTGCTGGAGAATTTGCTCCGGCGAGACTATTTGAAGGGCATTTTCGACCGGCTCGGAGCCGACCGTAGGAATCTGGCTATCCGAAGCGGAAATCGCGGCGCCAACGAGAGCGTCGCAGCGGTCTCTGAAATCCTCGGAAAGCAGCGAGTTTCTTTGAGTACAGGCGTCGAACGCGACATTGGCCATGTCGGTTTGAGTCTGGTTCAGCGTCGCTCCGCTCGTCAACGGATTCGCGGCTGCCGCCGAGATCCAGCAGATGGTACATGACCACACCAGTCCTCGACGAATCATCGAAGTACGTGCGGGTATCGTCGCCCGAACGTTCTTTTCCTCTGTGAGTTCCCACATATCTCCCCCGGGAAGCTATTTGTCTTCTTATTTTTTGTTTTATCTTTTAGCCGTCGCAGTCTTAACCTGTCAAGGCGACTGCACGACAATCACGGTCACATTGTCTCGTGCGCCGCGATCCATAGCGAGCGCAATCAAGGACTCCGCGCGCTCCCGGCAATCGCCGGCTTCCAAAATCTCTTCGATTTCGATCGGTCCCGCTTCTTTATCCAAACCGTCGCTGCATAGCAGAAACCCGTCGCCCTCCATCAAGTCGAACGTCATGATATCGAGCACGAGCACCGGGTCCGCCCCGACCGCGCGGGTGATGACGTTGCTACGTTCCCGCTGGGTCCGTTTCTCATTCGTCAGAATTTCGAAACAGGAAAGCTCCCCCTCCGGCGAATGATCGTGCGTCAGTTGTTCCAATCGGCCCGCGCGATGGCGATAAAGCCGACTATCGCCCGCCCACAGGCAGGCGCATCGATCATCAATCGCCAACAACACGACGACCGTACTGCCGATGATTTGACCGGTCGAACTCTGGCGGGCCAGTTCCCATAATTCGTCGTTCACGCGTTTCAGAGCCGACTCGACGTTTTTTACGGACTCATCCAGATCGGACGTAGCGGGCAGAGCCGCCAATGCCTCGACGATCGCACGGCTCGCGACATCGCCGGCCTGATGTCCTCCCATGCCGTCGGCCACCGCCCACAGGCCGATGTCCGGACGCTCGATGAATGCGTCCTCGTTGATTTTCCGCCGCTTGCCAACCACGCTGATGCCGTGAGAAAGCCAGCGACGAAGTCCGGACGGCCCGCTTTCCGGTGACACAGGTCGGCTGGTTCCGTCTGCGCTTTTCGGCTCAGCCGAGGTCCGAGCCGGCAAATCGGGCAAGCGCCGGGTACTGATGGCCCATCCGCGTTGCTCCCAGCTTCCAGTCATCAGGGCGACGAATGCGTCTATCGGCGGCAACCCTTCGCAGACCAGGAACGAGGCTTCGATGTGTTCCGATCCCGATGTACTCCACAAGCTATGAGCCGGAAGAAAACGGTCGAGCAAACATCCACTGAGCCCCATAAGCACGTCAGATACCTGACTCAGGTTTTCCATCTCGAAGTGGAGTGCGAATCTGCCCGCCCGCGGATTTTGAGAACGGCTAATGCCCGAACTGCTTTTCATGAAATCCGGCAGAGACAATGTCTCCAACTCCCGATCGAATTCAGCGAGATCGAAATCATTTTCCAGCCCGGACAAGGCCAGCGCTTCCAGAGCCGCGAACCAGCCGCAGTCCCGGCGGAACAAAAAAGGCAGGTTCTGCGGTTCGGCCACGGGCACCGCCAAGGTCAACGGAAAATACCGTCCGACCTTGTCCACGCTGGGCATCAAAATGCCGGCCCAGGCGTCAGTCCCGCAGACGCCCGCACTCAGCCCGAAACGCCAAATCGGGCTGGTCAGATAAACATCCAGCCACGAATCCCGTAATTGTTCCCGGCTGGCAGCTATGGCGCTCTGCAACCACTGATCCCAATGATCGATGAAATGCCGGGGAAGACGCCGGGAGACGAAATCTCCAAGAGCCGGCAATTTGCCGTAAAAGCCGACTTGAGCGAGTCGATTCATAGAGCATCCGGGCAGCTGAAGGACTTCAACGCCGCGAGCCCGAACGGATTCGTCACGCTGCCGGCACGCAGTTCGTAGCGTGCGCTGTAACCCTCCACTCGAAACGTGACCAGGAACCGCTCCGGAAGCTCGGTCTGTTGCACCACGGCCTCATCCAGCAGACGGAAAAAAGCCCAACTGCCCTCTTTCGAGCGGCTGACCTGCCTTCCGTCCACGGCCTCGAACACGACTCGAACGCCGGCTCCGGCCGACGGCCCCGGCCACTGAAGCCGCGTGACTTGTTCCGGGCCGTGCCGATAAACGACCTCCTGCCCTTCCAGATTGAAGCGGAAAGTCGCCACGTTCTCATCCAAAGAAATCGGTTTGAGTTCGAACGACACCGCGGGCATTTGCCCCCCCGCGGAAAAAAAAGCGGAACGAATGGCGGCGGCATTCTGAAATTGGCGGATGGTCGCCGGCGAAAGTCCCAGAGATTGGTTGTCCATGGCGACTTCCGTCCACACCGGGCGGTTGACGTCGACGAAGGTCTTCAGATTGGATTGGAAAAACTGATCCAGGGCGCCGTTCGGCGCGAAGAATTTCGCAAAATCCATCAGCGTCGCGTCCTTCGAGCTGCCGCCCACGAAGGGGTAGCGACCGCTGAAAGCGGCCTTGCACGGAGTGGCCACCGCCGTCTTGAGCATGCCGTTCAATTCGGACTTGGCTCCGGCCAGGGTTTGCCTCCATCCCACCGTCAGAAACGAGAGAAACCAGCTTTTCAAGGGTTCCGGCAAGCGCCCGAATTCGCTCTTGGCCTGGAGCAGCACGTCTCCGCCACCACCCGCGACTCGCCCGGAGGCACTTTTCAGCGCCTGTTCGCCGCTGAGAGCCGCGCTGCCGATTTGCAGCATGTAATCCCGCAGAGAGGCCACGGTTTGCAGGGTCGAATCCAGGGCCGCCGGCCGATCCGCGCTGCTCCGCACCAGATAGCTGAGGTCTTCGAACGTAGTCTCCACGCTCTGAACCGGGTCGGCTTGCGGAGCGCTGCCGGCGTCCACCAGGCGCGCGGCATCCAGCAGTTTCTGGGTACGGTCGTCGACCTTCGCCTCGGCGACAGCCGGAACTTTGTTCAGAAGCTGTGCGGTAAGCGAGGCGATCTTGGTCAGCGAGGTATTTTTTTCGACGGCTTCGAGCAATGGACGCACCGGCGTGGTCGGGCGGGACAATATGTCCAGCCACTCGATCGTCTGATTGATGTCCTTGGGTCGGCGCAGCTTGATGCTATCTAGAAGACCGCTCCACGCCTTCTGGTAATCGGCTAGATAAAGTGTCTTGAAATCGCCGTGCAAGCGTTGAATTTCGGTCAGGTCGACATTCGCCTGCTTGCCGAGCACCCAGTTCTCGGTAACCGCGTCCTTGACGAAATCGAAGCTTTTCTTGAGAAACAGCTCGGAATAACCGTAAGCCGTAAACAAACCCGGCACTGAAAGCGTCCCGATATCCCGTCCGTCCGCCGCGACGAACACCCGCGCACCGTCGGGCCCGAGCGCGGAGTCGAGCTTGAAATCGTGAGAACGATCCAGTAGCGCTTCGTTCTTGAAACGGGCATAGAGCTGAATGGTCTGAGGAACTTGCGAAAGCTTCGCTCGCACGCCGGCGACCAGAGCTTCATCCATGGGCTGAGGATCGAGCCGCAACTTGAGAAGATTGTCGAGGTGGAGATTCAATCGGGCGAGCAAATCGGGTTCGGTGCCGAAACGGCTTTCCCAATCGCTGCGAATCCAGGGCGCTGCGATCTTGGCGTCCATGCGATCCGGCTGGCCGAGCATGAGATAGACCCGCAGAAGTTCGTAAAGAATATCGGGGTTGGAAGCTTCCGGGCCTGTCATGCGCTGCGCCAGGCGCTGAAGGTTGACCGGGAGGAAATAATCCCTGAGCCAGTGCTCGTAGGCATGATTCGCCGCGAGCTGGATTTTTTCGCCCTGATAAAGCCCGAAATGCGCCAACCGGCCGGAATTTTCGTAGATGTCGTTGATCGCCAGCAACGGATCGAGCTTGGGAATCAAGGTCCGGAGGCTCGATTGCCAATCGCTCCCATCGATGCGAGCCGCACGGTAGCGTTCGATTTCTTTCTCCACCTGCTCGATTGCGGAGGTATTTCGCTGGTAACTCACCAGCCAAAGGATGATGCAGCCCAGGGTCAGGACCAGCACCGATGCGTAAGCCCCGGCCTGTATCAGACGCCGGCGCCGCTCGACGCGGGGATCGAGGCCCGCCAAGTCGGCTTCCTGAAAGATGACCTCCTTAAGCAGGCGGGTGAGAAAGAAGCTCTTTCCCCTTCCGCTGAAGATCGGCGTCGCCTGGCGGTTGAGCCGGAACGTGGCGGCGAGTATGCCCATCACCCGGTCGATCGGCGTTCCTTCCTGGGTGCCGCTGGTCAGATAAATGCCGCGCAGCAGTGGACGAACCTCGTAGCGGTTCGCGCCGAAAGCGTCTTCGAGAAATTTCTCCATTGCCGGCTTCAAAAGCGCCATCTGCTGCGGATAATCGAGAACCAGGCTGCGCCGCTGTACGTCGCGCTCCTCCTGGATGCGGCTCTGCATGCGCCGATTCAGGCGCTGAAGCAGTTCGTCGTAGCCGGACGAGAACCGGGCCAATACATCCACCGGCTGCTTGGAATCCTCCGCCGGGAAGGTTTCGCCCCAAACCTGAGCGCGCTCTTCCTGCGTGAGGTCGGCGAAGAAATCGTTGAATCCCGCGACCAAATCGCACTTGGTGAACAGCATGTAGACGGGGAATCGGATTCCCAGTGTCGAATACAGATCCTGGACGCGCTGACGGATCGCCTTGGCATGCAAAGCGCGTTCTTCCTCGGTGTGCTGGAGCAAATCCGAGAGGCTCAGGGTCACGAGTACCCCGTTGATCGGCCGGCGCGGACGGTGTTGCTTCAGCAGTTTGAGAAAGCCACCCCATTCCGCCGCATCTACCGCCTGATAGCTCTCCTGAGTGGTGTACCGTCCGGCGGTATCGATCAGTACGGCCTCGTCGGTGAACATCCACTCGCAATTCCGCGTGCCGCTGACGCCGCGGATGGGCTGCGAGCCCAGCCGGTCGGCCAGGGGGAACTTCAGCCCCGAATTCAACAAAGCCGTCGTCTTGCCCGAACCCGGCGGGCCGATGATGACGTACCAGGGCAGCTCGTACAGGTGCTGCTTGTCGCCTCGGGTTTCGCGCAGCAGTTTCAGAGCCTTCGTGAAATTCTCGGTCAGCAGTTCGATATTCTCGTCGGCCGCCACCGCTTCGGCGGATTTTCCCTCGCCACCCTCGCCCGGTGCGGCGAGATCCTTCACCAGTTGCTGCTCCTTGCGTCCCGCCCGGATTTCCGCCACCAAACGCCAGATCACCCAGACCACGACCGCCACGGCCATGGTCAAGCCCCGAGCCCATTCGGACGCCAAGGGTTCTGAACCGGCGATCCCGATCAATGGGCCGACGAACCAGATCAAGGCGCATAGGGCGATCATCCCGATCGCCTGAATTACCCATTTTTTTTTCAAGAAATTGATAACGCCTTTCACGACTTGCCTCACTGGATCAGGATGTCCACGCGCCGATTGATGGCCCGGTGCTCGGCCGAGTCATTCGGAACCAGCGGTTCGTAATCGGCCCGCCCTTCGAAGCGAATCCTGCCCTGCAAGGCGGCGGAGGTCTCCAGAAGTTCCGCGACGTGCTTGGCGCGGGAGGTCGACAATTCGAAGTTGGACGGAAAGCGGGCGGAAAAGATGGGCTTGTTGTCCGTATGGCCGGTGACCAGGGCGCCGTCGCCGCCGGACTCCAGTTCCTTGGCGATCTTGGCCAACATCGGAACGAACTCCGGCTTAACGCGATCGCTGGCCGAGTCGAAGGAATTCCGAATCCGCAAGATTCGATCGTCCACCACTTCCACCATATTCCGGGAAATCTCCCAAGCCAGTATGGGTTTGAATCTTTCCGTCTTCGAGACCGGTTTCGGTGCCGGTACGGGTGCCGGCGTCGCGACCTTTTGAACCGGAAGGTTCACCTCGTCTTTCGCCAAAGCGAACAGATCGCGGGCGACGGGGTCCGACGCGGAATTGACGGCAAAGGCGAAGCCCAAATAGACCAGAACGAGCAATGCCGCGGCACCCGCCGCGATCACCCAGATCGGCACGTAGCGGACGATCGGGTTGCGTACGTCCTTGAGCCCCTGCCAACGAATCGACAAATCCCGCTCGAAATCTCCTCGAAGGCGCTGAATCAGCTGATACAGCTCGCTGCGCACGCGCTCCAATTGGCTTGCGCCGTTCTGCACGATGCGGTACTTGCCTTCGAGGCCGAGATTCAAACACAGCCAGAACAACTCGATCAGGTTCAGATTTTGGGCCGGCTGGCGCGCCAAATGCTCGAGAAACTGGAAGAACTTTTCGCCGCCCCAGGCTTCCTTGTGGAAGATCACCAAAAGGCTTTGGTGCCCCCAGTTGCTTTGCGCGCCCCAAGGCGTGTTCAGAACTGTCTCGTCCAGCAAGGTACAGAGCGCGTAGCTGGCGATGCGCGCATGCTCCTGTGTGACCCCTTGCCGCAGCACCCGGTTTTCGAAACCGCGCAGTTCGCTGACCAGTTGCTGCTGAAGCTCGGCCACCGCTTGATGGACCGCCGTGCTGCGCAGCCGGGAAACCAGGGAGAGCAGCGACAGCGCCGCCGTCACCACCGGATTTTCGCCGTATACCGCTTGCCGGCGCGCATCCAGTTGCACGTCGGGCACCCGGATCGGAGGCGGTTCGGGTGGCGGTGCCGCCGCAGCGGGCGTGGCACGGCGACGCCCGCCGGGCGTCGGCCGTATTACGGTTTTGTCTTCGTCGTCGAAGGGTGCGAAGGGATCGTCTGAATTCACTTTGGCTTTTCCTGGACGGCTAAGGCGTTTTCTGCTTTGGTGTAGTGCCCGCGGTAGCGGGTGCTACACGTCTTCTTGGTCCCGTTCGAGCGCCCCCGAGCATTGGAGCCCGGCACCGGAATTGTCCAAAGGAGCACGCGATGGATCGCGTGCGGCGACCGAGGCACACGGAAGTGCCTTCGGTCGCCCCCGGTGCCGGGTGAAACGCGCAGGATAAGGGTGCTCGCCGGGTGGCCTTTGGGCTCGCACCGTCCCTGGCGCTCGCGCTTCGCGCGCCCTTGGCGCCCAAATCGGCTCCCGGCCGATTTGTCTTTGGTTCCTTTCTTTTGGCCACGCAAAGACCAATTCGCCGGGAGCGAATTGGGACAGCGGTACGCTGGCCCGAAAGGCGAGGTCCACGGACGGACTTCGCAGCGTACCCCGCGTGCGGGGCGGCTCCCCGCTCTGAAACCATCGCCGCGCTTAGCGGCGCCTTAGTCGAGTTTTCGAACATTTAACCCGCCATATGGCAACAAAAAATGCACTCGGCATGATGGGATGTCGGATTCAGTTCACGGGCGGCGTGCATTGGCGTCAGGTTTTCTTGATCGCCCACAATTCCAGTTCGAGCCCCGGAAAATTGCCGCCGATATGGATCGCGAATCCCCCGGAAACCGACATTTTTCTCCACAGCTCGCTTTGCTTGTCGAGTTCGAAATAGGAGAAGCCGGCGTGATAGGGAATCTGACGGGGAGCCACCGGCAAGGGATGTACGGAAATTCCCGGAAGCGCCGACCGCACCAGTTGCTGGATTTCCTCCACCGGCCCGATCTTGACCTGGGGAGGGAAGTGGTTGCGCAGAAATTCCGGCGGTACCTGCGCATTGGCGGCGAGAACGAAAACGGCATTCTCCAGAAGTTTGAGGTCCGGCCGTTTCGCGCCGTATACCCCGAACTTCGGCTTGCTGAGCGGGATTTGAATGGCGTTTTGCTCCAACACCATGCTGAGGAGCTGCCGCAACTCCTCCATCACAGGCGTGAAACATTTCTGCAGATCGTCGTGCTGGTATACCGGAAAGCCGATCGGCCGCTTGGACGGACGATAGAAGGTCGCCAATTCGCCGGCCATCTGCACCGCCAGGCGGTAAAAATCCTCGGGATGCAGCGCCGCGGTGTTGGCCAGATGCTCCAGCAAGGGCTCGTAACGGTTGATAATCTGAAGCAGCATGAAATCGGCGATTTCCGCCACGCCGCCTTTCCCGGCCTCGGCCACGCGGCCGGCGAGGGCTTCGCCGCGAGTATGCAGCAAACCGTGCAGTTCCCGGAGGAATCCGCCGAGCAGCCCCGTTCCGAAACAATTGAGGCCCGGCGCGATATATCGCTCGTCCAGGACCACCGTTTTGTCGGCGCGAACTTCGATGATGCGGGCTACCCCCAGACAGACGTAGCCGGAGCGCTCCTGCCGTTCGAGCATCAAGCGGGTGCGCATTTTGCCGATTTGCACCGGAAACCGTCCGTCGGCGCCGCTATTGTGGTCCCGCACCTCGCGCTCGCCGAGACGATACCGAGCCAAACTGTCCTCGAACGCTTCGCTGTCGATCTCGGCCGAGTCCGGGCGCCGAACGGGAAGCGACAGATACACGACGTTGTCTTTGACGTCGTCGGGCGCGTCCAGGGGCAAGGGAAGCTCGTTGTCATCCGGCAGATTAAACGGAGTGCCGTCGGGAAAAACGCCCCGCACTTCAACCAGCGCCAGTTTGCCGACAGCTAGTTGCCGCGGATCGAGCTTCAGCGTGCCGAACCCCCAATCGAACGGTCGCAGACCGCGGCACCGGCCGTCGACCAACGCCTCCAGATAACGGTCGTGTTGCTGAAAATGCTGCGGACGAAGAAACATTCCCTCCGACCACACCACTCTGCTGTATTCGGACATATCGGTTCCTGTTGTATTTTCTTATCGCGAACGGGCCGATTGCAGTATGCGCATCTGCCGCTCGTAAACTTCCCCGAACTCCTCTCCGAAAAAGTTCTCCAGAATCTCGTTGACCAGTTCCGGATACGCTTTTCCGTAGGCATCCCAGCATTTCGCCTTCTTCTGAAAGACGATGGCATCCTCGTAAAGCTTTTCGAACCCTTGGGGATCGAACCGCCTCAAGGCCGCCGCCAGCGACGCCTGAATCCCCGCCGTCATGGCCATCTGATGATTCATGAGGTCGGCGAATCCCCCCCGCACCGCCTCGACGGGATCAGAGAATCCCGGATGGTTGCGCGCCAGCATGATCTTGAGCGCGTCGTCCACGTTCGGGGTAAATTTTAGCGGGTTATTGTCAACCGGACGCATGGTGGTAACAGAAACGCGAAATTGGCTTTTCAATTCCGCACGTGCCCGCATGACGGTCATCATGCCCTCGACGAAGCTGCGGAGCAGAACGCCCACGGTATTCATGACCGCCGCCATGTCCTCGTCCTTCACCCATCCAGTGGCGGGCGCGATTCCGGCACCGGCCAAAAAAGACGCGAACAACTCGCGGTCTGCCGCACTCTTCGAAACCGAGGAGGAACCGTCCGGCAGCACGGCCGAAACAGGTTCCGGAGCGGCCGGCGACGTGGCCGCACCGCTTAGATCTACCGGTGCGTCATCCACTGGCGGAACGCTGGCACGAGGCGGTATCGGCGCATCGGGCGGCAATCCCGCCGCTTGTCCGCCGTGAGCGGCGCTCTCGGTTCTCGCAGAACCCGGCATCTCCTCGAATCCGCCGAGCGGTCCGATTTCGGGCATCGAGTCATGCGAGTCGGCGGATTCGGTTGCGCCGGGGCCGAGTTCGTTCAAATCGAGCCCTTTAAAGAAATCGTCCGGCGGTTCCCAACTTTCCGGGGCGAGGGTGGAATGCCCCGATCCACTTTCACTCGCATCCAGGTCACGCAACAGGTCTGACAAATCGAAATCGGGCAGTGCCGCTTCTTCCGGTTTGTCAGCGATATCGGGCGGAATAAAACTGTCATGAAAAGGCGATGCGTCGGGCTGATCGATGAAACTCGGTCCCGACGGCTGGGATCTCTCCGGTTCCGGCGGAGGAAGATCGAACGGCGAGTCCCACGTCGGCGGCTCGGGCCAAGCTGCAGATTCCGGTACGGGCGCGGCGGGCGCCTCGTGCGAAGCTTCGAACGGATCGAAGCGGAACGGCGCTTCCTCGGGCTCTGCCGGCGGAAGCGACACTTCGACGACCGCGATTTCATATTCGCCGATCTTCAGTACGTCCCCATTCGACAGCGGCGCGGTGTCGTGCTGAAGGAGAAGGTCTTTATTGACAACATAGGTGCCCGCCGTGCTCAAGTCGGTGAAACAGTAAACGCCGTTCCGATACTCGATCGAGCCGTGCCTGCGGGAAATGAACTTGTCGGGATCCGGCAAAACGAAGCGGTTGTCGGGCGAGCGACCTACCGAACCGCCTTCCTGGTCGAAGGTGCAGGATGGTTCCTCCGGAACGGGAGCGCCCTTGTAGCTGAGAACTTTGAGGATGAGTGCCATGATGCGTGCTTCGGTTGAGCCCCTGATTGTCAGGCATTAAGCATAGACAATCGTAACGACGGAAAACTGAGGCCCCCGGAAAAACCGGCCATGTCCGAAGCGATCCAGGGTCTCAGCCCATCCTGCCTTCCCTGAACCGTTTGTATTCGTTCCATCGAGTCGCCGATAGCTTACACGCGAACGCCGGACAGGCAAAACGCGGTTCGGATACGATACCAGCCGCTTGCCGACCACGGCATCGAGAGCTAAGCTCAAAGCCGGTGTATCACTTAAAGAGGGAAGAAGACCGCGCTGCACGGGCAAAGGCCCTTGGGCCGCGCCCACCGCTCACCAACTTCCATGGGCACGCTATGCTTTACTCGCCCGTCCGTGGGGCTCGCCCTTCGGCTAGGCTTCGCCTGTTCAAATTTGCTCCCGGCAGATTTGTGCCCATCCTACAACGCTTCTGATTTAGGGTGTAACGCCAGAATTTCCTTCGTTTATAGAGTCAGCCAGAGTCTTCCCAATGCGTGTAACCACAGTTCTCCCGATCCTTGTAACCTTTCTTCTCCTCGCGGGATGTGCGGCGGATGAGCCCAAACCGACTCCACCACCGCCCACCGTCGTACAGTTGAGGATCGAGGCGCTGCCCGATATCAATCTCGACGGCGAGGGCCGTCCGTCGCCTTTGTTGCTTCGCGTGTATCAGCTTAAGGAGCTGGCCGCCTTCAACGGCGCCGACTTCTTCCAGCTTTATCAGAATGAAAAAAGCGTCCTCGGCGCAGATATCGCGGGCAAGGAGGAATTCATTCTGCGTCCCGGAGAGAAGCGCGAGCTTTCTTTCGAAGCAAAACCCGACGCAAAGGCCGTCGGGGTGTTCGCGGCTTACCGCGATCTCGATTCGGCCCAATGGCGAGCCTCCGCTGCGATCCCTCCGAATACCACAAGCATCATCAAACTGCGCGTAACCAGCGACCGGCTCGACTTGGGATCTCCCGAACCGACCGATGAAGCGCCCGCCAAATAGGTTCGTCGCCGCCGCGTTGTTTTCGGTCCTGCTAATTGCCGGCTGCGCATCGCCCACTCAGCGGATCGAACACGCTGCGGCGCGCTTCGGATACCGGCCGCTCAATCTGGAGGGAAACGGCTTCAGGCTCGCGGCATTTTTCAAGCCTGGTGCGACAGGCGCCGGCAACAGCTTGCATCTCTATCTCGAAGGCGACGGAACGCCCTGGCTATCGCGCAGGACGATCTCGGACGACCCTACTCCCCGCGATCCGGTCATGTTGAGGCTGATGGCCTTGGACGAAGGCCCGGCTCTTTATCTCGGGCGTCCTTGTTATTACGGGCATTCGGCCGATCTCGGCTGTTCGCCGGCGCTGTGGACGCATAGAAGGTACGGCCCCGAGGTGGTCGACAGCCTGGCGCACGCCTTGCGGAGCTTCCTTTCGAAAAGCCGCTTCGAGCGGCTGGTTCTGTTCGGACACAGCGGCGGCGGCGCGCTGGCCGTTCTGCTGGCACCGCGTTTCCCGGAAACCTCCGCCGTCGTGACCTTGGCCGGAAATCTCGACATCGAGGCCTGGACCGCCCATCACGGATACAGCCCTCTTGCAGGCTCGCTGAACCCGGCCGAAATCAAGGTTAAGGGCGTCATCGAATACCATTATCTCGGCGAGACCGACCGAGTCGTCCCGCCTTCCGTCTTCGAACCGATCGCCAAACGGCGCCCCCAGGCCCAGGTTTTCGTGCTCCCCAACTTCGACCACCACTGCTGCTGGCAAGAAGTCTGGAAAGGCATTCTGCAAAAGACGGCCGATCTCGGATCAAACTCCGCAAGCGCCCTTGCACAATGAATGCTACATTTTTAGCCCATCCCGCCCCGATCTCCGGAGAAACTGCAACCATGAAGCCGCTGCGTAAGACATCCTTAGCCCTTGCCTTATCCACCACCCTTCTGATCGGCTGCGCCTCTCAGCCGGTCAGTCAGGAGGAAGCGGCGCGCGCCGTCGAAGGTTATATCGAGGATGCGGACAAACTGTTCGTGGTCGACTGCCTCCTTCCCGGCCAGGTGCGAAAACTCGGGTCGCAAATGACCTATCTCAGTGCCCGCCGTCCGATCCGAACCACGGCCGCCGACTGCGAGGTGCGCGGCGGCGAATATGTCGCTTACGACCGCGCGAATTATTCATCCGCCCTGAAGGTCTGGCTGCCCAAAGCCCAGGAAGGCGACGCCACGGCCCAGCTCTACGTCGGGCAGATCTACGAAAAAGGCCTCGGGCAGGAGCCCGACTATCGGAAAGCGGCCGAGTGGTATCGGAAGGCGGCCGAAAAAGGCAATGCCCAGGCGCAGATCAACCTCGGACATCTCTACGAAAAAGGCTTGGGCGTCACTAAAGACAGCGCTGCCGCGAGCCGCTGGTATCAAAAAGCATCCGGGCTCGAAGGCAGCGATTTGAATTTCACGCCGGCGGTCGCGGCTTCCGATGCACAGCGGCAGGAAATCGAAACCCTGCGCCAGGCCGCCGAGCGCAGCCGTCTCGAAGCCGAGGAACTCCGCAGCGAACTCAACTCGACCCGGCAGCAGCTACAGGAACAGCAAGATGCTCTGCGCAAATCGCAGGATGAGATCGACAACCTTCGGGAGAAGCTCGCGAAGCAAAAGGCGGCCTCATCGACCGGCGACGATCCGAAGATACGCGAACTCGAGGAAGAACTCCGGCAGAAAACCGCCCTGCTCAAAACGCAGCAAGCCAAAGTCAGCCAGATGGCGGCCGCATTCGGCCGGGAGCGCCAAAAGCTCAAGCAGGAACTGGCGGCGGTCCGGACCCAAACGGCCCCGGCGAAGGCCGGTTCCCCGGCAGGAACCGGAACGAACGGCCAAACCGTCAATTCCGCGCGCAAACAACTGGACGAAGCCGAAACCGCGCTCCAAGCAAAAATGGAGGACTATCAAAAGAGGTCGTCCGAACTGACCGCATGGCTGACTCAGAAGGACAAGCCGAACGGGGACGTCTCGCGTGCGCAGATCGACCGCCGAAAATCCGAGCTTCAGAACCAGGCCAGAGAGATCGCTCTGCTCAAGGAAAAGGTGGAACAGCTGGCGTTCAAGGTTCAGGAACAGCCCGCTCCGGAAATGCTCGCCCAGGCGGGCCCGCAGGTGGAGATCATCGACCCGCCCGTCACCATGACCCGCGGCGCGCGGGTGATTCAGGTGGGGCCGGAAGCCAGGGAGATCGTCGGGAAAATCGAGTCTTCGGCGGAACTGCTTTCATTGATCGTCAACGACAAGCCTCTGACACCCGATACCTCCGGTATCTTCCGGTACCCGATCAATCCCGGCGAATCCACGGGTTCGGTCAAGATCACCGCGACCGACAAGAAAAACAAGGTCACCAGCCTGGACGTCACCCTCATCGGGCAATCCGCGCAGCCTTCAGAGACGACGGCCACGGCGCCGGTTGAAAGCAAACGCGCGGGGCGGCCGACCGATATCCATTTCGGCAAGTTCTACGCGCTCATCATCGGCAACAACAGCTACAGCGCCTATCCTGCCCTGCAAACCCCGGCCAACGACGCGAAGAGCCTGGACGTCATCCTGCGCGAACGCTACGGCTTCAACACCAAGCTCCTCCTCAACGCCAACCGTCATCAAATCATGACGGCGCTGAACGAAATCCACAAAAAGCTGACATCGGAAGACAACCTGTTGATCTACTACGCGGGACACGGCGAAATCGACCCCAACACGAACCTCGCCTACTGGCTGCCCACCGACGCCGAAGTCGGCAATCCGGCCAACTGGATTTCCAGCCAAAGCATCACCGAATTCCTCAGCATCATGCCCGCCCGCCACGTTCTGGTCGTCGCCGACTCCTGCTATTCCGGCGCCATGACCGGTTCGGCCATCGCCAAACTCCCGGACGCCATGGACGAAAGCAAGCGCGCCAAGTGGCTGAAGATCATGGCCACCCGCAAGGCGCGGACGGTACTGACCTCCGGCGGCGTAAAACCCGTGCTCGACCTGGGCGGCGGCGGCCATTCGGTATTCGCCAACGCCTTCCTCGGCGTATTGCGCGGCAACAAGGGAATCCTGGAAGACTACGACGTCTTCCGAGCCGTGGCCGGCCAAGTCAAAGCCTCGGCCTCCAAAGCCGGTTTCGAGCAAATGCCCCAGTACGCCCCGCTCCAGCACGCCGGCCACGAAGGCAGCCCGTTCTTTTTCGTGCCGGATAATGCGTGATGGAGAGACGCTTTCAGCCGATAATGCCTAGCTACATCGCCATGTCGGCAATGAAGGGTCGTCCTGGCGCTCCCAGGACGACCGTTTGCGATTGGAATGCCGGCAACCAGTGCACAGGGCACGTGATCAAGGCTAGCGCCGTTGTTTTAGACGTCAAAGTTGACATAAACAAAGACGTTGCATATGGGCGAATTCCGGATTCGATTTTAGTTTTGAGGTCGAATTTAAGTTAGCCACCTGATTCTTGACGCACGCTTGTTATCTGATATACGCTTCGGGCATGCGCTATGAAAATTTTGTCTCTCAACGAATTATTACCATCGTTCTGTTTGAACGGTGGGTTTGCTAGCGCCCGTAAGGCTCTAAGAATTAACGAACCCGCCCCGAGAGGCGGGTTTTTTGTGTCCGCTTCTTGAGGCATTAACCCAAGCACAAGGAGCAAGCTATGAGTATCGAAACACTGAAGAATGCGATCCATCAGGCCGATCAGGCAATCAATTGCCGTGACTTTGATCGACTGATGAATTTCTATGCTGAAGACGCAATGTTGGTCGTCCAGCCGGGGATGTATGCGAAGGGAAAGGTGGAAATTAGAAACGCCTTTAACGCAATCTCGAAATACTTCAATGACAGTCTTGAAGTGCAGCAGGGAAACATGGTGTTCTTGGAAATGGGAGATATCGCATTGGTACTTGCAAAAACGCATATTCGTGCGCCCGGAAAGCCAGACAGTGAGTTCTCGTCAGAGCGCGATGCAACCTACGTCTACAGGAAAGCGCCGTCGGGAGAGTGGTTGTGCGTAATTGACAACTCCTACGGCACCGCGCTCCTAAATCAACCAGGTGGCTAATCGGGTAACCAGGGGTTTCTAACCCCCAGTCCCCACACCACCACGGCATGCGGGTCCGCACCGGGCGGTTCACGAAAAGGGAGCACACGACGATGTCAGGTGTAGCCATGGGCCTTCATCCAAAGATCACGGATAGTGATCAGCCCCTGGGTCTTCAGCCATTGGTTGGTCATCCCGGTCTGCGTCGCCAGCGTCCGCGACAGATGCCAGTAGCTCTTGCTGCTGATCGCCGTCAGGATTGCCTGGCGCTTGCTCGTCCCCAAACCCAACAGGTTCTTGACCTTGGTACGCACGTAGCGCCACTGTTTCCAGTAGCACATGCGTACCCGGCGTCGAAGCCAGTGGTCGAGTTCGGGGATCGGGCGGTAGTAGTCCGAAATGCCGAAGTAGCCCATCCAACCGCGGATATACTGGGCGAGCTTGTAAAACCGGTGAGCCATCGAGACACCCCAGCTACGCCCGGTCAGTGTCCGGATGTTGTGTTTGAAGTCCTCGAATGCCCGGTCGCCCCAACGCAGCTTGGTTCCCCGGAAATTGAATCCGAGAAACTTGGCCTGGTCGGTTTTGACCACCCGGCTCTTCTGCTCGTTGACCACCAGTTTGAGCGTGCCGGTCAGGAAGCGCGTGACGCTATCCTTCACCCGCTCGCCGGCCCGCTGACTTTTGACCAAGATCAGCAGGTCGTCCGCATAGCGGACGAACCGGTGGCCACGCCCTTCCAGTTCCTTGTCCAAGTCATCCAACAGGATGTTGGCGAGCAACGGCGACAGCGGTCCGCCTTGCGGCGTCCCCAACGCCGTTACCTGGATGGACTCGCCGACCAGAACACCCGCCCGCAAATACCGGCCAACCAGCGCCAACAGCCGCTTGTCGCCAACCTTGCGGGCCACACGAGCCATCAAGACATCGTGCCGGACGTTGTCGAAAAATTTCGCCAAGTCCAGGTCACAGGCGATGCGGTAGCCGGCCTGAAGATGACCTTGTGCCTGCCTCAACGCTCCATGGGCGGAGCGTCCCGGTCGGAAACCAAAACTCGACTCCGAAAAGCCGGGGTCGAAGATCGGCGTCAATACTTGCGCGATGGCCTGCTGGATCACCCGGTCCATGACGGTCGGGATACCCAGCAGTCGTTCGCCCCCTCCCGGCTTCGGGATCGACACCCGTCGTACCGCTTGGGGTTGATAACTGCCATCGGCCAGTTGCTGGCGAATCTCGGCCCAATGCGAGCGCGCAAACTCGGCGAAGTCCTCGATGCGCATCCCGTCCATGCCGGGCGCACCCCGATTGGCCTTCACCCGCTTCCAGGCCCGTCGCAGGTTCGCACGGTCCAACACCCGCTCCATCAGATCGTCGTGCAAGGCTGGCTGCGTGACGCCACGCCGGACATCGGCTCCCCCGGTCGGGTTCATCGTCGATACCGAGTCGCTCACGGCTCCTCCTTGTCTTCTTGTGTTCGGCCCTTCACCGTCCGGTCTTCCAGGCCGATGCGGCTAGTATGGCCTCTGCTGACTTCTGCCCGGTCACACCCTGCGTTGCCGCAGAACGCGCTGCCAAAGACAGGTCGTAGGGTCCGGTGGCTATTCCAAGGCTTTCGCCCTGGACCTCAGTCCGACTCCCATAACCTATCCCAGCCGCTCGCCGGACAGATCTCCCCGAATAAGAACATGAGCTTTCAGCGCACAACCGCCGCATTTACCCTATCTCCCGTACCCGGCGGGTTTCGTCATCATGTGCTGACTCACCCGGAGACTGAGCCTTCTATGCGGTTTCTGTTCGTCGGCTCGCACCTTTGCGCTCGGGCTTCCTTCAGACCACTCCTCGCGGAGTTGCCCTTGCCGTCGGCTAGTAGTTACATTGGCCCAAAGAATGGGCATTACAGGTACTCCTACAGGGGACTCTCACCCCATCAGTTCATGCCCATGTCGGGCGTACACCCATCATTCCACCGGACCTGCGCGAAAAGCCGCGCAGGCCGGTGAATTCAGACGTTAGGCATTACTCGTTCCGTCAAGAAATTATATGTAAGAGACAATAATGAACAGAAAAGCAAAATGTTCGTGTGGGAAAGTACAAATAGAGCTTGCAGGTGATCCAAAGATGGTGATTACGTGCAGTTGTTTAAACTGTCAAAAACGAACGGGCTCGGTATTTGGAGTTGGGGCGTACTTTGGTAACGACCAAATAGTATCAAAACAAGGCGACCCAAAGTTGTTCGTTGATACGAGCGATGATGGGAGAAAACTCTACCGTTCGTTTTGCCCTAATTGCGGTTCTACCGTTCATTGGGAAGCTGAGTTCATGCCAAACGCAGTTGGTGTGGCTGTTGGGTGTTTTGAAGATCCGAAGTTCCCAGAGCCAGTTGCGGCAGCATGGAATAGATCGAAACATGATTGGGTTAATTTTCCTGAAAGCTGGCCAAAATCAGATACACAGGGGTTTAAGAAAAATGCCTAACAAGGCAAATTCACTCGGACAAATTTCCGCAATGGATATTTTGTGCTTTTAATAGCACAAAATATCCATTGCTCCAATTTGCCGGTGATTTGCGGCGTTAGGCATCGGAAAGCGGGCGCCGCCGTTCACCTACAGAGAAACCACCCTTGTCAACCGCATACGCTCACGGCCCCAAGCAATGCCGTCTCTGTTTCAGTAGCACCGAAGCCACCCTGTCTCTCGGCGACTGGCGCTTGCACAACAACCCCGGCTACTACGGGAGCTCAACGCCAAGCACTCTTGTGCTCGGCTTCTCCAAAGGAGCTACTCAGAACCGCGCCGCAGAAGCCGGAAACTTCGACAAAGTCGCATTCGCGGGAGCGCGTCACCGTCTGGAGACTGTCTTGGCAGTGCTTGGGCTGATGCCGCGCGACAGATCCATCGATGACCTCATGACTGCCCGCGAACGAGAGTTTGGCGTCGCGTCGTTGGTAAGGTGCAGCTTCTGCAAGATGAAGGGTGGCGAGTGCAACACGAGCGGCGACGTGATTCCCTCAGCATTCACCAATGCTGACACGGTGAGAATCATCGAACGCTGTGCGGCTACTCATCTCAAGACTCTGCCGCCCAGCGTGAGGCGCGTGGTTCTGCTAGGAACAGCCGACGCGTACATCAAGAAGACGAAAGCCATCTTCTCCGGGATGTACGCCAACTTCTCATCAGTCAACGAAGTCGCCTTTCGCGCTGGCGGTGCACTCTGGGTCTACGCGGCTCACCCGTCACCCGGAAACGGCCATTTCGAGTCCTGGGCGTCCGGCGCACAGGCGAATGCTTCTGCACGTAAACGCATGCTTGCGCAACGCGCGCTCGCCGACGCCTAACCCTTCGCTCGAGAAGACGCTCGGCGGGACGTGTCGTCGGGAAAGGATTCCCGACCTACTCGCGAGTGCCCGTACAGTCGGTATGAAAATGCTCTAGCCTCAGCGTAATGCACCCTACGCGAGCCCCATAGGTGGGCTTCTGCATGTTCTCAAAAGAGGATGGAGCGCTCCGGACGATCTGATATGATGGGGCCACGGTTGACATGGAAAGTCGAGGTCATGTTCGATTTTTTCGTCAAATCAGGACTCAAGCGCATTCTGTTCCTGGCGTTATGCTGGTGGGCCTTGACGGAGGGGGCGTCGGCCTGGGCCTTCGGCGTGCCGGTCATTCTCATCGCGCTTGTTTCAAGCTTCCTCATCAATCCGTCCGGATACAGGCCCCTGTACGGTCTGCCCCGTTTTCTCGGTTTCTTTCTCTGGCACTCGCTGCTCGGCGGCATCGATGTCGCGCGGCGCGCCTTGCATCCGAAAATGCCTCTGGCGCCGGCATTCGTGGATTTTTCCCTGCGGCTGACAGACGAGGCGGCCTGCGTACTTCTCATCAACACCGTCAATTTGCTGCCGGGCACCCTGGTCGCCGAACTGGACGAGCAGCGGCTGCAGGTTCATGTCCTAGACAAGGGGCTGCCCATTCTCGAATCCCTGCGAACGGTGGAAGAACGGGTTGCGGCTCTGTTCGGCCGCTCCTTGAATCAAGCCGGGGATACGCCCCATGCCTGAACTGAATCTGGCGCTCGCTTTCTTTCTGCTCCTCAACATCGCCGCCGGATTGCTCCGGATCGTGCGCGGTCCTACCTCGGCCGATCGCATGCTGGCGGCACAGTTGTTCGGCACGACCGGCGTAGCGGTCTTGCTGTTGTTGGCGGAGGCGCAAAACTTGCCGGCGCTCCGCGATGTCGCCTTGACTTTCGTGCTGCTCGCGGTGCTTGCGACAGTGGCGTTCGTAAGGCGGTTTTCCGATCGCAGCGACGGGGATGACGAGTCGTGAACGAGATTGCGCTTCAATGGCTTTCTGCCTTCTCGCTGTTTCTTGGCGTTTCATTCTTTTTTGCGGGAACCGTCGGTCTCTTGCGCTTTCCCGATACGTACACCCGAATTCATGCCCTCACCAAAGCCGATAATTTAGGGTTAGGCCTGGTCATTTTCGGTTTGATGCTGCAGACCGCATCCTGGGCGGTGATACTGAAACTCTTGCTGATCTGGCTGCTCGCGCTGCCGGCCAGCGCCACGACCTGTCATCTGCTCGCCCGCCATACCCTGCGATCCGAACACCGGGCCAGAGTCTCCACTTGGCAGGAACCACAGTGATGCTCGGCGAAATACTGGATTTTTCGTTGGCTGCAATCCTGATTTGGATTGCGTGGCGGACCGTGACAACCCCTGATCTGTTCAATGAGGTGGTGCTGTTCATCGCCTTCGGCCTTCTGATGACGCTGGCCTGGGTAAGGCTGCACGCTGCGGACATCGCCCTGGCCGAAACCGCCATCGGCACCGGGCTAACCGGAGCCCTGATGCTCGACGCCGTGGCGCACATCACCGGTAAACGCGGACGCCGGCGTGCGGGAAGGAACCCATCATGAGCGCGGTGTACGGACCGATCCGACAGATCGCCGCCGCGCTCGCTTGGATCTTGGGCATCGGCCTTAGCGCCGCGATAGTCGCGCTTTCCCGCCCGGACTTCGGCTTGGCGGAACTCGTCGAAGCGCATCTGGAGGAAAGCGGCGTCCGACACCCGGTAACGGCCGTGCTGCTGAATTATCGCGGCTACGACACTCTTCTGGAGATTGCCGTGCTGTTGTTGGCCGTGCTGGGAATCCTGGCATTCCGGCCTCCAGGCCCCGCCTCCATACCCGACGCCGCGCCCGATTCGAGCCCCGTGCTCGCGGCTCTGAGTCGCTTGATAGTTCCGCTCATCGTTCTCGCTGCGGGATATCTGTTATGGGCGGGCGCGCACCGGCCGGGTGGAGCATTCCAAGCGGGGGCTGTGCTCGCGGGGGGCGGCGTTCTGCTGCGCCTGACCGGCACGATTCCGAGCTTCGAGTCGCCGAATGCATGGTTGCGTGTAAGCCTCGTTCTGGGCCTCGGGGTATTTCTTGCGGTTGCCGCTCTGCCGCTGTTCGAGGGTTCGAGGCTGCTGGAATACCGAACGGCGGAAGCTGCGATGGCTATCCTGGTGGTGGAATCGGCGCTGACCGTGTCGATCGCGGCGATTCTCGCAACCGCTTTCATCGGCGCGGCACCTCCCCGCATTCGATGCATGTCACCGTCCCGACCGGCACACTCGGCGGAGGGCGAAAGAGCGGGACAGTCATGATCGGCGGCGGGCTGATCTATGCCATGGCTGGCGTGGTTCTGTTCGCCATCGGCCTTTACGGCTTCATCATCCATGCTCATCTGGTACGGAGACTGATCGCATTCAACATCATGGGCAGCGGCGTGTTCCTGGTCCTCGTGGGGTTGCCGCAGCGAGTCGCCGGAACGCCGCCGGACCGGGTTTCGGAAGCCCTGGTACTCACCGGAATCGTCGTCGCGGTCAGCGCTACCGCTTTTGGGCTGGCGCTGGTCCGGCGTCTTTACGACTTGACCGGAGAAACTCGCCTGCCGAACGATCCTCGGCCCGAGCCATGAGCGGCATCTCGTTCGCCGCGCCATGGATACCCTTGCTGATTTTGCTTCCTCTGATGGCCGGAGCTCTTTCCTTCCTGTTCGGACCGCGCGGCCACAGAAGCCTGCTGGCGGCAACGATGACCGGCATTTGGTTCTCGCTGATACGGCTCATTCTCGAATTCGAAAATGCGGGTCTCCAGCACTATCCGATCGGAGGCTGGGGAGCACCTCTCGGGATCGATCTGCGAGCAGACGGGCTGAGCCTCGCGATGTTGGGCATGACGGCGACCGTAGGAAGTTTCATCAGCCTCTATGCTCTGGGTTATTTTGCCGGCGACGAAAACCGCGGCATCCGGTTCTGGCCGCTTTGGTGGCTTTTGTGGGGGGCGCTCAACGCCGTTTTTCTCTCGGCCGATCTCTTCAATTTGTACGTAACCCTCGAACTGTTGAGTCTAAGCGCCGTCGGTCTGGTCGTGCTCGCGGGCGACCGAGACTCGCTCGCTGCCGGGCTCCGCTATCTTCTCGCGGCGCTGGCGGGCTCTCTGGCGTATCTCATGGGCGTAGCCCTGCTGTACGGCGCCTACGGCACCTTGTCACTGGAGCGGATGGCGGGATTGTTCCGCCCGGAACCCGCAAACACATTGGCGGCGAGCCTGATTACCGTGGGACTGATGCTGAAGACTGCCCTTTTTCCACTCCATTTCTGGTTGCCGCCTGCGCACGGGAGTGCTTTGGCTCCGGTCAGCGCTCTGCTGTCGGGACTGGTCATCAAGGCTTCTTTTTACATGCTGCTGCGCCTTTGGTTCGAGGTCTTTCCGTCCGCGCTGACCGAAATCTTTACACAAGGAATCGGCTCTCTGGGCGCCATAGCCGTGTTTGCCGGGGCTTGGCTCGCGTTTCACCAGGAAAAGCTGAAAATGCTGATCGCCTGGTCGACCGTGACTCAAGTCGGCTATTTGTTTCTGACGTTTCCGCTTGCCGCTGCGTCTTCTACGAGTGCCCCGGCCGCCTTAAGCGGCGGCGTGTACTTGGCCGTGTCCCATGCCGTGGCCAAGGCCGCCGTGTTCTTGGCGGCCGGCGCCATGCTGAAAGTGACCGACGAAGACCGGATCGATCGGCTGGAAGGCGTCGGCCGGCACCTACCCATCAGCCTGTTCGCCTTCGCCATGGCTGGTGTCAGTCTCATGGGTCTGCCGCCGAGCGGAGGATTCATCGCCAAGTGGCTTCTGCTCAATGCCGCGCTGTCCTCCGGGCAATGGTGGTGGGCCGCCGTTCTGGTCTTGGGCGGGCTCGCGTCCGCCGCCTATATCTTTCGAGTGCTGCGCCGCTGTTTTCTGCCACCAAGGGAGTACGCTGCGTTCCATCCGGTGCCCTTGGTCATGCCCTTAGCCGCGCTGTCTTTGGCCGGCATCGCCCTGGCCCTGGGGCTGGCGGCGGCTTATCCGCTTCGCCTCTTGCAGACGGGCGCGCCCCTTCTGCTCGAAGCCTCCGCACCGTCGACGGTGGCCCCATGACTTTCGACGATTGGTTGCCCCTCCTGGTGGTATTGAGTTCGCTCATAACCGGCCTGCTCATTTTCTTCGTCGGCGAGGAACAGCATCGCACCCGCTCCTGGCTCAATCTGATCGGCGCGGTAGCCAAGCTCGTGCTGGTGGGCATCATGGTATGGGGCGTGTTCCAGAGACATCGTTACGAAACCCGGTTGCCTCTGCTGCCGGATCAAGATTTCGTATTGCGCGCCGACGCGATGGGCATGCTGTTCGTGGGGCTTTCCTCGGTCCTATGGCTGCTCACTACGATCTACGCGATCGGCTATCTGGAAGGATCGCCCCATCGCAGCCGGTTTTTCGGTTTTTTCAGCCTGTGCGTGACCTCCACGATGGGCATCGCACTGGCCGGCGATCTCATAACCTTCATCATTTTTTACGAGCTGCTGACGTTGTCCACTTATCCCTTGGTGGTGCACCGCGGTACAGCGGACGCGTTGCGCGCCGGGAAGGTCTATTTGCAATACACGATGACCGGCGGCGCACTGCTGCTGGTGGGCGTCGTCTGGCTGTACGAGGTGGTAGGGTCTGTCGAGTTCACCGAGCGCGGTGTGCTGGCGGGGGTTTCGGTGGTTGATTACCCTGACCTGCTCGCGATCTTCGCGATTCTGGTCGCGGGGCTCGGGGTCAAGACTGCGCTGGTGCCGCTCCACGGCTGGCTGCCGGTCGCCATGGTGGCGCCCGCCCCGGTAAGCGCCTTGTTGCATGCAGTGGCGGTGGTCAAGGCCGGGGCCTTCGGCATCGTGCGCATCGCCTACGACGTGTACGGGGTGGAGTTCGCCGCTCGCCTGGGCGTGCTGGGTCCCTTGTCATGGGTCGCGGGCATCACCATCGTGTATGGCTCGGTGCGGGCGTTGACTCAGGACGACCTCAAGCGGCGGCTGGCCTATTCCACCGTCAGTCAGGTGTCGTACATCGTACTGGGAATCGGCATTCTCGGTCCGCTGGCGACCATCGGCGGCGTCGTGCACCTGGTACACCAGGGACTGATGAAGATCACTCTGTTCTTCTGCGCAGGCGATCTGGCCGAAACCCTGGGCATTCACAAGATCAGCGAAATGAACGGCGTCGGCCGGCGCATGCCCTGGTCCATGGTTGCGTTTACCGTGGCGGCCTTGGGCATGATCGGCGTCCCGCCGGTCGCCGGCTTCGTCACCAAATGGTATCTGGGCTTGGGGGCGATAGCCGCGAAGGACTACTGGGCGCTCGCTGTGCTTGCCGTCAGCACCGTGCTCAACGCCGCTTATTTCCTGCCGGTCCTACGTCGCATCTGGTTTCTGCCCGCGAGCGGAGAATGGCCGAAACGCGAACGCGATCAGCTCGAAACCCGTCCGACGCTGCTGGTGCCCACATTGATCACCGCTCTTCTCTCCTTTGCCGCCGGACTGTTCGCGGGCTCGTGGTTCAGCCCGCTGGGCTGGGCCAAGTTGGTCACGGCCCGGGAGTACGTTTCGTGAGCACGAGTTGGCTGGTCGCCGCCGCCCTGCTCGCTCCTTCCCTTCTGGCGATCGCGCTATTCATGGCCTCAGGGCGTTCCCCGACATGGCCTATCGCGCCCTGGGCCGCATTGCCGGGCCTGGTTCTGGCCGCGGCGCCGGATTTCCGCATCGATCTGTCCTGGTTATTGCTAGGCACGCGTTTGGGACTGGATGCCACCGGTCGGATGTTTCTAATCTTCACCGCTCTGCTGTGGCTGATCGCAGGCCTTTACGCTCAGGTTTATCTGGCCTCCGATTCGAAGCGCCGCCGCTTCGGCGGGTTCTTTCTGAGCACCATGACGGGCAATCTCGGCGTCATTTTGGCCCAGGACGTGGCGAGTTTTTATTTATTCTTTTCTCTGATGACTTTTTCCGCCTATGGCTTGATCGTGCATGAGGGCGGTGAAGAGCCGCACCGAGCGGGGCGCATCTATCTGATCCTGGCCATCCTTGGGGAGGCCATGCTGCTCGTTGCTTTTTTGCTGAGCGCGAGCGCGGCGGAAAGTCTGTTTCTCGACCAGATTCCGAAGGCGGTCGCCGTATCGCCGCAGCGAAATCTGATCGTGGCGTTGTTCCTCGGCGGATTCGGGATCAAGGTTGGTGTCCTGGTGCTTCATGTCTGGCTACCTTTGGCGCATCCGGTCGCCTCCACTCCCGCCAGCGCGGTGCTGAGCGGAGTCATCATCAAGGCCGGTCTCTTGGGCTGGCTGCGCTTTCTGCCGCTGGGGCAGGCGGCTCTTCCCGATTGGGGCTATGGACTGACGGCCGCAGGGCTCGCCGCGGCGTTCTACGGTGCTGGGGTGGGATTGGTCCAAAAGGACTCCAAAACCGTGCTGGCCTATTCCAGCATCAGCCAAATGGGGCTCATCACCGTGCCGGTCGGATTGGGCTTGGCGGCACCGGCGGGCTGGCCGTCGTGTCTGGCGGCGGTTACGGTCTATGCGGTCCATCATGCTCTGGCCAAGGGAGCCTTGTTCCTCGGCGTCGGAGTCGCGCGGGAAACCGCTCGCGACGAGCGGAAACTTCGCTGGATCTCGGCCGGGCTGCTGCTGCCCGCGCTGGCGCTGGCGGGAGCTCCCTTTACCAGCGGCGCGCTCGCCAAAGAGTCGCTCAAGAGAGCCATAGGCTCGGTGCCCGAACCATCGCAGGACTGGCTGGCCTGGACATTGTCTTTCGCGGCGGTGGGCACCACGCTGCTGCTCGTACGCTTCCTCTACCTGGTCCGACACGAGGCGCTGACGGAAAGCCACGGCAGCGGGAGCCGGGGATTGGGTTTTACCTGGGGGCTGGCGCTGCTAGGCGTGTTGGCACTCACCTGGATCATGTTCGCCGACGCGGCGCGGGCCTTTTTCGAGCATGTGCTGGAACCCGGGATTCTCTGGAGCGAATTATGGCCGGTGGGCGGCGGTATCTTGCTGGCTTATCTGTTCGGCCGCCGGTTCGCCCGGTCCGCCCCGCCGATACCAGCGGGCGATTTGCTCGTACCGGCGGAACGGCTGGCGCTGAGTGCCTGGACGGGTATGAAAAGTTTATGGAATAAGGCGGTCCGGAAACCGGCTCGCCCGCCATGGAAAACCTTAGGCGCACGGCTGGCCCAGGGCCTGGCATACGGCCAAGCGTGGCTTGAAAGCATGGCCATCGCCGGAATCCTGTTTCTCTTGCTCATCGTGCTTTTTGCCTTGGCATTGCTCCCGAAGAACTTCGGGCGTGAATAAGAGCCTATCCCAGTAGGTTCAAGAAACCCTTCGACAAGCTCAGGGCGAACGGCCTACCGGGATCGGCGCACGGAAGGTGAAGTCGGCGAGGTACTCGACGTGGATGATCGCGGCACATTGACCCGCGACGAACGCTATCAGGCCTCGGCTTACTCCGCGTTTTTGCAGGACGCCATGCGCTTCGGCGACTGGACGATAACTCCGGGCCTCCGCATGGAGCGCTACACCCAAAACAAGACGCGCGTTTTCGACGCAGAGGATGGCCCCGAGCCGAAAGAGGAAGACAACACATCGATTCTGCTGCCCGGCATCAGCTTTCTTTACAGCGGCTTAACGGACACACAGCTCTTTGCCAGCGTGCAGCGGGGCTATACGCCCGCGCCGGCTCGCGGCAGCGACTTCCCGCTGGTTCCCGAAACCGGTATCAACTCGCAGATCGGGGTGCGCTCCAGCTTCGTGAAGGGCATCAATTTCGAACTGGCGGGCTTTTACAACGTCTTGGACAACACGCTCGTGCAACTCCCCTACATCGATCCGAACACCGGGCGGGACATATTCATCAATGCGGAAGATTCCGAGGCCGTCGGCGTCGATGTCGCGGTGCGGGTCGACTCGGCCGCTTACACCCAGTCGCCCTATAATTTCTTTGGCATGCTGGCCTACAACTATACGGACGCGAGATTCACCGAGGGCGTCAGCAAGGGTAATCAAGTGCCCGAGGTTCCGCTGCACACGGGCAGTTTGACCTTGGGCCTGGAACACACGAGCGGCTGGCAGATCAGCGCGACCCTGACCCATATGGACAGCTTCTTCACCGACCCGGCCAACACCCGCGATCCCATCCTGACGGATGAAGACGGCGTCCCTCTGGAGGCGGGCGATGTGATCGACCTCCGCGAGCCCATCGTCGTGGGCGCCGTCCCCAGCCGCACCCTCCTTTCGGCGCGCGCGACCTATGCCATCCCGAACACTCCGGTAACGCTCTGGGTTCAAGGTCGCAACCTGACGGACAAGCTGTATGTCTCAGACTACTCGAATGGTTTGCGCCCGGGCCCGAGCCGAACGGTGATCGGCGGCGTGACGATCCGCTTTTGAGAACGCCTGAATCGTATCCCTACCCGCCTGAACTTGGGGGTTCCCGAGCTCCCCGCTTGGGAACCCATTGGCGAAAACGCTAATGCTTATTCCAGTATTGACCATTCAGGAATCACCGAGCATAAGTCCCCTCTCCCACCGGGTGTCGCAAAAGCAAAAATAGGCCGGGATGACGAAGAAATCCCAGCAATCCGCGAAAATGCTGGGTTTCGTTCCTCAGCCCAGCCTATAAATTGGACCTTTGCAACACTTTCCAGTGGGCGGGGGTCAGGGTTTTCCTCTCAAAATCAGAGGATACGAAGATGTATAGACCTCGGCGCAGTTCGAGAAACAACTACATCAACGCCGCGTCCGGATTCAGAGCGAAAAAACCCAACAGCCCATAACAAGCAACCGCCAGGGCTGCATGGGCCATCAGCACGATTCTAGGCGCCGATCTCCCTCTTTTGGCGGCGAATCCCATCGCAGCTCCCAAAAGAATGATGACTACGGCCATGCCGATATTGGCATAAACCCGCTGGTCGCCATCCAGCGCGACAGCGATCACCAAACCGGAGCCCAGCAGCGCGGCGGCGGCATGAACCAGCGAGTAAGCCGGCCCCACGGATTGGCCGCGCCAGGCGTCCCGGATCATCATCAAGCCCATAGCGGCAACTAAAGTAAAAACGGCAAGCGCACCCATCAACATATCGAAATCCTCCTTGGAAGTGGAATGAATGGAAAACGTCTCAAAGGAAACGTGCGGACTTAACAAAGAAAGAATCGAGCCAACTTGACCTACAAACATCCACTTTGCCTCAACCAGATTACGAAACAGAGGGCAAGGTCACGCAACGCTTGCTGCGCGGCCATATTTCGAGTGAACGGAACTTAAGGAAGGATGCGGCATATCGGCAATCGCGGCACCGTGAATGGCCTTCCCTTCTAGGTCGGAGCGGCAAAAGCCTAAGTCATCTGTGGCGTTTGACGGAAAAAACTCGACGGAGCACATGCCGCTCGTTAAAAGATCTCAACCCGCTTGGCGGCTTTTTGCGCGCGGTCCGTCTACCTCCACGAGGATAAACAATAACATTGGGGGGTCTAGATGAAGCTTTTGACCCGGCAGACCATCCGAGCGAAGAGATCGCACATCGATCCCCTGGCACGAGTTCCCGCGCCACCGGTGGGGTCGCGCTGCTGGTCTCGGTCTTGACCGGAATCTACCTCTGGTGGCCGAGCCGGAATCAGCTCGTCCGGGCCTTGACCGTCAAGCGCCGCGCGAGCCGGGAGCGCCTCATATTCGACCCGCACAAGGTTTTCGGCATCTACAGCGCTCCGGTACTCGCGGTCGTGGCGTTCAGCGGCGTCTATCTGGTGTTTTTCGATTACGTCCGCCCGATGGTCAATCTGTTCTCCCCGGTCGAACTGGATGGCTGGGCCGACCCGCACGGCCTGACTTCGAAAATAACGCCCGGAGCGACGCCGATTCCGATTGCGTCCGCCGTCAGCGCGGCTGAGCCCGTGTTTCCGGAAGCCCGCTTGCGGCGCGTCGGGCGAAAGGCGTATCGCGAAAACGCCTTGAGCGCGACCTTTATAGAGAGAAATCGAATTTGGCGAGGCGGGTTGTGCTGAGGCATGAACCCGACATTTCTCCGCTATGATCCGGGCGAATTGACATGGGCGTAATGCAAAAAAAAACGGGATGCCGACTGAACGGCATCCCGATCGAATGAGGAGATCTCACGCACTCGTACGGTTGGCCTCGGAGGAGAACCAATAGCTGCTACGAGATGGGATTATCCTATTAAACCTAACCCATTGATTCAAGGTGACATTTTGTCGCATGGACCATGCGGCATTTCACTCGCCGCAGTGCGGCAAATGCATTAAAGCTCCCCCCATTCGAAAACCGCGTGATTTAATAAACTTTTGAAATATCAAGGCAAAAAGATTTGGCACGCCGTTTGTTATGTTATTGATGCTGACCAGCGGTCGGCCTCTCCGAGCACCTCGGGCGCTTGATGGAAAGGCCGACCGCGACCACATCGCACGATCATGGCGTCGATGCAGGTCGAAAGCTTGTTCACGAAAATCAATACATTCCCCAACATAGCTCGCGGAAACCCAGGCAACTGTCTCGTACACAAGCTCCGGACGCAATCCGTTTCCCACCAAACCGGCACTGAATCCCATCGCCAATTTATGAATCCTTCATCGCTCGGCACCGAAAGCGTTTTCTCGGACAGTCGGGACGAAATCTTCGCCTTTCTCATGCGCCGCCTCCGATGTCCGGAAACCGCCGCCGATTTAGCCCAGGAAACCTATCTGCGCCTGCATCAGAGCGAGCGACGAAGTCCTGCCGACAATCCGCGCGCCCTGGCTTTTCGCATCGCCGCGAACCTGGTGGTCGACTATTTGCGAAAGCAGACCGCCAAATCCCGCTACGAATCCGCTCACGACGACGAAGCGCTTGCCTCAGAAACCGTCCCCGGCCCGGATTTGGCCCCCGAACAGGCAGTTAGTCTGGGGCAAACCATGGATCGTCTGAAAGCGGCCTTGTCGGAATTGCCGGTGGACTCCCGCACGGCTCTGCTGTTGAACAGCGCGGACGGCCTGACCTATGTCCAGATCGCCGAACGGCTGGGCGTATCGGAGCGAATGGTGGCGAAGCGCATTGCTCAAGCCCTAAAACACTGTCGGGACCGGCTCGACGACGAGACCACCTGATCGATGCCGCCGTTTCATGCCCATAGCGATACGGTTTTTTTTCTTCCGTCCGTCTTATATACATAAGTCTCTCCGACATACCCGACCGTACCGTTCATGAACCCAAGCGATCGCCGCAAACTACTCTCGGACCAAGCCATCGATTGGCTGGTGCTGCTACGTTCGGGTGCGGCGGGGGACGGCGATCGCCAGCGCTTCGCCGAGTGGCTGGCGGAGGGGCCCGAGTACGCGGACGCATTTCAAGAAGCGGAACGTCTTTGGGCTTCGGTCGCGGACGTTTTGAGTAACGAGGCAGGAGATCTCCGTGCAGAGCAGCCCGACGCGGTCGGACTGCCGGAAAAGCGCCCTTCACCGCTCTCGCCCGCGCGTCGGCGCCGGCCTGCCCGCTGGGCTGCGGCGGCTGCGCTATTGCTCGCCTTCGGACTACAGGGACTCTATCTCGGCGACTTTTGGCTCAGTGATTACGCCACCGTCACGGGAGAGCAGAAACTAGTACGCCTGGACGACGGCAGCACCGTGCTGCTCGACACCGATACCGCCATTGCGCTGGATTGGAGCCCATCGCGAAGGCGCATTCATCTTCGCCATGGCCAAGCCGTGTTCACCGTGGCGCCCAACGCCGCCCGGCCGTTCGAGGTGGAAACCGGCCCGGCGGTGATCCGCGCCTTGGGCACCGCCTTCGAGGTTTCGGAGAGCACGGCCGGAGACATCGCTGTGACGGTCCAGGAACATGCCGTCAGCGTCAGGCTTGCGGACGGACGGGCCGATTCCGCGCAGGCGGCGGTGCGGGTCGCGTCCGGGCAGCGCGTCACCTACAGCCCGACACACGGCTTGAGTTCGCCGGAGAAGACCGATTTGAGCCAAGCGACCGCTTGGCAGCGGCATAAGCTGATATTCAAGGACCAGCCGCTGGTGAAAGTGGTCGCGGAACTCGACCGTTACCGGCCGGGAAAGATCCTGATTGCCGACCATCGCCTGAACGATCTGCGCGTTACCGGCGTGTTTTCCCTGGACGATTCCGATGCCATCCTCGCAGCCGTCGAGAAAGCGCTCGCCATCCGATCTACCCGGCTGAGTCCCTGGCTGGTACTGCTGCATCGCTGAACCCCCATCTCGTTCGCATCGATTCGACGAAAATTTTTTTGCTTTCCCGGTTCATGGTTTTGGCGTTCGCACGTGTTCAGAAAAGAAACATCCCTTTTCTGAATTCCTTCGAGAACGTCATGAAAAACAAAAAGAACCGGAACACATGCAAAGACGCCGACATTTTTGACCCAGTTTCAAAACCCCCAAACTACTTTCCTCCGGGGAAAAGATCATTCACCGCACTAGCGGTCGTCATCGCGGCAATCGTAATTCCGGCCGAGGCCTCTGAAAAAGAAAAGAGCCATGCGCGACACTACGCCATCGCCGCACAGCCGCTCGGCGATGCACTGACGGAATTCGCCGACCAGTCCGACCTGAAACTGGTTTTCGATGCCGATCTCGTCCGCGGCCTCAAGTCCCGAGGACTATCGAGCACGCTAACGCCGGAGCAGGGCCTGGACAAGCTGCTGGACGGTACCGGCTTCGGCTATCGCTTCATCGGTCCCGGAACCGTCACCATCGAACGCCTCGCCAAGCGCGCTGCCAAACCGAACATCGCGCCCGCTGCCGGCCATCAGACCCGAGGGAGCGGCGACGAATCGGTCCAACTGGCCACTGTTTCGGTTACCGGTGAAGCGGAACCTCAAAGCCTTACCACACCCTCCATCGAAGAATCGCGGGAAAAACTGGAGCGAGTGCCCGGCGGGACGACGCTGATCGAGGGGGAGCGAATCAGGGAGGGCGCGGCGCTAACGGTGAACGACGCGCTTGCTTATGCGCCGGGCGTATACGTCGGCGACCGCATTCGCCTGCGCGGCAGTTACACCTGGAGCAATTTCCACTTCGACGACGATCCGGTGCTAAAAGACAACCGGCTGCCTGGCATACCGGAGCACAATGCCCGCTTCGAGGCGCTCTACCAGCATCCCGGCGGTTTCTACATCGGGCCGAACGTAACGGCGGTCAGCTCCAACTGGGTGGATTTCACCAACACCCTGGCGGCCGATGCCTATGCTCTCCTGGGCGCCCGCGTCGGCTGGGACGACGGCAAACATTGGAAGGTGTTCGTCGACGGACGCAATCTCACCAACGAGCGCTATGCCGCCTCGGTCTTCGTTACCGGTGACGCCGGAGGACAGGACGTGGCGCAATTCAATCCCGGCGCCACCCGCATGGTGTTCGGGGGATTCGAGTACCGGTATTGAATTGGTTCGGCGAGTACGTAGCGAACGATGCCTGTCCTGAGCGTAGTCGAAGGGCGGTTCGCTTCGGTCACCACATCCTACGAGCCATACTCAGCCGGGCCGAACGTGCCGAGTCGTTTCGGTCGAAGCCTGCAATTACGCTCGTTCCCGATCTCCGGATTGGGAACGCTGCCTTGGAAGCTCCCGCTTCCCGAAACATGACAAGCCAGAGCTTGCAAGACCCGGTTCCCAAGCCCAAAGCTTGGGAACCGGCGCAAACACCGATACAAGGCGGAACAAGGTGACAACCGTTCCCGGCGTTCGAAATGCGCGAACTCGACGGCCAAACCGGCCGGATGCCGGTGGGGTTTTCTTTCTGTCATTCGTCTTATTTAGTCGGCATTCGAGTGAACATTCATCGTAGGGTGAGTTAGCCCCTAGTCTCCGCTTGGGACAGGCCCTTCGACAAGCTCAGGACAGGCTCCGCGTAACCCACCGATTCGAGGCCGTTCGGTGGGTTACGGCCTCGCGGCCTAACCCACCCTACAAAAATGAATGCCTTATTGAAAGCGATTTGGAATTAGATCCATGAGGCCTCACGAAAGACATAACCCGGCGATACATCTACGTCCCTACAATTTGCGACTTCAAATCGGAAATCGACCATGTCCCTCCAGAATTTAAGGCGTCTCGCCAATCTGAAAACCCGAAGGAAACTGTGGCTGGAAGTGCATCTCTGGCTGGGACTCGTCGCTGGCGCGACGCTGGTGATATTCGGGATTACCGGTAGCATCCTGGTGTTCCATCAGGAAATCGACGAACTGCTGAATCCGAAATTGCTGACGATCGAAGCTCGCCCTGGAGGAAAGGCAAATTACCGTCCACTGGAGGACATCTTCGCGGCCGGCATCCGGGCCATGCCGGCCGACGCCAAATTGACCTTCGCCAACTACCCGCGCAATGACACGGCGGTGTTCCGCCTGCGATTCCAGGTGCCGGCCCTGCCGGAGGGTGAATCGGAAAATTGGGAAGTCGCGGTCGATCCTTACACCGCCGAGGTGATCGGTCGGCGCCTGATGAAGCGCTCGGACAGCACTTTTCCGAGGACGTTCATCGGATTCGTGTTCGAACTCCACTACGCTTTCTTCCTGGGCGAAAAGGTCGGCTATGCGCTCACGGGTATTCTCGGAGCCTTGCTCATCATTTCGGTGCTAACCGGCCTCATCGTCTGGTGGCCGCTGACCGGCAAATGGCTGCAGGCGCTCACGATCAAGCGCCGAGCCAGCGCCGAACGCCTCAATTTCGATCTGCACAAGGCTTTCGGCTTCTACACCACGCTCATCATGATTCCCGTGCTGTTCTCCGGCATCTACATGAACCTGCCGCGGCATGTGGTGCCGGTTCTGGAACTGTTCTCGCCGGTCACCTACCGCTATTGGTTTCGCTCCACCCCGATTGCGGATGGTGAGCCCATCGGCATGGCACAGGCCGTCGCCATCGCCGATACCCGCTATCCCAGCGGCCGCCCGGACTGGATCTACGGCGCGCCGGAGCCGACCAGCACCTACACCGTGTGCAAGCACGACGTGGCGGAGCCCGGCAGTCTTCTCAGCCGCCGCTGCGTCGTGATGGACCGCTATACCGGAAAAATCCTGGACGTGGACGATCCCGCTACGGGAACGGCAGGAGAAGTCTTCACCCACTGGCAATGGCCGCTCCATTCCGGCCACGCCTTCGGCATGACAGGCCGCATTCTGGTATTTGTCACCGGCCTCGCCTGTCCGGTGCTGTACGTGACGGGGGTGATCCGTTGGCTGCAAAAACGGAAGGCGGCGCGGCGCACGGCCGGCGTAGCGGACCGACGGCTTCGCGATCAGCCGCGAACAAATGAAATCTGACCGCTGGAAGAGCACTGTGTGATTTGCCGCAGTCGCTTACAGCGAAACAGCCGAGCCTACCGATCCAGCCTTTTCCGATCAATCGTTTACATGATTCGGCATGAGGCTTGCTGTATCGAGGAGTCCCTTTTTCTCGATACCCATGCTGTCTTCCGATCATCAACTGCTAGTTCAGCTTTTCCGGGACTGCCGCCAGGAACTCCTGAGCTTCCTGCTCGGCCGACTGGGTTGCGCTCAAACCGCGGACGACCTTTGCCAGGAATCCTTCGTGCGGCTCTGGCGGAGCGGCGACTTGAGCCGCATCGCCAATCCCCGCGCTTATTTGTTCAGGACCGCGCTGAATCTGATTACGGACCATCACCGCTACGGCAAAAACCGGCCAAGCTTTTTGGCCGATTTGGACGAGGACGATCCCAGCGTTCTTCCGACGGAGGAACGGACCGGCGAGGCCGCGACGCTCGCCTCGGAGCAGCTCGACCGGGCGACGGCGGCGCTGGAGGAGCTTCCGCCACTGAGCCAACGCATTTTTTATCTGAGCCGGTTCGAAGGCTTGAAACAGCGGGAAATCGCGGAGCGGCTCGGCGTTTCCCTGCGCACGGTGGAGGAGCATCTGAGACGCACGCTGCTGCATTTGAATCGCCGCGTACACGAAGATTAGCTCGTGGCGTGTGGTTTTTTCGCGGCGGCTCGTCTATCTTCACGAGTCTCCTAAGACAACGGCCGTTTTATGCCCGAATCCCCACCCTCCCACGATCCCGACCGTTTGGTAAGCGAGGCGCTCGACGGGCTGATCGTTCTGAAGACGCGCACGCCGACAACGGCCGAAACACAGCGACTCGAGCGTTGGCGCTCGCAGAGCCCGGAGCACGAGGCAGCTTGGCGCAACGCGCTCGCGCTTTGGGAGGGGCTGGAACCGCTGCGCGGCCGGCCGCTGCCCGGATCGTCTCCCCTGCCCTTGGAAACTGCTCGCGCAAACCTCGCGGAAGCGATAGTGAGACCGCGACGATTGCGATCTGAGACCGATCCTGCCCTAAGCCGTTCGCGCGGCACCGGCTTTCCGCGCCACTCCGTGCGCCTCGGCTGGGCCATCGCATGCCTTTTCATTCTGATCGCTGGCCTGGTTTTTCTCGACCCCATGCTCGCGCTGCGGGCCGATTATCGAACCGCCAAGGGCGAAATTCATGATGTTCTGCTGCCCGACGGTTCCCGCGCCAGTTTGAATTCCGACAGCGCCGTCGCGGTTCGCTTCGAGCATTCGACGCGGCGGATCGAACTGCTTCGCGGCGAAGCGTTTTTTGAAGTGGCCAAGGACCCGGCGCGTCCGTTCGTCGCTGCCAGCCGCCACGGCGAAGCCAAGGCGGTGGGTACGGCCTTTACCGTCAGGCAGTCGGAAGAAAAGACCGAAATCGCGATGCTGGAGGGCGTGGTCGAGGCCAGCACGTTCCGCCTGCGCGTCTCGCTGAAAGCCGGTCAAGCCGCCAGCCTCGAAGCGGACGGCCGGGTCGTCCTGCGGAAAAGCGGAGTCGATCATGCCGCCGCCTGGCGCGAAGGCTATCTGATCTTCGATCAAACCCCTCTGGCCGAGGTGGTCGCCACGCTCAACCGATACAGGAAAGGACGGGTGACTCTGCTCAACGAATCGTTCGCCGACCGACGCCTGAGCGGACTCTTCCGTCTCGCCGACACCGACAGGGTGATCGACGCCATCGCCGAAACCACGCCGCTGCGCATCACCCGCCTGACGGATTACTGGGTGATCCTGCGCTGAGCAAGTTGCGAGGCCCGTAGCCCGGATGAAGTGAAGCGAAATCCGGGACGAGCGAAGCCGTGACACCCCGTATTTCGCTGCTCTACATACGGGCTGCGGCAAGGACGTTAGACTGAATTCTATAATTTCACCCCGAGAGGTATTCCCGCGCGACCGTCCTACCTGTCGCGTCCATCGGGCGCCATGAGATTTTCGGTTTGCGACGGTTCCGCGCCGCGCATGAGCTTTAGAAGTTGTAGGTCGGCAACCCCTTGCCGACGAAGACGCTCGCCCATGTCGTCGCGTCGGGAAGGGGGGCTTCGGCGCTCCAATCGCAAACGGTCATCCCAGGAGCGCTGGGATGACCCTTCCAATCGCAAACGGCCTGGCCGGGAGCGCCGGCCAGCCCCTTCCCGAAGACGTCGTTTGCGATTGGAAAGGATGCCGACGAAGGCGCTCGGCCAAGCGGCGTCGTGTCGCGAAGGGATTCGCAACCTACGCGCGAGTGCCCGTACAGTAGATATGCAAATGCTCTGGGTTTCAAATCGGGAAGCCGGAATTTCTCGACATAGGTCCCGAACCGGAGTTTGGGACCCAGCGTAAAATCCACCGTCGGTTACGCCATGTGGTTTTTTTCTCCGACTCCGTCATAGCTCTCGTGGGCCGACTATTTTGCCCGCCGAAAAAAAGCAAGAAGATCAGGAGAAAAACCGCATGTCCCAGCCGTCCCGACTCAGGAACGATCGGCCCCGCAACCAATGCCGCGTGCTGGTGTTCGGCCTGCCCTTACTGTCCGCCTTCACGGCCGGTGCCGCGGAAAACACCCGTTTCGACATTCCTCCGCAGCCTTTGAACAGCGCTTTGGTCGCATTCGGCAAACAGAGCGGACGGCAGCTTCTGTACGGTAGCGAAATGACGGAAGGCTTGAAAACGGGAGGACTCAAAGGCGAGTACCCGCCCGAAATAGCGCTAGACCGGCTGTTGGCCGGCACGCCGCTGACCTACAGCGTGACGCCCGGCGGCACGGTCACCCTCGCCCGAGCCGAAAAGCCCGCGCCCGCGGTCGATAGGCAAGAAGTGCAACTGTCCCCGATCATGGTGAAAGGCGAGGCGGTGACCGAGGAGGACCGCCAAAGCTATACCGTAACCCGCACCTCCACCGCCACCAAGACCGATACGCCGATCATGGACACGCCCGTGTCGGTGCAGGCGGTCCCGCGAGCGGTGATGGACGATCAGAAAACCCCCGATTTAAAGGAAGCGCTCGAAAACGTGAGCAGCGTGCGCCCGCAACCTTCCTTGGGCGTATTCAACGGTTTCATCATCCGCGGTTTTCAGGACTTCAATCAATACCGGAACGGACTGAGGGTGGGCTTCACCAGCTTCGATACGGCCAACCTGCAGTCCCTGGAAGTGCTCAAAGGCCCCGCCGGGGTGCTGTATGGCCGCATTCAGCCGGGCGGCCTGATCAACCTGACCACCAAGAAGCCGTTGGACCAGGCTTATTATTCTCTGGAGCAGCAGTTCGGCAACTTCGATTTTTACCGCACCCTCTGGGACGCAACCGGGCCGGTGACCCAGGATGGAGCGCTGCTCTACCGTTTTACCGGCGCTTATCAGGACAGCGACTCGTTTCGGGAGTTCCACACCATGAATCGGATTCAGGTCAACCCGAGCCTGACCTGGCGGATCAGCGACGCCACCGAAATCTCGATCGAGGTGGAAGGTTTCAACGAGGATCGGGAAATCGACTACGGCATCCCCGTCATCGGGAAACGCCCGGCACCCATTCCGATTCGCCGAGCGCTGGACGACCCGGACGATCCCGTCGACAACATCTCCAACGTCTACGTCGGTTTCAATCTCACCCACCGCTTCAACGAGGACTGGACCTTGCGCAACCGCTTTCTGGCGCGGTATTACCATGCCGACAATCTGGACATCACGCCTTCACCCCAGTTCGACGCTTCGGCCCTGCGCAGCGACAACCGCACGCTGGACCGCAACCTGTTTCACCAGCGGTCGGACCAGGACGTCTACGCCACCAACCTGGATCTCACCGGAAAACTGGACCTGTGGGACACCGAACATGAAGTCCTGGTAGGCTTCGATTATTACCAGAACTCGGAAAAGTATCATGCTCGCGGCGACTATTTTGCGGGCGATCCGGCGCTCGCCATCGATATTTTCAACCCCAGCTACAACATAGACGCCGCCCTGTTCGACAAGGACCGCCTGGCGTTCCCGCTCTACTCTCGCGCCGAGGAACAATGGTTCGGCGTCTACTTTCAGGACCACATCGTGCTCTGGGAAAAACTCCACATTATGGGCGGTGGTCGCTACGATTGGGCGACGATCGGACGCGGCTATTCGGACACTTCCTATTCCGCGGCGGACGACGCCCGACGGAACCGAAAGGATGACGAGTTCAGCCCGCGGGTGGGCATTCTCTACCAGCCTTGGTCCTGGTTGAGCATCTACGGCAACTGGGCGGAATCGTTCGGATCGAACAACAATATACCGGGCTTCGGGAATGTAACGCCGGAAACCGGCGAGCAGTACGAAGCCGGCGTCAAGACCGAATTCTTCGACGGCCGGATGACCGCGACTCTTGCCTTCTACAACATCAACAAGAAAAACATTCTCACCCCCGACCTCAGTACGGCCGACCCGACCGATAGCGACACCATCGGCGAGGCGCGGAGCAAAGGCATGGAACTGGACATTTCCGGAAGGATCACGGATTACGTCAGCCTGATCGGCAACTACGCCTACACGGACGCCGAGATCACCAAGGATAACTCGGACAACCAGGGCAATCGCATGCCGAATGTGCCCTACAACTCCGGAAGCCTGTGGCTCAAATACGACATCAACGGATTCGATGCGTCCAACGGATTTTCACTGGGGGTCGGGGTGTTCGCGGCCGGTCAGCGCGACGGAGACAACGAGAACACGTTCAAGATGCCAGGCTATGTGCGGCTCGACGCCGCCGCCGCTTACCGCTGGACCATGGGCCCGTCCCGCGTGACCGCGCAACTGAACCTGCGCAACCTGCTCGACAAAGCCTATTACGAGTCGACCGATCCGTTCGTGAATGTCGCGCCCAGGCTCGCGGTCGTACCTGCCTCGCCGTTTACGGTGCTGGGCTCGGTGCGGGTGGAGTTTTGAAGCAGATCTTTCTTTTTCCGCCGAGACTCAGACAGATGTCGACGGACCGTTCGGCAGCCGCTTCCTCTGCCCGTTAGGAACGGCCGGACGATCCCGACCCCGGAGATTGTAGCGCGACAGGCAAGCCGATCTTTCGCGGCTATGATCATGAAATAGCCCGTATGTCCGTTGCTTGCGGGATAAGGAATTTGCGCTCTGCTACGAGTGCTGCAATCGAAGTGTCGTGACTCGGGTTATGGCAGGGAATAAAAAACGGGATGTCGACTGAACGGCATCCCGATCGAATGAGGAGATCTCACGCACTCGTACGGTTGGGTCCCGGAGGAAAACCAATGACTGCTACGAGATGGGATTATCGTACGCCGCCTAAATCATTGATCCAATAGGGCATTTTGTCGCATAGCCGATGCGGGATTTCACTCGGCGCAGTGCGGCAAATGCATTAATGGCCCGCCCTTCTAAAACCCAGCCCTTCCCTAAACCATTGAAATAACGATGAGATAATATCTGGCGCGAAGTTTGTTTCTATTTTTGTGCCGACTAGCGGTCAGCCTTTCCGAGCGCTTGGGAGTGCTCAGGGGAAAGGCTGGCCGCGACCACTCTGTGGATTTGTCCGGTTTTCAGCGACTTGTCTTTATTCCCCACACGTGGAATCGAGCAGGATATGGCTTCGAAAAGATATTCCACCTCCTCCAACTCCGGCCGAACCGTTGCAGCATGCCCAAGTTCCGAGTGTGCCATGTAAGCCATGGCCGGACGAATTAGCGCAAGACTCAAGGAAGTCACCATGAAAACGAAGCATTCGTTCTTTTCACGTTTTTTTGCGGGAGTGTTGTGGCTGGCTTCTTTTGCCGTAGCCCCCTCGATGGGGTCGGAAACGCTCGTGCGCGAAATCGATACTCCAGCGGCGCAGGGCAGCCGCCAACACCATCTGACTCAACTCGACCGAGAGCGGCTTTTGTTGAGCTGGGTGGAAGGCGACGAACAGTCGAGTCGCTTCCGTTTCGCCGTTCGCGAGCGCGGAATCTGGGCCGCGCCGCATACGGTCGTCGAGGGCCGCAACAAGTTCGCCGCGCCGCCGCTCGTGGTCGGACTGAAGGGTGGCGCATTGGCCGCGGTATGGATGACCTATCAGGACCGGGCGAAGGATCGCTACGCGGCCGACATTCATGTCTCGATATCCAAGGACGGCGGGCGCCAGTGGAGCAAACCGCAACGCCCCTACCCCGCCGCCGCTCGCATCTACGATGCCCAAATGTCCGCCGCTCCCCTGGAAAATGGTGGATTCGCGCTGGTGTGGACCGACCGGCGGCATCCGGATCGTTATCGCCTTATGGCCACGCTGATCGGTGCTGACGGACGCGCGAGCGCCGAAACGACGCTCGATCCCGACGTCTGCTCCTGTTGCGAGACCCGGACGGTAACCGATGGGAACACGCTATCGACGACTTACCGTGATCATCTCGCAGGCGAGCTCCGGGATATCGCCCTAATTCGCTGGAGCTCGGGCGGCATCCGTTCGAATGGAATCGTGCATGCCGACCGGTGGGCCATCGAGGGTTGCCCGAGCAACGGCCCCGCCGTGGCTTCGCAAGATGGACGGACGGTGGTCGCCTGGTTCACCGCAGCGGACGGCGTGGGGCGGGTAAAAGCGGCGTTTTCAGCCGACCAGGGCGCGCATTTCGGCGAACCCGTCGAACTTGGCGCCGATGCGAACGGCTACGTCGACACGCTGCTGTTGGAGGATGGTTCGGCTATCGCGGCTTGGCGGGGACGGGCGGGTCCAGACGAAGAACTGTGGATGGCCCGGCTGCGGCCAGACGGCACCCTGTTGGGTCGTACAAGCCTGTACCGCGGAGGATTCCCGCGTTGGCCGAGCCGCCATATCAGCCTGGCGCAGGCGGGCGATGAGATTTACGTAGCCTGGACCGATGTGGCGCAGCAGCGGGTGAGACTCGTCGGAACACCGGTGGCCGCCCTGACGGCGAATGCCGAAGATCTCGGGGAGTAACGAATCCATGAACGGCAGCGGTTTTGTCTCGACGGCGAACGCGGCCGGACGGATCGAGGCCGGTCTGCCATCGGGCTCCCCGGCCTCGTGGCGGTTTTCAGCCTACGGCATTTCCTGTAGTTCGCCGACGGGGATCGCCCCGTCCGAGCGGCCCTTCAGGTAAGCGTACAGGCCGTCGATCCCGTCGACCACCGCCTTGTTGCCGCTAAAAGCCGGCATGTTGTTGCGTCCGTTGAGCACGGTCGCTTTGAAATCTTCCGTGCTCATGTTCTTCAAGCCGGTCACCAGATTGGGAAAAGCGGCCCCTCCTTCCGCGGTCGGTCCATGGCAAGTCTCGCAGCGTTGGCGCTTGTAGAGTTTCCACCCATTGAAAGTCGCTTTGTCCACCGCTTTTCCTTCGACTTTATAAGGCGCTTCCGCATGAGCGATCGAGCAGACCGAAGCGGCAAGCACAAGCGCACCGGCTGCGGCCAGTCTCCTCAGAGCGAATAGCGTATCGATTCTTTGCATAAGGCCTCCTTTAGTATTGATTGAACAGCCAGGACGGATGCATTTTGATTCCTTCCCTGCCGGAAGCGCTGCAACGGCGCAAGAGCAACGGCAAAGCGTCTTTCTCTCATCGTTCCGCTCGCAACGGCCGCCAGTTCGAGGAGAGCTCAATTTGCATCAGTCGCGATGGAATCGGCTCGATTCGCGAGTCGTCGGCTCCCGATTCGAACTCGGGCATACCCAACCCATGCAAAAAAACGGCGGATGGGAGAGCGATGCCGGGGAATACCTGGCACTCGTTCAATCATCCGCCACAGTACAAGTTGAGGTTATGCACCAAAAGTGATTACAAAATTGGTGCCAAACGCCGGAAGCCTTGCTGGCCAAGCATCGTGTGGCTTGGTCGCCCTGTTCTTCGGGAAGGAATTGAGGGCTGTCACCCAGTTGTGCGGGAACACACGCAATTCGAGAGAACCGATCCATGATGCGCAAGGGGAACGGCTGGAACGCTTTCCAGTTTGCTATGAGTCTTCGAGCGTAACCCCCTCAGGAGAGGGCTGTTCTGAGGTAAAGGTCGAGCGGCGCTCGCCGTTCTCGCCAAATGCCGCTTTTGAAGGTGTAGGGACAAAAAAAGCGGACAGAGAATGCGCACCTGCCCGCTTGCATTGAAGCGAAAGTTCTTATCTTGCCATTTTTAGATGCTTCAACGCTTCGTCGGAATGCTGGGCGGCGATATCGGCGTGTCCCATCTTGCCGTGCTCGACCGCCTGATTGAGGTGGTTGATCGCCTCTTTCACGTGCTTAGTCGCTTCATCGTGATACTTCTCGGCGGCCTTGGCATGGGTGAGCGCTTCTTCGGCATGCTGGGTCGCCTGTGGCGCATGATTATCCTGGCCGTGGGCCAGGGCCTGCGCCGCGTGCTCGATGGCCTGGTCCGTATGCGCGTCCCAGGCGTAAGCCATCCCGCTCGCAGTCAAAACCAACGCGCCCATCAATGGAATGATCTTCGTCTTCATTTTTGCCTCCTTAGGTGCTATTCATCGGAATCGACATGTCCTACCCCATGCCGTAAACAACACAGGGCACGCTAAGCCTAACAGAATCATGATGCCGCACGAAAGAGTGACATTAGTATCGAAACCGGGACACGAGAAACCGGGTATGTCGTCCCGGACAAAGCCCTTTTATTAACCCGGCCTATAAATATAGGCCGGGTTAATCCGGGGCAGGGATGCCCCGGCGCAGCGACAAGCCGCGTGAGCCCAGGCCGGGCGTGTACCGGGCCTGGGCGGCGGCCCGAAATACCAGGAGGGTATTTACGGGCCTGATTAATAAACCCGACGCCGATTACAGCAGACGTTCGACTCTAATACTGTCTGACCCTGTCGGCGGTGCTCGTGTTCGGCTTAATCCGCTGGTTGCAGGAGCGGCAGGCAAAGATCGTAGATCAGGGTAAGGCGTTTCTCGACGTCTCGCGGCAGTGGAGATCATTTCAAAATTCGCGTCTTATCTTGCCCGCCAAGCCGGCTACCCGAGCTATGCCACACCAGGTGCGGCAATTCACACAGCAATCCGGTTCATGTATCGCCCAACCGCAAGGTTTCCGGCCCGCTTCCCATGGCATTTGTATTGCTTGAGCTCTTTGCCACCACGAGAAAGTGGCCTCGCTCAAGTCCGAAATAACAAAAACCAGCCGTAACCCCGTCCACCGTCAATGGACCATTCTTCCGCCTGCGTCAGCGATTTGTTCCTGGATCACCGGGAAACGCTCGTTCACACTCTGTTCCGTATGGTGGGCTGCCGGCAGACTGCCGAGGATCTGGCACAGGAAGCTTATGTGCGCGTGATGGGCGCGGCGGAGAGCCAACACGTCACCTACCTGAAAGCCTTTCTTTACCAAACCGCGCGCAATCTGGCTCTCGATCATTTGCGCAAGGCGAAGGTCCGCAGCCGGACGGATTGTCCGGAAGCCGATCCGGAGATCGTTGCCGAAATTCCGGCTTCGGCTCCGACACCGGAGCAGCATGCCGCAACGCAGCAGGATGTCGAAAGGCTGTTCGAAGCCTTGGCTGGCCTATCCGAGCGTCGGCGGCAAATTCTGATACTGCACAAGCTCCATCACTGGCCTTACGAACGCATAGCCAGCCATATCGGCCTGTCCCGCAGCGCCGTGGAAAAAAATGTCCATGCGGCGCTGGCTCATCTCGTATCCGTTTTGGGAGACGATATCTTCTGACGCCAGTGTGTTCCGGCACGCCCCGAACGTCTTATCCTATAACGCCTCCATTTCACGCGGACCCTATCCTCTTCATGACTTCCAACGGCGACGACGATCCCAAGGCGCCCGGCACGCCGCTAGCCGAGGCGCTGACATGGTTCGCGCGGCTGCGGGACAGCGAAACCGGCGCGGCCGAGCGGGAAGCCTTCCTGGCCTGGCATGCAGCCAAGCCCGAAAATACCGAGGCCTACGCCCGCGTGGAGAAGCTGTGGAATTCCCCGGCCTTATCCGAGGCGCTGGCAAGATTTCCCGCCGCGGTCCCGCCGGTCGTCGCCCGAAGCCGGCGGCGAACGGCCCGCCGTTGGGCCTCGGCCGCCTCCGTCCTGCTGCTGGCCGGCTGGATTGCGGCTGCATCCGGGCTCATCGACCGCTGGCGCGCCGATTACACTACGGTAGCCGGCGAACAGCGCCGCATCGCGCTGGCGGACGGTTCCACCGTCGTCCTGAATACCGATTCCGCCCTGGCGCTCGATTTCAACAACGATAGGCGCGGCGTTCGCCTTCTGGCCGGCGAGGCCTATTTCGAGGTCCGGCCCGACAGCGCACGGCCTTTCATCGTCAGCACCGGCAACGCGACCGTGCGGGTGGTGGGCACCCGGTTCGCGGTTCTGGCCGGGGAGACAACCTCGGTCGTCGTCGACAGCGGCATCGTCGCCTGCGGCAACGAGAAAGGCGCAAGCGTTAAGGTAACGGCGGGGCAGCGCGTATCGATCTCAAAGGAAACGGTCACGCCGCCGGAGACCATCGACCCAGGACGCGCCTTCGCCTGGCTCAACAAGCGGCTGATTTTTAAGGATCAATCCTTGGCGTACGTATTGAATGAAATCGACCGCTATCATCCCGGCGTCATCGTCATCGCCAGCGGGAGGCTTGCGGAGACCCGCGTCACCGGCAACTACAAGCTCGACGACACCGCCGCCGTGGTCCGTGCCCTCGCGGACATCGCCGGCGCCCGCGTCACGACCGTCTCGCCCTATCTGACGGTAGTGCGTTAGAGCGTTAATCGGCGTGCCCCTGGGTATGCCGGAAACGCGTTTCGCTTGCCGTAGCCCGTGAAATGACCGTAGGTTGCAATCGCCCATTTCAAGGTCGCCGAAACTATAGATACCGTCTTGGAAATCAAGACGCAAGCCGCGGGTCGAGCGGCGCAATGTCGCGAAGGGATTCGCGACCTACGGCGGCTTATCCCGGCCCAAAATGTAGGTCGGCAATCCTTTGCCGACAAAGACGCTGAATGCGCGATGAAAATTCTTTCGTCGCGAGGTGTGTGCTCCCACCCCCTAAAACGTCTCGGTAACCAGAGCCTGAATCAGGCATACGACACCGGCATTGGGAGCATTCATGACAAGAACAACAAATCATCAGTCCACCGTCATCCTCTCACGGACGCTCACTCGAGTCGCCATTGGCATCACGCTGACTTTTCCGCCATTGTCCTTCTCCCCGCGAGCCTCGGCTGCCGAAGCTGCCGCCCGGAGCGAGCAGGCGATGCCGTTTTCGATTCCCGCCCAGCCGTTGGAAGACGCGCTGAACGAATTCATAGCCGTCACAGACTGGCAGGTCGGCTTCCCGGCGGAGCTCGCGAAGGGCGCGCGTTCCCCCGGCGTCGCCGGACGCTATCCGCCGTCTGAAGCCCTGAGAAAGCTCCTTGCCGGAACCGGCCTCGTCTATCGTCATACCGGGGCTAGGGCCGTCACGCTGGAACGGGCTCGGGAGCCGATCCGTCCGGCCATGGCTGACAACCAGGAAGTGCATCTGTCCCCCGTTATGGTGAAAGACGAGGCGCTGGAAGAAACAGATCGGGGCAGCTACACCGTAACCCGCAGTTTCTCCGCCACCAAGACCGACACGCCGATCATGGACACGCCGGTGTCGATACAGGTAGTACCCCGCGCGGTCATGCAGGATCAACAAACCACGCGCATAAAGGATGCATTGGAAAACGTCAGCGGTGTGCGCCCCCAAACCAGTTTGGGCCGTGGCCACGGCTTCCTTATCCGAGGCTTCAAGAACCAGCGCGTATTTCGTAACGGCCTTGTCGCGGGCGGCATTTCCGTCGGGGAAGCGCCTGAGTTTGATACGGCCAATTTGCAAAGCGTCGAGGTATTGAAAGGCCCCGCGGCCATTTTATTCGGCCGCATCGAACCGGGCGGGATGATCAACGTCGTGACCAAACGTCCCGAGAATACGCCCTATTATTCATTAGAACAGCGTTTCGGCTCTTACGATTTCTATCGGACGGAGTGGGACGCGACCGGAGCGATTACCGAGGACCGGTCCTGGAGCTACCGCTTTGCCGGCGCTTATCAGAACAACGAATCGTTCCGCGATTTCAATTTCAACGACCGGATCCTGGTGCAGCCTTCCGTGACTTGGCGACCGACTGATGCCACGGAAATGACCCTGGAAGTCGAAGCTTTGTATCAGGAATACCAGGCCGATCGGGGATTGTTCGCCATCGGCGACCGCCCGGCACCTATTCCCATCAGCCGCTCCTTTATCGATCCCGACGACCCGATCGATACCTTGTCGAGGGTCAATCTCGGCTTTACTTTAAGCCATGCCTTTAACGAAACCTGGACTTTACGTAACCGCTTCTTGGCTTCGTTTAACGAAGACAGCAATTTGTCCGTGAAACCGGCGAATGCCTTTACCGTTCAACAGTTCCTGGATCCCGGCACCGGCAACCGTACCTATCTCCGCAATATCTTTTCTCAAGCCGCTGAATCCGAAACCTATACCACCAACCTCGATCTGACCGGGAATTTGGAGCTTTGGGGAACTAAACACCAAACCTTGGTCGGTTTCGACTTCCTGCGATCGACGGGCACCTATCTGACCCGAGGGGATTTCATGAACCCCGTACCGGGCCTGGAAATCGACATTTACAATCCGGTCTACGGCATCGACCGTTCGTTTTATGCGAATGCTCTGGCAACGCCTTTTCCGGCGGGAAGCAATCATTCCTATTTCAGGGATGAGTGGTACGGCGTGTATTTCCAGGATCACATCACGCTCTGGGACACGCTCCACGTCCTGGGAGGCGGGCGCTATGACTGGGCAGAGACCGGTCGCGGGCTCGGCGACTCGTTCAGCGCCGCCGAAGCCAATCTGCCGTCGCGTAAGGACGAAGCCTTCAGCCCCCGGGTCGGCATTCTTTATCAGCCCTGGTACTGGCTGAGCGTTTACGGCAACTGGACCACTTCATTCGGCGCAAACAACGGCATTACCGCCAGCGGCGCCACGGTCGATCCGGAAATCGGCGAACAATTCGAGGCCGGTGTCAAAACCGAGCTTTTCGACCAGCGCTTGACGGCTACGCTGGCCTATTATCATCTGACCAAAGAAAACATCCTGACGCGGGACTTCAGCAGCCCGAACCCGAATGCCGTCGCCCCGATCGGCGAAGCGCGCAGCCAGGGCATCGAGCTGGATGTGTCCGGACAGATCACCGACGAACTCAGCCTCATCGGCAGCTATGCCTTTACCGACGCGCGTATCACGAACGACAACGAAGGTCGTCAGGGCAACCGGATGAACAACGTGCCCGAGCACGCGGGCAGTCTCTGGCTCAAGTACGATATCCGCCGCTACGAGCCGCTGAACGGCCTGAGTTTCGGCGCCGGCGTGTTCATCGCCGGTCAGCGCGAAGGCGACGATGCCAATACCTTTGTCTTGCCGGGTTACGTCCGCCTGGACGCCTTTGCCGCGTATCGCTACCGACTCGGCGATGCCAACCTGATCGCGCAATTCAATATCCGCAACCTTCTGGACAAGACCTATTACGAATCCACCGATCCTTTCCAGAGCGCACCACCGCGTGTCGGCATCTATCCGGGCGCCCCGCTGACCGCGATGGGTTCGATTCGGCTGGAATTTTGATCGAATGAGGGAGGAATGATGAATCGATGGATGAGCGTCGTACGGCAATCCCCGAATGGCGTCGACGCATGGCGGGCCGCGCGCTTGTCGCGGCTCAAGGCGCGCCGAAAATTGTGGCTCGAAGTCCACGGCTGGCTGGGGCTGATACTCGGATTCTGTCTCGCGATCTTCGGCATTACCGGCAGCGTTCTCGTCTTCTACGAGGAAACCGACGACTGGCTGAATCCCGGCGTCATTGCGTTGGCGAATCTGGTAGAGGGACAAGAACATTTCCGCCCGGTGGACGACATCGTCGAAGCGGCTCGCTCGGTGATGCCGGACCGAGCGCAAATCGGCTCGATCATTTACCCCCGGCATGACCGGCGGGCGTATCAATTCTTCTACCGCGTTGTCACCGACAACGAATCCACGCCCGAACTCCGGCATGTCTTCGTCAACCCCTACACGGCCGAGGTGACCGGAACACGGGCCGTGATCGAACGGGGCCGGTGGCTTCCGGACGGCTTCGTGCCTTTCATGTTCCAGTTGCATTTTGCCCTGCTGGCGGGTAATACCGGCGCGGTCGTCGTCGGAATCATGGGCGTGATTTCGATCATTTCGGTGCTCACCGGCTTGATCGTATGGTGGCCGCTGACCGGCAAATGGCGGCGGGCATTGACCATCAAGCGGGCTGCCAGTCCCGAGCGCCTCAATCACGATGTTCACCAAACCTTCGGCTTTTACACCGCCTTGATCATGCTGGCGGTGCTCCTGTCCGGCGTGTACATGAACCTGCCCGATCATTTCAAGGTGCCGGTCAAACTGCTTTCGCCGAACAGCCGGTCTTTTACGGACAATCCGCAATCATCCCCGGCGGCGGGACGCTCTCCCATCGGTTTGGATCGCGCCCTGGCCAGCGTCCGCCGGAGCTATCCCGAGGGAAGGGTCAATTGGCTGCGCCTTCCAGAAGGCGAAACGGGTGTCTACACCATCAGCATAAGGGACGTACCCGGTCTCAGCCGTTTTTGGTCGGAGCGGCGGGTGACGGTGGATCAATATTCCGGTGAGATATTGACGGTCCACGATCCCGACACCCGAACCGCCGCCGGCGACACGTTTCTGGACTGGATGTGGCCGCTCCATTCAGGCAAAGCCTTCGGCTGGCCCGGCCGCATCCTGATCTTTCTCACCGGCCTCGCCTGCCCGGTGCTGTACGTCACCGGCGTGATCCGCTGGCTGCAGAAGCGGCGGGCAAAGCGGTCCAAAAAGCCGCCCCGGCCCGCGGGTTGGGGGGAGGCGAGGAATCGAATTACCGGCCGAAGTAATTGACGACGATTTTTCCTCCCGACATCACCCAATCCGGGGATTCCAGGCGTTTGAAGTTTTCCAGCGCATTACCCTTGACCGCGATGAGGTCGGCGGGAGCACCGACGCTCAGGGTGCCGAGCGGAGCGAGACCCAAGACTTCTCCCGCTTTGGACGTGGCGGTACGGAACACCTCCAGGGGCGTCATCCCGGTCAGGTGCGCCATCAGATGAAGCTCCTGGGCATCGATGCCCCAGGGAATTTCCGTATGGGCGATTTCGGCGCCGTAGTAAAGCTGGGCGCCCAGGCTCGCCAATTTGGCGGCATTCGCGTGTATCCCGCGGCAATGAGACAGCGTATCGATAGTCGTGATGATCCTGACGCCTTGTTGAACGGCCTGGTCGAGCAATTCGTCGGGTATGGGCTCGCAGGGGACATGGGCCCACTCGTCGACGCCGGCCGCCAGTGCTCGCGCTACGCCCTTGGGTTCCGCCACGTGGGCCGATACCTGTTTGCCCAGCTTATGCGCCTCCTCCACTACGGCGCGGACGATTTCCAGGGACGGCATCGGCCAGGGCGGCGGCGGCGACGCCGGATGTCCCGTGCTCCAGGACGCGCCCTCTTCGCCGCCGGGTTCCAGTGCGATCTTGATGACGGCCGCACTGCCGGCAACCAGGTGTTGCACGAGTTGCCGAGCCTGCTCGACGGATTCGACCGGCGCCGCCACCTCGCCGTGCCCATGGCCATGACCGGGCTGGCCGAACACCGGGATGGGATAGCCGCCGGGCACGGTGATGATGGGACCGGCCGTCAACAGGCGTAGCCTCCCGTCGCCGCCGGAGGGCGCCAGCAAGGGCCCGCCCACGTCGCGGACGGTGGTGACACCGTGGCGCAGCACCGTTTCGCGCGGCACGTTCTGGAAGGCCAAATGGCCGTGCAACTCGATGAAACCGGGAAGCAGGGTGGCATCGCCAAGATCGACGATGCGCGCGCCGTTATTGCGCACCTGCCGTGACGGCCCCGCGCCCGCCACCTTGCCGTCGACGATCAGAACCGCGTAATCGGTATTCATATTGACGCCGTCGAATACCCGTGCAGCTTGCAGGATCAGCGGCTTGGAACCGTTGCCCGCAGCCCGCGTCTGCTGCGGGAACGTCCCGATGATGCCGATAAGCAGAAGCACGGTCAGAATCGGATTTTGCCGTAATCCGAACCGGATGATGGGTTTGGAATCCACGTAATGTCCTCGTGTCTTGCGGTTTTTGCGGATCTGTCGGGACCGAAAGTGATCGACCGGAATCCGGGCGAATGCCACCCCTATGGCCGGAAATGTTACGGGCAAGATATGTACCACTGCGGAAAGTTCCGGGAATCGCGCATCGGCCAGGCGCTCCGCCAAGGCAATAGACGCATGGTCCGGCCGTTTTATCCGAGGCGGTCGGGGGGATTGCCCCCGCGACACACGATCTTTCCGCCGATTCCCACTGCGGCAAATGACACATACGGACTGCGCCGGATAGCGGCACGCTCCCGATCCGGAACCACGGGATTTTCGTATGGCACTGTTGCATAAAGACTTTCCCACAGGGCTTGCGCTGCCGTGTACGGATGGCATCGAGCTTGCTTTTTCAGTCCAGGTATTAACCTGGACCGAGACCAACCGTTTCCTCCGATCCATCCGACGCCATTCATGTCCTCCCTCACCCACGACCAGATTTTCCGGCTTTTTCGCGATTACCGCGATCCGATCGTGGCCTTTCTGGTGCGCCGCGTGCAGTGTCCGGAAACCGCGCAGGATCTGAGCCAGGAGACTTATCTCCGCCTGGTGCGCAAGGACGCGCTGGCGCATGGGGACAACCTGCCGGCCTACCTGTTCCGCACGGCGGAGCGCCTTGCCATCGATTATTTGCGGCAAAACCGGCAAACCTTCGTCAGCGCCGATTCCCTGGCCGACGATCTCACCTGCCCCAAGCTTTCTCCCGACGAACTGGCATCGCTCCGTCAGCAGTGCGAAATCCTGCTGGACGCCATCGCATCGTTGCCCGGAAAGTGCCGGCACGTGTTTCTGCTGCGGAAGATCGACGACTTGAGCTACGGCGAAATCGCGGCGCGTCTCGGGATTTCCGAAAAGACTGTACAGCGCCAGTTGGTCAAGGCGATGCTGCATTGTCACCGGCGCATGCAGGATCCGCAGTTCGGGTTAAACGGGAATTTCCGCTGATGCCCCCGTTCGACGGACCTCACGATCGCATTCTGAAACAGGCCATGGAGTGGTTCGTAAGCCTGCAATCGGAAAATTGCAGCGACGAGGATCGTACCCGGTTCTCCGCCTGGCTGGCGCAAAGCGAAAAGCACCGGGCGGCCTACGCGGAGGCCGAGCAGGTGTGGACCAGCATGGACAGTTTGCGGAAGATTCCCGTGCCCGGCCTCGACGAAGCCCGCCGGGCGCGCCCCCGGCCCTCCGCCCTGCCGACCCTCCTCCTGTCCATCTTGCTGACGGCTGTGCTGACCGCGGGATGGTGGTATGAATTCCGGGTCGAAACCACCCGCTACGCCACGGCCATGGGCGAAAGGCGCAGCGTGACGCTGGCCGACGGTTCCCGCATCGATCTCAACACTTCCACCCGGATCGCCGTGCACTGGTCGAGATGGAGCCGGAAAGTCGAGCTGGAATCCGGCGAAGCCTTGTTCAGCGTGACCCACGATGCGCACCATCCTTTCGTGGTGGAGTCCGGAGATCTGTCGATCCGCGATGTCGGCACCCGGTTCGACGTTCGCAAATGGCCGGAACAGGTCACGATAGCCGTGCTGGAAGGCGAGGTCGAGCTGGAAGATGCGCGCCATGCCAAGACACAGCGGTTGAAGGCGGGTGAACGGAACTGCTACCGCGAGAGCACCGGGCTCGGATACCGGCAACGGGCGGACGCGGAGCAGATCGAAGCCTGGACGCACGGCCGCCTGGTATTCAGGCACGCCCCGCTGGCCGAAGTTGCCGCCGAACTGGAACGCTATCACCCGGTGCGCTTCGTTATCGCCGACCCCGCCCTCGGCCGGGAGACCCTGAGCGGCGCTTTCGATGCCGACGATCTGGCCCCCTTCCTCAATGCCGTCGAGAAAATTTTGCCGGTCCGGGCGGAGCGCTCGAGCGGCGACACGATTGTGCTGGAGCGGTCCACGCGGAGATGAGTTCTTCCCCCTTCGACAAAAAAATGTCCGGTTTGCCCGCTCTCCTTCGTTAAGGAGTTTTGAAGACGATCAGCCGTCGCAAGACCCATAACCACAACAAAGGAGACGACCATGGTCCATAGCGACCGCCCCGTTCGCAAGCCGGGGCATCGGGGGAAAGCACTTCCGAAACCGTCCGCTCTGGCGCTGATTTTCGCCTTGGCAGGACGCGACGCCCTTGCGGGCGCCGACCGCTTCGATTTCGATCTGCCCGCACAGCCGCTATCCGCCGCCCTGGACAGCGTGGCCGACACATCCGGCATCAAGCTCATGTACGCCGACGCCGCGGTGCAAGGACTCAAGACCCAGGCGGTGCGCGGGCGCATGACGGCCGACGAGGCCTTGAAGCGGGTGCTGGCCCGGAACGGCCTGCGTCACGAATGGGTGGACAAGACGCTGGTGGCGGTGAAGGAGGATCCGCAGGCGCCGAAGGACGCCAGCGTCGCCCTGGACCTGGTATCCGTTACCGATTCGGCGGAGGACGAAAACCCCGGCTATGCCGCGATCCGCACCTCCACCGCGACTAAAACCGACACACCGATCATGGAGACTCCCGTGTCGATCCAGACGGTGACTAGACAGGTGATGGAGGATCAGCAGGTGGTGCGCGTGGAAGATGCCATCAAAAACGTCAGCGGCGTGCAGAAGAATTTCGGTTTTGGCGATCTGCGCGAAAACTTCACGATCCGTGGCTTCACCGCCGATGCCCAGATTTACCGCAATGGCGTCCGCTTGGGGCGAACCACGTTCGAAACGGCGCATTTGCAGCAGATCGAGGTTCTGAAGGGGCCATCCTCCGTTCTCTACGGCCGTATTCAGCCGGGCGGGATGGTGAACCTGGTGACCAAGCAGCCGCTCGATCAACCGTACTATGCGCTGCAGCAGCAGTTCGGTTCCTATGATTTTTATCGGACGACCATAGACGCGACCGGGCCTTTGACCGATGGCTTGAACTATCGCGTCAATCTGGCCTATCTCAATTCGGATTCATTTCGCGACCTCGTGGATCAGGAACGGGTATTTTTCGCTCCTTCGATCAGCTGGAAATTCGGTGAACGAACCACTTTCAATCTGGCCCTGGAATACACCCACGAAAATTCGGTCATCGACAGCGGCATCGTCGCCCTCGGTGATCGCCCGGCCAAGGTCAAGCGCAGTCAGTTCATGGGCGACCGAGGCGATTTCACGCAACACGACGGAATATTGCTGGATTTCAACTGGTCCCATGCCTTCAACGATGACTGGGCACTCAAACACACTTTTATCTACGATGACCGGGATTACCGGGAAAGTTATCGACCGGTCGTCGATTTCGGCAACGACGAATATCATCGCGGCTTGTGGCAGGTCGAAAATCCCCGGCGCACCTATGCCACGAGCCTGGATTTGAACGGAAAGTTCGAAACCTTCGGCGTCAAGCACAATCTCCTGCTCGGCGGCGATTATTATCGGCGCCAGGAACTCGGCGAAGGTTGCGCCGGCCCCGGACAGTCCGGCAACTGCTTGCCCTGGCCTCCCGGCATGGACGGCTTCGACCCGTTCAACCCGCGGGGAAATCCCGCGTTCAATTTCGACACCCATCGTTTTCCGTCGCGCCGGAGCTTCAACTACGACACGGCCTCCCTGGAAGAGTGGTACGGGCTGTACTTCCAGGATCAGATCACCCTGTTCGACCAACTGCATATCCTGGGCGGCGGACGCTACGACTGGATTCATCAGAAGAACACCAACCGCTGGAACCACTTGCTCTTCACCCAGAACCAGTTCGATGCCTTGGAAACCCAGTTTTTCAGCCCGCGTGTCGGCATCCTCTACCGTCCTTTCGAATGGTTATCGCTATACGGAAACTTCGTGGAGTCCATCGGCAGCAACCTGGGGCATTCCTTCACCGGCGAGATCCTGACGCCGGAAACCGGCACGCAGTACGAGATCGGAACCAAGACCGAATTCTGGGACGGCCGTCTCATCGCCAGCCTGGCGTATTACCACCTCACCAAGGAGAACGTCCAAGCGGTCGATGTGGCGAATTCGGCTAACAGTACCTTCTATAAGACACAGGGACAGGCGCGCAGCCAGGGTATCGAGCTGGATGTGGCCGGCAGGATTACCGAGGATCTAAGCGTTATCGGAACCTATGCGTTCACCGATGCCCGAATCAAGCGGGACAACCAATTCCCCGACAACGAAGGCAATCGGCTTCCCAACGTTCCGGAGAACTCGGGCAGCCTCTGGGTCAAATACGACCTGCCGTTCGAATTCGTCAAAGGGCTGAGCCTGGGCACTGGTGCCTATGTCGCCGGTCAGCGGGAGGGAGATAACGAAAACAGCTTTCAGCTACCCGGTTACGTGCGCTGGGACGCCATGGCGGCTTATCGCTTCAATGTCGGGCCGACGCGGCTAACGGCGCAAGTGAATGTCACCAATATTCTGGACAAGACTTACTTCAAAGCGACCAACATGCTGGATGGCGCACCACGCGCAGGAATCACCGTCGGCGAGCCGTTGACCGTCCTGGGGTCGTTACGTCTGGAGTATTGAACGAACACCGCCACCGGAATATCCCGTCTCGTTCATCGTTCCGGGAAACCGGACGAGACGGGAGACAGGAACCGAACATGAATCGAACCGTCACCCCCTCCACCCATCGAAGGGTTCGCGAAAGCGGGAGAAGCCGCCGGCTGAGACGTCTCCAGGCCCGGCGCAGGCTTTGGCTGAAAGTCCACCTTTGGCTGGGGCTGGGGCTCGGTTTGTTCCTGGCGGTGATCGGAGTCACCGGCTCGGTGCTGGTGTTCTGGCATGAAATCGACGAGTCCCTGAACCCTGACCTGTACCGCGCATCGATCCCGCCCGGACCAGAGCGCAGGCCCTTGGACGAGATTCTCGCCGCAGCCGAGCGAGCCGCGGCGCCGGGCTGGGAGTCGGGCTGGCTCGACGCGCCGGACGGTGCGGGCATGAATTACGTGTTCAGCTTCTACTATCCCGAACAGACACCGACACCGCCGCCGGAGGAAGCGGCCGCGCTCAACATCGCCGTGAATCCCTACACGGCTGAAGCGGTAGGCCGGCGCGTCTTCTACCACACCCGGAATCCGCTCCGGCATTGCCTCATCGGCTTTGTCTTCAAGCTCCACTACGCTCTGCTGCTAAAGGACTTCGGCGTCATTCTGGTGGGAGCGATGGCCGCGCTGTCGGTCGTTTCCGTCCTCAGCGGCCTGATTCTCTGGTGGCCGCTGGATGGCAAATGGCGGCGGGTATTCACCATCAAGCGCCGCGCCAGCACGGTACGTTTCAACCATGACCTGCATCAGGTCTCGGGGTTTTACCCCGTGATCGTGCTTCTGGCCCTCCTCGTGTCGGGCCTTTACTTCAACCTTCCCGCGCAGTTCCGCTGGCTGGTGGAACGCTTTTCGCCCCTGACGCCGGAGCCCACCGCATCGGGCAATCCGGGCACGAATATGCCTTCAATCAATTTGGAAGCCGCCCTGGCGCGGTCGGAATATCCGGGCGGCGTGCCGCAGTTCTATTCGTTTTCCCCTGGCGATAAGGGTCTCTTCACCGCCTGCTATCGGGACGTTCCCGAATTGCGCCCCCACGTGCTCGATTCCCGCTGTCTGGTGCTCGACCGGCGCAGCGGCGAGCTCCTGCAGGTGCGAGATCCCGCCCATGGCAGCGGCGGCGACGTGTTCGTGCAATGGCAATGGCCGCTGCATTCCGGAAAAGTCTTCGGCTTACCCGGCCGCATCCTGGTGTTCCTCTCCGGCCTCGCCTGTCCGGTGCTGTACGTCACCGGGATCATCCGCTGGCTACAGAAGCGGCGGGCCAGGCAGTTCAAGAAACCGGCACAGAACCGTGGATTCGGGTGAGGAACGATCTCAACCTGCCGTCGAATTCAGAGAGCCGACCGGATTAGCGGGTGAAGTAATCGACAATGCTTTCCATTCGGACATCACAACTCCCGGAACTCTGGAAGTTTGCAGTTTTCGAATGCGCGCAATGAGGTCGGCGGCGTGTCGTTGCGCGTGATGCAAGACGGGACGATCTCCCTTATCCCAAGCAAGGACCATCGGCATCATCTCATTCTCGACCAGTACCACGCGGCACCGATAGCAATGGTAAGCAGGGTTACCGGCACCCCCACCATGGCATGACGTCGCCAGGTGATCACGATGTTCCGGCGTGCCGCTGCGTCCACGACGATGATGTTCGCGATGCTTCCGATGATCAGCAGATTGCCCGCGAAGGTGCTCGACAAGGCAAGGAGCAGCCCCGCGTCCGGATGGATGGCCATGGGCAGGAGCAACATCACGGCAGGTACATTGGACACGACGTTGCTGAGCAGGAAGGATGCGCCATAAAGCGGCCCGAGATCGTGCAAGTCGAGTCCGGCGTTCGCCAAGGCCGACACGGCCTGCCTGGGCAGCTCCGTCATCTCCAGGGCATGGTTGACTATGAATAGCCCGATGAACATCAGGATGATCTGCCAATCCACGAGACCGAGCATATGTCTCGAATGAAGTTTCCGCGACAGCAACAGTACGCCGGCGCCGCCTAAAGCCAATATTTCGCGCGGCCAACCGGAAAACAGAAACGCCGCGAACAGCGCGGCTGCAACGCTTAGCCCTTTTATCGTCTGCCAAGGATCGAAACGCGCATGCCGTTCGAGACGCGGGTCTTGGTCGACTCCGATCCGGCTCGGCTCGAACTCCCAACGTCCGCGCCAGCACAGTGCGATCAGCAGCCAGGTTATCGCAAGCCCCAGGCCCACCGGAACCGCGGCGTCTCGAAGATAATCGACGAACGACATTTTCAGGGTCTCGCCGATCAGCATGTTTTGCGGATTTCCGATGAGCGTGACGGCCGAGCCGATATTGGACGAGCAGGATAAGGCGAGCAGAAAAGGCACCGGATCGAGGCGACGATTCACACAGACATCGATCAATACCGGGGCCGTCGCGAGACAGACGACGTCATTGCTGAACACGCTGGAAAGCCCCGCCGCCGCAGCGATCAGGGCCGCCAAGAACACAGCTGGACTCACCCGGAGCGTGCCGAGTTTTTCCGTCACCAGCGTATAAAATCCGCCCAGCCGCAACTGAGCCGAAATGACCATGAACGAGAAAAGAAGAATCAGGGTGGGAACATGAAGCGCCCTGCCCGCTTCCTCGAGCGTGAGCGACTCGGTGGCAATCAGAGCGATCGCGCCGAGCACCGCAATGCCTGTACGATCGAGCTGGAGAAAAGGCAAGCCGCCCAAAATCATGCCGATATAAACGAGGGAGAAAACGATAACGATCGTAGCGATCACGATTGAAGGTCCGATTCCGCAAAATGGCGCGAAGTATAACCTGGCGGCACCTTCCGGAGCTCGATACCTGCCCGTGTCGCGGCAAATCCGGCTGCCTGCGGCCGGACCGCGGTATTCATCGAAAAACGACAGGCGTAACGGTGTTTATCTCGATATTCGGTAGAAACACAACCGGCTCGGCTTAATCTCAAGGAATCGTCTTTTTGTCACACCGGCCGATCACTCGTAATGTATTGCTTACATAATTTCCGGAATTCAAAAATAGCCCGTATGATACTTAGTTAGTCGAGTAACATGACTGTCCGCTCATGAGATATCGGTCCCGGCAGGAGTCATAGATGCGTGTTCCATACTCCGTTGAAGCATCGGCCATATCTTGCTCGCTCCTGAATCATCAAAACCGTTTTTCGAGTGGTTTTTACTGTACATAATATTCCTCTGTCCGTTATGATTGCCTCATCTTCATTGATCATGCTGAGATTCACCTGATACACTCGGGATCCATCGTTAACCGGAATATCATCGGCTAACGAGAGTGACTTTAAAATGGACTTTAAAGCCATGGCAGGATTGCTATATGTCAAACCCAGAATCAGTTATCAAACCGATCGAGCGGGATTCTCTTACATTAACCGAGTCTGCTTTTCGATTATCTTGGCTTTTGCCAAGATCGTTATACAAAAACAAACTCTCGATACTGATGTATCATGGCGTAGTGCGGCGGCCGTTATCGGTGCCGGATTACTGCTTTATTACCGAGGCTCAGTTTCGAGAGCAGATGGAATACCTCGCCAAATATTGCCGAGTCGCGGCTTTGCCGGACGCGATTCAGCGGCTGCGATCCGGATCCATCGACCGTCCGACCGTGGTCATTACGTTCGACGACGGTTATCAAAATGTCTTTGACGTCGCTTTTCCGATCCTGCGGGAATTTCATTTTCCGGCAACGGTATTCGTAAACACCGGCTTTGTCGGAACTTCGAAGACGATTTGGTTTTGCCGCTTGATTCAGGCGATCGCAAATACGTTTATGCCGACTCTTGAATGGCAAGGCCTTAAATTTAACCTATCCACAGTAAACGCCAAGGCCATTGCATCGAGAAAACTACAGTGTTACCTCAAGAAACTGGAACACTGCGATCTTCTGGAACAGCTCGAGCGAATTATCGAGAAGCTCGAGGTTGATAGCAGTCTTCTCGATTCCTCATCGGATTTTCGGATCATGGATCGGGACGCGATAACTGCCATGACTAACTCCGGGCTAATCCATTTTGGGGCTCACACGGCTTCTCATTCGATTCTAACGAGAGTTCCGCTTAAGGCAGCACGTGATGAAATCGACGAAAGTATTGGTTCGATATCCGACTGGACGGGCCAAGCTTGCCGGTTATTCGCATACCCGAACGGTGGGTCCACCGATTACGATTACAAAATAATTCATATTCTTAAAGACTTCGGAATCCTCGCAGCAGCAACAACCATTCAGGGACCGAATACGGCACATACGCCAATGCTGGAACTTAGACGCTATGGCGTCCACCCCGGTCTAACGCGAATGTCGTTCCAATGCAAGGTGCACCATGTACTTTATCGTTCCAATGCCGAGGTCAGCTGAGAGCGTGTTCCATCCCGGTGTACGGATTCGTGCCAGCCGATACGTGGGCAAGGGATTGCTGACCTACATATCCGAATCCCTTACACCGATTCGGAAAACGCTCGAACGTCGAATGGCACCAGGTTGCGCGGACGGTGACGCTCGAATACCGAGTTATCAGGAGGAATTTGTCCGCTCCAGAAGTTCCTGATAGATGTTTTCGAGCTTTCGCACCTGATTTCGAACATTAAAACGCGCCTCGGCGACGTCTTGTCCGCCCTGCGCCAGCCGCAGCGCCTCGTCTGGCGTACGCAGCAGACGAACACAGGCTTCCGCCAGTTGCGTTTGGTCGGCAGGAGCGACAAGCAAACCGTTCTTGCCGGGTTCCACCATCTCGGGGACTCCGCCGACACGGCTCGCCACGATCGGCAAACCGCTCGCCATCGCTTCGGCCAACACGGTCGGAAGCACATCGTCGAGTGTGGGAAGCACGAAAAGGTCGCTGCCTCCCAATATCTCCGGAATATCGTTGCGAGCACCGGCAAATAACACTCGATCCGTTAATTTGTAAGTCGTGGCGAGCGACTTCAACTGACTTTCGAAAGGGCCGGCACCGACGATCAGATAATAGGCGTTCGGCACGGCTTCGAGGATGTCCGGCCACGCTTCGATCAGGAATTGGATTCCCTTTTCCCGACGCAATACCGCAACCGTGACGACCAAGGCCGCATCCGCCGGTATCCCGAAGGTCTTGCGCACTGCCGCTCGGTCTGCTTCATTGCGACGGCGAAAGGAACTCGTATCGATTCCGTTGTAGAGCACCGAAATCCTTTCCGGCGGCACGCGCCCTTTGGCCACGGCATAATCGCCGACCGCCGCAGAAACCGCGATGATTTTGTCGTGAAAGTTTCTCAGGGCGAACCACGCGACTTCGCTTCTGCGGATTTCTTTTGACGTCGCTTCGGGATAGGCAAATGTATGCAGAGTGTGCACAGTCGGAAGACCGACGATTTTGGCGGCAATACCGCCGTGTACCGTGACCGTTTCGAGCTGGGTATGTACCAGATCGATTCCGTGACGCCGGAGATAGCGCACGAGAGACACCACATTCATGAAATCGCGGATACCCGAAGCCGGCAGCAGATCCACCGGCACCCCCAACCTCTCGATTTCGGCGGCAATGGGATTTCCGTCACGGACCCGAAACACGCAAACACGGGGCTCGTATCGATTCCTGTCGAGATGCTGGAGATAATTGAACAGCATCCGCTCGGCACCTCCCATACCAAGAGAATCGATCATGAACAGTATGCGGTTAGGACGCGGCTTTGGCATGGCGGTTACCCCAACCGAGATTCGCCTTGATGGCGCGGCGGCCCTGGTAGGCCAGCTGATATGCTCTGAGAATCAGCCAGCCAGGCATGCTCGTGGCAATCCGTAAACGCAGGTCCGTCCTCGCCGTGCTGGTCCATAACGACTTGTAAGGCTCCTCGCCGCGAAGAAAGTCGAATTCCTCGGCACCCTCGCTGATCGCCTCTCGAACCGCATGCAGCATGATTAAGGCGCCCGGGCTGCACTCGGCCCAAGCAGGGTCGTAGCCCGATTGGTAAAAGCTGAATTTGCCGCCGAATTTGTAGCAATAGATGGCCGCGATCACCTGGCTCCCGACGGTAAGCAAGTACAGCCGAAGCCATCCTTTGTCCAGAAAACGCTCGGCAGCCGCGGTATGAAACTCGATCGCCCGCTTCTGCGCGAACGCTCCGGGGTTACCCTTTTGCTGCTGCCTGGCCTGATGCAAACGCACGAGCTCACGGATAGCATCTGAAAGCTCTGCTTTCGTTTCGACCCTTCGATAGCTGACCGGCCCGCTCGCTCGGGCCTGAAGCCGTTTGGCCTTGCGGGTGAAGTTATATCGGCTTTGTTTTCCGATCGAGGCCCAATAACCGTCCCACGTATCGGGAAGCGAAAGATAAGGGCAGACCGAGTCGATCGCCATGTGGCTGGCATCATCAGGCCGTTGCTCGATGGTATCGAGGAGTGCCTTGACAAAGGCCGAATCGGCTTTCATGGCATCGAGCCGGACGACATCGTGCTCGACCGACTTTCCGACCAGGCAATCGACGAAGAATGGCATCGCCGCATGGCTATGGCTTGGTTTAGCGATCGCGTCGAGATGGTCGATGACCCGGTCGCCGGCCATGAACGATAGTTGCCGCAGGCGGAGACCGGCGAGATTTACCGTTTGCGAAGCGAGCGGCAACAGCCCGACCAGCCGGCCATCGTTTCCGTCGCGAGCTGTAATGACCCACGGCTTGTAGCGTCCTCGGCCAAAGCAGGTCCACCATGTGGATATCCACTCCCAGGTGAGGAATATATTTCCCAGCCCGGATGCGTCGAGCAAGGCATTCCATTCCGATGCGAGCGCGAGAAATCCCTCTTCCGATTGAACGATCTCGATCTTGATCATCGTATTACCGTCCGTGCGTCGTTTGCCGATGAAGCTGTCTTTCCGCGGACGGCGGGTCCCAAGGCGATGTCTTGGAGTACCGTCAACATGTCTCTGGCTACGGAATTCCAACTGTACCGTCTCTCGGCGAGCGCTTTGGCATCCTTGCCCATTTTTTCGGCGAGATCCGGGGCCGCTAAAATCTTTCCAAGTGCACCGGCCAAGGCCGGCGGAGACGCAGGCGGCACAAGGAGACCGGTGATTCCGTCTTTTACCACCTCCGGAAAATTGCCGACCGAGGTCGCCACGACCGGCCGACCGAAAGCGTGGGCTATCATCAGCGGCCCGCTTTGAGTGGCGCTGAGATACGGAAAGGCCACAACCGTAGCGAGCTGAATCAATTCGCTCACCTCATGGTTGGGTATGTAACGAATATCGAAAATCGTGCGCCGCTCTATTCCTAACTCCCGGGCCAGTCTGCGCAATTCGTTTACGTCGACCGATTGCGTCGGGTAGCCCGCGACAACCAATTTGGCTCGATATTTATCGCTCTCGATCAAAGCAAAGGCGCGAAGGAGATCGGGAACGCCCTTGCTCACCCGAAGATTGCCGAAAAACAGTACCACCCGGTCGGAAGCCTCGATGCCATAACGCTCGGCTAAGCCGACCTTTTGGGCTTGACTGAAAAATAGACTGGACACCCCGTGCTGGATGATGTGGACGCGCTCGGAAGGCACCTCGAGCTCGGCCAAGAACCGATCCCGATTTATTTCCCCGTGGATGAACACGGCGGAGAACGCTTTATATACGGTTTTCTCGAAAAACCCCGTCGTCCGATCGATCAGGGCATTGATTCGAGACAAGCTCGGATCGCGAAACTCGTACTCATGGCACACGTCCGCCAAGACCAGGCCATGACGCTTAAGCCTTCGAAGAAAAAGCGAGACTCCGGGAAAATAGAACCGTCCAAACAGAATGACGTCGGGTTTCTCGGCGATCAGATAATTCGTCAGGCGAATCCACTGGCCGAGTAGTCGAGAAAACCTCAACACTCTTCGGCCGGTCCACCAGAACCGGCGCCACGTTTTCGCCGGGACTCCTCGCGGCTGCTTTCGCACTGCGCGCGAATCGACGATCTTCCACAGATGCAATCGCTTGTCGACACGAAAATTATGCGGACAGCCGCTGAGTTCATACTCATCTGCGGTCACTAAAGTGATGTCCGCTCCGGCATTCGCGAGTCCGGTGCATAACTCGTAGGCATAGTGCACCAACCCTCCCTGGCCCGTAGGCTCGACGACAAATATCCTCATCTTAAATCCCTGTCTTATATATAAGGTACCGACAACTTCCCTGTATCAGCACTGACGCCATGAATCGCTCGATGATCCAACAACCCGTGAGGCCCGGCGATTTCCGCCCTCGATAAACCCCGCACGGAAGATCAAAAACCTTGGCTAGTCAGCGAGATTACGGTTTCCCTCAGCTTGAATTCCGCACGCGATCGAGGGAATGGCGATTTGCTCCGAGGAATAGCACCCGTCGGACGGAGCAGCGAATGCTGGCCCCCAATGGGACCTCGGGTTTAGATGAAGCGGAAACGGTGCGCTGTCCATCGCCAGACTCTCCGCAAGTCGACTATCCTCCTTGAATGGGCCGGGAACGAGAACGGTCCGGCCGAAACGTTTTTCACTATATCAAACAGTCGTCGGATGAGAAAAGACGAACAATCACGACTTGTGTCGCCTTTCTATGGTGCAAGGGGTATGTGCTTAACCGTCGCTCTCCGGCGACCCCTCGACTTTCCGATCCCTTACATGCGTTTCGGGTGTCATTTCCGCCCCCTCCAGTGACCCCATTTTCGCTGCATACGCCCGGCGCGTCCTCTTCCATCGAACCACACATCTTTTTGGATAGGAGCGATCCTCTGTCGCATATCAGCGTCGATTGATAAGTAATTCTACGTAGTCGGCGACACCCCCAAAAAGCCAATCCCGCGTCAGCTCTAGGTTTGATCGATATTGGCACGGCACATGCTTTCATCGGCTACGCAAGTGACGAGCGACTACCCGACAACAAAAATTGGTTTTACTTCAATCCACTTGCGCTTTTTTGCTTGGAAACTGAAGCGTTAAACATGCTTGCCTTTGTGCCCCTTAGGTAATTGGCGGTCTCGGATATCCGACCCCGTGAGTAGGGCAACACGCTGCTCCCAGAGCAGTTCCCCCGAAAAACATTCGGGCCTACTCAATCAGCCTTGAATAACCCAGTAATGAATGTCACCGACGTTTGCCTTCATCAAACGTGGCTGATGCCTTTTTCATCACTGAGTTATTCGAAGCGGTACTTAAGACACATGGGATTCAGCCATAGCTTAAAAGGGGGGGTGCTCGTACTTTTGGAAAACGAATGGAACTGCTTGAACAGCCGGTAGTTCGACCAACGCTGAACCTGTCAGGAATGATGGAGTTGGTCCCAGGGACGCTAAAGCTCGGTGATTACGGCGGTTTAGATCAGCCGTCGCACTGAAGCTTACATAACCTGGCATGGCCGCGAAGAGCCGCTATGCCTCGAATTTGTAGCGAAAAAATCCCACGGGAGAAACCATGAAATTTGTAAACTCTTACCTTCCTTCAGCCAAATGCGCCGAAAAACGAGTTGCCGACGGTCGCAGCCATAGAATCGTACGCAAAGCCGTCCATGGCCTGTCGATAGCAGCGACCCTGGTCATGGCTCAATCAGCCGGTGCCGCCGACGATTATGTTCGTCCGTTCGGCCCGAACGCGCCCTGGAACCGACCGGTGGACGGGCTGCCGCGCCATCCCCAGTCCGATGCCTTGACCAATCGCCTGTGGCAATATTCGCCGTCGCGGGTCGGCAATTTCAATCTGTCCTTCAGCGGCTATACCTATCCGGTGTACATGGCCGGCACCGCGAAGGGCTCTTACCAGGTCCAGGCGGGGATGGGTAACCTCAACGGTACCAAGATCCCCTGGAGCCCGGACTGGAAGCCCGCGACCGGCTCCGATGGCCAGGTGATCATCCTCGACCCGGACAGCGGACAGGAGTGGGATTTGTGGCAGGTGAACTTTAACGGCTCCCGGATTCGCATCTCGAACGGCAATCTGGTGCCGGGCTCGTACTTGACCAAGGAAGACGGCTTCAAGCCCTCGCGCGGCTGCGGCATTTCCTATCTCGCCATGCTGGTGAGACCTGAGGAAATTGCCCAGGGCAAGATCGAGCACGCGCTGTCGATGCCGAGCCGGAACACCGCGAAGACCTTCGTGGCGCCGGCCACCAAGTCGGACGGTCGGGTTACCCAGAACGGTATGCCCATGGGCACCCGGTTCGCGCTGAACATCACCGATGCCGAGATCGACGAGTGGGTGAACTCCTTGCCGAGCCAATTGTCGGACCAGACCCGCCAGGCGGCGCGGATCATCGCCGTGGCCCTTAGGGATTACGGCTGGTTCATCTCCGACACGGCCGGCGGCGCGCACTTCCAGTTCGAGGACAACGCCACCGCCAAAGCCAAATGGGAGGCGCTGGGCTTGGGAGAGCAATACATCAACTATAAGAACTATCCCACCGATCTGCTCGATGGCTTGCTGACCAAACAGCGTATCTATGCGATAGCTCCTAGCGACCAATACTGATCGAGCTTATCGGTACGGAAACCCTGCGTGCGCGTTTTCTCGAGATAAGACAGTTCGTCCGTTCCCTCTCAAAGTGAGACCGCACGCAGGGTAAATACCGACTGGGCTAGCCCAAGCCGAGCAGTTCTGAACCCACGTCGCCGTATCCGCCTCCCCGCGATTCGATTGCGAGAGGCGATAATCGTCGGTGGGCCCAGCTCTACTCCGAACTCTCCCTCAGCCGGGTTTCGACACTCGGCCACGTCGATCCATCCTCGGGCGGGATTTTTCTCGCCCCGGGATGCATTCATAGATCAACCGAACACCGGAAAAATCCGTTTCGCCAACCTTTCCCTCAGGCTGCTCATGCGTCATGAGGCGCGAGTCGCTCGCGATCTCATAGGCGGAACAGTCCGCCGACGGTCCTAAATCGTTCCAGATACTGCTGGTCCTTTCCTCAAACCTCAAAACAGCGGTATGAAGAGCCCGTTGAGCATCAGTATTTTCCGGATTTGATCCATGAAACCCGCAACCTTCGCCACCCCGCGCTTCGGCACAAAAACGACATCCGTAGGCTGAAGCAGAAAATCCGAATCGCTTAACTCGCCGTCGAGGATATTTTCCACATCGACTTCATGCGTCAACGGTTGGTTGTTGGGTCCTTTTCGGATGACGGTGACATCGTTGATATTTGCAGTCTCCAGGAATCCCCCGGCTTCGTCTATGGCTTGGAGGACCCCGATCTTGTTTCTTACCGTGATGAATCCCGGCTTTGCGATGTCGCCCGCCAAGTAGACCCTTGGCTCGGTAAGCGTCCGGACAAGCACCGTGACGGCGGGATCTTTCAACTCTCCGGAATAGGCGTTCGTCAAGACTTCGTCGAGCTTCGCCGGGTTAATCCCCGCCGCCTGCACGTCGTCGATCAGTTGGAGAGAAATCTTGCCATCCGGCCGCACGATTACCGACTCGTTGAACTCAGGGGTATAAAAGAATTTCACGTCCAGCTGATCTCCGGGCTGAATGATGTAATTAGGCGGAACCTCATACCTGCTCTCCACCTCGGCCAATGCCACGCTGGGATCAAGGACGGGCCGGTTAACCGTACACCCATAGCAGCCCATGATGATGATCAGCGTCATCAGCCGTGCCAGACGACCGGAAATAGCTTTGCGACCTCGCGCAATCGGGTTGACTCCGTTCATAGCATCCTGTCCATTAGATAAATCGTGGTTTACAAAAATACGTGACGTAATTCGGTACCTGGTTTACGAAAGCTCGACATCTAGCATTCTTTCGCTGCCTTAACGCCTGACGGCATCGAGTATCGTATTTGCTCCCTTAATAACGACCTCCTTTTCTAAAAGCCATAGTGTTCCGAAATAAGCGGCGGCTCCCGTTACTCCGGCAACCAACAGTTGCACCACGGGAGGCTGATCGCCGATGCTGTAGACCAGCGGGGTGGTAACAATGGTGAGCGCGGTCCCGCCGACAAACGCCGGCCTGAGTGCGCGCATCAATTCCGACACCGTAACCCCTATCACCCGTACGATTACGAACAAATGAACGATTTTGACTAGGAATGCCGTTGCGATTAGGCTCAATGCCACCCCTACGAGCTGGTATTGAACACCCACGAGAAGTAAAGGAATCAGTATCATGATGTGTAGTATGCCCATTTTTAACAACAGTGCCGGGCGTCCAATTGCCTTATAGATATCACCCGCTGTCGTTCCGATCGAGAAAATAAGAAATGCAACGGGCAGCAACCGGAGAATCGGAATCGCGCCCAACCACTGAGCCCCGAGCAAAACCTTGACTATAGGTTCCGCCGTGATAATGAGACCGAGAGAGATCGGAACAATAAAAACCTGAACGTATTGGGTTACCGAAAGAAATGCTCGTCGCAGCAAGTGGGGCTGGTGCTGTATCGTCGCTAACGCGGGAAACATCGCTCCCGCCAATACCACCCACACATTCATAATCAGTAGATCGACGATACGATAAGTTATCGAATATATCCCGAGCGCCGCATCTCCGAGGGTTCGTCCAATAACGATAAACTCGATATTCGATACAAGTGCGTTAATCAGGTTAAATGCCATGAAGGGTATGCTGAACTTCAAAAGGCGGCCAAGCTGCGGCTTTTTGATGCGCATCCTGAGTTTTTGCCGCAGTGCGATGCGCGCTAGGATGACGCCCGAAAGCGAACTCGATAGCTGTCCGATGATCAGCGACCATGCCCCGAATCCTTTGACGGCAAGAACGATCGTGACAACTGCTTTGATAAGCAATCGCCCGAGATCCGGTATCAGCTTTTTGCGAAACGCCAAATCCCGCTGAAGAAGCGCAATGTGGACCGAACCGAAAGGATCGATGAGGAACGTCAAAGCAAGTATCCGCAACATCGGCTCGACCGCCGGTGCGCGAAAAAAGACGGCAACCGCCGGAGCTATGGCGAAGGTAAAAAGAAAAAAAAGAATTCCGATGACCAGATTCGCGGCGTAAACGGTGTTCGCCGCTTCCTGTACATCGTTTCGCTGCTGTATCAGGGCGCTTCCTAAACCCAAGTCTTGCAGCAGCGAAAAGTATGAAATGATGATTGTCGCTAGACTGACTATCCCGAAGGTTTCGGGTGGCAAGAGCCGGGTAAGTACTGCCATGGTGATCAGTACGACGCCTTTGCTCAGTGCAAAAGACGCGTAGTTCCACGCCACGGCATGTACGGTCTTTCTGCCAGCATGAATCATTGTTCAATCCCTTGTCGCGAATTCGTTCGCAGGCCATTCTTATGACGTCATGTCATAAGTCCCAACTCTGCTTACAGCACTATTAAGGCAGAACCCTACCGGTCTGCCCTCCTTGTTCATCGTGCGATACACAAACCGACTGGCGCTTCGTACTCTAATATAAATCTTGCCGATACGCCAAGAGATGCGATTCCCTATTGCATTGTTGATACACGTCGCCCGTTGCGTGCATCACGCCGAGTTCCTCCTGGCTGTTATCTCGACCGGGGCGAGTGGCGGCTTAACGCCTTTGTTACACTGGCCGTCGTCGCATGTTTCGAAACCGGCTCAGTTGCTATGACTTAGTTGAACCTCTATCGGCCAGTTGGACTGCCGGGGCAGCGGAAAGATTCAAACAAAGTTATTCTTAACAATATCGAGCTTCGAAAAGCCGATTTTTTGTTGATTTTTGTCTATTCTGATTACGCGACTGTTTGATATAGTGAACGCATTCGGCCGGACTTCGCGCAGTCCCGGTCCGTCCCAGGGAGGATAATCGACTTTTGGAGTCTGGCGATGGACAGCACCCCCATTCACGCGAACCCGAGGCACCGCCGTGCAGGCGGATTGTCGCGGCCGCGTTACTCTCCGGCCGGTCTCGTTGCCTGGCCGTTCCTGCATCACGATGTTGAATACCGTCCTCTAGCTCATCTAAATTTGTCGGAGTGCAGCAAAACTTTCGATCTGCATTATGACGGCTTTGAAGCGGTCCCGATCGCTCGAGCTGTCGACGTCGACATTCATTCCGCTGCACCCAAGGTGAATTTAGCGCCTGCGCGCAGCCGGCCGAAGCGCGGAAGTCAAACCCGCCACCTTGGAGCTATCCTGACGGCTTATCGTTCAATTTATCGGAGGTAAAAATACATACAGCGATTGCGCGCAGCACGAGGACTTGATGCAGCGCCCTCTCACTATTCGGAGAATCTTAACGGACAGATAGAGAGAATAAAGTTTGCAGAAAAGGAGTGTTTGCAAATGAAATCTATTTCAAAGGACTTGCTTGGTCTGCTTACGACTGTCTTTATACTTTTCGGCCTAAATACCTTAGATCTGGGAACGGGTTCGATCGCCAGCATCTCCACTCCCACAAAAATTTTAGCCGCCTTGTCGGTGCTCACTATCGTGGCGGGCTGGAAATTCTGGACCAAACATTCCATATACCTGCCTCTCCTATTAGTTATAAGTACAAACCTCGCTTTATCGGCACGCCATAATACCCAATACAATAATTACATCTTCGGTTTTTTAGAAACCATTCTTCTGAGTATATCGGTGTATTTCTCCCATGCCGTCGCCAGGTGGATAGCTTACGTTTCAGAGGAACTGGAAAGCATGCTCTTGAAAGATCTGCATAAACCGATCGCCAAGCTCCCGGACTCCATGAATGAAATCAATACATATCTTTATCAAAGCAGGCGATCCGGAAATCCGCTTAGCGTTATCGTATTAGACGTGAAGGAAAACCTTAACAAATACTCGCTATCCCACTATCGAAAAATGATATTTCATGAGCTTGCCGAACGCTACTTGAAGCGCTATCTGACGGTAAAGTTGATAAACCGGATCGTCGCCGGGTTTCGACGCAGCGACATGATCGTAATGTGTACCGAGCATGACTCCCGGTTGTTAATCATGTGTCCGTCAACAAGTCTCGAAGCATGCAATACCGTGGCTCAACGGATACAAACGAGCGCCAAGAAGGATCTGGACCTTCCCGTATCGGTTGGTGCAGCGTCTTTTCCAAGCGATGGGTTCACACTTGAAGCCTTAATCAAAACCGCCGAGTCAAATATCGTGGATGGCAAGCAGCCCCTGCCTGTCGAAGAAACCGAGGAGCAAGCTGCATGATTACCCCAACGCTAAGAGAGCGATATGGAAATGATCTCGACTGGTTAGGTCGATTCAAGCCAAGACTAAGAATCTCCAATAACCAGGGTTACTTGATAGCCAAGCGGCTATTCGACATGCTATTTGTAATACTTACGAGTCCATTGTGGATACCGCTAATATTAATTATTTCATTGTTCATTAAACTGGAATCTCCACGAGATCCCATTTTCTTCTTACAAGAAAGGACCGGTAAGAACGGCTATCGGTTTTGTATCTTTAAATTCAGAACCATGGTTCCAAATGCTGAAGCGCTCAAATGTGAACTCATGCACTTGAACGAACTACAGTGGCCGGACTTCAAAATCCAGAATGACCCGCGGATAACCCGCGTAGGAAAGATATTGCGGAAAACGAGCCTGGATGAACTCCCGCAAATTTTTAATCTCTTGTTCGGCCAAATGACGTTAGTCGGACCACGGCCGACATCTTTCCGCCCCGAAACCTACCGGCTCTGGCAAACCGAACGCCTGGATGCGATACCGGGAATCACGGGCTTGTGGCAGATTCTGGGTAGAAATAAGACTGAGTTCGACGAACGCTCACAACTCGATATCGCTTACATTCAGCGAGCCTGTCTCCGACTCGACCTGGAAATCCTTCTGCGAACTTTCCAGGTAATACTGACCCGGCGCTCACTCGGTTGTTAGCAAACTGAGCCGGACGGGCTCGCGATGCAAATTGTTCCCTTAAGGGAGAACAGTGCAATTTTCGATCGAACATAAGGAGAAAAGAGTGTCTGCAAAACCATGGACTTGGCTATCCCAACCTGAAGGGATCGGGCGGCGGATCGCCGCACAAAAATGGGATCTTTTGGCCCTAGGCGCGAGTGCGCTGGTGCCGGTTGTATTGATTTCCCAACTGGAAGCTCTTCAATTGGCACTGATGTTCATTGTCGTGTTTGTCGGAATTCCAGCCGCCGTTCTCACTTTTGCACGTACCGACTGGGGTTTGGCGGCATTGACATTCATCATTTATACGAATGCCTCGGATGTCGCCATCGAGCACGGTGCACCATCGCCGACTAAGTTGTATGGCGCCGCGCTGCTCACCGCATTCACGCTTCGCTTCATCGGTGGCGATAGACCCGTTGGAGCCGCCAAACCGGCCCTGCTCGTCCTGATATACATGCTGCTCGTCTTGGCGTCGTTATCCTATTCGGACTACTTTCGGGACGCACAGGAATTCGTCTTCAATAACATCAGGGAAGGAATGATTTGTATTCTCATAATACTAATATCACGAACTGCCGCCTCGTTTAGGCTCTTGATTTGGGCACTAGGATTCGGGGCACTATTCTTAGTATCCATGAATTTTGCCCAATTTGTTACTGGTGCTTATTGGTTCAAGTTCGCTGGATTTGCAAATGCCGAATATGATGAGCTCGCAAAGGAATTGGGCGATTATCGGATATCGGGCCCTTTGACCGACCCCAATTTCTATGCCCTTATCCTTCTACCCATAGTGCCATTATGTATCGAGCGGCTGTTAAACGAACCCATTCGGTTGCTTCGCCCACTAGCGGCAATTACGCTCGCTTTGGTACTCCTGGCCATCAGTCTCACCTACTCTCGCGGCGCACTTGTGGGCATATTCGGAATGCTGTGCCTTGCACTTATGCACATTCGCGTTTCTCCCAAGGTGTTAACATCAGGCCTCGCCGTACTAATCTGCCTGCTCGCCCTTGCTCCGAGTGCTTATGTCACTCGTATAAACGATATGGTCGCCACGTTTTCCGGAGAGAAAGATCCATCCGAAACCAGCGCCGCAGACATTTCGGTCGACGGACGCAAGGCGGAGATGCAAATCGCGTTGCGTATGTTCGCGGATAACCCGTTGTTCGGAGTTGGAGCCGGTAATTATGTTTTCAATTTCCAGCGCTATAGCCAGGACTTACACCTTATGAATCGCGGCGAAAATCGAAACGCACATAGTCTTTATCTTCAGATAGCCGCTGAACGAGGACTTATCGGTTTGGTGAGTTTCGGAACTCTGCTATGGTTTATGGTCAAGAGCCTGAAGCAGGCAAGATACACGTTCGAACAAGCAGGACGCCACGACTATGCAACTTTGGTAACTGCCTTTAGCATAGGAGTTTTCGGTTTTCTTGTGAGCAGCTTATTTCTGCACGACTCTTATCCAAAATATTTTTGGATTCTGATGGGAATTGCCCTTTCTTTACCGCAAGCAGCCGAGTGGGAAATGGCTCACTCTGGTAAGCGTTCGCTCTCTACTTAACTTTTTCAATAACTCACTATAGGGATATAACAGTGATGCTCTCTAATCGTCAAATACGAGATTCTAATTTGGTCGCCATGGTGATCAGGCATAAACGCAAGGCTTTGGTGGCTTTCTTAGTAGCCTTATCGGCTGGAGCAATTACCGCAATTCTTGAAAAACCGGTTTATGAGGCACATGCCGCGTTGTTGTTCAACCTGGGTCGTGAGTACAAATACATACCTGAATTCAGCGGCCCCTATAGTAGCTCTAGGCGTGAATTCAAAATGGAGGAATTGCTCAACACGGAGTCGGAGCTTCTGAATAGCACAGACTTACGGCAAAAAGTAATCACTTCGATAGGCATCAAAACGCTATACCCTGAACTTAAAGACGCCAATCCTCAGGATCAATCCGTAATGGATGCGGCGCTATTGAATTTCGACAAAGCTCTCGCCGTCAAAAGCGTGAAAAATTCGGGCGTCATCCACGTCTATTTTGCCCATCCGGATTCGGTTGTCGCGAAGCGGGTCGTCGACTTGCTCGTTAACAGTTTTATCGATAAGCACGTCCGAATTTACGGAGAGTCCCGCGCTCCGTTTTTCGAGCAAAAACTCGCCGAGTACACCGTAGGCCTGCAAGAAGCCACGCAGAATCTACGCGACTTCAAGCAACAGTACGGGATAATTAACGTCGACGAACAGATACGGTTACTGTTGCAAAGACAGTCGGCCGTAGAGGAAACGCTCCGGCTTTCCAAATCGAGGGCTAATGAACTGTCTCATAAATTGGCCGCTCTGCAAAAGTTGAAAAACAGGGTTCCGCGGAATGATCCGTTGTCCACGGGGGTGGACTTTGCGCAGCAAAGGCTCCTCGAGCTTCAGCTGAAGGAGCAGGAGCTTTTGCGGAGATACAATGAAAACAGCAGAACCGTGAGTGAAGTTCGACAAGACATCGATAACGTGAAGGCATTCATGCGCCAGAACGAAGAGGAAAAAGCGGCGCAGATTCGGCGTCAGCCGAACCAGGCTTACTGGGCGCTGGAACTGGAAACGACCCACCTCGAGCCCGAATTGCTGAGCGTCCAGACAACCATTAAGGATGCCGAGCAGACCCTGAGGCAGGTCAACGATCAACTATCGGTCATCAATATGCATAAGGGAGAATTGCTTAATCTTGAAACGCGGCTAGCGGTAAAGGAAGGCCTCTATCGTGATTATCTGAGCAAACTCGAGGAAACCAAGATTTCCGAAGAACTGGACCTCAAGAAAGTTACCAATGTCCGCGTCTTCCAGGAGCCCACGATATCTCCGAAGCCATTAAACGCGGCAAGACTCTTAAAGGTAATGGTTGGTGCGCTTTTTGGGCTTTTGGCTGCCTTCATCGTGGCCTACCTTGCTGAGTTGAAGCGACGCGGGCTTTACACACCGGAAGGTGTTGAAGAAAAGCTCGGCGTGCCGGTCCTGGCTCGAATCCCGTCCCCATAAAGACCTTCGAACGGAGTGGCCGGCATTTGGGAACAGTGGACACACTCGGCTGGGTAAACCCGCTGTCGTCAGCGGATGGGCGGTCTCGAGGCCGCCCTACCCCGCTCGACGGCTGTGCACCTCCTTTCGATGGACGATCCGTCGGCGCCTGACTTCCCGCGGACTATCGTCGTGCCGTCTCGATGGGCCTCAGGGCATCCGTGCGCCCCACACCCCACAGCCACAACACTGATCGAACGTCCTTGGAAGCTGCGATCCGCTTGCCGGAGTCGTTACCGCTTCATCAGCAGACCGAACTCACCATCGAAAAGGAAAGCGCTCGCAGAACGAATCTGCCCTCACTCCGTACGGCGCGCTTTGTCCCAAAGAACGGTCTGCCTACCTTTCGAATACCTCACCAGACCGCGGAAGGACGCAAAATTTCCGCTCGCGATGTAATACCAAATCCCCAACAGCCCTACCTTCCAACCGAACTTTTCCGAGATCCATCCAATAACGGCCAGGAAACCAAATGCGATTTGGGCCCAAAATAATGCAATCACTATTTCGGGAGTATCCGGTAAAAACATCAATCCCGCGCTGGAAAGAAAGACACCGGCACTGAAGAACGGCAGGAAGAGACGCATGACCTTATGAGATACCAATTCGAAAATTGCGAGCTTGTCGTTCCATGGCCATAATGCCCGAGCATCCAGGAGCATCTGAAAGCGTCCGGCTGTAATGCGCTGCCTTCGCAAAACCTCGTCGCGCGTGGACATCGCCGAACTTTGGAAACACAGCGCCGCCGGATCGTAGATGACTCGAAATCCTTTCCGCAATGTCTGCATGGCGAGGCAGGCATCATCGAGAATCATATTGGTCGGTATAGGCTCGAATATCGATGCGCGAATGGCGAGCATCGCCCCGCTGACACTGACGGTCGACCCGCATTGAGTTTCCTTCGTTTTAATGTAAGCCTCGTAGCCCCAATACGATTTCTCGGAGCCGAAGATCGGCGATCTGTTTTTGTGCAAACGCCTGTTGCCATTAACGCATCCGACCTCTGGATCATTAAAATTCCGAACCAGAAGCTTTAGACTATCGGCACGATAAATGGCACGTGCGTCCGAAAAAATCAGGATTTCACCCTTGGCTAGAGCGGCGGCCCGATTCATCGCGGCAGCCTTCCCTTCCCGCACAGGGGAGTGAACAATAGTGATATCCGGTTTATCGGTATATTTACTGATTATTGATGACGTTCTATCCGTCGACCCATCATTAACCACTATCACCTCGAGCAGATGCGCCGGGTAATTCAATGACAGACTGTTCTCAATTTTCCTGCCTATAATATCCTCTTCATTGTAAGCGCAAACAATCAAGCTGACTGTCGGGTGAATCGGCGCTGCGTCGATTCGACGTTGTCTTACCGAGGCAAGCGCTGTAATTAAGATGGGGTATCCGATATAGACGTAACAAATTAAGCCTAGACATAACCAAAAAATTGATAACATCATAATCCCTTGATGTCTTTGTCTAACGGCATTGATGACAGTGTCGAAAGGTTCATGAATGGCCTAAATCATCGAACTATCGGCCACTCTAAACAACCTTGCTAATACGACACATGAAGTTTCACTTGCTACGTATTTACTCAACGAATTGCGACTCCTTTGCCTATTAGTCAAGCACGAGCAAATCGCCCGGGTATGATATTCAAATTCCTCAACTTCGGCTTCAACACCAACCATACCGGGCGAATTTCAAGAAGTGCTTTTTGATATACGTAAGCAATCCATCCTCGCACGGTCGGCCTACATAGATAGTAGTGAAATACGTTGTAAAATTGTGGCTTCCATCCACTATGCCATGATGCATCCGTAATCAAATTATTAAAACTAATTCCACCCTTATTCTCATAATAATTCATAAGATATTCGCGAAGCAGATGACCTGGACTACAGAATGAATAGTTTTCATCATAACCGATCTTTACGGTATAAAGGGTACTATCCGTAATAAGACTGAACTCCACAGATATAGGCTTTTTATCATGCCACATAATATGAATTTCGCATCCGCCTGATCGGGAGTAGTGTTCCATTATCAGCCTATAAAAGGACTCGAGCTTTTTGTCTAGTTTTATGGCTGTACCAGATCCTTTTCTCCCTTTCCAACCAGAGGCTTCAACATCTAAAAAAGCCTCGTAAGCCATGCCGAGTTCCGGATGCTTTGATGCAGACGTGTAGGTTATGTTTCCTAAATCTTCGGCACGCTTTTTTGCTCGTCTCATATTATTTCTGAAAGTTTTCGAAAACCCTTGAAACATTAGATTATAAGGACGCATAACTAAATAGTCGCATTGCCCACAGGATCTTCGAACATTCCAGATATTAGACTGTTCAGCTAGTGCAGTGACTGCGGCTGATTCTTCAAGGACACGCGGGAGATAAATATAGTCCCAGGAAAGGCCTGGCACTTCTTTCAGATGTTTTAAAACGAGAGGCACGTAAGTTTTTACGCGTTCAGGTTTAGCAACCACAAAATCATTGAGGCACATGTGCGGATGGCTCGGGAGTTGCAGCACCCTCATCTTCAGCCCGAATATTCGTTGCGATGATATCTTCAGTGGGAAAATGGCTTCCGGATTGTCGCTTACATATACCACCGTGAATAACACCGTATCGGGCTGGTCTTCCAGAGCATTTAGATAACAACGGTACCAGTCCGCGAGGTGAAAAAATCGCTTGCCATCCATGACCTTCGTTATGAACTCCCACTCCGTTGCGATTTCCTCGAGACCGGATATCCCTCGGAATGTTTTGATAGTTACCTTTTCCGAAATACTGCGCATTATGCAATCCCTTGCCCTTGTTCTTACGGTTAGCCGTTCCATTGGTTAATGGTGCAAAACCCGTGATATTTCGATCGTTTCGTAGTCACCGGTTTAACTCGAAATATCTCAGTGCCTATAGAGGTAAACCAGATTGATAAATTTCCAAGGTCTTCCCGTACATCTGCCTAGTACCGGACTTCTGCTTGACAGCGTGAAAAGCGGCTTCGCCTAAACCGTTTGCCTCGACCGGATAATCCATGAGCCAACAGATTCCTCTCGCCAGTGCATCCACATCCGCTGGCGGAACAAGAAACGCGGTTTTTCCGTGGTCGAATAGCTCGGCTAGCCCTCCCACTCCGCTCAAAAGCAAGGGGAGACGATGATTGCATGCCTCCAGGACCGCATACGGCAGACCTTCGGAAAGAGAAGGCAAACAAAACACGTCACTGCCGCTTAAGAGGACGGAGACATCGTTGCGAAAGCCTGCAAAGTGGACAATCTGTTCGAGATCCGCCTTCCTTACCAGTTCTTCATATTCGCTGCGCAGATAGCCGTCTCCCACGACCAGGCACCGTAGCCGAGGCCTGGACTTCGCCAGGCGTGCCAATGCCTCGAACAAGAACCTGTGACCTTTTACGGATTCGAGCCGGCCGACTACCGTGACTACGAACACGTCGGAACTCCATCCTAGCTCCTTGAAGAATGGAGCAGCCCGCCCGGCCGATGTTTCCTCGGTATATTCTATGGCGTTGTGGATTAGCGAAATTCGTGTCGATGGAATGCCTAGTTCGGCGAGATATTGGTGTACCGATTCCGATACGGCGATAAAGTGAAAACCGAGCCGATAGCTCAACTGCAAAACCAGCTCGTATAGCCGCCCTTTCAGAGTGTTGGCGTATTCCAGCCCATACGCACTGTGAACAGTGCAAATACTTCTTGCACCTGCCCATGTTGCGGCCAATCCCCCCCAAAACTGGGATTGCGGATTATGAGTATCCACTACCTTATATCCGCCTTTTCGAATTAGGCGATACAAATAGAGCAATATTCTCGGATCGCCCCGTGAAAACGGCACGGGGAACGAGACTAAATCAGCGGCTTCCAGGCGATGATGCAATGCCGAGCCCTTCAAAGTCGCGACGGCGTAAGGACGTTCGCCGTGAAGCATTCGCGCTAAGGCGGTAACGCGTACATCCACGCCTCCGTAGTATTTCGCTAAATCGACAATCAAAATAGGGTCATTTCGAAGCATGGCCTTCAAAAAGCTGTTGACGAATTAGCTCTAAAATTCCTTTGACCTAAAATCGGCAAAATATCTTTCTCCGAGCGATGTATATCGAGTTGAGCTCCAATTTCAGTCAGCAGCTTCTGCGAAATTTTTACGATATCCATGGTCACTCCCTCGTTCGGAAAACTCATTCAAGGTATCTTTCCCATGGCGTATTCTTCAACGCCCCCCTAACTTCGTCGAAGTTCGAAATAAGCTGATGGAGCGGCTCCGGATTCTGCTTCCTATACGCGATCCTATTTGAATTCCATTGTTTGGCGCCTACGAAGTTTATTGCCTTCGAGGCTATGTTATCGAAGTCGTCCACCAAATCTTCATAATAAATTTCGAGCATATCGTGGTCTGCGAATCGACCACGTGTTTGGGATTCCCAATTTTGGATCTGCATTATTTGCGCAACTAAATTTCCCGGTTCCAGGTGGACTTTCTTTCGGTCAACCGGAACTTTTTTCCGCAAATTCCTCTGCAGCCAAATATCGGTTTTGAATGCGATGGCCAGGGACACCAGTGTCCTCAAGCGATTACGGCGCATCAAGTGGATGATCTTGAATTCCTTCAATTTCTGGAATTCAGTCCATTCTTGGTTGGTCAAGTGGTTATAAAAAATCTTGCACCCGACCGCGCGGACGCAGCGTGCATATTCGTTATATAGACGAGATATACCTTCATTAAAACCTTGCCCGATAATCCGGTTATCCGAGCTAAATATCTCATGGAACATCTCGACCTCAGAGCTGGACCGGAATACGTCCAACAAGAGGTTTGAACCCGTGCGTGCATGCCCGATAAGCGCAAATCGGGTATATTGCGTGTGCACCCCGGACGCATAACTCATAGCCCACAACGAGGCTGCCTTCAAAGCCGAATGTAGTCGTACCAAATTACTGACTCCCACGGGTGTTTCTTATTGTTTCTGTGTTGGGTGGTTACAGCATCTATCCGACGTTCCTTGCCTTGGGAAAAATCCAAAGCGTCGTTGCCAACAGCAGACTCCGGCATAACCCTACTCGTTGAGTTAACCTATCAAGCTACCTGGCGAGGGTTGCGGCTAAAACAACCTATTTCGAAACTAAGAAGCCCACTAAAGGCTCCTTAAAAACAAAACCAATATGCAAAGCTCAACTTAACGAGTTTGAGCATAAACTGAGATACCGACTGGATCAGAGTCTAGACCGGTCACTTTTTCGGCCATTTGAAACATCCCTGTGCACCCGAATACGTAGGTGCATTGTGCTGGTTAAACCACTGATATAAAACTCGAACAACTACCTAAGAAAGGCTACTTACACGAGTCAGCGTGTCCTCAGGTGTTACACTCGGCCGTCGCTTCCCCTTCTCTTTCTTTCGTCCGAGCACCAGCCACAACCGAGCCTGCGGTCGGTACATCTTGTATCAGTTACTAGGAACGATTGCGTAGATACGCTGTTTGGTCAGCAAGCCATCGAGCAGATCGGTAGGGTAGTTTTTCCAGCCAATCGATTTCTCCCCCAAGCCCAGCGCCTCCCATTTGGCTTTGGCGGTGGCGTTGTCCTCGAACTGGAAGTGCGCGCCGCCGGCCGTGTCGGAGATGAACCAGCCGTAATCCCTAAGGGCCACGGCGATGATCCGCGCCGCCCGACGGGTCTGGCCGGTCAATTGGCTCGGTAGGGCGTTCACCCACTCGTCGATCTCGGCATCGGTGATGTTCAGCGCAAACCGGGTGCCCATGGGCAGTCCATTGTCGGTAGCTCGGCCGTCCGACTTGGTGGCCGGCGCCACGAAGGTCTTCGCGGTGTTCCGGCTCGGCATCGACAGCGCGTGCTCGATCTTGCCCTGGGCAATCTCCTCCGGTCTCACCAGCATGGCGAGGTAGGGAATGCCGCAGCCGCGCGAGGGCTTGAAGCCGTCTTCCTTGGTCAAGTACGAGCCCGGCACCAGATTGCCGTTCGAAACATGGACGGCGGCCCCATCGAAACTCGCCTGCCACAAATCCCATTCGCGCCCGCTGTCCGGGTCGAGGATGATCACCTGGCTATCGGAGCCGGTCGCGGGCTTCCAATCCGGGCTCCAGGGGATCTTGGTACCGTTGAGTTTGTTCCATGATGGCGCTCGGACTGGGTAAGAGCCTTTCGCGGTGCCGGCCATGTACACCGGATAGGTATACCCGCTGAAGGACAGATTGAAATTGCCGACCCGCGACGGCGAATATTGCCACAGGCGATTGGTCAAGGCATCGGACTGGGGATGGCGCGGCAGCCCGTCCACCGGTCGGTTCCAGGGCGCGTTCGGGCCGAACGGACGAACATAGCGCGTAGTTGCCGGAGATGGATTAGTTGTTTTCGTTCCTCTGGCGCGCAGAGCGGTCGGATCATCAACTGCTCGCGGCGTCGCGGCGCCAACCCAAGAGCAACCGCAACATGCTCCCAAAACGATACTGACTAGGCAGTACCTCAAAACATCCTGTTTATTCATGACACTCCTTTTTTGATCGATTCTAAACAAGAGCCGCCCTCTTTAAAACCGTAAGAGACCAACGGAACGTCTTTTTGCAATGTGGAGAGCGACGAGCGAACGCCACATCGAGGCTTCATAACGGGAAAGACCTCGAGCGATCGGGGTAGAGACGGCAAGTCACACTACCGAGCCATGATCTCCCTTCCAGGATAAAAAATCAGGGTAGTGTAAAGATAAGCGATCGCCTCGTCCGTTACGGTTCGAAATCCCTCGCTGGACCGCCACCAGCGCATCGGGTCGTGACTTTCATCCTCGACGGCGATGACACCAACGGGGATAGACCGCCCGATAGCCGTCTGGAACAACAGGCGGCTTCGGCGGGCGTGAACCCCGAGCGACACAACGGTCAGCGAGCGTTCCTCAATCCCGTTCCGAGCAAACCAGTTTCGTAGAGCGATAGCGGATATGTACGTCCGATCCGTCCTGCTCCGCGGCGCCGGAACCGGCTGGACTACATCCGCATCCAGCCCCAGTTCGACCAACATGGCGGCGCCGGCCTCGGCGGACGTTCCGTATTTCTGGAGCAACCGTCCTCTCTCGATAGGGCCGCCGGTGACGTAGAGCCGGGTGTATCGACCGCGTTCGAATTCGGCAATCACTTGCTCCATCGCGTAATCCGGCATCCATCCCTCTGCCACAAGGCCGCCCCCGGAAATCGGGTCGCTGATCGATAAAAAAGGATGGATCCTACCAACGATGAAAGCGGCGGAACTCAAGGAAACGAGAAAAAGAACCATCCAACCGTGAGCGGTAGGCAACCAACATGAACGTCGGTGAATCAGACCAAGACATAGCCTACGCCGCGTAAAATCCGTTTCTTGCATGTCCATTCCTAAAGGCACCCTTGTGCAGGCACAGAGATATCGATCGAGGCCGCCCGCACCGGAGGTGGAGACGGCGCGATTAATACTGCTTTGGTGAATCGTCGCTCAAGCCCGATGCGACATAAGGAGCGCCGCCTCGCAGGCTCGTGCATTTGTACCCAGCAGGGGGTTCGGAAACGCTCGGCTTCCCACCGAACGGTGCCGTTTTACCCACCATGCGCCATATGAGATAGACTTTCGACCATTTAACGCGCCATCGGCTTTAGCGCATCAATGTTTCAAATCCTTTGTCATGCTTTCCCTAAGAATCGTTAGTTCAGCGGTGCTGGCACCTTTGTTGGTCATACTTCTTTGCGCCTCGCTCGCCGCGTTTTTCGCCTACCCGATCTTTTGGATCACGGATGGTGCCATCGGGTTTCATACCCTGGTAAACCGCAGCGGTCATTTGCTTCTCCTTCTCAGCATCATTCCGGCGGCGAAATTCTTCAGCCTGCGCCGTCCGGACATCGGGGTGGGAACCAAGTCCGAGCTGTCTCGCCAGGTCGCGGTCGGTGTTCCGTTGGGAGCCGCCATGCTCGCCCTTCATGCCTTGGCGTTGATCGCCCTGGACGTTCGCGAGATCGATATGGATGCCTGGTCGAACGCCCATCGCCTCGGAATGACCGCACTTAAGGCACTCGGCATAGGATTGGTCGTGGCAATCATAGAAGAAACGATTTTCCGCGGCGTTCTGTTCGCCGCACTTCGAAAAGCGGCCGGAACCCTATCGGCCGTCGCCATCAGTTCCTTTTATTTCGCCCTACTCCATTTCTTGCGCAGCGACTTGAAACCCGCAGCGGCCGATGTCGACTGGACTACAGGTTTTCGAATCGTAGGGGATGCCCTGGCCACTCTTCCAACCCTGGATCCCTCCTCTTTTCTCGCGTTATTCCTCGCGGCAGTCTTTCTCGCCTGGATTCGGGTGGCTTTTCCCTTGGGCTTGGGCTACTGCATCGGCATACATGCCGGGTGGGTCTGCGTCATCAAGACCACCAAAGCGGCAACGAACGGCGTTCCGAACGGATACTGGTCGTTTTTGACCGGGTCTTACGACGGGATGATCGGTTATCTCACCGCTGCCTGGATGAGCGCCCTGATCGTGCTGCTCGTGATCCGCATCCGCCGCCGGTCCGGCCCTGAAAAGGATCGGCGGTCGCCGGGCAGATTAGCGAAAGAGCCCATTTGAATACGATGACTAAAGACGATTTATTCAAAGAAAAGCGTCCAATGGTGACGGATTTCGATTTCGGAAAGGATACCGCCGAGGTTTTCGACGACATGCTGGATCGCTCGGTCCCCTTCTATGCGGAAATTCAACGCATGATCGGAGAGATCGCGGGAGATTTTGCCGTCCCCGGAACCAATCTTTACGACCTGGGCTGTTCGACCGGCACGACGTTCATCGGGCTCGATCCGGTCGTTCCGGCAGAAGTTGCCTTTATCGGCGTGGACTCCTCGCCCGATATGTTGAAAAAGGCGCGGAAAAAGCTGCAAGAAAACAGTATTTCACACACTTACGAGCTGATCTGCCTGAGCCTGGACGACGGCGTTCCCATTCTGAACGCCTCTGTGGTCATCCTGAACTTGACGCTGCAATTCGTCCGTCCGCTCAACCGTGACCGCGTTATTTCGAGCATCGCTCACGGATTGAACGACGGCGGCTGCCTCATTCTGGTCGAAAAAGTGCTCAGTCAGGACTCGACCATCAACCGTCTGTTTATCAAGCATTATTACGAGTTCAAGAAGCGCAACGGCTACAGCGAGCTCGAAATTTCCCAAAAGCGGGAAGCATTGGAAAACGTCCTGATTCCCTACCATCTCGAGGAAAATCGCGAGCTATTGCTGCGGAATGGCTTCAAATCGTGCGACGTCTTTTTCCGCTGGTACAACTTCTGCGGGATGCTGGCATTGAAATGATTTCCGATTCGCCGGCGCGACGATCGCCGACGTTCCGAGTACGCAGCGGTCTGCTTTCCAGCCGCAATGCGACTTCCCTCGAGCAGCCGACCGGGACGACTAGCCCGAATGCCTCCGGCCCGGAATACGCTCAACGTCTCGGCGACCGTGCCCGGTCGTGCGGCCGGGTTTTGACGAACAGGTCGAACCCCATCCAGAGCAATAGCCAGCCGGGCACCTTTTCGATCATGAGCCCGTTCCGAACAATGGACCAGAGCCCGGCTCCGGCAAGCGCCAGCGGCAACACCGTCCGAAGATCGATCGGAAGCCCTGTCCAGCGGCTCATACGCGTATTCAAATCATCGATCGCTTCAATCACGGTCAAGGGTTCCGCAGTTGCCGGAACTGCGGAACGTGCACGCATCAGGTCTTCCGCGAGGACATCGATATCCTGAAGCCACTTGAGTATCCCGGCTCTATCGCAGCGGCCGGAATCGTAATGGACCGTAACGCTTCCGGTGGTCGGATTGACGTACACTCCGGAAATCTCGCGCTTTGCTTCCAAATCGCCCTTTATTCGATTCAGTAATGCCGGGTTGCGATAGGTACCGCGAGATTTTATTCGCAGCCGGCCCGGCACGGCGCTGACGATCCGGGCTTGATGAGTTGCGGGTGAGTTCATGAGGCCGTTGTCTCCAATCGGATCGTGCCCAATACCATTGAGACAGTGATTCCTAATGGCAATCTCCCGCTCCCCACCTAGTCCTCGATCGACAGAGAGAGGTCCGCCGCAGAGCCTCAAAACGCTCGTTGCCAATCACTTTAGTGCCATGCCGAACCTATTCCGGCAGACCGAAACGCACAGATTCCGAAGTTATCGGCAGGGTCAATTCCATCGTCCGGATCATCGCGGCAACAGCGCCGGGGACCCCGACCCGCATGCGTATCGATTAAGGCGGTTCGCCCCACAGCAATCTCGAGCATCGGTACGGGCTTCAGTTGCCTTCCGCCGCTGCGAGACATGGAGCGATGCGAATGCGAGCGAGTCGAGTAGTCCCCGGAAGCCCGAGCGCCGGGTGGATGGCCGAAGGTCGTTGCGTTAGCAACGGTCGTAGGCCATCCACAAGGCATCGCGACCGGGCGTCGAGCCATTGTGGAGCCAGGTTCCGACCCCTTGTCGGGTCGGGACCGGTCGAACGCAGGGCGTCCGGGGCGCCGCAGGCAATAACTTGTCGCCAAGTTTTTGCTCCTTTTGGTGACTCGGAAGTCCCAAAAGGTTTTGCAAAAAATGGCGACACAATCGTCATCCACAATTTCCGTGGACAACCCTGTGGATAAGTCCGTGGACAAAGCTTGCCGATATCGGCCGCTCAAGCCTTCGCATTAACCTGACCAAGTTCTTTACAGGACGGCGCACCATTATGACTTATTGATATATCTCATTGATATTACGCATTTTTTTAAGGCGCCAACTTCAAATCAAGTACTTATGGGCTGCTTGTAAGTGACGACTGACACAGAATGCGCATGTCAAGTCTTGACAGTGGATAACTTCGAGAAAAAAGCCGAAAAAGCGAGACGCAAGGAAAAAAATGTGGAGTAAGTCATGCGAGTGCGCTGTCGATTCGGCAGGCCGGACGCTCGAGCAACTTATCGGTATGCGACCGGACGCTACAATAAAGCTCGAGTTGTATTATGCGCGCACAGTCCCCATGATAAATCGAACGGCGGCGCCCCATCACGCGGATGGCGGATGAGACCGCGACACCGGATCAGAAGGAAAAACAAATCATGAAAACGGCAAGCGTATATCGGAACTATTATCGCCAAAGAACGGCAAATCAATGGCAGAAGATCGAGGCGGAGATCGGCGATCCCGGAGCGATCCGGCCGTTCCTGGCCGGCAATTGGAAAATGAACGTGATCCCACGGTCCGGCGTCGCGCTCGCCGCGAGAATCTTCGATCTTTGCAAAGGCGTAAAAGACGTCGATATCGGCTTAGCTCCTCCCTTCACCGGACTCTCTACGCTAGCCGATTACATCAAGCCGGATTTTCTCCGGACGGAATACGGTCTTGGGCGGAACGTCTTCCTGCTGGCACAGGACACGTTCTTCGAATCCAAAGGCGCATTTACCGGAGAGATCTCAGCCGAAATGCTCGCGTCGATCGGCGTCGACCGCGTCATCATCGGACATTCGGATCGCCGGACCAATCTCGGCAAATATTTCGGATTCGGACCCAGTATCGCAAAACGGTTGTCCAAAAGTTTTCTCTTGCAGGAATTGGAGCTGCTCAGGACCAAGGACGACGGCGACCGGCAAATTCTCGCGGCCCTCGAACACTTGGCTTCGGAAGCAAACCAAGACGTTTTGACGGGAATACAGCGGTTTCTGGAAGAAGAGCTGATCGAGCGGGCCGGCGAAAGCGACGAAGTCATACAGAAAAAGGTTCAGGCTTCCTTGGCCCACGGACTTCAGGTGATTCTCTGCGTCGGCGAAAACAAGGAAGCCAGAGAAACCCATGAGACCTTCAATCTGCTGGATCGGCAGTTAAGGCTGGCGTTTGAGGTCGTCTCGCCGAGGACCGCGAGCGAAGTCGTGATTGCCTACGAACCCGTCTGGGCCGTCGGAGAGGGCGCAAAACCCGCAAAACTGGAACAGATCAGCGAAGTGCACGACTTTATCAGGAATTTGATCATGGACCTGTACGGCGAGCAAATCGCATCGACGATCAGAATTCTGTATGGCGGAAACGTGAAACCCGACAATATCGCCGAGATCATGAGTATTGCAGGGGTAGACGGCGCCTTGGTGGGCGGAGCGAGTCTAAAAGCATGGGATTTCGCGCAAATCATCCGGTTTGGCTTGGAATGTCCCTGTTATTGAGCCCCGCTGTCGCGGCTCACTCAGTCCCGGCAGTTCTCATATCGGTGCCGAGTAATTGCTTCGGCACAAAGCGCGATTTTCGACAAATGCAGTCCGTAGGATGTACTGATCATCGGGAAGCCCCCTTCGACCGGGCTCAGGACAGGCCCTTCGACTGAGCTCAGGACAGGCATCGTTCGCGATCGATGGGGCTCATGCCACGCCATCCCTGCGCGGCCCCCCTGCGGGCGGCGCTGCCGTGCAAATCGGCGATCCTGCCGATTTGTCACTTCGCTCAGCCCATCCTACACAGGCTACCCTTGGAAAATCGGAAAGCCGCACAAAACAGGATTCCAATTAACTGCCGGAACAATATTTGCCTTCCAATAATCCCCTGGCTCCCGATAAACTGGGAAATTACATCGGACCGTGGGAGTATAGCGCTTAGTATATTCGTGAAGCCTATACCTGGTATTGCGGGCCTTCTGTCGTTGCCTGGCGTAGTCTTAGCATGCTATGCCTTCGCGTTTGACCAGAAAATATCAAGCTCGAATTGAAAGTTTGAATCTAAATGGTAGATCAAGGCTCGCGACAGAACGACCATGATCTATAAAGAGTAATCCCGTTGCGGGTCTTCTTGTAGCGGATCGGCTCTTTCTTTTATACCAGCTTCGATCAAGAAGCCAGCCTTCCCCTCGAACCGCTCGGTAGAATCTCGCGAATCGTTCACGGAAGATCACTCGATCAATTTGAAAAAGCTTTTCGGCGCTCCGCATATCGGGCATTCCCAATCATCGGGAATGTCTTCCCAACGAGTGCCCGGCGCAATACCACTGTCGGGATCGCCTTGTGCTTCATCATAGATGTGTTCGCATTCCAAACAATGGTATTTCTTGAAATCCGACATAAAAGCTCTCAGTTCCAATAAAGGTTTCAGGATACAGAAAAGAAGGATGAGCCACTCAAGCAATATCGATTCGCGCGCGATGAAGCGAGTCATACCGACACCGGCTCATATCCTCGCCGCTTACGCTGATTGCGAACGTTCGACAACTTCGCGACCGCATCGTCGTATGACGGGCACGGCATATGTTTCATCCGGCCCATAGGCGACCCACGACGCTCCCAGATTCGGGTCAGTACCCAATCGCCCCACAGGTCCTGTTGTAGATGAATCTCGTAATACCGGGATTCCTTCTCCCAACGCAGTCGAACAGGTGCCGTTTCGGATGACTCGTCAGTCATGGAGTATGCAACGGAATATCGAGAAGAATGGATCGCACCCTAACACATAGCGCCCGAATGACCAACCGAGTACAGCGGGTGGCCCGATTTGTCGCGCGTTGTGACGCATTCGACACGTCTCTTGAACATCAAAAGTCCGGATACCGCCGGCGATGGGCAATGCTACCGCCAACCCGTTTGTCTGATCGGCAGCTGCTTTGCCCATCGCCACTTTGTTCATAACCGGAAAAGATAAAACCTAATTGGCATCATTTACTCCGAGCGTAACCATCTCTGGCCATACCCAGGTCCTGGTTCCCGCCGGTATAGTTCCGGTATCCATGACACATGGCGAGATTAATATAATATGAAAGAAGGGTTCTCCATACTTTTTGCCAACACCAGTAATTCTGGCAATACAATGACAGTTATTGAATGTAGCATTAACTATGGCACCTGGTTTCATATGGGTAATCCCTAATTGGTTTCACAGTCAATTTATGAGATCACTCCAAGTGAGTGGAGTTCATCGAAGATCACGCCTGTCCGGCATCAATTAGGCTGAAAAAATGAAGCTCACATTTCATAAAATAACAGAAATCGAGGACCGCAATAAAGCAGGCCCGAAACTCCAAGGCGATGCTTCGAGGCTGATCAAAGAGGACAGATTGAGAGCAGCGGATGCCGAGGAGATGCGCTATCGTCAGCACCGGTCAGGCGTTATATCTGCGCTCGAGCGGGGAGCACTTTGACGCATGATTCAGCAACCTGCGCAACGCGTCCAAACCGCAGCACGCTGAAAATCGCACAGCAGCCACGTCGATACTCCATGATAAAGAAACGTTCAAGGCGTGATTGTCAGCAAAAACTTTGGCCCACGTCCGATGCCTATATTATGAAAGCTCGATAGAAGAAAGCTTATGATTCGATTGACATTCGACAGCGGCGCGGGAGGTCGGCCCGAACAGATCGGACCGGCGCCCTGGTTTCGCGTCGGCGGCAACGCCATTCGCCAAGGGCCGCAAGGAAGCATCGTGGCAGCCTATCGCAATCATTTTTGGGAAACTCAAGGCCGACACTTTACGCGATACGACTGCAAAGAGCCGGTGCGAATCTCGTTTGAGAATGCCACTGGCGAACCATCGGAGTGGTTCGGACCGTTTGCTTATGTTTCATGTGTGGACGGCGTGGTATATGCCGAGGAACAGCTGTTCGCCAAGTTTCAAGAAGAATCGGTCATTTGGCATTGTTATCCTACCGATACCTACTGGCCTATCCTGGTGCTTAGCCCGCCATAAAAAGACCGAATAAAATCCCGGACTTCCTCTCCGTCTTATACCGCCTCTCGGATTAGCCAGTAAGTCAGACCCAAAACCAGGGTAATCGCTGCCAACCCCAGCAGATGACCGGCACTCACGTCTTGAACTTCGAGAATAATGAACTTGCGAACTACGGCCAAAAGGGCAATCAGCACGACTACTTTGGTCTGAACGATGCTCTGCTCTCTTCTGACCACGTATTGAAGGGTGTGATTGAACTCCAGCGCAATCAAAAGTGTCATGATTTCGCCGAAGATTTTTTGAAACACGTCGTGATTGAACGGATCCAGCACGCCACGCACCAGGCCCAGTACGACATCGGTCGTAAGCTGATACAGCGCTACCAGAATGGTCAATCCGATCACGATCGTCAGGACAAACGCAACCAGACTCTCGAAACGCTGGTAATAGGAAAGGATCGCCCATTCCTCCTTCGTCGCTTTCCACCTGTTAGAGATCTGCATTATCGACTCAAGCTTTAGTAGGTCGGCAATCCTTTGCCGACGAACCCGTTGGCCCAACTGCATCGTCGGGAAGGGATTCCCGACCTACTCGCGAGTGCCCGTACAGTAGGTATGAAAATGCTCTAAGTACATTCAGGGAAGTCTTGCGGCATAGGCAACCTGCAGGACAACCCCGCCAATCAAGCCAATCAGTCGAGATTCCGCAAATATTTGCGGAATGTACTTAGCGCGCAACTGCGCGTAAACGTTTTAAACGATATCTTCGGCTGTACATTCGCTGCCCCAATCCGCCATTCGACGCAAGAATTGCGGAGTGGCATGCAAGCGTCTCCCGCGCCAATTCTGGATGGGTCTCACGGGTTTACAATTCAAGGCGGAAATAAGCAGGCAACACTCCGTTGCCTTCCGGATGCCGGTTTTCGACTCCCGGAATGATTACGATAACGACAGACCGCCCTTATGATGTCTTCCGTTTACGGTGCTCTGTCGCTTTCCCCATTTTTATTGATTTTCACCGAGACGGGCCAAATAGCGGACAACCCCAGATACCCGTAGAGAAAACCTCATGAAATACTGGCCCTTGTTTTTGACATTCACCCTACCGCTCTGCCTCCATGCCGAAGAGCGTCCGGTCAATTACTGCAAAGATCCGCAAAAAACGGCCGAATGGGAAAAGAACCTCGCCGACACCCCGGAAGATCCGCTAATCATCAAGCTTTATGCCCTACGAATCGGGCTCTGCAAAATGGTCGACGAAGGTAAAGTCGAGCTCGATGAAGCCATCCGGATCTGGGATATCGAGCACGCGCGAAGCGTCAACGAGCGGCTGCTGGATGAAATGAAGCGCGGCCGGAAACGAACGCTCTGAACTACAGGACATCGGTCGAGCAATGAACGCCAGCGCCCTCCGTTAGCAACGTACGTCTTTACGGTTGCGAGTCGGATGATGGCAGTCGTAAGCGTTCTATCCAGAATTTTGAAATGATTCAGAAATCGACCGCCCGGTACTTCCAGCATCTTCCCAATCCCTTCGATTTGGATGGAAAGCCATAAGCTCAGCCCGTCTTTGCTTGGAATTAGGGAAAAGCGTTTTCACTCGTCCGGCGACGATCTAGTGATCCGGCACTACGTAACTTTCCACTACGGCGGCGATAATCCGGCAAGGCAAACCGATGGCGGCCAGCGGCACCCGGGTTCAGGTTTCCGGCTACCACCGTCTCTCAGCCAAAAAATGCTTGGCCTGCATTACGGATTACAGTTGAGAACGGTATCGCCCTGATCGGCTGCACAGACGTCACGGTCGGCGTGAGGGCCGCCGTTGACCGTATCGTTGCCGCGGATATGGTCTATGACGCCCACGTCTTGCGCGGACGCCCCTATCAGAACATCGGGTTTGCCATCGCCATTCACATCCCCTACCCAGCCACGCCTTGGCCGAACTGGGCATAGGCCTGAGGTAACGGGTCATCTAGGAACAGTTATGAAGGCCACGATTCGTCACCACTCGGAAATGTTTCCATGCGGCGCTTGCCTGATTAAGGAGACTTTCAAGGCGGGAAGGGAGTTGCGTGAAGGATCCGGCTGGACGCCTTCGAATGCACGCATTTTGGGGAAAGAAAGACGGCTACTACTCAGGAAGAAAGCTGACTTAGAGGCGCTGCGGGCGGATGCGCCGAACTCTCAAGGCCACGGTAACGAATGCACACCGGCCGCCCCGTCCTCAAAATCTGCCCAGTCGCACGGTTCCCGAACTCCGGCCAGGCACTCACGTTGAACCCGATCGACCACCCGCTGCCGCGCCGCCGGATTGGCCGCGCGACCTCAAAAAACTTTTGCGCAAAATTTGGGCAGCACGCCAAAATAAAAAAGGCCTGCATCGCTGCAAGCCTTTGATATTCCTGGTGGGCCGTGCTGGATTCGAACCAGCGACCACTGCATTAAAAGTGCAATGCTCTACCGACTGAGCTAACGGCCCAAAGAAGCGGAAATTATAATGACTGATTTCTTGTTCTTCAAGTCCATTACAAATGCTCTTTGCAATCCGCGACGGATCGAAGATCGGAATGAGCATTCATAATCTCTGGGCTTTCGTGTGCCTTCGATGGAAGGGATAATCACGGCTTCTCCCGCTTGCACCGCCGGCCCCACTCTGTCTCACTGTCTTTCCAGATATCCATGGCGCGCCTGAAATCCCCGCGCGCGTAACATTGCGTTATCCTAACCTGCCTGACAATTACTAAATCTACCAAACTATCGGCTATCGACCGGTCTTTTCCGGTCGTCGCATGAATCAATGTGGTGATCTGCGATTACCGCCATTACCGAAACTGCGCCGAGCTATGAGATTCACAAGAAGTCTTTTCAATACGCTGCTTTTATCCTTTTTTCTTTTCGCCCTGAGCGGATGTGTTTATTTCCGGCTGCTGGAAGCAAAAAATCAACTGGCCGACTTCGAACGGAATTTCCGGGTTCAGGTGACCGATGACCATTTTCACCTTGATTTCTTGCACCCGGTGCTATTGAGCGAGGATTTCCGCTATCTAACCAAACTCCATCCCAGCCGAATCGAAAAATTGCCACAGGGGTACCGGTGGTACCTGGATTTCCACCAAATGGATAGCCCTGCTCAGCCGGGAAAAACCATCGTTTTCCGCATGACGTTCAACGGGAAAGACAAACTCTCCGGCTGGGATTTCTCGCCGGTTTTTCTGGAAATGGCCCCCGCGACGTTTCTTGAGGCATCGATCAGGTCTCTCGGCAAAGGCAAGGTTGACGAGGGTCGTCGACAGTTGAAGGTCGATGCGGAAGACCTGCCGAGGGTTTCGGCAGCCCCTCCAAACCGGCGAAAAATTTTGGAAGTGTTGGGCCCCCCGGCGGAAGAATCGCTGAAGGACGGTATGACGCTCTATGTTTACCGATTCAAGGCCGACGCCGTTCCGCTGGGTGAAGAAGGCGAAAATAGGCGGATTGCCGTAGCCAGACTTTATTTCAATCCGGTTACGGACGAATTGGTAAGAATGTCCAGCCGCTTTGTAGGCTTGAAGATCGCCATCGATTACCGAAAGCTCATCCAACTGAGCGGTCCCGGTTGAGATTTGTCGGTAAGAATCACCAGGGAACCTTCAACCTGTCTCACGGTCATTACAGCAAATACCAAGTGTTTTCCTTGGTTTTTTAAGTTAAGACCGGAGGTTGTTATGGCCGTATTAGAAGCTACGACGTTAGTACTGGCACTTGGAACGATGTTCGGCATATTGATTTCTCGCTTCAAGTAATTCAGTAGTTCGTTAAATACGCGGCAGGTGTAAATGTCAGCGCTCTGGTTGAATAAACGCATCGGCCGCGTCATTTACGAATCCCCGCGCCGCCCGTCTTCGCCAATTGGACTAAGGACGGGCGGCGTTTTTTTTTCGGCTCTATTCGGTCCTGCAATCGACCTGTTGTAAGGCCCGGACCACGAATCATTAGCTCTTTTTTAACCGCACGATACCCATCAGCCTCAAACCCAAGCGTTCGTAGAAGGGTTCGCTGATACCTTTACGAATCTTGCGGATGAAATACTTCTCGAATGCGATCTTGGCCAAGTGTACCCAGCGCCCCTTGCTGGCCCAGGTGACGTTGCGCGGCGGAATCTGGGGGCGAGCTATGAAGGCTACGCCGGTATCGCCGAGATCGGCCAGGCAAAGGGCATTCCAGGTCGCCTTATGCGAGGGCTCCTTGCCGTCCAGCTGCTCGCGGATATTGTGCGCGGTAGCGGTCACCATGGATTCGATCATATAGCCGGTCTTGGGCGATCCCGTGGGTACGGGCGTGGCTTCCACCGGCGGAATGGCCACGCATACGCCGACCGAGTAGATGTTCTTGAAAGTCGGGTTGCGCTGATACTCGTCGATCATTACGAAACCGCGGGGATTGACCAGCCCTTCGATTCCGGCCACGGCATCGACGCCCCTGAAGGCGGGAATCATCATGGCGTGTTTGAACGGCAGTTCGTGCTTCTGTTTTTCCTGTCCCTTCTCGTCCACCTCGGTTACATGCATCACGCCCTTCTCGATGCGGTCCACCTTGGCGTTGGTGATGGCCTTGATGTGATGCTGGCGCAGTTCGCCTTCCAAAAGACCCTTGGTGTCGCCCACGCCGCCCAAGCCGAGATGGCCGATATAGGGTTCGGAGGTGACGAAAGTGATCGGCACTTTGTCGCGGATCTCGCGCTTGCGGAGATCCGAATCGGCGATGAAGGCGTACTCGTAGGCCGGCCCGAAACAGGATGCACCCTGAACTGAACCGACGATGATCGGGCCCGGGTCCTTCACGAACTCGTCCCAGAATTCGCCGGCTTCGGCGGCGTGATCGACGTGGCAGACGGACTGCGTATGCCCGTGCGGACCGAATCCCGGCACTTCCTCGAACGCCAGCTTGGGCCCCGTGGCGATGACCAGGTAGTCGTAGTCGACATTGCTGCCATCGGCCAGCTCGACCTGGTTTCGGTCGGGATGAACCCGAGTCACTTTCTGGTTGATGAAGTTAATCCCTTTTCTCTTGAACATCGGCGCCAGTTCGACCTTGATGTCGTCCGGCTTTCGCCACTTGACGGCCACCCAAGGGTTCGACGGGACGAAGTGAAAAGTCGGGCTGTCCGAAATGACACAGACCTCGTCTTCTTTCCGGGCCAGGTGTTTCATTTCGAGAGCCATCGGAACGCCGCCTATGCCGGCGCCTAATATAACGATGCGGGCCATGATCAGCCTCCTCCGTTCTAGTTGTTAATCAGACTTTTGGTCGAACTACTTTGACGAACTACGCGACGCGCCGATCTCGCCGGCGTCCATATTGCATTCTGCCTCCAGCCACATCGCGTTGATGATGCCGAATGCGCAAGCGAAACCGACACCCAATATCCAAGCGAAATACCACATGTTTCTACCTCAATATAAAGAATGCTGATCCTTCAGCACTTTCTCCGGGGTAACGCTACCCCACAACACCCTATACACCCAGCGGGTATAAGCCAGAACGATGGGCAGGAAGATCACCGTGATCCAAAAGGCCAAAGCCAGGGTGAAATGGCTGGAACTCGCGTCCCAGATAGTCAGGCTGTGATTCGGATCGGTCGACGAAATCACGAGATACGGAAACAGCCCGAAGCCAAGCGATAGCAGCACCCCGGTGATGCCCAGCGAACTGAACAAAAAAGCTCCGACGGACGTGTGTTCCAGGGCCGAACGCCAAGCCAGGAGCAACCCCCCGAAACCGAGCGCGGGCGCGACTAGCATCCAGGGATGGGACATGAACTGACGCAGCCAGCCGGACGTCATGGCCACCGTCTTGTTGAGCGGGTTGGACGGGGCATCCGTACCCGGCATGGCTGTGATCTCCGGAAGATTCATCCCGAAGACAACCCATAGAGCCGCCAGGGTCACAGCGCCGATTACCACGGGCCCCAGGACCCGCACCACCGCCAGTGCTCGACGGTAGAGCACGCCTTCGGTGCGCCACTTGAGGTAAATCGCACCGTGAAAAAGGCTGATGAGCAGGCCGAGCACGCCGCAGAACAGCGCGAAGGGATTGAGCAGGGCGAAGAAGCTGCCGTCGTAATACGGCCGGAGATCGGCATCGAAATGGAACGGCACGCCCTGAACCAGATTTCCCACCAGAACGCCCAAGAGGATCGGCGGCACCGCTCCTCCGATAAACAGCCCCCAATCCCAGGCATTGCGCCAGGCGGGATTCTCCAGCTTGCTTCGATAATCGAACCCCGCCGGTCGGAAGAACAAGGCGAACAACACCAGCAGCATGGCCACGTACAACCCCGAGAACAGAGTCGCATAGACCAACGGCCACACGGCGAACAAGGCACCTCCTAAAAGGACCAGCCACACCTGATTGCCTTCCCAGGTTCCACCGACGGTATTGATGACGGCGCGGCGTTCGAGGTCGTTGCGGCCGACAAACGGCAGGAGCGCGCAGATGCCGAAATCGAATCCGGAAGTCAGGACAAAGGCGATGATGACCACCCCGGTGAACAGCCACCAAATGATTCTTAGAGTCTCGTAATCGAACATGGTTTTTCTCCCGGTATTACGGCACTGAAGCCGCCGGATTCGTCTCGAAGTGATACTTCCCGGTATGCAGACTGCTCGGCCCCAGACGCACGTACTTGATCATGAGGAACATCTCGATGATCAGCAGAGCGGTATAGAAGAACACGAATCCGCCGATGCTGAACCAGAGCTGGTCGGAACTGATGTTGGACGCGGACAGATGGGTCGGCAGCACGCCCGAGATGGTCCAGGGCTGACGGCCGTATTCCGCCACGAACCAGCCGGCCTCCGAAGCGATCCACGGCAGCGGGATGCACCAGGTGGCGAGCCTGAGCAGCCATTTCTTTTGGTCGGCTACGCGCGTCGCGCAGAAATAGAAGGCCATGGCGAACACGAACAGCATGGTGAACCCGGCCGCGACCATCAGGCGGAAAGTCCAGAACAAGGGAGCCACCCGCGGAATCGTGTCGTTGGCCGCCTGTTGAATCATCTCCTCGGAAGCGCTGGCCGGATCGGCGGTGTACTTCTTCAGCAACAGGCCATACCCGAGGTCGGTGACGTGCTGGTCGAACAAAGTCTTGGTCGGCTCGCTCTTGTCCCCTGCCCGAATTTTCTGCAACTGACCGTAGGCGATCATGCCGCTTCGGATGCGCTTGGCGCTCTCGGCCCGGAGGTCCTTTAAGCCCTTGACATCCTCGTCGACGGAGCGCGTGGCGATGAGTCCCAGTACGTAGGGCACCTTGATGGCGAAATGGGTCTTTTCCGCTTCCTGGTCCGGGAATCCGATTATGGTGAAACTGGCCGGCGGCTCGTGGGTGTCCCATTCCGCTTCGATGGCCGCGAGCTTGATCTTCTGTACCTCGCCCGAGGTATAACCGCTTTCGTCGCCGAGAACGATCACCGACAGCACCGAAGCCAAACCGAACGCTGCCGCGATGGAGAACGAACGGCGGGCGAAGCCGAGATCGCGCCGCCGGATCAGGTACCAGGCGCTGATGCCCAGCACGAACATGGAACCGGTGACATACCCAGCGGCAACGGTATGCACGAACTTGACCTGCGCCACCGGATTGAAGAACACGTCCGCGAACGACGCCATCTCCATGCGCAGGGTCTCGTAGTTGAACGCGGACCCGACCGGGTACTGCATCCAGCCGTTGGCGATGAGAATCCACAAGGCCGAGAAGCTGGTTCCGAAGGCGACCAGCCAGGTGACCGCCAGGTGCTGAACCTTGGTCAGTCTGTCCCAGCCGAAGAAAAACAGGCCCACCAAAGTGGATTCCAGGAAGAAGGCCATCCAGCCTTCGCTGGCGAGGATAGGGCCGAAGATGTCGCCGACGTAGTGGGAATAATAGGCCCAGTTGGTTCCGAACTGGAATTCCAGGGTGATGCCGGTGGTCACGCCCATCGCGAAGTTGATGGCGAACAGCTTGCCCCAAAACTTCGTCATGTCTTTATAGACTACCTTCCCGGTCATCACGTACACCGACTCCATGATGGCCAGAATGAAGGCCAGCCCCAGGGTCAGGGGCACGAACAGAAAGTGATACATGGCCGTGAGGCCGAATTGCAGCCTCGACAGGTTGACGATTTCTTCACCGGATATCATTTGATGCTCTCCTGGCGGACAAGAGGCGTGCGGTCTGATGAAAACAGATCCGCGACGGCGGGTTTCGGGACGTTTGGATCATGCCGGAAGAACGCGAACCACAAGACACTCAGCAGGACAATCTTGAGGACCAGAGCCAAGGCAATTTCCCACCGGAAATGGTCGCGTCCCTTTGAGAAATCTGAAGTGACGTTATTCATATCGAGTTTCCGGATGTTATTAATTCGTGGGCCACGGCGCTGCGTTACCCATTGTTATCCGGTCTCACGAAAGAAAAAGCCGTCCCTGGCCAGGGGGGGAAACGCCGTTCTTTAGGGTTGGTCCCGCATGCTCGCTGATGACGGCGGATGCAGCCCGTCATCGTTTCCGGAGGGATTAGCCCTATATCACAGTTTGCTAATGTATTAACAAGCTCCGTGCCAAGCCGTATAACCCTTCCCTAGCAGGCCAGGAATCGGCTGCACCGCGATTTCGACGTTTCACCTGAAACGGCATTGAAACGGCGCGGTATATCCTGAAACAAAATGAAACTTAAAATACATCCGAGCGCTGGCAGCCCTCGTCAAGGCAAGACCTTGCCCTTGCGCCGCTGCAAAGTTCAATTCGGTACAGGCGACGGGGGGCCGGCAAAAAACTTCGGTCGACAGAAGACGGAGCTCGAAACTCGTCCGATGGAGAACCTTGGGTGAAACCTGAGTCCCGATCCCCGCGTCTCAGGCGTAGTCCTTCGCGTCACAGCCACTGCACGCAACCCCAGGCAATCAACCCGAAGCCGATCAGTTTTCGTGTGCTTTCCCCTGCGCCGGGAACGTAGCGCTCCGCCAAGATCGCAAGGGTAATCAATCCCATCCACAGGACGTTCATGATGCCCACGGCGAACATCACCAGCATCTCCGCCCAACAGCAGCCCACGCAATAAAGACCGTGATGCAAGCCCAGTCGCAATCCGCCGCGCCAGCCGGGCCGTCCATGACTGAGAAGAAATCCCATGGGTGCGCGGCAGTGGCTCAGACAAGCCGTTTTCCATGGCGTGAATTGATAAAGGCCGCTCATAATCAGAATGGACCCGGACACCATGGAGCTGCGGCTATCCATCATCGGGGTCAGCCATCTCAAGCCGTGGAACTGCCACTGAAGCAAAGTGGCGATGATCCCGAACCCTACCCACAGCACGAAATAACCCAGTAGAAATGTCGGCAGATTAATCCGCGTTTCCGCCCGTCGCCCTCGGTCGATACGCACGATCAGCATCGTCATGGGCGCAACCACCGGCAGCATCATGGCCAGCATCATGATCAGCCACATCGACGCGGTCAGCCCGAAATCGGTCAAAGACCAACGCCAGGTACCGGTCGGCGGCATCCACATCCGGTCCATGGGCAAGCTGTTCATCGCCACTTGCTGCTGATAGAGCGCCCACCACGCGGCGATCGTGGCGGCGCCCAGTCCCGCGGCAATCAGCAAGCCCTGGATCGTACTCTTAGAAATTCTCGCCGAAACGGCCATGGCCTAGGAGTGATATACGAAAGGGGAGAAATAGCCGTTGCGCCCGGAAAACTCCCAATCGAAGCCATAATCCCGATAACGGTAAGACTCCGACTTTGCCACCACGGAAGGGTGAGACGGCACCACGCACAGAGGCGGATTGGCAATCGTGGCCTCGCCGCCGGCTATGCCGTCGATGGCGCGGATACTCACTTCCGCGAGATCGGACATCAGAAGACGCCGCTCCTTGCCGAGAGCCTCGTAGGTCATGGGCACGTGCTTCACACCGAGTACCTGGCCGACGAACCCCGCCAGTACGGCTGGATGTCCGCCGGACTGGCCGGAAAAGATTCGGACCAGAGCGTCCGACTGGGCACTATCCGCCCGTTCATCGAGATAAAGCGCCGCCTGCCAGTTGCCCTCCTTCATGTGTCCCGGCGCATAACACGCCAAAACCACATTGAGCCCGTCCAGCGTAACGCCTTCCGAACGACCTTTATCGATATGCCAGGCGACGAGCAGCTTGCAATCTCCTTCGCTAGGGGGATTGAACCACACGCACGGGCAGGCCGTTTCGCAGTTGCACGCTTCGAAATAGTTGCCTTCCAGATGCCAGGAATTGGATGTACTCATAAGTCGACTCCGTTAGATATGCTCGATGAATCGGCGTTTTTGGATAAATTCCGGTCTAAAACCGGGTTATCGATCCTTGGCTGTCTTGGACCTTTGAGGGCGAAACAGCGACGGATCGATGTCGAGCTCGCTCAGTTTCAGATATACCGCGCGCGGCGTCAGCTCCATCCATTCCGCCACCTGGTTGACGTCGCCCTGAAAACGCTTCAGCGCTTGCTCGAGGTATTCGCGTTCCGCTCGGTCCAAGACGTGTTTACGGATTGCCTTCCAGCCGCTTTCCAAAGGAGCGGCGCGATTCGGCCCGAGTTCGGCGTCTTTAATGAAGTTACCTTGAGTGAACAGCACCGCCCGTTCCAGGACGTTTTCCAGCTCTCGAACGTTGCCGGGCCACGAGTATGCCCGTAGCCTGTCCATGAGTTCGGCCGTCACGCCATGGATTTGCTTCCGGTAGCGAACGGCCAGACGCTTCAAGATCAGGTCGACCAGATGAGGGATGTCTTCCGGTCGTTCGGAGAGCGGCGGGATCTCCAATTTCACGACGTTGATACGGTAGTACAGATCCTTGCGGAAACTCCCGTCGGCTACTGCCTTTTCCAAATCGCAGTTTGTGGCGGCAATGATCCGCGTGTCGACACTCAAAGTGCGGTGCCCCCCTACCCGCTCCAACTCGCCCTCCTGCAATACCCGGAGCAGCTTGGTCTGCACCGCCGGCGTCAGTGAATCCACCTCGTCCAAGAACAAGGTTCCGCCATCGGCCCGCTCGAAATAACCCCGGTGAACCTCGATGGCACCCGTAAATGCCCCCTTCTCGTGGCCGAACAGCACGCTCTCCACCAAACCTTCCGGAATCGCCCCGCAGTTCACGGCGATGAAGGGTTTTTCGCTGCGCTCGCTCATGGCATGGATAGCACGCGCGACCAACTCCTTGCCTACCCCCGTCTCGCCGCGGATCAACACCGTGGCCGGGGTAGGCGCCACGATTTCGATCGCTCGCAATACCTGCTGCATGGCGGGCGACTGTGCCACGATGACCGGCCGTTCGACGCCCGGGAGCGTGGGACAGCGGCCGCTCATTTGGCACCATATCCGATGCATACGCTCTTCGATGCGGGCTTGTAAGTCGCCGGCAAGCGTCTGATCCGGCTTAGACTCCGGTTGGTTTCGATATTCGACCCCCGACAACCCTGCGGCGGTCTCGGGATTCAGATAGACCCCCACTTGACAGCCGTCATGGCCGAGCGCGATACGCCGCTCCAGCACGACCTTGGCGTAGCCGAAGTTGCGCGCCGCGATGGCGCCGAACACGCTGGACGTCATTCGGCACAATTCCGGTGAGTTCTTCACCCCCTCGCCGAACGGGCAGCAACTGCTGGCCACACGAATGCACTCGGCATCGCTGGAAACCAATGAAAAATGGCCGCCGATCTTATTCTTGAGTCCAATGATCAAGTCCGCGTAGCGCTCTCGATCGAGAGCCTCATCGAGGCCGTATTCGGCGCGGAACGTCTCCTCGAAAAACCGGCCCGCGCTACGGGCGATTCGCTCGATGATCTGCTCCGCCTGCGCCGTGCCCGCCTCCTCGCACAGATCCATCAGTTCGATGACGAAGGTCTGGAGAAATCCAATCGGCGTCAATTGCGAAAAGCTTGCCTGGTTCATAAAGGGCGCTCGTGCTACATCATGGACTTAATAGCCTAAACCTGATTTTCGAATTAAGAAATCATTTTTCATCAACTGAAATAACATTTCATAAACATATCGAATAGCTATTTACTACAATACTGATTTTATTGGCTTTTTTCGTTAAATAATCCTGGCATACAAGCTGCTGCAAAAGCACGTCCCACTTTAGGACACTGGCGCAATCTGATTACAACATTACAAAAAGAACATTCCACGAGGATAACTTTTATGTCTCAAGAAAGACCGCCGCTCGATCCGCATCCCTTAAGTCCGTATGTTTCCTGGGCGGGACACCGCAACCGCGATCCGATCCTGGAGGTTTTCAAGCAGAAATTCCCGTCGACACCGGGCAACGTCCTGGAGTTCGCCAGCGGGAGCGGCATGCACATCAACTATTTCGCGCCATATTTCCCGCATCTGACGTTCCATCCGACCGACCTGAACGAGCACGCCCTGGAAAACATCATGCGGGTTACCTGGGAAAACCGAGTGCAGAACGTCGCACGGCCGAGCCAGCTCGATCTGACGCGCGATGAGACCTGGCCGAACCCGGACGAGCGGCGCTTCGACGTCATTTTTGTCATCAATATCTTCCAGGTGGCTCCGATTTCCGTCGCGGACGGCATGATGAAGTGCGCCTCGCAATTGCTGAACGAGGACGGCTTTCTGTTTGTCTACGGTCCCTTCAAGGACCACGGCCGATACACCACCGCATCGAATCATGAGTTCGATCAGATGATCCACTCAGCCGGGGTTTCCGAGTGGGGCCTGAAGGACATCGCCGATTTGGAAAAAGCGGCGAGCGCTTATGCCCTGGGGTTGAGCGAGAAGATAGATATGCCGGCCAATAATTTCGGCTTGATCTTTAGCCGAAGTTAGCGAACCGAACGGGTACCATGATATGAACGACCATAAAGCTGTCGTCATCGGGGTTGGGCCTAGCAAGGGTTTCGGGGCCGCCCTCGCCCGCCGCTTCGCGCGCGAGGGGCTCAGGGTTTATGTCGGAGGCCGCACTGCCGAAAAACTGGAGCGCGTCGCCGGGGAAATCCGAATGGCCGGCGGCCGGGCGGTTCCCGTCGTAACCGACGCCACCGTCGAAGGCGACGTCATATCCTTGTTCGAAACGGTTTCGGGCGATCCCGGCGAGCTGGACATTGTCGCCTGCAACGTGGACAGCAATCGCCGGGCACCGCTGCTCGAAACCAGCGGCGACATGTTCAGACAGCTTTGGCTGCAGAACGCCTACGCCGCATTTCTGGTGGGACGGGAAGCCGCGCGGCTGATGGCTGATCAAAGGCACGGGACCTTGTTCTTCACGGGCGCCAGCGCTTCGCTACGCGCCCGTCCTCCGTTCACCGCCTTCGCCGCGGCAAAAAGCGCTCTACGGGCGCTGGCTCAGGGCATGGCCAGGGAGTTCGGACCGCAGGGCATCCACGTGGTGCATGCCATCATCGACGGCGTCATTGACGGCGAGCGGGCCCGAAACGCATTTCCCGAATTCGTCGCCCAAAAAGGCGCCGACGGACTCCTCGATCTCGACGCGATTGCCGATACCTACTGGCAGTTGCACAATCAGCACCGAAGCGCCTGGACGCACGAATTGGACCTGCGCCCGTTCAAGGAGCCGTTTTGATCTCGTTTCCTTTGCCTCTAAATGGAGAGGGCTCCGTTTGCGGAAACATAAATGTCGGGAAAGGATTCCCGACCTACTGGACAACACAAGTTCGTAGGTCGGCCATCCTTTGCCGACGCCCGTTTCCACGCTTCTTTTCATCGAGCGGCTACCCCGGCCATTCCAAGCGGTCTAACATGCGGACAGTCCGCGATTTTCGGAGACTCGCCGCCATGGATACCTATCTTTTGACATTGGGAGCGCTGCTCGTCGCCGTGCTCAGCGCATTCTTCGTCGGGGCCATCCCCTACCCTTACGGCTGGCTGATCTTGACCGCACTGCTCATAGCCCGGTGGCTGCAACTCAAGCAAAGCGATGATCGAACCCGGCGACGTTAGCGTCTGATTCGGGTAGCCGTCCGTCCGAACGCCTATTTGGTGAACTTGAGAGTCATCCGGTCGCTCTCCCCGATCGCAAGGTAGCGTGCCCGATCTTTTTCGCCCATCCGCAAGGTCGGCGGCAGAGTCCATACGCCTTCCGGATGATCTTTGCCGTCTTTGGGATTGGCGTTGATTTCCGATTTGTCGGCCAGCTTGAAACCGGCTTTTTCGGCCAAAGCAATCACATAATCCTCGGTCACATAGCCGCTTTTCTTCATATCCTCGAGCGAAGTGCCGGGCTTCGCGCGATGTTCGACCACGCCCAGCGTACCGCCGGGTTTCAAAACCCGGTACATGGCTTTGAACATCTCGTCCGCCGTACCGTCCGCCATCCAGTTGTGCACGTTCCGGAAGGTCAACACCAGATCGGCCGTGCCCGGCGGTGCAAAATCGGCATCCTTCGGATTCTGCATCGAAGTCGGCACAACCCGGTCGTAGACGTCCGGGCGCACCTTGAGCTTGGCTTCGTATGCTTTCTGTATCTTGACGGCGTAATCGGGCATGCCCGGCCGAACCGGGCCGAAGCCGGCCGCGTAGAGCTTTCCCTCGTCACGCAGGACAGGAGCCAGAATCTCCGTATACCAGCCGCGTCCGGGCGATATTTCGACTACCGTCATATCCGGCCGCAGTCCGAAAAATTGCAGGGTTTCCTTGGGATGCCTGTATTTGTCCCGCTCACGATTTCCGGGGTCCCGGTGATCGCCTTGAAGCGCCCGATCCAGCGATTGGTCGAGCGTAGCGCTCTCCGCCAACTCCGGCGCCGAGACGATTCCGCTGATCAGCGCACCGAACAAAAGGGTCTTGAACATCTGTGCCAAGGAATGCAATTTCATGCTGGTCTCCATGCTTTTCGGGAATAATGTGACGTTCTCTTTTGCTTCCGGCGCAGAAGCAACCGCGCCGTATCCGTATTCACCCGCCCGGTTCTATCAAAATCGCCAGCCGAGGTAAACCAAGCCCCTGAAGGAGACGATCGTTCCGAACTGACTTGCAACCAAAAAGCTCGGACCGCTCGATCGCTTGTTCTACAATCGTTTGGAATATTCAACCAAGGAGAGAGATTCCCATGCATTGGAGAGAATGGCTAGACCGCAACGTTCTCGACCTCGGCCGCCAAATGCGCCTGAGCTATCTTCCGCCCCTCATGGTCTACATGGCGGCCGGAATTTCCGGACTGACCGGCATCGTCGGCACCTTTTTCGTCAAGGAATATCTGGGCCTGTCCGCGGAGTTCCTGGCCGCCCTCAGCTTTTGGATGATGCTGCCCTGGACCTTGAAGATGCCGATGGGGCATCTGGTCGACTTGATCTGGCGCCACAAGTCCGGCCTCATCATTCTCGGTGCCGGGCTGATTTCCGCCAGCCTCTTGATCATGATCGGTCTGCTCGACAAACCGGACGCCATGCGCGAGCTTATGCCGATCGAAACCTGGTACGTTCTTTCCGCCCTGCTGGCGCCGGTCGGTTACGTATTGCAGGACACGGTGGCGGACGCCATGACCGTCGAGGCCGTCCCGCGGGTGGATCGTGAAGGCCGCCCGGTCGGCGAGGAACAGCTTCGCCTGGCCCACACCACCATGCAGACCCTGGGGCGAGTCGCGATCATCGGCGGCACCGTTCTGGTCGCCGCCGTCAACGTATACCTTTTCAGCGGCGTCGAAAACCTTGGCGAATTGGAGAAAGCGGCGGTTTATCTTCAGATTTACCGCCTGGCGCTGATCATTCCGGCCGTTTCCGTTCTTGGCGTGGCGTTGGCCGCCGCTTTGCGCTGGCGCGACGTACAGCGGCTAGCCGCCCAAGGCTTCGAGATGGACCAGATCGAGCGGTTCCTGGGAAGACCCATGGACGAATTGCCCGAGGCCAACTGGTGGATTCTGGGCGGCGGCCTGGTGTTCGTCCTGTTCTCGGCCAGCATGGGCTTGGCCGCCGTGCCACTCAACGAGGAAATCATCTTCGCGGGTTCTCTCGGCATCGTATTGTTCCTGATGCGGCAATTGACCCGAGACCTTCCCGATCGCGCGCGACACGAACTCTACGCCACGGCTATCGTGATTTTCGCATTCCGCGCGATCCCCACGACCGGCGCCGGTTCGACCTGGTGGATGATCGACGAGCTCGGTTTCGATCAACAGTTTCTATCTCAGCTTTCGCTGGTCGCCAGCGCATTGACGCTGTTCGGCATGTTCATCTTCCGCCGCTTCATGGCCGAGCGTCCGATCACCTATATCATTGCCTTCTTGACCATTGCCGGCGCCGTCCTTTTCTTGCCCAATATCGCGATGTTCTACGGATTTCACCATTGGACCGCCGCCCGCACCGGCGGCGTCGTCGATGCCCGGTTCATCGCCCTGATCGACACGGCGCTCGAGTCGCCCCTGGGCCAGATCGCGATGATCCCGATGCTCGCGTGGATCGCCAACTCGGCTCCGGAAAGGCTCAAGGCAACCTATTTCGCGGTCATGGCCGCCTTTACCAATCTGGCGCTATCGCTCTCGCAACTCGGCACCAAATATCTGAACCAGATATTCACCGTCACGCGCGAGGTCAGAAATGCCAGCACCGGAGCCGTAGAAATTCCAGCCGATTACAGCGAACTCGGCGCGCTGTTCATCACCGTCGCCATCGTCGGACTGGCGATGCCGATGGCGGCTATCTTCTTCGTCAAGCGCTCGCTGTTGGCGGAACCGAAACCCGAACCGGCCGCCGCGACCGGCTTCGAGCGCTATTGACGGGCTGAGGCACGGCGATCGAATAGGGTCACGGTGGACGTGAAGCTCTGGTCAGTTCCTGCCTTGTCGGGATAAGAAACGATCCAGCTGATTCGCGAACGCCTGGCGGTCGCCCTGGCTCAACGACGAGGGGCCACCCATTTCGACCCCGCTATTGCGCAGCTCCGTCATGAAGTTTCGCAACGTCAGTTGTTCGCGGATATTGTCTTTCGTGTAGAACTGCCCCCTCGGGTTGAGCGCATAACCACCCTTCTCGACGACTTCGGCGGCTAACGGGATATCCGCGGTAACCGCGAGATCGCCGGGCTGAATTGCCTGAACGATTTTGTTGTCGGCCACATCGAACCCGGCGGGCACCTGAATGGCCTGGATATAACGCGACGGCGGCGTTCGAAGGGGCTGGTTAGCGACGAGAGTCAGCGAAATTTGCCGTTTTTCCGCCGCACGATAGAGAATCTCTTTGATGACGTTCGGACAGGCATCGGCATCGACCCAGATTTGCATGACAAGTTTCTTGACTGGTTAAGGCTGCACCAAGTAAATCCATCCGCCACAGCCACCGGTGAATCATCGAATTGAGCTATCCTGCCCATCTTCAATCCATGCCCGTGGTTCAGCCGATTGTAATACGAATGGTACCAAAGGACGCTTATACCGTCGTTTGGCGCGAGCGGAACGTTCGCAGATTGTCCCGGTGATAGGCACGGAGTGCCACAATTAAGTCAACCGTCAGTGCCATCATTGCTCTTTCACGGTGACATCGACCGAACCGCGATAAGCCTCCGCCTAATCGCCATCGGGTACTCTGGCCCCTGCCTCAGCGATCGTGATTCGGTGCAAAAAACACGTTTTTCTGAATCTTCCGTATCGACGTATTGCGGCGAATGAGGTCGGACAAGCGCGTTTGGCGCACCATAGCGAGATCCTTCCCCTTCAGGGTCCGCGTATACCAGTAGCGATCTCCGGAACGAGTGCGGTGGAACTGATCCATCAGTATGGCTCTCAGCGTTTCGCCCAACATCGTGCCGGGCATGTCGTCCTCGCAGAGAAGACCCACGAACATATCGATGTCGTCGACGTTGCCGTAAAGGCGCTCCAAGCTCGTTGCCATAGCCCGATCCGAGGTGATCTCGGAGAAACTGGATCTGCGGGGTAAGCCAAGATCCGCACGCGCGGTATTGAAATCGGGCAATCCCATGTCACGGCCGCGCTGGATATTGAACGCAACCAGATCCAACCCGCCGGCCTCCGGCGCACCGAACAGAAAATTGCGAACATCATCAACGATTTTTTCATCCAGCTCCTGCATGCGCTGCACCGCCACACCGCGGATGAGAGGATCGATGCCACGGCCGGCCAGCATGGGAGGCGTGGCCTCGAAGAATGCTTCCCGCAATGAAAGCGCGCCCTCCCTGATCGGCGAGCCGTCTTCGTTGAGACGCAAAATTGACGGGCTGAGCATGGTATGCCCGAGCCGAAAGGCGGCTGTCGAAAAAAGCGAGCTGAGCCCCGGATTGATCTCGGCATCGTAACTCGATCTCATATGAAGACCGCCTCGCCCCAAAAGCGCCGGCAGATATTCCTCGTACGTAACATGCTGAATTTCGGCGATGACGATTTCCCTGGCGCGCTGATACAGTTCTTCGTCGTCGAGATCCGGATTTGCCTCGCGAATTCGGTCGACCTGGTAATTGTGTTCGCGCATGAACAGCGTATGCATGGCCGCAAGCGTGGGCTGCTCGTTGGCCCGGATGTCGCCCGCGACGAATAGAGCCGACGAAAAATTCGGTTGCTCGGGCGAACCCGCATTGGGTTGGGTCCCGTCGTTGTACGGGAGCAGATTGCCGGACGAACCTTTCAGATACGGCCCGGTCCGAAGCCAGCGGGCACGAGCCTCGTCGGACCCGTAAATCATGGAGCCGTCGATGTAAGCGGTAATTTCATTGATCTGCTCGCGCGGGTTGCCGGTGCTCGTCCCGGTGGCCGGATCGAAGATGGCGCGCGAGAAAGGCATCGTCTTTGTGCCTGTTCCCCGTGGATCGAAAAACGGATCTCCCGCTGGAATCTTGATCGGAAAGCTTTCGGCCGTTCCTTGGGTGAGTCCCATATCGTGGTCCAAAAATTGCCCCCAGGTCCACATGAAATCGCTCTGGCGGCCTTTCGCGGGAATCAGATCGTCATTTTGGGCGAAAACGGCATTGCTGATTTCGCGGGGACTCGGACGCGAGGCCCCAGCCGGCAAGGAAATGCCGTCCGCATAGTGAGCTCCGCTCGCGCTGCGCAGCAGGTAAGCACCGGCCATACCCCATGTCGGATGGGCGATGTTATTTCCGTAACCGTCGATGCTTCGGTAGTCCTTTGCATGAACGGCTCCCAACACGGAATAAACGGTTAGCGCCACCGCAGTCCAAAGCGCGGTGCCACCTCTTTCAGGAGTCTGCCGTAAATCGGCGGGGTGTTCGTCGGATTGCATAGCGTTTACGTCCCTGTGCGCTACTGTAAAAAGACGTTTTACCGGGCGTTAAGCATTTCTCCTAATGTCCAAATCCGTTTAATACGGCCACCGAGTCAAACCGGTCGCACGACGCCCGCGAGCGCACCTGCTCGACCGTTAATCAATGAACCGAGCCCTGACTAAAGATGCATCTCCGGAAAAACAAAAAGTATCGCGACTTGAACAAATAATTACTCAAATGCGACACGAAAAATAATCAGGATGATTACCGATCAAGAATTCTGGGACAACCGCCCAAGCTTAGCGGCGAATCCAGGGAAGTTTGCGACGATGTTTCACGGCTGAATTTTCTTTACCGTCTCCTGTGGCCGGTTACAACGATACAGGCTCGAGTTCCTTTCGCGTCGGCCCCGATATCACCTTTCCTTCGGCATCGAAGCGCGAGCCGTGGCAAGGACAATCCCATGACTTATCCGCTTTGTTCCAGTGAACGATACAGCCGAGATGCGTGCAAACGGCGGATACGGCGTGAATTCGGCCTTCCTCGTTTCGATACACGGCGGTTTTTTTGCCGTGGAGATCGATGATCTCTCCTTCCCCGGGCGCAACCGTCTCCACCGTTTTTCTATGACCGGACGCCAATTTGTCCCTTAGCCACATTTCCCCGACATGGACGTTCTCCTTCAGCAACTTTCCGCCCGATGCCTTGAGATTCACGCGTGTGGCCCGGTAGAGCTCCGCCCAGCGGTTATGGTTGCCGATAATCTCGTCGGAAATGATCGTAGCGGCCACCGTGCCGTTGGTTAAACCCCAGGCATTGAATCCGGTTGCCGTATAAAGGTGCTTCGAGCCGGGCGTGAGATGACCGATATAAGGCACTCGGTCGGCAGCGTCGTAATCCTGATTGATCCACTCGTATTCGATAGAGGTGACCTGAAAGCGGTTTTGGACGAACCACCTGAGCTCTCTCGACTTCTGCGCCGTGTCGGCGTGCCCCGTCCGATAGCCCTGTCCCGAAACGATCAGCAACGGCCCTTTATCCGTCGGATGGACGCGAACCGAATATTTGGGCTCTCCCACCGACAGAAACATGCCGTCGGGGACTTGCTCCGGGGCAACTCGAATCCCGACGACGACATGTTGTCTCGGAAACACTTTGGCGAAGAATCCGCCTTTATCCAGAATGGGAATATTGGTGGCGATGACCACGTCTCGCGCCTCGACTTTCCCTTTATCGGTCAGCACCCGGCACGGGGTACCCTCTTCGACGTCCAGCACTCGAGTATTCTCGAAAACCGCACAGCCGTCGCCGCTCACCGCCTGTGCGACCGACAGCAGGTATTTCCGAGGGTGGAAACGCGCCTGGTGATCGAAGCGTACCGCGCCGGCAATCGGAAAAGGCAAGGTCGTTTCGGTGACGAAATCGACCGGCAATCCAAGCTTCGCGGCAGCTTCCATCTCGGCTTCCAATGCCGGCACCTGCTCCTCCGACTCGGTAACGGTAAATGCCGACTGACGCTCGAAATCGCAGTCGCTGCCGAGTTGCGTCCGTATGGTGTCGACTATCTCGATCGCGGCTTGATTCGACTCGGCATAGGCGCGAGCGCCGTCTTCGCCGAAAGTTTTGATCAGATAGGAATAGATAAGACCGTGGAGCGAGGTCAATTTGGCGGTGGTTCGCCCCGTGACCTGCCCGACGATCTTCCGCGAGTCGATCACCGCCACGCTGCGCCCAGCCCGTTTCAGCAGAAGCGCCGTGGTAAGGCCCACGATACCGGCACCGACAACGGCTACATCGACGGAAAGATCGCCCGGAAGTTCCGGATAGCCCGTTTCCGGCGTGGAATCGATCCAGTACGAGACATGTTTGGTGGGAATATCGGCCATCCTAGCCTCCGTTTAGTCCTTAGGTATCCCTGAATCGCTTACTAAACGTAAGCGTTATGTCGCGAAACGAAGCGGCATGGGCACCGCTTCAGGGAAGATTAATCGTCGCCTCCAGAATTCGTCAACCGATCTCCTCGACAAGCGACACGCCGAAATTCTGTGCAAAGAAAAACCCCGCGGCAAACCTGCGGGGTTTTTGACGGCGTCACCGTTCAAGCGTTCCTACGTCCCGGCGGATTTGATCACCAGATTCACCACGGCAATGACGGCCACCACGAACAGCACCGTAAAAATGATGCCGCCGATGATATAAGCCTTGGCTGAGCCAAAGGCGAAATCGCGCTCCCGGTTAGCCGAGCTTTGAACGCCGAAAGCCGCCGCGACGACACTGGCAATCACCTGAAATACCGTAGGTCTTTTTGAATTAGAATCACCGGAACTCATAGTTGTCATCAAATCTGCCGAACAAAGCCTATTTTTAAGATGCGATCGTTTTCTTTTTGTTCAAATAAAATTTGACGCCAAAGGCAACTGCGGTAACCAAGAGAGCAATCGATATCGAGATCGCGTTACTGCTGATGACATCTTCATCCACGTTTAAGGCGTAAGTCCGCACGTAGGTCGCGATGAAGTACAAGGTTTGCACCGTGGCTATGGAAAAGAAGAACGAAACCAAGAATTTATCGAGCGCCCTGTATTCCGTGAACTCCATATGATCGAAGAACAGCTTGGTAATCGCGTAGCCCGGCAAAAACATGATAAAGATCGTGATCAGAATCCGTTTCGCGTAATAGAAAGGGGACGTGGTCGTAAACAACGACATCAGCACGATGAAGATCGCGCTAATTCCCAACATGCCCAGCCACATCGTTCGGTCATCTTTATTGAACTGAAAAAACTTATTCATATCCGGTTTCCTCTAATTATTGTTTTTTAAAGAAATAAAATCCTTCGATACCGCCTTTCAGGATCATTCGGTCGGGCGTTTTTTCGTAGACCATGTAATCGATCGTTTTTCCCGGCCGCCCCGGATCATCCGCCACGATCTTGCCGTCCACGACCTTGTACTTCCACTCGTGCCGATCTTCCGCTTTGAAATGCCGGTTGTAACCCGAAGTGACGATGGTACCGTCAGATTTGAATTCCCAGGTCCTATTTTCCTCGATCTTGGGTTTATTAAGTGCCGGAGCCACCGACTCGAGGCGCCACGTACCCACAATTTCGCTGTTGTCTTTTAGCGGGACTTCTCCCAAAGCGGTCGTCCCCATGGCTCCAACAAGCCAAATCAGGCCGGCTGCGCCGAAAGCTCGAAAATTCATAGAAATCTCCCCGGAACGTTTATTGTAGCGGTTGCTCTTCCCCGCAAAAAAAGAGGCATCCGTGGGGCGGAACAGCTTGCTATTCTTGAAAGCGAGCCGAATTTTGACATCATTCATTTCCTTATGGCAAGGAATACACCGGCTTGCCGCGCATGAACCGGTTTATTGCCGGACCGTCTGTCTCTAAAATAGAACTCTTTGCCGTCAAAACGCCGGTTCGAATTCTCCCTTACCCCGGAATATCCCACGATGACCGATTTGAACGCCCGCACCGCACTATTGAGACAACTTCTTTCCGAAAGGATTCTCTTCCTGGACGGCGCGATGGGCACCATGATCCAAAGCTACCGGCTCGAGGAAAAGGATTATCGCGGAGAGCGTTTCGCGAACTGGCCGAAAGATCTCAAGGGCAACAACGACCTGCTCTGCCTCACTCAGCCGCAGATCATCCGGGCGATTCACGACGCTTATCTGGAAGCGGGTGCGGACATCATTGAAACCAACACCTTCAACGCCAATCGGGTCAGCCTCGCCGATTACGGCATGGAGGAACTGGCTTATGAACTCAACGTGGAAGCGACCCGGCTGGTGCGGCAAGCGGTCGACGCCATGTCCGAGAAGACTCCCGACCGGCCGCGGTTCGTCGCCGGCGTATTGGGCCCGACCAACCGCACCGCCTCGATTTCGCCCAACGTCAACGACCCCGGCTTTCGCAACGTCAGTTTCGACGATCTCGTCAGCGCTTATTACGAAGCCACCCAAGGCCTGGTCGACGGCGGCGCGGACATCATTCTCATCGAAACGATCTTCGACACTCTGAACGCCAAGGCCGCCGTCTTCGCCGTGGAACAGTACTGCGACGACCGCGGACTCCGCTTGCCGGTCATGATCTCGGGCACGATCACCGACGCCTCTGGCCGCACCCTGTCCGGGCAAACCGTGGAGGCTTTCTGGAATTCGCTGCGCCACGCGCAACCCATTTCCATCGGCTTCAACTGCGCGCTGGGCGCCAAGCAGCTCCGGCAGTACATCGAAGAGCTTTCGCACATCGCCGACACCCATGTCTCGGCCCACCCCAACGCCGGACTTCCCAACGAATTCGGCGAATACGACGAATCGCCGGAAGCCATGGCCAAGGAAATCGCGGAATGGGCGGAGCAGGGATTTCTGAACATCGTAGGCGGCTGCTGCGGCACTCGCCCGCCCCATATCAAAGCCATTCGCGACGCCGTGGAGCATTTCCCGCCGCGACATCTGCCGGCTATCGAACCGAAGTGCCGCCTGGCCGGGCTCGAGCCCCTGAACATCGGCCCCGAATCCTTGTTCGTCAACGTGGGCGAGCGCACCAACGTCACCGGCTCGGCGGCCTTTCGCCGCCTGATCCGCGAGGAGAAGTACGAGCAGGCCATCGACGTCGCCCGCCAGCAGGTAGAGAACGGCGCGCAGATCATCGACGTCAACATGGACGAAGGCATGCTCGACTCGCAGGCCGCCATGGTCCGTTTCCTGAACCTGATCGCCTCTGAACCCGACATCGCGCGCGTGCCGGTGATGCTGGACTCGTCCAAATGGGACATCCTGGAAGCCGGACTGAAATGTCTTCAGGGCAAGGGCATCGTCAACTCGATTTCGCTCAAGGAAGGCGAAGACGCGTTCATCCGCCACGCCAAGCTGGTCCGCCGCTACGGCGCCGCGGTCATCGTCATGGCCTTCGACGAGCAGGGCCAGGCGGACACCCGCGAGCGCAAGGTGGAAATCTGCGCCCGCGCTTACAAGATTCTCACCGAACGGGGCGGACTCCCGGCCGAAGACATCATCTTCGACCCGAATATCTTTGCCGTCGCCACCGGCATCGAGGAGCACAACCGCTACGGCTTCGATTACATCGAAGCCGTGCACCAGATCAAGGAAACCCTGCCCCATGCCCTGGTCTCGGGCGGCGTTTCCAACGTGTCTTTCTCTTTTCGCGGCAACAATCCGGTGCGCGAAGCCATCCACGCCGTCTTTCTTTACCATGCGATCCGTGCCGGCATGGACATGGGTATCGTCAACGCCGGACAGCTCGCGATTTACGAAGACATTCCGGCGGAACTTCGGGATGCCATCGAGGATGTGATCCTCGCGCGCCATCCGGACGCCACCGAACAGCTTCTGTCCATCGCCGAGAAATACCGGGACGAAGGCGGAACCGTCGAAAAGAAGGAAGACCTCGCGTGGCGCCACTGGCCGGTCGAGAAGCGCCTGGAACATGCGCTGGTCAAGGGTATCGACGAATTTATCGAGCAAGACACCGAGGAGGCCCGCCAGCAATACGCGCGCCCCTTGCACGTCATCGAAGGTCCGCTCATGCAGGGCATGAACGTGGTCGGCGACCTGTTCGGCGCCGGCAAGATGTTCCTGCCGCAGGTGGTCAAATCCGCCCGGGTCATGAAGAAATCGGTGGCCTATCTGATGCCCTTCATGGAAGTGGAAAAAGCCGGCGGTACGATTCAATCGAACGGCAGAATCCTGCTGGCCACGGTCAAAGGCGACGTGCACGACATCGGCAAGAACATCGTCGGCGTCGTGCTGCAATGCAACGGCTTCGAAGTGATCGATCTGGGCGTCATGGTGCCCTGCGAGAAGATCCTCGAAGCGGCGCGCGAGCACGACGTCCATATCATCGGACTCTCCGGTCTGATCACGCCTTCCCTGGACGAAATGGTCCATGTCGCCAAGGAAATGGAAAGACTGAGCTTCACTCTGCCGCTCCTGATCGGAGGCGCAACCACCTCGCGCGCCCATACCGCCGTCAAGATCGAGCCGAACTACAGCGGCCCGGCGGTTTACGTGACCGATGCCTCGCGAAGTGTCGGAATCGCCGGGAGTCTTTTAAGCGAAGATTTGCGGGACGATTTCATCTCGCAAACGCGGCGCGAATACGAAGAGGTGCGCCAACGCCACGCGGGACGCAAGGCACAAAACCCGCTGCACGAGATCGCCGCGGCGCGCGCCAACGCCTTCCATGGCGATTGGCAGCATTACGTGCCGCCGCATCCGACTTTCTTGGGTCTACGGGTATTCGACCATTACCCGTTGCGGGAAATTGTCGATTACATCGACTGGTCGCCTTTTTTCCATACCTGGGAGCTGGCGGGCAGCTACCCGAAAATTCTCGACGACGAAGTGGTCGGAGAGCATGCGCGCACCTTGTTCAAGGACGCTAAGGCCATGCTCGAAACCTTGGTCGCGGAAGAGTGGCTGACCGCCCGCGCGGTGGTCGGATTCTTCCCGGCTAACGCATCTGCCGACGATATCCTGCTGTATGCCGACGATACCCGGAAGGAAACGCTGACCGTCCTTCGCCATCTGCGCCAGCAGGCGGTGAAACCGCCCGGCCAGCCCAATTACTGCCTGTCCGATTTCGTGGCGCCGAAAGAGAGCGGCGTGCCCGACTATATCGGGGGCTTCGCCGTTACCGCCGGCCACGGCATCGAAAAACATCTCGACCGCTTCGCCGCCAACCACGACGACTACAGCAGCATCATGCTCAAGGCCCTGGCCGATCGTCTGGCGGAAGCCCTCGCCGAACTGATGCACCGGCGGGTTCGCCGCGAGTTCTGGGGCTACGCGCCGGACGAGCAGCTCAGCAACCAGCAACTGATCGCCGAGGCGTATCGGGGCATCCGCCCTGCCCCCGGCTATCCCGCCTGTCCGGACCACACCGAAAAGGCCGCGCTGTTCGAACTGCTGGCAGCCGAACAGAACAGCGGCATCCGCTTGACGGAGTCTTTCGCGATGTACCCCGCTTCCTCCGTCAGCGGATGGTATCTGGCACATCCGGCGGCGAAATATTTCAACGTCGGCAAGATCGGCCGCGACCAGGTCGAGGATTACGCGAAACGGAAAGGCGTGACGCTTAGGGAAGCCGAACGGTGGCTGGCGCCGATCCTGGCTTACGAACCGGATTAGCCTTCGATAATCGCTAAACACGATTCATGGTCAAGGTGGGCAAACGGGGTCTGGCCGGTCCGGCCGCGGTCTTACTGATTGCGCAGTGTGCACCGGCTTCATTGCGAGCGGATATGACGGAACTGCCTCCGGTGACCGTGATTCCCACGGACGGTCTGCCCCAAACCGCCGACAATCTCTCACGAGCGCTTACGAACAATGCCACTTTTCGGTCACGGAATGACGTCGAAAGTTCGCAGTACAGCAATATCAACGATTTCCTGCGCGGAACGCCGGGCGTTTTCGTGCTCCGGGGCAGCGAGGGCCGCGCCGTGGGACTGAGGGTACGCGGCGTGACTTACACCCAAGGCATGGTGACATTCGATGGCGTACCGTTACTGACGGCACTGCCGGCACTGAGCTGGCTCGATACCATTCCCGCCGAAGCCTTGGGCGGAGCTACCGTGGTTCTCGGTTCCAACCATGCCTACTACACCAGCCAAGCTTTGGGCGGCAGCATTCAGCTGAGTTCCAAACGGACCACGGAAGATTATGGTTTGGTTCACGCGGAAGGGGGAAGTTTCGGAACCTTCCGCACGACACTGAGCGGCGGCTTGCTGGCCGAGCATGCCGACATTTCCGTCACCGGAAGTCGGGTGAACCAATTCGACGGCGCGTACGACGCCATACCCGACCGGGGCAATCCGGAGCGGGACCGCTTCGGCAGCACCTTAGGGATAGCGCGATACGGCGCGCGGTTCACGCCGGATTTGGCCGTGGACGGCAGCGTCCTCTACAAAGACTCATGGCAGGACGCCGATCTACCGGGGGTGACTCCGGCCGGTCTTCCCACCTTCGTCGACAGTGCGACCACGGATTTTCACGAAAAACTGTGGCTGACCCAAAATACCGCCTCAGCGCATCTGACCGATGACTGGACCAGTCGGTTGCAGCTGGCCTACACCGAGAACGACGTCGCCGCTCGAGCCGGCCGTCTACCGTTCAGTTTCAGCAGCCATTTGATGTTCGCCGATTGGCGCAACAGTCACGCACTTTTAAACGATCAGACGCGCCAGCGATCCTGGCGACTGGTGTGGGGTGGGCAGGTGCGTCACGAGCATGGGGAAAGTGAACATCCCTTGCAATCGTCGCAATTCCACGACGAGCGAAAGACCGTGATCGGATTTGCCGAGCTGCAGGCCGATTTGGGGAAATGGTACCAAGAAGCGGGCGTCCGGGTGGAAAGCCACGACGACTACGGCAAACACACGCTACTGCATTTCGGGTCTCGCTGGGACGTTTCGTCATCCTTGAGCCTCCGGGCCAACGCGGGCACCGCATTCCGCGCCCCCAGCTACGGCGAACTGTATATGCCGCTCTTGGGCAGTCCCATTCTCAAACCGGAGAAAGGCTTGACGGCAGATGCCGGATTCGATTGGGTGCCGATCCGCAATCTATACATCTCCGTAACCGGCTACTACGGTCGCTATAACGACCTGATCACTTCAGAAATCAGCTTGGGACGCTTTGTTCGCCTCGGCAACACGCCGCGGGCCCGCATCGCCGGAGCAGAGGCTTCGTTGGAAGTTCTCTGGTCCGAACAGCTCCGCAGCGGTCTGGACTTCACTTATCAGTACAGCCGCAATCTGGACAACGACCGGCCTTTGCCGGTGCATCCGGAAAAATCCGGCCGCATCTGGACGCAGTGGAACCTGGATGCCTTGCCGCTGAGCCTCCGCGCGAATGCAACATACCAAGGCTCGCAATGGAACGATAGCGCGGCGACTTTGGCCACGGACGACACCGTCCGTGTCGATCTCATAGCCACCTATCGCGTGTTGCCGCAACTCGATCTTTATGTGCGCGGTGACAATATTACCAACAACCGAACCGGCGGCATCTACGCCCGCTACACTCCCGGAACCACGGTATTCGGCGGAATTCACGCGAAGTTTTGATTTGGAATTACTCGCAAATGCCGGTTAACAGCGGATGTCGCAGCAGCGACTGACGCAGGCAATCCGCCTCGTCCATGGATTCGGCCAAGCCTCGAAGTATCGCTGCGCTGCGATGGCGGTAGGTTTCCGCTTCAGGGAGGCGTCCCCTTCGGCTATCCAGCTCCGCAGCGGTTGCGTACACCCGCCATGCCGCGAGTGCGGCCTCGATCGTACCGAGATGGGACAACGCCTGTTCGACTTCCGCCCCAGCCGTATCCAATGCCTTTCGGCCCATGGCCACTTCGGCCAACAGCCGATGTCCCAGCGCCAGATAAGCCGGATCGGGAGGCAAGGCCGAGAGCTCGCAAACCTTGTTGGCCTGCTCTTCGGCTTTTTCCCACTGGCCTTGCGTCAGCCAGTATTCACCCAGGCCCAAATGAAAGAGCGGCCGCAGGTACCAATCCATCAGTCCCTGACAGGCATCCAGCAGCTGATCGGCTTTGGCGAAACTCTCGAAGGCTTCGGCGTGTTGCCTCAAACCCAAATGGGCCGCGCCCGACCGGATCAGTCCGAAAAAGGCATTCGAGGAATCCCGCTGGTCGTGCATTTTTTCCATCGCGGCCTGGCACAGACTCCGTGCACCTTCGTAATCCAAGGCCTGCTCGTGTAACCAGCTCATGAGCAGAGTGAAATGGATGATTGCAAAGACATTGCCGTTCCTTTCGGCCATCTCTAATGCTTTGGCGATATGGCGCCGGGCTTCCCCCCACTCTCCGATGTGCAGCATCGACCTTATGCAAAGGGCCTCGCAAACCATGTATTGCAATGCGTCGCCCCGGTTCTGAGCGATCTCCATTGCCTCGCGTGCGAGAGCGATCGCCGACCGATAGTCGGCCCTGGCGTATTCGAAACTGGAATGCAAGGTGAGGCTGGCGTTAAGCAATTCGCGATTCCGCGTTGCGCGGGCCATATCCATGGCCTTTCGACAATCCCGGATGTAGTGCTCGCTCCATCCCTGCAAAGTGTTATGCCATCCAGCCCAGGAGCCTCGAACCAGGATTTCGATCATCTCGTCCTTTAAATCCAGAGCGCGTTCTACCGCCTCGGTCACTAACGCGAGGCAGCGGGGCCGATCCATCCAATAACAAACCCTGCCTTGTTCAATCAAGGCTTTGAGCTCCCAAAGCGGAAGACCCGCGCTGACCGCAAGCTTGCGAATAGCCGAAAAGTCTTCCATGGCGCCATCGGTGTCGTCCATAGAACGCTTTACGACACCGCGTCTGAACAGCAATTCCATGATTAAGGCCTCGCGTTCCGCCTCCGGAAGCGACTCGGACAGGCGTAGCGCGTGGCTGATGTAGTCTATCGCTTCTCGGTTGGCATAGCGGCTCACGGCGTTCTCCGACGCCAGACGCAGATACATGATTGCCTTAGACAGCTGTTTGCCTTGCTCGAAATGATTGGCCAATTCCGCCGCGATCGTTTTGGATTTCTCGCCGTATCCATTTTCCAAGCATTCTCCGGTGGACCGGTGCAACTGCATCCGGCGCCCGGGCGCAAGGCGGCGATAAAGGATTTCGCGATAGAGGGAATGCCGAAAACCATAGCGTCCGGCCATTATCCCGTCCGCCCACTCGTCGGCACCGCATGACTTCAACATCTGGCCGCGCCGGCGGAGTTCATCGCAACACAGTTCGATCGTCGCCAAATCTTCGCCGGATACGGCTGCCAGCAGTGCCGCAGACCATTCGACGCCGAATACGCTCGCCATTTCGAGCAAGCGCCGCTCGGAAGCGCTCAGGCGATCGATTTGCGCGTCTATCATTTCCAAGAGATTGTCGGGTATCGCCAGCTTCGAGCCCGTATCGTAGGAACTCGATGTGAGGCGCCCCAAATCGACCAGATGTTCGACCAGATTTACCATGAAAAAGGGATGGCCCTCGGTCCATCGGTAAATGGACGACGATAAAGTCTCATGCCCCGCCTCTTCGGGATAGCGCGATACCAAATATTCCTTGATTTCATCCTCGCCCAGGCCGCACAAGGCCAGCTCGGCGCATAAACCACGCGCCTGCAATTCGTGCCTGATCCGCTTGATCGGGTGTTGCGTCAAGCTTACGTCGACCGGTCGGTATGTCGCGATGACGAATAACTGAGCCGGTGAACTTCGACGCCCTAATAGAGAGATAAGATCGACCGTCGCATAATCGCCCCAATGCAAATCGTCGATCACCAGGACCAAGGGAAATTCGGAGCTGATGCTCTCGAAAAACTCCGCCGCCTCTCTGAGCATTCGGGCATTCGTTGCGCCCAGGACCTGCTGGCTGAGCTTGTCCTTATCCGCGGGCGTCAAGACCGAGTTCATTTGCATCAGCCAGGTCGGTGCATGTCGGTGCAGCCGGTCGACCAATTGCTGCGCGCCAGCTCCGCGGCATTCGTTCTCCAAAGCCTCGATCAAAGGCATAAACGCCTCTCCCGCACCGCACTGTTCGACGCATCGGGCGCGTAGCAGCCCCAGATTCGTGCCGTTGGCGCGAGCCAGAAACATATCGATTAGGGTGGTCTTGCCTATCCCGGCCTCGCCGGTGAAGAAGACTATCTGACGCTCACCACGCCTTACCCGTTCGAAGCGTGCTTCCAGCCATTCCAACTCGCTCCGCCGCCCTACCCAATACATCGAATTCACATCATGGGCTGCGCGATTGGCCGCTATTGGCGACAGTGCCGGCGCACGAACTTCCCGGCTGTCTGCCTGCATTACCTCGGCAATGAAGCGATAGCCGTGTTTCGCCACCGTTTCGATGTAAGTGGGTGACTTCGGATCATCCGCCAGAGCTTTGCGCAATTCGTTGACGCATCCTTTAAGAACCGACTCGCTGACAAAGCGGCGATGCCAGACCGCATCGAGCAAAGCGTCCTTGGTTAACAGCCGGCCGGGATTCATAAGCAAGTAGTGCAAAAGCGCAAAGGCTTTCGGCGGCAAGCCCACCACCTCCGACCCTCGCCACAAGACGGCGTTTCCGGCGTCTAGCCGAAAAGGGCCGAATAGCAAACTCTTACCGATCTCCATACCTACAGGCTCCGGCATTCGTGGTTAGCATTGCAGTTGGCGGAACAAACCATATTTGACCAAAAACTGACCGTTTTCTGACGACTTTCGAACCTTTACAAATCAAAATCCAACCCTCATCAGCAAATTGGCACGCCGGGTGGTGCGGATCAAAGACGTTATCATCGTAGCGTCTCTCCCTTCAGGATTTCGATGGAGCTTGCCGCGCAGAGCGCTTCCTCGATAAGGCAAACCGGGCGAATTGCCAGTCTGCAAGTAAATTCATTTCGCCGTCTGTGACAAATTACCTCGTTGACAATCAACAGATTCGGCCGGCGGTCATTTCGGTAATTCAGAACGCGGAGAATGCCCAACCGTCTGGCGATTTTCCGTGCGAACAACGCACGCGCCCGCTGCTCGCTAAACGGAGGGCTAAGCATAGCGGTTCCGGCGACCGTTTGGCGACCGGGATCGATTACCCCGCATCGTTTCCAAGCTGGAAACGATGGAACAGGCGCGCTGTCGACGAATACCTGCCATAAGTGCCCACACTTCGGACGTCGTGATGAAACCACGCCCGACATTATCCGATGCGACATGAAACGGGCGTTTTCTCTTTTGTCCTCGCCAGAAAAACGACATCGCCGCTGCTTGAGTACCTCTATCCGTAAGGCCCCCCACTTGTGGAGCGGTCGAACAATCTTCGTTCGGCATGTTTCCCCTCTAATCTGATAAGCTTAGCCGCTCGCGAGCGATGTCCCCGTGACATCCGTCACTGCCCCTATCACCGAGGCCAGATTGCCGCGCTCCGGAACCGGACGACGATGCGCAAACTTCCGGCCGTATCCAGCGAGGACGAGCAAGATTGATTCGACTAATACTTTACGGCACACACGGTTGTCATTTGTGCGAAGACGCGGAATTTCTGCTGTCTAAAGCGATTCAAGCGAAAGGCGCCGAGATTCCCGTCGAGATAGTAGATATCGCCGAGAAACTCGAGTTGGAACACCGCTATGGCGTACGGATTCCGGTCGTGCGCGATTCCGCATCGGGTGCCGAACTCGGCTGGCCCTTCGACGAAGAACGGTTAGGCGAGTTTCTCCATAGCCTGTCCTAGTCCGGCTTATCAAACATCATGCGGCCTAACTAATCCGTTAACACTTAACCGATTTTCAATGTCATGAACCAAAACGCTTTCCGCATCGAAAAAGACAGCATGGGCCAATTGCAGGTGCCGGCCGATGCCCTTTATGCCGCCCAAACTCAGCGCGCGGTGGAAAATTTCCCGATCAGCGGACTCAAGATGCCGCCGGCCTTTATCGCGGCCGTAGCCTTGATCAAGCAGTGCGCCGCCCGCGTAAATAGAGACTTGGGCGTTTTGGACTGCGGCTTTGCCGAGGCCATCGAGCGGGCAACGCAGGACATAATCGACGGACGTTACGGCAACCAGTTTCCGGTCGACGTATTCCAAACCGGTTCCGGCACCAGCACCAACATGAACGTCAACGAAGTCATCGCCACGCTTGCCTCCCGTGCCTGCGGACAAAGCGTGAGCGCCAACGACCACGTCAACATGGGGCAAAGCAGCAATGACGTCATTCCGACGGCGATCCACGTCAGCGCTGCGCTCGCCGTCAACGCACAGCTCATCCCCGCACTGGAGCATTTGCAGACCACGATCGTCTACAAGGCGCAATCGATCGAGCACGTGGTCAAGACCGGACGCACCCATCTCATGGACGCCATGCCCGTCACCCTGAGCCAGGAACTCTCCGGCTGGGCGTTGCAAATCCAAAACGGCGTTGAGCGTCTGCGCGCCTCATTACCGCGTATCTACAAACTCGCCCAGGGCGGCACGGCCGTAGGTACGGGCATCAACGCCCATCCGGAGTTCGCGGCGAAAATGGCGGAGGCGCTTTCCGACGCCACGGGCCTGCCGTTCGCGCCCAATGCCTCGTTTTTCGAAAGCCTGAGTTGCCAGGACGCGGCCGTGGAATTGTCGGGCCAACTGAAGACCGTGGCGGTCAGCCTCATGAAAATCGCCAATGATCTCCGCTGGATGAATTCCGGCCCCCTGGCGGGTCTAGGTGAAATCGAACTGCCGGCGCTACAGCCCGGCAGTTCCATCATGCCGGGCAAAGTCAATCCGGTGATTCCGGAGGCTGTTTGCATGGTCGCCGCACAAGTCATCGGCAACGATGCCACGATTACTGTCGCCGGCCAGTCCGGATCGTTCCAGCTCAACGTCATGCTGCCGGTCGTCGCATACAATCTGCTGCAAAGCATCGACCTGCTGGCGAACGTCTCGCGTCAATTGGCGGATAAGGCCATCGCCGATTTCGTCGTTCGTGAAGACAATTTAAAGAAAGCGTTGGCACTCAATCCCATTCTGGTTACCGCGCTGAATCCCGTCATCGGCTATCTCAAAGCGGCGGAAATCGCCAAAGCGGCCTACAAGCAGCAACGGCCGATCATCGACGTGGCCGCCGAAATGACCGGGATTCCGCGCGAGGAATTGTCCGAGCTTCTGGATCCCGCGAAGCTGACGGAAGGAGGCATTCAGGGCTGAAGGGATTCGTCGGCAAGGGATTGCCGACCTACGTCGAACCGCCGGGTCGTAGGTCGGGAATCCATTCCCGACAAGGAATCAATTTTTTGTAGGGTGGGTTAGGCCGCGAGGCCGTAACCCACCGAGCGACCGCGAATCGGTGGGTTACGCTGCGCTAACCCACCATCGATGGGTTTCGCTTCGCTCTACCCATCCTACGATGAATGTCCATTCGAATGCCGAACGGAATAAGCCGTTGACTGTGCGAATAAATTCGCACCTACCACGGCGCCCCCCCCGTTTTTGGGATGAAACGCTCCGCTGATCTCGGGCCGCGTTCGAGTGTACGGAGAACCCGGCTCAAAGAACCATCCAGCGAGCCAGCGCGATCAGAGCCAGCATCCCACCGCTCCGCACCGCCCAGACGGTTCCGCTCCCGCGGCGCAGGACGTATTCGACGCCGTACAGCAGGATCGCCGATTGGACGGCGATCTTGGCGTAGTTGACTTGACTAAAAACCGGTAAGTTCGCCGCGACCAACAGCACGAACATCACCAGGAAGTCCGACGGCGTCAGGGTGAAGTAGCGCCCCGAAAACCGCACGCCCACGCCCACGATGACGGCCAGCAAGGCGATAGCGTAATTGAACCAGCGCTCCGCCTCCGAGTACTCGAAACCGGCGGTCTGGGCGAGATAAACCACCAGGATCACGCTCGAGTAAACGGCCACGCGCTCGATGAAGCCCGCCCCGGGAAGACGAGCCCCTACCCAAGCCAGCCAGGTCACCAGAATTCCCGCGGCAAACACCGCGATGTCGTCCAGTTCTTCCTTCTTCGTCGCAAGAGCGGTTGCAACCAGGAACAACGGCACGGCGAGACGGACGGATTGAAAAGCCGTTTTGTCCAGCCAGGCTTTCTCCAGAATCAAATTCAATTTTCGGGTGAGAAACGACGCCTGGCCACGGTCGACTCCGTGTAGGCGCCAACGGAACGCCTGTGCGAGCGGGAAGAATGCTCCGACCACGGCGAACAGGGCCAGATAGATCGCCAGAACCAATAGGTCGGACTCGTAACGGAGAAAATACGCGAGAAGAATGCAGGACGCCTGGACCACGTACGTCGTCAGCACTGCCTCATAATGGTCGAAACCCAGAGACAGGAGCTTATGGTGAAAATGGTTCCGGTCCGGCTTGAACGGCGACACGCCGCGAAGTATCCGATGCCCCATGACCAGCAAAGTGTCGATGATCGGCAATCCCAAGATCAGCAGCGGCAAAGAACCGCTCAGCGCCGTATTGACCTTTTGCGTAAGCAACACGGCAAGAACGCCCGCCGAGAAGCCCAGAAACTGGCTGCCCGTATCGCCCATGAACACGATGGCCGGGTGGGTGTTGTAGCGCAGAAATCCCAAGATGGCGCCCAGGATGGCAACAGCAGTCGCTATTGTTTGATAGCCGTCGGCCAAATCGGCTAGAAACGCAATGCAAGCCAGACTCAGAATGCTGAGTCCCGCCGCCAGTCCGTCCAAACCGTCGGCCAGATTCATCGCATTCGTCACGCCGAGCAAAAAGAATACCGTCAGCGGGTAAGCGACGGCATCGGGCAGCGTTCCGCAGTCCCAAAAACACAAGCGGCGGATCACGATGTCGCCGAAAACGACCACCACCAGCACCGCCACGAACTGACCGAAAAACTTGATCTTGTAGTTCAGGTCGTAGCGATCGTCGAGTAAGCCGAACACGCTTAGAATGCCGACGCCGAGCAGGCAGATCCGGAATCCGGAATCGAGATCGAACTCCAGGAGCAGCGCCACGATGGTCGCAATGACCATGCCGATCCCGCCCACCCGTGGAATCGCCGAAACATGGACCTTCCGCGCATCGGGAACATCCACCAGGCCGAGCGGCGCAGAAAATCGGATCAGTGCGGCCACCAGCACCATGGCCAGAAACAGGGTGGTCAAGAACAGCACAAAAAGCTGCATAGAAAATCCTTATCCGTACCTGCCAATACCGCTAAATTAAGCTCCATACCGTCGTTCCGGCAGGGAATGCCGGAACCCAGAAGCCAGGGATAGCATCAGCCTGGATCACATCCCCGTGCTCTGGATACCGGCACTCCCTGCCGGTATGACAGCTTGACTTAACGGCTTTGGCGTACAACTTCGGCAAAATTAAGCGCATGCGTCTAATCCGCGATATAACGATTCAATTGCGGCTTCAAGACACGCAGGAACTCGTTGAGCCGCGCCTCGCCCGTCGCGAGCTCCTCTCCGCGGGGAAGATAGGTCGTGAGCCGCACTAGGGCGCCGTCGGTACGATTAAGCGTCAGCGCATCCCAGAACAGATACCACTTCACGGCATATTCGTTGGTCAGATTGCGCCCGCGCTGCTGAAACCAGTAGTAAACGAGCTGGCGATCCTCGCCTTTCTGAATGACCAGGCGGTTGATCCTAAGCGGATCGCCTTCCTCGCCGGGAAGATCGGCATTCACGGTCTCCAGCGATTTGATTTCCCAACCGCCGCCCGGAATGCAGGAGCGGGGCGAATGTATCGACTCGCCCTTGCGCTGGGAGGCGTAATAGGCGGAATAAAAATTGACCGGCATGACCCCGTCGCGGACATAGTTAGCCAGAATGTAGTCATCGAATTTGAGCGCATCGATGTATTGCTGCTCCATCGTCTCGCGCCGCCCCGTCCAATCGGCCAGTTGCATGGGGAAATCGACGAACTCGGCACGAGGAGGAACGAATTCTTCCCGATGCTGCAGGAGTTGAGCACCCCCCAATGCCACGACCGAAAGCCCCAGCACCGGCCAGTATTGGCGCGGCAAGGTGCGCTCCCGAAACAACGCATCCTTCGGCGACGGTTCCGGAAACGCCAAACCAAACACTTCCAGCAACGGCCGCGGCTCCCGCCCGATCCTGGCCAGCAGCCACATTTCCCCCACCAGTAGGCCGGTGCAGGCCATGAAGATTGCCCAGCCCTCGAAATCGTGCAGGAATCCTTCCGCCATCGATTTTCCCCAGTACTCGACCATTACCCCGATGATGCCGATGCGAAAGCTGTTCATCAGAATCGTGATCGGAATGCTGGAGAGAAAAATTACGGCCCGTTTCCACAATGCCACCTTGAAGAAATAGGCGCACATGAACGAGAGGCTCATCAGGGGAAAGAGATAACGCAGCCCGTTGCAGGCTTCCACCACCTGAAGCTTGTACGAGCCGAGGTCGATGACATTGCCTTCGAGATAAACGCTGATATCGCAGGCCCGAATGAAAGAGACGCCGAGTGCCGAGGAAAGGAGCTGGAGCTTGCCCGACAGGCCCTGATAAAGGAAATTGGGCAAAGGAATTGCAAAAAACAAAAAGAACAGCGGTATCCAAATCTGCTTGAATATCTTGAACCCGGTCACCGCGAGAACCAGGCCGAACACGACGACCAGGAAGGCATACTGGACGATGATGTAGAGCGTCGCCAATTCGCCCAGAAAATAAAGTCCCAACCCCAAGCCGACGACACCTACACCGGCCCAGGAGCCTTCGAACGGCAACCGGGCCAGTTCGTTTTTTTTCTGCCAGATCAGGAAAGCGGTGATGAACGGAATCAGAAGACCGTGGCTGTATTCCTCGCTTGTCGTCCAGTATCCGAAGACGAATTTGAGGCCGTCAAAAAATGTAAATACCGATATCCCTATCAAAAGGCTGAACCACCCCCAAAACTTAAGTCCGATATCCCACAATTCAGTTTTCGAATCTGTTGCAACCATTATGTCCGGCCTTTCTCTATTTCTATTCTTAGTGCCTGCCCCAAATAAGGCGATATCATCCGCTTAACTCCATTCGGCATTCGAGCGAACATTCATCGTAGGATGGGTAGAGCGAAGCGAAACCCATCCTACAAAATGAATTCCTGACTGAAAGCAATTTGGAATAAGTCCTACCCCGTCATTCCAATCGCAAACAGCCCATTCCGCTGGCGCCCAAGCTCCCGTTTGGGCGCCCTACCCGAGAAGCTCTAGCTTCCAGAAACCGCACGCGAATCGAGAAGCGGGAGCTTCCCAAACTGGGTTCCCAAACGGGAGTTTGGGAACCAGCACAACCAGCGCAAGGCGCAAACATCGCTTTAGTCGCGGGACCTTCCCTACGTGGCATGGCAGCTTACCTTAACGGCACTGGTCCAATAGGCCGTTCGCCCTGAGCAAAGTCGAAGGGCCTGTCCTGAGCAAAGTCGAAGGGTTTCTAGGGTCAACTGGAATAGCCTCCTATTACCCAAGATATCTAAACTCAAACATACTTAACGCGGTAATAAAAAAGCTTTATGAATTCTTTAAGTACAAAGGAAGCCGAGATTTTGTTTTCCCACCACAGACTTGGATTCCACCAACGCGGCCGGCTCGCGATCAAACGATAATCGATATTCGAGACACCCAATACCCGCTCGCAAACCCATCCGAGCCGCCGGAAATGTGGCGGATCGGAAACGATAAGGACGCTGCTCCAGCCGTTTTTCTTAACCAAATCCCTTATAACGTGCGCTTCTTCCCATGTGCTTTTGGCGGAACTGTCCAGCAGAATTGTTTCACTCGACACTCCCAACGACCGGAGATAGCTATATCTCGGATCGTTCGACGGTTCCCCATTCCGATCGTGCGCTTTCTGTACTCCGGTTAAAAGAACATGCTCAGCCCACCCGTCGCGCATCAAAGATCCGCCCGTCGCCACTCGCGTTTCCCACCCGCCGCCCAGAATCACGACCAAGTCGGCCTGCCGAGGATTATTGGACTCGATAGCCAAAAAATCGCCCGCACGGCTGCCAAGCAGCAATGCAATGGCAAACACCGAAATCACTGCGCACCATGCGACACGCCACGCAACGAAAGATGCCGACACACGAGTGACAACCGACACCGACTCAAGATACCGCCCCGTCCTCAAATTCATCGCCCGAAAGAATTAGAAAGTCCTTGAATAGCTCGAATCCGAGCTCTCGGCTGCTTTCTCCGACCCGAAGGAATCCAGCAGGTCCTTCCAGGCCGCGACGGCCCGCGGACGACTGAATCGCCGCTCGAACTCGGTCCGTGCTCTCAGCCCCATTTGCCGGCAAGCATCCGGATCGGACTTCAAGGCCTCTATATACCGAACCAGTCCTTCCGGATCTCCAGCGGAAACGGCGTACCCGCAGTTCACCGCATTCAAGACTCTCGGGATTTCGCCGTCCGGGTCGCCCACGAACAGCGTCGGCCGACCGGCCGCCGCGATACCGTAGAACTTGCTGGGGACGATCAACCCTTCGAGACCCGGTTTGAGACAAACGAGATGCGCATCCGGAACGCTCAAGCTGAGTCCGAGCTTTTCTTTTGGTTGGTACGGCCGAAACAACACGTTCGTTAAGGCGTGCGCTTCGATCCATTGCTCCAGCGCAACACGCTGCGCGCCGCTGCCGATAAACAGGAACATCACCCTCTCATCCCGGTCCCGGAGGATCTCCGCCGCTCGAAGGATGGTAAAGAACTCGTGAGCCCGCCCGAGATTCCCGGAATAACCCACGACGAACTTATCTTTGAGTCTCCATTCGCGGCGCAATTCGTTGTTTTCCGGCGCCAAGGGCTTGATATGGTCGCCGTCCGCCCAATTCGGGATCACCCGAACACTCTCCGCATCGACCCTCTGTTCCGAGAGCTTTTGCGCCATCAACTCGCCCAATACCACGTTGCAGGCCGCTCTACGCAAAGACCAGTTCCGTAGGCTCCGGGCCAAAGGCATGGCCGGACCGATCGCTTTCATATCGAGTTCCGTCGCCACCTCGGGGAACAGATCCTGAATCCAGTTCACCAAAGCAGCGCCCCGAAGGACCGCGACCAGCCCACAGATCACCGATATCAGCGGCGGATCGGTCTTGGCGACAATCACATCGCCCTTGGCCGTCAACCGCAACAACACCAAAAATGCGGACAGATAAAAACTCGCATAATCCAAAGCCCGGCCGAGCAATCCGGCCCGACCGAACCGCGTGGTCCAAATCCGGAAGATGCGAACGCCGCGTATATCCTCCGCCTTGGTCAGTTCGGCAGTAGGCCGGTCGTAAAGCTGGCGGCTGGTGACGACGTTCACTGGATAACCCTCGCACGCCAGGTCGAACGCTAGATCGCTCAGCATTTGGCTGGTCGCCGAATGGTCCGGGTAAAAGTACCGGTTGACGAAAATGATCTTATGGTTAGCCATTCCGAATTCCTAATCACACGTTTTCCATTAGGTGAAGACACTCCATGTTCGGCAATGCGGTTCTTCGATGTTGAACACGAAAAACCGCTCGCGCGCATTGCCGTCGCAAAATTCGCCTGCGGCGGCGAAACGTCATCGCCCAATGAGGGTAAAACGTCATTCCTGCATCACTCGATCTTTGATTTTCCGAGCCGGGGTCCCCGCCACCACTGTCCACGGCTCAACGTCCTTCAACACCGTAGACCTGACTCCGACGATCGCGCCTTCGCCAATGACGACGCCCGGTCCCACGAAAGCGTCCGCCGTTACCCAAGCCCCTGCCCCGACCGATATGGGCGCTGTTATCAGAGGTAGGTCGGCGCGCGTGTAATCGTGGCTGGCACTGCACAAATAGCTGTATTGGCTGACCGTGGCGTGAGCGCCGAGGTGAATCTTGTCCACGCAATAGCAATCCACGTGATCCCCCAAGCAGCTGTGGTCTTCCATCTCCAGGTTCCACGGCGCCCAAATTTTCGAGGAGGGATACACATAAACCCCTTTGCCGATACGAGCTCCGAATAGCCTCAATAAAGCCCGCCGCCACGCGTGGAACGTTCGGGGACTTGGACGGAACAACAGCAGCCATGCCCAACCCCATAGCGCCCGTAGTGCCCGGTTCTTCAGCGAGTGGGGGCTAGAACTGCGAGAAAAGGTAACAGAGCTCGACATAATGAATGGTGCCGCTGAAAAAGCGATGGGTTGCAATGAATACCAATACGGAAACGATTCAACTTGACTGAGTTTGAACACCACGGGTTTACGTGCAACTGATCCACGCGGGGCGCTCCCCCCCGTGGAGCAGCCACGAATAGGTGTGCTCCATTTTCTCGGCAACAGACGACCAGGAATATTGCCGCAGCATCCAGTTTCTCCCGCGTTCCCCCATGGCGCGCAGCTCCGTATCTCCTTTCATCATTGCCTGATCAAGGCAGGCGGTAAGGGAATCTTCGCTTAATTCAATCCACCAACCGCACCGGTGGTCCTCAAGTCCCCGCCAGGGCGCGCCCTTGGTGACTACCGCGGGAACGCCGTGCGCCAATGCCTCGGCGACGGTCATTCCAAAATTTTCGGAGTGCGTCGGCAACACATAGAGGTCCGAAGAAAGCAGCAAGTTGCGTTTATGCTCACCATACACCGGACCGGTAAAATCCACCTTCCTGAGCTGCAGGGCTGCTGCCAACCGTTTTATATCGTCTAAATAGCCCCCGTCGTCAGGACCGGCTACGGTCAATTCCCAGTCCGAATGACGCTCTTCCAGGCGACCCCAGGCCTTCAGCAGGATGTCGACGCCTTTTATCTTGTGGATTCGGGCGAGAAACAACAACCTTCGCGAGCCTGGCAAAGACTTCCGCTCCTCTCTGGGCACGTCCATGCCGTTCGGTATCACCGCTACCGGCGATGAAAAACCCAAGCGGCGAATATCCTCCAGTTCGCTTTCCGCAGTGGCGTGAAAACATGCGGCCGCTTCCAGCGCACGTTTCTGCTTCCAGTGCCAGACCAAGCGCTTTTTCCATTTCGAGTGCGCCAACGCCCATGACGACAGCATCCCGCGGGGAGAAACCACAAAACGGACCCGTTGATTGCAGGCTGCCTGGTAAGCGTACAAATTCGGCAAAAGCCATAAGCCATGGTTATGAATGATATCTGCCGAACCTGCCGCACCCGTCAACCCAGATATCATCGCAGGCGATAAGCCGAATCGACTCATTAGCGGCAACCCGGTTTTTGGATACGCCTGGATGTCGTAACCGGTTTTACTGGCTGACTTAGGTAACGGTTCTAGCGTGTGAAGCTCTACATGACAATTCCTTTCTCCCAAGGTCTCACATAGCCTCGGCACCGTATACGAAGGCCCCCCCGCCAGATTATCGATTCCCGAAACAACTTGAATTATCTTCATAAGAGTGAGACACCCGTTTGGCTTCGAACCTCGTTTCTCAAGTCTTTGCTCGAAGCTGATCTAGTAAAGCCAGCCATTGCCGTTGCCGAATCGGTTCTTAGGTGTGACCTTATTGCGATACTCCGATTTTTTTGTGGCTCGCTATTTTCAGTGCCCTGGTCCGGCGGAACACGTGTCGCTACGCCGATCATCAGCCAATACAACAAACCGACACCCCCCACCGAGAAAATAACCATCTCCCCCACGTTCACAAAAATGCAGGCAAAAAACATGGCCATCCACTGGGTATTTCGCTGCGCAATCACACGCCGGCTCAGATAGATCAGCACACCGAGAAAGCTTATCCCCCCAAGTAGCCCGGTTTCCTCCAATATTGCGGTCGGCAAGAAACCCTTCTCCACTGGAGCCGATATCGGCAATCCCATGAACTCGACCGCTCCCAGACGTCCTAGGCCCCATGGATAGACGCCGAAGCCGCACCCGGTCAGAGGATTTTCCAGAAAGTAGTTCCATTGCGACTCAATACCGCCACTGCGCGATGAAAGCGCCGATTCGATATTCGTCGAACCTCGCTTATAGACATAACCCATCAGCTTTTCTTGCAGGACAGATGAAGAAGCCACAGCCAGCATTAACGCGACAAGTGCCAACGTAGAAATCTTGATGAAGCGTCCCATGCGAAACTGCATAAATTTCCTTTTCTTGAAAAAGACCACGGCCGTCGTGGCGGCCATGCTCAGCATCACAGCAGCCAATGCAGTCCTTGCCTGTGACACGATTATCAAGGCTATCAGTCCCAAAACGATGGCAAGAAAACGTAGAAAGCTCTTCGGCTTGCCGAAAAAAATGCTGGCAAGTAATGCACTGGCTGCGGGCGCCAAGATAGGACCGAAAGCTTGAGGATGGTTCAATATTCCCTGGAACCCCTGCCCGTTTCTCGCATAAGCGACCTCGGCAAATGCGAACACCGGCAGCGACAACAACACGACGGCAGCGATCAGCGAATTGAACCATGTACCCAATTCCCGCGCTTGCTCCTCGCTCAGCGATGCGCAGCCAAGAACGATGGCACACGACACGTAGGTAAACATGATCAATTTCATGACCGACACACCCGGAGCTTTGTTGTCCTGCACCACGAATAACGCGGCGACGACAAGTGAAAAGCCAACCAAAGGCAGAATAATTTTTACATTGCGTATTCTCGTGCCAAATAGCAACCGTATACCTCCCAGCACGATTACACCCCACCCCATCACTCCCACTCCCTCGGGGTATGTGTACAAAACCGGATTCAGATATTTAATGACAACAGCCAGAGATAAAGCCTGTATCGTTTGCGGGATGCCCAATAACAACCACAAGCCGAGCATGACATGGGCTCCCGCCACCACTCCGTCGCCTAGTGTCAGGCAGCCCAGAATGCCCACAATCAGAAAAAGCTGTTTAACCGATACCAGCCTGGCCTGATGTCGCAACGCCAATGCATTCATGGCTGCGTCTCCATTTCCTTCAATGGACGCTTCCAAGGAGGAATAGGCCGGATTGGATTTTTACCGGATACGTGCTCGATAATTTCCCTTAAATACTGGGCAACCACCGGTCCGGTTATGGTCTCGCTATATCGCCGAATTGCCCCTCGTTCTTCGGCACTAACAGTGCCCCGTGCAATCTGAGCGCTCAATTGATGCGCCAAACCGTCAACCGAATCACAGGCGAAGACGCCTCCGTAAGGAGTATCTCGTACCAGATCTGCCGCACCGCAGAAGTCGCTGCATACAACTCGCGTTCCCGCCATCAGCGCTTCATTGACGACGGCACCCCAACCATCCCAGTGGCTAGGCAATACCAGAAGATCAGCATTTGAAATAGCTCTGCGTACGGAAGCATTATCTTGAAAACCGAAAAACTCAACAGACGCTGAAATGCCAAGTTCTTTCGCCAAGGAAACTAGCACTGGCTTTTCAACGCCATCTCCAATGATCGAAAGTTTCCAGGGGGCGCCTTTGAGTTTCCTCAACGCCTCCAATAAAACGGTGACGCGTTTTCGCGAAATCAATTGCCCTACAAAAAGAATCTTCAGAATTCCATCAGAGTTACTACAAGCGATATCGACAGTGTCGTCATTCTTTTCTTCCACGACATAACAGAAGTCAAATATCTTATCTGGTGAAAATCCAATATTCCTATACCATTTACTTGCCAGGTGCCCAATAGCCAATACGAAATCAACATCGTCGGTGTAACGTCTTTCACATCCGAAACTATGCAAGCTGCGCAATAGTCCTTTAGACCCTCGCCAATCGCGTCCTTCCGACAACAATCCAATTAACGTCTGTTTGTTTCTAGCATGTGAAAGGACTCTCCTGAGCCTAGGCTCGGCAATAATCCCTGACACCACGTGAGTACATTCTGCCCCCCCTGCCTCCAAAAGGGCATCGAACGCTTCATTGTTAGGAGCAACACTGATATCAACAGATCCGAAGTCCGGCCTTGACCACCCCATTTCCCTGCGCCATACGTCAAGATCCTTTATAAAAACCCCCTGCACATTTACGATACCTGGAAGCTCGGCCATAGCCCGTATGTAAGCGGACTGGTGAGGGCTTGGGTTTCTTTGCCAAAAAACGATATTGCGATTCGGCATTAATTTACTTTTATGGTTTCAAGCTCAAATAGGGACGCGACGGGCACGCAAACGCTTCCGATTGGCGCCCATAACATTCAACGTGCTCTCCCACCGTTTGATTGAGCTACATGGGTTTGCTACCGCAATGACTCGATCCGGAATATCGGTTACGACCACAGAACCAGCCCCAATTAGACTGTTTTCACCAATCCGGCCTCCACCGATAACAACGGATTCTGCCCCAGTCCAGACTCCATCTTGGATGATAATCCAATCAATTTTCCATCGGGCGGCAGTTTCAGGGCGTGTCATATCAATCTAACGAGTACCGTTCGAAATATACATACGAACCATAACACCAGAGAAAAGCAGTTTTACGAAATAGGCAAGCAATATTGCCAAACATAATCCCATCGCTTTGTAGCCGAGTTCTACCAGGATAATGACCGTCATCAGGTACACGACTGCCCAAACCATATTCGATGCAAAATGGATCCACATCCGGTTAATAGTCGCCAAGGCATTGCCCAATATATTTTGAGTCGATGCCACAAATGCGGCCAGCGCAATCATTACGAGCAGTGTGGCCGCTTCGAAGTATCCTTCCCCATAAAGACGCATGATCCAGGAGCTTGAAAGTGCAACAGCGGCGACAAGGGGTAACGATACCAATACGGTAGCTTTCAATGCTTTTCCTAGAAGCCCGCGCAAGTTGTGTTCCCGGCCTCGTCCCCCGTGATCCGCGAAGACTGGCAGGAACACGCTGGTGATTACTCCCGGAATAAATAGCAGAACAGAAAACCACTGATTGGCAGCAGCAAATAAGCCCATTTCGCCGAATCCGTCGGTCCTCACAAGATAGGCCCCGCCAATCCAGTTAACTGGGGCATATAAAATCCCCGCCATCATAGCCGGCACACTGAAACGCCATAACAAATACCATTCGCTACGGGTCAGCTTTGGTGCCCGAGGAATCCCCTCTTTGCGCATAACTCTGATACTAAGAATATGATTCAAGAGTGCGTTTATCGACGACACCCCGACAAGGCCCCAAAGGGCGCCGTCGACGCCGTAAAAACGAGCCCCTCCGGCTACCAGCAACACGGTCATGGTTCCCGTGAGGCTATTGATAAGTGCCATTGCGCGATAGGCTTCAAAACCCGCCAGAATACCCACCCGTCCACCGGATATAGCATTAAAGAATAGTATCAGTGCGCTGATTCTTACGAACTCGGTCAACTCGCCAGAACCCAGCATAGTGGTAGACATCTGTGGGGCAATCAGGTATATGACAACCCCGAAAAACACCCCGGTGACAAAAGTCGTCACTCTGGTCAGCGTGATCACTCTGGAAACTTTGTATTTATCGCTATTCCGATATTCAGCAATATGTTTCGTTGCAGTAATTCCCATCCCTAATGCAGCGATCGCCTCGAACATGGTGATACTGCTTTGGATTATCCCGAGCTGGCCATATTCCTCTTTGCCTAAAATCCTGGCCACCATCATCATGGCCAACATCAACATACCCCGATAAGCTACGTTTGCGATCGTAACCCATAACGCACCGGATAACACACGCTGGCGAAGGCCTAATGGTTGGCCTCGGCGCATCTTAGTATTCAGGACAGTCGAAGCCATATGTTCGATTCAACTACAACCTACCAACTATTTCGATTTTCCCGTCCACCTCATATAGGTGGTAATAGCTACCTTTTGGTGCCGCACTCACACGGACCCCTCCATATCCCGGCACCGTCACTTCAACATCCGCCCTATCACCTAGCGGAGAATGAATTACGATCAACCATTCCCGATCAGGCGCCACGCCTTTTTCCAAAGCCAAGGTAAATACCGGGATTTCCGTGGACAAATTCCATGGTCTTTTCGGATCCAAATCGGTATCAAGCAGGAACCACCGATCCTTCATCGCATACTCGGCTGGTATGTGCTCCTGATAAGGATGTTTGCGTTTCTTATTCGGAAGCAATATCCCATTTCTCCAAAACTCTTTGAGTACCGGGTCGTGATGGATATTATCAACAGCTCGGATCAATTCGGTAAAATAAGGATTTATGGCATTCCGAGTTTCCTCCGGAAAGCGAAATTCACGAATAACTCTGGGACGGAGTAACCACATGCCGAACTTGACCATGCCCGCATAGCGATCCGGGCTATATGATTGGCCAAGCCTGGCGTAATAGGCTCTTTTGCTGGTTTTACTTCTTGGCCGATGCCCATCCCAAACTGATAATTCGAGCCAGAAGTTTGGGTTCAGGCGATAGGCATCCTCCAACATGAATACCCAGTTCATGGAGCCGATTAGGGGGCTCATAGCTGTAAAATCAGTAGAGTTGTCCCAATCATGAACATAAAAAGACGGCGATGCGCCATCCCAAGCGAGAGGCCAAGGCTCGATCCGTTCAGTGATCGCCAGTGAATAGTTGATCCAACGCCCCCAACGGCCAAAGGCAAGTCCTCCAAAGGCGTTATAACCAACAAAGATTGCGTTCTGCTTCCAAGCGCTATTTCTCAACCCACTACGCATGCCTGCCTGAAGAGCGCGGTAACGATCGATCCAACCCTGCCCTGCGCTTTTCCGCTTGGCTTCGTCGGTTTTGGAGTTGTTAAATGTGAGGTAGCGTACGTCCAAATCGGCATCTTGCCATTTCAGCTTGGGATGTTCGTTGTTCGACACGAAGACGACGAGCGGAGGGTTCGGATACCAATTTTGCAGTCGTCTGACTACGCTGGCAGCAGTCCATTGGTAGCCAACATCGGTCCAAGGCTGAACTGGCCCGAAGGGCGACACCATAGGCGCGACGGAGCCATCCGCTTTTATCACGTTAGGATTCAAAGCTCGTGGCAGTGTCAGATAATGCGCATCATCTGATAGCGGCCTCTCCCATTGGGTACTAATGAAAGATATAGGGAGGCCGAGTTCGCCACTGCGTGTCAAAGCATTTTGGTAATAAACGCTTGAATTTTTGACATCCTTCCGCCCTTTAGGCATATCCAACTGAAACCAAGGCAGCAAAAAATGGCCCTTTTCGATCATGGCTAATTGATAGTCGGGATCTAAGGCATTTGGCCTAACACCGGTATTCCAACTAGCCGCTAACGGCAATGGCCGACCAATCGGACTGTTATTTGGCAAAGTGGCTTCATAACGAATCTCTTCGGCCACTGTTTCAGCGATACCGGCTAGCACGTATTTCGAAGTCGCCGACAGCAGAATCAGCGTGAACACGCAAAGCCAGAACCGATAACGGAGTGCACGGCAGTCAGTACCAACTCCCGATAACGTAGCCGTACTGTATATCGCCATGTCGGTTGTCCGCTGATTGATAAATTCGAGTTGGGCCGACCAATCGTTGCTGACCGGGACACGCGTGGGTCGAGAAAACCCACTTATGGCTTTGAAGCTACGGTGTGAGCCCAAGCCCACGAGAAAATTCCCGTTAAGTCTGGATATTCCTCTATATCCTCCGAAGGCAACCGTAAGTAAAACCAGCACCTGTAACTTTGAAGCCATTTTCCCTGCTTTCAAACGGAAAACCCAAACAAACCGGTCAAGTTGATACGATGGAAGATAAAAACCCTAACGTTGCTCATTAACAAGACACTCCCTCAGAGAATTCGGTTGTTAGCAAACAAATACGCAACTGAGTCGAGGCATGCACTAACCCAAGCTTCCTTAGATCTTGGTCTCCAATACACTGTACTTCGGTGCTTCCCGTAAGCGTTTCGCTACCGTCCCAACATCACGGATATACAGCGTATTCCCGGATAAATTCTTCTTGCCGTTTAAACTAACTAAACGCCGTTCAAGCGGAACGTAGGAATATGATTCGAAGCCATATTCCAACACCATCTGGTGAAGCTTATCTTCGTCAAATCCGTAACGATCGCCGCTGCCGTTTAGCTCCATGAGCGCTGCGATCAGTGCCGGGTTGGAAAAAGTCTGCTCTGCGCCTCCGATAACCTCTGTTTCGAATCCTTCAACATCGACCTTAATAAGCCTTGGCGATTCACCCGCGAGTACGCTGTCGAGCGACTCGATTCTCACGTCAATCGTATCCCCTTCAGAATCTGCTGAGCTCACTACGTGGTTCGTGGTGTCCGAAGCTTGTGTAAATCGTAGTGTTCCCGATTCACCTCCGACACCGAGATTCATTGCTCGAACTCGATCGTCAAGGCCGTTAATGCGGACGTTGTCGAGCAAACTAGAAAATGTCGCCTCTATTGGCTCTATGGAAATTGTCCTCGCCCCAACTGCTCCGGCTGCGAGAACGGTGTAACTGCCAATATTCGCACCCACATCTACGAATAAATCCTCCTCGCGAAGAAAATGGAGAACAAACGCCATGTCTTCGAATTCATGCAAGCCGCAATAAAGATTACCGGTCGCCCCTGTCATGCCCGGCCGAGTTAAAAGACGAGTCTCGTTAACAAAAGGAACGGCTACCGCCCCCGGAACAAGTCGGCTGCCAATCTGCCAAGTCACGAAACGCTTGATCGACGCCAATCGCCGTTCCGAGTTAAGTGGATGATTAACAATAAAGCTCAATGTGCTAAGTAGTGACATCTAACACTGTTCCGATTGCCTTAGGACACAACGTAAATTGGGTGGCTGCACAATGCGCCAAGAAAATCCTTATTGAATCGGGAGATTTCCCCATGACCGCCGAACGCGTCGGTGACCAATACCAGAATTCTTGTTCTTGTCCCTTTTTCTGGATCTTGCATCGATTCACAAGTTCTGTTTGTAAGAAAAGAAGCCTTCCTTCGATTACCCTAACCCCTGCCCTCTCCCAGAGGATGTGGCCTTCTTTTCTTTCTATTTAGAGCCTATCCCAGTAGGTCTCCAAGACCCTTCGACCGGCCTGTCCTGAGCGGAGTCGAAGGGCTCAGGGCGAACGGCCTACTGAGATAGGCTCTTAGTAAAACCCCGGATTGTTTCGATACCGTAACAGGCTGCTGTTACAGCTTTAGGGAAACTCGTCCAACAAAAGGTTATTTACCGTCAAAACACCCTAGCTCTTTCCACATCCCTACCAGCGCAACTCGTGTTGGTGAGCCAGGAACCAGCGATAGGTTTCTTCGATCCCTTGCCTCAACGGTATCCGCTCCCGCCACCCGAGGGCGTGGAGCCTCGACACGTCCAGCAACTTTCGCGGCGTGCCGTCCGGTTTTTCCGGATCGAACACCAAGTCGCCCTCGAAACCTACGACTTTCCGGATCATCTCGGCCAACTCGCGAATGCTGAGGTCTTCGCCCACACCGATATTGATGATGGCTTCGTCCGAGTAAGTCTCCATCAGAAACACCGCGGCATCGGCCAGGTCATCCACGTGCAGGAATTCCCGCCGCGGCGTGCCCGTGCCCCAGACGGTCACCGATTTCGCCCACGCCACCTTGGCGTCGTGGAACTTGCGGATGAGGGCCGGCAACACATGCGAGTTTTCCAGGCTGAAATTGTCGCCCGGTCCGTAGAGATTGGTCGGCATCAGGGCAATGGCGTCGAAGCCGTATTGGCGCCGGTACGCCTGGCACAGTTTGATGCCGGCGATCTTGGCCACCGCGTACCATTCGTTGGTCGGCTCCAAGGGACCCGTCAGCAGATAGTCTTCCTTCAAAGGCTGCGGCGCGTGTTTGGGGTAAATGCAGGAGGAGCCGAGAAAGACGAACTTTTTCGCACCGCTCCGATAGGCGCAGTCGATCAAATGGGTTTGGATCAACAGGTTGTCGCGGATAAAGTCCGCCGGGTAGGTGTCGTTGGCCCGGATGCCGCCGACTTTGGCGGCCGCATCGAGGACGATTTCGGGCCGCTCCGTTTCGAAAAAGCGCTTCACCTCCGCATGATCGGTGAGATCGAGCGCTTCTCGGGTCCGCGTCAGGATATGGGTATATCCCTGCCGTTCGAGACTACGGACCAGGGCCGAGCCGACCAGACCGCGATGGCCGGCGACGTAGATCTTGGCGTCTTTATTCATGGTAGTCGAACACCCGGTAGCCGGCTTGATGGCACAGGGCGTCGCGCTCCGCCGCTTTCAGATCCTCTTCGACCATTTCCTTGACCAGGCTCTGAAAACTGATGCGTGGGGCCCAGCCGAGCTTCGCCCGCGCCTTGCTAGGGTCGCCCAGCAGGGTGTCGACTTCGGTCGGACGGAAATAGCGGGGGTCCACCGCGACGATGCATCGGCGGGTAGCGGCATCGTATCCCCGCTCGGCAAGGCCCGTCCCTTCCCAGTGGAGCTCGATCCCAAGTTCCCCAGCGGCAAGGGTCACGAACTCGCGCACGCTGTACTGGACGCCGGTCGCGATGACGTAGTCGTCGGGCGCGTCCTGTTGCAGCATCAGCCATTGCATTTCGACGTAGTCCCTGGCGTGCCCCCAGTCGCGCTTCGCATCCAGGTTGCCGAGGTAAAGGCAGTCCTGGAGGCCCAGCTTGATCCGGCACAGACCACGGGTGATCTTGCGGCTGACGAAGGTTTCGCCCCGCAACGGCGACTCGTGGTTAAAGAGGATGCCGTTGCAGGCGTAAAGCCCATACGCCTCGCGGTAGTTCACCGTGATCCAGTACGCGTAGAGCTTGGCCACGGCGTAGGGCGAGCGCGGATAAAACGGCGTGGTTTCGGTCTGGGGGATCTCTTGAACCTTGCCGTAGAGTTCGGACGTTGAAGCCTGGTAGAACCTCGTCTTCTTCTCCAGCCCCAGAATGCGAATCGCCTCCAATAGCCTCAGCGATCCGAGAGCGTCGGTGTCGGCGGTGTAGGCCGGAGTTTCGAACGATACCTGAACATGGCTTTGCGCGCCGAGGTTATAGATCTCGTCGGGCTGGACCTGTTGCACGACGCGGATCAGATTGGTCGCATCGGTCAGATCGCCGTAGTGGAGGATGAAACGGCGGTCCTCGACGTGCGGGTCCTGATACAAATGATCGACCCGGTCGGTGTTGAAGAGGGACGCCCGGCGTTTGAGCCCGTGCACCTCGTAGCCTTTCTCCAGCAGAAATTCCGCCAGATAGGCCCCGTCCTGCCCCGTCGTCCCGGTGATCAGCGCTACTTTTTTCACTGTGAACTCTTCTTTAGGTTCTTAGAGCCTATCCCAGCAGGCCGTTCGCCCTGAGCCCTTCGACGGGCCTGTCCTGAGCTAAGTCGAAGGGCTCAGGACAGGCCCGTCGAAGGGTTACTTGAGCCTACTGGGATAGGCACTTATTCCAAATGGCCTTCAATACGGTTTCGATTTTTGTCAGGTCGGTTAGGCTGCGAGGCATTAACCCACTCTGCGATTAATGTTCTTTTCCTTCGACGCTTGAATGTCCGCGATAAAAACTTCTGCTAAGCGATCAGCCTTGTAACACATCAAATCGAACATTTTTGTTACATTCCTATTCCCGGAACCTAGGGTCCGAGATACGGCACTTCCTGACCATGTCTTAGCTCCCGTCGGATAAATAGCTCGGGAGAAACTTCGTTCTGCGAAGCGTGTCCCCGTGATTCGGGGCTGAATAACTCGAAAGCAAAGGATCTGCATACGTTGGCTCATCGGCTTATGGATTTACCTAGGGCATTCTCATACCGACTGTACGGGCACTCGCGAGTAGGTCGGGAATCCCTCCCAATCGCAAACGGCGTCTCCGGGAACACCAAGGCGACGATTTCCGACACAAAGCCCACCGGCAAAGGGTTACCGACCTACGACTGTAGCACCCTGTAGGTCGGCAATCCTTTGCCGGTGGGCTTTGTCGGAAGGGCAGCTCTGGCGCTCCCAGAGATGCCGTTTGCGATTGGGAAGGGATTGCCGACCTACGCTCTCCCCTCCTGGAACGAATCCGTACACCGGGATGGAAAACGCTCTAAGTACATTCAGGGAAGTCTTGCGGCATAGGCAACCTGCAGGACAACCCCGCCAATCAAGCCAATCTGTCGAGATTCCGCAAATATTTGCGGAATGTACTTAGGGATAAGCAACCTACGCCCGAAAGGACGAGTCCCCAGGGTTAGCCCGGTCGCCCGGCAACCTCGACGGATCGTCCTTCGGCATCCTCTCGTCTACTTCTTTCTCGACCCCTTCCCCCTGGAGGGACCACGATCCGTCTCCGGAACCGGAAAAGCTTCTTGCGGTCCGGCTACCATCGAGTCGCGCGCTTTTTCCTTGAGCTGGACGGCTCTAGCCAGCAGCTCATTGCGTTGGCCCTTGGCGCGGCCGGAAGCGGCGTTCCTCTCAAGCTTCAGCGCCTGACGGAGATGCGTCAGGGCCTCAGGATATACGATCAAAGTACCCTCCGTCAGAACCTCGATGGCATCCTTCGTGTCGGCCGCCGCCAATCGGATGATGTCTGTCGCGCTCCGGTCGCTCAGGCTCTGCGCTTGCAGATCCATCCGATTGGAACTCCGTATGTTTTCGAGCGCGTTGATGGTTCGCAGGAACATCGCGACGGCGACGACCTGGGACGAGTCGAGCTTGACGTGCCGGTTCTTGCCGGACGACGTCAATGAGCCGGGCGAATTATTGAACGCATCGGTGTTGTAATAGGCCACCGCTTCCTCGATCGTGCTGACGCTATTGTTGTGGAAGAAAGGCGCCGTATCCGCAGCTTCGACCAATGACGGGGTGTTGAACCGCCCGTCTCCGTAGCAGGGCTGGTCGTAGTCGGGACCGCAGTCGATTCTTGCGTGGTGCTCCTCTTTGCCGAATCCCCCATCATAAGGAATGCTGGCATCGACCAGGCGCGCCGGTTGATCCCGCATGTTTTCCACGCCGCTGTCACGCGTCGGATTCTTCTTGGTGGTCGAACTGTTGGCACCGGCATTTTGGTGGCAGCCATTGCAATTGGCCGTCTGACCGAAGATCGGATTGCCGCTGCCGTCGACGGGATTTTCCTTGGTGTCGAACAGCTGCTTGCCGCGCTCCACCAACGGAGAGGTGAACGTCAGGTCAGCCAGCACGATGTCCTCGCTGCGCCCCAGGGACAGCATATAGGCGACCAGGGCGTCCAATTCCTCGTCGGTGGCCAGACGAAAATCGACACCCGGAACCCGATTGAGCGTTCGGGTCATATGCTGGGCGATGGCGCCTTGCGCGAACAGCCGCAGAGAGCCGTCTCCCGGCGCGCCGTCCCCCGACCAGCCAATGGCGTTGGCAAATTTCGCGTCTTCCTCGAACTCGCCGCCGTCCGCCAGAGTTTCCGTGCCGATCGACGCCGCCAGGGCCAAGGTATGAGGCACGCTGCGCATGACGCCGGGCCGGTCGAAGCCGTCCACATTGGCAAGGACCAGGCCGAGTTGACGCAGCAATTGCGGCTTTTCCAAGTCCTTGAGCGCAGGGTCGTATTCGGCCACGAACAGGGGATCGTCCTTCGGAAGCTTGACGATGTATTTCGGGTCGATGGTGTGATTGTTGTCCGGCCGATGGCAGGTGGCGCAGGTGCGTCCGTTGCCGCCGAAGGTTTCGTTCAGAAAAATCTCCCGCCCTCGGGCAATCTCCGCGCCGAGAACCGCATCGAGATCGTTCCGCTCTCTGGCATCGGCGTGAGCGAGCTTGGGCAGCATGAAGTCGAACGGCTTCGCCGCGCCACCGCTATGCTGCTGGGGAGTGCTCGGCAAGTTGCCCACACGGGTCACGGTCCAGGGCTTGTCGCCGTAATAAAGTCTCTGCATGAAGCCCGGCGTACCGAACAGTATGCCCCCCTCTTCAGGATTCCCTTCCTCTCGGGTAATGGCAACCAGATCCAGGGTAAATCCGCTCATGGCCAAGCCGTCGAGACGGGTCTTCAAGATCCGTTTCCCTTCACTGTTCGGTTCGAGACGGCCGAGCCTCTGCATGGCGTTGGCCTTCTCCTGTCCGCCCGCCTTGTGCCAGCCGGTTTTATTATCGACCAGCCAAACCTCGTAGCCTCCCGCATCGAGTCCGCTGACTTCGACCGTCACCCATCCCTCCAGCAGGTCGAGCCGCATGCGTCCCTGCGCCCGGCTGAATTCTCCGGATAAGGCTTTCGAATAACCGAGCGGGATGGTCAGAAAACGATCGCCGCCGTCAGCTTCATAAGCGGTTTTCCAGCGGCTGTACGCGTTCTTCAGGGTTTCGACATCGCCGTGGCCTGTGACCAGCTCCGACTTGGAAACTTCGGTATCGGTAAGCAGCAGGTAGGCGACCGTACCCCCAAGCATGAGCGCCAGCGCCGCCAAAAGTGGAAACGTATTTTTATTCACGGACTCGTACCAGGATCGGATTTATTGGAAGAACGTAGCTATACAGACGGCGATCCCACTCCTATGGACGACCAACGCGCGAACCGCTGAGCCTTGCTCGGCCGTTGCGAAACCTTGGTCGCGAGGAGGTGTCGGACACCGCCCGCATTGGACGGCCCTGTCACTACGTTGAAATTATTGTTAAACGAATGGTTACGGCACCCGCCGAAACCGGTCATCAACCCCAAGGCCTCCGGCATCGCTTTGAGCACGCGTCTGCCGTGTTCGGATGAGCCGGGACATATCAATGCTCTATGGCCAGATCGATCGGATGAGCCCGGGAGATCGTTCCACCCGGGCACTCTTGCCTCTCTGGTTGCCAAGTTATGCCGGAGTCGGTTTCGAAGTCCGGCGGCCGATGGTAAATACGCCAACCAAGGCACTGCCGAACAGCCATACGGCAGCGGGAATCGGAACCGGCTGGACTGTCAATTGATAATTGCCGGCTACGCCGCCCAAGGCACCTATGATGATCGTGTATTCGCCCCCATAAGTGGTGTCGAGGTCGAATACCTGCGACAAGGTCTCGCCGACCGAGGATGCCACGCCCCAACCGAGCAGGGTGAGATCGTCGGAGCCCAGCGGATTGTTTACCGGGGTCGGATCGGTAAAGAAGGTATCGTGCCTAGAAGCGCCGGCACCGGTATCCCAGCCGCCATAAAGCGCGTAGCCGAGTTTGAGGTTGGCGCCGCCGTCGGCAAGGTCGTCCGCCAGAGTGATTTTGAATTGCGATACTCCGGCATCCACGCAGCCCTGGGCGCTGCCGCCGCAGGACCAATGGATCAGGCCGAAGTCCGCTCCATGGCCCCAACCCTGTCCGCCGTTGTCGGGATCGGACCAGGAAAGGCCGCCGACCCGCAGCATTCGATCCGTGGGAAGGTCGGGATCGTTATTGTTGTTATAGTTGGCAATCTGCCGCTGCAGGCTGCTGCCGTTGGTGGATGTGGGCGTGCCGGTCTCGATGGTGCGGCCGGCCGGCGCCGCGCTGTGCATGCCCGCATACCACATGACGGGCAGACTCCCGGTATAGCCGACACCGCCGTTGGTCCAAACGCCGCTCGCGTCGGTGCCCGGCATTCCGTCGGCGCCGTTGATGCTGCCGCCGGTGCCGTCGCCGTAACCGGCGATGTTGAACGTGGCGTGCGCGTGCGCCTCGGGCGCAGCGACCAATGTTCCCCCGAGCATTCCCGCGAGGGCCAGTATTGTTGCCGTGGTTTTCATACTATGATTCGTCCTCGTCACTGTTAGTGGTCGTCCAAAAGCTCGTTAACAGTGATGTCCGCGGCGCTTCACCGTACCCAATGGAGCTGCGCCGCGGTCCTCCCCATCACATTAGGAGGCGGCTCGGCCGTCTCGAATACTCCATAGCATCGAGACCCGAAGCTTTCCGGCCCCGCCTCGCGGCGGGTGTGGCGATTCGGACAGACCTAACGGCGGTCCATCCCGACAAAGATCCCTCGGGCGATCCCTGCCAGCCGATTCCTTGCGAATCCGTGTGTATCGCGTCTTTTTACGAGCCCCCTAAGCGGCGGACCCGGCCTTTGCTGAAACAATAAATATGCCACTAAATAATCATTGCTAATCAAACAGATAAATCGCATGCAAACGCCGCCGACGTGGCAAATCACGCAGTCTCATGGGTGATTCCACACAAAAGTTCCCCGCTTAGAGCGCGGAAAGGAAGGCGTGTACATACGTCGAGGTCTTGTTTCAGGCGGGAACGGCCATGACGTTCTTGCGGCGCTGTCCCAGCGTGACCAAACTCGCGAGGGCGCTGCCGAACAGCCAAACCGCCGCGGGGACCGGGACCGGTGCGGTGCTGATATTCAAGCTGTACTCCGCGATGTTCTGACTCCAGTTCCCCACGCCGGCGCCGCCCAGGTAGATGGAATAAACCTGACCGGCCAGGGCCAGAAAGGTCAAACCGTCTACACCGTCGACGGTGCCATCGTGAGTCAAGTAGCTCAGTCCTACGGTGCCGAACGGGTTATCGGCTTCGTAAGGTTTCGCGGGTGTGCATCCGGGGCAGTTCCAGGAGCCGTGATGAGAGTAACTGCCGGTACCGGAGTCCATGCCGGTGAAGACGGTGATGCCAAAGTTCTGAATGTCGTAGCCGGTTCCCGTAACCACCACGGGATTCAGTGTTACCCACATAGTTTCTTCGGCCTTGATCAAGCCAATATCGGTCTGATGTCTCCAGCCGGTCGGCCCGTTGGCCGTCGGAACTCCGCTGCCATTGACGCCTGCGTCCTGCCAGGCCCCGGCGCCGGTATCGATTTCCGCGGCGAAGCCGTAACGCGTTACTGCATCTGCTTTCGAGATTTCGAGCGTGTTGCCCGCGGAGTGAAGCTCGGCCGCCCAGTTCAGATGAGACGTACCGGCATAGCCGAAAGGTAGCGTGGTGGCACTGGCGGTTCCGACCCAACCCGGCGATACCGTCGGATAGGTCGGATTGCCTATACCCCCATAGTTCCAGCCGTCGGTGGCGGACAGCTCAGTGGTGGTGAAGGTGTTGTACATCGTATGCGCCTGGGCGCCGGAAACGGCGCCTACGGACAAGACGGTACCGGCGAGGGCCATGGCCACCGCTTTGGTCAGTTTGTTTTTGTTTTTGGACATAGGAAATTACCTCGTGCTGTTCTATGGAGTTGGTCTTTGTTTTCACATAGGCAGCGATGTCCGCAGCGCTCCCGTCAAAAGCGGAAGGCGCTCCGATCTCCCCATCACCGAGGGAGGCGGCCCGGCCGTCTTGGGATCAAACTCACAAGACCCGTGGCTTTCCGAACCCGCCTCGCGGCGGGAGTGGCAGGTGCAAAAGGGACTCCGCCCCGCTACGGTCTACGCTCCCCTTCCCCGGCAATGGTTTTCGGGTTTTCCGTAGCACAAAGCGCGTTCGAACCGGAATTCGGTCGAACCGGCCGTTACCCCAAGAGCAATAAGCGCGCCTGAGGTAAACCGTTGATATAGCGCTATTTCTATGACGAACCTAACGGAAGCTGCGGGATATCCCACGTTTTTCGTGCGGGTATTCCAGCATGTGGCGACCCAAATCATCCGGAGGGTCAGTCAGCCAGCTCTTTCACTACACCGTTTCAAAGCGGCGATCGGCTGAGGCCGAGGCGATGAAACGGCCGGATATCGCCGACACCGGCGCATGCCACATGGTGCGCCCAGCCTCGAAGGCAAGCTCGACCGCCTTGTCCCGCATCATGCGGCGACGGCCTTGTGTCTGTGCCGCCCGACGAATCCCATCCCGGCCAAAGCACTGCCGAACAGCCAAATGGCGGCCGGTATCGGAACCGGAGAAGACGTGATGTTCAGCACGTAAGAGTCTTTGTTCTGATTCCAAAAGGCTCCGCCGCTACCGCCCAGATAAATGGAATAAATCTGACCGGCCTCCGCCAGGAAGGTCAGACCGTTGACCCCGTCGACGGTTGAATCGTGGGTCAAATAGCTTACGCCGGTGGTACCGAACGGGTCGCTCGCGGTGAAATCTAAGCCTTGAAGCGGGCTGTTCCATGCCTGATGGTTCTGATACCCGGTTCCCGTGTCCATGCCGGTAAATACCGTAATCCCGAAGTTGGCGATTTCCGAATTGACGCCGGAGAGATTCAGCGTGACATAAGCATCGCTGTGCGACCTCAACAACCCGATATCGGTGGCGTGCGACCAGCCTTGCGGGGTTGCCTCCGTGTCGATCCAGGCGCCCCTGGCAGTATCGATATCCGCTGCAACGCCATATCTCGCTTGCGCATCGGCTCTGGAAATTTCGAGCGAATCACCCGCGTTATGGAGTTCGGCGGCCCAATTCAGCGTCGAATAACCAGTGTAGCCGAACGGCAGCGTCGTAGGGCTGGCGGTTCCGACCCAACCCGGCGATACCGTCGGATAGGTCGGATTGTTTATACCGCCATAGACCCAGCCGTCGGTTCCCGCATCGGTATAGGGCGTTCCGGCGTTATAGGTGTTGTACATCGTGTGTGCCGATGCCTCGGCAACAACCCCTAAAGAAAGGGCCGAGCCGGCAACCGCCATTGCGATCGCCCTGGCCAATCTGGTTTGTTTCATATGAATCCCTGCAAGTTGGAAGTTGAGATACGACGCCGTTAACCCGCATTGCTCATACCCCTTCGCTTCAGCCGTCCGCGCCGCAAAACGGTGTAATTCCAAATCGCTTCCAATCCGGAATTGATTTTCGTAGGGTGGCCGTACCCTACCCTAGGCAACGTTCATTCGCATGCCGAATGGAGTAAGAAGTGCAAGCTAAGCGCAACCCATACTTAACAAGTGTCGTGCCAGTGTCCAAATCCCGGCACTACGGTGCTTCCATGGCTTTACAAGCAGGCGCGAATCCGGGAAATGAGGTATATGCCCCAGCATTCAGCGGCATATCGCGCATGAGGATGAAGTCGGGCGAGGGGGGAGCCGATTGCAATGACGCGGCCTCGTTACGTCGGGAATCCTTTCCCGACGTAACGGGTTGACAGCCAAGCGAAGTCGGCAAAGGATTGCCGACCTACGAATAATTCCATTCGGCATGCGAATGAACATTCATCGTAGGATGGGTAGAGCGAAGCGAAACCCATCGATGGTGGGATAGCCCCTCGGCTCAGCGTAACCCACCGACCCTTCGACTTGGCTCAGGACAGGTCCGAGGCCGCTCGGTGGGTTACGGCCTTGCGGCCTCACCCACCCTACGAAAATCAATTCCGGATTGAACGCGATTTGGAATAAGCTGCCGATTCCGCCAGAGAGCCGCCCACGTTGCCCTCGACGTCGATCCAGAGATGCGGCAAGCCCATGGCGTCCAGCCAGGCCGGACCGTTTTCCTCCTTGAGCATGGCGATGGTCGAAGCGCTGCCGGCGACCACGCAAAAGTCCCCCACCACGCTGACGGCGGCGAGATGGCGCACCGGCCAGCCGGTTTTGGGATTCAGCACATGACCGTATCGGATACCGTCCACGACGATGCAGCGCTCGTAGTCCCCGCTGCTCGCGACCGCGCCTTCGCGCAACGCCAGGGTCTTGATCATCGAGCCTTCTTGGCGCGGATGAGAAATTCCGACTCGCCACGGACTACCGTCCGCCCGCGAGCCGATCAACTTGATGTCGCCGCCCAGATTGATCACGCCGTGTCGAACGCCCGCGTTCCGGCACAGCGCCGCGGCCCTGTCGACGGCATACTCCTTGACGATGCCGCCGAAATCGAGCTCCATGCCGGCTACCGGAAATTCGAGCACCGGCGGTTCCCACCTCAGCTTGTGCCAGCCGACCCGCTCGAGCAGACCGCGCACTTGCGCGTCGTCCGGCAATTTGCCTTGTTCGAAGCGCCAGGCACGCCGCAAGATGCCGGAGGTGATGTCGAAAAGCCCGTCGCTCTGTTCGTAACAGGTCGCCGCATAATTCAGCAAACCCGCCGTTTCGTCATCCACCGCAACCTGGCCACCCTCGGCGGCGACCCTGTTGATGGCGGACAGCAGGCTGTCGTTGCGATAGCGCGAATAGCGCGCTTCCAAGCGACGCACATCGCCCATGGCTGCATCCGATACCCGCTTGGCCTCCGAGTGACTCTCGGCAAACAGCTGGATTTCGCATGGGGTACCCATTGCCTTGAAGGCAAAACGGAAATACTTCAGGTCGTTCGAATTCAAGGCCATTCCGGAAGGGTTGCTAAGTGATGCGCTTCCTTCGTCAGCACATCCTATACGCTACTACCGCTGGTTCCCAAGCTCTTGCTTGGGAACCAGTGTGCCGAGCCCACATAGTTGCTATAACACAGAGTAGTAGGTCGGGAATCCTTTCCCGACGCCCCAGCTTGGCACAGGGGTTTGTCGGCAACGGATTGCCGACCTACGAACTATCGCGGGCTAAAGCCCGCTCCCACAGGCCGTAAATCGATCCCGAAACCAACCCGGCCCATCAAAACGCATAATTCCAGGTAACGGCCAGTGTCCCGGTACGCTCCAGCTGATAACCGTTGACATCGTCCGACACCGGTTGCAACCACTCGACGCTGAGATTGTGGCCGGCGAAATCGCCGCTGGGTACTGAAAGATTGAGACCCAGCCCCACATCCCAATAGCGTCCGCCGTAGTTGGACGGGAAGTCCACCGGCGCGGTGGTCGAATGCTCGCGGTTGAATTCGCCACGGATAGAACCTTGAACGGTGTAAACGCCGCGCACCGAAGCCGACAGCCAGTTCGTCAGGCTGTAGCCGCCCCAGGCGGTGGTCTGAAATACGTCGCCCAGGGCATAACCCGACTTGTTTCTGCCTTCGAGCCGCTTGGTGCCGCTTACCTGCGCGCCCCAGAACCACTTGTCCGCCTGTCCGGTATAGGTCAGGCTGGGTTTGAAATCCCAGGTGCCGCTACCGAGCTGCATACCGTAATCCTGTAATTCGCCGCCCTCCGTAGCCCCGCCATCCACGGTCATGTCGACATCGCCCGTGGGCGCGCTAACCCCCAGTCCCAGATTGAGGCGGTGCCCGGACACGTCGAACAGCTTGACCAATGCCACCATCAAGGTATCGCCGAAACCGTCGCTGCTGTGCCCGCCTCCATGCTCGTCGTCTTCCGGAGCCCCCGGCAACGGCTTTGACTCCATCTCCATGTCGACGAGCTGGGGCATCAGCATCAGGTTCAGCCAGTCGGTCGGCGCATACATGATGTCCAGCATATGCATGTGCATGGTCATGTCCTTCGGCCGGGAGAGACATCCCGAGTCGCCGCAGGCGCTGCCGATCAGCGTTTGACTGCCGACCCTGTTGGTACCGTGCAGCATGCCGCCAGCCTGATTGCTGTACATGTAGCGATAGCCCGCCATTAGGCTGTCGGCCCGGTCCATCATATGGCCGAACATGATGCCGGCGGGCATGTTATGTCCGTGATGGTGCGAGCCGTGTTCGTGGTGGCCGCCCGAGAATGAGCCGGGTGCCGACAGATTGACGTTAAGCCCGGCGTGAGCCAGGAAATAGTTGAAGTCGGCATAATCCCCCGCGCCGCCCCCGCCCAGCTTCAGATCGCCGGCATGGCTGTAATATTCGAAGCCCGCTTCCAGCCGAATGCCCTTGGTGAACTGCTTGCTGAACGTGATGCCGCCGCTCAGGGCGCCGAAGCCGGACAGGCGAAAATCGCTCGAATAATAGCCGTCGGCTCTGGGCGCAAGGAAGTATGGAGCGAAGAAGTCGGCTTGCGATTGCGAATAATAGCGGATGCTCGGCGCAGCCATGATGCCGAAGGGCAGTGGCTGATACCACTTCAGCTCGAAGGTGTGAGAATCGATGCCCCAATCGTCGAAGTAGTACCGGTAATCGAAATGCAGGGACGCATCCAGCGCCGGTATGTGCCGGTTCAATCGGCCGGAAAACGCCCACTGGTTGCGCTCGTCGGGCCGTCTTTCCCGAAACAGCTCGATCCCGACGACTTCGAGATCTGTCACGGATTTCCAGTCGACTTCGCCCGGCGGCGCCTGCCAAAGGTAATAGTATTCCTCGGGCGTGATTTCTCCGCGCACGTAGACGAACTTATACGGATTGGTGAGATACCCGCTCTGATTGGTATAGCTGGCCGTGGCCTGAAACAGCGTGTTCTTGCCCAGCACCTGCGCGATGCTGGTGCTGAAGCCGTGAAAAACGCTCTCTTCGCGGAGTTCCGGATAATCGGTCGGGTTATGATTCGGATCGGTTGCGTGATGGCTCCCGTGGTCGGCACTGCTGCGGGTGATATCGTTGCTGGTTAGGCTGTATCCCGCCGAAACCGTAGTGTGTTTCTCATTGAACTCGTGGCTCAGATTGATCGAACCGAAACTCGACTTGAAATCCGGTTCGAGCGAGTAGCCGCCGGATACGGCAAGCGTGGCTTCGTCGAAATAGTACTTGGCGCCGAACACCGGCATGGTGCGCGTTTCGCGGGGTTGCGTCTGGAACCGCTGAACCGTTTTCGTACCCTTGGGAACCATGGTGTCGAGCACGGCGCGGAACTGGGAGATGGCGGCAAGCCGTGCAATTCTGGCGATTTCTTTTTCCAGCGCAGCATCCCACGCCTGTTGTTCCGGCGTTCGTCCGCTCGGAGGGGTTACGCCGGAAAGTCTGACGTTGTCGAGTTCCATGCCGAACTGCTTGCCGTCCGCCGGGGTTTGCGGATACCCCTTGTAATGGATCCAGAAGGCGTTGATGTTGTTAAACGCTTCGTCCAGCGTCAGTGCGCCGTTGAAGCCGTTGGCTACGATCTGATAAGCGACCCGAGTCGCATAATTGGTGCCGTCGCCGGTGTCGAGGCCGGGATTCTCGGCGGTACTGAAGCCCAGGATCTCCCAGGCGTCGTTGGCGCCGGCATCGGGGTTCTCGTCGCCCAGCGGCGCGAGAAAATCCATCGAGTCGAGACTGAAGGCTGAACCGTTCACAGCGCGCACGTAGATGCCGGTGGAATCGGAATGGTAGCCGAGCAGGCGGTTGCTGGCGCCGCCGTTGCGGTGCAGGTGGGCGATCGGGTTGGAGGTGTCCTCGACGATGCCGATCGCCATGCCGTCCTCGTAATAACACCCGGCAGAGGCAAGGCCAGGACAGTTGCCGCCGGCCACGGGCGCCAGGTTGGCCTTGCCGGCATAGGAGGAGAAGGTCATCCCCTGAAAATCGATTGTCACGCCGCCGGGAATGGTCGGCGGCGATGGCGGAGAGGGAGGCTCGGGATTCTCGGCCCTCCACTGATCTATCGCCGTGTTGGTCTGCGCGTCCGCGGCCTGCCCGGCATCTATGAACTTTTTGTAGGCGTTGAGTCCGCCGAGTATCGTCAATCCGGCAGCGGTCACGCCCCCGGAAGCCGCCGAAACCACGTCCGCCGGAGTCAGCTCGCTGGCGGGCGTTCCGTCCGCCTTTTGCTTGTACTTGAGCTGATCCGCCATGGTCTCCGGAATGCTGAACGCCGGCGTGGCGCCGCTGTAAGTATCGCGGTCGATGCTGAAGGTGAATTCGAGCCGGTCGGAAACCGGAACAATGAAATCGCCGTGGGAAACCTCGACCTGCATTCGGTCATCGCTTTCCTCGTAATAACCGAAGTGGACATTACCTTGCGCTTGCGCGACCGGAACCGCGGCCGAGACATCCATGCCCGGCAGGGCGAGGGCGGCGGTCGTTAAGGCGAGAAGCGCCTTGGGCTTTTCCGATTTGACCGGCATTTCTCACGCCCCCTTCTTCGCGAGGACGGCGCTAACATCGTCGTCGGTAAGGGATTGCCGACCTACGTCGAGCCGCCGGGCCGTAGGTCGGGAACCCCTTACCGACGCCGACCGCGCCAAGCGAGCCGTCGGCAAGGGATTGCCGAACCATGTCGAGCCGCCGGGCCGTAGGTCGGGAATCCCTTCCCGACACCGACCGCGCCAAGCGAGCCGTCGGCAAGGGATTGCCGACCTACGTCGAGCCGCCGGGCCGTAGGCCGGGAATCCCTTACGCTGGTTCCCAAACTCCTGTTTGGGAACCCATGCCGAGAAGTTGGCAAAGGATTGCCGACCTACATCGAGTCGCCAGCGGACGTACTGTGAGTAGGTCTGGAATCCCTTCCGGACGCCGCCTGAACAAAGCCGGCGCGAAAGGCGGAGTGGAAAGGCCCATTCTCCGCTGAAGGATTGACCCGCCGACGCGGCGCGGCGAGCAAATCGGCAGAGACGCGATGAATGCGGATCAGTTGCAGCCACAGCCGCCCCCGGTGCCGCCATGTCCGCCTTGCGAGCCTTCCTTGCTGGAGAAAATGTGGTCGCGCAAGCCGGTCAGGCTGGGATCGGGCGTAATGGACATCTCCGGCTTGGCCAGAGTGCCCCTTTCCCACGGCGCGACGCTGGTGCAGCCCTGGCAAATCACGAGGGCGCAGAGCAGAATCGGCTGCCGCAAACGCGCCAGTCGAAGCTTTCGGAAGAATGTCATCTCATTCCCCCAAGAGCGCGTCTACTTTTTTGCGGATAGCGTCCTGATCATCGTCGCGGTAGCCGAGATGAATCGCGCGCACCTTGCCTTGTTTGTCGACAAGATAAGACGACGGCATGGCCTTCACCTCGAAAACGCGCGGGCACTCGCCCGAGGCATCGAACGCCGTGACGTAATCCACCGGGTGGGCTTCGAGGTATCGCAGAGCGTCCTCGGTGTTTTCGTCCACGTTGATGGCGACGACTTCGAATCCGTCCTTCAGACGTTCGTTGCGCAATCCGTTAATAAAAGGCATGGATTTCTTGCACGGCGGGCACCAAGTGGCCCAAAAGTCGACAAGCACGACTTTGCCTTTATAAGCCCCGAAGTCCAGTTTTTCGTTATTGCCGGGTAATGCCGCGGGGCACCCGGGTACCGACGATCCCTCTTGAACGGCATAAACCGAAGCGCTGCAGCCGAGCAGCAGAAGAGCCGATAGAAGAAATGTTTTCATTGTTCTGCATGTAAATCCGAGGTGACAGGCTGTTAACCACCGCCCTAGGTAGCACAGGCTGTGCCATCGGTTACGAGATCGCGGCGCCGACAGCGCCACGTACTTGCCTCCGCCGCCGGACGTACGCTAGAGCCTGGATCGCGACCTCAGGGCACGTCCTCGGCCCGCCCCGGAAGCGGACCGCCGCTCCTCGGCCATGAGGCATATGACGCAGATAGAGGCTTCAAATCCCACACTCGACTCGAACGCTTCCCCCAAGTCCGATCTGATGGAATATCCATCACGCAGGTGTGGTTTAAAGCGGGTGAGCGGGTTTTGCCCGGAACGGCAGTAACGGCCTTCAGACGAATTGGGCGTGGTATGTATTTTGCTCGTTACTGCCGCGGGGGAATGGTCCTTGTCGCAGGATAGTAACGCAGCGGCCGCACCCTCCTGATTTAGCCGGGAACCGGCTGGGTCAGCGTTTCACCGGCCGGTCGTCGGCATCGCACGCCCGGTCCTTTGTCGCGGAATTCTTTATTTCGCCGGGCCATATCTGTCCTGGACGAATGGGGATACCGGATTCATACGCTATGGAGATTTTTAGATGAACAAATCGAAGACAATCGCCGGAATGATATTTTCCGCGCTGACCTTGACTACTGGCAGCGCCAGCGCCGCGATCGTAAGCGACGTGACGATCGACTTTCAGGGGATGACCTTCTCCTCCTATGCCGGCAAGCCCAACCTGGCGCCCGTGGCCGGCGGCAACTGCGCCGGCACCGGCGGGAACGGCTGTTATTACGAGGACGGCATCGCGCTCGGCATCGTCGAGGACACCTCCAACCCGATCGCCCACCTGCACCGCAACGGCGGCGCCAGCAACCGCCTGCTCGGCTACCATTCCGATTCCACCGGCATCTACGTGCGCGCTCAGGACAGCACCGCGTTCAGCCTCAAGTCCATGGATTTTCACGCGCCGATCAACGACGAGAACCCGGATGCCGGCGCCAACGACGTCTGGGAGATCCTGGGCTTCAGCACCGCCGAGAATCCCGGCCTCGACACCGGCGACGGCACCAATTACCTGACCCGGGTGGCCTATCAAACGGTCGCCAACGGCTTCAGCGGCGCGCTGACGCTGGACGAGGCGTTTAACAACATCAGCGCCTTCTGGATCCATTACAAGGGGTATCCGCAAACCCCGGCGGACGGCAAGCAGTTCGGCATGGAACTCGACAACGTCGTGCTTGGCGCACCCGTCGTCAGTGCCGTGCCCATTCCTGCCGCCGTCTGGCTGTTCGGCACCGGTTTGATGGGCTTGGTATCGCTCGGCAGAAAGAAAGCGCATCTGACCGTCGCTTGATTTCACAAGTGGCGAGTACCCTGGATTAAGGCTGCAAACCGGAATCCGGGGGAGATGCTCCCGGATTCCGCTTCACTGCATCCGGGCTACGCTGACTGGGGCTAGGGACCATCATCCCTGCCCCGCATTTTTACGAACACGGATAAGCATTTTGAGCGGCAGGGCCTCGGGGGAGAGGTTCCTAGGCCGCTTATTTCGAGGTGAAAGATGCGGTCTATCAATTACATTGTGTTGGGGGGGTGCCTGCTGATCGCGCAGTCGGCACTTGCTCATGGCCCCGAACCCGTGCCCTTGCAGAAAGTGCCCATTCCTCCCGTTCCGGGTCTCTTGGACGGCTCCGATCCCATCGTCGTCAACAAGAACATGGCCATCGCCCTGGGCAAGGCTCTGTTTTGGGACATGAACGTCGGCAGCGACGGCATGGCCTGCGCCTCCTGCCATTACCATGCCGGAGCGGACCGGCGCGTCAAGAATCAGCTGAATCCGGGGGAAAAGAGCAGCAACCCGAGCGGCCACACTTTCGAAGCGCTGCCGTCGGGCTCCGGGGGAGCCAACCACACACTGACCCGCAACGACTTCCCGACTTTCCGGTTCAACGATCCCTTGCATCAGGAAAGCGGAATCGCTTTCTCGACCGACGACGTCGTTTCCTCATCCGGCACGTTCAGCGGAGACTTTACTGGCGCTTCGAAATTCACCGGCACGAGCGATCAATGTGCCCGCAGCGCCGATCCCGTGTTTCACGTCAATCATGTCGGCACGAGACGGGTCGAGCCCAGGAACACGCCCACCGTCATCAACGCCGTATTCAACCACCGCAATTTCTGGGACGGCCGAGCCAACAACATCTTCAACGGCAGCAGTCCCTGGGGCGACCGCGATCCCGATGCCGGCGTCTGGGTAAAAATCAATGCCCGAAGCGTGGTCAAGCAGCGCTTGCATCTGGAAAACTCCTCGCTCGCCTCTCAGGCCATGGGGCCGCCCTTGAGCGACTCGGAAATGAGTTGCAGGCAGCGCACGTGGCCGGCCATCGGCAGAAAGCTGCTGCTGCGCCAGCCCTTGCAGCATCAGAAGGTCCATCATGAAGACAGTGTACTGGGACCATTCAGCCTGAGTTCGCCGGGGAGTCTGAAACCCGGACTGAGCACGACCTACAAGAACATGATCACTCAGGCATTCAATCCGAAGTACTGGTCTTACGGCGGCCTTGGTCCGTTCGGCGCGCCTTCCGGGCAAACGCCTTACAGCCAGATGGAAGCCAACTTTTCCATGTTTTTCGGCATAGCGCTTCAGCTTTATCAGTCCACGCTGGTATCCGATCAAGCCCCCATCGACTTGTCGCCTCGCGATCCGCAGACGCACAGGCCAACCTGGCAGGGCATGGGCAAGACTCAGGAAGAAATCGACGTGTTGACGGATGGATTCCAGACCTTCGTGGACAATCACTGCAACCTGTGTCATGCCGGCCCGACCATGACCACCGCCGCCATGGTCACGAACAGCACTTTGGTGACACCCACGCCGGGTATGTATTTCGGTCCGGATCATAGCTTGATCGAGTACGGCCCCAATGCGCTGGGTCCCTTGAACGGAGCGAAGGCTGCCGGCATCAACCGCTATGTCAATGTCGTGACCCGCGATCTCGTCATGGGCGGTCAACAGTTGGTGGACATGGGCTTCGCCAACACCGGCGTCGGCGATCCGGATGCCGATCCGGGAGTGGGAGGTGCCGACGATTTCGGCAATCCCCTGTCCTTTTCCGATCAGTACGTTCAATATTTGCTCGGCAATGATTCAGGGATTCTCGATCCGGGCGTCGACAACGTCCGCAGTTGCGATTTTCTGACGCCTTTGGCGAGTAATGTCGCGACCTCGCTCCCCACGGTATTCACCCAGCCCGACGGCATCGAAATCGACGGCAGCAGAGAGGGCGTATTGCGCGACCAAAACTGCCTGAACTCGCTTCGCAAATACATTCCGACCGTTGCGGCCGCGAATGCCGCTCTCGCTTCGGCACCGGCCAAGCTCGCCGTGGCCAAGAAAGCGGTGTTCAAAATTCCGGGATTACGGAATATCGAACTGACGGGACCCTACATGCACAACGGCAGCATGGCCACGCTGGAAGAGGTTATCGAGTTCTACTCGAGGTTCGGCAACGTCAACAATCCAAATAAGCATTCCTTGATGGACAGTGCGGCATTGGCCGACAACCCCGATCAGCGCGCCCATCTGATCGCCTTCCTGAAAACCTTTACCGACGACCGGGTACGTTATGAAAAGGCGCCGTTCGATCATCCGGAGATCATCGTTCCCAACGGGCATACCGGAGATAGCCAATCCGTAGCGGCGGGCAATCCGCTGGATCCGAATTTGGCTACAGAGGACACCTTGACGATTCCGGCGGTTGGGGCGAACGGCGCGACCGATCCGATTCTGCCGTTCGAAAATTATTTGGAACCGTAGTCAGGCCGAAATGGATCCGGGTGCTGCGGAGGGTAAGCCGGGCAATCAATGAGTGCCCGGCTTTCATTCGCACCGGCCTCTATTTTTAGGAGATATGCATGAAACCGCTTACTAAAAACTACAAAGTACTAGCCACCTTGGTGGTAATGGGTTTGTCGAGCGCCCAAACGACACTGGCGGCCAGTGCGTTCAGCAGCGACGCGACACTGACCTATACCATCACTAACATCACCAACCTCAGCAATCCGGGTGACTTGTCGGGACTCCAAATTCTCGGTTATTTCGAGCAGGCGGGCGCTCCCGATTCCTATGTGGCGACCACCGGTGACGGCGCAATCGCAGCCGACAATCCAACCGTGGGCCCGGTTAGCGTCGAAACCAGTTTCAGTCGGACATTCGCAGTAGGCGGCAATGTAACCGATGGTACGGTAGCCTCTTCCCACCTGGGGTGGTTCCGCCTGGATTTCAACAACCTCGGCAGCGACAGCTATGCCATCGAACTTGCTCTGGATTTCGAATTGACTGCTACCGCCAGCGGGCAGTCTGCGGACACCGATATATTTCTCGACTACTTCAGGACCAGCAGTTCCGACAGTTTCCTTCCGGGCTTCACCAATGTTTCTCCCAGTCTGGGCTTTGGTTTCGTGAATGCCTCGGTATACGGTCTGGATAATGCGGCAACGTCAGGCTCATCGGGGCCGTTGCTTTTCAGCCTAGGCCCGAATGCCTCGGAAGGTCTTCACGCCGACGTGTGGATCAACGGCAATCTGCAGGCTTCGCCGGTTCCCCTTCCTGCGGCCGTTTGGTTCTTTATCACGGGCCTTTTGACGTTTTCGAGCATGAGAAAACGGAAAGCGATGGCCTGATTCCGTCGGAAACGGATTTCCGACCTACTTATTCCATTCGACATTCGAGTGAACATGAATCGTAGGGTGGGTTAGCGGAGCGTAACCCACCGATTCAAGGCCGCTCGGTGGGTTACGGTCTCGCGGCCTCACCCGCCCGGCAAAAATGAATACCGGATTGAAAGCGATTTGGAGTTATCGTCGGCTGAAGCCAGCTTCCACGCCAACACTATAATCGTGGGTCGGCAATCCTTTGCCGACAAAGATGTCTCGTCGTGTCGGCAAAGGATTGCCGACCTACTGCGCCTTGGGGGCGCTAGCCTAGCCGGAAAATGCTCTAAACGAATATGTCTCAAATCCTCAGGGATCGTATCCAAAGCCGGCGACGAACGGCATGAGGATCTCGGACACCGGCGCAAACTCCGGTTCGTAATATCGCCAGCGCCCGACCGACGAGGCGTAAAGCGGCTGCGCCACCTGGTTGAAACTGGGGCTATTGATGTATTTTCCCGCCGCCCGCTTGTGAAAATCGGCAACCGCCGGATCCCAGGAAAGCCCGAGAAAGGCGAACACTTCGCGGAAGGTCGTCTCGAATCCGGATACGGCATCCTCGTATCGGAACTCGACGAAATCCAGCGTCATCCGCGTTTTCATGCACATCCACCACTCCATGACCTGCGCGTAAAAGGCCGCCGTTCCCTTCCAGCTCAGCAGTTGGACGGTAGAGGGGTTCGGAATCATGGTCTGCATGAAACAGCTCAAGCACACATCGCGCGGATCGCGCATGACGAAAACAAGCTTGGCCTCCGGAAAAATGCAATTGATGAGTCCCAAATCGATGGTATTCATCGTAGTCTTGTCCACGAAAATCCGTGTGTCGATCTTGTCTCCGAACCGTTCCCGCGCCCGGTTCCAGTAGAACCGGCGCAAATGCGTCACGCCGGCCAGATCGAGCTTCCCAAGCTGTTCGGGCGTCGTCCCGGTCGACCCGGACATGCGGTCCAGTTCCTTTCCCAAGGCGAAAATCAAGTCCGCTTCGTCGGCAACGAAAACATCCGGGTGGGCATCCAGAACTTCCTGAGTGAGCGTAGTCCCCGAGCGCATGAACCCCACGAGGAACACCGGGGGCGCTCGATGATCCTGCGGAAGCGCGGTTTCCGACCAGCGAGCCAGCAGTTCCCGAGTAAAACCGGCGGTGTTGGTTCTGATCAAATTCGGAACTAGAGCGGCATCCTGCTTTCTGACTTCCGGCAGCAAGGCGGACGCATCCGCGGCAGCGTGCAAATGGCCGAACACCTGGTCGTATGCCTTGAGCTTGTCGTGTATCCGCGCCAATTCCTTATGCGCCCGGAATCTTTCTTCAGGCGTCGGAAAACCTTTCAAAACGTTTTCGAGCCTTTGTTTTGCTTCGTCGCAACTCCCGTCGGCCGTTTCCAGGCTCGCCAATAAAATTTGCAGCATAGCGCTATGCGGCGCCCGTTTGACCGCCTGCCGGCAAGCCGCCAATGCCGATTTGTTCTGATTCAACCTCGAGTGGGCAAGCGTCAGCAGTTGAAAACCGCGAACCTGCGAACTATCGATCTGCACCGCCTGTTTCGCCAATTCCAGCGATCCCCGATAATCGTTCCAGAATTGCAGCTGCTCGGTAAGCCCGAGCAGCAAACCGATGTCCCGGCTCTTGCGCGCCTTTTTCAGCAATAACTGACCGGACTGGCGCAAATGGACGATGCCTTGATCGCGTCTGCCCAGCCAGCATAAGGCTTGTCCCAAGCAAGCCTTGGCCTGCGCGTCTTTCGGATTTTCCGCCACCGCCTTTTCGAACCACGTGGCGGCTTCTGCCGTGTTTCGGGATTGGATGGCGGCATAACCGCGCTGTATGAAGCTTGTCATTCGGAAACGCCTGCAAGGGCCTGTTTCGCTTCCTCGAGGCCCAGGTAATCGCTGTCCTTGACCACGGCCTTTTCCAGGCGCTCCTTGGCCTGGGCCTTATCGCCCGCCTGGAGGTACACCATGCCGAGGTGATACTGGAAAATGGGTACCTCGGGCGCCTGCGCCACGGCCTTTTCCAACAGCCCCCGCGCCGTCGTCAACTCGCCCAACTGCCGGTAAATCCAGCCGAGCGTGTCGAGGAACGCGGGCTCGGTCGCCGTCTCGAACCGCTGGGCCAACGCCAGCGCCCGCTGGAGTTTGTCGCGGTCGGCCGCATCCAGGCTGAGCAGGGCGGCCAGGTTGTTGCGCGCCAGCGCGTCATTCGGGTTGCGGGCCAGGACCGCCTCATATTCCGCCATGGCCCCCGCCCAGTCCTTGCTGCGCTCCAGGACCCTGGCCAGTCCCATCCGCGCCGCGCGGTCCTCGGGCGCCGCCGCCAGCGCCCGCCGGTAGGCCGCCGCCGCGCCCTTCAGGTCCTTTTTCTGCTCATGGACCGCGGCAAGGTTGTGGTACGGCAGCCGCCATTGGGGATGGATCTCGATCGCCCGCTCAAAGGCTTGGATGGCCTCCGTCTCCTGTTTCCGCGCCAGATGGTAGAGCCCCAGTAACTGGTGGGCGGTCGGGTGCTTCGGATCGTCCTTCAGGGCTTTCCGGATCCGCGCCAGCGCCTTCTCCGGCTGCTGCGCGGCGAGGTGGAGCCCGACGATGGCCTTCAAGGGCTCGTAGTCGTTTTGGGCGCGGGAAAGCGCCGTTTCGTATTCCGCCAGCGCCGCCTCGGGCTGTTTCCGGCTTTGGTAGAGTTGGCCCAGGCGGAACGGCCCGACGGCTTTATCGGGGAAGCGGTCCTTGATCTCCTTGAGGAGCGGCTCCAGGGCGTCCGTCTGCTGGCTCGCCACCAGCAGGTCCGCCTTGAGGTTGAGCCCGTCGAGGTGCTTCGGCTGTTGCTTGAGGAATTCGTTGAGCTTGTCGAGGGCCAGGCTGGGGTTTTTCTGCCCGACCAGGAATTCGACCAGCAGTTTCCTCAGCCGGTAGTCCGCGGGATTCACGGCCACCGCCTTGTCCAGCTGTTCCTGGGCCAGGGCGGGCTTGCCGTCCAGGAGATAGGCCTGGGCCAGCCGGGTCAGCACCTCGGTCGACTCCGGCTGATCTTTCAACAAGGCCCGGAACGCGGCGATGGCGTCCTGGGCTTCCCGCCGCGCCAGCGCCAGCCGGCCTTCAAGCGATAGCGCCGGATGGTCTTTGGGGTTTTCCGCCAGCACCTGTTTCACCAGGTCCCGCGCCTCGTCGCTCCGCCCGCGCTTCGCCAAAAGCTCCGCCAGCTGCGTCATGGCCTTGAAGCCGTCCGGCTGGTTTTCGTGGTCGGCGATCAGGGCGCGGTAGACGCTTTCCGCCTGATCGGCTTCGCCGAGCTGTTGGTGCACCTGGGCAAGGCCGAAACGCAGGGCGGTGTGCGTCGGGCGGGCCGCGATGACCGCGGTCAGTTCGCTGACCGCGCGCGCCCCGTCGCCGCGCTTCACGAAAAACTCGGCGAGCCACAGCGGTGCTCTCGGGTCGTCGGGGAAATCCTTCTGGGCGGTGCGGAGCGTTGCTTCCGCGGCGTCGAAGCGACGCTGCTTGAGGTAAAGTTCGGTCAGCAGCCCCCGGTGTTCGAGGCGGTCGGGTTGGGCCGCGATCAGGGCCTTGAGGGTCTCTTCCGCCGCCTCCGCCTGGCCCTGTTGCTGGTGCAGCCTCGCCAGCGCCATCAGCAGCGCCGGCTGGTTCGGCTGGACCTTGAGCCCGGTTTCGAGCACCCCGATCGCTTCGGCCGGCTGTCCTTGCTGGGCCCAATGGAGGGCCAGCACCAGATAGGGGTCGGGCCGGGCCGGCTGCTCCGCCACGATCGCCTCCAGTTGCGCCCGCATCGACGCGCTGTCCCCCTGGAGGTTCGCGATCGCCGCCTTCAGCATCCGCACTTCGAGGTCCGAGGGCCGTTCCTCGGCCACCGGCCCCAGGAGTTCCTGGGCTTTCGCGGCGTCCTTCGCCAGCAGGTAGAACTTCGCCAGTTTGAGCTGGGCGTCGCGGTGGGTCGGGTCGAGTTCGACCGCCTTTTGATAGAGGGCGAACGCCTCGCGCCAGTGCTTCTGGTCCTCTTCGATCCGGCCCAGGTAGAAATAGGGGCTCGCGGCCTTGGGGTCGATCTGCAGGACGTTCTTGAACTCGACCTTGGCCTTGTCCAGATTCTGCGCCTCGACATACTGGAGGCCGCGCGCCAGGTGCGCGGCCTTGCGCTCCTCCGCCCCGCCGCACGCGGTCAACACCCAGGCCACCATCACCCAGGCCGGAACGGACCGAGTCAATCTGAACTTCATAACAAACTCCGTGGAATACAACAGTGAGAGTGAGCCTGCTTACAAATTTGATGCCGATCCATCTTGGCCCCTAATTTGCACGTAAGTTGCGTTCTCTATGCCAGTAAAACAAGCATGTATCGACAACTATTCACGCTCATCGTACTGTTCATCGCCGCCGGCAGCGTCTCGGCGGATGCGGCAAATCCCGCACCACTACTGCAAATGCCACAGGACTACCGCATTGTCCCCGGAGACGTGCTGGAGATTTCGGTGTGGCGCGAGGAGGGCCTTACCAAACAGGTCCTGGTCCGCGCCGACGGCGGCCTCTCCTTCCCCCTGGTCGGCGACCTCGCGGCCGGCGGCCTCACCGTCGAGGACGTCCGCGCCACCGTCACCGAACGCTTGAGCGAGTACCTCGCCGACCCGGTCGTCTCGGTGTCGGTGATCACCACCAGCCAGAAGATTTATGTGGTCGGCAAGGTCAATAAACCCGGCGAGTTCGTCACCCCCGGCCGGGTCACCGTGATGCACGCCCTGGCGCTCGCCGGCGGGCTCAACCCGTTCGCCGACCGCGACGACATCACCATCCTTCGCCAACGGGGCGATCAGACCACGCCCCTGCCGTTCGATTACGATGCCGTGGCCGCCGGCGAGGACCTGGAGCAGAACATTCTGCTGATGAACGGCGACGTCGTGGTTGTCCGTTGAGGCGCCGGGTCCGCGTGAGGCGCGATCCGGCCGGCCCCAGGCGCGCGCGAGGCGGCTGAGCATGCGGGGGACGATTCAGCGGCTGGCCTGGGCCGGCGTGGGGCTCGGTATGGCCGTCGCCCGCCCGAGCTTCGGCGTGGACTGGCACCTCGAGGCGGCGGCCAGCGTGAGCCAGCAGTATCATTCCAATATCCAGCTGTTGCCGGACCGGCTCGATCCTCAGGCGGTCTTCGGCACCGATCTCGGCTTCACCACCCAGCTCGTCGCGGCGGAGCCTCACTGGCAGGTGAAGAGCCGGGCGCGCCTGCAAAATCTTTTTTATACGCCGATCGACGCCATCGACACCCAGAATCAGTATCTGGACCTCGATGCCCATTATGCGACCGAGCGGTCGCGCTGGGCGCTCACGGTGAACCATACCGATGACGCCCTGCTGTCGTCGCAGTCCGATGTCCTGGTCGGAATCGTGTTGACCCGCGTGCAGCGGGCTGAAACCACCGTCGCCCCGTCCTGGACCTATGCGCTGGACGAGCGCACCCGGCTGACCCTGGGCTATGCGTATCAGGCCTCGGATTACGAGGCCCGGGCTGGGTTCGCCTTTGTCAGTTCGACCGCGCATACGGCGTCGTCCGGACTCGAGCATCAGCTGACCGAACGCTTGTTGCTCTCGGGGACGCTGGCTTATACCGCCTATCGCGCCGACCGGCGCGCGATCGATTATCTCAACGCCCTGGCGGGCTTTCAGTACGCCCTGACCGAGACGCTCGAGGTCGGCGTCTCCGGCGGCGGTCAGTTCAGCGATTCGGAGACTCAATTGGAAACCTTGCGCCTCGACGGTTTTCAGATCGTCAGCCTGGACCCGCTGCTGCTGGTGCCGGTCACGGTCCGGGAGACGGTCACGCTCAAGGACCGCCAGTTCGGCCCCTTGGTCACCGCGAGCGCGCGGCAGCGCTTCGACACCGGGGACGTCGAGCTGAATTACGCCCATCAGATCAGCCCTTCGATCAACGGCACCCTGTTCGAGTCGGATCGGGTGACGGTCACGGCCCGCCGGCAGGTGTCGGAGCGCCTGAACGCCGCCCTGAATCTGTCCTACACCGATCAGTCGCTGCCCGATGCGAACGGCGATCGCCTGACCCAGGCGTATTACCGGATCGGCGGCGATCTGTCTTATGCCGTGACCGAGCGCTGGCGCCTCGGCGCGTCGTATCAGTACACCCTCCGCGATCTCGGGGAGCGCGGCGGTTTGTTTTCCGGCCGTCAGGAGGCCCATGCCGTCTTTGTGACGCTCAAGTACGACTTCGACCCATTCCAGTTTTGAGTTTGAGAGACCGATCAATGGAAGAAAAAGCACTCAGCGATTATCTCGCCACCTTTCGCCGCCATCGCGCCGCCTTCGGCGCGATTCTGGGCGGATTGTTCACGCTCGGCGTCCTGACCGCGCTGCTGTTGCCCCCGACCTACCGCTCGACCGCGACGATTCTGATCGAGGAGCAGGAGATCCCGTCCGACCTGGTCCGCTCCACCATCACGAGTTATGCCGCCGAGCGGCTGCAGATGATCAGCCAGCGGGTGATGACCCGCGCGCATCTCCTCGCGATCGTCGAGAAATTCGATCTCTATGCGAATGAGCGCCAGAAGAAGACCACCGACGAGATCGTCGAAAAGATGCGCGAGGATATCGCCTTCCAGCCGATCAGCGCGGAGGTCATCGATCCCCGCTCCGGCCATCCGACCAAGGCCACCATCGCCTTCAGCCTGTCCTACGACGGCCGCCATCCCGATACCGTGCAGCGGGTGGCCAACGAGATCACCTCGCTCTATCTCGAGGAGAATCTGAAGACGCGCACCCAGAAGACCCAGGAAGCCTCCGGTTTCCTCACCGAGGAGGTCGAGCAGATCGGGGCCTACGTCACCGAGCTGGAACAGACGCTGGCGCAGTTCAAGGAAGCCCATCTGTACGCCCTGCCGGAGCAGAAGGCGCTGAATTTGCAGTTCCTGCAGCAGACCGAGCAGGAGCTTCAGTCGCTCGATCTGCAGCTTAGGACGCTCCAGGAGCGCGCCCTTTATCTGGACGCGGAGCTCTCGCAAATCGCCCCGGAGACGCCGATCGTATCGGGCACCGGGGAGCGCATTCTGAGCAAGCAGGACCGGTTGAAGCACCTTGAGACCGAGTTGGTCGCCCTGACCAGCCGGTATGCCGATAAGCACCCGGATGTCGTGAAGGCGCGGCGCGAGATCGAGGCCTTGGAGCGCGAACTCGGGCCGGTCGATCACGCGCTCGACACGGTCAAGACGCTCGCGCATCTGAAGGGGGAGTTGGCGGTGCTCGAGGACACCCATGCGCCCGATCACCCCGATGTCGTCGCCGTCACGGCCAAGATCGCCGCTTACGAAAAGGCCCTGGCCGAGCCTTCGGCCGAGACGACGGCGCGGGCGATCGCCGCCCGCCAGCCGGACAATCCGGCCTATGTGAATCTGTCCGCCCAGAAAGCCAGCACCCGCCAGGAGATCGAGGCGCTCAAACAGCGCCGGCTCGAGCTCGCGGCGAAGCTGGCCGATTACCAGGACCGGCTGCAGCGCACGCCGGACACCGAGCGCCAGTATCTGGCCCTGATGCGGGATTACGAGAACGCCGCCAACCGCTATCGGGAATTGAGGGCGAAGCAGATGGAGGCCCAGATCGGGGAGCAGCTGGAGCGCAAAAGCAAGGGCGAGCGCTTTTCCATCATCGAGCCGCCCCTGTTGCCGGAAAAGCCGATCAAGCCGAACCGCCCGGCGATCGTCATCCTCGGCCTGCTGTTGGGCCTCGCCGCCGCGGTCGGCACGATCGCGCTGCGCACCACCTTCGATCAGACCGTCCGCACCGCCCGGGCCGTCGCCGCCCTGGTCGGCACCGCCCCGCTCGCGGTGGTCCCGTATCTCACGACCGATGAGCTCGCAATCGATCAGAGCCGCCAGCGCCTGATCCTGGCCGGCCTCGGGTTCGGCGCCCTGCTCCTGACCGTGTGCCTGATCCATTGGTTCTGGACCCCGCTGGATGTGCTCTGGTTCCGGGGTCTTCGGAAGCTCGACACCGCCCTCGGCTAACCCTGTCTCTCTTTTTACCCGGAGTGCCCGTGATGGAATCGATTGCCCCTTCGTTCGCAACCCCCACCCCCGGTCCGCGCGGCGGATCGCCCGCGGCCCCGGCGCCCGCCGAGCGGATCGAGTACACGACCACCCGCTCGATCGAGGTCCGCCGCGAGGTGCTGCGCCGCCAGCGTCTCATCGCCGGCTACCCGCCCGGCCCCTATGTGGATGCCTATAAGGTGCTCCGCACCAAGGTCTTGCAGATCCTCCGCGAGCGCGGCTGGAACGCGCTCGCCGTCACCAGCCCCACCCCCCAGGCGGGCAAGACCGTCGCCGCGATCAACCTGGCCCTGAGCCTCGCCCTCGACGTCAGCCAGACCGTCCTCCTGGTCGATGCCAATCTCCGCCATCCGAGCGTCCACACCGCGTTCGGCTTCACCCCCCAGTACGGGCTCAGCGATTATCTCCTCGACGATGTGCCGATCGAGCGCCTGCTGATCAACCCCAAGGGCATCGGCCGCTTCGTCGTCCTGCCGGGCCACCGGCCCTTGCCCGATGCCTCGGAACTCCTCGCCTCGCCGAAGATGGCGCGCCTGGTGGACGAATTGAAGCACCGCTATCCGAGCCGCATCGTGGTGTTCGACCTGCCCCACTTGACCACCGCCGACGCCCTCGCCTTCGCCCCCCATGTCGACGCCGCCCTGCTGGTGCTCGAGGCCGGCCGCACCACCCACGCCGAACTCGAAGAGGCCCTCGCCCACCTCAACACCACCCCCCTCCTCGGCACCCTCCTCAACAAGGCCGAACCCGGACCGGGCAGCTGACGGCCCCACCGGCGGGAAAGGATGCCCGGCCTCAGTGATGTCCGGTCATCCGGCCGGGTTTCCACCGCGAGGAAAAAGGTGGCCACGCCATATTCCAGGCGTCGAGAAGATACACGATTCAAGTGCTGTGCGCTGGTTCCTAAACGACCGTTGGAGAACCCATGTTGACAAGCCCCTGCGTCTCGATTAGCAGCGGCTACGGGAAAAAGCTAGAGCTTCTCGGATAAGGCGATAAGGCACCAAGCAGGAGCTTGGGCGCCAGCAGAAAGGCTCGTTTGCGATTGAAAGAGCGGCGCCGGCGCTCTCCGAGACACGGTTTCCGATTTGAAGGGTCGCAGTAGCGCCGCGCCCCGTCCGCTAATGCCCTATTCGCGCGGAACAGCCCTCGATCGTCGCCTCCTGCGTCTTCGAGAGATTGTCGCAATCCCCCGGCCCCTTGAGCGGGGCCGGTGCAGGATAATTTCTACGCGAACTATCGCTAGCGGTTACGGCCACCCCCAGGGCCCATTCCTCCTCCGCCAGGGCCCATTCCTCCTCCGCCAGGCCCCATACCGCCACCTCTTCCGGCCGGAGGCTCGTCGGGAATGGTCACTCCGCGCTCCTTGGCGCGCTCCTTCATACGCTCATGGTGCTCCTTGCGAATTTGCTCGCGCTCTTCAGCCGTCTTAGCGCCGCGCATTCTATCGCGATATTCGGCACGCTCTTGCTCTGTCATCAATTGCTTGCCATAGATTTGTTCCTGTGTTTGCGAACGTTGCTGGCTCCGCTCCTGAGCCTCCGTGACTGCAACGCTCGCGGAAAGCGTTACAACACTCGCGAGAACTACCAGTGTTCGATACGCCATTATTGCCTCCTTTCGCTTGGATTGAGAGAGACGTCCGTCGGGCGTAGGAAATATCCCGGCGGCACCGAGCGCAAACGATGTGTCTCGACTAGACAATCGCTCTTTGATTTTGAACTGAGAGCATCCATCCTCTTTTATGAGCAGAATGCGCGGATCGAAAAAAGCCAATAAGCTCAATCTTCGGCCTCGTGACCCGGCTTACAGAGCACAAAAAACGACGCCGCTCAAACCGAGTTCCAATAGGCATGAGAGACTTTCGACTTTCAGGGTATTTGCACGGCTTGCGTAAAATTCCTCTTATGCGCTACCCTGCTATTGCCGCTCTAACTGTGCCTCCAACATCAGTGCATGCGGCAAGAGACCCGGCAGAAATGTCGGGTCTCTTTTTGCCGGAACAGTTCCATAAAACCCGCGCGGCTTCACGTAGAAAGTCTCTCTTGCCTATATAGACAGAATTCCCGCCTCGATTCCGTCAAGTTTCGCAAAAATCCTTTGAAACTTATTTTTTCGCGCCCCGGCCGGTAGCTCGTGCGAGTCGCAAAGGATAAGGACGGGTCGACTGCAGCTCTTTCCACCGCATCGAGATCTTCTGCTTCGACAAGCAGGATCGCTGCCTGTTTCGACCTGTCACACGAGGTAACCGCTTTCGGTATAATGCGCGGCAAACTAAACAATCATCGTCTACCAGCTCCCTGGTAAATATTCGAGCCGAGTTGTCCTTTCCAGCATTTGCTGCTCTTTTCGATGGATGGGTGCCCGGCGCTTTTCCGACGAGATCCGCTCTTGGGGAACACGGCGTTTTGGAGAAAATGAATGAATTGGTTGATTCTTGTCGGGATCGCCGCTCTTGCTGCCTTGCTGCTGTTCGTCCGAAGCTCGTCGAGATCGTCCGAAAAGGCACGAAAATCCGCATATCGCAGAGAGGATTTTCTGTTTTCGTCCGAAGAACGGGTTTTCTTTTTCGCCCTAAAACAGGCCGTCGGCGACGACTATGAAATTTTTGGCAAAATTCCCGTAATCGAGCTCATTTCCCAACGCGACGAAGGTGCAAGCGATGGCGCAAGAAAAGCCTTCGAGCAAGTTGGCGACCGATGTTTCGATTTTGTCCTGTGCGGTAAAACCGATCTATCCGTCGCTTGCGCTTTGGAACTTTACGAACATTCCGTATCCGGAAAGCGAACCGCCGCAACACCGGCTGATCCCTTAAGAGCGGTCTGCGACGCCGCTGGTCTGCCTTTGGTGCGAATCGAAGCCGGACCGTTTTACGACGCAATGGAAATCAAACAAAACATTGCTTCGGCTGTCCGCAAGGAGCCCTTGTATCTGGTCGAATCGGACGGCCGTAAGGAGCCTCGAATTTCCAGTATCGAAGACATCGAGTTCGACCCATGATTGTTCTCTACGGCATTCGAAACTGCGATACATGCAAGAAGGCGCGCGCCTGGCTAGATGCGCGCGGCCTAATCTACCGTTTCCACGATTTCCGGGAGGACGGATTGGAGTTATCCGTCCTCGAAGACATCGAACGCGCTCTCGGGTGGGAATTGCTCCTTAACCGACGGAGCACAACTTGGCGCCAACTCTCCGATGCCGACCGGCTGGATCTAAACCGCGAAAAAGCGCTGCAATTGATGGTTCGGCTCCCGACACTGATCAAGCGGCCGGTATTGAAAGCAAACAATAAAATTTTGAGCGGATTTTCGCCGGAGCAGTACGAAAAGACACTATGAGCGATACCTTGGATTTGACCGTCGAGCTGATTCGGCGCCCTTCGGTTACGCCCGACGATGCAGGCTGCATGGATTTGATCGCTGCCAAGCTGGAACCCTACGGTTTCAAAACCGAGTGGCTCAATTTCGCCGATACAAGAAACATCTGGCTGAGGCGAGGCGAATCGGAACCCTTGCTCTGTTTTCTGGGCCATACCGATGTAGTGCCCGCGGGTCCTTCGGAGGACTGGAACTCGCCGCCCTTCGAACCCACTATTCGCGACGGTCAGCTCTACGGAAGAGGCGCGGCGGATATGAAAAGCGGCATCGCCGCCATGACCACGGCGCTGACGCGATTCGTCAGCAGGTACCCCAATCATAAAGGCTCGGTTGCCCTGCTTCTCACCAGTGACGAGGAAGGCGCGGCGACGAACGGTGTGGTCAAAGTCATCGAAACGTTGAAGAATCGGGATGAAAAAATCGACTGGTGTCTCATCGGCGAGCCCTCCAGTTTCGTTTCGCTAGGGGACGTGATCCGTATCGGTCGCCGCGGATCGCTATGCGGCGTCCTGCGCATATTCGGCGTGCAAGGCCACGTGGCTTACCCGGACAAAGCGGAAAATCCGATTCATCGATTCGCGCCCGCCTTGTCGGAGTTGACCAGCGAGGTCTGGGACCAAGGCAACGAGTATTTTCCGCCCACCAGTTTCCAGATATCTAATATTCAGGCCGGAACCGGCGCCGAAAACGTGATTCCGGGACGGCTCGAGGTCCTGTTCAACTTCCGTTTTTCGACGGCATTGACGGAGGATCAGATAAAACAGCGCGTTCACGCCATCTTGGACAAACACGGTTTGCGGTACGAGCTGAACTGGCGGCTATCCGGCGCGCCCTTCCTGACGCCCCAACCGGAACTGATCGAGGCCACGCAAAAGGCGCTTGAAACAGTTCTTATGCGACGCGCAAGTCCGGACACCGGCGGCGGCACCTCCGACGGGCGTTTCGTCGCGCCGACGGGAGCACAGGTCGTCGAACTGGGACCGATCAACGGCAGCATTCACAAAGTCAACGAACACGTACGTATCGAGGATATCGACAAGCTTTCAAAGGTTTACGAGCAGGTGCTCGTTAACCTGCTTGCTTCTTAGAGGATAGAGACCCAATCATGGAAAAAGACCTGCAATCTCCCCTGGTCAGTGCGGAGTGGCTCGCTAAGCACCTTCATACCTCCGACATCGTCATACTCGATGCCACATTTTTCCTTCCCAACCAAGGGCGCGATGCAGAGCAGGAATATTTCGCTGCGCATATTCCGGGAGCCCGATTCTTCGATATCGACGCCGTTGCCGACCAAGGCAATTCGCTGCCGCACATGCTGCCCTCCCCCGAGTTCTTTGCCGCATCGGTCGGTCAACTGGGCATCGCTAATCAGACCCATGTCGTCATTTACGACAACAACAGCTTCATGGCTTCGGCCCGAGTCTGGTGGACCTTCCGCGTGTTCGGCCATGATCGAGTGTCGGTTCTGGATGGCGGACTGGAAAACTGGAAAGCGAAGGGATTCCCCGTCGATACAAGCCGCGTCACCGCCGAAACCCGACCGTTCAAGACCACGTTCGACCCTAGCTTGGTCCGGAATCTCGACGAAATGAAAGCACTGATCGGCAGCACCGCGACGCAAATAATCGATGCCCGCTCGCCTGGGCGATTCGCCGGTAGGGAACCCGAACCTCGTCCCGGCATTCGGTCGGGCCATATTCCCGGAAGCAAGAACCTTTTCTTCAAGAGGCTGGTCGACGAGTCGACGCAGTGTTTGAAGCCCGCTGCCGAGATCCGAAAAGAGTTCGAGGATGCCGACACCGATTTCGAGAAGCCGATCGTCACCACATGCGGAACAGGCGTAACCGCATCGGTACTCGCTCTCGGCTTGTATTGTCTCGGTCGTGAATCCGTCGCCGTCTACGATGGTTCATGGACCGAATGGGGCGGTCTAAGCGACACCCCTGTAAGCGTCGGCTAAGTAGTCTCGAAAGCGGCCAATTCGGATCGATAGGACGTTTTTTGACCTCCCTTTCGTCACTCTATGCGAATCAGTCGAGCGATAGAACGAAAATCCGACTATTTTTATCAAGTTCCAACATCTGAGATAATGGCCGTTCGCTCTCAATCGAAGCGTTGGAATCGTCCGTCGGATACGCCGATATGGCCAAAAAGAACCTGAATTTCGAAGAGGCCCTGGCCGAACTGGAGCAATTGATCGAGCGTATGGAACAAGGCAGCCTTCCCTTGGAGGAATCGCTAAAGCTGTTCGAGCGCGGGGTTCGATTGACCCGTTTCTGCCAAAAAGCCTTGAAAGAAGCTGAACAAAAGGTCCAGATTTTGCTGGAAGAAAACGGAGAACCTACCTTAAAGCCCTTTGCCGATGAATCTTGAAACCGATTTGAATCACTTCATGCAGATCTGCCAGGCACGGGCAGAATCGGCCTTGGATCTCAGGCTGCCGGCGGCAAGCCGAATGCCCGAGCGTTTGCATCAAGCGATGCGCTATTCCGTCTTGGGAGGCGGAAAAAGACTGCGTCCTTTGTTGACGTATGCGACCGGGCAAGCCGTCGGCGTTCCCTGGGAATGCCTCGATGGCCCCGCCTGCGCCGTGGAATTCATCCACGTCTATTCGCTGATCCACGACGATTTGCCCGCCATGGACGATGACGATCTGAGGCGCGGCAAACCGACCTGCCACATCGCATTCGATGAAGCAACGGCGATCCTGGCCGGAGATGCCCTGCAAGCGCTGGCTTTTCACGTTCTGTCCCACGATCCGTCCATTGCGGTGCCTGCCGGTAGCCGGCTTGCGATGATCGAGACCTTAGCAACGGCGAGCGGATCGTTCGGCATGGTCGGCGGTCAAGCCATAGACCTCGATTCGGTTGGAAAAACTCTGGATCTGCCGAGCTTGGAGAATATGCACATTCGAAAGACGGGAGCCCTGATTCGCGCCAGCGTCAAACTGGCGACTCTGGCGAATCCGTCGCTCGATGGTGACATCGCCGAAAAACTGGACCATTACGCCAAGTGCATCGGCCTGGCATTCCAAATTCAGGACGACGTCTTGGATGAAGAAAGCGATACCCAGACTTTGGGCAAGACCCAAGGCAAAGATCGGGACAATAACAAGCCCAATTACCCCGCACTTTTGGGATTGGCGGGCGCAAAGCAAAAGGCGCGCGAGCTCCATGAAGAGGCTTTGGACACGTTATCCGGTCTTGGTGCCGAGGGCGAAATCCTGCGTGCGCTGTCGCTTTTCATTATCGAACGGCGCGCCTAAGCCCTTACGGCGAAAGCTATATCGCTTCCTTGAAACAGCATCCGCAGAACAAACTATCCTTGAAAGCTAAAACTTCGAGTTTCATAATTGGTCGGCTCATGCCTGATTCAGGATCATCTTTTACCCGCGAATAAGCCTGGTTTGAAGCCTCACAACATCAATGAATAAAGCGAACGAATACCCTCTCCTACAAACCGTCGGCAGTCCCGCGGACTTACGCGCCCTACCCGAAGATCAATTACCTCAACTCGCTGAGGAGCTGCGCGCTTTTTTGCTGGACAGCGTAAGTCAGTCGGGCGGTCATTTGGCAGCCGGATTGGGTGCGGTCGAACTCACCATCGCGTTGCACTATGTCTTCGACACGCCTGAAGACAAGCTGGTTTGGGATGTGGGCCACCAGGCTTATCCCCACAAGATCTTGACCGGCCGCCGCGAAAGGTTGCTTTCCATTCGCAAGAAGAACGGACTCTCCGCATTTCCGAATCGGGATGAAAGCCCTTACGACTGTTTCGGCGTCGGTCACTCGAGCACATCGATCAGCGCGGCGCTCGGAATGGCGATTGCCGCGTCGCTTCGTAAGCGCGACACTCATGCCGTTGCTATCATCGGCGATGGCGGCTTGACGGGCGGCATGGCGTTCGAAGCGCTTAACCATGCCGGCGTGCTAGACGCCAATCTACTCGTCGTCCTCAACGACAACGAGATGTCCATATCGCCCAATGTTGGAGCGCTCAATAATTATCTGGCAAGGCTTCTCTCCAGCAAGTTCTATTCGACGGTGCGGCAGGGCAGCAAGCAGATTCTGATGCGAAGCATGCCCAGCGTATGGGAGCTCGCGCGCCGCGCCGAAGAGCACGTCAAAGGCATGGTCGCCCCTGGGACCTTGTTCGAAGAATTGGGTTTCAACTATATCGGACCGGTCGATGGCCATAATCTCGATACGTTGATTCCGACCTTGCGTAATTTGCGGGATTTGCCCGGTCCCCGGTTTTTACACGTCGTCACCAAGAAGGGCAAAGGGTATTTACCGGCCGAGAAAGACCCGGTCGCTTACCACGGTGTTTCCTCCTTCGATCTCAGCAAAGATCATCTGCCGAAGTCCAAACCGGGAAGCCCGAGCTTCACCGAAGTATTCGGACAATGGCTGTGCGACATAGCTGCAAGGGATAATCGCCTGCTCGGTATCACGCCTGCCATGCGGGAGGGCTCCGGGCTCGTGGAATTCTCGACTCGGTTTCCGGACCGTTATTTCGATGTCGGAATCGCCGAGCAACACGCAGTAACCTTGGCAGCCGGCCAGGCCTGCGAAGGTTACAAGCCCGTGGTCGCGATTTATTCGACCTTCTTGCAGCGTGCCTATGATCAACTCATACACGACGTAGCGCTTCAGAATTTGCCTGTCCTGTTCGCCATCGATCGCGCCGGGCTGGTTGGCCCCGATGGACCGACTCACGCCGGAAGTTTCGACATAAGCTTCATGCGCTGCATTCCGAATATGGTGATCATGGCGCCGGCCGACGAAAACGAGTGCCGGCAGATGCTTTTCACCGGATTCCAGCATAATGGTCCCGCTGCTGTCCGTTATCCCCGAGGCAAAGGTCCCGGCGTTTCGGTTGTCGCTGAGATGACCGCTCTTCCGATAGGTAAAGGTGAAATCCGGCGTCGCGGCAAAAGGATCGCGATACTCGCGTTCGGGACTTTGCTCGCCCCCTCGATCGAAGCCGGAGAAAGGATTGACGCTACCGTGGTTAACATGCGTTTCGTGAAACCGCTGGACGAAGCGCTGATTCTGGAATTGGCGAAGACTCATGAAATATTCGTGACGGTCGAAGACAACGCCATCGCCGGAGGGGCCGGCAGCGGCGTCAATGAACTACTGCAATCTCGCCAATGTTATGTTCCCGTACTCAATGTCGGTCTGCCGGACCAATTTCTCGATCAGGGCAGTCGCGAAGAATTACTGACGCTTTGCGGCCTGGATTCCGATGGCATCACGGAAACCATCGAGCAGTACGTGGGAAACCTCGATGCCCTGAAGCCGGCTTCGCCCCGTGTTACGGTGGCCACGCGAGGCCTATGATATGGAAAAGCTCAAAGCGGCCATCCGGGATATTCCGGATTTTCCAAAGCCGGGCATTCTCTTCAAGGACATCACGCCTCTAGTCAAGGATCCGGTCACATTGAGGTTGGCGGCGCACCATTTGTTGCACCCATACCTCGGCCGGGAAATCACTGCGGTCGCCGGCATGGAAGCGCGCGGCTTTATTTTTGGCTCGTTGGTCGCCTGGGAGTTGGGCGTAGGGTTCATCCCTCTTCGAAAACCCGGAAAACTCCCTTATGACGTGCAAACCATTAGTTACGACCTCGAATATGGATCCGCTGCGCTCGAGGTGCATATCGATGCGTTGGGTCCCGAAGACAAGGTTCTCTTGGTAGACGATCTGTTGGCTACCGGTGGCACGGCTAAAGCCAGCTGCGAGCTGGTCGAGTCTTTGGGCGCGGAAATCGTCGGTTGCGCGTTTGTCGTGGAGCTCGATGAGCTGAAAGGACGGGATAAATTGGAACGATACTCCGTCCATTCACTCTTACACTATTAATTGCGCAACAACGCTGTCATTAACCGGTGAGCATACTTCGTACGGCGCATTTCTTCTGTCCGACAATGCCGTGGCTTCATTCTTATCAGTGAAAATAGTGCCTGCGTCCGTACCCAACGGCGTGCCCAAGCGGCCGAGATTCAGATGAGCAGCGCCGGGCACATCGGGAGCACGGATGCGCCGTCAAGCCGAAAAACGGTGGTCGCGCGTATCCTCCACATCACCGACTTTCACTTTCTTGCCGAACAAGGCCAAACATTGCTTGGGGTGGAAACCGAGCTGAGTTTTGCGGCTGTTGTCGAACGCGCCAACCAGACCCCTTGGCGACCGGATCTGGCTCTCCTGACGGGCGACCTGGTTCAGGACCCGTGTGTTTCAAGTTATCAACGGCTTAAACAACGGCTTACCGCCTTGGATGTCCACTGCTACTGCCTTCCGGGTAATCATGACGATCCTCGGCTCATGTCAGAACTTTTGCCGTCCGAGAATGTTCATGTCAGCCCGCAGATACTCCTGGACAAATGGCAGATCATTTGTCTGGACAGCACCATCAGCGGCAAGCCTAACGGGCGCTTGTCAGATGAACAGCTTCGCTTACTCGAAATTTCGCTGACCGAACACTCCGACCGTTATGCCCTTATCGCGCTTCACCATCACCCTATCCCCAGCGGCAGCCTGTGGATGGATACCATGGTGCTGGAAAATGCGGACGAGTTTTTGACGATAACTCAGAAATACCCTCACGCTCGAGTCGTCGTATTCGGCCACGTACATCAAGCGATGGACGAGGTATACGGACGGCTGCGTCTACTCGCCTCCCCTTCAACGTGCTTTCAGTTCAAACCCCTAAGTCCGGATTTTGCCGTCGACCGGGCTCCTCCAGGCTACCGATGGATTGAGCTTTACGCCGACGGAACGATAGATACCGGCGTGGAGCGGCTCGCTGAGATGCCGGCAGGTCTGGAGTTCACGTCAAAAGGATATTGACGGCATTACTGGTTTGCATTGAACTGCTAAAAGCGAAAGGAAAGTTCCAGCGCGAATAAATCCCAGTCCGGGTCGAGTTTTTGTGGATCCGGATTCTCCGTGTCCGCAAGCCAGCCGGTGCCGTGTACACGATGATACTCCGCCCGCGCCATCCAGTTTGGGGTAATGTCCCAACGCAGACCGACCGTCCAATCCTTAGCGAAGCGACTGGAGCCTGGCCTACCGGTTCGCTGTTCGTACTTTTCGCCGTAACGATCGTTGATATCTTGATAAAGTACATCATAACGAACCATCATCTCGATTTCGTCGGTGAGGCGATATGTGCCCTGAACATAGTAACTTTCTCCCGTCGCAGCCGTGTTCGGAAGCAATGGGCCAAAATGTTTCAGGCGGGTATTGCGTAATGCATATTCACCAGTTAACGATAGACGCTCGCCATTGTACTGTGCCGAAAAGACATACGGCTGAAACCGAACATCCCCATTGGAAAAAAAATCGTTTTGGCCCGAGTCGTAGCCCGCACGTGCCGAGGCAGCGGTAAATGCGAGACGAATGAGACCGCTCTGGTATTCGTAGAGAAGCTGACCGAGATAAGATAGATTTCCGTTGAATTCACCTGGCCTATTCCTGCCAAGCATCGATGCCTCCAGAGACTTGTCGACCGTCGGCACTCCGACATTCATCCGTAATGAAAATGCGCCGATAGGACTTTCATACTCACCGTATGCTTGGCCTCCGTCCGACGAAAGTGCAAAGTTGCGAGTACGGTCGAAATAAATACTCTGCGGCAAAAAGATGGAAGGACGAGTAAAAGCTACGTCACGAGTCTCGTTATATAATCCAAGCGGGTTTTTTACCCGCCCCAAACGCAGTCCAGCGCGGGTCTCTGCAGTTTCGAAAGCCGTAAAATCAAGTACGCCGTAATCCAACCGCACCTCTTCATCTTCCAACTCTCCGGCGCGACGGTATAACACTTGGGCCGCCAAACCCAAGCGGCTCAATGGACGCAATGAGACGTTAAACCCAGCCTCGGTAAAGTCCAAACTTCCGTCTTTACTGTCTCCGTAAAAATTATTTTCGGAGGTCAAAACAAAGTTTTGGCTAATAAAGCCGTGGTATTGGAAAGTATCTTTCCAATCGGCAAACGCGTTATGGCAGCTACAAAAAATTAGCGAAACGACCGTAAACCGGACCTTCTTGGGACGGAATAAACTTGTCATTGGGTGCCTTCACGAATGGTAATCGAGCGTACACTGCGGTCGATTTCCGCATCGGGTAGGTAGCCAATTGCTCCGGGTGTCTTCGAAATCAACGTGCGCATTTCCTCGACAGTTGATACAGTTTCGGGAGCTTGTCCGGTACCGGAAAACACTTTGCGATCCCAGGTTTGTCTGAGCTGGTGTGCAAACATTCCTAGATGTTTCTTGCAAAACTCTTTGTGGATTGGGCTGCTGTCCGGCAGTACGAACACGACTACAGGAGTTCCGTCCCGCCATGAACGCTGTGACATTGTGAATAATGCCCTAGCCTCCTGTTGGCTGATTTCGGAAACGGGAGCATTCGGGTGTACAACTACGGCTTGTGAAGCCGCCGTTTTGGAAGTGAATAGAAAAATGGCTAGCGTGATGAAACGCGCGACAAACGGAAAATAGCGCGTAGACTCCAAAAGCGGGAAGTTCAAAATCGGTTTTCGCGGCGCTAGGTTTTTCGGCCAGCGGCCAACGAATCAGCAGGACTGGTTGAAACTGTTCCCGGCGTCAGATAATTTCCCAGTTCCGTTAATGCTTGACGATAGACTTGTCGTTTGAAATACACTACATCACTCACCGGGTACCAATAATCAACCCAACACCACGCATCAAATTCCGGTCTTTCGCTACAATCCAAGCGAATCTTGGACTCCTCGCTGGACAACCGCAGGATATACCAGAGCTGCTTCTGCCCTATGCAAAGCGGAAATGAATGTTTTCGGATATAACGTTCAGGAAGATCGTAACGCAACCAATCTCGGGTTCGTCCGATGAGTTGCACATCGTGCTTCTTCAGCCCGACTTCCTCATACAATTCTCTGTACATTGCAGCTTCCGGCGCTTCATTTAATTTTATACCGCCTTGGGGAAACTGCCAGGAACGCATGCCGACCCGCCTTGCCCAGAACACACGGCCATCGTTATTACACAAAACGATACCCACGTTTAGGCGATAACCATCCGCGTCGATCATGGTTAGAGTTAAATCCTACTACTGTCCTCGGTGATATAATCCCAGCCTGCTGGATCTGACCGATATCCGAGCGTCGCCGTTGAGACTTGCTTACGGCTTTGCAGCACTCAGTTGATCCTTTTTAGCTTTTTACTTTCTGCGCAAGCATTCGAATCGAATTTAAAGGAAACGCGTGAGTCTGGCAATATTTGACCTTGATAACACCCTTTTAGGTGGCGATAGCGACTATCTGTGGGGGCAATTTCTGGTCGAGAAGGGAATCGTGGACCGAAAGCATTACGAAGAGGCCAATGCCCGGTTTTACGAGGATTACAAGAACGGTACGCTCGATATCGTCGAGTTTCTGGAGTTCGCCTTAAGCCCTTTGGCCGACAATCAGCTTGATGCTCTGCACGGATGGCGTGCCGCCTTTATTGAAGAGAAAATCAGACCGATATTATTGCCGGCTGCCACGGCACTCATTGAAAAACACCGCCGCGCGGGCGATGTCCCGATCATTATCACCGCTACCAATCGCTTCGTGACCGAGCCGATCGCCCGGCTTTACGGCGTCGAACATCTCATCGCTACGACACCGGAACTCGAGAACGGCCATTACACCGGCCGATTCGTGGGCACTCCGTGTTTTCGTGAAGGCAAGGTGCAACGTTTGAAAGAATGGTTAGGGGAGAACGATCACGACCTGGCGAATAGCTGGTTTTACAGCGACTCACACAACGATCTGCCGCTGCTTTCGCTCGTAGGCTTCCCCGTTGCCGTGGATCCTGATGAGAAGCTTGAGACATTTGCCGCCCGGAACAGCTGGCCGGTTATAAGTCTCCGCAACGGTTCCTGTCCGGAAGACCATGCCAGGCGACTGAAAAGAACGCATCAAGCCTTGCGGATCAAGTAAAAGAAAACGCCGGTTTCCTCCCTCTGGTCCAACATTTGATGTCCAGCCTGCTCCAGAAAAACTCCAAAGTCCAGAACAGAGGCCGGATCGGTGGCCAGGACTCGGATTACCTGACCGGTTTCCATCGACTGCAAAGCTTTTTTTAATCGTAAGAGCGGCAGAGGACACATCAATCCTGAGGTGTCTATTTCAAAATCGACTTGCACCATTCACCGATACCCGTTCGAAAGCCCGTGAGAACCGGGCCATTTTAGCAAAACCACACGACATGGATTATTTGCCCATATTTCTCAATCTTAAGAATGAACCTTGTCTGATTGTGGGAGGCGGGCCGGTCGCCGCCCGCAAGGCCGAAACTCTGTTTCAAGCCGGCGGGCAAGTCAGCGTGTTGGCTCCAACATTTCACGATTTGGTGCTAAAACTGCGGGACTCCGGATGCGTAACTCTAATTCCCAAGGTATTCCAACCTCAGGACGTACGCGGCTTTAGGCTAATCGTGGCGGCGACCGACGATGCCATTCTCAACGCACAGGTCGCCGAGGCGGCAAGGACACACAACATTCTCGTAAACGTCGTCGACCAACCTTCTCTCTGCACGTTTATCTTCCCGGCTATTATCGACCGCTCCCCGATCATTGCCGCGGTGTCCTCGGGTGGCGCCTCGCCCGTCCTGGCTCGGATTCTCCGAATGCGAATCGAATCGCTGATACCGCCGGCCTACGGCCGCTTGGCCAGGATCGCAGCTGATTTCCGGACCCGTGTCAAGCAAGCGATCAAGGATCCGCAAATACGCCGCAGGTTTTGGGAGAACGTTCTCTCCGGCCCGATCGCCGAACTGGTTTTCGCCGGAAGGGACGAACAAGCGACCGAACACCTGGAACAAGCCATTACAGCCGAGACTTCAGGCAACGAAAGCGCGCATTCCGGTATGGTCTACTTGGTCGGTGCCGGACCGGGCGACCCGGATTTATTAACCATCCGGGCGCTGCGCCTGATGCAGGAAGCCGACGTAGTGGTTTACGATCGCCTCGTTTCCCCCGAAATTCTTCAGCTTGTCCGGCGCGACGCCGAAAAGATTTACGCGGGCAAACAGCGCAACCGGCACACGCTCCCTCAGGCCGAAATTAATAAGCTCCTAACCGATCTCGCAAAAGCGGGCAAACGGGTCGTCCGTCTCAAAGGCGGAGATCCGTTCATTTTCGGACGCGGTGGAGAGGAAATCGAAACCCTGATGAACGAAGGGGTACCATTCCAAGTAACCCCGGGAATTACGGCCGCTTCCGGCTGCGCCGCCTATGCGGGTATACCGCTGACCCATCGCGATCACGCCCAATCCTGTACTTTCCTGACCGGCCATATGAAAGACGGCCGACTCATCGACATCGAGTGGAACCAGTTGTCCCGACCAGGACAGACGCTGGTCTTTTACATGGGTCTTCAAGGATTGCCGGAGATTTGCTCGCGTTTGATTCAACATGGGTGTCCGGCCGACCTTCCTGCCGCTCTCATCCAACAAGGGACCACTCAGCATCAGTCGGTTTTTACCGGAACCTTGAAAACCTTGCCGGAAATCGTGAGTCGCTCCGGCGTCAAGGCCCCGACGCTGCTCATCATCGGAAGCGTCGTCAGGTTACGGGAGAAACTCGCCTGGTTCCGACCGTAATGTTTAGCCCAAAAATGATTAGCCGTCCTGCCTTTCGCGCGTGACGAGCCAATCGGCCCAGTTCAAAATCGGCCTGAGACGAGGTCCGAGCAGCTTATCCGCTTCTTCGAATGTCACCCATCGAAACTCGTCATGCTCCGGTTTGCCCAGTAGCGGATTGACGGGTAAATGCACCTCTCCGCCGGGAGATTCGGCCAGATAGTATCGAGCGATCTTGCCGGCACCGTAAGGCGGTGTTTCCAGATAACCCTTGCCCCAGCGGAAGTTCAGTTCTGTCAAGGCCGTTTCCTCGAATACTTCGCGCTGCGCCGCGGCCAAAGGGTCTTCGCCCTCTTCCACCACGCCTTTCGGGAAATCCCAATATTGGAACGCGCGGAGCAACAGATAACGCGGCTCTGCGGGATAGATGCGCACGATTACGACACCCGCCGACAAAATATAGGTTTTCATCATGAGCAAGCTACTCCGGCAAGGAAACGAAAACGGTAGTTGGACTCACGCCCGGCATGCGCCGACGGCGGATTCAACCTGCTCGCCGCAACACCCAGTCGAGCGATCGATCCGGCAAAATTCTTTTCAGAAATCCGAACAAATAAGTGGGAAACGTGACGTAATAACGGGCTTTCGGTCTTTTTGCTTCAAGCGCGTGGATGACGGCTTTGAGTACGGCTTCCGGTCCGAGGGTAAACGGCACGGCAGGCCCTTCCTTGGCCAACCGCGACTCCATGGCCAAGTATTTCTCACGATGAACGCTCCGCGCGCTGTCGATGTTTTTCTTGTACATGGCCAGAGCGTTGTCCCGAAATCGGCTCACAATCGGTCCGGGTTCGACCAGGGAAACGAAAATCCCGGTACCCGCCAGCTCCAAGCGCAGCGTATCCGATAGTCCCTCCAAAGCATACTTGCTCGAGTTGTAGGCGCCCCGGTACGCCATGGCGGCGAACCCGAGCACGGAGCTGTTCTGGATGATGCGCCCATATCCCTGCTTCCGCATCACCGGCAACACCAGCGCGGTCAGTTCGTGCGTCCCGAACAGATTGGTTTCGAATTGCTCTCGCAGCGCCTCGCGGCTCAAGTCCTCCACCGCCCCCGGCTGGCCGTAGGCGCCGTTGTTGAACACCGCATACAGATAGCCGCCCGTACTCCGTAGCACCTGCTCCAAGGCTAACCCGATGGAACGGGAATCCGCAAGATCGAGCCGGAACGCTTCGAAGCCCTCGGCGCACAATTGTTTCACGTCGCTTTCCTTCCGGGCGGTGGCAAATACTCGATAACCGCGTTGCCGCAGTCCTCGGGCGGCGCACAGCCCAATACCGGAGGAACAGCCAGTAATCAAAATCGTCTTGTTATTGTGCATCGTGACAAAAACGGTTATGGAAAACCGAAGCTTTTTTCAGATCTGATTGCTTAGCAGCGATTCGGCGCTCAGTAAAATAATTTCGATTTCCTCGACGATCTCTTCCTGGCGCAGCGCGTTGCTCTTGCGGCGAAGATCCTGGATTTTGGTATCCATCCGGCGCAAGGCGTTTTCCATATGCTCCAAGCGCTGACGGTTCTCCGCCATCAGCGAGGCGTAGAACAAGCCCGGGAGCTTGGCGAACAGATAATGTTCGGTCAATTCGGCAAAAAACAGGGCCGGATCGAGATTTAGCCGTGGCGGATAAGCGAATACCGGTTCTTCGGCCGGCATTATCGGCAAAAGAACATGGGAAGCGACGCCGCCTTCGGAGTCGTGGGAAAGAACGCTCAATCGCTTCCACTGCGCCGACTCCGCCCATAGCCGATGTAACGTCGTCATCAACTCGTTCAGGACCGCGCGCACTTCCTCGGCAACATTGGGCCCATCCAGCCATGCTTCAAGGTCGCGGCGCGCTTGCAGCTTGCTCGCAAGTCGCCGCCCGACCACCACCAACCGCGGCCGAATCGGCGGCAATGCGGCCAAGGCAGCCATAATCGCCTCATTGAAATCGCCACAAAACCCGCGTTCCGATCCGATCAGTATAAGCACATGCGACTCGCCTTCCCTTTGCCTGACGCCGCTCCGAAAGGCCGGATGAAAAGCCAGGAAATCCGAGCTGGCGGCCTCGATACTCTGGATCAAACGCCGCTGATGCCCCATGAACCGATTGAACTTGCGAGTCTCGATCAACGCCAGCGTTTTCATGGCGGTCATAATGTCCGAGATCTCGTCCAGCCGCCGTAAACGGTGTTCGATTTCCGCTCGCCGACTCATCCGTTCAATTACCCGATCCGCTCAGGCGACGATCCAGCCATTGATGCCACTCTTCCCGGCTGGCCGACAAATCGATGGGAAAGCGCTGCAACCCATTTGCCAAGTCCTCCAGTTTTTGTCGAACCGAAACTGAATCCGGATTGTCGAGTCGCCCCGTGTTATACGCCATCATCCAAGCCAGCTGGAACTCCGGCGATAACGGTACCAACCGCTCTTGCTTCAAAACCTCGCGCAGCACCTGCCCGCGCCGAATTTTCTCTTCCATGGACGCCTCGAGCTTGGACCCGAACCGCGTGAACGTCTCGAGTTCCAGAAACTGTAGATAGTCGAGTTTCATGTGCGCAGCCTCTTCCTTGATGCGCGGATGCTGCGCACGTCCTCCGATGCGGGAAACCGACCGGGTGATATCGATGGCCGGAAGAAATCCGCTGCCGAATAAGCGACGATCCAGATAAATCTGGCCATCCGTGATCGAGATCAGATTGGTCGGGATGTAAGCGGCAATTTCCCCCTGCTCGGTTTCGACGATAGGCAAGGCGGTCATGCTGCCCCCGCCATGGGTCGGTGCAAGACAGGTCGAGCGCTCCAACAAGCGCGAGTGCAGAAAGAAAATATCGCCCGGATACGCTTCCCGGCCGGGGGGTCGGCGCAGCAGCAAGGACAGCTCGCGGTAGGCACGCGCATGGGTGGAAAGATCGTCATAGACAACCAAAGTGTCCCGGCCGTGCCACATCCAATGCTCGGCCACGGCACAGCCGGCAAACGGTGCCAGGTATTTCAACCCCGGGGAATCGCTGGCCTCCGCCACAACCACCGTGGTGTAGGCCAGCGCACCGTAGCGCCGCAACAAATCGATGGAGCTGATGGCATCGGACCGCTTCTGGCCAATAAGCACGTAAACGCACAATACGTCCTGATCGCGCTGGTTGAGCACGACGTCCAGCGCCAGTGACGTTTTTCCGACTCCGTTATCGCCGATGATCAATTGCCGCTGTCCGCGTCCCAGGGGAATCATGGCATCGATAATCTTGGTGCCCGTATAAAGCGGCCGATCGACGAAATCTCTCGCGATGATCGGCGGTGAAGAGACATCGAGCTCCCGGCATAGATTAAGTTCCGGGGCCGGCTGACCATCCAGAGGTTTCCCCAAAGGATCGATTACCCTGCCGACCAGGCCGTCGCCGACTCTCAGAGATAGGCGCTGCCCCGTGAGATAGACCGGCGACCCTGAGGCCAGGCGGACCGTTTGTTCCAGCAGAATCGCGCCCAGCCGCTGATTGCCGAGATGAAAAACCAAACCGCGGCTGCCGTCCTCGAACAACAAAAGCTCATCCATCGCAGCGGACGGCAAACCGCTGATCCAGGCGATGCCGTCGCCGACCGAGAGCACCCGCCCGTATTCTTCGAGGCGCAGACCGAATCGGTAGCGGTCGACTTCCTCGGTCAAACGTGCGAGTAACAAGCCGTTACGCAGCGTGGCGGGTAGAGACATCTTGGAAGAATTTCAGCTCGTCACGGAGATTGGCGGATAAGATCCATGAACCGGCATGTATACGAACCCCCGCCAACAATGAGGGGTCCTCTTTGAAGATCGGTTTGACCCCGGTTCCGGCGGTTTGTCCGATCGCTTCCGCTAAAGCCATTTGTCGATCCGGGTCCAGCGGATATGCGCTCGATACCTCGAGAGCATCGTCCGCCATCGCCGCCCTTAATTTTTCGAGCTCTGCTTTCGGCAGTTTCCTAAGATCGCTCAAAGCCATGGATATGAGCCTTGCTTCCAATTCCGCCGAAGCCAAGCGCTCCAGAAGCTTCACTGCAAATCGACTACCCAACTCGACCGCCTGCTGCTCCGTCGTCCGCATCCACTCTTGTCGTTCCCGTTCTTCTTGAGCTCGCTCCTTCGCGCGCCGATCCGATTGCTCCTCTGCGAGCTTCTCTAAAAGACGCTGGCGTTCCGCAGCGATCTCTTTCTCCAATTCGCTTCTCGCCAAGTCCTTTTCCTTTTCCCAATTCGCGATGTTGCGTTCGCAGGCCTCCTTGGCCGCCAGCGCCTCCAGACGCGCCTGATCCGCAAGTCTCAGCTGCTCCTCTATCTTCCGTTGACGGGCTTGGATGACATCTCTGACGGGGCGATAGAGAAAACGTCGAAGTATCCATACCAGAACGATGAAATTGACGAATTCCAGTACGAAGGTCGTCCAATCGAAGCTCATTAGACGGCCTTATCTCAGTAAATATTCCAGCAGCGGGTTGCGGAACAAAATGATCAATACCACGACCAGCACGTAGATAGCCAAAGATTCGATCATGGCAAGCCCGATAAATAGCGTGCGGGTAATCGCTTTCTCCGCCTCCGGCTGTCGTGCCAGTGCCTCGAGCGCTTGGGAAATCGCCTTGCCCATCGCGATACCCGGAGCTACTACGCCCAAACCGATGGCCAGCGCCGCGCCGACTGTGGACAAGACGACAAACCAAGTCATATCGCTCATGCATTACTCCTTCTCTTGTAGCTGCTGTGTTTGAAGCGCGCCGGCAATGTAAATCAGTGCCAGCATTCCGAAAATATACGCCTGCACGAGTGCTTCCACGATGTGCAACAAGAGCAAGGGTACGGGCGCCAAGAAACCGGCCACCAACAGTACCAAAAGCACCGCAAGTTCAATACTCATGATATTGCCGAATAAACGCACGGCTAGCGCGATTGTTCGGGAAATCTCGCTCAAAAGGTGAAACGGCAACATTAGCGGCGTGGGCGCGAGATAATGACGCAAATATCTCCAGCCGCTGGTTTTCACCCCGTACCAATGCACGGAAAAAAACACCAAAAACGCCAGAGCTGCCGTCTGGGACAAGTTGGCCGTGGGAGAACCGAGCCCCGGAATTAAACCGGCAAGGTTGGCTACTACAAGATAGATCCAGAGCGTGCCGATGAACGGCAGCAGTTCCACTCCGTGGGCGGGCGTCACCGCCTGAATAGCCTGCTCCATCAAGCCGATCACGCCTTCCAGCATCGCTTGCAGCCCGGACGGCTTATCGACGCTCAGTCTGCGGGTGGCAAGCCAGGAAAAAACGCCCAAAAAAAGCATCAACAACCATGTGGTGATTACAGTCGGGCCGATATGGACTGGACCGACATCGAACGACAATAATGCAATGAGCTCAGCTTGCTCCACAGTCAATGCTCGCGTACGAACAGATACACGTTAAAAATGCCGACAATCACCCCGATAATGATGAGACTGACCGTCCAATGAATGGAATAACCCTTGGATAGGCTATCCAGCCACCGCCCCAGATAAGCGCCCAAAATTACGGGTATGACCAGCAGCAGTGCCAACACGCCGAGAAAGGCCGTCTGGGATAATAGCGTCGAACGGTCCCGCTCGGCCTGCTCCATACGCTTCGCCTGCCGTTCGATCGAACGGCGCAATTTTTCCTGCTCATCCATATCATCGCCCCCGCTCGATTTCCAGCAAACGCTTCAGCATTTCCTCTTCCAACCGGCGCAGGCTTTGTTTAAGGCCCGCAAGTGTTTCTTCTTCTTTCAACAGTTGTTCCGTTAGCGCTTCGGTGATGCGATTGTAATCGGAATCGCGGATGTAGCGCCTGGTATTGATGAAAAGCTGATTATCGACGAAGTAGGCCAAGGCGCCCGGCAGCGCCAAATACTGCCAGGGCCCGCCCTCGCACCGGTAGCGGGCGAGACCGAACACAAGGGCGGTCATGAAGCGCTCGTGATGGGCACGCAACCCGAAGCTGCCGGTAGCGTCCTCTGCGACGAAGCTTTCCACGTCTTCGATACGCTCGAACTGATCGGAACTCTGTAAGTTCAGAATAAAGGTGCTCATGTTACCGGGGTATCTTCGATATTCCCGAAAACTTTGTAAACACGCGCTCCTGAACAATGGTCGAAATATGCGAAAAGCGCGGAGCGCGATTGTTTCATAGCTTTCTTAAAGCTCATCTTCTGTAAAATCCTTCCTGATTAGCGATGAACTTCAGCCAAGCGAATTTGCCACTCGGGTCGAGGCTTAGCGAACGCCGCGGCGCGCGCCAGCCGTTGAAGCAGGGTTTTGAGATTGAAACGCCGATTGAAGCGGTATTGGAACTCGGCCAGGTACCGCTGGGCGTATTTCTCGAATTTGAACGCGTGATAGGTGCCGGAAATGGCTGTCTTCAGGTTGCTCAACATCGTATTTACCCAATGGAACTCCGGATGTTGCGCCGACTGCCGCCCAGAGCCCAGGATCAGGCGATGATGGCAAGCGACGACCTGGTGCAGCCTCCGAAACCCGCTCAGGCCATCGGTGAGTGCGTAGGTCGACGGGGCCAAGGCGCGTTGGGCCCAGTCCGCGATAGCCTGCTGCGTGAACGGCAGGGGATCGACGCGCAGGAACAACGGACGCCCGTCGTCCGTGGTTTGTACCGCCATCACAAAGGCCAACTTGTTTTCGGAGCCACGCCCCGGTTTCCCCGGCCGCTCACCGCCCAGGTAGGCATCGTCGATCTCGACCCGCCCGGCCAGCTGCCGATCCGTTTCCCGTTCCGCCATCACCCGGATCAACTTGTGCTTCACCAGCCATGCCGTGCGATAACACACCCCGAGATGGCGCATCAGTTCCAGTGCCGAGACATTGTTCTTGGCCTGGGTCAGGAGATACATGGCCAGAAACCAGGTGGTCAGCGGCAGCTTGGTCGCTTGGAAGATCGTCCCGGCGATCAGCGTCGTTTGGCTCCGGCAGTGTCCGCATTGCCAGTATTTCCGCCCGGTCCGTTCGAACACCGTGTGGCGCGCGCCGCCGCAGACCGGACAGCGGAAACCGTCCGGCCAGCGCAGGGCCTCCAGTGCCGCTTCGCACTGCGCTTCACTGCCGTATTGCGTCAGAAACTCGGCCAACGACAAACCCTTTTGAAATTGCACCCGGTTCATAGGCATGGGACACCCCGCTTGTGATAGATGCCCATAGTCTAAGGACCCTAGCGGCTCACTATGTGAGCCTGTACTGAACTTCGTCGCTAATCAGGAAATCCTTAGACTATGACCCTTTGATAAGGCGGCCTAGCAGCGAATCGGGTGGAAATAACAGCTATTTTCAAGGATGGAGCGCAACCAAAACGAGAAAGCCGCCGCCGAAACGCTAATTCATTGAGAAGACATGATGGATAACCTTCAGTTTCCCGCCGATTTTATCTGGGGTGCAGCCACCTCCGCCTATCAGATCGAAGGCTCGCCTTTGGCTGACGGCGCAGGCCCCAGCAACTGGCATCGTTTTTGCCGTGTACCGGGGGCAATTCTCAACGGGGACACCGGCGACCTCGCTTGCGACCACTATCGGCGCTGGGCGGACGACGTGAAGCTCATGAAGGAACTGGGCCTCAAGGCTTACCGCTTCAGTATCGCCTGGAGCCGCGTACTGCCGAACGGACGCGGAAAACCGAATGAGAAAGGTTTGGACTTCTACCGTAATCTCGCGGACGCGCTGATCGCAAACGGCATCGAGCCGTTCGTGACGCTGCATCACTGGGACCTCCCGACGGCGCTGGATGATCTCGGCGGATGGGCCAACCGGGACGCGGCTCATTGGTTCGCCGACTACGCTCATCTGATGTTCCAAGCCTTGGAAGACAGGGTTCGGCATTGGACCACGCTCAACGAACCCTGGGTGATCGTAGATGCCGGTTACATGCACGGCGTCCATCCGCCGGGTCTCAAGTCGCTCGAAAAAACGCCGCTGGCGGCTCACAATCTGCTGCGCGGTCATGCTCAAGCGGTACAAGCCTTTCGCGCAGACGGCAAAGGCCAAATCGGTTTGGTGGTAAACCTTGAGCCCAAGTATGCCGCCTCGAACGATCCCGAGGATGCGGCCGCCATGGCGAGAACCCATGCCTATATGAACCGGCAATTTCTCGACCCCGTTTTCCTCGGCGCGTATCCCGACGAACTTTCCGATATATTCGGACGCGATTGGCCCCGTTTTCCTGAAAGCGATCTAAAGCTGATACGGGAACCCATCGATTTTCTCGGCATCAATTACTACACCCGGTCGGTAGTCCGCAGCGACCCGTCCTCGCCGCCTTTCTATGCCGCGCCAGTACCGCAAACGAACGCCGAACATACGGAAATGAATTGGGAGGTATTTCCGGCCGGGTTGAAATCCTGCCTGCTCTGGGTGAAAAGGCGGTACGGCGATATCCCGCTGTATATCACCGAAAACGGGGCCGCTTTCGCCGATCCGGCACCGGCGAAAGGATATCTAGAAGACCTGCGCCGAATCGACTATTTTCGGACCCATCTCCGCGCGGCGCATGAAGCCATTCGGGAGGGCGCTAATTTGAAAGGCTATTTCGCCTGGTCTCTGCTCGACAATTTCGAATGGGCCTGCGGTTTTTCCAAGCGGTTCGGCTTAGTACATGTCGATTACCGCACTCAGAAGAGGACTCCCAAAGCCAGCGCATCGTTTTTCCGGCAGGTTATAGAGAGCAACGGGGCAGCGATCTGGGATTGAGCGCGACCGCTTGAAGACATGTCCACCATGAGTCCGGTTCAGTCGTGGCCGCCGACGCGAAGGTTGAACGCGCTCTACGACGCGAATAGGCATCGAAACGGCTCACCAACACTTTCGCATCGTAATTCGATCTAAAAACAACGTTGTTATCATTCGGTGCTTACAAGATAATCTTCAATTGCGCGCAACACACTATTCACCTGGTTGCTATAATGCGCGGCCATGCAAAACCCGAAGTACTACCCTCGGCTGAGGGTAACATTCAGTTTTGACACATAAGAAAAATTTCGAGGAGGAACTGCACATGCGAAAAATCAGCACCTTAGTTTTGAGTACGAGTCTACTCATAACCGTGGCGCCCTGCGCCCTCTCCGACGAGGACTCTCGTTATCCTGCGCACCACTTCAAACCCTCGGTGATTTATCAGGATCACCAATTGATCGCCCAAACAGACTCAAACTCTTCCGCCGATAGCCACTCCGATACCCACGCAGATCCCAAGTATCCGGGTTCCAGCTTCACTCCAACGGTCATTTATCAGAACCCTGAATTCGTCAAGAAGTAGGCTCGATAACATTCGAGTACTTTGGAATACACCGTTGGTCCCGATGCAAACCGTATTTGGATCGCTAATTTTCGGGAGAAACATATGTCCGATTTGTCGTCCCCTAGGTCGAAGTCAGGCGTCAGCCTGAAGACGATTTTCGAGCGTCTGAACGGAGAGGTTTTTTTGAATTATCCGCTGCTGACCAGCCTGTTCGTGACGGATTTTGCTTTGTTGAGCTTCGGACGAGAGCCCCTGCTGCTCCGATTCTTGCTGCTCGCAGGCTTGGTTTATCTGGCAATGTTCTTCAGCGCAAAATCGTTCGTATCCGGCTCCAGCGCTGAAAAACAGCCTTGACCGAAAGTTGGGGCTCCACCAGTTAGAGCAACAACCCTAACCTTACTTCAATAAGTTCTTCTTTCACTGAAGAGGAGAAGACGATGGGAAAAATCACCGATTGCTTGGTCGTCGCACTATCGTGCGGCGACAACAAGACCGCTTGTAACGGCTCGATGATGGAGCCGTACCACCGCTACGCCGAAATCATGTTCGCTGGTGCCAGTGCCGCTAACTCAGTCAACGGAGTGCGGACATGAATACCGTAAAGGAACCTGAGTCTGGAACCCGCATCATTGACTGGCAGAAATCGCTCGCCATCATATTGGATCATCCTATCCAAACCAGTCTCTTTATCGTTACGTTTGCCTTTCTTCTCCTAGTCGAGCCTCCCGTTCTGCTGTCGCTCTTGCTACTCTCGATACTGGTTTATTTTATTTTTGCATTTGGCGAACGCTTGTCTCGCGTCGCGGATCGGCCTGAGAGCAGTTTGGATTTAACCGAAAAGCACGTCCCAACTACCGGAGCGGCCGTTGCCGAAAACATTGCAGCAGCATCGGCAACCACAAAAGAAAAACCGAGAAGTCCGGCAAGACGGACTACACAAAGAGGGAGCGATTCGCAGAAGGCACAAGCGAAACCGCAGAGGAGCCGGCAAAGCGCCTCGAAAAATCCCCAATAGGACCGGGAGTCATTTGATGATTAGCGACACAGGCTGCGTGACGCTCGACGAAGGACTCGGGAACACCTGACGGGAACTCGTCCCCGTCAGGTTTATCATTTCGAGAACCGAACGGATGCGGTGAGGCTCCGCTCTCATCTCCAGCGCGAATTGCGGAAAGCGAGGATGGCTTGGCGACGATTTTTCTCTAAAACGGAAACCGCGCTGCCCTCCTCTTCTTAACTCTTTAACTCTCGCCGACCACGTTGATCTTCTTCGGCTGTATGGCGGCTTTCTTCGGTATGGAAATTTCCAGTACACCGTTTTTGCAGCGCGCCGTGATGCCTTCTGCATCGGCCGTATCCGGCAGCGAGAAGCGGCGATGAAAAGACCCATAAACCCGCTCGACGCGTTTCAGCCCTTCGCGGCGGACTGTAGCCTCGGTTTGCCGCTCGCCTTTCAGCGTCAGTATGCCGTTCTCCATCATGATATCGATGCTGTCCGAGCTTACGCCGGGAAGATCGGCCCAGAGGATATAGCGGTCCGGCTCCTCTTTGATGTCCACGGCGGGAGTCCATTCCGCGGTGGCCGCGGTGTCGGTACCGGGGCGGGCGCCTTCGAATGAACGCTCCAACTCTCTTTGGAGCTGATTCAAAAGACTCCAGGGCTCATATCGAGTCATCGTGATGATCTCCTTTGTTGGAAGAGTTTCTGCTCTAAACCCAATATGGAGGTGAGACCTGGTTTTTCAAGTACTCGCGAATCAGCCGACCCAGACCCTTGCATTTCGAAACAGACGCATCCACGGACCGTACTCGCCCCATGTCCTCGGATGCCAGGAATTCTGCACGGTACGGAAGCACCGTTCCGGATGCGGCATCATGATGGTGAAACGACCGTCAAGGGTAGTCAAACCGGTAATCCCCAGCGGCGAGCCGTTCGGATTATGTGGAAATGCCTCGGTAATTTTTCCGTAAGTATCCGTGTAACAGAGCGAGACTACGCCGAGGCTGAGCGCCTTGCGCGTATCGTCGTGAAATTCGGCCCGCCCTTCGCCGTGCGAGACGACAACCGGGATGCGCGATCCTTCCATGCCGGCAAACAAGATGGACGGCGACCGCTGGACTTCCACCAATGCGACGCGCGCTTCGAATTGCTCCGACTCGTTGCGGACGAAGCGTGGCCAGTGCACGGCGCCGCGAATCAACCCAGCGAGATGTGACATCATCTGGCAGCCGTTGCAAACGCCCAGACCGAATGTATCCTGCCGTTCGAAGAACGCCTGGAATTCGTCGCGGCCACGGCTATTGAGCAATATCGATTTCGCCCAACCGCCCCCGGCGCCCAAGACGTCGCCATAAGAAAATCCACCGCAAGCGGCCAAACCGACGAAATCGCGAAGGCTCGCGTGTCCCGACAGGATATCGCTCATATGCACATCTACCGCCGTGAAGCCGGCGCGGTCGAACGCCGCCGCCATCTCCACATGGCCATTCACGCCCTGTTCCCGGAGTATCGCCACGCGCGGACGACCTTTAGCAATAAAAGGCGCAGCGACATCGCCGTCGGGATCGAAGCTCAGCTCGGCGCTAAGGCCGGGGTCGTTCTCGTCCACGATGGCTTCGAATTCCTGCCGTGCGCAGTCCGGATTATCGCGCAAGGCCTGCATGCGATAGCTGGTTTCCGCCCAAGTCCGCTGCAGTTCGGCGCGGGACTGCGACAGCAAGATCTCATCGCCCCGCCAGAACGCGATTTGCTTGTCGGTATTGGGCATGCCGATAACATGGCTGATCCCGTGGAGCCCCGACCGATCGAGCAGCTCCGTGACCGCGCTCAAGTCTGTCTCGCGAACCTGCACCACGGCCCCCAATTCTTCGCAAAACAGCGCAGCAACCGCGTCTTCGCCAAGAGCGGAAATGTCGATTTCGAGGCCGCAACGTGCCGCGAAAGCCATTTCGGAGAGCGTCGCGAACAACCCGCCGTCGGACCGGTCATGATAAGCCAGCAACCGGCCGTCCTCGTTCAAGGATTGGATTGCGGCGAAAAAGGATTTGAACAACGCCGGATCGTCGAGATCCGGGGATTCGCCCCCCATTTGTCCGTAGACTTGAGCCAGGGCGGAACCGCCCAATCGATTCCTGCCCTGGCCGAGATCGATCAGAATCAGGCGCGTCGGACCGCAGTCGAGCCGTAGCTCCGGCGTCAAGGTGCGGCGAACGTCGATGACCGGCGCGAATGCTGAAATGATCAGCGACAGCGGCGACGTCATGACGACATCGCGTTCGTTCTGCCGCCATACCGTTTTCATGGACAGCGAATCTTTCCCAACCGGAATGGCGATGCCCAGGGCGGGACACAGGTCCAGACCAACAGCTTTTACCGTATCGAACAGCTTGGCGTCTTCACCGGACGCGCCGGCTGCCGCCATCCAGTTGGCGGAAAGCTTCACCTGGCTTAAGGAGCCGATACTGGCGGCTGCGATATTGGTCAAAGCCTCTCCGACAGCCATGCGGCCGGATGCCGGGGCATCGATGACCGCCAAGGGCGTACGCTCCCCCATGGCCATCGCTTCGCCGGTATACGCCCGAAAACCCGAGACCGTCACCGCTACGTCCGCGACCGGTACCTGCCATGGTCCGACCATTTGATCGCGCGCCACCAAACCACCGACCGAACGATCCCCGATCGTGATCAAAAAACGCTTATCCGCTACGGCAGGAAAATTCAATACTCGCCGAGCCGCCTCGCGGATTGCTATGCCATCACGGCAAATGGGAGATTGCGCGCCACGATTTCTCGTGACATCGCGCCGCATCTTCGGCGGCTTGCCGAATAGCAGCGCCATGGGAATATCGATCGGGTGGGTACCGAATTGACTGTCGCTGAGGACCAGGCGCTCTTCTTCCGTCGCGTAGCCGATCACGGCATAGGGACAGCGCTCGCGCTCGCAGAAGGCCCGAAATCGGTCCACTGCCTCCGGTTTGAGCGCGAGCACGTATCGTTCCTGCGATTCGTTGCACCAAATCTGCATCGGTGACATGCCCGGCTCGTCGATGAGTATGTTCCGCAGTTCGAAACGCCCGCCCCGACCCGAGTCGTGAATGACCTCGGGCACTGCATTCGACAACCCGCCGGCGCCGACATCGTGGATGGACAAGATTGGGTTGTCCTCGCCCAACGCGGTGCAGCGGTTGATCACTTCCTGGCAGCGCCGCTGCATCTCGGGGTTTTCCCGCTGGACGGACGCGAAGTCCAAATCCTCGGCGCTCTCCCCCGATGCCACGGAAGATGCGGCTCCACCGCCAAGACCGATGAGCATGGCGGGGCCGCCGAGTACCACGATGGGCGCGCCGGGCGGGATCGTTTCCTTGGCGAGATGCTGCGGCCGGATATTTCCCATTCCGCCGGCGATCATGATCGGCTTGTGATAGCCATGCAGCCCTGAACCGTCCGGAGCCGGCTGTTCGAATGTGCGGAAATAGCCGCACAAGTTAGGGCGGCCGAATTCATTGTTGAACGCCGCCCCGCCGATCGGTCCTTGCAGCATGATTTCGAGGGCGGAGGCGATCCGGTCCGGCTTGCCGTGATCCCGTTCCCACGGCTGCTCGAATCCCGGGATGCGAAGGTGGGATACGGAAAAGCCGGTGAGTCCGGCTTTGGTTTGCGACCCCCGTCCGGTAGCCGCCTCATCGCGAATTTCACCTCCGGAACCGGTCGCGGCACCGGGATGAGGAGAAACGGCGGTCGGATGATTATGGGTCTCCACCTTCATCAGAATATGTACCGGTTCCTCTCGATAACTGTATTCCAGCGTTTCCGTGTCGCGCAGAAACACGTTCGCGGTGCTGCCCCGAACGACGGCGGCATTATCCCGGTATGCGGATAGAACTCCTTCCGGAGACTGCTCGGTCGTGTTTCTGATCATGCCGAACAGGGTTTCGCTTCGAGTCTCGCCGTCGATGCGCCAGTTGGCGTTGAAAATTTTGTGCCGGCAATGTTCGGAGTTGGCCTGGGCAAACATCATCAGTTCGACGTCGGACGGATTCCGTCGAAGCGCCGTGAAGCTTTCGACCAAATAATCCAATTCATCCTCGGACAAAGCCAACCCAAGCCTGCGGTTTGCCTTGATCAGCGCCCATTTCCCCTCTTCGAGCAAAGGAATATATTCCATCGGCGCCGGAGCATGGTGTTGGAACAGCAGTTCCTCCTGTCCCCGCGTGAGCACCGTTTGGGTCATCCGGTCATGGATCAAAGCCTTTATGGCATCTCGATTGGAGAGCTTAATTTCGTTGGCGCTGCGGATGCGGTATTCGATTCCCCTTTCCACACGCAGAACGGCGGCCAGATTGCTACGCCGCACGATATCGGTCGCCTTGCTGGACCAAGGGGAGATCGTGCCGAGTCGCGGCACCACCAAAAAATAGTCGCCCGCGGCGCTGCGTGAATCGTGCGCCGGCCCGTAAGCCAATACGCTTTCCAGGGTACGTTTCTCCAACCCATTCAACGCGCGCTTGATCTCGGCAAAATGCACGTAAGCGGCCGAGACTTCGATGATGGACGGCTCGACGCTCTGAAGATCGGTCAACAGCTTTTGCAAGCGAAATGCTGAGAGGGCGGGAGGGCCGGGAAACTTGGCAAACATGGTCTGACTTTTAACTATGGTCAGCGATAACACCTATCGCTTGTTGGAAACAACGCGGAAAAGTTATTCCTTTTCCGGTTCCTGGGGTTCTCCGAGCGACTGCAGGGTTTGGTGCAACCGCTTGAGCAGCTCGAATCCCGGCCCTTCGCTCTGAGGCTTGCCTTCTTGGTCGAGAACATAGATCACGACTACGTCCCGCCTGTCCTCCAACTTGATGCGATATTCCTTCGCGGGCGTTTCGGAACCCGTGAAGAAGGAGCCGATGTCGCCCAGGAACCCGCGGTCTTCGTAAGGCTTATCGTCACCGCTGAAATAGACATAATAGACTCCGTCCGACCGGTTTTGATCGCTGACTTCCAGCCTGAGCCGGCCAAGCGCCTTGCCCACATCGTTCCAGGCCTCGGCATAGGGCGCTTCGAGCTCGATCAGCGGAATGTCTTCGGAATTTTGCGCTAACGTGGCCTGTGATCCACTCGGCTGATCGTCGGCCTTGGTTTGTGTCTCCGCGGCCGGACTGTACCGATCCGAGCGATCCCTGTTTTCACCCGCCGCGGGTCGCTCGTCGCCCCCTTCGATGGTCGATGCCTGCAAATCCGGCGGGATTTCCAAGGCGGGAATCTCTGAGCTGTACTTATATTGTTTCTGCTTATCGGGAAACAGCCCGGCAACGAAACTGCAACCGCTCAAGACGAAAACGCTTGAGGCCAAAATAACCGCTCTGGGAACGAATCGATTCATGTTGCATTAAACGTTAGATCACACCGGCTTGGCGCATCGCGCTGCGCACCGGCTCACGGCAGCTTTCCGACAGCCAAGTCAGCGGCAGGCGAATGCCTGCGTCGATAAGTCCCAGTTCGTGCACCGCCCATTTGGCCGGGATGGGATTCGATTCGATGAACAAATCGCGATGGAGAGCGGCCAGCTTGGCATCGATGGCGCGGGCGGTCTCCGCATCGCCGGCGATCGCCGCGGCGCACATCTCGTGCATCAGCTTGGGCGCCACGTTGGCCGTTACCGAAATCACCCCTTTTCCTCCGAGGAGACAGAACTCGCACGCGGTTGCATCATCGCCCGAATAAAGGAGGAAATCCGGACCGCACAAGCGCATAATCTCTCTCTCCCGATCCAAATTGCCAGTGGCCTCTTTGATGCCGACAATATTGGGAATTTGGGCAAGACGCGCGACCGTTGCAGGCAGCATGTCGCACGCGGTTCGGCCGGGAACGTTATAAAGAATCTGAGGGATGTCCACCGCCTCGGCAACGGCTTTATAGTGAAGATAAAGTCCTTCCTGCGTGGGCTTATTGTAATAAGGCGTCACCAACAGACAGGCATCCGCCCCCGCGTCCTTGGCTCGCGCCGTCAGGTTGATCGCTTCGGTGGTGGAATTGGCGCCGGTGCCGGCAATTACGGGAATCCTGCCGCCGACCCGGTCCACTACAAATTGAATAACGCGGCAGTGCTCCGCCTCATCGAGAGTCGCCGATTCTCCGGTGGTTCCCACGGCAACGATGGCATCGGTTCCCTGTTCGATATGAAATTCGATCAAACGGCTCAAACTTTCGTCGTCCAGTGTGCCGTCCCGTTTCATCGGGGTCACCAACGCGACGATGCTACCTTGAATCATGCAACTTAACTCGGTTCAATAAAAAGAACATGTTACCGTGCGCCGCCGGCATCTGACAACCGCGTAAGCCGTGTAACCGCGGGAAACCCGGCGGGAATCGAAGCTCCGCCGGCTGCGGCACCAACTGGATGAAAGTGATACACTTTTCGCATTTTTTCATGAAGAGAAACAACACGTCTATGCAGCTCGTCATCACCGTCCTTGGCGAAGATCGCCCGGATCTGATCGTGGAAATCACCCGCGCCATCAAGGACTGCAAATGCACGATTCTCGAAAGCCGCATGACCGAGCTGGGGCATGAATTCGCCGGCCATTTATTGGTCGAAGGCAATTGGAATCATATCGTGCGGCTGGAAAGCGCATTCGAAAATCTGGCCAACCGCTTTGCGATGAAGATCAACACGCTGCGCGGACGTGAGCCGGAAGATAGAGAAGACAATACCCTGCCCTATGCGATCGACATCTTCGCCACCGATCAAATCAACAGCATTCACGAGCTCAGCGTGTTTCTTGCCAGCCGCAACATCAAAATTCTGGATCTCAGCACCAGCCGCTATCCGGCTCCCTTCAGCGGTACCCCATTGTTTCTCGCGCATATGGTCGTCAAAATCCCGACCGGAATGCGCATCGTCTCGCTGCGCGACGAATTCCTGGACTTCTGCGATCAGCAGAACCTGGATGCCATACTCGAACCCGTAAAACGCTAAAATCGGAATCATCATGACCACAACCTCTCCGGGCCATGCCGCGCCGAATTTTTCGGCTCCGGGCACTTCGGGCAAGACCATCACGCTTCAGGATTATCGAGATAAGTACGTCGTCCTTTACTTCTATCCCAAAGACAACACGCCCGGCTGTACGCAGGAAGGACAAGATTTTCGCGATCTGTACGCCGAATTTCAGGATTTGAATGCCGAGATTCTGGGCATCTCGCGCGACACAGTAAAGTCCCACGAAAACTTCAAATGCAAGTTCGAATTTCCGTTCGAACTGATTTCCGACCAGGACGAAACGATCTGTAAGCTGTATGACGTCATCAAGATGAAAAACATGTACGGCAAGCAGGTCCGAGGCATCGAGCGCAGCACCTTTCTCGTCGACCCGGCCGGCGCGATTGCCGCCGAATGGCGGAAAGTCAGCGTCAAAGGCCATGCAACAGAGGTTCTGGGAAAAATCCGGGAATTGATCGGCCGCTAACGCGCCCTTTCAGTCCGCGATCCCCGTATTCCAACCGCAATACAATATGACCCAAGATCAAACCCCAGAGCGCAAGCTTTTCATACTCGATACCAACGTGCTGATGCACGATCCGGCCTCGCTGTTCCGCTTTCAGGAGCACGACATATACATCCCCATGATCGTGCTGGAAGAATTGGACCATTCGAAAAAGGGCCTGTCGGACGTCGCCCGCAATGCCCGTCAGGCCAGCCGCTTTCTGGACGAATTGATCCAACACGCCGATATCCATGCGATCAGCAACGGTATTCCTCTAAATCAACTGCAATACGCGTCCCGAATCGACGAAAAATGCAGCGGACGCTTGTTTTTTCAGGTTCGGCGCATGGACTCGGTGCTTCCGGAAAGCCTGCCCGGCGATTTGCCGGACAATTCCATACTCGCCACCATGCTGGCCTTGTCGGAAGAACAACCGGAAACCCAGGTGGTGCTGGTGTCGAAAGACATCAATATGCGGATCAAGGCCTCGGTGCTCGGAATACGGGCCGAGGACTACCACAGCGATCAGGTACTGGACGACATCAATCTGCTATACAGCGGAGCGTTCGAGCTCCCGCTCGATTTCTGGGAAACCCACGGCAGCAAGATGGACTCCTGGCAGGACCAACAGGGCCGTACCTTTTACCGCGTCTCCGGTCCATCGTTGAAAGACTGGTATCCCAATCAGTTTCTTTACCTTCCCGACGAATCGAATTTCGAAGCCATCGTCCGCAGCAAGGAGAGCGGCAGTGCCATCATCGAACTGGCCCGCGACTACCGAACCCCGCAGCACGCGGTGTGGGGCATTCAGGCGCGCAACCGGGAGCAGAATTTTGCCTTCAATGTGCTGCTTGATCCGGAGATCGACTTCGTCACCCTGCTGGGCACCGCCGGAACCGGCAAGACATTGCTGACTCTGGCGGCTGGTCTTGCCATGACGCTCGAGCAGAAAATCTACCGAGAAATCGTGATGACACGGGAAACGATCCCTTTGGGCGAAGACATCGGATTTCTGCCCGGCACCGAGGAGGAAAAGATGACGCCCTGGATGGGTGCGCTGCTCGATAATCTGGAGTTGTTGAGCAGCCATGAAAACGGCTCCACTTGGGAGCGGCAGGCCACCAACACCTTGCTGTTGAACCGCGTCAAGATGCGTTCTCTCAACTTCATGCGCGGACGCACTTTCCTGAATCGCTTCATCATTCTCGACGAGGCGCAAAACCTGACGTCGAAGCAGATGAAGACGCTGATTACCCGGGCCGGTCCCGGCAGCAAGATCGTCTGTCTCGGCAACATCGCCCAGATCGATACCCCTTACCTGACCGGCACGACGTCGGGGCTTACCTACGTGGTCGATCGGTTCAAGGACTGGCCCCATGCGGCCCACATCACCTTGAAGCGGGGCGAGCGCTCCCGCCTGGCGGATTTTGCCGCGGATACTCTATAAGACAGGACTTACGCATTTTGCCCCTTCTCCCTCCGGGAGAAGGTTGGGATGAGGGGATCTAGAAGAGAGAATTCCTTATTTTTTAATCCCCTCACCCTAACCCTCTCCCTGAGGGAGAGGGTACCAAAAGCCGTTTTGCGTAAGTCCTATAAGAGATAGATAGGGCCGGCGACAACTCGCTACGACGCATGAGAATCCGGCGGACCAGGCAAGGTCTAATAAAAGGACATTACGGATAGAGTAAAGATCCTTGGACGAAAAAACCCCAGCCGGGCGGGAATCTGAAACCTGGTATCGCATCCGGCTGACACGCGACGAATACGAAGGCGGAGAAGTAGCCGTCATCCGGGGCACGTTCCGGCGCATCTACATTGCCCGGAACGGGCCAAAGGGAATGGCCATGTATGGAACCGAGTCCGATGATGAAACGGCTTACTTCGTCTATTTCACGCCCGAGTCTCTGCCCCATGTTCGCGTCTTGATAAAAGCCTATTCTGCGGAACCCCACGCACCGCCGCCCCTCCGCCGACTTTCCCTGATCTTTGGCGAAGAACCGAATCGAACCTGACGCGCCGATGCGCGTTGTTGCCGATAAGTCTATGTTTTAGTGTTGGAATCGCCGACCCGCGATGGGGCCGGTTTGAGCACCGGCGCTTCAGACACTGCTCAAACACCGCTGACTCGACTTGACGGTCAGCCCTCGAATGCGGTCTATTTCCCAGGCTAAATCCATCAAACCGCCTTCTGCTTGAAGGCTCGCCCGGACTTCTTGGCATTTAGCGGAGCCGTCCGAGCGAAGCATCACGCTCATCGACTCGAAGCGAAACATGAATGCGTTTCTGCCTCGGCTGCAGGGCGGGCAGCGTTGACATCTGAGATAACGAGAATGACGACACAATATGACGAAAAAGAGATGAGCTCCGTCGTGCGAGCTCTGATTTGGGATGGGATTTGTTTACTCGGGGACACGGCCACCCCGGATTCAATCGCGGACTATGTGATAAAGCGGTTCGATCCGGACGGCAAGCTGTCTCCGCTCATGGCGCATGCGGCTTGGAGCGGGGCACGACAACTGGCGGTCGAAGAAATGGCCTGGCATGAATCGGGGCTTGAAACCGCCGGAACTCGAAATGGTTTGAGCGCGGCGACTGCCCGACTGCTGATCGAAAATGCGGTACTGCAAGCAAAAACCGAAGCGCAAACGGCCGTAGGCCGTTTGTCAAAAGACGCCAGCTCCGGAATGTGAATATTTCACAGACGCGCGAGTTGTTTGCGCCTCTAATCTCACTAGGATATCGAGGGTCAGGGATGGCCCACGGATGCGAGCATCGGCACCGGGAAGCTTCTGCGAGGAAAGCACCGTAAGCATAGGCCGATCCACTAATCAGGCGGAGTAGGCTGTGCCTCATTGCGATATCTTTATCTGCTACGACCACGTCTCCGCAGCCACTCCGGCATTGGCCCTTTATCGGTACCTGCGCCGCTATTTTCATCCGGAACGAATCGTCGTCGAACACTGGGACGCTCGCCCGGAAAGCTCTCGTATCGAGCAGCTAAAGGATTATATCCGTCAATCCCGGGTGATTCTGTTCTTGATCACTGGTGACGGGAGCAACAAAGCCAAAGCCGCCTCTTCCTCAGACACCGACATTCCCTATTCCGACCTCCTTCTGCACGAGCTATCGCTGAACAGCGGCAAAACGCTTATTCCCATCCTGTATGGCGGCACACCTACATCACGTGAATTCGCCATATATAATCCGTTCCATTGGACGGGAACGGAAAACGAATCGCAGCTCGTCGAGCTGGCACGCCTGATCACCACGGCGACGGGAATAGCGGCATCGCAACAGAATAGCGATGCTTCGCCCCCACCTTCCCCGGGTGAACACGATTCGGCTGCGCGCACAACCGAGCCGATCGCGAAGGCCGTCCGTGCCAGCATCCCGCCACTCTTATTCGGTACATTCCAGGGAAACCGTATCGGCGAACCCAGTGTACAAACGTTCCTAAACAGGGCTCCGAAGTCCGACGATCTCAAGAACGTAATGACACTACAGCGAGAGGCCGAATCGCTCTGGCTCGCAGGCGACTTTATCAAAGCTCGAATATTGCAGGAAATGGCGCTCGACGCATGCTGCCGGACGCTGGGAAAAGAACATCCGGACACCTTAACCGCCCTGTGCAACCTGGCGGAGATGTTCTGGGCGCTAGGCAATCTCGACGAGGCGAAAGTGCTGCATCAGCAGGTATTGGACGTCCGCCGGTACGTGTTGGGCGATCGGCACCCCGACACGACGGCCGCGGCCTGGAATCTCTTTCTGACCTTGACCCAGAGTTCCGATCACGCGGCAGCCGGACATGTCATTCAACAATATTTGAGCTGGCTCCAGGATAGCGCCCCGGAACTGCTATCTCCGGAACAACAGCGCATTCGCGACATGATCCGCCAGTTTTTCGCCTGAGATGACCACCTTACGCGCACGAACCTCGCACGGTCTTCCCATAACCCGATCCGCCCGTCGCGAAATCGGTCAGTCTCCGGACACGATCAGCGTGTATCGATAAAAAATAGGTGCGACATAGCTCTCGTACCGCCAGTCGACAGTCCTGATATTGGTTATGCCGCCAGCGGCCGCCGCCGCTTGAACACTGCAATCCCCCCAACCCGCGATGAACAGCACCGCCTTACAGCTCGCCGTGCCCTGCTTCAGACCCGGTCCCCTGGCGCCTTCCGAGCCGGCGGCGACTTGAACGGGGAGAATCATATCGGTGGAGATGGCGCCTGCCGGCAACCAGGTCATGTTGGGGCCGGATACGCATCCGGCCAAAAAAAGCATGGCGATAGACGAGAACCCGATTCTTACAACATTCCGTGTTGACTTCATAATTCCCTCCGTCATTAGAGTTTGAGGCGTCCCAGGAAGCTTACCTTATCAATCGAGGCAACAACTCCCAATGCCGTGAGGCCTCAATCACTGCCGAAGCCTTGGCAGCTTCGACGTCGATTACAACAGGGCCTGCGCACCGGAGTGATCGGATTGAGGTCTCAATGCAATTTTCGATCTTGCGCAAGGGAGAATGTTCCGCGCTTAGGCTTGGTTCATGGGAAACCGGTGCCTTCGAGCCCATGCTCCCGCCCTGCGGCATACGTAGATTTACCAATTTCCGGTCGCTTCGGCGTTGCGTTGAATGACCCACTTTGCGGCACGACCCGACGCTCTCCGGCTCCGTCGCGGATCCGCGAGATCGAGACAATCCGCGGTTTCCGCGGCAGAACTCCATGGTCGGACGTTTTCAGATGTTTAAGAAACGATCCACCGGCAAAGCCGGTGGCTTTCGACGGCTGGCCCCTCAAAGGGGCCTGACCGCCATCGGGCAAAAGCCATGTCGTCACCCCGGCAGGGAAGGGGCCGACTAAAGGCCCGTTTGCGATTGGAGTGCCGGGGTCCAGTGACCACGGATGGTTTCGACCGTTCACAATCCCTGTGAACTGGATTCATGCCGGGCGATCCTGCCCGGCACCCTTCGGGCGCGATGCGTGCAAACCGGCCTCGCCACGCTACGCCGTCCCGCTTCGCTCGCGAGTCCTGGGCAGTCCTTCCCTGGCCTACCCGCTCGCCGCATTGCGCCTCGCCCTGCCGATTTGTCCGGCACAAATTTGCCAGGAGCAAATTTGGACGTGCGCAGCACGGTCCGTAGGACGAACCCCAGGGATGGGGTGAGCAATCCCTGCCGGGGTGACGGCTTAACTTAATGGCATTGCGGCAGAGCCGGGGGTTTTCCCGTGATAAATAACGATGCGGCTGGTCATCGCTGCTCTCCCGGAGTGGGCCCATGAATGGAATAATTTCGCACGACCACTCGTTCGGCTTGCTCCTGCTCGCCGCCATTGTCTGCCTTTCCGCCTGTTTGCTGCCCACGCGGCGACCCGCAGTCCCGCAAGCCTGGTCAGAAAAAGCCCAAGTCGTCTGTTTGCCCGGAATCCGTTACGTGGTTCGCACCGAGATGCCGGAATTTGCCCAAGATGCGATGGAAACCTTCTACCGGGAGCGCGCCTACCTTACCCCACAGAACCAGGCGGACACGCTTCCCCCGGCCAACTTCCTGGCCCTTTCGGGAGGGGGCGATAATGGGGCCTTCGGCGCCGGGCTCTTGTGCGGCTGGACCGCGGGGGGTACCCGGCCGGTATTCAAAGGCGTCACCGGCATCAGCACCGGCGCCTTGATCGCGCCGTTCGCATTTCTGGGGCCCAAATACGACGCGCCCCTAGAAGAGGTCTACACGCGCAGCGCGCCCAAGGATATTCTGGAGGCACGCTATTTTCTGGCGGCGATCTTCGAAGACGCCCTGGCCGACAACGCGCCGCTGGGACGGCTTCTGAAGAAATATGTGACGGAAGACATGCTGAAGGAGATCGCCCGGGAGCATGAGAAGGGCCGCCTTTTGTTGATGGCCACAACCAACCTGGACACTCGCCAGGCGGTGATCTGGAACATGGGCAAACTCGCCGCCAGCGGCCATGCGGACGCGCCGGAGTTATTCCACAAGATCATGCTGGCCTCGGCCGCCATTCCGGGCGCATTTCCGCCGGTCATGATCGACGTGGAAGCGAATGGCCAGCGCTATCAGGAAATGCACGTGGACGGCGGCGCAACGGCCCAGGTGTTTCTCTATCCGCCCGCTATCAGGGTGGCCGAGATCAGCAGGCAGCGGGGCATCATCCGCGAGCGCCGGCTCTATGTCGTCCGCAATGCCCGCCTCGACCCCGACTGGGCGGCGGTGGAGCGCCGCACGCTGAGCATCGCCCGCCGCGCCATCGACTCTCTGATCCAGACCCAGGGCGTAGGGGATTTGTACAAGATCTACGCCGAGACCCAGCGGGACGGCATCGACTTCAATCTCGCCTACATCCCCAAGAGTTTTTACGCCCCGCACAAGGAAGACTTCGATACCGACTATATGCGGAAGCTGTTCCAGACCGGATACGACCTCGCCGCCAAGGGCTATCCCTGGGAAAAGCTGCCGCCGGGATTGTGAGGGCGAGGACCACATGCGATTTCATGATCAACCAAATGGTGTCCTCGGCGGACGAGCCGGACGTCGGCGAGGCCACGCCCGCGACGGTTGAAAATGATCTATCCGTCCGTTCCCAACGGGGATGAACTAGCCCTCAAGAGACAGGAGATCACCCGTGAAAATCCTTGAAACGATCAAACACGAATTTTTTTCGATTCTTCCACCCACGCTGTTCTTTTTCGTGACCTTCTGTCTGCTCATCCTGACCAAGCAGTTGGTTTTGCGCGAGTACCATATTCCAAGCACCGGCTTTGCCAATGCGGCGATCGGAGCACTGATCGTCGGCAAGGTCGTCCTGGTTGCGGATCATTTTCGGTTCGTCAACCGTTTTCCTGACAAGCCGTTGATCTACAATGTAACGTGGAAAGTAAGTATCTATTTTCTCGCCACGTTGCTGGTTCGGTACCTGGAGCACTTGGCGCCTTTCCTGTCGAAGTTCGGACAGATCGCAGAGGCCAATCGTCATCTCGTGGAAGAGATCGTCTGGCCGCATTTCTGGCTGGTCCAAATGTGGTTACTGGTATTGTTGTTCGTGTACTGCGCACTCAGGGAATTGGTCCGGGCGATCGGCGAACGCGAGTTCACGGCTTTGTTTTTCGGCGCGCCAGCCAAGGCGAACGCATAGCACTTCCTTCCGTCGCTCGAAATAATCGAGCGAAACCGGCGAGCCGAGGCCGGCATCGAAGGTCTTGCTGTCAATGAACGCGGCAGCCTATCGATTCCTGCAAATCCGCCACCGAGCGAACCAGAGTCTCGCGTCCGCACGTCCTCTGCGCTGGCGGTGCTTTATCGAAGCGCCATTAAGCCATCGAACCGATGGTCTTGCGGAAGCGTGCCAGGGCGAGGACGAAAAACACGCCGCCGATCGCGATCAGCGCGAGGAACTGTGGCCAGACGATGCCAAAACCCGCTCCGCGGTAAAGAATGGCCTGGGCGAGCGAGACGAAATGGGTAGTCGGCGCCGCCAGCATGATGCTCTGCACCAACTCGGGCATGCTCTCGCGCGGAGTGGTGCTGCCGGACAGCATCTGCAAAGGCAGCAGAACAATGATCATCAACAGGCCCATCTGCGGCATCGAGCGAGCCACCGTGCCCAGAAAAATACCCATGGAGGTGGTGGCGAACAAATGCAGTGTCGTTCCCAGGACGAACAGCGCGATCGAGCCTTCGATCGGCACTTCGAGCGCGCCCTGCACGACGAAAACGACCGATGCCGTCGCCACGACGACCACCACCAATCCCATCGACCACACCTTGCTCATCATGATCTCGAACGGCGTCAGCGGCATCACCAAGAGGTGTTCGACGGTGCCATGCTCGCGTTCGCGGATCAGGGCGGCACCGGTGAGAATGATGGACAGCATGGTGACGCTGTTGATGACCTGCATCACCGAGCCGAACCAGGCCGCGGTCAGGTTCGGATTGAAGCGCATACGCACTTCGAGCTCGACCGGCAGGGCGGCGAGCGCGCTATGGCCTTGGACGAAGGCCGCCACCTCGCCGTTGACGATGTTTTGGATGTAGCTATTGCCGATGAAGGCCTGCGACATGCGGGTGGCGTCGACGTTGAGCTGAACCGCCGGCTGGCGCCCGGCCAGCACGTCGCGCTGAAAATCGGGCGGGATGTCGAGGACGAAAGTGTAGAGGCCTTCATCCATGGCCGGATCGACGGCACTGAGATCGATGATCGCCGGGGGCAGGAAGTGAGGCGGATAAAAAGCATTGATGATGCGCGTCGACAATTGTGAGCGGTCTTCGTCGACGATGGCGACAGGCGCATTGTGCAGCGACTCGGGAAGCCCGGTCGCGGCTATGTACACTTGAAAGGAGAAGGAGTACGCGATCAGCACCAGCATCAGGGTGTCGCGCCCTAGGCCGCGCAGTTCCTTGATCCCGAGATGGAAGATGTTGAGCAAGGCGTGCATGGCTACTGCTCCTGTTTCTTCAGCAACGCGATGCTCAAAGCCAGGATCACCGGAATGGCAAGGACAAGCGGCACCAGCCGGGAACTGAGGTCGGCGAAACCCAATGCCTTCGAAAAAGTGCCCCGGCTGATGGTCAGGAAATGGGTGGTCGGGTAAATCTCGCCGATCACGCGCGCCCCGCCTTCCAGCGAGGACACGGGGTCGAGCATGCCGGAAAATTGCGAGGCCGGAAGCATGGTCGCGATCATGGTGGCGAAAATAGCGGCGATCTGGGTGCGGGTGAAGGCCGAGATCAGGAGGCCAAGGCCGGTGGCGGCCGTCACGTAGAGCAGCGCGGCCACGGTCAGCAGCAGGAAGTCGCCCTTGTGCGGAACGCCGAAGGCGAACACGGCCAGCACCGACAGTAGAAAAAAATTGAGCATCGCCAAAGCGATATAAGGCAGTTGCTTGCCGATCAGGAACTCGGTCTTGCTTACCGGGGTGACGTACAAGTTGAGGATGGAACCGAGTTCCTTCTCGCGCACCACGCTGAGCGCACTGAGCATGGCCGGGATCAGCATCAGCAGCAGCGGAATCACCGCCGGCACCATGGCCGGCAGACTCTTGACGTCCGGGTTGTAGCGATAGCGCGTCTCGATCGAGATCAACCCGGCGGGAAGGCGTCCCGTGTCACGCCGGCGCGCCTGCTCCATTAGCCAGCCCTGGTGCATGGCCTGTACGTAGCCGCGCACGTTCTCGGCGCGCGTGGGCATGGCGCCGTCGATCCAGGCGCCGATCTCGACATGGTTGCCACGCGCCGCGTCGCGCGCGAAATCGGGCGGAATCTCCAGCGCCAGGCTCAGTTCGCCGCTGCGCATGCGGCGGTCGATTTCGTCGTAATCGGCGATCGGTGGCTGTTCGATAAAATAACGCGAGCCTGCGAGGTCGAGCGTGTAATTGTGGCTGAGCGTGGTCTGATCGCGATCGAGCACGGCAAAGCGCAGATCCTCGACGTCCATGCTGATGCCGTAGCCCATGATGAACATGAGAAGCACCGTACCGAATAGCGATATGACCCCCCGGAGCGGATCGCGGCGCAATTCCAGCGCTTCGCGCCAGCTGTAGCTGAACAACCGCAACAGGCTGAAGCGGGCGGCGGGCGCGTGCGCCACGGCAGCGGTCCGGGCCGCCGGAGGCGACATCTCCGCCGCCGGCACCTCGTCCTGGCCGCTCGCGCCTTTCAAATAGGCGATGAAGGCGTCCTCCAGCGTGGCCGTGCCGCTGCGCTCGACGAGTGCGGCGGGGGTGTCGCTGGCGAGCACCTTGCCGGCGTGCATCAGAGAGATGCGATCGCAGCGCTCGGCCTCATTCATGAAGTGGGTGGAAATGAAGATGGTGACCCGGTCGCGGCGCGCGAGATCAATCATCAGCTGCCAGAACATATCGCGCGCCACCGGGTCGACGCCGGAGGTCGGTTCGTCGAGAATCAGGAGATCCGGCCGGTGGATGACCGCCACCGCCAGCGACAAGCGCTGGCGCAGACCCAAAGGCAGGGCGTCGGGCAGTGTGTCCATAACCGCGGCCAAAAGGAAACGCTTCGCCACTTCGTCGACCCGGGCCGGAATATCGGCGGGAGTCAGGTGAAACAGCTTGGCGTGCAATTCCAGGTTTTGCCGCACGGTCAGCTCGGAATACAGTGAAAACGCCTGCGACATGTAGCCGACGCGCTTCCGGGTTTCGAGATTTCGCGCATCGACCACCCGGCCGAACAGGCGCGCCTCGCCTTCGCTGGGCGGCAAGAGTCCGGTGAGCATTTTCATCGTGGTCGTCTTGCCGCTGCCGTTGGAGCCGAGAAAGCCGAAAATCTCGCCGCGTTCGATGCGTAGATTGACATGATCGACGGCGACGAAATCGCCGAAACGCATGGTGAGATCACGCGCTTCGATGGCGATTTCCGGTGTGCCGCCGACCTCGCGGGGCGGAATGACGACTTCCGTGTAGCCTGTGCGCTTTTCCTCCGGCAGCAGCCGAATGAACGCCACTTCCAGCTTATCGGCGCCGGTGCGTTCGCGCAGTTCGGACGCGGTGCCGGTCGCGAGAATTTTTCCGGCGTCCATCGCCACCAGCCAATCGAAGCGCTCCGCTTCCTCCATGTAGGCGGTCGAGACCAACACGCTCATGCCGGCATGGCGCCGACGCAGACGGGCGATCAATTCCCAAAACTGGGCGCGCGACAATGGATCGACGCCGGTGGTCGGCTCGTCAAGCACCAGGAGGTCCGGGTCGTGGATCAGCGCACAGCAAAGCCCCAGCTTTTGCTTCATGCCGCCCGACAGCTTGCCCGCGGGGCGGTCCCGGAAGGGTGCGAGACCGGTGCTTTCGAGCAGTTCCTCTATTCGCCCGCTGCGCTCGGCTTCCCCTTGGCCGAACAGCCGGCCGAAGAAATCGACGTTCTCGAACACCGATAAGGTGTGATAGAGATTCTTGCCCAGCCCCTGCGGCATGTAAGCGATGCGCGGGTACAGCTCGCGGCGGTGGACGGCATCCGCGATATCGCCGCCCAGCACCTCGATCCGCCCCAGCTGCATTTTCCGGGCGCCGGTAAGCAGCGACATCAGGCTCGACTTGCCCACGCCATCGGGCCCGATCAAACCCACCATACAGTTGCCAGGAATATCCAGACTCAGATTGTCGAGAGCCGGATTTCCCCCGTAGCGGAGACTGACGCCCCGAATGCGGACGACCGGCGCGGCGGGCGTAGCGGTATTCATCTCGACAGTTTTATCTGGAGCTCGGGAGGCCATGCGGCATCCGGGTCGAGCTTGACGTAGGCCATGCCCGGCAAGCCGGTCTTGACCTGCTCGAGATGCCGCTTCAGGAGTTCGCGATCGATATGGGCGCGCACGCGGAACATCAACTTGAGGCGTTCGGTTTCGGTCTCCACGGTTTTCGGGGTGAACTGGGCGACGCTGGAGACGAAGCTGGCCTTGGCCGGGATCACGTAGTTCGGCGCGGCGTCGAGAACCAGATGGACGTCGCTGCCGAGCGCGACCCTACCCGCCGCCTCTGTAGGTAAAAAGAAGGTCATGTAGACGTCGGAAAGATCCACCATGTTGAGCACGCGCCCGCCGGCGCTTAGGACTTCGCCGGGTTCGGCGACGCGGTACTGCACGCGGCCGTCGCGCGGCGCCTTCAGTTCAGCATCGTCGATATCGGCCTGCAGGCGAGCGACTGTCGCCTTGGCTGCCGCGATTACCGACTGCGCTTCCACCACCTGCGACTTCGCCGCGTCGATGCCGGCCCGCGCCGCCGCAACTTGGGCCTGGGCCGCGTTGACCGTGGCCCGCGCGGCCAGCAACCGGGCACGGTCATCGTCGAGTTGCTGTAGCGGAACGGCGCCTTCGTCGACGAGCGCCAGCGAACGGCGCAGGCGCTTCTCGGCGGCATCGAGTTCGGCGCGGCGCTGGGCGACGACCGCCTCCGCGGCGGCCTGTTCGTTCTCACGCTGAGCGACCATGGATTGCGCCGTAAGGTAAGCGTTCTCGGCCTGGCGAACCTGGGCCCGCGCTTCGGCTTGCTGGGCACGCAGCACGTCCGTGTCCATACGCGCGAGCACCTCGCCGGCCTCCACGAAATCGCCTTCCCGTGCCAGGATTTCGACGACGCGGCCCGGAATCTTGGTGGCGATATCGATCTCGGTCGCTTCGATGCGGCCGTTGCCGGCGGCGATACCCTCGGGCAACCCCTCCGGGCGCAAGACCCACCATAGCGCGGCAACTGCGACGCCGGCGCCGACGAGGATCAGCGCCCAGTTCGTCCTTTTGCTCATGATTTTCCCTGAATGGTTTCCGGCTGTAGCGGCCTAGGGTTTGCGCCGCCACCCAAGGCTTTATACACCGCGATCAGATTCGTGGAAGCCCCCGCTTCGGACCGGGCCAGCTCGATTTCGGCGACATAAAGAGCGCGCTGAGCATCCAGGACGTCCAAAAACGAGATGACGCCGACGTTATAGCGTAACTGGGACAACCGAACCGATTCGCGCAGGTCCGCCACCGAACGTGCCAAGGTCTGCCGCCGCGCCTCCTCCTTGAGGTACCGGGTCAGCGCGGTTTCCGTTTCCCGAAGCGCTTCGAGCACCGCCTTTTCAAAGGCGAAATAGGCTTCTTGTTGCTGCGCTTCGGCCAAATCGATACCGGCACGGATGCGTCCGAAGTTGAGCAGCGGCTGCAAAAGATTGGCGCCTGTACTGTAGGAGAAAGCCGCCGATTTAAACAGGTTTTCGATGTCGGTATTACGCAGCCCTAAAAAAGCCGATAGCGAGATTTTCGGAAACAGCTCCGCGATCGCGGCGCCTTGCATGGCAGTGGCGGAGGCCAGTTGGCGTTCGGCGATGCGGAGATCGGGGCGATGGCGGATCGTCTCCGCAGGGGAAGCCAGGATCGCCCGCCCCGGCGCCACGGGGACGGCCCCACCCTCGTTCAACTCGGCCGCCAGGGAACCAGGCTGCTGCCCCACCAGCAGTTCCAGTTGCCGAAGAACGGCAGTCAACTCTCCCTCCAGGGCGGGAATCTGCGCCTCGGTGGTCTCGGTCTGAGCCCGTGCCCGCACCACGTCATGCCGTGTCCCCACGCCTTCGTCGAACAGCCGCTTCGTCAGCTTCAGCGTATGCCGCTGCGCATCGAGATTGGCGCGGGTGATGCCCAGCTGGTTTTGCAGGCTGCGGTATTCGATATAGCTGCGCGCCAGGTCGGCCGTCAGCGTCACCAGAGCTTGGGCGTGTTGCTCCTGCGCCGCCTCCAGGTCGGCGGATGCCGCTTCCAGCCGCCGCCGCTGACGGCCGAATAGATCGATTTCCCACAGAGCGTCGAACCCCAGCTCGAACAAGTTGTAACGGATACCGGGCGCAAGGCCGGGGAAGGGATTGTCGGCGCGCTGGGCGCCCGCCGCGGCATCGACGGTCGGGAACAATTCCGCGCGGGTGCCGCGTCGTTCGGCCCTGGCCTGGCCGATGCGGGCCAGCGCCATCTTGAGGTCCAGGTTGCCCCCCAAGGCCTGTTCCATCAAACGGCTCAGCCGCGCATCGTCGAAGCTCTTCCACCAGGTTTTCAAAGTCTCCGGGTCGATCGGCTTCAGATCGGCGGTCGCCTCCTTTCCGGCCTGCCAGCGATCCGGGACGGCCGGCACGGGTTTCCGGTAATCGGGTCCGACGGTACATCCGGCCAAGCCGATCAGCACGCATAGCCAGCCCAGCTTAGGCGTCATAACCATGTCCCTTGAGGAACAGCGAAACGGCGGCCTCGATAAGGTGTTCCTTTTCGGCCTCGCTCAAGCCCGGCTGCAAACCCAAAAGGCAGCGTAAATGTTCATCGCCTTGCAGCATTCCTAATAGCGATCGGCTCGATCTGTTCACATCGAGGATTTGCAAAGCGGCGCGTCCGCGCAGTTCGCCGAGATAAACCGAGAGCCGTTGCAATATCGGTTCCGGGCCGGAGCGGTATACCAACTCGCCCAGTTCCGGAAAATGCTGCTGCTCGGCGATGATCAGGCGATAGAGATTTAAGGCCTCGTTGGAATAGATGAGATCGACGAAAGCGCCGGCGATGGCTTTCAGGCCGGCTGCCGGACCGAGCGACTCGGTCTGAGCACGGGAAAGGGTGCTCAGCAAGGCTTCGCATTGTTCGCCGATCACGGCGGCGAACAATTCCTGTTTGCTGTGGAAATGACTGTAGAGCGTCGGCTTCGATACCGGCGCGGCCTCGGCGATGGCTTCCATGCTGGCACCGCTGTAGCCGCTTGCGAGAAACGTGCGCTTGGCCGCATCTAGTATGGCCTGTCGTTTTGGATTGGGGATTGTAGTCATGATCCTGCTCGGACGAATTGCTTTGAAGTGGAACCGGCGACTAGACTAAACTACACCGTGTAGTACAGCAATCGAAGCCCATGCGCCTCCCCTCTTCAAAAACCATCCTCGTCCTCCTGACACTCATCGTTTCGACTGCGGCCGGCATCGTGTATTGGCTCGAGGCGATCCATCCGTTCGAGACTACCGACAACACCTATCTCAAGGCGCACATCAGCCTGATCAGTCCCAAAGAGACGGGCTACGTCAAGGAAGTCTTGTTCCAGGACAACCAGAAGGTGATGCCGGGCGATCTTCTCGTCGTGATCGACGACCACGACTTCCGCGCCAGGGTTGCCCAGGCGGAAGCCCAAGTCATGGTGGAAACGGCTCGCATCCAGACCCTGGAAACCGACATGCGCGCACAGAGCGCCAAGATCCGTCAGGAAGAAGCCAACATCGCCGCCGCTGAAGCCGACCTGGAACGGACCGGAAAGGACTTGAAGCGATTCGGCCATTTGGCGGCGGACGGCGCGGTGTCGGCCCAAACCCGCGATGTTGCCGAAGCCGCCTATAAGCAGGCCGCCGCGCAACGGGAGAAATACCGTTCGTCACGGCTGGAAGCGGAAAGCCAGTTGGCCTCCCTGGACGCCCAGATCGGCGAAACCCGGGCCAGATTGCAGGCGGCTCAAGCCGCGCTGGACCTGGCCCGTATCGATCTTGCCAACACCCATATTACGGCGCCTTTCGCCGGAATCATCGGCAATCGCAGCGTGCAGGTCGGCCAGCTCGTGAAGCCCGGCACCGTACTCGGCTATCTGGTTCCGGTCGACGGGCTCTTCGTGGAAGCCAACTTCAAGGAAACCCAAATCGGACACATGCAACCGGGGCAACCGGTGGACATCCAAGTCGATGCCTACCCCGACATTCGGTTCGAAGGGACGGTGGATAGTTTCGCGCCGGCTTCCGGGTCGGAATTCAGCCTGCTGCCGTCGGAAAACGCCACCGGCAACTTCACCAAGATCGTTAGGCGCATACCGGTAAAAATTCTGTTCCGGCCCGGCACCGACCTGAGCCGGCTGAGGCCGGGCCTTTCCACCGTGGTCAAGGTCAAAGTGCGCTAGCGCTTGCCCCGTCAGGCACGGCCGGAATTTACCGCACCGGCGTCCTGAGTTCGAGCGCAGGGCTCCAGCGCGGATTGCGTCCCGCGGCCGAGTATGCGCCGCGGAACCGGCCATTCCAGCGGCATTCCGGGAAGCCTGGGCCTCGGGTTCTGATGCTTGATCTGCAGGTTGTAGCCGATCGTGTTCATGATGAGATTGTTTTCGATCAGGCCGCCCCAAAAAGGATGATTCCCATCCGAATTTCCGAAGTACATGCCGGTCCCGGCACCGATCACGATATTGCGGCGAACCTGCCAGTCCCAAGCCTGGCATTTCGATGAGATCGCGACCAACTGCTGATGTCGCCCGAGATTGTGGATGAGCAAATCTTCCAGGACGATGTGATGGGCGAAATTTCCCGAAGCCTGAACGCCGTTGACCATCACTCCCCTTCCGTCGATTTCCAGATTGCGAAGCGTGATATAGCTGGAGTCGTGTAGCACGACGGTGTCTTGGCCGGGCCTCGCCAGAAATATCGGGCGCCCTCCGATCCCTGCCAACGTGATCGGCTTTCCGGGTCTCCCGTTGCGCCCATCGATGAAAATTCCCTGCCGATAAACGCCCGGGCTGAAAAGCAAAATATCTCCGGGTTTTAGGCGGGAAATCTGCCGCTTATAGTTATCCGGATCGGCGCGCATCTCCTCCGCAGAAGGAGCGGCGCTCGAAAATGCCAAAATTGCAACGGCAAAAAGTAGGAAAACTGATCGAAACATGGACTGCTCGGTGTGACACGGACTTCATGTTGTGCTTTGAAAGCGCTCCTACCCGCGGAGTGCGGACGGCGTGCCTATCCGTCACTGTCCCGCGCCGCCGAGCCTGAAAACGTGCGTGCTGCCGCCGGGGAAGTCGTGTACTTCATCCTTGAATGCCAGGCGGATCGGCGCGATACCGGGCTCGCGTCCGTGCACGGTTAGAGCGTCGCGGGTCAGATGCAAATCGAGCGTGTGGCCTCGATAGCGGATGCGCAGGTCGAGGCGCGCCAATTGGTCGGGCAATTGCTGAGGACATCGCCCCCGAACACGCGGCCGGCGATATCGGTCCGCAGCCGGTTATAACCGGCAAAAGGGTGATGATGGGGCCGGCAGTGCTCATCTCGGCACTCGAATGCCGATCTCAGTGTTCTGCGGACTCGTCGGCCTTCGTTCGGTGCACGGTGCCGTCGGGATGCTCGGGCGGGCTGTAGCGCGTGTACAGCCCGAGCGGCTGGTCGGATGAGGTATTGATCACGTTCTGTTCGACGCCCGCCGGAATCACCACCGCCACGCCATCGCTCAACGGGTGCTCCTCGCCGTTTAGCACGGCCACGCCGGGTCCCGATTCGATGCGCATGAACTGGTCGTGCCCCGCGTGCGTCTCGAGCCCGATTTCCTCGCCCGGCTGGAGCGTCATCAGCACCAGTTGCGTATTCGACCGGTGTAGAGCACGCGCCGGTAGCCCTGGTTTGCGAGCGTATCCTGCTCGATATTGGTTACGTATCCGATCATCAGATTCCTCCACGAATGTTTGCAACGAGACGACGCTTCAATGAGAGGTCAGGCCACACCGCGGCCGAATGATTGAGCGGCGCGGTCCGAATTGGCGCTGGCCCGATCGGGTCAGCGAAGCGTACCCTTTTGCGGCGGTCTGCCGATTTGCGTGGTTCGCTGCGACCTTATCGCTTCGGCACGATCTTCCACAGTTCGCCGTTGCTCTCGTCGGTGACGACATACAATTCCCCGGCCGGACCCTGCCGTACGTCGCGCACGCGCTGGCGCCGGTCGGCCAGGAGATGCTCTTCGCCTTTCACCCGGTCGTTCACGAGGACGACGCGCACCAGCCGCTCGTCCTTGAGGTTGCCGGTAAAAAGACTGCCGCGCCACGCCGGAAAGGCATCGCCCGTGTAGAACTGCGCGCCGGACGGCGCGATCACCGGGTCCCAGTAATAGACGGGTTGCTCGAAACCGGGACGGGCCGTCACCGCGCCGGGGATCGGCTCGCCCGAGTATTCCTCGCCGTAGGCGACCAGCGGCCAGCCATAGTTCTTGCCCTTGACGATCAGGTTCAGCTCGTCGCCGCCCTTAGCGCCGTGCTCGACCACCCAGAACTGTCCTTCCGGATCGAAGGCCGTGGCCTGGATGTTGCGATGGCCGAGCGTCCAGATCTCGGGCAGTGCGTTGGGCTGGCCGACGAAGGGATTGTCCTTCGGCGACGAGCCGTCCGGGTTGATCCGTAGGACCTTGCCCAGATGGCTGTCGAGCTGCTGCGCGTACTTGCGCATCTCCGCGTCCCAGCGTTCGCCGGTCGTCACGTACAGCATGCCGTCCGGACCGAAGGCGATTCGCGAACCGTAGTGCTTGTCGCCGTCGTAGGTCGGCAGCGCCCGAAAGATCACCCGAACCTGGTCCAGGCTACGCCGGTCGGGGGACAGTACGCCGCGGGCGACGGTGGTGCCGTTGCCGCCCCGCCGCGGTTCGGTATAGCTCCAGAAGATCGTCCGGTCGGCCGCGAAGTTCGGGCTCAGCACGACGTCGAGCAGGCCCCCCTGGCCGCGCGCGTCGACCGCCGGCACGCCGGCAATCGGCTGCCCCAATTCTCCATTGGCCGAGACGATCCGCATGCGGCCGGGCTTTTCCGTGACCAGCAGGTCGCCGCCGGGAAGAGGCTCCACGGCCCACGGTTTCTCCAGCCCTTTCGTGAGCACGACGACGTCGAAAGCGACATTCGATTCGATCGCGCAAGCTCGGGTCTGGCCGGGAAACGCCGGACGCTGACTCGGCACGTTGGGTGGGCGTGTCTCGATCGGCGGACAGGCGCCCGCCCCACCGGACGTCTGCGCCCCGCCGCTGCCCGTCGCGGCAGCCAAAGCGATCATCGAGATGAATGCGGTGCGGAAAGTCTGCATGGATCGGCCCTCCTTTGCCGGACGCTTCCATTCTTGAGACCAGCGAGACAATAAGAAGTGCGCCGTTCCAACGGTGCGTTCGCCGGTCGCTATGCGCCCCTAACCACCGGCCAGAGCCAGGCCGACCAGAACCGCGCATTCGGTGAGTTCTATCGTCGCTCCGGCGGTGTCCCCGGTAGTTCCGCCGATGCGCCGGATCATCGACAGCCGCAGCCAGCAAAACAAGGCGCCGGTTGCAAGCAAAGGCCAGATACCGCGTACGCTGACAGCCAGCAGGACGCCAACGAGGGTCGCGGACAACACCAGTGTGCCGCCCCGGCGCGGCAGATGCCGCGCCAGCTCGGAGCCGAGACCGCCGGGGCGTACATACGGCGTGCTGAGAAACAGCAGCAGCGGTGCGGCGCGACCCAGCACCGGCGCCAGCGCGAGGGCTGTCCAGTCGTGCCGGGCCATGACGGATTCCAGCGCGGCAGCCTTAAGGAGGAGAACCAGCACCACCACGACCACGGCGACCGGGCCGCTGCGCGGGTCCTTCATGATCGCGAGGGTGCGCTCCCGGTCGCCGAAGCCTCCAGCCCAGGCGTCGGCGCTATCCGCGAGTCCATCCAGATGCAGGGCTCCGGTCAAGGCCACCCACACCGTCAGCATGATCGCCGCGGGCAGCCAGCCGCCGACCTCGCTCAAGAACTGGGCCAATACCGCGAGCGTCAATCCCAGACCCAAGCCGACCAGGGGATAAAACAGCAGCGAACGACCCAGCGCCGAACCATCCGGCGGCGCATCCAGACGCACCGGCAGCCGGGTCAGGAACTGAAGAGCGATCAAAAGGGGTCTGAGTTCGCTCATGGACGCACCTCCTCGCAACGCTGCCCGCTCCCGCAGAGGCTATGCAGCGAGGCGTGCGGCACGTCGATTTCGAGCAAACGGGCGAGCGGCCATTGCCGCGCATGACAGAGCATCACGCGGATCACACCGCCATGGGTGACGAGCAGCAGACGGCGACCCAGGTTGTGCGCCGTCAGCCGGTCCCAAAGAGCATCGAGCGTCCGCTCCCGGAATGCCTCCACCGACTCCGCACCAGGCGGCGGGTGCCGGAGGGGATCGCCGAGAAAACGGGTCAGCGCGAGCGGTGCCGTGGCCATCAGCTCGGCATAGCTGCGCCCTTCCCAGTCGCCGAAATGGATCTCCCTGAGCCGTTCGTCGATTTCCAGAGGAATGCTCAATCTTTGGGCCAGGCTTGCGGCGAATGCGGCACAGCGCGACAAAGGCGAGGTGACGATCTCATCCCAGGGTCCCGCGTTGGCCACGGCGCATTCCATCTGCCGGATACCCTCGTCGGTGAGCGGATCGTCCAGGCTGCCGCGAAACCGCGTGCCACCCACGGTTTCGCCGTGGCGCAGAAGGTCGATATGAACGACACCATCACTCACGGCGATTTGCCCGCAATCCCCGCCTCTTCGAAAGTCACCATACCCGAGTGCAGGGCGCAGGCCAGCCGCAGCAAGGGCAGCGCTGCGGCGGCTCCGCTGCCTTCGCCGAGGCGCATTCCCAAATCAAGCAAGGGCTTCCCGTCCAGGGCCGTCAGAATCCGTTTATGCCCCGGTTCCGCCGAAGTGTGGGCGTAGAGAAACCAGCCGGCGGCTCCCGGACACAGCCGTTCCGCCGTCAAAGCCGCCGCAGTGCAGATGAATCCGTCCACCAGCACCGGCAGACCTTGCTGCGCGCAGGCGACGAAGGCCCCGGCGAGGGCGGCGATTTCGAAACCGCCGAGCCGGCGCAAGGCCTCCAGCGGATTGCCCAGATACGGACCATGCAGAGCGAGCGCCCGGCGAATCACCTCGGCTTTGTGCCGCACGCCTTCCGTGCCCAGACCCGCACCGGGACCAGCCAGCGATTCGGCCGTCTCGCCGAGCAGGGCCGAGGCCAGCGCGGCGGCGGCGGTGGTGTTGCCTATGCCCATCTCGCCGCCGATGAAGATTTGAACCCCGGCCGAGCGGGCGCGCTCGGCGGCATCACGGCCCGTACGGAGAGCCTGTGCCAACTGGCGTTCGGTCATGGCCGGTCCGCGCACGAAATTCGCGGTGCCCGGCCCGAGACGGAGGTCCAGCACGCCGGTTACGGGACCCGCATTCTCGACCGTGCCCATGTCGATCAACTCCAGATCCGCGCCGAGCGTGCGGGCGAGCACGCTCACCGCCGCGCCGCCCTGTGCGAACTGGCGCACCATGGCCGCCGTGACCGACTGGGGAAAGGCCGATATGCCCTCCTCCGCCACGCCGTGATCCCCGGCGAACAGGACGATGCGCACCCGGTCGGCGGAAGGCTTGGACGTTCTCTGCCAGGCGGCGAGCCGGATCGCCAGCGCTTCTAGCCGTCCCAGCGCGCCCGGCGGCTTGATGAGCATCGACTGACGTTCCGCGGCCATGCGCGCGGCTTCCTCGTCGGGTTGAGCCACCGGTCCTTTCAGCCATGCAATGTCCCCGGTCACAGTTTTTCCCCCTTCAACACCCATGGAAGACCCGCCACGGTCAGAATCACCCGGTCGCAGACACCCGCCAATGCCTGATGCAACAGGCCGGCCTCGTCGCAATAGCGGCGGCTCAGTTCCCCCGGCGGCAGCACGCCCATATTGGTTTCGTTGCCGATCAGAATGATGTGTCCCGGTAGACCGGGCAGTGCTTCGATCAAAGCGTCCCGCTCGCGTGCAAGCCTCGCCGCGTCGGTCTCGCACAAGAGCTGGGTCAGCCATAGGGTGAGACAATCGACGATCAGGCAGCGCCCTTCCGCCGCGCGGGCGCGCAAGGCTACGGCCAATTCCAGCGGCTCTTCGACCAGGTCCCAATCGGGCGGGCGCCGCCGCCGATGGTCTTCCACCCGTTGCCGCATGCCCTCGTCGCCGACTCGTGCCGTAGCGATATAGGTCACGGCCAGGCCGCTGTCCACCGCCCGCTTTTCCGCCAATCGGCTTTTCCCGGAGCGAACCCCGCCCAGAATCAATTCCTTCACGCGTATACTCCCTGCCGGTTCAGCTCCAACATCCGATCGATCGCATTCATGTCCAGGTGGGCGCCTACGGCATCCGCCAGACGGTCGATTTCCGCTTCCCGAATAGCGGCGTAATCCGGGGTTTCCGGCTCGGCCAGCCCGGCCCAGCGGAGAATGGCATCGGTCGCGGCGTTCGACTCGAACAATCCATGCAGATAGGTCCCCATGATCTGCCCGTCCTCCGAGCACGCGCCGTCGTTTCTGTCCGTCAGCCGGGCGAAAGGGCGTTCCAGCGCCGGTCCTTTCGTCACGCCGGCATGAATTTCGTAACCCGTCACCGGCGCGTTCTCCAGCGTCAATTCGCCTCGTACGTTGCGGAGCTGCTTTTCCGGCTCCAGCACCGTGCACAGGTCCAGCCAGCCGAAACCGGCACAGGAACCTGTCTCGCCTTCCAGGCCCAAAGGATCGTGAATCTCTTGTCCGAGCATTTGAAAACCGCCGCAAATGCCGAGCAGTTTACCGCCATAGCGCAGATGGCGCCGAAGATAAGCCTCCCAGCCGGTTGTGCGCAGGAACGATAGGTCGGCGCGCACGCTCTTGGAGCCGGGCAGGATCACGAGGTCCGCGGGAGGTGGCGCCTCGCTCGGATATACGAAGCGAAGGTCGACCTGCATATGCAGGCGTAGCGGATCGAAATCGGTGTGATTGCTGATCTGCGGCGTGACCGGAACGACCACCCGCAGAGCCCCGGCGCTCGCGCCTCTCTGTCCGGATTCGATCGCATCTTCCGCCTCCAGATGCAGACCGTGGAGATAAGGCAGTACGCCCAAAACCGGCTTGCCGGTCTCCCGCTCCAGCCAGTCCAGCCCCGGTTGCAGCAGAGCGATGTCGCCGCGGAAGCGGTTGATGACGAAGCCGGCCACCCGTGCCCGTTCGCTTTCCGACAAGAGCGCAAGAGTGCCGACCAGATGGGCGAACACGCCACCCCGGTCGATGTCGGCGATCAGAATCACCGGGCAGTCCACGGCTTCCGCGAAACCCATGTTCGCGATGTCGCCTTCCCGCAGATTGATTTCCGCCGGCGAGCCCGCGCCTTCCGCGACGATGGCATCGAACCGGGCCGCGAGCCTTCCGTGGGACTCCATCACCGCGCGGCGGGCGATGCGCTTGTAGGCGTGGTAGTCCTGAGCGTCCAGATTGCCGATGGCCCTGCCCTGGACGATGACCTGAGCGCCCGTGTCGGTATTGGGTTTCAGGAGCACCGGGTTCATGTCGGTGTGAGGTTCCAATCCAGCCGCCCGAGCCTGTACCGCCTGGGCGCGGCCTATCTCGCCGCCGTCCTCGGCGACGGCGCTGTTCAGCGCCATGTTCTGCGGCTTGAACGGCGCGACTCTCACGCCGCGCCGCGCCAACAAGCGGCACAAGGCGGCGACCAGCGTGCTCTTGCCGGCGTCGGACGTGGTGCCCTGAACCATCAGTGTACGAGCCGTCATAGATCCACCTCCAGGCCGGCCAGCACCGCCGCGTACACTGCCCGCGCCAGCCTGCCGCCCCACACCGAACGCGGGCCGGCGAAGGATTCCGCCGGGCCGTCCGAAGGACAGAGCACGCACACCGCGTCGGTGGCCGTGCCGGTCCCCGGCACGCGAGCCTGCCACAGCGCCTGCGCCTTGGCTTCGGCCGCCGTGGCGACGGCATTGACCAGGGCGGCCTCGCTCAAGCGAACCGGCAATTGCACAACCAGGTTGATGGTACCCGGCCGGTAATCGCCCGACGGCGCATCGGCCGCCGCCCATATCGGCTGAGCGATGCCCACGGTGGCGTCGGCGGCGACCTCGCCATCGCTCGCTCGCCGATAGCCACGCACATCGCAGGCGGTAAGCAGTCCGGCACCGGAGCCGGCAAGGCCGCAGGCGGCGGCGATCTCGGCCACGTGGGCGGCGGGATCGGTCCGGCGGTAATCGGATGGCACTTGCGCGTTCAGTATCCACCCCACAACCGATAAGCCGCCGCCGGACACCGCCGAGGAAATCGCCCGTCGGTGCGAACCGAAGCGCCAAATCAGGCAGGGCAGCGGTCGGCCGCCGTAACGGTGTTGCCCCAGCGTCGGGTGCACGGCCAGGTAAGCAGGACATTCCTGGCGGCGCGTTTCCTCGCTCATTCGGCTTATCTCGCGAGCAAGGCCATCGCCAGGCGCTCCGAGGCCGAGGCGCTCCCCGGCAGCCCCAAACGCAAGCCCGGAGGATTGGCGAACCGCCGGGTCAGAATGCCTTGCCGGGCCAACGCCTCCTGACGTCGAGCCGCTTTTATACCGGGACACCATTGAAACAAGGCGCAGCCGCCGGCGGACTTGAGGCCGCCGGCGGCCAACAGATCCGCCAGCTGGCGGGCGTTTTCGGGCAACCGTTGCCGGGCGGCTTCCTGCCAGCGGCTATCCGCCAACGCCTCCCGAGCCACCCAGCGCGAGGGTCCGGCCACCGCCCACGGACCGAGCAGAGCCGCCAAGCGTTCGAGCAGCTCCGGTTCCGCCAGCACGAAGCCCACCCGGATGCCGGCCAGTCCGAAGAATTTGCCCAGGGAACGCAGCACGATGAGCCCCGGGCGCGGACAGTAGGCGGCGAGACTGAATTCGGGCGTAGGGTCCATGTAGGCTTCGTCCACCACCAGCCAGCCGCCGCGCGCTGCAAGCCTCTCCTGCCAGGCCAGAAGTATTTCCGGCGCGAAACGATGGCCGGTCGGATTATTGGGATTGATCGCCACCAGCACGTCCCAGGGCGTGGAACCGGGACCGCGGGCGATGGTTTCCGGCGCAACCCCGACCACCTTGTGGCCGGCGCGGCGCCAGGCATGGGCGTGTTCGGCATAACCGGGGTGGATGACGCCCACCCGCTGAGCATGGAGCAGCGCCGGCAGCGCCTGAATCGCCGCCTGGGAGCCCGCCACGGGAAAAATACTGTCGCAGCCATAATAGGCCGAAGCGGCTCTCTCCAGTCCGTCATCGTCTTCCGGAAGGCGCACCCAAACCTCGGCCGGAACCGTGGGCACGGGCCACCCGGCGGGATTGACGCCGGTGGATAGGTCCAGCCAGTCGGACAGGGGAATACCATACCGCCTAGCCGCGGCACGCAAACGACCGCCGTGTTCAAGCACCGAGCAATCCTCCCGTAAAAAATAAGGCCAGCCATAGCCATGCTCCGCGCCGGACCAGGGCCACGGCATGGGGAATGTCCGCCGCGCCGGGCTGATACCCATATCCCAAGGATGGGCGCGCATGCCACTCGCCACGATAACGGGCCGGCCCGCCGAGCGCGAGCCGCAAAGCCCCCGCGCCCGCCGCCATCGCCGGCCCCGCGTTGGGGCTATCCCATCCACCGGCCTGCGTGCGCCAGCAATACAAAGCCTGCCGAGCGTCGCCCAAGAGTGCGTAGGTCAGCGCCGCCAGCCTCGCCGGAACATAATTCAGCGCATCGTCCAGCCGCGCCGCTGCCCAGCCGAAGCAAAAAAAGCGTTCGCTCTTGTAGCCCCACATGGCGTCCAGGGTATTCGCCAGCCGGTACAGCACCGCGCCGGGCGCGCCGGCCAGAGCGAACCAGAACAGCGCGCCGAACACCGCGTCGTTGCCGTTCTCCAGCACAGATTCGACGGCGGCCCGCGCGACATCGCCGGATTTCATGTCGCCGGTGTCGCGGCTCACCATATACCCTACCCTACGCCGCGCCTCGGCCAAATCGCCGGCCGCGAGCGCATCCCGCACAGCCCCCGCGTGTTCGCCGAGACTCCTGAGGCCCAATGCCGCGTACAGCGCCAAAACGCCGAACGCGGCGCCGAATATGGGAATGGATTCCAGCCAGGCTGCAAACACTGTGAACGGAGCCGTCAGCAGCAAAACCGCAATAACGCCCAAAAATCGTGCACGGATTCCCTGCCGTCCCAGCGAGGAATTCCACCGGTCTTCCAGCGCTTCCGCCAGCCGACCGAACCCGACCAGGGGGTGAAAACGGCGGGGTTCGCCCAAGAGCCCATCCAGCAGCACGGCGGCCACGGCCAGGATCGCGGTCATGCCCGATTCTCCGCCCAGCGCCGGACGATGCCGGCCAGTTGGTCCAGCCCGTCGGTCAATGCCGCGGGACCGGGCTGAAGGATATCGCTGGATTTGATTTCGTGGAGTTCCCCGTCGCGCACTGCGGGAATTGTCTCCCAGCCGGCGCGTGCAGCGACTTGCTCCGGCCGGAACTTCTTCCCGCACCAGGAGCCGACGATGATGTCCGGCGCGCGCCGGACCACCTCCTGCGGATCTTGGATGATGCGGCTGCCGGCGAGCGGCTGGGCGGCGAGTTCGGCGAAGACATTCTCTCCGCCGGCCAGCGCGATGAGTTCGGACACCCACAGAATGCCGGAGATCAGAGGCTGATCCCATTCCTCGAAATAGACTCTGGGGCGGACCGGCAGCGACTCGGCGCCACGACGTACGGTATCCATGTGCGCGCTAAGGCTATCGATCAAGGCCCGCGCCTTGTCCTCAACCCCCACCAGTGCGCCCAGCGTGCCGATCATGGCGAGAATCCCGTCCACCGAACGGTGGTTGAACACGTGCACCGTTACGCCCGCCTTGATCAGGTCGCGGGCGATATCCGCCTGCAGATTGGAAAAGCCCAGCACCAAATCGGGCTGCAAACCCAAGATCTTGTCGATTTTGGCGCTGGTGAAGGCGGAAACCTTGGGCTTTTCCTTGCGCGCTCGCGGCGGCCGCACGGTAAATCCGGAAATGCCGACGATGCGGTGTTCCTCGCCCAATAAATAGAGCGTCTCCGTGGTTTCCTCGGTCAGGCAGACAATGCGTTCCGGCAGCAGTTTCGGATTCATGACGCAAAAAGAGCCGCCACGGCGGCGGGATTCGATGGAAAGTAAAGATGCAAAAAGGAAGCCATCAAGCGCCTGTCCCGGTAAACGGCTTCGGGCTGGCCGTGGCCCTTCGCGGCAAAGGTGTTGGCGAAGGGCGCGAGATCCACCTCCGCCCGGGCATGATGAAAGGTATGACCGCGCAGGCTACCTTCAGGCAGCTCCAGCCCGTGCAGCCCCAGATTGGCCAGCCGCGTCTGCATGACGGAGCGGCCGGGCAGCAGCCCTGCCATCTCGGCCTGATACCCTTGGGAATCGGCAAGCGTTTCCAGGAGATACAAAAGGCCCCCGCATTCGGCGAGGATGGGCTTGCCCGCCGAATGGTGGCTGCGCAGCGCTTCCTTCATGGCCCGGTTGGCGGCCAGCCGGTCGAGGTGCAGTTCCGGGTAGCCGCCCGGCAGCCAGACGGCATCGGCTTCGGGCAAAGCGCTATCCGCCAGCGGCGAAAAGAACGCCAGGTTCGCGCCCAGGGCGCGCAAGGTATCGAGATTGGCCGGATAGAGAAAGCAGAAAGCGGCATCGCGCGCCACCGCGATCGTCACGCCTGCCAGCGGGCCGATCGGAACTTCGGATTCGATCGACGAGAACTCCGCCGGCGGCGGCAATTCGGCCAGCGGCGTACCTTCCAGCGCATCGGCCACGGCGTCGATACGGGCTTCGAGGTCGGCGATTTCTTCCGCAGGGTGGAGGCCCAGGTGGCGCTCCGGCAACGAGAAATCCGCCTCGCGCAGCAAGGCCCCGCGCCAGACGGCAGGATCGGGCAAGCCGGCGCGCAACAGCTCCGCATGCCCCTCGCTGCCGACCCGGTTGGCCAGCACGCCCGAGAACGGCAGATCCTTGTTAAACGTGGAAAGACCGTGGGCAACGGCGGCGAAGGTCTGGGCCATCGCGGAAGCGTCGATCACCGCCAGGACGGGAATGCCGAACAAAGCCGCGAGATCGGCGCTGGAGGGCGTGCCGTCGTAAAGCCCCATCACGCCTTCGACCAGGATCAGATCGGCATCGCCGGCCGCTTCGTGCAATAGGCGGCGGCAATGAGATTCGCCGCACATCCATAGGTCGAGGTTATAAACCGGCGCGCCGCTTGCCTTCTCCAACACCATCGGGTCGAGGAAGTCGGGCCCGGTCTTGAACACCCGTACCCTTCGGCCCTGGCGGGCGTACAGCCGGGCGAGACCCGCCGTGACGGTGGTCTTGCCCTGGCCCGAGGCGGGCGCGGAGATCAAGAGAGCGGGACAGCGGCTCATGGCTTAGAGGGTGTGTGAGAAGCTACTGCGCGACCCGATGGCGGCGTCGCGCGGTGCTCGAAGTCCTCATGTACCACTCGTACACTCCGGTTTCTGCGCTCCGGGCTCCTTGCCCTCGGGCCGCTCGCTACGCTTCTCACACACCCTCTTAGGCAGCTTCGCGGGTCGGCCCCAGCCGTTCTCGAAAACGGTCTCTTCCGCCGGGCGGCGCGTGTCCCAGCCTACCGTTTCCAGCAAGGGTTCCGGATAGAAGGCGTCCACATGCCCCAGGCAGAGCACCGCCACCGGCCGGGCGCCCTCCGGCAGATTCAGCAATTGGGCCAATTCGTCCGGTTCGAACAGCGAGACCCAGCCCATCCCCAGCCCTTCCGCGCGAGCGGCGAGCCACAGGTTCTGAATGGCGCAGGCGACCGAACACAAATCCATCTCCGGCAGCGTGCGCCGGCCCAGAATATAACGTTCGCGTCCCTCGGTCAGCGCTGCGACCAGCAGTTCGCCGCACTCCAGGATGCCTTCGAGCTTCAGGCGCCGCACCGCTTCCGCCCGCTCGCCGCAGGCCGCGGCGGTCTCTTCGCATTCCGCCCTTACCAAAGCATGGATGGCGCGGCGAAGCGACGGATCGGTGATGCGTATGAATCGCCAGGGCTGCATGTAACCCACGGAGGGAGCGAAGCGAGCGGCTTCGAGCAGCCGCTGCAATACCGCCGGATCGATCGCGCCGGGGCGGAAATGGCGGGTGTCGCGCCGTTCCCGGATGACCCGGTAAATCGCGACACGGTCGTCGTCCGGGTAGCGATGTTCCGTCATTGGTATTCCGTCATTAGAGATCGATGCCGGCTTGCGCCCGCACGCCGGCCCCATAGGCATGCTTGACATCGCGCATCTCGGTCACGGTGTCCGCGGCGTCGATCAGCCCTTGCGGCGCGCCGCGCCCGGTAACCACCACGTGCTGCATGGGCGGGCGCGCAGCAAGATCCATCAGCACCCTCTCGATGTCCAGATAACCGTATTTCAGGGGATAGGTGAGTTCATCCAGAACCACGAGTCCATAACCCGGATCGGTGAGCATGGCGCGGGCTGTTTCCCAGCCCTCGCGGGCGACGGCGGTATCCCGTTCGAGGTCCTGCGTCTCCCAGGTAAAACCCTCGCCCAGCACCCGCCATTCCACGTCCGGTTGCCGCCGGAAGAAGGCCTCTTCCCCGGTATCCGAACGGCCCTTGATGAACTGGCACACGCCCACCTTCATGCCGTGCCCCAGAGCGCGGGCGACCATGCCGAACGCGGAAGAGGACTTGCCCTTGCCGTTGCCGGTGAGGACCAACAGCAGGCCCTTGTCCAGCGTGGCTAGTGCGATGGCGCTGTCGACGACCGCCTTCTTGCGCGCCATCCGCCGGCGGTGGCGTTCCTCTCGCGACGAATCCGACATGGGGGACCTGCGTCAGTGCGCCTGACGTCCGTCGTCTTCAGCGGACCGCCCAGGTCTGGCCAAGCCGAAGGCCAGATGAACCAGGATTGCCGCCGTGATGTACAGCGCAATGCCTTCCAGCGCATGCGGGAAGTATCGGGCCAGCCGTGCGCCGAATTCGGCGAAGCTGGTTTCCTCAAAACGCCCGGAGAAGAAGTAAAAACCGCCGCTGGTCAGGAGTTCGCAGATTGCGGCACCGGTCACCAGAGCCAAGGCCAGCAACGGCAGGGTGGAGAACCGGAAATGGTAACGGCGCGCGTACCAGCGGCCCGCCAGCCACAATGTGGCGTAGGCCGGCAAAAGGAATCCGTAGGCCGGGCTGACGCAGAAATCGCTGACGCCCAACCAAGTAATGGCCACGTAATCGCTGACCACAGCCAGCCCGAGCAAGGCCGGGAAAGCCCAGACCGAGCGCAGATAGAAACCGGCGAGGAAGAAGACCGCCCACGACGCGTCGGGCAAATGAGTGATGCTCGCGAAATGGTGGCTGCGGGTAGCGGCCATGAGTACGGCCAGCCCCAGGGCGATAGACCAAACGTTCTTCGATGTCGTGTCATGCATGTCGGATCTCCATGGTTGTAGTTAGTTGTGCCGGGCGCTCATCCCCGACGAGGATGTCGTAAAAGTCGCTCCCGGAATGTAGGGCGGGTTAGCCCTTCGACAGGCTCAGGACAGGCTCCCTCGCGTAACCCGCCGATCCCGGAAAATGGCGGATTAAGGCAGGGTACCGCCTAATCCGCCCTACAAAGCTGAAATTACAAGGCATCCGGCGCGTAGCGCACGGTCAGGAAGAAATTCAAGTCGTCCTGATAGAAAAAACGGGCAGTCTGATACTGCTTGTTCAACAGATTAGCCACCCGCCCCTCCAGAGACAAGCCCCGATACAGACCCACGCTGGCGCGCAGATCGACCGTCACGTAACCGGCCAGCCGCTGGGTGTTGGCCACATCGTCGAAACGGCGGCCCTCGCCGTAAACGGTCGTTCCGACCCGAACCGGACCGACCGAGCGGTCCAGGTCGAACCGGAACATGGTCTGCGCGCGGCGCGGCAGCCGATTGCCATTATTGGCTCCTTCGGACAGATTTTCGGGATCGATCAGGCTCAAATTGGCCGCGATGTCGAAGCCCCACAGCCGAGTCGAGGCCTGGGCTTCGAGGCCGAGTATGCGCGCCCGGTCCAGGTTTTCGGCGAAGCAGCTCACCTGGCCGCACACGGTGGCGATCATGTCGTCGATCTCCGTGTGATAGCCGTTGAGCGCCCAGGCCACGTCCCAGTGCTGTCCGCTGATTCCGACTTCCCAGCTCTCCGAGGTTTCCGGCTCGAGCATCGGATTGCCGAAACCGGGGAAATAAAGTTCGTTGAAGGTGGGCGCCTTGAAGGCCTTGCCCCAGGACGCGCTTAGGCGAATGCCGTTGTCGAAGCCATAGCCCAAGGCCACATTGCCGGTGGGATAGACGCCGAACTGTTCGTTATCGTCGACGCGCGTACCCAATACCGCGTCGAATCCGCCCAAGGTCAGCTGGTACTGGGCAAAACCGGCCTTGTCGTCGCGCGAATCCACGGCATAGTCGGTCGTGCTGTCGACCTGATCGTTGTAGTAGTCCAGCCCCAGAGTCAAAAGGTGCCCCTCGGCCAACGCGAAATCGTTCTGCCAGGTGACGTTGACCCGCTGAGTGTCGAAAGTGCTGCTGAACCGCCGATCCCTGAAGTTGTCCGACTCGTCCAGGGTGCGGCCTGCCCTGAGGCTCGTGGTCCAGAATTCAAACGGCGAATATTTCAGGCGGCCGCCCACCATTTGCTGCACGAAGGTCGAGCGGTTCTGCAAATTGCCGTCGAACTCGTTCTCGCCTTCCGCGTGCAACAGATTGCCCTCGATTTCCAGGCCGTTGTCGAAGCGGTAGCCGGCGCGAGCGCTGCCCGAAGTGTTGCGATAGCCGTCGTCGTCGGGCTGACGGGTGAAGCAGCCCCCGCCGCCCAAGCTGAAAGGCCGCCCGGCGCATGCGTTGAAGCCGCGCGTTTCCAAACGCGAACCGTTCAGGCTGTACCACGCCCGGTCGTTGCCCCCGGATACGCCGCCGGTAGCCTTGTACATCGAATGGCTGCCCGCGCCGAAGCTCAGGTAAGGCTTGAAACCCTCGCCGCCCTTGCGGGTGAAGATCTGGATCACCCCGCCGATCGCCTCCGAGCCATACAGGCTGGAGCGCGGCCCACGGACGATCTCGATGCGTTCGATCTGGTCGATGGGGATGTCCTGGAAGGCCGTGATTCCGGTAGTGGCCGATCCGGCGCGGACGCCGTCTATCAGTACCAGCACATGACCGGATTCGGTTCCGCGCAGGAACACCGAAGTGGACTTTCCCAGACCGCCGTTGTTGGCGATCGACAGGCCGGGCACGCCACGCAGGACCTCCTGCACGGACTGCGCCTGCCGGCGCTCGATTTCGTCGCGGTCGATGACGGTGACCGAGGCCAGCGATTCCTCGACGCTCCGCTCCGTTCGAGTAGCGGTAACGGTAACGGTTTCGAGCCGGGAAAGATAGGCATCGTCGGCACGGACCGACGGCAGACAAAAAAACAGCAATGCCGCCTCTAGGCAGCGGTTTTCGATTTTCATGTTCGATGACTTCCCCCGAGCACACCCGCGCGGGATAGGATTGCGCAAAGCACACGGAGGAAGCCGCGGACGCATTAGTCCGGGAGGCCGATCGAACGACCGGAGGCTTGCCCTGCGGGGTGAAATACAAGGATGTATTTCTACAGGATTTACCGGAAGCGCTTAGAGTTCCCCCTCCCGTCTGGAGAAGGAGCTGAATGCATAAGTCCTGTCCTAGGTAAAGGCCATCCAGGCGTCGCCCTCCGCGATGCCGACCTGGCTTCAGGCCGGTCTCCGGGCTCGCGAGCGGGGGTCCTCCCCGGAACAGCGCCTTCCCGCGCTCTAAAAGCGCAGTGGCATTGTGCTGTTCCTCAACTCGCTTACCGTTGCGGGGGCAGCGCCGGCCTTGTTCCTCATGAGTCAGGAACGCACCGGCTTCCCGTTTAATCCCGGCCGTAGAGCTCGCCGGGACACCTGAAGCGGTCGGCAGGTTAATCGATGGACGGGAAGGCGTCAATAAAAAGTGAATGGCATAACAATCGGCACACGGCAGGGTGTCGCAAAAGTAAGCCGGGACAACGAAGGAATCCCAGAAATCCATCTGGTGTGCTGGTTCCCAAACTCCCGTTTGGGAACCCGTCTTGAGAAGCTCCTGCTTCTCAGCGCGCGTCCGGTTTCGGGAAGCCAGAGCTTCCCGATATAGCTCCCAAGCGGGAGCATGGGAGCTGACGAAATATAATGAGCCGCACCGTGGACGCCCTACCCCTTGTCGCACCCGATCGGTACTACCCATGACCCTTTCGGCTTCGTGGTCCGTGCGTCGCCGGCAACCGGCAATTTCTCTCGGGTCAGGCGTTCGACATCGGCAACGGTCACGAGATAGCGGTCGAGTTCCTTTTCGACCGCATCCTTCGTGTTCGGCACGATCCACGCGATAGCCCGGCCGTCCCCGCGCACGATCACCTTCCAAAAAGCGTCGGGCGTTTTCACGCCGTGAGATTTCACGAAATAGTCGTCGGCGGGATTGTGTCCCCAGATCACCCCGCCGATCACCAATAGCTCGTCGATATCCCGATAGCACTCGACGATTTCCTCGGTGAGCTTCCATGCACCGCGATTCATCTGGGAAGTCTGCGGCAGGATATTGGTCATGTAGTTGCTCTGCCGGATCGCCACCGCCGAAGTATCGAGATGGTTGGCCGGAACCTGGTGCCCGCGGTCGTAGCCGTGGCCGTAACCCTTCGCGCTGGTTTGCTGGCATTCCTTCGGCACGTAGGGATCAATCTTGAAGTGGTCGGCGCGAGGCTCGCTGCCGTCGTCGCGCTGGGCGTTGTAGCGGAATTTCACCGCGCCGCGCTTCTCGCAGTCGATCCATACCGTGAAGCCTTCGTAGTCGAGGCGGAGCAGGTTTCCTTCGCGGTGAATCTCGGTCGGCGGGATGGCCGTCTTATCGGCGCGCAGCGCGGGATATTCAGGGCTGCCGCCACGGGGAACACCGGTACAAGCGGCAAGCACCGCGGAGAAGATCAGGGGCAGTAAAGCAAGACGTCTCATGGCTCGGAACAAAAAAGCGCGGAGTCTATCAAAACCGCGTGGAACGATCGAACCTTCTTGGAAAGGGCCGTTAAGGAAGCTCCGAACAAGCGGATTCCGTTCATGCCCCTTCGACTCGGCTCAGGACAGGCCTGTCGAAGGACTTAATCAGAGCTTCTTTAACGGCTTAGACACGCCCTACCGGGCATTGACAGCCGCGGCGAAAATTGTGATCTTTTCAAGGAACCGATCGACCGGCGGGCGGTTAGCTCAGCGGGAGAGCACTGCCTTCACACGGCAGGGGTCGCAGGTTCGAACCCTGCACCGCCCACCATAGATTCAATAACTTAGATCAGATTCCCGGTACTCGGCAGGGGTGAGCACTCAAAAAGTACTCAAATCCACTTCTAAAGACCCCTGCTTCCCAGGCTCCAAAAATGCCACGGTGACGACCATTTGATTTCGCCACGGCAACAAAAAACCCGGCCGCTTTCGCGAACCGGGTTGTCGCTCGAAGGTTTCCCGTTCAGGATCGGCAAGCGGCAAGCTCCCGCTCAGAATCCCGGAGTTCCTTAATCAGTTCGCCGGCCTTTTGGACTCGCTGCGCGATGTCGCGGATTACGTAATAAAGTCCGCTAATCGCTGGCGCGTACTCGATTAAAGCGGGGTTACCCCAGGCGCCGATGATTCGATCAATCGTCGGCGGGTTTTGGCGTATCACGCAAAAGCTCTTTTATGCTCTCCAGGAAATCAGCGGATTCCAACAACCTGTTTCGCGCCACTCCAACGATTTCCGCTAGCCCGTGCCCCTTTCAACGTCTGGCAAATCCATGGTTCGCTCAGCCTCAGCGTGTGCAACATAATCGTCTATTGCAGCACCGACAACGGCCAGCATGGTACTTGTCATGACCAGCGTGTGCGCCACGGCTTGGCATTCGGATTTGAGCGATGCTTTCATGAGTTCCCCCTTCAATCTGATCCCACCGGTTCGAATATCAGCTTTTCGGCCCGCTCGATCCGGGAATCGACTTCATCGAGCAGCTTGTTTGCTCCGAAAACCGTTGTCTGCGTCCAGCCGTCGGACGATGCAATTGCCGATCGCAACAAATCGAGCATGGCCCGCGCCTCTTCCAGCGCATCAGCCGTGCTTGCGGGGTCGTGGGTGGTGTGGGATTCGTTTGACATGGTGAATTGCTCCAGTTGAACGAGTGCCACCAGAATGAGGGTGGCACGGCCTCAACTACAGCACACGGACTGCTCGGCTTATTCGTCCGGTTTCCCGGCTTATCTCACCGTATCGACCGCACCATAAATCGGTGCTCGCCTTTCGCAAGGCGCAAAAAAACCGCAAGGCTTACGGGTGCGGGGTCCGCTTTCTGTTTAGTAGTGCGTCCAGCAGACGCCGGGCGGGTCGGGGGAGTCAAGGTCCGCTGAAAAGACCTTTGAAATCAACAAACGTCGGTAAGATCGGCGGTCGCATCGAGCATCCACCCGAGCTGCGCCGCGAAAAGCGCGCGCCACGCTTTGCGGTCCACTCCTACGAACATGCGCGGGCGATGATGACTCAGGACATGTAGGACCTATACGACGTATAGGTCCTAGTTCACTGTTCCGTCAAGAAGTTGATGGTCAGCTCGGACCGCTGGTTAATCCGACTTCCAGGTGATCTGCGTGATGGCGTTCATGTCCTCGAATTTGTCGTCGTGGCACGACGGGGTCGAACTCGTCAGCGACAACGTGTGCGTGTCCTCCGACGTGACGAAGCTCATGTGGAGACTCCCTGACCCCATTCCCTTTGGCCCCTGGCCGAAGACATAAATGGCCGACTTGCGGGCGATCCCGTCGAAGTACTGGTAAACGATCGACATGACACACGCCCCGTTGTTGCCAACGATGATCTGGGACAGGTCGGTGGTGCCGTTGATCGACACCTGTGAGCCGTTGGGGTCGCCCAACGGCAGATTGCCGTAGGCCGTGCCCGACGTTTTCCCCGCGTCACTTGTGGTGAACTCGTACACCTGCGTGTTGATGGAACCACATCCTGTCGGATTGGTGTTGCTGCTCATGGTCATTCTCCTTTTCTTTTTCATAGATCCCGCCCGTCACCTTAGCCGGGCTACCGCTTGCAATTTATCACCCAACGGAGGGGCGGTCCTTTCAGCCTAGGCCAGAATCGGTGGAATGCAAGGTTCGGCACGGTTGAATGATTCCGTGACAGAATCAAATGGTCGGGATAGACTGATTTCGTCACGAAATCACAAGGTACGAACATGACACGCGGAGGGAAGCGGTCCGGCGCCGGCCGGAAACGGAAATGGAACTGCGAGACGGTCACCATGCGGGTGCCGGCGCACTTGGTCGGCGAGATTCAGGCATTCATCGAGCAGCGCATGGGTGAAGCTCACAAGGGGCCCGACAACCCGCCCGCACCCGAACCGTTGGAACTGTGGCAGGGCGATAAACGATGTCAGGCGGCCACGTCCGGCGGCAGATGACGAATGAATTTCTCGAACAGCGCATCCCAGTCGGTGGGCGGCGGCTCGACGTTTTGCAACGACCGCGCGGCCTCCAGGCGCGCCAAGCGCTGTCTTAGGTTCATCGATGAATTCCTCCCGTCATGCCCGCCCCAACGCCAGGTCCAATTCGCGCGGCGAGAGATTGAGCTTTTCGCGAATGGTTTTGTCGCTGTCGCCGGCTGCACTCAGGGCAGTCACTTTTTCAACGAGTTCGCAATGCGCTTTCTCTTCCTGAAGATCGATCACACGATTTGCAGCAAACCCCACGGCCTGAGCAAGCGGGGTCAGTTCGTCGGTCAACTGCTTCAGCACCCGAGGCATGGCGTCTATGGTCGCCGCCAGTTCAAGCCGGCGCACGACAAGGCTTTGCAGGTCGATTTCGTCACCGGCCTTGATCGCCGCATAGACGGCGCCTTCAACTTGCGTCAAGGTCGGCTTGGCACGCATCGAGGAACGAAACCGCTCGTTTGAGAATGGCGTCGTGTTCCTGACGCGCCTTCATTGCTTCTTCGTGCCTGGCTTCGGCTTCGGCGATACGCTCATCAAATTTGTGGTCGGTGATTTTTAAACCTCGTTTTGGTCATAAGCCTCTGTACAGGCGCTTGAGAATCTCAAGGGCCCGAGTCAGATACCTAAGTGATGAATCGGGATTTGGATTGATCGTATTGGCTTAACCATGACACGCATGACGACGGGCGGTGGAAGGTTGCGAGTGGTTATGCCGTGGATAACTGATGGCCGGTACATGCCGGCCACTGCGCTGACTTTTGGAGACCAGACATTGGCCAGCTCATGCCGCTTGGTGAGCGGCTTGTAAACACCGATAGCACCTAACAGGATGGTGAAAAACTCCCCGATCTTTCCCCTTACCCATCCCTGGAAGGCTTTTTTCGGGCGGGAAATCGGGTTTTCCGCCGGTCTGTCCGGCCTTTCTGCCCCCGAGCCAGGGCTTTTCCGCCCCCTTCGTCCGCTTCTGGGCAGACTTCGGGCGCACCCCGCCTCAGGCAGGCGCTGCCCGCGCCTCGGATCTAAAGCTCCCTATTGCGCGGCCTGTCGACATGTTCCATCGGTGCCAATTCAATTCGATCGGCAGTGACGTGGCAATGCGGCGCGCCATTGGCAATGTTGTAACTGTTGCGGTGATGGAAGGGGCGAAAGCTGTCTGCGCGCTCCGACACATCGGGCATGACTTTCTCGATTTTCCAGCCGAATTCGGTATCCGTGACGCCGTAATGCTCTCGGTATATCCAGGCACCGCATTCGTCCTTGCGCCATTGGGTGGCGTCGTGATCCTGCATGACGCGACCTTTCTCCCAGATGATTTGAATGGTGTCCTCATCAAAAGTCATTTGTGGCCTCTATCAGGAAGGGGGTTTCTCTGTCATCAGGTGGTTCAGGCTAGGCGCTCCGTGCACCGCATCGGCCAGAGCCGATGCGGTAAGCCATCGGTCAGCGACAGCCAAAGCAACATCCAGCCGGAAAACATCAGGTCGATGCCCACTAAAAGGCCCAATAACCAAATGGCAGCGGCCGGCCATTGGGCAATGACCAGGAGCCCAAGCAGCATCGAGAGGACTCCTCCGGCGAGCGGCAAACCCCAATGTTCCAAGGGGCGCAGCCGGAGCGCTTGGGCGATACGAAAAGCGCCGTTGGCCAGAAAGAGTATCGCGATCAGGAATGTGATCGACGGGATGCCGCTCATGGGGAACAAGATCAGTAACTGGCCGACCGCAAGGGTGAGCAGACCACTTAAGAGTGACGGCCAAAAGCCGACCCGGTGTCGCAGGCGAAAGGCATGGAGGCCCTGCCCGATGCCGGAGAAGACCAGAATCCAGGCGATCGTCAGTTCCGTCGCCAGAGTGGCGACGAACGGAAAGAAGATCGCAGCCACGCCTAGAAGGATCAACCGATGCCAAGTACGAGAACCCCCCTTCCAATGTTCCCGCACACCATCCATTCCCGCGCGCGAAGCAGTCGAAGAGGACCGTAAGGATGAGAGGCGCATAAGATATGTCCTTATATCGAAATATCGAAGCCCATTTATGGACAATGACGATCTGGAATCGTTTTTGTTCAAATTGTGTCTATTCCCGGTTTCTACGGGCTCCGTGGAGCTGGATGGCTCGCCTCACTGCCGTCCCCACGCTGCCCGTAGGGACGAAAGGAAAGGCGGCTTGGGAAGCCCAGCGGCATTTTGGTGTTATGAGCGCCAAGTTGACTATCCGACTAGGCTTGAAATCACGGCACTGAGAAGAAAGAGAACAAGCCCGCAGAGGATAGAGTCCAAACGCATATCGAAGGCTCCGGCGGGCAGTGGCTCAACGCCGGGCGGTCCGGCTGACGGGCTATCTACGAGATCAAAGGAGGCGTATCGAAATGACGGAGATTCCAAACTGGTGGATGAAGGGTGATTGGTTCGACGCCTGTAGCTGCAACGTTCCCTGTCCTTGTACCTTCGCCCAGGCGCCGACGGGTAACCACTGCGAAGGCATCATGGCTTACCACATCCGTGAAGGTGCCTTCGGAAGCGTCCGGCTCGACGACCTCGCTTACTGGCAGGCCGAGATTCCCGGGCGGGTGAAGGCATTTGCCGAGGCGCTCTCGGGTCCGACCACGCCCGCTGGCGCTAGGGTGCAGCTCCACAATGCGCCCGGGTCGGAGGTGGACCCCGGCCAGATCGCCACCTGGGCGCGGGCCTCGGATAACGAAGTGGACGCCTTCGGCTTTAGGTGGAACTGGGCCGGCCAGTCGAGCAAGCATATTCCCTTCGACTGGACCGGCCCTGTCTAGCTCCCTCTTCCGGTCCCCTCGGACTCCGCCGGACCCCAGCCAGCCGGCGCAGCGTGGGAACGAGAGGACGAGACGTCGCAATCCGTTTCTCTTCCCCATCTCGCTGAACTCGGAGTCTTCCGGTGAACGCCGCGGGTGATGACCCGGTCCAAAACCTAAGCAATCGATCTTTCCTAAGGCGGCGATTCATGAGAGCCGAACATCCAAGCCTAGCCCGCCGGCTGTTGCTGCAATGCCTTGCCTTGACTGCCGGAATGTTTACCGTAGGCGGCGCGTTTGCCGCGGAACCGACTCGAACGCCGCGGCAAACCCAGGGTCCTTTTTATCCGAACCGGCTCCCGCCGGACACCGACAACGACCTTCTGATCGTGAACGACTCCGTCACGCCGGCAGCCGGGGAAGTGACGCATCTCACGGGACGGATTCTCGGCCCGGCCGGAGAGCCCGTTCCCAATGCCATCGTCGAAATCTGGCAGGTGGATCATCAGGGCATTTACTTGCACACCGCGAGTCCCAATCGTGAACGACGCGACGAGAATTTCCAGGGCTTCGGGCGATGCCTGACCGGTCCAGGCGGCGAGTACTACTTCCGCACCATCAAACCCGTGCCTTATGCCGCCGGCGTCCAGCGCGCGCCGCACATTCACGTCATCGTCAACAAAGGCGGGCAGCGGATGCTGACCACGCAGCTGTATGTAAAAGGCCATCCGCTGAACGAACAGGACTTCGTTCTCAAAGGGATCCGGGAAAAGGCGGCTCGCGAATCGGTCCTGGTCGATTTCACGCCGGCCGCCGATTCGCGAATCGGGGGACTGACAGCACGTTTTGACATCGTGATCGGGAAAACTCCGGAAGCCCCCTTGGAAGACTAGCAGGGCGTCGGCAAAGGATTGCCGACCTACCCCGGCTTCTTTCTCCTCTTCTTTTGGCCGTATGTCGCTCGGCCAAAACAAATGTCAAAAAAAGCGTGCCGGATCGGGCTCTTTTCGAATTGGCGCAAGTCAAAGAGGAAGGGCTAACCCTTTCGGAGACTTTTTATGCCTAAGGATGACCCAACCAATAGTTACGAAGACTTTCTGCTGAACGAACTCGCGGGACTGAGCGGACTCGACGACGAAGAGGTACGGGAGATTTTGAAGAAGATCGAGGAAGAGAAGGCTGAACACGAGAACGACGCCGCCGAGAAGAGACATTGAGCCGCATTTTTGAGAGAAAACCCTGAAGCCTAAAAGGCGGAATACAAAAGCCCGGAACCGATTCCGGGCTTTTTCTTGGGCGAATCACGCCCCCGCCGCTCAGCCGTGCGTCGTCGCTTTGAATTGCCTCAACAGCGCTCGCGCGGCACCTTCCGATGAGGCCGGGTTCTGTCCGGTAATCAAATGGCCGTCGGTCACCACATGTGGTTTCCAGTTCTCGGCTTTCGAATAGTTGCCGCCATTTTCGCGCAACATATCTTCCACCAGGAACGGAACCACCTCGGTAAGCCCGATTTCTTCCTCCTCGGTATTGGCGAAGCCGGTGACCGACTTTCCTCTCACCAGGGGAGATCCGTCCGCGGTCTTTGCATGGCGGAACACGCCCGGTCCGTGGCACACCGCGGCCACGGGTTTGCCGGCCGCGTACACGGCTTCGATCAATGCGATGGAATCCGAATCTTCGGCGAGATCCCACATGGGGCCGTGGCCGCCGGGATAGAACACGGCATCGTAATCGGCATCCGAGACTAGCGACAGCTTGACGGTGTGGGCCAGCGCGACTTTCGCGGCCGGGTCCTGGTTGAAGCGCATGATCGACTCGGTTTGCGCATCCGGATGAAAGCTTTTGGGGTCCACCGGCGGCTGCCCGCCCTCGGGCGAAGCCAGAGTAATGTCTGCGCCGGCATCGCTGAAGACGTAGTAGGGCGCGGCGAATTCTTCCAGCCAGAATCCGGTTCTCTCGCCCGTCGTGCCGAGCCTATCGTGCGAGGTCAATACCATCAGGATGTTCATCGTCGTTTCTCCATTCAGCTTACGGCCAAGGCGATCTTGCCGAAGTGGGCGCCCCGCTCCATGTGGCGAAGGGCATCGGGCAACTCGCCGAACCGAAACACGCGGTCCACCACGGGCCGCATCCGGTGCTGCGCGATGGCCCCGTTCATGGCCTCGAACATCGCTCGACTGCCGACGAAGATGCCTTGCACGCACACGTTCTTCATCAGAATTGGCGTGGGATCGACCTGGCCGCCGCCGGACAGAACGCCGATCAGGCTGATACGCCCGCCCATGCGCACGGCTCGGAGCGATTGGCCGAGGGTGCCGGCGCCGCCGACCTCGACGACATGATCGACGCCAACGCCGTCGGTGAGTTCGCGCACGAATCGGCCCCATTCGGGCGTGTTCTTGTAGTTGATGCCTTCCAAAGCGCCGAGATCGAGCGCTCGCGCAAGTTTTTCGTCGCTGCTGGACGTGGCGATCACTCGCGCTCCGGACAGCTTCGCGAACTGCAACGCGAATAATGAGACGCCGCCGGTGCCCAACGTCAGCACCGTATCCCCCGCCTTGACCCGGCCCGAGGCGACCAGTGCATGCCAGGCGGTCACTGCGGCACAAGGCAAGGTTGCGGCCTCTTCATCCGTGAGATGGTCCGGAACCGGAACGACGCCTTCCGCGTCGAGCACGACGTACTCCGCCGCCATGCCGGTATCACCGCCGCCCAGCGCGCTCTTGGCTCTCTCTTCGGTCAATTCGCCGTCCAGCCACTTGGGCATGAAGATGCCCGCGACCCGCTCCCCCGGCTTTAGGCGCGATACGCCCTGACCGACATCGACCACCTCGCCGACGCCGTCCGAGAGCGGCGTCATCGGCAAACGGAGATTCGGGTTATAGCTTCCGTTGACCAGCATCAGGTCGCGGTAGTTGAGCGACCACGCCCTCATTTTCAGAAGCACCTGCCCCGCGGCGGGCCGAGGCATCGGCCGCTCGACAAGAGCCAATGAATCGATGCCGAAGCCGCCTTGCAGTTCGTAGACCTTCATGAGTTGTCTCCTGATTCAAACTATACCCTGGTGTTATTCCAAATCGCCTTCAATCCGGAATTCATTGTCGTAGGGTGGGTTAGGCGCACATCAGCACTGACCGACCGCCGATCACTGCCCTTCGCGTGCGTCGTAACCCGCCGAGCGGCCTTCCATCGGTGGGTTAGGCGGAGCCTGTCCCGAGCGGAGACTAAAGCATTTTCATATCTACTGTACGGGCACTCGCGAGTAGGTCGGGAATCCTTCCCAATCGCAAACGGCGTCTTCGGGAAGGGCGTGGCCGGCGCTCCCGGCCAGGCCGTTTGCGATTGGAGCGCCGAAGCCCCCCTTCCCGACGCCACGTCCCGGCCGAGCGTCTTCGTCGGAAGGGTCGCGACTAAAGCGACCGTTTGCGATTGGGAAGGGATTGCCGACCTACGAATGCTTGAATCCATTCACCCGAGCCGAAGGCGTCAACGACGTCCGCCAAGCTGGTTTTGCCGTACGAGCGCGATGAAAACGCTCTAGGGGCTAACCCGCCATCGATGGGTTTCGCTTCGCTCTACCCATCCTACGATGAATGTTCACTCGAATGCCGAACGGAATTAGGATCTAGGGTCGGTGTCCCCGCCCCGGCCGAATCCGACCTTATCCGGTTCGCGCGAGCACATCTCTTAATGGTCTGACCACGGTTTTGGCCGAGTGTCAGCAACACTGGCGACAATCAGAGAGTCGGGCCTTCCCGTCGACTCATTCGGACCAATCCCCGATCAACGGACGCGCTGCGCCGCAATATCACAAACTATTGACATCAACGGGAAGAACCGTACATTCGCTTTCCGCGGCGTCAACATAGATGATCCGGTCGACAGAATGCGCGAAATCCTGTTGGCGTATCGTTTTGGTGTTCACTTTCAAGCTTTTGAATCAAGTTTGGGGGGATCTCCTCATGTGTTGGAGCGGCGAAGCTTCGGCCATGTTAGCGACAGGCGGTTTTGCGACGGCAAGCTACTTGGCCTACAAAGGGGAAACACGGGAACTGTGGTTGCCCCTGACTTATTTTGCCTGCATGGAATTGTTGCAGGCCGCGACCTACGTATACATCGATCAGTGCGATACCCCGCAGAACCAGCTGCTGACCTGGCTGGGTTATCTGCACATCACGTTTCAACCCTTCTTCGTCAACATGGTCGCGCTGTACTTCATTCCTGCCCCGGTGAAGCGGCGAATCGGCGGGATGGTCTATTCGTTGTGCGGACTCGCCAGCGCGGCGATGCTGCTCAAGATGTATCCCTTTTCCTGGGCGAGAACCTGCATCCGAGGATACGAGGGATTTTGCGGGCCCGAGGTGTGTTCCCTGTCCGGCGACTGGCACATAGCCTGGCAGCTTCCTCTTAACGGCCTGATGTCGATTTATCCCGATAACCTCATCCCGTTTCAGTTCGGCCTGCACGGTTTTTCCTATTTCGCAGTGAGTTTTTTTCTGCCTTTCCTTTACGGATCATGGCGATTCGTCTCTCTTCATCTCGTCGTGGGTCCTTTGCTGGCCGACATTCTGACGCGCCATCCCAACGAACATGCCGCCGTGTGGTGTCTGCTGTCGATCGCCTTGTGCGTCTCCGTGATCAAGACGCCGCTGCGCCGCCTGCTGCGCGTGGAGCGATGGCCCGGATACCGGCTGTGTATGGAAAAGCCCTCTGCTGAAAACCGCGACACCCTCATCCCGGCTCCGGCCTCGAACAATGAAAAGGCCGGGCCGCTAATTCTACGCAAGCAAAAAATGACTGACCGGAACCAACGGGTGGCTTAACCTCCGGCATTGACACTAGCCGACCAAATTCAGTGAGCGCCGTATCTTTCCAATCGATCGTTGATATCGCTTGTCGGCTTATGCGCTAACATGAGCGGATTTGATGCGACACGCTCTTTATTAACCCGGCCTCTAAATCAGGCCGGGCTAATCCGGGGCAGGGATGCCCAGGCGCGGCCACAAGCCGCGCGAGCCACGCCTAAGCGACCGGCCTTGGCGTCGGCCCGTAAATACCGGGAGCGTATTTACGGACCTGATTAATATAATTATTACGAACTCTCGGCGCCGGGACAGTTCAGCCGATGGTCGATCTCCGTCGAATCTGGGGGGTAAGCGGAGTTGAAAATATGAATGCCAATATTTTGGTCGTGGACGATGAGCCATGCATTCGCGAGATGCTTGCCGAGTATCTCGGCAAGCACGGGTTTCGAGTTTGGCAGGCCGAGTCGGCCCTGAAGGCGCGCGAAGTTCTCCGAAGGGAAGCCATCGATCTCGCGGTATTGGACATCACGATGCCGGGCGAAGACGGGCTCAGCCTTGCCCGCCATATTCGGGAAAACCGGACGACGGCCGTGATCATGCTCACTGCTGCCGATTCGGTAACGGATCGAGTCGTCGGCCTTGAAATCGGGGCCGACGACTACCTCGCCAAACCGTGCGATCCCCGCGAGCTCTTGGCACGGATCAAAAGCGTCCTCCGACGCACCATAACTTCGGCGGCGGAACCGGATCAGGCCATAGCAGCAAGACCGGCGCAACTCTTGCGGTTCGGCTGCTGCCAACTCGACCTGGAAAGCCATCGCCTGCTGAACGAGAGCGGCCGGGAACTGCCGATCACCAACGGGGAGTTCGACCTGTTGAAGGTTTTCGCAACCCATCCCAATAGAGTGCTGTCGCGCGATCAGATCCTCGATCTGACCCAGCGGCGGTCGTGGGACCCTTTCGACCGCAGCGTCGACATTTGCGTGACGCGGGTGCGCAAGAAGATAGAACCGAATCCGGAGCATCCGCGCTTCATCAAAACGGTTCGAGGCGTGGGTTACCGTTTCGTTCCCGACGGCGAATGATTCGACCGGCCATTCCCGTTCAACTCCGGCACTCCAGCGACATCAATCGACATCATGGGCATCTCCACATCGCTTACTCGGGCTACGCTGTACCGGATCGCCGCCGGGGTGACAGCCATCATCGCCCTGTCCACGGCGGTCACATACCACTTGCTGTACCGGGAAATCGAGCAGAGCGCTCTGGCGCGGCTGACCGACTACGGCGTCCAGCGGGCGCGCTATCACGAATCCCATTTCGCGTTTCTCAAGGGATTGCACGAGGTCGTGCGCCGGGATTTCGTGGAACGCTATTCCGCACCGCCCTCCCCCGATTTCGAACATCGGTTCGATGAGCTGATGAGCCGGTATCCGGACGGCGCGATGCGCAACAGCGAGAAGTTCTCCGACGTGGAACGTTATTCCACCGGCTGGATCCATCGCCGGGTGCAGCCCGATACGGAGTTCAAGCGACGCTGGATGCTGTTTTTCGATCTGTCCGAAAAATATAAGGGAACCTTCACCAGTCAATTCGCCAACTTCTACTTCATGCATCCCAGCCAACCCTCCGACATGGGCTACGACGATCCCGAACGCTCAGGACACGTGCGCTGGGCCTACGACACGCCGGCGGACTATGCGCTGGATCAACGCGAGTATTTTTATCTGGCCGATGCGGCGCACAATCCCGAGCGCAAAACGGTTTGGGGAGGCACCTACTATGAGCCGGCCTATAAGAAGATTCTGGTGCCGGGGGTAACCCCCGTGTACGTGGGCGGCGAGCATATCGCCAACATCGGCACCGATGAGATTCTCGACGAACTGGAGGCCAGCATTCGCCAGTCGGACATTGCCGGCGCCACCCATACCGTGTTCCGCGGCGACGGACGGCTGATCATCGATCCGTCATACATGGTCCAGATCTCGGAAAGCTTCGAAGGATTCAACATTCGCGACGCCCAGGACCCGCGGCTGAACGCGCTCTTGCGCTTGGCGACGGAGAGCGCGGAGCTGCCGCGTTCCGGCTTGGCCCCTGAAATTGACGAATACTACGCGATCAGCCGATTGCCCAGCACCGGCTGGTATTTCGCCTCGACCCTGCCGGGCGCCTTGGTCCGCGCCCAGGCGTTTCGCTCGGCGCAATGGGTGTTCTGGAGCGGCATCTCGTCGCTCGCGTTTCTGCTCCTGATTTTGACCGCGATTTTGCGCCGCCAAATCGCCCAGCCCCTGAACCGGCTGCTCGCTGCCACCCGCAGCGTGGCTTCCGGGCAGGCGCCCGTCGCGAACCTGGGCGGGCGGGAAAATCCGCGCAACGAAATTGGTCAACTGGCCAATGCGTTCAATCACATGGTGGCTAAGGTCTCGGAGCGGGACATCGCGGTGCGCCGGGAAAAGGAGCGCTTTCGCGCCCTGATCGAGCATGCCGCCGACATCATCAGCGTGGTCGATGCCGAGGGCATCATCCGTTACGTGAGCCCCTCGGTCGCCGCGGTGTTGAATCTTCCCCCGGCGCATTACGTCGGCAGGAGCATCTTCGAGATCGTGCACCCGGAGGACGCCGCGGGAGTGGAACACGCGTATCGGGCCGCGATCGAGAACCCCGGCGCCCCCATCGAGCGCCTCGAATACCGGGTCCGGCATGCCAACGGCGAGTGGCGGGTGTTCGAAGCCACGGGCACCAATCAGCTCGACAATCCCTCGGTGGAAGGAATAGTCGTCAATGCCCGCGACATCACCGAGGCCGTCAAGGCGGAAGCCGAGATCGCCCGTCAGCGCGACACGCTCTATCAGCGGGAAAAGCTCGCGGCGATGGGTTCGCTCCTGGCCGGGGTGGCGCATGAACTCAACAATCCCCTCTCCATCGTGGTGGGGCGGGCCATCATGCTGGAGGAAGAGGCAGGAAACGAAACCACGGTGGCGGCCGCCGGGAAAATCCGCGCCGCCGCCGAGCGCTGCGCCCGCATCGTCAAGACGTTTCTCGCGATGGCCCGCCAGCACACGCCGCAGCACACGGCGGTTCGGCTCAACCGGGTTATCGAGGATTCCCTGGAAATCCTGAGCTATAGCCTGCGCACAGGCGGCGTCGAGGTCGTCACCGACCTGGCGAAGGACCTGCCGGAGATCGCCGCCGATGCCGACCAGCTGCACCAGGTGTTCATCAACCTCCTCATCAACGCGCAGCAGGCCCTGGCCGACCAGCCCGAGCCCCGCCGCCTGTGGATCCGCTCGGGCCACGACCCGGCGGCGAACGCCCTGTGGGTGGAGGTGGCGGACAACGGTCCCGGCATCCCGGAAGCCATTCGCTCGCGGATCTTCGATCCCTACTTCACCACCAAGCCGGTCGGCAGCGGCACCGGGGTGGGCTTGGCGGTCAGTCTCGGCATCGTCGAAGCCCATGGCGGGAGCCTGAGCGCCACCTGTCCGCCCGCGGGCGGGGCGGTGTTCACCGTGCGGCTGCCGGTGCAGGCGGCGGATGCGGTCGAAGCCGACACGGCGGCGCCGGAGCCGCCGGAGAGCGGACGCGGACGCATCCTGATCGTCGACGACGAACCGGAGGTGAGCGCTTTGCTGGCGGACATCCTGGCGAGCGACCGACACGGCATCGACGTCGCGGCGAGCGGTCGGGAGGCCTTGCGCCTGCTGGGCAATAACGGCGGGTATGCGGCGATTCTGAGCGATCTCCGGATGCCGGAGATGGACGGCCCGGCGCTGTACCGGGAGATCGAGCGGCGCTGGCCGGAACTGGCGCGGAAGGTCATTTTCGTCACCGGCGACAGCTTGAGCCCTAACGTGCAGGTATTCCTGGACGCCGCCCGCTGTCCGGTCATCGAAAAACCCTTCGTGCCGAAGGACGTGCGTCAGAAGGTCGCGCAGGTGGAGAACGGCGGAGGCACGATCCGATAAGAACCGATCCCGATAGGCTCTCGAAACCCTTCGGTGAGCCACGGGGCGAGCGGCCTGCGATCTCGGGCAACCGACGACCGGCTCGACCCGCTCGATCCAAAAAAACAAGAAGACATCCGATGCTTCATTCGATTTCCCCCTGTCCGGAAATGCGCCTGGCGTGTCTTGCTGTTCTCGGACTGCTGCCGGCGCTGTCGGCGGTCGCAGGCGACCTTCCCTCCGGCACGCCCCCGCTCTACAACCTGAGTGCCCATATCGATCTGGTGTCCAGTTACGTCGTTCGCGGCATCACCACGACTTACTTCAACGGAGAGCCTTTGGGCAACGCGTCCGCCGATGCGCCGGAATCCGAAGATCCGGTCTTGCAATGGGGCGCCGATTTGAAATTCGCTTCCGGATGGTATCTGGGCTACTTCGGCTCCATGATCAACTATTCCTATCTGCGCCTGGGTCAGGCCTACTCGAACCGGAGCATCAGCGTATTCGACGACGAGAAATCGATAGAGCACGATATTTACGGCGGCTATCAACTGCCGCTGGGCGATTTCACGATCACAGCGGGATTGACCGGGTATCTTTACACCAACAGCCGCCACGCCGAGACCCTGGAAAGCAGGGTCGGCATCGGGTACGGCGACTTCAGCCTGTTTTCGCAAACCCTGATGAACGATTCCCTTCTGGGCAACGCGGGCGACACCTACTGGACTCTCAACTATCGCCGGGTTCTGCCCTGGAATCTGAACTTCAACGCCACCCTCGGCTGGTTCAGCTTCCGCCGCGAAGGGAAGTTTTACGGGACGCGGGACACCTATTTGAAGACCGATTGCCCTCCGGACAGCGCCATGAACGTGACCGGCTGCTATCCGGGCAAATTGCCCGTCAGCAATACCTTCGGCCACGTGATTCTGCAATTGAGTTACCTGGTTCCCAATCTGCCGGTGTCCCTGGGCGTGACGGGCATCTTGGGCGGATACAACCGCTTCGGCGTTGCGCAGGAGAACGAAATCATCGGGTCGATCAGTCTGTACTACGAATGAATCAATCCGAGGCGGTTTCGATTTCCGCTGGCCTATCGAAGCCGCCGTCTGTTTAGAGCGTTTTTCATCCCGGCGTACGGCTTCGTGTCGGGCGGGAAGAACGTAGGTCGGCAATCCCTTCCCAATCGCAAACGGTCGCTTTAGTCGCGACCCTTCCAATCGCAAACGGTCGCTTTAGTCGCGACCCTTCCAATCGCAAACGGTCGCTTTAGTCGCGACCCTTCCAATCGCAAACGGTCGCTTTAGTCGCGACCCTTCCGACGAAGCCCCTTGCCGATGTCGTGTGTCGGCAAAGGATTGCCGACCTACGCCTTGGCTCCGCTACACTGAATCGGAAAATGCACTAGCCGCGGCTCGGCGACGCCGGTTCAGCACCATCCCCACGGCGCCGAGCGCGACAAGCGGCAGAACGCCGGGCTCGGGAACCGTCGTCTCGATGGCTCCGCCATTGGTTCTGAAGTCGAGGAGAGAATATAAGGCCTTGTCCGTCACGAGCGAATTGCCGATGAACAAATCCAGGCGCACGACGTCCTTGAAGGCATCCGGAACGGCGCTGAAATCGGAAAAGGCGAAATCGTACGTGCCGGCGGCCGCTATCGTTCGATTGAGGAACTGGGCGAATATCGACGAGCCGATCTGCGAATACAAGGCGATGCCCAGGTTTGTGGATTGAGTCACGGCACCCACGGTGACCAGGAACGAGCTTCCGCCGTCGGCAGTAAGGTCCTCATGCAGGGCCACCCCGCCGCCATAGGTCAACTGCAGATAGCCGCTCACGCCGGGATTGGCGTCGGGTGTCGCCACCGTGTCGATATACACGCCGTCATCGCCGGGACTGCCGGTATCGAGGGTAATGCCGACCGTACCGATCCCGCCGTTCTGCACCACCTGGGCCCAGCGCACGCCGCCGAGCACATCGGACGTGGGCAAACCAGTTTCGATGCTGATGGGATTATTGTTTTGGTCGGCGACGAGATTGAAGCCGCCCTGCTCGAAGTTGTCGATGATCAAAGCCTGCGCCGGCGCTGGAATCAGCATCGCGCCGCTTAGAAGAGCCGGGGCTGATAACCGGCGGATGAATAAGCTGACTGATTCGGTACATTTGCCGTAGTTCATGATACGAGCTCCAATGGAAATCTTTTGCCGTGGATGCGACGAATACCGGGATCCGCGTCTCGTTAAAGTATTTTTAACCGCGGTTTTAGCGGTGCGGATCGGATAGGTAGTAGGTCGGCAATCCCTTGCCGACGAAGCCGATGCCGTCCATGCCGGTTTGTTCCTCAGGGAGCGACCAGTGTGCGCTGGACCGCGGGAAGGAAGACGCCGCTCGTCTTGCCGGTCGAGCTGTCGATCAGGGTCATCGAGGCGGCTATCGCCGGGCTTGCCCCGCCTATTTCATTCGCCACATCCGGATTGCCGGTGTAAACCACGATCCGCACCTGGCGCCGGTCCAGCGTCATGCCGGGTCGGAAGTGGAAGTCCTGCTTTTTGCTCTGGCCCGGTTCCAGGAAGCCGGTTCCGTCGGTTTCGAAGAGGCGACGCGGGAGGCCGGTTTCGGGATCTTGTAAAACGGCGACGACATGGTACTGAACCGGCCTGTCCGTGACGTTCACCAGGTTCAAGCGCGCCGACTGCGCTCCGGCGAGCACGTCGACCACGGCGAAATTGAGTTCCCAGGGCCGGTCTCCCAGCTCGGACGGGCTGAAAGCGTACGTGCTGCCCGAAGCCGCGAGGTTGACCGCCAGGGCGGAAGCCATAACGAGGGTCTTGAATGTGAGTTTCATGGATGTCTCCTCCGCAAAAGTTTGTTTAACGCTTGAATGTCCATCCGCCTCTGCATCGGCGGATGGGTGCTTATTACGAAGGAAGAGTGTTTCTGACTGATTTCCGAATCTGTCTTTTTTGTTTCATTTGTAACGGACGGGCTGGGTTGTAGCTAGAGCATTTTCATATCTACTGTACAGGCACTCGCGAGTAGGTCGGGAATCCTTTCCCGACGCCACGTCCCGGCCGAGCGGCTTCGTCGGCAAAGGATTGCCGACCTACGAATGCTTGAATCCATTCACCCGAGCCGAAGGCGCCAACGACGTCCGCCAAGCTGGTTTTGCCGTACGAGCGCGATGAAAACGCTCTAGCGACTGGCGAGTTCCGGAAGGTTCCGCGCCGTTCCGGACAAACGATACGGAGCGGAGCTGACAGCGGCGATGGGTGCGGTTCGGAAGGCCGCATGGGGCAAGGTCGAGCCAGCAACCCGGTTGCGCGACTGCTCGGCGACTTCCGGAGCCCCTTGGGGGTCGGTTTCCGGCAATGGAACAGCGAATTCCTCGCCGCCCCGGCGCGCCGGGACTTGGCCGGGGGCAATCTCCTGCAAGCGGCGGTCGCCCCCGGCGTGGCCGTAGTGATGCTTATAGGCCTTTCGGCGCATCACCGTCCTTCCAGCCTTTTCACCCATATCGAAAAGGGAAGGACGGAGCCGTTCCCTCCCCGTGCCTGAGCCGACGAATAGGCGACGCTGGCGCGGAGAAAGACTCGGGACATCTCGGCAGAGAAGAGGGTCTCCGGCCGCTTGTCGACGTGAGACGAGAATACTTTTGCCCGATGTTTCATGGGTGACTCGAGATTGCGGTTTGCGGGTGACGGGGAGCTTTCTCCATTGGGCCATGGTTGCGGCGGGTGCGGGGAGAATGAGGCAATGCCCGCCTTCGGGATCGACGATCCAGGCATAGGGCCGGTCCTCCAGCAGCCGGGCGATGAATTCCGCCAGCGGAAGTCCGCAGAATTTCAACGAGACAAGGCTGGCAGAACATTCGACGGGCAGTTCCACCCGCAGTGGCACGATCTGTGATAATCGGGCCAGTACTTCCCGCACGGGGCGGATGCCGAAGGGCTGGCCCGCGAGTGAGCACAGGCTCGAACTCCCCACGCGCCGACCGCTCAGTATTCCGCCAGGGGCGCGCCGCTGCGCACGCAAACGAAGCGGTAGTCGGAATACGGCGAGCCTTTGCTCGTGTTGCCGGTTTCCAGATCGACCCGCCAGACTTGGGCGTACGTCGCGCCGGTGGCATTGAGCACGGAAATCTTGTCCCAGGTGGCGGTCCAGTAGGGCACATAGCCCAGTCCGTTTTGCGGCGCCGAATTCGCGAAGGGATGTCCCTGCGGCAGCTTGGTGTCGCCGTTCGCCGCCGGAACGACGTTGGGATCGATCAGGCTCATCAGTTCGTGCAGATAAGGCAGCCGCCAGCCCTTGCGTCCCCCGACGCTGCTGTTGGCGCAGGAGTCGCGGGCGGAGTTCCATTCGGTCGTGGCGTTCGGCCAGGTCCTGAACCAGACCAGTTGAGTCTCCTTGTCCAGCACCGCCGCATTGCTGAACTCGGACAGCACCACGAAGCGCTGGGATGCGGAGTTGTATTTCTTGCCCCAGTCGCGCAGATCGAGCGCCTGCGCCTGTCCGGAAACGGCCGCGGCTAGTGCGGCGACGATGAAGGTTCTTTTGTTCATGGTTCTGCCTCCCGTGTTGGTTGATAACGTGTATGACTTGCCCCCATGCCGGGGGCTCGGGAAACACTATGAGGCGGGTTTGTTTCTGAAGGATTTCCGGAAGCCGGGAGAATTATTTCAATTGTTTCGGCCGGGAACACCGCCGAGAACCAGCAAATCACGCAAATCGGAGGCTCGCTCAAAACAGAGGGCGGCCGTCGGCCGCCCTCTATGGGGTTGTGAGGGATGGATTACTCGTTCGGTACCGCCGGCAAGCCGTTCGGCATGCCCAGCTCCACGTTGAGATAGTATTCGCCTTCATCCGGGCCGTCCGGATCCCAGAATCCGGTCCGATAGGCCTTGGACGCCGAGAGACGCTTGAACTCCAGGGTTTCCACCTTGGTATTGCCGGATTTCACCTGGACGCCCCAGGGTACCGAGTGGAAGTCCAGTGAACGGCCGAAGTGATTGCCGTTCTGGTAAACCCTGAACCATTCGATTTCGTTCGGGTTCCAGGTATCGGCGTCGCAATCGCAGGACTCCTCGCCCAGTTCCCAGCCGATGTGCGTGCGGAAATACGCCTTGTCGACCAGGCCGGCGGAACCCTGGCCCCAGACCGGGAAATGGTAATGCCAGCCGGAAACATCGGTGTGGCGGTCGATGGTCTTGACGTACCAGCCGACGATGTCGTCCAGGCCGAACCCGCCGACGACTTCATCGCCGCCCGAGGTGGCGCCCCAGTCGCCCTGCTGGGCGATCCCCACCTTGATGAAGCGGTAGGAGCGGACGTCCGGGGTCAGGGCCAGGCGGAGGGTTTCGGTGTTGGCATTGTCCGAGCGTTCGATTCCGAGCTTGATTTCCGCTCCGGTGGGCACGGCCAAGCCGGGATTTGCGCCGCAATCGAACACCGCCTGGAAGGGTTTGGCGCTGCTGCCGGCATTGGTCGGTACATAGTTTCCCCAGTTCTGGTAAACCGCATCGCCCTGCTGCACGCGGATACGGAACGAACTGTTGCCGGATGCCGCCGGCGGCTGAATCCCGCCCTGGAGGATGCGCAAGGCAAAGCAACTGCCCTTGCCGTCCTCGCCGGGCTGATTGTTGAACTCGAACCACTTGACCTTCTGGCCGGGGGTCCCGTTCAGGCTGGTGCCGGGCATGTCGGTCGGTTCGGACCAGGACTTGGACCAGTTCTCGCCATAGCGCGCATGGGATTTGTCCACGTCCAGGAAGCCGCCCGCGCCGATCAGGAGCGCCGTGTCCGGCGTGAGGCCGTCCATCCTGGTGATCATGATTTCGGCCGTGCCGATGGCGCCGTAACTCGCCGGCGTGATCCGCAAATAGGCCGGAACCGGGAACGAGACCTTGACGGACTTTTTCAAATCGCGCTTGCCGAAGCCCAGCCGGTACCGCTTGTTGAAGGTTTCCACCGGCATCGACAGATCGGTGGACAGGAAGGCCGTGACATCCAGCTCATACTTGCTGCCGTCCACATGGGTCAGTTTTTCGGCGGTGATGGCCAGATCGGTGTCCGCCGGCACGCGTATCCATTGCACCGCGCCCGGATTGTCGAAGGTCAGCACTCTGGTGGTGTTGAGATTGGCCGAGTTCCCCGCATCCAGCGCCTTGCGCGGGGCGCAATAGCCGGAGTCGAAGCTGACCGCCATTTCCACCGGGAAGTGGTCCGAAGCATCGGTGGCCGGATTGGGTCCTCCCAAATAGAGGTTGAAATCGCGGCGCGCGCGGGCATGCTGCATGCAGTAGCCGTTCCGGTTCCAGTCGCTTTTCCAGCGGGACAGAATGTAATCCAGCCGCTGGGGATACGGGTCCGCCGCGTCGTGGCTGTTCCAGATGGGGTGCCGGGTGAATCCGCCGTCGTTGTCTGTGGTTTTCATCTGGCCGCGATAGACGTCCTCGAACCCGTCCTGGGCCACGAAGATGTCGGTGATCCAATCCTTGTACTCGTACTGGTTCTGCGACGGGTTGACGCCGATGAACTTCTTGCCGTCGCCCAGAACGTTGAGATCGCCCATCACCATGACGTCCTCGTCCGCGGAAGCCATGGAGTTGATGAAGCTGCGCAGATGCTGCAACTGGGTGGCGCGGACCGCGGAATACTCCTCCGGCGGATTGGCCTCCGGATAATCGGCCTGGGTATGGGTCACGAAAATGTTCAAGGGACGGCCGGTCTTGGTGTTCTCCACTCGAGTCCAGAGAATGCCCTTGACCGCACCCGCGTCCGCTCCCTCCGCTTCCGTGTACCAGGTATAGGCCGCCGCGCAGCCGGGAGCCTGGTTCATATTGGTTTTGTACCAAGGTTTGCTTTTCACCCACGGAAAGGGGCTCGCCGGCCCGCCCGCAAGGAATTGAAAGCTTGCAAGTTTTTCCGCGCCCTCCGAATTCAGGCAGTAATAGTCCACACTGATCCCTTGAGGGTAGGGTTGTCCGGGCAGCGCCATGAAGGCGGGCTCGAGATCATTGCGGGGCGCTGGCGGGAACTGGGTGAACAGGCCCAGGCCGGCGTCGCCGACGGTGGTCATATGGAAGCCGGGCGACCAGACGTAGTAAGGATACTGGGCCGGCGGCGCTCCATGGGGCAGGTAGGAATAGGAAATATTGGTGTTGCCTATGTCCGAGACCCCCGTATCGATACCGGTCATGAGGTAAATGAACTCGTCGTACTGGCCTTTCTGGTCCGGCGATCCGGAAAACAGCTCGTTGATCGATACGATGTCGTATTTCTGCTTGTTCAGGCGCCCGACGATGTGGGGTACCCGGTGGTCGTTGTCCAGACCTGCCGCGTCGGGATGGACGATGTCGGGGTACATCCAGACGTTCCAGTGCAAGGCCCGGATCACTTCGGGATGGTCCGCGACCGCCGGTAGTTTGATGGCCGGCGGTTGGTCCACCGGGCTCGGCTTATTGGGACTGTCGGCAAGCACAGCTTGCCCCGAGCAGAGCACTGCGGCGACCAGCGCCCGCCAGATAGCTCGCAAGGGCGATTTGATTGGTTTCATGGTTGGTTCTCCTCTTCGATTGTCGAATTCCCCGGCGAAGGCGCCGAGGTCGGGAACCAGTTTCAATGGGCCGTGTATCTCGAATATTTCCGGCGGAGCGGAGATTTGTTTCAATTGTTTCGCCCGTCAGGGTAACCGCCGAAGCCCCGGCGAATTGGAAATCGGCGATTTCCCACAGGCTCAGTCAACGTACTCAAGGACGCCCGTCGCGAGACTAAAGCGTTTCCATTCGCACGCAAGGATTGATTGCAAACGGCCTCAGTATTAGGTACGGGCTAGAACGTTTTTTACCGCGGTTTTGCGGTGAGAATCGGGAAATTCGTAGGTCGGCAATCCTTTGCCGACAATGCCCCCGCCGACCTACTTCTGCGCCAAACCGGAAAGTGCTCTAAAACCCGCTCCCGCATTCCGCGAATCAATCCGAGAATCGCCCTGGACTCCACGGCTCTGCTCGCGCTTCTATGCTCAAAGACGCCGCCACGGATTGATTCCGTCCGAACGGCACCGGCGCAGATAAAGGGCGATGTAGAGGAGATCGAAAACAATGAAGGCGATGTAGACGTAGGCCAGGAACAGGGAGTCGGGCGTCAGTACGTACTGGGCCGGAATCAGCGCGATGCTGCCGATCATTCGCGACAACGCGATATAGACCGACTGCCCTTTGACGCTTTGCCTGCGCACCAGCAGGTACGGAAAAGAAACCGAGATCAGCAGCTGATCCCCCCATCCGGTGTAATTGCCGTGCCAATCCTGAAATTCGAAAGTGATGGCCAGGATGCCCGCGAATGCGGTGACCAGCGCCAGACCGAACGCCGGCAGGAACCAACGTTGCGGCAACGCGGACGGAAACTCCTTTCGGCCGAATCGCAAGTACTGGTAAGCAATCACCAGATCGATTAGAAACCAGATGCCGTTGGCGTAGTTCAGCGGCGGATCATCGGGCAGAAGAAAGGCGAAGATGAATTCGTAGGAGAGATTGGTGCAAAGCGGCAGCAACGGCATGCCGTAGGCGCGGTCCTTGAACGCGCGGCGGATGATGAGCAGATAAGCGACGCCCCACAAACCCAGACAGGCGATCGAGGAAACGTTGTAGACGAGCTGTTCCGTCGGACTCATGATTTTCCTCCTTTAAGCCAAGCCGAGGAACGCCGTCATCCAGGACCCGAGCAAGGCGCAGGGCAGCCATAGCGCGAATTCGGCATCGATGGCGGCATCGCCGGGGAGACCGCCCCTCGCCATCACCCTCGCACCGTGGCGAAGAATGGCCGATACGTATCCGTGCACCAGCGCCAACCCGGTCGTCCACACCGGAATCCAACCGGCGGCCACGAAAGCGATCAGCCAAGCGAGAGCCGCGGCATTCACGATGTGGAGCAGCCGCAAGGTATTCGGAATGCCGAGCATCAGCGGCAGCGTGACCACGCCATCGAAGCGGTCGCGCTCCAGATCCTTGAAATCGCAATAGACGGTATTCAACAAGAACGACAAAAACGTGTAACCGAAAAAGAACGGGACCAGGGACGGCTGATTTCCGCCGACGAAACGGTCCGCGTAGACCATTAGCAAGCCCCAGAAAAAGGCCGTGTAAAACGCCTTGAACCCCGGAATGTCCTTGAGCCGCCGATAGCGGAAGAGTCCGCGGGTGAGACTGCCGAACCATGGCGTTCCGTAAAGAATCACCGCGATAGGGAACGAGACGAGCAACAGCATCGCAGCCGGACTGCTCGCTATTCCGGTAATCGTCACGGCCGCCGCGAGCGCGGCGGCACCGAGCACTGAAAAGAATCGTTTCCGACGCCCCAAGGCCAGACTGCGTTTCGAAGCTTGTTCATCATCGAAACGGTCGACATCCGCCAGATGGTCGATCAGATAGCTGGCGTAGACCAGCAGAAATACGGCTGCGGCCAACGCAGTCGAAATCCGCCCGGTCCCGGCCAGCGCAACCACCGAAACCGCGCTGGCGGCACCGGCGGGCAATACCAGTCCCAAACGCGCCATGCATTCGACTCCGTAAGACATGAGCCGGCTCAGGCGGGCCATGTTTGAACGCAGCCAATATTCCCCGGACACCCGGCCGGGTACCGAAAATACGCTGCTGAGATCGAAAATCGGGACGAGCTTGTTCATGGAATTCCTCCTCGGTTTGAGCCGGCGTTTCGGCACGGCCCGGTTGATGGTCAGTTCGTCGCGGGCTGATCGGTGGCTCTCGCGTCCCGCAACGCGACGCTATTTCAGGGGAGGAACGTTTCTGAAGGATTTCCCGAAATGGGAGATTTGTTTCGTTCGTAACTCGATCGTTTCGGACTTATTTCGGGCGGAGGGCGCTGGGCGCAAACCCTTGCGCCCGACAACGACAGCCGCCCGAAGAGATCGATCTCCCTTCTTGGCGGCTCGGGATAAGAAATCTAGACCGGTAGTTCGATGAGCTCGAAGGTATTGTTGTCCGGATCCCGGCAAAACAGCGCCGGGCGGCCGGATTTACTCACGCTATAGCTCACCCCTGCTTGTTCGAGGTCGCGTTTGATCGCCGCCAGGTCCGCGACGTTCAAAGCCACGTGGCGGTCGAGTCCGCCGTGTTCCGGACGCTCTGCCGCTGCATCGGGATTCGGTACCTGAAGCAAATGGATCTGCTGCGCGCCGATCTCGTACCAAACCCCGTCGAAGGGCATACGCGGACGCTTGTCGCTGGGCGTCAATCCGAGAACGCCCTCGTAGAACCGCCGCGAGGCATCCAAATCGCTGACAATCAATGAGGCGTGATTAAAACCGATGACTTTCATAGGCCCTCTAAACTAAGTTCGCGAATTCTCAAGACGGGGTATTTTGTCGCCGACATCCCGGCCGCACAATCCGTTACCGCAATGATCGGTGCTATCGTCATTTCGGGATATAATCGACGACTTTGATCAACCATCCGAAACCGTTGTGGCCAGTCAAACCATAGCTAAACGCGACGTTTCCACTTTTCAGGGACTGATTCTGGCGCTGCAGGAGTACTGGGCGGCACAGGGCTGCGTCATCATGCAGCCTCTGGACATGGAGGTAGGGGCAGGCACTTTCCACCCCGCGACATTCCTTCGGGCCATAGGCCCGGAGCCCTGGAACACCGCCTACGTGCAACCCTCCCGCCGGCCCACCGACGGCCGCTACGGCGAGAACCCCAACCGGCTCCAGCATTATTACCAGTTTCAGGTCATTCTCAAACCGAATCCGCCCGATATCCAGGAGCTGTATCTGGGGTCCCTCCGCTTTCTCGGCTTCGATCTGCTAGAGCACGACGTCCGCTTCGTCGAGGACAATTGGGAATCGCCGACCCTGGGCGCCTGGGGCCTGGGTTGGGAGGTCTGGCTGAACGGCATGGAGGTCACGCAGTTCACGTATTTCCAGCAAGTGGGGGGGCTGGACTGCCGCCCGGTCAGCGGCGAAATCACCTACGGATTGGAACGCATCGCCATGTACCTGCAAGGGGTCGAAAGCGTGTTCGATCTGGTCTGGACGCGCGGACCGAATGGGCCGGTTACCTACGGCGACGTCTACCACCAGAACGAGGTGGAAATGTCGTCTTTCAATTTCGAGCACGCCGACACCGAGTTCCTGTTCGGCTGCTTCGATACTTACGAGCGCGAGTGCCAGAAACTGATCGCGCAGGATTTACCCTTACCCGCCTACGAAATGGTGTTGAAAGCTTCGCACTCCTTCAATTTGCTGGACGCGCGCCGAGCCATATCGGTCACCGAGCGCCAGCGCTATATCCTCCGTGTCCGCGACTTGGCCAAATCCGTCGCGGAAGCCTACTACCAGCGCCGCGAAAAGCTCGGTTTTCCGCTGCTGACCCCGAGGAGTGCCGGCGATGAGTGAAACCCGCGATCTTCTGTTCGAACTGGGCACCGAGGAATTGCCGCCCAAGTCCCTGCTTACGCTAAGCCTGGCACTGAAAGGCAACGTCGAGAGCGGTCTCGCCAGAGCCGCGCTGAACTTCGATGACGTCGTACCCTATGCGGGGCCGCGGCGGCTTGCGGTACGGGTGAAAGGCTTGGCGACCGCCCAACCCGACCAGACCGTCGAAAGGCGGGGCCCTGCGCTCAATGCCGCCTATCAGCCGGACGGTTCGCCCTCCAAGGCTCTGGAAGGCTTCATGAAGAGCTGCGGCGCCACGCTCGAACAGCTCACCACCATCGAAACCGATAAGGGCGCGTGGATCGGGTTCCGCCAGGAGGTAAAGGGCGGCCGAACCGAGGATTTGATCCCTGATATTCTGCGCCAGTCGCTGGCCGCCTTGCCCATCGCGAAACGCATGCGCTGGGGGGCCGGAACCGCCGAATTCGTGCGCCCGGTACATTGGATCGTGCTGCTGTTCGGCAGCGAAGTGATCGAGGCCGAAATCCTGAGCGTACCCGCGGGCCGCGTGACTTACGGCCACCGCTTCCACCATCCCGACGGCCTGGTTCTGAACGAGCCCGGCGAATACGCCGAAAAGCTGCTCGAAGAAGGCTTCGTCATCGCCGACTTCGAGACCCGCAAGGCCAAGATCCGCGAGTCGGCCAAAACCACCGCGGTCACGGTCAACGGTTGCGCGCACATCGAGGCCGATCTGCTGGACGAAGTCGCATCCCTGGTCGAATGGCCGGTACCAATTCTGGGCGGGTTCGATGCCCGCTACCTGTCCCTTCCACCGGAAGTGCTGATCACCACCATGCAGGCGAATCAGAAGTATTTTCCGGTGAAGGATAAAGAAGGCGGTCTGCTGCCCTACTTCATCACCTTCAGCAATCTGGACAGCCGCTCCCCGGACACCGTACGCGCCGGAAACGAAAGAGTCGTGCGCCCTCGCCTATCGGACGCCGAATTCTTCTGGAACCAGGATCGCAAGCAAACCCTCGAAAGCCGGGTGCCCGACCTGGCGCAGATCACCTTCCAAAAGACCCTGGGGTCGCTGCTCGACAAGACCGAGCGGGTCAAGCGCCTGGCCGTGATCATCGCCGAGCGTCTGAACACGGAAAGCGCCTGGGTCGAACGCGCGTCTCTTCTCGCCAAAGCCGATCTGCTGAGCCTGATGGTCGGCGAGTTTCCCGAGCTGCAGGGCACCATGGGCCGCTACTATGCCCTGGCGGAGGGTGAGCCGGAGGAGATCGCCGCCGCCATCGAGGAACAATATCTGCCGAAGGTGTCGGGCGGTCCCGTGCCGCGAACGGGCACCGGCCTGATGCTGGCTCTGGCCGAAAAGATCGACACCTTGACCGGCATCTTCAGCGCCGGCCTGATACCGACCGGCGACAAAGACCCCTACGCTTTGCGCCGCGCCGCCTTGGGCGCCATCCGCATCCTGCTCGAGGGGGAATTGGATCTGGATCTTCCGGAGCTCCTGGATTCAGCCCTGGCGCAGTTCCCCCATCCGTTCGACGCCGAAACGGTACATGCGAACGTTTACGACTTCATCCTCGAACGGCTCCGCGGTTACTGCCTGGAGCGCGGCGTCCGCCACGACGAGTTCGAGGCCGTTCTGGCGGTCAGGCCCGGCCGCCTGCCGGACTTTGACCGGCGCCTGAAAGCCGTTCGCGAATTCCGCCGCCTGGCCGAGGCCGAGAGCCTTTCCGCGGCCAACAAGCGGATACGCAATATCCTGCGCAAGGCGGAAGAGGAAGTCGTCGCCAATGTCGACGATCACGTGCTGACGGAAACGGAAGAGAAACATCTGTTGGAGGCCGCGCGGCAAGCCAAGGAAGACATTCTTCCGCTGCTGCACGAACGGGACTATACGGCGGCCTTGTGCCGTCTGGCGCAGCTCCGGGAAACGGTGGACGCCTTCTTCGACAGCGTCATGGTGATGACCGAGGATGCCGAGCTTCGCCGCAACCGGCTGGGCCTCTTGGCGATCGTCGAAGGACTGTTCCTCAACATCGCCGACATCTCGAAGCTTCAGGGATAAGCGGTCCCGCGGCATGTCGAAATTCGTCATTCTGGACCGCGACGGCGTCGTCAACGAGGACTCCTACGCCTATATCAAGTCGCCCGACGAATGGGTGCCCATTCCCGGCAGCCTCGAAGCGATCTCGCTTCTGACCCGCGGCGGCTTTCGCGTCGTCATCCTGACGAATCAATCCGGCATCGCCCGCGGATTGTTCAATCTGGCTACGCTGGAAGGTATCCATCAAAAGATGCGCGATGCCGTCGAGTCTGCCGGAGGACGGATCGAGGAGATTTTCTTCTGCCCGCACGGCCCGGAAGACGGCTGCGGCTGCCGGAAGCCCGAGCCGGGCTTGTTCCGCGCCTTTGCCGAAAAATATCAGGTCGATCTGAGGTCCGTACCCGCGGTGGGCGATTCCTTCCGGGACGTTCAGGCCGCACAGGCGGCCGGGGCGCAACCCATCCTGGTTGAAACGGGCAAAGGCATGCGGACTTTGGCCCGCCATCCGGATCTCGACCTTCCTATTTTTCCAAATCTCTATGCAGCGGCCCAATATATCCTTTTTAACGCTGATTAGCGTTTGTTTGCGTTCGACTCTCTATTTCATCGGCCAGGTCTTGTCTACCCTCCTGCTGGGGCCGGTGCTGCTGACGGCCTATCCGCTCCGGTTCGAAACCCGCTATGCCATCGCCGGCCTATGGGTACGGTTCAACTTATGGATGTTGGAAACCGTTTGCGGCTTGAAGTATGAGGTGCGCGGGCTCGAGAACATCCCGGAGCGAAGCGGCATCATACTCTGCAAACATCAATCCGCCTGGGAAACTCTGGCTTTGCAAGCCATATTCCCGCCCCTGGTGTTCATTCTGAAGCGCGAATTGCTGCGCATCCCGGTATGGGGTTGGGCCATGGCTACCTTGGAACCGATCGCCATCAACCGGCAGGCGAAATCCGCCGCCATGAAGCAGATCCTGAGGGACGGCGAAAAACGACTGAAAGACGGGCGCTGGGTCGTCATTTTCCCCGAGGGAACTAGGGTCGCGCCCGGACAGAAAGGACGCTACGGGACTAGCGGCGGAATACTCGCTCATCGCGTCGGCTGTCCGGTAGTCCCCGTCGCCCACAATGCCGGCGAATACTGGACACGGCGGGCTTTTCTCAAATTTCCCGGTGTTATCCAGGTGCGCATCGGACCGCCGATCGATGCGACCACGCTGAGCTCCAGCGAAATCAATCATCAAGCGGAACAGTGGATCGAAAGCCGAATGGCCGAAATCAGCGGCTTCGGCCCGTACGCGGGGACGTTTCCACCGAGCGGCGCGCCGACGGTATCGCAGTAGTCCCGTTTCGGCTTCCGGGCTGAATTGATAGGTCGGAAATCCCTTGCCGACGAATGCGGTCTGTCCAGTCTCTCCGATGGCAAACGGTCGCGTTAGGGCTTTGTCGGCAAAGGATTGCCGACCTACAACTGGGCTTGGACAAAGGGAAGGCAGCCGTTCCGGGTTCTCGCGTGCTAGGAACCGCGTGCTCTGTAGCGCTGCAAACAAGCCTCGGCTTCATCCAGGTCGTTATGACAGCGGTGCACCCAGTCTTCGCCCCAATAGAAGTTGCAGCTCGTTTCGGCACGCAATAGCCGCCAGAAGGCTTCGTTCAGTTCACCCTGCTCCTCTTCTGTCAAATCCTTGGCTACAGCGGCATTTCGGGCTTGGTGTACCGCCATGCTTACGGCCTGCAATCGCGCCAGAGAATCTTTTTGCGTTTGCGAACCGGTCCATTGCAGAAAATCCCGTCCGTGATGCCAACCGGTATTCCAGGCTCCGGTTCTTACCGTAACTTCACCGTACGCGCCGAATCGGTCCAAATAATCCTTGATAAAAGCCGGTTGAATTAAACTTTTCTTGCGGGCTTCATCCAACAATTCCCGGTAAAACGCACCCCAAAAATTCACCTCGTTGGTCGTGTTCCGGAACCAACCCCCGTTCTCGCCGTCCGTGCAGGTCGTGACCAGCGGTTCGAAATCGCAGCATTGCGTTCGCTGAGCCAGTTCTTTCGCGAACCAAACGTAGTCCATGCCCGATTCCTGAGCGTCCGAAAGCTCCCGGTCGCGTACGATGACGATGATTTCCGACCCGTTATGGCGAGCAATATGGGGCCGATACCGGAGTTCGTGCCATTGCATGGGCGTCACCGGCTCCACGTGCTCGCTGTCGACGATTACATAGCGATAGCCAAATTTCTTGAGCAGCGGAATCAGCTCCATGGAAAATCCCATCTCGGGAGGCCAAAACCCTTGGAACGAATTCCGCCAAAACAGATGGCCGGCAATGGCCTGCCAGCGTGCCAGATGTTCGTCGCGATCCGCCTCGGGGATGAGCGGCAACACCGGGTGGTAATAGCCCGTACCGAGGATGTCGATGATCCGCTCGTTCTGGAGGTGCCAAATCAGCGACCCGCAATCGACGATGCCGTAAACGCGGCTCTGGAATTCCGGATTCGACAAGGTTTCGAGGAGCGTCCCGGAAAGCGACAGATGGACCCGCGCGATGTCGTCGTAATCCCATAGGAATCTCGGAATCCGATCGTAGGCATAAAGAATTTCCCGAGCCTCCCAGGGCTGTTCGGAAAGGAGATGGTCCAGATTGCCGGGCGGCTGATGCAGGTTCAATACCAGGGCGTGATGAATGGCAGACATAATCCCTCGATGTGTTCAACTCGATCACGAACTCGTGAGGCTTATTATGCCTTCTGGCGAGTCCGTTTGGGACACGCGGGCGTGGGCGAGTTTCGCTTCAGAATGGCGGGCGAAGTGGGATTAAAGCGCTGCGTTCAAGGATCGGCCGATCTTTCCACTCCATCGACGAACAGCTTCTTGACGGAGCCGTTGGCGATGTATTTCACGACCGAATTCTTCCCTACGGTGCCGTAGGACACGCCGTTCCACGTCAGTCTGCCGTCCTTGACCTCCACGCGATCGCCGTTAATCGAGATGATCCCCTGTTGACCGCTAATCACGGCCTGCGCGTGGGAGCCTCCGAGCGAAACGGAGGAGACCGAACTGGACACGGTTGAACTTGAAACGTTGGCCGCGTAAGCCGCGGTGCCCTGTCCCGTCGAACACATAAGTAGGAGCGATGAAGCGAATGTCAAGAACTGTTCCTTGTTCATAATTCCTCCCGATCAAATAAAAGGTTCCTCATATCCTAACGCCGTCGCTCACGAGGCGCCAATGCGCACATGGTTACTTCGATGCCTTGTGTAAGCGCATCAAATTTTCTTATAATGGGCAGCTCTCATCGCCGGTGTAGCTCAGTCGGTAGAGCAGCACATTCGTAATGTGCGGGTCGTAGGTTCAAATCCTATCACCGGCTCCAGAAAATCAAGGGGTTGCAGCAATGCAGCCCTTTTTCTTTTGTACCGGGGACACACCGGGGACACAAAAAACCCGGCCTAAGCCGGGTTTGTGGAGTGATAAGGGTTTACCTCAGTCCCCGCCGCCGATAATCCGCCGGTCTGAATCACGGTGCTCCTTGATCAGTTCGCCGGCCTTTTGGATTCGCTGCGCGATGTCGCGGATTACGTAATAAAGCCCGCTAATCGCTGGCGCATCCAGTTCTACGCTGTCATCCGTCCCGCCGAACGTGCAAAGCGTCGATAGGAAATCAACTTGCCGTTGCGCTTCGCTGAGAATATCGCCTGCCTCGATAAGATGGTTACGCATGGTCGTTACCCTCCTGCGGCCTTGTGGATAGCCGCATGGTGTCCTCCGTCTCTTCGAGAAAATCGGCGACTCGCAAAATCCTATGCCGCACCACTTCGATGATTTCAGCGAGACCGTGACCTTTGGTGGACTCTGGAATGTCTATGACCCCCGTGGCCTGAGCCGTTGCAACGAATTGATCGATTGCAGCCGAGACAACGGCCAGCATGGTGTCAGCCATGACCAGCGCACAAGCCGCGCTTGCCGGGTCTTGAATAACGTGAGCGTCGTTGTTTGACATGGTGTGTACTCCCAAAAAGAGCACCACAATCATGAAGGTGGTGCGGCCTCAACTACCGCATAACGACGGCTCGGCTTATTCGTCCGGTTTCCCGGCTTATCTCACCGTATCGACCGCACCATAGAAACTATGGGCGCAAAAAATCCGCATGTCTGACGGGTGCGGGGTCCGCGTTATGTAGTAGTGCGGTCAGTATGCGCCGGACCATTCGGAGCGTCAAGGCAACAATAAGCCCGATACACCATCGGGCTTTTTCATGTCTACCGGGTGACGCCCGTACGTCTGGCGCCGTAGGCTGCCGACATGGACTTGTCCAGATAGCCGCTCGCGATCAGGCTTTTCACCTCGTCGCGGACGAACAGCTTGATTTGTTCACGGCCGTCCGGCCCGGTCTGGCGTTGCGCCTCGACCGGTGCGCCCGAGCCGCGCTGGTCGATAATCTGGATATCGACGCCGCCGCCGCCGCCGTTCTTGACGCCAGCACCACGCGGTAACACGACCTCGCCTTTCTGGAGGATCGCCGGGACCTCATCCGGTCGTAACCCGGCAATGCCGCCCGAGTGATAGCGGGGGGCCCCTGCAAACGCCAGCGCCGGAATAGGCCGCGAAAAGGTGGGAGTGCTACCGACCACGCCGCCATTATGGAAAAAGCTTGCCAGCCAGTCCCACGCCTGACCGCTCACGTCGCCGATTTTGTAAAGCCAATCGGTCGAGCCGCCAGACGGTTTTTGTTTGTTGGGTTTGTTGGGTTGGTTGTTGTCCGGTTGGCCGCCCCCCATGAACTCGTCCAAGAGATCAATAAACGGCTCGGTGACAAACTTTCGGGTAGCAATCCGGATCAGGTCTTGCTCAATCCCCTTCAAAACATCCTTGAACTTCTTGCCTTCCACAACCGAGTCTTCGAAGGCGCTCTGAAAGGTCAGCCCCAGTTCCCGCGCCGCGCTGTCAAGCTTGTCGGTGCTTTTGGTGGTCTCATCAAGCGCCTTGGGGTTAATCACTTCCTCGTCCAGCCGCTTGTTGCGCAGTTCCTCGAAAACGTCGGTCAACTCGTCGGCGTTCACCTTGGTTTGTTCCAGCATCCCATTCACGCCGCCGATGCCGTCCCGAAACTGGCCAATCTTGTCGTACCACTCTTCAAAGACACTGGTGATTTCAACGCCAGTCGCTTTGACTTTCCGCATGTCCTCGTGAACCTTCGCCGTGGTCGCCTGAAATGCTTCGATCTTGGGAGGCGCGATATTGACCGGCTTGGCCAGCTCCGACTTTTGCTTTTGCAGGATCTCCAGCCGATAGTTCAAGGCGTCCAACTGCCGCGCCGATTCCTCGACCGCACCGGTGCCCATCAAGCCCCCCGTCGCCGACGAAATCGAACGGGCATTCTCCATCTTGCTCTTGACCTCATCGATCCGCCGCAACGTCACGGCAATGTCCCGATCCAGCCCGCTCCCGAAGGCCTCGTTCATTTGCTGAGTAATCGCGTTGATGTACTCGGCCACGCCCGAGAAACTGCTCTTGATCGCGTCCCTGATCCCGAGATTGCCGATAAAATCGACCAGATTAGCGAAGGAGTCCTTCATGTTCGACGCCGCGCCGCCGATGGTGTCCATCTGGTCTTTCATACCGCTCGCGAACTGGGTATTGCCCAGGTCCAGCAGGTACTTTTGAATCGCCGCGCTATCGTTCCGGATCGTGGTCCGCATTCCTTGGAATGTGAATGTGACCCGTTCGCCTTCCTTGCTGGCCTTGATGCCGAACTCTTTCAGCCGCTCAAATTCGCCCGTCGCGGCATCGGCTACGGCTTCGATGAACTGCATCAACGGCTTGCTCATTGCCGACGCCGTGTTGCCCATCGAGCGCAACGCCTCTTCCGAAGCATCCAGCCCAAGCGATTTAAGCCGGATGAATGCCGCAGTCACTTCATTGAGTTCGAACGGCGTCTGAGCGGAAAACCGCCTTAGCGTCTCGCCGGCCCTGCCCGCCGCTTCAATCGAGCCGGTGACGGTCTTCAAACTCGCGTTGAGCTTGTCGAACTCGGCCAGCGTGCCGACGAATTCCTTGATGCCGAATCCGGCAATAAAGCCCGTGATGGAGCCGGATACCAACCGGCTCATCTGTTTGGCGCGGGCTTCGATCTTCCCGAAGCTTGAATGCATGGTGCCTTCAACGCGCCGCATGTCGGATTGCAGGCGGGCGACGTTGGCCCCGATATCAACGGTTAATGTTCCGGCTGTTGCCATGGTGTATTACCTCATGTTTTCCACTATACATTCCCCGTGCCAATCTCAACGCCAGTAATGACGCGGCTTGCTATTTGGCACGATTCTTTCAAAGAACGCTGTTCAGCTCCACCGCAAATGTCATTCCAGACTATCGCGTGTGGTTTTCCACCACGGCCACCACGCGCGGCTTAATCGTCCGAGCCCCGAAAAATCCGGTGCCATCGCTCCCGCGTCGGTGTCCGGTCCTTGGTGACGACCTTCCCGGTGTTGACGTAAACGGCGAAATCGCGACACGCGGCATTTGTGCTGCAAAACCAGCGATTGCCGCACCCGTCGCATGGGCACGGTCCGCTCAATATCGCCCTGATAGTTGCCCTTTCCTGTGCGAAGGCTTCCCAATCGACTTGTAACGACGGCTCAACGGCTGCCATCGTCGCCTGCCCCCTCCAGTAATGCCCTAAGCCGCGCTTCTTGCAGAGCTATTTCGGCTTGAGTTTTCTCCATGAAATGGTCGAATCCATTGATCCTCAAGTTCGATAGACTCGCTTCCAGTTGCTCAAGCCGCCGATTGATTCGCCGGATTTCGTATTCCGCCAAGCGCCGGCAGGCTTCCCCGCAGTAGCTCGGCGGTCTCCCGTTGGCGCCGGGAGTGTGATCGATCGGTGAACCGCACTTGAGGCAGGATGACACAGGGTTTCTCCGCTATGAGTTTTTAGCCAATTTCGCGTTCGTAAAAAAATGACGAGCCGCCCGTTCTAGGCTTCGATTCCGCCAAGGAATGAAACGCCCCCCCTCGGCGGCGGCCAAGCCAAAAAAAAGCCACTGTCCTTCTGGGAAAGACAGCGGCCCGTCGTTTGCCTCGTCGACCGTGGTGACACGTGCCGGAGTACGCACGTATGCGCCAACCCGAGGCGAACTTGTTAACCGGCGGCCCGTTCTTCGAGCGTGGTTGCCCAGCTCAACGTATTGCCGTTCATTGGCTGCAACGCCTGATCCCAGCGGCTCAAGCCATCGGCCCTGAGAATCAACCGGAAGACGCTTTTGTCGTGATCGAACCTAAATTCCGTCGACACATCGAGTCGAGCATCCAACCGCAAACCAAGCAAATACTCACTGAAACTGGCCAACACCAAATCGCCCGCATCGCCGAGTACCGGCAAGGCTTCCGAGAAGACCAACGGCAACCCGAGCAAGCTGAAGGTGCCGCCCACGCCCGTTTGAAAAACCGGCAGGATATCGCCGCCCACGTAATCGGTGCCGGCTGCGTCGCTGATCGGCCTTTGAATGTTCAAGAGCTGCGTCAAGGTGGTCGGGTTCGCCACCCAAACAGCCCCAGGCAGCAAGCTCGGGTGAATCCGGGCGACCATCTTTATGATGTTCTGATAGTTGATCGTATCCGCCGCTTGGCTCGTTTCCTTGCCAATCACGATCTTGGCATTGTCGTTCAGAAGGCCCAACGGACGGCCCACGCCGTTCCCGGTCAAGATCGCCGCTTCCAGCCCGAACCGCGCCGCCGCGCTCATGATCTCGCGAAGCTGGATAGATGCCGCAGGCGAATCGAACAAGAGCTCGTTGGTGACTTCCACCATGACCGCGCCCTTTTTGGCCTGCATGGTGACGGCCCGAACCTTCCCGGTTTGGCTGGAAAGCTGTTGGCCTTCGCCCGCCCATTCCATGGTCAAACCGCCAATCGCGCCGCCCGCATGGGAATCGGTGTTATTGAAGCCGGCAATCATGACCGCCGAACTGGTCATCGGGACCACGGACACGCGGCTTAGAATGCCGCTTTCCACGAATGCCGGCCCCAGAATTTCGGCCAGGAATTGAGGCGGAACCAGAAAGCCGCCGCTTGAGCCGGTGCCTTCGGTCATGCCCGCCGCATGGATCGGCGTGCCTACGCGCAAACGGGAGTCGCCCCGTTCCGACGCCAGCGCCGCCATGAACTCGGCCAGGTTCCTGAAACCGTGGGTGTCTCGCGGGAACATCGCCGCGATGGTCTGCGCCGCGTTCGGACGAATCATGTCCTCGATGCTGGTGCGCTGCACCAAGCCGCCGCCAGCCGGTGCGCCCGGTGCGGTCTTCCGGCCTTTCGAGCCACGCGAACCTAGCTCGGCTTCCACTTCCTCGAATGCCGCAAGAACGCGGTCAATCTCTTGCGCCTCGCTTTCGGTCAAATCACGGTTTTGCCGCTCAGCCGTTGCACGGATCGCGCTGGCTTCATTGCTCAAATCAAGCAATCGGTCTTCCAGTGCGCGGTTATTCCAGCCGGAATAATCCGCCATCCCAAATACTCCGGCGACGGGGCAGATTTCGCGCATACGCGCTTGAATGTGTGACAAATTCATTTCGGGTTCTCCAGTAATTGAACAGTGTTTAGTTGCTCCCCAATAAAAAGCCGGTACGTCGACCGGCTACCGGAGAGCCCGCCAGTCCGCGAAACTGGCTAGGCTCGATTATACTACTCTGCTTAAAAAAGCAGTGCTTTTTTATTCACCCGTAGGCGCTTAGTTCAGCGGCATTCCAGGCGGTGCAGATTCGCCAAGCCCGACGCTCATGACGTGGTGCCGTTCATTCCCAGAAGCAGTGTAAAACGCTCCCGCAGCGTTGCCGAAATCCCATCCACAACGCAACGTGTGGCCTCGGGAAAGCCGCTCGGAAATACGCGCTTGCTCGGGTAGCGGTAACGTCCGAAGTCCGCGCTGTGCCAGTTCTAAAAGCGCCTGGTGCGCCAGGAGGATAAGCTGTTCTTCGGGTAAGTCGGTCAAGGTGTGCTCGGTGTTCATAAGGATTTCCTAACTTTGTTACGGTTTCTGATTTCGAAGGAGTGCGTGCGGTCGCGGTCTGCGCCCTGGCAAGAACGGAATGGCCCCTCCCTCGCGCGTGTGGGTGCCGTGACTGAAAACAAATCGGAAAATTTTCCGATTTGTCCCTCCCCCGCGCGCGTGTGGGTGCCGTTTGTCAACCGTGTTAATGCCACGGTTGACAATGCCCTCCCCCGCGCGCGTGTGGGTGCCGTACGAGACTTCTTTTCAAGTGGTCGATTGACCACCCTATCCCCGCGCGCGTGTGGGTGCCGTACGATTAATCGTAATACGATTATTCGTTTTATCCCCTCCCCCGCGCGCGTGTGGGTGCCGTGATCAAGCGGCAAATTTGCCGCTTGTTTCCCCCCCTCCCCCGCGCGCGTGGGTGCCGTCGCAATCGCCCGCAGTGCTCGCGCCTTCGCCGCCATGTCGCACGGCAGATAAGCCGGCCATGCCTTGACGCGCTCGGTTGCTTGCTCTCGGGTAATCTCGCCACGCTCGAAAGCTTGGACGATGCTTTGCAGGTCATTGGGTAGGTTCATGACGCACCCTCCCATGTCCCAGGCTCCAGCCACATATAGCCGCCGTCCGGCGTCCGCGACAATCGCCAGCCGGAACGAATGCGTTCGTAATACTCGCCGCCCGGTGCCCAAGGGTTCGCCAAAAGCGCCACCAGTTCGGTTTTGTACGCCTTGAGTTCGGCCAGCAGGTCAGCCGGTATCCGGTCGGACTCAACGCCAACGTGCAGCCGGTCGCCATTCACGGATAACGGAATGCCGAAGTCTCGGCAGCGCAAAATGATCGTTGCCGCCGTCATAAATCGAATCCTCCCGCGACTTCGTTGTCGGTGTCCTTCTCCGTTTCATACCAGCTTCCCGAAATTCCCGTTTTCGGGAAGTTTCGGGAATCCCATTTTCCCGTTTTCCCGTTTCCCCCTTTAGGGGGAACGGGAACGGGAATGGGAACGGGAAACGAAAGGGTATCGTCATAACAGGTCACCAAACCGGCGTTAATCATCGCGGTGAGCGCTTGCCTGATTCGTTCGGGTTTGCGTTTTTCATCACAAACCAAACGACCGCGTACACCCTCGATGAGCTCGCTTGTCGGAATAGACGGACGGTCTTTGAGGACGTCGTGCAGGTAATCCCAAACGATCTTTTGGTTTCCGCCAGTCGGAGCCTTTGGTTTTTTGTCCCGGTCGGGAATGTCGTCCAAGAGTTCGACGGTGCAGGATGTTATGGGGTCGCCGTCCTCATCAAATCCAAGCTCGTGGACCTTGAGCCTAAACGCATGGCTAAGCCCGTCCTGCCCGTCTTTTGATTTCGTAAGCGTCCATTTCCTAGTCTCGCCGTCGCTCGATACTTCGATGGCCGCATCCAGCGCCGCGAGCAGGCTGGAATGGCCTCTCAGCCCCTTGGCGCCGTCTTTTCCGGTGTGATGGACGATAACGACAAGCCCATCAGTTTCGGCCTGTAGGCGCTTACAGGATTCGATAATGAGCCCCATGTCCACGGAGCTATTCTCGTCCGCGCCGGGTGCCGCTCGATTCAACGTGTCGACAAAAATTGTCGGGCGATCCATGCCCGCGTCCCTGAGCGCCGCGATTAGGCCGACGATATCGGTCGACAGTAAATTTACGGACTGAAAAATCAATCGCATGTTCGCCAATGACGTCCCGCCGTATTCTGTCCGATAAGCCGCGATCCGATTGCGCGCGCCCGCTTCGCCCTCAAGGAATAGATAGACGACCGGACCACGCCGGACGCGATACCCGAACCAGTCATCTCGCCCGGCGATTGCGCCCGCCATGTCGAACGCCAGAAACGACTTACCAGAGCCGGGAGGCCCGAAAAAAGCGACAAACCCGTTTTCGGGAAAAGTGGATTTGACGCGGTAGTGTTGTGCCGGCAGCGCCGCCAAATCATCCACGCTCAGTAGCGTGTAGGTCTTGATATCCGTCGCCAGCTTAGACAGGTCGGATAAATCGATCCGGTCTCCCGGGGGAGTCAGTGCATCCGCCATACCGCCCCCCCGTCATCGCGCCGTAATATCTCGATCCGCGCCGCCAGTCGGACGACTACATGCGCCGCGCTTGCGGCCAGCACTACGCCGGCCAAGTGCAACAGGCTTATGTCGGTCTCCGGGGTGCCAAAAGTGACGATTGCGACATCGAGCCCGGCACAAAAATCCCACTCGTACCCGCTCGGGTTGCGCTCGTAGGGCAGCGCCGCCCATAGCGTTTGAGGTCTGATTTGCCCGAACTCGTCTAGCCGGCCCAAGTCGTCGTGATACCGACACTCGGCTTCGTGCATCGCGCCGGAGCCGGTCAGAATCGTCAGGGTGCGGTCATCGGCTGTACGACGGATCGCTACCACTCGCGCCGCATAAGGTGGGTATTTCCGCCGGGCTTGGCGCGGGAACGGAATCACGTTACTATGACCGCGCCCTGTTTTTCCTACTCCCCCCGGTCGCGGGTGCCCGCCCGCGCCGTGGGTGCCCCCCGGCCTCATGCCGCCCCCCGTCCGGTGTGTGTCTGCGTCCGCCGCTCGCGGAATTCTATTAAGTCGCCGACCTTGTATTTAACGAGCCTGCCGATTTTTATGTAGTTCAGGTTATACCGGCCCGTGCTGCGCCACACGGCAAGAGTGCCCCGGCTTACGCCCAGGCTTTCCGCCGCGCGGCGATCGTCGAGGAGGGTTGATTTAGGTAGGGCGTCCAGGTCGATTGGATCGCGCGTGATGGTTGCTGGATGAGTCACAGATAACCTCCGTTACATTTGGGTACGGAGGTCATCATGCGGAAAAGCCCGGTAACGTTTTACCTGAACAAATCGGAGTTTTGTTCAGGGTGATTTTTTCTTTGTTTTGTGGTATGCGGCCCTAGCTGCCTTGGCTTTGTTGAAGTCAGTCAAGATGGTTTCGATGGCCTTCTCGCTGAGAGAATAACGCTCTGCGGTCGCACAAAGCGCATCTTCGTAAGATAGATTTCGTCGCAGCCTTTCATAGTGAATTCTGATTAGGCCCTTACGCGTTGAAAATGAGCGTCTACCCCGCCCCGTCTTGAGCTTTCCTTTTGCGGCATCGGCCATGAATTCGATGGCGTATGGTGGCAGCGACTCTCCAGCCGCCTGTAGTTCGGAAATTGCGTCCACCAGATCAGGAATAAGCCGTTCCCAAAGCCCGTCCTTAAGACGCACCTTGAGAATACCAGCCGCGAGCATGGCGTTATTGGCTAATGGGTCGTCGTGCAATAGGTAGCTTTTAAATTTGCCGCCCATCATGCGCCCCGTTTCAGTTTGACCACTTCCGCCGTTTCTCGGACTCCGGCGTTCGCCAGGATCGCCCCGGCTCCGGCTTCAATCGCTGCCCGCCGTGGATCGGTCCCCAGGTGCTGGTAACGAAGCGCCATCGTCAGCGTTTTGTGCCCCAAGGTCCGCGCCGTGGTAATCGTGTTCACGCCCGCCGCCGCCATATGTGACCCAAGGGTGCGCCGTAGGTCGTGAATCCGCAGATTCTCGATTCCGGCCCGCTGTAAGACACGCTTCCATGCCTTCTTTGGCTCAACCAAATGTCCGGTCTTGCCGTCGCCGAGAAACACCCATTCGCCGCCGGTCGCGAGTCGCCGCCGTTCCCGTAGCAGGTTCACCATTTCAGGCACTAAGGGCACAGTCAGCGGTTCGCCGTTCTTGGTCTCCGGTATGCGCCACTCGGCCCGATCAAGCGAAATATCCTCCCACCGCATGGCTAGCACGTTCGAGCGTCTTACGCCGGTCAATAACGCCACCATGAAAACGTCCGCCAGGTCGCGGTTAGGCTCATCAAGTAAGGCTTGCCAGAAACGGGGCAATTCGTCGGACTGTACAAACCGGTCTCGACCATGCTCCTTGAACTTCTTAATGCCTTTCGCTGGATTCTCGCCGCGCAGATAGCCCCAATCGTGGGCCACACTCAACGCGCCGCTAAGAACGGCCAGCGCCCGGTTAGCGGTCGCGCCGGATGTCCGCTTGGCAAGATCGTGGTGTAGTCGCTGGCAATCGCCCTTTGTGATCTTCGAAAGTTTCCGACCGGCTAGGTCGAACAGGTAATTGCGAAAGGTCTTTTCGTCTTCTTCCACGGTGCGGGGTTTCTTGCGGATTCTGGCGTACCGTTCTATGTACTCCTTCCAGAACTCGGCAAAGGTCATTTCCGCCTTATGCTCGCGCCGTTTTCCTGCCGGGCTTTCCCCTCGTGCAATCTCGGCGTTAATCGTTTCAGCCGCTTTTCGGGCTTGCTCAATTGTCATGCTCGGGTAGCTGCCGAGCTTGACGCGCTCGACTTGGCCAGAACTCGCACGCCGCTTGACATAGAAACTCTTTGAGCCGGTCGACGTAACTCGAACCTGTAAGCCGTGAATTTTGGCGTCCCAATATTCCGCGCGCTTGCCGGGGTCCGGTAGAGGAATCGCGTCAAGGGCGCTCTTGGTGAAATTGAGTTTGTTGGACATGGCCTAACCTCGGGGACACAAAACAAGATCGGGGACACAGCGGGGACACAAAAACGATTAAATTCGGTTAAATTTCGTGTGTCCCCGTTAACCCAAGGTTAGGCTAATAGCATTGATTTGTAAAGGTTCGTTAAACTTCGTGAATGTGCGGGAAATACCGGACTCACCCATTCGTAATGTGCGGGTCGTAGGTTCAAATCCTATCACCGGCTCCAACGCCTTTTAGGCGCTGGCGCTCTGTTTTCACTTCCTTCGGTTCATCATCGTCCCCCGGGACTCCATCCCCGGGTAACATGCCGGAGAAGGGCGCCATGGCCATCTGTATCACCATCACCAGCACCAAGGGCGGCGTCGACAAGACCACGCTGACCGCCAATCTCGGCGCCTATCTCGCCGATCTCGGCCAGACCGCCCTCCTCGTCGACGCCGATCCCCAACCCACCCTCTCCAGCTTTTTTCCGCTCCGACACCGCGCCCCGGGCGGTCTCACCCGGCTGATGGTCGAGGCGGCCACCGCGGACGTGATCAGCCAGACCACCCTCGAGCGGCTCGATCTCGTCTATTCCGACGATCCGGACGGCAAGCTCCGCGACTGGATCCGCGACGCCGTCGACGGGCGGGTGCGTCTCAAGCACCTCCTCGGCCGTCCCCCCTTTGCCCAGTACGATATCATCCTGATCGACACCCAGGGCGCGGTCGGTCCTCTCCAGGACGCCGCGGTCGCCGCCGCCGATATCCTCCTCTCCCCCATTCCGCCGGAAATCCTCTCGGCCCGCGAGTTCGTCCGCGGCACCGTCACCATGCTGGAACGGCTACGGCCCATGGCGTTTCTCGGCGCCCCCATCGGTCCCTTGCGCGGCATCATCTACCGCCTGGACCGCTCGCGCGATGCCCGGCGTTTCGCCGCCGCCCTCGGGCTCGAACCGCTGATCCCTGCCTCCGCGTAGCCGTAGGGTCGGATGTTTGATCGGAGTCTGCGCGGCTAGCGCAGGTGGAGATCAAACATAAGGCAACCGACACCGTGTCAAGTCATTGTGGATCCAGGTCCCGATCCCACTATTGGGTCGGGACCGGTCGAACGCGGGCCGCCGAAGGCAATACTCGTCGCCAATTTTTTTACTCCTTTTGGTGACTTGGATGTCCCAAAAGGTTTCGCAAAAATGGCGATGCAATCGGCTTTTCCGCTTCGAACAGTATGGCTTGCATCGGATAGCGCGTGGGATTTGAGCCATATTCTTTTATCAGCGCCTCCGTCAACGCCTCGGAGATCTCCTCGGGATCGACACCGCCGCGATCTCGTATTTCTGTGATAACCGGAGTGAACACAAGTGCCCGCGCGAACGCCGCCACGTCCAGAATATCGTGTTCCTTTCGCTCGACCGAGATGACGATTCGATCAAAGCCGGCGCGAATCAGCTTTTCTTTGATCGGATCGATTTGATGGCAGGCAACGGGATCGAAGAGGAAACGAGGTGTATCCGACGGAAAGAATTGTTTCAGCACCTCAAAGCTCAAGCTGGCGAATGGATTGTAATGCTCCGAGTCCCAGACGCGGAGCAAGTACCGCCCTCCGCGCCTCAATGTCCGGTATGCCTCGCGAAACCCCGCCTCTTTATCGAAGAACATGACCCCAAACTGGCAGACCACCGCATCGAACGCCTCATCGTCGAACGGCAGCGCCGTGGCATCCGCGACTTGGAACGCGACCTGCTCGTGAGGGAGAAACTTTTTGCGGGCGGCCTCCATCATGGAATCGCTGATATCGATCGCGGTCAATCGCACGTCCTTGGCAAGCTCATTACGCAAGTGCCGGGTCACGATTCCCGTGCCCGCGGCGATTTCGAGCACGTCACGGACTGATCTTTCCGCTACGCGTCGTGCGGTGTCGGCTCCATAGTGCTCGAAAAGCACGGGTCCGAGATCCTGATCGTAAGGGGTGACGACATCACCTTCATAACCTGCCATAGATCACTCTCTAGAAAATACAACGAAAGGACAAAAAGCGAGTTCAATCGCCCATCTCAGTAGATAAGCGAATACTGATAGTACTACATGTCCGTAAGCGTCCGCCGAGCACCGTCTCGACGGGTTGAGAGACTCAGGCGACACTGGTGCGAGCGGACGCATGGGGTGTCCGCGCACTCTTGAGGTGGACGCACTGATGACTCACGATGCTGACTTCACAACGGGCGTGGTGGCGATGGATACCTTGGGCCGGCGGCGGTTTGCGCCTGAGTTCAAGCGCGAACTGGTGGAGCGGACCCTACAGCCGGGCGCCTCGGTCGCGGGGATTGCGCTGGCGCATCGGATCAACGCCAATCAACTGTTCAAATGGCGCCGACACTACCTTAAGGACCGGAACGCCCCGGCCGGTCCGCCGGGGCCGACCTTATTACCGGTGGCGATGACGCCCGCATTGGCCGCGCCAGCGCGCGAAGCTACGGTATCCGCTCCACCGGGCACCATCACCATCGAACTCGGGGGTACGCGGGTTCAGGTGAAAGGTTCCGTCGATGCGGCGACCTTGCGCACCGTCCTCGCGAGTCTCAAGGGCCCATGATCGCGCCTCCGTCCGGCACCCGCATCTGGATCGCTGCCGGGGTGACCGATCTGCGCCGCGGCTTCGATGGCCTGGCCGCCCTGGTCCAGACCCAGCTCCAAGCCGAGCCCTTCTCCGGACACATTTTTGCCTTTCGCGGGCGACGCGGCGACCGGATCAAACTGCTCTGGTGGGACGGCGATGGACTCTGCCTGTTCGCCAAGCGGCTGGAGCGGGGCCGCTTCGTCTGGCCGCAGGCGACGGGCGGCACGGTATCCCTCACCCCCGCCCAGTTGTCGATGCTGCTGGAAGGCATCGACTGGCGCCGCCCGATCCGCACCGCGCCTTCTCACGCCGCCTGACGGAGGGCGGGTATAATCGGGGCATGACCAACCCCGACGTGCTTCCCGATGAGATTCCCGCCCTCAAGACGCTGATTGAAGCCCAGCGCGTCGAAATCGCCCACCTGAAACTCCTCGTCGCCAAGCTCCGCCGCCAGCAGTTCGGGCGCCGCTCCGAAAAAATGGCCGGGCTCCTCGATCAATTGGAACTTCAGCTGGAGGAACTCGAAACGGGCGATGCGGAACTCGCGGCGATCGTCGAACCGCGCGCAGCCGAGCGCCGGGTAAGAACGCCCCGGTCACTGCCCGATCATCTGCCCCGCGAAACTCAGGTCCATGCCCCCGGCTTGGCCGAGTGCCCCGACTGTGGCGGTCCCTTGAAGCCCTTGGGCGAGGAGGTCGCCGAAATCCTGGAGTACGTCCCGGCCCGCTTCCGGGTGATCCGCCACGTCCGCCCCAAGTGTGCCTGCGCCCGCTGCGACCGCATCGTCCAGGCGTCGGCGCCGAGCCGGCCCATCGCCCAAGGCTTGGCGGGTCCTGGGCTCCTGGCCCATGTACTCGTCTCGAAATACGGCGATCATCTGCCGCTGTACCGCCAGTCGGCCATCTACGCCCGCGAAGGCGTGGACCTGTCCCGGTCCACCTTGACCGATTGGGTCGGGGAAGCCGCGGGCCTCCTCCGGCCTTTGGTCGCGGCAATCCGCCGGCATGTGCTCGCCGGCGACAAACTCCATGCCGACGATACCCCGGTCCCGGTGCTCGCGCCCGGTCAGGGGCGCACGAAGACCGGTCGGCTGTGGACCTATGTCCGGGACGACCGCCCGGCCGGTGATCTCACGCCGCCCGCGGTGTGGTTCGCCTACGCGCCGGACCGCCAAGGCCAGCATCCCAGGACGCATCTCAAGGACTTCGAAGGCGCCCTGCAGGCGGATGGCTATGCGGGATTCAACGGGCTGTACGACACCGGTCGCGTGCAGGAAGTGGCCTGTTGGGCGCACGTCCGGCGCAAGTTCTACGAGCTCCACAAGGCCCACAGGAGTCCCTTGGCGGCCGAGGTGCTCCAGCGTATCGGCGCGCTCTATACGATCGAAGCCGAGATCCGGGGCCAGCCGCCGGAGGCCCGTGCCGCAGCGCGGCAAGCCCGCGCGGGTCCGCTCCTCGCGGCGCTTCAGACCTGGCTGCACACCACGCTGACACAGGTCTCGAAAAAGTCGGCGCTAGCCGAGGCGATCCGCTATGCCCTGACCCGCTGGCCGGCGAAATGTGGGGCAATTTCCCGCAAACCTATTCGATGGTCGGGATCATTCATTCGGCCATGGTCCTATCCAAGCCATGGGAAGAGGCGTTCTAGCATAAGGAACAGCAAAGGGTACTATGGAGGGCGCGGCGGAAACGGCATCGGACCGGCCGATGCGAGTACCCGGATTGTCCAAGTTTCGTTTATATTCCGCCTAGAGCACCAGTTGGAACGATCCGGAGAGGATGTCGTCCGGAGTTAATGGAACTGCGCTATTGGCGGAATGCCGAATCCGCTGATTGTCAGAATATCTTATGAATTCGAGCGGAGAGCAGGGATGATCGAAAGGAAAAAGGCCGTCGAATGGTTTCGCCGAATGGTCGAGACCGTGCATCAAGGGCTTTTGGTTCAGCACGCTGGCGGCTCCCTCCCCTACCCCTATCGGCAAATTTTCGGCGCCAAAGACTATCCACGGAATATAACCAACACCCGCAAGACGACGGAAACGTCGCCGCATGCGGCGGTTAAGCATGCCTTCGACGATTGTTTGCTCGTCGGCATCTACATCGTTCAGGATGGAGAAGTCGTCTATGCGAACGAAAAGTTGGCCAAAATCCTCGGCTATCCGAAAGATCAACTGATCGGTATGTCACCCGGGAAACTTTTTCAGTTAGATCATCGGCGTTCGCAGAAAGCGGCCGTTGTGTACCAGCAGAAACCGGCCGCCATACCACCGGTGCATGAGGCGAGAGGCATCAGGAAAAATGGCAAGGTGATCTGGATCAGACGGAGCGAGATCTTGATCGCACATCGCGGATCTCCCGCCATCCTGGGGAACGTCATCGACCTTACCCCGAAAAAACGGCTGAAAGACGTCGTTTGGCAGTCGAAACATGAGCTTAGACTCTTGTCCGCAAAGCTTCTCGGCGCTCAGGAGCAAGAGCGCAAGCGGATCGCCTCGGAGCTTCACGACACCGTGGGACAGTACCTCAGCGCCATCAAGTTCAGTTTGGACAACGTCAACGCGCTGCTCGAAGACAATCAGATCGCATCCGGCCAGAGGTCCCTGCGAGCCGTTATCCCTGTCATCCAGGAGGCCATTTCCGAGGTGAGGCGCATCTCGATGGACTTGAGGCCGGCGATTCTGGACGATCTGGGGCTTCTTGCGACCTTGAGCTGGCACTGCCGCACTTTTCAGAACATCTATGCCTGCATCACGGTCGAAAAACAAATAGAACTGCAGGAAAGCGATGTGCCCGGCGGATTAAAAACCGCGATCTATCGGATCATTCAGGAAGCACTGAACAACGTTGCGAAACACGCCAAAGCCGATCGGATCGTCCTTCGCCTGAGAAAAATCGACACCGCAGTCGAGTTGATCGTCACCGACGACGGCTGGGGATTCGACGTCAGCGAGACCGTGGAACGAGAATTACGGCAACGCGGCCTGGGCCTCGCTAGCATGCGCCAACGGTGCGAGGGTTCCGGGGGGGCCTTCTACATCGATTCCGCGCCCGGCATCGGCACGATCGTTCGCGCGGTCTGGGCCGAGTAGAAGACTCGTGACCGCCGCATGGCGGCGCAGATTGGAAAGCCGCCCCGCGCAACCCGCGTGTCGTTGTCTATCGCAGAACCAGCCCTTTCTCTATCGCATAGGAGGTCAGCGCCGCAGCACTGTGGAGATCCAGCTTCTTCATCAAGTTCGCGCGGTGGGTTTCCACGGTTTTCACGCTGAGATGCAGATATTGCGCGATTTCTTTGTTCTTGTGGCCTTCACCGATCAATTTCAGGAGCTCTCGCTCCCGATGGGTCAGGCTGCCCCAGGTTGACCGAGGTTCTTCCGTACTTTTGATTTGCAGATAGGCTTTTATGATTTTTCCGGAAATACTCGGACTTAAATAAATTTTCCCCATTAACACGCTGCGAATCGCGATACGTAATTCCGCATGGGTGGCATCCTTCAAAACATAGCCGTCTGCCCCGGATCTCAGGGCTGCGAGGATGTATTCTTCGACGTCGTGCACAGTGAGTACCAGGATTTTCAGCTGCTGCGATACACGTTTCTTGATTTCCAGGATCGCTTCCAAGCCGCCCAGCCTGGGCATGGAAAGATCGAGCAAGATTAGATCCGCTATGCCGTCGCGGCAGCGGCGAATGAGTTCCAGGCCATCATGGACCTCGCAGACGACTTCGAACTCCGGATCTTGCGACAACAGTACCCGTAAACCTTCCCGCAAAATCGTGTGGTCCTCGGCGATACAGATTCGTTTTTTTTCTTCCATGGCGCGATGCTACTTTGTTTTTGCTGATCTTCTACGGCTGGGCGCGCGAACCAAATAAGCAAAAATCCTTAGTGCCTGAAACAATACGAGCGTGTACGGTCAAATAACCGGGTAAGCGGCGTGTTCGATGATTCGGCCGGATGCCTCTTCGTCACGCAAGGGAATGAATGCTTTCCGCTTTTATCAAGGAACCCAGCGACCGTGCGCAAAATATTGATTGTCGATGACAACGCCTCTTTTCGGCGCTCTCTTAAAGCCTTCTTGTGCGACCAGTTCGCGCACTTCGCTATCGCGGAAGCCGAAAATGGCGCATCGGCGATGAGAACGATCGATCTCGCGCGGCCCGATCTTATTTTCATGGATATCAAGCTGCCCGGCGAAAACGGTCTCGTACTGACCCGCAAGATAAAGACAATTTATTCTCCCGCCATCGTCATTCTGACCAGCTACGACGCGGTCGAGTATCGTGAAGCCGCCTCGGCGTGCGGCGCGGATTATTTCCTGGCCAAGGATGCGGCAAGCGCCGCGGAGGTTTCAAGGCTGGTCGAGTCTTATCTTCCGGGCTCGAGTTCTTCGCCGCCGATCTAGTCCCTGACTCGTAGCTGCCCCGAGTCCGGTCAAACAAAGAACGATTTGCGACTCGCCCCATCGAACGATTCAGCGTTGCGAACCGGTACGACCGGCCGCTGACTTCCGGATTACGAGAATCTCGGGTTCCTAGCCCTCGCAGTCGCCTGTCATTCGGCTCTTGGCGCATCTCCCGCACCGGCCTCTACCCTATCTGCTCATTCAGACTACAGTATCGACGAGCTACCGAATACAGTATCCGCTGTAGTTCTTACTCATCCTCCTTTCAGTACGCTAGTTCCAACGCCAGGTAAGGACGCCGAGCGAAGGGTCGTCGCGCTGGCGCTCGCCCCCAAAAAAAGACATCGCGCTCACAAGGAGGAGGATTATGAACGCTCGAGTTTCGTGTCGTGACGCGTCGATCAAAAGCGCAAAGCGCTGTGTGCTTTTTCTTGCTTTGGTGCTCGGGCTTTCCGTTCATCTCGATGTCCAGGCGGTCGACATCACCGTGGTCGGTTCCGATGGAAGTCCGGTAGGCAGTTTCCGCTGGCTGATCGAGGAGGACGCCACCAAGGTTTCTCAACCGGGCGTGCCCGCCGAGCCGGGAACGAGCCTCGCGCTCGGCTTCCATACCAGTTATATGCCGCTGGTGGCCAAAGGCAACCAGGACAATGCGTCGAACATTCCTCTGAACCCTAGCAAGCGCTACTTCGTTTCCGTACTCCCGGATTCCGCTGCCACCAATCCCGGTTACACCATAGGGGGCGCTCCGATAGCGCCGGGCCAGTCCGCGGTAACCGTTTACGTCAATCGGTCGCCGATACCCACCGCGCAGATTTCGGTGTTCGTCTTCAACGATAACCGCCCCATCAACAACGCCCCCGACCTGCCCGAAGAACAGGGACTGGCCGGCTTCACGATCAAGGTCTACGAAGCAGGCGGAACCTATGGCCAGTCCGGAGGCGAGGTCACCCAGGATGCGTTCGGAAACCCGCTCGGCGTCATCCAGACCGATGCCAACGGTGTGGCCCTCATCAAGAATCTGGTGCCCGCCAAGTACACCCTCTTTGCCATACCGCCGACCGGTTCCGACTGGCACCAGACAAGCACGATCGAGGGCACAAAAGGGATCGATGCCTGGGTCAAGGCGAATGAACCGCCCTTCTTCACTGAATTCGGGCCGCCGGGGCACCATGTCTTCATCGGCTTCGTCAACAAGATCAACGATACGACGGTGCTCACCGGCGGCAGCACCATTAGCGGTCGGGTGGTCAATCTGCACACCTCGCGTCCGCCGGAATTCCCGTTCTACAACGGACACCCCTTTCCCAACTGCTGGGTGGGCCTGAACGACCTCGCCGTCGGCGAAGGCCAAGCCATCTTCGCTCAACCCTGCAATGCCGACAGCAGCTTCTCCATTCCCAATGTCCCGCCCGGCAATTATCAGTTGGTGGTCTGGGACGAGGCTCTGGATATCATCTTCGCTTCGCACGGCGTCACGGTGAACGGCGACGGTAGCTGCAATACCCCGGACGGAAGCTGCGACCTCGTGGAAGTGCCGGTGTTCGACTGGTTTTCCCGACTGGAAGGCAGTGTGTTCTACGACGCCAACGGCAACGGTTATCGCGACGACGGCGAAGTCGGCATGCCGGACCAGGCCGTTAACCTCCGCTTCCGCGACGGCAGCATTTACCAGTCCTTCCCCACAAAAGCGGACGGTTCGTACGGCTTCGAGGAAATCTTTCCCTTCTTCAACTGGCTAGTCGCGGAAGTGGATTTCGCCCGCTTCAAGGCGACCGGCGCCACCGTCACGGTCGACGCCGGAGGAGCGATACCGGCCAGTACCGAAGCGCGGGGCAAGCTCAATCCTCAACCGCAGTTCTGCACCGCCGCCGACGCCTTTGAAACCGGGTGCACAGTAGGCAACGAACTCGTGAATCCGAACACCGGCCACAATCTCTCGCGCACGGAAGCCGGACCGGTGCTGCTGGAAGGCATACAAGGCTTTCTCGGCCAGACCAGCGTGATCGACTGGGGCAAACAAGTCTATCCGATCGGAGAAAACGGCGGCGTGAGCGGCATTGTCCATTATCCGACCACTCGTGCCGAGGATGATCCGCGTTATGCCGCGGCCGAGAACTGGGAGCCGGGCATTCCGAGGGTGCAGGTCAATCTCTACCGGGACTGCAACGACGACGGCGTCATCGATAAGCCCGACTGTTCCGCCCTCGGCGCGCCCGGAACCTTCGTGCTGGCCGACGTAGACAACTATCCGTTCGGCTGGAGTGAAGGCAACGCGGCCAAAGGGCCTGAAGACATCGACCGTAATTCCAACGGGACTTTCGATTTGGGCGACGCGGTCGATTTCACCACCACCGACAGCTGGGACGACAACCTGCCTGCCGGCTGCCAGGGCGATATTTTCCTCTCGTCCACAGGCCAGCCGACCGACTGCTACGACGGTCTCCGCAACTTCAACCAGGTGCGGCCCGCCCTGTTCGATGGCGGCTATGCCTTCGGCGGCCCTGCCGGAAAACCCGAGCTGGCGGCCGGCACCTATATCATCGAGGCGGTCACTCCGCCCGGCTACGAGCATCAGAAGGAAGAGGACAAGAACGTCGACTTCGGCGACGAATACACGCCCAGCCCCTTGCTTCTGCCGCCGGTGTGCGTCGGCGACCCGCACCTGGTACCGGCCGAGCTGAGTCTGTTTCCGGGCGTGCCCGGAGCCTACGCCGGGCAGACACGGCCTCTATGTGATCGCAAGCAGGTTCGCGTCGCTCAGGGCCAGAATGCGGCGGCGGATTTTTTCATGTTCACCGAAGTACCGATTGCGGGGCATATGGTCGGCATGATACTGGATGATCTGTCGAACGAGTTCGACCCGAACGCGCCAACGTTCGGCGAGAAATATGCCCCACCCTACCTTCCGGTCTCGATTCGCGACTGGACCGGCCGCGAGATCAACCGCGTGCACGCGGACCAGTGGGGCCGGTTCAACGCCCTGGTGCCCTCCACGTTCACCATCAATCCGCCCATACCCTCGGGGGTGGCGCCGAACATGCTGACGGCGTGCATGAACTCGCCAACCATGCCGGATCCGAACAATCCCGGCGGACACACATTGGACCCCTACTACAACCCGAGGTACAGCCAGTTCTGCTACACCTTCCAGTACATGCCGGGCAAGACCACTTATCTGGATACCCCGGTGCTACCCATCGCCGCGTTCGCTTCGCAGGACAAGTTTCCGCTCGATTGCGAGCAGCCCATTCGCACGCCCATGATCTATTCGGTGACCGGCACCGCCAACGTCGGCCCTTACGTACCCACGCCAATCAGCAACACGGGGAATAACCGACGGTATCTGATCATCCGCTCGATGGGCTTGGTCGAAGTGCCGAATCCGGCCTATGACGGCACCAACGCGAAAACCATCGTGCGCGACTACGGTTTCGGCGATGCACAGGGCTCCGTACGGATCGGCAACACGATCCTGTCCTTCACGAACTGTACGCCGGCTTGCAGTTGGACCGACGATCAGATCGTCGTACGGGTCCCGCAAGGTACGACAACCGGGGAATTGGTCGTTACCCGCGCCAACGGCGGCGCATTCTCCGTGACCGGCGTCACCGTCACCGTCGGCGGGGCGGCCCCGATCGTCGTGAACGCCGGACAGTCCATCCAGGCGGCGATCGACACGGCCCCGAACGGCGCGCTGATCACGGTCGCTCCCGGCGAATACGACGAACTGCCGATCATGCACAAGAAGGTTCGCCTCCAGGGCTGGGGAGCCGGGTCAACCATCATCAACGCGGCCAAGTTCCCGTCCGAGAAATTGCAAAACTGGAGAAACAAGCTCGCCGAGCTTCTCGACACGAACCAGTTCAGTCTGCTGCCGGGACAGGAAGCCGGTCCGCCGGATCCCCAGGACAACGAGCCGATACTGTTCAACACCGAGGAAGGCGCGGGCATTACCGTGGTGGCCAACGTCGGCGAATTTGCCTCGGGCCCCGCGGCTCAAAGGGCGCGCATCGACGGCTTCACCATCACCGGTGCGGACCACAGCGGCGGAATATTCGTCAACGGCTATGCCCGCTATCTGGAGATCAGCAACAACCGCATCATCGGCAATAACGGCATCTACGGCGGCGGAATCCGCATCGGGAACCCGCAATTAATCAACGGCACCACCTATACCGACAACGAGAACTATGACGTCCGCATCCACCACAACCAGGTGGTCGAAAACGGCGCCAGCGGCGGTCTTGGCGCGGGTGGAATCACCGTCGCCACGGGATCGCGAAACTATGAGGTGACCGACAACTTCGTGTGCGGCAACTTCTCCACCGGAGACGGCGGCGGCATCGCGCATTTGGGACTCAGCAGTTCGAGGCTGGTGGATAATGGGTTGATCGCCCGGAACACCATCGTTTTCAACCAAACCTTCAATCAGGGACAGAACGCTTCCGGCGGCGGCATCTTCATCGGCGGGCTGCCCGCCCTGGCCGCGGGCGAACTGAGCGCCGGCGCGGGTAACGTGACCGTGGACGAAAACCTGATCCAGGGCAATATGGCCGGCGCGGGCGACGGCGGCGGCATCCGGACCCTTTTCGTCAATGGCGCGGATGTTCTGGCGGCAAGAAATAACGCCGGCAGATGGTACCAAATACAAATCCGAAATAATCGGATCGTGGACAACATCGCCGGACTGGCGGGCGGCGGAATTTCGATGCAGGATACTGCCCGGATCGAAATTTTCCACAACACGATCGCCCACAACGACAGCACCGCGACGGCCGGCGAGGCCTTCAGTCCGGGCAGTCCGAACCGGTCCAACGCGCAACCGGCCGGAATCGTCTCGCGTGCCCACAGCACCGCGCTAGCGGCCGCGTTCGGTGCTCTGACCAGGAATCAGTACGGTGTCTTCTCCAATCCGGATCTCCTGAACAATATCGTGTGGCGGAACCGATCGTTCTTCTGGGAGATCGACAATAGCACCGACCCGGCCAGCTTCGGCCTGAGACCGGCGGTGGAGGCGGATGGCGTCACCGGGGCGGTATTCCACGATCTGGCGGTCCTCGGAACGGCCAGCACGGCCTGTCTGAATCCGCGGGCCAGCACGCTGACCTCGCTCAGCGGACCGGAGGGATGCAGCTATCCCGGAGGTCTCCTCACTCCCAATAACACCAACAATCCGGGCTTCCTGGCCTCGTACTTCAACAGTTCGCCCGGACAGACGATCCAGCAACCGGAAGTCACGACGGCCTTGGCCACGGCACCGGCCTTCGACGAAGGCGGCAACTTCATCGATGTGCACTTCGGTCCGCTGACCCTGTTCAATCCGGCCACGGGCGAACCCTTCGGGGACTATCACCTGCCCTGATTCAGCTCGCCAATCCCGCCGGGCGGACGCCCGGCGGCACACCCAGACCCCATGGAGGAGGCAATCATGGATACGTCCGATCTTCGCATGCCCGTGAGGCTGCTGGCAGCCTCGATCGCCTGTGCCCTAACGCATACATCCCACGCGGGCGTGTACGTCCAGTGTCCGGGCGACATCAACGGCGACGCGGTCATAGACAATCCCGATCCCAATCATCCTCGCGCCGTATGCAAACATCTCGCGGCCGGTGACGGCTTCATCCGGATGGGCGACGACATCGAGAAACTGCAATACATTTTCGGCTTCAGCGACGTGACCGGCGTCCCGTCCGACCAAGTGATCGATACCGGGCTGCTGGCGGCAAATTTTCCGGCACCGACCATCTCGCTAAGGGAAGGCGACGAGTTTTACCTCACGCTCACCAACGTTGCCCTGGCGATACGCCCCGACCTGTTCGATCCCCATTCCGTCCATTTCCACGGGTTTCCCAATGCCGCGTCCGTGTTCGACGGCGTTCCCGAAGGCTCGATCGCCGTCAACCAGGGCGAATCGCTCACCTACTACTACAACATCGTGGAACCCGGCACCTTCATCTATCACTGTCACGTCGAGGCGGCGGAACACATGCAGATGGGGATGCTCGGCAATCTATACGTGCACCCGAGCCAGGACGGCACTTCCAAGACCTACGACGGAAAGACTTACACCAAATTCGTCTACAACGACGGCGACGGCTCGACCGGGTACGACGTGGAATTTCCGCTGCAACTCGGTTCATTCGACCCCGTCTTCCACGATCTCCACCTGAAAATACAGCCGCTGCCTTTCGCAAACATGAAGGACACCTATCCCATGATCAACGGGCGCGGCTATCCGGACACCGTCAACCCTGCCCAGTTGCCGACGCCCATCGATCCGGAAACCGGGGAAAGCGCCAACAACGGGAATCAGTCGCAGAAGGTTTCCTCGCTGGTCACGGCGAGCGCCGGGCAACGCATCCTGCTGCGCATCTCCAATCTCAATGTCACCAATTTCTACACCGTGGCGGCGCTGGGGCTCCCGATGACCGTGGTGGGAACCGGCGCCCACATCCTGCGCGGTCCGACCGGCAAGACGCTCTACTACGATACCAGCTCCATCACCTTGGGCGGGGGCGAGGCCGTTGACGTTCTGATCGATACTCGCGGAATCGCACCCGGAACCTACTTCCTCTACACCACCAATCTCAATTATTTGAGCAACAACACCGAGGATTACGGCGGGATGATGACCGAGATCGTGATCAATTAGGAGCAGGACCATGAACCAGTCAGCTTGCATACTCGAACGACTCTCCGTGGCCTCCGTGGCGCTATTGCTCGGCATCTTCGGGCATCCGGCGATCGCCCAGATCGACGGCATTACCGGGCCGACCTTCGACCTCACCGCCAAGGAAGACTACATCAGCACCGCCGACGGCAATACCATCCTCGCCTGGGGCTACGCCAACGGGAACGGGACCATGCAATATCCGGGACCGACTCTGATCGTTAACCAGGGCGACGTCGTCACCGTGACGCTGCACAACGCGCTGCCGCCGCATGGCGCCGACGCGCCCCTGCCGGTGTCCATCGTGTTTCCGGGACAGGAGGGCGTCACGGCCGGCGGCGGAAAGGAGGGATTGTTGACCCGTGAGGCCGATATCGCGGACAACCCGGCCACACCGGAAAACGAAGCGGTCGTGACCTACACCTTCACCGCATCCCGCCCCGGAACCTATCTCTATCACGCCGGCACCAGGATGGACCTGGAGGTCGAGATGGGGCTGATGGGCGCGCTCATCGTTCGGCCCAATTCGAACAACCAGGCCTACGGACACCCGGACAGCGCTTTCGATCAGGAATACCTGTTCCTGCTGAGCGAGATGGATCCGACCATTCACAGGCTGGTCGAGGCCGGCCGTCGGTCCGAGATCGACACCGCGGCTTACCACCCGGTGCATTGGTTCATTAACGGACGCAATAATCCCGACACGATGCTGAAAGCGGGCAACGAAACGCCCTGGCTACCGACGCAGCCTTATAACTGCTTGCCCAGGATGCATCCCGGCGAAAAACTCTTGCTTCGCATCATCAATGGCGGCCGCGACCTCCATCCGTTCCATCATCACGGCAACAACTCATGGTTGATCGCCCGCGACGGCAGGCTGCTGGAAAGCGCGTCCGGGACGGGGCCCGATCTCGCGGTTTCGGACTACACCATTACGACGGCGCCCGGGGAAACCTACGACGCGATCTTCGAATGGACCGGAAAAGGGCTCGGCTGGGACATTTACGGGCACCAGCCGGGCGATCCCCTGCAGCCGAACGAATACGCGCCCGACCACGGCAAGCCGCTTCCGGTCGCGTTGCCGGATCCCCAACTCGCCGTGACGATTGGCGAATTCTGGAGCGGCAGCCCATATCTGGGACAGTTCGGAATATTGCCTCCCGGTGCGGGCGGCAAGAACCTCAATGCCGGCTATTTCCACATGTGGCACTCCCATACCGAGCGGGAGCTTACCAATGACGACATATTCCCGGGGGGGATGATGACCATGGTGATCATCGAGCCACCCGGCGTGCCGATTCCTTGATCGAGGGAACGAAATCATGAGCAGCAAAAAATGGAAACTGGTATCCGGTATGCGTCTCCCGCCGTTATCGGTGCTGGCGATCGCCTGGAGTTCGGCGTTCGGCGCGGAATACTGGCTGCGAGCGGACACGGTCGACGTGATGATGCCGGATGGTGCGACGATACCCATGTGGGGATTCGCGCTCGACAACGAAACATTCGATTCGGGCAACCCCGCGACCGTGCCGGGACCGACGCTGACGGTCCCGCCGGGCGATGGCACCCTCACCGTTCACTTAAAGAACGATGGATTGCCCGAGCCGGTCTCGATCATCATACCGGGGCAAATCGCGAGCATGACGCCGGTCAAGGTCAACGACGCCAACGGCAGGCCGCGCGTCCGTTCGTTCACGGACCAGACTTCGGCCGGCGAAACCAAGACCTATCGCTGGACCAATCTCAGGCCGGGGACTTATCTCTATCACAGCGGCACCCACCCACAGGTGCAGGTGCAGATGGGGCTGTACGGGGGGCTGAAAAAAGACGATGCGGGCGGACGGGCTTATCCCAACGTCGACTACGACAACGAAATCATGCTGCTCTACAGCGAAATCGACCCGGCGCTGCATGCCGCCGTTGCCGGCGGCACCTATGGCGGTCCCGCCTATCCCAGCACGATCGATTACAAGCCAAAATACTTCCTGATCAATGGCGAGCCGTACGACGCGAACAGCCCGCCGCCGTTTTCAGCCGGGGCAGCGGGAGAAAGGACTCTGATCCGATTCCTGAACGCCGGCTTGCAGACGCATGTTCCCGTACTCCAGGGACTCGACATGCAACTGGTGGCCGAGGACGGCCATCCTTACCCTTATGTCAAGACTCAGTACTCGGCGATGCTGCCCGCCGCCAAGACGCTGGACGCCATGCTTACTCCGACCCCGGGCCAGGACGGCCAATATGCGATCTACGACCGCAGGCTGAATCTGACCAACGGCATGCAGCCCGGCGGCGGCATGCTGGCTTACCTGACGGTGGGCGCGGCTGCGCCGGGCGCGCCGGTTGCCGCTAACGACGGACCCTATACGACGAATGAGGATACGCCTCTTTCGATCGCCGCCCCGGGCGTACTGGGCAACGATACCGGGCCATCGCCGCTCGCCGCCGCGCTGGTGAGCACCACCAGCAAGGGCACTTTGAGCCTCTCGGCCGACGGCTCGTTCACCTATACGCCGACCGCCGATACCTCGGGCATCGACAGCTTCAGCTATAAAGCCATCAGCGGGAGCATAAGCAGCAATGTAGCGATGGTGAGCATCAGCGTGACCCCCGTGAACGATCCGCCGCTGGCGCGGAACGACGCGTACAGCATGATTCAGGGTGGAACGCTGAATATCGCGGCCCCCGGGGTGCTGGCTAACGACAGCGATCCGGATGCGGGCGATACGCTCACGGCGGTGAATTTCGGCACGGCGTCGAACGGCACGGTCACCGGCAACACGAACGGCGGTTTTACCTACACCCCGACCGCCGCTTTCACGGGTACGGCGACGTTCGCTTATCAGGCGCGGGACAGCAGCGGGGCCGCCAACAGCACGAGCGCCCCGGCGACCGTCTCGATCACGGTCAATCCCAATCAGGCGCCGTTGGCGCGCGACGATACGGCGACCACCAGAACGAATACGACGGTGCTTATCAATGTCATCGCCAACGATACCGACCCGGACGGCAGTATCAACCCGAGCACGGTCACCATCGTGACCCAGCCCAACCGGCGCGGCACGGCAACACCCAACGCCAATGGCACGGTGACCTACACGCCGAGACTCAATTTCAGGGGTACCGACGCGTTTACCTACACGGTCAGGGACAACCTGGACACAACGTCCAACGTCGCGACGGTTCGGGTGAATGTCACGCGGTAGGAAATGATTCATGGGAGGAGTGTCATGAGAACACAGGGGCGTGTTTCTGTGCGTCGCTATCGGATCGGCTATCTCGCTTCGGGAATGCTGGTCGTCATGAGTTGTGCCGCCGTCATCGCTGCCCGATGGCCGGGCGATTCCGCGCCGGGGGTCGCCGGTCGGGGGCTCAAACCGGTTGCAGAGATTCCGACTGAGCTGGAGAAACGGTGGGGCATCCGGCTCTTGGGCATCAGACTTTCGGCGGCGGGCAATATGCTCGATTTCCGCTACCGTATCATCGATGCCGGAAAGGCCGCTCCGATGGCTGACCGGACGCTTAACCCCTACGTGGTGGATCAGAAGACCGGCAGCCGGCTTTTGGTGCCCACCGCGCCGACAGTCGGCTTTCTGCGCCAGACCAGCGCAGCTCCCCTGGAGAACCGAACCTACTTCGCCTTGTTCGCGAATCCCGGCAGACAAATCGAAGCCGGCGATAAAGTCACGGTGGTGATTGGTGACTTCAGAGCAGAAAATCTGGTCGTGGAGTGATCGCGATGCGTGTTTCAAATCTCCGCAGACCAGTCAATCGCACCGTCTCGATTCTACTGCTCGCGACCTTTGCCGGCCCGGTCACGCACGCCGGCGCCATCGATCCCCGGCTCGATGCGGTCTTGCGAACGGCAAAGCCGAATGAGTCCATCGCCGTGATCGTTACACTGTCCGACCGAGTCGAGTTAGGCGACTTCAAGGACAAGGACAAACGGCTCCGCAGAAGTAAAATCACCAAAGCGCTCAAGGCCAAGGCGAACCAAAGCCAGAAATCGCTGAAAGCCTTTTTGCAAAGCCAGGGGGCTCAGCGCGTCCGGCAGCTTTGGTTGATCAACGGGATGTCGTTTGCCGCCAAAGGGAGAGCGGTTCTAGAAGTGGCCAGGCGGCCGGAGGTCGAGCGCATGAGTCTCGACCAGACGCTGGAAGCGCCGACGGCAAGCGCCGGCACTCAGGCCGCTCCCGAATGGAACCTAAACGTCATCCATGTTCCGGAACTATGGGCGATGCAGCACACCGGACGTGGGATCGTGGTCGCCAACATGGATACCGGAGTGGATGCGAATCATCCAGACCTCGGCAGTCGCTGGCGGGGCGGCGCGAACAGTTGGTACGACCCGCACGGCGAGCACGCCACCCCCTACGATGGCCACGGACACGGCACCCAGACCATGGGCATCATGGTCGGAGGGAGCGCCGGCGGCACGGCCATAGGCGTCGCTCCAGGGGCCGAATGGATCGCGGCCAAACTGTTCGACGATGCCGGACAGGCGCAATTCAGCGATATCCACCTGAGCTTTCAGTGGCTGCTCGATCCGGACGGCAACCCGGATACGTCCGACGCGCCCGACGTCGTCGCTGCCTCGTGGGGCTTGCAAGGCACCACGGACCGGTGTGTCCTCGAATTCGCGAACGACATCCAGGTCTTCAGGGAGGCGGGTATCGGCCTCGTGTTCTCGGCCGGGAACGAAGGTCCGATCTCTTCGAGCAGCGTGAGTCCGGCCAATAATCCCGAAGCCTTTTCGAGCGGTGCGGTGGACGACACATCGGTCGTGGCGAATTTCAGCAGCCGTGGGGCTTCGGCCTGCGATGGCGGCATCTATCCTCAATTGAGCGCTCCCGGTGTCGACGTCAACACCAGCGATTTGTCGTTCGGCGGGCTGCCTATTTACGCCACCGTCTCCGGCACGTCCTACGCCGCTGCTCATGCCGCGGGCACGATGGCCTTGCTGCTCGAAGCGTTTCCGAATACGGGCATAGCGGTCCTGGAATCGACCCTGCGGCAATCCGCCCAAGACCTGGGCGAGTCCGGCGCCGACAACAGCTACGGCTACGGGCTGATTGATGCCAAGGCCGCGCATGATTACCTGCTCGATCATCCGCCCGGCGGCGGCCACGCGCCTGCAATTACCTCGACCCCGGTGACGACGGCCACCCAAGGGCAACGATACACCTATACCGTAACGGCCAGCGACCCCGATGGCGACACGTTGATTTTTTCGCTCGACAGCGCGCCGACGGGCATGAGCATCGATGGCGGGACGGGGCTTATCTCCTGGATTCCGAACGCCGATCAAGTGGGCGCCAACAACGTGACCGTGAAGGTCGCCGATTTCGGCGGGCTATCCACGACTCAGACCTTTACGATCAACGTGGCCGACGTTAATGATCCGCCCGTCGCGTCAAACGATGCCTACAGCACGGTCGAGGGCGGGACCCTCTCGACCGCCGCGCCCGGCGTGCTCGGCAACGATAGCGACCCCGACGGCGACTCGCTCAACGCTGTTCCGGCCGGCGGCGTTGCCCATGGAAGCCTGAACCTGAATGCCAATGGCAGCTTCAGTTATACGCCGGCCGTCGGCTTCACCGGCACCGACGGCTTTACCTATCGAGCCAATGACGGCACATCGTCGAGCACGCCGGCGACGGTATCCATCACCGTGGCCGCCAATAAACCCCCGGTGGCGGCGAACGACTCGGCAACCACGCGCAGAAACACCGGCAAGCTCATTGCCGTACTGGCCAACGATTCCGATCCGGACGGCAGCCTCGATCCCGCGACGGTAACGATCTCCGCGAAACCCGATAAAGGCGGGTCTGCCGTCGCCAATGGCGATGGCACGATCACCTACAGGCCGAGGCTGCGCTTCACGGGCACGGAGGTTTTCAGGTACACGGTCAACGACAACCGGGGCGCCGAATCCAATGCGGCTACCGTTACGGTGAACGTCACCCGGTGAGGAGGCAAAGGACATGAACGGAACAGATTGTCGCCGCCTCGTTTCGGTTTGCCTCCTTCTCACGGCGGGGACGGCGTTTGCTCCCTGCGATGCGGGCTCTTACGATAGGGCTGCTTCCATTTCCTTTCAGACCGGCTTATCGTACGTGATTCCGGAAATCACGCTGGTCGATCAGGGCGGCCGGCGCGTTTCCTTATCTTCCCAGCTCGATATCGATAGGCCGGTCGTCCTCGATTTCGTCTTCACCAGCTGCACGACGGTCTGCCCGATATCCACGGCGCGCCTGTCCAAGCTTCAGGCGCAGCTGACCCGCCAGCGAGCAAAATTCCGCCTGATTTCGATCTCCATCGATCCGGAGCACGATACGCCGGAAGCGCTTAGGCAGTATGCCCAAGAGTTCGGCGCGGGTCCGGATTGGCGTTTTCTTACCGGCGATGCGGCCAGCGTTCTCGCCGTTCAGAAGGCTTTCGACGCCTACCGGGGCGGCAAAACCTATCACCCTGCGTTGACGTTCATGCGCTTTCCCCACGACCCGCGATGGCTCCGTTTCGAAGGGTTGGTGAGCGCCGACACCCTGCTCCATCACTTCTTGACCCTCGCTCCGGACAACGTCGCGGCCAAGTGATGTTCACGCTACGGCAACGCCGCCTGATCGACGCCATGAAAGGAAGCTTGCTGACGCTTCTTGCGGTCCATTCATGTGTCGCATCTGCGGCTGCCACACCAACGCAGACCATTGGGATAAACTTGGGGATGGTCGAATGGGGCAAGCGAATCTATCGCGAAGGAGTTCTTCCTTCCGGGCGTCCCCTGCGTGCCTTGGTTCAGGACGATGTGACGCTGACGGGGAGCCGCGCCGCGTGCGTCAGTTGCCATGGACGCAGCGGGTTCGGCTCCGGCGAGGGACAAGCCGTCGCGCGGCCGATCACCGGACCTTCGCTTTATAACCCTGCGTACCCCCCTCACCCGAAGATGCATGGCTCCGGGTCTCAAAGCGCACTGAGCCGCCCCGCGTACACGGACGAAACGCTCGCCACAGCCCTCCGAACCGGCATCGACATGACGGGACGCCGACTCAACCCGCCCATGCCGCGTTATACGTTGACCCGGACCGAGTCCGACGCTCTGATCGCTTATTTGAAAACGCTGTCGGCGGCCCCATCTCCCGGAGTCAACGATCAAACGATTCATTTTGCGACGGTAGCGACCCAGGATGCGGAGCCGACGAAACAAAAGGCAATGCTAGATGTCTTGGAGGCTTTCTTTCGGAACAAGAATGCCGAAACACGACGCGAGACCCTGCGGGCCGAGCGTGCCCCATGGGATATGGAGCGTGAATACAAGGCCTACCGAAAGTGGCGGCTACACCTGTGGACGTTGACGGGGCGTCCGGAAACCTGGCGCGCTCAACTCGTGGCCTATTACCGCACACAGCCGGTCTTTGCGCTGCTCAGCGGGATCGGGGCGGGGGCTTGGCAGCCGGTCCATGATTTTTGCGAGCGGCACGAAGTTCCCTGCCTGTTCCCGAACGTGGACTTTCCCGTCTTCTCCGAAAACGGCTATTACGCTTTCTACTTTTCTCGCGGCGTGACCCTCGAGGCGGACGTACTGGCCAGGCATCTCAGCGAAGCATCCGAGAGATCCCTGCCCGGTCCTATCGTCCAGATTTTCCGCAACGACAAAACCGGCAGAATCCCCGCCGACGCCTTTCGGAGGGCGATGAAAGCTAACGGAAACGCTAGGGTCCGGGATGTCGGTCTCGACCCAGCCGCCAAACCGACCGCGGATTTTTGGCGCACTTTTCTGAAACGCGAGCAGCCTGCTCTGCTCGTCCTCTGGCTCCGAGATTCGGATTTGAGCGGCCTGGAGAGCCTGGCCGCGTCTGTACTGGCCCCCGACCGGATCTATCTTTCTTCAACCCTGTCGAACAAAGCGTCCTCCTTCCTTGCGGCCGATTCGAGAACCAAAATTCGCTTCGTTTATCCGTTCGAATTACCGGAGGCGCTTGATCGGCGGTTGTTGCGACTCACGGCGTGGCTGAAGCGTAGGAAGCTCGAGCTCATCGACGAACGCGTTCAGGCGAACACTTATTTTGCCGTGACCAAGGCGGGAGCCGCGTTGATGCATATGGTCGATCATTTTTCACGTGACTATTTCGTGGAAAAGATCGAACATGAAGTGGATACGACCATAGCCACGTCGGTTTACCCGCATTTGAGCCTCGGCACCGGCCGGCGCTTCGCATCGAACGGCGCTTATCTGGTCGAGCCTGATGTGGAAAGGAACGAGACACTGGTACCCGTCAGCCGCTGGATCGTTCCTTGATCCGAGGTTCTGTAGTCGAACGCAGGCTCACTTAAACGCGAATTAAGAGCTAACGGAGAGAAGATGCCAGCCCATTGGTGTCTCTTGAGGAGGGTTCTGCAACACCCCTTGGAGACACGACCATGGACTGGCAAACTCAACTTATTACGGTGTATCTGACGGTGTGTGATCTCTATCGCCGCGAGCTCTGGATCCATATCCAACGCTTCGCACCGTATGCCGATCTGCGCTTTACGGATGAAGAGGTCATCACCCTCTATCTGTTTGGCATCCTGCAGAAGCAGCGCGAAATCAAAACTCTCTACACTCATGCCGACCGCTATTGGCGCGACTGGTTTCCGCATCTGCCCAGCTACGGCGGCTTCGTCCAGCGCCTGAATCGGCTCGCCGACGTGTTTCCCGCGCTGTTGGAACGCTGGAGTCCAGCTGGCGCGCCCGCCACCCCGATCGGGGTCGCCGATTCCTTCAAGGTGGTGCTGGCCCAGCAGGCCCGGCGGTATACCGCCAAGGTTGCCAAGGACCTGGCGGCGAGTGGCTATTGTCCGACCAAGAAGCTCTACTACCACGGGGTGAAAATCCACGTGATCGGCGATGAGCGGCCGGGCACCTTACCCCGGCCCCGCTATATCGCTCTGACGGCGGCGAACCTGGACGACGGCCCGGTGCTCGAACAGATTGCCCCGAGCCTGGGCTATCGAAATCTGTTTGCCGATAAGGCTTACGAATACCTGTCGCGCCAGACCTCGCTCCCGTTCACGGTCTTCACGCCGGTGCGAAAGACGCCGGGACAGGCGCATCTCGATGCCGCCGACCGGTTGTATTCCACGGCCGTGTCGCGGGTTCGCCAACCCATTGAAGCGCTGTTTAACTGGATTCAGGCGAAAACCGGTATCGAGGCGGCCAGCAAAGTCCGCTCCTCGCGGGGACTCCTCGTTCACGTCTTCGGCCGCCTCGCGGCTGCCACGTTCCTGTTGAACCAGTGGCCGGACAGCCCTTAATTCGCATTTAAGCGAGTGTCATTGTCCGACCTTTCTCACGTGACCCCGTCACTGCGATGGATAATCCGCAATCGTCGGCTGATCCGGTCCAAAATCAGAAAAGCCCCCGCGAGGATCAAGACATGGATGAATCCGGAGATATTGGACCTTGAAACGAGGAGCCCGGATTGGATAAGCAGCACGCTCAGGAAGGCCGATGCAAAAATCGATAATGCGCCGGTCAAGGGATCGAACGGGCGGCGGCGCAGCAGCCAGAGCGGAGCGAGAAACGCAAATCCAGTCAGGCCGACCAAGCTGGCGCGCACCAGATTGACTTCAGGGTACAGAATGCGAAAACGCCGATCCAGCAGGAACAGCAGCAACGTCAGGCTACCGATCGAGAGTCGATTTCGTTTCAGTGCGGATGCCCCTTGGCCGATTTGGCAGCGGAGTGGGTTTCGGAGTCCAAGGTAGCGCCTGTGACGGGACCGTCAATCCGGAACGGCCGGTTCACGGGCGGATGATCGAAGACCGTCTGGCTCCCGTCTGCCCATGCGATCACAAGCCGCTCGGCATGCGTGCCTCGACCCAGGCCAAAAACAAGAGCTGAGGTCTGATCGGTGCCCAGCCCCGAAGCAGAAGCGACCTCGCGGGTGTATTTGGCCCCCGAGCCTTCCAACGACGCGCGGGCGCCAAGCGAGCGAACGGTATCCGGCAGGATCACCGTGACCCGGTTGTCGTCGCTGCGGTTCAAGTAGGCCCGGCTCGGGCTGTCATTGTTGAGCCAGAACAGGTCCGGACGGCCATCACCGTCGAAATCGGCGATGACGGGCGAGTTGCTGAACGCAGGGTTCTCGGCTACCGGCGCAGGGTAGAAATCCGGCGTCGTGCCGACACCGAGGAGCACTTTCCCGGGAAACTTGAACAGGTGGTGGACCGGCCACTTGACGTAGTTTTGGGATACGAGGAGGTCCAGCGTCCCGTCGAAATTGACGTCCTCGAATACCGGTCCCCAGGCAAAACCAAGTCCTCCGAGTCCCGCCGCCTTCGTGACATTGCTGAAGCGGAACCCGCCCTCGTTGCGCAGCAACAACCAGCCGCCAGCGTAAGGCTGGTCATCATGGCGGTCGCCTTTGGCAGCAAAAGCAGGGAACGAATCGCCGACGTTGGAGAACACGAGATCCTGGTCGCCGTCGCCGTCCATGTCGCCCGCCGCGACGCCCATCCAGAAGCCATAACCCGACGCGAGCGGCACGGCCTCGAAGCGGCCATCGCGGAGGTTGCGCAGGATTTCGACCTGGCCGGTGTTTTGCGCGAGGACCAAGTCTTGATAACCGTCGCCATCCAGATCGACGAAAATCGAGGTGAAGGTGTTCTGCTTCGAGGCGGTGACTGGTGTCGTGATGTCCGTGAATCGGAGATTGCCGTCGTTGCGCAGCAGGCGGTTCGTCTTGGCGTGCTCGGGCACGTTGAACGTGGCCGAGACGAAGTGAGGGCGGTCGACGAAATCACTGATGTAGAGGTCACCGTCACCGTCATGATCGATATCGGACACGGCGATCGCCAGCGGGACTGAATTGATGGGTAATGCGACCGGCAGGGGTTGCGGCTGGAATTTTTGGTTCTGGTTTACATAGAGTGTGACACCATCATCGCGTGCCACGATCAAGTCCACGTCTCCATCGCCGTCGAGATCAATTGCGCAGGACCCGTAGGTCGCAGGTTTCGGGTCCGGAGACGAAATTCCCGTGCCGGCGATGCGGTCCACCAGCCGCCCATCTTGCAGCGCAAGCAGCGCGTCCGGTTGGCCGGCGCCGCCGCCCACGAAAATCTCCTCGCGGCCGTCGCCGTCCAAATCCAGCACGGCGGCTCCCGTGAGGTGGTGGGATGTCTCGCGGTTCCAGCGATGCGAGAAGTCGACAGCGATCTCCTCGTAGCGAGGCAGCGCCACGCCCTTGGGCAGGGCGCGCAGCGGTTCGCTGGGGTAGATCCACACGCAGCCCGGAAAGGCCAGGCCGGCAAGCACACAGGCCGCGATTCTGAGTGAATTTTTCACGGTAGTATCCTCCAGGTAGCCCGCCGCAGTGAACGTGGCGGGCAGGTGTGGAAAATTGTTAACCGCGCTACTGACGGACAAAGGTGACCTGGCCGACCGGATTACGCTTGCCGTCCTTTTTCAAGAAATACGCTGCGTCGCTCGGCTGGACAGTTCCGCGTGGCTCGGCGTCGCTATCGAAAGCCCGATAGCTGGTGCCCGAGTCCGTGCCCGTGTCCCAGGCGTAAAGCGTGACGGACTTTTTGCCGACCCATTGGCCGTTCTCCATCAGCATGACGTCGGCGGCAAAGCCGCACCAGTCCGGGCTGGGCGCGATCATCGCGCCGATCGACACCATTGGATGACTTGGGTTGATCTCAAAATTCGCAACGGCCTTGCCCGGGACGTCCCGTATCGGATCCGGCGTTTCGATCAATACCCCGGCGGCACCGGCCGCAATGGCCGAGCGGATTTCGTCATCAAGCGGCTGGTGCTTTCCTTCCTCGCACAGATGCTCAACGCCCGGCGATGCTGTGCCGCCGGCCTTGAACGGCGAGTAATCGGCGTTGTGAGTTACGCCGATGACCGGAGAAAAGTGCGCGAGCAACGGGAAATCCTTTGGATGCGTCTTGGAACTCCAAGTCCGCTCGAAAGCGACCTGGTAGCGCGCGGGCGCGGGTTCCGCATGGGCAGCGCTACAGGATAGAACTGCCGCCGCGAGGGCCGTGCCGCTGATCCAGCGCTGGCCGCGAATGGCGGAAATCCGCGAGGACACAGGGGTTCCGATGTGCTGGCGGGGGGCCAGATGACGGGATTGGGCCGGAACTGAATTAGGGAAGCGCATGGTCGATTTCATGGTGTGTCTCCTAGTGCAGTGATGTGTTGTGGTTGCTGCGATCGCTTCCGGAACCAAACTCCGGCGGATCGTGAAACTGTTAAAACAATCAACGTGCCAGTATTGGATAAGGGTAAAAACAACCAATAAAATCCATGACATATGCACTACACGGAGATACGGCCATAATTCTCGGCCATCGTCCCCACTGCCATTTGCAGGGAAACCTCAACTATTCGTGGACCTGATCGGGCATATCCAGCGTAGCCTTGGTGATGGGTACCAACCCGCGTGATTGGCCACTCTGGTCGTCCACTTCACGGCTACAACCCTGTGGTCTTTTGTGCAGACACGCCTCCAGGACTGAGATCCAAGGGTTAAGGAGAACGTGATGTTCGCGGAGGTGAAAAAGACGAAAGTCGCGTGCAATCCAGGCATGAGATTTCACCACTCGTGTGGTACCCAAGGACGCTGTGGGTAGGCAATTATCCCGCCGGCAGCTTCTACCCATCCCTTGTCCGGCCATCACGCGGACGCGCCTTTGGATCAGCAGCCCGCAAGACACTGGCCTTTGGCAGACGGACCGCCGGCAAAACCAGCGGAATCCAAAAAAATAGATCACCGGTGTTTGCGTATCGGCCTCGACCAGCCACAAATAGTCGATCGCGTCCAGAAGCGCCGCGGGATAGATCGGCTTGTGCAAGGGCTTCCAATCGTGCTTGAGGCGGCGTTGCCAGCCATTATCGAGGTGATCGCGAGCGGCAGCAGCATCAGCCACGCGGCGAAGCCGAGCGTGATGGGGGCGCGCTTGATCAAGTCATCTCCGAGTTGCCGAAGCGAGAACTCAAGATCGAAGACGAGGTAGATGGGAAAATCCAGGCACAGGTAGGCGTACGCCCACAGGCCCAGCGCGCGGTGTACGCGAATCGGCTCGGTCAACCCCGTGAGCCTGCGCAGCGGCGTCATCCCAGCGTCACGAGCAGCAGCCGCAGGGTCCAGTCGCCCGTGTAGTGCTCGAGGAATTCGGCGGAAATGGGCCCGCGCCTACTGGCGATCGTCCACTGGATGGCGAATGCGAGCGTCCATGCGGCGAGCCGCCAAAGCCAGAGCTTGAACGTCGCAGACATCAGAAGTCGATCCCGAGGTCCATGCCGGTGTAAGGGACGCCACTTCAGAGCAAGCGTTGAACATCAGCGTCTCGCGCTTGAAGAGCTCGAAGAGGCGCCACTCGCGCCTCCGGCTCCAGCGCGGATGATCCACTCCGGGATTCACGTTGGCATAGAAGCCGTACTTCCGGCAGTGTGTATGACCCGATTTCCACGAATCAGCTCAAGGCTTCAGGGTGGGATAACCTTCGACGAACACCCAGTCCGTCGCCCTGGCAGGAATATGACAGCTCTGACAGGTCTCGGTGAAGCTCTTTGACGTATTTAGCGCCGGGTTGCTCGCTTCGTACATCGCCCAGCCCCAGCCCTCTGCCCAATGCGGGTGGTTCTTAAAACGACGCTTGTCGTCCTTGATCATGACAAACCAGACTGCGTTTTCCCCGGCCCATTGCGCCGGACCGGTGGTCTTGAACCCGGTTTGCAGTGTGCGGATTTCCTTGACCAACACGGCTCCATCCGGGAAGCGACCGTGCTGGCGATAGTAGGCGGCGGCTTCTGGTTGCGTGTAGACATCATGAAAACCCTTGCCTGGCGCCTTCTCGTCGGCGACCACCCAGGATCCAAGGTGGGTCCAGGTCGTGCGGTAATTTTCCGGCAGACGGGTTTCGCCTTTGTCGTCGACCCAGCGACTGTAAGTCTCTCCGGACATGTCTGCCATTGCCGGAACGGCGACCATCAGGGCAAGCGGGATCGTAAACAGGTGTTTCATGGCGTGACTCTCTAGTGAGCGGCTTGCATTCGTTCGAATCTGTTGTCATCAACTGTCGGCAAGCACTGGGTTGAAAGCCCCAGCGCTTGCTTGCTGACCAAAAGCAACCACTTCAGCGAACGACTAGTCCGGTGACGCCGGCGGGCAGGGAGTCGAGGCTTTCCAGTTTCTCGAGCGCACCGCCCCTGCGGATGCGGTAAATGCCAATGCTGTGATCGCCGCCGCTGAGGGTGTACAACACCGTGCCATCCGTAGAAACAGCGAGGTCGGTCGGCCGGTTTTCTTCGGCCGCTCTCGTTTGCAGCAGCGACAAGCGCCCCGCAGAGTCGAAGGCGAACGCGGAAATGGCATTGGCAGGCGTGTCCGCAGTGAATGCGACACGCCCATTGGGTGTAATGGCCAGCCAGCAAGCGGCGGTTTGACCGACCGCAACTTCTCCATCGATCACTTGCACCCTTCCATCCTCCAGCAATTGATAAGAGGAGACCGTTGCCCCGCCGACAGCACCACCCTGGGCCTCGGAGACAAAGAATTGCTCGCGCTTGCCGAAGGCGAAACCGAACGGCGTGGTTCCGGCTGAATCGATAACATGGCGGTTCGCCGGTGTGCCGTCTTCGCTCAGGGAGAATGTGGTGATTTTGTTGGTCACTTTTTCCGTGACAACCAAGGCGTCGCCCTCCTGGCCGAAACTGATTTGAGCCGGCGCTGTGCCCTCCCCGCTGAGATTCCAATGGGACCCGGGCAAGGGATGCAGCTTCCCGGCGCGGGGATCGAACCGGAAACCGTAGATGGAATCGTCCCCGGCGTTGACCACATATACCCGATTGCGGTTAACGGTTATGCTGATTGGGGTCGATCCTTCCTCGGCAACGCGGTCGACGAGCACTAGACCGTCGCGTTTCACCCGGAACACCGAAACGTCGTTGCTGCCCGCGTTTACAGCAAACAAATAGTGCTCGTTGTGACTCAGTGCGAGCGCACCCTGATTGCCTAGGCCGGAACCGGTTCCCGTTCCGCCCGTGGTAAAACGACCTGCCGGTTCCATGTGGCCGTTGCCGTAGCGCCGAAAGGCGAGCACTTCATTCTGGATAGCGTCGTTAGACAGGGTATACACTGTTTCCTGGGCATCGTTCCGTTCATGGTCGGGGCGCTCGTCCGAATCGGCCAAGCCGATGGCCGGGATGAACGATGTGAAACAGAGCATGATGAGCGTAAGCTGTGGCATCAATAACGCAGTGGCCAGGTCGGATGATAAGAAGGGTTTCACCGCCCTCCCCAGCCCACAGGCCCGAATAGATCTTGTGAATGACATGTCGCTACCCTCCTCTTGCAATGGGTTGAATCGAGCGCTTTCCCGTCATCGGGATGATGAACGGATATCGCCCTTTTTCCTTCACAAGAATCGTGCCGACCTCTGTTAACCCGTGTAAGCCGCAGAAATCAAAGCTCTGGATAAGAAGGGCTACCGGTCAGGACCGCCGCAGATCTCCAGAGAAAGCCGCAACATCTGGTGGGGGTCGCAAGATATGGTGGCTACCGCGGTCTTCATTCGCCAATCGACATGCGATCCGCATGCTCCGGATGCCGTCGGGCGATGATTGGGCCTTCGGCATCGACTGGCCCTTGAAGCCGGGTACTACGCGAGGTAGATTGGGTCGCTCGGCTTAGGTGCTGCGCATCGAGCTGGGGTCGTACCTCCCTTGGGAAATGACAGGGGCCTTACTTCCGGATGCCGAAGAATTCCACGCCTACGACACTCTCCCCCTCAGAACCGCCAGGACCGACCGATGCGTTGGAACTGGCGGCGTTGCGCGCCATCGTGGAAGGGACCGCTCATGCCACGGGGGAGGCGTTCTTCCGCGCGCTGGTGCGGAACCTCTGCCTCGCCACCGGAGTCACCAATGCCTTCGTCGCGGAATTCGCCGATTCCGAGACTCGGGTCCGCTCGTTGGCATTCTGGAAGAACGGCCGATGGATCGAAACCCAAGAATGGGAGCTGGCAGGCACGCCTTGCGAGGACGTGCTTCGCGGTGGGCTATGCCATTACCCCGCAGGGGTCTCGCAACGGTTTCCGAAGGAGGAGGGAGTCGAGAGCTACCTCGGTGTGCCGCTCCGGGACGCTGACGGCGGCATTCTTGGCCATCTGGCGATCTTCGATCACCGGCCCATGCTGCCGGAACCACGGCTGTTATTCACGTTCCAGATCTTCGCGGCCAGAGCCGCGGCGGAGCTGGACCGCATAAGGCTGCTGAAGCAGCTTCGCCAGAGCGAGGAACGTTTCCGCGATCTGTTCGATGAAGCGCCGATCGCCTATGTCCACGAAGATTTGCAGTCCAGATTCATCCGGGCGAACCGAACCGCCATGCGCATACTCGGCATCACGCCCGAGCAAGTACCCGGCACCCTGGGTATGTCGTTCGTGCCTAATACCCCGGAAGCCCAGCGCCGGGTGAAAGAGGCCTTCGCGTCGATCGGCCGGGGAACGGATACCAGCGGCGTGGTGCTCGAACTCCGCCGTCGGGACAACAATCAGCCAATCTGGATTCAGTGGTGGTCGCGGCCGGACCCCAGTGGACAGTTTACCCGTACCATGTTCCTGGACATCACTGATCGCGTATTGATGGAGCGGGAACAGGCCCAGCTGAAGGCGCAGAACCTGTATCTGCAGGAGGAAATCAAATCGGACCACAACTTCGAGGAGATCGTCGGGAGAAGCGCGGCGATTCAGTCGGTGTTGTCCAACGTCCGCCGCGTGGCGCCTACGGACGCGTCGGTGCTGATCCAGGGCGAATCGGGTACGGGGAAGGAACTGATCGCCCGCGCGATTCATTCCGCCAGCCATCGGCGCGACAAGCCCTTAGTCAAAGTCAATTGCGCGGCCTTGCCGACGGGCCTCGTGGAGAGCGAGTTGTTCGGCCACGAAAAGGGCGCCTTCACCGGCGCCATCGCCAGGCGCATCGGGCGATTCGAACTCGCCGACGGCGGCACCATTTTTCTGGATGAAATCGGCGAAATCCCGCTGGAAGTCCAGGTCAAATTGCTGCGAGTCCTTCAGGAGCAGGAGTTCGACCGGGTAGGCGGGAAAGCGCCGATCAAGGTCGATGTCAGGGTGATCGCCGCAACCAACCGCGATCTGCTGAAGGCGGTCGCCGACAAGACATTCCGCGACGATCTGTATTATCGACTGAATGTGTTTCCCGTATTCACGCCGCCCCTTCGAGAGCGAACAGAGGACATTCCACTGCTGCTGCGTTTCTTGATCGAGAAGTTTGCACCCCGGATAGGTAAGAAAATCGAGGGTATCAGTAGCAAGTCCCTGCAAAGACTGCAGTCTTATCGCTGGCCGGGCAATATTCGCGAACTGGAGAATGTGATCGAGCGCGCCATTATTCTGGCGGATGGGCCACTCCTAGAAATCGACGCGGAAATGCTGCCGGGATCTACCGACCCTGCCCCTGACGCAGGGTTTGCCGTGACCAGCGGCGCCACTCTGGAAGCGGTCGAACGGCAACATATTCTGGCAGTGCTTGAAAAGGTTGGGTGGGTAATCGAGGGCCCCAATGGCGCCGCCCACATTCTTGACCTACATCCCAGCACCCTTCGGTACCGCATGAAAAAGCTCGGTTTGACCCAGGAGCGCCGTTAACTATCGCGGGCTCCTCGAATAGTTGAGGACGATTTACCAAGCCCATTGCGCTGCACGAATCGCGGCTTTGCGGTTGCATCGCCGGTGCCACGGCCATCTAACCAAAGTGTTCCTAGCCGGACGGCGTCTTGGCGAAGAAATGGCACGACATTCGCTATTCTCCTCGTGATCACTCACAAAATGCAGCGTTCATGCTTCGAATCACCGCCCAAGCAGACTCCAGGACCCGTGTTCGCCTGATCGTGGAAGGTAGGCTAATCGGGCCGTGGAACCCAGCGCTGGAAGCAGCGGTGAGTGAATCTCGCGCGGCATATGAGCATGTGCACCTTGACCTTTCCGGACTCCAGTTCGCCGATGAGCAAGGACTTAGCCTGCTTCGCAGATTCGTTAGCGAAAATGTGGTGTTGGAACGAGTATCCCCTTTCATCCAGGAGCTCCTGACCACTCGCCTCGAATAATCACCGGCTGAAAGCCGGTGGCTTAGGGTTAGAGCGTGTTATGAACTTTTTGCTGGAGAAGTGGTTATTACGAGCATGATGACTCGTAAACCTTATCCTAGCGATGTGTCGGACGACGAATGGATGTTCGTCGTGCCTTATTTAATCTTGATGAAGGCGGACGCGCCCCAACGCCAGCACGATCTGCGTGAGATCTTCAATGGTCTGCGCTGGTTGGTGCGGGCCGGTGCGCCCTGGCGGCTGTTACCGCATGACCTGCCGCCCTGGGAAGCCGTCTATCAGCAGACCCAGCGTTGGCTTGCGGCGGGCTGTTTCGAAGCGGTCGTCCACGATCTCCGAGAACTTCTGCGCCAGGCCCAGGCCGGATCGAAAGCGTTGAAGCGTGTAGAAGGCCGGCTAGCGGTGCCGGAGTTGTGCCGGGAGTTGGGGGTCAGTTCGGCGACGTTCTACAAGTGGCGCGCGAAATATGGAGATATGGACACATCCTTGATAACTCGGATGGAGGAATTGGAAGCCTAGAATGCCTGCCTGAAGGAGATCTACGCCGATGACCGTTGAAGATACCCCAACCCATTACCCGGTAATGATTCCGCCCGAGAGAGCAATCGATCCGGCAGCAGCCAACCTCACAGATGACACGGAGCCCGCGCTTGAATGCGGCGGACGAAATTCCAAGCACGCCATTGATCTGATTGGCCGGCCGATTATCGGCCAACATCTTGATGAATTGAGCGAGATCGACGGCTTGTAGGTGTCTCTCACGCTGGAACTTACGCCATCGGCACTGCCGTGCGATTTTTATGTCTATACGTCCGCTGATCCCCGGCATGAAGGAATGCCGATGAACACCATCCTACTCACCATTGGCCTTTTTTGGATCACTGTGGCTGCCTACGGCCTGACGCGGCAGCGTCCGGCCGAATTCTGGCGGACGGTAACGACCGATGTGGTCATCACGCGAGAGCTGTGGGGCCGCTGGACCATTCCCGTTCGGGCAATGCGCCTCACGTTTGCTCCAACGGTGTTTGTCCGCGCGGTGGCCGTCGCGTGTGGCTGGATGCTGCTGCAACTGGTTTTTGGCTCACTGGACGATGCTGAAGAAGATGTTTCTTTTGACAAACGGGATGAGTCTGAATATAGCATGGGCGGGATTTATAACTACGCTACAGGCAAGTGCGACAACGGCTGCCAACCTGGTGGTATTTACGATTGGGACCTGCGGCAAGGAAAAAGTTGAATAACTCGGTCGTGGCTGGCCGAATTTCTGCCAAAAAATGGGCCTGAAATCACGCTGATTCCAGTCCCGGTTTACTTTGAACTTAGAAGTACTTGGGGTGAACGATCACTTCTTGTTAGGGGGTTTTAGCTCGCGAAACCGGTTCTTCACAAGGCTGAGCGCGTTTCCAAAGCCGCTGCCGGTGGCGGCCGCACTAGAGTTTGTTCCCTCTAGGAAGGAATTGAGTCCAACGCCCGCGTGATATCCAGCCCAACCCAACATGCCTACCCATAAGACCGGCACGATCGTGAACATCGTGCCGGTAACGAGATCGATCACCACTTCGCTCACGGTGTAGTCCATCTTATCGGCAGCAAAGTCGAACCAGCCGGTGGGGTTGAGTGCTTGTTGGAGCGTATTATCGAGCCAGACGGCCGCCGCCCACAGGAATGTCAGGAACCGCACGGCAAAGAGAGTAATCGTCAAAGTCAGGAGCGTGCCGACGGAAAACTCGCCGAATAACAGGACGAACGGCATCAGCGCAAAGATCAGCATCAGAAGAACCGCCTGGCCGACAGGCGCCGCTTCGCGAATGGCGTACATCTTCGACTGAAAGAAGACCGATTCCCACCACCCTCCAACGGTCGCGCCTGCTCTAGCCAATCGTCCGCCGGCGGCATCCCCAAGACCCGCTGTCACCGGCATGCTCAACCTGCCGTCCTCGATGGTCCACATTGACCGAAGGGCAGCGTCTTCGGTCTTTCTGGCGTCCCAGCCGAACGCATTCATGAGTTGGGTCACCCACCCCTGGGTTTGCGCCCACGCCTCCACTTCGATCTCTTGGATCAACCGGTCTCTGATCCCGTAAGTCTGTGCCTCCCACCAGTCCCTGCACTCGGGCCGGCCCCACTGCGGCGCCGGATAATGCTCGGTGTCGTACTCCGTATCCCGTTGCGGATCGAAGGGAAAGCCCGGTATTTCCTCGCTCGCCCTTGTCGCAAGGTTAATGTTGTTCACTCCGTAGTAGCTACTTGTGTCCAAGAAGAATTGCGAACCCGGCCAGTCGATGTCCGACGGGTCGTACCCGCTCGGCAGCGGCTGCTTGCTATCGAAGAGCCTCATCCGGGCGGGATACCAGCAATCGTGCGTGAAAAGTTGAAGCTCCCGCCGAAGTTGCGGGTCTTTGATCCGGCTGTTTTCAAGCTTGTATTGATACAGCCGGAAGTCGTTCTGGCAGGGAATCACGGCGACCGCGGCGTTAACCACTCCGCCCGCGGCCGCCATGACGCCATACCACCACACCGGCACGTGACCGGTAATCCCGGAGATGCCACGATTGGTAAACACGCTGTCGTAGGTCGTGTTGGAGGCGCCGCCCTTCGGCGCATCGTTTGAGCACGGCCGAGTATAGACGAGCCCCGAGGGTTGAAGCGGAATGAAGGGCGAACCCGCGAGCATGACCACCGTGAACATCGTCGCGATCGAGACTTCGGCGGCACGGATGTTCCGTTCCGCGCCCTCGGCCCCGGCGGCTTCGTAGCTTTCGATCCAAGCCCTGACCGCCATTGCAATGAAAGGGATATAAAGCAGCCCGATATTGAGCAGCGAACTCCAAAGCGTCTCGTAGAAATGCCAGCCAAGTGCAGCGAGATACAATTCAAGATACGACCCAACGCTCATAAGCCCTCCTCCTATACTGCAAGGAAGACAACCAGCATCAGGGATACCAATGCCGCCGCGCGGACGATGCTGTTTTGCATCTGCATGACGGTGATGACGCCGTTCCGCCAGTTCGAGTATTGGGCAAGCGCGATCCAGGCGAGCCAGAGCAGCAAGATGACGGATAGCGTTTCGAGGATTACCTGTCGCATTTGTGACATCGCAATCCCGGCGCCGCGGTAGAAGGCTTCGTTGCTCGACGGCGGCGTGTAACCCGCGAGCGGATTACCGGCATGTCCGCTTCCTGAACCAACCCCGCCTCCCCCGCCGGCACCGCCGTTGCCAGAGCCGACTGAACCGCCGGACCCGGTCCCCACGATGCCGGTGATCGAGGCTACGTCATAGCCGCCGAGCATCGTCATGTAGCTCATCGCCTTGGTCCCATTGCCGTCGGCGCAGCCCGTTCCGGACGAGAGGCACTTCGCAAGGCCATGGGCGCCGATGAGATGGGCGCCGACGAGAAGACCCGAAGGAGTTACCGGGGCACCGTTCGCCGTCTGGGAGATCATCTGGTCGAGGCCTTCAGCCTCGATATAGCTCCAAAGCTTGTGATGATAAGCCTGGACCGCGTTGTTCTGCGCCGTGGAACCGTTCAGGTAGTCGTTTTTGCTGTAGATACCGTCCTTGCCCGTCCATTGGCCGCTCCAGTCGTTTGTGGTGGTGCCGTCGGGCCGGTAATAGCCGGCTTCGATGAGAGCGGCTTCGCTCATCTGATACAGGCCGAGGTGTCCCGATTCATTTGTTTTCGTCGGATCTCCACTCGATTCGCGTTGCGCGAGGGACGCGAGGAAAGCTTGATACATATCGGCGATCGCCCACGCTGACACCGCGGCTAGCACGACGAATAGCCATGCCCGCGCATTCATTGCGATTTCCTTTTGGCATCCTCTGCCTTGGCGCAGGTGATGGCCGCCTCGGCAACCGAAATGGATGTCCCGAGTCGACGGCCTCTTCCCTTCTCGTTGAGTTCAATGACATACGTCTTCGAACCAAGATCGAAGGCCGCGTACAACGCGTATTCGTTGCACTCGTGGGACTTACAAAGGTCCCATACGAGTACGCGCTGTCCATTTCGCTCATATCGGCGGACGTAGTAAGCCGGACCGCTCATGTCCTGAACCCACTTTTCTTCGGCGCGGGTCACGGCGAAGTGCCGCTCGCGGATTTCCGGAACGGTCGCGACCAGATGCCACGGATGGCCGCTGTAAGCCGGATCGCCCGCGATCCGAAGGGTTCCGCCATCGGAGCAGGATTCCACGCGTTCCAACTCTCGATCGCTCGGTTGAAGGTTAACCCGCTCGTCCGCATAAACCCCTCCAGCCGTCAGCAGCCCCAGCACCGCCAATATCACCAGCGGCCGTCGCCGGCCCGCACTCGCCATGGCCTCGATCAGCGGATTCCCGCATTGTTCGCAGTAGCGTTCCGTGTTCGGATTCGATGCGCCGCATTTGGGGCAAACCATAGTGCTTCTCCTTGAAATTGAGTCGGCTATCGGAATCGAACGTCGGGGCAGTCAGACCACTCACACATCTGACTGAACGTCCGGCGCGACGTCCGATTCGTCCGCGGTTAAGGGAGCGGTGTGGCCGAGGCCCATCGCGCCTTCGATCCTCGCCACGCGATCGCCTAAGGTCTGGAGTTGCCGGCAGAGCTCTTCGTTCGAACGCTTGAGGCTCTCGCACAGTTCGAGCAGACGCTTGCTGCGTCGGGAGATGCTGCCCAATTGGCTCAAGGCGAGGATGAATAAGAGCGCAAACAGTAAAGCCACGGTCGCTCCTCACAAAAAGAACAGAAAGCGCGCGGAGGACGTTACGAATCAGCTAGAAGTCAACGCGCCTGGCGGCGAGTCTGCCCAAGCCAATAGACGGAAATCAAACGAAAACCCTTGTTTGGTTTTGAAAGGGTTTTTTGATGGATTTAGCTTGAAGACGCGTGATCTCGGACTTGAAGCTCCCCCCTAGTTTGGCAATACTTCCAAGGCGACATGGTATAGAGCGCAGAGAGGCTCCCCGAGCATCGCAGTAGCTCGACATGGGCTTAAAACCCCGCAGCTTCTCGCAGTCGCCGGCGAGCTACTGTCCCGAGGGGCTGGCGGGTATCCCGGAATCGACGTGCAACCTCGCCAAGATCCACCAAGACAGCATGATCGCCTGGCAGTGCCTTGGGCTGTTTTCCGTCCTGTCAGGCGAAATGCCGGTTGCATGAGGTCTAATTTTTTATCTGGACAAATGTCTAGACATTGCCTAGAGTAGTGGCTACTCATCCTACTACCCCGTATCGCGACGCTGATGAACGCCGTACGAGACATCAAGATCAATCCGCAAAAGATCCGCCAGTCCCTGCATCTCTCCCGTGAGGCGATGGGCCGGATATTGCGGGTGAGCGCCAAGACCTTGGAGCGCTGGGAAAAGCAGGATGGCGTGCGGAACCCGGACGCGATCAAGGATCTCGCCAAGATCCGGGAGATCAGCGAACTCGCCAGCCTGGTTTACACGCCTGAAGGCGTCGAGACCTTCCTCGCGACCCCGCTGCCGGAATTCCAAGGGCGAACCGCCCTTGACCTGATGAGCTTGCGGGAATACGACACCGTCATCGCGGCACTCGCCGCAGACGTCGAAGGACTCGGCTATTAACCCGCCCCTTGATCCAATCGCATCTCAAAGCCTGGCAAGGCACCGCCTATCGCCACCTGCCGCAAGGACCGCTGGATCCGCTGGACTTCAGCCGAGCGGGACTCGCTCGCGATAATCGCTGGAATATCCAAGGGGAGCCGACGCTATATTTGGCTCGCCATAAACATGTGGCACTAGCGGAAATGGCCCGCCATATCACCGAAGACCGTTCGCCTGTGTTAGCGCAGCAGGTCAAGCGCCGCCAGGTTTACCGCTTCGATCTCGCCTTCCACGCGACGTTGGATCTGACCCATCCCGAAGTGCTCGCCGTCTTATCGATCACCGACGCCCCACAGTGTTTTATCGACAAGTCCGTAGCTCGGGCCACGGCTGAGTTTGTCAGAAAACTCACGCCGGCCGAAGCCATTTTCGTTCCTTCACTGGCCTTTCTCGATCGCCCGGAAAACTGGGTACTGGTGGTCTTCCTGGAAAAACTTTCCGCAAATCCGGGCTTCATTTCGTCCGTGACGCCGGATGGTTCTTTTTCGATCGAGTAATGTCGGCCTGCTGCCTGGACGCACAACAGACAAAACCAGACTTCCGTCGAAGCGCGACAACGTGCAGCAATGGCGTGGGCCGCGGTTCGCGCCGATTTTCAAGGCCGATGCCAATGCCCGCTCGGCCTATGTGCTGGACCTGGAATACGACACTGGTCAGCGGCGCCTGGCACCATCCCTCAAGGCCCCTCCTCTGCCGGCAAGAGCCAGTTCCGGGCAAACTCCCCGCCGACGTTCTGAACAAATAGCGCCTCGATGACGAGGAGCCAGGCTACGGCTCGCCAGCGGAGCGCCAATACCGCCCGCCGTTTCGCTTCCGGCCAGCGCCACCGCCGCGCCGCGCCATCCATCCACCGCGGCCACCCGCCGATCAGGATCAGAAACACCAGCAATCGCCAAGCGGCGAGATACGGCTTCGCCGCATCGAGCGCGCGCTCGACCGCCGGCAGGCCCGCTTGATACGCCCAAAGCCCCAGGACCAGGCCGACCAGCATCATCAGGGCGGCCAGCAGCGCGAGACCCAGCCCGAGCGTGGGCAGTAAGCGCCGCGCACTCATTTGCGTACCGCGCCGCCCGGCTCGATCGGCTTCCGGTCATGGGCGGCGGGCGCCTGCGTATCGCACCCGATTCGCCCCGCCCTTCGCGAAGCTCGATCAAGGTCGCGGAAGTCTGTGCGAACAGCTCCCGGCGGATCCGCGTCTCGAACAACATGGCGTCGATGTCCTTATCCAGGGCCGCGAGCATGCGTTCAATATCGGCATGCGCCGGGGAGGCGTAAATGTTCGGCTCCATCCGCCCGGACAGAATCAGGCGCCGCAAGAGAAGCGCCTTTTCGAGATTCCGGGCGACGGCGGCTTCGTTCGCCAGTTTGTGAACCGCCATCCCCTGTTCCTGAGGCGTCGATAGACGGCGGATGCCGTCGATGACCTCGCGCGTCAGCAGTGTTCCCGGCGGCGAGAGCCTGGCCAGCGTGTCCGCCTCCGGCGCCGTCGTGCCCGCGACGATCTTCATCAGGTCTTCGAGGAGTTCCCGGGTCTCCTGCTCGATCTTGGGGGCAAGGCCGTGGCCGGGGGTCGCGGTTCGGGCCGTGTCCCTGTCGGTCCGGACGGCCACGTCGCCGAGGACATACCGGGCGTAGGCGACCGCCTCGTCCGGACTCGGCCAGACCTTGGCAAGCGGCGGCGGCGAGGCGCTCACCACCGCGCTGGTGTCGGTCACCGGGCGGCCCAGCTCGATGTTGTAGCCGGCCCGCACCGTGTCGGCGGTGACCCGGATCGGCGCCTGCCCCGCCCCGCCCGCGCGCTGACCGCCGATCCAGGGAACGCCGTTCTTGCCGGCATTCGTCTCCACCGTATCCTTCGCGGTTTTGACGTCCACCGAGGACGAATTCAGACCGCCGGTTCCCATTTGCACCTTCCAGTCGTAACCCTTGACCAGAGTGATCCACTCTTCGAAGGGATTCCGGCCGCGGGCGATCTCCGACTCCATTTGCTCGCAGCTCTTGGTGGCGAGGGAGATCGTCGCCTCGGCCTGGAGCAGAGCGTTCTGGAACAGGTCGTAGAGCCCAGGGTTCGCCCGTTGCAGGATCAGGGCGGGCAAGGAAGCGATCGCGTTGGTCGCGGCGTTGACCATGGAGCCGATCATGTTCTCGATTCCTTGGCTGACATTGTTCAGGATGTTGGAGACACCGAGCACCGGATCGAAGTTTCCGCACGAAAACGCCCGTCGAAGATCGAGCGAACCGCCGAGGGTAATCGAGTGGGCGTAGGGGTTCGCCGCGACAGTGATCGCCTCGGCCCCGCCGATCTCGTAGTACCAGCGGCTCGATCGGGCGGGTGACAGCGGCACGGCGGATGATTGCGCGGTGAGTGACAGGGCGACGAACAGAATGAGAGGACGGCGGAGTGCGCGGACCATGGACAGTCGTCTCCTACTGGGTTCGGGTCGGCGTTGGCGTGGTCGAGCTGTCGGACGGATAGGACATCATGTCGATGCTGCCGATGAAGCTGCCTTTCACCTTGCAGCACTTGTAGGGACGCCACAGCGTGAAGGCATAATTTCCATCGGCTGCGACCTTGCTGCCCGCCCAGCCCGAAAAACTCATGAGGTCGTTGCTGCCGAACACTTCGCAGCTTCCGGCGCGTTTGGGCGTCAGCATCTGCCAGGTGCCGGTCTTGGCGTCTCCCTCTTTCAGGGACGGCGGATACCACACCATGTACTTTTTCTTTTCTTTCCGCTTGTCGCTCTCGAGCGCGATGTAGACATGCGGCTGACCCGTCCGCGTCACCACGTCTCCGGCGCGCTGCGCCACGACCGCGGCCGCCTTGGGGTCTTCGGCCTGGGTCACGAAGCCGCCTCTGGAATAAACCGCACCCCAGGTATTCAAGGGCCAGTCGCCGATCTCCCGCAGCCCGGGAATGAGCGACTGGGGATAAATGAATTCGGGAATCGCCCAACGCCAGGACAAGGCATCCAGGGCCGAGACGAGATAGGGCTGAAACGGCGTCGACGCCGAGGGGCACAGGAAAAATCCCGCGGCCGGATGGCCGATGGCGTCGGAGTCCTTGAAGATCAGGTTCTTGTGCGCCGGGTGCTCGCGAGCCGGCCGGCCGGCGATGCCGCATTCGGTCGTCGTGCCGCCGCCCAGAAGGTTCGGCAATTGGCCGCCCATGGCCGAAAGCACCGCGCCCGCGCCGGTGGTTTGAATCCCAGCCAGAAGGGCCTTCATCTCGGTCCAGGGATTGTTGGCGATACCGTTGTGGGCGCTGACCACCAGATCGGGATTGTAGTGGCCGTACTTGGCCGAGGTTTCGATCTCGCAGCCGAAGGGCGTGCACACCAGCCAGAGGCATACCCCGATCACCTGGAACTTGATGCAGGAAAAGTTCAAGGCGCTGGATAGAATCGTGCCGGTGTTGATGGGTTCGGCCCGAAGGTCAGCCGTCAGCGCCAGAACGAGAAAGCTCAGCGTCAAACGCTTGATCATGGCGTACCTTCCTTCCAGGTCCGGTAGTACCGCAGCGCCTCGCCGAGATCGGCGGTGCCATAGACGACCGCCCTACCCCGGTCGAACACGATCGCGGGATAACGCGTGAGGCCGTAGCTCAGTGCTCGGGCATGGCCTTCGTAGGCCGCCTGCAACGGCGCCGCAAGCCCACTGCCCTGCCCTTCGAGCCGCTGCCGGGCGATCCGCCAAGGCCGCCGCCTCGTTCGCGGGGAGTCCTGCCGAGAGGACCGCCTCGATCCGGCGTGGGGCGGAAAGATCGAAGATGTCGATGGAAACCCCTTGGGTCCGAAGCGCGTCAGCGCCGGAGGTTGGAAACGCCGGATCGGTGAAAACCTCCACGGCGGCCGGCCCGATATCGGCCGGAACCGGGGGTGCGGAGAGGCACAGCACGACCATCGAGGCCCACAGGGATTGGCGATGCCTCATGATGGCGAGGCCTCCTTCGTGAATACGCTACTGCGCTTCCGAGCGATGCGTTCGGCGACCTTCAGCGCCGCTTCCAGCTCGGTGCAGCCCTGTTGTGTCATGAGCGCCGCCCGTTCGGCCTTCTCGTCCTTCTCGGTCATGGCGAGGGCCAGCGCGATGGGCGGCGGAACGTTCCGGAACAAGGCCTTCAGCGCCCGGCCCAGGACCACGCCCTCGGTGTACTTGCCGGGCTCCTTGGTCGCGGCGAGCAGCAGCGCCCGTTCCTCGGCGCTGAGCTCCCGGAACCTCGCGATCTGCTCGGCCTCCTCGGGCGGCATGGAGAGGCACAGCCACCATTCCATCATGTTGAGCATCTGCCGGGCCGCATCGGGAAAGTCCTGGAGGTTTTGGGTGGCGAGCCACAGCCAGGCGCCATAGCGCCGCCACATCTTCGAGATCTTGACCACGTAAGGCGCCAACAGCGGATTGGTGGTGACGATGTGCGCCTCGTCGGTGAGCACCAGCGTCGGCCGGCCCTCGTACTGATGCTGCTCGACCAGGGCATGGATGTGATTCATCAGCGAGATGTAGGCAACCGTCAGCTTATCCTCGTAGCCTTCCTGCGCGAGGACGCCCATCTCGAACACGGTGACGTCGGCTTCCGGCCAGAGCTGCCCCGGCCGATTGAACAGCTTGGCTTTGAGGCTTCCCTCGGTACAGAAGAGGCTCAAGGCATCGGCCATTTCGAGTACCCGGGCACGCCGCGGCGGATCAAGTTCGGCAAGGCCCGGCAGATGGCGGAGACCGTGCGCGACGTCCTCGGTGAGCGGCTGGCGTTTCGCGGCGACCGCTTGCCGCGCTGCCTCGACGATGGCCTCACGGATCAGGAGCCGGTCGGCGCGCGTCAGGCGCGCTTCTTCCTTGGCGTCGCCGCCGGTAATCATGAGGCGCGCCGCGATTTCGGCCTCGCCCAGAAAGTCGCGATCCTCGCTCGCCGTGTCGTCGGCGTCGTCCAGGTCTTCGGGGCCGGCCAAATCCAGGTCTAGGCGTCGCCGGTGCTTGGGATCGAGCAGCTTTCCGATCTCGGCGAAGGGCGGCAGGCTCACGTCGCTTTTCGGCCGTACCTGGACGTAGTTCACCGATAGCCCGTGAGCTTCGAGATACTGCCCGAACAGCCGGAACGAACTCGCCCCGTCGATGACGAACAGTCTCGGCCGGTGCACCGCGATGATGTGCAGCAGGAGATACACCAGGAGCGAGGACTTGCCGGCGCCGGTCGGCCCCAGGATCAGGGCGTGGGCGTTCGATTTCCGGTCGGTGATGGGGTCGAACGTCAGGGGCTCGCCGCCCCGGTTGTAGACCAGGATGCCGGGGTGGCCGGTACCGGTCGAGCGGCCGTAGAGCGGCACCAGGTTCGACAGATGGCGCGCGAACATGAAGCGCGATCGGCGAGCGCGTTTCCGGTCGAAGCGGTGATCGTAGCCCATGGGGAGGCAGCGGAGATACGTGTCCAGGGCGCAGAGGTCCTGGCGCTCGTCGATGGGCCGGAGATAATTGGTGAGGAGCTGGGAATGCAGCTGGTTCTGCTTTCGGCGGAGACCCTCCTCGTCTTCGCCGCGCAGATAGAACGTGATTTGCGTCGGGAACAACTTGTTGCCCTGCGCGATCTGGAATTGCGCGGCCTTGGCGTCCTCGCCGGCGAGCTGGGCCTCGGCGTAGTCGCCGATGGCGGCACGTTCCACCCGCACCAGGCGTTCCCGGACATCGTCCTGAGGCTGGAACTCGACCGTGATCGCCATCACAACGCCTGGCGGCAGCCGATCGAACACCGCGTACAGGTGCCGGCCGATGCGCCGTTCCGCGAAGAACTGACCGATCGTCGGCGGATCGGTCAGCTGTTGAATGGTGATGGCGCGGTGCGGCCGGCCGTCGAACCACCAGAGGCCTTTCTCGGGATGATAACGCGGAAGTCCCAGAACCAAGGCTTCGCCGAAATCGTAGCCGTAGGGCCGGTCCTCGTGGTCGTCGCCGGGATAGGGCGCAAGCGCGAGCAAGGCCTCCACGTCGCCCGCCGTTACCGCCGGGCGCGGATTGAACCAGCGCAGCATCCACTCGTAAAGATCCCGCCCGCCGAGCCGGCGGACGCCCACCCCCGTCGATTCAAGTCCGGCGGTGAGCCGGGCCGCGGCCTCGTTCAGCTCCCGGATCGGACCGAGATCATCCGGTCCCTTGAGAGATTGGGTGGCGCTGCGCCGCCTGAACAAGCACGCGTGGACCTTCCGTCAATTCCCTTGCCACGGCCCACCCGTGACCTGATCGTCATGGAATAGTCCGCCGGGCCGCGCGATGTTGGCGCAGTGGTCGCGCAGCACGGCCAGCCAGTGGCGGGTATAGGCCAAGTCGCGAATTTCGATCCGCGCGTAGGCCTCCACCTGGTCGGCCAGGCCATCGAGCCGGTACTCGTCATGGACGAAGAGCTGGAAGACCCAAGGGTCTTGTTGCTCCGCGACCGAGCCCGTGAGCACCTGCTGGATCTTGTCGCGGAACTCGGCCAGCCACTCCTCCGGGCGCGCCTCGACGCCGGCGGGCCGGATCTCGAACAAGGCGCCGACGTTGCGCCCGTCGTCGAGCAGAAAGACCTGGTGTTCGGGATCGTAGTCGAGCCAGGGCAGATGGTTGGTGAAACTGCTCGGCCGCTCGTAGCGCCGCCTGACGTCCGCCTCGGTGGGCGGCGTGGTCCGGTCGAACGGCCCGCGTGGCGCGGGTTCGATGGCTCGGGGTTTGGATAAAAACGAAAACTGCGGCATCACCACCCCTCCGCTTCGCCCGGCAGGGCGTATTCCACCGTCTCATACATCGGAAAACTGGTGGCATAGCCCGGCACCGGATGGCCCTGGGGCGAGATGTGCGGGAAAACGTACAGGACGAGGTCCGGATTCGGCAGGCGCGGGAACAGGTGCTGGATCTCGGTGTGGGCCTCGTGGGTCCAGCCGTCCAGGTTCAGGGCGGCATCGCCTGGGCCGCGCGCACCCCGCTCCCGTCGGGCGCCTTCCGTTCGGCGCTGCCGGGTTTTTTCGAAATGGGCATCGTAAACCTCCCGCATGGTGGGTCCCCCCTGCGGCAGAAGGGTGTCCTTGCTGCCGGTGGCGCAGCCGACCAGGAGGCTAATCGAGATCATGGTCACGGCCCGCGTGAACGGCTGGGGTAGCGTGCGCATAGTCGAGTTTCCTGCCCTTGGGTTCGTAATCGATGGGGAGCTCCCGGTCCACGTGGACCGCGAGTTCGACGCCGGTGTCGACGAACACGGCATCGAAGGATTGGCTCTGCCGCTCGGCGATCCAGCGGGCCACCTCGTTGGCGCCTTCCGAGACGACCTCACCGGCGGCGTACTGCTCCGGGCTGCCCGTGACCGTGCTGGTGTAGCCGCCGAGCGGCGTTACCCCGATCGTGGTCTGAGAGCGGGCGTAGGCCCGACCCGCCGCCTCGACGCCCTTCGCCAGAATGCGCCCGCCCAGATATTGCGCGGCGTTGGTCACGCGCGCCCCGGTTACGCAGGGGATGCCGCGCCGGTCCGAGATCCAGCCGAGAGGCTTGGTGGCGCTGCCGGTGGCGGGGGGCGGCGCGCCCTGGGCCTGAGCGCTCTGCTGCTCTTTCCGCTGCAGACTCTGATCATCGGAACTCAGGGTGCGGATCGTGCCGTCGTCGAACACGAACGTGATCGAATGCACGGTGCCCCGGACACACGAGAGCGCCCAGTCGCCGATCGCGGTCCCGGAAAAGATCATGCCGTCGACGCCCGGAATCTCGAGCCCGTTGGCGGCGAGGTTGTCGGAGCCCACGATCACCTTGAAGGGATACGGGTCCTCCACCTGGCCTTTGATCGGAATCCGCCCGATCAGCGCGGTCATGCCGGTGGAGCCGATCAGGGTGGCGTTCCGCGGCACCGTGTAGGCCGGTTCCGGCGCAGCGGCGGGATGGGCGGCACCCCCGCCGAGCCCGGCATGGTCCAGGAGGGGGTTTTCGCCGACGCCGTGCAGCAGGCTTCCGCCCGAACGGGCCGCCTCGGCGGTCGCGGTGGCGGTCCGGGACACGGCGTCGCCGGCGCGTTTGACCAGGCTGGACCCGAGCGGATCGACCCACACCACCGCGGCGTTCAGGGCGGCCGGATCGAGGTCGACCGCCGCACCGTCCGACGGATCGGATGACGCCAGCGGCGCGACCAGTCCCAGGCGGTTGGAGAGATCGTCGAGGCGGGATGACAGGCGGGTGTATTCATCGTTGCGCTGTGCGGCCTGGTCCCGGCGAACCGCCGCCGTGACCTCGTTCGTGACTTGGGTCGCGATGTCGTTGCGCTGCTTCAGGAGTTCCGCGTTCTCGCGCCGAAGCTGCGCCATCTCCGACTTGGCCGAGGCGACCTGGGCGGTCAGCGCGCGGATGGTGTCCGCCGGAGAATCGGCATCCGGCGCGGGTGCCTTCGGCACCTCGGCGACCGGAAGCTCGGACTCGGCTGTCGCCGCCTTTTTGCCGCACGAGCGGAATCCCGCGAAGAGCGCGAGCACCAGTGCGAACGTGCCGAGAATCGGCAGGAGCTTATTGCCGCCCATCGAGCGCGTCCTCGAACGGCCGGCTGGACACGAGATAGGCGGCCGTCACGTCCCGTTCGTCGCCTTTGGGGTAGAGCCTCGCGTGTTGGAAGGTGCAGGCGAGCCAGGCGCCCCGGAGCGTTCGGGGATCGAGGATCACGTCCTCGAACGTTCAGCAGGCGCTCTGGGGCGTAGAGATGCTGCGCCGCCACCCGGGTCAGGGTGACGTAGTCCGTCCCGGCGGACCGGTTTTCGGCAACGTCCGTCGCTGCCGCATCCACCGGCGCGGCGGAGGGCTTCCCTTCCGGAATCGACACTTCGATGGGGCGGGTATCGGCTATCCGGTCCGAGGCCGAGAGATCCAGGAGGTAGGTGTTGCCCGTGCCCAAGGCCTCGATCCGCACTCGTTGCGGTCCGAACGGCTTGAGCGCCGTCCAATAGATGGTCCCGTCATTGAGGATCTGGGTCCTGAGGACATCGGGGGTCAGTGTCGGCGGCAGCCCCGCCCGCACCGCGACCGGAAACGACACCAGGCGCTCCTGCCCGACCGGGAGGGTGATCTGGAGCGGCAGTTTGTGCCAGGTCAGCCGCTCGATCGGAAGCGCGCCGGGTGCTGCCTCGGGCTCGACGTCGAGCTCGAGGCCCGGTGGGATGTCGGAACCCGGGTTGGTGAACGCGGTTTCCGGCACCGAAGCCGATGCGGAGAGCGCGTGGACACCGCTCTCCCCCTCCGTGTCGGCAGACGCGCCGACCGGCTCCTCCGCACGGGTCGCGACGGTCAACAGCAGAAGGGTGGACAGAACGACGAGATGCGGATTCATGAGCCGAGTTTGAATATCGGGGGTAAGGCCGGCCGTGACGTCTCGCTGCCCTCGATTCGTTCGGGCGGACTCGCGAAACAATCAAGGGCCAGGCCAAACGGGTTGACCTCGGGGCTGACGTCGTATGCCACCACCCGGATGGGGTAGCGGATGTCGACCGTCTTCACCGGCATCCCACGAACATGCTCCTCGATCCGGAAGTCGATCCGCGCGATCCAGACGCTATTCCCCTTGACCTCGACGCTGGATTCCTCGTAAGTATGGCCCGGCACGTCGTGGATGGCGCGTTTTCGGTCCGTCAGTTCGCCACGTTTGGCGCGGGCCTCGAGATCGCTCCTCAGTTCGTCCTGGCAGGCGGGTGTCAGATAGTTCTGAGCTTTGAAGAGCACGAGGCCATAGTCCTCCTCGCCGTTTCGCGGCCAGTAATTGAGCAGCTGAAAGATGTATCGGGCGAAGCCGTAGATATGCTCCGGCCTCGGATCGTCCCGATGGATCATGCCACCCGATCGGAGGTTCGGCGGAAGGAAGAGGCGCGCGTCCTTCTTTGCGTCCTCCCAGCCGTGCCAAAGGACAAGGATGACGACGAACAGCCCTGCGATCACCGACCGCAGCGTGTTGATACGGGACCTAAGGTTCTCGTTTTCGGCGCGGTAACGCAGTCCCGTGTCCGTTTCAATCGCGGAGGGCGTCGCGGCCAAGGCTCATTTGGTACGAGCCGTCCGGAAACCGGAACCGGGCGGACTCTCCCCGGAAATTGAACTGACAGCGGACGAAACCGAGGTCCGCCAGGAAAAGATGCACCCGCTGTCGAAGATAGAAGTGCGGGCGGCCACGTTTCAGCCGCTGATAGAGCCCCGCCCCGAAATAGACGAAGGCGATCGCGCCGATCATGGCGACCCCGAGGGCCATCGCGAGACGCCCCAGGATCAGGCCGATGACCACGCTCGGCGGAAACAGCAAGGCCGCCGCCAGCTTGATGGCCGTACCCAACTCCGAATCGGTATACCCCCGGAAGATGACCGGCTCCTCGTTGAGCCGGTCCCCGAGAATATCGGGTGTCTCGGATGAGCCGGCCATCAGATGACACCCGCGGCTTCGCCCGGCAGATAGGACACGAACAGGAAAATGGCGGCGCCGGCCACCGCGCCAAGGCCCAGTTCGCCCCACTCTTTTCGGCCCTGCCGAACCTGATTGAGATCGGCGAGAACATGCCAGGAGAGCCAGAGAAAGCCGGCCACCGCCAGGAACAATCCGATGACGATCCCGCCATCCTTGATGTAGCCCTTGATGAGGTTGAGCCAGTCGCCCGCGGCCGGTGAAGTCGTCGGCGGCACGGGCGTCGGCAGCGCGGCGAAGGCGGTGTCCGCCAGGATCAAGGAGGCGAGCATGACCGATCGTGCCCGCCGAACGGTGTGTTTGAGGGTGCGTTTCACGTGCGTCATGAGCTTTTTCCGATAGCAATCACAGTGACATGATTCACCGGCTCAGCGCCGGTAATCGCCCTTGAGCGGTGGAAACTCTCTCGGCGTCGTGCGCGGGGCTTCGATGTGTTCACGGATGCCGAGTTTGACGTGCTCGATGTCCTGGCGAAGCCAGCCATAATGGAATCTGACCCGCGACTCCGGATTGGCTTGGGTTTCGGCTTCGGCGATCAGGGGCGCCAGGGCGTCCAGCTCATGGATCAGGTGGGCGAGCGCGGCCCGCTCGCCATCGTCATCGGCACGGGCGGCAGTCGTGAAACAACAGAAAAGCGCCAGCAGCGCATTACGCATAGAGGGTCTCCGAGTTGCTCGGCGGCGAGTGTGCCCAAGGCGGCACGCAAAGTGCGAACAAAAACCCTTGTATGCTCTAAAAAGGGTTTTACGGATGGCTTGACCATCAGTCGAACCTCCCGTCGAACCCGATTAAAATGAAATGAATTGGCGGGATTAACCTCATTCCCGCAACATCGAAGACTTGGGCTGCAAAGCCGTCCGTCCGACCCAGACTGCGTCCACGGCGCCAACGGGTCCGCGACCATCTACTCAACCTAAATGTACGCAGCCATTGGGCAAATGCCGCACCAAGGCTAGCGAATTGCCGTAAATGGGAGGAACTCCATGCGCGAGGAGACTGAAGCGCCTACTACATTGTCCGCTTTGGTGGAAGCCTATTGCCGGGAAGTCGTCTTGAGCCCGGGATCGATCCGCAACTACCGCATCACCGCCCGCGTATTCAAGCGGGATACAGGCGTCGATGAATTAAGCAAGATTGACAAGAATCTCGTCATCGCGTGGCGGGACACTGTCCTTCAGCGGGTCACTGTGGTGACGTGGAACAGTTATCTTACATACCTCAGAATCGCATTCTCCTTTGCGGTTCGCTCGGGATGGATCGAGCATAACCCGTTTCAATACGTCAAACAGCTTGGAGCCTGGAAGAAGCGCAAAAAGACAGTGCCCGATGAGGTAACGCGCCGAGCCATCCGTTTGCTGCAAGAACCCGACGAGCCGATCAAACCGGGCTGGTTTTGGGTTATCGTTGTTCGCCTTCTTTTCTTTACCGGCATGCGTGCCCGGCAATTGACTGCCCTACGTTGGAACCACATCGACTTCACACACAAGACCATGCTGTTGGCAGTCGAAGGCGGCAAGACGAAACGCGAGTGGATCATCCCGATCCCGCCAGACTGTGTGGAGGATTTACTGTATCTCCGCAACCGAACGCTCAGAGTCAGTCCAAGCGCAGTAACGCTCCGTCACCAGGTGTTTCGAATTCAACTTTTTAACCGGGACGACAAGGGCCAGGAATTAACAACAGACCAGGTAAGCGGTTTTTTTAGGCGCCTATCCGAGACCTTGGGCGCACGCATTACATCGCGACGTCTGCGCCATACGATGGCGACGAAACTCGCCCAAGGCCAGCAACCGGACCTTAAGTCGTTTCAATATCTCCTGGGTCATACCCGCCTGCGAACGACCTTGGAGTATGTCGAGCCGGAAATGGGGCAACTGCGATCCGTGCTGACCAGACTGCGCCTGGATTAGGGGATTTGCCACATCTTGCAAGTACTAAACAGATCTGGTCAAGGTTTTGATACTAGCCGGAAGTCAAAAGGGACCATTGACACATTCGTAATGTGCGGGTCGTAGGTTCAAATCCTATCACCGGCTCCACGCCTTACAGGCGCGAGCGCTCTGTTTCTTCGGTTCATCATCGTCCCCGGGACTCCATCCCCGGGTAACATGCCGGAGAGGGCGCCATGGCCATCTGTATCACCATCACCAGCACCAAGGGCGGCGTCGGCAAGACCACGCTGACCGCCAATCTCGGCGCCTATCTCGCCGATCTCGGCCAGACCGCCCTCCTCGTCGACGCCGATCCCCAACCGACCCTCTCCAGCTTTTTTCCGCTCCGATACCGCGCTCCGGGCGGTCTCACCCGGCTGATGGTCGAGGCGGCCTGCGAGGACGTGGTCAGCCAGACCACCCTCGACCGCCTCGATCTCGTCTATTCCGACGATCCGGACGGCAAGCTCCGCGACTGGATCCGCGACGCCGTCGACGGGCGGGTGCGTCTCAAGCACCTCCTCGGCCGTCCGCCGTTTGCCCAGTACGATATCATCCTGATCGACACCCAGGGCGCGGTTGGGCCCCTCCAGGACGCCGCGGTCGCCGCCGCCGATATCCTCCTCTCCCCCATCCCGCCGGAAATCCTCTCGGCCCGCGAGTTCGTCCGCGGCACCGTCACCATGCTGGAACGGCTACGGCCCATGGCGTTCCTCGGCGCCCCCATCGGTCCCTTGCGCGGTGTCCTTTACCGCCTGGACCGCTCGCGCGATGCCCGGCGTTTCGCCGCCGCCCTCGGGCTCGAACCGCTGATCCCTGCCTCCGCGTAGCCGTAGGGTCGGATGTTTGATCGGAGTCTGCGCGGCTAGCGCAGGTGGAGATCAAACATAAGGCAACCGACACCGTGTCAAGTCATTGTGGATCCAGGTCCCGATCCCACTATTGGGTCGGGACCGGTCGAACGCGGGCCGCCGAAGGCAATACTCGTCGCCAATTTTTTTACTCCTTTTGGTGACTTGGATGTCCCAAAAGGTTTCGCAAAAATGGCGATGCAATCGGCTTTTCCGCTTCGAACAGTATGGCTTGCATCGGATAGCGCGTGGGATTTGAGCCATATTCTTTTATCAGCGCCTCCGTCAACGCCTCGGAGATCTCCTCGGGATCGACACCGCCGCGATCTCGTATTTCTGTGATAACCGGAGTGAACACAAGTGCCCGCGCGAACGCCGCCACGTCCAGAATATCGTGTTCCTTTCGCTCGACCGAGATGACGATTCGATCAAAGCCGGCGCGAATCAGCTTTTCTTTGATCGGATCGATTTGATGGCAGGCAACGGGATCGAAGAGGAAACGAGGTGTATCCGACGGAAAGAATTGTTTCAGCACCTCAAAGCTCAAGCTGGCGAATGGATTGTAATGCTCCGAGTCCCAGACGCGGAGCAAGTACCGCCCTCCGCGCCTCAATGTCCGGTATGCCTCGCGAAACCCCGCCTCTTTATCGAAGAACATGACCCCAAACTGGCAGACCACCGCATCGAACGCCTCATCGTCGAACGGCAGCGCCGTGGCATCCGCGACTTGGAACGCGACCTGCTCGTGAGGGAGAAACTTTTTGCGGGCGGCCTCCATCATGGAATCGCTGATATCGATCGCGGTCAATCGCACGTCCTTGGCAAGCTCATTACGCAAGTGCCGGGTCACGATTCCCGTGCCCGCGGCGATTTCGAGCACGTCACGGACTGATCTTTCCGCTACGCGTCGTGCGGTGTCGGCTCCATAGTGCTCGAAAAGCACGGGTCCGAGATCCTGATCGTAAGGGGTGACGACATCACCTTCATAACCTGCCATAGATCACTCTCTAGAAAATACAACGAAAGGACAAAAAGCGAGTTCAATCGCCCATCTCAGTAGATAAGCGAATACTGATAGTACTACATGTCCTACGACAGGGTGGTTTTCTGGACACAGACGGCCTAAAGCAGTCGTTCGTGGGGGCTGGTATTTTTCAGACTGAATGACTGCTGAGGCCGACAATTGGCGGTCATCGCCGTGAACCGTCGACGGACCGAAATCTTGAAGAGCGCTGGCCGTGTCCAGCGTGTGAATTAATTAACAGCCTGAATGGACTTATCGCCTCATCATAGCAACCGCCTCGATTTGAGGCAGATCTTACGGTTTGGCCGGTGACATTTTCGGTCGGCGATTCAAACCGCCCTCTCTCATCAACTTAGGAGGATATTCGCATGAAGCACCTGAACAAGTCCCTATTGGGAGCCATTGGGCTCGGACTGGGGCTGCAGACCGTCGCAGACGCCGCGCAAACGCCCAACTTCTACGAGTGCACCGGCCGGCACGTCAGCCTTACCCTGGTGGTGGGCAGCCAGGCAGAAGTTGGCATTCTCCCAACGCAAACGACCCTCAATCTGCAATTGGGCGAAAAAAGCTATCGCTTTCAGGAATCGGACATCGTCACCGAGTCAACCCTGATTGGCGATCTTTGGGAGGTGGTGTTGGAACACATACCGGACCTCCACATTAAACATGCGTCCGTGGTGATTCCATCCGTCTCGTTGGGAGAGTCGCCGGTCACCTTCAAGAGCCAGCTTATCCTGACCACGGTGAACACGCCGTTCATCCCCACGCCCTTTGAGGGGGTGGTCAATCCTTCCAAATACATCGATCTCGCCTGCACGGCTTCGATGGTTTATTTTTAGGCTGGCTTGTGTCTGGGCGGCGATAGGCGTTCCGGCATCGAGCGGTTGTTATCGGAGGCCGCGTTCGAGCCGCTGAGTCTCGACCCGAGGCCATCCGCGGTTCGGCGAGACAACGAGATTCACGCCCGTAGTCGCGCGCTGTAAGGTGGCGGCACCGGTCGATGATCCGACTGGATAAACCGGACGACGCCTCGCCGCCATTCGGCAAAAACGTCACGGGCAGCGCCTCGTTTGGGGCTGCCCGTGAATCCGCGAGCACCGAAGTCCGTCTGGAACCCGAACGTTCGGCGGCAGCCTGGTCCGTCTTGGACTCGCCGGTGTTTTTCCGATCCTTTACCTCGACGCTTTGCTGTTTCAATGTTGAATGACGGCCAAGAACGATCTCCGGAAGTTTGTTTTCGAGTGGGTGGTTTTCGGTCTAATCGGCCATTCACGCTGACCAATACCGGCCTTTCGCCAATGGCGGCTTTGTTCAGAATCGAAAAGCATACAGGATTAGGAGCCGCTATTCGCCCGATCGCTTAGCACGAGGTCGTCTTACGGCATAACCGCCCTGAATTAAGCCGCGCCGCGAAGCGGCGTCGGCATGAATGAATAGTTAGGTACCATCCGAACTCACCTGTCCGCTGGAGATTAGCCAACTGCTACTGGAGGAACTTGAGCAGCCGCTCAGTCACGAGTTCGGTCTCCGCAGCCACGATGTCATGCCCCGCTCTGGGAACGAGTATCGTCTCGACATGCGGCATGAGCGACTCGACGCGCTCGATTGCTTCGTGAGGGTCGGCCGTTGCTCCGTCGCACTCGCCAAGGATATCGAGCGTCGGTACCTCAATTCGCTGTAAATCCTCGTCGGACATCACTGCCGCCCGCACTGGAGGGAACATCGTGCCGTAGCTCTCCCGCACGAGTAGTATTTCGTCAATTCTCCGATCAAACTCCTCGGGATACTTGACCGCGATGCTTGGCATGATCCAGCGACAATACTCCTCAAGCGACTCCCGCCGCCCATCTGCAACGGACATCAGGCGTGCAACGAACTCCTGCGGGATGGGCGCGCCAATCATGACGGGTGCGATCCAAACGAGCTTACTCACCCGTTGAGGTGCATGCAGTGCGTACTCGGCTGAAGCGTAGCAGCCGTACGATTGCCCCGCCATTGGGATGCCATTGGTCAAGCCTAGCCCGTCGAGTACGGCATCAAGCCACAGCCGAAGATCGTCGACGCCGCGCACCGGGCGCGTTGGCACACTACGGCCCTCGTCATAGATGGCGTCGAGTGCCTATATGCGAAAACTTGTGGCGAGCGGCTGGCGGGACCTAGCAAGACCATTTCGGTCGGTGGTTTCCCCGCTTCGAAAACGAGATGGCCAAAAGCAGTCATTCGAAGCGGCTCATGATCCGCGCCAGTCGCTCAATTGCGGCACCGATCCGGTCCGACCGGATCATTCCGTAGCCTAAAACCACGCCGTTAGGTGCCGGCTTTTCGACCGAGTATCGCTCGAGGGCATAAAGGCGGATGCCATCCGCCGCCGCTTCCCTGACCAATTCGGTGGCCGGAATCTCCCGGCTCAGCTTCACCGCCAGGTGCAGGCCCACCGCATCCCCTATTGGCTGCAACCGATCGCCGCCGTGCTGCGACAAGGCCTGAAGCAGCATCGCGCGCCGTTCTGCGTAGATCTTGCCCATCTTGCGCACATGGCGAGCCAGATGGCCCTCGTCGATGAAGGCCGCCAGGGTGTCCTGAGACGGCGTCGGACAATGCCAGTCCGCGCACGCCTTGGCGGCGACGAGTGCATCCCGCGCCCAGGGCGGAGCCACCACGAACCCGAGGCGCAGCTCCGGGAACAGGCTCTTGGAGAAGGTCCCGACATAGCAAACCGAGCCGCTTCGGTCGAGCGTCTGCAATGCATCCAATGGCCGGCCACCCAGGCGAAACTCGCCGTCGTAATCGTCTTCCACCACTACGGCACCCCTTTCCTGCGCGAATTCGAGCAGGGCAACTCGGCGCTTCGCGGACAAGGTGATGCCCAGGGGAAACTGGTGGGAGGGTGTGACGCAGATCACCCCGGCATCGGCCGGCAGGCAATCGATCCTCAGCCCTTCCTCATCAACCGGGATGGCGGCGATTCTGGCACCAGCGGCGGTGAAGGCATCCCGCAGCGGCGGATAGCCCGGTTCTTCGACCGCGACCACGGTTCGGCCCGGCGTGACCAGGATGCGGGCCAGCAGGTCAAATGCCTGCTGGGCGCCCGCCGTGACCACGATTTGTTCCGGCGAACAGGAAACCGCCCGGGCGAAAGAGACGTGTTTGGCGATCGCCGCGCGCAGCGCCGGCCAGCCCTGCGGGTGGTCGTAGACTGCCGGCGTCTTCGACCAGGCTCTCAGTGCCCTGGCGGACAGGCGCCGCCAGACCGGAAAGGAAAACGCCGATTTGTCGGGCAGCCCGAGCCTGAAGTCGAAATGGCAGGATTCGACGCCCGCAGGCAGCACCGGCTGAGCCCGGCGCCAGGCTTCGTTCAAACGGCCGTCCGCCCCGGGTTCGCTGGACAGATGATGAGCCGGGCGCGGCGAGATGTCGGCCACATAGGTACCGGAACCCGACCGAACGGTCAGATAGCCCTCGCTCAACAATAGCTCGTACGCCGCTACCGCGGTATTGCGCGACACACCGATCGCTGCGGCAAATGCCCGGGTCGAAGGCAGTCGCGTACCGGACTGGAGCCGTCCGTCGAGGATCGCCTCCCGCAGCTGGCAATACACGGAGCGCAGCAGTTCTCGGGAACCCTTGCGCGGCAGGGTGATGGGTAGTTCGAAAAGTGGCTCCATGATTTTTGTCATTTGTGGTCCTTTTCCGCTATTACTCGCCGCCTTATTGTGTCCGTACCGTCAGTCACTATTTGGCAAAGGAGCATCTTATGTTAGCAACCGAACCGTTCATCCCGGCAGCCGCGGGCAACCATCAGCTGCCGTGGATTTCAGTGGGCCACGGTATTTCCAAGAAGCTGCTGGCCCTGTTTCCCGAGCGCGGCGAATGGGTCACGCTGCTGCGCCTGGAGCCGGGAGCACGCATCCCCCTGCATCGGCATCAGGGCGAGGTTCACGGCTACCTCCTCAGCGGATGCCGGCGCCTCGATCCGGAGGGACGACTGCTGGGTCCCGGCGATTACGAGTACGAGCCGGCCGGTCATGTCGACACCTGGACTGCCGAGGGCGATGCCCCCTTCGTGAGTCTGTTTTTCGTGCGCGGCGCGGTCGAGTACCTCGACTTGGACGGCTCCGTCCTGCGCCGGGAAACGGCCGCCACCAATGCCGAGGAATACCACCGCGCCTGCTCCGAGCAGGGCTTCGTCCCGCTCGATCTATGTCGTTGATCGCGGGGGTAACGTTCTCGAGAACAGGAGTGCCGATCATGTTCCCATCCGAGATTTCCGCGGTCGATCATCATCCCCGGAAGCGCGTATCGGTCCTGGATACCGAGATGAGCTACGTCGATGTCGGCAAAGGCGACCCCATCGTCTTCCTGCATGGCAACCCGACCTGGTCCTACCTCTGGCGCAACATCATCCCCCACGTCCAGAACCTCGGCCGCTGCCTCGCTCCGGATCTGGTGGGCATGGGCCAGTCGGGCCGCTCGCCGGCGTCGAGCTATCGGTTCTTCGATCACGCCAACTATCTGGATGCCTGGTTCGAGGCAGTGGGCATCGGTGCTCGGGTGATGCTGGTGGTCCACGACTGGGGCTCAGCCCTGGGCTTCCATTGGGCCCGCCGCCACCCGGACCGCGTGCAGGGGATCGCCTACATGGAAGCCCTCGTGCAACCGAGGCTGTGGGCCGATTTCCCTCCGCCGCGGGAGCGGATCTTCCGCGCCCTCCGCTCGGACGAGGGCTTCAGGATGATCGCGGAGGAAAACTTCTTCGTCGAGACCGTGTTGCCGAAAAGCGTCCTGCGGAGTTTGACCAAGGAAGAAATGGAGGCCTACCGTGCCCCTTTCCACACGCCGGAATCCCGGCCGCCGACGCTGGCCTGGGCCCGCGAGTTGCCTATCGATGGCGAGCCGCGGGATGTCGCCGAAGTGGTCGAAACCTACGGGGCCTGGCTCGCGGCCAGCGATATTCCCAAGCTGTTCATCAACGCGGAACCGGGCGCATTGCTGGGAGCGCGCGCACGCCGATTCTGCCGGCAGTGGCCGAACCAGACCGAAATCACCGTGCCGGGCATCCATTACCTGCAGGAAGATTCGCCCCACGAAATCGGCGCGGCGCTGGCGCGGTTCGTCGCGCGGCTCCGCGCTTTGCCGGCCCCGCGCGTATGACGGAGAGCATCGGCCAGTGTGGGCGGCCTTCCATCTTCTGCTCCACCAGGAACAAGGTGCCCAGCATGACCAAGGCTATGTGATAGGCATCCCAGCGGCGGACCTGGTAATCGGCCAGAACGCAGAGGATGGGGCCCGAAATATGGCGCCGTTGATTTGACTGCATGATCGATTGCTTGTGCCCCGTTAAATCTCGCTGGAGGCGTCTCTTGCTCCGCCGGGATGTGCCGAGGCATTCGTTCGGCTTGACCGGTCATGATAAGATGCCGCATCAACGGCCTCCCGAGCTTATGCTCATTGGGCTTTCAGCGCGTCCGGCTCCAGTTGAGCAGGGCGGGCAGAACAGAGTCAGGCGTATGCGTTCAGCCATACCGCAAGGAACCCGTCGATGTGCAGGACTGGGGCTGCCGGGATCCACAGGAACCGGCTGGGGCCTCCTGCTGCCGCCGGACGGCCATTGACCTCCCGGTCCCACAATACCCTTGATATTGTCTACTCGATCAGCGAAGCATGAGCCTCCCGGTCAACTTTTATCCCGAACTCCCCGCGTTCGATATTCACCGGGCACTCGCCTGGGTCCAGGCCGAGGCTGATTGGATTGGCCTGCGTTTCGTCCAGGAGCAGACCTATCGGCGTACCGTCCGCAACCACCTCCCGGAAGACAACGCCATCACCCTGGAGCGGGGCGTCATGGTGGAAGCACGGGTGGACGGCCATATCGCCTATGCCGGCACCAGCGATCTCTCGCAACAGGGCTTGGTCCAGGCCGCCCGGCGGGCCGCGTATCTGGCCCGGATCTGCGCGCCCCATGCCTTGTTCCCATTCACCGAAGGGCACCGGCCTCCGGCTCACGGACGCTTTGTCAGCACCCGGCGATTGGGTTTCGACCGTCTGACGCTCGCCGAATTGACCGATCAACTGATCCGCGCCAGCCGGTCACTCAAAGTCTCCGACAAGATCGTCAGCACGTCCGCCGAAGCCACCTTGGTGGAAAGCACGGTGCACTACGTCTCATCCAGCGGCGCGGATATCGAACAGCAGTGGTGGCTGGTTTCCAGTCATTGCGCGGCCACCGCTCAGGACGGTACCGAGACCCAGCAGCGTTCATTGAACGGCCCGGCCGCCCGCTGCCGTCAGGCGGGGTTGGAATTCTTCGATTTTTCGGCCCTCCACGCCGAGTGCGAGCGGGCGGGCCGCGAGGCGCTCGAATTGCTGGACGCCGAAAATTGTCCCGATGAGACCCTGGACCTGATCCTGGCGCCGGACCAGATGCTGCTGCAGATCCACGAATCGATCGGCCATCCGCTGGAACTCGACCGCATCCTCGGCGACGAGCGCAACTATGCCGGCTGGAGCTTCGTGAAGCCGGACGATTTCGGCCGGCTGCGCTATGGCTCGCCCCTGCTGAACGTCACCTTCGACCCCACCGTCGCGGGTGAGTTTGCCTCTTACGCCTTCGATGACTGCGGCAACCCCGCGACACGGGAATATCTGATCCGGGACGGCGTGTTGCTGCGGGGGCTCGGCAGTTTGGAAAGTCAGTCTCGACTCGGCATTCCCGGCGTCGCCAATTTCCGTTCGGCCGGCTGGAATCGGGCGCCGATCGACCGCATGGCGAACATCAACCTGGAACCGGGCATCAGTTCCCTGGCCGAGATGATCGCCTCCGTGGAGCGAGGCGTTTACATGCAATCCAATCGATCCTGGTCCATCGACGACTACCGCAACAAATTCCAGTTTGGCTGCGAATATGCCCGCAGGATCGAACAAGGCCGGTTGACCGACGTCCTCAAAAATCCCAATTACCGGGGGATGACGGTGCCTTTTTGGAATGCACTGAAGCAGGTCGGTTGTCGCGACGAGCGGGAGCTCTTCGGAACGCCGTATTGCGGGAAAGGCGAACCTAATCAGCTCATCCGCGTCGGCCATGCCGCCCCGCCCTGTCTGTTTGCGGGCATCGACGTGTTCGGAGGTGGCTCGTGAGCTTTCTTCCGGAAACCCGACGGCTCTTCGACGATCTCGCGGATACAACCTTTTCCGACTTGAAGGCCGGAGAAGCGCTCAGCCTCCAACTCACCGCCGAAGATCAAACCTATGTGCGGTTCAACGATTCCAAAGTGCGGCAAGCCACGGCCGTCTTGCAGAGAAACCTGGCACTCACCTTTCAGTGGGCTGGCCGTCAGGTGACTTTCATGTTTGACCTCAGCGGCCACCTCGATCACGATCGGGCACTCCTGCGTTCCTGGTTGGAGCGGGCACGGCGGGAAGCTCGAACACTCCCGGAAGACCCTTTCGCGGTGCCTCTGCAAGACCATGGAACCAGCGAACACGAACATTCCGGGACAGAGCCGGACGCCGCCGCTGCGGTCAAGGCCATCGCCCGCGTCACCCAAGGGACGGACTTTACCGGACTCTTGGCCGCGGGCCCGCAGGTCCGCGCGGTCCGCAATTCGGCGGGGTTGAACCACTGGTTTTCGACCGCATCCCTATGGGTGGATTATTCCCTGTTCACGACCAACGCGTCCGGAGATAACAAGGCCGTCAAAGGTCGGTTCTGGGGGCCGGCATGGGATGAGGACCGGTTCCAGGCCGTCCTGGCTGCCGACAAGGCCCGGCTTGCCTTCTTGAAACGCCCTGCCCGCCCGATTGCGCCTGGCGAGTATCGGGTGTACTTCGCGCCGGCCGCCGTCGCCGAACTGATCGCCATGTTCTCATGGGGCGCGCTCAGTTACCGGGCGTACCGGGATGGTAACTGTCCTCTCAAGCGACTGATCCAGGGTGAGGTCGGTCTGTCCGAACAGTTCACCTTGAAAGAAAACTTCTGCTTGGCGCTCACGCCGCGCTTCAACAGCCTGGGCGAGCTTCCGCCGGTGGAGTTGATGCTCATCGAGAAGGGGCAGTTGAAAAACCTGCTGGTGAGTTCCCGTTCCGCAAAACAATATGGCGTGCCGTCCAATGCGGCCGATCCGAGCGGCTGGTTCGGAGAGCATTTGCGCGCGCCGGAACTGATGGCCGGCAACCTGCCTGAGACCGAGGTCCTGAACTGCCTGGGTACCGGTCTTTACGTGGGCAATCTGCATTACCTCAACTGGAGCGATGTCCAGGCCGCCCGGGTGACCGGCATGACCCGCTACGCCTGTTTCTGGGTCGAGAACGGCGAAATCGCGGCACCCATCAATGATCTGCGGTTTGACGACAGTTTGTATCGATTGTTTGGCTCGGCGCTCGAGGCGCTGACCCGGGAAAGCCCGATCCATCCCGCCATCGATACCTATCACTGTCGTGCACTCGGCGGCAGCAAGATACCCGGCGCGCTCGTCGGCACCTTTCGCTTCACGCTTTAAATAATCGGCACAGGGCCCGTTCCAGGCATTCTCAGGGAGCCCCCGGCGATTGGTTTTCGGCTAAAGGGGACGGCCATGTACGGCTTATACTAACCGTAAAATAAAGAATGCCATATTCGTGTTAGGCTACGGCCATGAGATGCAAAAGAGACTCTGACGGGCGATCGATCGACAATCTCTCGCTCCAAGTCATGCGCCAGCAGGCGGTTAAAGCAGTCGGCAAAGGCGAGACCGTGGCCAGTGTTGCCGCCGCCTTTGGCGTCAATATCCGAACGGTATTTCGCTGGCTGTCGGACTTTGCCAGCGGTGGACAAAATGCCTTGCTGGCCAAATCGATTCCCGGTCGACCCCCGAAGGTGACCCCGGACGAAATGCGCTGGCTTGCCGAGACCGTGCGTGATCAGACGCCCCTGCAAATGAAGTTTGAATTTGGTCTGTGGACCTTGTTGCTGATCGGCGAAGTGATCTACCGGCAGTTCGGCAAGCGGCTGACCAAGCCCAGTGTGGGGCGGATCATGCGGATGCTGGGGTTTACCCCACAACGGCCATTGTATCGAGCCTGGCAACAAGACCCGGTGCTGGTCGAAAGGTGGCAGGCGGAAGCGTTTCCGCGCCTGCAAGCCGAGGCGAAACGGGCCGGTGCGGTGATCTATTTTGCCGATGAAGCGGGCCTTCGTTCCGATTACCATGCGGGCACGACGTGGGCGCCGTGCGGCCGAACCCCGGTGGTCAAGGCGACCGGCCGGCGCTTTGGCCTGAATGTCATTTCCGCGGTCAGCGCTCGTGGCGATTTCCGTTTCATGGTCCAGGAGGGAACGGTCACGACGGTGGTCTTTCGGGAGTTTCTCAAACGCCTGATGGTCGGGGCCAAGCAACCGATCTTTCTGGTGGTGGACGGGCACCCGATTCATAAGGCCAAGTTGGTCAAAGACTACGTGGAACAGCAGCAGGGACGGCTGAAACTGGTGTACCTGCCCCCTTATTCCCCGCAACTGAACCCGGATGAGCAGGTCTCGGGGTCTGTGAATCCAGGGTGGCCAAACACTTACCCGAGAATAAAGCCGATTTGAAACGATGCCTGATCGGGGCCTCGCGGCGACTTCAGAAACTACCGCAGATCGTGGTCGCATTCTTCCGGCACCCTGAATGCCGATACGCCATAACATGACAATACTTTCTTTACGCTTAGTAAGCGCCGGAACAATATACTATAAAACTTATTATGTTAGCGAACCAAGGTGAAAGAAATGAGTATGAAATCCAGCTTAATAAAAATGGCAATAAAATTGACACCCAATAGATTGATTATTTGGGTGGCGAATATAATCCTTAAGGGTATTGCAGAATTAAAGAAATTTCGTTTTGATCTCGACGCGCGAACAATCTACGTTCAAACAAGGCTCTACGGTGAACAGGAAGCAATTGAAGTTTATCTGGAAGATTTTGCTGTTTTTAAGGACGGTGATTCCTACAGATTCATTATCCACCAGGCAAAATCGGACCGCCTTTGGCTGAATAACTTATTGTCCCGTATCGCAGGAAAAGCCTGGGAAATTCCTGCTATACCGCCATTGACGGCTCAACTCGAGCTTGCAGCCGAGTTGTTCAAAGCCAAATCTCCGGCACTGGAAAAAATCGATTGAGATTACACCCTTCCGCACGGCCTATACCTGCGCCGTCGGTGCGGATCGCTTCCACGATAAGATCATTCCGCCGGGTTGGATTGCCGATCTGAACGCGGCGTTCTAAGTACATTCAGGGAAGTCTTGCGGCATAGGCAACCTGCACGACAACCCCGCCAATCAAGCCAATCTGTCGAGATTCGGCAAATATTTGCGGAATGTACTTAGAGCATTTTCATACCGACTGTACGGGCACTCGCGAGTAGGTCGGGAATCCTTTCCCGACGCCACGTCCCGGCCGAGCGTCTTCGTCGGAAGGGTCGCGACTAAAGCGACCGTTTGCGATTGGGAGGGATTCCCGACCTACGAATGCTTGAGTCGATCTACCCTGGCCGAAGGCGCCAACGACTCCGGCCAAGCCTGTTTTGCCGTACGAGCGAGATCAAAACGCTCTAACGCCGTTATTCGACGCCGTAATACGTCGTCAGATAATCCAGAATCACCGACATGTCGTCCTGGCTGATCGGCGCTCCCATGACATTCACCATTTTGTCGACGGTCGCTTGCCAGTCGGTTCTTTTCATGAAAAGGGAGTTCATCTGGATATAGTCGATACTGTGGCACATGACGCAATTGGCCATCACGGTATCGCGTCCCGCCCCTTCCTTGAGCTCTATCTGCGCCTCTCCCGCAAAGGCGCTAGTGGAAAAAACCGCGACTAGCGCTAGCAGCAGCGTGTTGAGCATCTTCATGACATGGGCACTCATGCGACCACCACATTGATCCGTTGCACCACGTTGTTGTGGTAACCCGCTGGATTGAAGATGAGTTCGTAAACCTGGGTGCTTCCCTGCCGGCTCGTCGCCCTCGCCATGAGCACATGTTTGCCGCCCCGGCGTGGCGTGAAGGTGTGGTGCCAGGCGCGGAACGAGAAACGACCGTAGTCCTGTTCGAGCTGCGCGTCCCGCCACGTCCTGCCGCCGTTCACCGAAACTTCGACCGTTCGGATTCCATGCCCCCCGTCCCACGCAAGCCCTTTGACCGTCACCGGTTTGCCCGCATGCAAGCGCTGCCCTTCCTCGATGTTGGTCATGAGAGAATTGACCACCATATCGGTGATCGGCGTATTGTCCTCCCCTTCTTGCGAAAGAAATCGCTCGATGTGCGGGAATTTGTCTTTCGGTATCCGGTAAGCCCTGCTCATCCAGAATCCCGTTTCCGGTTTCGGCATCGCGCTGATGGACGTCAGCTGCTTCACCCAGTAGGTCCCCGACCAACCGGGCACCACCAGTCGTACCGGAAAGCCGTTCCAATGAGGCAGGGCCTCGCCGTTCATCTCGTAGGCGACCAGGGTGTTCTCGTCGAGGGCTTTCCATAGCGGAAGACTCTTGACGAAATCGGGGGTCTCGTCGATAGCTCCGTAATCGGCGCCGTCGAAGACGATTTCCAGCGCATCCGACTTGAGTCCTGCTCTCGCCAGCACGTCCTTGAGGCGAGCGCCCTTCCATCGCGCATTGCCCATGGCGCCCGCCCCCCATTGGACGCCGGGCACATGCGGCTCGGAAAAGCCGCGGCGATTCCCGGCACATTGGCACACGGCAAACAGTTCGACGGGCTCGAAATCCCGCTTGAGCTGGTCCAGCGTCAACTCGAAGGGATGCTCCACCGAATCGCCACCTACCCCAAGCCGCCAGGTTTCGGCGGCCACTTGCGGAATATGGGCAAGGTGCCAGCGCACGAAGAACTGGTCGTTCGGCGTGATGACGCCGCTGAAACCCCTGACCGGGGTCTCGAAGTTCGGTGGCCGGTAGGTGCGCTTGATGAGGGGCTTCTTGCCGGACAATGCCGTCCGCACGGCGCTTTCCACCGCACCGATCGGCAACTCGCCGGCCCGCAATGATCGCGGCACCAACAAGCCCGGCCAGGTCACAACGACCCCGCCAACCAAACCCTTGAGAAAAGTCCGCCTATCCAAGGTCTCATTCTCCAATTCTTAGGGCATACTTTATTTCCCGGTTTCAACTAAGACCTCCCTGACCGATCGAACGTTGCAGCTTCGGACGAGTCGATCAGATCATGAGCCGAGATGACTTAACCGAAACGCTGATACGGGTCCAGCCAAAGCTGTTAAGGAAGCTCTGAATAAGTCCTTCGACAAGCTCAGGACGAACGGTAACGTATGGATTCCGTTCGTGGTTCGACAAGCTCGCCACGAACGGAATCCACTTGTTCAGAGCTTCCTTAAGGACCGAGTGACGGAAGCCCAAAGCTTTCAAGGTATGCCCTCGGTCCGGAGCAGCAGGAACGAAATCACCCGGAAACGTATACCGTCCCGATTTGCTTCCCGGCATAGCTATCCTTCGCGAGACTCGGGAAGGTTTCGGAGAAAGGGCCGATGCTTTAATAGGAACTCCATCAGTACCTGATTGAACGCGTCCGGACGCTCCAGAGGCAGCATGTGCCGTGCGTCGCGGATGATCGCAAGCTCCGCCTGCGGCATTCTGGCTACATAGGTTTCCTTGACCGCTATCGGCGTGTAATCCTGATCCGAAGTGATCACGAGGGCCGGGCAGTGAATGGCGTCGAGATGATCCGCCACGGTCCATCCGATCAAAGCCCGCAAAGCGTCAAGGTAAGCCCGCGGATCATTCTCGGCCCACCGATCGATGAATAGCTGTCGGAGTTCTGCCTGTTCCGGCTCGGGGAAGAGACGCTTGCCCAGAACCTTTCCCATTTGGCGCATCCCCAGCAACCGGACGATGAGTTTCCGTTGGACGATCTGCAGTCGTGCTCTGAGCGTACGGAGGATGAATTCCGGGCCGCTGTTGACAATCACCAGGCTCTGCACGAGTTCCGGGGCGCTGATGGCGAGCTGAAAAGCGATCATGCCTCCCATCGAGAGGCCGACAACGTGAGTCGGACCCAGGGAGAGCAAGCGGATCAGTTCCGCCGTGTCCGCCGCAAACCCAAGAATACTGTAGGGGCCGGGCGGCTTGTCCGATCGGCCATGGCCGCGGAGGTCGAACGTGACCACGTGAAAACGTGGAGAAAAGTAAGCGAGCTGAGCTTCCCAATCCCGTGTGCTGGAGCCTAGGCCGTGGATGAAAAGCAGGGACGGGCCGTGCCCCAGGCTTTCATAATGGAGTTCTGCACCTCGTATTTGAAGTCTGGGCATGCTCATTCCTTAAGCGGCGGGTTTCCGTTGCCGAGCTTGGCCTTGAGCGGCTCCGTCCTGAGCCGGTCAGCGGGCGATCCAGCCCCCATCGACCGGAAAGGCCGCCCCCGTGGTCGTCTTGGCCGCCTCGCTGCACAGGACAGCGGTCCAGGCGCCAATGTCCTCCGGGGTCGAAAATTGGAGCATAGGCTGCTTTTCGCGCAGGAGCGCCAGTTTGGCCTCTTCCGGCGAAATACCCTGCTGTCGGGCCAAGTCCTCAATCTGTTTTTCGACCAGCGGGGTCAGCACCCAACCTGGGCAAATCGCGTTGCAGGTGATGCCGGCGTTAGCCGTCTCCAGAGCCACGACCTTGGTCAGACCCAGGAGGCCATGCTTCGCCGCCACATAAGCGGCCTTGCCCTCGCTGCCTACCAGGCCGTGGGTTGAGGCAATGTTGATGATCCGTCCCCAACCGCGCCGCTTCATGCCCGGCAGCGCGGCTTTGATGGTATGGAAAGCGGCTGAAAGATTGACGGCGAGCACGGTCTCCCACTGCGCATCCGGAAATTCCTCCAGCGGTGCCACATACTGAATACCGGCGTTGTTGACCAAAATGTCAACGGCACCGAAATCAGCCTCCACCGCTTGGATCATGCCGCGGATGGCAGCCGGTTGTGAGAGGTCTGCGGGGTAATAGGCAGTTTTCACACCCTGAGCGTGGCTCAAGCGCTGCGCCAATCTCTCGATCTCCTCGATCTCCCCGAAGCCATTCAAACCGATATGGCAGCCCTGCCGGGCGAGTTCGGTGGCGATGCCGAGACCGATGCCGCGGGTGGAACCGGTGACCAGGGCTATCTTCCCATGGAGCATGATTTTTTCTCCGCCATTCCCTATGGACGCCTCATCCATGGACCTCGTGGTCTTCGTTTAGGTTCCGGGAGACCTTCCGCTTACTGGACGATCTCCTGATAGTGATGCGCTCGCAACCCAAAAACTTCCCGGTTAGACAGGAACGCAAGAGGCTTCTCACCGGCTCGCCGAGTTCTTACGGTTTGCCCTGCGAGTGCTTCCGGAAAAACCGGACCATCTCCTCCGAGGCGCTGGGTCCCTTGGGGTCGGTATACGAGACATCAGGACTTCCGCCCGACCAGCCGTGGCCCGCCCCATGAACTAGCCACTGCTCCATGACGACCTGGCCGCTCGCGTCGTGATAGATGGAGTGGGTATAGGAATGCCCGTGAGGCACCTGACCCCGGTTCGCCGTGACCCGCAATTTTCTTCCCGCGCCTGAGTGTACGGTTGCCCACTGTGCCAACACCCGATCGCCATTGCCGGGGTGAACCGTGGTGTCCCGGTCTCCATGAAAGACGATGGTGGGGACGATCCGGAGTGCTTTCAGCGCTGCCGGGAAACTGCTTTCCCGCTGCAGCAGCGCAGCTGTTTCCCCCTGCTGCATGGCCGCGAAGGCGGAGGGGATGTCATGGGCGACACCGTAAGGGAGTCCGGAATGGACGCCGATGGCGGCGTAGAGCTCAGGGTAGTTCACTCCCATGACCATGGCCATCGCCCCGCCGGCCGAGTGTCCCGCCACGTAGATCCGCCCGGCGTCAAGGCCATGGGTGCTCACGATGTGCCGGGTCATGTCGGCAAGGATGGACGGTTCGCCATGATCCCGGTGCTGGTCGCTCGCCTTGAACCAGTTCCAGCATCGGGACGGATTGGCTTGGGGCGCTTGCTCGGGGTACAGGACGAAAAATCCCTCCCGTTCCGCCAGGACATTCATGCGGGTGCCCGCGGCGAAGTCGTCCGGGTCCTGGGCGCAGCCATGGAGCATGACGATCAGCGGCAGGGCTTGTCCGTGGTAGCCGCTGGGAATATAGAGCTTATAGGCGCGGGTTCCGGCCGGGTTGGTGAAGGAACCTGTCATGAACTGCCCTCCTGCCTGAATGTCCGGGTTTGACTGGCTCGGTTTGGTTATTATGGATTCGAGTCCGGTTCGAAGCGAACGAAACGTAGCCTCGAAGGCGGACGACGGCGCGGAGGATGGGCTCGCGTCGTGCGGGCTCCCATGCGCCGATGCCCCGCTGTCCGGTGGCGGCGTGAGTTGGGAAATGTCGTCGATGACGCGGCACGTGCTGTCAATAGGTTCGTGACCGGAAGAGTCGGAGGTCTTCGAGGACGTGTCGGGTGCGAAACCGCCCCGGAGCGTGCGCCGGATGAGGGCGGCGGCTTCATCGAGCCGGCCCGAGCGGGTGAGCCGGGTGGCTTCCGCCATTACGGCGTGCAGTGCGTCGGTCATAATCCAGGTCTCCTTTGGCGATTGTAACAGCGGCCATGGTTCGGTGGGTGGAGACATGTGAGCTGTAAGTGGATCTCCACCGGCGAGGCGGGAAAACAAGGTCTAGCGGATGCGGCCGGCCAAGGCCGATTTGACGTCCGCACTGGCCCGCAAGGCCCCTAGTACCGTGATGGACTCGATGGTGTCCCGTGCCAGTTCGGGCGAGACATCATCGCCGATGATGACCAGGCCCAGCACCTGAATTTGCAGCCTCTGTCCGGCCGTCCGTACCGCTTCCAGATCGCGGCGGGTGTACTCCTGCAGGCCGAGCACCAGGGTCTTGCGGGCCACGGTTTGTTTCACCACCTCCGCGTGGGCGGCAAGTTGGTTGCGTATCGCGGTACGAATGAAGTCGGTGCGGTTGGAATAGAAGCCTTCCTGCACCAGCAAATCGATCTGCCCGAGGTCCACGAACCCCAAGTTGATCGTAATTTTCTCGGTTTCCCCTGCCATACCTTCTGCTTACCATCTCATAGCCATCCAATGGGATGGTAGACTACTCCGAAACGGGGGACTGTCAAGGGGTGCCCGCGGCCGAACGGTTTCATGGCTGACAGTCCCCTACGAACATCACTCAGCGTGGCGGATTCGGATCTACCCAATCGCTTTAGAATACCGTTTACCAGAATGGGGCCATTGATGTCTGCCTATTGCACATATCCTCTTTATATGGGGAGCGAGGAAGTAAATCGAACAAAGCGTCCGAAACACGGTCCGTTTAAGAAACGGAATAAGGAGCTCTCCATGATCAAAACCATCGGATATGCTGCCCACAGCATGAGTACGCCGCTGGGTCCGTTCCGCTTCGAGCGGCGCGAACCGGGTCCACGCGACGTGCAGATTGAAATCCTCTACTGCGGGGTCTGCCATTCGGATCTCCATACGGTCCGCAGCGAATGGCAGAACACCGTCTACCCGGTGGTGCCCGGGCACGAGATTGTCGGGCGGGTGACGGCGGTCGGCGACGAGGTGCAGACCTTCAAGGCCGGCGACTTGGCCGCCGTGGGGTGCATGGTCGATTCCTGCCGCACCTGTCCCGATTGTCGCGAGAATCTGGAGCAGTATTGTCAGAACGAACTCACGTTGACTTATAACAGTCCCGACAAGCACACGGGAAAGATGACTTACGGCGGGTACTCCAATGTGATCGTGGTCGATGAGCATTTCGTACTGCGCCTGCCCGAAAAGCTCGATCTCGCCGCCGCCGCGCCGCTCTTGTGCGCGGGCATCACCACCTATTCGCCGCTGCGTCATTGGCAGGTGGGCCAAGGCCAAAAGGTCGGAATCGTCGGACTCGGAGGCTTGGGCCACATGGGGGTGAAGTTCGCCCATGCTTTTGGATCGCATGTGGTGCTGTTCACGACTTCTCCGGACAAGACCGAGGACGCCAAGCGGCTGGGCGCCGACGAAGTGGTGATTTCAAAGAATCCCGATGAGATGAAGAAGCACGTCAACAGCTTCGACTTCATCCTCGATACCGTGGCCGCATCGCATAACCTGGACGCCTATATCGAGCTGCTCAAACGTGACGGCACGCTGTGCTTGATCGGGGTTCCGGATACGCCGCATCCGTCACCCGGCGTCGCCAACCTGATCTTCAGACGCCGACGAATGGTGGGCTCGCTTATCGGCGGGATCAAGGAGACGCAGGAAATGCTCGACTTCTGTGCCGATCACGGCATCGTCTCGGACATCGAACTCATTCCTATCCAAGAGATCAATGACGCATACGACCGCATGCTCAAGAGCGACGTGAAGTACCGCTTCGTTATCGATCTGGCGTCGTTGGAGCAGCAAACGGTCACGGCTTGATCAGGAAAATGATCATGCCGGCAAAACAGAAACGTGGACGATCAGGATGAGTCCATCTGTTCATGCGATTGGCTTATTCATAAGCTCTTTCGAGCAGTCAAAACAGACCGTGTGAGGGCTGCAAACCGCGATCTGCAAGGGATGTTACGGGTTACCGTTTCACCCGAAACCGAGCCCAACCGGGTTCGCCGCCACGGACGTGATGATGGGCTGCACTGAGTCTTGGGCAGGCCGATATAGCGTGAATGCCGTAACCCACTACGGTAGATGGCTTGCGCATGGATACTCTCGATGCTGGCACGCGTTGCATGCTGCTCACGCGTTTGCAGTCCGACGTGTCGCGGTTCGACTTTGGCATGGGCCATTGCGCACAAATGGACAGGGGGCGTACTCCTGACGTGTAAAGCGGGTCTTCCACACGATGCCAGTTCTAAGTACATTCAGGGAAGTCTTGCGGCATAGGCAACCTGCAGGACAACCCCGCCAATCAAGCCAATCTGTCGAGATTCCGCAAGTATTTGCGGAATGTACTTAGAGCGTTTTCCATCCCGGTGTACGGATTCGTTCCAGGAGGGGAGAACGTAGATACCGTCTTAGAAATCACGATGCAAGCCCATGATTGGGATCGAACGGTCGGCCGGACTTAAGGACGCCGTAGGCCAGGACGAGGAGCTTGCGCATGGCGGCGCCGACGATGAGTTTGCCGTTCTTGCCTTGGGCTTTAAGGCGCTCGCAGAAGGCCCGGATCAGTGGGTTATGGCGCCGGGCGACGATGGCCGGCAGGTAAAGGGCCTTGCGGAGCAAGGCATCGCCGGTCTTGGACAGGCGGGTGTGGCCTTTCCACTTCCCGGACTGGTGCTCTTTGGGCGAGAGGCCCGCAAAGGCGGCGACGCTGCGCGCGTTTTCGAAGCGGTGAACGTCGCCCAGGGCGGCCAGCAGCACCGGGATGGTGGCGTCGCCCAAACCGGGGATGGTGTCGAGCAGGTCACGCCGTTGGCGGAGGTCCGGATCGTGGTCGATGTGCTCGCGGATGCGTTGTTGGGTAGCGGCGATCTCGGCGTCGAGGGTGGCGAGCACGGCTTCGATGGAGGGGCGTACGGTGGGGTCGGCCCCGTCCAGGCGGTTTTTTTCCATCTGCCGCATCTCGAGGAGGCTCTCGAGCCGACGCACTAAGGCTTGTAATGGGCGCACGGCCGGCGGAGGCGGCTGCCAGAGCAGCGGCCGTTGGCTGAGACAGAAGCGGGCGATGCGCTTGGCATCGCTTTTATCGGTCTTGGTGCGGCTCAGTTCGGCTTGGCCGAAGGCGTGGATTTGGGCGGGGTTGACCACGCTGACGGCGAGGCCGTGGTCGACCAGGAACAGGGCCAAGCCCTCACCATAGCGGCCGGTGGCCTCCAGGCATACGTGGGGCGTTGGGAAGGCTTGCAGCCAGGCCAGGAACGCCTTAAACCCTTCGGGCGTGTTCTGGAAGACCTTGGTTTTGTACTTGCCGTTGCGTAGCGCGGCGGCGTCGAACTTGGCTTTGGCGATGTCGATACCGATGGGGCTGAACGTCATAGGGTCTCCTTGGTCTGCGTTGACGATGGGGCAAAGTGCTGACCGATCGAAACCGCTCCTGCCGGGTTCAGCCTTATCCATCCAGGGTGTTGCCCAAGGCAGCCCTACGATACCGTTCGAACTCTATGGCGAGGAAGGGACGCTGGGGGACGATCTACGGCGCGGGCTTCAGGCCCAAGGTCGGCAACGTCTTGCCCAGCGTCTGGGTCCGATGATCAGTCGGAGATTCTGCCTCTTGTGGAATCCAGAATCGAGATATAAGGTCGGCAATCCCTTCCCAATCGCAAACGGTCGCTTTAGTCGCGACCCTTCCAATCGCAAACGGTCGCTTTAGTCGCGACCCTTCCAATCGCAAACGGTCGCTTTAGTCGCGACCCTTCCGACAAAGCCCTTCGCCGAGCCGATACGTCGGCAAGGGATTGCCGACCTACATATCCGAATCCCTTACACCGATTCGGAAAACGCTCTAAAGCTGGCTTTCGATCTCATTCCTACATTCTAGCGGCGAAAGCATCCTCGCTAACGCGGTCGACTTCCGACATTCCGTGCGGTTGCCTCCTATAAGTGGTTCGTGCCCGCAGCGGTCATTCGATTCAATAACCACAGCGGACCGGGGCCAGCCACGACGCGGCGCTGGAACTACAACGTGCGGGCTGTGCACTTCCAACGTTGGCTCGAGCGCCGAATATGTGGCCAGATCATCGTCAACCGCGTTGCGCCTGGAGTCGCGCAAGGCCAGCGCCCGTCAAGCCTGCCCTTCGCTCAGGGGCAGCCGCACGATGAATTCACTCCCTGATCGGGGCCTGCGCTCTTGGCCTCCACCGGGCCTCCGTGCAGCGCCACAGCGCTGGACGATAGTCAGGCCGAGCCCCAACCTGCCTTGGAACCGGTCCAGGGTGCGCTCGGCTTGGGTGAAGACATCAAACAGGTAGGGCAGCAACGCCTTCGGAATGCCTTCGCCGGTATCCCGGATCCAAATGACGGCGTCATCCTGCTCACACGCCGCCTCCAGCCAAATTGTGCCGCCTTCGGGCGTATATTTGGCGGCATTGTTGAGCAGATCGACACCACTTGGGCCAAGCGCAGGCTATCCCCGTCCGGCCCGAGCGGCTGATCGGGCAGCGAGGCGATCAGCTTGTGACGGCGGGCTTGAATGAGCGGCTGGCAGGTTTCAATCGCCTGCTGCAGCACTGCGGCAAGGTCGATAGACGCTTTCTGTAAGCTGATAAAGCTTAGGCTTCCGGGACACTACTCAATAGGCAGCCACTCGGTTGCTGTCTCGCAAGCGTACGCCCCTTATGGGAGATACCGCACCAGGGCGAAGTTGAAGCTGGGACCGCCGACAGCGGCGATAGGCGCGTCAGAACCGCCTGCCACCACGATCAGGCCATCGGGCTGAATGGCGATGGCCTGGACCTGGTCCGTGCTGCTATTCAAGACGTGGTCGCCGGTCGTGTTGGCCAAATCGGTCAGCACCCGGTTGTTGGATCCGAAGTCGGTTATCGCGACACCATTCAGATCGTAGCGGACCAGGGCGAAGTTGGTATTGCCCACGCCAAGGGGGGCGTTGGACGTTCCTGCCACCACGATCCGGCCGTCTGCCTGCATCGCGGCCGCAGTCGCAAAGTCAGCGCTGCGCTCGACGGTCCCAGCGTCAAGCGCACGGTTATCAAAGTCCGTGATCGAGAGCCCAGGGTTGATCGAGTCGGCATTAAAGGTCGGATCGAGGGTGCCATCCAGATTGTACCGCGCCAAACCGAAGTTAAGATCCCCGTTGGGACCGTTGGTCGTTCCGACCGCCACGATCCGGCCATCGGGCTGGACGACGAGCGCGCTGGCCTGGGCGCTTGTGCCACGAAGACAGGTCGCTACCCGGTTATTGGGCCCGAAATTGGTATTCGGAACGCCATTGTTGTATCGAACGAGGCCGAAGGCCGCCGGACAATCGGGGGCGGGGGACGTGCTGCCTGCCACCACGAGCTGACCGTCGGACTGCATGGCCACAGCAAAGGCGTCATCCACGCTACGATTGCCAAAATCGGTGAGCACGGTGCCTGGGAAGATGGCATTATCGCCGAAGGTCGGATCGATGATGCCATCGGGATTGTACCGGACCAAGGCAAAATTACCCTCGCCGTTAGGCGCATTCGAAAAACCTACCGCCACAATCTTGCCGTCGGGCTGGAGGGCGAGGGCTCTGAGTTGGTCAAGCGAACGAGTCCCATCGGGTAATTGACGAAAATCCGTGAGTGTCGTGCCTGGGAAGATGGCATTATCCCCAAAGGTCGGATCCACGCTGCCGTCGGGGTTATAGCGAACCAAGGCGAAGTTGTTGTCGCCATTGGGCGCGTCGGAAAACCCTCCAACCACGATCTTGCCGTCGGGTTGAATCAGGACGGCGCGCGCCGTATCCGAGCTGTTTCTGCTGGGGCTATCGGGGTCACCCGTGGGTACGTCAGTCCGGAAATTCGTGATGACTCCGCCGCCCGTGCCGAAGGTCGGATCCATGGTGCCATCGGGGTTATAGCGGACTACGGCGAAGTTGTTGTCGCCATTGGCAATGGGGGAAGTAGTGAATCCGGCCGCCACGATCTTGCCGTCGGGCTGGATGGCCACAGCAAACGCCTGATCAGTAGCGGTCTCGAAGGTCGTGAGCACCCGTCCGATGACACCAAAGGCGGGATCCGGGGTGCCGCTTTGCGCATGAGATATACCTGTTGTAACTGTGCCAAACACCGCAGTCAAACCGACCAGCAAGCCGGGCAGCCCCGTGGGCTTCTTTCCTTTCATGACGTTTTCTTCCCGCAGCAAAATAGAGAGATTGGCTAAATTAGACCGGGACACTCGGAGATTTCTCTCGTAACCTCCCGGAATATTTGCCGCGAGCGGCCTGCACTAGCGGAAAGTACCAATTCGCTCATGGTTCCATAAAGCCGACATTCGAAGCCGGCTGAAAACTAAATGCGAACGGCAGAAATGGCCGAACAGCAGAAGTTCACTTCGGTGGCCCTAACTATCCGTTCAGGACAATCCGCCGCCACATTCGGCACGGAAGTGCCGGTTATCCCACCCGAAAAACGATCTCGAGCCGAACGTCAGCTACGGGGTAGTGGTTGGCCGACTCCTGCCGGTCGGCATATGTTCGTGGAGGATCGGGTTATGCGGCAGAGCGGATACGCTTCAGTAAACTGGGAACCAAGTCACTCCCGGCCGGAACCTGACGAATATCAATGGCCTCGATTCAGAGTATCCGTACAGTATCCTGGCTTGATGAATTCCCGAATCCATAGCCTGTGCCGGTCATCATGCTGCGAGACTGTTCAGCAGTTCGCGGCCTGCGAAGCGCCGCACCGCTATTTCGCCTGCTCGCTTTAGCCTTTTTCGCGGCCGGACTTTCGAGCTGTCTGTCACCCATGGCGCTTGATCATCTGGCGATCGCCTATAACGAATCCAGTGCGGACGTGATGTCGAGGCAACTCCTGCTCAATATCGCGCGTGCCCGCTTCAATCAGCCAATATATTTTTCCGGGATTTCGAATATTGCCGCGACGCTGAATTTCCAGGTCAATGCGGGGGCCACCCCGCCGTTTACGGGGAATAGCGGCACCACGCTGATGCCCATTTTCGGCGGCTCGGCGTCGGAAAATCCGACCATCAGTATCGTTCCCATGGAAGGCGAACAATTTACGCAGCGATTGCTGACGCCATTATCCGAAGACAAGCTGACCTTGCTGCTGCGTCAGAATATCGATGTCGATCTGCTGCGTTTGGTGACGCTGGAATTTCGCACTCAAGGCGAAGAAGCGGTATTTCACAATCGGCCTCGAAACCGGCGCGATTACGCCGCTTTTCGGCGCATCGTGCTGCACCTGTCATCGATTCAGGATCGTGACCAGTTGTACGCGGAGCCCCTGATCTTCGAGCGTCACTGGACGCTGCCTTCCGAGTCGATTAGCGGAAAGGAATTTCAGGCATTGGAGCAGGAGTATTCCATTGCGCCGGATTCAACGACGCCGATTTATCATCTGACCAAGCAAGTCGTCGGTCGAACGGTTCTGACGAACTACGATCCCCTCCTTTTGAGCAATGAGGAGCGAATCCGGCTGAATGACGAGGCCGAAAAAAATGCACCCAACGATCTCCTGGTCGATATTCGTCCCGGCTATCCGGGGGGCGAATCTCCGCTGCACGGCAAATTCAGGCTGCGAAGCTTTAGCAACATCATGCATTTCATTGGCCGAACCCTCGCCGCAGAACCCGAAAGGGACGTTCCCAAGGATCCGCGAACGCCGCCGGTCGGCGAAAATCCGGTCTCGGTCATCGAGATTTCCGAATCCAGCAGGCCGCCCGCAGACGCGGACGTTGTGGTGAAGTATCGAGGGAGATACTTCGCCGTGCGTCCAAGCCGTGGGTCATCGTGGAACCAAACGGCCTTTCGGGTGCTCTCGCAGATTTTTCAGATGACGGTGACCGAACTTCCGAAACCGGGCGTTCCGAGCATCACCATCGCAAAGTAAAGGAAACTCTGAACAAGTGGATTCCGTTCACGCACTTCGACAGGCTCGGGACGAACGGTAACGTATTGATTCCGTTCGTCCTGAGCCTGTCGAAGGATTTTAGTCAGAGATTCCTAAAGTGACGCGGCTCGGAACACGGTCTCGGGGAGCAAAGCGTGATCGGCTGATCACGTGTTACGACACCGTGTTCCCCAAGGGATGTACCCGACTATTCAAAGCGACGGGCCGGTTCCGGGCACCGGATAACATCGTCGCCTTTACAGACCGCTCGAACGGCTGCCGCCGCTTGCGCCGACACCGCCGTCGGAGACCTCTCCCGCAGGCTGAGTGGTGTGCCGAATGACGCGCTGTATATCGTCTTTTCGCGCGAGGACCGATCGCAATTGCAATGACCTGTTCAGTACGCTGTACCAGAAAGGCGCGCCGAGGCTGAGCAGCAGGATGGAGATCATCAGCCCCGGAAGGTTCACATTTTTCCAGTTGTCAAACCATAGCTCGAGAGAGGTAGGCGGCAATATCACGCCCTGCTTGGCCAGGAACGTGAAATACTGCCTCTCGATTTTGTCCGACACGGGCAACGGCGTGGCGGATTGAGCCTCCAAGCTGGCTACGACATACTGTGCCTGATCGATCTTCATCGCCTCCTCGACAAAAGCGGTTCGCATGGCGTCGTCCATGGCAAATCGGTTCACCAGCGTCACCGTGTCCAGTTGCAGCACGACGGCTACCACCGTAGCGCTGACGAAAGTCCAAACGCGGGCACCGAAGGTGAAGCATTCGCTGACGCGATCGATGACCGAATCAAACCGCAAGTTGATTTTCGCCAAGAATTGGCTGGCGGCTTCCTGTAACAGGGCAATATTCTGGCGGACGTCGTGGGCGAGTTCGGGGTTGGATTTCTCCAGTTGGAGGGCCGCCATATGGATATTCTTCAGCGTTTGGTCGGGGTCGGAGATACCGTTTTCCGCCATCACTTTCTTCAATCCCTTGAGCGCTGTCTGTTGCAGCTCGGTCATCGTCACGTCCTTCGGGTCTCGCGATGCCAGGTCGAGCAGCATCTTGGTGAGCTCCTCGCGGTGAATCACCTCGCCATACCGGATCAAACCGAATATTTTGCCGCCATTGAGGATTGGACTGCGTAGAATCATCTTCGCTATCTCCTCGGCGCAGCGCCGCTCCACGCCGGGATCGAGCTGCTCGAACAGGTCCACAAGTCCGGCCAGCAAGTGCTTTCCGCGACTTTGACGCAGAGCCAGCATGGCCTGAGTCATCAGAGTCACAGCCATGCTGACGATCAGCATGACGACAGAAAGCCCGATTAGGATATCGATCGATTTCAGCATGATGGCACCCCTCCAGTCTCGACGTTGTTCAGGACTTACGAAAATGGACTCTTCTTCCGTCTCCCGAGGGAAAAAGGCAAAAATGCGTAAGTCCGGTTGTTGTTATTTTGTCCAGGCCGGCTAGCGTCAACGACCATGGCGATCGTCTCACCGACACCGGCGTTCGGCTTCAACCTTCTTCGCAAGTCTCCTGCCCGAAGGCTTTAAGGATTTCTGACTCTCGGCCAGGCTTCCGGCTCCGCGAATGGAGCGTCGGGGTCGTCCTGACAGGCTTGAGCCCGAGCTTCCTCGACGACCGGCTGGCCGTTCCGAAAAGTGTAAACGACGATCGAGCCGCAGTCTCCGATGCCGCGGGATTTCGACCAGACTTTCAGCTCCTTCGTTTTGTCATCGAATTCGGGAAATCCGCTCAGCTCCGTTTCAAGATAGCGGGAGACGCGGCCATCCGTCTCGCGCTCATAACGCTTGAATTTCAACAATACCGTTTTCGTCCGGGCTTCGTCATAAAACATGAAAACAAAACCGGGTTGATAAGCGCCCAGGTAGCACTGTATCTCCACGAGATACTGCTTGTCCTTCAGGCGATGAAAGGTAAGGCCGGCATCGGGAATATCCTCGGCTTGGCTTTGGAAGCTCTCCTCGCAGTCAGCGGGCCATTTCAGTCTCTGATACCAGGCGCTTCGCTCCTCTCGAGTCAAATCGGACTTGTCTTGATCGCCTCCGGCCTTTACTCCCGAAGCAACCAGAAACAGACCTACAAAAGCGGCGGTGATGCCGAACCCGGACAATTTCATAGCAATCCCAACTCCCTGTGCGCTCCATGACATTCCCGAAATGGACTCATACGGCAGCGCCGTCGATCCGACGGAATCCCAAATCGACCGATGCCATCTCCGCTATGATCGCTGAAGGGCGGACGCCCGCAAGAGACCGTCGAATCGGCGTGCGATGTCGGCGATCGTTGTAGCCTTGTCGTGGCCATTGATGATGGTTCGAGCATTCTCATAATCGGGCGATACTCCGTCTTTTATGAAATGTCCGAGCTTTTTGCCCGTGAACCATCCTTCCTTCATTCCCTGGACGGCAATTTGATAAGCCAGCTTGGGCTCCTTTGCTTTATCAGGGTTCGAGATCAGATCCACGTTCAAAAATCTTCCCGCTCTCTCGTAGTTGTTTCGGCCTGTCAGCTGTACAAAGCCACGCCCGTGAAAAAGATTGCCATCGCCCGGGTAAAGATTGCCGAGCCGCCGGCCTACCGAGGTATGCGGTCCATAGCGGGATTCAAAGTAGGCCGCCGAGCCGTGCTCGTCGATCGGCCTCATCGTGTTTGCCGTTTCCCATTTGAATGTCGCCAGGCAGTAGGCCAACTGTTGCCGGTCTGTATCCGTCCCGTCGAAACGGACATCCTGTTCGATTTCGCCAAGCAGAAACTCCAGCGCGTCGACCCGGTATTGCGTCATGGGTCCGAACGCGGAACGATAGTCCTCGAAAAACTCATTCCTGTCGAACACGAACATAACTTGCCCCCCACTTTCTTTTTTGAAAATTCGTGATCGCCGCCGCGAAACCTCACCCGCGGCAGCGAGCGATCAAGCGGTGAGCTTATTCCATCACGAATCCGATCTGTCCGGAAACATCGCCTCCCTCGATTCCCGTCGGGAGCGCTTCCACGCTAGCCGCCCCCTCACAAACCACGGTCTCTGCAACGTCAGAATGTGCGGCGGCTGACCGAAAACGTCGATCTGCGCGTCAAGAGTCCTCCAAATCCGGCCGATCCTTTTTGCCCATTCGACGCTCGATCGGCGTCAGAAACTGCAAAGTCAGAAAATTGATCGTACTGATCAGCACGGCGATCTCATACAAGCCGTGGGCGACCGAAGCGCCGATTGCGCCGGTCGACCATAGGCTAGCCGCCGTGGCCGTTCCCCGGACACCTGTCGACGTCTTCAAAATCGCTCCGCCGCCGATAAAGCCGATACCCGTCATCAATCCGGAGATGATGCGCGCCTGCGCATCCTGAGCGGTACCGACGACCGACTCCCCGACCAGGATATAACCGCAACTTGCTAGCGCAACCAGAGGGAAAGTCCGCAATCCCAAGGTGCGGGTCGTTCTTTCGCGCTCCAGGGCGATCGGCAGGGCGAGTACGAACGCTCCTGCAAGCTTGAGCACGTGAGACAGAAATTCGCTCCAGTTCCAGTTCAGTAGATCCATCTGATTGTCCTGCTGTGCTACAGCGTTCTCGGTCCGACCGATTTCCGTCTTTTCCACTGCCCGGGGAGACCATAGCCCCCCCGGGCGCCGTGCCTGGATGCGCGCCGGCAAATCGGTCGCTGCTCATCTGCACGAGCCTACCAGCCGTTCCGGAAAAGGCTGTTCGCCGGGGTCCGGGGCGGTTTCCCATTCATTCCGGCTCCACGGCACCCGGCCGGCGAGTTCGGTCAGGGAACCCGCCGGATAGGTTCCGAAGCGGCGGCTGGACGGAATCTGCGGTATCCGGACGAAAAGTACAGCCTCGGTATCGGCCGCGAGCATCTGCTCGAAAGGGGTCAGCTCTCGCGTCGGAGCGCTCCCCTCGACGAGATCGAGAAGGTCTCGGCCTATCGTCTCGAAGGCCTCTCTGGGCACGAGCCGGGTCTTCTCCGCGGCGAGCGTGCGAAACACATCCCTGCCGCCGGCGAGGCTCATCTGAACCAGGGCCGCCACCGGGAAAGCGGCCACGGCGGCGAGATAGCTGGTCGGACCGGTCTCCGGAATGTTCCAGCCCAGCCAGCGCAAGGGATCGATGACCAGCGCGGTGCTGTTGTTGGCGGCCCGGTCGTAGCCGATGACATGGCAGTAATAGCCGTGTAGCACTTGTTGCAAGGTGGCTTGCACCCGGCGCGGAATTCGGGAATCGCGCATGACCGCGACGAGCATGTAGTTCGGACGGTACCAGGCCTGTCCGCTGTTGAGATCCGCGAGGTAATTGTCCATGGGCACCATTGCCGAGAGAATGCCTTTTGCGTTCTTGTCGTCTATGGGATAGAAGTTGGCGGCCAGCCAATCGCTCCATTCGCCTTGCGGCCCCAATATCCCGGTGGCGGGCGCGAGATGGCCGCCGTGCGCGCCGTCATCGTCGCCCTGGGCGCCGTCGAGCACGAAGGCGAGCACCGGGCGGCTCGCCCAGCGGCGGAGCTGTCCCGGATGACGCTCCCATAACACCCGCGCGGCGTAGATGCCCGTCACGCCGCCGGTCTGTGCCCGGATCAAGGTCGTCAAGGTTTCCCGCTCTTTCAACGGCTCAAATCGGGCTCCCTTGATGTCGATACGGGTATCTTCCGGCCAGATCGTCCGGGCGACGAAAACCGGAGTCCCCCGATCGCTCAGTGTGACGCCTCGCATGCGCAGCGGCCGTTTCGAAAGAAAAGCCACGGTGGAACGATCGAGATAGGCCCGATTGGTGGGAATCGCCGGGGTGACCGCAAACGCGATCTCACCCGCCGGTGCGCGGAGAAACTGTCCGTCTTCGGACAAGGTCGCGTGTTCGACGATCTCGGGAGCGCCGATCCAGACCAGCGGCGGATGGGGCGTTTCGCTCCGCTCCGGCTCGAAAAGCGCCGTGCCGGTGATCGGCCGAAGTCCATCAGGAACGGCGATGAGTTCGTCGCGAAAATACCAGAGCGCCGCCTCGGGCACCGGACAATCCGTGCACCGCCCGGTGGCGAGCCGAAAGGAGGAACTCGGCAACAGCCCGAAGCGCTCTCCGGTCAGGGCGCCTTTCGAAAAAGGACCGGCATATAACTTGTCCGGCACCTCGCTCCAACGCAAGCCTTCCGCCGTCCGCAGCGGGCCGGCCTCGCCTGGAGCGTTTTTCATCCCGGTGCACGGCTTCGTGTCGGGCGGGAAGCACGTAGGTCGGCAATCCCTTCCCAATCGCAAACGGCATCTCTGGGAGCGCCAGAGCTGCCCTTCCGACAAAGTCCTTTGCCGAGCCGATAAGTCGGCAAGGGATTGCCGACCTACCTGTCGGGCGCTCTGATACCGAATCGGAAAATTCTCTAATTGCAGACCAAAAGATGCCGCCGGACGGACGCCGCTCCCCCCGGACTCATCCGCTAACCGGGACTCGGCCGCGCATCCGCACAAAAGAAGAGCAATCCACAGCCGGCGACACCGCCACGCAAGCGTTTCAATCGAGCAGCGTGTAAAGATAGCTCGCGATGTCACGCGCGTCGGATTCCGGAACATTCATGTTCGGCATCAGGGTCTGCGGATTGACGGCCGGAGGATTTTGCAGCCACCGGATCATATTTTCCGGGGTGTTCGGTAGAACGCCCGCGATGGCGACCCGCTTGGCGATTCCGCCGAGAGGAGGCCCCACCAGGCCATCCGCGCCGAACACGCCGGGGATAGTGTGGCAGGACGGGCAGCCGTAGGCGCGGATGGCGTCCTTACCCCGCTCCGGATTGCCGCCTGTCAGGGCGACGGCGTCGGACTCTTTCCCGCCCCCGCAAGCTCCGAGCAGGCACAACGCGAAGACCGCGGCGATTCCGCTTCCGTGACGCGTCCCCTCTCCCGGTAGCGCCCGTCCGGCATTACGGGAGGGCGAATACATACAGCGTCCCTCCGGGGTTGGTGTGTTCGGGCAAGTCCTTCATGGCGTTGACGAAGCCGAGCGCGCCGGTGCCGTCGCGCGGGTCCAGCCCGCCCGACACGATGGCGCCCGACCAGCCGCCGACTCCGGCAAGCACCGCGACATATTGCTTGCCGTCGGGTCCCCGATAAGTCACCGGCTGGCCGATGATTCCGGAGCCGACCTGGAACTGCCACAGAACGTCTCCGGTACGGGCGTGCACAGCCTTGAACCAGCGGTCCATGGTGCCGTAAAACACCACGTCCCCGGCAGTCGCCACCGCGCCGCTCCACACCGGGAAGCGCTCCTTGATTTTCCAGACGGCCTGCCGTTTCAGGGGGTCCCAGGCGGTGAACTCGCCGCGATGCCCGCCGGGTCCCGCGTGCATGTGCACCCGTGCCCCCACGTAGGGAGTGCCGGCGAGATAATTGGCCTCCAATCCCTCGATGTCCATGCAGAGGTTATTGTGCGGAAGGTAAAGCAGACCGGTCCGCGGCGACCAGGCCGCGGGCTGCCAGTCCTTGGCGCCGGGCGGTGCCGGGCAGATGTCGGTGACGGTTTTTCCCGTCTGCGGCTTCTTTTCCTCGACGTGAATGGGCCGTCCGGTCTCGAGATCGATGCCGCGGGTGACATTGGTCGGCACGAACGGGTCGGCCGACAGGATTTCCCCGGTCGTCCGGTCCATGACGTAGACGTACCCGTTGCGCTCCGCGCGCAGAAGGAGTTTCCGAATCCGGTCATTAACCGGCAGATCCACCAGGATATTCTCGTTGACGCCGTCGTAGTCGTAGAGATCGTGAGGGCTCCACTGGTAGGCCCATACCGCCGCGCCTGTCGCGGGGCGGCGGGCGAAGATGCCGCAGGTCCATTTGTTGTCGCCGGGCCGCATTTCCGGGTTCCACGGGCTGGGATTGCTGGTGCCGTAATAAATCAGGTCCAGCTCCGGGTCGTACGAAATCCAGCCCCACACGGCGCCGCCGCCGATCTTCCACTGATCGGGCGGCCAGGTCGTGACGCCGAGATCCTTGCCGTTGTCCTCCGGATAAAAAGCCTTGAATTCGGGACCGATCAGCACGTCCTTGTCGGGACCCGTGGTATAGGCCCGCCAGGCGATTTTTCCCGTATTGGCGTCCAGCGCCGTGAGCCAGCCGCGCACGCCGAACTCGCCGCCGCTGTTGCCCACCAGCACCTTGCCCTTCACCACCAGGGGCGCCATGGTCATGGATTCGCCCCGATTGATGTCGCCGAGCTTAGTCTTCCAGACCTGTTTTCCGGTCCTCGCATCCACCGCGAAAGTATGGTTGTCGAGGGTGTTGAAGAAAATCTTGCCGTCGGCGTAGGCCGCCCCACGATTGACCACGTCGCAGCAAGCGACCCCTTGCGCGGCGGCAGCCGGTTTCGGCTCGAATTTCCATTTCATCGCGCCCGGTTTTTCCTTGAGGTCCAGCGCGTAGAGAACATTGGGATAAGGCGTGACGACGTACATCGTATCGCCGATCACCAGCGGCGCCGCCTCGTGCCCCTTGTTCAGGCCGGTCGAAAAGGACCAGGCGAGCTTGAGATTCCCGACGTTCTCGGGCGTGATCTGGTCGAGTCCGCTGTAGCGGGTGCTCGCATGGTTCTTGGCCGGCATGGTCCATTGGCCGTCCTCCGCCTCGGCAGGCGGAACGGCTTGTGCCTGGACCCGGGATTCGGCAACTTGACTCGACACGACTCCCGGCCACCCGGCCAGACCGCCGAGCGCGACGAGCATCACACCGAGACGCGTTCCGATCTTGCCGGGCAAAGCATAGGCCACAGGACTCTGACCGGTTTTTGGCTGCTCCATGTCGAATCCTCCTTGTATAACGCCCCGTTCCGCTCGGACACACTCCGCGTAGGGTGGGTTACGCTTCGCCAACCCACTATCGATGGGTTTCGCTTCGCTCTACCCATCCTACAGAGCTACAGAGTTCGCGATTGCCGCGCTTCACTGCGTTCAGCACATCCTATTTTTGTGACACCCTCCAAAGGGAAATAACTTTTTCAAAACTCCCTCAACATCATGGTCCCCTCGGGAGCGGGCTCCCGCTGTGCCCCGCCGCGCCGCCCGCGTTTTTTCCGATCGCCTCCAGCCAGGCGGCGAACATCCCGAGGGCGATGACCAGATAGATCGCGCCGGCGGGGACCCACATGATGAGCCCCGCGAGCTGCTGATCCTCGAGCGCGCTCAGTCCGGCCGCCGCCGAGCCGCCGTAGGTCGGATACCAGGGCTGGCTGCTGAAGGTCAGCAACGCTCCTAGCAGGCTGGTATGCACCGTCGTGGAGAACACGTATAGCACCCCGGCCCCGTACCCTCTCGCCCCTTCGCCGCCGCGGATGATCGCCCACCAGAACACCAGTGCCGAAACGAAAAAGCTCAGATGCTGCAGCGTGTGCACGTCCTCATGTCTCAGCGCCGCCTGAAAAAAGACCGGCGCATGCCAGATCCATATGACGGCCCCGTGTATCGTCCAGGCCGCCAAGGGCACGGTCATTCTGCGCCAGAAACGCCCGACCCAGCCGGTTTTGCAATAGCCTGTCAGAGACTTCCGCCACCCGCGCGGAAACGCCCACAGGGCAAAGGCGATCGGACGGCTCAAGACCAGCAGCGGCGCGGCGAGCAGTATCAGGATCTCGTGCTGGACCATGTGCGCCGAAAAAAGCTCGTTCGAAAGCCGATCCAGGGGCGAAATCAGGGCCAGAGCGATGAGCAGCCATCCCCCGGCATAAGCCAGCGCTTTTTGGATGAGCACCCGACGGCCCGTGCCGACTTTCGGCCACAGCCGCCGCAATCCGGCCACGAACAGTCCGGCCGACAACGCAAGACAAAAAAGGACCCAAGGCTCGAAATTCCAGGCGGTCCACTGAAAGCCGGAAATCGCCGAACTCCCTTCGTGAGCATGTCCGCATGCGGGAACACCGAACGCAGTGGACAAGCAGGGAAAGACGGTTCGGCGCGCAATACGGTTTCGTGCCATGGCAGGCCTCACGAGCGCAGAATCATGATCGGAACGGCCTGCGCCAGGATGGTCACGAAGAAGTAGGCGCTGATGATCATCCCGGAGAGCGCCATGAAGCGGCTCCGCGCGATCACCCCGCCTTCTCCGCTCGGCCACGCCGCCCCTGCCCTTTGCCAATTCCGCCAGGAAACCAACCCGCCGGCCGCGGCGATCGCCAGGGCCGCCAAAGTCGCCAGATACAGGGCGAGAGTCGACCCGGGGCCGTGGAAGAAAGGCGTGATGCTGTAACTGGTTTGAAGGTGCAAGGCCCAGGCGACGGGACCCGCCAGCAAACCGGCCCATAGCGCGGCGATACCGCTACGCTCCGAGAAATACCGTTCCGCATCGGCCTGCAACACCTTTCTTCCCTCACTTTAAAACGCGCGGCATCCAGTACAGCGTGGCGTACAGCGGTATCCAGACCGCCACCACGAAGTGCCAGTAAATCCCGTTGACCTTCACCGCCAGACTGCGCCGCTCGCTGAAGTAGCCTATCCATGCGAGAGCGCTGACCACGACCGTCTTCAGGATCAGCGCAACCACATGGGTGCTGTGAAAGCCGATGATGGTCCAGGAAATGGAGCCGTAGGAATGGGTATACCATCGGTACCCCATTTCGCTGTACTCGATGTATTTCAGCACCAAGAACGTCACCGCCAGCGCGATACTCAGCAGCAGCCCCCAGCGCAGGGCCGTTTGGTTGCCTCGGGTGATGCCGCGGTCGGCCCAGTGCATCGGCAGGCTGCTGGCCATCAGCACCAGCGTGCCCAGGGTCGGCTTGACCAGATCGGGCGTCTTGGTGCCCGCCGGCGGCCATTCCGGCTGATCGATGCCGAGATAGAAATAGCTGGTGATGAGGGTGGCGAACACCACCGATTCGACCAGGATGAGACCGACGATGCCCCACCACAAGGGGGCTCTGTAGTCGGCGGGCAATCGTGGAAGCTCGCCGGCATCGAAGCGGGTTTCGGCGTTCATCGGGCTTGCTCCTCCTCGGCGTGACCTCCGACCGCGCGCGGCCAGAGCCATCCGACGAATCCGACAAAGGTCAGCAGCAAGCCGATCGGGAACCAGATCGGATGACGGATGAAGCCGAGAAAACCCGCCGCCACCGCGACGGCGGAAAGAAAAGGCCAGATCGTAGGTCCCGGCAGAATCGCCACGGCGTGCGGCTCGGCATCGAGCAGCGTCGTAACCAGCACTTCGCGCCGCCCGGAGCGGAGTCCCACCACCGTTCCCGCCGGCTCCTCGCCGCGCTCCCACAGCGCCCAACGGCCGCGCACCACAGGGATATCCTCGAAGTTGTAATTGGGCGGCGGCGAACTTGTCGCCCATTCCAGAGTATCCCCGCCCCAGGGGTTGTCCGGTGCGTCGGGTTTTCGCAGGAAACTCAGCAGGGCGTCGACCGCGGTGACGAGCACGCCGAGGGCGAAGACGTACGCGCCTATGGTCGCCAGCAGGCTCAATTCGAACCACCCCGATTCGGACAGATAGGTGTAGACCCGGCGCGGCATGCCCTGCAAGCCGAGCTGGTGCATCGGGAAAAAGCTCATGTTGAAACCGACGAACATCAGGACGAAGCTCCACTTGCCGGCGGTCTCGTTCAGCATGCACCCGAAGACTTTGGGGAACCAGTAGTAGATCGCGCCGAACACCGGGAACACCGCCCCGCCGATCAGCACGTAGTGGAAGTGCGCGACCAAAAAGTAAGTGTCGTGAACCTGCGTATCGAACGGCACCGAGGCCACCATCACGCCGGTCAGCCCGCCGAGCACGAAGATGAAGAAGAAACCCAGCACGAACAGAAGCGGCGTCGCGAACCGCAGCTTCGCTCCCCATAGCGTCGCGATCCAGCAGAATATCTGCACGCCGCTCGGCACGGCGATCATCACGCTTGCCGCGGTGAAGAAACTGACGCCGAGTGTCGGAAGGCCGGTCGTGAACATGTGGTGCACCCACAGCCCGAAGGCGACGAAGCCGATGGCCACCACCGAGAGCACCATGGCGGTATAGCCGAAGATCGGCCGCCGCGCAAAGGTCACGACGATGGACGAGATGACGCCGAGCGCCGGCACCAGGATGATGTAGACCTCCGGATGGCCGAAGAACCAGAAGAGATGCTGCCAGAGCAGCGGCTCGCCGCCTCCCGAGGTCATGAAAAAATGGGTGCTCACCGTGCGGTCCAAGGCCAGCATGACGCTGCCCACCATCAGGGGCGGCATCGCGAACACGATCATGAACATGGTCACCAGCATGGCCCACACGAACAGCGGCATGCGGTTGAGCGACATGCCCGGCGCGCGCTGCTTGAATACGGTGACGATCAGCTCCACCGCCGCCACCAGCGCGGAGATTTCGATGAACGTGATCATCGTCGCCCAGAAGTCCAGACCGAGTCCGGGCGAATACTGGGTCAGCGTCAGCGGCACGTAGGCGAACCAGCCCCCGTCCGGCGCATGGCCCAGAAAACCCGCGGCGTAAAGCGTCACTCCGGCGATCAGGTATACGTAATAGCCGAAAGCGTTCAGGCGGGGAAAAGCCATGTCGCGGGTCCCGATCATGAGCGGGACGACATAGATGCCCAGCCCTTCCATCATGGGCACGGCGAAGAAAAACATCATGGTCGAGCCGTGCATGGTGAAAAGCTGGTTGAAGTGATCCGGCGTGAGGAACGAATTTTCCGGCACCGCGAGCTGGGTTCTCAGAAGCAGCGATTCGATTCCCGCCATCAGGAAGAAGATGAAGGAAGTGACAATGAAGCGCTTGCCGATCATGCGGTGGTTCACTTGGGTGAACCAGCCGACGAAGCCTGACGCGGAATACCAGGTCCGGTCGAGTTCCTCCGCCTTACGGGAAATCGCCGGGCGCTCCGACGCCTGATCCGTGACTCCCGGCCGGTCCGTTTCGGTGCTCGCGGTCATGGGCATGCCCTTTTCGTTTTGTCGCGAACGCGAAGCCTGTCCCGACTGGAGCCAAGGGGCTTATCTCGGCCTATGTAGGATGCCCCTGTCCGTAAACTTCTCGATCGTAGGTCGGCAATCCATTGCCGACGAACACGCGCGGCCGGGACGTGGCGTCGGGAAGGGGGGCTTCGGCGCTCCAATCGCCGTTTACGATTGGGAAGGATTCCCGACCTGCTTGGGGCGCAAGCTGGTAGGCCGGAATAAGCGTCAGCGTTTCCGGCAATCAACGGCGGGAAGGCCACCATGCCGGGAACACGGAGCCTGTCCCGAGGCAGTCGGGAAGATCGTAGGTCGGCAATCCATTGCCGACGAAGCTGTCGGGAAAGGATTCCCGACCTACCTCGGGCGCGAGCATGTAGGCCGAAACAAGCGCCAGCCTTCGTAGGCCGGCAATCCCTTGCCGGCGACTGCGTGTAAAATTTCTTCTTCATTTCAGGCTCTCCAGATAACTCAGCAAGGGATGCAGGCTCTCGGCGTCATAATTGACGGGAGGCATCTTGTTGCCCGGTTTGACGTGCTGAGGATCGAGAATCCAGCCCGCGAGGTTGCCGCGATTATTGGGCAGGGTTCCGGCCGCGAGAGTCCGCCGGCTGGCCAGGTGGGTCAAATCGGGCGCGACCCGTCCGAGCGCGGCGGTCCCGCGGATCGAGTGACAGAGTACGCACGGCGATGAAAGAAAGACCTGCTGTCCCCTGGCGAGAACCGGATCGGCGGGTTCGACCGCCGGAGCGCGCTCCCGAGCCAGCCAGTTCGAAAAGACTTCGGACGGCTCCGCAACCACCCAAAAAGCCATGTTCGCATGCTGTATGCCGCAGAACTCGGCGCACTGGCCGCGAAATTCCCCGGCCCGGTCGGCGGTGAGCCAAGCGACGTTGCTCTGACCTGGAATCAGATCCATCTTGCCGCTCAGATTGGGCACCCAAAAGCTGTGGATGACGTCTCTGGATTTGAGCAGGAATTTCACCGGCCGGCCGACCGGGATGTGGATTTCGTTGGCGGTAACCGCGACCGCCCTATCCTGTTCGTCGAGGTAACGGATCTCCCACCACCAGCGGCGTCCGATCACCTCCACGGTCAGCGCATTTTCCGGCGGCTCCGCCGAAAGTTCTCGGTGAATCGACACGCTGGAAATCAAAACGATCGGGAGTACGATAGCCGGCAGTATCACGCCGCCGGCGAGCACCAGATTGCGGCTCTGGCGCCGATTCAGAGGCGCTTCCCCGCGCCGGCCCCGCGAGCGCCACACGCCGGTCAGAAGCGCAACCATGACCGCCAGCAGAATCAGCGTGGCCACGATGCACATGGCCCACCACAGGTTGGCCAGCATCTGTGCCTGCGGGCTCATCGGATTGGTGGCGTCCTGAACCCCGGAACAGCCGCCGAACAGCAAGACGAAAATCGGAAGGACGACCCGCTTCACCCGGCATCGTGCCCCCCCGCTCCGGCCCGGATTCCATGCGCCTTGGTTCATCGTTTCGGCTCGCCGGGCGATTTCCCGCTTTCATCCGCCGATTCCCGGCGCCTGGGTTCAGGCGCGCCGGTCGCCGCGTACTCGGGTTGCAGCGTGCGGATGTAAGCGATGATCTGCCAGACCTGTACATCGGTAATCCGCCCGCCGTAGGCAGGCATACCCTTGGGCCGGCCCTCGACGATGCTGGCGAACAGGTTGTCGTCGTGAGGACCGTAGATCCACTCGTCGTCCATCAACGGCGGACCGATTGCCCCGCCGCCGCTGGCATGACAGCCGGAGCAGTTAAACCAGTCCCAGAGCTCCTTGCCTTCGGCGATGGCCTGCCGGTCCCCCGCGAAAGGATTTCGGAATCGCGGCAGCTCCGGCATCTCGGGGCCGGGGCGCAAATCAACCATGGGCGCGCCGGTGGGCGTTCCCCCTGCCGGCGGCGCCTGCCTGAACTCGCCTATGCCCCGTTCTTCCCGGCAGCCGGCAACAAGACCCAAACCGAAAACGCCCGACAGAGCCAGCGCCCCCAGCGGCAATTTTCGGCGAAAACATCGGTCATTCATGCGGGACGACCCTCTGCGTTCCTTCGATTCAGGGTACTCCGTACTTTCGGAGTTGCGCGCCTATCTCGGACCGCTCTTGTTACGGCACTCCAATCCGATAAGCTACCAGGACGCTACACGAGGACTTACGTCTCCGTATCCAATAATTTCGATCAGGCCGCCCTTCGTTCTATCCAAAAATACGCAATAGTTCGTACAGAGCTCCGGCATTTCCGCGCATAGACCGGATTTTTCTGAAATGCTGTCAAGGAATAGCGGGAGATGGCGGAAAGACGGGATGACAAATGCCTAGACTTGCCGTCCCTCGGGACCGGCGCTCAGCGTGCGAGCCCGAACCGCGTATCCGGAAACGGAGCGGAAACGCGGGACGCTCCATTGTCAACGTTCAAGCTTGCCCTTGAGTTTGAGCAGACCGTCGTGATTCGGGACGGCTTCCAGCCCCTCCAATACTTTCTTCAGGCTATCGACGCGGTTGCCTTGCTCGAACGCTTTCCATGCCTCCAGCTCCAGGGCGTTCGCGATCTTTTGTATGCCGCTGGCCGCCTTTTCGTTGTAGGGATCGATCTTGAGCGCCTCGCGGTAGGCCCACAAAGCATTGGCGCCGGTCGGGGCGGTCAAATAGCCGACCTCGAAGTGAATGTCCGCCAGTTCCAGCAGATCCGCGACTTTCGCGTGCTGCTCGGCGGTGAGCGTGGTCGCGATCTTGGGCGGCTCCTTGGCTTTATGCAGGCCCATGTAAACATTGCTGCCGATGGCCAGGACGACAACCGTGGCGGCGGCCCAGCTTCCGTAGAACACCGGCGACCGCTTCTGCAGATCGCCGATGAAATCCTCGGCCGTCGGGGTACGGTCCTCGCGCTTGAGGGCGAGGGCTCTCTTGAGACCTCTCCATTGCCTGCCGTTCAAGCCGGAGATGGGCTTGGGCTGCAATTTCAGTTCGACCGCGACGTCCGCCGAAATTTTTGCGTACGGATGTTTCCCCGCCAAAAGTTCGTAAGTCACGCAGGCCAGGGCGTAAATATCGTCGCGCGGGTCCGGCTCCTCGTCCTTGAGCATCTCGTAACTCGCATAAGCCGGCGTCAGCGCCCCCAGATCGCGGGCATTGAATACGGTCGCGTCGCCGCCCTTCTTGTCCGTTCGGCCCGCGGCGCAGGCGATGCCGAAGTCGAGCACCTTGACTTCGCCGTTCTCGTCGATGAAGACGTTGCCCGGCTTGAAATCCGAATGGACGATGTTCTTCTTGTGGGCGTGGGCCAGCGCTTCCGCCATGCCCTGGATGATCGGCCAGGCCTTCTTGAACGGCATGCCCCCCTCGGGAAGCTCTCGGATCAATCGGTTGAGGGGCTGGCCTTCGAGGTATTCCATCGACATGAAGACGTGCCGGTCGTCCCTGTCGAAGTCGTACACATTGATGATGTTCGGATGGGAAAGCGTCTGAGCCCGTTTGGTCTCCCTCTGGAGCGCGATCAGGGAAACGGGATTTTGCTGAAAATCCTCGTTGAGGACCTTCAAAGCAACATAGGGCTCTTTGTCGTTGGCCTCTTTCTTGCGCAGGTCCAGTGCCTTGAACACTACGCCCATTCCGCCCTCGCCCAGCACCTGCTCCAGCACGAACCGGTCCTTGAGGACGTCGCCGATTTGCAAAGGCCTTACCGTTAACGCGGATTCGACCGGCAGCGGGACACTGTGGCCGGTCCGGGTACTCAGCCGAGTCGAATCGCCATCATCGCTCGGCGCGGGCGCCGCGACGGGACGCGGCGCCTCCGGCACCCTAGGGGCGAGGGTCGCCAGCCGCGTCTTTTCCGCATCATCGTCTGCGGCAACCGCGGCCGGACCCGGACGATTGCCGGCGGACGAGGGCAAGATCCTGGTTTTGTCGAGTGCATCATCACCAGACGTTTGCTGAATATCTGTCATTTTTCTTATCAGGGAAGATTGTTTTGCAAACACATCGCGGCTCGGTGGCGTTCTTTATGATAGCCCCTCCCCGGAAGGATGCGGAAAAACAAACGTGCAACTCTCTTTTCGGAGAAAAGTCTCATACCTTAAACGGTGAGCGGGGAACGTCACGAGTGGTCCGAGGATAAGTTCATCCCGAGCTTAGTCGAAGGGCCGCCATCGGGACGCGCAGTAGCTTCCCACCCACCGTCTTAGACCTAGAGATCTTAAAGGAGGGAACATGGCGGTACGAAGCGCATCGGCCGAGTGGGAAGGCAATCTCGCTCAGGGAAAAGGAAGCATGCGATTGGGCAGCGGCGCCTTCACCGGGAGCTACTCGTTTTCGTCCCGTTTTCAAGAGGGACAAGGCACCAATCCCGAAGAGCTCATCGGCGCGGCGCATGCGGGTTGCTTTTCCATGGCGCTGGCACACGGCTTGGCGCAGTCCGGGCACACGCCCAAGCGCATTGCGACGACGGCGAAAGTCCACCTCGAAAAAGCGGGCGAAGGATTCAAGATCACCGCGATCGAGTTGGATACCGAGGGCGACGTCCCCGGAATCGACGCAGCGACATTCCAGACGTTCGCCGACGACGCGAAACGGAATTGCCCGGTCTCCCGGCTTCTCACCGGTGCCGAAATCAAGCTCAGGGCAAAGCTCGTTTAGCGCCCAAACAGTTTAAGGCGCTCGCGGCCGAAACCTTTGACGGACGAGGGCGCCGACGGAGGCGAATGATATGCCGCACTACAACTATCTCATCATCGGCGGCGGAATGACGGCGGACGCCGCGATTCGGGGCATACGCGAGATCGATACCGGGGGAACGATCGGACTGATCGGCGCGGAGGCGCACCCTCCCTACAACCGCCCGCCCCTCTCCAAAGGACTCTGGAAAGGAAAACCAATCGAGCGCATCTGGCGGAAGAACGTCGAACGGAATGTCGCTCTGCATCTCGGCCGGACCGCCAGCACGCTGGATCTCGCGGCCAAGCGCATCGACGACGATCAAGGGACCGCCTACACCTTCGATAAATTGCTGCTGGCGACGGGCGGAACCCCGCGGCGACTCCCCTTCGGCGGCGACGACATCATTTATTTTCGAACCCTCGACGACTATCAGCGTCTTCGCGCGCTGAGCGAGGAAAAACAGCGCTTTGCCGTCATCGGCGGCGGATTCATAGGTTCCGAGATCGCGGCCGCTCTGGCGATGAACGGCAAGGAAGTGGTCATGGCCTTTCCCGAAGAAGGGATAGGGGCGCGACTGTTCCCGCCCGACCTCAGCCTGTTCCTGAACGACTACTATCGACAGCAGGGCGTCGAGGTGCTGCCCGGACAGCAGGTCACCGATCTTCAAAAGTCGGACAACCAGCTCGTCTTGACCTTACGCGACGGGAAGACCACCAACGAACGGGCGATTTCCGTGGATGCCGCGGTGGCCGGCATCGGTATCGTCCCCAACATCGAGCTCGCGAAAGGCGCGGGCCTTCGAGTGGAAAACGGCATCGTGGTGAACGGCCTCCTGCAAGCCGGTACTCCGGACGTGTATGCCAGCGGAGACGTCGCCAATTTCTACAATCCGGCCCTGGACACACGCTTGCGGGTCGAACATGAAGACAATGCCAATACCATGGGCAAGCACGCCGGTCGAAACATGGCCGGGGAAACCGTTCCGTATCACCATCTTCCGTTTTTCTATTCGGATCTGTTCGAGCTGGGATACGAAGCCGTCGGAGAAACCGACTCCCGCCTCGAAACAGTCGCCGATTGGTCGGAGCCGAACCGAAAAGGCGTCGTCTATTACCTGCGGGACGGTCGGGTCAGAGGCGTGCTGTTATGGAACGTCTGGGAACGCGTCGACTTAGCCCGCGAGCTGATTGCCGAACCCGGCCCGATCGACCCTCGCAGCCTGAAGGGAAGGCTTTGATGAGACGCCTTCGTCGGCAAGGGATTGCCGACCTACCACAGCTCGGGAGTAGGTCGGGAATCCCTTCCCGACGCACCGCTTCGTCGGCAACGGATTGCCGACCTACAACTGCCCGACGCACCGCCTCTTTGTCGGCAAGGGATTTGCCGACCGACCACAGCTTGTTTCGGCCTCACGCCCCAGAACGTTTCGGCAGTATCCGGCGCCGTTATCCTTATAGGACGGAAGACATAATGAACGCTCTACTAAAACTCATCGAGCACGGCCAAAGCTATTGGATCGACAATCTCACGCGGCGCATGATCACCAGCGGCGAACTCGAATGCCGCGTCCGCCGCGAAGGCCTGCGCGGGGTGACTTCCAATCCGCAGACCTTCCAGAAAGCCATCGCCGGAACCAAGGATTACGACGAGCAAATCGAAAGCCTCACCTGCGGCGGCCGTCCATGCCCCGACGTGCGCGAGATCTACGAAGCGCTGGTGACCACCGACATTCGAGACGCCTGCGACATCCTGCGTCCCGTTTACGACGAAACCTCCGGACTGGACGGCTACGTCAGTCTCGAAGTGTCTCCGCACATCGCGCATTACCCCGAGGCCTCGATCGAACAGGCACGGCATTTGTCCCGCATCGTGGACCGGCCCAATCTGTTCATCAAGATTCCGGGCACCGTCGCCGGCCTGCCGGCCATCGAGCAGCTTCTGTTCGAGGGCATCAACGTCAACATCACCCTCCTCTTTTCCGTCGAGCGTTACCAAGCCGTCGCCGAGGCCTATCTCCGAGCGCTCGAACGGAGGACCGAGGCTGGTCTCCCGCTGGAAAACATCGCCTCCGTGGCCAGCTTTTTTCTGAGCCGGATCGATGTATTGGCGGATCAGCTCCTGAGTCAGCGAATCTCCCCGGAGATTGCCCGCGACCTCGAGCCGGACCCGAAAACGCTGCTGGGAAAGACGGCGATCGCCAACGCCAAGCTGGCTTACCGTAGCTTCAAGCGAATCATCACGAGCGATCGATGGAAAGCTCTGGAAAACAAGGGCGCGCGCATGCAGCGCATGCTATGGGCCAGCACCAGCACGAAAAATCCGGACTACTCGGATGTCATGTACGTGGAACCGCTGATCGGGCCCCACACGGTCAACACCATGCCGGAAACGACCATCGACGCCTTCGCCGATCACGGCGCGGTGCGCGACACGATCGAGGAAGGCTCGGACGAGGCGCGAGGGGTGATGGAGGGGCTTTCGAAGCTCGGAATCGATTTCGGCCTGGTTACCGCCCAGCTCGAAAACGAGGGCGTACAGAAATTCATCGAACCGTACGACGCCCTGATGAACAGCCTGGCGGACAAGTGCCAGAAATACTCGAATCGCCGCGGCATCGCCCTCCTGCAGAAAGTGGCGCGCCAACTCCGCCGCGACGTCGTCATGATGACGACCGAAGCGGGATCGGGCCATCCGACCTCGAGCCTGTCCTGCGCCGATATCGTCGCCGCCCTCTTCTTTCACGAAATGCGCTGGGACCCGAGCGACCCGAGCGCCCGCAACGTGGACTCCTTCATCTTATCCAAGGGCCATGCGGCCCCGATCTTATGGGCCGCGCTCCACGAGTCCGGCGCGAGTCACGAGGACTTGGGTTCGCTGCGCAAAATCGACAGCACCTTCGAGGGCCATCCGACGCCGACCAATCCCTGGGTCAAAGTGGCGACCGGCTCGCTGGGTCAGGGGCTGGCCGCCGCCAACGGGATCGCGCTGGCCAACCGCCTGGACGGCATCGCCAGCCGGGTCTTCTGCCTCGTGGGGGACGGCGAGTGCTCCGAGGGCTCGGTGTGGGAAGCGGCGCAGTTCGCGTCTCTCAACAAGCTGTCGGGGCTGGTCGCGATCGTCGACGTCAACGGCCTGGGCCAGACCGGACCCACGCCTTATGGGCACCGCACCGAGGTATTCGCACGCCGCTTTCAGTCCTTCGGATGGTCGACCATCGAAATCGACGGGCATGACATGGAAGCCATACTCGACGCCTTGTATCGGGCCCGAAAAGGCGGCCCGACGGCGATCATCGCCCGAACCGAAAAAGGCCACGGCGTTCCCTTTCTGGAAGGCGCTCACGGCTGGCACGGCAAGGCCCTGAGCCGGGAGGAGATGGACCGGGCGCTCAAGGAACTGGGCGATACGGGCGTGCACATGACGGTGGAATCGCGGCGGGTCGGCCAGATCCGGCGCTCCGACCCCGAACCGGCGCCGCCCCTCGAGATCGGCTACCAGCCGGGCGAAAAAGTCGCCACGCGCAAGGGATTCGGGAATGCGCTCAAGAAGCTCGGGGGACTCATGCCGGAAATTGTGGTGCTCGACGGCGACGTGAGCAACTCGACGTACACCGAATTTTTCGCCCGAAGCTATCCGAAGCGCTTCTTCCAAAGCTATATCGCCGAGCAGAACCTGGTCGGAACCGCGCTCGGCCTGGCCGTTTCAGGCAAGATTCCGGTCGCCGCCAGCTTCGCCTGTTTTCTCTCGCGTGCTTACGACTTCATCCGCATGGCGGGCCACAGCCGTCCGCCGCATCTCGTCTTCTGCGGCAGTCATGCCGGCGTATCCATAGGCGAGGACGGCCCTTCGCAGATGGGCCTTGAGGATCTGGCCATGTTCCGCGCCCTGGCCGGCAGCACCGTGCTGTACCCGTGCGACGCCGTCAGCGCCGAACGCCTGACCGAACTGGCGGTGAAGACGCCGGGCATCGTCTATATACGCACCACGCGCCCTTCAACCCCGGTGATCTATTCCGAAGATGAAGATTTTCCGATCGGCGGCAGCAAGGCCCTGCGCTCCGGCGGGGACGACCGATTCACGGTCGTCGCGGCCGGCATCACCGTGCACGAGGCGCTCGCAGCCCATGACAGCCTGAAGCAGCGAGGAATATCGGTGCGCGTCATCGATGCCTATTCGGTCAAGCCGCTGGACGTGGCGACCCTGGAGCAGGCGGCGCGGGAAACACAAGGCGTCGTGGTGGTCGAGGACCACTGGCGCGACGGGGGACTCGGCGATGCGGTCGCGGCGGCCTTGAATTCCACGGTACCCGTACATCGTCTCGCCGTAAGCAAAGAGCCCCGATCGGGAACGATGGAAGAACTGCTGGATCGGCACGGCATCTCCCGGCGAGCGATCGAAGAAAAGATTTTGGAGTTTGAATAGGTTAACGAACCGAGCCCCGCCCGTTTCGACGGCTTACCGAAACCGGATTTCGTGGGGCGGGTTAGGCGCACTCCAACACAAGCTAGCTATCGATCACTACGCTTTGCGTGCGCCGTTACCCGCCACGCCGTCCTTCGGCGGGTTACGGTGCGCGCATGACTCGTGTGGTTACGCGCGGAAGGTATGGTGCGCACCTAACCCGCCCTACCATGGGCTGTGTCGGGAAAGGATTCCCGACCTACTTGGCGGCACCGATGCGTAGGTCGGCAATCCCTTGCCGACGCATCCTCCGCACCCAACCGGAAAATGCTCTAAAACTCCAACCGCACGCCGGCATTGACGGAATGGCGTGTTTCGAAGCGGTTGTCGACCAGGGTCTCGTACTGGACGAATGCCGATCCGCCGTGGGGGAGAACCGCCGAAACCGAGGTTCTGAGATTGACATAGTCCCGGTCCGGACTGTCGCTGCTCACGGTGAATCGATGCCCGCCGGCGTCGTCGGCGAAACGGGCGCCGATCAGACGGCTGTCTTTCGCGAATTCGTGCTCCCATTCCACACCGAGCTGCGATACGAACACACCGACGGCCGTGCCGGCGGTATAAGACACCATTCCGCCCAAGGCCGTGGTTACCGAATCCACCGTCTGCGCGTCGATCGCCAGATTGAGCGGGTCCGCGCCCCGCTCCGTATAGCCGTCGATGGTGGTCCGTCCGTATTCCGTGCGCCCGCGCAAACCCAGTGTCCACGCGCCAAGAGGAAAATCGTAGCCGCTGTTGACGCTGTAGCGCTGCTGCCAGCCTTCCGTGTCGCTCTTGGCGGTCATTCGCACCGGCCCGAAAGCGTCGATATAGGCGATGTTCCGGGTCGAACTGTACTGGTTGTAGGTACCGTTGGCCACCAGGTCCAGATACCAGCGGTCGGTGAGCTGATAGCTGCCGAACAGGGAAAACGTCGTACCGTCGATTTCGAGATCGCCTCCGTTTCGGACGGTATTCGATTCGGTATAGCCGTAACCCGCGGACACGCCCATCAGGAACTGCCGGGTGAACCAATAATCGACGCCCGCCGTGAAGCCGTAAACCTTGGAATTGAATCCCCGCTGCAAGCGCGTGGTGTTTCGGTCCCCCGACTCGAACTGGCCGTTCACGAAGACGCCCAGCCTGCTGAATCCGCTGTCCTCGTCTCCGCTGGCTCCGCCGGAGCTGCCGAACGGAAGCATAGCTGCCAGCAGGTTGCCCGGCAGCGTCTGCCCGTCGAGATTCAGGGTCAATCCGTTCACGCTGAAACCCGAACTTCCGGCTCTCAGTTCCACCAGCCGCTGGTTGACGTTGCCGACCTGAATCTGCGAGATCCGCCCGCCGCCGAGGGCCTGCGCGGCGGTTTCTTCCGGACTGATGCTGCTGAGGGCTGCCGCCACCTTTTCCAGCCCGCCGGGTTGATTCAGCAATTCGGTAAGCCCTTGAATGCGCTCCTGCAAGGCTTCGGAGGCGCTGTTGGTGCTGACGATGGTCTGAAGCGTACCGGCCAAGGATTCCTGCTGCACCAGGTCCCCGGCCGTGTTCAGAGTGGCCCCGACCACCACGGTCACCGTGCCGGTACTCTCGCCGATCGAGTTGGCGACGGTGTAAGTGAAGCGGTCCTCCCCCACGAAATCCGCTCTCGGCGTATACACGACCTGGGTGGTTCCGCTCACCGTTGCTGTGCCGTTGGCCGGCTGGGACACCGAGGTCACGACGATCTGATCGGGATTGCTGTCCACTACCGTGACGGTTACCGGCTGCCCGGTCGTGGTGCTGGTTTTGTGACTGGCGGCGGTCGGCAGGCGTGGATTGACCGTGATGCTCACGGTTGCATTGGCGCTTCCGGCCGGGTTGGTGACGGTATAGACGAACGAATCCATACCCACGTATCCCGCGTCGGGGGTATAGATCACCGACGAGCCACTCGGAACAGCGGTGCCGTGGGCCGGCGCCGAAACGCCGGCCAGCTGGAGCTGTGCTCCGCCGTCGTTGTTCAGCACCCCGATCGCCGTCGCCTGGTCGCGCGGGATGGCGACGCTATCGTCGGTTGCCGTCGGCGGCACGTTGGTATTAATCGTCAAGCTTGTCGAAAAGGAAGGGAACTGATTGTCAAATGTTCTTCCCGATGCAACCACCGTATTGCCGTAGAGGACCGACATCCCGCTGAACTCCTGGCCGTTCATGTCGATCTGGAGCGGTGTGGCATAGGGCAATACGAGCTGCTGAGCAAAGCTGCCCCGGATCTGCGGACTGCAGCAAATGCCCCCCAGATCTCCGTAGGTTTGCTCGAAAAGAATCGAGTTGGCGCTTAAATCGGTGATCCGGATGTGACCGAAAGAGGCGGGATCCATGGTCCCCTCGGCCACGTAAACCTCGGCAAGCTGTCCTTCCGATTCGAAAGAAATGCCCCGCAATTGCAGGGAATAGAAGTTAGTCGCGATCTGATCGGCGAAAGGAACGAAGTCGGCATAAGCCGCCGTTTGGCCCAACGCAAGCCATAGCGCGGCTGCGATACCGCAAAAGCGGCAAACGCCGGGCGTTCCGCGAAGGAAGTTCGACATCAGCCCGGCGGCTACAGATTCATATCGGTTTCGGCCGACTTATACGCGACGAAAAACCTAATCTTCCTCGTCCATCAAGTCGAATACCATCTGAACCGACTTTCCCGTTTTCGTGTTCGTGGCCTTGAACGTGGCGACCTCGTTCTCTATTCCGACACACTCGATTTCGACGGGCGGATCGTCGTAATCGCTCTCGGGTATGTCCAGCCGATCCATGAGGTCTTGGTTTTCTTCCGCCGTTAATTCCATGTTGCCGTCTGAATCGATGCGCATAGATCTGTAGCCAAAACGATTGAAGTGAATAGGGTCTTTCCGATAATTCCCGGCGGACCGATCCCCGGATGTTGAAGGTGTCAGGTCGATCCCGCAGATGCGCCGAGTATGTCGATGACGATCTTGCCCCGTGCGTGTCCCGATTGGCTCCGACGATGCGCAAGATCCAACTGGGACAGCGGGAACACACTGTCGATGACGGAACGCAACCGCCCCTGCTCCGCCAGTGTGCTCAAGAACGCCAAATCTTCCCCGTTAGACTTGAGCATGACGGTCTTGATCCTCTTCTTCGAAAAAAGCCGGAACAACACTGAGCGAACCATCAGACCGATCGCGGGCAGAGTGGATACATAGATGCCGTCCGGTTTCAGTAAACCCTCATAACGCCCGAAAGGCTCCGAAACCACGGTATCGAAGATCAGATCGAAAGAGGCCAAGGGACCGAACTCGGTCGTCTGAGTATAGTCGATGATCTCGTCCGCCCCGAGCTCACGTACCCAGGGCGCGTTGGCGCCGCTGCATACCGCGGAAACGTTGGCTCCGAGCGCCTTGGCGATCTGTACGGCGTAATGCCCGACACCGCCGGAAGCGCCAACGATCAACACCCTGCCGCCCTCCTTCAGGCGGCCGAGATCGCGCAGAGCCTGGAGAGCGGTCAGCCCCGCCAAGGGCAAAGCCGCGGCTTCATGGTCGATCATCGTCTTCGGCGCCAAGGCGGCCAAGCGTTCATCCACCGCGGCGAACTCGGCTGCCGTTCCGAAACCCCGTGAGCGCAAACACGCCATCACCCGGTCGCCGGGCCGAAAACGCGTGACCTTCGCGCCGATCTCCACGACTTCGCCGGCGAGGTCCATGCCGGGTATGGACGGAAACCGGACCGGAACGATAAAGCGTAAACTGCCGTTATGCAGCTTCCAGTCGATCGGATTGACGGAACTCGCGGCCACTTTGACGAGCAGTTGGTCCGGCGACGGTTTCGGCGCGGGCACTTCGGCCGGATGAATTTTCGACGGATCACCGTAGCCCGTGTATTGCATGGCTTTCATGGACATCTCCTTTGTTCGATGAGTGAATGCGAAAAACGATTTTATTCAAGATGGAGCGTCAAAATAGTTGAAACCGCGATTTCATGACTGACTTTACGGGAGATCCATTGTGACGACACGTCATTTGCAAATCGATGCGGACACGTTCGAAGCGGCCAAGGCCCATATTCAGCAGCAATTCGACACGCTTTCGTGGTGGCCGACGGAAGGACCGGATCAGGCCAAACAGGAATACAGGCTCATGAGCTCCAACCCGGCGCAATTGACGTACTGGTGCGAGAAATGGCTGAACGGCGGGCAATGGCGGCAATTGGAAAACGATGTGAGACAACGGCTTCGGCGCGGTTAGAGTGTTGTAGGTCGGGAATCCCTTCCCGACGTTAACAACTTGCTAAGCGGGTTTGTCGGCAAGGGATTGCCGGCCTACCATTTCTCGCGCTACTTGAGCGTGGCGACACTATAAACGCGCGGCGATAGCCGACAAAATCCGATTTGCGTCGCCGTAATCCACGGGCATTTCCGAGTATCCTTCGTCATGAGACAGGAGCAAGGTCGGAAAACTGCGGACCCCGAGCTCTCGCGCCCAGCGGATTTCTTCGAGCAATTCCACGTGAGTATCGGGATGCCGGAGATCCGCCGCGAAGCGGCCTCTGTCCAAACCGATCTCTTCCGCCAGCTCGATCAAAGTCGAGTCGTTCGACGGATTTCGCGCTTGCAGGTAATAGGCCTGTTGAATCGCGAAGATCATGGCGTCCTCGAAGCCGGCGCCCTGCCGGCGCGCGGCGATCACGGCGCGGCAGGCCGGGTAGGTGGAACGCCTTGGAACGCATTTCGTCCAGAAATCGAAATTGAACCGGGTGCCCGGCACCGAACGTTCTATCGTTCGCCAAATGTCCTGAATGTTTTCGCGCATCTCGGCCGGCATGGGCACCGCGCTGTCCGGCGCCAGACCGCCCAGAAACTGTTCGATCTCCACGGCATCCGGCAACCGGGTCCGTACACTCTGCCATACAGGTCGAAACGCCCAGCACCAGCTGCACATGGGATCGTGAAAATAGAGCAGCGCCGGACCGGCGGCTTTAGGTCGATTGTGTAACACTGCCTTTCACCGGATGAACTCACCGGCTAATCCGTGCCCGCATTCTGCTTCAAAAAGTCCGCCCATTGTCTTGAAGACATCGAATTCAGATAAGCTTTTGCCATTTCCGGAGTGAGCAATTCGATCAGAACGCGGTTCTCCACCCACAATTCGACGACATCGAAAAGCCCCCCTCTGTTGCACGTCACGGCGCGCCAGCTCTCGCGGGCGGCGATGCTCTTGATCTGTTGTTCGGTGAGATCGACCGAGACGGCGGCGTGGGTGGCGGTGAACGGCGAGGATGCCTCGTTATTCATTGAGCTTACCTCTTCGTGCTCCAGGCCGGGCTTGAGCTCCGTGCCGAGCGGATAAACCTCGATCGCCGTACGGTGCGGATCATCGGTCAGTGCAATGTAGCTGCCGGAGAATACGGGAAATGGAAATGACCGTCCCCCCAGCAACTCCGCAAGAACCGCCGCTGCGTGCTCGGGGTGCCTGGCGGCGATAGAAATATGGTGAATCATTGGTACGTATCCGTGAGAATGAGAGTCTTTGCCGGGAACGGCTGCCGCCCCGTAGCTGCCCACACGGACTCATAACGGCCTGCCGTGAAATCGTCGGCGTAACCCGAAACGAGCAGCGTGTTCCCGGTACGCCAGCCTACCGAAAATCGCCCAAGATCGGCAACCATGAAAATCGTACTGGTTCTTATTTTTCTCGCTTTATCGGCCTGCGGATGGCTGCCCAAAAAGCAGGCGCACGACGCTGAAATCAGCCCTCGCTTAAGCACCGGCATCGAACTTCCGCCCACAAAAGACCGAATTCTCGCGCTAGCCATCAGCGAATGGTTCTACTTCGGTCGGCAATCGGTCATTTACGACGGCGACAAGGAAAGCATCCCGCTGGTCGGGTTCTGGGAGGACGAATCCCCCTACGCTCAACGAATCAACCAGTATTGGCGAGCGGTCGGCATGCCGGAACGTACCGGCCGAAATTGCGAACAACCGTGGTCGGCGGCTTTCGTCAGCTGGGTCATGGCCACTGCGGGCGTTCCGAAAGAGCGGTTTCCGCCTTCGGAAGCCCACTGGATGTACCTTTCACGGATTATTCGCAACGCCGAGTCGCCGAACGCCGTTTTCGTGCCCAGACGCATACACGACTACGCGCCGCGTCCCGGCGATCTGATCTGCGCAAGCCGCGGGTCCTCGATCACTCCTCCGTTCGTACAATCCCCTTTCCTCGAAACCATCGAGCACACCAAACTCCACTGCGACATCGTCGTCGAAAAACACGGTCGGACCCTGGAAGCCATCGGCGGAAACGTCAGAAACTCCGTTTCCAAGAACATTTTGAAACTCGACAAGAATGGGCATCTTCGGCCGATACCTCGCCGCCCCTGGTTCTTGATCATCGAAAACCGCTTGTAAATGACGGATAACGCAGATGTTTCTTTTGCAGTCCATAGGATGTGCTGACCATCGGGAAGCGCCCTTCGACTACGCTCAGGACAGGCATCGTTCGCGATCGATGGGGTTCATGCCGGACAATCCCTGTCCGGCACCCTTCGGGCGGACTACCGTGCAAATCGGCTATCCTGCCGATTTGTCACTTCGCTCAGCCCATCCTATGACGGCTACAAAGGCTGCCGTTGGAAAATCAGAAGGCCGCACAAGCCTTGATTCCACTAAACTGCCGGAACAATAAGAAAGGCAAAAACAGTGGGTTGTGCTAGGTTTATTTATCCGTAACTCGGTCAACACTCCTGCCTTATCGTTCAAGTATCTCCGCCTCATGAGTCAAGACGCCTCTCAGGTCGAAAAACGCGCTCGTTTTACGTCCCGCTCAACTTTGCGCGGCATGCCGAATGGATCGTTTTCATACGGCGGAATAGTGAGGCACCCGATTCTGCCCTACTCGGGCTATTGCGCCCTACCGCGCTTTAGGCGGCAAGTGAAATTTCAATATACGAAGGCAAAATTCGTGCAGATATTCAAAAAATACCTCACGATATTGTTCCTATTATCTGCCTTTGGTTGTGTGCCATCTCAGGCAGATCAGCAGTACGCGATTAGTCAATATGACAACGGTGTTGGCCTAAAAATGGTTGTCATTCAATCATTCAAGTCTGCTAAATGTGAAATACTAATTGAAAATTATTTTGCTGGGTTGAAGCTGGATTGCCCTGAATGCAAGAAGGAGTACGGTGGATGTTCACAAAGCATTCCATCAGCATATGAAGCTGTTTGGCACAATCAGAGCTTCGTTGCACCGTATACAACAAGTGGAACATTTAGAATGATTTACTCGGGCGTATCTCGTGAACAGGCGGAGGCGATATGTACAACATACGCTAGTGCAATTCGACGAAAAGGTATGCAGGCGGAATGCATAAAGTAGGAGTTAAACCGTATGGTGGTTCTAGGTTGGAATCTCGACCTAACATTCTGCTCCAGGCGACCGCTTTCTGCTACGCTCCAAGCGTCGGCTGAGCTTTGTCGTTGGGTGCGTCGCAAGGAGACGTAAATGCCAAAGAATTGGAACGAAATATCGGACGACGAGATTCTGAACTTCGAGGACGCGCACACTGGGAAAATGGCTCGTTACGAGCGCATCATGCAGCAAAAATCCATTCAGGCCGCAATAGGATTGCGCGACAAGGTGACTGGCCTGATGGGAACTATATATAGGGCGAGTCAAGGGCTTCAAGAAAAGACTACCGACCTAATCTCGCTGTACGAAAAAATATCTAATGCTCAAAGTCGACAGCAAAAAATCCTAATCGCTCTCTCGATCGTCGTAGCCGTATCTACTGCCGTGTACACCGTGATTACCTGGCAATCCGTAGCTGCGATGAGAGAAGCAAATGAAATACAACGGCAGTTTTTGGAATTAGAAAAATCAAAGTCCGTAACTCAGAATCCGCCCAACAAGCCGCTCAAGCCGATGCCGTAAAATGTCACAGCTCGCGTAGGGCGGAATAGGGTACTCCCGTATTCCGCCGGATGGATTTGGCTACCACGCGGCGCAATACGCGGGTACGCTATTGCGCCCTACTGCCCTTCAGCCATTGATTGGTCATCCCGGTTTGGGTCGCCAGCGGCCGCGACAGATGCCAGCCCATAGGGTGCGGTGACGACAGGAACCGCACCAATCGCGAACGATGCCTGTCCTGAGCCTAGTCGAAGGGCGGTTCGTTCCTCACCGCATCCTACGGTTCTACAACAAATCAACGGTGCCCCTCGTTGTCGGTCGTCGAAAACCGGTCGTAAAGACCGGATGCAGGATTTTTTCGACCAGGGGTGTAATCTAAGCGGGCGCCATCCGGAATCGGATAACGCGGATTTTTGGAGCGGCGCCGTCTGTCAAAGCCATGGGTGCAGGCGGCGGCACACCTGTAGTCAGAATCAGGGTCGAACCGGGACCCGTTTCAATTCAACCGACGAGGGAATGCAGATGAGTGCGGAACCAAAACAGATCAACCCGTCCCAGATCAAGATCTCTCAAACGAAAATGCTGATCGCCGGCAAGTGGGTCGATTCGGCCAGCGGCAAGACCTTCGAAACGCTCAACCCCGCGACCGGCGAGGTCATAGCCCGCGTCGCGGAAGGCGACCGCGAGGACGTGGACAAGGCCGTTCGCGCCGCCCGCAAGGCGTTCGAGGAAGGCCCCTGGCGGAAGATGAACGCGCGCGAACGGGGACGTTGCCTGTACCGCCTGGCGGACCTGATCGAGAAGCACTTCGACGAACTGGCGGCGTTGGAAACGCTCAACAACGGCAAACCGATCACCGAAAGCAAATCGGCCGACCTGCCGCTGACCATCGAATGTTACCGCTACTACGCGGGCTGGGCGGACAAGATCGAGGGCAAAACCATTCCGATCAACGGCCCGTTCTTCACCTACACCCGTCACGAACCGGTCGGCGTGGTGGGGCAAATCATTCCGTGGAATTTTCCGCTGCTGATGCAGGCCTGGAAGTGGGGCCCGGCTCTCGCGGCCGGCTGCACCATCGTGCTCAAACCCGCCGAGCAGACGCCGCTGACCGCGCTTAGGGTGGGCGAACTGGCTCTCGAAGCCGGCATTCCGGAAGGCGTCATCAATATCGTGCCCGGATTCGGCGAAACCGCCGGAGCCGCGGTCGCCGAGCACATGGACATCGACAAGGTGGCTTTCACCGGCTCGACCGAAGTGGGCAAGCTCATCATGCAGGCCGCCGGCCGTTCCAATCTGAAGCGCGTCACGCTGGAACTCGGCGGGAAAAGCCCGAACATCGTCTTCGCCGATTCCGATCTGGATGCGGCGCTCGAAGGCACATTCCAGGGACTCTTCTTCAATCAGGGCCAGTGCTGCTGCGCCGGCTCTCGCCTTTTCGTGGAAAAGAACATTTACGACGATTTCGCCCAAAAGCTGGTCGAACGGACCCGCAGGCAGGTCGTGGGCGACCCGTTCGATCCGAAAACTACCCAGGGACCGCAGGTCAGCCAGGATCAGTTCGATCAGGTCATGGGCTATATCCGCTCCGGCAAGGAGCAAGGCGCCAAGCTTCTGACCGGCGGCAATCGCGTCGGCAGCCGGGGCTTTTTCATAGAGCCCACGATTTTCGCCGATGTCGGCGAGGACATGAAAATCGCGCGCGAGGAAATCTTCGGGCCGGTGCTGTCGATGATTCCGTTCAAGGACGTGGACGAGGTCATCGGACACGGCAACCGCACCATGTATGGACTGGCGGCGGCGGTGTGGACCAAGGACATCAGCAAGGCGCATCGCCTGGCGGCCGAACTGAAGGCGGGAACGGTATGGATCAATTGCTACGATATCTTCGACACGGCCGCTCCTTTCGGCGGGTTCAAGATGTCCGGCATCGGGCGCGAACTCGGCAGCTATGCCCTGGAGAACTATACCGAGGTCAAGACCGTTACCGTGGCGCTGTAGAGGCAACGCCCAGCAAATTCCGGTGGGCACGGCCTATCGGCCTTTGCCCACCCTACGACATTATCGCGGCTGTAGGGTGGGTTAGGCGCGCATCGCACCGAGTCTGGAAAGTTCCCATGGTGTTTCCGCGCGCCGTAACCCACCAGGCAAGGCAGCGGAACTATCGAAAGCCAGTTGAAGGTCGGCAATCCTGTGCCGACGAAATCGTCTGCCACGTGAGGCGGCAGAAGGCGTCGGGAAGGGATTCCCGACCTACTCCGGCGTGGTGTGTGCAAGCTTGGCAGGTCGGCAATCCCTTGCCGACAAAGGTGTCTTAACAGCATTAAGGAAACTCTGAATAAGTCCCTGGCCCCGATAAAATAACGCCCAACGTCCAATTTTCGACAGGTCGATACCAGATGAAGCAACTCGGACTCAGTGCCACCGTGTTTGTGAAGAAACCGAAGCTGACCAAGCGTCAGAAATTTCTCCAGGACATGGAGCAGGTGATTCCTTGGGGGTTGTGGACGAGCCGGATTGCGCCGTACTACCCGACGGCCGGCCGGGGCAGGCGTCCCTTTCCTTTGGAGACGATGTTGCGCATCCACCTGATGCAGCAGTGGTTCGGCTACTCCGATCCGGCGATGGAAGAGGCGCTGCATGACATTCCGATGCTACGCGAGTTTGCCGGGCTGGATGCGGGCGAGGACGCCATGCCGGATGAAACCACGATCCTCAAGTTCCGGCGCCTGTTGGAAACCCATCAGATGGCGCAAACCCTATTCGATGAAACGGCGGCCCTATTGGCGGAAAAGGGCTTATTGTTGCGTCAAGGGACCATCGTGGATGCCACCCTGATCGCCGCCCCGCCGTCCACGAAGAACCGCGAGCGGAAGCGGGATGGCGAGATGAGTTCGACCAAGAAGGGTAACAATTACCACTTTGGCATGAAGGCGCACATCGGCGTGGATGCTGATTCAGGCTTGGTGCACACGGTGGAAGTCACCACCGCCAAGGTGGCGGACGGGGTCATGACCGATGCCCTGTTGCACGGCGAGGAGCGGGTCGTCCTGGGCGATCGGGCCTATACCCGCAAGGACCGCAATCTGGAGGTCGAACGCCAGGAGGGCGAGCCGGTCTGGGCATTTCCCTTCAAGCGTAAGAAGGGCGAGGACTTGCCTGCGGAACAAGCGCTTCACAACCGCATGCTGGCCGCGCTGCGGGCGGTGGTCGAACACCCATTCCGGATCGTCAAACGCCAATTCGGCTATACCAAGGTCCGGTACCGGGGACTCTTCAAAAACGGGCAGCAACTCTACCTGCTGTTTGCCCTCGGCAATCTCTACCAGGTGCGGGAGGAGTTGATGGCGGGCGCCAATTGGGGAGGGAAAAACGACCTTTTTCGGCTGACAGCCCCGGCCGGTTTATCGGAGCCACCAATAAAACGCACTTATTCAGAGCTTCCTTAAGGATTAGGATGGAAACGAGAAGGAAATTGGAACCGCCATGAAATACACCGCAAGCATCCAAGGACGCGGCTATGCCTTCGCCGATCTGAAGACTTTGCTGGCGAAGGCGTCGCCCCTACGCTCGGCGGACGAACTGGCCGGAATTGCGGCCGAGTCGGAGGAGGAGCGTGCCGTCGCGCAACGGCTATTGGCCGAGGTTCCCTTGTGCCGCTTCCTCGAAGAACCGCTGATTCCGCCTGAAGAGGACGAGGTCAGCCGGTTGATCTTCGAGACGCACGATAATGCCGCGTTCGCGCCCATCTCGGCGCTGACGGTCGGCGAGTTTCGAGAATGGCTTCTTTCCGACACCACCGCCGACGAAGCCATCGCGAGGATTCGCACGGGCCTGATGCCGGAAATGGCCGCCGCGGTATCTAAGATCATGCGCAACCAGGATTTGATCGCCGTCGCCAAGCGCTGCACGGTCACCACGCGGTTCCGGAACACCATCGGCCTCTCGGGACGGCTTTCCACGCGATTGCAGCCGAACCATCCGACCGACGACCCGCGCGGCATCGCAGCCAGCATTTTGGATGGGCTGCTCTACGGCAACGGAGATGCCGTTATCGGCATCAATCCCGCGACAGATAGTCCGAAGAACGTCGACACCCTGCTCCGCCTGCTGGACGAGATCATCGTCGAGCACGACATCCCCACCCAGTCCTGCGTGCTCGCCCATGTCACGACGACCATGGACTTGATGCGGCGCGGTTCGCCGGTGGACCTGGTGTTCCAGTCCATCGCCGGGACCGAAGCCGCGAACCGGAGCTTCGGCATCGATCTTTCCCTCCTGCGCGAGGCGCGCGAAATGGCGCTGTCGCTGAAACGCGGCACGCTGGGCGACAATCTGATGTATTTCGAGACGGGCCAAGGCAGCGCCCTGTCTGCGGACGCTCACCACGGCATCGATGCGCAGACCTGCGAGGCGCGGGCCTATGCAGTCGCCCGCGCGTTTTCGCCGCTGTTGGTAAACACCGTGGTGGGCTTCATCGGGCCGGAATATCTGTACGATGGGAAACAGATCATCCGCGCGGGTCTCGAGGATCATTTCTGCGGAAAACTGCTGGGCCTGCCCATGGGCTGCGACGTGTGTTACACCAACCATGCCGAAGCCGACCAAAACGACATGGACAATCTGATCACGCTGCTGGCGGTGGCCGGCTGTACCTATATCATGGGCGTGCCCGGCGCCGACGACGTCATGCTGGCCTATCAGAGCACCTCGTTTCACGACGCCCTTTACCTTCGCAAGGTTTTGGGGCTCCGGCCCGCCCCGGAATTCGAGGAATGGCTCGACCGCATGGGCATTTTCGACGGCCGCAATGCGCTGAGCCTCGGTCCCATGCCCCCTCGCCTGCTCAGTGCGATGGACGCACTGACGGAGGACAGCCCATGACCGATCCCTGGTTCGCCCTCAGGCGTTTCACCCAGGCCCGCATAGGCTTGGGACACGCGGGTCATGCCGTTCCGACCGAAGCCCTGCTCGACTTCCAGCTCGCCCACGCTCAAGCGCGGGATGCCGTGCACTTGCCTTGGGACATCGAGGGGTTCGCCGAAAGCTTGCGCGAAATGGGCCAAGATTGTCTGATTTTGCGAACGCCGATCCGAAGTCGCGCCGAATATCTCCGCCGTCCCGATCGGGGTCGCGTCCTCGATTCCGATTCCCGCACGCGGCTGGATGACATGGACGGCGGCGGTACGGATGTGGCCTTGATCGTCACCAACGGGCTGTCCTCCACCGCCGTCGAACGGCACGGCCTGCCCCTGCTGGAGGCGGTGATCGGTCGATATCGGCCACGGCGCATCCGGGTCGGGCCTATCAGTCTGGTCGAGAACGGCCGGGTGGCCCTGTCGGATGAAATCGGCTTCGCCCTCGGCGCGCGCGTGGCCGTCATTGTGGTCGGCGAACGGCCGGGGCTCAGCGCCGCCGACAGTCTAGGCATCTATTTCGCCTATGCACCGCGGCCCGGCAACAGCGATGCGCAGCGCAACTGCATCTCCAATATCCGACCGCCCGAAGGATTGAGCTACGAAGCCGCCGCCGCGAAACTGCTCTACCTGACCGAGGAAGCCATGCGCCGCCGCATTTCCGGGGTCGCCCTCAAGGACGAGCTGGATACGGTTTTACCGCCGTCTCCCGAGCCGCTGGGCCTAAAAAAATGACGGCGACAGCCTAATTCCATTCGGCATTCGAGTGAGCATTAATGGGTGGGTTAGCCCCCAATGCCGTTAAGTTAAGACGAATGACGTCACCCCGGCAGGGAAGGGTGGCTTCGGTGCTCCAATCGCAAACGGTCATCCCAGGAGCGCTGGGATGACCCTTCCAATCGCAAACGGCCTGGCCGGGAGCGCCGGCCACGCCCTTCCCGAAGACACCGTTTGCGATTGGAATGCCGGGGTCCAGACGCCAAGGACGGCAAAGGCCTCTCACTTCCTTGTGCACTGGATTCATGCCGCACAGTCCCTGTGCGGCACCCTACGGGCGCTTCGCGTGCAAATCGGCCATCCTGCCGATTTGTCCGGCACAAATTTGCCAGGAGCAAATTTGGACGTGCGGAGCACGGTCCGTAGGACGAACCCCAGGGATGGGGTGAGCAATCCCTTCCGGAATGACGGCTTAACTTAATGGCATTGGGGTTAACCCCTAGTCTCCGCTCGGGGCAGGCCCTTCGACAGGCTCAGGACAGGCTCCGCGTAACCCACCGACCCTTCGACTGGGCTCAGGACAGGTCCGAGGTCGCTCGGTGGGTTACGGCCGCGCGGCCTAACCCGCCATCGATGGGTTTCGCTTCGCTCTACCCATCTACAAAATGAATGCCTGATTGAAAGCGATTTGGAGTAAATCGGATCAGGCCAGCATGTTCTTGATCGTCCGCTCGTATTCCGGGAAATAATGGCCGATCACCGGCAGGTCGAAGCGACGCAGGATGCTGGTATTGGGCTCCCGCTCCAGCAAGAAATCGAACGAGCGGCTTACCAGTCGCTCGACCGGCGCTCTTCCGTCCGTCAACCTGGCGGCATATCCCGGATCCACGGTAACCGTGTGCGTCGTCGTGGCCTGCGCCTCCACTGTCACCTCGAAAGTGGATTCGGTAAGCTTCTTTACCGTAATCTTCGCCATATGACCCTCCTGTCCGAGTCTCGATAGTTGTCTATGTTTCCGGAAATTCGACCGAAACCATGCTACCGGCGATGTCGACCGAAAGGCTAGAGCGTTTTTCATCCCGGTGTACGGCTTCGTGTCGGGCAGGAAGAACGTAGGTCGGCAAGGGATTTTGTTGGAAGGGGCGTCCTGGCGCTCCCAGGACGGCCGTTTGCGATTGGAAGGGTCATTCGGGCGCTCCCCGGATGACCGTTTGCGATTGGAAGGGTCGCGACTAAAGCGACCGTTTGCGATTGGAAGGGTCGCGACTAAAGCGACCGTTTGCGATTGGAAGGGGCCGATTAAAGGCCCGTTTGCGATTGGGAAGGGGTTGCCGACCTACTATCGGGCCCTCTGACACCGAATCGGAAAATGCTCTAGCCGGATTCCGGCAAGCAGCGGATTGCGCAAGCCGTAAGGTATCCGTAGGATGAAAGGGACGCGCCCAAACGATCGAGACCTGAGAGAAACCGCCATGGAACTGGTCGAATTGTATGGACACTACTGTAAGTATGCAAAGCGAAAGGTTTTCATCAGGCTGTGAAACATCCCTGCGGTGGCCGTCGTTCCGATCGCTGCTCGGGTTTGCGGTCTGCTTTTTCGGTCTGGCTCTGCTCAGCCACTGGATCTCCCCGAAGCCTTACCACTTTGTCGCGTTTTGGCTGCCTAGCGGGTTTTACCTATCTACGCTCGCTACCCGTCCTCGGACCCTTTGGCCGGCGTTCGTTATGACGGCGCTCGCAGTCAATTTCGGCGTCAATCTATGGGTATTCGACCAGCCTTATGCAATTGCCGCCGCTTTTTCTCTCGGCAACACCATGGAAGCGTTGACGGGCGCATGGCTATTGGGACGCACGGTCGGCATGCCATTACGCCTGGAAACGGTACAGGATGTGGTGGCGCTGACCATACTGGGAGCCTTGCTGAGTGCGACCATAGCCGCCACGGCGGGGACTGCGCCGATCGCTTTGGTCGACCGCGAACCGTTCGCTGCGGCCTGGCTCACATGGTGGACCGGCGACATCGCCGGGATCATGGTGACGGCTCCTCTTTGCCTCGCACTGCCGGCTACCCGCTCGTATTGGCGCAAGCTGCCGCCCGCTAGGCGGATCGAAGCGCTAGCCGCCCTGACGTCGGTCGCGGGACTGACCTTCGCTGTTTTCACCGACCGCATTCCGTTCACCTACGTCATCATGCCACCCCTGCTTTGGATAGGCGTGCGTTTCGGCATCCCCGGCGTTTCGTTCGCGATTCTCGTCCTGGGAATCATCGCCGCGCGATACACGGCACTGGGGCAAGGCGCTTTCGCGGGAGCGCAGTTCGAGATTTCCGTCCAGGCCCTCCTGGTACAGTCTCTGGTCGTGCTGTTCTCGATATCGGTACTTGTACTGGGTGCCCTGGCTAACCAGTGGCGGCAAGCGCTGGCGGCGTTGCAAGAGGCCCGCAATCATCTCGAGAAGGAAGTCGACGAACGCACGGCAACCTTGCGCGACACGCTCCGATTGCAGCAGGCGATTCTGGACGGGGCCAATTACTGCATCGTCTCGGTCAATAGGCAAGGCATCATCCAGACCATCAACAAAGCCGCGGCGAAAGCGCTCGGCTATTCCGCCGAAGAACTCGTCGGCAAGGAGACGCCGGCGATCTTTCATGACCCCGCCGAGCTCGAGGCCCATGCGAAAGCGCTCGCCGATACGCTAGGCCGTCCCGCTACATCGTCCATCAAATTCTTGCCGACGCTGATCGAAGCCTGCGGATCGACCGAAACGGAGTGGAGTCTGATCCGCAAGGACGGCAGCCGGTTTCCGGCCCAAGTCTCGATCTCGGTCATGCGCGACGAAAAGGGAGCGATCACCGGCTATCTCGGCATCGCCAACGACATCACGGTGCGCAAGGAGGCTGAAAAGGCGCTGCAGCGGAGCCAACACGATTTGAACCGCGCCCAGGCGGTCGGCAAGATCGGGAGCTGGCGGCTCAATGTTCAGCGCAACGAATTGCTCTGGTCGGCCGAAAACCATCGGATTTTCGGCATACCCGAGGGTACGCCACTGACTTATCAGACGTTCCTCCGCTGCGTCCATCCGGACGATCGGAAATATGTCGACCGGCAATGGAAGGCGGCACTCCGTGGCACGCCTTACGACATCGAACACCGCATCGTGGTCGGCAAGGACATCCGCTGGGTCCACGAAAAAGCCGAGCTGGAATTCCACCGGGGTGAGGTGCTGAGCGCATTCGGAACCACTCAAGACATCACCGAGCTCAAAAGGGCCGAATTGGCTTTGCGCCGCCATAACGAACGGCAGGCGGAGCTGCTGGCCATCAGCCGTGCGGCGCTGGACAGCCAAACCACCGACGTCGAACTAAGCCGGATGGTCTTCGAGAAAGTACACGCCCTGCTCGATGCCGACGTAGGTTTCAACTACCGGGTTGACGAGAACGGCCGAAGCCTTCGCCTGATCGCTGCGTACGGTATTTCCGAGGCGCTGCTTCCCGCCATGGAGAGGCTAGATCTCGGCGACACCATGTGCGGCACGGTCGCCGCTACGGGCACTCCCCTGATCGCCGATACCGCTCGCATCGAAAACGACCCCAAGAGCATCCTTCTTCGCAACATGGGCTTGCGCGCCTATGCCTGCCACCCGCTCATGGCGGGCGATGGCCGTACGCTCGGGACGCTTTCCTTCGCGAGTACGCGGCGCGAGCATTTCGATCCGGAGGAAATCGAATTCCTGCGGACGCTTTGCCTATTTACCGCCATGGCTTGGGAGCGCGCCCGCGCCATGGCTGCGCTACGCGATGCCGATCGACGGAAAAACGAGTTTCTCGCCATGCTGGCCCACGAGCTCCGCAATCCTCTGGCACCGATACGCAACGCCGCTCAGCTGATTCGAAAACTCGCTGCCGACGAGCCTAGGCTTCAGGGTGCGAGGGAGATCATAGACCGCCAGGTCATTCACCTCTCGCGCCTGGTCGACGACTTGCTGGACGTTTCCCGCATCACCCAGGGCAAGGTGACGCTGAGAAAGGAACCCATACCTCTCAATACCGTCGTCGAGCGAGCGATCGAGGCGACGCGGCCCTTGATCGAATCCCGGCGCCACAGGCTAACGGTCGATGTCGCACCAGCACCCCTCTTGATCGTCGGGGATGCGACCCGCCTGATCCAGGTCGTGGCCAATCTCTTGAACAACGCCGCGAAATACACCGAAGAAGGCGGCTCGATTTCGGTCCGCACCGAGGCCAAGGGAGAGCGGGCACTCATCCGTATCAGAGACACCGGCCTTGGCATCGCTCCCGAGCTATTGCCCCATGTCTTCGAGCTCTTCATCCAGGGCGAGCGCTCTCTCGACCGGAGTCAAGGGGGCCTCGGCATCGGGCTCACTTTGGTTCGGCGTCTGGTCGAACTGCATGGCGGGCGCATAGAGGCTTTCAGTGCCGGTCCAGGCAAGGGCAGCGAGTTCGTCGTCGAGCTACCGCTCGCTTTAGCGCCTGCGTCGGAACAAGCCGCAGCCGCGGCCGATTCGTCGCGGCAGTAGGACTTAGCCAAGTAGGTCGGGAATCCCTTCCCGACAAACGAGTTGGCGTGCAGATCCGTCGGCAAAGGATTGCCGACCTATCGACCTGCGTCGGCGAGTAGCTCGGAAATCCCCTCCCAAATCAGGCGGGCCAAACCTGCTTCGCGCGGGCACTTTTGCCCTGCATCGCTGTCTTTGGTTTATTGACACCGGCTTCCGGCAATCAAGACCTATAACGCAGCGATGCCCTCGAACAGACAAACGGTCCGCATTGCGGCCGTCGGCGATATTCACTACACCCTGTCCTCGCAGGGAATACTTCAAACCATTTGTGCTTATGTTTCCGAGAACGCCGATATTTTGTTGCTTTGCGGCGATATCGTGGACTACGGACGGGCGGAAGAGGCTCGGCTGTTCGTCAAGGAGCTGACCGCCGGCGTAAAGATTCCCATCCTCGGCGTGCTCGGCAATCACGAGTACGAAGCAGGCCAAGTGCACGAGGTGCAGCATATTTTCTCCGATGCCGGAATCGTCCTGCTCGATGGCGACGCTCATGAAGTGCATGGCATCGGCTTCGCCGGTGTCAAAGGCTTCGCCGGCGGTTTCGGCGAGCATGCCCTGCAACCATGGGGCGAAAGCACACTGAAGCGATTCGTGCACGAGACCGTGGAGGAATCACTGAAGCTGGAGTCGGCGCTCGCCAAATTGCGCATGCCGCATCGGATCGCCCTGCTTCACTATGCTCCGGTCAAAGCCACGGTTGTGGGCGAACCCGTCGAAATCTATCCGTTTCTGGGGTCCAGCCGACTCGAGGAACCTTTGAACCGTTACTCGGTAACCGCGGTGTTTCACGGGCACGCCCATCGCGGACACCCCACGGGAAAAACCGGCGGCAATATTCCGGTTTACAACGTCGCCCTGCCGCTTCTGCGGCGCGCCTTTCCGGATCGACCTCCGGTCCGGCTGGTCGAGCTTCCGGTCGAAGGATCTGCGGAGACGGAACATCACTCGTTCAACCACAAACCATACCCCGTACAGGGCTAGCAATATTTATGGACACACCGTTTTCCGCGCCCGATACCAGCCCACCGCCGATCGACCCGACCGGGCGGTCATTCTATTGTCATGGGCTGACGCTTTTAATCGACGCCCGGGTTCCGTTTCTCGTCGGAGGAGCCTACGCACTGGAGTGCTACACCGGAATCTCGCGCCACACCAAGGATCTGGATATCTTCGTGCGGCCCGACGATCGGGATCGCATCATCGAAATTCTTGCAAGCGCGGGCTATCAAGCCGACGTCACGTATCCTCACTGGCTCGCCAAGGCGTACTACGGGGAATACTTCATCGATATCATCTTCAGTTCCGGAAACGGCATTTGCGCCGTCGACGAAGCGTGGTTCGAGCACGCCCCCCGACGGGACATACTGGGCGTGCCGGTATTGCTTTGCCCGATAGAGGAAATCATCTGGTCGAAATCCTTCGTACTGGAGCGGGAGCGTTACGACGGCGCAGACATCGCCCATATCCTCCGTGTCTGTTCCGACCGATTGAATTGGACTAGGCTGATGGACCGCTTCGGCGCCCACTGGCGGGTACTGCTCAGCCATCTCGTTCTTTTCGGCTTCATCTACCCGGCCGAAAGAAGCCGCATTCCCGATTGGGTGATGCAGCGGCTGCTGGCCCTTTTGGCCGACGAGCTTCGCAGCGCACCGCCTTCCGAGCGCCTCTGCCAGGGTACGCTGCTCTCACGGGAACAATATCTGACCGACATCATGCGCTGGGGTTACCAGGACGCCCGCCTGCAACCCAAGGGGCGAATGACCCACGAAAACATTGCCCACTGGACGGCCGCCATCGATGTCAAAGAATAAATCCGCATGATCGACCGAATACCCGGTTCATCGCGGATGTCGAATGCTGCGATCTGGCAGCGCAATCAGTCCATTCTTGCTATCTAACCATACGTGTTCCGACTTCTTCGAATCGCTCTATTGACCGCCGTGTCCGGCGCTTTGACCATGACGACCTTGACCGATTTCTGGGACGGCTATCAGTTGGCCAGCACACTCGGGCGTCCGGACGCACCGTCTTCCTGCACGGTCCCGTCGACCGACTGGGAGCATGCCGCCCCGTTTCCGCAACTGGAAACCCGTAGCGACCTCCCTGAACTCCGGGTCGTCACGTATAACCTCCATTCCGGACTCGGGCCTCGCTGGCGCGTTTTTGCCGACCGCCGGGAGGTCGAACGCAATCTCACCGGCATTGCCGACCGGATCGCGGGAGCATCACCGGAAATGCCCATAGACGTCGTCGCGCTTAACGAAGTGGACTTCGGCTCGCGCCGTAGCGGCTGGATCGATCAAGCCGCATTTCTGGCGGACGAACTCGAGCGTCGCACCGGCCATGCCTACGCGGTGGCACGCGGCGAAACCTGGCGCCGGGATACACCCGGCCTGGAGGTCCGCTTCGGCAACGCCGTACTGTTCCGGCACTCGGCGCTTGCCGTGGATGCCCGGATTCTGGAAAAGACGCAAAAGACGAGTTATGCCTCGGCTTTCCCGGTGAGCGCTCTGGACCGGATCTTGAACGAGCCGCGCGGAGCGCTTCACCTACGCATTCGGTTCTTCGGCCAGCCGGTGGACTTCCTGGTTACCCACCTCGAGGCCTTCAACCCCGCGCGCCGGGAAGCGCAGGCGGCCGATCTCCTGCAGCGGTTCGTCGAGTCCGGCCGGACTTCGATTCTCCTCGGCGACATGAACACGGTTCCGACCGCCCTGACATACCAACGTCCTCACTTCGCCGCCGACCGCACTCACGACGTGTTGACCAGCGGCGACCTCGCGGATGCGCGGGTTGTCGTCGCAGCGCGCGAGGGCGTCAACGATTTTTCGGGTTGGGCAACCTTCCCGGCCCTTGCACCGGTATGGCCTCTGGACGGATCGTTCGCCACACCCGATCTGATACCTCAAGCCGTTCAGGTGATCGGCGCCGACGAATCCGATCACCGCGGACTGTCGGTCACCTACGGCTGGCTGACGCCCGAAGCGAAGTCCGCCTTCATCCGCTGGCACGATGCCGTGCGTCAGCACCAACTGGCACGTCTCGTCGACTGCGACGTCCCGAAGCGCATTCCGGACAAGCACCGCGTTCTCGAATGGCTGAAAACGAACACCGGGTTCGTGAGTATCCTCTCGGGCATCGGCGGAGGATCAAAGGATACTCCTCAGGACGGGGGCTAAGTTGTTGCATCGTCTGCCTTCTCCCCGGTTTGAGGATGTCGAAAAGTTCGCGATCGATGCGGCTCATGCCGGACAATCCCTGTCCGGCACCCTACGGGCGGACTTACCGTGCACCAGTTCGCCGGGAGCGAACTGGAACGTGGGAAGCACGGCCCGAAGGGCGAGTCTCATGGATGAGACGAGTAAATCGGCCTCGTCGCGTTGCGTCTTGCCCTGCCGATTTGTCCCTTCGTGCAGCGCATCCTATTAATCAGGCCCGTAAATACCCTCCTGGTATTTCGGGCCGCCGCCCAGGCCGGTACACGCCCGGCCTGGGCTCACGCGGCTTGTCGCCGCGCCGGGGCATCCCTGCCCCGGATTAACCCGGCCTATATTTATAGGCCGGGTTAATAATATGCTAAACGCCCGTTTGCCATTCGAAGTACGATGGTAGGGCGGGTTAGCGTACCCGCGTAACCCGCCTTTTCGCCGTTTCATTGGAACAACGAGGTATACGCTGCAAAATGCAAGGATGACCATGAATCGATATGGACGCCGAACCCATCGATTCGGCCGCCTCGTTTTAATTGTTCTGGCCGGCGGGATAGCGATCTGGCTGGTCGGTCATCTGCTGCTCGACGTCCAGTTCCCCGATCCGCTCGTTACATCGACGGATGCCGGGCGACCCGACGATGAGGATCGATCAATGCGCGAAATCTTCGAATCCTTGCCCGCCGAGGGCGCCACCGTGTCCCAGGTGACCCTGTTGGACGATAACGTGATGGCCTGGGTCGAACGCTGGCGCCTGTTGGCTAACGCCCGAAAGCGTCTCGACATCAGCTATTTCATTCTGGAACAGGATGTCTTCGGCATCGCTTTTCTCGGCCATCTCGTCCACAAGGCCGGTCAAGGCCTTACGGTCCGGGTGCTGCTCGACGCCATAGGCACCACGATGTCGCGCGACGTCCAGGGGAACGATTACCTCGATACAGTGGTACAGACGGCCAATGTCACCGTAAAGCTGTACCGCCCGCTGCGCTATCGCTTCCAGGATGCCTTTCTCACCCTGAATCCCGCGGCAATCGTTGCCAGCGACCACGACAAGATTCTCCTGGCGGACGGCGTTCACGGCCTGATCGGAGGACGGAACATCGCGACCGAGTATTTTGCCGACCTGAACTTCGATCCCAAGGCGTTTCGCGATGCGGACGCGGTATTGACCGGACGAGAGGCCGGAGCCGTGCTCGAAGCCGTGTTCGAATCGCAATACGACGGCGGAGAGGCTCATGCTGTCACCCGCGAAACAGTGGACTTGCTCGATTCGACCAGTGACTTGCTGCTCGCCTACCAGGCTATGGATTACTGGCTGCGGGGCGAACCCATACCCGAAGCCGTGTCCGCCCGGATTCGCGATCGCCGGTTGCCCTGGATCGACGAGCTTCAGGCTCGTCCCATGCTCCACGGCGCTCTGGCCAGACCGGCCCCTGAATCGGTGCAGGCGCCCGTTCGTTTTCTCGACAGCCGCACTCGCCTGATCAGAACCGACGATCCCATTACAGTCAGCCTTGGCCGGCTGGTGCGCGGCGCCAAGAAATCGATTTTCGTCGCCAACCCGTATTTGGTGCTTTCGGAGCAAGCCGTAAGTGTATTGGAAGATGCGGCTCGGCGCGGCGTAGAAATCACGGTACTCACCAACAGCCCCGTGTCCAGCGATAATCCCCTCAGCCAGGCTTTTTTCCTCGAGCAATGGCCGAAACTCCTGGCGCGGGTTCCGACGCTGCGGCTGTTCGTCGCCGGGGACCGCCACAATCTGCACGGCAAGTTCGCCGTGATCGACGATCAGCTCGGCCTGTTGGGGACTTACAACCTCGACCCCCTCAGCATGGCCCTCAACAGCGAACTGGTTGCCGCCGTATGGTCTGCCCGGTTCGCCGAAAAACTGCTGGAAACAGGACGACAACTTATCGCCGCGGGCCCGCCGACCGCCTACGAATACCGCATCGCGCGCGACGATGAGGGCCGCCCTAGCCGCGACGAAGAAGGACGGATAATCGTCGCTTTCGGACCGAACGATCACCTTGAGCGGGACGACTGGACAGCCGTCCGGCGCTACCGGTGGCTGGTTCGCGGACTGGCGGCCGTGAGCGGACGCTCGTTCTTCTAAAGTGCTGCTCGGAACCGTATAGCCAAAGCCTCGGGGAAACGGTCTATCGCTGTGTCGTCGGCGCCGGCTCGAAGCCTTTGGCGGTGGCGGCAGTGACAGTGTGAGGACGAGACTCCGGCGGCTCGGAATAGGCACGCGCGATCAGCGGCGTCAGCGTTGGCTCGAGGGATTTGAGCACTTGCACCGGCAAGGCGCTCGTGAAGCGATAACGCGCGGCGGCGGGTCCGGTCACGTACGCAGTCACTGTTCCGAAGTGGCGATCACCCAGCATGAAGGCAAATGTCGCCGTACGACTGATGACCTGTGTTGCGATCAGCCGTCCGCCGGGTCCGAAAATCTCGCGTTGATGATCCCCCGTCCCGGTTTTGCCGGCCATGACGAGGGGCGTACCCGTGGGGCCCTTGTACACGCCTTTGACCCGTATCGCAGTGCCGCGCTCGACGACATCGATCAGGGCGCTGCGCGCAGCCGCCGCCACCTCCGGCGACAACACCCGTCGGCCTTGTGCCTGCGTCAGCTGCATGAGTGTCTCGTAAGGCGTATCCGCTGCGAAGTGGAAGGCGTCGAAGCGTACCATCGGGAGGCGCACGCCGTCGTTCAACAGGATGCCCATCAATTCGGCGAGTGCGGCCGGACGGTCTCCCGAGGCGCCGATGGAGCTGGCATAGGAAGGCGTCAGAGCCCCGAACGGGTAACCGAGCCGTTTCCACGCCCGGTGGATTTGGGCAAAAGCCTCGTTCTCCAGCAAGGTGCGAATGCGCTTGTCTTGCGCGTAACGGCGGCTGGTCTTGAATAGCCAGCGATACACCTGTTGACGCTCCTGTGCGCTGGCGCCGACGACCTCGCCAAGGGTGGCGTTCGGATGCTCTACCAGATAGCTCACCAACCAAAGCTCAAGGGGATGGATACGCGCGATATATCCGCGATCCTGCAGGTCGAAGCGCTCCGTGGAGTATTTTTCGTAAAGGTCCGTGATGTCTTCGGCGGATAGGCCTTGGCCCACGTGGTGCGCCTGCAAATAATCCCGAAGAGCGGCAACGTCGCGACGCGGGTAGACCGAGCGATATACGGTGGCCAGCCGTTTGGGAACGGGGTGCACGCTCCCGGTTAGGATATCCAGGGCTTCCTGAGGGGTTTTGTTCCGGTACTTGGCATAAAAGCGGCGCAGATACGCTTTCCCTTCCTGGTCCGCGAAGCGCTCCAGATACTGCTGCCGCTTTTCGCTGTCCTTCGCGTCCATCCAGCGTGCCACGCCATCGGGCTTATACAGGTGGTAGTAGACCACGTCGCGCATGAGCCGGATGAAGACCAAGTTCACCGATTCCTGCAGTGCCACGCGCAGGGACATAATCTTGGAATTATCGTCCTTATTGAAATTGGCGAAAGTGTGTAGCCCGCCGCCGGTAAAAAAAGCCTCTCCCGGGCTGGCCGAGTAGCGGCGCTCCAGCGCCGCCTCGAGCATGGCTGATAACCCGATCTTGCGGTTCGCAAGAAGCTGATCGACAACCCACCGCGACAGATGATCGCGCGGGTGAATCTCGGCCCGGCGCAGGGTCTCGCTCGGTTGGCCGGCATACTGGTCATAAAGTTCCGCGATGATTTCCAGGTAATGCACCAGGGTGCGCAGCTTGGCGGTCGAACCGAGGTCCAGCCGGATGCCCTCGTTCACATCGAGCGGCTGCTCGTTGTTGTCGGCCTGCACCCGCAACAGGTTTCCTTGGCTGCTGCGCTCGTACAGAACGAAGCTGTAAACGATCTCGCCAAAATCACTGTCGGTGCTGAGGAGCCGAAAACCCAAAACCCCTGCGGCACGCGCCTGCTCGGGCTCGCGCAATCTGCGCAAAGCCTGGGCTACCGCCTGCTGAATGTCGTAATCGATGGTCGAGCGGGCGGTCAGATCGAGCCGGTCAAGGTCGTAGATCCGGCTCACACCCAAGGCGGTGGCAAGCCGGGCGCGCAATACGCTTTCGGTCTTCCGATCGATGAGGGGTGCCGCGGGCGTCAGATTGGCCTGGACGCTCGTAGCGCCTGACACGCTCAGCGCGGCATCGCGCAGCGCCGTTGGGATGACCCCCTGCGCGGCCAGCACGCGCAGATGGCTGTCGGCCAGGTTCTCCAGGTCGGCACGCCCTGCCAGGAGATAATACGCGGGGCGACGTTGCGCCAGCAGGAGGCACAACACCTGGCGATAGGCCAGCGCCTGTTCCGCGGTGATCCCCTCGCCGGTGGACAGGTTCGCGGCGCCGAGTAACTGGTTCACCGCAGCAAAATCCGATCCGAACCATGCCTGCAAACCATCGCCGAGTCCGTGCACTTCGCCGGAATCCGGTACGGCGGCGAGCGGCATGGAATTCAGGTAGGCCTGAACGATGCCGCGCCGTGCCTTCCGGGTGTCGGGGCCTAAGAGGTAAGCGCGCAGCGAGGCGCTGCTCATCTGCCGCAGCTTTTCCATGGGGTTGTCCGTACGGCCGCCGGGGGAATGGCGGTATTTCTCCATCTGGGTGGCGAGTGTGCTGCCGCCGGCCACGTTGATGTCGGCTCCGAGCTTGCGTGCGATCAGCTCCATGGTCGCCCGCGCGAAGCGGTCCCACTCGATCGCAGGATTGAGGTGCGGATAACGGTCATCGAGCAATTCCCGGTTCTCGATGAAGAGTAAGGTTTTGATCACCAATGGCGGTATGGCGTCGAAATCGGGATAAATTCGGGTGGGGTAGGTTTTACTGAACAGGACTTCGCTATCGCGATCGAAGATAGTGAGACCGGCCTGGATCTTCTCGAAATAGGTGGCATAAAAGCCCTTGTCGACCACACGCAGCAATTCCGGCGAAAACCGTGCCTGCGCGGTTATGGAGAAGCCGAGGTTCCGGAGACGCTGCTGAAAGCTCGGAAGGGCCGTGTACCCGAGCCGTTCATCGTAGGGCCCGGCGCTCGGATAGCGGATGGCGGCGCTACCTCCCGGCTCCACCTGGAAGCGCAGATGCTCGTCGATCGAAGAGAAATAGCGTGATTGGAAATCCGATGTCTTGATTTCCTGGAAGATGTAAATGGCAGTGAGCGCCAGCAATGCCCCGGCCGTGCTCCAAACGGTGATCCTGAACAGCGCGCCGCTGCGTTGGCTCATATAAGCTAAAGGTCCTCCCGCCCGCCAAGAATTTATCAATCAGGCCCGTACATACCCTCCTGGTATTTACGGGCCGCCGCCAAGGCCGGTACAGGCCCGACCTTGGCTCACGCGGCTTGTCGCCGCGCTAAGGAAACCCTGCCCCGAATTAACCAAAATAATAGCCCCAAACAGGGCGCCGCGAATATCGTGCGTGCGCCGCGATTGCAAGACAAGTTTCCATTCGATGCCAATGGGGTCCGCGGTAGATTCTACGGGAGTGCGACGTTTCATGTCCTGGGCTCAGATTGGCCGACTCCAGCCAGTCTACAACCCACCGGTTGCGTGCAATCCGCCGATTCAGCCGACAAAGTCTTTGCGCATCATTGCCGATCCGAGCAGGACATAGCGCGGGATATCCAAAAGGGTGTCAAATCGACGTGTCCCATGTACCGCCGCATGAAGCGAAAATCGGAAAGCCTCGTGAATCAGCCCCCTCGGACAGTCTGCGACTGTCTCCGAGCTTATTTTGTCGCTTCAGAAAAGAATCCGAAAGCCGGAAAATCGACGTTTTCGCGTACCCGGCGGAAAGCATTGAAGAGGGACGGCGGAGGCATCGGGCTTTGGTTATTTGCTTTAGTTTTCCTTAAGCGAAAGACCGACGCCTATCGACACGAAAGGACCGCAAGGCAAACGATAAAAGCCTGATCCGTTTCACGCCGCCCCGTTTCAGATGCCGAAACCTCCTAACAACCGGAATCCTTGCACTTCCGGCAACACTCGACGATGGTCCAGGCACCGCTTGCGGACCGCCGACGCAAGAATAGGTAGTCGGATGACAAAACCATTTGCTTGCACAAAGGACATCGGTACTTGGAAGACTGAAGATAGGTTTTCTCTTGCTTTTTCATGAACATACTTCTTGAGAAATTTAAGTGGAATATTGCGTGAGCTTCACGCCCTTTCGCATTCCGACGGCGTCGTCTCTCCGTGAGGCCGGAATGACCAGCCATGCCAATCGGTTGTCTCCCCTATGAGCGCCGGCGTCTCGCCATCGCGATACCGCTGCCACATCGCTTCGAACAAGCCTTCCAGATGGCCCGTATAAGCCCGGATATCGAACAGCGGCGCGCTAAGCCGATTCGCGGCAAGTTTGTGTTTGATTCGGGATAGATGCTCCGGGCGGGTAGCCAGATCGAACGCCAGGTCGTAGTAACTTTCGAGATCGTCGGCGATCAGCTCGGGCAAACCGATCGCGTGCAAGAGACTCCCCGCCACCCGCGAAGGAAAGGTTTCGCCCGCGCAGGTCACCAGGGGTACGCCGGCCCACAGTGCGTCGCTGGCCGTCGTGTGCGCATTGTAGGGCAGCGTGTCCAGCACCAGGTCAGCGAGCCCCAGGCGGCCCAGGTGTTCGACCTGCGGCTTGTCATCCGCAAAAACGAGCCTATCCGGCGAGATCCCGCGTTGATAGGCTTCATTTCTGAGATTGCCTTCCGCCAGTGTGCTCTTAAGCAGCCAGAGCACGCTTCCGGGCACGTCGGCAAGCAGCCTGCACCAGATGTCGAAAACGTCCGGCGTTATTTTGTAAGCCTGGTTGAAACAGCAAAACACGAATCCCTGTTCTGCCAATCCGGCCTCGGCGCGCGTGGGCCGAACCCCTATCGGGCTTTGGCGGCCGTGAGGCTGATAGGTGTTGGGCAGGTACGCGAAGGCTTCGCTGTAGTCGTCCGCGCTGCCGGGCGGCGTCAGAAACGGATCGGTGATGATGTAGTCGCAGAATTCGCCGCCCAAGGTTCCGGGATACCCCAGGTAATTCACCTGGATGGGCGCCGGGCGGAAGGTAAGAATGGCGGTGCGGGTAGCCTGGGTATAGCCCTTGAGATCGATGAGAATGTCCACTTCGTCCTGATGAATCGCCTGGGCGGCCTCGGACGTGGACAAAGTCTGGATGTCGACGAATCGGTCGAAGCTTTTCTTGAGGCGCTCCCGCATGCCCTTGCCGTCGTCCGGGCCGTATGAATAGGCGAATACCTCGAAGCGCTCCCGGTCGTGGGATTCGAGCAACTCCACCAGCAGCAGCGACGTGGCATGCTCGTGAAAATCGCAGGACAGGTACCCCAAACGTATTTTCGGCCTCGCCGCCGAGCGGAACGTAAACGCCAGATCGGCCCGCTCCGCAGCGGACGCCTCGATGCGCGTCTTCATCCAGAGATCGGCACACGCGCGCTGCTCGCCCGCGCTCATGCCGGGCAGGGACAGCAAGTGAAACGGCGAAATCATCCCTGTCTCGCTTTTCGCGAGGATGGCTCGTATCTTTCCGCGCCATTCGTCGAGACGCTCCCACTCGCACATGCGTCGGCTCAAGTCGTAGAACTTCATGGGGTTTTCACTCTGGAACCGGCGCCGATACCCGCCGAAAGATACATCGGTCTTGCGCTGAGCTCCTTATTTAAGCGGACAGGGACCCTTGCGGCCATCGGTGCGTCTTGAAATCAAGCTCACACGCGGCTCCGTAGACGTTTTGATTTGGGAATCCCTCCGGCACTCCGGGCAGGAATAAGTTTGTGTGTCCTGAAGGGCCTTGGAGGAATATGAATAGGATATTCGCCACGTGATTTCCACACGGAACACGCAGCCGCAAAACCCGCAGGTTTGTTGGAAGTTGCTGGCCGTGAGAGAAGAATCGCAGGGTGTTGAACTCGTGGATAGCATCTCGACCTCTGAAGTTTGGTTCGCCATCAGCCTGCCCGAGGAGGCTTGCCCAAGGCATTCCGAATGATCCCTAGCATTCCTGTACGAATTGTCCTTGGTCTTAGAACAGTGCGCTTTCGGCGGAGAAATGTCCAGAAGACGGGCGAAATAAATTTAATTAGGTTATTCCGAAGAATGCGCGTATCCTGACGCTAGTTTGTCGCGGCTGAAGACCGGTCTTCGCCACGAGGATACGGAATTTCCCACTCAGTCCATGCCGCGAGGCACCTGTTAATCCCGCCTCCTCCTGCAAACCGCACGCGGTGCGTCCGTTTCGGACGACCCTGTGGTCACCTCAACCCAATCGCTCACGCTCAACCGGTGCCGTGCGTTTCACGCGGCAGGCCAGAGCCAGGAAAAAAAGATAATGGCTTTTACTTCTCTGGGGCTTTCCAAGGCCCTTTTGCGCGCCGTGGCCGAACAAGGCTATGCGGCCCCCACGCCTATTCAAGCCCAGGCGATTCCCGCCGTACTCGACGGCCGGGACTTGCTCGCCGCGGCCCAAACCGGAACCGGCAAGACTGCCGCCTTCACCCTGCCTTTGCTGCAGCGTTTGACGGAAAGCAGCGGAACCCATCATCGACCGGACCGCTCCCCTAGAGCGCTGGTTCTGGTGCCTACCCGCGAATTGGCCGCGCAGGTCAGCGAAAGCGTGCGCATCTATGGCCGATACACCGGGATCCGGACGGCGGTAATTTTCGGCGGCGTAGGGTTTCAGCCGCAGGTGGCCGCTCTGCGCCGGGGCGTCGATCTTCTGATCGCTACCCCCGGACGTCTGCTGGACCTCATAGCTCAGCAACACGCAAACCTCGCCGGAATCGAGTATCTCGTGCTGGACGAGGCCGACCGCATGCTCGACATGGGGTTCATCCATGACATCAGGCGTATCCTGGGATTACTGCCGAAAGTCCGCCAGAACCTCTTGTTTTCCGCAACTTTCTCCGATGACATCCGCACGCTTGCGGCGAGGCTCCTGCATCAGCCTCTGAGCATCGAGGTGGCACCGCGCAATGCGCCGGCCGAGATGGTCAGTCAGTCGATCTATCACGTGCCGAAGACGGGAAAGCAGGTATTGCTCGCTCATCTTCTCACCAGCGGGCGCTGGGGTCAGACCCTGGTCTTCACTCGAACCAAGCACGGCGCCAACAAGTTGGCGGAGCAGCTCGACCGGGATGGTTTTCGCGTCGCGGTGATTCACGGCAACAAGAGCCAGTCCGCGAGGACCCAGGCCCTGGCCGATTTCAAGGCGGACCGCGTGCAGATTCTGGTGGCCACCGACATCGCGGCCCGCGGCCTGGATATTCAGCAGCTTCCCCATGTGGTCAACTACGAACTCCCGCACGTTCCCGAGGATTACGTGCACCGCATTGGCCGCACCGGCCGTGCGGGCGCGGACGGCGCCGCGGTTTCGCTCGTATGCAGGGATGAGGCTCCGCAGTTGCGGGACATCGAGCGCCTGCTCGGTCGGCGATTGCCCGCCCACCCGGTACCGGAAGAAATCCAGTCGACCATGACGACAGAGCCGGCGGTTCCGCGCACGCCGCCGAAGCCCATGCCGCGTCCCAATGCCCGCGCGAATACGCGCCATCGCACTGCAAACCCGCCTCGCCGCGCGCTTTGATACCTCGCTGAGCGCTACCGAGAGGAGACCGATTAATGCAGGGAATCTATGCCGGCGATTCGCCGTCCGAGTTCACCGAAAACGAATTCACCGGTTTATTCGGCCAGCACCGCCGAGTGCGGGCTATGGAACTGGCAAGGGGCACTTCCGGCGGCCGCTGCCCCGGTTTCGGCCTCGTTGAAATCAAGGGCCGCGAGGCCCGCGCCGCGATCAGTGTCCTGAAAAGGTACGCCCAGCGCGGCAACTGTCTTCGTATCAGCGAAGAGCGTCCCCGTGGGCGAAGCGGCGGCAAAAGGCGTCGTTTAACGGCTGATCGACCGGATCGGCAGCCATCCTTTTGATTTTTTATTTTTCCTTTTAGGAGTTTTTTATGAGCAAGAAATTGTACGTCGGCAATCTGAGCTACACCGTGAGCAGCCGCGATCTCGAAGAGATGTTCGCCACGCACGGCGCGGTAGACTCCGCGAATGTCATCATGGACCGCGACACCGGCCGCTCCAAAGGCTTCGGATTCGTTGAAATGAGCAACGACCAAGAGGCTCAGGCCGCCATTTCCGCCCTGAACGGCAAAGATGTCGACGGGCGCAGTCTGACCGTCAACGAAGCGCGTCCGCGAGAGGAAAGATCCGGTGGCTTTGGCGGTGGTCGCGGTGGTTTCGGGGGTGGACGCCGGTACTAAAAACCGCTTCGGCCTGGAAGCCGGCCGTTGTCCCGGCCGACAAAGATCAACGCATAAAAAAGGCCGATCTGCGCCATCGCGCCGACGGCCTTTTTTGCCATCGAAATATAAAAACCTTAACCCTTCGCTTTTCCGCTAGCCGGGTCAGTTGCCAGTCGTAACATGAATGAGCGGGATGTCGGCCTATCCCTTCCTGGGGGGCGACGCGACATCCCTATTTCTGTGCTCGAATGCCGCTTCCTTACCGCCCTTTCGAGTGCGATTTATTTAAGCGCCCAGCTTCGGCCGAAAAAAATACGTGCGAGCTCTTACGTAGATCTCCTCTAATGGCGGTGGTCAAACGGAGATTTCGTGACTGATGTCAAATTCATTTCAAATTGAAAGTGTTACTGTTGGTTCACGCCTAGATCGACAGTGACGGTTGACCATCCGGTGCAGCCCCCATGGCGCGGTCGCTATCCCGAATATGCCGGCGTGGGAACCTTCCTCACACAAGTGTTCTTCGGCGGAAAGTCGGAGCCCCGCAGAGGTTAAGGAAGCTCTGATTAAGTCCTTCGACAGGCCTGTCCTGAGCCAAGTCGAAGGGCATGAACGGAATCCACTTGTTCAGAGCTTCCTTAACTTTTCCTAGCCCCTCCGACCAGAGTGGGTCTCCTTCTAGCCGAAATTCCGAATATCGACGGCACCGAGAGACTAGGTGCCAGTTTTTTAAATGAGATCTTGAAATCAGAGGGAAACGATGGCGACCAGAAAATATCGCCTGTGCCACCATCCGGAATTGATTCAACGCTTATTGGATGCAGCCGACATGATCTACCTCGATCCCCAGGGAAACCGCGCCAGACTTAACCGTCTCCTAGGTCTCGTCGAAAGATTGCAGGGTAGAAATCCGCTGATCACGCCCCCTCGTCATTATCATTTCGGCTCCGCTTCCCGTTCCAGGTCTGCTCCGTTCAACCCACCGATGAATGCCGAATGCTCGAACGGCGCCGAACCGTCCTCGCCCGAGCAATTGGAAGAGGCCGTCGGGCGCCGGAGACGCGCCTCAAGACCCTTTCACTCGTGAGGAGCCGATCGTTCCCAAACTGCCGACGCGTGCCGAACCTTCGTCGGCTCGCCCTGTCCCACTGTTACGGACCGCAAGCAGGCGGTTCTTGATCGTCAGCATGATGAAAATCCGAGAACGGAGGGAAACCCCATGGAAGTAAGAGAAATCATGACCCCCAACCCAGTCTGCTGTACCCCGGACACCCATTTGGAAGCTATCGCACGACTGATGGTACGGCACGACTGCGGCGAGATACCGGTCGTCGAGAACGAGGAATCGATGCGGCTGGTCGGCGTCGTCACCGATCGCGATATCGTCTGCCGCAGCTTGGCTCAGGGCAAGAATCCAATGGACATGACCGCACGGGAATGCATGTCCACCCCGTGCGTCACGGTTACACCCGAAACTTCGCTGGAAGACTGCTGCAAGGTGATGGAAGAACATCGAATCCGGCGTGTGCCGGTAGCCGATCGAAGCGGGCGCTGCTGCGGAATGGTTTCCCAGGCGGATATCGCCCGGCGTGCCCCGACCCAGCAGACGGCGGAAGTGCTCAAGGAAGTCTCTCAGCCAAAATCTACCGCGGAACCTGCCATGGCTTAGGGCTTGCCGCCAGGCAGCAAGCCCTGATGGCAATGGATCAATTCATTCTCCAGCATACCCCGGAAGCGTTAAATGGGACGGCATCATCTCCGCCGTTCGCTTTTCGGCTTATGGCGAAGTGAAAACCAAACTGCTCCAGCACCATTCGATTGGCGTTGACGCATACGGGTATATACCTTCACAAACGTTGCGGACGGGATGATTATCCCGTCCCGACGAGTGAGTATGTGGAAATCCATAGCGCAAGAATCGGATGTTATCGAATCGCATGGCGGTTTGAATTAGAACCTTCAAGGTGCAGTAGGTCGGCAATCCTTTCCCAATCGCAAACGGTCGCTTTTTGTCGCGACCCTTCCGAGAACGCCCCTCACCGATCCCGTGTGTCGGCAAAGGATTGCCGACCTACGAATTTTCTCAATCGTCACCCCTAAACCGCGGTGAAAAACGCTCTAGCTCGAGATAACGGATTTGTTCCTGTCCTAAAGATAAGCAATGCAACGACCTTTGCCGCCGCGGGTTATCGCCGGAACTGTTGCCGCCTAGCCGGTTTCCGAAAAGAATACTCATTCCAGCCGATAACCCGCCGCCTTCCACGCCTTCATGCTTCCCGGAATGTTGTATACCTCCTTGAATCCGCCGCGTTTCAGCAGACTCGCCGCGATGCTCGACCGATAACCGCTCCCGCAATAAGTGACGATCGGTTTGGTGCGATCGAAGGAGTGGAGATGGTCCGGCAAAAAAGGCGCATAGAGATGCAGAGCGCCAGGAATATGGCCCTGGTTCCACTCGGCAGGGCTTCGCACATCCAGGACCTGGATATCGCTCCTGCCGCTGTCTATCCGTCCTTTCAACTGGTGTACGCTCATTTCCGGCATATGATCGAAAGGCAAGCCCGCTTCGAACCAGCCGCGCATGCCTTTGCCCAGATAGCCATCGATTTTCTCGAATCCGATGCGCAGCAGGTGACGCTGAACCGTTTCGAGATCGTCCTCTTCCGCCAGAACCAACAAAATCCGCTGGTTAGGCCTAAGCGTCCAGCCGGCCCACGTCGGAAACTCCTCGCGCAAGGCGATGTTCAATGCACCCTGGATATGCCCCCCGCCGAAGGCTTCGATTTCGCGGGTATCGAGGACCACCGTGTCGGGCTTGCCCATCTCGATTTGGAACACGTGCGGCTCGAGCATCGGAATCGGCGGCACGCAGGCCAGCACCCGAGGCCCGTGGGTATTCACGTCCTTGAGATGAGCGTAATAGAACGGCGCAGGTTGCAGCGAGCCGAGCTGGTTCTTCACGAACTCGTCCTCGTTATCGGCTAGAAGCTTGGGATTATGCCGCCGCTCGTAACCCAGCGTGCTGATCAGCCGGTCGCCGATATTGCCGCCGCACGGCGATCCTTTGCCGTGTGCCGGGTAGATCGTCAACTCGTCGCCCAGCGGGAGGAGCTTATCGAAGAGCGAGTGATAGAGTCGGCGGGTCATTCCGTCGGCCTCTTCCTTCCCGAGCAGATCGGTACGGCCGATATCCCCGCAGAACAGCGTATCGCCGGTAAAGACTCCCCAGGGCGCCTCGGCGCCCTTGCCGCCGCTTACTCGGTAACACACATGTTCGGGCGTATGCCCCGGCGTGTGAAGCGCCTGCAATGAGAGATTTCCTATCCGTATCGTGTCGCCGTCCTTGACGGCTTCGTGGTCAAAGGTGCGTTCGTTCGATTCGCCTGCGTAAATCGTCGCGCCGGTCTGCGCCGCGAGCTCCCGGCTGCCCGATACGAAATCTTCGTGGACATGGGTTTCCAGGATATGGCTGATACGAACGTCGCGGTCCTTGGCGATTTCCAAATAGATTTGAATGTCCCGACGCGGGTCGACGACGGCGCAAACGCCGGCGCTCTCGTCGCCCAGCATATAGGACAAATGGGAAAGCCCTTCCGACTTGATCGTTTCCAGAAACATGATTGCCTCCTAATCGGCGTGAGCCTGTTCTTCCGATGGCGAGACGGCCGGCCATTCCTCGTCCAAATACGTATCGCGGACGGTTCCGAGCCGGGTATTGCCGTGTACCGCCGCGCCGTCCGAATCGACAACTTCCACCTGAAAGCCCGGATAGGTCTGGCGGAAACGCGTCGCCTTCCATTTCTCCACGCTCAGGTCGTTCTTCGCCGGCGATTCGAAGGGATACGGCGGCAGGCCCATGCGGTCGCCGCGCACGTCCCGCCCGTCCAGGTGGAGAATACGCACCGCGAATCCCTCGACATCCCAGATCTGCTTCTCCACGTTCATGACCTTGGCCATAAGCCTTTCTCCACTGCCCTATGCCGAGCCGAGTAGGTCGGGAATCCTTTGTCGACGTCAGCCGGTGGATAATCGGCTTCGTCGGCAAGGGATTGCCGAACTACGATCTCCTATCCCGAGCCGCAACATCCCGGCCCATTCAACCGGCGCTTCCATCAGTGCCTAGCTCATAGGATGTGCTGAACGAAGTGAAGCGCATCATTCGCGACTCCCCTATCCCGAGCCACGACACATCGTCCCGTTCAACCGGCGCTTGCGTCCGAATCCAGCCGCGCGACGCGGTCATGCAGCGCTGCGGCGATGCGCTGCTCCGGACGCTCGCCCCGGCCCTCCCGCTCCAGTTCGTCCGCCGTCGCCGGCGGACCGAAGCGCACCTCGATCGGCCGGAAACGTGGCACCCAGCTCCCCACCGGCAGCGCCATGTAACTTCCGCCGATCCAGACCGGGACGGCCGGCACGCGCGCCGCCCGGAGCAGCAGACCGATCCCGGTCTCGAACGGCCGGAGCTTTCCGCTTTCGGAACGGCCGCTCTCGGCGAACCACACCAGATTGTTGCCCCGCTTGAGCGCCAATACGGCCAGGGCGAGACTGGCTAAAGGACCCCGCCGGGGATCGACAGGCAGCGTGCCGGTCGAACGGCTGGCCTGCCGCATCAACGCGTTCCGAAACATGACCCCGGTATAACCCGCCCAACAGGTTCTCGGGAGTTGTTCACGGGGCAGGACCGCGGCAATGGCCATGGGGTCGAGATAGCTGACATGGTTCGGCGCCAGAATGAACGGCCCATTCTTCGGCAGGTGCTCCTGTCCTTCGGCCTTGACGTCGAACGCCCGTTCCATCAGCCAGCGGTCGAAGCCGAACAAAAGAACGCCCAGAGCGCTCGACCAGGTTCCCGGCGGCTCGACCCAGGCGCGTTGGTCCGCGCCCACCAAGGCTTCCGGCTGAGACAGCCGGGCCAACGGGTCCTTGACTTCGCCCGCCAGGCCGCCGCCCGCTTCGGCGCCTTCCCGCAACAGATCGCGGACGGTTTGCACGCGGCTGATGGTTTCCTCGTCGAGATCGACCCCGGTGGCCGCGCCCATTTCGAGGGTCAGCGTCAGCCATTCGAGCGAATCCACGCCCAGATCGAGCTGGAGATTCGTATCCGGCATCAGCCGCACGTCGGGAAAGCGCTCGGCCAGCCATTGCCAGATTTGGCGGGCGTTCGGTGCCTCCAGCAATTGCTGGTCTTCGGGCGCCATCCGTTCGAAGGGCAAGGGACCCGTCTCCCCGGCCGCCGCCTTTCCCTTCTGTTTGGCCTTCTCGTAAATTTCGTCGAGCTCATGCCGCCTAAGCTTGCCGAGGTGCGTCCGGGGCAGCGGGTCCGGCGTGATGACGTAATCGCCGATTCGATTGTGCGAGGGCAATCGACCGGACTGCGCCTCGACGTCCTTGCGGATCAGCGTTTCGAGGTCCCCGCCCTCGCGGGTCGCGGCCGGTGCCGGCACGATCAGGGCCACCAGCCGGCCCTTTTTCTCCAGCACGGCGACTTCCTTGATGTGCGGGCCCTGGCTCAGAATCTCCTCGACGTACTCGGGGCGGATGTTTTCGCCGCCGGCCAGCACGATCATTTCCGAGGCGCGCCCGACGAGGCGCAGGTATCCGTCCTCCAGATAGCCGAGATCGCCGGTGCGGAAAAAGCCGTCGGGGGTGAACGCCTCCCGGGTCTTGTCGGGCAGGTTTCGATACCCCGAGAACACGTTGGGCCCCTTGGCCAGCACTTCGCCGTGTTCGGCCGGCGGCTCGGGGTCCGCGATGCGGATTTCGACGCCGGGCAGCGGCGCCCCGGCGGTATCGAGACGGGCCCGGCCGGGCACGTTGAACGTCAGCACCGGCGAGGTTTCGGTCAGACCATAACCCGTGGCCAGGTCAAAGCCCAGGCCGACCAGCTTGAATGCCAGGTCCGGCGCGAGCATCGCGCCGCCGCACAGCATCATGCGCAGATCCGGCGCGAACTGACGGTGCAGCGAAAGGAACAGGTGGCGGCCGATGGTAAGGTCCGAATGCCGGCGCAACGCGCTCGCGAGATCCAGGCCGACATGAAACAGCCGGTCCGCCAAGGCCCCATGCTGCCGGACTTGGGTTTCGATCGCGCCGAACAGCGCCTCGTACATCCGCGGAACCCCCACCAGGAATGTGGCCTTCCCTTCCCTGAGCGCCCGCAACAGTTCGGGCCCCGTCAGCGACAGCGGAAAGATGAAAGGAACCCCCGCGGCGAGCGGCGTCAGCAAGCCTATGGTGAAGGGATAGACGTGGTGCAGAGGCAGCGGCAACAGAAAGCGTTCTCGTTCTCCGACCACGTGAAGATCGAGTACGGCCTGGAGATTGCTCGCGAGGTTCCGATGGCTGAGCGGCACTCCTTTGGGAGGACCTGTCGTCCCGGAGGTGTAGAAGAGGACGGCGGTGTCGTCCGGTGCGGCCGGAATGCCCGGCTTTTCCGCATCGGAGCAATAGCGCCGCCAATCCAGCTCGTCACCCTGCTCCGCATCCAGCAGGATCGGATCGAGATTGCGTTTGAGATCCAGGCGCTCCAGGCGCGGAAACTGGCCCCGCGTCGTGAACAGCCAGCGGATGCCGCTGTCGGCCAGCACGTGACGGAGGTCCTCGTCGCCCATCTGGGCATCGATCAGAACCGGCACGATCCCGGCCTCGATCGAGCCGAGACAAGCCACCACCCATTCCGGACTATTGGGCGCAAAAAGGCCCACGGCATCGCCCGGCCGCAATCCCGATTCGACTAGCCCGGCCCCCAAGCGCTGCACTGAGCGGGCGAGCTTCCCGTAAGACCAGGTTTCGGTGCGTTTTTTCAGAAACGCCACAATCGCCGGCTTGCCGCCCTGCCCTTCGAGCGCCCGGATCAATTGCTGCAAGGTGTCTATCGCCACGGCTCCGTCCCTCATCGGGCAAACTGCCCGGTAATCCTTAGAAAAACCAGGCCGCGGGTACGTTCCCGTTGCCGTGATTCGAGAAACCTCGGAAAATCGTGCCGGTAGCGACCGTCGACATCTCGGCGCCGGCATGTCCCGACTCTGTTACGCTCGTCTCGAACGTTTCGTGCCGTCATGGAAAGTGGCCCCGCCGAATGCCCGAACGAAGCGGCCGTAAAACAGTCCTAAAGTTGGGGCTTTTTACAGCCAGCGATCGCTCCAGTTCATCCTGAAAGGAATCACGGTGCACGATGAGCCAGCTCAGAAATTCCCAAACCATACCGGATCTGCGCAAGGTGAGAATCAATCCCGACTATTGGTATCCGCTCGCGTGGGCGCATCAAGTCGGAAAAGCCAAGGTTCTCGGAGCCGTATTCGCCGGCCGGCCTATCGCCATCGCCCGGACCCAATCGGGCAAGATATTCGCCTTGGAAGACCGCTGCGCCCATCGCCAGTTTCCGCTTAGCCTGGGGGTTGTCTGCGGCGACCATCTTCAATGCGGATACCACGCCTGGCGATATGACCAACACGGGCGGATCTCGGCGATTCCTTACGCCGGACCCGATACCGTACCGCCGCCCGGCGTGCGCTCCTATCCCTGCCGAGAGGCCTATGGAGCGATCTTCGTGTTTCCGGGCCATCCGGATTTGGCGGACCAGGTTCCGCTGCCCGAGATTGCGCTTCGCGATTCCCCCGATTACAAGCCCATGTGCTTTTCCCGGCAGGTCGATTGTCATTATTCGTTCATGCACGAGAACCTGATGGATATGAATCATCAATTCCTGCATCGGCGGTTGATGGGCAAGATCAGACCGGAGCTGCTCGGCACAGCCAGGGGCGACGGATGGGTCGAAGCAAGGTATCACTTCCATCATCTGGGCGGGCGCCGGCATTCAGGGTCTGATCTCCTCTCGTTCGGCGGCGACCACGCGGAAAAGGAATACGACGTCATGACCATCCGGACCGAGTATCCCTACCAAACGCTCACGATCGCGGGACGCGGCTCCGAATTTCCGAGCGTCGGTTTGTGGTGCGTCTACGTGCCGAAAGACCCGGACCAAAAAACCAATCAAAGCTTCGGCATTCTGATGATCCGGAAACCCCGGATTCCCGGCTTGATTCATGTGCTATGGCCGCTCCTCCGCCATTTTGCGGAAGCGGTGTTCGCCGAGGACCGCATGGCGGTGGAAGCGGAACAGCGGGCTTATGACGAACTGGGGAGAGATCGAAACCAGGAAGTCTATCCCGTTACGCTCGCCGTTCGGGAGTTGCTGATATCCAGGGGAATCGCCCCGAAACCGGATGAATGCGGTTGAGAGGCTGAACCATCGGCGCAGTCTTGAATCAAAGCTCGGGCAGAGGCTTGCGGTAGGGTGTTCCCCGGATTTTCGCCCTGATTCCTGCAATCCGCGGTCTTGGCGGAAACCGACATGAGAAGAGGAAACTGGATCCGGACATCCTTGTCCGTTGCGATCACCGTCCCGTGAACGCAGAAGCCGTGCCTTGGCGATCCAGTTATAGCCTTGTCCGTCGACTATTGGGATGCTTTTCCCGGCGAGTTCCGCTGTCCCTTCGCAGCATCCCACAGTCCCAACCGAAACCTTCTTGTTTCGGGCTCACATGCACCGTCTGCATGGAAGTGGACTTTATTAAACCCGACTCTGACGCTTTCCGATATACGCCCGACTCCGTAGGTAATTGTTCGTAAAGGGATAACCAGGCAGCGACATTCGGTTCGCTTCCGAGCGGGATCAGCGCGCGCGGGCATGAACCCAACGCATGATTTCCGGCCACAGGCTGCGGTGGGCCTCCTGCCCTACCAGCATGCCGACGTGCTGGAGCGAGACGCCGACGTCCCCGCCATACCAAAGCACCGCGGTATCCCGGCTCCGCACCGCGCGATGGAAAGGCAACACCGCTCGAGGCGGGACGATACGGCAGTTCGGGTCCACGGCGCTGAGAACCGGAGCCTCGACGAGCCGCGGGGCGACTTCATGGCCGTTGATCGAAAGATTCCCCCGCATGAAGCGATCCTCGCGATACAGCCACTCGACGATTTCCTCGAAAAGCGCCGGCGCCATGGGCATTTCGTCGCATGCCCACCGCTCCACGGCCAGATAGGTTCGCTGCGCCTGCGGGTCGCCCAGGCTTCGAAACCCGTCCCATAAGCGGCGCCAACCGAAGGTCAAAGGATCCGCGAGGAACGAGCACCCGCTAAGCAGCGAACCGGCCACGGGGGCAACGACCGCGGTCAAGTATTGCGCCGGCGGAGCCGTGGCGATCCAGCGGTCGATCAGTCCGACATCCCGCCCGAAATGCAGCGGAGCGCCCAAAAGAATCAATCCTTTGACGCACTCCGGATGCAAGGCCGCAAAAAAAGTGGCCAAGGTTCCCCCCAACGAATGCCCGGCCAGGAAAACCGGCCCGTTCCCTCGTTCTTTTCCGATGGCCCTGACACTGTCGAGAATCAGAAGGTCGGCATAGTCGGCCAGACCGAAGGATTGGCCAATACGGCCGGGACGCTCCCAGTACGCCAGATATACCGACAGGCCGCTCTCCAGTCCGCGCCGGACCACGCTGGCCCAGGGCACCAGGTCCCAAATGTAGGCGCGCTTGATCGGTGCCGGAACGATCAGCAGGACCGGCCCGGCATTGGGTTCGGGACCATAGCGTCTGAGCGTGAGACCTGGCGCGGACATCACTGTCCGGAACGGCGTCTCCTCCCGCCCGAAACCGGTCAGATCTAACCACAGGCCGAGATCGCGGCGGAACCGATCGATCGGTTCGAATAACCATGCGTCCAGATTCGGATAGAACCCCTGACGGGTCGCAAAATCGTCCGTCACATCATCGTCCATGGACAACAACCTAAAGAATCGCCCCTTCCCGATATCGACCCGGACACTTCATGAAAACTCCCCGAGATCGGCCGAAATCGTCGGCAGACCCGAAACGAAGTTTTGTGCTTAAATTTGCGGTTGACTCAAGATCCAGATGGGGGCTCATGGTTCGCTCAACACCGGCCACGGGCGCATAGGAATCTCATTCATTCAGGGAGGGCTTATCGAACAATTAAACCAATAAGAGGAGCACAAGCTCGTGAGCATTGCCAACGTCCCAATCCGTCCGCCGTTACGGGCTCTTAATGACTTTTGCCGCCCCGGCTATGGCGGCCGGATTCTGTCCATATCGAGATTTCCCGGCGGTCGGATCGCGCTGATGTGCTCCGCGCTCACCTTGGTCGCCGGCAATGTCTCGCAAGCGGAGACCTTGGAGACGACTTCGTTCGTGCCGGCAACGCCCGAGGAACAGTTCGGTTACGATTTCGCCAGCTATGTGCCCGTTATGCGGCCGGTGGAAGGCACGGCGGACGTCTTCTCTCCCGCCGGCCTGAACCAGTTGCACATGTGGTCGGTAGACGTCGAGGCGTTCCAGTCGTTCGCCGAGAGTGCGGGAATCGCCCCGGAAGTGGGCCTGTCGCCCATGCAGTTCATCCGTCCGGATGGCTCCATCGTTTCCTTCGAGAGCGCTCAATCGATGAGCGACTACATCAACACCTACGATGCCCTCGCGGCAAATTTGGGAAACGTCCCGAGCAATGGCGCGCTGTACCGGTTTTCTTCGTTTGATGCCATACGCTCGCAGATCACCGGGAACAGCGTGAGCTACAACGGCGCGGTGGATTCGCTGTTCTGCGGCAGCACCGGACTGGGCGGCAGCTACGATTCGGCCCTGGCGATTTATCACTGTCTGTTCGGCGCGGCGCAAGGCGCCCTGCCCGCAGCGCAGCAGATCAACCAGCTGAATTTCGTGGATTTCCAGTTCAACCGTCCGACGTCCGAAATGGCCCGCGGCCTGAGCCTAATGCGCGGAATGCGCATGGCACAACAAAAAGCCGATGAAGAGATTCAGGGCACGAACGGCGGGGCGAGCGGCGACCAGTATCTGATGCTGGGCAACCTAGGACTGTTCTTTTCCGCCGGCGGAAGCTTCGGCGACGTCAACACGCGCCAATCTTTGCCCGGCTACGCCATCAATCGACGCACGGTAACCGTCGGTCCCGATTACCAGGTGACCGACTGGCTACGGACCGGCCTGCTGTTCAACTATGTCAGCACCAGTTCGGACTTGGTTCAGGGGCTAGGCACTTTTAGGGCCGATAGCTTCCGGTTTACGCCATTCCTGACCTTCGTCCCCTTCGAGAACGCCTATGTCGACTTGACCATCGGCTATGCCCTTCACGACAACCGGTCGGAACGCCGGTCGTTCGGCGTGAACTATAAGGCCAACTATACCGGCGACGAGTACAGCGCTGCATTGGGGGCGGGATATAACTTCAATTGGGGCGGCTTGAGCGTCATCCCTTACGTCCAGGCGGCGGGGATTTCGACCGAGATCAACCGGTTCCGCGAACGAAGCGACAGCGGCGTCGGAATCACCATGGGGAAGCAATATCGGGATTCCGTGACCACCACCGTGGGAACCGAGCTCAACTACGTCTGGAGCACCCCGTACGGCGTGGTTCTGCCCCGCATTTTCGGAGAGTGGGTCCACGAATACCGCAACAGCAGCCAAGCTATCACGAACACCCTCGGGCGCGGCGGGTTCGCGACGTCATTCGTGACACCCGATCCCATACGCAATTGGGCCAACGTGGGCTTTGGCGCACAGTTTGTGATGCCCAACTCGGTTTCGGCATTCGTGAACTACACCAGCCTGATCATCAGCGGCGCCACCAACCATACCCTGGAAGGCGGCGTAAGATGGGACTTTTGATGGTATAAGTAAATTCACGGCGTTCTCCGCGATACGGAGTAGATGCTGCGGCCTCGAATCTAAAATCTAAATCAGGCAGACCCAGCCAAGGATGGTTTCTATGCGATTACGACCAGAAGTTTGGCTCGTTATGCTGCTTTCCGCGCTCTTCATCAGCGATGGCCTGGTCTATGTCTTCTTTTTCGCGGATCTGGCCATTCCCGGCGCACCGGAGACGAGCCAAACGCTGACCCCGAAAGTCAGGGCGACTCCGCAGGAAATCGGCTCCTACGACGTATTGGGCCGAACTGTCGGCAAAGCCGAGGCGGCCAGACTCCTGCAGACGGCCGACGGAAAACGCTACCTCGCGCCGGCGAATGGAGCCGTGGAGATCACCCGTGAGTTGTTGGACCTCGGGCGTCGGGCATTCTACGAGGAGACTTACGGCAACGAAGTCTTCTTGACGGATGTCGTCGGCGTCATCGACGGGCCAATCAACCTGTGGAAACTGGCAAAGGCCACGATGGCGCTGGACGGAGAGCCGACCACCAACCTCCAGGTTCAGCTGGACCGCGACGTAACGATCGGAGGGCGGACCTTCAGGCGGGGCACGTGGGTCAATACCGGCCTGGATGTACCGGCGGGCGGACTCATTCCGCTCGGCATGCGGGTTTTTCTGCGGCAGGGACAGATCCGGGTCGGCATGACCTGCGCCGCGTGTCACGCGACGGTCGATCCGTCCACCGGCGCCATCATCGAAGGCGCGCCGAATGCGGATGTGAATCCCGGCTTGTTACTGGCTTTCGCCACCAATTCGGCCGCCTTCTTTCGCCAGACCGACGTCAACCCGATGCGCCTGCCCCCCGGCGATCATATTTATCTCAAGACCGACGACCGAAACGCCCGTCTGCCCGACCCGCGGGCGGTCGAGGACGCCGTGGACGCTGCCCTGCTGGCATGGCCGCCCGGCAACTTCGATTCCACCGGCGATCTTCAAAACAATCCGACTCAGATTCCGACATCCTACACCTTCGGCGCCTGGCCCTACGGTTGGAGCGGTTTCGCCTCGACCGGCTGGTTCCATGGGCTGACCACGCTGAACGCCAATGTCCACGGCACCAATTCGGACATGACCACCGGCGCGGATTCTAGCGAGTCCTTGCTGGGCATCGACAAGGAAACCTATCTGGGCGTCATCCTGCAACGCTCCGCGAACGAGGACTTCCGGCTGTCCGAAGGCGAACAGCCCTCGCTGTTCTTCAAGCGCATCGATCCGACGCCGGGAACGCCCGGAATGAATCAGGCCGTTACCATGCCGGGCTATCCGAAAGGCTCGATTTTCATTTTGGATGGGCTGATGCCCAACACGCCGGGAATGCCCGTTGCGGCGCAACTCAACGGCATGTCGGCCTGGCAGAACACCTTGTCGCCGCCGCCCAGTCCGTCCGACGATAAGGAGGCGATACGGCGCGGCGCACGACTATTTTCGAAGGCTGGCTGTATCAACTGCCATAGCGCTCCAAACTTCACCAACAATCGCGTCCTTCCTCAGCCGACCCTCGGCACGCATCCGTCGCGCGCCAAGGCGCTGGCCGCATTCTGGTGGAGCTTCGTACCGCCAAAGACCTATCCCGCCGACGTGCCGGTGCCCCTGCCGCCGAATCCCGAGATGCTGCCCGTGCCGACCGATATCACTCCGGAGGAAGATCAGCGATTGGCCTATGCCCAGGGCAATCCCGCCGGCGGTTATAAAGTGCCCAAGCTCGTCGGCATTCGGGTCAGCGCGCCTTATCTGCACGACGGCGGCGTCGCCGCGGGACCCGAGGCATTTCGCCGCGAGGGCGACCGCATGGTCGTCGCCAAGACCGACCAACTCGGCATGAGCTTTCTCTTTCGCGGTATGGCCCCAGACCCTCGCAATAGTTTGCGGGCGTTGCTCGACCGGGATTTGCGCGCCTCTGTCGTCGCGGCCAACCGAGCCGATCCGCGCCTCCCAAAAGCCAATGTGGACGGCAGCGGCCATGAGGTTTGGGTGGATAAAGAAGGCGGCTATACCCTGCGAGACCAGGACGACCTGATGGCGTTTCTGCTCTCGCTGGACGACGAGCCGATCGTGCTGCCCTGACGCGCGTTGGAGCGCTTTTTCACCGCCGTAGCACACCACGCTTTTTGTAGGCCGCGCTTCGCGTGCAAATCGGCTCCAGGCCGATTGGTCCGGCACATTATCCCGGTTCTATTTGGCCTCGCGTCCAATTTCTTACACTTAGAGCGGCTGTCGGATTGGTTTACGGCTTGTGGGAGCGGGCTTTAGCCCGCGATCGAGCGATTATCGCGGGCTAAAGCCCGCTCCCACACTAAGTACATTCAGGGAAGTCTTGCGGCATAGGCAACCTGCACGACAACCATGCCAATCTAGCCAATCTGTCGAGATTCCGCAAATATTTGCGGAATGTACTTAGAGCATTTTCATATCTACTGTACGGGCACTCGCGCGTAGGTCGGGAATCCTTTCCCGACGCCATGCTCCGGCCGAGCGTCTTCGTCGGCAAGGGATTGCCGACCTACGACCGTGCATCCCCCCGTAGGTCGGGAATCCTTTCCCGACGCCACGTCCCGGCCGAGCGTCTTCGTCGGAAGGGTCGCGACTAAAGCGACCGTTTGCGATTGGGAAAGGATTGCCGACCTACGAATGCTTGAATCCATTCACCCGAGCCGAAGGCGCCAACGACGTCCGCCAAGCTGGTTTTGCCGTACGAGCGCGATGAAAACGCTCTAAGGCCATTTGCAATCAATCCCTACATACGAATGGAAACTGCTCTAAACCCAAAGCGCTCCGGAAGCCGCATCGAGTGGTCTACCCGAACGTACTTGCGCCACGATGGGCAAGCAGCCCGGACGAAACATGGCTGATCCCGGCGGATCGAGGCCACGAATCCCGAATTCGGCAATGGCCTACTACTCCGAACCAGCTATCGGAACTCTTTCAGCTCCTGCTCAAGGGCGCTTGAAAGCGATGCCTTCCGGTGCCGTGCCGACTTTGATGGTCTTGATGATGCGATCCTTCGTGGCGTCGATCACGGAGATCGTGTTATTTCCCGTATTGGTCAAGAGCAGCAGTTTTCCATCGGCCGCAAAGCCGATGCCATGGGTGCCGGCATTCGGCGCAATCGCGACGGTCTTGACGATCGCATTGTTGGCCAGGTCGATCTTCTGCACGGTGCCGGCGCCGTCGTTGGCCACGTAAGCATGTTTCTGATCGGGCGTTACCGTCACCTGCACCGGCCCCGCATCCGTGGGGATACGGGTAATGACCTGGAGACTGTTGCCGTCGATAACGGCAACATGGTTGGCGGCATGACAGGCGATATAAACGCGCTGACTGTCCTTGGCGAAACCGGCCCCCAAAGGGCCGAGCCCGACCGGTATGGTGCCCATTACGTTCCGGTTGGTCCTGTCGATAACCGACACGTCGCCGCTGCCGAAATTGCTGACAAACACCCGGTCGCCCGCTATGAGCGCGAAGTGCGGCATGCGGCCGACCTTGATGGTGGCCAGCGGAGCATAGGTTCCGGGATCGATCACCGCGACGGCGTCATCGAACTCGGTGGTGACGTAAGCTTCCTTGCCGTCGGAACTGATGAAGGTGTGGCGAGGGCCGTTACCGACCCGGAATGTCCGGCTCACTTGATCCGTAGCCGTGTCGATGATGGAAACCGTACCGTCGTTATTATTGGTAACCCAGGCCGTTTTTTGATCCGGGCTCAAAAAAACATTGTGGTCATGGACACCGACCTTGACCGTCCGAATCGTTTTGCCGGTGTTCAAATCAACGACCCCAACTTCACCCCCGAACCAGGCGGTAGCGTAAACTTTGCCGCCGGCCGCCTTGGATTCGGCCGCGCTCAACACGTTAACGACTCCTAGGACATAGCACAGCACGATGCCGAGAACTTGGGAATGCTTCATATCGATCTCCTCTCCTAGTTCATATGTGGGAATCGGCAGCCGTCATTTCGGGCCGCTCATGCCTTCATGCGGGGTTTGACCGCAGCTCACTCAAAAGATAATGAAACGGGAGATATTCATTCTTAGGGGCTAGGTTTCATGATCTGATCCGCCAAGCCGGAATTTTTATCCGTTGTTTCTCAATCGGAGGAAGAGAGGAAACGGCGGAAGATAAAAGCGTCGATTCGTAATACTTCACAATGCCGTCGTAGAGACTGAAGCCATAGACCAACGCATCGCCCAGCATATCGAGGGCGTCGGCGAGGAGAGCGACCGAGCCGGCGATCAGGCCGGAAACAAGTTCGACGATGAACATCATCGCGTTCAGAGCCAAGACGATCCGGAGGGTCTTGGCTTGGCGCCCGCGGAGTAGCTCAAGCGCACCGGCTTTTTCAGTGCAGCATGCGTCCATCGTTTAAGCGATGCCTAATCCTAACCTAGGAGACTTCGACGGCTTACCGGGCCGGAAAGCTTCATGGCCCTTGGTCCGGCACCTGGTATTTGACATCCTTGTGCCAGCGCCAAATCAAGTAAACGGCCGGGATGACGAACAGTGTGAGCAGCATGGCGGAACCGACACCGCCGATCATGGGGGCTGCCAGACGCTTCATCACATCCGCACCGGTACCGCTGGCGAGCATCACGGGAATGAGCCCTATGATGTTGGCGCCCCCGGCCATAGCCATGGGGCGGATGCGTTCCACCGCCCCGGAAAATACCGTTTCCGTGAGATCCTCGAGGGACTTCAGTCGACCCGCAACCTGCCGCCGTTTGACCGCCTCGTCGAGATAGGCCAGCATCACCGCGCTGGTCTCGGCGGCAATGCCCGCCAGAGCGATCAGCCCCACCCAGACGGCGATGCTCATGTTGTAGCCGAGCAAGGCCAGGTACCAGATTCCGCCAACCAAGGACAAAGGGACGCCCAGCATGACCATGAGGGTCTTTGTGACGGAGCGGAAGGTGAAGTAATACAGCACGAAGATGATGGCGATAGTCAAGGGAATGAAAAGCTTGAGCCGTTCCTTGACGCGCGCCATGAATTCGTACTGCCCCGACCAGGTGAGGGTATAGCCGGGCGGCAGCTCGATGTTCTCCGCCACGCGCCGTTTGAGCTTCTCAACATAACCGCCCACGTCCCGTTCGGCCATATCCACGTAGACGTAGCCCGACAGCATGCCGTCCTCGTCCCGGATCATGGCCGGGCCGCTGACCATGCGCAGGGAGGCCAGCTGCGCCAGCGGCACCTGTGCGCCGCTGGGCGTATCGACCAGCACCCGCCTTAGCTTGTCCGGGTCGTCCCGAAGCTCGCGGAGATAACGTACGTTAATAGGATAGCGCTCCCGGCCTTCGATGGTGATGTCGATGTTCTCCCCGCCGATGGCCGATTCGATGTATCGGTTCACGTCCATCACGGAAAGACCGTAGCGGGCGATCTCCTCGCGATTGATGGCGAAGTCCAGGAAATAACCGCCGGAAACCCGCTCCGCATAGACGCTCCGGGTGCCCGGCACCTCTTTCGCGATCATTTCGATCGATTTGCCTATAGCCTCGATCCTGTTCAGGTCGGGGCCGAAGATCTTGATCCCGACCGGCGTGCGCACGCCGGTAGTCAGCATGTCGATGCGCGCCTTGATCGGCATGGTCCAGGCATTGGTGACGCCCGGAAACTGCAGGGTCCGATCCATCTCATCGACCAGACTGTCATAGGTGACGCCCGGTCGCCACTCTTCTTTGGGCTTGAGTTCGACGATCACTTCCATCATGGAAAATGGCGCCGGATCGGTGGAGGTTTCGGCGCGCCCGGCCTTGCCGAACACGTGCGCCACCTCGGGGACGGCCATGAGCTTCCGGTCCATTTGCTGCAGGAGCTTGCCCGCCTCGGTCACCGAAATGCCGGGCAAGGTGGTGGGCATGTACAGGATGGTGCCCTCGTAGAGGGGGGGCATGAACTCCGAGCCCATCCGCTGATAGACCGGAATGATGCTGACGACGAGCAAAACGGACAAGACCATGAGGGACACGCGGTAGCGCAGCGCGAGCCTGAGCAGCGGCGCATAGGCTCGCTGCAAAAGACGGCTCACCGGATGGCGCGCCTCGGGCCGGATGCGCCCCCGGATCAGGAGCGACAGCAGGGCCGGAATCAAGGTCACCGCCAGCACCGCGCTCATGGCGATGGACAGGTTCTTGGTCCAGGCCAATGGTTTGAACAGCCGGCCTTCCTGGGCCTCCAGGGTGAACACCGGCATGAACGCCACGGCAATGACCAGGAGCGATGCGAAAATCGCGGGACCCACTTCCTTGGCGGAATCGATGAGCACCCGCTCGCGGCTGCCCCGTCGACCGCCCCGGTCCCATTCCTCCAGGCGCTTATGGGCGTTGTCGACCATCACGATGGCGGCGTCCACCATATCGCCGATGGCGACGATGATGCCGCCGATGGACATGATGTTCAGGCCGAGCCCCATGAAATAAATGGGGATGAAGGCGATAAGCACAGCGAGCGGCAGGGTGATGATGGGGATCAGGGCCGAGCGGAAGTGCAGCAGGAAGCCTGCGATCAGGACGCTGACGACGATCAGTTCCTCGATCAGATTCTCGGTGGCCGTGGCGATGGACTGCCGGATCAGGTCGCTGCGGTCGTAAACCGTCACGATCTTGACGCCCGGGGGCAGCGAAGGCTCGATTTGTTTGAGTTTCGCCTTGATGCGGTCGATGACCTTGGGGGCGTCTTCGCCGTAGCGCATGATCACGACGCCGCCCACCACTTCGCCCCGACCGTCGAGTTCCACCAGACCCCGCCGCATGTCCGGCCCGAGCGTCACCGTCGCGACATCCCGCAGCAAGATCGGTGTTCCGCCGGGATTCACCCCCACCGCGATACTCTCGATATCCGCAACGGATTTAATATAGCCGCGGCCGCGCACCATGTATTCGGCGCCGGAAAGTTCCACCACCCGACCGCCCACGTCCAAATTGCTCATCCGCACCTTGTCCACAATGTCCGATACCGATAGCCGGTAACCCAGCAGTTTGGTCGGATCCAGGTTGATCTGGTATTGGCGCACGAATCCGCCCACGCTCGCCACCTCCGCCACCCCGTCCACGCTGGCCAGCCAATACCGCAGGTACCAATCCTGAAAGGAACGTAGCGAGGCGAGGTCTTGCTGTCCGGTCTCGTCGACGAGGGCGTACTGAAATACCCAGCCCACCGCCGTGGCGTCCGGCCCAAGCTGGGGCGTCACGCCCTCGGGCAACCGTCCGGCCAACTGGCTCATGTATTCCAGGACGCGCGAACGGGCCCAATAAATGTCGGTGCCGTCCTTGAACAGCACGTAAACGTAGGAATAGCCGAAGTCCGAAAAGCCGCGCACTACGGTGACATTGGGCGCCGAGATCAAGGCGGTTACGATGGGATAGGTAATCTGGTCTTCCACCAGGTCCGGCGAACGTCCCGGCCATTTGGCATAGACGATGACTTGGGTATCGGACAGGTCCGGCAGGGCATCGATCGGGGTGTTCTTTAAACTCCAAAAACCCGCCGAGGCCAGGCCGAACACCAGCAGGAACACGATGAAGCGGTTTTTGGCGCAGAACTCGATGATGTTTTCGACCATGGAAATCCCCCCTAGCCCCCCTTTTTCAAAGGGGGGTGAGTTCGGTTCTCTTTACCAACAATCATCCCGCGATCAACAGGAGATAAGCTTTTGTTCCCTGATGGGTCAACCGGGGCGAGTTGCTTTTCCCCCCTCGATCAATAGGGGCGAACTTTTGTTCCCCCCTTTGAAAAAGGGGGGCTAGGGGGGATTTCCACGAATCCGCTCCATAACTTCCCGATGGATCGCCTCCAGCACGGCATCCAATTCCAGCAATACCTGAAGATCGTTAAAGCGCAACACCTTGAGTCCGAGTCCGTTGAGATAGGCATCTCGGTGCGCATCCTTGTTTCGATAGTCAACGCCCAGATGCTGGGCACCATCCACTTCGATGACCAACCCGGCTTTGGACGAGTAAAAGTCGACGATGAAGTTTCCAATGGGTTTTTGCCGGTAGAACTGCGCATTCCCAATCTGCTTCCCGCGCAGATGTCTCCACAGTTTTTGCTCGGCATCGGTCATGCCCTTACGCAAGCGGCGAGAGTACTGTTTCAGCCCGGAGTTGTATGTGAGCATATTTCGATTTCCCTTGGACTTATGGTATGTGCCTCAATGTTTCATGCCGGCCATGCCGCCTACGGCGGCTTTCAACTGGCTTTCCGAATCGATCAGAAAGTTCGCCGAGGTAACGACGTGGTCGCCCGGCTCGATGCCTTCGGTGATCTCGACCCATTCCGCGCCTCGCACCCCCGTTGTCACGTTGCGCCATTCGAGCTTGCCGCCGCCATGGTGGATGAAGATGATTTTCCGCTCCCCGGTTTCGAGCACCGCATCTTTCGGCACCGCGAGCCGCAGCCCCAGCGGGACGTTCAGCTCGACGTTGGCGTACATGTCCGGCTTGAGCCGTTCCTCGGGATTAGCCAGCGTGAAGCGGACTTTGGCGGTGCGCGTCTGCGGATCAAGGGTGGGATAGATGAAGTCGACGCGCGCTTCGAAATGGGTTTTGGGATCGTACGAGAGCGTCACATCGGCAGTCTGCCCGACCTTGATCAAAGGCAGTTCGTATTCGTAAATGTCGCCCAGAATCCAGATCGAGGTCAGGTCGGCGATGGTATACAGAGGCTCGCCCGGTTTGACGTACATCCCGGCCACGGCCTTGCGCTCGATGACGGTGCCCGAAATCGGCGCGTGGATGGGCAGGGTCTTGAGCACTGCGCCGGTGCGCTCGAGATCCTCGATGTGGTCTTCGGTGATGTCCCACAGAGCCAAGCGCCGGCGCGTCACCTCCAGCAAGGACCGGGCGCCCTGCGCCACTTCCGGGAATTCGCTCGTTCCGAGGTCTCGGACGCTTTGCAGAGCGAGCAGGTATTCCTGCTGGGTGGCGACCAGATCAGGGCTGTACAAAGTGAACAATATTTGGCCCTGCTTGACGCGATCCCCGGTGGCGCTCACGTACAGCCGGTCGATCCAGCCTTCGATCTTGATGTTGACGTTGGCGAGCTTGCGCTCGTCGATCTCGACCCGGCCCACGGTCCGGATCGTCCGGGTCAGGGGCCGCTGTTCCGCAATCTCGAACCGGACTCCGATCTCCTGTAGCCGTTCCGGGCTGATGGTCATGGTGTTGGTGCCACCCGGGACCGCGACGGGCGGTGCAGCTTCTTCTCCGCCCGGAGCCGCCCCGTGGCCGGCGTGGGCCGCTGGCGGCGGGGTAGCGGGTGCGGGCCCCTCGTTTCCGCACCCCACAAGCAGCAATGAAGTAATCAGTCCTACCGCCCACAGCGTTCTAGATCGCGGCGGGTGCCATCCGTTTATCATGGCGCACATCCTTGTGCTCCACCCTCCGGGCGCACTGCCGTGCGTGCAAAACGCCAATCCTGTCGTTTTGTCATGGTCTTTCTCCGATAATCTCCTCGAGCCGGGCCAGCGCTTTTTCGTGTTCGGTCATCTCGCCGTGCAGTTCGATCTCGTTTTCCTGCAAGGTCAAGAGGCTGTTTAGCAGGGTCAAAAAATCCACCTTGCCGACGGCATAGCTCGCCTGAGCCGAGGCCAGGGTCAGGCGAGCTTGCGGAATGAGGACCTCCGCCAGCAGTTTGACCAATTCTTCCGCCCTCTGTGCGCGAGCGAGGTTGTCCTGCACCCGGGCCGAAAGCGCTTGTTTTACCGCCCACCAGTCCTGCAGGGCGGCCTCCCGTCTCGCCACCGCCTCCTTCACGCCGTAACGTTGTTTGGTGGCGTAATACAGCGGTACCCGGACACCCAGCATCACTTGATAGCCGTCTCGCCGCATCGTTTCGTTGCGAAGACCCAGCGCGCTCAGCTCGAAATCGGGGAAATACTCGCGTTTCGCCAAAGCGATGGCATTTTCGCTCCGTTCGATGTCTTTCATTTGCGCCCGCAGCAGCGGTGCCGCCTGCTCGATCAGAGCCTGGATTTCTACCGGGTTGTGTTCAAGGGGCGTGACCCGGATCTCCTGAGGCACGCCCAAAGGGCGGGTGGGCGGATACCGGAGAATTTGATTGATCTCTGCCCGTAGTGATATGCCCTGCTGTTCCAGAATAGCCAGACGCTGCAGCACCCGCGAGATTTCGGTCTGGGCGCGGAACACGTCCTGCTGCGTCCCTTGTCCCACCATGTAGCGGGCTTTCGCGGTTTTCTCGAAGTTTTGCAGCAAACCGAGGTTCTTCCGCACGACTTCGAGGGATTTGTGCACCAGATGCAGGTTGTAGAAGGCTTCCTTGAGTTGCGCCACCACATTCAGTTGCACCGCCAGGTATTCCTGTTCGATCCGATCGGCTTCGCTCGCGGCCACCTCGCCCCTGAGGCCGAGCTTGCCCGGAAAGGGAATTTCCTGGCTGACCCCGTACATCGCTTCCCGCTCGACGACCTCCCGATAGCCCAGATTGATCTTGGGGTCGGGCAAGGTCCGGACTTGCGGGATCACCGCTCGGGCGGCCTCGAAACGCTGCCGCGCGGACTGGATGTCCGGATTGTTCTCCAGGGTTTCTTGAACGAGGCGTTCCAAGTCCAGGCGAGGTTCTGCCTGTTCTCCGGCGGCCGCTAGGCTCCAAAGTGCGACCGCCAAGAGGATGCCAAAACGGCATCGGCTTCTATTGGGTTTCAGCATGAACCTCTCCTGGGATGCGATTGAATGATCGTCAGAGCCGTGACACCGGATTTTGAAGAAACGCTCAAACGGACTGAACTCATGGCGTGTCCTCTTCGGCCTTCGGTTTCGGAATCACGGGGCAGAATCCCTGCGGTTCTACACCTAAGGCCGCATTGAACTTGCTCGACAAGTTTTGAAAGGCGATCAGAGCAGTCAATTCGACGATCGCATCGTCATCGAAATGGCGGCGCAGTTGCTCGAAGTGCTTCGACGCGGGGTGGCGGCCCGAGTCGGTCACGGCCTCCGCGTAAGCCAGCGCGGCCTTTTCCCGCTCGCTGAACAAAGGACTCGTGTCGAAATCGGCAATCGGCGCCAGCTTTTCCGGATCGAGTCCACGCCGGAGGACGAGAAAAAAGTTGAGATCGACGCAAAAATGACAGCCGTTGATCAGGGAGACACGGACCGTGATGAGCGAGCGTAGTGTCGATTCGATCGACGAGGTGCGGCGGTCGAGCGCACCATAGAGCAGCGCCAGGGCGGCAAAGACTTTGGGCATTCGTGCCCACAGGCGCGCGGATTCGAGCACGCCGCCATAGCGGCGCTTCTGGTTCCAAAAGAAAAGCCGCACATACCATGGAAACCGATAATCAGATGGAGTGGCGATGATCGGCATGATGTTTTCCCATTAAATCACCGGGGCGGGATGATTATTCCCATCCGGGGGCTGGATGTGAACGGTTAACCTCGATCAGGTTAAGGGACATGGGTAGAGACTTCCATGTCCCCGAACCGATGGGCGTTACCTGGCTCCGCCCGCCATCCGTCGATGGTCTTCCGCCATGTCTCGATTGGCCTCGGCAGCTCGCTCGTAAATATCAATCAGCCGCTTGCAATGAGCTTCGAAACTGCCTCCTTTATACTCCCGAGGGTAGTCATGAGGATCTTTCAGGAACTGCGCGAGGATTTGCCTATGCTCCTCGGCCTTCTGTTCCATCTCCCTGGCGACCGCCTCGTAATGATCGGCCAAGGCTTGATGATCGGCGGAAGTCTTGGCGCTTTGAAGCGCCACGGACATGTCCATCGGGTGAGGGCTCCTTTCGGCGCAGGAAACCAATAGTCCGACCAAGGCTAAAACAGCAATTACGATTTTGGTTCTCATGGTTTTTTTCCTTTCAAAGGTTTTCGATTACCAAACTGCGAAGTATTTCGAACAAAATTGGCGCTATTTCCGGCCGCACCTCCTTGCCTCAACGGGTGTTTTTTCGACGGATAAACCTTTGACTTGCGCATAAATCGCCGGGATCACGATCAGGGTCAATAAAGTGGACGACACCATCCCGCCCACCATGGGCGCGGCGATGCGGCGCATGATTTCGGAGCCCGTGCCCGAGCCCCACATGATGGGTAAGAGTCCCCCCATGATGGCGACGACCGTCATCACCTTCGGCCTGACCCGTTCTACCGCTCCTTCCATAATCGCGGCGTGAAGGTCGGAGGAACTGAATCGTTCGCCGGCCGCCGCTCGTCGTTCCTTCAGCTTGTTCAGCGCCTGATCCAGATAAATCAGCATGACTACTCCGGTCTCCGCCGCGACGCCCGCCAACGCGATGAAACCGATCGCGACCGCCACGCTGAGGTTATAGCCCAGCCAGTGCATCAGCCAGATGCCGCCCACCAGCGAAAACGGCAGCGACAAGAGGACGATGACCGTCTCCGTTACGCGCTTGAAGTTGAGATACAGCAGCACCACGATGATCAAAAGCGTCATCGGCACCACGATGCGGAGCTTGGCCTTGGCCCGTTCCATGTACTCGAACTGGCCGCTCCAGGTGAGGTAATAGCCGGGCGGGAATTTCACCCGCTCGCGCACGGCCCGTCGGGCGGCGTCCACATAACCGCCGATATCGCGTCCACGGAGATCCACGTAGACGTAGGCGGACAGCAAGGCGTTTTCGGTACGGATGGACGCGGGCCCTTTGGTCAAGCCGATGCGCGCCACTTGCCCCAAGGGAATCATGGCGCCGGACGGCGTCGGGACCAGCACCTGGGTGGCGATGGCCTCGGGCGAGTCGCGGAATTCCCTGGGATAACGCACGACCACGCCGTAGCGCTCCCGTCCTTCCACCGTGGTCGTGACCGTCTCGCCCCCCAGCGCGGACGCGACCACGTCCTGTAAGGCGCCGATGCTCAATCCGTAGCGCGGCAGAGCCAGGCGATTCGGCTCGATGATCAGGTAATAGCCGCCGGTGATCCGTTCCGCATAGGCGCTGGTCGTGCCGGGGACGGTTCTGACGACCGATTCGATTTCGGTCGCGAGCCGTTCGATTTCTGTCAGATCATTACCGAACACTTTGATGCCGATGGGCGTTCGGATGCCGGTGGACAGCATGTCGATGCGGTTCTTGATGGGCATGGTCCAGGCGATGGTAACGCCGGGCATCTGGGTGGCACGGTCCATTTCGGCGATCAGCTTTTCGGTGGTCATGCCCGGCCGCCACCGGTCCTCCGGCTTGAGGTTGACGACGGTTTCGAACATCTCGAGCGGAGCCGGGTCGGTGGCGGTGGCGGCGCGGCCGGCCTTCCCGAACACCGACTCGACTTCGGGAAAGGTCTTGAGGATACGGTTGTGAATCTGCATGATCTCCGCCGCCTTCGTCACCGAAAGCCCCGGAAGACTCATGGGCATGAACAGCAGCGTGCCTTCGTTCAAGGTGGGCATGAATTCGCTGCCGAGCTTGGACAGCGGGTAAGCCGTCACCGCTAGAACCAGCAGGGCAAAAGCGATGGTCAACTTCTTCCCGCGCAGCACGAAGGCGATGACGGGGCGGTACAGCCAGATCAGCGCCCGGCTGACGGGGTTCTTGTGCTCCGGCACGATCCGCCCCCGGATGAACAGGAGCATCAGCACCGGCACCAGAGTCACCGACAACAGCGCCGACCCCGCCATGGCGAAGGTCTTGGTGTAGGCCAGCGGCTTGAACAAGCGGCCCTCCTGGTCTTCCAGCGCGAACACCGGCAGGAAGGAGACGGTGATGATCAAGAGGCTGAAGAACAGGGCGGGGCCGACCTCACGGGCCGCCCTGGTCATGATGGCGAGCCGGTTTTCATGAGGCTCCGCCCGTTCCAGATGCTTGTGGGCGTTTTCGATCATCACGATGGCGGCGTCCACCATGGCGCCGATGGCGATGGCGATGCCGCCGAGGCTCATGATATTGGAGTTGATGCCTAGAAGATGCATGACGATGAAGGCGATCAGCACCCCGATCGGCAGCATGATGATGGCCACCAGGGCGCTTCGAATATGGAGCAGGAAGACGATGCAGACTGCGGCCACGACGAGGGTTTCTTCGACGAGCTTTTCGCGCAGATTGGCTATGGCCCTCAAAATCAAACCCGAGCGGTCGTAAACCGCTTCGACCGAGACGCCCTCGGGCAGGCCGCTGCTGATTTCCGCCAGTTTCTCCTTGACGTTCCGGATCACGTCCAGCGCATTCTGGCCGTAGCGGGCCATGGCGATGCCGGAAACCGCCTCGCCTTCGCCGTTCAGTTCGGTGAGCCCGCGCCGTTCGTCCGGTCCCAGCTCCACCCGAGCCACGTCCCTGAGCAGCACCGGCGTACCGTTTTCGGCCTTGAGCACCAGTTTCTCCAGATCGCCGATGCCTCGTAGATACCCTTTGCCGCGTACCATGTATTCGGTTTCGCTCATTTCGACGACCCGCCCGCCGACATCACGGTTGCTCGCCCGGATCGTCTCGCTGACCGTGCTCAATGGAATTCCGTAAGCCTGGAGCCGGCGCGGATCGACGACGACCTGGTACTGCCGGACGAAGCCGCCGACGCTGGCGACTTCCGCCACGCCGTGCGCCTTGGCGAGCTGATAGCGGATGAACCAGTCCTGGAGACTGCGGAGTTCCGCCAAAGTGTGCCGGGCGCCTTGCACGACATATTGGTAAACCCAGCCGACGCCGGTGGCGTCGGGTCCCAGTGTGGGCGTCAGGCCCATCGGCAGCCGCTTGGCGGCAAAGTTCAGATATTCCAGAACCCGCGAGCGCGCCCAATAAATGTCGGTACCGTCTTCGAAAATGATGTAGACGAACGATGCGCCGAAGAACGAGAAACCGCGCACGACCTTGGAGCGGGGCACGCTCAGCATGGCGGTGGTCAAGGGATAAGTGACCTGATCCTCCACCACTTGCGGGGCCTGGCCGGGATATTCGGTGTAAACGATGACTTGTGCGTCGGAGAGATCGGGCAGCGCGTCGAGCGGGGTCTTCACCACGGAATAAATGCCGGCGAAGACGGCGAACACCGTCGCCAGCAGCACCAGAAAGACGTTGCGCGCCGACCATTCGATGATTCGTGCCAGCATCACATTCCCCCATGATCGGCGTGATTACCCGGCGCCGGCGGCTCCGGAGCGCCGAAGCTGTCCAAGGCCGATTTCAGGTTACTTTCGGCGTCGATCAGGAAATTGGCGCTGATCACCACGTTTTCGCCGGCCTTCAGGCCTTCCAAGACTTCCACCCACTCATCGCCTCGCGTACCCAGCCGGACCAGGCGAGGCTCGAAACGGCCCTCGCCGCGATCCACCAGAACCCGAGGGCGCCTGCCCCCTTCCAGCACCGAGGACTCTGGAATGGCCAAGGCTGGCCGGACGGTGCCGGCCAACTCGACATGGGCGTACATCATGGGCTTCAGGAGCCCTTTAGGATTGGGCAGCTCGATCCGAACACGGGCCGTCCGGGTTTCGGGATTCAGGGTCGGATAGACGAAAGTCACCTTGCCGTCGAAGGTTCGGCCCGGATAGGCGTCGAGTCCGACCCGGACGGCCTGCCCGCTCGATATCAGACCGAGCTCCTGCTCGAAGACCTCGGCGATGATCCAGACCGAGGACAAATCGGCGATTTTGAACAAGGTGTCGCCTGCCATCGCTCGCATGCCGGCAATGGCCATTTTTTCCATGACAACGCCGGATACCGGCGAGCGGATGACCAGATTGCGCCGGACGATCTCCTCTCGTTCCAACTGCCGGATTTCGGCCTCCGAGACGCCCCAGTAACGCAGCCGCTCCAGGCTGCTTTGCACCAGACTTTCCATCTCGGCTTGAGTGTGCGGCGCGGCGTTTTTCAGCGCGGATCGGCTGTTTTTGGCGATCAGGTAGTCGTTCTGCGCGGATACCAGATCGGGGCTGTACAGTTCGAACAGCGGCTGCCCTTTCTTAACCGATTGGCCGGTGGCGTTGACGTGGAGCTTTTCGATGTAAGCGTCGAACTTGAGCGCCATCGTGTGGAGCCGCCGTTCGTCCGCCTCGATGAGACCGACCGCGCGGACGGTGCGGACCAGATCCCGCTGCTCCACCGCTGCCGTCCGGACGCCGAGCTTCTGGACCTTGTCGGGACTGATTTTGACGATATTGGCTTCGCCGGGTGTTTCTTCGTCGGCGTAGACGGGAATGTAATCCATCCCCATGGAATCTTTTTTCGGCACGGGCGAAGTATCGGGAAGTCCTATCGGGTTCCGGTAATGAAGGATTCTGCGTTTCTTGGGCGTTTCGGCGCTCGGATGCGGTTCCGCTTGCCCGGTTTCCGGTGCCTGATCCTCGTAGACCGGAACGTAATCCATACCCATTTCGTCCTTCGCCGGGACCGGCGAGGTGACCGAGGGATTCATGGGGTGGCGGTAATACAGGGCTCTTTTCTCGGCGGGAGTCGACGGCTCCGAGCCCTCGCGGAACCCGGCCAGCCAATAGCCCGAAGCCAGGCCGACGATCAGCGCCGCCAATATCAAAAACACGGCCGATCGGTTCATAAGGCCTCCTTGCCGGCCGCGGCGGAAAGCCTGGCCAAAGCCTGCTGCGCCTGGGCGTAAGCTTGCCAGGCCTGGATTTCGGCGTTGCGGAGATTGGCCGTGGCGCGGAGCAGATCGGCCATGGCGGCCTTGCCGACCTCGAAGTTCGCTCTCAAGGATGCGACGGTCTGCTCGGCCAAGGGGACGATTTCGTGGCGCAGCAAGGCGTGGTGGTCCTTGGCGCGCCGGTAATCGGACAGCGTCGCAGCGATGTCCGCCTGAACCTTTCTGAATGCGTCCTGCAGCGCATATTTTTCGCGCAGCCATTCGCTTTGCTGCTGATCCACCGCCTTCGCCTGCTTACGTCCGGCATAGACGGGAAGATTGAGGCTGACTCCGAAGCGAACGAAATCGCTGCGGTTCTCGCCGTTGGGGGCGCGATCGCGAAAAGCATAGCCGGCGCTGAAGGTGAGGTCTGGATAATAGTCTTTCTTCGCCAGCTCCACTCGGCTTTGAGCGGCGTCGACGTTGCGCCGTTTTTGATTCAGCAGCGGCCGCCCCTGTTCCGCGGCTTCGTCCAGCTGCTCCTCGGCGAGCATCTCCGGAAGCTCGTCAGGCTGGTCGTAGGCCAAACCGAAGAAGGTCGTCGGCGGGCGGTCGAGCAAGGCATTGAGGCGGGCCACTTCGCGGTGGTGCATGGCGGTGTGAATCAGCCGCTCCTCGCCCAATTTGGACAGTTCCAGTTGCGCCTGGAGCACATCCTGTTGGAGGGCTTCGCCGACCCGGTAACGCGCCTGAACGGCTCGGATCACGTCACGCAGAGTGGTTTCGGTTTCGGTGAGAATTTGCAGCGTCCGCTCCAGGTAAAACAGTTGCCACCAGCGGAGTTTCACGTCCCGCACCAATCGCAGACGGGCTTCTTCGACCGTTTGCGTGGCAGCCTCTGCCTCGAATCCGGCCGCCTGTTCCTTGAGCGCCAGCTTGCCCGGAAACGGAACGGTCTGGCGGAGGCCCACATCCACCATGGTCATGAAGTCCTCCCGGACATCGAAGCTGTCGGCGGGAAGGTTCAGCATTTCGACGCTCAAGGTGGGGTCCGGCAGACTGCCGGCCTGCGACGGAACCGTCGCCATCGCTTCGGCGCGGGCGTTGATTTCGGCGAGGCTCGGATTATTGGCGAGCGCCTGAGAAATAGCCGCATCGAGGCTTAGCGAGGCCGTTTTTTCCTGCCCCCCAGGGGACGATGAAAAATAACCTAGGCCAATCAGTATCAGAATGAAGGCAAAAGGCCGGCGATGCAGCCGATGCATTTTGCGTAAGCGGAGCACAGTAGTTCTCCCTTGACGAAGTTCAGGTCCCTGAATCCCAAGATTCAGGCCATACCGAAAACCCCGGCCCCGTGCGATGTCACGGCTCCGGAGTTTTCCACAGCGTCGCTAGGAAAGTCCGCTAATTCAGTAGCGTGCAGAATTGATAGATGAGAGGGACGCGCCGCCTTCGTTGAAGACGCGGCGGGGGTGAGATCGGACGAGCGGTCTCTCCAGGCGGGATCAGCAGGACCAGCCAACAGACCACCCAGGCGAAGAAAATCTCCAGCTTCTGATCGAAGAGGCCGTGGTTGCTGTGTTCAAAAGTCTTGGCGTCGAGACACAACCCTAGGTTGCAGTCGTCGGGAAGAGATGGCTCATGATGGGACGGGTGACTGGAGTTCCCCTGCTCGCACTCTGACAGGAAAGCGTCGTGCAACTGCTTGAAAACCGTCTCGCAGACAATAGCCGCCGGCAACGCCAGCCACGCGATCAGAAAGAACGGAATCAGAGCGCGGGTTGGAGCGGAGTGTTTACGAAGATACGTCAATACGTTGCCGTCCACATTGGGAGTCTTGCCGAACACTACATCAGGCCGAAAGCAAGAAAAGCCAGGGAAAGATACCACAAGACTAGATCGCCGGGAGAGATGTTCAATACGGTCTTTTACCGATAATGCGACCAGCCACCGCTCCAATTACGACACCGGACTCCGGATTTAGGTGGTTAAAAAAGAAATAAGGGCGAGCGGTATAGAATTGATTAAGCTCAGGCGTGCTCGGGAGTCGGCGAGGCATTCTCTCGATTGACTGTTGTTTTGGCCATTGTCGCCGCAATAAGGGTGCGTTTGTCTCCCGCCTCATTTTCCGCTTTCGGCACGGGTCGAAGCTTTGGTTCAGATGCCGGGTACGAGGCATCGGGCGACACGTTCAGCCCGGTGTTCCCGAAAGACGCAGCGGAATCCTTTCATCAGGAGAAGCGGAAAGACAACACCCTCGGCGTCCTGGCGATTCTTCGAAGCTGGACACAGCTTACAGCCGGCTGCGATAACGCTCCAAGAGCTTCGCGTTGATCGCGACGATCACGGTGCTGAGGGACATGAGCGCCGCCCCCATTGCCGGCGACAGCACCCAGCCGAACGGCGCGGCGACGCCGGCCGCGAGGGGAATGGCCACGGCGTTGTAGCCGGTGGCCCACAAAAGATTCTGGACCATCTTGCCGTAAGTGGCGCGGGACAGGCCGAGCGTCGCGGCCACGTCGAGCGGATTGCTGTGCACCAGAACGATGTCGGCCGATTCGATGGCCACGTCGGTGCCCGCGCCGATGGCGATGCCGAGATCGGCCTCGACTAACGCCGGCGCGTCGTTGACCCCGTCACCCACCATGGCGACGGTCAGGCCCTCCGACTTTACCTCGCGGATCTTCGCCGCCTTCTCGTGGGGCAGGACTTCGGCGAAGTAGTCGTCGAGCCCGAGCTGCCCGGCCACGTGCGCCGCAACCGCCCGGCTGTCTCCGGTGAGCATGAGGCAGCGGATGTTCATGGCCTTGAGCCGTGCGATCGCTTCGAAGGATTCCGGACGGACCACGTCGGCCAGCGCGATGGCCCCGAGAACCCGGTCGCCGTCCGTCACGTAGACCACCGTCTTGCCCTGCCCCGCCAGTTCGCTCAATCGCTCGTCGCGAACGCCGAATCCCTGCTCCTCGACAAACCCCGGACTTACGACCCTAATCAGCCGTCCTTCGATCCGGGCCTCGGCGCCGCGGCCGGTCAGGTTCCGGAATTCCTCCGCCTTGGCCAGGCGGATGCCGCGCTCCTCGGCCGCCCGGACGATGCCCAGGGCGATCGGGTGTTCCGATTGCTGCTCCAGCGAGGCAGCCAGCCGCAGCAGCTCCGCCTCGTCGATATCCGCCAGCGGCACCGCGTCGGACACGCCGAACCGGCCCTCGGTGAGGGTGCCGGTCTTGTCGAACACGACGGCCTGCAGGTTCCGGGCGCGCTCGAAAGCGGCCCGATTGCGGATGAGAAGACCGCTCAGGGCGGCCAGCGACGTGCTCACCGCCACCACCAGCGGCACGGCGAGCCCCAGGGCGTGCGGACAGGTAATGACCATCACGGTGACAGTGCGCTCCAGCGCGAATTCGAAGGGTTCGCCCAGCAAAAGCCAGACGACCAGGGTCAGAGTTCCGACCGAGAGGGCGATATAGGTCAGCCATTGGGCCGCGCGGTTCGCCAAATCCTGCGCCCGCGAACGGGAAGCTTGCGCCTGCCGCACCATTTCGACGACCTGCGCCAGATAGGTTTCCGCGCCGGTCTTCCGGATTTCCAGCACCAGCGCCCCTTCGCCGTTGACCGCCCCGCCGATGGCCTCGTCCCCTTCGCGGCGGGTGACGGGCTTGGATTCGCCGGTCAGCATGGATTCGTTCAAGCTCGAGCGGCCTTCGGTGATGAGGCCGTCGGTCGGGATTTTTTCGCCCGGCTTGACCAGCACCCGGTCGCCGGGGTGAAGTTCGGTGACCGGGACTTCCTCGACTTCGCCGTTTTCCCGCAGCCTATGCGCTTCGGTGGGCATCAGCCGCACCAGGGCATCCAAAGCGCCCGAGGCGCCCATCACCGACTTCATCTCGATCCAGTGACCGAGCAGCATGACGTCGATCAGGGTCGCCAGCTCCCAGAAGAACACCTGGCCCGAGAGGCCGAACACCACGGCGCTCGAATAGAAATAAGCCACGCTGATGGCCAGCGAGATGAGCGTCATCATGCCCGGCTGAAGCTGCCGGAGCTCGTCGAACAATCCGCGGATGAACGGCCGGCCGCCATAGAGATAGACGGCCGTCGAGAAACCGAAAAGGACGTAGGTGTCCCCCGGAAAGGCGAGGCGTTCCTCGAGCCCCAGCCACTCCTGAATCATGGGCGAAAGCGCCAGGATGGGGCCGGTCAGAACCAGCGAAAACCAAAAGCGGCGGCGGAAGTCCTCGACCATCGCCGTATGATCGTGATGTTCCGCATGATGGCCTTCGCGGCGATCAGCCGGAACGTGGCGAGCGGGAGCGGCTTGCGGCTCGGAATGGGTATGGTGTGTCATGGCGGCGCTCCGTGGGATCGTTCCAGCCGCCAAGCGGTGGGCGGGGTTAGTTGGTAGCGGATTCCGGTTCTGGGCTATGCGTGTTCATTTTCATACCGGAAGAGCTCGATGGGAAGTGCGCTCCGGCCTCCCAAGAGCGGAGCGCACCGCTACACAGATTTCTCACGAACGGTCCGGCCTATTTCCGGCGCCGAACCGCTCGTTTCTTAACGGAACCCATGCCGGTTACATCGTGATCGCACCCGCCAGCTTGTTGCAGGCTTGCTCGCAACGGCGACACGACTCACCGCAAATGCGGCAGTGTTCGTGACGAGAGGCATGCCGCTCGCACTCCTCGGCGCAGATTCCGCAGGCCGTCGCGCAGGCCTGCAACTGGCTGCGCATCATCCTCATGTCCGATTCGGTCTCGCGCGAAACCAGCCGGCCCGTCGCCTCGCAGATGTCCGCGCAATCCATGCACATCCGAATACATCGTTTGAGATTCTGCACCTGGTCCTCTCCGACGCAGGCGTCAGCGCATGCGGTACACGCTTGCGCGCAATCGAACAGTTCGCTTGCCGTTTGTGACAACAATCCCATGTCCACTCCACGTCCCATTACGGCCGGGTGCGGATGCGCTTTGAGCATTTCCTGAATCGCGTTCATGATGTGCCTCCTGTATTCCTTGCCATGTATATTTCGTTCGTCTCCGCCTGTTCCATTTACTGGAAGGCTTCTCTCCGGTTTGAGACCGGTTTTTTGTCGGACCGAATGGCGATAAAACCAGTCCGCAAAAAAAGTAGGACCGGGGTTTAACTGGCTCGGTTCCGGCGGGATCGCTCGGGTTTTCATGCGGCACATCTTTCGTAGGGTGGGTTAGGCGCGCATCAACGGAACCTGCAAAGTTCCTTTGGTGTTTCCGCGCGCCGTAACCCACCAGGCAAGGCCGCGGGAACCGGTGGGTTACGGCGCGCGGAAAGTCCTGCGGTCGCAGCATGGTTCGTGACAGTGCGCGCCTAACCCACCCTACGATCGTTTTGAGATACGACCTGATGTTATCGGCGGCCGATTCGAATACATCACTCGACAGAACACGGCAGTGTCCATGCCCCTCTGCCAACCCGCTCCCGCGCTAACGAGGTCCTACAGTGACCGGCCGGGTACCGCCCATTCGGTCCAGCAGGGTCTTGAACGTGATCTCCCCCGTATGGCTATACCCGGAAACCGGTGCCGGCAATCCCACTCTTTCGATATCGACGGTGTCGCGGACGAGTCCTGTGGTATTGCTCGCCTTCAGAGTGTCGAAATAAGAGACCGCCTTGCCCTGCACATCGGCCGTGATTCGGTCGCGCTGCGCCGGCGGCAAGTCCCATAGGGCTTGCTTGAAAGGCAGCAGCGCCCGCTTGCGGGTGGCGCGGTAAAACGCTTCGTCGCTCATGCCGGGCTGCCGCTCTCCGGGCCATTCGCTATCGATCCAGCGGTAGATGTCCTTTTTCAACTCCACGGGAAACGCCTCGTGCTCGAAGATCAGGTCCTCGAACGGCGCGACGAGATGCAGTTCGCTGACGTTATTCCCCGGAAACTGCGGGAACAGCGTTTCCGGAATGGGCGTTATCCCGCTGCGCACCGCCAGGCTGAGGCCATACTCCCGGCGAGCGATCTCGCCGAGATCCCGGACCAAATTGAGATCGACGTCCGCCTCGCCCACCAGGACGACAACCTTGGAAAGGTCCTTCTTACCGCCCGGAAGATTGAGCTGGACGTAAAAGCTCTCCATGAAGGCGCGAAACTGATCCGCGGTCAGGTTTCCATCGCCCATCGCCTTGATTTCGGCACCGATGTCGACGGACAGCTCCTCCGGCTCGATCTCGCGGATGAACGCGACCAGTTCGGCGCATTCCCGGCCGCTTTGCTGATGCTGTTCCGGAAAGCTCGGGCGGGAGAAATCCGCCAGGCTCGAGGTATCGAGATCGATATTGAAGAATCCGGCCGTAATCGCCTCTTCGATCCGTTCTTTCAGCCTGTCGATCTCATCGTCCCGGCTGACCTGATAACTGGCGCGTCCTATGCGAATATGATCGCTTTGGAGGAACACGGCTCGCTGATATCCCTCGCGAATCGCCGCCGCCAGAATGCAGGTGGCATACTCGGCCGGCGACTGGAACCCGTAACCGGAGACTTCATCGGTGTAGCCGAAACTGAAAGCGCCTGCGCCGGTCTCCCCAGCCGCGCGAAAACAGGCCCTCGCCACATCGTAGCTCAGCGCATGCAGACTCAGCACCGGAGCCGTGAAAACCGGAGCCACGCCCAGGACTGCCGCTTCATGCAGCCCCTGGATGGAGGTCGGATAAACCACCAGCTTGGCGGCTACTTCCCGAATCAACCATTGCAGGAAATATCTGAATTCTTCCGATTCATGGAAGATGGCGTTGTAGACCAGCCGGTCGATGCACGCTTCCCGGAGCCTGTCGGCATCGACGACTTCGACTTCGTTGCCCTTGATTTCCACTACTCCCCTGAGGGTGCTCTCGATATCGATAGCCGTTCGAAACAGCATAGGCTTACTCCTTGCGAGACAAATGACGAGGATCAGGGCGGACTCACGATCTTCTTCCGAGTCCGGCGAACCCGAACCCCATGCCGATGCCCAGTACCCCGGCCAGCGCCATCCAGGAAACGGGCAGCCTTTGCCGGGGTCTTTTCCAGCCGCCGCGCACCCTGGCGTATTCGGGCATGGGTTGGAACAGATTGCCCGAAGTCGGCGGTATGGCGCGCTCTTGAAAGTGCTTCGCTTCGACCACCCGAGCCGCCCATCGGTCGAACAGCCCCGGCACGATGCGCTGGGCGACGATCGCCGCCCGGATGTTGGCGCCCACGATCACCTCGCGGCGCGGTGTGAGCGCGGCGGACAGGATGGCTCGGGCGATTTTTTCCGGATCATAGATCGGCCACATGGGTCTGGCCGCGCGCCCCATGTAATTGCCCCCCTGCTGGAACAAGGGCGTATCGGTCGCTGGCGGAAGCACCGTGACCACATGAATGCCCGGCACATCCCAAAGCTCCTGCCGCAGGCAATCGGATAGCGCGACGATGCCGTATTTGCTGATGACATAAGCGGCGGCGAAAGGCTTGGGAATTTTTCCGACCCCCGAGGAGACATTGATGAGAACGCCGCTACCCTGCTCCCGGAACCACGGCAGGATGGCCCGAGCACCGTGAACGTAGCCCAATAGATTGGTGTCGATTACCCGGCGGAAATCCGCAATCGGGGTTTCCTCGAACCGGCCGAACAGAGTCACCGCCGCGTTGTTGATCCAGGTATCCAACCGCCCGAAGGTTTCGATGGTTCGGCGCGCCAGCGCTTCGACCGCTGGTCCGTCGGTCACATCGACCGGCACGGCCAAAGCCTTTCCGCCGGAGGTTTCGCACTCCTGCGCCAGTTCATCGAGGGCCGCTCCACGGCGGGCGGCCACCACCACGGTTCCTCCCGCCGCTGCGAACGCCAAAGCCGTGGCCCGACCGATGCCGCTCGATGCTCCGGTAATCACGGTAACGGTGTTCTCGATCCCGAGCCGCATGGCCACTCCTTTCCGCAATGGGCTTACTACAAGCAGACCCTGCGCCATAGCGTAAGTTCTCAGCTGGCGAGGGGCACAATCGAACGGGCATCCCTTGGATGCTTATCCCAGTAGGCCCTTCGACAGTTTGTAGGGCGGGTTAGGCCGCGAGGCCGTAACCCGCCGAGCGGCCTCGGATCGGTGGGTTACGCTGCGCTAACCCACCCTACGATTCTGGTAAGGCTCTTAGTCCATACCCGGATAGATCCGTTCAGATCGTTACGCACCCGGCGCTTTTTCGGCGGTCGAAGATGGGAGAAGGACCTCAAACATGAGCTGGCACAGTCAACCCGCAGACCGGATTCTTCAAGAACTGAAGACCAAGGCCGAAGGCCTTTCCGCCGACGAGGCGAGGCGGCGCCTCGAGGAACACGGTCCCAACGAGATCCGGAAAGGACGGGAAATCTCTCCGCTCAGGATCTTGCTGGCCCAGTTCAACGATTTTCTCATCTACCTTCTGCTCGCGGCGGCGATCCTCTCGGTCGGCGTGGGCTTCTTGCCGGGAGCGGAACCGGAATACACCGAGGCCATTCTCATTCTGGTCATCGTGCTGGCCAACGGGCTGTTCGGTTTCATTCAGGACTATCGGGCCGAAAAGGCGATGCAATCGCTCCGGGAGCTTTCCACGCCGCAGGCGCGGGTGTTCAGGGACGGAACAAAGATCACGGTGCCGGCTACCGAGCTGGTGCCGGGCGATGTGATCGTGATCGACCAAGGGAACCGGATTCCGGCGGATGCCCGTATGCTCGAATCCCACAGTCTGGAGACGATGGAAGCTTCGCTGACCGGGGAGAGCGCGACGGTCCCCAAAGAGGCGGAACCCGTGGATGAAGACACGCCTTTGGCCCAACGCAGCAACATGCTGTTCATGAACACCGATGCGGTGAGAGGACGGGGCAAGGCGGTGGTGGTGGCCACGGGCATGAACACGGAAGTGGGCGCCATCGCCTCGGAGATCGAGAGCGCCGAGCAGCACAAAACGCCGTTCCAGGAAGAGGTCGACCGCCTGGGCAAGCAAATCGGCTACGGCATTCTCGGGTTGATTCTGGTGGTTGCCGTGATCCAGTACTTTGCTACCGAAACCGGCATCGTCACCATCATCCTGGTGGCCGTTACCCTGGCCGTGGCCGCCGTGCCGGAGGGCCTGCCGGCCGTGGTGACCCTCGCCCTGGCGCTTGGCTCCCAGAGGCTGATCAAGCAGAACGCCTTGGTTCGCCGGCTGTCGGTCGTGGAGAGCTTGGGCTCCGTGGACGTGATCGTGACCGACAAGACGGGCACGCTGACTGAAAATCAGATGACGGTCAAAAGGTTATATTTCGCCGGCCGAACCTACGAGGTCACGGGTGAAGGCACCAAGCCGGACGGCGAGTTCCGTCAGAACGGCGAATCCGTGCCCGCCGAGACGCTGGAGCCGCTCCTAAAATGCGGGGCCGTCGTCAACGATGCGGAAAAGACGGGGGACGCCGCGGATTATTCCGGCGATCCCACGGAAGTCGCCCTTCTGGTCTCGGCCGCCAAGGCGGGGATCGAAGCCAAGCCGGAACGGCTGCGCGAAATTCCATTCTCGTCCGAGCGCAAGCGGATGACGGTGATCGCCAAGGAAGAACCGCCGATGGCGTACATGAAGGGCGCTCCCGAAGTGGTGCTGGAGCGATGCAGCTCGCTATGGGAGGACGGGGAAGCCAAGCCCCTCGACGAGGAGGCGCGACAGGCCATCGTCGATAAAAACAAAGAGTTCGCCGGCAGCGCCTTCCGCGTTTTGGCCTTTGCCCACAAGGAAATGCACGATACGGAGGGAAACGAGGACGAGATCGAAAGCGGAATGGTGTTTCTTGGATTGCAGGCCATGATCGATCCGCCCCGCGCCGAGGTGAAGGAGGCCGTTCAGGACTGCCGAAACGCGGGTATCCGGGTCATCATGGTCACCGGCGACAACCTGGCGACGGCCAAGGCCATCGGGGCGCAGATCGGTTTCAGCCCGGAAGGGGCCATGACCGGAACGGAGCTCGACCGCCTCTCCGAGCAAGAGCTGCCGCGAGTCGCGGAGAAAGCCGAGGTCTTTGCCCGCGTTTCGCCCCACCACAAGGTCGCGCTCTTGAAGGCGCTCCAGGAGAGCGGTCATCGGGTGGCCATGACCGGCGACGGGGTGAACGACGCCCCGGCCCTGCGCAATGCTCACGTGGGGGTCGCCATGGGCCGGCGCGGAACCGACGTGGCCAAGGAAGCTTCGGACATGGTGCTGCAGGACGACAATTTCGTGACTTTGCGCAATGCCATCGCCGAAGGCCGGGGCATCTTCGACAACATCCGCAAGTTCGTCAATTTTCTGCTGTCGGCGAACGCCGGCGAGATCCTGATCGTGTTCCTCGGCGTATTGGCGGGCGCCGCGCTGTTTCCCCGCCTTTTCGAAGGCCAGAGCGAAGCCTTGATCCTCACGCCGGTGATGCTCTTGTGGATCAATTTGATCACCGACGGGCTTCCTGCGCTGGCCTTGAGTACCGATCCCAAGACGGAAGGCATCATGAAGCAGCCGCCGCGCGGTTCCGGCGAACCGGTGCTCGATCGGCGCATCATCGCCTCGATTCTCGGCATCGGCCTGATCATGGCCGCCACCGGATTGCCTTTGTTTTTCCACGGCCTTTGGAACACCGGCGACCTGGCACGGGCGCAGACCCAGCTCTTCACCTTCATCGTCGTGGCCGAGATGGTCCGAATCCAGGTCATCCGGGCGCGTTACGCCCTGCCGATACTCTCGAACCGGTGGCTGGTCGCCGCCGTGGCATCGAGCCTGGCCCTGCAGGCGATAGTCCTTTATACGCCCGCGAACGAGCTCTTCGAGGTGGCAACGCTTGCGCCGGGCGACTGGCAGTGGATCGGCATCGCTTTTGCCGCTTTTCTCCTGCTGAGCGTGACGGCGGAAAAAAGTCTTGACCGGATTTTCGGCAGGAGAGTCGAGAGAGCGCTTAAGAAAGCAGCCGCCGAAAAGAAAATCGCTCCGCCCGAACGGGAAGAAAGATTGATGGCGTTTTACATCCTGAGCAAGGCGTTGCTGGACGCCTATACCGCCAGTTTCGGCAAAGAGGCGGAGGAAAAACCCAGGAGCGAAAACAAAACGAGCGACAAAGTGGAGGCTTTCCGTCTATTCAGCGAAGCCATGCTGAAAGCCTATGCGCGGACCTTCGACCACAGGGCGAGCACGGAGCCGCAAAACGATCGAGAGCCCTCGAAGACCGAATAGAGCATTTTTCATTTCCGTTTAGCGGGTCGTTTGTCCCAAAACTCTACCAATGAGCGGCTGAGCGCGGTGCTTAATTTAGAGCGGGGAACCGCCCCGCACGCGGGCTACGTTGCGAACGCCATCTCTAGAGCGTTTTCATCTCGCTCGTAGGGCAAAACAGGCTTGGCGGAAGTCGTTGGCGCCTTCGGCTCGGGTGAATGGATTCAAGCATTCGTAGGTCGGCAATCCCTTGCCGACGTATCGGCTCGGCGAAGGGCTTTGTCGGAAGGGGCGTCCTGGCGCTCCCAGGACGGCCGTTTGCGATTGGAAGGGTCGCGACTAAAGCGACCGTTTGCGATTGGAAGGGTCGCGACTAAAGCGACCGTTTGCGATTGGAAGGGTCGCGACTAAAGCGACCGTTTGCGATTTGAAGGGCAGCTCTGGCGCTCCCAGAGATGCCGTTTGCGATTGGCAAGGGATTGCCGACCTACATATCCGAATCCCTTACACCGACTCGGAAAACGCTCTAAGTACATTCCGCAAATATTTGCGGAATCTCGACTGATTGGCTTGATTGGCGGGGTTGTCCTGCAGGTTGCCTATGCCGCAAGACTTCCCTGAATGTACTTAGACCAAATGTCTCTCCATTTGGCTTAAAGCGTATTGCGCCGGTTGCGAAGCGGATAGCCCGCCGCACAAAACTACGAAATGCCAAGACCGTCTAATTGTTTATTGCCGTTCGCTCTATCGCTTGACGGCGACTTTCCGCAAGGGCATTGTTCACCCGGAAGTTGACTTGAAGTTCGATCCTCCATTAACTCGCTAGGGCGAGTTTCGATAAGCATCCGTACAACCTGGTTCAAGGAGAGTGCCATGTCAGATTCAAGGTTTCATCCAGGCCGACGTCAAGCCCTCAAGACAGTGGTCGCTACGGTGATGACTGTTTCGCTGAGCGGATTTCTACGGCGGGGACAAGCGCAGGAGCCGTCTCCTGCGGGCGCCCCCAAGCTGTCGCCGGACGATCCGATGGCCAAATCGCTCCGTTATGTGGAGGATGCAACCAAGGCTACCCGTCCCCCGAGAGAAGGCGTACCCGGCGAGCAGCAATTCTGCCACAACTGCAAGTTTCTCCAGGCCGGCGAAGGGGAATGGCGCCCTTGCAGCATCTTCGGCGGCAAACTCGTGAACATTAACGGCTGGTGCAGCTCCTGGCTGAAGGCGGGTTAGCCGGCTCCGAACGGTAACACCGCCGCGCTCGGCGCGTTTCGGTGTTACCGGATTCGAAGATGTGTCGCCAGCTGCGCATGCATAACATCGATAAAAGTCACCCTGTTCCGGTTCGTGCGCCAACTCTGAACACATATGGGCTTGGATTCGGTGATTTATCCTGTCTGGATAGGGTAAGGAGGCCCAATGAAAACTAAACCGATCCCGATTTTCCGGGTGCTGGCGATGACGATCGGCTCGAGTGCCTTGGTGCAAGCGGCAGAATCGACATCGCCTCCCGCCTTCTCCGAGATCGATAAGAACAGGGACGGATACATTTCCGCCGATGAATCCAAGGCTGTGCCCGGTTTACCGGTATATCTGACGACCTTGGACCAGAACAGCGATGGCAAGCTCAGCCCCGAGGAATACGAGGGCTTGAAAATCCTGGCGCCCGGCGAGGTCGGTCCGATCACTCTGCCGTCATCTGGGCCGCTGCCGTAGACAGCATGCGGAAGCGCAAATGTCGAATACAGTAAGGCTGTCGACCGGGCTTCGCGAGCGCACCGTTTCCGACGTGTATGGGTTTCGATGAACGCCGTTGCTTGACCGCAGCACTCTGACATTCATGCCGAAAGTCAGTCTGGCGTTTTATGGAAACCATAGTGTTCACAGGAATTCAGGCAGCCGGGAAGTCGACCTTTTTCAAGGCATGCTTCGTCGATACTCACATACGGATCAACCTCGACATGCTGCGTACCCGACACCGGGAAAAGCTGCTGATCGACGCCTGTCTTCAAGCGAGGCAGCCTTATGTGGTGGAAAATACCAATCTGACTCGAGAAGAGCGCGCGCGTTACATCCCATCCGCCAAGCGGACCGGGTTTCGCGTGATCGGCTATGCCTTCCGGGTCGAACTCGATGAAGCCTTGGTCCGGAATGCTTTGCGCAATACTCGTCGCAGAGTTCCGGAAAAAGCCGTCCGCGCCGCGTTTCGGCGCTGGCAGCCGCCCTCCTGGGAGGAAGGATTCGATGCGCTGTTCGATGTGTGGAGCAGCGGCGGCGAGTTTCAGGTGCAGGCGATCCCGCGTGAAGCCGAGCGATCGTGAAAGGCGAGCGGACGGCCCCTCCGGCGTTGCCTGACCTATTCCATTCGGCATTCGAATGAATATTAATCGTAGGATGGGTAGAGCGAAGCGAAACCCATCGATGGCGGATTAGCCCCTCGGCTCCGCTCGGGACAGGCCCTTCGACTGGCTCAGGACAGGCCCTTCGACAAGCCTGTCCTGAGCATCGTCGAAGGGCTCAGGACAGGCTCCGCGCAACCCGCCGGCCCTTCGACTTGGCTCAGGACAGGTCCGAGGTCGCCCGGTGGGTTACGGCCTCGCGGCCTAACCCGCCCGGCAAAAATTAATTCTTATTGAAAGCGATTTGGAATTAAGACGAGCTACACTCATTCCCGTAAATTCAAGACAGGAGAATTCTCATGTACGTGCCTTTGCAGCCGGTTCTAGCGCTGGTGACCGGAATATTGATCTTGCTCGTGCCTAGGTTATTGAATTATCTCGTGGCGATTTATTTGATCGTCGTCGGCGTTTTGGGATTGATGCACCGATAATCGATCGGAATCGGCGGCGACGATATTATTTTTAATGGCGACCAAGCACCCCGTTTATTCCAAGTTTGCAAAGATTTAACGGCGGCGAGTCGATCGCCCGGTCGGGATTAGGCATCAATCCCGGCTTTCCCTGCCTACGCAATAAGCCAGGTATCCAATCAGCGCCAAAAGTCCTATTTCGCCTGCAAAGTCGCCCCAGGTGTAAATACTGAAACAATCCGGTACGGTTCCGAGCATCTCGAAGCCGCCGACGAATGCAGTGGCGAAAATGAAGACCAGGACCAGCAAATAAACTTGTTTCTTGCTGAATAATGGGTGAAACATAATCGCTTCCTAGTGAATTGTGCCCTGCCTAAGCTGCGTCCGACGCGACCGGCGCGTTTCGCCGGGCACGGACGACCGTCGAAGCTTCGCGAAGCGAATGGCCATGAAATCCGGTAAACCCTATGACACGATCGTGATCGGCATCGGCGTGGTCGGTGCGGCGGCCGCCTATCACCTGGCCCGGCGCGGACAGCGTGTCCTGGCATTGGAACAGTTCGACCTCGATCATTCGATGGGAAGCTCTCACGGCGAGTCGCGCATCATCCGCTACGCCTATAAGGACTCCATCTACGTGGACATGGCGAAACAGGCATTCCCGATGTGGCGCGATCTGGAGCAGCGCAGCGGCAAGCGCCTGCTGACGCCCTCCGGCGGACTCGACTTCGGTCCGGCGGATTCCCCCTCGCTGCTGGCCACGCGCGATTGCCTCGATGCCGCGGGAATCGCCTACGAATGGCTGTCTGCGAGCGAGAGCGCCCGGCGTTTTCCGCAATTCCGGCTCGACTGGGATATGGCGGCCATTTTGCAGCCGGACGCCGCAATTCTTAATGCCTCGGCCTGTGTGCGGACACTGGCGGAAATGGCGGAGATCTCCGGCGCCATGCTGAAGACGAAATGTCCGGCGATAAAGATCGAACCGTCGAGCGACTCGGTTTACGTGGAAACGCCCGAAGGCGGATTCACCGCGGGGAAGGTGGTCGTCAGCGCGGGCTCCTGGGCGGGAAAGCTGCTGCAGACGCTGGATTTGAATTTGCCGCTGACGGTGACCCGGCAAGAGCAGGTATTTTTCGAGCCTGCCCGGCGCACCGCGTTCTTGCCGGGGACATTCCCGGTGTTTATCCATCATCGGGAACCTTGGATTTACGGACTGCCGGATACGGGCACCGGACTCAAGATCGCCGTCCACAACCTGAGCCATGCGATCGACCCCGACGACGTTCGCCCCGCGCAGGACGACACGTCCGTCGACACCGTGCGGGCATGGGTCAAGCGCTTCCTACCCTGGGGCGACGGCCCGATTCGCGAGAAGCGCGAATGCCTGTACACGATGACACCCGACGAACATTTCATCATCGATACGCATCCGGGCTATTCCAACGTGGTCATCGGCTCGCCGTGCTCTGGACATGGATTCAAGTTCGCCATCCTGACCGGATTCTTGTTGGCGGATCTGGCCCAAGGGCGGGCACCGACGCAGGAACAATTCTCGGTGCGGCGTTTCCTGGCATGACGAGCAGGAAGACGCAAGGAGAAAATGAGCCCGCGCTTCCGAGTTTCGAACGGCATGGACACATCTCCAATTAACTTGGGCATTCGATCCGCGATGAACCTGTGGGCGAGACCGGCCATCGCCTGCGCCAGCCGAAACGCTGCTCGCAATCGAGCCGCGGATGAAAAAACGCTCGACCGAACCCGGATTGCCTGCTTCGGCCTCAAGGACTAGCAGCGCGATAAAATCCTTCCATCGGTATCGAATTCGACCTCGCGCTCTTTTTTGCCCTCCCTGATTTCGACCTCATAGCTCTTCACGGTGCCGCTGGTATCGGAAACCTGAAAGGCCCGCTGCAGCGTGGCTCGCGGATGGGCGCTCTTTACCGCCTGCAGTACGGATTCAGGCAGCTCATCGAGTTTAATGACCTTTTCGGTTTCAACCAGAGTGCCGTCCGCGCGATAGACCTCGGAGCGTTCCTGCCCCTTGTCGTCGCGATAGGCGATTTCATAAGCCTCCTTGCCATCGAGGACTTCTTCCTCGTACTTCACGCCTTTGGCAGCGGGATGATCTTTTTGAAAGGCCGCAAGGACTGCCTGAGGAACGTCCTGCTTGTTCAGTAGCGGTTCATGCGCCGCGACGAGCGCGGGATTGATGATGGCCGCGCCGAGTATCGTGGCAAGGAATGACTGTCCGTTCATGATATTTCATCCTGAGGAATGATTCCGATCCTTCTTAGACATCCGTTCACCATGAGATTCTACGTCCGGCCTTTCAACTTTTAGAACCGCCAAGCCGCGAATTGGTCTACGCACGGGTGGCCGGGTTTCGACAAAGGGATTGCGGGATTGCCACGCGATCGGAACTAACACACACGGCGGCTATCTAGTACTTTATGGAAAGCTGAAGAACATGCCCGCTCGAATAAGAACCTTATGCTTGGGTCGTTTTATTAACGCGGCCTATAAATATAGGCTGGGTTAATCCGGGGCAGGGATGCCCCGGCGCGGCGACAAGCCGTGTGAGCCCCGGCCTGGGCGGCGGCCTGAAATACCAGGAGGGTATTTACGGGTCTGATTAATAGAAGCTGTGGTTCGGCGGCTTGCAGCCGAGGCAACATCGCCTCCGACGGAAGTACTTTTTCCAATGCCGATCTCCACTCCCGGGCCGATGGCGATCGGCCATTCGAATTTCTCTTCCGGATATCGATGAGATTGACGAACGATAATCCCATGGTCGGGCGCTCCGATGTCGAGCGGATTTATCCCCGCATGGTGGAGTTGCGCCGATTGCTGCACCGCTATCCCGAACTCGCTTTCGAGGAAGCCCAGACGGCTCGCATGATCATGGAGGAGCTCGATCGCCTCGGCATTCCCTACGAATACGGCGGCATCGGAGGCGGTATCGTCGCCCGGATCGCGGGCAAGAGCGAAGGTGCAACCGTGGCTTTGCGGGCCGAGATGGACGGTCTGCCGGGGGTAGAGACCACCGGCCTGCCTTTCGCGTCCCTGAATCCGGGCAAAATGCACGCCTGCGGCCATGACGGACACATGGCGATGGTGCTCGGGGCCGCGGCCTTGCTCAAGGACGATCCGCCTCCGGGGAACGTTTTGCTGATTTTTCAGCCGGCGGAGGAACGCGGCGGCGGCTCGCGCATCATTCTTCGTTCAGGGGCCCTCTCGGGCGTCAAAGCTATTTTCGGCGGACATGTGACCGGGCATTACCGAGTCGGCGAGATCATGGTCGCTCCCGGCGTGCTCACCGCCCAGTCGGACGGTTTCCTCATACGAATCCAGGGACGCGGCGGACATGGGGCGAGACCGCACGAAGCGGTGGATGCGGTGGTGGTCGCCGGGCTCCTGATCGTGGCGATGCAAACCCTGGTATCCAGGGAGGTAAACCCGGTCTATCCGTCCGTGATCACCATCGGCCAGGTGAGCGCCGGCAGCGCGCCCAACGTGATCGCCGAAACGGCGACGCTCCGGGGCTCGATACGCACCACCCTGCCGGAGGTGCGGAAACATCTCCTCGAAGGTCTGGAACGCATGGCCAAGGGCATCGGGGATCTCCACAATGCCCGGATCGAGGTGATCGTCAACGAAGGCTATCCGCCGGTGGTGAATACGCTCGTCGAATCGGAAATCGCCCGCCGGGCAGCCGGGAAGATCGTCGGCGAAAAGGGGCTCGTGTCCATGGAATATCCCAGCATGGGATCCGAAGACTTCGCCTACTATCTGCAGGAAATTCCCGGCTGTTACGTAAGGCTAGGCGCACGCCGGGAAGGATGGGAACACATTCCCTTGCACAGCCCTGCCTTCGATTTCGACGAAGAGGTGCTGAAAATCGGGGCGGCATTCTTCGACCGGGTGGCACGCGATGCCATCGAGGCGTATGCATGACGACGAGCTAGAATTCTCCGGTTCGAAATCTCCCACCGTGGGAATCGAAATCGAATTTCAGCTGCTCGATCCGGACACGCTCGATCTGGTCGACGGCATACTTCCCCTGCTCCGGGACCACCCGGAGGAACCCCGCATCAAGCCGGAATTCACCCAGTCCACGGTGGAAATCAATTCCTGCGTATGTGCCGATATCGAAGAACTGCGGTCGGACGTTACCGGCCTGGTCAAAGAACTGAAGCGCCGCTGCGAAGGATTGCATTTCACGCTTTGCGGCGCCGGCACGCATCCCTTCTCGCTGCGTCCGGCGTCGGTGACGCCGCTGCCGCATTATGTCGAGATGGAGCAGCGCATGGTTTACCTGGCGCACACGCTGAAAACCTATGCGCTTCACGTCCATGTCGGGATGCCGTCGGGCGATGCCGCGGTCGTCGTGATGAGCCAGCTCAAGCCCTATCTGCCCGTTCTTCTGGCACTCTCGGCCAGCTCCCCGTTTTGGCAGGGCCAGGATACCGGTTTCGCCTCGTTCCGGCAGCGCATCCTGGCGGCGATGCGCGACTACGGCCTGCCGCCGAGCTTCACGTCTTGGCGCCAGTTCGCCCAGTGTTTCGAAAACCTCCGAACGGCGGGCGCCGTCCACGTGGTCAGGGACGTCCACTGGGATATCCGGCCCAGTCCCCATTACGGCACGCTGGAAGTTCGCGTGATGGATGTTCAGCCGACCCTGCGGGAAACATTCATGCTGGCCGCCCTGGTCCAGACCCTACAGGTTTATCTGCTGCGGTGTTGGGAGCAGGAAAAGCCGGTTCGTCCCGCGATGCCGCAACACTGGTGGGCGGAAAAGGAAAACTGTTTCCGAGCCTCTCATCGCGGGGTGGAGGCTGAGATCATCGTCGACGAGACGGGCCATGTTCGTCCCATCAAGGCGTTTACGCGCGAATTGCTGGCGAGCTTGGCGGAAACGGCCGAAGAATTGAGGACCAAAGACTGGCTCGATCAACTCGAAGCCCGACTCGACACCGGGCACAGCTACCTCCGTCAGCGAGCCGTCTTTTCCGAAACGCGATCCCTGCAAAAGGTGGCAGCGAGCCTGGTCGGAGAATTGGAAGCGGAACTGATCGAGCCATAGTGCGAGCTTCCGTCGACCGGTTTGCGTCAGGCCGGGCATTAAAGCGTTTCCCGGCAACTCATCCGGCTTTGGGTGATTGCGCCCCGAATTCCTGTCGACCGGACCTCGCGTCGATTTCCTAAACGGACTTATCCCGAATTTCCGTTCCCATCGGACCGCCTCGAATCGGCGGTGTTAATCAAATTTGACAATGAATCGGCAAAGGGCTTTTATTGTCGCGGGATCCGGTGAGTCCCCCATCAGTCTCGAACAAATCAGAAATGTATCGAGCGCACGGCTCGATGTGCGCACCGTCGGCTTCTGGTAAGAACAATAAAGCGCCATAAGTTACGACGGCTTGGATGGCGACGATGCCACCCGCCCTTTTAGTCAGGTTTACACGCTTTCGCTTCCTCGGCGACGGCAAATGCGCAACTTGGGGCTGCCTTCCCGGACCTTATGAACGGACATTCGCCAGAATAATAATGCTCGCGAGGACATCATGAAGACACTGACCTCATCCCTTCGCTCGGTACTTGGCTGCGGAACGGCCGCAATCATCCTCACCACGCTGATTTCCTGTACGGAATCCGGACAGGGCGGAAAACCGCCCGAGAAGCAGACACGCAGCTGGGCGGACGAACGCTCGGAGCGGGAAAAGCTTCAGACGGCCTATTTGAACGATTCCACCGTCAAGCGAATCTCGACCGACGACGCCGCTCGCACGCCCTGGTACAGCAACCGGTTGGGATACGAGTGGTTCAAGGCCTACCCTCTCAGCGTCAACGGCATACCTTATGTCTTCCTGCGCGCCCTGATCGAAACCTATCCGGAAATCTGGAACGGGGAAGGCTCGCTGGGAAATCTGGGATTCGGTCCCCATCCGGACGACTACGATCCCGCAACCGGCCAGCTGCTTCCTCCGGAACAGCGCCATCCCCTGCCTTACGGGCTTTTCACCGTCCAGGACCCCGCCGTTCCCGAGGACAAGCGTACGGACAACGTATTCTTTTCGTGCGGGGCCTGTCATACGGGGCGCGTGTACGTCAAAGACCGGGTCCAGTATCTCGTCGGCGCTCCCAATACCGAAATCGACGCGCAAGCCTACGCTCAGCTTCTCTACCGAAGCGGCAAGATGTTTATCAAGGTCGACAGCCCCGATCCGAGCCAGATAAAAGCCGATCCGGATCAGGTCGCCAAGATCGCATCTTTCCTCAAGACCAAGGTCGAAACGGACCCCGCCTGGTTCTACGGCGGACGGACGCCCGAGGAACGCTCGGCCGGCGCCGAACGCGCCAGGGTGCAGGTGGCGCGCGTATTGGACAATCTGCCGGGCACCGTGGCCGGACTGATCGCTTCGGCCAAGAAAACGGAACTGATGTATCACGCGCTGACCTCGAAGCTTTCCTACACCGAGAAGAACGGCCAAAAGGCGCCGGGGGTGTTCGGCCCGCGTCCCGGCCGCATGGACGCCTTCGGCATCGCCGCCGGATTGGTCGCACTGCATGCCAAGCGGGAAGGTTTCTTTGCGCGCCTGCCCGACGATCATCCGTTCTTCGCGGGATTGGAAAATCTGCCCCGCGAGGAGCGCCTGAAGCAGGCCGGTCAGCGGCTATTCGCGACCGCGCCCGAGTGGATGCCTCACGACCCCGGCGCATCCGACATCAAGAGCCTGTGGTTCTCTCGCGACCATGCCGCCGCCAATTGGGACGCCAACCAGGCCGCCGAGTCCCGGGTAATCGCCTCGGGGGTTTCCTCGGGAGGCGATCCGTCCAAAGTCGATGTCCGCATCCATGAACCCATGAATCCGTTCATCGACAATCTGCCGCCTACGCCCTATCCCTTTGCGGTCGATCTCGACCTAGCGGCCAAAGGCAAGCCGCTGTTCGAGGAAAAATGCGCGTCGGCCTGTCACCATGCGCGCAACGAGAAGGTTTACAACGTCGGCAGCGACATGAATCGGGCGACGCAGATCACGCCGACGGCGCGCCTCGGGCTGCTCGAACTGACCCGTGAAGCCTGCGAGCTGTACGTGGAAAATGGCGGCAGCGACTGGTGCCGGCCGAAACGCGGCAGCCGCGCCGGCGACGACGAAGCCTATTTCGGCATGCCGCGCGGCGACAAGTCGGGCTACAAGGCCGATGTCCTCCACGGTATTTGGGCCCAGGCGCCCTATTTTCACAACGGCTCGGTACCGACCCTGTGGCATCTTTTCCGCCCCGCCGAGCGGCCGGAGAAGTTCATTCGCGGCAACATCAAGTACGACGAAACCAAGGTCGGCTTCGTCTGGGACAAAGCGCCGCAGCTCGACGAATACGGAGCCGGCGATACGGTGCACTTCGCCGAGCACGATACGACGCTCCGCGGCAACTCGAATGCCGGCCATACCTACGGTAGCGAATGGTCGGACGACCAGGTCCGCGCCGTTATCGAGTACATGAAAACGCTGTAGGGAAGAAGGACTCATGGCCGGATCGAACTGGATGACGATACGGGAGCAGCTCTATGGACAGGGCTGCAGGCTCATCAAACTGATCAAGGCGGCGTTGGGAAACACGCCGAGTGACTCCGGGCCGGGAAAGACACCGGCCCCGACTCCGCCACCGGCTACTAGCTTTTTGCGTGAAGTGGCGGGTGCCGAAGAAGGCACTCCCCTGCCGTCTCCGCCGCCGCCGATGCCGAACCCGAATGATCCGAAATACGCGGGCGATCCCGGCGCCTACGAGAAGGACAAGCAAGCGGCGGAGACGGCCGCCGCGGCTTTCGCCACGGCGGCGAAGGCACGGGGCGGGGCCGTGGCGCAGGTGATCTCCAAATGGCTGGTGACCGCGCCTTATGCGATGTTCCAGGAGCTCTTGGCGCAACCTAGGGACGCCATGCCGATCTTCAAGCCGGCCATCGGTCCCGTGATCGTCATGCGGCATCCGGAAGTCATCCGCTGCCTGGAGCGTACCGACCTGTTCACCGTGGACCCTTACGCGGCGGAGATGGCGCGCGCCACGGACGACAAGACCAAACACCCGGAAGCATACTCCCACTTCATGCTCGGCACCGACCGGGACGATCTCTACCGGCTGGACGACGTGATCCTGCGCCGCGCCGTGTCGCGCTCCGACGAGGAAACGCTTTCGCGCCTGACTCGCGACGAGGCCGAACGCTGGACGCATCGGGCGCAAGCCGAGGGGATCGGCGGAATCGACGTGGTACCGACGCTCGCGAAATTCGTGCCGCTTCGGATCGTCGGCGATTATCTGGGAGTCCACTATTACGATTTCGGAACGCCGTCCGTGCTGCCCGGCCTTCGCGGGGGCGACCGCTTTCCGCTGGACCCGGACCTGCAAGCCGTGTTCTCGTTCGGCAAGATTACGGAAGGCATCGTACCCACGGCGGACGACCTGTTCATCTGGGTCAAGGATGCATTCCGCAACATCTTCAACAACTTCAGCCCGGCCCATCCCTTATTCGCCGAATTCCGCGAACGCGGCGTGATCGCGACCGAATATCTGAGCGCCTACGTATTCGCCTTGCTCAAGCACTACAAGGAACGGCTGCGGCAGGGTGAAACGGTTCCCGATACCATGCTGACGCGGCTCTTGCGAATGCAGCTCGAGCTCGAGCGGGACGGCGAGACATTGACGGACGAGTTCGCAGCCCGCCTCGGCACGCCCTTGACGAAAGACGAGCTGGCGAAACGCCTTTCCGATTCGATGATCCGGTCCAACGTGTTCGGCACGGCGGTCGGCGCGGTGGTGAATCCCCAGGAAGCCACAGCCCGGATCCTCGACTCCATGCTCCGCCTGAAGGATGGCGAATACGAGGTGCTGAACGGTTCCAGCTACGAACAGGCCGTACGTTTGGCGAACATCGAGCCGGATAGCCCGGATTATGCCGAAAGCCTCGCGGGACTGCGCAAATACGCCCTGGAAGCCTTGCGCCTGCAGCCGCAGGGCGAAGTCTTGTTGCGGCTGTGCGTGAAGGACAATACCGAACTCGGCGGCGTTCCCCTTCGCGCCGGAACCCTCGTGTTCGCGGCCTATGCCGCGGCAATGCGGGATCCCGAGACGGTGCCGAACCCGTCAGCCTTCGACATTACCCGCGACGAACGGCTGGTCCCCTACCTCGGCGATCGCGAACGCGCCCATGAGGCGCCGCAAAGTCAGATCTATCTGCAGCACGGCTACGGACGGCATAAATGCCTCGGACGCTATGCCTCGGAGATAACCATGCGCGAATCGCTGCGCGCCATGCTGCGTCTGGGCTCGCTGGAACGCCGCGGCTCGCTCGAGATGGATGAGCAGAATTTGTATGCGATGAGTCTACGGATCGGATTCCGCTAGACGCCACAAAGGCGGATGCGCTGCGTCCGCCTCCTTCCGCACCTCATAATCCGCGTTCGCTCAAATCGTCCCGTACGATCTTCAGCATGGCGCCGATGGGTCCTTTGTGCGGACTTCGGATCAGGTTCAACAAGCGTTCGTTGAGCTTGATCACGTCCCAGCCGACGCGGCTCACGATCCAGTTCATGGACAGACGCTCGAGCTCGGTGTCGATGAGCCGCTTCACCACCGCGTCGGTCCGGCGTCTTAACAATCGTTCCAGGACTTTCATGTCCGGACGTCGGTTCACCGGCCATTCCGGCAAAGGTTCCTCGACGCCGAGAGAATCGGTCAATGGAATAATCGGCAGGAGGTCCATACCCGCTTCGTTCTTGAACCGGAGTTTTTCTTTGAGCGTCGGCGGCCAATCCCGAAACAGCGGGTTGTCGTACGCCAGGCCGAACGTCCGCCGGAGGAATTGCTGGCAGTTGCGGCGACCGAGGCGATAATCGTGCTGCCGGTACGCCTCGCTCAGAAATCCGGCGAATCCGCCCAGCCCGCCGGTGGCGAGCGGATAACGCGCGCGCTGCTCCTTGCCATCCCTGATTTCGGTGCGCGTAGGCGCGATGAGAAAACGGCTGAAGACGCTCGGATCCCGAGCCAGCTCCAACTCATCTTTCTTGAATCGCAGCTCCGACAAAACTGCGGAAATCAATGCGGGCAGCGTTCCGAGAAGGCGAAGACTGGACTCCGGATCGTAGCGGAGATCCAAAACCGACTGATTCGGAAACGGATCGATCATAAGAATCGCGCGCTTCGCATCCTCGGCCCCGCGCGGGCTGCGATTCGCCGAGCCGGCAAGGCAGCGGCGCGCGATCTCGAAGGGTTCGTTGTTGGCGAGACCTCCGTCGATATTGGCGAACCGATACTCCCAGCGATCGATGTCCGTCTCCTTCAACTCGTCCGGCCACATCGGCGGAATTTCCTTTTCGACTTCGCACACGCAACGCTGGCTCCGGTCGCACTTGGGCTCCTGGGGAATGCTCCAGCGGCGGCGGTTGTAGTTGCCCGCCGAGCGCGTCAGGCTGCGAGCCGCCAGAGCGGCGGGAAACGCCGAGCTCGCCAGCGCGGCTTCTTTCAAGAGCCTCCAATTGCCCTCTTCCTGGTCGTCCCGCCCGAGCGGCACGGAATCGTTCCACTTCGACGCTTTGTCGGTCGGGCTGAGCGAAAAATGCATGTAATCGGCGTGCTGAGACATGCCGTAATCGCGGTCCTGCTCGGCCGAGAAACGAATGGAATAAGGCACGCCTCTCAAGTTCGTGACGCACAGGATCACATCCAGTGGATCGGCCATGTACTCGGGCCACGGGGCTCCGGACCATGCGGTGGCCAGGGCGTTCCTCGCCGCATCGTCGAGTACGGTCGAATCCAGCAGCGAAGGCACCCTGGCACCGGGTCGTTCCAGATCGCGAGCGTCGAGCAATGGGCCTATATCGACCCGTTCGACCCAGGTCTCGTAAAGCTTGTTTCGCGCGCTGCCGGTTTGCGAATTCATATGCAGCAGACCGCCGCGCAGCTCCGACGCCAGCACGGCCGCCGTAACGCCTCCGGCCGAGGCGCCGGTTACCACCGAGATCTTCACGTCGTGCGGGGGCGTATCGGGTACTCCTCTTTGCTTCGCCCGATACCAAGAGTCCAGCGCCTCGGTCAGGAAATCGATGACTCCGGCCGTGTATGCGCCGGCGGACACCGCGCCAGCCATGACCAACCCGATTTCGAACGTGGTTGGCGACAGGCCGCTCTCGGCTTCTGCCATGCTTGATTCCATATCCTAGTACTCCCGACTTTGACTCCTATCCGGCTTCGCTCTGGCGTAGCCAACGAAGGGTATCTTCAAGCGTCTGCTGCAAGGGACGCGGCGTCCAGCCGAGTTCCTCGCGCGCACGGGCGGTGTCGTACCAAGCGTAGCGGCCCAGGATTTGGAGCACGCTGCGGGTAACCGGGAACGGTTTTCGGAGCAGGGCGTAACCGGCCTGCAGCACCGTAACCAGGGCATAGGCCGCCCAGACCGGCAGCCGCAACCGGGGCGGCCGCACGCCCGCGATAGCGGCGGTTTGTCCCAACAGATCGTCCACCATCACGTTGTGGCCGTTGAGCAGGTAGCGCTGGCCGGGGCGGCCGCGTTCGGCAGCCAACAGCATTCCGTCCGCGAAATCGCGAACGTCCAGACAGCCGAAACCGACCGGAACAGTGACGGGAAGCTTGCCGGCGCTGACCGCCTTGAGAAGTTTATTGGCGGGCGCGCCGACGTAATCCTCGGGCCCCATGGTAAAAGAAGGATTGACCGCGACTACCGACATACTGGGGCTCGATCGTCCGAGCGCCTCCTCTTCGGCCTGTCGCCGGCTTGCCGCATACGGGAGATCCAGGCGGTGAACGGTGCCGTCCGCGGTCTCGTCGAGCGGCTCCGGCTTCCGGTTGACGCCCACGGTGAGCGCGCTGCTGGTCACGACGACCCGCGTAACGCCCGAGTCCGCAGACACATCCAGGAGATTGCGCGTTCCGACCACGTTCACTTGCTGCATACGCTCCTCTAGCCCTCCACCGATGCTGACCAGAAAAGCCAGATGAAAAATCGTATCCACCCCGTCGCAGGCGGCACGCAAGGAAATCGCATCCTCGACCGAGCCTCGGACGATGTCCACATCCAAATCCCGCAAGGTGGACGGATCGGTGTCTTGCGGGATCAGCGCACGCGGCCGGATACCCTTTTCATTCAGACGCTTGGTGACATGGTAACCGAGAAAGCTGGTCGGTCCGGTGACGAGGACCTTGCTCTTTGCATTCAGTATCTCGTTCATAGCGATCACAACCCCCTTATTCTTGGAATTACGGGAACGGGCGGGTATATCGAAAAGGCTGCGCCGCTGGAGGAAGACGTAAATTCAGAATCTATTCGAAATACATTCAGGATATGGAAAACCGTAAGATCTCGATAATCCCACAATCCTGAATCTCTTATGGTTTCCGCCTCGCTCTATCCGATTTATTCCATTCGGCTTTCGCGTGAACACTCATCGTAGGGTGGGTTAGCCCCTCGGCTCCGCTCGGGACAGGCCCTTCGACGGAGCTCAGGACAGGCTCCGCGTAACCCGCCGATTGGGAGTCGCTCGGCGGGTTACGGCCTCGCGGCCTAACCCACCATCGATGGGTTTCGCTTCGCTCTACCCATCCTACAAAATGAATGCCTGATTGAAAGCGATTTGGAATTACACAGGTTTTCCATGGCGCAGCCGGCATTATGTTTCACGCAATCCCGTAACAGCAAGACATTTCAAGGATAACCACTGAAAAGGTACACAACGCCCCTACGCAGCACATACACCCATATCCGGTTAAAACCCTTTCGTCGACCGGGGTTTTGCCGTACGCGGGGCCGCATTTCCACCCGCTTTAATCGATTGACAACGGCTCGGCGCAAGCGCATTGTTTTCTCAAAAATAGCCTTGAATGCCTTTTCGATGTGACCACGTAAGGCAAGGGGTCGAAACTTACCCCTACCGTCCAGCGCGCGGCGGAATTACGGCGAAAAATCGAATCAATAAAGAGTTTTATTGAGGGGGCTGATATGAAACGGATCGTCATTTGCTTCGACGGCACATGGAACAAACCCGCCGACGAACGCTTGCCCGCCGACCGGCAGATCGAGACCAATGTTTGCCGGTTTTATAAATCGGTCACGGACACTGCGGCAGATGGTATCCGGCAAGTTAAATGGTATGACGAAGGCATAGGCACAAAATGGTATGACCGCTTTATTGGCGGCTCCACGGGAGCGGGGCTGGAGAAAAATATCCTCGACGGTTACAAGTTTCTCGCCAAGGAATATCGGGAAAGCGACGAGGTTTATATTCTCGGCTTCAGCCGCGGCGCCTATACCGCCAGGAGTTTGGCCGGACTCATTCGCAATTGCGGTCTGGTGAAAAACAAGCAGCTTCCCCTGCGTATGGCCATGGCCTATGGCATCTACCGTACCAGAGACGACGGTCCCGATTCTTCGACCGCTCTGGAGTTTAGGGCAAGGTTTTCTCGGGAAATCAAAATTAAGTTTCTCGGCGTGTGGGATACGGTCGGCGCACTGGGTATTCCGCTGGATATCTTGAAGCGCCTGAACATGTATTTTTACCAGTTCCACGACACGAGATTGAGCCATATCGTCGAAAACGGTTACCAAGCCATCGCGATCGACGAACATCGAACGGATTACGATATCTGTTTATGGACGCCCGATGCGAGTCCCCAACAAAACCTGGAACAGCGCTGGTTTGTGGGTGCGCACAGCGATGTCGGCGGGGGATATCCGGATCGGCGCCTGTCCGACCTAACGTTGCGTTGGATTCAAGATAAAGCCATGGCGGCGGGCCTCGGGGTTACTCCGATAGACGTGGGAGCCGATAATTACCTCGGAGCGATTACCGATTCCTACGCACAATTCCTCAACGGGGTTTATGCCCACACACAACAGCGTCATTATCGCGCCTTAGGTACCGCCAGGTTCGGCAACGAGGTGATCGACGACTCGGCACAAAGACGGCGCAAGAAAGACCGCAATTACAAGCCGCCGAACGCCGGTTTGCCGCCGCTGCGATGAAACGCCGCTGAGCCGGCGATAAAGGGCTATCGCCATAACCCGGTAAGGTTGGATAGATAACGTCTCATAATGCTTGAGGATCAGGCTCATGAAGAAATGGATCGGTATAGGCCTTGTGTTACTCATCGTAATCTGGTGGATCGCCGCGGCCCCCAGACCGGAAATTCGCTGCTGCGTCGCCGAGTCGATTTCCTTCGACCCAAAGACGGCAGCGGCGATCACCGCAGTCGAGCATTCCGCCGACTTCGCTGCCGGTCTGGAGCATTTTCGGTCCGACCTACCGGGTTACGACGATGTCGTGTTACTCACCGGCGGAACCAGGGCCCTGGTTACAGCGACGGACGGAAAAATCTGGAGCGTAGACCTCGCCACACACGCGGTTGAGCCGTTCGTGGATGCGCCGCTGATGGCGTTCGGCATACACGAAGCGCCCGGCGACCCGAACCATGTTTATTTTTGCTCCTCCAACGCCTATGGCGAGCCGTTTCCGGGCGAGGCTGTCGGACTCTACCGTCTCGCGCTCGACACCCGGAAAATCGAGCCCATCGTTCTCGAGGTGCCGGCAACGCTGATCGATCCCGATCACCCGGTCGTCTATGCGGACAACGATCCCAAGGCGCCCGAATTGAGGCGCGACGGCAGCGGCGGAGATCATCGTCCGCTGGTGGTCTGCGACAACCTGGAAGTCTCCGAGGACGGCCGGCGCATCTATTTCTCCGAACCGTTCTCGTACAGAGACGCTTCGCTAGACGACGCGGTAGATGAAGCCATTGCCCTACCTCCCAATGGGCGCCTGTGGCGGCACGACCTGGATACCGGAACCACCCGCCTTGTCGCGGAGGGATTCCACTTCATCAACGGCGTTCTATACGACCTGCATCCGGGCCAGCCGCGGGAGGAGTCGGTTTTGGTCACCCAGACCTCTCTTTTCCGTCTGGCGCGTTTCTATCTTCGGGGTCCGAAAGCGGGGAGCTACGAGGTTGTGCTCGATGGGCTTACGGGCATGGACGACGGGATGGACCGCGATGCGTCCGGGCGTATCTGGCTTGCCCTGTTCACAGAGAGAAGCCCCATCCTGACCTGGGCCCACGAAAACGCGTGGATCAAACCGCTGCTCTTGCGGTTGCCGCCCCGACTGCTGCTGCGTCAGACGCAGCGTACGGGTGTGATCGTCGTGAGCCCTGATGGAAGCAAGCCTCTCTATGCGGCGATGTATAAGGGCCTTCCGCTTGCCTCCATAGCTTCCGCCGTACCTGCGGAAAACGGAATTTATTTGGCGAATGAGTCTCTAGGCGAGCTCGATAGCGAGCAGAGCGGAATCGTGCGACTGAAGTGGCCGAAACAACTGCACTGATCGCATCAGCCCCGACTTTTTTTCCTGCACTTTGGCATTGCCCGCCCCGAGCTTGGGAGGCTTTCTAGCTCGGCATAGCCTCCTCTCGGCGGGCTATGCATTCTCGGTCCCGTTAAAGCAGTTTTGATTTGAAAAGAACTGCTTTGCATGCCCACTTCCCCGCCCGGCGTTCACAATAAATGGGTGGCATCCCGCAACGTACTGCGGGATTTGCCGCACGGCCTATTGCTGCTAAGTACATTCCGCAAATACTTGCGGAATCTCGACAGATTGGCTTGATTGGCGGGGTTGTCCTGCAGGTTGCCTATGCCGCAAGACTTCCCTGAATGTACTTAGAGCGTTTTTCATCCCGGTGTACGGATTCGTGTTCGGGCGGGAAGAACGTAGGTCGGCAATCCCTTGCCGACGTATCGGCTCGGCAAAGGATTTTGTTGGAAGGGGCGTCCTGGCGCTCCCAGGACGGCCGTTTTGCGATTGGAAGGGTCGCGACTAAAGCGACCGTTTGCGATTGGGAAGGGATTGCCGACCTACCTATCGGGCTCCCTGATACCGGATCGGAAAATGCTCTAGCCTGCCTCTGCGGGGTCGCCATGGCATTTGACCTCTGATTCTTCTACCGCCGCGTCGAGCTCGACCAGTACGCCACCAGCCAGTTCCTCGAAACCGAGCTGCCCCGCCATTTGACGGTGATCGGCACAGTCGCGGCCAACATCCCCTACCTCGGCGTCCTGATCACGGCCATGGGAATCATGCTCACGTTCCACCCGATGAGGATGGACAGCGGCGCGCCTCGATCGTGACCGCGACCCGATCCCTGTGATTCCCCTGGTCGATGCGATACCGGCATTGCCGGTGATCATCCGGACCACCGCGACCTTCGTCAGCGGCCAGATGCCGGTGACGCTCGGCCCGCGCTCGCGCCAGGTGGCGGCGATCATCCCCTCCGATTACACCGACTGAAGCGTGGCGCCGGGTGAAAAGCCTAACCGCACTCAGCCGTTTCCCGCACCGTCCGACCGGCGGTTGGCGCGAGCGCCCGCGTTCTCGGGCCTGACGGCTGGCACCTGTCTTGCACTGTCTTCTGGTAGCGCCGGGCGGGCGCTTGGGCGCGGAGCCCCCTCTTCCTCCGCGCCCGCCGTCCGCCCGCGCCTGTGCTATTCGCCTCACTGGGTTGCCGGCGCCGCCTGCGAGCGGCGCTCTCTTTTGCATGGATGGACCGCCCGATGGATGCCGCACCACCACTTCGGATTGCCCGCCCCGCACCCGATGAACCTGACGCGCCGCCCCCGGCCGCCTGGGTCCGGGCTGTCCAACGCGCCCAGCAGCGCACCCCCTGTTACCGCACCGAGGAACGGTTCCAATGCACCGTTCCCGACTGCGAATGGCGCCGCGCCTGCCTCAAACTCGTCGCCGCCTGGCAGCGGTGAAAACGGCCTGGACCTTCTCGCTTACATCCGCCCCGAGGTGAGAAATGGGTTACATCGAAACGGCACTTACACGACCGGAACGTTCTCGATGGAATGATTAAGTTCCGGCACGCTAGTACGTCTCGAACCGAAACCCCGACGGTCACACTATTCAACCCACAGAAAATGGCTGTATTCGAGACTGCGATGCGCCGGGCGGGGCAAAAGTCACATCGATTGTGTGTTTTGCCATACCAATCACTGATCGCACCGATGGATCAGCCGACGCGGATGCCGTCCCATCAAGCACTTGAGGAGGGTGGCATGGCGATTGCCTTTTATGGAAACATTCATGCTCAAGAGTCATGACATCGCTCAATCGTCATGCTCTGCCGGCTTTGGCGGCATCGCCGCGCTCCATTCGTGAAAAGTGTTCTTTCGGACTCGCGGTGTTTCCACAGTTTTACTGCATCGGCCCCCTAGATATGGGTTAAGGGAGCCGTTGCTCAAGCGGCGAATTTTGCTTGGTCGTTCTTCTTTTCAAACGCCAACAGCACTGCTGCTCTATCAAAACATTAGTGCTTAGCCGACTGGGGGCACCGCCTCATTTCCAAGCCATGAGGCGGTGATTTCACGATCGAGAGGAGAAACAGATGACACCCAGACTCAGGCGCCAGGAATGCGATCCAGCCATACAAGCAGACGCGCCGGTCCCGCCAGCATTTCCGTCGGCACGGTACTTCCAGATTCATTTCGAACAGCTCTATCAGTTGATACACGAACTCCGAGAGAAACTCGATGCCACAGCTAGAGAGCTGGCGCAGCTTCGGGCACTTACAGGAGCCGATGTCGAGCGGTCTCAAACCGCCTCGGACACGCCGGTTTCGCCGGTTGGCCGCGGGATATCGACGGTCATTGACACCCCCACACAAGCGGAGGCACGGGAAAAAACGAAACGTGAAATTTCCGATTGCCAATCGCAGCGGCGTCTGCCGAATCGACGCAAGCCGGCGGTCAGACAATCCTAGAGACGCCGGTCGGACGCACCGGAATGCGCCGGCCGGAGCGTCCAAAGCATATTGGTTCAGAGATCAATCCGCCCCACCGCATGGGGCATCTGTTTTTCCATTCATCATTTCGGACCATTGCCGACGATCGACACTACATATCTCCCCGAGCTGTAGGACCAATCGAGATTGCCGCGCATCCACGAGCACAGAACCGAGACAAAACGCTGAACGTCGCTATCGATCGCAGCTCCGAACGTGGGCAATTGCTCTTTTAATGCGATGAAATTGCGGACTTCTCTATTCGTCAGCTCCGCCGCTTGCTGAATTGCATCCTGAAGAGACAACCGACGATGGTGCTGGAACGTCACGACCAGGTTATGGACATCATTGTGCTGGACTTCCTTGGCGAAAGAAATGATGTCGTTGGACCAACAAACCACATTGTTCGCCATCCGGATCAGATTCTGCAGCGTATCGTGTTTGCGCACGTGCAGCGGCAGACTTATGTCTTCCACGACGTCTATCAGCTCGATATCGGTATAAAGTCCTCCGGTAAACGGGCGCATCGTCACATACGTTAGCGGGTCCGGCGTAATTCCGCTTGCACGGTTTTTAGCTTCCCAAACCGAGGATTCGAAATATTCGACGACGCTGAGTATAAACCGGCACATCCAGTCGTCGTTTGCTATTTGCCGCAGTCTAAGGTAAAGGTCGTGCAGTGCTCGAGCAAGCGGCAGATCCGTTTCGTTAGGCTCGCGACCGGTAAGAATTTCAGTCAACCGCTCATGAAAATGGGCAAGTTTATCCGGACTCCGCCCGAAACCCGACTCGTCGCATTGATCGTCGCGAATGAATAGCCAAGTGTTCCAATCCGAGACGATATTAAGTCCTTCGTAAGGAGCATCGGGATAGGCGCGGGCTGCCAACCAGCTGAATTTGGAAGCTTCCAGCCGCTGCCATTCGCGATCGTCGGTAACCAAATTGAAACGCCTCACCCACGCCAGGGTATGACGATTAGCCGCTTCGGCATGAGAATTGAGGCGCGAGGGAAACGGACAGTAAAATTCGGGTAGCGTGATCGTGCTCATAATTATTAGTTGATAAAAGTAGTATGCGGATGCCGCTTACGATCCAACCAACGGTAAATCGATCACGGACATTGTTGCCGGCTTTAACTGTCGATCGGGACGTCCGATAAAAAAGCCCTGTACCAGATCGACTCCTAATTCTCGAAGCCGAATTAGTGTCTGCGCATTTTCAACTCCTTCGGCGACGATTTTTTGCCTGTAGCCATGAGCGAGCGTGGTCAGGGCGCTGACAAACACTTTGTCGTCATCGTCATTGGCTAGACGGCTGATAAATGAACGGTCAATCTTCACATGCTTGATCGGCAAGTGTCTTAGGTAATGAAAGGACGCAAACCCGGCCCCAAAATCGTCCATCGCGAATCCGAAGCCAATATCGGTTAATTCGTCCATAATCCGCCGAGCCGCCTCTAAATCGGCGATCGCGGCAGTCTCTGTGATCTCGAGCAATAAACGTTCCGGAGCCAAGACTCCGTCGCGCGCCGCTTGTTTGAGCGGCTCCGCCCATCCCGGATCGGTCAGCGCGGCAGCGGAAAGATTAATCGAAAGGCGCGCCGAACGAATCTTGCCAAGGATTTCGATCGCCTCCCGAGTGACATATGAATCGATGGCGCTCATCAAGTCCGAACGCAAAATGACGTCCATATATTCACCCGGAAGAACGATGCGTCCGTCGTCCAGCTTCAAGCGAAGCAGCGCCTCGTGATAAGCGACAAGCCCCGTCGCCACGTCCACTACGGGCTGATAATGAAAAAATAGACGCTTTTGATCCAAAGATTGGGCGATAACGTTGCGCCAATACGCCCGGTGACTGATCTGAGCGCGTTCTTCGCCCGAGTGCGAGAACAAATGCCACCGTCCTCGCCCTGCTTTTTTTGCCTGATACATGGCCGCGTCGGCGTTCGCCATAAGCTCTTCCACATCCTTGCCATGTTCCGGAATCAGGGCGATACCTATGCTCGCGGAAATGCGATAGCTTCGGTCGCCGAAGCGGAAAGGCTTCTCGGTCAAGCGCTGATTGAGATCCTGAGCAAAGTACTCTGCTCCCGACCGGTCGGTACCGGTCATCAGAACGGCAAACTCATCGCCCCCCAAGCGAGCCAGAACATCCGACTTGCGTGCCCGCGCCTGCAGCTCGTTGGCCAAAAGGCACAGCAGCGCATCGCCGGCAGCGTGTCCGCTGCTGTCATTGACGTCCTTGAAATGGTCCAGGTCGAACAAGAGCAGGGCCGCCGGGGTACCGTTCCGCTCCGCCTCGGCAAAACTCCGCTCCAGCTCGTCCTTGAACCAGAGCCGATTGTGGAGCCCGGTCAATGAATCGTGGTTCGCCAGCCAGCGTATACGGGATTCGGCCTGGACTCTTTCAGTAGCGTCCAAACCGATGGACAGCACGGCAATGCCGTTCTCCTGCTCCAAGCCCAAACGCGTATGCACCCATACGATATGCCGCTTGGTGCCGTCGCAGCAGGTCAGGACCGACTCGTGTTCCAGACGATGCAGCAGGTTGGAGAACAGCTTTTCGAGATTCCGGGCGATATCACTGGTTTCGTTATCGATTTCGATCAGCTCGACGAATCGGGCGTTTTTGAGCGTCTCGCCGGGACGTCCCAAGATCTGGGACGTCAATTCATTAACCGTACGAATTCTGCCGTCGCGAGTTTGAGTCAGAATCAAAACCTGGGCGTTGTCCAGCAGCCCTTGAATAAAGTCCCTCTCCGCCGCGAGGGTGTTTTGATGCTCTTCGATCTGATGAGCCAAACGGATGGACGTGGCATAGAGGATGTCGATTTCGTCTTTCCATTCGACCAGGCGGCTGAGCGTCTTTAGCCGCTCGTTGACTTTGTGATAGTTGCCGTGAGCCAGCAATGGCAATGTCGATGCAAGATGTTGAATGCGCCGTAGCGGAGCATGCAGCAATACCAACAGCAGGACTTCGGCTATGGCTAAAGACATCCCGACGACAACCAGGGCGTCCCGATTGGCCTGGTCGAGCGCCGCGGCCGAAGCGCTAGCATCCACGATGAACATAAGTTGGCCGGTCTCGCCGCCCGCCAGGATGTCGTTCAGCGGCGAAGCATAAACCGTGAATTTTTTCTTCTTCCATTCCAGCCATTGGTCGGCTGTGAGCATATCCGGCCCCGGATAGTGCTCGGCGAGATTCCTCAAGAAAGGCTCCAGCTGTTGCGGATTGGACAACGCAGCAACACGCAGGCCCCAGGCTTCCAGAACCTTTTCGCCGGTTCCCGGAGAGGCCACGAGGATTGCGACAGCCGTTCCGGCACCCGCCGAAAAGTCCAGCACCAGATCGGTAATCATCTGGCTGAGAGAAAGGATGCCTACATTTCGTCCCGCAGAAAGCAACGGAACAAAAGCATGAAGGCTGCAACCCGGTTGACAGGTCAAGATTGTCATCGGCTGCTCCGTTTCGAGGACTCGGCTCAAAACGTCCTGTAACCGGTCTTGTGGAACCGCGTTCGCCATTGACGAAGACCAGCTCAGAACTGAATTACCTGCCGCATCGAACAGCTCGATCCGCTCGACGTCCAATTCGTACCGTACGCTGGAAAAAAATCCCTGCAAACGGGCAGCGGTTTGATTCTCGCGCGGCGCCGTGATGAACCGATCCAACCTACCGAGCGAAGCAAGCACCACGCCCAGGCGTTGCAAGCGGTCGGCCGAACGCTCTATAAGCTCTTTGAATTCAGTCCTAAGAGCCGCGTTGCGAACGGCTTGCTGGTTTTTGAATTGAGTCCTTAAATTCCAATGGTTCAGTGCGCCGAAAGCGACACCGAGCGTCAACAAGAGCAGACTCAACAGTACAAACCCTTTTCGGCGCAATGTCCAAAAACGGTTTGTGTCATTCCTCATTTATCCTTTCCAGCAACGGCTTCAGAAACGAAACGATACCATTACAGAAAAGAGATCCCAGTGAGGATCTCCCCCGCCTCTCAGCAAGTCGGAATTGTCGTGAGGAGAGAGCCAGGCGGTACCTTCCACGTTGTGGTATTCCGCCGCAATCAGCCAATTCCGCACAAATTCCCAGCGGACACCGACGGCAAGATCATAAGCGTAAAAGCGGTGGCGTGCTTGGCCGGTTTGCTCGGCCAAGGAACGACCGCTTCGGTCGTCACGGTCCGCATGAAAAACGTCATAGCGAAGTACGGCCGACCAGTCATCGCTCAATCGGTACTCTCCCTGTACATAAAACCCCTCCGAGGTATTCTCTATGGGAACCGGTGTAAAACCACTGCGACGGGCATCGACCCAACCGTATTCCGCAGTCAACGACCAGCGCTCTGCATTATATTGCAGAGAGAACAAAGGATATAAAGCCTGGATGTTGCCGGATGGAACTCCGCTTGCACGCGACCTGAAGTCACGGTCCAGGTCGACCACGCTGAACATGGCACGCGCCCGCCCGCCCATCCACTCATAGACGGCTCGCCCGAGAAACAAGGGACGCCCATCCATTCTACCGGGCGAGTTGAGCATGCCGGTGAGGAAATCGGTGGCATCGCCGGTATCATCCTGCGGTTCCGCGACCATGAATTCCAAATTGAAGCGATGATCGCCCCAGTTATAGCGGCTATACAGCAGTCCTCCGTCGGCCGAGATCATCGCCTGCCTGAGCCCGAGCGTGTCGAAATAAACCGACTGGGGCAGAATCACCGAAGGCCGGGTCCAGACCACATCCCGAGTGTCGTTGTATAGTCCGAACGGTATTTTGACTCGCCCCGCCCGCACGCCAAGCGTTAAAGCCGAGTCGAGAAACGTGCCGTTGTAATCCACTTGGGCAAAATCGAGCCGAAAATCCTCCCGATCGGAACCTCCGGCGTTGCGATAGAGCCCTTGAGCGGAAAACAACAGGTTTGGCAGCAATCGCACGGATCCGTTGACGCCAATTTCGGTGAAATCCAGACTGCCGCCACGGCTCGCGCCGAACACTTGATTGCTCGTGGTATAGGTAAATCCTTGACTCGCAAAACCATGCAACTGCCAGTCAATAGTGCTGAAATCCAGCGCCGCTGCCACGCCGGATACGAAAAAGCAGGCGACCGTTGCAGCCATACGCGCGATCGTTCGAGGACCGACGATCCGCATGGCCAGCGCCTTCCCTAGAAAACCCCTATTTGTCAACATATCCAATACCTCCAGGAGTCGCCCGAACCATCTCGCGCATTTCTCCGACCGTCTCGACCATATGCGGGATTAAACCTGTCCCCGAAAAAACCAGCCGGTCCCATGCCGCGCGTAGCTGGAAGGGATAGACACCCAACACTTCCTTGGAAAAACGGACATGCAGAGGATGTTTATCCGGCAGTACGAAAACACGAATTGGCGTGCCATCAGGCCAACTCGTCAATCGCATGAAGAAGATTTCGCGCAGGGTGTCAGCGGAGAGTGAATCAGCTCGCTCTTCCGCTGCATAAATTTTGGGGCTGGGCTCGCCTGCCATGACGGGCTTGCCGGCACAGCCAAGGGCAACGATTACCGCAAGTGCAAGTGATAGGAGAAAGCTAACCCACCCGCACCCGATCAGTCGGTGCAAATTTCCGGTGGATTTAGACATCATCCTCAAGCAACACCTTTTCTTGTTCTTATTCTGAAGAGAGGACCGACAATGAATTGTCGGCTTAACTTTAGCAGAGGACTGTCATCCTGGTTTTCCGACATCCTCCTGCCGAAAATGCGATAAACCGAAAAACGGCGGTTTTTCGGCTTATTTTTTCGCTATGGGAATCGAGACACGCCGATACTGCAAAAAACCAACCCTGTCAGCTGGGCTAGGCTTTCCGTTTCGCTTTAAGGGAGCTCTGAACAAGTGGATTCCGTTCATGCCCTTCGACAGGCTCAGGAGAGCGTTCGACAAGCTCACCACGAACGGAATCAATACCTTACCGTTCGTCCTGAGCCCTTCGACTCGGCTCAGGACAGGCCTGTCGAAGGACTTAATCAGAGCTTCCTTAAGGAAACTCCCGCGCATTTTTTCCGGCGGTTCCGGGCGAACTCGGTTATTCGGTCAACGAATAGTGACACCACATCCCCCCACGCCAAGCCGATACTACGACCAAAGACAGCGTTTTTACAACAAACGGACGACTTGATCCGCGACTACTACGAACTTTTCGATCTTTATCGAAGGCGCGGCGTTACGATTCGCTCTGCCGACCTTCGGATACGTGTTCCTTCCAATCCGGCCCCATAAGCTTCCCGGATCAACCTGCTCACCATTTGCAAACAAGTAACATCGCGGTCCACGCACGAACGTTCGAAAGTAGCTTTTTTATCGGGATAGATGAGCAGTGTCAAACACGCAATATGGGTTCCGATAACTTCTTATGCACATAAGATGTTAATTGTTTTAAGATTTACCACTCGGACGGGACTCGACATCGTCGCAACATGCAATGTAGAGCGCCATTTCGATGGTGCTATTGAACATGTATCACCGCTTATAGCGGGTGTTTTCAACCTAATGCGGCCGCGGGATAGGTGTAGGTGCTTGAAATGATGGATGACGTTTTGTTGGCAACGGAATTGCATGCGGCTTTTCCCATGCGGTTTACAAATCCCCGTCCCCGATGTCCCTATTTTTAGCCGGCATTTCGGTCCTGGCTGCGCTGCTGTCCGCCCTTGCAGCACTGGTCTCGGGGCCGAACGGCTTGTTATGGCACGGAATGCTGCGATGGGTCGGGCAAGCGACTTTCCGTCCGGCGCGGACTAACGAACGACTTACCCCGGGTCGCTTTTCCCGTCTGGCGCGGACAATGCCCTTCGTTCTGTTGGGAGCATCGGGCGGGTTCGCCGTAACAGCCGGCCTCATCGCGCTCCTCGGCGGCGCCACCCGCACCGTGACGCTGCCCTTCGGTCTGCCCTGGCTGAACTGGCACTTGGCGCTGGACCCGCTAGCCGGTTTCTTCTTTTGCGTGCTCGGCATTCCTCTGATCGCCGCCAGCTTGTTCGGTCCCGGTTACGTTCGGGAATTCGAGCACGGCAAACACAAGCTTTCGGTCCTCGGTTTTTTCACCGGGCTGTTCGTTGCCGGCATGGAACTGGTACTGCTCGCCAACGACGCCTTCCTATTCATGATTGCCTGGGAATTGATGTCGGTCGCTAGTTATTTTCTGGTCGCCTACCAGCACGAGCACGCGGCCCATCGCCGCGCAGCCTTTCTCTACTTGCTGATGGCGGAAATCGGGGCGATCGCGATCATTCTGGCTTTCGGCGTCCTCGCGGGATTTTCCGGTGGATTGACGTTCGAGGCTTTGCGCAGTGCGGCGCTGAACCCATTGTGGGCGAGCATCGCCTTCGCACTGGCGCTCGCAGGCTTCGGCATGAAGGCGGGGCTCGTCCCCCTGCATACGTGGCTGCCGGAAGCCCACCCGGCCGCGCCGTCTCACGTTTCCGCTTTGATGAGCGGGGTGATGCTGAAAATCGCGATCTACGGCTTCATCCGCTTCACCTTCGATTTACTGCCGTCTCTTTTGTGGCAATGGGGCGTGCTGGTCCTCCTGATCGGATCGGCGTCAGCCGTGCTCGGGATTCTTTATGCGTTGCAGCAGCAAAACCTGAAGCGGCTTCTCGCCTACTCGTCGGTGGAAAACGTCGGGATCATTTTCACCGCTTTGGGTCTTGCGCTGATTTTCCAAAGCAGCGGACAATCCCTATTGGGAACGCTGGGGCTGGTGGCGGCGTTACTGCATTCGCTCAACCACGCCTTGTTCAAGAGCCTTCTGTTTCTCGGCGCAGGCGCCATCCTGCATCAAACCCATGAACAGAGCCTTGAGAACATGGGCGGTCTCATCCACCGCATGCCGAAACTGGCGGCCTTGTTTTTGATCGGCACGCTGAGCATCTCCGCCCTGCCGCCTTTCAACGGCTTCGTTTCCGAATGGCTGATATTCCAAACGGCCTTGCAGGCCGGCAGCATCCAAAGCGGCATACTCCGCAGCCTGATTCCGACTGCCAGCGCGGTGTTGGCACTGACCTCCGCATTGGCGGCCACTTGTTTCGTCAAGGTGTATGGCGTGGCTTTCCTGGGGCTTCCCCGCTCCCGCCACATCGCTCGCGCCCGTGAGATCCGCCACCCCGGCATGCTGGCGGGGCCGGCTTTACTCGCCGCCTGCTGTGTGCTGTTCGGCGTTTTGCCGATGCCCCTCATCAACGCGCTAGGCGCTTTGACGCAATCCTTGACCGGATTTGTGCTGCCGAACATCTCGGCTCTCGGCTGGCTATGGCTGACGCCAGTGTCGCCGGAGGTGGCGGCGTATTCGCCGGCGCTAGTCCTCCTGGGCACCGTGGCGGTGGGCTGGCTATGCTATTACCTCCTTTACCGCCGCACCGGTCTTGAGCCGCGCCGGGCCGAACCCTGGGACTGCGGTTTCGGTGGATTGACTCCTCGTACCCAGTACACCTCAGGCTCATTCAGCATGCCGATACGCCGCATTTTCGAGCCGGTGTTCGATACCCGCGAGACGGTCGAAGAACAAACCGAAGGACCTGCGGGCACACGCGTGACGGGGCTTCGATATCAATTCCAGGTGTTGGATCGCGCCTGGGCGGTTCTGTACGAGCCGTCGGGACGGGCCGTCACCCGATTGGCCCGCTGGGTCGGGCGCGTGCAGACCGGCAATATCCGCACTTATCTCGGGTACGCTTTTTTTACCCTGATCATTCTGCTGTGGGTGGTGAGCTGATGGCCTGGTTGATGGCAATACTTCAGACTCTGCTTTTCATCGCCTTGGCGCCCTTGCTTTCCGGCTGGATCAAGCGGGTCAAGTGCCGGCTGCAAAACCGGAAGGCCCCTTCTCTGTTCCAGCCTTACCGGGATCTGCGGAAGCTCTACCGGAAGCAGCCCATCGTGCCGCATCCAGCCTCGTGGATCTTCCGTGCCGCCCCCTACATCGTCTTCGCATCCACCGTGCTGGCGGCGGCCACTGTCCCCCTGGCGGCGATTCATTTGCCCACGGCGCGCATCGCCGATGTCATCGTGTTGGTGGGGTTTTTCGCCCTCGGCCGGATGTTCCTGGTGCTGGCCGGCATGGACGTCGGCACCGCCTTCGGCGGCATGGGTTCGTCGCGCGAGATGACGATTTCCTCTCTGGCCGAGCCCGCCATGCTCATGGCGGTGTTCACCCTGGCCATGAGCGCGCATACCACCAATCTGTCCCAAGCCGTGAACTTCGTGCTCGACACCGGACTGGTGCTGCGCCCGTCCTTCGTGTTCGCCCTCGGGGGGTTGATGCTGGTGGCGATCGCCGAGACGGGACGCATTCCCGTGGACAACCCTGCCACCCACCTGGAGCTGACCATGATCCACGAGGCCATGATCCTGGAATACAGCGGTCGCTGGCTAGCTCTGATCGAGTGGGCATCCCAGATCAAACTCATGCTCTATGGCGTTCTCATCGCCAACATCTTCTTTCCGTGGGGGATCGCCCAAACCTTCACTGTGAATGCGCTGGCATTAGGTCTCGGAGTAATTACCCTAAAGCTCGCCGTACTGGCGGTCATGCTGGCCGTTTCCGAGGTGCTGTTCGCCAAGATGCGTATTTTTCGGGTGCAGGAGTATTTGAGCTTCGCCTACCTTCTCAGCGTTCTCGGCATGCTCAGCCACATCATTCTGGAGGCGGCTCGCTAATGGATTTCGCCGAACTCAGCCTGTACAGCCAAGCAGTCCTGCTGCTCGCGGGACTCATCGCGCTGACCTCGTTCCTGATGCTCGGCCAGTCCCGATTGGTCAGACTGGTCCTGGTATTCGCCATCCAGGGCATCCTGCTTGCGGCAACCACGGCCATGGTCGCCGGCGTCCTGGATTTTCCCCATCTTTACATTTCGGCGGGTTTGAGCTTTCTGCTCAAAGGCATACTCATCCCTGTCATGCTGCACCGGATGATCTATCGCTTGGGACTGCACCGTGAACTCGACACGATCGAGCATCCGGCGAGGGTAATGATGGGCGGGGCGTTCCTGGTGGTCTTCAGTTATTACGTGAGTCTTCCCGTCGTCGCCCATTCGCCCCTGGTGACGCTCAACGCCATTGCTGTGAGCCTGGCCGTCGTCCTCCTGGGCATGCTGCTGATGATCACCCGGCGGCAGGCGGTGGCTCATGTGGTCGGCTTCATGTCCATCGAGAACGGATTGTTCTTCGCGGCCGTGGTGTCCACCTACGGCATGCCGATGGTGGTGGAATTGGGGGTCGGGGCCGATGTCCTGGTCGCCGCGGTCGTTTTCGGCGTGTTCTTCTTCCAGATCCGCGAGAGTATCGACTCTCTCGACGTGGACCGGCTCAGCAAGCTAACCGAGGTAGATAAGCCATGATCGCGGCCTATCTCGTTCTGGTGATTCCTCTGGCTGGCATGGCGATTCTCGGACTTCTGGCAGACAGCCGGCGGGCGGGACGCATCAATGTGCACTGCAACGCCTGGGCCTTGGCGGCTTCGATCTGGCTCGCCATCGACGTGCTGGTTCACGGCCCCCGACTGTCTTCGGGTCAGCTTCTCTACATCGACTCCTTCAACGTCTATCTGATCGTGCTTACCGCTTTCGTGGGGCTGACCACGTCCATCTTCTCCGGCCCCTACATGGCGCACGAACTGGAAACCGGGCGCGTCAACGTCAAGCGCCTGCGGCTGTACTATGCGATGTATCAGGGCTTCATGTTGGCCATGTACCTGGTGTTGACGACCAACAACATGGGCGTCCTCTGGGTGGCGATGGAAGGCGCGACCCTGGCCACGGTGCTGCTGGTCAGCCTGTACCGCACGCCCGAGTCGGTGGAAGCGGCCTGGAAGTATTTCATCCTGTGCGGCGTGGGGATTGCCCTCGCCCTGTTCGGCACGGTGCTGCTTTATTTCGCCGCCGAACAAAAACTGGGCATAGGCGGCAACGCGCTGCTATGGACGGTACTGCACGTGAACGCCGGCGCGCTCGAACCCAATATCATGAGACTGGCCTTCGTGTTCCTGCTGGTGGGTTACGGCACCAAAATCGGCCTCGTGCCCCTGCACAACTGGCTGCCGGATGCCCATTCCGAAGGCCCGACCCCGATGTCGGCCATCCTCTCGGGGCTATTGCTCAACGACGCCTTGTACGCGGTGGTGCGTTGCAAGATGCTGGTGGACGGCTCCCTCGGCACCCAGGTCGCCGGTTATCTGATGATGGGCTTCGGCCTCCTGTCCTTTCTGGTGGCGGCCCTGTTTCTGCACCGGCAGACCGACATCAAGCGCCTGTTCAGCTATTCCTCCATCGAGCACATGGGACTCATGACCTTCGCCTTCGGCATCGGCAGCCCTTGGGCCACCTTCGCCGCCCTGTTCCACATGACCACCCATTCGCTGACCAAATCGGCGATCTTCGTCACCGTGGGACATGCCGCCCAGCTCGCCGGCACCCAGCGCATGGACCGGATTCGCGGCCTGATCCTGACCCAGCCCGCCATCGGCTGGGGGCTTCTTATCGGCACCGTGGCCATCGCCGGGTTTCCGCCCTTCGGCGTGTTCGCCAGCGAATTCCTGGTGCTCATCGCCACCATGCGCGATTACCCCTGGCTGACGCCTTTGCTTCTGATCGGCATCGGCGTCGCCTTTGCCGGCCTGTTCCGGCATTTGCAACTCATGGTCTACGGGGACGTCCCGGAGGGCCAAAAGCCCATCCCGGCCAATTTGTTGCCGGTAATGATCCACCTGGCTCTGGTGCTCTGGCTCGGACTATCCATTCCGGGCTTCTTGGGCGATTGGTTCAGCCAGGCCACTCAACTCATTTCAGGAGCATCACCCCTTTGAAACGGATTCCTCAGTCAATTCGAAGCAGTGTGACCGATCTCGCCGAGAACTGGCGCACCGATGCGGTCTCCGGCTTTCTGGTCTTCCTAATCGCCCTGCCTTTGTGCTTCGGCATCGCCATGGCTTCCGGATTTCCCCCGATGGCGGGTATCCTCAGCGCCGTTATCGGAGGCTTTGTCGTCTCCCGGATCGGCGGCGCCCGCCTGACGATCACGGGCCCTGCCGCCGGGCTGATCACCGTCTTGTTCACCGCGGTTCATACCCTGGGCGAAGGCGATCTCTTCGCCGGCTACCGCTACACCCTGGCCGCGATCGTCGTGGCGGGCATTCTGCAATTCCTGCTGGGCATTTTCAGGGCGGGACGGCTGGCGACTTTCTTTCCGGCCGCCATTGCCCACGGTACGCTGGCCGCCATCGGCATCATGATTATCGCGAGGCAAATCCATATCCTGGTCGGCGCCGGACCCGCCGTCGAAACGCCCGTGCAGAGTCTGGCGCATATTCCCCAAAGCCTTCTTCATTACAATCCGGAAATCTTCCTGATCGGCGGCATCGGCCTTCTGATCATGTTTGCCTGGCCGCTGCTGGGAAACAAAGGTTTCGGCAGGGTTCCCGCGCCCATTCTGGTCGTTCTGAGCGGGTTCATACTGGGGCGGGCGTTCGATTTGAACCAGGCTGAGCTTTATCTCCTTTCCGAGGGTCCCGAAAATGAAGCCTGGCACCGGCATGTCTTTGTGAATACTCCGCAATTTCTCGCCGATATTCCGGATAGCTTCTTGGACAGCCTAGTCTTCGCCGATTTTTCAAAAATCGGGACGCTCGCCTTTTGGAATGCCGTTTTGAGTCTCTGGCTGATCGGCAGTCTCGAAACCTTGCTGGTCGCCTCCGCGGTGGATCGTCTCGATCCGGAGCACCGCCGCTCCGATCTCGATCGGGATCTTACCGCCATCGGCGTCGGCAACACGCTATCGGGATTGATCGGCGGCATGCCCATGATTGCCGAGATCGTCCGCAGCTCCGCCAACGTCGGTTACGGCGCGCGCAGCAGTTGGTCGAATTTCTTCCACGGCCTCTTTCTGCTGTTGTTCGTGGCCTTGTTCCCGCGTCTCATCCGCGATATTCCGCTGGCATCGCTCGCGGCTTTGCTGGTCTACGCCGGGTATCGACTCGCTTCGCCCAAGGCGTTCGCCAAGACGCTCGATATCGGCTTCGAACAGCTCGCGTTGTTCATCATTACCATCGTGGGCATTTTGACTACAGACCTCCTGATCGGGGTTGCCATCGGCATTGCGGCCAAGTTGCTGATACACCGCTGGCAAGGCGTGAAACTCGGGAATCTGTTCCAGCTCTCCTATCGGATCATGCGGGACACGAACGGCTTCCGGATCAAGCTCAACGGTGCGGCCATCTTTTCCAATTTTCTGGCCCTGAAGGATGAGCTGGCCGAACTGCCGGCCGGCGAAACCATCGTTTTCGATCTGACCTACGCATCCCTGGTCGACCATACCGTCATGGAGTTCATCGAACACTTCCGTCACGACTATATTGCGGCAGGCGGCCGGTGCGAAGTTCATGGCCTGGAGCGATACGACGCCTATTCGGATCATCCGCTGGCGGCGCGCCGCCGCAAGCTATTCAACTGGAGAGCCGGCCGCGGTGAATCAGTCTAAGGAATTCGTCTCGAAGAATTCCGGCCGGCAGGAGTCGATCATTACGGAAAACCTCGACGCGCGTGCAATGCTCGATGCGGCCCTACGTTCGGAAGGCGTGAAAATCCTGCCGATCACGCCCAGTCCGTTGCTGCCGGCCGACTTGACCGAGATCGAAAGCGAAGACTGGGGCAAAACCGCGCAGCAAGCGAGCGCGCAGAACTGGCGCTGGGCCGGGGCATGGGCGGAAGACCGCGGCTCCGACCTGGCAATGAATGCCTGCCTCGAGAAGGAAGGGCGCTATCTGATCCTCCGAACCTATCTGCCGCCGGACGAGCCCAGCCTGCCTTCGCATGCGCCATATTACTGGGCGGCGGATCGGGCGGAGCGGCATATCCGGGATCTGTTCGGCATCCGTTTCATCGACCACCCGGACCCCAAGCGCTGGATTCGCCATCAGGCCTGGGACGAAAACGCCTATCCCTTGCGGAAAAACTTCCCGGCCGACGGACAACCGCCGCCTTCGACGCCACCGGACAGCAACTACCCTTTCCTCAAGGCCCATGGCGCGAGCGTCTACGAAATTCCGGTCGGCCCGGTCCATGCGGGAATCATCGAGCCCGGCCATTTCCGCTTCCAGGCGGTGGGGGAAACCATCCTGCACCTGGAGGAACGACTCGGTTATGTACACAAGGGCATCGAGAAAATCGCCGAAGGACGTGATCCGTCAGGACTCGTCAAGCTGGCCGGGCGAGTATCGGGCGATACGCCGGTCGGTCATAGCTGGACCGCCTGCATGGCGATGGAGCGCGCGGCCAAGGTCGAAATTCCCCTGCGCGCGGCTTATATCCGCGGCATCCTGGCGGAACGCGAGCGGGTGATCAATCATCTGTGGGACTTGGCTGCATTGTGCAACGACGTGGGATTCGCCGCGGGCTACTATCAGTTCGGCCGTTTGCGCGAGCTATGGCTTAGGGAAAATCGGGCGCTGTTCGGCCATCGTTTGATGATGAATACATTGGTTCCGGGCGGCGTATCCGTGGATGTCCCGCCGGATGCGGCTGGTCGCATGCAGGATTCGACTGCATCGCTGCGACGGGAACTGGACGAACTGCTGCCTATACTCGACGCCAACTCGTCGCTGGAAGACCGGTTCCTGACCACCGGCGTGCTGTCCGGCGAACTGGCTTCTGCTCTTGGCGCTTTGGGCTACCTGGGCCGGGCGAGCGGACAGCGGTTCGACGTGCGCCGCGATGTCCCCTACTCCCCTTACGAAAGTCTGAAGGTACGTGTGCCAGTGGAAGTCCAGGGTGATGTGGCCTCGAGATTCTGGGTCCGTTATAAGGAACTGCGCGCCGCACTGCGCTTGATCGAGCAAATGCTGGCCGGCCTCCCTTCCGGGGACCTTGTCTCGGAATGGCGAACACCGAAGGAAGGCGCCGAAGGCTTCGGTGCCGTGGAAGGCTGGCGAGGCGAAATTCTCTGCTACGTCCGTTTCGGCGCGGGCGGCCGCATAAGCCGCTATTACCCGCGCGATCCCAGCGTCATCAATTGGCCGGCCCTGGAAAAACTCGTGCTCGGCAACATCGTGCCGGATTTTCCGGTCTGCAATAAATCGGTCAACGGATCTTATTCCGGTCATGATCTTTGAGATAGGTATCAGCTTTGAGCCGTCAGCAGTCAGTTTTCAGCTGATGGCTGACGGCCACGGCTGATGGCTGACAGCTTTCTCCTGGAGGTTTCGATGTTACGACTGTATGGCAAAATTTTTCGAACCGGAGTGCTAACGGAGGGCATTCCGCCAGCCTCAAAAGACGAGGCCGTCGAACGCGAGGGCGCCAGGCTCAAGGCAGTGATCGACAAACGTTTTCGGGGCAGCCTGTCCATCCGCCAGGTGGATGCCGGCTCCTGTAACGGCTGCGAATTGGAAATCCACGCCCTCAGCAATGTTTATTACGACGTTGAGCGTTTCGGCGTGCATTTCGTCGCTTCTCCGCGCCATGCCGATATCCTGATGGTGACGGGGCCGGTCTCGCGCCATATGGAAGCCGCTTTGAAACGAACCTACGAGGCGACGGCCGATCCAAAATGGGTGATCGCCGTGGGCGACTGCGGGGTCTGCGGCGGCGAGTTCGGCGTGTCCTATGCCAGTTGCGGCGCGGTTTCCAATGTAATCCCGGTGGATCTCGCCATTGCCGGGTGTCCGCCGACCCCGATCGATTTGCTGCGCGGTTTGTTATCCTTATTATCGGATTCCGTAACGAACCAAGCGCACGGATAACGACTCGAAAAGGAAGGGTTCCGAATCATGCCGCTGTCGTCATGAGCTTACTGGGCAATATTATTTGGCTGATCTTCGGTGGTTTGATCACCGGGTTGGGATATGTGATCGGGGGAATAGGCCTCTGCCTTACCCTGATCGGCATACCCTTCGGCGTTCAGTCGATCAAGCTCGGGTTTGCCGTATTCGCGCCGTTCGGCAAAGAGGTGGTGGAACTCGACGGCGCGAACAACCCTTTGCGGATCATCTTCAACCTGATCTGGCTGCTACTTTTCGGCTGGGAAATCGCGCTCGCGCACCTTGCCAGCGCAGCCGTACTGGCCGTCACCATCATCGGCATTCCTTTCGCCTTGCAGCACATCAAGCTGATTCCGTTATCGCTGTTTCCCTTCGGGCGGGACTTCCGGCCGATTCAGTCCTAGAGCATTTTCCGATTCGGTGTCAGAGAGCCCGATATGTAGGTCGGCAATCCCTTCCCAATCGCAAACGGTCGCTTTAGTCGCGACCCTTCCAATCGCAAACGGTCGCTTTAGTCGCGACCCTTCCAATCGCAAAACGGCCGTCCTGGGAGCGCCAGGACGCCCCTTCCAACAAAATCCTTTGCCGAGCCGATACGTCGGCAAGGGATTGCCGACCTACGTTCTTCCCACCCGACACGAAGCCGTACACCGAGATGAAAAACGCTCTAGCCTGCCGTGAATCTGGCGCCCCTCAGACTCGAGTCCGAGCGGGCGTTACGCCGTATTCGAACGGACTGCATCGACCTCGTCGGCATCGTCGAAAAAACGCGGCAGGTGTATCGAAAACTCCGAACCCCGGCCGGGGCCGGCACTATGGGCCTCGACTTCTCCCCCATGCATCTCCACCAATCGCTTGACCAAAGTGAGCCCAATGCCCAAGCCGCCTTGAGCGTGCGCAAGACTTTGATCGGCCTGGCTAAAAAGGTCGAAGACATGAGGCAGAAGCTCTTCCGGTATGCCGACGCCGTTATCCCTGACGCGGATGCTCACGCGGGACTCAGACGCTTCGACCGCCAGCCATATCTTTCCGCCTACATCCGTATATTTGGCGGCATTATTGAGCAGATTCGAAATGACCTGCGCCAATCGTACCCGGTCGCCTTTAACCTGGAGATGACGGTCCGGCATCGTCACCAGGAGATCATGATCGCGCGCTTCGATCAGAGGCCGGCTGGCCTCGACGGCTTGATCGATGACCGTCGCGAGATCCAGAGTCGTCGGGTGCAGGCTGATCTTTCCCTGAACGATGCGGGACACGTCGAGCAAGTCGTCGACCAGCCGAGCCAGATGATCGACTTGGCGATCGATGATGTCGCGCGCCCATCGAAGCCTCGTCTCGTCCGGCTCGAGTTTTCGCATGACCTGCACGGCATTCCGGATGGGTGCTAGCGGATTCCTGAGTTCATGGCCCAGCATCGCGAGAAATTCGTCTTTGCGGCGGTTGGCGTCACGCAACGCCTCTTCGGATCGGGCGAGTTTTTCGGTGCGCTCTCTCACCCGCTGTTCCAGTTTTTCGCAAGACTCCTGCAACTCGCGCTGCACCCTTCGTCTTTCCGCGATCTGACCGGACAATTCCTGATTGACCGCCTTTTGCCGATCCCTTGCCGAAGTGAGATCGCTCAAAAGGTCCAGATTATCGAAACGAAGCCGCAAGGATTCCGCCACGGTCGCGTACAAGCGCTCGGAAATCATCCACATCATGGCTACGAAGAGCACTAACATCGCTCCCATCGCGATATGGACATCTCCGCCGTGGCGTAGTATCTGCGCCGTATACGGAAGCAGTGCCGGCAGCAGAAAGACCAGAAAAGCGTGACGGAACGAAGATAAGGTCGACATCGCTCCCGCGACCATTCCGCCGAGCACGAAACCGAGAAATATCTGGTGCACATAACTGTGCTCGACGAAAAGGAAAAATCCTGCCAAGCCCCACAGCGCCCCGTTGGCGGCGACGCCGAGCAAGAAAAATCGGGCCCAGCGAGGTGCATCGGTGCTCGTCGGATTAGCTTGCGCATAGGCGCGGAGCAGGCCGTAACGAACCAACACGAGAGCGCCGACGGCCAATAGCCAAGCGATTGCCAACGGTCGGGAAACCTCTCGCCAGAGAATGAGGACCAGGATCGCGGCGTTGGCCGCCGTGGCGATCAAAGCCGACGGAAGCTGTTGATACAGAAGCTTGATCTGCGACGCTCGCATTTCATCCGCATGGATGGAATTTCTCTCCTTCCCAGCGAGACGGGAGCGACGGAAGCGATCAGGAATTCTCATACCCGATATCCGAATTGGACTTTAAGCACGCCTGCACCGGTCACCGCAAAATCTCGAGCGAACAGAAAGCTGGTCCACCATTCTCGAAGCCGCCCTCGCCAGAGGGGTACACGTGTTACCGCTCGCCGACGATTTCCGCATGGCGACTCCCTCGCAGCACTGTGTCAATGCAATCCGGTCTGAAAGAGCGAGGGCAGAGCGAACATCGATCGGTGGCAACCCCGGACGGTGGAAATTCTCGAACGGATTCCAATAAGACACCTTGGGGTCTCGAAAAATCCAGCAAAGAGTGCACCACAACGGCGTATCCCGAGAGGATACTCTACCTTCGCGACGTTCGCGCGATCAATCCAGCCGCTTCTTGAATCGCAGCATGGCGACGCCCAGGGTGATGAGCATGAACGCCATCAAAGCCCACATTTCGGACAGCAGTTCCGACAATTCCGCGCCGCGCAGCATGATACCCCGGATCAGCCGGACGAAATGGGTCAGCGGAAGCAATTCGGCAATATATTGTGCCGCCCTGGGCATGCCGTCGAAGGGAAACATGAAGCCCGAAATAAGTATCGAGGGCAAGAAAAAGAAAAAAGTGGTCTGCATCGCCTGAAACTGCGTCCGGGCCAGTGTCGAAATCACCAGTCCCATCGTTAAGTTGGCCGCGATAAACACCAATGCGGCTAGATAAATATCGATCATCTGGCCTTGAATCGGCACGTGGAACAGCAGAACGCCGAGCAAAAGTATCAGACTCACTTGGATCAATCCGATGATGACGTAGGGAATGATCTTCCCCACCATGAGCTCCAGATTTCTTACCGGCGTATTGATGAGCAGTTCGAGATTGCCGCGCTCACGCTCCCGCACGATGGCCACCGCGGTGAACAGCACCATGGTCATCGTCAGAATGACTCCCATCAAGCCGGGCACGATATTGACGGCCGAGCGCCGTTCCGGGTTGTAATAATTGCGGATCTCGAACAAAGGCACCTCAGTGGTCTGCCTGGGCGCCGTATCGTAGCGCAAGCTCATTCCGGTAAGCTGACGCGCGGCAGCCAGGATCAGAGGGTCGGACCCGTCTATCATGAGCTGGGCGGCCGGTCTGTCACGCCTTGCCAGACGCTGCCCGAAATCCGAAGGAATGAAAATCCCGACCGAGATTTCACCTCGCCGAAGCAGGGTTTCCAATTGTTCCGGCGTTTCTACCCGCCGGGTAATGTCGACGACTTGAGATGCTTGCGCGTCGGCGGCCAGAATGCGGGAAAACTGCGTGTTGGCGTGATCGGCCACGCCGGCGCTCAAATGGCGCACATCGGTATTGATGGCGAAACCGAACAGCGTGATCTGCAACAGCGGAATGCCGACGATCATGCCGAACGTCAGCCGGTCGCGCCTGAGCTGGCGGACCTCCTTCCGCAGGATGGCAAAAAGTCGCAGCAGACCTTTCACGCTTGCGCTTTGAGATAGCGGCCCTGGGTGGCGGCGACGAAGACGTCTTCGAGGTTCGGGTGGGTCAACCGGGCATCGAATTGAAGCCGCTGCCCGATGAGACCCGTACGGATTAGCGCCAGCGGATCGGCAACGGATCGGTCTAGCAGCACCCGCAGGCGCATGCCGAGCTGGGTCACGCTGAGCACGCCGGGCAAATCCGTCAGCAGCCGCCGCACGGTCCTCGAATCGCCGGTTTCCATTTCCACGACGCTGGCGTCGATTCGCCTTTCCAACTCCTGCGGCGCGCCATCCGCGACCACCCGGCCGCGGTCCAGGATTGCGAGGCCATGGCAGCGCTCCGCTTCGTCCATGTAGTGGGTGGACACCAAAATCGTCGTCCCCTTGTCGCAAAGCTCGAACAGGCTTTCCCAGAAATCGCGCCGGCTCTGCGGATCGACCGCGCTGGTCGGTTCGTCCAAAAACAGCAATTCCGGCTCGTGCACCGTCACCGCCGCTAGCGCGAGGCGTTGCTTTTGGCCTCCGCTGAGTGTCCCGGCCCGCTGCCGCTCACGGTCCGCGAGATTGTATTTCTCGAGCAATTGGCCGATGCGCTGCCGGGCGGACCTACGCGGCAGACTGTAGACATCGGCCATGAACTCCAGGTTTTCCCGGACCGTGAGATCTTCGTAAAGCGAAAAACGCTGGGTCATGTAGCCGATTTTTCGCTTGATGGCTTCGGCTTCGCCGGGAATACGGTGCCCCAAGACTTCGGCCTCACCCTCCGACGGCGTCAGCAGACCGCACAGCATGCGGATCGTGGTCGATTTGCCGGAGCCGTTCGGTCCGAGAAATCCGTAGATCGTGGCGCGGGAAATGGCGAGATCGACGTGATCGACGGCGATGACGGTACCGAAACGGCGCGTCAGCCCGCGCGCCGTGATCGCATAGTCGCCGCTCATGGCCGCTCGGACCGCCCAACGGCCGAGAGTTCAGCCTCGACCGGAAGCCCGGCCGGCACGTTTCGGACCGTTTCGCTCAGATAGATTTTCGCGACATAGCTTAGACGCCGCCGGTCGCGCTCGGTCAGGGCGAAGAAGGGCGTAAAGACGGGATCCGAACTCACCATGCGAACGGTGCCTTGAAACGGCTCGGCGACACCGTCCAGCCAAACCCGGGCGGCGTCTCCGGGCATGACGGATACACGGGTCGGTTCCGGAATGTAGACCCGTGCATAGGGCGCAGCACCGGAGAGCAGCACGGCCAGCACGGCGCCGATTTGCGGCTGATTTCCGAGCTTGAGCGGCAGGCTGTCAAGACGCCCCGCCACAGGCGCCCGCACGGTCAGGCGTTCCAGATTGGTTTCGGCGACTTGCACGGCCGCCTCGGCGGAGGCCAGCGCCTGGCGCGCCTGCTCCACTTCTTCCACACGGGTGCCGGCTTTGAGCTCCTCGAGTACGGCCGAAGCCGAGTCGCGCTCGGCAAGAGCGGCTTTAAACTCTCTTCTTGCCCGGTCCACCTCGTCCGGACTGATGAGCTTACGGGGCAGCAACTCGTTCACCCGCTCGAATTCGCGACGGCGTACTTCGTACACCTGATGCGCGCCTTCGAACCGCGCCTCCGCCTCCCGGATGCGCTCGATCCGGGGTCCCCTTTCCAGTTCCTGCAACCGGGCGGCAGCCCGATCCCGCGCCGCCGCCGCCTCGTTCAGCCGAGCCTGTTGCCGTGCCGGATCGAGGCGCACCAGAACTTGCCCCGATTCGACCCAGTCGCCTTCTTCGGCCGGAATTTCGACGATAGGCTCCGATACTTCGGCAATCAACTCCACTCGATCCCATTCCAGAATGCCGACCACGCGGCGGCTCGATTGGTCCTGTCCGCAACCGAGAAGCAGCAGCGCCGCCGCAAGGACTGAAGCATTGTAAATTGGGCGTATCATTCGCTCATGGTAACCGCTTTCGGCCATGTTCAGCCATCGAGCAAGATCGAAAGCGAATCGGAAGCCGACAGCTCTCCCGTTTCCCCGGTCTAAGCCGTATCATTCCACCATCATCGACATAAGGCTCGACCACGATGCGCGAACACACACCAAACACCGTCTACCTCAAAGACTACACGCCGCCGGACTATCTCATCGAAACCGTCGATCTTTTTTTCGAATTGGACGAGGAAAATACTCGCGTCACCGCCAAGCTTCGGGTGCGGCGGAATCCGGAATCGCCGCGCGAGCACCGGGAACTCGAACTGAACGGCGAACAGCTCTTGCTCGAATCGATCCGGCTGAACGGCCGCAATTTAAGCGCCCCCGAGTATCGTCTGACCGAAGAGACCCTGGTTCTCCCCAGCGTTCCGGACCGTCCGTTCGATCTCGAAATCGTCACCCGCATCAACCCCAAAGCGAACACCGCCTTGGAAGGGCTTTATCTCTCCAAGGACATGCTCTGCACTCAGTGCGAAGCCCAAGGGTTCAGGAAGATCACGTATTTCCCCGACCGCCCGGACGTGATGGCCAAATACACGACGACCCTGGTCGCGGACAAATCGCGTTATCCGGTGCTGCTGTCCAACGGCAACCGCATCGCGACCGGCGAGCTGAAGAACGGCCGCCATTGGGTGAAATGGGAGGACCCCTTCAAGAAACCATCCTATCTGTTCGCGCTGGTCGCGGGACGGCTGGAATGCCTCGAAGACTGTTACGTGACGGGCTCCGGCAAGGAAGTCACCTTGCAGATCTTCGTCGAAAAGCACGACCTCGACAAATGCGATCACGCCATGCAATCCCTCAAGAACGCCATGCGCTGGGACGAGGAGAACTACGGGCGGGAATACGACCTGGACCTGTACATGATCGTGGCGGTAGGTCATTTCAACATGGGCGCCATGGAAAACAAGGGGCTCAACATCTTCAACACCAAGTACGTTCTGGCCCGGCCGGACACCGCTACGGACGCCGACTACGAGCATATCGAGGGCGTCATCGGCCATGAGTACTTCCATAACTGGACCGGCAACCGCATCACCTGCCGGGATTGGTTCCAGCTCAGCCTCAAGGAAGGCTTGACCGTGTTCCGCGACCAGGAGTTCAGCGCCGACCGGACTTCCCGAGCCGTCAAACGCATCGACGAGGTCAACATGCTGCGCACCCGGCAATTCGCGGAGGACGCGGGCCCCCTCGCCCATCCCGTGCGACCCGAGTCGTATATCGAAATCAATAATTTCTATACCTTGACCGTCTACGAAAAAGGCGCCGAAGTGGTCCGCATGATCCAAACGCTGCTCGGCAAGGACGGCTTCCGCAACGGCACGGATCTCTATTTCCAGCGCCATGACGGACAAGCGGTGACCTGCGACGACTTCGTCAGGTGCATGGAGGACGGCAACGGCGTCGATCTCACGCAGTTCCGCCGCTGGTACAGCCAGGCCGGAACGCCCGAAGTGCGTATCGCCGCCGATTACGATGCGGAAACCCAAGCTCTCAATCTTACCGTGAGGCAAAGCTGCCCGCCCACGCCGGGCCAACCGGTAAAGACCCCGTTCCACATTCCTTTGGCAATAGGCCTGCTGGCGCCGGACGGCACGGAGCTGCCCTTGCAGCTCGAGGGCGAATCCGAGCCGCATCGGCAGAAAACCCGGGTGCTGGACGTAAAGGAATCCGAACAGCGCTTCCGCTTCGTCGGTCTGCCGGAAAAACCCGTGGTCTCCGCCCTGCGAGGATTTTCCGCACCGGTCCGGCTGCATCTGAAACGCGGCTACCAGGAACTCGCTTTCCTTTTCTCCCGCGATCCCGATCCTTTCAACCGCTGGGACGCCGGACAACAGTTGGCCACCCAGGTGATCCTCGATCTCGTCGGCCAATTCTCCAAGGGAGAGACGCCGGAAACCGTCGATAGCCATCTCACCGAGGCCTATCGGCAGGTGATTTCCGATCACTGGCCCGACTTGTCCTATCTGGCGTTGCTATTGACCCTGCCGTCCGAGGAATACATCAGCGCATCGATGAAGGTGATCGATCCCGATGCCGTTCACCAAGCCCGGCAAACCGTAAAACGGGCGCTGGCTCGCACCTTGGAACAGGAATTCCGCCGCCTGTATCAGACACATCATCTCGACGAGGCCGGCCGCTTCGACGCCGAGGCCGTCGGCCGGCGCCGGCTGAAGAACGTCTGTCTCGCTTACCTCGGCGAGCTGGAGACCGAAGAAGCTTATCGCCTCAGCGTCCGGCAGTTCCGCGATGCGCGCACGATGACCGATCAAATCTCGGCGTTATCGACGATCGTGAACAGCCGCAATCCGGAAAAAACCGATTGTCTGGCCGAGTTCTACGAGCATTGGCGGGAAGAAGACCTGGTGATCGACAAGTGGTTTACCCTGCAGGCCACCTGCCGTCTACCCGGAACATTGGATCGGGTCAAAGAATTGCTTTCGCATCCCGCTTTCGACTTGAAAACCCCAAACCGGGTTCGTTCGCTGATTGGCGCGTTTTCCCAGGCCAACCCGGTCAATTTCCACGTCCGCGACGGCGCGGGCTACGCGTTTCTCGCCGACCATGTCATCGCCTTGAATGCCTTGAATCCGCAAGTGGCCGCCCGAATGCTGACGGCCTTGACGCCATGGCGGCGCTACGACACGGAGCGGCAGCAATCGATGCGCCAGCAACTTCAGCGGATCGCCGGAATCGAGAATGTTTCGAAGGATGTCTACGAGGTAGCGATGAAGAGTCTGTCCTGAGCAGTCCGACGGATAATCCGGAGGAAAAAGCACTAAAAAAGCGTTGCGCTTGAAATGAGCATCGAGGTCTCGTATACCGGTCGCGGTTGCAAGGCCCCTTGCAGCTCGTTTTTCGACTGCTCAAAAACTAGCAACGTAGAATGGGCACGGTTAACCGCTCATCCTACGTTGCATTTGGCTGCCTAATACGCTTGGTGATAGGGTCGGGACCGGTAAAGCAGCTCGTGCCGGCCTTTATCGGTAAGAGGAGTTGGTGGAATCCTCGGCTATGGCCTTGGCGGCCGTGGCGTATTTGTCGTGCTCGCTTCCTTTGACCATCATCAAAGTGATCGCGACTGCAATGATGACACCGCCAATGTAGAACCAGAAGTAGTCTTTCTCTTTTTCCATTACGGCTTCCTCAGAATAGTTTTTTGCGAATGATTGTTTTTATTACTGCGCCGGAATTGGCGCGCGGGTATACAGTAACCAATGGAAATTCTGCGTTTCTTGATTTAAATCAAAAAAGGCCGAGATTGGCGGAGGCCCGTCACAGTACACGTCCGCACGGCGTCGCTTTTTCCGGTACGCCGGCATTCCTAGGCGATCTGCAAACCGTGATGCAACCATGACGCCGTACCGCACCAAGCCTCTTCCGATCGAAGGACTACCGCCCGGCATCCCTTACATCATCGGCAACGAGGCGGCGGAGCGATTCAGTTATTACGGCATGCGTGCGGTGCTGGTGGTGTTCATGAGCCAATACCTGATGAGCCCTGCGGGTTATCCCGATCCTATGAGCGAAGAGGAAGCCAAGGGCTATTTTCACTTATTCGTCTCGGCCACTTATTTCACCCCGATCCTGGGGGCGCTGCTCGCCGATGGGTGGCTCGGAAAATACCGCACGATCATCGTGCTGTCGCTGGTTTATTGCTTGGGGCACTTGGCCCTCGCACTGGACGACACCCGCACCGGGCTCCTGATCGGACAAAGCTTGATCGCATTGGGCGCGGGCGGCATCAAGCCTTGCGTTTCCGCCCACGTCGGCGATCAATTCGCGAAAACCAACCGGCATTTGCTCAGCCGGGTTTATAGCTGGTTTTATTTCGCCCTCAATTTCGGCGCATTCACATCGATGCTGGTGACGCCTTGGTTGCTGGAGCACTACGGTGCCTCGACAGCGTTCGCGCTGCCGGGAGTCCTGATGCTCATCGCTACGGTCATTTTTTGGTCGGGCCGTTACCGCTTCGCCCACATTCCTGCCGGCGGAGTCGCTTTCTTGCAGGGAATATTGAGTCATGAGAGTTGGCGGATCCTTGCCCGGCTCGGCGTCATCTATGCGTTCGTAGCGATGTTTTGGGCACTGTTCGATCAGACCGGTTCGTCTTGGGTGCTACAGGCCCAGAAGATGGATCAGACATTTCTGGGCTACCGGATTCTGCCCTCGCAGATCCAGGCAGCCAATCCGTTGCTCATCATGATTCTGACGCCGCTTTTCTACTACGGCATTTATCCGAGCCTGGAACGTCGCATGCCTGTCACGGCGCTGAGGAAAATCGGCGCGGGCATGTTGCTGGCGGCTTTTTCATTCGCATTCGCGGCTTGGATTCAGCGTGCGTTGGATGCCGGCGTTTCCCTGTCCATCGGTTGGCAGCTGCTCAATTATGTCGTTCTGACCGCATCGGAAGTCATGGTGTCGATCACCTGTCTGGAGTTCTCCTACACTCAGGCTCCGCCAACCATGAAATCCTTCGTGATGTCCTTTTTCATGGTCTCCGTCGCCGCCGGAAATCTTTTCACCAGCGCAGTCAACTTTTTCATTCAGAACCCCGATGGTACTTCGAAACTGGCCGGAGCCGATTATTTCTGGTTTTTTTCGCTGCTGATGCTCGCCACTGCGATCATGTTCGCCGCCGCGAGCCGCCACTATCCCGAAGCAGCTAGAATGGCGGATGTTTGACGTTCCGAATTTTCGGCCGGAGGCCAGAAGCTTTGCGCTAGGTTCATGTCGCTCAAAACTTACTTAACCAAGCTATTTAGTCTATTTTTCGCTATAAACCCACGCCCATACGGATGAAGTGCCCAAAATGACAGCCGAGACCATCTCTCCTCAACCCGTTGCGGTAGCGCGACAAGCATTACGACGCCTGACGGAATCGGGTTTGCCGCCTACCCCGGATCATTATGCGGAGCATTATTATCTGATCGCCGGGGAATTGAGCGGACAAAAGCCGGAGCCATCGCCGGGTGAATCGACACCCGAGGCCGAAGTAACCGCCGCCGTCGACACGATCTTGCAGATTCTTACCGACACGACATTCGGTCTCGCCGCTGAGTTGGGGACGTTCGATGGCCACTTTCAGAAGCTTTTCAACGAGAAGAGCGCCGATACGCAAGACTTTTCGGTGGAGCAGGCGCTTAGCCAAATCATGAAGACGCTCTCCCAGCTCAGGCAAAGAGTCGCCGACTCCCAGGCCGAGTTACGGGAAACCCAGCAATTGCTCCAACGCGTCCAGGATGAAATAAAGGAAAGCCGAAGCTTGAGCCGAATCGATCCGCTGACGGGCATTTTGAACCGGCGCGGTCTCGACATCGTCCTGACTCGCGAATTCACGCGAAGCCGGCGTCAGAAAGATCAGATATCGATCGGCCTGATCGATATCGACTGGCTCAGCCAGATCAATGACGCCCATGGTCGTGACGCCGGCGATCAGGCGCTGACCCATTTGGTCACGGCAGCCCGCGGGCTGTTGCGAACGCAGGATATTTTCGCTCGCTTCGGCGATGAGGAATTCGTCGCCGTTTTCCCGGGCGGCAACGCCTCGGGAGCCACATTCGCTCTTGACCGTCTCCGTACCTTGCTGGACCGGATTCCATTGCGATACAACGGCAAAGCCATCCCGGTGAAAATCAGCGCAGGCGTTGCAGAAATGCATCCCAGCGACACCCTATCCGATCTGATGCAACGAGCCGAACGCTGCCTCCTCAAAGCGAAAGACAGCGGACGCAATTTGGTCATCAACGAGACCGACTTAGGCTGAGACTTGAACCCGGAAACGGCGCCGCGAGCCCCGGTCGGAACACCGGCTCAACCGGTACAGTCGAGCACGATAACGCGTTCTGGAGCTTCGAGGCTATTTCGCCGGACTGCAAGACTCAATGGCATCTCCTCGTTTTTCTCATGCGATCGGGTTCGATGATGCGCCTTTCGACCGGCATCATCGGGGCGATGTCATGATCGTAGGCGCCTTCTACGCGGGCTCTCGTCTTGACGGCGTCCTCTCGGGAAAAGTGCGCCGGGACGGTGCGAACGCGACTCGGATATTGGCTCAACTGATTACGGGTTCTCGCTTTTATCCCCATCTTCAGGCCGTTTTGCTTCAGGGAATCGCTTTCGCCGGATTCAATGTCGTCGACATACACCGGTTGCAGAAAACACTGGAACGGCCGGTGCTCGTCGTAGCCCGCCATCTCCCGAATCTCGATAAAATCCGCGATGCCTTGCTCGATCATGTTCGGGGCGGACAACGAAAATGGCGGCTTATCGAACGGGCCGGACCGATGGAGCCCATCGCCGGAGTTTACGTTCAGCGTGCCAGCTTGTCGGTAAGGGAAACCGAAGCTCTAATCCGGCTGCATGCGGTTTATGGCCGGCTGCCGGAGCCTTTGCGCACCGCTCACATCATCGCCGGCGGCATCTCCCGGGGCGAGAGTACCCATCGCGCCTGAACATCCGAGGCCCCCTGCCCTCGTGACTATTTCTTGATCTGCCCGGAGAATTTATCCGAATGCTGAATCTCAACAGGGGACCGGAGGCCAAATGAATACCTTTTTTGTTCGGGCGCTGCTAGTTTCGATGGCAATGACGGCCTTAACCGGTTGTACTTCGCTGAGCCTGGGCGGAACCGACCGGCCCATGGCGTTTCACGATACCCGCCTGCAATATGCCCTTCTGACGGACGATCGGGAAAAGCTCAGAAGGGATTTCGACATGTTTACCGAACCGACCTTCACCGAGCGCGCGGTGGCGGGCTTGGTGCTGCCTTTCGGCGCCGCCATAGAGACCCTGTTCTGGCCGGTTTCCTACGGCATTACAACCTATCTCGACGAGTACGATCCACGCCGATGACACCGGCAGGACTTTCCCACAGGAGGGATGTCATGAAAGCGATGGTCCTCGAACGAATTTCCAAGCTGGCCGAGAATCCGGCGCCGCTGGCCCTGGCGGATTGGCCAAAACCGGTTCCGCATTCCGACGAGTTGCTGATCAAAGTCTCCGCCTGCGGCGTCTGCCATACCGAATTGGACGAGATCGAAGGCCGCACGCCCCCGCCCCGGCTACCGGTGATCCTAGGGCATCAGGTCGTAGGCCGAGTGGACGAACTCGGGTCTTCGGCCACCGGTTTTTCCGTCGGCGATCGCGTAGGCGTCGCCTGGATTCACTCGGCCTGCGGAATCTGCGCCTATTGCCGGGCAGGAAACGAAAATCTTTGCGAGCAATTCGAAGCCACCGGGCGTGACGCCCATGGCGGCTACGCGGAATACATGACGGCACAGGCAGAGTTCGTGTTCGCCATTCCCGACGCGTTCTCCGACGTCGAGGCCGCGCCCTTGCTGTGTGCCGGCGCGATCGGCTATCGCTCGCTCAAACTGACGGAACTCAAAGATGGCGAGATCCTGGGGCTTACCGGATTCGGCGCGTCGGCCCATCTGGTCCTGATGATGGTCCGCCACCGTTATCCGGGAACGCAGGTATTCGTGTTCGCCAGAAATCCGGAGGAACGCGCCTTTGCCCTGGAGTTGGGCGCGGCATGGGCCGGCGACACCGACGACGAGCCTCCGGCAAAACTGGACGCCATCATCGATACCACGCCGGTTTGGAAGCCCGTGGTCGAATCCCTGAGGCATCTCGCCCCCGGCGGAAGGCTGGTCATCAATGCGATCCGCAAGGAGGATGCCGATAAGGATTCTCTGCTACGGCTGGAGTATCCGAGCCATCTGTGGATGGAAAAGGAAATCAAGAGCGTGGCGAACGTCGCCCGAAGCGACGTCGGCGATTTTCTGGCCTTGGCCGCCGAGATTCCCATTCGCCCCGAAGTCGAAGAATACGCGCTGGAAGATGCCAATCGCGCGCTGCTCGACCTCAAAATGCGCCGGATTCGTGGAGCGAAAGTGCTGCGGGTGGCGTGAAAAGCGCCATGGACAGTCCGCACGCTAGTCCGCGGCGATCACATCCCGACAGCCTGCCTGTAGCAATAATCGAACAGCAATTGCCATTCCCGCAGTTGAATCTTTCGGCACAGGTTTTCGGCTCGGCTTTTTCCCGTTCGGCTGGCCTCGCAAAGATCGACGAACCGATGCGGGTCCCAGCGCTTCTGCTCGAGCAAGAATCGCGTCTCGGGAAGGGGCGAATCTCGCTCCGCGAGATTTTTTGCAGCCTCGCATAAATCCGGAAAAACCGGATGTTGTCCTACCCGATCGAACCAATACTTGCTGTTCCAGCTATCCGGCTCTCGGCGGTGCATGATGCCGTGCCAATAGCTGCCGGTGGAGGTAGAGACGGATTGACTGATGCGATGACTCTCTTCGAGATAGTCGTGATAAAGCCACAAGCCGGCGAGACAGCATTTGGCCATGCCGACATCTTTTACCGGGCGAGGAAGAAATGCCTGCTCGACCGACAATGCCTGAAGCAAGGGAAAAGCCTTATCGTTAGGCGTACCCGGACCGAGCGAATTCAATCGCTCTTGGTCTAACAAGGGCTGAAAAACCGGGCCGTATTGCGCTGGATCGAACATAGACGGACTCCTTGGCAGTTCATTGCAGAATAAATGATCCGTTAGAAGCACCGCAACGTTTCGTCAGCTTGCCGGTTAAGACGAACGGAATGGAGAAGCGCCGGGTGGGAAACACGGCCCAAGACCGTGCTTCCTCGGCTTTGGATAAGCTATTCGATGACGGGAACCTTATAGGCCAGTGCGCCTATGGGACCGGTCTTACCCTTGAAATTGGCGTGGCACATTACACACTTTTCCATCACGACCGGGACTCCTGTGGCCATATAAAGATAGCGCTTGTCGCCTTCCTTGATCACCCGCGTATAGTATTCGTCACCGGACAATAGCTTTTCCTTCGCCGTCTCTTCGAAATTTCCCGTCGGACGGTTTTCTTCGGGATTGGTCAGTTGATCCGTCAATCCGATCAGGCGGGCCTCATGAAACCCGTTCTTCTTCATTTCCGCGAACAACAGCTTCGACGCCGTTGCTGCCGAAATGGAGGACGGATTTTCCACATAATGCTCGGTAATCAGCACGACCGCGGTCTTGTACAACGCATCGAGCATTTTGACCTGGTCGATTGTGCGTGCGACAGCCGGATCTTCGTTGGCACCCGCGGTACCCGCCACAGCGGCCAATAGCAAAGCAGAGAGCGAACACTTGAGTCTCATTTGGTTTTTCCTCTTTTTCTTTCTATGGGATGTGTGGAATTTAAGTCGCCGGACATGCGTGCTACACGCATCATCCGTCGGACAGCTTCCCGGCCATGACGGGAAAGCATCCGCCTTTCATTTTGGTTTTCGGTCGATACAGTGTCAAATCGTTTTGACAGATCATGTCTGATTAGAGACGCACGTCAGGGTTTTCAGGCCGATAGTTTGTGTTTCGCAAATCGGCCGGGTTATAGTCTCGCGGCTCTGAAACTATCTTTTTTTCGCTTTAATCTCACGTAGTTACGACTTTTTCAATGAAGCCGACCTTATGTCCGCCCGTCATGGCGGTTCTGCTTTCAGCTGCTCTTGTCTTTCCGGCGTTCTCCGATGATGACGACCCCGACGCGAAAGCGCGTTCCGACCGGCCGGCGTCGATTCAAAAAAGCGAACCCGAGTCCCGCAGTGCCGCGGCGGTCCGAATGACAGCGGAGCAACAAAAGGCTAGCGGCTTGACCGTCGAGGTTTTGAACGCATTGACGTTTCACCCGGAGATAATGGCCTACGGCAAAGTAGTCGACATTCAGCCTTTATTGGCTTTGCACGTTCGTTATCAAACGGCGGGCACCGAGGCCGAAATCGCAAACGCCGCCGTCGAGTTGGCTCAAAAAAACCGCAACCGGCTGACGACCCTGCACCGCGAGGACATCGTGGCCAGCCGCGATTTGGCGCAAGCCGAGGCGCAATATCAGGCCGATCGAGCCAAGCTCGAGGCCGCCCGCCGACTGATGAGGGAGATTCGGCACGAAGCCCGGCAGGCCTGGGGCGACGAACTAACCCGCATCGCCTTCGACGGCGAATCGCGTCTGTTTCAGGATTTCTTGAGCCGGAGCCGGGTATTGCTTCTGATCGCCTTGCCGAGCGGCCAATCCTTGCCGCCCGACAAGCGATCTCTGTTCGTCGCCCGTGAAAACGACCGGAGCGCGGCACACCGGGCAGAACTCATTTCTCCCGCCCCGAAAACCGACGATCTCGTGCAGGGCGAAACTTTTTTCTTTCATGCGCCAAGCGACCGACTGCGCGCCGGAATGAGAGTCAATGCCTGGCTGCCGACCTCCGGTGAGCCCTTGACCGGCATCGCCATGCCACTGTCGGCCATCGTTTGGCATGCCGGAAAACCCTGGGCCTACCGCCAGTCCGACGACCGCACATTCATCCGCACCGAAATCACCGCCTACCGCGAGCACGCCGATTTCTGGTTCGTCGACCACGGCTTTGCCGCCGGCGACAAGATCGTCGTAACCGGCGGACAGTTATTGCTCTCGGAGGAGTTCCGCGGAAATATTCCGGACGAGGACGACGACTGATGCTGTCTGCCATCATTCGCTTCGCCGTGCACCGGCGCGGAGTGGTCGTTGCACTCTCTCTCCTGCTGCTGATTTACGGCGCGCTCCGTCTCGGTCAGGCGAACCTCGACATCTTTCCCGAATTTTCCGCCCCCCGCGTGGTTATTCAGACCGAAGCACCGGGTCTTACGGCCGAACAGACGGAAACTCTCGTCACCTCGCGCATCGAAAGGCATCTTGCGGGGTTGGTCGGTCTGGACAGCATCCGGTCCGAATCCATCCAGGGCCTCTCGGTGGTGACGGCCGTCTTCGAGGAAGGCACGGACATTTACCGTAACCGGCAGCTGGTCGGCGAGCGCCTGAACATGCTCGCCGGCAAACTGCCCGTAGGCGCCGGTCCACCGGTGATGGTACCGCTTTCATCGGCCTCCGCGACGGTTCTCACTATCGGACTTAGCTCGCCTTCCCACAGCCTCATGGAGCTTCGCGATCTGGTGGACTGGACCATCGTGCCGCGTTTGCTGGCCGTACCGGGCGTTGCGGATGTGAACGTATTCGGCGGCGAAATCCGCCAATTGCAGATTCAAATCGATCCGGCCAGGCTGCGCCGCTACGGCCTGGCTGCCGGGGATGTCGTGCTCGCAGCCCGCCAGGCGACCGGCATGCCGGGGGCCGGGTTCGTGGAAAACGACAACCAGCGGATCAGTTTGAACATCGTCGGCCTTCCGGCGGCCGAGGAGACCTTGAGGCAAGTCGTACTGTTGCGCCAGAACGGCGCGAATATCACGCTGGCGGATGTCGCGACCGTAACCACGGCGCCTAGACCGCCCATCGGCGCAGCAGCCGTCGGCGGAAAGCCCGGCATCGTCATGATGGTGATCGGTCAGTACGGCGCCAATACGCTGAGCGTCTCGCGAAACGTCGAAAGCGTGCTCGAGGAGTTCGAGCAGCTCTTCGCCAAACGGGCTATCGATTTCCACCCCCGGCTATTCCGGCCGGCGGATTACATCGAGCGATCCTTGCAAAATCTCGCCGGGCATTTGCTGGTGGGCGGCTTTCTGGTGGTCTCGGTGCTTTACGCATTTTTGTTCGATTTCCGCACCGCATTCATCTCCGCTGTCGCCATTCCGCTTTCATTAGCCGCCGCCGTGGTGACCTTGCTGAACCTGGGTGTCAATCTCAACATCATGATCTTGGGCGGACTCGCGATCGCCTTGGGCGAGGTGGTTGACGACGCCATAATCGACACTGAAAACATTTTCCGCCGCCTCCGGGAAAACCGGCTAAGGCCGAATCCGCGTCCGACTTTCCGCGTGGTCTACGATGCCTCCATGGAGGTACGCAGCTCCGTGGTGTACGCCAGTTTCATCGTCGCATTGGTATTTGTGCCGCTCCTGACGCTCGGCGGAATTGCAGGACGCTTGTTCGCTCCGATCGGTCACGCCTATATCCTCGCGATTCTCATGTCCCTGCTCGTAGCGCTGACGGTAACGCCCGCGCTTTGCTACATGCTCTTGAAGAGCGGCAAGACCGACAAGATCCCGCCGCTGATTCGGCTGCTTCAGCCCAAATACGCCTCCCTGCTGAGATCCGTTGCAAAACGGCCGAGAGCAACGCTGTCGATCAGCGCGGTTATTTGCGGATTAGGGATTCTGGCGTTGACCGATCTCGGCGGAGAATTCCTGCCCCGACTTCGAGAGGGCCATTACATCGTACACACGAGCAGCCTTCCTGGCACATCATTGAAGGAATCGCTCAGAATCGGCGGGCTGCTGACCCGGCAATTTCTCGAGATCCCGGAAGTCGAATCGGTCTCGCAATGGGCCGGCCGAGCCGAGCGCGGTGCCGACACTTACGGCAGCCACTACAGCGAGTACGAAGTTCGGCTGAAGCCGCTTTCAGGCGAAGCTCAACAATCTGTGCTGAACCGGCTCAGACAGATCTTGGACGATTTTCCGGGAATCCTGTTCGAAGCGAACACCTTTCTGACCGAGCGGGTCGACGAAACCATTTCCGGTTACACGGCACCGATCGTGATCAATCTCTACGGAAGCGACCTCGATCAACTCGATCAGAAAGCGCGCCAGATCGCCGATCTTGTCCGAACCATTCCCGGCGCCATCGACGTACAACTGCGATCGCCTCCGAGCACGCCTCAGCTTCAAATCCGGCTGAAACTCGACGATTTGGCCGCTTATGGCTTGCGTCCGATGGAAGTGGCCGATGTCCTGCAAACGGCTTTGCAGGGACGGATCGCGGGCGCCTATTACTTGGACAATCGCGCTTACGAGGTAGCGGTGATTCTGCCGCCGGAATTGCGGCACCGGCCGGAAACGGTAGCGCACGTACCGCTGCGCACCGCGGATGGTCTTATCGTGGAATTGAGCCAAATCGCGGAGATCCAGCAGGTCGGCGGACGGTATAACATACTTCATCGGGGCGGCCAGCGTGTGCAGACCGTCACGGCAAACGTGGCCGGTCGGGACACGGCGTCGTTTATGGAAGAACTTCGCCGGCGAACGCTCACCGCCATCGATTTTCCGCCGGACGTCTATCCCGAGTTCAGCGGCGCCGCCGTGGAGCAAGGTAAAGCACGCCGGGAACTGACGGTCCATGCGCTGCTGTCGGGTGTTGGCGTTATGTTGCTGATTTTTTTGGCCATCAACAGTGTGCGCCATACCCTCCTCACCTTGGTGAATCTGCCTTTTTCGCTGGCCGGAGGCGTTGCTGCCGCATTCCTGACGGGCAGTACGCTTTCGGTCGGGTCGATGGTAGGGTTCGTCACCTTGTTCGGAATCACGGTACGCAATGCGATTATGCTGATTTCCCATTACCGGCATTTGGTAGAACGGGAAAACAAGTCGTGGAATCTGGAAACCGCGATTCAGGGTGCACAGGAACGCCTCCCTTCGATCTTGATGACGGCGCTAGTCACCGCGCTTGCGATGCTGCCCATCGCCGTCGACAGCGACAATCCGGGTCGCGAGATCATGGGTCCCATGGCCGCGATCATTATCGGAGGTTTGGTATCGTCCACCCTTTTCAATCTGCTGCTTATGCCGACGATATTGCTCAAATTCGGCCGGTTCGAAACCCTCGATGAGCCGCCACGTTTTTCTGAGCCGTCGTAGACGCTAGAGCGATTTTTACTGCGGATTAATGTTGAGGATTGTGAAATCGTAGGTCGGCAATCCGTTGCCGACACGCTGGATCGGCGAGGAACTTGTCGGCAATGGATTGCCGACCTACGAGATGCCTTTCGATCCGGCGATTACAGCATGCGAGCCATGACCAGGGCATCTTCCCGGCCGTTTCGGGCCGGATAATAGCCTTTGCGGGTACCGATCTCGTTGAACCCCAGTTGGTGATAAAGTTTGATGGCGGGCTTGTTGGAAGGACGCACTTCGAGAAAAATCGTTTCGGCCTTGTGCTCCTTGGCGACCGCCATGAGTTTCTCGAGCATCAAGCGCCCGTAGCCCTGTCCCTGATTTTGCGGCGACACACAGAGATTGAGTACGTGCGACTCCCCCGCCCCCACCGACGCGATCCCGTAACTTACAACCTGGCCTGCCCTTTCGCCTACCCAGCAACAATATCCTACGGTGTAGCAGTCCCGGAAAGTGGTCGGCTCCCAAGGGAATTCGTATGCACTTTGCTCAATGGCGGCCACCACTTTAAGGTCTGACCGCCGCATCGGACGAATGATCAACTCGGCACTCTTCACGAGGCTGGGAAAGTGTCGGTAATAAAACTCGGTTTCGGCATCATAACTGATGAATTTCCTGATGCGCTCGAACAAGCCGAACAAATCGAACATGGCGGACATAATTATGCTTGTTGTCGAAAAGCCCGCATGGCTAGTTTGAGATCCTCCCATGCCCTACGTTTTTCCGTTTGCGAGCGCAGCAGGTAAGCGGGATGGTAAGTCACCACCAGCGGAATCTGGTCGTAATAATGCACCTGGCCGCGTAGTTTACCGATGGGCGTCGCGGTTTTTAATAAGTTTTGCGCGGCAATACGGCCTACGGCCAGAATAATCTTAGGTTTGATCAAGGCGACCTGCCCTTTCAAATATCCCTCGCAGGCCGCCGCTTCCTCCGGGGCCGGATCGCGATTCCTGGGCGGACGGCATTTGATCACGTTAGCGATGTAAACGGCTTCCCTTTTGAGACCGACGGCCCGAATCATTTCGTTGAGCAATTGCCCGGCCCGCCCCACGAATGGTTCGCCTTGCAGATCTTCCTGTTCTCCAGGCGCTTCGCCAATCACCATCCATTCGGCTTCGCGATTGCCGACGCCGAAAACAGTCTGAGTACGGCCTTGGTGTAGCGGACAGGCGGTACATCCCGCTACGCGGGCCTCCAAATCCGCCCAATCCGGCAGACAACCCGAAGACACAGCATCGATCGGAGGCGAATTCACCGCGCTTATTAGGCTCTCACTCAAGCCATCCGGCGTAGCCTGGGGTAGGTCCGGATTTTCGGCAGCCTCGAACGCGGCACGCCGCCGGGGTACCCAAACTTGGATACCCATCGAATGGAGATAATCCAGGCGTCGTTCATCGCGAGGCATAGGCCGGAACCGTTCTTAGACCGCCTCTTCGCAAAACTCGGGCATTATCAAACGTCTCCCGCCACTTGAGGATGCATGCGTTGCCGCGGCGCCAGGAGTTTGTTGACCGCATTGATGTAGGCCTTGGCCGAAGCGATCACGATATCGGTATCTGCGCCCTGGCCGTTGACGATCCGCCCGCCCTTTTCCAGGCGAACCGTCACTTCGCCCTGAGCGTCGGTGCCGGTGGTGATGTTATTGACCGAATACAGCAACAAGGTGGAGTCGGTATGAACTACGGATTCGATGGCCTTGAAGCTCGCGTCGACAGCGCCGCTGCCCTGGGCGGTGCCGCTCACTTCTTCGTTTTCGACCTTGAGCGACACTCGCGCGCAAGGAACCTCGCCCGTTTCCGAGCATACCTTGAGCGCGACAAGCTTAACCCGCTCGTCCTCCGCCTCGACGCCCGCTTCCGTGATCAAAGCCTGCAGGTCTTCATCGAAGATTTCGTGCTTTTTGTCAGCCAAGTCCTTGAAACGCTGGAATGCGTCGTTCAATTCCGCCTCGGATCCGAACTCTATCCCCAGTTCCTGCATGCGCGTGCGAAACGCGTTGCGCCCGGAATGCTTGCCCAGCACCATCCGGTTTGCAGTCCAGCCGACTTCCTCCGCGCTCATGATTTCATAGGTCTCGCGGCTCTTCAAAACGCCGTCCTGATGAATGCCGGACTCGTGCGCAAAAGCATTGGCTCCGACGATCGCCTTGTTGGGCTGCACCGGAAAACCGGTGATATTCGAGACAAGTTTGGAACACGCAACGATTTCTCGGGTGTCGATCTCGACTCGGCAGGGAAACACGTCTTTACGGGTCTTGACCGCCATGACGATCTCCTCCAGCGCGGCATTGCCGGCCCGTTCGCCCAAGCCGTTGATCGTGCATTCGACCTGCCGCGCCCCGTTCATGACGGCGGACAGCGAATTTGCCACCGCCAGACCCAGATCGTTGTGGCAATGCACCGAAAAAATAGCTTTATCGGAGTTGGGAATACGTTCTCTCAAACGCCGGATGGTGGCGCCGAATTGCTCCGGCACGCTGTAACCGACGGTATCGGGAATATTCAAGGTTTTCGCGCCCGCATCGATAACCGCCTCGAGTATTCGACACAGAAAATCTTCTTCCGAACGTCCGGCGTCTTCCGGCGAAAACTCGACATCATCCGTATACTGCCTCGCCCTTTTTACAGCCTTTACGGCATACTCGATCACCTGATCGGGCTCCATGCGCAGCTTTCTCTGCATATGAATCGGCGAAGTCGCGATAAACGTGTGAATACGCGCCCGATTGGCCTCCTTGAGCGCCTCGCCCGCACGGTCGATGTCCCTATCCAAAGCCCGCGCCAAACCGCATACCGTGCTTTCCTTGACCGCCCGAGCCACAGCTTGCACCGATTCGAAATCGCCGGGACTCGCCGCCGGAAAACCGGCCTCGATCACATCCACCCGCAGACGCTCGAGCGCCTTGGCGATGCGCACCTTTTCGTCCCGCGTCATGGAAGCGCCGGGACTTTGCTCGCCGTCTCGCAGCGTCGTGTCGAAAATGATGAGTTTGTCGCTCATGATAAAACCTCGTCTATCTCTCGTGGCCTCTCTTCAAGAGGACCCTGCATTTATGTTCGCGCTTAGGATTTTGGAATGCGTCAAGTCTACTGCCCCTCAGGGCAGGAGACGAAGACGCAGAAGGTCGAGGAATTCAGAGCGACAGACAGCGCCGACCCGGCCGATGAGTCGGTCGGATTTCCGGCGTTGTAGGTTGGCGATTGAATGCATGGATTTGTGACTGCCTTTCGAGCAACTATATTACTCATCCGAATACCGTACAAGCGCCATAGTGGGGAATAGTTTCGCCTTATCCGGCGAAGGACTTTAATGTCAGCAGATTCCCCGTCCCTTCTCAGGTTCGGCGCTCGCTCCGCATTTTACGTCGCCCGAGCAAAGTCAGTACCGGCCCCGAAACAGCGTAAGCCGTAAACATGACAAACAGCATCAGGGGCGGATTGGTAAAAATGAAGGCGAATACCAGCATCACGAGGATAGCCCACATGAACGGCACCCGTCCGCGGAGATCCACATCCTTGAAGCTGTAGTAACGGAAGTTGCTGACCATCAGGAGCCCGGTCATCAAGGCTAGTCCGAGCGAGACATAGCGCATGGACTCGCCGGTCAGACCGTAGGTTTCGCTAAACCAGATAAACCCGGCCAAAATCGCGGCGGCGGAAGGACTCGGCAAACCTTGAAAATACCGTTTGTCCGCGGTTGCGATCTGGGTATTGAAGCGGGCCAAGCGAAGCGCTGCACCGGCGGCGTGCACGAAAGCGGCAACCCATCCGATCTTGCCCAGCGTCGTCAGCGACCAGATGTAGGCAACCAAGGCGGGAGCGGCACCGAAGGAAATCATGTCGGCCATGCTGTCGTATTCGGCCCCGAAGGCGCTCTGCGTATTGGTGAGACGCGCCACCCGTCCGTCGAGACCGTCCAGAACCATGGCAATGAAGATGGCGACGGCAGCCACTTCGAAGCGCCCGTTAAAGGCGGCGGTGATGGCGTAGAAACCGGCGAAAAGCGCTGCTGTCGTGAACAAGTTCGGCAAGAGATAGATGCCGCGCCGACGCCTCGCAGGGGGAATTTGTTCTTCCATAGTCCCGCTTTAAGTTGAATCAACCGATAATGCGGGCTAGCTTAACATAGCCCGCCGCCAGTTCGGCGGGTCGAGCACGAACCGATTGGCTCGTGCCCGGCCGAAAGCAAGAATCAGTTCTTGCTTTTATCGACGATTTTGTTGGCTTTGATCCAAGGCATCATGTCGCGCAACTTCGCACCGACCTGTTCGATTTCGTGCTCGCGACCCAGACGCCGCTTGGCCTTCAGCGTGGCGCAACCGGCCTGATTCTCCAGAATGAATTCGCGGGCAAACTCGCCGCGCTGAATTTCGCCGAGAATCTTCTTCATCTCCTTTTTCGTCTCCTCCGTGACGACACGTGGCCCGCGGGTCAGGTCGCCGTATTCGGCGGTATTGGAGATTGAATAGCGCATGTTGGCGATGCCGCCTTCATACATCAAATCGACGATCAGCTTCAGCTCGTGCAAGCACTCGAAGTATGCCATTTCGGGAGCGTAGCCGGCTTCCACCAAGGTCTCGAACCCGGCCTGCACGAGTGCCGTCGCGCCGCCGCACAATACGGCCTGTTCACCGAACAGGTCGGTTTCGGTCTCTTCGCGGAAGGTCGTTTCGATGATGCCGGCGCGTCCGCCGCCGTTTGCAGAGGCATAGGACAAGGCGATTTCCTTGGCCTGTCCCGAAGCGTTCTGATAAACCGCGATCAGGGAGGGTACGCCGCCGCCCTGGGTGTATGTCGAACGCACCAGGTGGCCGGGGCCTTTCGGCGCGATCATGATCACGTCTAGATCGGCGCGCGGCTGGATCTGTTCGAAATGGATATTGAACCCGTGGGCGAACGCCAACGCCGCACCTTGCTTGATGTTCGGTTCGATCTGCTCGGAATAGAGTTTCGCCTGGTGTTCGTCCGGAGCCAGTACCATGATGACGTCGGCTAGTTTCACGGCCTCTTCCACCGACATGACGGTCAGCCCCGCGTTCTCGGCCTTCACTGCGGAGGCCGAACCCGGACGCAATGCGACGATGACCGAAACGCCTGAATCTTTCAGGTTGTTGGCGTGAGCGTGGCCTTGCGAGCCGTAGCCGATAATGGCGACCTTCTTGTTCCGAATAATCGAAAGATCGGCATCTTTGTCGTAATAAACCTGCATGAATGGTCCTCGTGATTTATCGTTTTGGCTGATTACTATTCGTAACGAAATTAAAAACCACATCGTCACCCCGGCAGGGAAGGGGCCGATTAAAGGCCCGTTTGCGATTGGGACTGCCGGGGTCCAGTTTACAGGGACGTAGACGCTAAAACCTTCCGTGGCTTCTGGATTCCGGCACTCCCTGCCGGAATGACGGGTAATACTGGCATTTGTTATACGCTGCAGTCGTCATCGGCATTAGTTAGACGTGAAGCCCGCGGTCGCCGCGCAGAATGCCCGTTGTGCCGGAGCGCACGACCTCGATGATGGCCTCCTGATCGAGCGTCTGGAGAAACGCGTCCAGCTTGGACTTTTCGCCGGTAACCTCGATGACGTAGCTCACCGGCGTAACATCGATGATTTTTCCGCGAAAGATATCGGTCAGGCGAATGATTTCCTCCCGCGCCCTGTCGACGGCACGCACTTTCACCATCATCAATTCGCGTTCGATGTGGGAAGATTCCGAAATATCGATGAGTTTGACCACATCGATCAGCTTGTTGAGCTGCTTGGTAATCTGCTCGATGATCTCGTCGCTGCCGGTGGTAACCAGCGTCATTCGCGACAAGGACGCATCCTCCGTGGGCGCCACGGTCAACGACTCGATGTTGTATCCGCGTGCGGAAAAAAGTCCCGCCACCCGCGACAACGCCCCCGATTCGTTCTCCATCAAAATGGAAATGATGTGGCGCATCAGGCAAGCTCCCTCTCGATGGTGACGCCGGGAGCGAGGCGCATCTCATGGTGAGCCTTGCCGGCCTCGATCATCGGATATACGTTCTCGGTCGGATCGGTCAGGAAATTCATGAATACAGTACGATCCTTCAGCTTGAACGCCTCCTCCAGTGCCGGGCGCACGTCGGCGGGCTTTTCGATGTGCATGCCGATATGGCCGTAAGCTTCGGCCAGCTTGACGAAATCGGGAATGGTCTCCAAGTAGGAGTGGGAGTAGCGGCTTTCGTAGGTGAATTCCTGCCACTGGCGGACCATGCCCATGTAACCGTTATTGAGATTCACGATTTTGATAGGCGTGCGGTATTGCAGGGCCGTAGCCAACTCCTGGATGCACATCTGAATGCTCGCCTCCCCGGTTACGCAGGCCACGTCCGCATCGGGGTGAGCCAGCTTGGCGCCAATGGCCGCCGGCAAACCGAACCCCATGGTGCCGAGTCCGCCCGAGTTGATCCAGCGGCGCGGCTTGTCGAATTTGTAGAACTGAGCCGTCCACATTTGATGCTGCCCGACATCGGACGTTACGAATGCATCGCCATTGGTGACTTCGTACAACTGCTCGATGACGTACTGCGGCTTGATCAGCGGACTATTCCGATCGTAACGCAAGCAGTCCAAGGATTGCCAACGCGCGATTTGATCCCACCATGCGGTAAGAGCATCTTCATCGGCCCGCTTCTCACTGCTCCCCAGTATCTCGATCATGTCCTCCAGGACCGGGCCGACTTCACCGACGATGGGAACATCGACGCGCACCGTCTTCGAGATGGAAGCAGGATCGATATCGATATGAATGATCTTCGCATGCGGACAAAACTGGCTGAGCTTGCCGGTAACCCGATCGTCGAACCGCGCACCGACGGCGAACAGCACATCGCATTCGTGCATGGCCATATTCGCCTCGTAGGTTCCGTGCATGCCCAGCATGCCCAGAAACTGCCGATCGGTGGCCGGATAGGCCCCCAATCCCATCAAGGTACTGGTGATGGGAAATCCGAGTATCCGGGTGATTTCCTTCAACTGTTCGGACGCATTGCCCAATATGACGCCGCCTCCCGAATAGATCATCGGCCTCTTGGCGGAGAGCAACAGCTCTACCGCTTTCTTGATCTGCCACCGATGCCCCTTGACCTGCGGGTTATAGGAGCGGATTGAAACCGAGCGCGGGTACTCGTAAGGAATCTTGAGATTGGGATCGGTGACGTCCTTCGGAACGTCGACCACCACGGGACCGGGTCGGCCGGTGGTGGCGATGTAGAACGCCTTCTTGATGGTCTCCGCCAGCTTGTGCACGTCCTTGACCAGAAAGTTGTGCTTTACACAGGGCCGGGTGATGCCGATAGTGTCGCACTCCTGGAAGGCATCGCTGCCGATGACCGGCAAGGGCACTTGGCCGGTGATGATTACCATCGGAATCGAATCCATGTAGGCCGTCGCGATACCGGTGACTGCATTGGTGGCTCCGGGGCCGGAAGTCACCAGCACCACGCCGGGCTTGCCGGTCGAGCGCGCGTATCCATCCGCGGCATGGGTCGCGCCCTGTTCGTGGCGCACCAGGATGTGCTTCACGTCGTCCTGTCTGAACAGAGCATCGTAGATATGCAATACGGCCCCGCCGGGGTAACCGAAAATGTATTCAACCCCTTCGTCCTTAAGACTTTGGACCAGGATTTCCGCGCCGCTGAGCTCCACGGTTTCAACACCCCTAAAAAAGAATCAGGCGTTTCGAAAACGCCCGTTTCGGCCGAGACAACAAAATAAAAATAGCCGATAACGGTACTCGGATTCACATTCTCCGTCAAGCCGCGGCCACGCGGATGGCGTTCGTTCGATCCTCGCATGACGTTTCCCGGAATTGTACCGTACTTGGACAGCGGAAACGCCTCGATAGTGACTTCGGCCTCTTACGCAGCGTTGACGAACCGGTACTTTTGCTCTGGATACATTTCCACTTCGAATGGATTGGCTCCGAGCATGATGACCCGCGCCGGCGTAACAACTCCCTCGATATGCACCGCTAGTTGCCATATGCCGCGCCATCCTCGGGTCTTGCGGAACATGATTGTTCAGGAGTGGCGCCCCGGCGGTCTTCATCAAAGCTGCCCAAGGCCTTATTCGACCAAGCGGGGTGCGCGTCAGCCCTCTATGCCGCCCGCGTATCTGTACCAGTCTCTGGATTTGTCGCCGAATACTAGAAAATAAGGATTGAGCAGCGACGGCTTGGTGTTGTAAAGCAGTGGCTGACCGCGCAAGTCGGTCACCTCGCCACCGGCTTCCTTTACTATGCAATGCGCCGCCGCGGTATCCCATTCTGATGTTAGACCGATGCGGGGATAGAGATCCGCCGCGCCTTCCGCCACCCAGCAGAGTTTCAGCGAACTGCCGATCGACATGAGTCGATACTCGCCCAATCGGCTCAGATAGACCGCCAAATCTTCGGTCTGGTGCGAACGGCTGCCGACCACCCTCAGCGGATAGTGAACACTCGTCGTGACTTCGATGTTTTGCGGGGGCAAGTCGTCGATCTGCTTGTAAGCGCCGCACCCCTCGGACGCAAAGTAGCAAAGGTCTTTCGCCGGTGCGTACACTACGCCGAGCACTGGTTGATGACGATGAATCAAGGCCACGTTGACGGTGAACTCGCCGTTTCGTTTGATAAACTCCTTGGTACCGTCCAGAGGATCGATCAGCCAAAAAGTCTCCCAGTCGCATCGTTCCTCGAACGGCAAACTTTTGGATTCTTCCGAAATGATCGGATAGGCCGGACGCAAAGCTGCGAGCCCTTCGACCAGACAGTGATGGGAAGCGAGATCGGCCGCGGTGAGCGGCGAACTATCTTCTTTTACGCCGACGCGGAAATCCGATCCGTAGATCTCGAGGATACGACGCCCGGACTCCTTGGCGAGAGCGACTACGGTCTCGAGAAAGCGGGAGGGTTCTTTTCTGAGGGGCATGGCTTGAAATCCGCAGCTACTCACTGGATACGCTGAATGGAGGGAATCGAAGATAATGACTGAAAGCAACCGAGTAAAATATTAAACCATGATCGATTGGCGAAACATTAGCAGCGTGTTTCTCGATATGGACGGCACGCTGTTGGACCTGAATTTCGATAACCACTTTTGGCTCGAATTCGTTCCGCTGCGTTACGCCGAACGGCACGGACTTTCGGTCGCGGAAGCCAAAGCCGAATTGACACCCCGGTTCAAGGAAACCGAGGGACGACTCGAATGGTACTGCCTGGATTACTGGACTGATCGTTTGTGCCTGGACATCGTAGGCTTAAAAGCCGAAATCGCGGGACTGATAGCGATACTACCTCATGTCACCGACTTCCTCGATGCCGTACGCAAAGCCGAAAAGCGTTTGGTGCTGGTAACCAACGCACACCCGAAAAGCTTGGGTTTGAAGTTGGAGCGAACCTGCCTCCATGGTTTTTTTGACGAAATCTTCTCTTCGCATGCATTCGGATTTCCGAAGGAGCATCCCGGCTTTTGGAAAGCCCTTAGCGCCATAGAACCCTTTTCGGCGGATAAGACGCTACTGGTCGACGACAGCGTGACCGTATTACACGCCGCCCGCCAATTTGGCATCCGGCACGTAGTTGCCGTGAAGAAACCCGATAGCCGGCAACCTCCAAGAAACATCGTCGAATTCGACGCCATTGAGGACTTTCGCGAGCTAATGCCTCCAAGCTGAAATCGACCGCGGCGCCAATCCCCGAAACAAGTCCGTCGCCCCCATTTGCCCGTCCGTCCGCGAGCCGATTCCGGTGTTTACCGAAGGCAATTTACGTACGGAACCATGGGGCTTGAAATTGTCATTCGTTTAAGCTGAAATGCACGTACGCAAGGGAAAGCTGCACCATTCCCATTCGTACTGGCCGTTGGCGCCCCAGTCCCTTCCAATTTCCCCGTTGAGACCGTGAGGAGTTCATTGTGAGCGAACGCATACTTCAAGTTACCGATGCCGAATTCGAGGATAAGGTCCTCAAAGCGAGCGGCCCTGTACTAGTCGATTTCTGGGCCGAATGGTGCGGTCCCTGCAAGATGATTGCACCTATTCTGGAGGAGGTCGCTGGGGATTATGAAGGTAAGCTGACGATCGCCAAGCTCAATATCGACGACAATCCTGGAACGCCCCAGCGCTACGGCGTACGCGGAATTCCAACGCTGATTTTGTTTAAGAACGGCGAAGTGGAAGCCACTAAGGTGGGAGCCTTGGCCAAATCGCAACTGGCTGCATTCCTTGACGCCAATATTTGAGCATCCGGCATGTGCGGGCCGGTTCTGACTAGACGGCCTCGCACGCCTGTGCTAACTTTGGTGTAACTCTTAACGTCGTCCTCTTAACCGGGCCACTTCCGGCCGTTCTCTCCAAGCTCGTCTCTCATACGAGCGCAATTCCTTAGATCATTTACATCTGCTCTTCACTAACGTCTATGAATCTGACCGATCTTAAACGCAAACCCGTTTCCGAACTCATCGAAATCGCTGAATCACTCGACATCGAAGGCGTTGCTCGAACGCGCAAACAGGATTTGATCTTTTCGATCCTGAAAAAACAGGCCAAAAGCGGGGAAGATATCTACGGCGACGGGGTATTGGAAATCCTGAGCGACGGATTCGGCTTTCTGAGGTCCGCCGACAGCTCCTTTTTGGCCGGACCCGATGATATTTACGTCTCGCCCAGTCAGATTCGTAGATTTAGCTTACGAACCGGAGACACGATTTCCGGAAAGATTCGTCCGCCCAAGGACAACGAGCGCTACTTCGCAATGCTCAAGGTCGAGCAAATCAACTATGAGCCGCCGGAAAACGCCAAGCACAAGATCTTATTCTCTAACCTAACTCCCTTATTTCCTGTCGAACGCCTGCAACTGGAGATCGGCAACGGAACTACCGAGGATTTGACCGCTCGGGTGATCGACCTGGTCGCACCGATCGGCAAAGGGCAGCGCGGCTTGATCGTGTCGCCGCCGAAAGCCGGCAAGACCATGATCCTCCAGAACATCGCCCATTCGGTCGCCGAAAAGAACCCTGAATGTTACCTGATCGTCCTACTGATCGACGAACGGCCGGAAGAAGTCACCGAGATGCAGCGCAGCGTCAAGGGCGAAGTCGTATCCAGCACCTTCGACGAACCGCCGGCGCGTCACGTGCAAGTGGCGGAGATGGTCCTGGAAAAAGCTAAGCGCTTAGTCGAGCACAAGCGCGATGTCGTCATCCTCCTCGACTCTATCACCCGCCTCGCCCGAGCTTACAACACAGTGATCCCGTCCTCGGGCAAAGTGTTGACCGGCGGCGTGGACGCCAACGCCCTGGAACGTCCCAAGCGCTTTTTCGGTGCCGCTCGTAACATCGAGGAAGGCGGCAGCCTCACGATCATCGCTACCGCACTGATCGATACCGGGTCGCGCATGGACGAAGTGATCTACGAAGAATTCAAGGGCACCGGCAATATGGAATTGCACCTCGAGCGGAAAATCGCCGAGAAGCGCGTTTATCCGGCCATCAATATCAACCGATCCGGAACCCGCCGCGAGGAATACATCGTTCCGGCGGACGAACTGCAAAAATGCTGGATTTTACGCAAAATCCTGCAACCGATGGACGAAATGGCAGCCAGCGAATTCCTGCTGGGCAAACTGAAGGACACCAAGACTAACGCCGAGTTCTTCGACATGATGAAGCGCTGAAGGAGCAAGAAAAGCCCCTCCTTCAAGCCGATCCAAGCCGTTCAGCTCAAAACAAGCCGTATAATCATCCTTCGGACGATTCGCTCGTCTCCCCGATTGCCGGAAGTTCCAGCTTTAGCGCGGCGTACATGTCGTCTTCGACGTCCAGATCGACTTTCTCCAAAATACTTTTTGGGAGCCGTTTGTTCACTTTTGCGCCCAGTTCCACAAAACTTTCCGCCTGCCGGATTAAATTGCCGCGCCCGCGGGTAAGTTTATTCATCGCGTCGTCATAAGTCTTGTGGACGCTGCTGAGCTGGGTGCCCAATTTTTCCAAGTCTTCCACGAATCCGCGCAATTTGTCGTAAATCGAGCCCGCCTTGTCCGCGATCAACTTCGCATTTTCATTCCGCCGCTCGTAGCGCCAAATGTTTTCTATGGTACGTAAAGTAGCCAGCAAGGTGGTCGGGGTCACCACTACGATATTGCTGGAGAACGCATCCGAGAACAGCTTGTCGTCGTGCTGGAAGGCCAGCATGAAAGCCGACTCGATCGGCATGAACAGCAGAATAAAATCCAGAGAGCGCAGCCCATTCAAGCCGGAATAATCTTTCTGCGCCAGGGTTTTGATATGGTTACGCACGGCCAGGACATGCTCGCGCACCGCCGACTCCCGCTCCGGTCCGTCGTCCAGGGAACAGCAGCGGTCGTAAGCCACCAGCGAAACCTTGGAATCGATGATGATGTCCTTGCCTTCCGGCAGGTGCACGATGACATCGGGTCGAAATAAGCGATTTTCGCCGTCGCGATAACCGCCTTGGGTCTCGTATTCGATGCCCTTGCGCAAGCCGGACTGCTCCAACACCCGCTCCAGAATCAGTTCCCCCCAGGCGCCTTGCAATTTTTTGTCGCCTTTCAACGCGCGAGTCAGATTGACCGCTTCCTGGTTGATACGCTGGGTCTGCAAGCGAAGGTTCTCGATCTCCTGGCGCAGGGATGCCCTGTCCTTCGCGTCGTGGAGATGCATTTCGTCCACCTTCTTTCGGAAATCGCCGAGTTGTTCGCGAAACGGCGTCAAAACGCCGTCGAGTTGGCTCTTGTTCTGTTCGGTGAATTTCTGCGTCTTTTCCTCGAGTATTTTCTGCGCCAGATTTTCGAACTGGGTGAACAGTTGAACTTCCGCGTTACGAAGCAGCGCCAGCTTTCCTTCGGTGTTTTTCTCTTCGTTCTCGAGGCGCGTCCTGAGTTCGGCGCATTCCGTCCGCGCGGCCGTAAGCTGCTGGCTTGTTTCGGCCAGTCTGCTTTCCAGTAGCGGGATGCGTCCCGCTTTTTCTTCAGCGACGGCCAGCCCCGTGCTCAACGAATAGACTCGATCTTGGCGATCAGCCAGCTCTTCCGACAATTCAGCAATTTTCTGCGCCTGCTCCTCAGTCAATCGCCGGCACAATTCCGGATGATGTCCTCTGTGGCGCAAAGACGCTATCAGCCATCCGACGGACAGTCCCAAAAGCATGCCGACAGCCAGAATCAGAGAAGGCGGCAGCTTATCGATATTCGCCACCCAATGTGTATTATCCATCGGCCCACGCTGCCCGGAAAAAAGACCTGATCATCGAGATTTACTGGGGGGGAAGCAACACGACGACCTGATCGTTCTCGCTCGTTCTCAGGACGAACGGACGAAGCGACAGGAGATCATCGGTCAAGATGTTGAGTGCGTCCGTACCGTCGACTGCCTCTTCGGACAACTTCAGGATACCGAAGACATTACGCTCCTCCAAAAAGGCGACACTTCCCAGCCAGATTGGGATGGCTCCCGGCTGCAACTGTTGTCCGCTCGGCCAGAAACGAACGATCAACCACCGCCCGTCGGAAGTCGCCTTGATCATACGAAGAGTATCCACATCGATCTGGTTGAAGTGAGGTAAAACCGGCAAGTCCGCCATTCCGGTCTGAGGATTCAGAAAGTGCAGCGCCTGGGTCGGTGTCAAAGGCTTCGGCTCTTGCCAGCCAAGTTTAACCAGATCCGAATGGATAGTATCGATCGACGATGCCCATTGAACACTGAGCGCCTGCTCGGATCGGCCGATCGTCTTCACCCGGTAGGCCGGCAAAAACCGCCAGCCCTGTTCGAGCCAGTGCTCCTCGCTTACGCTTAGAAGCGGTCGCCGATAGTAAAACTCTTCCAGCGAGTGGCTATACCAAACAACCGCCCCGATGCCCACTAGGGAAACCATCACGATCCCGATCAAGCCTCTGATCGGTACATCGCCGTGCCGATGGCGCCGATAGGCCACCCCCAGCAGGACCAGCCAGATCAGAACCATCGACAGAGTAAAGCAAGCCGCGAGAAACTCGCCCGTATCGGCATAGACGCGAGCGAACGCGATAACGGTGACCAGCAGGGTCGCCCCGGAGTAAATCAACCAGCGCCAACGCGGCGTCGCGCTGTCCGCGGTCAACACTGCCGCAAAACCGTACACCGCGCCGCCGTTCAGGACATGACTATCGATCAGCGGATTATCGTCAACGAAACGGCAGACCGTTCCGAGCGCCAACGCGAAAATCAGCGCTCCCAGGAAATGCGCCCCGGCGACAGCTTGCTTTCGGATCAATAACCAGCCGAGCACGACCGCCGAGAAAACCGACACGGACAAGGTCTCGCCCAATTCCTCGAACACGATCAAGGCATAATCGGACCAAGGAGTTCGCCAGGCTTCCAAGGACACGGGCACCGAATCGGCTGGTACCAAGAAGCAGGCCAGCAAACCAGACAGGCCCAAAATCGCCGCCCACACCGATAGGCCGGCGTAATCGCGTTGCTCAGGATCGATGAGGGGAGCGGTGAGACGTCCCAGCAGGGGGTGCTCTCGGCTAAGGTCGAACGTCGCCAGAATGAGCTGGTGCGCCCGGGGCTGGAAGTAAAGATAAAGATGCTTGCTCAACCAGGCCCCGAACCATAGGACCACTAGCAACGCAATCAATAGGGCGGCCAAGCGTCCGGTCACCTTTGACGCCAGATCGAGGGATGCGCCGAAGGCCATGCCCGGCAGCAAATATGCGGGACCCCAGAGAACGGCGGACAACACATTGATATAAACGAACCGCCGCGCCGGCATCGTCAGCATGCCCGCCACCAAGGGGATCACCGCACGGACCGGGCCGACGAAACGCCCGAACAGCACGCTCCGTCCCCCGTAGCGGTGAAAATAATCGATGCCGCGGTCGATCATTCCCGGATAGCGCTTAAACGGCCACAGAGACGACAAGCGATCGCGATAACGCCATCCCAGCCAAAAGCTGATCCCGTCGCCGACTACCGCTCCGGCTATCGCGTAAGCGCAGGTCGGAGCAAAGGAAAGAGCTCCGGCGCCTACGAGCGCCCCGGCGGCGAACATCATGGCGACGCCGGGAACCACTAGCCCCACCACTGCCAAGGATTCGGCCATGGCAATCAAAAAGACCGCTAGGCCGGCGTAGTGGGGATGCAGTGCGATCCATGCATAAATGGTTTCAAAGCTCAAAGTCGATTAAAGACGCGCTCCGCCGCCTGCAGGGTTTGATCCAGTGTTTCGAAATCGTGCGCCGCCGAAACAAAGCCGGCCTCGAACGCGGACGGAGCGAGATAAACGCCTTCGTCCAGCATGGCGTGGAAAAAGCGCTTGAAGCGCTCCTGATCGCAGCCCATGACTTTTTCGAAACTGTCGATGGCCTTCTCCTCGGTGAAAAAGAGACCGAACATGCCGCCGACCCAATTGGCCGCAAATGGAATTCCGGCCTTTAACGCCCGCTCCTGCAAGCCCTCGATCAAATAGCGGGTTCTTTCGCTCAAGCGATCGAAAAAGCCCGGCGCGGAAATCAGTTCCAAGGTCTTCAATCCCGCCGCCATGGCGACGGGATTGCCGGATAAGGTACCCGCCTGATAAACGGGACCTAGCGGGGCGAGCTTTTCCATGATGTCGCGCCGGCCGCCGAAGGCACCGACCGGCATGCCGCCGCCGATGACTTTGCCGAGCGTAGTCAAATCGGGCGAGATGCCGTAATGCGCCTGCGCTCCGCCCAGCGCCACGCGGAATCCGGTCATGACTTCGTCGAAGATCAGTACCGATCCGTGGGCATCGCAGACCTCCCGCAGGGTTTCCAGGAAGCCCGATTTCGGCGGCACGCAGTTCATGTTGCCGGCGACCGGTTCCACGATGATGCAGGCGATCTCTCCGCCGAAACGCGAAAACACCTCGCGCACCGCGTCGCCGTCGTTGAACGGGAGGGTCAGCGTGTGTTCGGCCAAACCGGCCGGAACGCCGGGCGAACTCGGCACGCCCAGAGTCAGCGCCCCGGAACCCGCCTTGACCAGAAGGGAATCCGAATGCCCGTGATAGCAACCTTCAAACTTGACGATCTTGTCACGACCCGTGTAGCCGCGCGCCAGGCGGATGGCGCTCATGGTCGCTTCGGTGCCGGAATTGACCATCCGCACCATGTCCAACGAAGGCACCAGCTCGCACAGTTTTTTCGCCATCGCGGTCTCGATAGCCGTAGGAGCGCCATAGCTCAGCCCGCGATCCACGGCATCGTGCACGGCTTTCAAGACTTCAGGATGAGCGTGCCCGACAACCATGGGCCCCCAGGAACCGACATAGTCGATGTAGCGGCGTCCGTCTGCTCCGAACAGGAAAGGCCCTTCGGCGCGTTCCACGAAGACGGGGGTTCCGCCGACCCCTTTAAACGCACGAACCGGCGAATTCACGCCGCCGGGAATATAGGTTTGAGCTTCCGCGAACAATGCGGACACGTCGGCCATAGTCTTCTCTCAATAAATTCTGGAAATCTCTGTCTCGAAAACAGCTACCGATACCTGCTCGAATTATTATGTCTTGGGCAAGGTCACGCCGGTCTGCCCCTGATACTTCCCGCCACGATCCTTGTAAGAAACTTCGCAAATCTCGTCCGCACCGATGAACAGCACCTGGGCCACCCCTTCATTGGCGTAGATTTTGGCGGGCAGCGGCGTGGTATTGGAAAACTCCAGGGTCACATGCCCTTCCCACTCCGGCTCCAAGGGCGTCACGTTGACGATGATTCCGCAGCGGGCATAGGTGGACTTGCCGAGACATATGGTCAGCACGTCGCGCGGAATGCGGAAATATTCGACGGTCCTCGCCAAGGCGAAGGAATTGGGCGGGATGATGCACACGTCCGAGCTCACGTCGACGAAGCTGTTTTCGTCGAAATTCTTCGGGTCCACTATCGCGGAGTTGATGTTGGTGAAGATCTTGAATTCGCTCGAACAGCGAATGTCGTAGCCGTAACTCGATGTTCCGTAGGAAATGACGCGGGAATTCTGCACCTCCCTTACTTGCTGCGGCTCGTAGGGCTCGATCATCCCATATTCTTCCGCCATGCGACGGATCCAGCGGTCTGATTTGATGCCCATGCTAGTCGTTGACGATGGTGATAGTGGGGAAACGCGCACTGTAATCCTTCGCCTTCAAAGCCAATCGGGCCGCCATTTTACGGGCCACGTCCTTGTAGATTTGCGCCGGCTTGCTGTCCGGCTCGGCGACGACCGTGGGATGGCCGCCGTCCGCGTTCTTCCGGATGCTGATGTCGAGCGGCAGAGAACCGAGTAGCTCGACGCCGTATTTTTGGGCCATCTTGTCACCGCCGCCTTCGCCGAAGATCGGCTCGGCATGGCCGCAATTTGAACAAATATGAATGCTCATGTTTTCTACGATCCCCAAGACCGGCACCCCCACCTTTTCGAACATCTTTAGGCCTCTCTGGGCATCCAATAACGCAATGTCCTGAGGCGTGGTGACTATGATCGCGCCGGACACGGGAATCTGCTGCGCCAGCGTCAATTGAATATCGCCGGTACCGGGCGGCAAGTCGATGATCAGATAATCCAGGTTGTCCCACTTGGAGTCCTTGAGCAATTGTTGCAAGGCACCGGTCACCATGGGGCCGCGCCAGATCATCGGTGCGTCCTCCTCGATCAGATAACCGATGGACATGGATTGAACGCCGTAGGCGACCATCGGGATCAACCGGTTTCCGCCTTCGGTATCCGGGCGCCCGGAAATCCCCAGCATGAGCGGTTGGCTTGGTCCGTAAATGTCGGCATCCAGAATACCGACTCGCGCACCTTCCGCCGCTAATGCCAGCGCCAGATTCGCGGCGGTCGTCGATTTTCCGACACCGCCTTTGCCGGAAGCGACCGCGATGATGTTCTTGACGCCGGGCATCGGCTTTAGATTCTTCTGGACCGAGTGGGAAACGATCTCCGTAACGATTTCGACCGTCACCTCGGTCGCGCCGGTTTCCGCACGGAGCTTTTGTTCGATCAGATTCTTGAGTTCGGCGTGGAAACTGGCCGCCGGGTAACCCAGAGCCACTTTCACCCGAATCCGGGAATCGTCTATTTCGATTTTCTTGATCGACTTGGTCGATACCAAATCCCGGTCCAGATTGGGATCCACCAAGGTCTTAAGGGCATTCTCAACATCGGATTGAGTCAGCGGCATTCGAATCTCCGGCATCTCGGGCCAAATAAGGCGTTATTCTACACAATTGGCCGCGAAGCTTAACGGATCAAAGGCTTCTTCGACTGGCGACGCACCAGGGTTCGAAGCCCCGCTCTACGGCGTCCGCCGTGGCTGCGCGCCTCTGAACGCTCGGCCGAAATGTGGGATAATTTCGCAACCCAAGAAAACATTGAATTTCGCCACATGACCACCCATCGAACGATCCTCGTCACCAGCGCCCTACCCTATGCCAACGGCCCCATTCACTTGGGCCATCTGGTCGAATACATACAAACCGACATCTGGGTGCGATTTCAGAAGATGCGCGGCAACACCTGCCATTATGTCTGCGCCGACGACACCCACGGCACGCCCATCATGCTTAGGGCCGAAAAGGAAGGCATCGCCCCGGAGGAGCTGATTCGACGGGTCCACGGCGAGCATCTCCGGGACTTTACCGGTTTTCACATCGAGTTCGACAACTATTACTCGACCCATTCGGAGGAAACCCGGCAACTGGCCGAAACGATCTACGCGAGGCTGAAAGAGCGTGGATTGATCGAGGCGCGCTCGATAGAGCAGTACTACGATCCGGTCAAGGAAATGTTTCTTCCGGACCGCTTCATCAAGGGCGAATGCCCAAAGTGCCATGCCAAGGACCAGTACGGCGATTCCTGCGAAGCCTGCGGCGCAACCTATTCGCCGACCGACCTGATCAACCCCTATTCCGCCGTCTCCGGCGCGGCTCCGGTGCGGAAGGAGTCGGTGCACTACTTCTTCAAGCTCGGGAAATGCGAGGAATTTCTCAAGACCTGGACCCGAGCCGGACATTTGCAGGATGAAGCCGCCAACAAAATGGCGGAATGGTTCGAGGCGGGGCTGTCCGACTGGGACATTTCCCGCGACGCCCCCTATTTCGGCTTCGAAATCCCCGACGCGCCGGGCAAATTCTTCTACGTCTGGCTGGACGCTCCCATCGGCTACATGGGCAGCTTCAAGAACCTGTGCGAAAGACTGAACCTCGATTTCGACCAATACTGGAACAAGGACTCGAACGCGGAGCTATACCACTTCATAGGCAAGGATATCCTCTATTTCCACGCCCTGTTCTGGCCGGCCATGCTGGAACACTCGGATTTCCGCACTCCCACCAAGATCTTCGCCCACGGCTTCTTGACCGTGAACGGCGAGAAAATGTCCAAATCCCGCGGCACTTTCATCACGGCGGAAAGTTATCTCCAGCAGGGCTTGAACCCCGAATGGCTGCGCTATTACTACGCCTGCAAGCTGAATGGGACGATGGAGGACATCGATCTCAACTTGGAAGATTTCGTGGCGAGGGTGAATAGTGATTTGGTTGGGAAGTACGTCAATATTGCCAGCCGGACAGCTGCATTTATCACTAATTCGTTTAATGGTCGCTTAGCAAATATCCCTGAACCAACCCATCAAAAACTTGAGCAATCTTTCGCCGCTATTACAAATCGTGAGTTCGAGCGGGACGATTTTTCGGAGAGTTATATTCGAAAGGTTTTCGAAGAGGAAGCAGAATGGCTCACTAGGCTCGGCAGTCCTGAGATTTTGCTTCGGGATTTTCAAGCCGCATCAAAGGAGTTGATCCGACTATATGATGCGCGGCTATTTAATCAAGCCTTGCGCCTAATTATGTTACTGGCAGACATTGCCAACAAATACGTTAGCGTTAAAGAACCTTGGAAACTCTCCAAGGCCGGCCCCAGCCAGGAATTACATCAAGTAAGCTCCGTCTGCATCAACATCTTTAGATTACTCTCCCTGTACCTAAAACCAGTGCTGCCTGGTTTGGTCTCAAACGTAGAGGCGTTTCTTAACATTCCACCACTTACATGGGAGGACGCGTTCACTCTCTTGCCGGAAGGGCACGTTATCAAGCCTTATCAACACCTAATGTCTCGCATCGACCCTAAACAAATCGAGTCACTCGTGGAAGCCAACAAACAGAACCTGCAAGCCGCTGCTCAGCCGGAACCTCATTCCCAGCAACGTCACGCCGAGCATCAGCAACACACGATTCAACCGATCGCCGACACCATATCGATCGACGACTTCGCCAAGATCGATCTGCGCATCGCCCGCATCGCCAAAGCGGAGCACGTGGAAGGCGCCGACAAGCTGCTGAAGCTGACTCTGGATATCGGCAGCGAGACACGAACAGTGTTCGCGGGCATCAAATCGGCCTACGATCCGGCACAATTGGAAGGGAAGCTGACCGTCATGGTCGCGAATCTGGCACCGCGCAAGATGAAGTTCGGTCTGTCGGAAGGCATGGTGCTGGCCGCGAGCGACGAACGCGGAGGACCGTTCGTTTTAATCCCGGACGAAGGCGCGCAGCCGGGAATGCGGGTCAAGTAGTCGAAGCAGGCGTGGGAACGGTCGGAGCCGTTCCCACGCCCCTCATCACTCGCCGGTAGTCGGATCGATCACCGTCTTGATTTCCGAAATCCGATTGGCCGGGAAGCCGCCCTCTTGGGCATGCTGCCGGATCATTTCCTCGTTGGGCGCGATATAGACGCAATAGACCTTGTCGTCGGTGACATAGCTCTGCAGCCATTGGATTTGCGGCCCCAAGCGGTTCAACACGCTGCACGATTTCTGCGAAATGGCGTGCAAATCCTGATCGGACAGTTTTCCCGCTCCAGGAATATCGCGTTCGATTAGATACTTGGGCATGTCAGCCTCCTCTCATTGAGAAAGTAAGCAAAAGTCGTCAAAAAACCGTCGGCACTTCGGAGCCGCGTGATGGCCGCTACGAAGTACATCACATCAGCGACGCTGAAATTCCGCGAAAATCTCCGCCGGCTTTGCTTCGGCCACGCTCTTATACAGCGAGTAAGCGCCAAAACGCATCTGGTGCGGGCGTCCGAGCTTTTCCTTGTAGAAGTCGATAGCGAACTGCTCTTTCAACTCCTTGCCGTCCCAGTGATAGAGCTTCAGGAACTGCTCATTGTCCTTGCCCTTCTTGTCCCAGTTGGCAAGCAGCGACGAAGTGTAGTAAAGCCGCTTCCCGTCCCAGCTCGACGACACCATATTGACTTGCGCGCCGATGTGCTTCTCGTAGATTTGCACCGGTTTGTGCGGATTCGAGATGTCGAACGCCCGGGTGTTGCCGTCCATGAAGGTATTCACCCAAAGCCGCTTGTCGTCGTTGGAGATCGAAATATCGACGGGCAACGGCACCTTCGAGGGATCGCCGATATCCGCGACTTCCTTGGCTTGCCACTCGCCCTTGTCATCTTCGTAGATCAGCCAGATCTTGGAGGTGAGTGCCGTCGTGGTGAAGCAGTAGTTGTGGTTTTCTTCCCAGGCGCAACGCACTTCCAGGGGCGAACCCGGTACGTCGAACACCTTCTTAGGCTTGCGGCTGTGAAGATCCCAGACGACCACCGTATTGCCGAAATGCTTCATCGCCTCCTTGTCGGACAGCATCTTGCCGAAGTCCATCATGTAGTTGTTCCATCCGGTGAAGGACGAGGAAACCAGCACGTTGCGCCTCGGCAGCGCACGCACGTCGTAGTTGTAGCCGTCGGCATACTTGCCCGTCTTCACGGCACCACGCAGATCGCTGTCGGTGGGCACCCAGTGAGTCGCCACGTAATCGCCCTGGTTGGTGTATTCCACCATCGCCGTCCGTCCGCCGTGATCCTTGTTGTTCGAGAGCCCCGTGATCAGCATCCGTCCCGGCAAAGCGTAAAACGAGTGAGGCCCGACCACGCCGCCGCTTTTCGCGACGAAATCGGTAATCGTTTTATGCAGCTTGGGCTTGGCTGGATCGCTATGGACGTCGAAGATGAAAATCTTGCTGGTGTCCAACCCGCCAGCCCAGAGATAATTCCGGTCGTCGGTAAAATCGGAATGGTGCGCTTCGTTACGTCCGCCAACGGAGAGACTGTCCACTACCTTCCCGTATTTGGGCGACTTCGGATTGATGTCCACGGTCACCAGCTTGTCCTGCTCGTCGCCGACACCCGTAGCGCCGAGGGTCCAAACGTATACGTAATCTTCCTGCCCCGTGATTTTCGCCATATAAGGCGACAGACAGGTCTCATCCGCCTGGACGGGGGACATGCCGATTCCAGCCAAAACCAGTCCGGATGCCAATCCCAGCGTCATGCCCCGAACCGCCCGAACCAGATTCTTTTCTCTTATCCGTTGCTTTTTCATCGCATAACCTCTTGGTTTTTAGTCACTCTTGGGTTTGAAATAGTCGTCGAGCAAATGGCTCAAGCAGACCTCCAACGGACGTACGGATTGCTCGACTTTCATTCGCAGCAAAGCGCCTTGCAGGCCATCAGCGAGCAAGTCCGCCATCGATTCGGCCGACAGATCGGCGCGTATCGTTCCTTCCGCCTGGGCGCGAGCTAAACCTTCCGTGTACTTATCCCTGTAACGATGAAAGGCGTCCCGGAGAGCGGCCATACAGGTCTCGTTGGTATCTCCGATCTCGCCGATCAGGTTGCCCAGTAAACATCCTCCTTTGAACTGTCTCCGCTCCAATTCTGCGATCAAATCGCAGAAATAACGTTTCATCGCGGACAGCGCATCCAACTCCGGCCGACTCAGGTAATCGCCCAATTGTCGAATGAATGGCTCTATGTAGTGCTGGACCACTTCCGCCCCGAACTCCTCCTTGCTAGAGAAGTAGTTGTAAAACGATCCCTTCGGAACCTGAACGCTGGACAGCAAGTCCTGTAGACCGGTGCCGTGATAGCCATGCTCCATGAGCATGGCAACACCCTGGTCCAAAAGCTTTTCGCGAGTAATCTGTTTGTTGCCGATTCGAGCCATGTGGCGACTATACGACCGGTCGTCTACTTATGCAATAAAAATTATTACAAGGAAGAAATCCGGGAGGCGCCCGGTGCCTCGATCGGAGGCAGCAGAGGCACATGGCAATTTGTCCGAAATTGAAGGATTCGAGCCGGATAGTGATGCTGCGGCCGGTTAGCGCCCTGTTCACTGGCACCTGCGACGGAAACCGCCTGGCACGGCGGTCAGGCCGAGAATGACTGGCGTGAAGTTTCTCCGCGGCGCGTCGACCCATCCGGCCCGTAGGTCGCATCCGCCGACGAAGCGCCGTAGAGAAAATTCAAACTGGAATCGATATGACGCTGCAAGAGCGCGATATAAGCGCCGTTAAGCTCATTCTGCTTTCTGCAAGCCGAACCGAGGCGCACGATTTCCCGCCATTCGGCAAGGAGGGCTCTGGTCTGCGGCGACTCGGGATCGAGCCGATCAAGGAAGGCCGCAACGCCGCCTTCGTTGCCCTGAAAACCGCAAGCGCGGACGAGATGGTTCTGCCGAGCGGCCAAATCGTTGAGCAGGAATGCGAGTTTCTGTTTCTTCGAGGCGGTCAGTTCCAACGCCTCCGTGTCGCGCGCCGCTAGACTTCGCGCCTCCTCCTCAAGCAGCCTGGACATTTCGCCGAGTCCGTCCAGCGTTTGGCTGAAAAGGTCGTGAAGATCCTGGCCGTGCGCGATCATGAAAATTCAGGAAGCTTTTGTTCCATGGCGATCAGCTTTTCGGCCGCTCGCTGCGGGTTGATCTCGTAGTTTCCCGACTGAACCGCGCTGGCAATGCGGGTCACTCTCGCTTCGTCGACCGAGGGTTCGCTCAACAGACGTTGTTTGATCTCGGAGAGCCGAAGCGACATTTCGGGCGACACGCTGACACTGTAGGTCGATGAGGCATTGCCGCCGCCTGTACCTGCCGCGGTGCTCGATTTCTTTTGTAGTCCGCCGACGGAAAGACCGCTAACGCTGTTTTGAAGTTTGATTTCCATGACCGTATCCTCTCGGGAATTTCAATTCTTATCGGCCTCCCGACGGCGAACTTTAGCGCAAAACCACGTTTTTCTGTCCGGCGTTCAAAGCCGTATCAATACGAGGCCAGGACCTGCAACCGTACCTTCCACGATTCTCGCGGATTGGTCGTTGCGAACGCGAATACGCTGCCCCGCCTCCCCATCATTCAGAGCCTGTCCCGACATCTTGACGGCAAAATGACTGCTCTCCGCCTGAATAATGACCTTCTGTCCACGCCGAATCATTTTCGGCACAGATAACCATTCGGGGCTCAGTACCGCGCCGGCCGCCAAGGTGCGTTTGACGGGCCGATTGACGACCGGATCGAAAGAAGTGAAATAACTGCCGCGCAAGTTCGCGAGGTCTCGTTTTTCGAAGCCGAGATCCGCCTCGGTGAGAACTGAGCCTTGCCGGACGGCGTTTTTCAGAACGACGACTTCCCGATACGCTTTCACGTGAACCTTGTTGTACACGGTCCAAGAATGCGTTCCTTCGCAACGCACGCCGACGGAAAGAAAACCGCTTTCGCGCCGCCCTGGAAGAAAGAAGGCCTCCAGCGGCCGATCGCAAAGCGGCAATTGCAGACGACCGTCCAGCCTGACCGGGTCTGCCTGGAATTCCTGATTCCGCTGACGGAAATCCGACTCGATCAGGGCCATTATCGCAGCTGCTATCGATTCGTTGGTTTGCAGGCGGTCTGCCGCGAAAGCCGCGGGAATCGCCAGCGCGAGCAGAAGCAGGAATTTGAGTTTGGCACGCATAGATAACCTCCGATGATGGACCAAGACATGCATCTAATATGCCGCGCCGGACTCAAGCGGATCGCACACCTGCCGCTACACTTTAGTCACCGTCAATCTTCCCAGGAAATTCACAATGGCAAGCATACTCGAAGGCGTAGATCAAAGAACTAAGCTCGCGGGACATAACCGCCTCGAGCTGCTGCTCTTCAAACTTGGCGGCAACCAGCGCTTCGGTATTAACGTGTTCAAGGTGCAGGAGGTCATACAGTGCCCGCCCTTGACTCAGCTGCCGAAATCGAACCCGGTGATTTGTGGCGTCGCTCACTTGCGCGGCAAGACCATACCCATGATGGATCTCTCCATGGCAATTGGCGCGCGCCCGCAACCACGCGACGGGAGTGGCTATGTCATCATTACCGAGTACAATCGATCCACCCAAGGATTCCTCGTCAGCACTGTCGATCGCATCATCAATATGGGATGGGAGCAGATTCAGCCGCCGCCGAAAGGCGCAGGCAAAGAAAGCTATTTAACCGCTGTAACACAATACGAGAAGGAACTCATCGAAGTTATCGACGTTGAAAAAGTGATGAAGGAAGTCATGGGCGAGTGCGACCAGGTTTCGGACGGTGTGATCGAGGAGAACGCCAAGAACCTTGAGCAGCACGTACTCGTCGTGGATGATTCATTTGTGGCCCGCAATCAAATTCTGCGTGTTTTGAACCAACTCGAAGTGGAGAGCACAATTGCCAAAGATGGTCAGGAGGCGTTGGAAATCCTCGAACATTGGATATCGGAAGGAAAAAATTTGAACGAGTACTTGGCCATGATCATTTCCGACGTGGAGATGCCTCGAATGGACGGCTATACGCTCACGACCAAGGTACGCAAAGACCCTGCTATGAAGGAAGTATACGTATTGCTCCACACCTCCCTGAGCGGAGTTTTCAATCAGGCGATGGTTGAAAAAGTCGGCGCCAACAAATTCCTCGCCAAATACGATCCGGACGATCTTGCTCGGGTCGTACAGCAACGCCTCAAAGACCATATCGCCGCGCAAGCGACAACAGGGCGCAGGGAATTCTGAACTGGCTATATCGGGCAAAACGCAAGCGCCGTCCATCGGCGTGTCGATTGGAGTATTCATGAATTCGGACTTGAATCCCGAAGCGTTCGCGGTGTTCCAGAAATTTCTCGTGGACGCCTGCGGGATATTGCTCAGCGACAACAAGCAATACCTGGTGAAGAATCGTTTGACCGGCCTGCTAAAAGAGAGTGATTATTCATCCATAGCGCAGTTGGTAACTGCGCTCCGAAGCGATGCTGTCTCCGCTAAGCTCAGAACCCGTATTATCGATGCCATGACCACGAATGAGACTTTTTGGTTTCGTGACAACACCCATTTCGAGGAACTTAGAAATGTTCTCTTGCCTGCCTGGGCAGCCAACAAAACCGGCGGCACCTTGAGAATTTGGTCCGCAGCCTGCTCTTCGGGACAGGAGCCTTATTCGATAGGCATCTGCGTCGAGGAATTTTTTCGTTACGGTTGGACCGGCATCAAAAGAAACGTACAGGTCATCGGGACCGATATTTCGGAATCGGTTTTGGCCGAAGCTTCTCAGGCCGTCTATAGCGAAATGGCCTTGTCGCGAGGGCTGGATGAAAATCTGAGGTCACGCTACTTCGATCGCTATCAGGACAAGTGGAAACTTAAATCGGAGATCGTTGATCGGGTCCGATTCCAACAATTCAACCTGCTCAAGCCTTTCGCGGCGCTAGGCAGGTTTGATATCGTCTTTTGCCGTAACGTACTGATTTACTTCTCCGAGGAATTGAAGCGCGATATTTTGACGCGCATGGCCAAAGCGCTCAATCCAGGCGGCTATCTGTTCCTAAGCAGCACGGAATCCCTTCCCTCCGGACTCGATCTTTATGAAACCGTTCGCGGGGCCTCTTGTCGCTATTACCGTCTAAAGCCGGCCTTCTGACGCCACCCGGCAAATTTGCCGCCTCAAGTGGCGAAAAATTGCCGCCGTTTTTTTCCGCTCTCACGTCTTAATTTGCAAGCCTTTGTTTAAACAAAGGATTTTTACGTGGCATACCTCGTGCTTGACGCCACATAACTGGCAACGAGGATATGTTTATGACGATCAACTTCGACAATGCCCTCGGCATTCATCCCCTGGCACTGAAACTCCGCGACCGCCGTACCGAGTTGTTGGCCTCCAACCTGGCCAACGCCGACACGCCGAATTACAAGGCCCGCGATCTGGATTTCCGTTCGGTACTGCAAAGCGTCCACACGTCCCCTCTCAAGCTCGCGGCTACACAAGCCGGGCATGTGACTGCGACAGCGCCCGGATCGCGGGGAGAAGCCCTGTATCGGCTACCGTCGCAACCCAGTCTCGACGGCAATACGGTGGAAACCGAGCAGGAACAGATGCGTTTCGCCGAAAACGCGGTGCAATACCAGGCCACGCTCAACTTCTTGAGTGGCAAGATCGCCTCTCTGCGAACCGCCTTAACAGGAGAATAACCATGTCGTCGTTCAAAATCTTCGATATCGCCGGCTCCGGCATGACTGCGCAGTCGCTGCGGCTCAACCTGGTAGCCAGTAACTTATCCAATGCGGACAGCGTCAGCAGCAGCGTCGAACAGACTTATCGATCGCGACAGCCCGTATTTGCGGCACAGCTTCAGGAGGCCGTGGACAAGCGAAACACGCCGGTCGGCGTGCAGGTACTCGGCGTCGTCGAGAGTCAGGCGCCCTTGCGCATGGAATATGCGCCGGACCACCCGATGGCCAACGACGAAGGCTATATCTTCAAGCCGAACGTCAACACAATCGAAGAACTGACCAATATGATGTCCGCGTCCCGCTCCTACCGGGACAACGTCGAAGTGGCGAATACCGCCAAGCAACTGATGCTTCAGACCCTGCGTCTCGGACAGATCTGAGGTGACCGATCATGAGCCTAGACATCAACACGCTCAAATCGCTTGGCCTGACCGAAACCGCGGCACCGACTCGGAAGCGCAACGAACTGGGGCAAGAAGATTTCTTCAAGCTGATGGTTACCCAGTTGACCAGTCAGAATCCTTTAAAGCCTCAGGACGGCGCCGAATTCGTCAATCAGCTGGCGCAGTTCAGCACCGTCACGGGAATCCAGCAATTGCAATCCTCGTTCGCCGACTTTGCGGCGTCCGCCAACAAGGAACAGGCCTTGATGGCCGCGAACCTGGTGGGACGATCCGCGCTGATCGCGTCCGATAAAGCGATTCTGGCCGCGAACGGCACGATCCAGGGCGAGTTGGCCGTGCCGTACGAGGCCTCGCAGGTCAATATTCGGATCATGGACAAGAACGGCAACTTGATCCGCACATTGGAACTCGGGCCTCAAACCGAAGGGCCGTTGTCGTTCGAGTGGGACGGAAAACTGGACGATGAATTGCACTTTGCCGATCCCGGACTTTACAGGATCAAAGCCGAGGCTGTTATCGCCGGCAAAACGACTGCGCTCGAAACCCAAATCGCCGCGCCCGTGGAAAGCGTAACCGTGGGCGGCTCGAAAGGCATGGAAGTCCAGCTCAGCGGTCTCGGACGTTACACCCTGGGCGATATCCGGGCTGTCCTTTAATGAACATCATAGTCATCTAGCGAGGTAAGACATGGCTTTTAACAGTGCCTTGAGCGGCCTGAATGCCGCATCCAATATGCTCTCGGTGACCGGCAACAACATCGCCAACGCCAATACGACCGGATTCAAGAAATCGCGCTCCGAATTCGCCGATGTCTATGCGAGTAGCTTGGGAGGCGTCTCGTCCATCACGCCAGGAGCCGGTGTCCGGGTCACCAATGTGGCGCAACAGTTCACCCAGGGCAACCTGGATTTCACCGAGAACAACCTCGATCTCGCGATCAGCGGCGAAGGCTTTTTCGTCATGGGGGACAACGTCAACAACATCAACGAACGGGTCTACACCCGCGCCGGTTCTTTTCACATGGACCGGGAAGGCTATGTGGTCAATCACCTCGGCCAGCCGCTGCTGGTTTATGCGCCGAACGGCGAAACAGTCGAGGAAGGCTTCAGTACCGGCGTATTCCAGACCCTGCAACTCGATTCTACGCAGGGCTTACCGAAAGCCACGAGCTCGATAGACATGAGCGTCAATCTGGATTCGCGCAAAACCACGCCCGCCACATCGCCTTTCGACCCGGCAGACCCCACCAGCTATACCCATGCAACATCGGTCACGACATACGACTCGCTTGGCAACACCCACATCGCGACCAGTTACTACGTCAAAGGCGCGGCGCTGAATGCCTGGGATCTATATGTCTATGTGGACGGGGTAGACATGCTGGACGACGCGGCCCCCAACTCGATTCCTCTGACATTCGACAACGACGGCAAGCTCGCCTCGGTCGACGGCAACCCGGCAACGACCCAATTCACGACCGACTTAGTGTCCATCAACCCCAGCGCCCAACCCATCCAGCTCACCATCGATCTGGCCGGTTCGACACAACTGGGCAGCGCGTTCAGCGTCGACACCTTGAACCAAGACGGTCTGACCATCGGCCGGCTCACCGGCGTGGACATCGACGACACCGGTGTCGTTTTTGCCCGTTTCAGCAACGGCGGCTCCAAACCGCTGGGCCAGGTGGCCATGGTCCGATTCCAAAACCCGCAAGGATTGTCCAAGCTCGGCGATACCACCTGGGGAGAAAGCGCAAACTCCGGGGTGCCGATCAATGGCGTAGCCGGCACCAGCAGTTTCGGTTCCATCAAGGCTGGCGCCCTCGAAGGAGCCAACGTGGACCTGGCCCAGCAGCTGGTCAATCTGATTATCGCCCAACAGGCGTATCAGGCGAACGCGCAGACCATTTCCACCGAAAACACGATCACCCAGACACTGCTCAACATTCGTTAACACCCGATAGCCAGGAACTCCGACCATGGATCGCAGCCTTTATGTCGCCATGAGCGGTGCCAAGCAGATTCTGCTGGCGCAGGCATCCAACGCCAATAATCTCGCAAATGCAAATACGCCGGGGTTTCGAGCGGATTTCGAGCAAATCCGCTCGATGCCGGTATTCGGAAACGGCTATCCGAGTCGGGTCTACGCCATGACCGAGCGCCCTGGCGTCGATTTGTCGACGGGCTCCCTGCAAACCACCGGGCGCGACCTCGACGTCGCGATCAACGGAGATGGCTGGCTGGCCGTGCAGGCCAAGGACGGCAGCGAAGCTTACACCCGGGCCGGAGACTTACATATTACGCCTGCAGGGCAGCTGGTCACCGGCAGCGGTCTGCCGGTGCTCGGCAACGCGGGCCCCATCGCCATTCCGCCCGCACAGAAGGTCGAAATCGGCTCAGACGGCACCATCAGCATCATTCCGCAGGGTGCCAACGCCACCGCCCTGGCGATTCTCGACCGAATCAAACTGGTCAAACCCGAAAAATCGCAGCTTGAAAAAGGCGAGGATGGCCTGATGCGAATCAAGGACGGTACTCCCGTAGAAGCCACCAACGAGGTTCAACTGGTAACCGGATCACTGGAGGGCAGCAACGTCAGCACCGTGGAAGAAATGGTGCAAATGATCGAACTGGCGCGTGAGTTCGAATACCAGATCAAGATGATGAAGACCGTCGAAGACGACGGCAATGCCAGCGCCGAGCTCATGCGGATCGGCTAAAAGACACTCCAAGAGGTTCACGACCATGACCACCCCTTCCCTTTGGATCGCCAAGACCGGCCTGGATGCGCAGCAAACCCATATGTCGGTGATTTCGCACAACCTGGCCAACGTCAACACCACCGGCTTCAAAAAAGAGCGAGCTTTGTTCGAAGACCTGCTGTACCAGAACGTCAGGCAGGTAGGCGCTCAGTCCACGCAAAACACGACTCTGCCTTCCGGCCTGCAATTGGGCACCGGCGTAAGGACGGTCGCCACGGAAAAGATTCATACTCAAGGCAACATCCAACAGACTGGAAATTCCCTCGATATCGCCATCAACGGCCGGGGCTTCCTCCAGATCCTGATGCCGAACGGCGATCTCGCCTACACCCGGGACGGGTCCTTCAAGCTCGACTCCAATGGACAAATCGTTACCAACGGCGGCAACCCCTTGGAACCGGCCATGACCGTGCCCCAGGGCGCCCTGAGCGTCACTATCGGCAACGACGGTACGGTATCCGTGCTCGAACCGGGAAACCCCACCCCCAACGTCATCGGCGAAATCCAGCTGGCGGACTTTATCAACCCGACGGGATTGGAACCAATCGGTGAAAACCTGTACCGGGAGTCGGTTTCGAGCGGTGCTCCGATCGTCGGCGTACCGGGAGAAGACGGTATCGGAAAGCTCGTCCAGGGCTCTTTGGAAACCTCGAACGTGAACGTGGTGGAAGAACTGGTCAATATGATCGAAACCCAACGCGCTTACGAAATGAACTCCAAAGCGATCGCAACCACGGACGAGATGCTCGGGTTCGCCACCAATACTCTCTGATTGATCCGATGAAATACGCGGCTTTCATTCTCATCCTGCTGACCTTGAACGGCTGTGCCGCCATCCTCAATCCGCCGCCGCGCCGGGATCCCGCCTACGCGCCGGCCCGTCCCGAGGACATGACGCCGCCCATGCAGAATCCCGGCGCAATTTTCCAGTCCGGCTACGACATGCGGTTATTCGAGGATCATAAAGCGCGCCGGGTAGGTGACACCCTTACCATTAAGCTGGTCGAACGGACGAATGCCCAGAAAGACGCGGACACCAAGGCTGACCGTTCGGCAACTACCCAGGTAAAGGCACCCATGCTGATGGGGCAGGAAGCGGCTGAAATTCTCGGCTACAACGTATCCAGCAGTCTGGAATCGACCCACAAATTCGAAGGAAAAGGCGAAAGTAATCAGAGCAATCTCTTGACGGGAAACATCAGCGTGACCGTGGTGGAAGTCCTGCCCAACGGCAATCTTCGGGTACGAGGCGAAAAACGGGTCGGCCTGAACCAAGGCAACGAATACATCAAGCTCTCGGGGCTGGTGCGTCCGGTCGATATCGACACCACCAATAGCGTGGATTCCACCAAGGTCGCCGACGCGACCTTCATTTACAATGGAGAGGGCGTAGTGGCGGACGTCAACCGCATGGGCTGGCTGCAACGTTTTTTCACCAGCATACTGTTCCCGTTCTGATCGACTGAGGTAAGACCATGGCTAGGTTCACTCTGCACTCAGTCATAAAAATCGGTCTTCTCGGCTTGGCGTTCTCACAATCCCCGGCGATGGCTGAACGGGTCAAGGATATCGCCTCGGTCGCCGGGGTCCGCAGCAACCAGCTGATCGGGTACGGGCTGGTCGTCGGTCTGAACCGCACTGGCGATAAGAACCGCTTCACCAGCCAAACCCTGCGCAACATGCTGCTCCAATTGGGCGTCACCGTGCCGCCGGGTATCGACCTGAAATCCAAAAATATCGCCGCCGTATCCGTACAAGCCGACCTTCCGGCATTTGCAAAGCCCGGCCAAACGATAGATGTGAACGTTTCATCTTTGGGCGATGCCACCAGTCTCCGCGGCGGCAGCCTCTTGATGACGCCCCTCAGGGGCGCCGACGGCCAGATCTACGCGGTTGCCCAAGGCAATCTCGTCGTCGGCGGGTTAAGCGCTCAAGGCCTAGACGGCTCCAAGGTTACCGTCAACGTGCCCAGCGCCGGCCGGATTCCGAACGGAGCCACGGTCGAGCGCGAAGTTCCGACAGGATTCGCGCAAGGCAGCCATCTGATGCTCAACTTGCATACGCCCGATTTCACCACCGCCAACCAAGTGGCCGACATCATCAATCGAACTTACGGCGGAAGCGTGGCGCGCGCCTTGGACGCGGCGTCCGTTCAGGTCAGCGCGCCCCATGATCCGGCTCAGCGGGTCTCGTTCACGTCGCTGATCGAAAATCTGGACGTGAGTCCGGGCGAAGCCCCTGCCAAGGTCATCGTCAACTCGCGTACCGGGACGGTAGTGATCAGCAGCCATGTCCGGGTTCAACCCGCCGCGGTGACCCACGGCAACCTCTCGGTGACCATCAGCGAAAAGCCCATCGTCAGCCAACCTCCGGCCTTATCCGGAGGTTCGACCGCCATAGTGCCCCGCTCGGACGTAACCGTGAACGAGGAAGCGAATCGCATGTTCGTTTTCAATCCCGGCGTATCGCTGGATGAAATCGTGCAGGCGGTCAATCGCGTGGGCGCTGCACCGAGCGACCTCGTCGCCATTCTGGAAGCCCTGCGAAGCGCCGGAGCGTTGCGGGCCGAGCTGATCGTGATATAGGAGAACCGGCATGATAAAGCAGACTGGCATGGCCGATGTGTATACCGATTTCAACGGCACCGCCCGGCTCAGGAATCAGGCCAAGCATGATCCGAAAGCGGCGCTGAACGAGACCGCCCGGCAATTCGAGTCTCTGTTCATCCAGATGGCCTTGAAAAGCATGCGGGAGGCGGTCCCGAACGGCGGGCTCACGGACGGCAAGCAGTCGCAGATGTTCCGCGACATGTACGATCAGCAATTGGCGGTGGAACTCGGCAAACGATCCAGTCTCGGCTTCTCCGATATGCTGGTCCGGCAACTGGGCGGCGAAAAGTCCTCCGGTGAGGCGAAACCCGGCATGGGTCTGGACGATTACCGCGGCAATGCGTTACTCAGGATCGATAAGGGATCTTCCGAGCATGCAACGGCAGAAAATTCGAAATCGGATTATGGAAATGGAGCTCGGATGTCCGATAAAGCTCGCGTGCAACCTCGGTCCGCCCAGAGTGACTCCCGAACCGGAGCGTTCGCCAATCCCGAGGAATTCGTAAACGCGCTCTGGCCTCACGCTCAGGAAGCGGCCGCCGAGCTTGGCGTCGACCCCAAGCTGCTGCTGGCGCAGGCGGCTTTGGAAACGGGCTGGGGAAAATCCATGGCGGCACGAGGAAACGACGGACACAGCCATAATCTGTTCGGCATCAAGGCGGACCGGCACTGGAGCGGCCGTCATATGACCGCCCGCACCCTGGAATACGCCGACGGTATCGCCGTGCGTAATAGAGCAGCATTTCGCGCCTACGACGATTACGCCGAGAGTTTCCGCGATTACGTGCAGTTCCTTAAGTCCAACCCTCGTTACGCAACGGCCTTGGAACATGCCGATAATCCACGGCAATTCATGGCTTTATTGCAAAAGGCCGGCTACGCCACGGACCCGGACTATGCACGCAAGGTCCTCTCCATATACAAGGAAAATCGTGCGCTTGAAAAGTTGCCCGTTGCCTGATCCGGTCTTCAGTTAAAGCGATCGGTGCCGATAACAGGCTTAAGAACATTATTCATTCGAGTGGTTGAATCATGGCTGGCGGACTTCTTGGCATAGCGACATCCGGACTGATGGCGGCTCAGCGCGGATTGGCGACGACCGGACACAATATCGCCAACGTCAACACCGACGGCTACAGCCGCCAAAGAACGGAACAAGTCGAACGCTTGCCTTCGTTTACCGGGGCGGGATTTGTGGGCAACGGCGTCGACGTTGCGTCCATTACCCGCTCTTACGACAGTTTTCTTAACGCTCAGCTCCGAAGCAGCCTCTCCGCGCATGGGGAATTGGAGACGTATCACGACATGGCTTCACAGGTCGACAACTTCATCGCCGATCCGGACGCCAGTCTGTCGCCCTCGCTCCAATCGTTCTTTAACTCGGTGCAGGACGTAGTCAACGACCCCACATCCATCGCCGCGAGACGCGTCATGCTGACCGAAGGCGAAACGCTGGTGCAGCGTCTTAATACGCTGAACGGCCGCATGGATGAGCTGCGCAGCCAAGTGAATCAGAGCCTGAGCACCAATATCGACGAGATCAACGGTCTGGCCAGAGGTATCGCCTCTTTGAACGAGCGCATTGTTGTTGCCTATAACCAAGCAGGCAAACCGCCCAATGATTTGCTCGATCAGCGCGATCTGTTGACCGAACAGTTGGCGCAGAAAGTAGGCACCAGCTTGTTCGAGCAAAAGGACGGCTCTTTGAACGTGTTTATAGGCAGCGGACAGGCACTGGTGATGGGCTCGACGGCAAACCAGCTCAGCTTGCAGAACTCGGCCTATGATCCCAATCAGAAAGACATTGCCATTACCGCCGGCGGCTCCGGCGCCGTTGTCGTGACCGCCGCTATCAGCGGCGGAGAAATCGGGGGATTGTTGCGCTTCGGCAGCGAGGTACTCGACCCGGCCCAAAACGCCCTGGGCCGTATCGCTGCGGGGCTCGCCGCAACATTCAACGCGCAGCACTCGCTCGGCTCCGACTTGAACGGAAGCGCCGGTGCCGATTTCTTCAGCGACGTTACAAACGCCGCAATCGGCCAGTATAGTTGGTTCGGCAGGCAAACGAATAGCGGCAACGCCATATTATCCGTCGCGTTCGACAACAGCGCTGGAAACGGTTCCTCCGATCTAACCGCAAGCGACTATCGCCTGGACTACGACGGCGCCAATTACACCCTCACGCGCCTGAGCGACAATACGCAATTCAACAATGCGACCGGTGCCTTTGCCATAGATGGCTTGGCTATCGGCATTGGCGGCGGTGCTGTAGCAGCCGGCGACAGCTTTCTCATTCGCCCGTTCCGCCGGGTAGCCGGCGATCTAAGCGTTTCGCTGACCGACCCCCGAGAAATTGCTGCAGCTGGGTCGCCTTTTGCAGGCCCCGGTGACAACACCAACGCCCGCGCCCTGGCTCAACTACAGACAATGCCCTCGCTTTTGGGCGGTAAAGCGAGTTACCAGGACGCTTATAACGAGATCGTGGGCGATGTGGGCACGCTGACCCACGCCGCCGACATCGACAGCACCGCTCAGAAACAATTGCTCGACCATGCTCGACAGGCACGAGACTCGGTTTCAGGGGTGAATCTCGATGAGGAAGCCGCCAACCTGCTTCGGTATCAACAAGCCTATCAAGCCGCCGCGCAGTTGATTCCCGCGCTGAACAGTATGTTCGACGCACTGATCGGAGCCGTAAGGAGATAAGCATGCGCATTTCGACGCCCTTGATGGAACAATTCGGCATCGACGCCATCCTCAGGCAGCAGGCGAAGCTCTCCAAGACCCAATTGCAGCTCTCCACCGGCCAGCGCATTCTGACGCCCTCGGATGATCCCAGCGCCGCGGTACGTGCGCTGGACTTGAAGGAGTCGCTGGAAAACAATCGGCAATTTCAGTCCAACATTCAGGCTGTTCGCTCGAGACTCGAATTTGAGGAATCCACTTTGGCGGGAGCGGACAACGTGTTGCAGCGCGCACGTGAATTGGCTGTCCGAAGCCTCAATGATACGCTCAGCCCGAGTGATCGGCAGGCGATCGGGCAGGAAATGCAGCAGCTGTTGGACGAAATGCTCGGACTGGCGAATACGCGCGACGCCAACGGCGAATATATTTTCGCCGGCTTCCGTTCCGATACCGTCCCGTTCGCATTTGACGGCGGCCGGACGCCGCCGAGCTACGTCTATCAAGGCGACAAGAATCAGCGCCTCTTGCAAATCGCTCCGCAACGACATTTGGCCGACGGCGATTCCGGATTTTCCATATTCGAGAATATTCCTTCGAGCTCGGGTGCCAATGCGATCGCGGCCTCAGGCGGTACCCAGAACATACTCAATACCTTGTACTCCCTCACCCGGACTTTGAGCGGACAGTTCACCGCATCCCACGGCGCCGTTATGGGAACGAACGATCTGTCCTCCGGCATTGACTACAGCGGCGGCCCGGCAAAGAATTTTGATCTGGCCGTTGATGGCGGTGCGCCGGTCACGGTTTCCGTTGCCGCGGCGAATTATGCTTCAGCGGATGATCTCGTTGCCGCCATAAACGCCGGCATCAACGCCACCGCTTTGAATGGAACCGTGGTCGCCCAACATCGATCAGGCTTTATCGAGTTCGTATCGACAACCACCGGGACTGCCTCATCCGTGGAGATCAGTGACGACACCGATGGAGTCCTGACCGATTTCGGCTTCGCCGGCCCACAGACCGGCACAGGAGCCGACGTTGCTTTCCACGACGCTGCCAGCGCCGCATTGAAGGACATCGATGCCGCCCTCCAGAACGTCCTGGATACCCGCGCCAGCGTCGGCGCACGCTTGAATGCGCTGGATGAACAAGAGGATGTTCACGACAAATTCATCATCGACACCCAAGCGAATCTTTCCGAAATAGAGGATCTGGACTACGCAGAAGCAATCAGTCGGTACAACATCCAGTTTGTCGCGCTACAGGCTGCGCAGCAAGCTTATGTTAAAGTACAAGGACTGTCTCTTTTCAGTTATCTTTAAGCGGTAAACGCGGCATTCCGTGCCTCTTCCCGGTGCGAGCCCTTCCGGGCGTTATTCGCACGTTCGAATTTATTTTCGGCCGATTTGTCTTTGATTCAGGCATCCCTTTTGCGGTGAAAATGGTATTGTGGTTAGAAACTTCAAGCTTGCCCTGAAGCTGATCGCACGCGATTGGCGTAGCGGCGAATTAACCATACTGATGGCGGCCCTCCTGATCGCAGTGGCCAGTTCCACCGCGGTCAGCCTGTTGGGCGACAGATTGACCCGTACGATGAGTCTCCAGGCGGCGGAGTTCTTGGCAGCCGATCTCGTTATCGGCGGCCATCAGGAGCCATCGGATGCTTGGCGGCAACAGGCGTCCGCACAGGGGCTGCTAGTCGCCGGTACCACCGAATTTTCCAGCGTCTTGATCGAAAACGACGAACTGCTTCTGGTGGGCGTCAAAGCCGTCGAGGAAGGTTATCCGCTACGCGGCTCGCTTCGCACCACTCTGGGCGATGTCACGGCCGCAGTTGAAACCCACGACATCCCGAAAAGCGGGGAGGCTTGGGTGGAGCAGCGCGTGCTCACAACCTTGGGTTTGAGCTTGGGCGGCGAAATCACAGTGGGTGAAAAACCGCTGCGAATCACTCGCATTCTCACCCATGAACCCGACCGCCGTGGCGATCTCTACAGCCTCTCGCCCCGGGTGCTGATGAATCGAGCCGATGTCGCCGAGACCCGGGTCATTCAACCCGGAAGTCATGTTCATTATTACGAATTGTTTGCCGGGGACGAGCGTGCGCTACGCACATTCAAGCAATGGCTCAAGCCCCAACTGCATCCGGGGCAACGTATTCTCGACGTGCACGAGGACCGGCCCGAACTGGGCAACGCCCTGAACCGTGCGGAGCGCTATCTGGGATTGACCAGCATCGCCGTGGTGTTGATTTCGGGTGTCGCCATCGCCATGACTGCGCGCCGCTACACCGAACGGCACTACGACATGACCGCGATGCTCAAGTGCTTGGGTGCTCGCGAGCGGGACGTCCTGTGGATCTACGCCAGCCAGTTTTTGATCGTCGGCCTTATCGCCAGTTCGCTCGGTTGTGCTTTGGGTTACCTGGCTCAGCACGGTGTGATCCAGTTGCTCCGCTCTTTGCTGCCCCATACCTTAGCTGGCCCCGGTTGGCTCGCGGTGATCTTCGGTGCAGCCACGGGACTCCTGATCCTACTCGGCTTCGCCCTTCCCCCCATACTCAGGCTCAAGCGACTCGCTCCCCTGCGAGTACTGCGCCGCGATCTCGAACCTCTGCCATCCAGCGCTTGGGTGGTATACGGATTAGCCGCCCTTACTCTGAGCGCGCTTCTTTGGCGCTATACCCGCGATTGGACGATGACCGTCAGCGTATTGGCGATCGCTGGCGCTGCGATAGCGCTGTTCAGCCTGCTCGGCTTATCGATGCTGGGGCTTGGCCGTCTGCTCCTGCCTTACGTCTCGCTGTCATGGCGCTTCGGTCTCCAGCACTTGACCCGTCAGCCGCGACTGGGAGTTAGCCAGATACTCGCTTTCGCCCTAACCCTGGTGGCCATGCAGGTCAGTATTTTGGTGCGTACCGAACTGCTGCAGGAGTGGAAGCGCCAACTGCCCGAGGATACCCCTAATCATTTCGCACTGAATTTATTCGATACCGATTTGGCGCGATTTCGCAACACGCTGAACCAAGAGGGTATCGCCAGCAGCGCTTACTATCCGATCGTGCGCGGCCGTTTGACTGCCGTTAACGGTAAAGACGTCTTCGAAATCGTCCACAAAGACTCGCGCGCTGAAGCATCGATTAATCGCGAACTTAGCCTTACCTGGGCGTCGGAACTGCCGCCCGACAACCGTGTAGTTCGGGGAAAATGGGTCGACGGAAGTGGTCCCCTGAGCGTTTCGGTGGAAACCGAGCTAGCCAAGAGTCTAGATATCGAGCCAGGCGACAAACTCACATTCAATATTGCGGGACAGGAGCTTATCGCTACCGTCATCGGCACCCGCAGCGTCCGCTGGGATACCATGACTCCGAATTTTTTCATGATTTTTTCGCCGGGAAGCCTCGATACGTATCCGCACACTTGGCTCACCAGCTTTTATGTGCCGCCGGAGCTTAAGCCAGTACTGGGACAGTTGGCCAAATCGTTCCCGAGCATGACGATCCTGGAAGTCGACGCGCTGCTGAAACAGTTTCAGACCATCTTGCGTCAAGTGACGAGCGCCATCGAATATGTCTTGCTATTGGCTTTGGCGGCGGGATTTACAGTGCTGTTCGCCGCGGTCCGAGCGACGCTGGATGAACGTATCTACGAGGATGTGTTGCTTCGGACCATGGGCGCCAGCCGGCGCTTGTTGCGGAATGCCCAATGGGTGGAATTCGCCGCGTTGGGATTCTTGGCCGGCATCCTGGCATCGGCTATCAGCGAGGTGATCGCGTGGACGTTGTTCAGCCGGGTGTTTGACTTGGCGTATCGTTTCCATTGGGAAACCTGGCTGGCCACCCCTGTTTTAGGCGCGCTGGTGGTTGGGCTGGCAGGCTATCTGAATACACGGTCAGTGGTAAAAAACAGCCCAATGCGCGTGCTGCGAGAACTTTAGAGTACGAGAAAACAAGAAATGGCGATGGGCGAATAATCTGGCGCTCATCGCCATTTCTATCAACTACCCTTGACGTTGACCTTCGATGTCCAGCCGCTCTTCCCTTGGCAGTCTCCGTCCAATACTTTTACTTTAACGAACGGCAACTGACCGACTACCATTTCTTCTTCAACGGTTGCCTTCGTCCCTGCTTTGGTGACGCATACGCTCTGCTCCTGGTCCTCTTCCGCTTCCGAGGTGCTAATTAAACCAGGCATGGTCGTCAAATGCGAACCGCCGCCATTCGGATTATCCAAAGTCACCTGCTGGCCTACGGATACGGTCGTTTTGATCTGTACTTCTTCACCGCCGCCGCTCATTGCGAGAACGAGAACGATCACCAACACTGCGCCGATCGCCGCGTAGAGAGCTTTCGGGTTGCTCTTCAAGGTATCGAGAATGCCTTGCGCGGGCTTACTCGGGTTATTCTCTTCGGACATTACGCTATACCTCCTCTTATAAGTTCTTATCGCCTCCCGAGTTCATGAACGAACACTCTGGAGCAGGCGCAAATTACCATGTTGTCAATATAATGCAAACAGTTAATTTGCTTGCTCCACAGCATCGTAGAAGCGATTTGGAAACACTGCACTTTATCACGCTCCATGGTTATATTTGCGATTTGGGGAGCGACAAATGCGCGCATGTGTAATTGGAGCCAAAATTGCCTCCGGGTGGTCTAATCGTTCGCAAGGAAAACCTGCTCGGTCATGACTTTCCTTATGCGATTTTCTGCCGGGTAGAATAATCCGCGTTGTGTCTATCGAACCCCCAAAATGAATGACTCGAAAAAGTTTCCGTCACAATCCAGCAACAGCGACGTGCAGGCGTTCTTGAAAAAACTTGCGCAAACGCCCAACGTCAAACCGGTTGGACGCAAAGGAAGGCTGATCTTTGCCCTGGACGCGACGGCGAGCCGCGAACCTACTTGGAGGGAGGCGTGTCGTATCCAAGCGGAAATGTTCGATGCGGCGGCGGCTCTAGGCGGCTTGGAAATCCAGCTCTGCTATTACCGCGGAATAGCGGATTTCGAAGCTTTCCCGTGGTTGATTCACGCCGAAGACTTGCGGCGGCGCATGGCTGACGTGGAATGCGTCGGGGGATACACCCAGATCGGCAAGGTTCTGGAGCATACTTTGCAGGAAACACGGAAAAGCAAGGTCGACGCTTTGGTGTTCGTTGGCGACTGCATGGAAGAAAATGTCGACTATCTCTGCAAGACAGCCGGAGAGTTGGGCCTTCGGGGCGTCAATGCGTTTCTGTTTCAGGAAGGATTCGATCCAACCGCCGAACGCGCATTCAAACAGATCGCCAAATTGACTCAGGGCGCCCATTGCCGCTTCGATGCCGGAAGTGCACGGCAACTCCGCGATCTGCTCAATGCTGTTGCGGTCTATGCCGCCGGCGGGTTGAAGGCTTTGGAAGACTTCGGGCGTGCCCGAGGCGGGTTCGCTCTGCAATTAGCCCACGAAATGAAAAAACCTTGATTCAACTTATTCTGCTTCTTTCCCTCGTTATTTTCGCCATGCTGACGGTGCGTCGTTTTCTCGACTCCGCGCCTTCTGAAGCGCTGGCCAAGAAGTTTCGACGCGGGCTGATCTGGACCGGAATTCTGGCCCTGTTATTTCTTGCCGCGACCGGACGGCTGGGCTGGTTGATCCCGCTGGTCGGGGCACTGATCGCCGCCGTTCTCCGGCTTGCGCCAATTCTCGTTCAACTCCTGGTTCAATATGCGCCGCTGATACGACGCTGGCGGCAACAACGAGCCGCATCCCAGCGGACGGATTCGGACGGTCGCCGTAGCAGTTCGTTTGTTGAGTCACGTTTTTTACGGATGCAACTCGATCATACAACCGGCGAAATCGTGGGCGTAGTACTGACAGGATTCCATGCCGGCCGTAGCTTGCACGACCTGACCCTGGAACAACTGACCGAGTTATACGGTGACTATGTCCGCGAGGACCCCGAATCCGCCTCGCTGCTGAAGGCATATATAGAGCGCGTCCATGGCGTATCCTGGCAAGAGCGCGAAAGCCGAACCGCAGATCAGGACCACGGCAAAATGACAGCAGATGAAGCTTATCGTGTTCTGGGCATCCCGTCTGGATCTTCTCGTGAAATTGTTATTGACGCTCATCGTCGCCTGATGCAGAGGATTCATCCCGACCGAGGCGGCTCCGACTATCTCGCGGCGAAAATCAATCAGGCCAAAGACGTTCTGCTGGGACGGTAAAATCGTCGAAGTGTACTGGGTGCGCCGAGCACGGCCGTGGCTAGAGTATTTTCTGATTCGGTATAGCGCCCGCGGCAGCGGGTGCTACACGGTTTTCTTCGTCCCGTTCGAGCGCCCCGGTGTCGTGCGAAACGCGCAGGATCAGGGGGCTCGCCGGGAGCGGAATGGGACGAACGACGTTCGCCCGAAGGGCAGCGTCCAGGAAAGGACCTTGTCAATTTGGACCGCCGAAGGCGGGTCCGCAGGATAAAACCCAGGGGCTTGCCTTGGCGCTCCCAAGGCAAGCGGGTATCCAGGGAGCGACACCCTGGACTTGGGGGCAAAGCGGGAAGCAACATCCCACAACGATTTTGCAAAAGGAACCCGCGTGCGGGGCGGCTCCCCGCCCTAAAACAAGCACCGCCTTCAGCGGCACCTTGGTAGGATTTTCACGCACTAAATCCGCTATGTGGAAGCGAAAAATGCTCTAGCTTGACACGGAAATGGCTTAGCAAGCCATCGAGCAAAAACTGGGAATGTCGGCATTTTTCGTCTCTATAAATCATCCCCGAACCTCTCGATCCCCTTTTCTGTCTGTAAGCGCGTGCGTTTGAGCGCGCGCCCGCGTGGTCGCGCGAATTCGGCATCATAAAAAAATCCCACCATTTAAAAATTGCTATCTGAGTCACAAAAAAGCTGCTAAAGAAAAAAAATAATAAGCCGATAAGAAAGATAACCGTCAAAAACCCGTCGCACGGTAACTCCGCTCGGTCGCCAAACGCCATTTTTCCGATGCGCCCAGTGACCCGATGCGAAGCAAAAAATGGATGATCCGCAGATTTAAAGCAGTACGGAGCTCGCAGAGCATATTGGCACGATAAATGGTTTGACACAGAGCTGTTGGCTCCGATTAACAAAGTATTGATGACGGAAGTTCTGGTTTATCAAATAGGCTATCGATAATAAATCAATTGTGTGGGGGGCATAGGTATGTCTGAACAAATCGTAGAAGAATTAAAAACCTTTGGAGAGGCAGGCTTATACGATGATGCGGCCACCTTCGTCGAAGATTTCGAAGCGAACGAAGATCTTGAAGAAGATTCGCCGATCTGGAACGACGCAGAGCTGGGTACTGTCGATTCGGAATACCAATATGACGCCACCCGCCTATATCTAAAGGAATTGGGAAGTTCTCAGCTGCTGACCGCAGATGAAGAAAAGCACTACGGCCGTTTAGCGCAAAAAGGTGACCAGGCGGCGCGCAAGAAAATGATAGAAAGCAATTTGCGCTTGGTTGTAAAAATTTCCCGTCGTTATTTGAATCGCGGACTGCCACTTCTGGATCTAATCGAAGAGGGAAATCTCGGACTGATAAGAGCCGTTGAGAAGTTTGAGGCCGATCGCGGATTTCGGTTTTCGACTTACGCCACATGGTGGATTCGGCAGACGATTGAACGTGCCTTGATGAATCAGACGCGCACGATTCGTCTACCGATTCACGTCGTAAAAGAAATGAATGTCTACCTAAAAGCGTATCGTCATTTGGCCATTACAATGCATCATGATCCAAGTGCCGAAGATGTCGCAAAATATCTGAACAAACCGATAAAAACGGTCGAAAAAATGCTCAAACTCAACGAGCGCGTTGTATCGATCGATGTTCCTTTTAAGAAAGATTCTGAAAAGTCCTTGGTGGAATGCATTTCCGAGGAGGATAAACTCCCCCTTCCGGAAACTCTTCAGAACGAGCTAATTTCCAATAATCTTTCCGAATGGCTGGATCAACTCACGGACAAGCAGCGGGAAGTCATTTCCCGCCGATACGGTCTGCGCGGCTATGATCATTCCACTCTCGAAGAAGTCGCGACCGTGATGGGCGTTACCCGGGAACGAGTACGTCAAATTCAGATGGAAGCTCTAAATCGCCTTCGCGACATATTGGAAACCGACGGCTTTACCGCGGATACAATCTTTCATTAACGTCAGTTTAGCTTTAAGACGACGCCGTAGGCTATCCAGATGTCCTTTGAAGTGTCGGGAAACCAAGGCACTGCATATCTATTAACGATATTCTCGATACGGACGATCTAAATCCGTCCGGATCGAGAATAGCCGATAGCCCGCCAACTCACGATCTGCCGCCGCACTTCGGATATCAAAAGCTCTCAAGCGGCGAGTATCTCGCCCTAAGAGCACCTTTTGCTCAATACACTCTCCAATTTTAAGTTTATTCGTGCAACTTCCGTTCGTGGTCGCTCGCTGACCGATCGCTCAGCCGGAACGTCCCATTTCATGGACCCTTGACGTGAACTTCGCGAAGCCAGGAACGTTCTGGTTAAGAACGCCTAAGTTGTACTAAAAAGCCGGTCATGTTGGTTGCCCTCAAGCTAGCGTTATGGCTGAGGCGGGCTTAAGAACGAAGATGTCGATACTCGTTAGACTTGATGATGCGGGTCACTCGCCGGAAAATTCGGTAAAATCAACACCTGTCAGAGCCTCCCTATCCCACTCTGAAGATCATCGGAAAAGCCAATGTCCTTCGAAAAAGTCTACGAAGTGCCGCCGGAAGTAGCTGCCGAAGCGCAAATTACCGAAGCGCTTTATCAGGAGATGTATGAACACTCCATCACGGATTCGGACAAATTTTGGGCTGAACAAGCGGAACGTTTTGTCGACTGGTTCAAGCCGTGGGACAAGGTTCAGGATTGCGACTTCGGTACCGCCCGTATTCGATGGTTCGAAGGAGGCAAACTGAACGTCAGCTATAACTGCCTCGATCGCCACTTAGTCGAAAAGGGTGACGAAGTCGCAATCATCTGGGAAGGAGACAATTCGAATATCGACAAGAAGCTCACCTACCGCGAGCTGCACGAACAAGTCTGCCGGTTTGCTAATGTTCTGAAAAAGCATGGCGTTCAAAAAGGTGACCGGGTTTGCATCTATCTTCCAATGATCCCCGAAGCGGCAGTGGTAATGCTGGCCTGCACTCGGATCGGGGCCGTCCACTCCATCGTGTTCGCAGGCTTCTCCGCCGACGCATTACGGGATCGCATTCTCGATGCCGACTGTCGGTATGTCATCTGTGCGGATGAAGGAAGACGGGGTGGACGAATAGTACCGCTGAAGGCCAATGTGGACGCCGCACTGCGGGCTTGTCCAAATGTGACAACGGTTTTTGTCGTTCGGAATACCGGCGGGAGTATCGATTGGGACAGTCATAATGTGTGGTATCACGAGGCGGTGTCGGAGGCTTCTCCCGATTGCCCGCCCGAATCCATGGATGCGGAAGACCCGTTGTTTATTCTCTACACCTCCGGATCTACCGGAAAACCGAAGGGGGTACTTCACACGACCGGGGGTTATTTGGTCTATGCGGCAATGACTTACCGATATGTGTTCGATTACCGTCCGGGCGAAATCTATTGGTGCACCGCAGATGTCGGTTGGATTACCGGCCATTCGTATACCGTTTACGGCCCTCTGTGTAACGGCGCAACCACGCTTATATTCGAAGGCGTTCCGACCTACCCGGCTCCCGACCGCTTCTGGCGTGTGGTTGAAAAGCATCGTGTCAATATTTTTTATACCGCTCCCACCGCCATCCGCGCCTTGATGGCCCTGGGGGAAGATTGGCTTGATAGCACCCGCCGGGACAGCTTGCGCGTTCTGGGCTCTGTCGGCGAACCCATCAATCCAGAGGCATGGGAATGGTATTATCACCAGGTAGGCCGCGGCCGCTGCCCTATAGTCGATACGTGGTGGCAGACGGAGACCGGTGGAATACTCATTACTCCCTTGATCGGCGCCACGCCGCTCAAACCGGGCTCCGCGACGCGTCCGTTTTTCGGCATCGTACCGGCCATTGTCGACAGCCAGGGTAGCGTATTGGAAGGAGCGTGCGAGGGGGTACTGACGATTACCCGCTCTTGGCCGGGCCAGGCTCGCTCGGTATTCGGCAGTCACCAACGCTTTTTTGATACTTATTTTTCAACTTATCCCGGCAAGTACTTTACCGGTGACGGTGCCAAACGCGATGCCGATGGATATTACTGGATCACCGGGCGCGTCGATGATGTGCTGAACGTGTCGGGCCATCGCATGGGCACCGCAGAAATCGAGAGCGCTTTGGTCCTGCATGACCATGTGGCGGAAGCCGCCGTTGTGGGTTATCCGCACGATATCAAAGGACAGGGAATCTACGCTTATGTCACTTTGGTAGCCGGCGTCTCGCCGAGCCCAGAGCTTGAAGAGGAGCTAGTGCAGCTGGTCCGCAAGGAAATCGGTCCGATTGCCACACCCGATATCATTCAATGGGCTCCGACACTACCGAAAACGCGATCCGGCAAGATCATGCGCCGCATACTTCGGAAAATCGCGGCCAACGATATCCGCAATCTCGGCGATATCTCCACCTTGGCAGATCCTACCGTGGTCGACGATATCATTCGAAATCGAGCCAACCGAGGCTAAGAACATTTCACATCATCGGAGACAATAATGAAACTCATCACCGCGATCATTAAACCGTTCAAATTGGACGATGTTCGGGAAGCATTGTCCGAAATTGGAATCAGCGGGATTACGGTAACGGAAGTAAAAGGTTTCGGGCGTCAAAAAGGACACACGGAACTTTATCGCGGCGCCGAATACGTGGTTGATTTCTTGCCCAAAGTAAAAGTCGAAGTGGCGGTAACCGATAGCATGGTCGATCAGGCTGTCGATTCCATCATCAAAGCCGCCAACACGGGCAAAATTGGCGACGGCAAAATATTTGTAACCAACCTCGAGCAGGCTATCCGGATTCGGACCGGTGAAACCGGCGAGCAAGCGATTTGATTCTGTCCTTTGGGGCGGGCTCTCGGCCCGTCCTATTAATCACTTTGCAAATCTAGACACTTTCCGCTGTTGGCTGATGCTCCCGGCATATTTTTTCCGCGTCGGCCTCCGTTAGCCACTCCATGGTCAGTCCGCACCGGCGCCTTCCGTCTTCCTGGGTCAAGTGATACCTGCAAGTTTTGCAGGAGCCGAACGTTTTCAGCTTGTTCGCCGTTTGCAACTCCCTCAAAACCTGATTCAGAGTTGCTGTAATCTCATTCCGGGAGGTCTCAGACAGCCCATCCACTGCGGATTTCAGGATATTAGGCGGAATTGCATCCGAAACCACGCGAGCGCCGTCAACAGTCAGATTGAGATGAACCACACGACGATCATTGAGGTCGGCCTGCTTTTCGATAAAGCCACTAGATTCTAAGACCCCCAAGGTTTGCGATACCGTTCCCTTGGTTAGGCCCAAGTAATCGGCCACCGCAACTGGCGTGTTGCTGTATCGGTTGCACCGGCTCAGATAATGGAGCGCTTCCAACTGCACCGGTTGCAATCCTTTCGCAACCCCCGTCTTTCGGACGTCTGTCCGAATGAGGTTGGCGATACGTTCCAAGTAATCGTAAATCGATTCAGTATTCATACATCTAATAGTATCGGATCAATATCATATTGACAAAATCTTTAAAGTTCCGCTAGAGTTAGTATCGACACAATACCTATTGACATCATGTAGAACCGACAATTCCTTTGGTCGTGGAATGCGAAACCTCCGTGTCTCACTGTTCTGATAGCAGGCGCACTCCGTTTTTTCAAGATTTGTCCATGTCGATATGGAAATTCTGTATGAACATCGACGATTGTCGGCTTAATCACCCGCCTCGGTGCACTGTTCGCAAGTACTGCCGCATCCGGGGTTTAAGATCCAAAACCTAAGCGTGCACATGTCCGGCTTCACAAAGCCATTGCCGAGCTCAAAATCGACGAGCGCACGCATTCCCTCGTTGGATATCGCGCGGCACCACGTTATCGCCACAGTCTCCCGTGCGCAAACGACTCCTTTATCCATCCTCAACATCGACGAGAGAAAGATATGAGCCAAATCCATGTTTTTGATACCTACGCGCGTAGCGCAAGCGGAAAAATCATGCACTTCGATGTGATACTTCCGGAAAACGATCCAACAAAAGCCCTGCAATGTGCCCGCGACTGGCTAAGGTCCGTCGGTGAGGAAGATGCCGTCGTGAACTCCGAAAGTTGTGCCTATTGCCATAGCGAACCGCATGCGCCGGCGGAAATGCAGAAAGACATCGAAACCCAAGGCTATGCAATTTTTAAACTAGAAGGCTGTCCCCGATAACCACCATCCGATATGGGGTGGCTGAATTCGTTCCTTACCGGTATCTCGGATACGTAGACTGTTCCTTAAGGTAGCCGCCCGCGCGCCGCCTGTTTTTACAATCCGAATCGCGGTCTTTATGACGTAAGTCTTTGTGCATTCACGCGCGGGCGGAGTTCGATTTCAGCGGTATTTCCCCTAAGAAACAATCTTTTCGGATGTCAGGTGCTCTATGGTGCCATCCCCGAGATTGTTCCGTCTTAACTGTGTAGTCAGGAGGATGCCGCTTAATTGCCCTCGTCCTGATCCCCTCCAGCTACAGCCACCGCCTTGCCCATACAAGTCATGACATGGTCGGTAATGCTCAACGCAGCATGCCGGGCTTCTTTAACCGAACCAAATAATTGCTCGTAATCCTTAACGGCTTTCTCCGCATCAGCCGGTGATTTTGCATTCGCGAAATGCGTATATGCTTGAAAAAATTGTTCACGGCGAGGATCACCCGCGAAACCCGGCAATCCGTTACTGATTTCCCCAACTACGCAATCCGCGATAGTCTCGGGATCGAGCTTATAATCTTTCAAATCGGAATCGTCTTTGAATTTAGCGACGAGCGCCTCTTTTAGAGTGGTTTTCTCCTTGCTCGTGCAACCGGCCAGCAAAAAAACGGCCAAAAACGCAATCATCAATTTTTTCATAATCAAACCTAACGAATGGTTGTCTCTAACCAAAGCAAAAAAGACATTTATTATGAGCACGAACGGCGCCGGTTGCCAGACAATTTAAGGATTCAGCCCGACTGCCGACACTACGTACACATGGCTTCCGGCGGCAGAGTTCACTAGGTTGCACCGATTCCCAACGATGACTGATGCCTATGGAAACCGACACACTTCGGACCATCGAACGCGCCGTAACACAAGGGATTGAAACCTATTTGGTCGCACGAAAAGCTAAAGTTCCCGAATTCGTCGAGCAATATTTCTCTTTCACGGGCGCCTTGGCGCTCCACAAAAAAACCTTCGGCAAGGACTTCTACAAACATCCGCTGAACATGCTATGGGGTTTGCCCAGCTTCATCATTCATGGCACGGCGGCTCTGTTTCGAAAAACCGGGGGTCACAGGATAAGCCGGATTCTCGACAAGATGCCGACCGGCATACCGACCGCCTTACAAGCGGAATTGCAGTGGCTGATCTATACCGAACTGCTGGAACTGCCGTATGTTCAGGGGAAACGGACATCCCGCCGGGATGCCCTTATGGAAACCATTCTGTGCAATCCCGAGATTTCCGAGCTGTGCGAGCAATTTCTTGGACAAATCCGAAGCAAGGCGGATCACCCCGAATTTCGCCGGAAGCTGGAAAGCAATCTGGCTGAATACGGCAAAACCCGCATCGCCGTCACCGAACTCGCCGGCAGCCTGGTTTCGCTCGCCACCAGCTACGCCGCTTTTAACAAAGCCCTACCCGGTGCGTTCTCGACCGGCATGGCCGCAGCCTCCGCCATCGCCCAGCACACGGCCATCGCCAATTTCTTGCTGGGTCCCACGATCGGAGCCTGGTATTACGGCCTCTTTCCTGCGTCCGCGTCGACCGGACTGATTATCGCCGCCACTGGCACGACGATGGCCGCCGTCAGTGCGATTGCGGCGTTATCCTGGGTCGTCGTCGATCCCCTGCTGGCCAAAACGGGCATACACGAACGGCGTCTCAATCAGTTTATCGACGCAATAGGCGACGAACTTCGCGGAAAAGAGCATCGGAATTATCGAGTCCGGGATCACTATGTCGCCCGCGTTTTCGATCTTCTCGATATTTTGCGGGTGGCCGCTAAAACGCTAAGCTAATCGGCTTTTCAAACCCCCATTCGGATCACTGATAACAATAACACTATGAATCGCCCGATCTCCGCGCTGTCCGATCTCGCCCGAAAACCTTTACCCGCCTTTCCCGGCTGGTGGACCGCGCTAGGCCCCGGAATCGTATGGATGGCATTGGCACAAGGCAGCGGCGAACTGATCTGGTGGCCCTATCTGATCGCGAAATACGGTTTGACATTCCTATTCCTCTTGATTCCGGCCTGCTTGCTCCAGTACCCGATCAACGTCGAAATCGGCCGCTACACGCTATTGACCGGCGAGAGCATTTTTCACGGGTTCATCCGGCTCAACCGCGTTTTCGGCATTCTTCTGTGGATATTGATGTCGGTCTCGTTCCTCTGGTTCGGAGCCTTCGCTTCGGCGGGCGGTACGGCGTTGGCGGCCTTGACCCATCTCCCCGAAGGCTGGGACGCCCGTAGCCAATCGCTGTTTTGGGGATATTGCTCGATCGGCGTGTTCTTGGCCGCCATCGTGTTCAGCAAAGTCGTATACGTCTTGGTCGAGCGATTCATGAAAATGGTCGCCGTCACCACCGTGGCCGGCCTGCTCTGGGCTTGTCTCCAGACCGAGGTCATCGCGGCGGTACCGGACTTCCTTCGGGGTCTATTGGGCCCTACGGCTCCGCTGCCCCGCCCTTGGGAACCGCAGGACGCCACCAAGCTGCTCACCGCCATCGCGTTCGCCGGATTGGGCGGCTTTTGGATTTTGTTCTATTCGTACTGGCTGCGTGACAAAGGCGTCGGGATGGCGGTGCACATGGGCAAAATCACGGGGCCCATCGCCGGCAAGCCCGAGGTCATCACCAGCGACGGTTTTCTCCCGGATGCGTTGCCTGAAAACGAGGACCGCTGGCGGAAATGGCAGCAGTTCCTTCGTGCCGACGTACTGATCGGGATCGTCGGCAATCTGTTGACGACGCTCATGACCTGTCTTCTGGCATATGCACTCCTGTTTCCCAAAGGCCTGTTGCCTCAGGAGTATGAACTTGCGGTGGTGCAAAGCCGCTTTTTCGAGGTCGGCTGGGGCGAAATCGGGCGGCTGTTGTTCCTCGCGGTAGCCGCGGCCTTTCTGACCGATACTTGGCTGGCGACGGCGGATGCCGTCAGCCGGATGCAGGCCGACATCGTCCATGTACTCTTTCCGAAAAGCCGGCGAATCGCTCTACGTACCTGGTATTACATCTTTCTGACGCTACTGACGCTGATCACGTCGTTGACCATGCTGCTCGATACGCCGGGCACGTTGATCCTGACCAGCGCCGTCATCGGTTTTGCGGGAACCGTCATGTTCCCCGTGGCTTTGTATCTGCTCAATTTTCGCCGCCTTGCGCCGCAGCTGCCGATATGGGCCAGACCGCCGGATACCGGACGCTGGCTCCTGGGATTGAGCTTTCTGGTCTATCTCGGACTCGCACTGGCCTATGGCTGGTCCATGTTTGCCGGCTAAATGAACAACGCCATGAAATCGACCATAGTTGCAAACAGGCTTCGAAGCGGTGAATGGCCTTTACTGGCGTACCTCCATGAGCTCGAAAACCGCTTTGCCGAAATCGAGCCGAACGTCCTGGCTTTCGTGCCCGAGGAGCATCGCTGGACACGGCTCTATCGGGAGGCCGACGATTTGCTGCACCGTTATCCGAAGCCCGAGAATCGGCCGTCTTTGTTCGGCACGCCGATAGGCATCAAGGATATCTTTCACATCGACGGATTTGAAACGCGCGCAGGCAGTCGCTTGCCGCCCGAAGAACTTAGCGGTGCGGAAGCCAGCACCGTGACGCGCCTGAAAGATGCCGGCGCTCTCATTATCGGAAAGACCGTCACCGCTGAATTCGCCTATATTGCCCCCGGTCCGACACGCAATCCCTGCAATCCCGAGCACACGCCGGGTGGATCGAGCAGCGGCTCCGCGGCGGCCGTAGCCGCCGGCCTCTGCCTATTGGCGCTAGGCACGCAGACCATCGGATCTATCAATCGGCCCGCCGCTTTCTGCGGCGTCTGCGGATTCAAGCCCAGCTACGGAAGAGTTCCCGTGGACGGCGTAATTCCCCTGGCGCCGAGCGTGGACCATGTCGGCTGGTTCGCTTCCGATGTCGATGGAATCGAATTGGCTGCACAGGCGCTGGTTCCGGACTGGAAATCATCCCTAACCCATGGTCGTCCGAGGTTTGGAATTCCGGACGGCCCTTACCTCGATCATGTCACGCCGGACGCTAGACTCGGTTTTCAAGAGACCTGCGAGACGCTTAGAGCCAACGGGTATGTTCTCATCGAAGTATCGGCATTTCCCGATTTCGAGGAACTCTATCGTTCGCATCATCTGCTCGTTGCTGCCGAAGCTGCGCAGGTACACGAAAATTGGTACCGAAAGTACAAACCGCTTTACCGTCCGGAAACCGCAGAGCTCATCGAGCGCGGCCTCAAGGCTTCGGCATCGGACCTTGAGATCGCCAGAGCGGTCCGACTACGTCAGGGAGCACACCTCGCAGCGCTGATGCAACAACATGGCATCGATGCTTGGATTTCCCCTTCCGCGACCGGACCGGCCCCTCATGGGCTGAACAGCACCGGCGACTCGGTGATGCAGTTGCCCTGGACTCAAGCAGGCGTTCCTCTCCTCAGTATTCCGACCGGCGTCATCCGCGGTTTACCGGTCGGAATACAAATCGCTGGATCGTGGGGAAACGACGAAACACTAGTCCGATGGGCGCAGGGCATCGAATCGCTATTCGCCTCCCGCCGAACGAGATAATCGTCCTAAGGCGCGCTTTTCCGAAGATCAAAGCTACCCGGTGGTGGTATCCTATCGCCCCGTTTTTCGCTTCCTTGAATCCATGCAGCTTCCTAATTTCGACTCGGCCCGCATCCTGGTCGTCGGCGACTTAATGCTCGATCGCTACTGGCACGGCGGCACTTCCCGCATTTCGCCGGAGGCTCCGGTTCCGGTCGTACTGGTAAATGGCGTCGAGGAACGATTGGGTGGTGCGGGCAACGTCGCCCTCAATATTGCGACATTTGGGGCGCAAACCAGCCTCATCGGCTATTGTGGGCGCGACGAAGCCGGACAGAATCTTATCGCTCTCCTGCAATCCGCCGGTATCGACTGTGTTGTGGAGCAAATTCCGGGACGGCCGACCATCACCAAGCTCAGAGTGCTGAGCCGCCATCAACAGCTCATCCGGCTGGACTTCGAGGACCGCTTTCATGACGTCCCGTCGGCCCATCTCCTCGCGAATTTCGCCGGGAAGTTGAACGAGGCCGATGTCGTGGTACTCTCCGACTACGGCAAGGGAACCCTCAATTCAGTTCAGGAACTGATTCAACTCGCCGGAGAAGCGGGCAAGATGGTTTTAGTGGACCCAAAGGGCACCGATTTCGATCGATACCGCGGCGCCACCCTCATCACTCCCAATCGCAGTGAATTTGAGGCCGTGGCCGGACCTTGCCGGGATGATCATGACCTGGCGGAGAAGGGCCTTGGCCTGCTGGAAAAGCTCGAGCTAAAGGCCCTCTTGATTACACGCGGCGAACACGGGATGACTTTGCTGCGACGCGGCGAGTCCCCCCGGCATTTGCCAGCCCACGCCAAAGAGGTCTACGATGTAACCGGAGCCGGCGATACCGTCATTTCGACTCTCGCCGCAGCTCTGGCGGCGGGCGCATCGCTGGAGGATGCCACGGGTCTCGCAAATCTCGCCGCCGGAATCGTCGTGGGCAAGCTAGGGACGGCAAGCGTGACTCTCGAAGAATTGGATGACGCCCTGCACGGTCAGCGCGCCCATCATCGCGGCGCGATCGAGCTCGACAAACTTTTGCCTTTGCTCGGCACGGCGCGACGCAAAGGAGAGAAGATCGTCGTCACCAACGGATGCTTCGACATCCTGCATCCCGGCCATATCCAATACCTCCAGCAAGCCCGAGCTCTGGGTGACCGGCTTATCGTGCTGGTCAACAGCGACGCCTCGGTAAGACGCCTCAAGGGCAGCGGCCGCCCGGTCAATCCGCTCGAACATCGCATGACCATGCTGGCGGCTCTCGAATGCGTCGACTGGGTCGTGCCGTTCGAAGAAGATACGCCGCGCGACGTCATCGGACGCCTGCTGCCCGATATTCTCGTAAAAGGCGGCGACTACAAAGACATCACCGAAATAGCCGGCCACGATCATGTTCTGGCCAACGGAGGAGAAGTCAGGATTCTGGATTTTCTAGGCGATTATTCGACCACCCGAATCATTCAAGCCATACGCAATACCTGAACATGTCTGATCACGCCCGTTTAACGGACAGAATGGTGGACGCGCTTCGCGTTCCCCCTTATTCCATCCACGCCGAGCAATCCGTACTCGGCGGTCTCATGCTCGACAACCAAACCTGGGACGTCGTGGCCGACCGGGTGGGAGAAGAGGATTTCTACCGCAAGGATCACAAACTGATATTCCGCGCGATCAAGCAGCTTGCGGAAAAACAGACGCCGTTCGACGTCGTCACCCTGTCGGAAGTCCTGGAAAAAACCGGTTCGCTGGAAGAAGCGGGCGGACTCGCCTATCTCGCGATGATGGCCAAGGAGACGCCCAGCGCCGCCAATATCTCGTCCTATGCCGATATCGTGCGTGAAAAGTCGGTATTGCGGCAGCTGATCCATGCAGGTACCGAAATCGCCGATTCAGCCTTCCAGCCGGAAAATCGCGATTTGGCCCTGTTGCTCGAAACAGCCGAGCAAAAGGTTTTTCAGATCGCCGATCAGCGGCGGCGCGGCGGAGTCGGCTTCAAGCCGATCAAGTCGCTCTTATCGGCCGCCATAGACCGAATCGAGATGCTCTTCCACAAGGAAGGCCACATCACCGGCGCGAGCACCGGTTTCGCCGATTTCGACGAAATGACTTCTGGCATGCAAGCCTCCGATCTCATCATCATCGCCGGCCGCCCATCCATGGGAAAGACAACCTTCGCCATGAACATTGCCGAAAACGTGGCCATCAAGGAGCAGGTTCCGGTGGCTGTATTCAGCATGGAAATGCCGGGCGAACAACTGGCCATGCGCATGATGTCGTCTCTGGGCCGCATCGACCAGCACCGGGTGCGCACCGGAAAGCTGGAGGACGACGAATGGCCGCGCATGACTTCCGCCATCAATATCCTGGCGGAAACCAAGCTGTTCATCGACGACACCCCTGCCCTGACACCCACCGAAGTCCGCGCCCGTTGCCGCCGCCTGGCACGCGAGCACGGTCAACTCGGACTGGTGGTGCTCGACTATCTTCAGCTCATGCAGTGCTCCGGCGGCGAAAACCGTGTGGCGGAGATCTCGGAAATTTCCCGCTCGCTCAAGGCATTGGCCAAGGAGCTGAACGTTCCGGTGATCGCCCTTTCGCAGCTCAACCGCAATCTCGAACAGCGCCCCAATAAACGGCCGGTTCCATCCGACCTGCGCGAATCGGGCTCGATCGAGCAGGACGCGGACCTGATCGTGTTCATCTACCGCGACGAGGTCTATCACCCCGATTCCTCCGACAAGGGCACCGCCGAAATCATCATCGCGAAACAGCGTAACGGCCCGATCGGAACCGTGCGCCTTACCTTCCTCGGCCAATACACGCGCTTCGAAAACTTTATCTCGGATCCGTACGCGGGCGAGGACTTTTAAGAATGATGCTGTCTGCTTATGCCGAGCTCGATTTGACGGCAGTCACGCATAATCTCACGCGCATTCGAGCGTTTGCGCCGAAAGCGAAAATCATGGCGGTGATCAAGGCCAACGCCTACGGCCACGGGCTGATTCGGATCGCCAAGGTATTGAGCGATGCCGATGCCTTCGCCGTAGCCCGCCTCGGCGAAGGCATCGCCCTTCGCGACGCGGGCATAAGGCAGCGTATCGCCGTGCTTCAAGGCTTCGTCGATAGCGAAGAACTGGAGCTCCATAGTCGCCACGGATTGGAGCCCGTCATCCATTCCCCGTTTCAGGTGGAACTTCTGGAGCAAGTTTCCTCGATGGAGTCGGTATCGGTTTGGTTGAAACTGGATACAGGAATGCACCGGCTCGGCTTGCTGCCGGACGAATTCTCATCCTGTTATTCGAGGCTTCAACGGTGTTCCGCTGTGCGCCAACCTATTCCCGTGATGACTCACTTGGCCAATGCCGACGTTTTTCAGGACACGATTACGGCAATACAGCTGGATTGCTTCAAAAGCGCGCTCCATAACGTTCAAACCGAATGCAGCATCGCCAATTCGGCAGGACTTCTGGCCTGGGATACCGCACGTGTCGAATGGGTCCGCCCCGGAATTGCGCTTTACGGTGTGTCGCCGTTTCCTGGTCGTACCGGTCCGGACGAAGGCCTCAGACCGGTGATGACCTTCCGGAGCCGGCTCATCGCGATAAAGAATCTGAAAGCCGGCGATGCCGTGGGTTATGGCGGTGATTGGATTTGCCCGCGCCCGACTCGCCTCGGAATCGTTTCGATCGGCTATGGCGACGGTTATCCTCGCCACGCGCAGTCAGGCACGCCGGTGCTGGTTCGCGGTCGGCGGGCAAGCCTGATCGGACGCGTTTCCATGGATATGATCAGCCTCGATCTCACGGATTGCCCCGACGCTCGGGTTGGGGATGAAGTCACTCTATGGGGCAAAGGCCTGCCCGTCGAGGAAATCGCTCAATACGCCTCGACTATTCCCTATGCCCTGCTCTGCGGCGTCACACCGCGGGTCAAGATGGTCGAACGGTGGGAATAGCACGTATTTTTTGATCGGATCTTTCGGCCGATAATCACTCGTCGTCCAAATCGAAGACGTTGTACAAAGGAGCCGTTGTGGCCGAACGCATCGCCAAACCCCAAGTGGGCGCTCCCGACCCGGAGCTGAGGACGTCGCCGATTCTGGAGGAATTCGATGACGATTATCTGGTATTAAAGCAGCAAGTGCCCGGCGAACCGGTTTGTCACTTCAACGACAAACGATATGCACACGGCACGTATGTTTGTAGCGGCGATACGCTTCTGCGCTGCGATTACGGAGTTTGGATCAGAACCGGCTCTTGCGACCCGGACAATCCTTAATTCCGTTATAACGGCCACCTTGTTCCACTGACGAGAGGATAACGTTATGCCGCAGCACCTTACCGATAAACAGCTCGAAGCATTCCGCAATAGACTCGAAACGCGTCTTGCAGAACTGACCCGAGGCGTTCGTGAAGAAGTCATTCAGTCGGGTCGTCACCACTTTACCGATGTCGCCGGCGAGGTTCACGACTCGGAAGAAGCTTCGGTCGCCAATCTGGTCATCGATATGGAACTGCAAACGATAGATCGGCATATTCAGGAAATTCGCGAGATAGAATCCACTCTCATCCGTATCGGCAGCCGCGAATTCGGCATTTGCGTCGATTGCGAGCAACCGATCGCGTTAGCGCGGCTGGAGGCGAACCCTACGACCGAGCGCTGTATTGCCTGCCAGAGCGCGTACGAGAAGGAACAAGCCTTGACGCATTCACCGTCTCTGTAGATTCTGCCATTCGGCGCCTTTCCGGGTTAAGCTTGCGCCGTCGGAAACGCCAAGACATCCCCGATAGATTCCGCTCGCATCCTGATCATCAGCAGGCGATCCAATCCAAGAGCTATACCCGAGCAATCCGGCAGTCCACTCCTCAGCGCCGCCAGCAAGCGCTCGTCTTTAGCCGGCAAGGGCAAACCGTTTTCTTCCCGGATGGCGAGATCCCGATCAAAGCGCTCTTCCTGCTCGACAGCATCGGCCAATTCGTGAAACCCGTTGCCCAACTCCAATCCTTCGAGAAATATCTCCACCCTTTCGACCACAAGCGGGTCGTCCGGCTTTTTTCGCGCAAGGGAAGGAAGAAAAGCGGGGAAATCGTAAACGAAAGTGATCCGCCCTCGCCCGAGATGGGGCTGGACCAGATGACTGAAGAGCAAATCGAGCCAAAGCGAGCGATCTCTGCCGCAAAGCGCCTCAGCCTCGGGAAGATCCCGAACTCTTGAGCGTTCGGAGAGTTCCTCGAACGAGGCCGATAACGGATCGACGCCTACATGCTCACGAAAAAGTTCGCGATAACTAAATCGCTCGGACGCTGCCAAAATCAGGTGATCACGGCAGATTTCTGCCAGCAACGCATCGATCTCGTCGATCAATTCGGCTAAATCGAATCCCACCCTGTACCATTCCAAAAGCGTAAATTCGGGATTGTGATGGCGCCCCGACTCTTCGTTCCGAAAAGCCTTGCAGATCTGGTAGATCGAACCGCTGCCCGCCGCCAGCAGGCGCTTCATTGCAAATTCCGGAGAGGTTTGCAGATAAAGTTGTTCGCCCTCACTACTGCCGGGCTGACGGAGAACGGTCGTGAAAGGATTGAGATTCGGATCGGTAACGCCGGCGCGGCACAGCAGTGGCGTCTCGACTTCCAAGACGTTTCTAGCCGAAAAAAACTGCCGAATTGTCGCAAGCAAAGCTGCCCGCTTCTTAAGAGCAGTCAGGGAACAACTGGGGCGCCAGTCCGCCATCGTCGGAAGAAACGTCGCTTGAGGTCGGCGGATACGGCGGACATGCCGCGTCCGCCGTCGAGCATGAAGGGATGCTATTTGACCCGAGATACGTACTCGCCCGTGCGGGTATCGACTTTGATCACCTCGCCGGTCTGCACGAACAGAGGGACCCTGACGACCGCTCCGGTGTCCAGGGTTGCCGGCTTGCCGCCGCCACCGGAGGTATCGCCACGCACGCCGGGATCGGTTTCAACAATCGTCAGCTCCACGAAGTTGGGCGGCGTGACCGAAATGGGAGCATTGTTGTACAGGGTGACGATGCATACGTCCTGCTCTTTGAGCCATTTCTTGGCATCGCCCACCACATCGCTGTCAGCGGCATACTGTTCGAAACTCTCCGGAACCATGAAGTGCCACTGCTCGCCATCGTTGTACAAATATTGCATTTCCGTATCGACGACGTCCGCACCTTCCAATGTTTCTCCGGATTTGAACGTGCGCTCGATGACACGGCCGGTCTTGAGGTTGCGGAGCTTTACGCGGTTAAATGCCTGCCCCTTACCCGGCTTGACGAATTCGTTCTCGATGATCGAACACGGATCGCCGTCGAGCATCACTTTTAAACCGCCCTTGAATTCATTGGTGCTGAATGTCGCCATTCTCTCCTCGTTCGCTTCAGTTAACTCAAAAAATACCGCGCATTATAATGTACGGCTTTGTCCTAAGAAACCCGACGTCTCTATGAAAACGCCCTGGCAGGCCGAGCTGGCCGACTCATTTACCAAACCCGCCGACCTCTTCGCTTTCTTGGAGTTGGATGAGATCCATCAAGCGGAATTCCTGGAGGCGACGGACCGTTTTTCGTTTCGCGTTACGCAAAGCTACGCTCGGCGCATGAGCAAACGCAATCCTCGCGACCCGCTTTTGCTTCAAGTGTTGCCCGATGCGCAGGAACTGATCGACCATCCGAACTTTGCAAACGATCCGGTGGGAGACTTAAAAGCCGTGACCGCCCCGGGAGTGCTGCACAAATACCATGGACGAATGTTGCTGATCACCACCGGTGCGTGCGCCATCCACTGCCGTTATTGCTTCAGGCGAAATTTTCCGTACGACGCGAACATGATCGGCAAACGGCAGGAACAGGATGCCGTTGACGCCATTCGGAGCGACCTAAGTATCAACGAAGTGATTCTCAGCGGCGGGGATCCTTTGGTGCTGAGCGACGAACGCTTGGCCCAGTTAATCCAAAAAATCGGGGAGATACAGCACATCAGGCGACTTCGAATTCACACGCGCCTCCCGGTAGTTCTACCGAACCGCATCACAACCGAACTTATCGCCGCGCTGACGGAGGCTCGTTTAAAAAGCGTGGTCGTCATTCACGCCAATCACGCGAACGAGTTCGATCACGACGTCAACGATGCGTTAAACGCACTCCAAAAGGCCGGAATTACACTCCTTAACCAGACCGTATTGTTAAAAGGCGTGAACGACGATGCCGAAACCCTTGTTCGACTGAGTGAAACACTTTTCGAGAACGGCGTGCTGCCGTATTACCTGCACGTACTGGACAAGGCGCAAGGGACCAGCCATTTCGACCTGTCGACGGAAGATGCGTTAGCGATTTACCAAGTCATGAGGGAAGCATTGCCTGGTTATCTGCTTCCCAAACTCGTTCGGGAGGAGGTGGGCCGACCGTACAAGACGCCGGTCGGATAAGATTTCAAAACTCCGGAAAAGCCATCAGCGGAGCCGGAACCCCGCCACGTCGGAAGTATCGACTTATTTAGTCGACGGCTTTCATGCTGAGACGAACCCTTCCCTGACGGTCGATCTCAAGAACCTTAACTTTGACGATGTCGCCCTCGGCCAGCTTATCGCTGACTTTCTCCACGTGTTCGTCCGAAATCTGCGAAATATGGACCAGCCCGTCCTTACCAGGGAGAATCGTAACGAATGCGCCGAAATCCATCAGCCGGGCGACACGGCCTTCGTAAACTTTCCCAACCTCGACTTCGGCCGTGATCGCTTCGATACGGCGACGCGCCTCCATTCCGGCTTCCTTGTCGACCGAAGCCACTTTAACGACACCGTCGTCGCTAATATCGATGCTGGCTCCCGTCTCTTCGGTGATCGCACGAATCGTCGCGCCGCCTTTGCCGATGACATCGCGAATCTTGCTCGGATCGATGGTGAAACTCATGATGCGCGGCGCAAAATCCGACATCTCCTTCCGGGGAGCCGGCAAAGCCTCCGCCATTTTCGCCAAAATATGCAAACGCCCTTCTTTGGCCTGCTCGAGCGCCTGCCGCATGATTTCCGGCGTGATGCCGTCGATCTTGATGTCCATTTGCAATGCGGTCACGCCGTCGCTGGAGCCGGCGACCTTAAAATCCATATCGCCGAGGTGATCCTCGTCGCCCATGATGTCCGAGAGCACCGCAAAATGATCGCCTTCTTTGATCAAGCCCATGGCGATCCCGGCAACGGGAGCCTTGGTCGGAACCCCGGCATCCATCAGTGCCAAGCTGGTTCCGCACACCGACGCCATCGAACTGGAGCCGTTGGATTCGGTAATTTCAGAAACGACTCGAATCACGTAGGGGAAGCTTTCCGGAGCGGGCATGATGGCCTGCACGCCGCGCTTCGCCAGCCTGCCGTGTCCGATTTCACGCCGTTTCGGCGCGCCTATCGGGCCGATCTCTCCCACGCAGAAAGGCGGGAAATTGTAGTGCAACATGAAGGATTCTTTATATTCGCCTTCTATTGCATCGATCAATTGAGCATCGCGTCCCGTACCCAAGGTGGCAACCACCAGGGCCTGAGTCTCGCCGCGGGTGAACAGTGCGGAACCGTGAGTACGCGGCAGTACGCCTGTACGTATCGTAATCGGCCGTACGGTCTTCAAATCCCGTCCGTCTATGCGTTTGGATTCGTTCAGAATCCGCCACCGGACCACATCCGATTCCAATTTTTCCAGCATGCCTCGAACGGCGTTCTCGGCATAATTCCCGCCCGCCGTCAAAGCATCGATCGTTGCTTTGCGAATTTCTCTGAGTTTCTGCTGACGAGTCTGCTTATCGGCTGTCTGATAAGCTTCGGCAATCTGCGCTGCCGACAAATCCTTAACGGCCTGGTATAAGGCCGCGTTGGCAGCGGGTGGCTCCCAGTTCCATGGCGTGACACCCACGGTCTCGGCCAGTTCATGGATCGCCTTGATAGCCGTCTGCATATGCTCGTGGCCGAACAACACGGCTCCGAGCATGACTTCTTCCGGAAGCATATCGGCTTCGGACTCGACCATCAGAACCGCCTTTTCCGTACCGGCAACGACCAAGTCCAGCTTTGAATCTTCAAGAACCGAACCGGAAGGATTGAGCACGAATTGGCCATCGATATAGCCGACGCGCGCTGCGCCGATCGGTCCTTGGAAAGGCATGCCCGAAAGCACCAGAGCCGCGGATGCCCCCAGCATCGAGGGAATATCCGGATCGACTTCGGGATTCAGGGAGAGAACCGTGGCAACGACCTGAACCTCGTTGGTGAATCCTTCCGGGAAAAGCGGACGAATGGGCCGGTCGATCAAGCGCGCGGTGAGGGTTTCTTTCTCACTCGGCCGTCCCTCGCGCTTGAAAAAGCCGCCGGGGATGCGACCCGCCGCGTAGGCTTTCTCCTGATAGTTGACGGTCAGGGGGAAGAAATCGGTCTCGGGCGACGCCTCTTTCTCGCCAACGGCAGTGACCAAAACCACGGTTCCGGCCATATCCACCATAACGGCGGCATCCGTCTGGCGCGCAATTTCGCCGGTCTCGAAGGTAACGAGATATTCGCCGTACTTAAACTGTTTCCGAATCGGATTCACAATAATACCTTTACCGGGTGAACAACTATTTACGTAGACCCAATCGTTCAATCAAAGTCCGATAACGGTCGGAGTCCTTGCTCTTTAAGTAATCCAACAATTTGCGACGTCGATTGACCAAACGCAACAAGCCGCGCCGCGAATGGTGATCTTTCTTGTTCTTAACGAAATGCGGAGTAAGGTGGTTAATCCGGGCGGTAAGCAAGGCCACCTGAACTTCCGGCGAGCCGGTGTCGTTCGCCGCTCGCTGATATTCTTGCATCACAGCGCTCTTGTCTGCTGTTTCAAAGGCCATTTTTTTCTCCTGAACAAACTTGTTTAAGTTAATAAACTCACAATTGTAACTGTAGCTCTAGATGCGTTTCAATCGAAACGCCAACGAACTCAGAGTAATTTATGATCTAAGAGCCACCCTATTAAGATAGCTCCTGAACATCGCTCTGAACCGCCTTGACCAAACGCCGCGGTGTCACCCGTCCGTCGTCAAGAATCTCGCCCACTCCCATGAAAACAGATTGTTTTGCATACAATCTAACCCATCCATGCTTCGGCGCTTTAGGAACTAAAACGGCTTGGCCCTTTCGCACATAAAAACCGAGTTCGTCACTCAATTGAACCGCCGGCAAGGCGGATACGATGCGATCCATCGGGAGAACCAGTCCCAGCAATTCGCTTTCATCGAGTGTTTCCATACTTTCCAGCGTGTGAGAGTCGGCAATCGATAAGTCTCCTACCCCCGTACGTCTCAACATCTCGACATGGCCGCCGCAACCCAACGCTTTGCCGACGTCCTCGGCAAGGGTCCGGATATATGTGCCTTTCGAACACGCGACGTCCAATTGCAGACTCGACGAATCGAACCCCAGCAGCTTCAATTCATGAATGACCACTCGACGGGGTTCCCGTTCCACCTCGATGCCTTGGCGGGCCAAATCGTAAAGGCGTCGCCCTTGATGCTTGAGCGCAGAGTACATCGGCGGAACCTGAAGGATCTCGCCGCGGAATCCAGCCAGAACCTGCTCAACCACGTCCTCGCTCAGTGGCTCCACGGCCTTCGTCTCGACAATCTCGCCCTCGGAATCTCCGGTAAGTGTCGCTATCCCAAGGCGAACCTTCACCCGATAACGTTTGTCCGTATTCAGGAGAAACCCCGACAATTTCGTCGCTTCGCCCAAACAAATCGGGAGCAAACCGCTGGCGAGCGGATCGAGGCTTCCGGTATGACCGGCCTTTTGCGCTTTCAAAATCCGCTTGACCTTTTGCAGCGCCGCGTTTGACGTCATACCGGAAGCTTTGTCCAACAGCACAATGCCGTTAATGGACCGCAAATCGTTGCGGCGACTCATCGCTACCACCTATTCGCCGCTTTTCGGCTCTTCATGCAGCCGATCCAGGAGTGCATCCATATGCATGCCGCGCTCGATCGAATCGTCGTAGACGAAATGGATCTCGGGCATATTACGGATGCGAAGGCGCTTTCCCAGTTCGCGACGCAGCATCGGGATCATCGTCGATAAGAGCGCCACACATTTTTCGGCCGGCTCCTTGGCTCCCAAGAAAGTCACGAAAACTTTGGCTACAGCAAGATCACGGCTTACTACGGCATCGCTCACGGTAACCATTCCAAGGCGAGGTTCTTTTACCTGCGTCCGAATAAGATCCGCCAATTCCCTTTGGAGCTGCGAGGCAACCCGGTCGCTCCGTTTAAACTCTCTCGGCATATGAACTTAGACCGTCTCGATACTGAATCGTCTAGCGTTGCACTTGCACTTTTTCGAACACTTCGATCTGGTCGCCGACCTTGACGTCGTTGTAGTTCTTTATGCCCATACCGCACTCCATGCCCGCTTTGACCTCGCCGACGTCCTCTTTGAAGCGGCGCAGAGAATCCAACTGCCCTTCGAAGACCACCACGTTGTCTCGTAACACGCGGATCGGCAGATTCCGTTTTACGTGGCCGTCCAGCACCATGCAGCCGGCGATAGCACCGAATTTCGGATGACGGAACACGTCCCTAACCTCGGCAACGCCGACGATCTGCTCCTTGAACTCGGGTTCCAGCATCCCGCTGATGGACTTCTTGATTTCGTCGATCACATCGTAAATCACACTGTAATAGTGTAAATCGATGCCCCGCTCCTCAATGATCTTGCGCGCACCCGCATCGGCACGGACGTTGAATCCGATGATGATCGCGTTGGACGCCAAAGCAAGATTGGCGTCGGATTCGTTGATGCCGCCGACACCACCGGCAATGACTTTCACTTTGACCTTATCAGTCGAAAGGTCCGTCACCGACGCTCTCAGCGCTTCAAGACTGCCTTGCACGTCGGCCTTGATGATCAGGTTCAGATCCACGCTTTCGCCGCTTTCCATGCGCGAGAAGACATCCTCGAGCTTGGTCGCCTGCTGCGCCGCCAATTTACTGACACGCAGTTTTTCTTCACGATGCAAGGCGATCTCACGCGCCTTACGCTCGTCGGCAACGACGATGAATTCATCGCCGGCGTTCGGCGCGCCCGACAGCCCCAGCACCTCGACGGGCATCGACGGTCCGGCCTCTTTCACCGGCTTGCCATTTTCGTTGAACATGGCCCTGACACGCCCGAATTCCATGCCGCACAGGATAAAATCGCCCTTCTTCAACTGTCCACGCTGCACGAGAATGTCTGCCACTGGCCCTCGCCCTTTCTCGAGCTTCGATTCCAATACCACGCCGCTTGCGGGTATCTCGAAAGGCGTTCTGAGCTCAAGAACCTCAGCCTGCACGAGAATGGCGTCGAGCAATGCGTCGATACCCTGACCGGTCTTGGCGGAAACACTCACGAATTGGGTGTCCCCACCCCATTCTTCCGGGACCACATTGAGCCCGGTTAGTTCTTGTTTTACTCGATCCGGATCGGCTTCCGGTTTATCGATCTTGTTGACTGCCACGACCAGGGGAACATTGGCGGCGCGGGAGTGCTCCACGGCTTCGCGAGTTTGCGGCATCACGCCGTCGTCGGCAGCGACCACCAGCACCACGATATCCGTGACCTTGGCACCGCGTGCACGCATCGCCGTAAACGCGGCATGGCCAGGCGTATCCAAGAAAGTCACCGCGCCGTGATCCGTCTTGACCTGATAAGCGCCGATGTGCTGGGTAATGCCACCCGCCTCGCTGGCCGCGACGCGGCTCTTGCGAATATAGTCGAGCAATGAAGTCTTGCCGTGGTCGACGTGTCCCATGATGGTTACCACCGGAGCTCTCGGCAACTGCTCAATCTCCTCAGCCACCGACATGGTAGCCATAATCTCGGCCTCCAGAGCGTTTTCGACCTGCGGTATGGCCTTATGGCCCAACTCTTCGACCACCAAAGTGGCGGTATCTTGATCGAGTACTTGGTTGATGGTGGCCATCACTCCCATTCCCATCAACGTTTTGATGACTTCGGTCGCCTTAATGGACATCCGCTGGGCCAAATCCGATGCCGTAATGGATGCGGGAATGGCGACCTCACGCACCACCGGGGCGGTTGGCTTCTCAAATCCGTGCCGGGCTTCCGGAAATGCAACAGGGCCTTTGGTGACTTTAAGCTTTTTCTTTTTATCTTTTCTTGCGTCATCGAGACCAAAGGGCTCACGAGCACCTTCGCTTCGGCCTTTAGGACGTTCAACGCCCGGCTTCTTTTTAGCACGTTTGGCTTCTGACTCTAAATGACGTGGGAGCTCCACCTCTTCCCGCTCGGCCGACACTGGCGGAACGACCGGTTTTTTAGGCGCAGGTATTTCTGCCGCGGGTGCGGGCGGCTCACGCTCTTCCACACTCACCGCTTTTTCGGTACGCTGCTGTTCTTCGACCAGACGTCGAGCCTCCTCCCGCTGCATCTCTTCTTCCGCTCGTCTAGCCTCTTCGAGCAAACGCTGTTGCTCGGCGGCTCTCTCCGCTTCTTCGCGCTTCCTTCTCTCTTCTTCTTCCAAGGCCTTACGCCGGACTTCTTCCTGCTGAGCGCGCAAAGCTTCCTGGGCTTCAAGTTCTCTCTGCTGGTCCTCGAGTGCCTGCCGCGCCTTTTCTACCTCAGTGCGACGTTCGCTCAGCTCGGGAAGCTCGCTTCGCTTGACATAGGTCCGCTTCTTGCGGACTTCTACGCTGATGGTCTTCACGCCCTTGCCGGGAATCTTGCCCTGCTTAAGCTCGCTAACGGTGCGCCGCTGCAGCGTTACCCGCTTCGGCTCTGCCATTTCCCCCTCGCTTCTGCCGTGGCTCTGCCGCAAATAACTCAGAAATCGAAGCTTTTCAGTATCGCTGAGAACATCGTCCGCGTCGCTTTTTTCCAAACCCGCATCGCCCAACTGCGTAAGCAGTCGATCTACCGGAATGCCGACCACATCGGCAAGTTGCCGTACCGTCACATCGCTCATTCTTTCAGCCCCTGCCCTGTCAAATCCTCTTAACCTTCAGCAAACCACGGTGAGCGGGCCGTCATGATCAAACGCGCAGCCCTAGCTTCGTCCATACCCTCAACCTCCAGCAATTCGTCGACCGATTGTTCGGCCAAGTCCTCTATTGTCCTCACACCTCGCGCGGCAAGACGAAAGGCCGTTTCACGGTCCATTCCCTCCATCTCCAGCAACTCCTTGGAAGGCTCCGAAGATTCAAATTCTTCCTCGTTGGCGATCGCCTTGATCAGCAACGCGTCGCGCGCTCGATTTCGTAGCTCCTCGACGATGTCTTCGTCGAACTCCTCGATCTCCAATAGCTCCTTGGCTGGAACGTAAGCCAACTCTTCAACCGTCGAAAATCCCTCTCTAACCAGAATCTCGGCGACGCTCTCGTCCACGTCCAGCTGTTCCATGAACGACTGCATGAGCTTGGCCGTCTCCAGCTCATTCTTGGCTTCCGCCTGGGAAGCGCCCATTACGTTGAGCGTCCATCCGGTCAGCTCCGATGCAAGTCGCACGTTTTGTCCACCGCGCCCAATGGCTTGAGACAGGTTTTCATCCGCCACGGCAATATCCATCGAATGCTTGTCCTCGTCGACCACGATCGAGACGATCTCAGCCGGCGACATCGCGTTAATCACGAATTGAGCGTCGTTCTCGTTCCATAAAATAATATCGATACGCTCACCGGCTAACTCATTGGATACCGCCTGGACCCGGGAACCGCGCATACCCACGCATGCGCCCACCGGATCTAGCCGTAGATCGTTGCTCTTTACGGCCACTTTCGCACGAACTCCGGGATCTCGAGCAGCCCCCTTGATTTCAATGACCCCTTCGCTGACCTCCGGAACCTCCAGCCTAAATAATGCAATCAAAAGTTCGGGTGCCGTGCGACTGACGAACAACTGAGGCCCCCGAGACTCCGGGCGTACAGCTTTCAAATAGCCCCGCAAACGATCGCCGGACCGCACAGCCTCGCGGGGTATCATCTCGTCCCTGGGAACAAAGGCTTCGACGTTACCGCCCAGATCGAGGTAGACATTGCCCCGCTCGACGCGCTTGACGACGCCGGTCACAAGCTCGCCGACCCGGTTCTTGTAGGCATCGACGACTTTCCGGCGTTCCGCATCCCGCACCTTCTGTACAATAACCTGCTTGGCGGTCTGCGCCGCAATGCGTCCGAATTCAATGGATTCGATGGGCTGTTCGATATAGTCGCCAACCTGAATATTGGGCCGAATCTTTCGTGCCTCGTCCAAGGAAATCTCGATATCCGGGTTTTCGACGCCAGCCTCATAGTCCGCATTGGAGTCAACGACCAGCCAACGACGGAATGTCTCATAGCCCCCGGTTTTCCGGTCAATCGCGACGCGCACGTCGATTTTGTTGTCGTGGCGCTTGATTGTTGCGGTGCGAAGCGCATCCTCTATGGCGCCGAAAATGACCTCTTTATCGATGTCTTTCTCATTGGATACGACATCCACCACCAACAAGATTTCTTTATTCGCCATCGCGTCGTCCTTAGATTTAACTACCAAACTCAGGCGCCAGGCGCGCCTTTTCAATTGATTCAAATGGAATTCGCAAAGTTTCGCCACCCTCTTGAATTAGAACGTAATCGCCTTCCACGCCTGCCAGGTAAGCCTTAAATTTGCGCCGCCCATCGATGGGCCGGGCGAGCTGCAAACGGGCCAGACTACCCTTGAAGCGCACGAAGTGCTCCAACTTGGAAAGCGGCCGGTCAAGACCTGGCGACGAAATTTCAAGCTGATAACGACCGGGAATCGGGTCCTCCACATCGAGTACGCCACTCAGTTGATAGCTAACCCTCGTGCAATCGTCGAGAGTGATGCCAGACTCGCTGTCGATGTAGACTCGGAGCACGCGCCGGTGGGCGTCGAACTCTATGTCTATCAGTTCATATCCCAAGCCGCTAACGACCGGCTCAATCAAACCCGCCAAACGCTCCTGCGGCTTCATTGCGACCTCGTAAATTTCACTCACAAAAAATGGGCGCAATGGCCCATTCTTGTTTTGTTATTCCCTTTAAAAACTAAAAAAGCCCCTATGGGGCATACCTTATCAAAGCGGGGCGACTCTAATCACACACTCTTAAAGTAACCCGCTGTTTATAGACGCATGTTACCACACAAACAACTAAATGTGGAACTCCCGTTATCATACGCGGGCACCGATTGCCTATACCCAATTAATAACCGCGGGCGTACCATAAAGAGACACGATAAAGAGAGGAGAATTCCGATGCCTTTAACTCCGATGGACTTGGTCGCCGAAGCGAAGCGACACATTAGAGAAGTCAATCCCGAAGAAGCTAAAGCCCTAATCGGCAAAGCACTGGTTCTGGATGTCCGGGAACCGGCGGAATTCACGCTAGGCGCCTTGCCTGGCGCGGTAAACATTCCGCGCGGCGTACTGGAGTTCAAGATCGACAGCCACCCGACGTTTCAAAATCGGCGTGACGCCGACATCCTCGTCTACTGCCAGACCGGCGGCCGTTCGGCTCTGGCGACCGAGGCACTCAAAAAGCTGGGCTACGTAAACGCCGTCAGCCTCGCGGGCGGCTTTAAACTTTGGCAGGAATCCGGCCAAGCGGTGGAAACGCCTCCCGCTTCTTGAAGCTTATGGCGTCTAGTCGTAATGGAGACGATCGCTCGGCCTCTGAAGGGCGAATGCGCCTCGACAAGTGGCTGTGGGCAGCCCGGTTTTTCAAAACCCGCCAGCTGGCCATAGATGCCATCAACGGGGGCAAAGTGCATCTAAACGGACAACGGGCGAAGCCCGGAAAGGAAATCGGCGTCGGCGCAAAGCTTAGAATCAGCAAGGATCAATACATTTGGGATGTTACGGTTCAAGCTTTATCGTCCCAGCGTCGTCCAGCCGCCGAAGCTGTGCTGCTTTACGAAGAGACTCCGGAAAGCATCACGCGCCGGCAGGCTGAAGTCGACAGGCGACGCGATGAACGGTCGCTTTCCCTCCAACCGGAAACCAGGCCGAACAAGAAGGAGCGGCGCCAGATCCACCGATTCAAGCGCGGCCCGGAATAGTGGCGCGTAGATTTTCTGAATCGCCTTTCAACCACGATGACCATGTCGTCTAAACCCGCTCCTCGGCCGGAGGTCGTATACACCGTCTCGCGACTGAACCGGGAAACCCGTTTTCTGCTCAACGACTGCTTCGGCAGCATCTGGATCGAGGGTGAAATCTCCAATCTCTCGACCCCCTCTTCCGGGCATATTTATTTCAGTCTGAAAGATACCGAGGCTCAGATACGCTGCGCCATGTTCCGTGCACAGAGCCGATCCCTCGACTTCAAGCCGGAGAACGGCGATCACGTGCTGATCAAGGCTCAAGTCAGCCTCTACGAACCGCGCGGCGATTTCCAACTGATCGTCGAATACATGGAAGAAACCGGCGACGGCCTACTGTTGCGCGCGTTTGAGGCTTTAAAGCAGCGTTTGGCGGCCGAAGGACTATTTGATGCCCAGCACAAAAAGCCGATCCCGAGTCTGCCGCAATGCGTAGGCGTCATTACTTCGCCGACGGGGGCAGCCGTCCATGATGTTCTTACCGTGCTCCGGCGCCGCTACCCCTCGGTCCCCGTAATCATTTTCCCGGTTAAGGTACAGGGCGCCGAAGCTAAATTCGAAGTCGTGAAGGCCCTCGCCGCGGCGGATCGGCTACAGATGTGCGATGTCCTGATATTGGCCCGCGGCGGCGGATCTCTGGAAGACTTATGGGCGTTCAACGAAGAAATCGTGGCCCGCGCGATTTTCGAATGCAAGACGCCGGTGGCTACGGGGATCGGGCATGAGATAGACACCACGATTGCCGATTTCGTCGCGGATCTGCGCGCGCCGACACCGTCGGCAGCCGCGGAGGCGGTAACGCCCGATTGCGCCGCCTTGCTGGCCCGATTCGAACGGATCGAGCAGCAGCTTTGCCTCCGCATGAAAGCGGGGCTCGAACGCGATCGAAATACACTGCGCGTTCTCGGCAAACGCTTGCAGCAAGAACATCCCAGCAAACGCCTCCAAACCCAAAGCCAGCGATTGGATCTTTTGGACCTCCAACTCAAGCGAGTAACGAGAAATTCGCTGTCCAATCTGGACGTGCGACTGCGGACACAATTCGCTGCTTTGTCCAGACACCGGCCCCAACAGCGCCTACAGATGCTCGAAGAAAGACGATGTCAGATTTACCAACGCCTTTGTCTCGCGATTCAGCGGGCTCTCGAAAAGCAGGATCAGCATGTCTCCGGCCTCGCGGAGCACCTCCACGCGGTGAGCCCTTTGGCGACGCTGACACGCGGTTATGCTGTCGCCTACAAACAGGACACGGGAGAAATTCTGCGCTCTTATCGCGATATCCAGCCGGGTGAAAGCATGGAGACCCGGCTTGCGGACGGCATCCTGATCAGCCGAATCGAGGAGGCGCGAAAATCCTGAAAAATGGCGGCGATCAGGAGGAACCTATCACCTTTATACGCCAGGCTTCGGTACAAAATCAGGCAGCGGCATTCCGATATGGAAGCCTTGGACGTAATCGATTCCCATGTCTTGAAGAACCGCCAAGGTGTTTTCGGATTCGACAAACTCTGCAATGGTTTTAATGCCGAGATCGCGGCAAAGACGACTGAGATTGCCCACCAACGCCCGGTCGATGCGGGAATTCAAGATGTTGCGCACGAACTCGCCGTCGATCTTGACATATTCGAAGTGCAATTCCCGCAGGTAATGGAAAGAGTTGTAACCGCTCCCGAAATCATCCAGGGCGAAGGAAAAGCCGATACGCCGCAACTTGGCCAAAAACTTACGCATATGAGCCATGTCGCCGATCGCTTCCCTCTCCATGACTTCGAAGACGACACGACTCGGCGGAAAACCGAGGCGATCGCATAGCCCCTCCGCAAACCCGAGAATTCCACGTTCTCGCATTTCTTGAGCCGATAAATTGATGAACAAGCGAGGCAAGGGGTCGTCCGCTTCGACTAACGCGCTCGCGGCGGAAAACGCATCCGTCAGAATGGACCTATCCAATTCCCGAGCCAATCCGTATTTTTCAACTGTCTTTATAAATACCCCGGCCGACACGACTTCTCGTCCGGGTTTGATGAGGCGCGCAACCGCTTCGTAAGCGAACAATGTCCCCTTTCGGCAATCAACGATCGGTTGATAATAAGGAATGATGCGGTGTTCGCTCAGGGCTTGCCGAAGCTCTTCTGCATAGATCCGGCTGTGACGGCTCAGCTTTACCGATTCGTCCGCCGATTCAAGCGTCGATACTTCGTCCTTGCCCATTCCCTTGGCGTGATAGAGGGCCATGTCCACGCCGGCAATCAAGTCGACGGCATCCTTCCCGTTCTTCGGATAACTGACCAGACCAATCGAAGTGGTGATATAGAACTGGCGTCCGTCCGGTGCCTCGAGTCGCATTCCGCGCAGCCGCTCCCGCAGCGACTCGGCCACACTCAGCGCACCCGATGGCGGCGTCTCGGGCAGAATCACAGCAAACTCGTCCCCGCCAATGCGGAAAGCAATGTCGCCCTTGCGTAAATAACCGTGCAGGCATTCACCGATTTGAACCAGCGTTTTGTCGCCAGCGGGATGGCCGTACGAATCATTAATGTCCTTGAAATTATCCAGATCGAGCAACAAGATCGAAAACTCATGCCCGTGCCGCGCAGAGCGCTCGATTTCGTAATCCAACATTTCGGTAAACCGTCGCCGGTTGCAAAGTCCGGTGAGCGGATCGTGCTCGGAATAGTATTCCAGCTCATCCAATGTGTGCCCCAGCGACTTGCTTGAACCAACCACCATAACCATTACCGACAGCAAAGAACGGATCATGCTGAGTTCCTGCGCATCCGGCGGCGTTGCTGAGGAGTAAACCACCCCGAGCAATCCCGCGAGCTGAGGCGCATATTCAGGCATCATCACGGCAAGGGTTCTGATATCGTCTAGATCAATGATATTTGCGTCACCGCCAACCTGATATTCTTCGATCTCGACCGCCGCATCCGGAGGCAGCTTGAGCTTTTCGATCGCTTCCCCGATTAGTCGCTCCTTGACCGAACATTTGATTTGATCGGAATACGAGCCGAAGTAATAGAAAAACAGCGATAAGCCGTGATCTTCGAGAAAGGCGATGAAAAAGAAATCAAAAGGAAAGATATTGCGGAAACCGACAAGAATTTCCTGAACGAACTCATCCCAATGCGTCACACGCTCATGGGAAAAAATGATTTGCTCCAACACTTGGCTCTGGCGCTCGAACAATTCTTTCTCCACCAGCGTCGAAGCCAAAAGATCCATGGTCTGACTGAACTCCCTCAAAACTTCCTGTATGTACTTTCCGTTTCGATGCCATTGCCGCTGTCTTTCGTCCGCCAGCAGATTCAAGCTGCGATCCAATTTACTGCAGTGCTGCAATATGATTTTAGATCTCGGGGTATCGCTTTCCAGATCGGCAATGACGCTAGCGTGGACGCGTTCTATCATGGCTCGAATCGTGGCGCCGAACATCTGCGTCCGGGTTTGACTTTCGAGCAGCGAGGATAACTGCTCCATCACCTGTTTGCGCAGCTTATTGAGCTGCGATGGCATTCCACGCTGAGGGTCGAGAGAATCGGGGATGGTTTTGGCCATCAAATTCATAATTGCGTGTCCTTAGGAAAGCGTCCTCCTTTTTCCATGAGATCGATCCCGCACTGCAAATTCGAAAACCAGCCGATAAAATCCCTTACAGCGTTGCCCCGGTAAATCGGCCCATGCTGGGGAGCCAACATTTCGATTTCCAGGCCTGAAATCGTATCTACCCAGCACCTGGCAGCTCGGTTCGAACACATGTAGCGGCGGTGAAATCCTTCGATATAAGGGAGATGACTCGCGAAATCATCAACGAACTCGTATGCCAAATGCTCTGGAAGCATCGCCGCTCCTATATCGCCGGTGAATAGGATTTTGGCGATCGGATCATAAACATTGAGCTGGCCTTCGGAATGTAAGAAATGTGCCGGCAATAATTTCAACTCAAAGCCCGGCGAAAAAGCACATGACATACCTTCATCCGGTACTGGAACGAAGCGGCTCAAATCCCTGATGCCGTAGTGCGGAAGAAAGCGGAGCCAGATGCGAGGAGCATATACCGGGGCCGCGGTGAGCTCTAACCAAGTAGAAAGTCCACCCACGATGTCGGGATCCTGGTGCGACAAAATGATGGCGCGTAAATCCCGAGGCTCAAGATATTGAAGCAATTCGGTGAGCGCCCCAGGCATAACCCCAAAACCACCTGGATCGAGCAAGACTCCATATCCATCATGGAGAACCAGATACTGATTGGAACGGATACCTTCTTCTTCGCCCGGTTCGCTCTCGTTTAGCAAAATGAACCGATGCTCCGGCGTTTTGAACAACGTAACGTTTCGCACGGCTAACCTCTTGTTATTGTTATTATTCCGTTGTGGATGTCCGTTTAGTATCACGTGACTCGCTTCCCTGGAGCACTATTTTAGAGCACATTTCCGAATCGTACGCTAATCCACGACGATACCTGGCTGAAGGGCAGAAAAACCGTATCATTTAAATGAAAATTTTTCTGTAAGCCTTTTCTTACAAACGCAATAAGCGACTACAAACAATCGATTCGCCTCATCGATATTCCAGTCAAGATCGATTAAACTAGCGAGTTTACATTTTTTCCTATATATCCCGGATGCGATCCGGAACGACATCAACCTTTAGCGGAATTTGCCATGAACAAAGAGAGCCAAGCACTGATCGAAAAGTACTACACTGCTTTCAACGCCGGAGACATGGATACGTTTCTAAGCCTGCTTACCGATGATGTTATCCATGACATCAACCAAGGACAGCGGGAAATCGGCAAAGAGGCATTTCGCGAGTTCATGAACCGGATGAATCGGAACTACAAGGAACAGTTGGTCGACATGGTCATCATGACCAGCGACGACGGCAAACGGGCCGCTGCGGAATTCGTGGTTCTCGGCGAATATCTGGTGACCGACGAAGGCTTGCCGCCCGCCAAAGGCCAGAAATATCGTCTTCCGGCCGGCGCGTTCTTCGACATCCGCGACGGCAAGGTGGCGCGCATCACCAATTACTACAACTTGCAGGACTGGATCGCCCAAGTCGAAAAGGGCTAAGGCTATGACCGACTCGATCAGCATCAAGCGCTTTACCGGCCAAGACCCGGAATTGCAGCCGTTTTTGCCTGATCTGGCGCGACTGCGAATCGAAGTATTCCGGGATTTTCCATATCTCTACGACGGAAGCTACGAGTACGAGGAGAAATACCTCCAGACCTATACGCGGTCGCCGGAAAGTGTGATCGTGCTGGTGCTGGACGGCGATAAAGTGGTGGGCGCGACGACCGGAATTCCGATGGAACACGAAACCGAAGAGTTTCGGAAGCCCTTCGTGGAACACGGTTACGACCCGAAGAAAATTTTTTATTGCGGGGAATCGGTATTGCTGAAGGACTACCGCGGTAAAGGCATTTATCCCAAGTTCTTCGAGGAACGGGAAGGCCACGCCCGGTCTCTTGGCCGATTCGACTGGAGCTGCTTCTGCTGCGTGCAGCGCCCCGAAAATCATCCGCGTCGCCCCGCGGATTACGTCCCGCTCGACCGGATCTGGAGCAAATTCGGCTATACCAATCATCCGGAATTGGCGACGACGTACACGTGGAAAGACCTGGATGAGGAAATCGAATCGCCCAAACCCATGGTCTTCTGGCTCAAGCCATTAACCTAGAAACAGCAGTTGACCGCTTCGATGAACCGGGAAAGTCCGATGACTTCTAATCGTCCTAGCTTTTTTCTGCCTGACCGTTTGGGTGACGCCGCTACGCACCCGACTGCACGGCGGGCGGGCCACCTGGCGGCGTTGCTCCTCTTTGCGGGAGACTACCCCGCCGCATCGTCGCGCCTTGCCATCCGTCCCGCCCGCCGCACACTCGGGCACGTCCAACCGCCGTTTCTAGGTTAAAGGAAAACACCTGATGTCATCTCGACCGTTTCGTTTGGCTGCCGCGCAATACAACATCGGCTTTCTCAAAAGCTGGGACGATTATTCCGCCAAAATCGCCCGCTGGGTCGCCGACGCCGCGGATAACGGCGCCAAGATGCTGCTGTTCCCGGAGTACTTCAGCATGGAGCTCGCGTCCCTTTTCCCGGAAGAAGTTTACAAATCGCTGTCCAAACAACTGAGCGAAATGCAGACTCTGCTGCCGGATTTCGTGATGCTGTTTTCCGACATGGCCGAACAACACGGCGTCTATGTCGTGGCCGGTTCCTTTCCCGTCCGAATGGAGGACGGCAGCTATCGGAATCGGTCGTTTCTGTTCCGGCCGGACGGAACGACCGATCATCAGGACAAGCTTCAGATGACCCGGTTCGAAAACGAACACTGGCTGATTACCGGCGGAGAGGAAATCAAGACGCTGGATACCGAATTCGGACGGATCGGCATCAATATTTGCTACGACAGCGAGTTCCCGATGATCGCTCGCAAGCAGGTTGAGGCCGGTGCCGATTTGATTCTGGTGCCGAGCTGTACCGACACACTGGCGGGCTATCACCGCGTCCGCATCGGCTGCCAGGCACGCGCTCTGGAGAACCAATGCTATGTCGTGCAATCGCCCACGGTGGGTCAGGCGCCGTGGTCGGAAGCGGTGGACGTCAATATCGGCGCCGCCGCGGTCTACACGCCGGTGGATTACGGCTATCCGGACAACGGAATACTCGCCATTGGCGAGCTCAATCAAGCGCAGTGGGTTTACGCCGAAATCGATCTCGCTTCGATAGCCCACATCCGGCAAACCGGACAGGTGTTCAATTACCGCGATTGGCCAGGCCAGTTTCGCTACGTCTGATAAAGATCGGGAGCAAGCACCGCTCATCCGGCGCTTGCTCCGTCGAAAGGTCTTGCGAGTCTCCGTAATCCCAAGACTTCCGACTCACCCCCGCCCTTGTGGCAAACTGGTCGAACTAATCGTCGGAATTCTGGTCTTTGATGAACACATCCCGGTAACTGCGCTATGGCGATATAATCGTCCCACTGGCATTCCGACCGGAATCTCTCACATTCCTTCTTCTTCGTTCGAGATGGAGAACGACTATGGCAAAGAAGCAACCCTCAAAGCACGCCGAGGATACTGCGGAGACCAAGAAAAAGCCGGCTTCCGAAAGCGTTAAGAAAGCCGCTGCAGAGCCCACTACCGGTTCCGTGGGCGAGCGCCCGGAATATATTTCAGAAAAGGTTACCGAACCGGCAGAAGGCGCCCGAGAAGGCTTCGGGGAAGCCATCAAGGAAGGCGCAGAACACGCACGTTCGGCTTTTGCCGAACTCATTCCGGAGGTCGGCGGCATGATTCACAAAGGCGTGTATTCGGGTTTCTATTACTTGAGCTATGGCGTGGTTTTCGGCTCATTGATGGTCGCCAACCTGCTTCCCGCGCACAGTGCAATGGAAGAAGGCGTACGCGATGGCGCCGAAGCGGCCAGGAAGGCATTCGAAGGACGGCACGAAGGCGTCCACGACGCTTCGCACACCGAAGCGTCCGACGAGGAAGGTCTGACTACAGCCTGATCGCCCCTATCCTAGAACCGGCCGGTTCGCCGAATGGCCGACGGCGATCTGCCGGCGGCGGGCACCTTCGCTGTTCTAGACTTACCGGCGGGTGGGTATGTCCCAGATTCGCTCCGCATATTCCTCGATGGCGCGATCGCTCGAAAACCAACCGGAAAAAGCGACGTTCAAAATCGCTTTTCGCGTCCACATCTCGGGATCGCGATACAAGCGATCGACTTCCTCCTGGCAAGCGATATACGACTCATAGTCCGCTAACAACGCGAACCTATCTCCCTCTCGAAGCAAAGAGTCGACTAAGGGCTTGAACCGATCGGGCTCGTCCGCCGAGAAATACCCCGTCGAAATCATCTCGAGCGCGAGCTTCAGCTCCTTGTTGGCGTGGTAATAGTTCCAAGGGTTATAGCCGCTTCGGCGCAGTTCGCCGAGCTGCTCGGCGGTATGCCCGAAAATGAAAATATTGTCCTCGCCCACCCGCTCCCGAATCTCGATATTCGCTCCGTCCAAAGTGCCGATGGTGATCGCGCCGTTAACCGCCATCTTCATATTGCCGGTGCCCGACGCTTCCATTCCGGCCGTCGAAATCTGCTCGGACAGCTCTACCGCCGGCATGATTTCCATTGCGCGAGACACGTTGTAGTCGGGGACGAAAACCACTGTCAAAAGGCCATCCATCGCCGGGTCCTGGGCGATCACTTTCGCCACATCGTTGATCAACTTTATGACCAGCTTGGCCGCGTGGTAACCCGGCGCAGCCTTGCCGCCGAAAATGACCGTGCGCGGCACGGCGTCGCCCGCGGACCCGAAACGCAATCGGTTATACCGAGTGATGACATGCAGAACATTGAGCAGTTGGCGCTTGTATTCGTGCATGCGTTTGATTTGTACGTCGAACAGGCTTGTCGGATCGATCCGAATATTCAGGCGTTCATCGATGAGCGCCGCCAAATGCGCCTTATTGGCCGATTTGACCGCTCGAAACCGCGCGCGAAATTCGGCATCGTCCGCCAAAGGCGCAAGTTCTCGTAGCCGCTCCAGATCGGTCACCCAGTGGGGGCCGATGGATTCCGTGATCAGCGCGGCGAGACCTCGATTGGCCTGATTCAGCCAACGCCGCGGCGTGATACCGTTGGTGATGTTCACGAACCGGTCAGGAAAAATTGTCTCGAAATCCCGGAATATCGTGGTTTTCATCAACTGGGTGTGCAACGCGGCCACGCCATTGACTTTGTGGCTGCCGATGATGGCAAGATGGGCCATCCGGAGTCGTCTTCCCCGATCTTCATCTATGATCGAAACCCGACGGAGCAGTCCGGTATCGCCCGGAAACCGCTCACTGACCTCCTTAAGAAAGCGATGATTGATCTCGTAAATGATTTGCAGATGGCGCGGAAGCAGCTCCTCGAACAAACGCACCGACCAGACTTCCAAGGCTTCGGGCAGCAGCGTGTGGTTGGTATAGGAAAAGGTCCGAACGGTAATGTCCCAAGCGTCGTCCCAGGGAACGCGATGCTCATCCACCAAGATACGCATCAATTCGGGAATCGCGACCGATGGGTGGGTGTCGTTGAGTTGAATGGCCACTTCCCGGGGCAATTCGGAAAAATCGCGGTGATCGGTTGAAAAGCTTTTCAGAATGTCCTGCAGCGATGCGCTGACAAAAAAATATTCCTGCTTGAGCCGCAGCTCCCGCCCCATTTGCGTGGTATCGTCCGGATACAGCACCTTGGACAGGTTTTCAGACTGGGTTTTTTCTTCGACCGCCTTGATGTAATTGCCTTCGTTGAAATATTTCAACTCGAAGTCACGGGAAGCCTTCGCCGCCCAAAGGCGCAGGTTATTGACGGTTTCGCCGCCATAGCCCGGAACGGGTATGTCGTAGGCCATGGCCATCACGTCTTCCGTATCGGTCCATCGATATCGCACCAGCCCGTCGACATCCCGATATTCCACGACATGCCCGCGAAACTGCACGCGGTAAAGAACGTCGGGACGGGGGAACTCCCAGGGATTGCCGTAACGCAGCCAGTTTTCCGGATGCTCGATTTGATAGCCGTCCTCTATGCGCTGCGAAAACATCCCGTAGTCGTAACGTATCCCGTAGCCGAATCCCGGAAGCTGGAGCGTGGCGAGGGAATCGAGGTAACATGCCGCAAGACGCCCCAATCCGCCGTTGCCCAAGGCGGCTTCTTCCTCGGTCTCGGCTAGTTCCTCCAGGCTTAGCCCGACATCTTCCAAGACCTGCTTGAATTCGTCATAACATCCGATATTGAGCAAGCTGTTCCCTAGGGCCCGGCCGATCAGAAACTCCATCGACAGGTAATAAACCCGCTTCGCATCCTGCAAATAGTACCGGCGCATGGACTCCATCCAGCGCAGAGTGAGAAGATCCCGTACGACATACGCTAACGCGAAAAACCAATCCCGTTCCTGCGTCTCCACCGGGTCCTTGCCGATGGAGTAAATCAGGCGGTTGACCAGAGCGCGCTTTAGCGAAGGAATGTCTTTGGGATTTAAGAGTTCGTATAGATCTTGAGATACCGTCATCGCCCGTAGGCTCCTTGAGCTCGAATGTTATCCTATCCAATCGGTTTGGACCGGTGCACGACCGGCCCGACGAATTTTTTGACCGCGAGCGGTCTAAGACGTGCTCGCAAAGTGCGTCCACATAAAAATAAGAACGGTTTAGCCCCTCTTTAGTTTACGATCATTCAGCACTCCGGTTACGTCTCATGAATATCCGCTATGTGGCGCCTATCATCTATTGCCTGTTCACTTCGCTCGACCCGGCATACGCCGCCCAGCCGGAAAAACCCTTGGCACCGGGCTACAAGCCGCTGGCCTTCGAATTACCCGCGCCCGGCACCTATGTCTTGCCCGCGCTGGGTGAAGCGTCCAATGGACAGGTCTTGGACAGTACCGGGAACGAGCTGGATTTGCATGGCTTGTACGGCGACAAACTGGTCCTTCTAAGCTTCATCTATTCCACTTGTAGCGATGTCAACGGCTGTCCTCTCGCGACCGCCGTCTTTCACAAGATTCAGCGCCGTCTCGAACAAGAGCCGGAAATCTTCAAGCACTTGCGTCTGATCACCTTGAGTTTCAACCCCCAGCATGACACCCCGGAAGTCATGGCTCACTACGGAAAAGCTTTCGCCAAAGATGCGGACTGGCGCTTTCTGACAACCCGCTCGGAGCAAGAGATTCAGCCGATTCTGACCGCCTACGGTCAATCCATCCAAAAAGATTACGACGCCGATGGGAAATTCCTCGGCACATTCTCCCATGTTCTCCGAGTCTTCCTAATCGATCGGGAAAAGCAAATACGCAATATCTACACAGTCTCTTTTCTGCATCCCGACACGCTAGTGAACGATGTAAAAACACTCCTGGCCGAAAAATCGACGGTCGCGACGCAGCAACCACCCGCCGGCCGTGTCGCTTTTCTCGGCGGCGGCGACAATAAGACGGGTTATGAGGCAGCCGATTTCGCCACCCGGTCCATCGCTCTCGCGGAGCGCTCCGGCCAGCGAACCAACCTGGTCGAATACGCCAAGCGCCCTCCCCTGGGCCTGCCCCCGGTTCCAACGCCGAGGGACAATCCGATGACCCCGGCCAAGGTCGAACTGGGCCGAAAACTGTTCTTCGATCGTCGTCTATCCTTGAACAACACCTTCTCGTGCGCCATGTGCCACATTCCGGAGCAAGGCTTCAGCAGCAACGAGCAGGCGACTGCCGTCGGCATCGAAGGGCGCACGGTACGCCGCAACTCGCCGACGATTTATAACGTGGCTTATCTTAAACGTCTGTTCCATGACGGACGCGAGAGCCGCTTGGAACAGCAAGTCTGGGGGCCTCTGTTGGCCAACAACGAAATGGGGGCTCCTTCGGTCGGTTACGTGGTCGATAAAATTCAGGGCCTCCCCGATTACGCCGGCCTTTTCGAAAAGGCCTTCAAGCGCGGCCCTTCGATGGAAACCATAGGCATGGCTTTAGCTAGCTATGAAAGAACCTTGAACTCGGCCGATTCGCCTTTCGACCGCTGGTATTTCGGAAAGAAAAAAGACGTGCTGCCTGCCGAAGCGCGTCTCGGGTTCGAACTGTTCACCGGCAAGGCCGGTTGCTCCCAGTGCCACACGATCGCCAAGGATCACGCCTTGTTCGCCGATCAGCAGATGCACAATACCGGCATCGGCTTCCGTGCCGCCATGGCCAACGATAAGCCAAAGCAGAAAATCCAAGCGGCACCGGGAGTTACCCTCGAAATCGACGCCGACATCCTCGCCGCCGTCAGCGAGCCCAAACCAAACGATCTCGGCTTTTACGAAATCACCCAAGACCCTAAAGACCGTTGGAAATACCGAACGCCTGCCTTACGCAACATCGCGTTGACCGCGCCGTACATGCACGACGGCTCTCTTTCCACGCTAGAGGAAGTTCTCGAGTTCTACAATCGAGGCGGCGTTCCCAACGAAAATCTCGATCCGCTGATTAAGCCCTTGAACCTCGATCCGACGGAAATCAAGGCTCTTGTCGCATTTCTGCAATCACTAACGGGCAGTAACGTACCGGCCATCGTTTCCGATGCCTTCGCCGCGCCGGTCGGCGATCCTCTGGACAAGCAAGCGCAACGATGACTCAAACAAATGCATAAACGACAGCGGCATAACGCAAAGCCTTGCCTATCGCCATAGCCAGGACCGACCGCCAAAACGGCAGACGCAACCAGCCGGCCGCGAAACAGAATCCGTCCCCGACGACGGGCAGCCACGAAAACAATAAGATCGGAAGACCCCATCTTCGCACCGAGGCTACCGCCTTTTCCTGGCGCGACTTTGCAAGGCGCTCGGCCGGATACTTGATCGCAGTGAAAAATCCCAACACCCAAGTTGTGACAGCCCCTAACGTATTACCGGACGTGGCCGTCAACAGCAACACTTCCGGCGAAAGCTCGGTCTGGCTGACAAGATAGGCAAGCACCGCCTCCGAACCGCCCGGCGCCAAAGTAGCGGATACAAACGCGCTGCCGAAAAGACTCCAAAGAGCAAATGTGCCTGTCAAAACTTCCATTGCCGATTGTTTAAGAAATATTCTGTATAAACGCCAACTTGCTTTTTTCGCGGCCAAAAAATTCAAAATACCGTGACATGGCCAATCGCGAATATTGACAGAAGCGACGTGAAAAAAGTACTATTTCAACTCTAATTTATGGCTACGTAGCTCAGTTGGTTAGAGCACCGCATTCATAATGCGGGTGTCGGCGGTTCAAGTCCGCCCGTAGCTACCACAAATTCAAAAAGGCTTAGGCGTTTCGCCTAAGCCTTTTTATTTTCGGTGTCATCCCCGTCAAAGGATCAAATTCGAACGCTTCCCGCAGAAGATCCGGCGCAAGATGCGCATGGTCATGGTTAGATTGGCGTGGCCGAGGATTCGCTTAAGCGCCAGGATGTTACCACCATTCATCATGAGTTGGCTGGCGACGGTATGGCGGAGAACGTGAGACATCTGCCCTTCGGGAAGTTCAATTTCCGATCTCTCGACGAAAGACCGATGACACTTGACCATACCGCTGTCTCGGTCGGAGATAACGTCCGAACTCGTACACCCTCAGGCTGCGCTTTCGATAGACCTCGCCCAATGCATTGAACGACCCCGGATGATCGACCAACGGATGGAGAGGTGGTTCAAGCGCTCGATGGAGCCGTTGACCCGCGCGACGATTGCGGTGTCGGCGATGAAGAGTTTTTGCAGGGCCTGGAGGTGGCCCATGGCGTCCTGGTAGGCGGCGAGTTTGAGATCGCCGCCCCTTTGCCGTTGGCGTTCGTAGAACCCGAGGGCGTAGTCGCAGAGTTCCCGGATGGCGCTAACTTTGACGGTGACGGTTTGGCCGACGGCTTTTTTGCTGGCGGGTTTCGTCATGGCGTTCTCTCCCCGAATCGATTACAAGAAGCTGTCGGCCTGGAAGGCTTGCGCCCACATCAAAGCGACGTTGACCAAGCTGTGTTTGCCGATGACCTCGGATGGGATATGGCCCCGGTCCACCCAGGCGTCGACGATGCCGATGGGGACGCCGGAGAGCTCGGCATAGCGTTGCCTCGTGATGTAGGCGATCGGGATTTGCAGGGGCGGCACCGAGGGGGTGACTTGACCCAGACGTTCGTCTTCCATACGCTTCCTCTTCAACTGTCGCTTTGTGGCTGCAATGCGTAGTATTGATTTCTGAGATGTTGTCATTATGGCAACTGCCTTAATGGCATCATTTAACTTTCTTATATGGATCTGCAAGAACGATTAAAAGCGCTTATAGATCATGCCGAGTTCACCCCAACGGAACTTGAACGGAAAACGGGCATAGATCGCATGCGATGGAGCAACATCAAGCGGCAACACGTACGCGCTGGCGCACCAGAGATAGAAGCCGTAGGAAACCTTTGGCCGCAGTATGCTTATTGGCTCGTGATCGGCCTCATGCAGCCGGAAGCCGGACACATCAGTCCGGAGATCGAGGAGACCAGAAGAAATCTAAAAGGGGCTGGATAATCGCCGGAAGAGCGCTGATAAGAGGGATCAGGTTAGCCAGCCAAGACTAAATTTTTTCTCCGGCCTTATGTAAGCGAATACTGGCAAAACTTTCCGCTTTTTCTTACTTTAAATTCCGCGATTTTTGACTATCAGTAGAGTTAGCCATCACTTGACGAGAGAGCTATGAACGATAAAGCGGTAGAAGAATTGGCGGCGCGCGTCACTAACGCCGTACAGAAGTCCAGTTTGGCATCCCCGAACAGGTCCAGGTTGGTCCCACTGGCCTTATGGCTTTTAAGGGTTTCCAAAATGGCTTGGGTAGAATGCCGCTCATGCACGAATAGGGGCACGGCACTGAAATCTGTTGCCGTTCGGCCTTTCCTGCCCAGTTCAGAAAGGGCTTGGTGAGGCTCTTGAGCCGGGCCGCACATTGCGATAGCGACGAGAATTTCTCCTGTGTTCCCTCCCACAACTGCGGCTGCGCAAAGACATCGCTTTCCCCCTTTTCTGCCGCTTCGGCCACGAGGTTGAGCAGCCACTCGGCAAAAGGGCGCTCGGCGTTCTCATCCCAGCAGAGCTCCGGAGCGAGGCTGGAATCGTAGCGGTAGGTTTTCGGTGCTTTCTTATTCGGGAATTGTGCTTCGACCCCGACATCAGGTCGTTGGATGCTTTGTTGAGAATGTTGGTAGGCGGCAGAGCTAAGTTTTTCCCCATTACTCATTTACAGTTCCTGTAATTATTCTTCTTGGATTGGTAGGCCCCCTACTGAGGAGACTTACTGAAGATCCTGGTTACGCTTATTTCTTTATAGCTAATTCCAATTCCGTTGGAAGCCCTCCTATATTCTTCTGGCAAGTTTTTACATAGCGCCATGCCTCGGCTTCATTGGGTTTATTCTGGAAACTCCTCCGGCCATTTCCGGGCGCCGTGATAAACAGCCAGAATTTCGATGCAGTCCTGACGCACACGGTAAGGCAGAATGTAAGGGGAATCTCCCATGACAAGTTCCCGCGTCCCAGTGACTCGGCCCCGTCGGCCGAGTCCGGGATTATCTTGCAGAAGCGCAACGCGTTGCCGGATTTCATTCTGAAGCTTACGCGCTGCGTAGGGGTTATCTTGGGCGATATAAAGGTAAATGTCCCGCAAGTCTTGGCGGGCGGGGCCGGTCCAGACGATTTTCACGAACGGTCTTCGAACGCTCTGATTTTTTCTTCAATCAAGGCGTCCATTTCGGACATCACCTCCTCATGCGGGATCACATCGCCGCGATCGGCGGCGGCAATGCCGGCCTCAATCTTTTGGATCTGCCAAGCATGCAGCTCCAGATATTCCTGGATCGCCTGGTTCACCAGGTAATTGCGCGAGCGGTCGAGCTGTGCTGCGAGTTGGTCAAGGCGTTTAACGGTCTCGCCGTCAGTGCGCACAGTAAAGGCTTCGGTCGTCATAATTCACCCTCCCCTATCGGAATGGTTCAACGTGGTTCATAGGTAATCATTCCACGGGGACCACTCTAATTCAAGGGTAGACTCGTCCGCGTGTGAAGAGGGGCATTGGGCGACATTTTGGCGTGAAATACTGGTGGCAAGTGTCGGTTTCAGTTTATGTGCTGGCCAGGTAATCGCGGACCATTTGGATCAACAGCCAGCCGAGCATCAAGAATACCGTGACGAAGACCATTGCGCCGAAGAACTCGATCACTCGCAGGATGCCGACCTACACGAGCATGACGGCGTGATACGGCAGCGGGTCAGGGTGTCAGAGCGGGTCAGGGTGTCAGGCTTTGGTTATTAGCGGGTCAGGGTGTCAGGCTTTGGTTATTTGACTTTCGCCCCCTGCTCAGAGCGTTCGCTTCCGGCCGCGATTCATTTCGTCCAACAGCCGCTCATTGACGCTTCGCGCATGTTCGATGTCCCAGATCCGGATCGCTTCTTCACATTCGAATTCGAACTTTCGATTAAAGAGCGAAGGACATGCTTTTAAGGGTGCTGACGGTTTCCGGAATGCCTTGTCTCAGTAGGGTATCGAGGTAGTCTTCAACCGTTTTTGCCGGGTGTTTTAAGCTCCGCCGGTGGCTTGCGGCGGCTTCCAAAACCTTAGAGGCATCGAGATCGAATAGATCCAAGATGAAGTCATCGGGGTGAATCGCTTCAATGTCGTACTTGGCGAGCTCTCGTGCCGGGAAGTCTTTCAGGTTGAACGTGACAATCAGGCTGGACTGGCTCCGGATCGCGACCGCCAGAACATGGCGGTCATTGGGATCGGGAAGGTCGAGGGTAGGAACCAGGTATTCGTAACCCGTTACCAAGGCGTCCCGGACGTTGCTGTCCATGAGCTGTTTGGTTCGGTTGAGCTGGTCTATGGTGAGATCCGGCCGTTCGGCGATCAGGTTTCGAATCCATTCTTGATGGATTTTTTCGCTCCATTTGGCCCGGTATAGGTCGGTCAACGCAAGCCACATCAAGAAGTCGCGGAGCGGTGCGGGATAAAGCACGCAGGCGTCATATACGACAGCAAAGTTGCTCATTCATCAATAGCCCACCTGATTAGCGATGAACTTCAGCCAAGCGAATTTGCCACTCGGGTCGAGGCTTAGCGAACGCCGCGGCGCGCGCCAGCCGTTGAAGCAGGGTTTTGAGATTGAAACGCCGATTGAAGCGGTATTGGAACTCGGCCAGGTACCGCTGGGCGTATTTCTCGAATTTGAACGCGTGATAGGTGCCGGAAATGGCTGTCTTCAGGTTGCTCAACATCGTATTTACCCAATGGAACTCCGGATGTTGCGCCGACTGCCGCCCAGAGCCCAGGATCAGGCGATGATGGCAAGCGACGACCTGGTGCAGCCTCCGAAACCCGCTCAGGCCATCGGTGAGTGCGTAGGTCGACGGGGCCAAGGCGCGTTTGGCCCAGTCCGCGATAGCCTGCTGCGTGAACGGCAGGGGATCGACGCGCAGGAACAACGGACGCCCGTCGTCCGTGGTTTGTACCGCCATCACAAAGGCCAACTTGTTTTCGGAGCCACGCCCCGGTTTCCCCGGCCGCTCACCGCCCAGGTAGGCATCGTCGATCTCGACCCGCCCGGCCAGCTGCCGATCCGTTTCCCGTTCCGCCATCACCTGGATCAACTTGTGCTTCACCAGCCATGCCGTGCGATAACACACCCCGAGATGGCGCATCAGTTCCAGTGCCGAGACATTGTTCTTGGCCTGGGTCAGGAGATACATGGCCAGAAACCAGGTGGTCAGCGGCAGCTTGGTCGCTTGGAAGATCGTCCCGGCGATCAGCGTCGTTTGGCTCCGGCAGTGTCCGCATTGCCAGTATTTCCGCCCGGTCCGTTCGAACACCGTGTGGCGCGCGCCGCCGCAGACCGGACAGCGGAAACCGTCCGGCCAGCGCAGGGCCTCCAGTGCCGCTTCGCACTGCGCTTCACTGCCGTATTGCGTCAGAAACTCGGCCAACGACAAACCCTTTTGAAATTGCACCCGGTTCATAGGCATGGGACACCCCGCTTGTGATAGATGCCCATAGTCTAAGGACCCTAGCGGCTCACTATGTGAGCCTGTACTGAACTTCGTCGCTAATCAGGATAGCCCATGTTGAGTTCTTGTGCCTGGGCCGCCAGTTCTTCTAATGTCTTCCGCCGTTCCTGGTCGATGCGTGTTTTGTAATTGACGACATCCTGATACCGCACTCGGCGGTGTTTTCCAACTTTGTGATAAGGGATCGTTCCCTCATCCAGGAGTTTTATGAGGTAAGGGCGGGAGACATTGAGGATGTCGGCCGCTTCTTGAGTCGTCAGTTCGGCATGTACCGGAATTAAGCTGACGGCATTGCCTTGCGCCATTTCGGAGAGAATGTCAATCAGGAGCCGGAAAGCAGCGGTGGGAATTTTTACCGCTTCATGCTCCCCTTTTTGATCAATCACTCGTATGGCTTGCGCTTCTTCTTTGGTCTTTAAGTACAAGGACAATTGCCGGCTACTTTCCTTGGCAAGCGTTACTTCGGACTCGGTTGGAAGTTCCGGTTTTACGTTCGCGTTCATGGCAGTTTCATTAATCAGCTTCAGTATTCAGTGCTCAGTGCTCAGTGCTCAGTGCTCAGTGCTCAGTGCTCAGTGCTCAGTGCTCAGTGCTCAGTGCTCAGTGCTCAGTGCTCAGTGCTCAGTGCTCAGTGCTCAGTGTCATGATGACATCTATTCGAAATATTCGCAACATTCGAAATATTCGAATCACAGTTTAAGAGGGATATATCCGAGAATGGGAAGGAGTCAGGCTTTCGTTGTTTGACTTGTGCCTGTGGTCAGAATGTTCGTTTCTTACTACGCTTCATGCTGGCCGACGACCACCCATTACAGTCAACAATCCGTGGAAAAGTGGTATAAACCAGTTTTAGATAATACGGACGTCAAGCCAAGATGGAATGAATTTGTGGCATGCAGTTGAGATCGAAGAGGCCTAGGGGCGGAGTTTAAGAAAACAGGGCAGAGGCGTTGAAATGATTACCGTGAACCTTCCGAACAATCTTGAAACCCGATTGGACGAGCTGGCCAAGAAGGCCGGGAAGACCAAGGAAGCTTGCGCCGAGGAAGCCATCGTGGAATACGTCCAACAGATCGAAAAAAAACTGGGCACGACCGATACGAGACGCCGAAAGCTCCTGAACTTCCTGAACGATCTTAACCGTTCTCCCAGGAAGCCGAGATCGGCCCGAGAAATCGAGGAAACCATTCAAGAGGAACGCGATGCTTGGGATTAGCCGTGCTCGTTTACCTCGATAGCTGTATCGTCATTTACCTGATCGAGAAACATCCCGAGTTTTACCAGTCCCTTCACGATGTTTTCCGATCGACCGAAGCGGATTTTTGCATCTCGCCTTTAGTGAAGCTGGAATGCTTAACTGGCGCTTTTAAACGGAACGATCCGTCTCTCGTTTCAGACTTTGAGACGTTTTTCGACTCGGCAATCACGCTTCCAATGCCTGAATCCGTGTTCTTGAATGCCGCAAGGCTCAGAACGTCCTTCAATCTGAAAACGCCGGACGCCCTGCATCTGGCGACCGCCGAACTACATAAATGCGACGAATTGTGGACAAACGATGATCGGCTAACCAAAGTCTCCACAATTCGAGTTGTCAACAAAACGTCAACGCCATAGCCGCTTAATGCTCCTTTAAAGCTACCCCAACCCTTCTTAGAGGCTATCCCAGTAGGCTCAAGAAACCCTTCGACCGGCCTGTCCTGAGCGGAGTCGAAGGGCTCAGGGCGAACGGCCTACTGGGATAGGCTCTTAAGCGCTTGTTTTGCGTGGCTTTAGATTGCTTTGCGTCGCATCGCAACGCTTTCATAATGCGGGTTTCGGCGGTTCAAGTCCGTCCGTAGCTCTCAAAATCAAAGACTTATGGCAGCTCTGAATCGGCTGCCGTAATTTTGCCGGAATCACGCTCTTTTCACGAGCGTGACCTCAGGCCTCTTCTCCTCGCCGCACAGCAGTTCCACGCACTCGATCAACCGCGCGATTTCCACACGGCTGTAATGCGTGGTGATCCGCCCGACATGATGACTGAGCGAGTCCTGCCGGTCTTCCAAGCTGCCCCCCGCGGCACGCAAAGGCATCCCGAAGGTATGCCGAAGATCATGGACCGGCACCGGCTGAAGGCCCGCCGCTTCCCGCGCTTTCCGCCAGGCCTTGTCGTTCATCCTCGACACCTTTTGGCCGTCGAGATCGAACACCCGCTCCGAGCCGTTGCCCCGCCCTGAGGCGACGATCGAGCGCGCCACCGTATTGAGCGGCACAATCCGTTCGCGGCCATGTTTGGTTTCCGTTTCGGGGATGACGAATACCGTGGTGTGCAACCCCTTGACGTCATGCTCCCAGTCCCAGCGCAGCCCGTAAATCTCCTGATCCCTTAAGCCGGTGTGAAGGGCAAACAGCGTCCTCGGGATCTTTTGCATTCAACACCCCCGTCTCCTTATTGGAAACTTTGGTTTCCGCGTTTTCCACCTTAATCCACCTTAGAGCATTTTCATACCGACTGTACGGGCACTCGCGAGTAGGTCGGGAATCCCTTCCCAATCGCAAACGGTGTCTCCGGGAGCGCCGGAGCCACCCTTCCAATCGCAAACGGTGTCTCCGGGAGCGCCGGAGCCACCCTTCCAATCGCAAACGGTCATCCGGGGAGCGCCGAAGCCCCCCTTCCCGACGCCACGTCCCGGCCGAGCGTCTTCGTCGGAAGGGTCGCGACTAAAGCGACCGTTTGCGATTGGGAAAGGATTGCCGACCTACGAATGCTTGAATCAATTCATCCGAACCGAGGCGCAGTTGGCGATGGCTCGCGAGGTCGTACGGTGTGCCTCCGTGCATGTTCTCTGGCAGCGTCACCGAGCAGTAACACTCCGCCCCTAAGGTTGGTGGTTTCGTGTGCCGCCGCCTGTCAGCTCCTCGAGCGAATCGGGTGCGCGGCACGCGGTGCGACTTCACTCAACGACTTCAGGAGAACAAATCCCGTGAAAACAAATGCCTGGAAAATTGTCATGCCTTTCGCCCAAGCCTCCGCCCTGACCGCCGCAGTCGTGGCCACCGGCGTTCAGGCAACGGAACTCACCGGTTTTGCAATGCTGCCGGCCAACACGTTTGCCGTCGGCCCGACTTCCGGACAATTCGCCGGTGCAGGAGCTGGTGGCAACAGCCTGCCGTTGGTCGACAGGCAGCCGGTCCAGGGTTTTTCGGCCGTTCTGAGGGGCCCGACCGGCAGTTCCTTCTACGTGATGACGGACAACGGTTTCGGTGCCAAGACCAATTCCGCCGACACCCTGCTGCGCCTTTACGCCATGCGGCCCGACTTCAAGACGTGGAACGGTCGATCTGTGGTTGGCAGCGGCAAGGTAAGCCCGGCCGAGTTCGAAACCGGCAAGAAGCTGAGGGCCTTCACCAGCAAGAGCTTTATCAGTTTGAACGACCCGGACCACAAGATTGGGTTTGACATCGTCGCCGGCATGGCGAACTACCCCAATGGCGCGAACGACATCCCCGTTGACTCGAGCATTCAAGCAAATCGACTGTTGACCGGCTCGGATCTCGACATCGAAGCGGTACGTAAGGACAAGAACGGCAATTTGTGGTTCGGAGAAGAATTCGGCCCGTTCCTGGTGAAAACCGACCACAAGGGCAAGGTTCTACGCAGCGAGATCGCCACCCCCAACATCCTTCCGCCTGGCTCCTCGGCCACCGGTCCAGACGTCATGTCGCCCCAGAACCCTTATCTCGGGGCAGGTATTCCTAACCTCGGCACCTCCCGTGGCTTCGAGGGCATGGCGATCAATCCGGCCGGCGACAAGCTCTACACGCTGCTGGAAGGCACCGTGACGGGCGATCCGGTTAAGACGCTGCGAATCAACGAATTCGACATCGATACGGAAAGCTACACGGGGAACAATTGGCTGTATCAGCTCGAAGCGGAAGGGACCAACATCGGCGACATGACCGCGATCAACGATCATCAGTTCATCGTCATCGAGCGTAACGGCGGCACCGCGACCAACGGCACGCCGTTCAAGAAGCTCTACCTGGCTGACATGGCAAGCGTCGCCAACGGCGGTTTGGTAAAGAAGACAGAACTGGTGGATCTGATGAACATCCCCGATCCGCACGACTTGAACGGCGACGGCAGCACCACCTTCACCTTTCCGTTCGTGACCATCGAGGACGTGTTGATCCTGAACCCAACCACCCTCCTGGTGATGAACGACAACAACTATCCTGGCACCGGAGGACGGGATTCGAATTCGGACAATAACGAGTTCATCAAAATCAAGCTGGATCACCCTTTGGACTTTCGCGGCCGCCGTCAGCATTAAGGCCCGATTTGCGCCTCAGCGATAGGGATTAGCACCGACGCGCCGGGGGCATCCGGCAGTCCCGGCCTAAAACCCAGCGATTCGCCTTGTCGGGCGTTGGGTTTTTGCCGCGATCCGACGCTATCTGCGATCTCCGGCTTGCCAACGGAGCGCCGAAGCCGCCCTTCCCGACGGTGCAGTTGGGCCAACGGATTCGTCGGCAAAGGCTTGCCGACCTACGAATGCTTGAATCCATTCACCCGAGCCGAAGGCGCCAACGACGTCCGCCAAGCACGTTTTGTCGTACGAGCGGGATGAAAACGCTCTAGCCGACACCATCCGAAACATCGAATCAGACTCGGTACAGATCGCTAAAGAACAGCCGACATGGCGCTTAGAGAACTCAAATCCATTGTTGCTTTCCTGTTGATCTTCGCCGGGCTTCAATGGCTTTACGGCCTTGGGCGCGGAACGGCCGTAGAGCGCCTGCTCATCGACATGCTGACGGTCCGGCCGAGCGTGGCACTGATCAACCTCATTACCCCCGGCGAAAACGTAAGGGCAGTGGGCCACAGCCTGGTGTCGCCCCATGCTCGGCTCAACGTGCTTAACGGTTGCGAAGGTATCGAAACGTTTTTCCTGCTGCTGGCCGCGATTCTGATCCATCGCACCTCCTGGCGGCACAAGCTGAGTGGCGCCGTCCTGGGCGTTGTGTTCGTCCATGGTCTTAATCAGGCGCGCATCGTGACGCTGTTCTACGCCTTTCGCTACGACAAGTCCCTGTTCAGCCTGCTCCACGGTTACATGTTGCCGGTGGTGTTGATTCTGCTGACGAGCCTGTTTTTCCTGGCCTGGGCCGTAGCCTGTAAAAAGGCTGCCAATGGATCGACTCTGCATGCTTAAGACCGGCGGGACCTTGGTTGTCGCTTACACGGTCTTGCTGGCTCTGTCGGTTTATCTGGGCGACGATTACACCCGGTTCTGGTTTCCGGAGTATCGGTGGGTGCTGGGCTGGGCGCTGCCCGAATTCGAAGTCGAAGATTTGACCCTGGCGATCGTTCAGGGCGATACGGTGGTCCGGGCCAAACTCACGGCGATCCATGTCTTCTACCTGGGGGACCGGGAAGTTCCCAGGGGAACCGAAATCGTTTGCTCGACGTTGGCCGGGCACGCCGTACTTCATCCCCTGCTCATGATTCCCTTGTGGCTGGCGTGGCCGGGATTTTCGCCAGCCTGTAGGCTCGCCGTTCCCATCCTGGCGCTGCCCGGATGGGCGGCGATCGAGGCGCTGGATATTCCGTTGATACTGGCGGGAAGCGCCTGGGATCTGCTGCTGTTTCAGTTGGCCCCCAACGAGTTGCCGCACTCGCCCATGGTCGCCTGGATGCACTTCATGAACGGCGGCGGGAGATCGGCCCTGTCCCTCGCCATCGGGATGCTGCCGCTGGTCGCAAGCCAAACGATATTACGGTTTCGCCTACGGGTGAGGGAGCGTTTCATCAAGTTTTTACCTTAGGACGTTAAGGTTTTTGCACTGCGTGTAAACCAAAACGGACGTGGGCATGAAATCTCGATTTCCTAACCAAGCACAGACGCCGAGAAAGATCGGAACCTATTGGGCTGTCGTATTGATCGCCTGGCTGAGCATGCAACCGATCATGGGGGCTGCCGCACTCCCGGTGTCGCAATCCGCCAGCGAGTCGAAAGCCCCGCCCGATGTCCTCGCTCGGCTGGAGGCGGGAGCGCCGCAGGATCTGATCGTGTTGTTCGACGATACCGCCATCGAGAAGGAAGCAGCCGATCTTCGCGCCCAAAAGGGGCTAGGCTACGACGACGCGCCTATCCTGGCCTTCAAATCGGGCCGTTACCGTACTCTGAAGCAACGGGCCCTGGCGGCGCCCGGCGCTGCGGAGCGCGAGTTGCTGCGGGATTATGAGCATCTGCCCATGGCATTCCTGCGGTTTCGGACGGCGGGGGCCTTGCGAGCATTGTTGTCGCGTCCCGAAGTCAAAGCGGTCTATCCCGACCTCGTACTCCACCACAAGCTGAACGAGAGTCTGCCCCTGATCCATCAACCGATACCCACCGGCTCCGGTCGAAACGGTGCGAATACCACCGTCGCCGTGCTCGATACGGGCGTCGATTACACCCATTCCGCTTTCGGCTCCTGCACCGCACCGGGCGTTCCTTCAGGCTGCAAGGTGGTGGCGGCAGTGGATATCGCGGCCGACGACAATACCCGCGACGACAACGGCCACGGCACCAACGTGGCGGGGATCGCGCTGGGCGTTGCGCCGGGAGCGAAAGTCGCGGCCCTGGACGTGTTCACCGGCTCGACCGCCTTCGGCAGCGACGTCATCGGTGGAATCGACTGGGCCATCGCGAACCGGTCGGCCTACAATATCGTCGCCATCAACATGAGCCTAGGCGCCGACACGAAGTTCACCAGTCCGTGCAGCCAGCTCTCCGGAGCGAACGGCAATCCGTTCCGGACGCCCATCGCCAATGCCCGGGGCGCCGGCATTCTCACCGTGGCGGCCGCCGGCAACGAGGCATACCTGGACGGACTGCCCATGCCGGCGTGCACGCCCGAGGCGGTCTCGGTGGGCGCGGTGTACGACGCGAACCAGGGCCAAAAAGCCTGGTCCGTCTGCACCGACGCGACTACCGCAGCGGACAAGGTGGCCTGCTTCTCCAATACGGCGTCTTTTCTGACCTTGCTGGCGCCGGGCGCAATGATCAGCGCCGCCGGCTGGATCGCCGGCGGAACATCGCAGGCCACGCCTCATGCTGCGGGCGCGGTGGCCGTGCTGCGTGCGGCATTCCCTTCGGAGACGCTGGATCAGACCGTCGCCCGCCTGACCGGGAACGGCATCGCGGTCACCGACACCCGGCCTGCGGCTCCCATCACCAAGCCGCGCATAGACTTCACGGGCCTTTTTCCGGCCCCCGCCAACGACCGCTTCGCGAACCGCATCGCGCTGAGCGGCGCTTCGGGGCAAACCAACGGCTCGAACGAGTTCGCGAGCAAGGAGGCCGGGGAGCCCAATCACGCCGGGAACGCCGGCGGAAAATCCGTCTGGTGGACATGGACCTCGCCCGGCTCGGGCCAACTGGCGCTGGATACCTCGGGCAGCGCCGTCGATACCCTGCTGGCCGTCTACACCGGAACGGCGGTCAACGGCTTGGCGGCAAAAGCTTCCAGCGACGACAGCGGCGGGCCTCAGAGCCAGGTCGGTTTGGCCGTGCAGCCCGGAACGACCTACCAAATCGCCATGGACGGCAAAAACGGCGCCTATGGCACCATCGTCCTCCACTGGAATTTCATCGAGAACGCCGCGGATCTCTCGGTCACCTTGTCGGACAATCCGGACCCCGTTCTTCAAGGAGGCGAACTGGTTTATTCCGCCACCGTGACCAACCAAGGCCCCGCTGTGGCGGCCGGAGCGAGCCTGACCGACGCACTTCCGGCCGGCGTGAGTTTCCTCTCGGCGTCTCCCGGCTGTTCCCACCTGGCAGGTACGGTCACCTGCAACCTCGGCGACCTCCCGTCCGGCGGTTCCGCCAACGCAACGATCAGCGTGCGGGCCGATGCCGCGGGTTCCATTCAGAATACTATCCAAGCCGCTTCCGCCACGCCGGACGGGAATCCGGCCAATGATGCGGCCTCGGCCGACACCACGGTGACTGCCGCCGCCGATCTTGCGGTCACCGTGAACGATAGTCCCGACCCGGTCGCTGTGGGTGCTCAGCTCGCTTATCAGATCACCGTCATCAACTCGGGTCCCGCGGATGCTCAAGGCGTCACGGTGACTGACGCGCTTCCCTCGGGTGCGGTTTTTCTATCCGCCTCGGCCAACTGTACGCACAGCACTGGGGTCGTAAGCTGCGATCTGGGTCCATTGACGAATGGCGGAGCCGGCACCGCTTTCATCAACGTTCAGCCCGTCGCCGCCGGCAGCCTGGTCAACTCCGTCAGCCTGAGCAGTCCGACAGCCGATCCGAATTCCGCAAACAACAGCGCCGGCGCGTCGACCACGGTCAATGACGCTTTCCCGCCTGAATCCGGCAACGACGGCGATATTCCCACGCTACCCCAATGGGGCATGGTGGTCATGGGCGCGATGCTCTGGCTTGGTCGCCTCGTGACGAAACGGATTATTCCATAAGGAATCTCTGATTAAGTCCTTCGACAGGCCTGTCCTGAACCAATCTCCGAACGGGCTTCCGTTTCGGAAACTGTCACGTGACCTTCAAACGGCGGTCACAAACGGCCGTTACCGTGTCTTCGCTCTACGGGACCGGCAGATTTTCCGTTGAAAGCCCCCGTGATCGATTTCTCCGAAACAAAATTCCAAAAGGACAACAACATGATGCGCAAGGTATTGACCGGCGCGGTGCTTGCGGCGCTGGGCCCTGCCGCGTACGCCGCGACGCCGGTTTTCATCAATGAAATCCACTACGACAACGCCGGGACGGACGCTGGCGAAGCCATCGAGATCGCGGGGCCGGCCGGCACCGATCTGAGCGGCTGGAAAATCGTCCGCTACAACGGCAACGGCGGCGGCACGTACGCCACGCCCGCCGCGACCACGTCCGAAACCCTTTCCGGGACGATTCCGGACCTGGGCGGTACCGGCTACGGCGTGATCACGATCGCTTACAACCAGGACGGATTGCAGAACGGCGCCCCGGACGGCATCGCCCTGGTGGATGCGTCCAATCAAATCGTTCAGTTTCTGAGTTACGAGGGCATGTTCACCGCCACCAACGGGCTTGCCAACGGCCTCACCAGCACCGATATCGGCGTCAGCGAAAGCAGTTCCACACCGGTCGGCGGATCCTTGCAGCTTACCGGAAACGGCATTTTCTACGAGGACTTCACTTGGGTAGCTTCTTCCGGTAACACCTTCGGTGCGCTCAATGCCGGGCAGTCTTTCGCTTCCGCTCCGCCCCCGCCATCCTCCGTCAGCCTGATCAGTACGGTGCAGGGCACCGGCCTGTCCAGTCCCGTCGTAGGTGCGGCCGTGACGGTGGAGGCCGTTGTTGTGGGCGACTTCCAGGGCGCGACCGAGTTGAGCGGCTTCTTCGTTCAGGAGGAGCCGGCGGATTACGATGCCGATCCCGCTTCGTCCGAAGGCTTGTTCGTCAACTCCACTATCGCCGTCGATCCGGGCGATTGGGTGCGGGTGACCGGAACCGTGACCGAAACCAACGGCCTGACGACGCTGAACGCCTCCTCGGTAACTGTACTCGCCAGCGGAAACCCGCTGCCGGCGGCGACGCCCGTAACCCTGCCCTTCGACGGATCGGCCACCGATCGGGAGCGCTACGAAGGCATGCTGATCAACTTGCCCCAGAGCTTGACCGTCACCGAAAACTTCCAGCTGGGCCGCTTCGGCCAGATCGTGGTGTCCTCGGACGGTCGCCTTCGGAATCCGACGCACGTCGCTTTGCCTGGCGCGGCGGCGAATGCGGTGGCGGCGGCCAACGACCTGAATCGGTTGTTCGTGGATGACGGCTCCAACGTCCAGAATCCCGACCCGGTGATTTTCCCGGCTCCCGGCTTGAGCGCCGGCAACACGCTACGGAGCGGCGACACGCTGACCGGCGCGACCGGGGTGATGAGCTACGCCTTCGGTGCTTTCCGCCTGCTGCCCACGGCGGACCCCCTGTTCGTGGCGGACAATCCGCGCCCCGCGGTTCCGCCCGCGTTGCCCGGCATCGGATCGCTCCGCATTGCCAGTTTCAACGTGCTGAACTACTTCAACGGCGACGGCTTCGGCGGCGGATTCCCGACGGCCCGCGGCGCCGAGAACCCGGCCGAGTTCACCCGCCAGAAAGACAAGATCGTCCCCGCCATCCACGGCCTGAACGCCGACGTGATCGGCCTCATGGAAATCGAGAACGACGACGATGCTTATCCGGCGATCCGGGATCTGGTGGACAGCCTCAACGTCTATGCCGGGTCCGCTCAGTACGCCTTCATCGACACCGGCATCGTCGGCACCGACGAGATCCGCGTGGCGCTGATCTACAAGCCGGCGAAAGTGAGCCCGGTCGGGTCGTTCGCGATCCTGGACTCCTCGGTCGATCCCGATTTCATCGACACCAAGAATCGGCCCGCGCTGGCCCAGACCTTCCTGGACAAGCTGTCCAACAAGAAGCTGACGGTGGTCGTGAATCACTTGAAGTCCAAAGGCTCGGCTTGCACCGACGTGGGAGACCCGGACGTGGGCGACGAGCAGGGAAACTGCAACCTGACCCGGACCAGGGCTGCCCAGGCCCTGGCCGACTGGCTGGCGGCGGATCCCACCGGGAGCGGCAACACCGATGTCCTGGTCATCGGCGATCTGAATGCCTACGCCAAGGAAGATCCCATCCGGACCCTGGAACAGAACGGCTTTACCAATCAGGTCGCGGCTTTCCTTGGCGAGGACGCATATTCCTACGTGTTCGACGGCGAAGCAGGCTATCTGGATCATGCCCTGTCCAGTTTGACGCTCACTTATCAGGTCAAGGGCGTCGCGGAATGGCACATCAACGCGGACGAGCCGATCGCGCTCGACTACAACACCGACTTCAAGACGCCGGATCAGGTCACCAGCTTCTACAGTGCCGATCCGTATCGTTCGTCGGACCACGATCCGGTCGTGGTGGAAGTGCTGGTGCCGGGCGATCTCGACAAGGACGGCGACGTCGACGTAGCGGACCAGAACCGCTTCCGCTCCGCCTTGGGCAAGTGTTCGGGCCAATCCGGCTATTTGGCGGAGGCTAACTACGACGGCGTCGGCTGCGTGACCTATGCCGACTACCAGCGCTGGTATGGCCACTACACTGCCTATCGTGTCAACGCAGGCCTTTAAACAGCGATCGGCCGCCCCGTTGCAACGAGGCGGCCCTTTACCCCTAACTGGAGATAAACGATGTTGATTTTTAAAGCCCGCCTCGCAATTGCCATTCTGGGGCTATTGGCCGTGGCCCCTTCCCACTCGGCCGTGGTGTCGCTCAATTTGGTCGGGAATGCCCCCGTGCTGGTTGGCGACAGCTTCAGTATCGATTTAACGTTGACTCAGCCCTTCGATGGGTTGGACGCTTCCGATGAATTGCTGGCGTTCGGATTCGACACGGTGCTGAACGGTACCGCCGCTCAGTTCACCGGCGTCACGTATTCGCCGTCCTTCAGCGATGACAGCGGCCTGGTCAAACTGGATTTGGCGGGATCGGCCTTCCCCGGCATTGCCAACACTCCGGCCAACCAAACGCTGACGCTGGCGACGCTCAATTTCCAGGCGTTGTACGCCGGAAATATTGATCTGGGCGTGTTGGGCAATCCGTCCGAACCCAATCAAGGATTGTTCTTCAGCCTCTCGGGGCCGCTCGCCGCCAATGCCGGTCTGTCCTTGAGCATTCAGTCCAGCGCGGTTCCCGTACCGGCCGCCTTTTGGCTGTTCGCCAGCGGGATCTCGGGGCTGGTGGTGCGGAGTGCATGCCGAAAAAGTTGTACGATCGGCGCACTCAGTCTACGAAGATAGCCGTTGGGCCAACGGGTTTGTCGGCAAAGGATTGCCGACCTTATATCTCGATTCTGGATTCCACAAGAGGCAGAATCTCCGACTGATCATCGGACCCAGACGCTGGGCAAGACGTTGCCGACCTTGGGCCTGAAGCCCGCGCCGTAGATCGTCCCCCAGCGTCCCTTCCTCGCCATAGAGTTCGAACGGTATCGTAGGGCTGCCTTGGGCAACACCCTGGATGGATAAGGCTGAACCCGGCAGGAGCGGTTTCGATCGGTCAGCACTTTGCCCCATCGTCAACGCAGACCAAGGAGACCCTATGACGTTCAGCCCCATCGGTATCGACATCGCCAAAGCCAAGTTCGACGCCGCCGCGCTACGCAACGGCAAGTACAAAACCAAGGTCTTCCAGAACACGCCCGAAGGGTTTAAGGCGTTCCTGGCCTGGCTGCAAGCCTTCCCAACGCCCCACGTATGCCTGGAGGCCACCGGCCGCTATGGTGAGGGCTTGGCCCTGTTCCTGGTCGACCACGGCCTCGCCGTCAGCGTGGTCAACCCCGCCCAAATCCACGCCTTCGGCCAAGCCGAACTGAGCCGCACCAAGACCGATAAAAGCGATGCCAAGCGCATCGCCCGCTTCTGTCTCAGCCAACGGCCGCTGCTCTGGCAGCCGCCTCCGCCGGCCGTGCGCCCATTACAAGCCTTAGTGCGTCGGCTCGAGAGCCTCCTCGAGATGCGGCAGATGGAAAAAAACCGCCTGGACGGGGCCGACCCCACCGTACGCCCCTCCATCGAAGCCGTGCTCGCCACCCTCGACGCCGAGATCGCCGCTACCCAACAACGCATCCGCGAGCACATCGACCACGATCCGGACCTCCGCCAACGGCGTGACCTGCTCGACACCATCCCCGGTTTCGGCGACGCCACCATCCCGGTGCTGCTGGCCGCCCTGGGCGACGTTCACCGCTTCGAAAACGCGCGCAGCGTCGCCGCCTTTGCGGGCCTCTCGCCCAAAGAGCACCAGTCCGGGAAGTGGAAAGGCCACACCCGCCTGTCCAAGACCGGCGATGCCTTGCTCCGCAAGGCCCTTTACATGCCGGCCATCGTCGCCCGGCGCCATAACCCACTGATCCGGGCCTTCTGCGAGCGCCTTAAAGCCCAAGGCAAGAACGGCAAACTCATCGTCGGCGCCGCCATGCGCAAGCTCCTCGTCCTGGCCTACGGCGTCCTTAAGTCCGGCCGACCGTTCGATCCCAATCATGGGCTTGCATCGTGATTTCTAAGACGGTATCTACGAATGCTTGAATCCATTCACCCGAGCCGAAGGCGCCAACGACTTCCGCCAAGCCTGTTTTGCCGTACGAGCGAGATGAAAACGCTCTAAGTCTACGAAGATAGGCTTTGATCCCAGCCGTTGCCAAAGCTAACCCGTCCCAATTCGCTCGGCTCTTCGTCTGGACGTGGGCCGGTACGGCTGGCGGAAACGTGATCAGGCTTCGAACCAAGACCTTCCCGGCGGTTTTTCTCTTCGCCAAGCCCAAACGCGGCTTGGGCTTGGCTTACGAGCACCTCGAAGTTTTTCGAGGTGCCTGACCAACGGATGCAGGCGGCCGGGGACCAAGCGGGACCTGATCCGCCGATTCGACCTGGCGTATCGGCAGAGTGCCTTCGGTCTATCGCCATCCGCTGCCGCCGCGCCGCTTCCAGCACGAATGGTTTCCCCTCGCTGGCTCATCTCATCACCTGCGCACGAAGCTCGGCCTTGAACGGCTGTCTCGGTAATTTCGCCATCTCGTTCCACCACCAATCACCGGATTTACGCGATTGATGGTGTCCACTTTTTTGAGCCTGGCTCACTGGCTCATGGAGAGGGAGACTGGACAGAATCCACCTAATCGGTCTCCGACGAGTCATTTGTCATAAATTGATTACATAGATTTAACCAATCATTAACTGACGTGTAACAGTCTCGGCTTAATTTGACCGGGTATTTCGAAAAAATGAGCAAGGAGGCTTAGGTCGGTTACCGGTCACGTCAAGCTGTAGGACCAGCTGAACGTGTTTGCCGAAGAGCCACACCCGCCGTGAGGCGGGGCCGGAAAGCCACGGGTCTCGCGTTTGTCGAGATCGCCGGGCCGCCTCCCGAGTGATGGGGAGGACCGTGGCACCGCTCACCACCTGTGGGCAGAATCACGGACATCACTGTGAGTTCAACGTCAACACAGTGAAAAGGTAATTCGGATGAAACCAAGTAAGATCATTTCGGCGCTCGCTTTGACGGGCGTCGGATTCTCAAGTACTGCCGGTGCGGCAACCTTGCCGAACTGGGTGGGTACCGCGGACTACACCGTCGTGGGCGGTTCGGCCGGCGAAGCGGTCGGTCCCTTCGATACTTACGACTTCGCGGCGGGCGACGGCGGTCTGGCATTGCTCGTACCGGACACGATCGCCAATCCCTCCCAAATTACGGTGGGAGACATCTATTCAGGCGTGTACCAGTCTTACGTCACCAACCATCAGTTGGGCACCTCCACGGTGAGCAACCCCAAACTGAACGTCTCTTACGAGTTGACCACCCAGTCGGCTTTCCAAACACAAGTCACGAACGCGCAGAATCTGGGCAACGGGCTGTGGACCATCAACTTCCAGGTGTTGAGTGGCTCGCTGGACCTGTTTTTCGACAACGCCGTCAATCGCGACGTAACCGGTGACACGGGCATCACGGACGGCACCAATATTCTTAAGGGATCGGTGACGGGCGGAACCGGGGTCGTCACGGTAAGCACCCAGTTTCCTTCCGGTCTTGGCGTAACCTCGAGCGAATTTACCTTCGTCGGAAACACCAGTTTCTATGATTCGGCGGTATACGATCCCGATACCATCGGCGGCGGCCAGTCGTTGTTCTCCCTGTTCGTCAGAAACCCCACCGCACCTCCCGCCATCTCTTCGGTCGGCGGCATACCGGTTACATCGACGAGCATTCTCTACCAGGCGGATGGATCGCTCACGCTGACGGCGGTACCGGTTCCAGCGGCCTTCTGGCTGCTCGCTAGTGCCTTGGCCGGCATGAGCGTCATCTCTCGCCGTTCCAGCAAATTGGCTGCGTGAGCCTCGCATGGCAAGCCCATTTGGTGAATGGGCGAGGATTCGGTGCAAATCTGCTTCGCTGACTGCGGAAGCAGACGGCGCGGCCGAACGTCACAACCGGGCCGGCGCTTATCCCGGTCCGGTTCCTCGAGCCGACCGCCAGCCGGAACGGCCGAGGCCAGTGCTGCAATTATCATCCTCATGACGCAGCGTCGCTAAAAGTCCGCGACAACTCTTGAGGAACTTCACCCTCGGGCTCGAACACCGCGCGCGAGCCAGTTCGGCGCCGGCGAGCCCCCTCCGGCGCAGGGCTTCCAACAAGAGCTAGCCGACACCCGTTGTTTGTCCTCGGTGGCGGCAAAGTGGGTTTGTGCTGCTTGGCGCCAGGGAGCCGCGAGATCATCGGCGGCGTCGAAGTCCGGGATGAGCCGATCCGGCGGCGCGCCACGTGCGCGAACAGTTCACGTTGTCCGGTACCATGGATCACGGCGGAATCTCCTCAAAAATTCAATGTCAGCAGTTGAATTTTAAGGGCTTTTCGATTCCGCCCACCCTCCTTTCATGAACTATGCAGGCTTGGGACCTCACGCAACAAAACCCCGCCGGAGGCTTCGATTTCTCGCTCCCGCTCGCTCGGTGATCGGGTTTACAGCGCCCCTTACAATCCCTTGCAGTTGGCGTAATAGGTCACCGTCGCGGCCCAGTCGGCGAAGACGCCACGAATACCCACATCCTTCGCCAGCACGTCGAGCACTTTCATTACGTCGCCCTCGCGTTTGATGGCGGAATCGATGGTCTGAAAATAGAACCCATTATTACCGTCGGCGAGAATTCCGGAGCGCTCCAGTGTCCAGGTGATGATATCCAGGTCCGCGGCCTTGGCGTTCCTGGCGTATTCCGAGGGCACGATGTTGCCGCCGGCGTCCAGGTCCAACAAAGCAAACGTCGGCGGCGCCACGATATTGATGCCCATGGTCTTATAGCTTGCCAAGGTGGCAGCATCGGGCAGATCGGCGACCGTTTCGGCATCGTCAAGATACACGGCCTGCTTGCCGAAGGCGGGTTCGTAGCGGACCCAATAGAGCACGTCGTCGATGTTGAAAGACTGAGGGAAGACCTTTTTCGGGGAAACGCGCGCTTCCTTATACTCGTCGATCATTTTCTGGGCGAAATCCTCCTGGGAAAAGCCGTCGAAAGGCATGGCCACGCTAGGGCTCTTCAGTTCGGGAGTCATCTTCACGCCCAGTTTCTTGAAAAGCTCGATGCTTTCCTTGTGCGTAAGCAGGGTGCCGCTGGTCGGTCCGGCATAGAGGTCCGTGCGGAAATTCGCCGTACCGCCGAGATATTCCTCCACGGTTCTAGCGCGGGGGTTTGACGCATCCATCTTGCCGCGAAGGGTTTTGAACTCGGCCAGGGTGATGTCGCTGGTGCGGCATTCCGCCGTGGCGCGCGTGAGGAGATTGCCGCTGGCATCGAAGGTGGCCGGCGAGAACGGCTTCGTGCACTTGGCGGCCAGCTCGGGGATGGCAAGGATATTCGTAGTCGTGTGAAGATCGTTCTGCGCATGACGACACACCAATTCCTTATCCTTGGTGAAGGTCACGTCGCATTCCAGAATGCCGGCGCCCATGCGGGCCGCGGCTTCGTAGGATTCCTTGGTGTGTTCGGGAAATTGCAGAGCGGCGCCGCGGTGACCGATCGAGAAATCGGTCTTTTTGAAGGGACCTTTCGCACATCTCCGAAGCTCGTTTTTGAGTTCGCCGTCTTCCATATCGTTAACCAGGAAAAACGGCCGAGGCCCCAACTGCACGCTTTGGCTATTATCGGACGCCGACGCGGTGGCGAAGAGACCGGGAAATACTGCCGTCATTGCCGCACAGGCAATCATGATCAATCGTGGACGCATCTATCACTCCTGTTGTTCTGGTTTAGTGAAGGTGGGTTGAGCCCATTCGGCCCAGTACAGACCGTACACGCCATTTGTGCCATCAATGTGACTGAACGGTTTAGGTCTCGTGACAGTTGAGCGGGTTTTCGGAGTTTCCGAGAGCGCTACAGCGGCCCTGATCATGCCGACGCCTTCCGGCGCTGGCGTGCGGATACGCGGCTCCCGAGGAGCGTTCGTTAGGTGAAGTTTGGCGGGTTGCCCAAGCGGGTTTAGTCAAGGTGGGCCGGATTGCGCTCTCTCCGTTCAGCCCATACGAGCCGCGGCAGTCGACGCGGAATCCGGACGGAAGCCATCATCCGATCCGGAGTTTCTGAACGGCAGCCGCTATTCGATGCCTCAAGCGCTTATTTCTTTTTCACTTTGGACAGCATGCCGACGATTCGGCTCTCGAAGACGATACGATCCTCGATCAATCCCTGCACGTCGTAATAGAAGATATTGCGGGCTTGATCGACGTTTTCGCACAGTATGAGCAATTGGTCGCCGGGGGCGGCGGAGCTTCGGAAGCGTGCGTTCTCGATGCGCAGAAACAGCCCGACCGCCGGTTCCGCCAACCGCCGATTCGACAAGTACAAGGCCAGTTGCGCGCCGGCTTCGAGCATGAGCGCGCCGGGCATAATGGGATGCCCGGGGAAGTGGCCGGCCACCCAAAACTCGTCTTCCCTGACTTTTTTGACCGCAAGGCCGCGACGGAAGGCGTCGTCGACCCAGGCGATGTAGTCCAGCAACAGCATTTCGCCGCGGTGGGGAATTACTTGGCTGATCATGTCACGTCCCACTTTGGGCAAGGCGACGTCAATCTCCGCGGTAGGAAATAACGTGTGCTGCGTCCGCATCGGCTCATGGGTTGCCGAGTCCAATCCCGCGTCGAGCAGTTCCCGGATACGGCTGATGAAATGACGGGTATGGATCGGAGAGTTCCGGAGAGAAAGAATCTTATCTAGCATGACACCGCCTGCTTTTGAGACTATTGATCAACGAAGTACCGATTGAAGTGACCGGCGCACGGAACGCTCCAAAGGCCTAGCCAGGCCGACGCGCAACAGCATTAGCGGCACCGCCCCTGAAGGAAGACCGAGGGATTTCGCCAAACCGGGCGACCCTACGGGCGATTCGGTGGGGTACGCCAAAGGATGAACTGCAAGTCCCTGCGCAGCGGCCGCCAGGTAAATCCGCTCTATCAGCCGTCCGCCCTGCAACCAGGCGTCCGGCGTATCCCGCTCGCTCCAGACCACGCTCCAAAGCGGCGTGGCTTCGGCGAGCCGCTTCACTACATCGATCTCGCCTTGGCGGAACTCGGACGACACCAAATCCTCGGGGGTGGACAGGAACTCCACCCACTCCTTCACGAACCACGGGGCATCGCTGGTGAAGATGGAAATCCCGTCGCGGCTCGCTTCCCATTCCCGTCTGGAACGGCGGAACCACGACATTGAATCTCGGTACGCCGCATCGTTCGCCACGAACTCGGCCACGGCATCGGCGGCGATCCGAACGATGGCTTCCCGTTCGTGAGCGGCACCGTACCAAGCGAGGTGGGTGCCGGGAAGTTCGCCATACTCATTGAGGCTTTCCGTGAACTCGTTCCGGGAAATCGGCAATGGCTCGAACTCGGCTCGGGTGGTTTGGCGGCGGAATATGGCCGGAAACCAGGGATGGGTATTTGAGTCAGAGCGCCGCGCCAGTTCGAGCGACGCGCAGCGGCCCCCGTTTTGCAGAAACGCATCGGCCTCAGCATCGGACACGGTCGCCGCATAACCGAGTTGAGCCGCCGCGACGACCATGTTCTCCGTGGCACAGCCCAAGCCCATCAACATGAGCCGGCGGCGGGGATCGGCCTGGCCGAGATGGCGCGCCAGATCGGCGTAGAGAACAATCCGATTGCCCAGCAGGTTGAAGGCCCAGGGTTGAGTGTTGTGAGCATTCGCGGCCAACGTGCCGCACAACGCCACGTATTCCAAATCGGTCAGATCTCCCTTTGCCGTTTGCTCCCATGCGACGTACGGCGAGGCACTTGCAACCGCAGGGGCTGCCCTGAACAATGCGGGAAACGCGGCTGCTCCGACCGCGAGAGCGCCGGTCTGGCGGAGAAATCGCCGACGGCTCTGCAATATCGGATCGGGGCGGATCATGCTTCGTTTCCTTTTCATCGGCCTTACCGAACTCTTTCTTTCATGAATTGTAGTCTGGCGCCGGCCACCACACCCCGGTGAATATGTGAGTGTCGTTCCAACCCAAACGGCCGACCAGTCGCACTTCGTTCAGCGCGGAGCCAAAAGTCGGATCGACCACGAAAACGCCGCTCGAGAAGTCCATACGCACCGCCAGATCGTTAAAACGGGCCAAGGAACCGGCGGCCGTATACAGGCACTTGATGGCGCTTTCCTTGGCCGAAAACAGGACATAGGCGGCCAACTCGCGACAACCGTCCGGCAGCGAGTCCAACCAGGCGCGCTCTTCCGGCAAGGCGATGGAATCGATGGCACGCCAGGGGAACGGGTTTTGCCGGCATTCCACATCCACCCCTACTCCGCGAGCGAACCGAAGCCGAGTGGCCACGGCCGCTACCATGCCTTCCGTATGGCTGATGCTGCCGACGATATCCCGTCCCCAGATCGGCGCGCCGGATTCGTCCCGAAGAATCGGCGCCGGCTCGACCCCGAGATGTCGAACCGCCTTCCGCGCCAGAACGCGCCCGGTGGCGAATTCCTTCCGGCGTTTCGTTATGGCCCCATCGACCAGCATCCGTTCTTCCTCGAACAATTCGGACGGGTCCGAGAGCTGTTCGGTCCAGGCGACGACGAATAACTCTCCGGGGAACAAACCCTCAGGTCGTCGTATCGGTTCAACGGGTATCGATGGCATAGTCGCTCGCGAAACTCCTGAGCCAGCGCCACAACCAGCTCACGGCCTGGCTGAACACGAGCATCCCGAACAGGGCCATGGACGGCGTAAAAAGGTGCTGGCCGCCCCCATGCTGCATGATCCATGCCGACAACCACGGGCCTCCGGCCGATCCGACGGCGAAGGCCGCGGTAAACAAAGCGGTGCCGCCGGGCAAATCGGCGCGGGGCAGGATCCTGGCCAGAAGCGCCAGGGCCAGAGCGAACACTGGCCCCAATGTCAGTCCGGTCGCGAAGGCCGCGCCTCCGGCGACGTATTCGGCACTGATCGGTTGGCCCTCCTGCCCCAGGCGTACCCAGACATCGCCGATGAGGGCGCTAACCGAGTCGACCCGCATCAGCACCGCCAAAGCGACGATGCCTCCCATGCCGCAACCGAACAGTACACGGCGATAACCCAGCCGATCCCCCAGGTGGCTGACCGGCAAAGTGCCCAGCAATCCCCCCAGCACGAAAGCCGCCAGGTGATGGGCGGTAGCCATGGCGGTGAAACCCTGGCGCACGAGAACGGCAGGATAGAGGGTCAGCAGCGTGGCTTCCGCAAAACCATAGGCCAATACGGCCTGCACCGGAATTCCCGCCCGCAGCAGAAGTCGGCCGCTAGCGCGTTCCGGTTCGGCGCGCGCTCCGGGCAAGCCGATAGCCACCAGAACCGCAGCTTGAACCAGGAGCACGGTGGCGACAGTAAAAGGCAGATGATGGGCCAGCCCGTATAGGTACGAACCCACGACCGGCCCGACCGCCAGCCCTATCCCGAAGCATAGACCGTAAACGCCGTTGGCAACGGCGCGGCGCTCCTCGCCGGCAAAGCAGGACAAGGCGGTTTGAGTGCCGATCATCGCGCAGGCCATGCCCAAGCCCATCAAGCCCCTTAAGGCGAACCACAATCCGATGTCCGATTGCCAAGGGAACGAAACGGCCGCAGTCGCGTATGCCAGCAGGCCCACGGCCACGACGCGGCGCAGACCGATCCGCCGCAGCGCCCGACCCGCGAAAGGCGCAGCCAGCGCAACGCAGAGAAACAACAGCGATGCGTTGGCGCCTATCAGCACGCCGTCGACGTGGCGCTCTTCCATGAAGATGGCAACGATGGGGTTGAGGATTCCAAGCGATATCCCCAACAGCCCGCCCAGCGCATACAGCGTACCCAGAGCGACGCCCGCCAGCGGATGCTCGGGCGTCGGGGGGCAGGATTTAGCCCCCATTTCTCACCTCTGTCCAATCGCGATGAGTATGACGTAGGATGTGCTGAACGAAGTGACAAATCGGCAGGGCGAGACGCAACGCGACGAGCGGGCAGGCCAGGGACGGTCTGCCCCGGACTCGCGAGCGAAGCGGGACAGCGTAGCGTGGCGAGGCCGAGTTGCACGGCGAAGCCGCCCGAAGGGTGCCGGACCGGGACGGTCCGGCATGAACCGCATCGTTCGCGATTGATGCCTGTCCTGAGCCTAGTCGAAGGGCGCTTCGTGCCTCAGCGCATCCTACAAGCTCCGCCTCGCCCTTCGCGCCGGCTCGACGTCGTATCGTAGGTCGGGAATCCTTTCCCGACACACGCTCGTCGGCAAAGGATTGCTGACCTACCACGACACCGCCGCTCGGTCCGTGCGGCGCGCCCCACCGGCGTCTGGGCGCCCTCGCGACGAAGGGGGATAAGAAATGCGGGCTAGGCATGCCGACGCTCCGTGGTCAGGTTGTCCGGTTTCCGGGCTCCCGATATCGTCTCCAGGGCGGCCATTTTTTCCGAGCCGAACCAGTACATGTCTTGACGGCCGTAGACGCACAGGTGCTGGCCGGTTATCCAGTCGGCCTCCGACGACGCCAGGAAGGCCACCGCGTCCGCAACCGCGTCGACCGGGATCGATCGCGCCCGGTATCCCGGCGGCGTCATGTCGGTGTCCACGAACGCCGGGCAAACCGCGTTGATCTGCACATTGTGCGGCTTCAGTTCCTCGCTCAGCGACTTGGTAAGGCCCAGAACCGCATGCTTGGAGGCGGCATAGGCGCTGAACAGGGGGTAGCCGATGTGGCTGGAATCGGAACCCAGATTCACGATTTTCCCCCTGCGCCGCTCGATCATGTGCGGCGCCACGCTCCGACACAGATGATAGACGCCGAACAGATTGACCTCGACGATGCGCTTCCACTCATCCGGCGAGGAGGTCGCCAAGGCGGACATTCCGGTGATTCCGGCATTGTTGACCAGCACGTCCAGATGACCGAAGCGGCGGAGGACTTCGCTCACCAAATGTTGCACCTCCGCGAGGTTCCGTACATCCGCCGGAGTTACCACAGCGGTGCCACCACTGCCGGCGATTTCCCGGGCAACGGCTTCAAGCCCCGCCCGATCGCGGGCGGAAAGCGCCACGGCAACGCCCTGACCGGCGAGTTTCAGGGCGATCGCGCGGCCGATACCGCGGCTCGCACCGGTAACCAGCGCCACTTTGCCGGCCCAGCTGCCGGAGCGTGCCGACAGCGGAATTTCTTCCAGCCGGGGCGTTTTCAGCGGTATCAAGGCGGGAGGTTCGCCCGTCATCACCGCCGGCAAACTCGCGAGGCGAAGCCCCGTCGGCGAATTCGCCTTTTCGCTCAGGTCGGCCAGCAACTCGAGGTAGCGCTGGCCGAGGCGCTTGATGGTCTCCCCCTTGAAAAAGTTCTGGGAATAATCGATCTCGATGTGGAGTTCGCCTTCGACCATGGAGAGGAAGATCTCGATGAGGGAGATGCGCTGCTGGCTCGGGGGCGAGTAGCGCTGATCCCAATCCGTATCGACGAACTCGAAGATGTTGGATTTCGGTAAGCTCCGGTTTCCCAAATAGTTGACGCGCACCGGGGTCAAATTGTTGTCCGGATAGATGTGCGCGGGCAGCTGGCGACCTACCACATCGAAACTGACGCCGTTCAACGGTGCTTCGGAAAAACCGCGGGCAATCCGGCCGATCAATTCACTCCAGCTTTCCCCGGAGACCAGATCCACGGCAACCGGGAAATTGACGGCGTAATTGCCCACGCTTTCGTACAAGGTCAGGCCGTTACCCAGATCGCGTCCGTGCGAGCGATGGCTGAGAACCACCCAAGACTGCCCGGTCCATTCGGACATGAGCCGGTACGCCGCCGCCAGCAGGAGATGATAGAGCTGACCCTGCAGATGCTTGCGCGCCTCGTTCAGCGAATGAAAGTCCGAATGGCTGAGTAGAAAACGCTCGCTGGCGGAAGAAGCCTCGTCATTCGCGCCGAGATGATGGTCGACCGGCACCTGGAACGCGTACTCCCGGCTCGGAAAACGAGTACGCCAATACTCCGCATAACGGCGCTGCGCCTCCTGCTGCGCCGGTTGGGCCAACCACTGCACGAAATCGAAATACGACGGCGGCAGAGCGGGAAGTTCCGGCGTCTGATCGACCAGCAACTGCCCGTAAATCTGCCAAAGCTCTCGGAACAGTATGCTGTTGCTGACCAGATCACTGATCATGTGGTGACCCACGATAGTCAGATCGTACGCGTTCTGATGCTCTTTGATGACGAGCACCCGCCACAGCGGAAACCGGTCGATGCGCAGTTCATCCGTGATTTCCTTCACCAGCCGCCGGATTTCCGCGCTGCGCTGTTCGGCCGTGAGGTGGGAGCCGTCGTAGAAATCGAGGCTGAATTCCGCCTCGGGCGGGGCCACGGTCTGCCGCCATTCGCCGTGCTCCTGGTAAAACAGGGAACGCAACACGGGATGGCGCCGGGCAAGGACGTCGATGGCCTCGCGGAAAACGTCGACATCCAGCGGCTGCAAATAGCGGAATCGGGTGTAGCCGGCCCATTGGTAAGGAGGCTGGAAGAAGTGGGTGATCCACAATTGAGCCGGCCCCAGGGGCAAACCGGCCGTCGGATCGGCGAACGGCAGCTTCGCCTCCGGCGCGCCGGGCACCGCCTTGCTGGGGGGCGCGTTGCCGGTTTCCGTCCACTGTTTGAGAACCTTGCGGTCCAGTTTGCCGTTGTGATTTTTCGGCAAAGCGTCGGCCTGACGAACCTCGTGAGGCAGCATGTACTCGGGAAGTTGTTTCGCCAGGGCGGAGCGTAGTTCTTTCAACGGAATTTCGCGGCCGACCAGCCAGGCCACCAGCCTCTTGTGCCCGTCGGGTGTGTCGACGGCGAGCGCCGCAGCTTCGCGTATACCCGGCAGAGCTCCGAGAGCCGCTTCGATCTCGCCCAGCTCCACCCGGAAACCGCGAATCTTGATTTGACTGTCGACGCGCCCGTGGAAGTCGTAGCTGCCGTCCGGCAACCGCCCTACCAGATCGCCGGTACGGTATAGCCAGCGGCTGGGTATGCCGGAGAAAGGATTGTCACGGAAACTCTCGCGGGTCCGCTCCGGATCGTGGAGATAGCCCTGAGCCAACTGCACGCCGCCAATCCAGAGTTCGCCCACGCCGCCCTCCGGTACGGGGCGCATGTTCTCGTCCAGCACCAGCAGGTAGACCTCCGGCATGGCCGGACCAATCGGAATGCGAAGCGTCCCCTCCCCCGGACGGCCGCGCATCAGATGGGCCGTCACGTCGATCGACGCTTCGGTCGGGCCGTACAGGTTCGCGAGACCCACCCGGTCGCCGCAGCGGTCGAACCAGCGCTGCACATAAGCCACTGGCAGCGCCTCGCCGCTGAAAATCAGCCATCGCAGGTGTTCAGAGCGGAGCGGTTTGTCCTCGATGGCCATCAGGAACTCGCCGAACAGGGAAGGCACGAAGTGCATCGCGGCGATCCGCCGGGTCTCGATCCAGTCCGCCAGCCGCCAGGGATCGCGCAGCACGTCCGCTCCGACCGGGCACACGACGCCGCCGTACATCAACGGCCAGAAGAGTTCCCACACCGAAATGTCGAAACAAATGGACGTTCTCTGGGCGACCCGTTCGCCCGGCTGAAGCCGGAACAGCTTTTGATGCCAGACCAGACGGTTCATGTAACCGCGATGGGCCAGGGCCACGCCTTTTGGGGTGCCGGTCGAACCCGAGGTATAGAGCACCACCATCAGATCGTCCGGGCTGTTCAGGCATTCGAGATCGTGTTCCGGATAGCTCGCCCAGGCCGCGCGCCCCAACCAATCGCGATGGCCGCCGCTGCGGGAGTCGGCACGATGCAGGCCGGCGTAATCGCAGTCCATGAGCAGGAAGTTGCGGGCCGGCAGGGCGGCGGTTACCGCTCCGCCCATGGCTTCCAGGACGGCTTCCTCGGTGAGGATGGTGTCGATGCGGGCGTGCCCCACGATGTATTCGATGCGCGCAGCGGGATAGGCCGGATCGAGGGGGACGTAGGCGCCGCCAGCCTTGAGCACCGCCATCACCGCCGTCGCGAAATTGGGCGAGCGGGTCAGCAGCAATCCCACCACGATACCGGGCCGCACGCCGCGGACTCGAAGGAAGTGGGCCAGCCGGTTCGATTCGGCATGAAGCCGGCCATAGGACAGTTCCTCGTGCTCCGCTTGCACCGCCAGTGCTTCCGCGCTGCGGCGGCATTGAGCCTGCACGTGCAGATACGGGATGGGAGGCAGCTCTTCCGCAGCAGGTTGCGGAATCGAGAGCGGGGCCAGCGGAGCTAGGGTGTTTTCGGCGGCGGTTCCGCTTCCATGGGCGGCACCCGTTCCCTGCAACAGGGCCGCCATTTCCCGCAACCGCCGGCATCCCAACAGGGCGCGGGTGTCTACCCGCCCCATCTGTTGCTGCAGGCGGCCGACGATGCGAATCCGCTCCAACGAATCCAGGCCGAGCTCGGATTCCAGATCGTAATCGAGAGCCTCGGCCCCCACCGCGCGATGCATGACTTCCTCGGCGATTCGCAGCAATCGGGCCGCCGTCAACTCGTCCAGCTTCGCGACGGCGCAAGGTGCGGGCACGGCGAGCCGCTCGGCGGCCTGTGCCACGGCGCCGATCTGGCGGACGAATTCCTCGGTGATGGAGGCCACCAAATCCCGAGCGAAGTAGTCCGCATCATAGTTGGCGGTCATGTTGAACCGGCCGTGGAAGACTTCCACCAATACGTCCAGCGTACCGGGATTGGTAGAGGTCGCGGCGTGATATTCGACGACACGTAGCGGCCCGCACGCCTCCTCGATGTGGGTCTGACCGATGTAAGGCAGATACAGGTTCGACTTGATCGTGGAGCGGATCAGGGTCGCCAGCGGCTCGCCGACGCGACCGTCCTGGAGGCGAAGTTGATCGATTGCCGCCACGGCTGCTTGGCGCGTTTGCGCCCGGTCATAACCCGCCGCGATGCCGCTCTCGATGCTCTCGTGTACCTGCGGCAGATAGTTCTCGAAAGCTTCGCCTTCTCCGGGCATCGGTAGCGTCAAGGCCAGATTCTGGGCGAAACAACCCACCATGTGTCCGGCGTCCGTGCCGGGGTAAACGCGTCCGCTGGTGGGAATGTTCAGGATCACCTGTTTCAGATTCGGATCGAAGCGCCTGAGAGCGCGCAAGTAGGCGCCGACCAACAAGGTGTTCACCGGCAACCGCCATTTGCCGGCGGATCGGAGCAATGCCGCCGTGGTTGCGGCATCCGCGCTGAAGTGGTGGGTCCGGTTGGCGGCCCGTGGATTCTTCGGCAGTCCCTTCTTTTCCGGACTCCAGAAAAAACGGTCCTTGCCCTGGGCGCGGAGAAACGCTTCGAGCGTTTTTTCCGCCTCGGGATCCCGCCAGGCATTGATGCATTCCACGGTCTCCCGATAACGCTCCAGGGAAGTTCCGGGCGGCAGCGGCGCGGGACGTCCCGTCGCTGCGGCACCGTACAAAGTGACGAATTCGCGCATGACCAGCTGATTGCTGAGACCGTCCGAGAATACGTGATGGTTCGAGAAGACCACCTCGTGGAGATCGTTCGCCAAGCGATAGGCGCTGAATTGATGCGCCGGCCATTGATCCAGCAGCCACTCCTTGTCCAGCAGACGATGGGTTTCGTCGTTCAGAAAAGCTTCGCGGTCGGGAGCATCCAGGTGGCGCAAATCGGTCACCAGGACGGTCGGTGCGGTCACCCCGTCCAGCACTTCCAGGCGGTATTCCTTCAGGCTGTGGCACCCCGGCGGAATGACGAAGCGTGCCCTGAGCATCGGGTGACGCTCCAGCAAGGCGTTCCAGGCGCGGCGCGCCGCTTCCGCGTCAAACGGACCTTGCAGGCGGACTCTGGAACTGAGGCTGCACGTGCAGACCGCCCAATGGGAGACCAGGAACGGATACTGGGAGAACAGAATATCCACCGGCCGCACCGCCGGTTCCGCGGCCTGTGGTTTATCGGCCGATACATCCGAAACCGCGCCTGCGGCGCACGGATCGTCCGATTCGACGGCTGCCGGAGCCGGAGCGTTCTGTTCCGCACCTCGAATCAGGGCCTCCAGCTCGCCCAGAGTCTGAATACCGAACAGCGCGCCGGAGGCGAGCTTGGCGCCGAAAGCATCCTGGAGTTCCGCGGGCAATGCCGAGCCCAGAGCGTTCATGAGCTCCACGGTCTTGATCGAATCCAACCCCAGGTCGCTTTCCAGGAACATGTCGTCCGCGAGCTCGGACGGATCGTGTCCCGTAATTCCGGCGACCACCTCGCGTACTTTTCGCGTCAAGTCATCGTCGGCCTCGGGCGCGGTGGCGGCGGCTTCACTGCTCTCCATGGCACCGATCATCGAGACCAACTCCCCAAGGGTTTGCAGCTGGAATAATGTCCCGGCGGCGAGTAGCGAGTTAAACGGGTCCCGCAGGTGGTCCGGCAGTTGAGGCGGAATGGCGTTCATCAACTCCACGGTCTTGATCGAATCCAACCCGAGATCGCTCTCCAGGAATTGGTCCGGCGAAAGATCGTCCGGCGCGTGTCCGGTAACTTCCGCCACAGCCTTGTACACACATTGCTCAAGCCGGGCGGCGGGATGGTCTTGCATGGTCTTAAGTCCTCACGTATTCAGCGTATTCGTCATTTTTTCCGTTCTCGGAGCTTGCGAAGAAACCGTCGCGAGCCGCCCGCCGTCGTCAGTCGTACAAGGAAGTACGACGAGTACATAAAAGGCGATGGCGGGTGGCGCAGCAGGTCTATTCGCACTCTCTCAGGAATGCTCGTTCAAAGGCTCCCGGGGAAGGATGATCCGGTTCAATTCGTCAAGGAGGGCGGTGGCTATATTCTGCTGAGGCTCCTTGCTCGCAGTTGTGCCCTGAGAATGCGCGACTGCCGGCTCCGGCGCGGCCGCGATGTCGGCGGTCTCTTCCACGTCCACCGGAGGCGGGTCGTAGAGGAATTCCTTCCTCTCGAAGGGATAAGCCGGCAGCAATACGCGGGTAAGCACGGGAGAACACAGGGGGCGCGTATCCAATCTCAAGCCCTCGATGTACAGCCGCGCCAGTGCGGTCAACAAACTCTCGTCGCCCGGCGCCGCCCCGATCATCCGTACAAGTCCTTTCCCCTCGCCGCCTTTGCCCCCCAGAAGGACGGTTCGCAAGCGTGCATCCGTCGGAGGCTGTACGCTTTCGGATGGGTTTCTCGCAGCGGAGCGCAACCGAATCGCCCATTCCGGATTGTCCACGGAGATCTTTCCGTCGATCGTGTGAATTGGAATTCGCCAGATTTGATCGCCGGCACCGTTCTCAGGAACCGCATCGCCCCCGTTCAGCAAGGCTGCGGCCGAGGCCGGACTTAGCCAGCCCGCTACCGCGGCGGCGACCGGGCTCAAGGCTCCCTCGGCCCAAAGGCCGGCGGGAACCAACTCCAGCTCTCGCAGCAGTCGACCCAGTGCGTACTGTTCCGCCGCCGCCTGCAGGCGCGGCACGGTTTCGTGTCCGGGAGGAAGTACAGCCCGGAAATCGGTCCAGGCGTCGGCAAAGACCGAATACCGTCGCGCCAGCGTATCCGCGGTTCCCTCCGGCCACGGGCAATCGTCGAACACCCAAGCCATCGCGGGCGGCTGCTTCGGATTTGCGCGCCCCGAGAGAAGCCGGTCGTGCTTGCCCGATCCGGCCACGGAGGCGAGGACCGCCAAGAGATCTTCCCGTCCACGTACCACCGCCGCAGCGCGGAAATTCATTTCTCTTTGGGCACCATTGAGGGAACAGGCCACCTGCTCGGCAGATATCGATGGGTTTTCCTCGAGATGCGCATGCAGTGCCTTGGCGTAGGCGCGCAGAGCGCTCTCCGTGCGCGCCGTCAGGTACAGCAGTTGCGGATCGGAAAGCGGAACCCGGTCCATGCCGGTAGGCTGATCCACGGCGCGGGGAGGCTCCTCCAGAATCAAGTGGCAATTAGTCCCCCCGAAACCGAAGGCATTGACACCGGCCCGCCGCGGCTGTCCGTTCCCGGTCCACGGCCGGCCGTGGCTGTCCACGACGTAGAATGGCGAAGCGTCGAAATCGATGTAAGGATTGGGCTCGCTGTAATTGACGGTGGGCGGCAGATAGTCGTGCCGCATCGCCAAGAGTACCTTGATGACGCTGGGGATTCCCGCGGCGGACAGCATGTGGCCGATGGAGGATTTCACCGAGCCGATGCCGCAGTATCCGCGCCGGTCGGTGAACTGGCGGAAGCCTTTGGTCATGCCTTCCACTTCGACCGGATCGCCCAGGGATGTGCCGGTGCCGTGGCATTCCACATAGGAGACCGTGGCGGGGTCGACCCGGGATTCACGGTAGGCGCGGGCGATGCACTCCGCTTGACCGGCCGGGTTGGGCGCCGTCAGGCCGGAGGAATGTCCGTCGTTGTTCATCGCCGAGCCCAGGATCACGCCGTGGATGTAGTCGCCGTCCGCCATGGCGTCGGCCAGCGATTTGAGTACCAGGGCGGCGACGCCTTCGCCCAGGACCATGCCGTTGGCACGGCGGTCGAACGGATAACACCGGCCGTCGGGCGACATGGCGTTGACACGGCTCAGAAAAACGAAGGGGGTGGAGCCCATGTTCAGATAAGCCCCCCCGGCCACGGCGATGCGCGACTCGCCGGAGCGCAGGCTCTGGCAGGCGAGATGCGTGGCCACCAGGGCGGCGGAACAAGCCGTGTTGACGATCAGGCTCGGGCCGCGCACGTTCAGCCAATGGCTCAAACGGCAGGCGATCTCGTTCAGCCCGTTGCCCGCTATGGCGTCGGACAGGAGTTCCGCGGGCTGCAAAACCTCACGGAGCGCGTCGTCCCAATCGGCGCGTGCCCCCATCGGAAGTTGACGGTACCAGTCGGTGCTCCTGATCCGGTCGCGCAACCGGCAATAACGCTGCTGGTTGATGAAATGTTCCGCGTAATAGTTCTGCTCGCATCCGACGAACACGCCGAGGCGCTCGGCACGCCCTTCGCCGGCGTAACCCGATTGTTGCAGCGCTTCGTAAGCCACTTCCATGAAAATCCGCTGCTGCGGGTCCATGGCCTTGGCTTCGCGCGGCGAAATACCGAAGAACTGCGGATCGAATTCGTGCGCACGTTCCAGGAAACCGCCCCACTTCGAGTAACTACCGTGGGTATGGCGGTTCACGGCATCGAAATAATCCTCGGGAGACCAGCGGTCCCGCGGCACCTCGCGTATTTCGCACCGCCCTTCCGCCAGCATGTTCCAGTATTCGTCGGAGCTGGCGGAACCGGGCACCCGCAAACTCATGCCGACGATGGCGATGCGGTCATCGGTGCGACGGTCGGAGCGGGATGCGGCAGTGGTCGTAATGGTTATGGTCCGAGCGGGGCCAGGCTCCTGCGACCGGGCAAGGAACTCCGGGCCGTGCTGGTTTTCCAGATGGCGCGCCAGGTCCAGCGGTGACTGGAACTCGAACAACAGAGTCGGCGTGACATGCTGACGCAGGATCGCTGCCAGCTTCTCCGCGATTTCGACGGCCCCCTTCGAGTCGACACCCAGTTCATGAAACTTGCGGCCCGAATCGATCTGTTCCGCTGCTACGTTCACATAAGCGCCTGTGAGCTGGCGTACCAGCTCCAGCCAGTCGGCGGCCTGCACCGCCAGGGCGGCGCGCGGAGCCGGCTCGATGGGCTCGGGTGCCGGGGAATGTGCCGCTGGCGCCGCAGCTGGCGCCGGGCTTTCCGCCTCCGCCTCGAAATCGATGACGTGCACCACCGAGGCGCCGGGAATAGCGAGCGCGCGCGACAAGGCTGCACAGGCGGTTTCCGGAACCAGGGCGCGCAAGCCCTTGCTGCGGACCAGCGCCATCAGGCCGGCGTCGCGACCCATGCCCTTCTCGTCCCAGAGCGACCAGTTGAGCGCCAGGGTGCGGCCTTTCGCCCCGGAACGGTTTCGCCATTCCGCGAAACCGTCCAGGAAGGCGTTGGCGGCGGCGTAATCGGTCAGGCTGGCCGCCCACAGCGGACAGGTGGCGGCGATGGACGAATACAGGATGAAAAATTTCAACGGTTGGTCGGCCGTCAGTTGATGAAGCAGCCAACTGCCCTTGACTTTCGGAGCCAACACCGAGCGTATTGATTCGACGCTCTTGTCGGTGGCGCGGAGAACGTTGCGGTCGACCACTCCCGCGGAGTGGATGATGCCGTCCAGCCGGCCGAAGCGTTCCCTAAGGCGCCTTATGGCTTTCGTCATCGCTTCGGAATCGGCGGCGTCGGCCGCATGGTAATCCACCGTTGCGCCCAAGGATTCGAGCTGGCGGATCAGCGCCACGCGCGGGGCATCGGGATGATCGGCCGGCAGGGCGTCCCACTCCTGCCGCGCAGGCAAAGGCCTCCGTCCGGTGAGGACCAGGTTTATCCGGGCCGATCGCGCCAGGGCAAGGGCGGTTTCGGCTCCGATCCCGGCGATCCCGCCGGTGATCAGGCAGGTATCGCCGTCCTTGAGCAGCGGTTCCGAAACGCCGGTTTCGTTGTAGACCGCGCCGAAACGGCGCTGGAAGCGCAGAGAACGGCGAATCGCAAGTATCTCCCCGCCGAATTCCGCCGTTCCCAGTTCCGCAAGAATGGTATCGACGTCCACATCCGGAGCCGCCGGCGCGGTATCCAGATCGGCCGCCTTCACGACGAGATGTTCATTCTCCTCCCCCAATCCTAGGGCGAATGTAATCCCGAGCAACTGGTACGGATCGGGTGCCGGCTCCAGGCTGTCCAGAACATGAGCGCGCCGGGTCAACCAGAGTATCCGGCACGGTTTTATGGGACTCGGCTCGTGCATCGCCTGAGCCAGGAACGTCAAGCTGAAGAGGCCGGAGTGCAGGGCAGCCTCATCGTCTCGCGGCGCGCCCGTCAAATCCGCATTCCAGGCATGGACCACCGCAGCGGGGGCGCCGTAGTCTGCCAGCACCGATTGCCATAACTGCCGGTAGTCGCCCGCATCCAAATGATTGACCGTGAAATTCCCGCCGTCCGCCGAGAAGCCGGCCCCCGGCCGCACCACCAGAAGCGGGCGGTCCGGCCCCACACGGATGCGCAGAGCCGCGAGCCAGGCCGCTTGCCCCTCGCCCGCAAACACCAATAGGGCACCGGGCGGCAGCGGGACGGAGTCGCCTCGCGGCGTTTGAGGCCATTCCCAGCGATGCAGCAATGCCTGGCCTTGCGATTCGGCCGGCGGCAAGGGAGGCAGACGGTAGACTTTTCGTTCGAACGGATACGCCGGGAGAGGTATGCGCCGTCCCGGAAAATCCTCGCCGAGCATGCGCCAATCCAGGTTAACCCCCGCCGTGTAGAGAGTGCCCAGGGCATCCAGGAAGGTTCTGGCATTTTCCCGGCGACGATCCAACAAGGCCGCCAAGGTCACGCGCTCCCCGGCCAGCACGGTGGCGACCAAATGGGTCAGAACGCTGTCCGGACCGCATTCGACGAAGGTGCGAATGCCGCCGGCATAAGCGGCGCGTATGCCCTGCTCGAAACGGACGGGTTCAAGAACATGCCGCAGCCAGTAATTGGCGTCGGGACCGTTGGCCCCGAGCCAATCGCCGGTGATATTGGAAATGATGGGCAGCCGCGGCGCATGCCATTCCACTTCGGCCAGCACCTTGGAGAACGGTTCGAGCATGGGCTCCAGGAGCGGCGTGTGAAACGCGTGGGACACTCGCAGGGGCTTGACGCGGCGCCCTTCGATTTCGAGTATGCGGGCGAGTTCGGCCACGGCATCCCGATGGCCGGCCACGACCTGGTGCGATCCGTTGTTGGCCGCAAACCATACGCGTCCGCGATAGTCCTCTAGATGCGCCGACAGCTCATCGGCCCTCGCGAATACCGCCAGCATCCCGCCCTGCCCCGGCAACTCGGACATGAGTCGGCCGCGCGCGGCAATGACCTTGGCGGCGTCGGCCAAATCCACGGCGCCGGCCAGGCAAGCCGCCACGTACTCGCCGACGCTGTGCCCGATCAATGCGGCCGGCCGCACACCCAGCTCCAGCAAGGCGCGGCCCAGGGCGTAGTCGGCGGCAAACATCGCCGGCTGCGTGATTTCGGTTCGCGCCAGTTGCTCCGGATTGGCCTCGGGGTGATAGATCGCGGTCAACAAAGGCGCTTCCAGCCACGGATCGAAGGCCGCCGCGGCCTCATCCATGGCCCGCCGGAAGCGCGGCCAGAGTTCGTAAAGCTGGGCGGCCATACCCGGATACTGCGAGCCCTGGCCGGTAAACATCATCGCGATCGGCGGAGGCGATTCCGTTTCCGTGGGCTGGCGTTTCTCCAGCCCCTTGAGCCCGTTGGCGAGCTCGCCGAGCGATTCGACGACCAGGGCATCCCTGCACGCGTAGTGATTGCGTCGGCTGTTCAAGGTGGCGCAGACGTCGGCGGGATCCAGTGCGGGCCTGCGCTCCAGGTAGGCGGCGAGATGCTCGCTCGTGCGATTCAGGGCGGATCGATTCCGCGCCGAGAGCAATAACAGATGATAGGGCCAGACGCCTTTCGGCTTCTCGCGCGCCACGCCTTCCTCCACCACCAGATGGCAGTTGGTGCCCCCGAAACCGAAGGAATTGATGGCCGCCCGCCGGGCGACACCTTCGGGTACTGTCCACACGCGGGTCGAGGTCAGGGGCAGGAATGGCGTCTTGGCAAAGTCGATTTGCCGGCTGGGCTCGTTCAGATTGATGTTTCCCGGCATCTGCCGATGCTGCAAGGCCAGCACGACCTTGATCAAACTGGCGATTCCCGCGGCGCTGAGCAGATGCCCGATGTTCGCCTTGACCGATCCGATCGCGCAACTCTGCCGGGCCAGGCCTCCGAAGGCCTGGGTCAGGGCGCGGATCTCGCTCGGGTCTCCCAGCGGAGTACCGGTGCCATGGGCTTCGACGAACTGTATGGAAGCGGGATCGATCTTGAACTGGCGGTATACGGCATCGATGACCTGGCGCTGGCCGTCCGGGTTGGGCGCCATGACCCCAAGGGATTGCCCGTCGTTATTCACCGCCGAGCCGCGAATCACCGCCAGTACCGGGTCGCCGTCCGCCAGCGCGCGGGACAGCGGTTTGAGCAACACCGCACCGGCGCCTTCGCCCAGCACGAATCCGTCGGCCGAAGCATCGAAGACGCGGCACCGACCGCTAGCCGACAGCGCGCCGGCGCGCTGGAACAACAGGAACGGCAAATGGCTCAGGGTGAGGCTCACGCCGCCGGCAACCGCCATCGAGCATTCGCCCTGGCGCAAGCTCTGGCATGCCAGATGCACCGCGACCAGTGACGAGGAACAGGCGCTGTCGATGGTGAAACTGGGACCTTTCCAGTTGAAGGTATGGGAGACACGCGCCGCGATCATGTTGAGCAGATTGTCCACCGCCGTATTCACGTGCAGCGAGAACCGCCCGAAGCGGGATTGCCACTCCTTGAGCAGTTCGTCGCGTTCGCTGGGCGGCAGGCGACGCAGACTGGCGAAGCTCTCCAGGGCGTCGCCGCACAAGGCGTTGACCAGGAATTCCATGTGATTGTTGTGGCTCGCGCCGATGAACAAACCGACGTCGGCGCCATCCAGAGCCGGCCTGGAGTAGCCGGCGCGCTCCAGGGTCTCGGCGGCCACCTCCAGGAACAAACGCTGCTGCGGGTCCATGTCGGTGGCTTCTTCGGGGCTGATGCCGAAGAACTCTGCGTCGAAGGCGTAGACGTCGCGCACGAAGCCGCCGCGCCACCAGTCCTCCCGCCCGCCTTGCGGCAGCGCGAAACGGTCCGCGGGCACGGCGCCGATGGCTTCCCGGCCCTGGCTCAGAAGTTCCCAATATTCCTCCGGCGAATTGCTCCCCGGAAACCGGCAGGCCGTGCCGATGATCGCGATCGCGTCTTCCTGCGCGTCGCCGGTGTCCGACGCGCTGGCCGCCACGGCGGAGCCGGGCCGTCCACCCAGCCAGTCCGCCATCTGACGGACGGTGTGACAACGCAGCAGCAGTTCATGGTCCAAAGGCCGGTTCAGCCGGTCTTCCAGCCGCCCCAAAATCTGCACCGCCTTTATGGACGTGCCGCCCAACGAACGAAAGGCTTGGTCCGGATTGATCCTAGCGGCCGGAAGGCCGAGCACGTCCGCCCAGACCTCCCGGACCAGATCCGTCAAATTTTCGGTGCCGGAAACGGTCGATTCGAGCGCACCGCTCACCAGGTCGACGCCGCAATGGCGTACGGCGTCGTAGTCGCCCCGCTGGAACTCCTCCAAGAGCTTGTAACGCTGGAGCTTTCCGCTCGTGGTCTTGGGAATGGCTTTGACCGGTACGACGTAATCCAGCGCGACGTTAAGCACCTGGTTGACCCTTTGCCATACCTCGGCCATGACGGCCCGCCCATCGGGACTGTCCGGGTTGCGTATCGCGAGGAAGATCGCCGTTTTCTCCTCGCCCGAGTCGGGGTCCTGCCAGCCGCAGGCGATGGTCTTTCCGGGGTCTACGCCGTTAACCGTTTCCGCCTGCGCTTCGATGTCGTGGGCATAAAAATTCTGCCCGTTGATGAAGATAATGTCCTTGGCCCGTCCGCTGATGCACAGGCGCCCGTCGATCATGAAACCGAGGTCGCCCGTATCCAGCCACCCGTCGTGAAATGTCTCGGCATTCGCGGAAGGGTTGTTGTAATAACCTCCGGTCACATTGCGGCCGCAGATATGGATGCGGCCGACCCGGCCTTCCGGAAGCACCTGCCCGTCGCCGTCCACGATGCGGATCCCGCAGCCCGGCACAGGGTAGCCTTCGTCAACGACCGCGATGGAGTTTTCGCCATGGGGCTCGGCGCCTGCCACCCGCCCCTGCGCCAATTCCTGGCGATCCAGCCAGTGCACCCGCGGAAGCGTTCCGGGCGGAGGGAAGGTCACCGCCAGACTCGCCTCGGCCATGCCGTACACCGGGTACATGGCCTCGGGCCTGAGCCCGCACGGGCCCAGGGTCGTCATGAATTCCTCGATGACCGCAGCGGCAATCGGTTCCGCGCCGTTATAAATGTTTCTGAGGCACGACAAATCCCAGCGCTTCAGGTGGTCCGGTTTCAGTTTGCCGAGCAGATGGCGGTAGCCGAAATTGGGAGACCCCGTTACTGTCGAGCGGTGCTCGCTGATTTTTTCCATCCATAGCGTGGGTTTGCGAACGAAGGTGAACGGGGTCAGGTTCACCTGCTCGATCCCCAGGGCCATGGGAACGAAATGGAAACCGATGAGCCCCATGTCGTGGTGGTACGGCATCCAGCTCAGGAAGGCGTCGCCCGGACCGTGTTCGGCTCCGAAGATGATGCCCTCCAGATTGGTGATCAGATTGGCGTGAGTCACCATCACGCCCTTGGGGGTCCCCGTGCTGCCGGAACTGTACTGTATGAATGCCAGGTCATCGGGCCGGGCGAGATCCGGATCCGCGAGCGTAGAGGGTTCCGCAAGGTCCGTAACCGCCTCGATACGAATCGAGTTTTCCCCCAGAGCCTGCCGCAGCACGGACTGCTGCTCCGCCATATAGGCATCGGACAACAACAGCGGTCGGTCCAGCTGTTTCCAGATCGCCTTCAGCTTCACGAGAACCGCATTGTCGTCCGTGAGCGATGGCGGATAGGCCAGCGGCGCGGGAATGATGCCGCCCATCACGGCCGCCCAGAAGGTCACCACGAAGTCGTGGCTTTCCCGGAACATCAGCATGACCGGATCGCCTCGCCTGAGCCCCAGGGCCCGCAAGGCGCCGAGCCGCATCCGCGCCTGCTCTGCAATGGCCTGATACGAGAAGCGGGTCTCGTGACGCCCGTCCCGGACGAAGACAACCCCGCGATCGGTGGCCGCGGCGCGCAACAAAACGTAGGCCAGGTTTTCCTCCGGGCATAGCGTTCCCGGAGCGGGACGGGGCTCGATCAAGGCCGCCTTGTCGGCAGGCCGGCCGGTGAACAGTTCGATGAGTGGCTTGGACATAAGGCTTCTCCGACAGCGTCAATTCGAGTTTTCACCCATGCGCCCGGCTGGACTCGCGGTGAACACGGTGCCCCCTCCGGCACCAGCGACCGGCGGGTGTCCTGTTCCGGCATAGTCGGCATCCAGGGCAGTGAACTCGCTGCGCCCGGCGGCGTCGGCGGCGGAAGGAACAGGGTGGCCATAGCCGCCCTTCCCCGGATCGCTTTCGCTCGCCCCGGCTAGCCCGGATTTCTCGCACCCCTTCGTCGCGAGGTCGTCGAGACGCCGCTGTGGCGTGCCGCACGGACCGAGCGGCGGCGAAGGCGTAGCCGACTCTACGTCGAGCCGGCGCGAGGGAGTACGGTGCGCCACAGCGAGTGGATCGGCGTCCGCAGTAGGAGGGGTGTGAGAAATGCGGGCTAGGAGACGGCGCGGCTTATCGATCAGGGACAGGACGGCCGGCGTGATGGACAGGTCGGCCGCCAGGGCGACGACCAGGAACAAGCCCACCAGCAAGCCCTTGTAAACGTTCGGCATGAAATCGCCGAACAGAAACACGCAGAACGCCAGAACCAGCACCGCCGTGGTGAAGGTGATGGAAATGCCCACGTCGGAGAACGCCTCCCCGATCGCCTCGCGCGCGGTGTGCCCGGCCCGCCGCGCCTCCCGGTAATGGCTGAAGAAATGGATGGTGTCGTCGACGGCGATACCGTAACCGATGCTCGCCACCATGATGGTGCCGATATCTAGGTAGATGCCGGCCATGCCCATGAACCCCAGGGCAACGAGGACGGGCAGAAAATTGGGCAGCGTGCTGGCGAGGCCCAATTGCCAGGAACGGAACAGCAGGCCGATGAGAACGGTCACCCCTACCACCGACACGGCGAATGAACTGATGAGGCTGTCCGAGACATTGTTGCCCATGTTGGTGTACAACACGTCGCGGCCGGTGAACTCGACCTTTACGTTCTTGAGATTCTTGGCCGCCCAGTCGCTGATGATGTCCATGTTTTCGCGGCTGGCGCGGGTCGGGACCAGGGCGCGGATCACAGTCACGCGGCTCGCGGAATAATCGACGTTGAAACGGTCGTTGATGTCCTGACCCACCGGCACCGAGAGGCTGTAGAGGAACAAATATTGGGCGATCGAATCGTTGTCATCGGGAAGGGTATGGAAACTGGGATCGTCCTCGTGCAGGGCGCGATTGACATTGCGCAGCACGGTGGACAGGGAGTAGACGTTGCTCAGCCCGCCCGGCGCTTCCTGGGCCAGGTACTGCGTGAAGGCATCCAGGTCGCGCATATACTCCACGGTCTTGATGGAATCCGGGCCTTTGCCGCGTACGACCAGCTCGTACACCGCCCCGCCCGAGCCCTTCTCCTCCAGGAAATGGACCGATTCGGCGAACCAGAAGCTGGAGCGGAAATAGGACACCGGATTGGAATCGACCGTGAGCATCGGCAGGAAAGCCGCAAAGATGCCGATGAAGACGAGCCAGCCCAGGACCACCTGCCTGCTGCGGTGTATGGACGCCCAACGCAGCCGATCCAGAAAACCCTTGAACCACTCGGAATCGAAGACGGGACGCGGCGTCTTTTCCGGGAAGAAACTCAACAGCGCCGGCAGCAGGGTCAGAGTCAGGAACAGAATCAGCAAAGTGCCGCAGCCGGCCTCGAAACCGAACAGCTTGAGAGGAATGATGGTGGCCGTGAAATAGAAGGAGAAGAAACCGATCGCCGTCGTGACCGAGGTCATGACAATCGCGCTCAGATTGATCCGCAGCGACTCCTTGACGGCGTCCCTGGAATTCAGACCGTTGCGCTTGGCTTTGACGAACATCGCCGCCATATGGACGCAGCCCGCCACGGCGATACCGATGAGCAACTGCGGCGTCGTGGTGGTGACCACGTTCAGTTTATGGCCCACGAGTCCGGTAAGGCCCATGGCGCCGATCACGCTCAGGAGAGAGATGCCGAGGGACAGCAGGACTCCGAGGATCGAGCGGAACAGGATGAACCACACCACGCCCAGAATGACCAGCAACAGCGGGACCAGGAATCCCATATCCTTCTGCGCCACCTGGTCGAAAGCCTGGTCGGTGATGGGACCGCCGGCTAGGTAAAACTCGTAGCCGCTCCGGGCTTTCTCCTCGTCCAGGATTTGCATCAACTGGTTGTAGACCTTCGCCGGCAACTCGGGCGTCACGGCGACCGGCGCGATACGCGCTCGAATGATGCCAACTTTCCGATCCGGGGAGATCAGAGAACCGGTCACCAGCGGGTCCTGGTCGATATAACTCCGGGCTGCCGCGATACGCTCCGGGGTGACCGGCTTGTCGCTCGGGAACAGGGCCTCGGCGCTGAAGCCTTCGGCATCGCCCCGCAACGCCTGGAAGTTGGAAAGCGAATCCACCCGGATCACGCCGGCCACGTGCCAGAATTTGTCGGTAAGACGCTGGATGGTTTCGAGGGGCTTCGGCTGAAGAATCCCCTGCGGCTCTTCGAACGCCACGACGAACATATCATCGTGGCCGAACTCCTTGACGAAAAGATCGTAGCTTTTTAGATAGGGATCCTCCTCGTCGAACCAGATGCGATAGTTCGAGTCGAAGGACAGTCGCCCCAGAAACCCGCCCAGAAAGACGATCACGGCAAGGCTCGCCAGGATCACCCAGATCCGGTTCCTGATGACCCAGTTGGCGTAAGCCGTTACCAGTTTCTTCTCACGCATAGCATCCCGCCGAAAATTGAATTAAAAACTGTATCTCAGCCGCACCCGAAAGGCGCCGTCACCGTCTTCGTCCTGATCCGGGAAAACGAAAAACCCGAAAGAGTCCGTATACGTCACCTCGAACCGGAGCTGCTCGACGATGTCGCGGGCATATCGGGCTCGCACGAGCCAGGTGCCGGCCGGCCTAAAATTGTTTATGGCCCCGACCTCGAACTCCTGACGGGCCAGGTCGTTGACCGTCAAACGAAAACCGGTGAAAAGGCTGTTCTCGAGTATCTGGAATCTGACTTGCCCATCACCGACTTTCCCGAAATATTCGGTAAACAGCGTCAAATCGGATAGGCCGACAATCGCGGGAAAGGTGTATTCCAACCCCGCGGTGTAAAAGAATCCCGGCGCAAGCAGTTCGGTCTCGGGAAAGCGATAGAATCCCTCTCCCTTGACGATCAGGCTCTCGATAACTTTGGTGAATTCAAAACCGAGGCGGTTGGATTTGTAGGGGGTCCCGATCAACTTCGTCCCCGCCTCGTTCATATCGAAAATCGGCAGCCTTTCGATGACGTTCGCCCAACTCAAGGCAAAATCGAAGCCGTCGCCTGCATAGAAGTAGCGGATCGCCCACTGGTCCTCGAATCGTTCCGCCGGTTCGCGAATCGGAGCACCGCCACTGAGACTGTAGAAGTTGTCCGGCCCCGGAAAGCTGTCGGGAATGTAGTAGGGAATCGAATACGCACTGATATCGCTGTTATCGAATTTCCAACGGAATAGAGCCGCAGGTATACCGATTTTGCTCGGCTCGATCACATCGTCCCGAAAGTCCCTAGGATTGAGTACGTCTATTCGGTTTACGCTCTCCATCTGGCCCCAGGTGAAAATCTGATTTCCAATCCTAAAATCCCAGTTTTCTGTGCTGTATTCGACCCACGCTTCGTTGAGGCGAATAGTATTTTGTCGATCATCCATGAAGTCATAGCGAGCAAACGGCGCTATAGCGGCGCGCCAGTTTTCTCCAATGCTTACTTCCGATCGAAAGTCGAGTCGTAATGCGTGATTCTGCTCGATCTGCCCAGGAAAAAGAGGCGTTTCAGGATACTGATAAGTCTCGTAATCGAAGCTGCCCGCAATATTCAGCTTTTCCATCCAAGAACCGATCCCGGATAGACCTTCTGAACTGGTTTCGCCCTCACAAAACCCAAATTCCGGTGACAACATCAAATAAAACCCAAAAGCAGTTATTAGCAGCTTTAACAAGAATGCCCCTAATTCAATTCCAAATCCTGCACTTGCTGAAAAAGCCTGCTGAAAGGGCATGGTCTTTTCCGTGCAAAATAGAGTTTCAGCCATCCGATGCTTTCGTTAGGTATATTCTCGATCGGAGGTTTTTAACAGACGCTCAATTACCTTTGGCAAGACCAAGGAAAGTTGGCCAGATCGCTGGAGTAACTAACGTCCGTCCAAAGTACCAATGCCGTTAAGGAAGCTCTGAATAAGTGCGTTTTATTGGTGGCTCCGATAAACCGGCCGGGGCTACCAGCCGAAAAAGGTCGTTTTTCCCTCCCCAATTGGCGCCCGCTATCGGCGCTCTTTCCGCCCCTCGCCCCCGGTTTTCCGGGACGATGCACGGATTGATCCCTAGGCCGCCATCAACTCCTCCCGCACCTGGTAGAGATTGCCGAGGGCAAACAGCAGGTAGAGTTGCTGCCCGTTTTTGAAGAGTCCCCGGTACCGGACCTTGGTATAGCCGAATTGGCGTTTGACGATCCGGAATGGGTGTTCGACCACCGCCCGCAGCGCGGCCAGCATGCGGTTGTGAAGCGCTTGTTCCGCAGGCAAGTCCTCGCCCTTCTTACGCTTGAAGGGAAACGCCCAGACCGGCTCGCCCTCCTGGCGTTCGACCTCCAGATTGCGGTCCTTGCGGGTATAGGCCCGATCGCCCAGGACGACCTGCTCCTCGCCGTGCAACAGGGCATCGGTCATGACCCCGTCCGCCACCTTGGCGGTGGTGACTTCCATCGTGTGCACCAAGCCTGAATCAGCATCCACGCCGATGTGCGCCTTCATGCCAAAGTGGTAATTGTTACCCTTCTTGGTCGAACTCATCTCGCCATCCCGCTTCCGCTCGCGGTTCTTCGTGGACGGCGGGGCGGCGATCAGGGTGGCATCCACGATGGTCCCTTGACGCAACAATAAGCCCTTTTCCGCCAATAGTGCCGCCGTTTCATCGAATAGGGTTTGCGCCATCTGATGGGTTTCCAACAGGCGCCGGAACTTGAGGATCGTGGTTTCATCCGGCATGGCGTCCTCGCCCGCATCCAGCCCGGCAAACTCGCGTAGCATCGGAATGTCATGCAGCGCCTCTTCCATCGCCGGATCGGAGTAGCCGAACCAGTGCTGCATCAGGTGGATGCGCAACATCGTCTCCAAAGGAAAGGGACGCCTGCCCCGGCCGGCCGTCGGGTAGTACGGCGCAATCCGGCTCGTCCACAACCCCCAAGGAATCACCTGCTCCATGTCCTGGAGAAATTTCTGACGCTTGGTCAGCTTCGGTTTCTTCACAAACACGGTGGCACTGAGTCCGAGTTGCTTCATCTGGTATCGACCTGTCGAAAATTGGACGTTGGGCGTTATTTTATCGGGGCCAGGGACTTATTCAGAGTTTCCTTAAGTTAAGCCGTCATTCCAATCGCAAACGGTCGTTCTGGGAGCGCCAGAACGCCCCTTCCGGCAGGGATTGCTCACCCCATCCCTGGGGTTCGTCCTACGGACCGTGCTCCGCACGTCCAAATTTGCTCCTGGCAAATTTGTGCCGGACAAATCGGCAGGATGGCCGATTTGCACGCGAAGCGCCCGTAGGGTGCCGCACAGGGACTGTGCGGCATGAATCCAGAGCACAGGGAAGTGACACGCCTCTGCCATCCATGGCTTCTGGACCCCGGCATTCCAATCGCAAACGGTGTCTTCGGGAAGGGCGTGGCCGGCGCTCCCGGCCAGGCCGTTTGCGATTGGAAGGGTCATCCCAGCGCTCCTGGGATGACCGTTTGCGATTGGAGCACCGAAGCCACCCTTCCCTGCCGGGGTGACGTCATTCGCCTTAATTTAACGGCATTGTCCGAAGTACAACTCTTCTTGTTTACCGGTTTTATAGAAATGCCCAAGACTCTATTTCAACGCGGCGATTCAAGCCCCCGAACCGTAAACATGCTCGCATCGGTGGGAATTTTCAGCTTGATTTCGTCAAAGCTAAGCGTTGATGCTTTCTTGGTTTGAACGTTTCTGACCGTAATTTTTTTGGAGCGCCAGATTCCCTCAACTTGGTGATGCCCCTCAAGGAAACGCTCTTTGATAAGCTCCCCTTTTCGATCGAAATACTGGCTTTTTGCCTCTTGCAAATTGTCCTTATAGCGCCATCTAATAATCTTCGAATATCCCGAGTTTGAGTTTTTCGGCGTCCGCTCCATGACATAGCAGTCTTTTCCATCAACCGTATCGTCACCGAGATACTTGAAGTTGTACTTTTCGAATTGACGGACTACGAGATCTTCATAGGCAAATTCAGACCCCATGAAAGAGCCGCTTTTGTTGGAGGATGCAATCCGCTTGGCCCGCTTGAGTGCCGGCAAGTACAGCCATTGATCGTCGTCTTCGGCGCCCTTTTCATAGGTAAGCAGAGCGGTATCCTTGATATCCGGCGGAAAGGAGAACCTTACGAGTGTCTTGTCGTGCCTATCCGGTTCCTCATGCCCCCAGAAATCCAATTTCCTCTGGGATTCCTGGCCTTCCGCATTGATCAGGGTCAAGGTCATCTTTCGGAATTCGCCGATGTAGCCGGCCTGGATTTCGTCCGCCTTCCGTTCGATATCGAGCGCCTCGATACCGGGCGTCGGCGGGCGCATATCGGCATTTGCGAGCATTGAATACTGAAGGAACAGAGTTCCTGACAGACTCAAAAGAATTCCGCGGATAAAACTCGAAACCGAGTCAGAACGGGCGACGTGAGCCCAATTGGCAAATAACTTCGGAGTGAAGTTAAGCGTACGATTTTCGATATGGCTCATACTGACACTCTTGTAAAAAAACGGTTTCTTTGTATATAGATGTTTTCACCAAGCGCCAGTCCAGTTTTTAAGGGCGGAATATATTGGTGAAGCTTCGACACTATAAAGAGGAATTGTTACAAATTTGATAGTGTTATTGTTGCAGTTTGATGTAACGATGATCTGACTTTGAAGGGACAGCCCAAGCTAATACCAGCAGTTGGCGACAAAACCGGTGAACACTAGGGCGATGTTGGGATACGGACTCTAGGTAATCGGAATTGCAATCCGGCGATTTAAAACGGAACCGCAATCCGATTGTCATTTAATTTAAATATGACGCGAGTATTAAGGAACAAAAATGGTATTGAAGCCAATGTTACGAAAACTGCGTGGCGGTCAAATTATTCGTCACAAAACTATCACAAAGCCAGGTATAGATATTTGGATCAACGAGACGCAAGAACTGATTTTGATATTTCTGCCGATATTTTTGATTTCTGATTCTTAGGGAATCTCTGAATAAATCGCCATGGCAAGCTTGCCCCAGGCTACTGGAGTGGTGACTTGATAAAACAAGCCAGCTTTGCCTCGTTGACGTTTGATGCCAAGAAAAAACAGACCCGGCGGGAGAAATTCCTGGCCGAAATGGACCAGGTGATGCCCTGGGAGGCGCTGTTGGCGGTCATTGAGCCGCATTACCCCAAAGCCGGACGCCGGGGGCGTCAACCGATGCCGCTGGCGACGATGTTGCGGATCTACTTTCTGCGGCAGTGGTATGCGCTGTCCGATCCGGGCATGGAAGACGCCTTGTACGAGATTGAGTCGATGCGGCGGTTCGCCGGGCTGGAACTCGTGGAAGACGCGCTGCCGGATGAAACGACCATCCTCAACTTCCGTCGCTTGCTGGAGCGGCACGAGTTGACTGCCAAGCTGATGAACACCATCAACGATGTGCTGGAACAGCAAGGTCTTTTGCTCAAAGGCGGCACGATGGTGGGCGCCACGCTCATTCATGCCGCCCTGTCGACCAATTTGGTTTTATTCAGCGGTTTCCTAGCTCAATCAAGCTCCCGAACCAGCGATCGGACGCGGCGAACCAGGTCAGTATCGACCGTCTGCAGCCGTTCTCGACGGGCTGCGATATCTTGGCCGAGCAGATTCAGGAAAGCGGTTTCGGCGGGATCACTGCTTGTGGTTTTGTCGTCGTTCAGGGATTTACTCATGTGCGATCGTCCACCAGCGGTCCGCTCAACTCGTAGCTGGTGCTGCGCCCGCCCGCTGCGGACCTGCGCAATACGCTGCGTGCCAACAGTTCGTTGATATCGCGTAAGGCCGTGTCCTGCGAACACTTGGCAATCGCCGCCCACTTACGGCTGGTGAGCTTGCCTTCGAAGCCGTCGAGCAACCGGTTGAGCAATTTCACCTGTCGCTCGTTCATCGGCGTGCCCGCGAAGCGCTGCCAGAAGCGCGCCTTGGTTATTACAGCATCGAGAGCGAGCTGCGCCTGATTGACGGCTCTATACAAGGTGTCCAGGAACCAGAGGAGCCACTTGGTAACATCAAGCGTACCTTTCTGGGTGCGCTCCAGGATGTCGTAGTAGGCTGTGCGTTCCCGCTGAATCTGCGCCGACAGGCTATAGAAACGCTGCGGGCTGCCGTCGGCGCGCGCGAGCAGCAGGTCGCCAATGGCACGGGCGATACGACCGTTGCCGTCGTCGAATGGATGCAAGGTGACGAACCACAAGTGAGCGAGTCCCGCCTTGATGAGCGGCAGCTCGCCGGTTTCGCCATTTAACCAGCCGAGAAAACGTCCTGTCTCGCTTTCCAGGCAATCCGCCGGGGGCGCCTCGAAATGCACCCGCTGGCGGCCGATGGGGCCGGACACTACCTGCATCGGGCCGCCGGCATCGTCGCGCCACCCGCCGACCTTGATCCGGGCGAGGCCGGAGTACCCGGTTGGAAAGAGCGCAGCGTGCCAACCGAACAATCTCGCCCGTGTGACTGGAGCATCGCGGTTGGCCGTGGCGTCAAGCACCATCTCGACCACACCTTCGGCGTGACGGTCCACCGGAGCCAGGGCACCGATATCTACGCCAAGACGGCGGGCGATGGAGGATCGGACAGACTCGACGTTGAGCTGTTCGCCCTCGATCTCGCTGGTCTTGACCACATCCTCGGTGAGCGCAGCTAGGCTGGCCTGGTCACGCAATGCCATGCCAACATCGGCCAGACGTCCCATCAACAGCCCTTGGGCGCGACTGACGTCCGCTAAAGGACCAGCGAGCACCGCTAGGTCATAGCGCCATTTGGGCCAATCGTTGGCTTGCCAGATGTAAGTGTAATCTCCGCTTTGCATGCGGCGATTATGGGCAGCATTCTCTGCAGATGCAAGATATTCGATGCATTTTATGCGGATATTGAGGGCGTTATTCTCCGCAACCAGGCTCGTCGGCTTAGTTGTTTCTCTGGTTCTGGAAACGGGTTCGATTCTGTATTTGCGAATTGAATCGGATCAGTAGGCAGTTTCGGGTTGGCAGCGAATAGTGCTAGAGCGTTTTAATCTCGCTCGTAGGGCAAAACAGTCCTGGCAGGAGTCGTTGGCGCCTTCGGCCAGGATAGATCGAATCAAGCTTTCGTAGGTCGGCAATCCTTTGCCGACGAACCCGCTGCGTCGGGAATGGATTCCCGACCTACGCGCGAGTTCCCGTACACTAGGTATGAAAATGCTCTAAGAGCCTATCCCAATAGGCGATAATAAGCGTCTTTAACCGGTAACCGAGGAGAAGACCCATGGGACTCATTACCGAAGACGATGGCTGGCGGATTCCCGACGCCTTATGGGAAAAGATGTCACCCCTGCTTCCGGTGCACGTGCCCAAGCCGCATCCCCTGGGATGTCATCGTCGCCGGGTCGACGACCGTGTGGCGATGAATGCGATTGTGTTCGTCCTGCGTACCGGGTGTCAATGGAATGCCCTGAATGCGACGGGGATCTGCTCCAGCAGTAGTGCCCACCGCCGGTTCCTGGAATGGGTTGAGGCGGGTATTTTCGAGCGTTTCTGGCAGGAGGGGTTGCTCGAATACGAGCGGCTCAAGGGCATCGACTGGAGTTGGCTATCCCTGGATGGCGCCACGACCAAGGCGCCCCTGGCCGGCACAAAAAAACGGGGCCAAATCCGACGGACAGGGGCAAACAGGGGGTCAAGCGCAGCCTGTTGACCGAGGCGGATGGAATCCCACTGGCCGTAGTGGTCGAGGGTGCCAACCGCCACGACATGAAACTGGTCCGTTCGACGCTGGCGGCGGTTCAAGCCCAGCGGCCCGAACCGACCCCGGAACAGCCCCAAGGATTATGTTTGGATAAAGGGTATGACTATGACGAGGTGCGGGATATTGTCCACGCGTTCGGGTTCACGGCCCACCTTCGAACCCGCGGCGAGGAGGCCCAAGCGATCAAGCGGGACGCGGGATTCGCAGCGCGGCGCTGGGTCGTAGAGCGCACGCACAGTTGGATGAACCGCTTTCGGCGCATTCTCATCCGCTGGGAAAAGCGGGCGGATACCTATCTCGCTCTGTTGCATCTGACACTGGGCATCATCACCTGGCGAGCCACCGGCCTATTGGGATAGGCTCTAAGTACATTCCGCAAATATTTGTGGAATCTCGACAGATTGGCTTGATTGGCGGGGTTGTCCTGCAGGTTGCCTATGCTGCAAGACTTCCCTGAATGTACTTAGCCCGGAAATGCAGCCCCGCGAGGTACCTTTTCTACTCAAGAAATTCCTGAAAAATACCGAAGGCGGACTTCCCTTTCAGAAAAGCTTCAGTGTAGGCTGCGGCGAACTTCGGCGGGATACGCCAATTCGGTACCGCCTGTAACCAGTGCCACGAACGAAGACTTCAGAGCAACGTCGGCGTTTTGAATCACCGCCGACGCGCCCGTGATAACTCGTCGCAAGCTACCGGTTTATCCACCGAGCCCGCTTAGTACCGCATCAAGATATTCAACCGACTCTTTAGCCTGTTCGGTTGCTTTTTTCACATCGCCTGCTTGGCCTTGACTAATCGCACCTTCCAGACTTGTGGCAGCCTTATCCAGATCAGCAAGCTGTTTTTCCTTCTGCGCCATTCTGACATGGTCCAAGCCGGTCTGGGCATGTTGCACGAGTGCCTTCGCATCGCCCTTTTCGCCCTCCGTCACAGCCATGGTCACATGCTGGCGTGCTTCTCTTACGTGTTTTATGTGTTCCGGCTCCGTTTGAGCAAAGCCTACGCCACTCAAAACGAACGTCGTCAACAAGGAAATAGCCATAATGATGCGTTTCATCTTTCACCTCATAATTCCATTTCCGATTTCCAATCGGCACAACTTTTAGACAATCGTGGCGTAAGCGGTACTTCACCGATAATCATCGGCCGGCGGCCGATGGTATTAGGCACGATGACGCTTTCCGATCGACCGAAACGAATTTTGCATTCACTCTTTGGTGAAATAACTTGTACCCGCAGCCTCCAACGCGGAACGACTACATCGTTCGCGGTCTCAATATTTATGTGGAGACCACATTCGCGCGTATGCTGAAGGATCGGGCCGGCCAGGAGTGTCGGTGACGCAAGATACCGCTTTTTTAACGATTCGCCTGTTCAGGGCGCTGATTCATCTATGTTGCTCCGGATGACGAGGACACATCAATGGAGAGAAAGCCCAACATTATCGTTTCGTCAACGGACTTGGAACGGCTGGAAGACCTGCTCGATTCGCTTCCGGCAGAAGCTTTCCCCGGTAAGGCCGATTTGCAAGCGGAGCTCGAACGCGCCGAGGTGGTCGATCCGCAGAATGTGCCGCCGTCCGTGGTAACCATGAACTCGACGGTTCGCTTCACCATCGAGTCGACGGGACAGGAATTTTCCCGGACACTGGTTTATCCCAAGGATATCGATACCAAAGGGGACAAGATTTCCATTCTCGCCCCGGTGGGCGGCGCGCTGCTGGGCCTTTCCGCGGGGGACCAGATCGAATGGCCCAGTCCCGGGGGCGGGCTTCTCAAAGTGCGTATTATGGAAGTCGTCCATCAGCCGGAACGCGCCGGTGAACCTCATCGCTGACAGAAGCGATCAGCTTCACAGCTTTACGGATGCTCTCGTCACCCGTACGATCGATCAATTGCATCATCGGATTTGAAAGGATAGCGTGAATGGCTTTTCACCTTGATCAAGTCGTTCCGTGGGGACGCTCTTTCGACGAATATGTCGCGATGTTTGCATTGAAACCGCACGAACTCGGAAGAAGAATACTCGGCTGCGGAGACGGTCCCGCCAGCTTTAATGCGGAGCTGACGGCACATGGCGGCGGGGTGGTCTCGGTCGATCCGCTCTATCGGTTTACGGCACGGGAGATTTCCTCTCGCATAGACGACACTTTTCCCCTCGTGATCGAGCAGACACGCAAGAATGCCGACGAATTCGTCTGGTCGCATATCCGCTCCGTCGATGAACTCGGCGAAATGCGCCTGCGCGCTATGCGTGCGTTCCTGGCGGATTACCCCGAGGGACAACGCGAGGGACGGTATATCGACGCCGAGCTTCCGTGTTTGCCTTTTGCCGAGCGGTCCTTCGACCTCGCATTGTGCTCGCACTTTCTGTTTCTCTACAGCGCTCATTTCGACGCGGCATTCCACTTGCAGTCCCTGCGCGAGCTTTGCCGCGTGGCAGCGGAGGTCCGCGTCTTCCCCCTGCTGGAACTCGGCGCGGTCAGATCGCGCCATCTCGAAGGCGTAGTGGCGCAACTGACCACCGAAGGTTACCGGATCGCGACCGTCAAGGTGCCCTACGAGTTTCAGAGAGGCGGCGATGAAATGCTGATCGTGCGATCCCCGGACACTGACACGCGCGTTGCGGATCGCCGATAGTTATTCCAAATCGCGTTCAATCAGGCATTCATTTTGTAGGATGGGTAGAGCGAAGCAAAACCCATCGATGGTGGGTTAGGCGCACATCAGCACTGACCGACCGCCGATCACTGTGCTTCGCGTGCGCCGTAACCCACCAAGCGACCTCGGACCTGTCCTGAGCCAAGTCGACGGGTCGGTGGGCTACGCGGAGCCTGTCCTGAGCCTGTCGAAGGGCCTGTCCTGAGCCTGTCGAAGGGCCTGTCCTGAGCTCCGTCGAAGGGCCTGTCCCGAGCGGAGCCGAGGGGCTAACCCGCCTATGTAATGTTCACTCGAATGCCGATCGGGATTAGAGGCTATCGGGCGGGCCGGTCCGGCGAACCATCAGCGACAGGATCAGATAAGCGATTCCCAAGACGACCAGCGTCGTGCTCGCCGCGAGCAGCCAAGGAAGGTGCCATGGTTCGAACGGATACAGCGGCGCGTGCCAAGCGACGGCCAGAAGCAGCGCCGGAATCAGCAATTTCAGCGCCGTCAACGATCCCTTATTCGCTTTGATGCCGAGCAGTGCCTCTACGATCAACACCAAGGACAACAAGGCGGCGAAAACCGCGAGAATCATTCCGATAGTCGTAATCGGACCGACTTGGGCACCCGCCGCCAAGGCGTAAAGGCGTACCGAAACCTCCAACAGCTGCCAAAGCAGGACAAGCCCGAACAGGCCGGCCAACACCGCAGCGGCCCGATCCCAAAGGCGCGCCGGTCGGATCTCCGGCGCCACGGGCCGCACGGGCTTGCCCAATACCGGTTTCCTGAGCCGGCGAACGACCGCTTTTTCCAGCTCGACGACCAGGAAAACCGCCAAGGCCGCGCCAGCAATCCGGAGCCACGCTTCGCCGCTCAGATCGCGGGCACCGAAGGCGCTCTGCATGAACGGCGCATAGGTGAACACCAACTGCAAACCGATCAATATGACAATGGCCAGAATGGCGTATCGATTGCCGAACCAGGCGCGCAACGAAAGGCTCGGAGCCAGGAAGAAGCGGCTGTTGATCAGATAGACCAGTTCACCGGCAACCAATGCGTTGACCGCCGCGGTGCGCGCCAACTCCACCGACGAGCCTTGGCCGATTTCCCATTTGTACAGTCCCAGGGTCGCTCCGACCAGAAGCAGCGAGACGTAGGCGATCCTCCACAGCATGTAACGCGTCACCAGCGGTTCGCGGGGCGGACGCGGCGGACGTTGCATCAAATCGCCTTCCGGCGGTTCGAAGGCCAGGGTCAGCGCCAGAGTCACTGCCGTCACCAGATTGATCCAGAGGATTTGCAGAGGGGTGACGGGTAGCTCCGTACCCAGGAGGATCGCAATGATGATCACCCCGCCTTCGCCGCCGTTCGTGGGCATGGTGAACAGGATGGTCTTGCGCAAGTTATCGTAAACCGTACGCCCTTCCTCCACGGCCGTGGCAATGGTCGCGAAATTGTCGTCGGCCAGCACCATTTCGGCGGCTTCCTTGGCGGCCTCGGTACCCCGCTGCCCCATGGCCACGCCGATGTCGGCGGCCTTGAGCGCCGGGGCGTCGTTCACGCCGTCGCCGGTCATCGATACCACGTGGCCTTCCTCACGCAAGGCTCTCACCAGGCGCAGCTTGTGTTCCGGACTGGCTCGCGCGAACACCTCGACCTCCCTAGCCTGGTTACGCAGAGCCTCGTCGTCGAGCTTCTCGATCTCCGCGCCGGTCAATGCCCGCGCGCCGTCGCCGATGCCGAGCTGCGTGCCCACCGCGCTGGCGGTCGCGGCATGGTCGCCGGTAATCATCTTGACCCTTATGCCGGCACTTTGGCAGCGGGCCACGGCATCCACCGCTTCCGGCCGCGGCGGGTCGATCATGCCGACCACCCCGAGCAGGGTGAAGCCGCCTTCGGTGTCTTCGAAGGTCAGGGATCCGGGCGGTTCGGTCAAAGGCTTTATGGCGAGCGCCAGAAGCCGCTGGCCGCGGGCGGCGATCTCGGTCGTTCTTCGGTGCCAAAGCGCGGGGTCGATAGGCTCGTCCTGTCCTTCGCGGCGCTGCCGATTGCAGCGTTCCAGCACGACTTCCGGCGCCCCTTTCAGGAAGATCAATCCATGGCCGGAATGGTCGCGGTGCAGAGTGGCCATGAAGCGGTGCTGCGATTCGAAAGGGATGGCGTCGATGCGCGGCAGGGCTTCCTGCTCGAACGCGGGATTCAATCCGGCCTTGTACGCCAAGGTCACCAGAGCGCCCTCGGTGGGGTCTCCTTCCAGGCGCCAGGTTCCGTCCTCCTCGTGGAGGGCCGCGTCGTTGCACAGCAGCCCGGCACGGGCCAGATCCAAGAGGTGGGGCAAATCCGCCGCGAATACTTCGGCATCGCCCCGGCTGAAGCCGCCCTGCGGACTGTAACCGGCGCCGCTCACCTGAATTTCGTCTTCGGCCGTCGCCAACGTCTGCACGGTCATTTCGTTGCGGGTCAGAGTACCGGTCTTGTCGGAGCAGATCACGGTGACCGAACCCAGGGTTTCCACCGCCGGCAGCTTGCGCAGGATGGCGTTCCGCTGCGCCATGCGCTGCACGCCGACCGCCAATGTGATGGTGACGATAGCCGGCAAGCCTTCCGGGATCGCCGCGACCGCCAGGCTCACCGCCGCCATGAACATCTCTTCCAGCCCTAGACCGCGGGTCAGCCAGCCGAAAGCAAAAGTCGCCGCGGCCGAGCCCAAGATGATGGCGGTCAGCCACCGGGCGAACTGCTCGATCTTTTTGAGCAGCGGCGTGGCCAAAGCGCCGACCTCCGCCAGCATCGTGCTGATGCGGCCGATTTCGGTGGCCGTGCCGGTGGCGGCCACCACGCCTATGCCTTGTCCGTATGTCACTAGAGTGCCGGAATGGGCCATGCACAGCCGATCGCCCACCGGCGCATCGGGAGCCACCGGCGCCGCGGATTTCTCTACCGGCACCGATTCGCCGGTAAGCACCGCTTCATCGATGCGCAGGCTCCGGACCTCGACCAGGCGCAGGTCCGCCGGCACTTTATCGCCGGATTGCAGCAGCACCAGGTCGCCCGGCACCAATTGTTCGGCCGGAACCGTCATTCTGCGCCCTTCCCGCAGCACCGCGGCGGAGGGCGACAACAGGTTTCGCACCGCCTCGATAGCCGCTTCGGCCTTGCCCTCCTGAATGAAGCCGATAAAGGCATTGAGCACCACGACGGCCACGATCACGGCGGTGTCCACGTAATCTCCCAGCAGCAGGGTGACTGTCGCCGCCGCGAGAAGAACGTAAATCAGCAGATTGTTGAACTGCGACAGTAGGCGCAGCAGGGCGCTGCGCTTGCGGGCCGGCGGCAGGCGGTTCGGGCCGAAGCGTGCCAGCCGCTCGCGGACTTCGGCTTCGGAAAGCCCATGCCGCCGGTCGGTCTCCAGGCGTTCTATCGACTGTTCCGCCGAAATATTGTGCCAAGCGGTGACTTCACCCGTCTTTTCCGGCGAATCGCTGGTCGTATCACTCATCAGGTGCTCCTTATTATTGGAATTATCCTAGAAACGGCAGTTGGACGCGTCCGAGTGTGCGGCGGGCGGGACGGCTGGCAAGGCGCGACGCCGCCGCGGGGCCGTCCCCCGCAAGAAGGAGCAACGCCGCCAGGCGGCCCGCCCGCCGTGCAATCGGGTGCGTAGCGGCCTCACCTAAACGGTGAAGCGGATAGAAGCGGTGACGGTTAAGACTTGAAAGGCTTTTCTGGTGCATCGAAGCGGTCAACTGCCGTTTCTAGGATTACCGGTCTGCGGCGCGGCCTGCCGTCGTTCTACCCAGAGTCCGGTGCTCGAACAGTTTGCCGCCCAAGACAATGCGATTCAATTGTCGTGCGGCACTTTTCCGGCGCACACCGCTTTCTTGTCAGATTTCCCATTGCCTGAGGTCCAATCGATATACGGAAGTTTTTTCGAAGGCACTACGGAGGTGTTATGAATATCCGCTCATCCTCGCACGCGATCACGCGGAGAGATTACGATGCCGTCATCTTCGACTTGGACGGCGTGATCACGCAAACGGCGACGCTCCACAAAATCGCGTGGAAGACTCTTTTCGACGACTTTCTGCAGCGGTACGCGGCTCGTGTCGGAGAGCCCCAGCGTAGTTTCGATGCAGATTCGGACTATCGGCTTTACATCGACGGCAAGGCTCGCTACGACGGCGTAGCCGCCTTTCTGGCCTCGCGCGGCATTGCGCTTCCCTACGGCGAGCCTGGCGATGGACCGGACCGAGAGACCGTCTGCGGGCTCGGCAACAAGAAGAACGTCCTCTATCTGGAACTCCTCCGGAGCCGCGGTGCCGAGATCTATCCATCGAGCGTCGACCTGATTCATGAACTGAGAGCGAAGAAGTTCGCGACGGCCGTCGTGTCGGCAAGCCGGAACTGTGCCGAAGTCCTGGAGGCGGCGCAGTTGAGCGACTTGTTCGATACGCGGGTCGACGGGATCGACTTGGAACGAATGCGTTTGCGCGGCAAACCGGAGCCGGATTCCTTTCTCGAGGCCGCCAGGCGGATCGCCGTTGAGCCACCCCGCGCGGTGGTTGTGGAAGACGCCATCGCCGGAGTCGAAGCAGGTCGCAGAGGAGGGTTCGGCTGCGTCGTCGGCGTCGACCGAACCGGCCATGCAGACGCCCTGAAAACGGCGGGGGCGGATATTGTGGTGGCGGACCTCGTCGAACTGAGCACGGACTAGAACGTCCTCTCGCCCGATCGGGGATGAAAAGGCAAGCCGGATTGTTCGCGGCTCTCTGGCAAAACCAGGACCGGGCATGGCGCATACTGGAGCACGTAGCGCAGGGTGAGAGCGCAACGCGGCGCCAGTTCGCCATGCCATGACAGAACGATCAGATCGGCCCCGCGACTGTGGGTGAAGCGCACGATCTCGGGACCGGGCTCGCCGCGCGCCATGAACATCCGAATTCCGCCCTTAACCGGTTCTCCGGACAAGTATCTTACCCGCTCCAGAAATTCCTGTGCCCAGGCGGGCCATTCATGCTGGGGCTGATCGACATATTGGGGTGCGGTCAATGTGCCAGGTTCCTGCGGCGGAGGGGCATGTGCACCGGACACATGCAGGACCAACAAACTGGCGCCAGTGCGCCCGGCAAGCGTGATGGCCGGACCCAGCGCTCGGGCGGTCTCGGGCGTACCATCCTGGGGCAGTACCACTTGCCGAATGCGCCACGGCGTCGGCTCGCGTTCCGGCGGCACCAGCACGACCGGGCAAGGCATCTCCCGAAGAACCCCTTCGGCAGTGGAATCGAGCCCGGTATCGGGCATCTTCTTGCCCTCGTGCATTGCCATGACGATGCATAGGCTGCGCCACTCCGTAGCCGCACGGACAATCCCCTCGGCCGGCTGCCCTTGCATCGGGGCGATGATGGCATGTTTGAGCAGTGCTTTCAGGCTGGGAAATTTCTTCTTCAACTCCGGAAGAGAACTTGTCGGCCATTCGGTTTGCACAACGCACGGGGTTGCCTCCGCGAGTTGGATGACGGTCTTCGCGACCGGCAATATGGCAGCGGACCGGGACGTTGTATCGAGCGGCAATACGACTGTGTTCCTTTCCGCACGCTCATCGCTCATGTTGAAACCTCCTTCCAGACTCCTTCAACCAGTTTCCAGCGAACGCGCTGGCCGGATACGAACCGCGCGGGCGACGCGTCCCCTACCTGAATTACCACGGGCTCGCCCGACTCCGCGACGATTTCGACGGTTTCGGGCCTAACGTCCACGTGCAGGCAGACGCCCCGCCAAACCAACCGAAAACGGAGCGCTCGCCACTCTTGCGGACAGTGGGGCGTAAAGCCCAACCCGTCCGACCGCACGCTCAATCCCGCGAAGCCGAAAACCACGGCCTGCCACAACCCACCTAGCGCCGCGGCATGAACGCCTCCCGCTGCGTTTCCCATATTGTTGGTGAGATCGATTTCCGAGGCCTGGCGGAAGTAGCGCATGGCGGTTTCGATATCGCCCAGCCGAGCGGCCACGGCGGCATGAATGGACGGACTCAGGGAGCTTCCGTGGGAGGTACGCGGCTCGTAATAGCGGAAATTGGCCTCACGCGCCTCGGGCGACCACCGGTCCCAGAACAAATAGATCAGCATTACGACATCGGCCTGCTTGACGACTTTGCTCAACTGCGTCCGCTCTCGCCCGAGAATCATATCCATCGGCAAGATACGGGGACCGTATCGGGCGAGGTCGATGTCTTCCAGTTCGAAGTACCCCTTGAACTGCTCGAACAGCGCTGTCTTCGGATCGAACCCGGTATACATTCGCCGCGCCAAGTCCCGCCATGTCTCGGGTTCGTCCTCGTTTACATCGAGGCGGCGCGCAAGCTCCAGCCAGCGATCCGGCCACCGATCGGCGACGATGCGCGCCGCCTCCGCGGCACATTCCAGGTTCCATTGCGCCATCAGGTTGGTAAAAGCGTTATCGTCCATGCCCTCGTGATACTCGTCGGGACCGATGACTTCCCGGATGTGATAGCTTCCATCCTCCTCCAAAAGGCCCCGGCTCGCCCAAAATCGTGCGGTTTCGAACAGAATCTCCGCACCGGCTTGCAAAAGAAACGCCTCGTCCGCGGTCGCCTGCCAGTATTGCCAAACGGCATAAGCGACATCGGCGCTGATATGGTGCTCCAGCACGCCGTTGAGAATGGGCTTGATCTCGCCGTCGGGGGTTATGCTGTAACCCGGCGTGGTCTCTTCGCCGGTGTAGGTCGATTCCCAGGCGTACAGCGCTCCTTGGTAGCCCAGCCGACGCGCCTTTTCCCGTGCGGCCGGCAAAGTGTGATACCGATACATCAGGAGTGCCCGTGCCGAAGGGGGATGGGTGAAAATGTAGAAGGGCAGCATGAAGATTTCGGTGTCCCAGAAGACGTGGCCTTTGTAGGCTTCGCCGGTCAGAGCCCGAGCACCGACGGAAACCCGCTCGTCTTCCGGGTTGGCGGCCCCGATCAGGTGATAACATGCGAACCGCACGGCCCTCTGCAATGCCTCGTCTCCCTCGATTTCGACGTCGCTTTCCCGCCAGCGCTCTTCCCAAGCCCGCGAGTGAGCATCGATCACGTCTTCCGGAGCGGAATTCAACAGCCTCCCCAAATGGTCCGCAGCCATGGCGGCCGGTCGCTCGGTCTCCCGCGAGGTGTAGATCACGACCAAACGGTCGAACCGATAAGTTTTCCCCGGCTCGATATCCAGCTCCCAGGACTCGACGCGTCGGTCCGGCAGCGGTTCGACTTGCGGCGGGACGACCTTGCCGCCGATCCGCAGTCGGCCCGCGGTAGCGACCACGACCTTGATTTGCGTGGTTCGCGTGCACAGCTCGAGCAGATAGGGCGAATCGGGGCCAATTTCCGAAGGCGGACAGGGTTCTGGCGTTAGACGTACCCGGCCGGGACGTTCGACCTCCGGTTCGGTCAGCGCCCGGAGATGAATTCGGGGAAACTGGTTTTCCGCGTTCAGTTGTATGCACTGAAAGAGAACATGCCGGTCGGCAAGCGAAGCCAAGCGGCAGGCACGTACGTGAATCAGCCCTTCGTTCCCCGCCCGGTAGTCAAATTCGCGCCACAGAATACCGTGCCGCATATCGATCACGCGGCGGTGCCAAAGATAACCGCCCTGATCGAGACGGAACTCCTGTCCGCCGATCAGCAAGCTCAGCTGCATCCAATCGGGAGCCGCGGCGAGTTCCGGAACGGGATCACCTTGGGCGGATGAATCGGTGTCGTAAACTCCAGCGATGAACGTTGCGGGATCCGACAACGGGCTTCCTTCCGCGAGAGACGCACGAGAACCGACATAGCCATTCGAAACCGCGAACAACGACTCGATTTCGTGCTCCCGCGCCAGATTGAAACCCTCTTCCTCGATTCGCCATAGCGGATCGTCCGTGGGACCAAAACAGGAAGCGCCAGTTCGTGCCGTGTTAACCCGGTGATCTTTCATGACGAGAAGAAAGCGGAACACCCAAGAGTATGCATGCGCCGAACAGGCCTATCCGGTTCGGCTTTCGCCCAGTTTAAGGATGAATGCCCCGTCGGCGATTCGATCCGATGTTGACGAATTAAGGCGGAGATCCGCCCTATGGAGTAAAGAGAGCGCCGACCGCCACGGCGGTCGGCGCTCCGAATGACTGCCGGGACGGGAATCCACCGCCGATGGACCGTCATCCGATCCAAATCGACTCTCGATGCTGTCCCGTCCCGTTCTACTTCAGCCCTCAAGGAGTCTCCTTACGGCCTACCCGGATGTCGTTCTTGACATCTTTAACGCCCTCGACGCCACTGGCGATTTCTGCCGCCCGCTCCTTTTCGGCCGCGCTGTCGACGAAACCGCTCAGCTGCACGACACCTTTGTTGGTTTCGACTTGAATGGCGAGGCCGCTCGTGCTCTGATCCGCCAGCAATGCCGATTTGACTTTGGCGGTAATCGCCGTGTCGCTCATGTATCCCCCGGCGGTTTCGGCCAGAATCGAGTCCATCGGATCGTCCGGCGCAGCCATGACCCCAGATCCGAAATAACCGGCAACGGCGATAGCCACGAGAGATGCTAAGACGGATTTGCGCGTAATCATGATCTTGTACCCTCCTTGGGAATCAGAAAATACTTCCTTTCGGCTGAGGCTGACCCGCCGAGATTTTCCCGAAGGGTATGCCCTACCCTTTTTTCGCGATCGGACAGGATTTGGCCTCATTAAAGGTACGACAGCGAATTCGTACGAAAAATCATGGCTCAAACGATTTTTTCAGCCTGGAAAGGCAGTTGGATACGTAGCGGCTTAACCCAAATGGCAAAGCAGATAAAAGCCGGGACGGTCAGGATGAACAGGCTATTTTCTTGTCCACTGAAGCGGCGTCGATTTCGGATGACTTCCGATCGATCGGCAGTGGCCTCATCTTCTGAAATTTCGCCTCTAGTCCGAATCGAATCGGCTTTAGAACGTGAAAATCATGCGCCAGACCGCCATCCACTCCGTAGGCTGACCCGGCAGGCGGGATGGGCCGGCTCCGAGCTGAAGAGTGGCGTGATCCGTGAAGTCCAGATGCATCTGCGGCATCAACAGATAGCCCCAGCGCGATGCGATTTCATTGTCCAGTTCGATGCCCAGCGTCACGCGATCGGAGATACCGTAGAACCAGCTCGTATTGACGATACCTGCCAATTTATTGCGCCGATCGATACCGGACCATCTGAGCCCCGCCATGTTGAAGGTGCTGAACGCGTGGTCCCAGCGATAGCCGGCGAGATAAAGAGCGTCGGCGGAATAGCCGTCGTGATGCCGGTCATAGCGCCCGATGGCCTGCCAACCGTGAATGAAGCGGCGTCCGAACAGCGTTCCCAGAGTCCCTTGCACCGCCAGCTTGTATTCGGCTATCGATAGGTTTTCAAAAGGAAGTTCGAATTCCACCGCCAAGCCGTCCCGGACCGCATATTCCAGTTCCGGTGCCCAATCCGTTTCTCCGTTTCTCAGAGAGTGCCCCGCCAGAACATTGGTCTCGAACTCTCCCTGCTGCACGCCCAGCGGCCTGACCAAATCGAACACCATCGGCTCGGGAATGTGAGGCCTCTCGCTGCTCAGAGCGGCATCACCGTTCTCCCCGTCTTCGAAGATGTTTCCGTAAGCCCCGGAGGCAACTGTTAGCAAGACGAATATCGAAAGCGTGCCGCTGCAAATCGGAATTCTCGATCGCCCTAATACCGGGATCAGGCTCGAAACCGCTATCGTCGCACGACTTTCGATCCAAGGAAGCCGACCGACCGGCCGGTAGTCGATCCGCTGTCCCCGACCGTTTTCCTCCGATTTCATAAAACGCCGACTGGGATGGCCTGCTTTGGTGGTATCAATCCGGAGCTGCCATTGAGGTTTTTCAATTCCACGGTGATATTGTCGTCCGAGGCGGCGGCCACGAAGTCGTGGATGGTTTCGAGGATGTCCTGATCGATGAATTGCGCCCGCGTGGCATCGATGATGACATACCCGTTTTCGCCCACCCGGTTCAGATACTCCCGCAACAGCGCCTTGTTGAGAAAAGACACATCCTTGTGCAAGCGCAAGAGATAATTGTTGCCGTGCTGGGTCAGGGTGATCGCCGCCTGGAAGTTGGTTCTAATGACGTAATAGAGACCGACGACCATGCCGACCGCGATGCCCTTCAAGAGATCGGTCGCGAGGATCGCGACGATGGTGACCACGAACGGAATGATCTGGCTCGCCCCCTTGGCGTACATCTCCTTGAACAGCTTGGGTTTGGCCAGCTTGTAGCCGGTCAGGAGCAGGATCGCCGCCAAACAGGCCAAGGGAATCAGGTTCAAGTAGCGGGTGATGAACATCACGCTCAACAGCAGCAAAACGCCATGGATGAAGCAGGCCATCTTGGTGCGGCCGCCCGCGTTCACGTTGGCGGAACTCCGGACGATCACCGCCGTCATCGGCAAGCCGCCGATCAAGCCGCTGAGCAGATTGCCGAGCCCTTGGGCCTTCAGTTCGCGATTGGTCGGGGCGATGCGTTTCAAGGGGTCGATCTTGTCCGCCGCTTCGAGGCTCAGGAGCGTCTCGAGGCTCGCGATGATGGCGATGGTGACCGCCACCGTGTACACCTCGGGATTGGCCCACTGGCTGAAATCGGGCAGGGTGAACTGCTGGAAGAAGCCCGCGACGCCCTGAATCTCCGGGAGGCTCACCAGGTGCTCCTTCGCGATCGCGAAGGCCGGTAGGAAGTGTTGCGAGAGCAGATTGAACGCCACCCCCCAGAGGACCGCGACCAGGGGACCGGGGATCAGGGATAAAACCGCATTCTGTTTGAAGAGGCGGGTCTCCCACAAGAGCATGATGCCGATGGCGACCGTGCTCACGATCACCGCGCCGGGCGAAATCGCTTCGAGCGAATAGGCGAGTTCGGAGAAGGTCGTGTGGCCGTCGGCCTGGACATAGGCTTCATCGCCCTCGAAATCGGCGTCGTAGCCGACCGCGTGCGGGATTTGCTTGAGGATCAGGATCAGGCCGATGGCGGCCAGCATGCCCTTGATCACGGCCGAGGGGAAGTAGGCGCCGATGACCCCGGCCTGGAGAAAGCCCAGGAGCAGTTGCAGCCCGCCGGCGAGGACGACGCTCAGCAAAAAGACTTGGAAGCTGCCCAGCTTGTCGATGGCGTTGAACACGATCACGGTGAGGCCTGCGGCCGGGCCGCTGACGCTCAGCTGCGAGCCGCTGGCCCAGGCGACCACCACGCCGCCGACGATGCCCGCGATGATGCCGGCGAACAGCGGGGCGCCCGAGGCGAGTGCGATCCCCAGGCACAGCGGCAGGGCGACCAGGAAGACGACGACGCCCGCCGGAATGTCGTTCCGCAGATGGCTCAGATAATAGTGAAAATGCTTATGTATCATTAGGCAGCACCTCGTTGTTCGGGTAAATCAGCTCGCAGAGTCCGATGGGGCGCTATGCCCTTTCCATGGAGACGACCCCATCCGCCGGCTCCGCTCTCGGCGCGCTGTAACGCCGTATAAATCCGGACGAGTGTGCTCGGAAGGCGAATCAAGCACTGATGCATCCCACCAAATCATATCCCTATGGCGAATTCGAGCTGAAAGGGGAACACCCCGGTAGCTGCAGCAAGATCGAATCGCAGCGGCTACGACAACAGCCATAGCCGCGACGCACCGTTCTACGGACTACCCCACGCTGGCGCGAGCATACTTGATCGCCATTCTATCGTCCGAACCTTTCATCAACCTTTCAGCGGCGACGCTTCGGAACCAAAGCGAACATCGACACGATCTAAGAAGAATGCGCCACAAATTTTTCGGTACCGGCGAAGAAGGCTACAGCCCGCTCCGGAAATTGAAGGTTTGGCTGTCGGGATTGCGCTACGCCATCTTCTACGATTTTAGCGTAGCCTACAAAGTCGTCTTGTCCGTGATCGTCCTCTCCGTGTGCTTCTATTTCCGTCAGTGGATCGACTTTCTTTTGGTCATGGTGACAACCGGCCTGATGCTGATCGTCGAGATGCTCAACACCACTATCGAGGCACTCTGCGATTTCGTGGAGGACCGGGAAAACTTTAAAATCAAGGTCATCAAGGACATCGCGGCGGCTGCAGCCGGAATCAGCATACTGATGTGGCTAGTGGTCTTCCTGACCGAGGTCAGCCGAATCTGGTACTTAGTCTATCCCGATTGAACCGCCGGCAGCGGTTCGGGCCGAAGCAAGCTAGCGTGTCTAGCCATGAGCCCGAATCGTTTTCCGACGACGAGTCGGATCGCTTCTCGAGGGAGATGTAAAGCGCCCAAGTCGCCCTACATCCGATCTGAAAACGCTCTAGCGAACGGCCGGTCTGAAGCCCGCCACGAGAGCGCGCACCGCGTTTAGCGATTGGGCATTGTCGGCCGCTGCGGGACCGGAGGCGTCCAGCCCGCACGGCGCGCCCCTGCACTGCGAGATATGTGGATTGGAGAAAAGACCCAACCGGGGGTGGGTATAACTCATGATCGTCCCGAAGGATCCCGGAACGCTATGCCCATGGGAATAGGGGAAAACACCTCCGACACCCGCATGGACGCGGTCATGCGCACTTCCCATGGTGTGCGCCAACTCGTGCGCCAGCGCGTAGTCCGAACAGTAATACAGGCCGCTTCGGCCATCGTTGACGACCGAAAACGCGTGATTCGACGAAAGCGGCTGTCCATCGGCCCCGTTCAGCCAGGCGCTGCCGCAGCCCTTTTGGGCAGTGTGTTCGAACGGTCGGATCAGCGTGACCAGATCGGCGCCGGATTCCCGCCGCCAGGTGACGACGTTCCGAAAAACGCCTCGGCCGAGCGTCAGATCGCGCAACGCCGTCCCATTGTCGACAGCTTCGGGATAATCGACCCGCAAAGATTTCACCAGCCGCAGACTGATTGCGATTCGGCTATCGACAAAGGACTGATTGGTCAGCGCGATCAACTGGTTAATGCGGGTGATCGCCTTGCCCGAGGCGAGCTTGGGAGTGTAAAGCACCAGCAGGTCGATGGTCGTCGGCGTCGAAGCGCCGCTGTCGGGATTTGCCGTTGGTCCGCCGGACGCGGCGTCTGCCGCTTGGGCGGCCTCTGGGTCTTCGGGTTTGTCGCCTTGGATAGCCGGCCCAGACGTCCAAGCAGGAACCGGTTCCGGGCTGTGATGCGGCGAATGGCTCAGTCCCGCCGCCTGAATATCGACCAGCCACTGGTGCTGTCCGCTGCCCGGCGCGATCTGATAAAGCGCCTCGGGCGTCGAGATTTGCCCCTGGACACCAGTCTCCCCGAAGGTCATCACCGCACGAAAAGCCTGACCGTCGGCCTTGAGATATCCGACCCAGGTAATATCACCGTTTTCGTGGGCGTAGCGGTTGTCGTGAACGAACGCCTGCTGTCCGCTCGGCAGGCTCAACGGCAATTCCTCGCCAAACTTCATCGCCATCATTCGCGCCCGATCGAGGCGGATAGGTCGAACTGCCTTCCGGGGCAGTTGGGCCAAGTCGGGGGGAAGAGTGTTCCGGGTCGAATTCTTCACCGCGCCGACCTCAGTGAAAAGGCTCGGACCGGGCACCGCCGAATCCGCCCCGTCGCCGTTGAGCCCGGTGATGACGACACGTTCGATCGTCCCGGCCCGGTTCAACTGGACCACATGGTTGAACCCCTGCAACGCCGCCCGAATAATCGACGCCCAGTCGGCCGCATCGGCCCTTGCCGTGACCGGATGATCCTCCAAGCCCTCCGGACGAACGAACTCAATCCCGCTGTTCTGCGCCAGCTCGGCCAGGAGCGTATCCAACCTGCGATTGTGCGCAGCGAGATGGAGTCCATTCGCGTCGATGGTCAGAGCGGTCGATGTCTCGATCACCGAGCCACGGTTGGACTCATCCGCCTCGACGGATGCCGCAAAAAATGCCGCAGTCCCCATTCCTAAAGCCAATAGGACCGACTTGAGCCGCGATGTCATGGATCCCTCCGAAAGCTTGCACTTACCCGAAACGATTGACCGATGCTACAAACACACAAAAGTGCAGGTCAATAGGAACGCCATCTGCATTTCCCGGAGAGGATTCCGCGTATCAGGGATAGCCGCTGCGCGGTAAGAGATTGATCGGTCCGTTCAAGCCGGAAAAGCCGATCAGCCATGGCGCGCCCCGGAACCGAAAGTGCGAAGTCCATCGAACTGATCGACATTTCTCAAAGAACGGCGACATTGCTTGTCGAGGCTTGCTTAGGTGCGGCGTTACGGAAGCCGGCGAGACGATGCGCGGGTTTCAACAGGCGCATCGATCAGGCGTGCCGCAAGGCCTCGCTCCTCACCCACGCACGCGCACGAAGAGCCAGCGTGAGCAACAGAGCTCCGGTGACGAGCGCGTAAAAACTGATGAGCCAGATCAGAGCCAGTGCGCCGGCTCCGGGAAACAGGAACACCAGAACGCCAAACAGGACGGAGACAACCCCCTCCAGGATCAGCAACCACTCGCCCTCGATCACCTTGCGCAAACGAATGGCCGTGGCCACGTCAAGCACGCCCGTCACCAACGCGTTCGCGCCGATGAGGAGTACAAGCACCAGCGCCGTCAGGGCCGGATGAATAACGGCGATCACCCCGGCGCCGATGCTGACCAGACCCAGCAGCAGGATCAACCACCAGATTTCGTCCCTTTTCCTGTTCGTCACGGCGGCGGCGACCGCCGACCCGCCGCTGATAAACGCATAGACGGCAAACAGGACAACCAGCCACAATAGCGTCAGGCCGGGCCAGATAAGGGCGAGAACGCCGAAGAGAATGGCAATGATCCCTCTTACGGCGAGCATCCACCAAGCTTGCTCAAGTAATTCCCTCATGATGTGTCCTCACTCAGGCTGCCGATTCAAAAGATCGCGCGGAAAGCCGCGGATATCGGCAATCCAGCGTCATCCGCGGCTGGAACACCGCTCCCGCGCCGGTATTGCGGTTACCGGGTGTACTTGAATTCGGGCAACGCCTTCAACGCGTCCTTGCTGGCTCCAGGCAGAACGAGTTTGGATACGTCGGTTTTGTCCCCGATAGGTTGAAACTGTTGTACCGGTATGGCGACACGATGAGCCCCCATACCCAAGAAACCGCCGACATCCATGATCGCGACCGATAAAGATCCATCGGGGCTCACGATGAAATCGTCGATTGCGCCGATTTTCTGATTGTTCTCGTTGTAGACATTCGCGCGCATCAGCTTCGAGGCCCGCCAGCCCCTGGCGATGAGTTCATGCTGGATGACCGTCGTGCCAAACGTGGCCTCGCCCGCAACCGGCGCGCCCTCCTGTGGCTGTGCGGTAGATCCGGCGGCCCACACGAAGCCGCAAAGTGTGGACAGGACAAGGGTTCTTGCAAGTTTGAGTTCCATAACTTCACTCCTGATAATTACGGTTTTTTCAACATGCTCGGCTGGGTGCGACAGCAAACACTGACGGCGCAGTCCGTGCCTGGCCTTGCAGCTGGGAGCAACCTTTTCCTATACCGGCTTGCCCCAGTCAGCGGCGCTTCCTCATGGATCAGAATCCCGTGAACACCATTGCGATGAACACCGGCTGCTTGCACGGTCGGCACATCATCCTCCGTGTTTATCCCGATCGATTTCCGGATAGCCGTGCCTGATCCTAAATCTGACACGGTCGCCGCCGGAAAAATCCCCTCCTACCCGGCCGCAATTTCGATACCGAACCGCTTGCGTCTTTGCTCGTTAGCGTATATGGCGGTATCGGCGGATTCGCCATCAAGAGGCCCTGGATCAGGGCCTCTTCGCACAATGCTCTCCGCCGCTATAGGAATTACTCCGAATGGGCAGCTATGGAGCCATCGCGTAAATTAGACAATTTAGGCCAAGGCTCGTCATCGTGGATGGAACCCCTCAGGAATACCGGCTGACCGTCAGCACCTCCCGCGGACCTATCGCCACCGAATATTTGGCGGCGGGGCGAGGTTCGGAGGTGTTATTACTCCACGGGACGGCGGACAGTGCTCATACATGGCGCTGGATCATGCCGTTAATGGCATCCGCCCATACTCTTTACGCGCCAAGCCTGCCGGGATTCGGCGGCAGCGATAAGCCGCGCATCGATTATTCGCCTGCTTGTCTTGCGGCATTCGTCGCATCCTTTCTCGATCGGCTTGGCCTGAAGCGCGTGAGCATCATCGGTAATTCGATTGGCGCGCTGATTGGCGTGCATTTGGCGCTTCGACATCCGGGACGCGTATCCGCCTTGGCGCTCATCAGCAGCGCCGGATTGGGGCATGAGATAAACCCCTTGATACGCGGTCAGATCGTGCCCGGAACCGGAGAATTCCTCACAGCCTGGTGCAAGACCCCTCTCGGGGCGTGGCAGTGGTCGGTCAGACTGTCGCAACTGCTGTTCGCCAAGCCTTGGTCGATACCGCGGGCCTGGTACGACCGGCTCTTTCGGATGGCCCTGCTCCCGGGCTATTTGGAGGCGACTCTGCTCACCCTCCGGGCCGCCAATACCTTATGGGGGCAGCGCGAATCCGAAATCGTGCTCGACCAACTCCATAGGCTGAAAATGCCGACACTCGTGCTGTGGGGCGATGGCGACCGGATTTTCCCGGTTCGGCACGGCAAATCCGCAGTGGAACGTCTACCCCGTGGGCGGCTGGAAGTTCTACCCGGCTGCGGCCATACCGCTCAAGTCGAGCAACCGCAACGTGTGGCGGCGGCCTTGAACCGGTTTCTGCAAATGGCAGATGCAGAACGACCGGAGCCGACCCGTGCGGCGAATTCCCGCGCCTAAAATGAAACACCGACAGGAGGAATGCGTATGTGGAAACACGTTGCACGAACAGCGGTCGCTACGCTGGCATTTTGTGCGGTGCACAGCCTCTTAGCCAGCCGCCCCGCCAAGCGAACAGCGGCAAACCTCATCGGCGAACGCCGGCGACGGGTCTGGTATCGTCCCTTTTACGTGGCGACCTCGTTCGCCTCGGCGGCCATGCTCGCCCGATACATCAAGCGACTCCCCGACAGGACCCTCTATGCCCTGGAAGGCCCTCCAGCCACCTTGATACGGCTGCTCCGCCTCGGAATCAGCGCTTACGCCGCTGCCGCCGTCGGTCAGATCGGTCCCGCGAGAATGCTGGGTCTGCCGGGCCTGAAGGCTTGGTGGAACGGAGCTCACCTAGTGCCGCCGGAACCCGAAGCTCAAGGCCCCATTCTCGGTTCGGACGGGAGAATGCAGGCAGAAGGCCCGTTCCGCTTGATGCGGCATCCGCTCAATGCCTTGGCCGTGCCGGTCCTTTGGCTGACACCGCGTCTGACGGCGAACGGCCTTGCATTCAATCTGGTCGCCACAGCCTATGCCTATCTGGGTTCGCGACACGAGGAAGCCCGTTTGCTAGCGGCCTACGGCGAACCCTATGAAGAGTATCGATCGAGCGGAACACCGTTCTTTTTTCCCTCGGCTTCATCCCTGCTTCGGCTGGGCGGGCTGCCGCAAGAGAAGTCCGCCACTCGTGTTCCCAAAGTGTCCGCCTAAAGGAATTCGCAACACAGCCCGATGCGGATGATGAGGAACGCTTGGTCCGAGACCTGAAACCGCCGTAGACGCGGTGCGTCGGTCGATGAAGCGGTACTTGCCCGACATTTAAGCGCCTCCCGCTTCGCTGTCCTCGCGCGCCCCGGCCGCCCCGACACGCGATTCGGGTGCGATGTTGACGTCAGCCTTGCGAGTCTGCCGACCGGACGAATCGGCTTTGCCTGCCGGCGAAGAGGCAGTTTCCTCTTTCTTTTCATGCTCCGTCGCCGGTTCAACGGGCTGCCTACCCGCCCCCGCTCCACCCGGACCGTTCGACTCCGTGGATTCAGGTGACTTCGGTCGTTCTTCATGAGCCATGACGATTCTCCAACAACCGGGCGACCTGCTGCCGCCGCAATATCAGGACCGCTTGACTCCCCGGACTGGGGATGAGCCAAGTTAGAAATACGACTTCAACGGCTGCAGAAGGTTCGAGCGCGAATCTGTCAAACCGGAAGCTACGTTGACATCTACGGCAAGGCCCCTTACCATCCAGGCCCAGACTCCGCATTAGACGGTTGAATTTCTTATAATTTCTTGCCGACGCTGTCCGCCAGGGAGCGGTGCCATGCGCGGTATACTCATTGTGCCTGGCGCAAAATCGCGAAAGCGCATTTTGGCCATCGCTCGTAGATTGAAAGTCGCATCAGACCCCCGATCCCGGCTGGCAAGGGGCGGGATTTGCTTTGACCGACTTTTTTGCGTGTCCCTCTTGTAACCCTACCCGGCCTACGAGGATTCAAACAATGAGTGAGCTCCCTTTCCCCCATTCCTTCAACTTGGTTTTTTTCGGCGGCACCGGCGATCTGGTGATGCGCAAGTTGTTGCCGGCGATGTACCAGAGCTATAAGAACGGCCAGCTGGGAGATGCCGGCTATTTCTATTGTCTCGGACGGCGAGACTATACCGTGGAAGACTATCGCGCGATCGCCGAGGAAAAGGCCCGACAATTCCTGCCGAAGGCCGACTGGGACGACGAAATCTGGGCAGCCTTCCGTCGGCGGGTGATCTACGAAAGGATCGACGCCGAGAATCCGGAAGAATATGCCGCGTTGAAGGCCCTGCTCGAAAGAACCCCGGCCGAAGTGAACGTCTTTTTCCTGTCGGTGGCGCCGTCGCTGTTCTCCATGATCTGCGAAAGCCTGGCACGGCAGAAACTCAACGGGCCAAATTCCAGGGTGGTGCTGGAAAAACCCCTGGGCCACGATCTCGCTTCCAGCAACGCCATCACCGTGGCGGTCGGCCGCCACTATCAGGAAAAGCAGATCTACCGCATCGACCACTACCTGGGCAAGGAATCGGTACAAAACCTGATGGCGCTGCGTTTCGGCAACGCACTGTTCGAACCGCTGTGGCGCCGGCAATGGATCACTGACGTCCAAATCACCATCGCCGAGGAAGTCGGGATCGGCAGTCGCGCCGGATTCTACGACGGTACCGGCGCGCTGCGCGACATGGTGCAGAACCATCTGCTGCAGCTGCTCTGCTTCGTGGCCATGGAACCGCCTTCCAGCCTCGACTCCGACGCGATCCGAAACGAAAAACTCAAGGTGTTGGAATGCCTGGTACCCTTCACCCCGGAGGATGTCCAGGTCAACACGGTGCGCGGCCAATACCGCGCCGGCATTTGCGGCGGCCAGGCGGTGCCCGGCTATCTCGAAGAAAGCGGCGTCCCCGCCGGCAGCAAGACCGAAACATTCGTCGCCATCAAGGCGGAAATCGCCAACTGGCGCTGGGCCGGGGTTCCGTTTTACCTGTTCACCGGCAAACGCCTGCCCACCCGCCTGGCCGACATCGTGATCCATTTCCACGATGTGCCCCACCACATCTTTCCGCTGCCCCGCAACGGGTCCCGCGCCCCGGCGAAACTGGTCATCCGCCTTCAACCTGACGAATCGATCCGCCTTTATCTGAACGCCAAGCGGCCAGGCCATTCGATGGAATTGCGGCCGGTCTCCCTGGACCTCGATTTCACCAGCAAATTCAGCGAACGCCGCGAAGAAGCCTACGAACGTCTCCTGCTCGATATCATCCGCGGCAACCAATCGCTGTTCGTGCGCCAGGACGAATTGGAGATGGCCTGGCGCTGGGTCGAACCGATCCTCAATACCTGGGCCGCCGATCCCAAAGGTCCGGAAGCCTACAAAGCCGGCACCTGGGGCCCCGCCGCCTCTGCGGAACTGCTGTCGCGCAGCGGCCATCGCTGGCACGAGGACGATTGAGACCGGGGCTGAAGAACCGCTTTGCGGATGCGAGCCCCCGTGCTTGCAAACGATTCCGGCGAATTCCACGGCGATGCACCGCCATCAACGGCGGCAAAGCCGCAAAGGCTGCCGAATGAACGACTTGCAGAGCAAGTTGGGTGATTTTCCCGGCCAGCGACGACATCCGTTTCGAATGAAGAAAGCCGGAACGAAATTCCGGCTTTCGCCGGGGATGCCGTCGTCGGCGACTTTCTTAAGGAAGCTCTGAATAAGTGCGTTTTATTGGTGGCTCCGATAAACCGGCCGGGGCTACCAGCCGAAAAAGGTCGTTTTTCCCTCCCCAATTGGCGCCCGCTATCGGCGCTCTTTCCGCCCCTCGCCCCCGGTTTTCCGGGACGATGCACGGATTGATCCCTAGGCCGCCATCAACTCCTCCCGCACCTGGTAGAGATTGCCGAGGGCAAACAGCAGGTAGAGTTGCTGCCCGTTTTTGAAGAGTCCCCGGTACCGGACCTTGGTATAGCCGAATTGGCGTTTGACGATCCGGAATGGGTGTTCGACCACCGCCCGCAGCGCGGCCAGCATGCGGTTGTGAAGCGCTTGTTCCGCAGGCAAGTCCTCGCCCTTCTTACGCTTGAAGGGAAACGCCCAGACCGGCTCGCCCTCCTGGCGTTCGACCTCCAGATTGCGGTCCTTGCGGGTATAGGCCCGATCGCCCAGGACGACCTGCTCCTCGCCGTGCAACAGGGCATCGGTCATGACCCCGTCCGCCACCTTGGCGGTGGTGACTTCCATCGTGTGCACCAAGCCTGAATCAGCATCCACGCCGATGTGCGCCTTCATGCCAAAGTGGTAATTGTTACCCTTCTTGGTCGAACTCATCTCGCCATCCCGCTTCCGCTCGCGGTTCTTCGTGGACGGCGGGGCGGCGATCAGGGTGGCATCCACGATGGTCCCTTGACGCAACAATAAGCCCTTTTCCGCCAATAGTGCCGCCGTTTCATCGAATAGGGTTTGCGCCATCTGATGGGTTTCCAACAGGCGCCGGAACTTGAGGATCGTGGTTTCATCCGGCATGGCGTCCTCGCCCGCATCCAGCCCGGCAAACTCGCGTAGCATCGGAATGTCATGCAGCGCCTCTTCCATCGCCGGATCGGAGTAGCCGAACCAGTGCTGCATCAGGTGGATGCGCAACATCGTCTCCAAAGGAAAGGGACGCCTGCCCCGGCCGGCCGTCGGGTAGTACGGCGCAATCCGGCTCGTCCACAACCCCCAAGGAATCACCTGCTCCATGTCCTGGAGAAATTTCTGACGCTTGGTCAGCTTCGGTTTCTTCACAAACACGGTGGCACTGAGTCCGAGTTGCTTCATCTGGTATCGACCTGTCGAAAATTGGACGTTGGGCGTTATTTTATCGGGGCCAGGGACTTATTCAGAGTTTCCTTAAAGTAACATCGCCAAAGCGGGCGATGTTGGCCCCTGAGCTGACTCTCTACCCTACTCCGAGTATCCAACCCTCCACTCCAGCGACGGCACGCTCCGGGGGTGTCAACACGGGTTCGAGCAAACCTTGCAGGCGGCCATCGTCGTCGGCCTCCCGTAGCCACGCAGCGATGGTATAAGCGTCGTGCTGATCGGGGGTGCGGCCCTCGCTTGGATACACATTCTTCCACAACGAGGGATATGCCTCGGCAATGGCGGACTTTCCGGTCGGGATGGCCCAGCCGTCGAAAGGCCAGAAATGCACTTGCTCGCCCAGTTGCCGCCGGAGGTACCGCAGCCAGGGAATGCCTGCATGGGTGGATTTGGCGACCGAGCCTTGCACGTCGAAATGAAACACCGACCTCGCCCTGGCGCGCTCCTCGCAAAGACGGCGCCAGCGGGGGCTGCCGGTGCGGGCGGCGCCATCGCCGCGAAGGCCGTCGCGGATAAAGTCGACATAAGTGTGGTCCTCGTCGGTCGGCCAATGCCGCTGAAAATCGTCTAGGAAGGCGGGCCAATCGGGCAGCAGGTGATGAACCTCGAAATAACGGAGCGGAAAGGAAAAGCTGTGGTCGATGCCGACCAGCGTTGGCTGGCCTTCCGACAGGCGCTCGACCAGCCACTCGGCGATGCCGCGCCGACTCCAGTATTTGCGCGGGCCCGGCGGCGGCAGCACTTCCACGGGCAGCGCTTCCCGTTCCGCCAGATAGACGCGCAACCCCTTCAGGCTAGCGGTCGGCGTTTGAGCGCCGGAATAGTCGATGCCGATATAGCGGGCAAAACGCCGGAAATTACTGATAGTCATGAGGTCCCCTTTTCGGCGGTGAACGGCGTTAAGGAAGCTCTGATTAAGTCCTTCGACAGGCCTGTCCTGAGCCGAGTCGAAGGGCTCAGGACAGGCTTGTCGAACGCTCTCCTGAGCCTGTCGAAGGGCATGAACGGAATCAACTTGTTCAGAGCTTCCTTAAGGGATGCCTTCGGCAATGAGAGAACGACAGGATACCGCAGTTTTCAATACTTCCGGTCCCCATGCCGCACCTGCGATGGATCGAGGTCGGTCGGCAAGCGTGGACGCGGCGTGAAAGTAGAAGGCGATGCCGATAGCCCGCGGATAACCGTACCGATATTCGGGTCGCCGACGGAGAGTCCGGATGCGGTCCCCAGGCTCGCAGCCGACAGCTGCATTCCCGGTGCATCGAGAATGCACAGCTCGTGTTTCAAATCGGCACGCTGGCTGGCGGCGCGAAAGCGTAACGCATCCTTCCCGACGACCGCGTTGGCTTGCCGCGTGACATGGCAGTTCGTGGCCACCAGATTTTGATCGAGGACCACGCCGGAGCCGATAAAGGCCTTGCCGTCCCTTGGATAGGCATGAACCTGGACGACGCTGAGTGCAAGCGTGTGATTCACGTCTGCCGCGCCGTCCATGCTAAAGATCCAATCACCACGCCAAGCAATATAGTCGGACGCATCGGTCTCTTCATTTTCGCCCTTTTCCGAAGGGAGATTTTCCAATTTGAACACACGAGCTTAGGGAAATTTATTATGGCTTCCCGTGCCGCAGTAATCCCCTCCTCCCTCGCCTCCGGTTCGGAAGCAGCAAGTTCAGCCTCATTTCCAGGAGGCCGATGATCAGAAGCTTACGCCCGGATCGTTCCGAATTTCACATCGCTTATGGCAATATACCGGTCGATTGTTATTGACCAACTATTCAATAAAGACTAGCCTTAGCTACAACCTGAATACGAGGAGTCTCCTTTGGCCCGACCCCGCGAATTCGATTACGAGCACGTCCTGGATAAAGCCGTGGAGACCTTTTGGTCGAAAGGTTACGAAGCCACCTCGATCCAGGACCTGGTCGATGCCACCGGACTGCATCGAGGCAGCCTCTACGCGGCCTTCGGCAACAAGCAGGCGCTGTTCCTGGAAGTTCTGGACCGCTACAACCATGTGGTGGTCCAGCGCCTGCTGGAATTGCTCGACAGCGAACCTTCAGGCAAGTCCGCGATCCGTTTTTTCTTCGCCACCGTGATCGAGCACATCCTCACGGCCGGTCCCCTGCGCGGGTGCCTAGTGACCAACTCCGCGGTGGAACGTGGCTTGTCCTGCCCGGACACGGCGGCCAAGGTGGGCGGTTGCCTGGAGCGGCTCGAACAAGGCTTTCGGCGCACGTTGGAACGGATGCGGAAGGCGGGCGAACTGCGGGAGGAGGCGGATATCCGAGCGCTGTCCCGCTATCTGACCAGCGTTTTGCAAGGACTCCTGGTTATCGGCAAAGTGCGGCCGGAACGGGAAGTCCTGGCCGACATCGTCGCCGTCGGCCTCTCCGTGCTCGACTGATTTTTTCGGCCTATTTTTGACTGATCGTTCATCAATATACCGAGGAGGAAATCGGCAATCAGCAACCCTAGATTTCGATAATCTTTTTTTCCAACTTCAGTTCAAGGAGAACGACATGTCCGAAGTCAAATTCATGGTGATTTATCCAACGCCCGCCGATATCGCTGCTTTCGAGAAGCGCTATCAAGAGGAGCATGTTCCCATGGCCGTGGAAAAGCTCGGCGGAAAAACCAAGTTCATCGCCACCCGGGTACTGGGATCACCCCAGGGCGCAGCGCCCTTCTACCGTATTGCCGAGGTGTTCTTTCCGTCCATGGCGGCGCTGGAAGCCTGCGCGCAGTCGGAAGGCGGTAAGGAAACACTCGCCCACGCCGTCGACATCTCGACCGGCGGCACGCCGATCTTTCTGATTGCAGAAAGTGAGACTTTCCACTTCGATGCCCCGTAAAACCCGGTCAGGGCGCCGACCGCAGGCGCCCCTTTTTTGCCACTTTTGTTGAACGATCGATCAACTATATTTGAGGATGATAACCACCCGCTACGCTGACCCCAATCAGCCCGGAAGCCCGGTGCGCTTCAAATCCCGCTACGAGCGGCTTTGAAGGAGTCCCTCGACACGATCACCGCCTCCGATGTGGGCGGTTGGTCCAGATAGTGCGCTATGCCTTACGACCCCAGGAAAACCGCTCTAATTTGCTCTTATAAGGCACACCGATCGGTCTTGCTCTCGGGCTGAGCTCCGGATAGGCTAGGTTTCCGTTAAGCGATGCTTGGGGAGGCATCGCTTGAGCAGCAGGCGGAACTTTGATGGCTTTTGCCGTCTTACAAGCAGTATTTATTTGTAGAGAATTCCGGGATCGCCTTCGTCCGGGGAGATCCAGCGGGATGTGGACATCGAGTAGGGAGTCGATCACCGATCAAAGCCCTTTAGTCCCGCACGTCGAATCAAGCAACTCCGATGCTCTTCAACTCCTATCCGTTTATTTTCTTATTACTCCCCATTTCTCTGTTCGTCTTCTTTGCCATCGGAAGCCGCGGCCACCACCGGGTTGCCATCGCCTGGCTGATCGGTGTGTCGCTCTTTTTCTACGCGTGGTGGAATCCGGCCTACTTGGGCTTACTCTTGGCCTCCATTTTGTTCAACTACGCGCTTGGAGTTTCCCTGAGCGGCGAAGGTCATTCCTCTGAGAAAAAATGGCTATTGATTTTCGGTATTGCCGCCAACTTGTCGCTCCTCGGGTATTACAAGTATGCGAACTTCTTCGTCGACAACATCAACTTCATATTCGGCGATATTCTCGGCGTGGAGACCATCATCCTGCCCCTCGGCATTTCCTTCATCACCTTTCAGACCATCGCCTATCTCGTAGACGCCTATAAAGGGGAAACCAAGGAGTATAACTTTCTCCACTTCTGTCTCTTCGTCACCTTCTTTCCCCAGCTGATCGCGGGTCCCATCGTGCATCACCGGGAAATGATGCCGCAATTCGCCCGGAATGACCTCTATCAACTGAGCGTCCGACGCCATGCCGTCGGCTTCACCATCTTCACCATCGGCCTCTTCAAGAAAGTGGTGCTGGCCGATGGCGTCGCCGCCTATGCCACGCCGGCATTCCATGCGGCCGATAGCGGCATTGCGCTGACCTTCTTCGAGGCCTGGGCGGGCGCCCTGGCCTACACCCTTCAGCTCTACTTCGACTTCTCGGGTTATTCCGACATGGCTATCGGATTAGCCCGGATGTTCGGCATTCGGCTACCCCTCAACTTCAATTCGCCCTACAAGTCGACCAATATCATCGACTTCTGGCGGCGCTGGCACATAACGCTCTCCCGTTTTATGCGGGACTATATCTACATTCCTCTCGGCGGCAACCGGAAGGGCCCGACAAGACGCCATGCCAATCTCATGATCGCAATGTTGCTCGGGGGCCTGTGGCACGGCGCCGGCTGGAACTTCGTGGTGTGGGGCGGGCTGCATGGATTCTTTCTCATCGTCAATCATGTTTGGCGATCGCTGTTCGGCGGTCGGGCAGCCGCCAGCCGGATGGGCAAGGCATTCGGCTGGACGCTGACATTCGTCGCGGTGATCGCCGCCTGGGTGCCCTTTCGCGCGGAGACGATTACGGGTACGAAGAGCATATGGCTCGGAATGATCGGAGCCAACGGCGTGTCCCTGGAACCCGAAGCCCTTCGGGTTCTCGGGCGCTTTGGCGAGTGGCTGCAGGGACTGGGAGTCACCTTCGACGGGGTCTTCGCGCACGTCGCCGGCGCGAAACCCGAGATGGCTGGTGCATGGCTGTTGGCATTGTCGATATTCGTTCTGTTTTTGCCCAACACCCAGCAACTCATGCGCAACTATCACCCGGCATTCGAAACCTATAAAGGCGAGATACAGCGCCTTCGCTGGAGATGGATGGAATGGCGGCCGACGGTAATCTGGGCCAACCTCACCATGCTGCTCTTCGTGTTCGACGTGCTCAGCCTCACCAAGGTGAGCGAGTTTCTCTACTTTCAATTCTGAGAATCCGTGAATAAACCCGCCGCGAAGCCCGATTCCTCCCTTTTATCCCGACTCCGATCTGCCGGGCCTGCTACGATTTCTTCACGGCTTTTGGGCAAGGGCCCAGTGACGCCAAGCGAACGCCAATTCGCGGCTTATCTCGATACGATCGGTATCGGTGCCGTTGTTCTTTTGACTGTAATCATCCTGATGAATTACCTGGTAGACCCTTATTCCATTTTCGGGTCTCCAAGCTGGGAAGGGATAAATGCCAATAAGCCGGAGTTATTCAAGCAACTGCGGCTGACCAAGGCCCACGCCGTTAGAGCACGAAAACCCGACGTACTGGTCATCGGCAGCTCTCGCACCGAACACGGCCTTGATCCGGAGCATCCGGCGCTGTTCCCCGAATTTAACACCTACAACCTCGCGTTGAATGGAGCGACTATCTATGAAAATTTGCGCTACTTTCAGCACGCCAATGCAGAACGACGATTAAAGAAAGTCGTATTGGCCGTCGACTTCTTCCAATTCAATGCCTATAGACCTAATGCTCCGGATTTCACTGAGGAACGACTCTCGTCGGATGTTCACGGGGCCAAACGGAATATCGCTATAACCACGGACCTGCTGGAAACCTTGGCATCGGTTGATGCCACAACAGCAAGCCTCAAGACCCTGTTTCAACAGACCAATCGGGATAATGTGATTCTGCCGCGCGGACAAGTGGAACAGCCCGATAAAGAAGCGATCATGATGATGCACGGAGGACGGCACGAAGCGGCTCTTTATAGCGAACTGAATTACGTGACGCACCTGTATTTCCCAAGGCCACACAAGAAATTCGATTTTGTTTCGGAAGACGGAAGCACGAATACGTTTGATTACTTTCGAAGGATTCTTGAAGAGGCTCACCGGAGCAAGATTGAATTTCATATTCTGATTTCCCCGGCTCACGCACGCCAATGGGTACTGACGGCCGGCACGGGGCTTTGGAACGAATGGGAGACTTGGAAAAGAGAGATCGTCCGACTTAATGAAGAGGTCGCACGGGAACGCAGACGCAATCCATTCCCTCTATGGGACTTTTCCGGTTTCAATACCTATACCATGGAGGCGGTACCGGCCTTGGGCGACAAGGAAACCATGATGCGGTGGTTTTGGGAATCTTCTCACTATCGGAAAGAGCTGGGTGACCTGGTGCTCGATCGCGTGTTGAATTACTCGGATCCGAATCGTCGGATCGCTGACGATTTCGGCGTTTTGCTGACTTCCGAGAATATCGAAAAGCACCTGGCGAGTATCCGCGAAGCTCATCAGCTTTATCGTCAAGCTCATAGAGAAGAAGTGAACGAGATCCAAGATCTGGTTAAGAAATATCAGAGCCAATGACCATTCCGGGTAATGAAAATCGGACGATTCAACCCACCGTAGCCATGTTCTGGCAAGCACTACGCCCTTTTCGGCCGAATGCCCGACTGATGACGGTCGTACCGAAAGGAAGAAAGGCAGTCTCATATGTCTTCCGGACCAAGAGCCTATCCCAGTAGGCTCAAGAAACCCTTCGACCGGCCTGTCCTGAGCGGAGTCGAAGGGCTCAGGGCGAACGGCTTACTGGGATAGGCTCCAAGGAGAAAGCCTTCCAAGAGAAGACCGTTCGCCAGCGCGATGCTTGACGAAGGAACTTTGGGACAGCCATCTGATCGAAAATATCGTCTTGACGGAAGTGGCCGTGAACTGGTAAACAAATTACGCCTGAAATAGGCGATATAAGTAGCGTCATTAATGGCTAATTTAGTTAATTACTGATACTTAATGCGGAGGGAATCATGAAGAAGCTACTTGCTGCGGTTTGTCTCGTCGTTGCCGCTATTGGCCTAACGGGATGTGGAAGTTCGCCTGACGGGGATTCCCAGAAATTATCGAATACAGCCGTATCCCCACAGCTATAACTAGTACGTGATCCTCCCTTCAAAAAGACCTACCTTCGAGTAGGTCTTTTTTTATGGTGCGCCCGGCAGAGCACACTCATTTGGAGGTGAAAGTCCTCTACTCGCCGGGCAAGGGGAAGAGTTAGCCGAACGGCAAGGGTTTCGCGGGTGACCGCGAATCTGAAGGAAGCCGAAGGCAAAGCGGTGGCCTGACGCACAGGAAGCGGATAGGAGGCGGCACGGTGGGGTGAGGCGGCCATTATCGTCAAAGCCCGAAACTTGCACGGAACGCCGTGTCGTAGATCCGACAGGTATAAGCGTGAAGGCGGGTGCGTCATACCCGGGGAGATCTGGCAGTCTGCCTTGTGCTACTGCGGTCGAGAGATCGTGGGAGGGTCTGCCAGAAGTCAGCCGAAGCCATAGTAGGTCGGTAGACTGAAGGGTCGAACCTGGTAGAACGCGAGTAGGCGAACAGACCTCGATGAAGTCAAAGAAGGCAGAAGCCCGTGAGACATCGGCCACGCCTGCCGCAAGCGCCTCGCCAGCAGCTTGATCACCGCGGCCGAAGCTCGGCGCCATCGATCCGGCTCGGGCGCAGCAAGCAGGCCAGCAGGGCCTGGCCGCAGAAAACATACAACGGCAAATAGCAGTAGTGGTCGTAGTAGCCGTGAAACTGGGCCAGTTCCTAGCCCCCGTGCAGCGGCACGTCGGAGGCGTCGACGTCGAGGATTAGTTCACGGGGCGCTCGAGATTGGCCGGCGATGAACTGCTCGAGCAGCACCCGGTTCAAGGCCACCACATCGGCACGCGTCGCACGGGTCTCCAAGCGGGAGAACGTGAGGCTGCTGGCCAATGCCGTCACCTTGCCCAAGGCCGTTTGCAGCAACGGATCGTGCCGTAGCCGGTCGTGATCGTTCAAGTCCTCGTACCCACAGCACAGGCCATAGAGCCGCTGGGCAACGAGGTCGCGCAAGGAATGAACAATCCGCTCCGGATCGCGGGGATCCGTCAGAACTTCTGCCACGGCTTTGGACAAGCCGAGGTACTGGTCTACTTGGCGCAACAGCCGCAACCCGCCATCCGAACTGACGGCACCCCCCGAAAAATTCGCCTCGATCACCCGGCGTCCGAGACGCCCAAATTCTATCGTTTCCGCGGTACGCTTTGGCATCGGCACAGCTCCCCACGAAATTGATTTCGCAATTTGATTTTATGGGGATTTCAACGCTGTGCCGACCTCTTCTTGGTGAAATATCCGGGCTAAGTACATTCCGCAAATATTTGCGGAATCTCGACAGATTGGCTTGATTGGCGGGGTTGTCCTGCAGGTTGCCTATGCCGCAAGACTTCCCTGAATGTACTTAGAGCGTTTTCCATCCCGGTGTACGGATTCGTTCCAGGAGGGGAGAACGTAGGTCGACAATCCCTTCCCAATCGCAAACGGTCGCTTTAGTCGCGACCCTTCCAATCGCAAACGGTCGCTTTAGTCGCGACCCTTCCAATCGCAAACGGTCGCTTTAGTCGCGACCCTTCCGACAAAGCCCTTCGCCGAGCCGATACGTCGGCAAGGGATTGCCGACCTACATATCCGAATCCCTTACACCGATTCGGAAAACGGGCTAGCCGCGTTCCTGGAGCGGTCGTCCGAGCGCCGGATCGCCCAAGGCATCGTTCGGGCCACCGGTCGCGTCTGCTCTTGGTCCTACTGAATCGCCGATACGACAAAGGCGGCGCCATCCTGGTGTCGGAAAATTTTACGTGTCCCGGATCGAGTGGCGGTGGCGCACTTGCTGTCGAAAAAAGTTTTGTCGATCAATTCCCTACAATCGGTCGGATGGTCTTTGGCAAGGTCCGGCGATCGCCGAGATTCGGTTCACGGGAAGCGCTGGGAGAGCCGAATGTTTCGCGGAGTTTACAGAAAAAAAACTGTGTAATTTCAAAGCGGTTCGTAAAAACAAATAGATACGGATCTGGCGTGATAATTGATAAGACGATGGCGCCGTTTTGAAAATGGGAGAGCCGTGATGAATACAGGGAAAACTCAGCCAAAAGCGCGACATCCCGGCGTACTGGCAAGCCGGCTATTGACCGGTGTGGTTTTTGCCGCGGGTTTCGGCAGCCTTCCGGTTTGGGCGCAAACTGACGGGTGCAACAACAATGCCACCCAAAGTGACTCCGGTGCTCCCTGTTTCGCGAACGTGAGCGACATTCTACAGGGGCAGCGCCGGTTGCTGCCGGTGGACGACCTGGTGGTCACCAGCCAGCCAGAGGGTCCAGGGTCCGCGGTCAGCAACGTGGTGCTGCAAACGGCCAATTCATCTGTCAGCGCGCAACTCCCGTATGCAATCACCGGCAGCGGCGTTCCGTCGTTCGCCACCAGTGCCGGGCGGATGTTCAATCTGCCGCGCGATGTCATCGTGACGATGACGGAGGGTCTCGTCAATGTGCGGGACCAGGACCCCAATGGCTTCATCACGAAAGGATTTTCGCTTTCCGGCAACCCTCAGGGGATGGCCATGGACGACTTCAACGGGGACGGATTCGCCGACATCGCCCTGCTTACCGCTGACGCGGTCGGCAGCACCAGTGGCCTGCTCCGGATCGTCACCGCCAACGACGTCAATAATCTCGATGCCGGCCTGTTTGCCAGCAACGGGGTTGGCCCCTTTCAATTCAACTTCACCAATCCCATTTCGATCACGACGGGGGACTTCAACGGCGACGGAAAGCCCGAGGCGGCAATCGCGCAGCCATTTTCTTCCGGGGGTGCACAACTACTCCTCCAGATCTACGAGGTCGTCACGACCCAGGATGGCAAGATCGCGTCCCAGGCGCTCCGGCAGGCCGCATCCGTTGTCCTGAATAGTCCGGTTTCCGGGCAGGTTATCTGGAGCCTCAAAGTCGTGGCCGGTAACTTCGACGGGAATGTCAACGCGACGACCGGCCTTCCCACGGACGAGATCGTCCTCGTCGTGAACAACGGAGACAATCTTACGCTGCAGTCCTTCCGTGTGCAGCCCCAGTCGACCAACCCCCTCAACTTCGATATCACCCTGATTAACACGTTCGTCTCGCCGGATTCGCTGTACACGAACGGGAACACGGCGGGAGATCCGCTCCTCGCCACCAGCGGCCACCTGGATTGGTTTAACCCCGCCGAACAGGTCGTTGCCGCCTACACTTATTTGACCGATTCCACTGGCAATAACTTCTCGTGGAAAGCGGCGGTCTTCACGCTGGACAGCCAGCTCAACATTGCCCAGGCGGCTTCCATCGACACCGGCGGCGCTGTCAATCTGGGGTTGGCCGTAGGCAACTTCGACGAGGACCTCGGTCCTGACAGCCCTCCCAACCTGGAAATCGCCAGGGTGCTGTCATTTAGCCTTCCGATGAGCCAAAACCAGCCGTACCTTGAGATCCTCCGGGCGGATCCGGCGAATAGCTTCGCCCTCAGCGTTGCCTCGAATACGTCAATCTTGGGCTTTCCGCCTTTCTTCAACAGCCCGCTTCTTTTGGTAGCCGGCGACACCCAAGGGCGATCACTGTTGTTGGGGCCGCCCGAAAAGGTGACCGTAGCCAATCACATCCAGCCCGACACCATCCTGGGTCTCCCGCCCATGCACGTGGACTGGATCACCCCGGCCGGCGGATCGGTGCCCGACGTACTCAACGTCTCGGTCTTCCCGAATACGTTCAACACCCAGTACAACTTCCAGGACACCACCGGCACCCAGGCGAGCCGCAAGAGCACCACGAGCTACACGGTCGCGTTCAAGGAATCCGCGGAGGAAAAGGTCAGCTACGGCGTACCTGGAATCGACAGCGTGAGCGTCAAGCTCACGCAGGCCGCGACACAAACCCACCAGAACACCGTCGCGAAAACCTACAACACCTACCAGGGCAACTCGTTCAAACTGACGGCGCAGACTCTGTTCGACGATCGCGTGGCGGCGACGGCCGAGCAATTCAACATTTACAGCTATCCGGTCATCGGGCACTGCGTCCCGGTGAGCGGTGCGCCGCCGCTGGACGGCTGTCCGGCCGGCACGGCACCTCTCCACGTGCAGTTCTCAGGGCCGGACAACGTCGTCTATCTCGACCTCGCCGAGGGAGCGGCCATCGAGTGGTACCAGCCGGTGCATGAGCCGGGTAATGCGCTTTCCTATCCGGGGAGCCTCGAGCTGCTAAAAGCCAATCTGCCCGCGGCGAACCCGCTGCAGCCTCTGTCGCCCGACAACGAAGTTTGGGATTCGCAGTCACCCGAGCAGGTTTCCATCACCTGGACACAGGGCGGAGGCAATAACGTAACCAGCGGCTCGGTAAGCACCCACACCTTCGACACCTCGGTGAGCGTTTCAGGCAGCACCAACATCGAGGGGTTCGGGCTGAGCGGCAGCGCCAGCTTCGATTACAACCAGAGCCAGTCGGTCAGCACCCTGAACACCTCGGCCAGCACCTTCTCCGATTCCACCGGAGTGATCGTCAACCGCGGCATTCCGGGCGGACCCACCAGTTCGGAAAACTATCTCTACCAGGGGCAGAGCTTCATCTTTGGCCAGGCCGCCCCGACCGGCACCATCGACACCCTCACAACGAACACCACCGTCCAGGCCCAAGGCTTCCTGGCCGTCGGGTTCGCCTCGGATCCCCTGAGCACCGGCACCGTTCAGTCGGGCAACTGGTGGAAACAGGCCTACGCCCACACTGACGCCAACGGCAACCCCATCCTCCCGGACGTGGCGCTAAATCATCCGCAACGCTGGCTGCAGAAAACACCTACCGGCACCAATCCTCAGCAAGTGTGGTTCAACTGTCCGGTGGGCTTCACCTCCTCGCAGACCTCTCCGGCCTGCACCTCGATTTCGCAGACGCCGACGCCGGCCAACGTCGCGGATGCGCCTTTCTACCAGATGAAGGGACTGTTCGTGACCCCCGGCACCACCCCCGGTGGCCCGCAAATCACCCAGACGCCCCAAGGCCAGACAGTGACTCTCCAGGCGCGGGTGTACAACTACAGCCTCTCGGACATGCCCGCGGGCACCGTGGTGCACGTGCTGTTTTACGCCCAGCCCTGGGATGGCGCCACCGGCCAATTCCAGAGCCAGGCCGGCAACCCCGATGCCTTCGCTCCGGCGGTCCTCATCGGAGAAGACCAGTTGGCGCCGATCCCCGCTTTCTGCGGAGGCTCGCAGGGAGACGTCGATCCCTGTGCGGGTGACAGCCCGCCGCAGAACTGGGTCTACGCGAAGGCCACCTGGAATACGAGCACGGTGGCGGCGGATACCGACTGGAAGTTCTGGGTGGTGGCCTGGATGGAACAGGGCGGACAACTCGTGCCGGAGATCCAGGACCACGGCCTGAGATCGATTCCGGCCAGCCTGCTGAACTCCCTGGCCGATGTGCCGATCGAGACCTACAGCAACAACCTGGGCTTCTACAATCAGGTCTTCCATGTGGCGTCCGCCAGCCCGGCGCCAGCCACAGGGAGTGGCGCGCTGACCATCGACCACGTGGCGGCTCCATCGGGACCGGTGCTGCTGCACCAGCCTGTGACGATTCGGGCCAGCCACCGGAGCGGCGGCCCCCGCTTCGACTCGGTGCTCACGCTCTTCTATGACGGCGATCCGGAGGCGGGGGCCATGCTGTTCGATCAGGAACTCATTCCGAGGGTCCGCGCCAGCGACACCTTCGTGGCGCCCGTGCCCTATCGGCCGGGCACCTGCGGGACGCACCAGATCTTTGTCCAAGCCATCCCCACCGACGGCTCGGCCGAGCCCGCGACCGGAACGGCCACGGTCCAGGTGACTGCGGACTTCCCCGCCGAGCTGGCCTCGCTCGGGCAGGCCATCCAAGCGGCCGGCCTGCCGCGCGGACTTGAGAAGGGCCTCCTGGCTCAAATCAAGACGGCCGGAAAGCTTCTCGATCGGGGACATACCGCAGCCGCTCGGTCTCTTCTCACGGCTCTGAAGCACGAGATCAGGGCACTGGCCAGAAAGAAAATTTCGCCGGAAATCACGGCGCCTTGGCTGGAAGAAGTCGATCTGATCCTCGGCTGCATCATCAACTGAAAACACGCGCATTTTCCGTAGCCGGACGTGGATCGGCACCCGGCTACAGGAAACTCACCGGCTGAGTATTGATCGGACTTGCGCCGAATCCAGCTGGAGTAAAAGACCTCTTCCGATTAAAGCATTTTCTGATTGGGCGTAGTGTCCGCGAGAGTGGACGCTACAGCTTTTGTTCCCTTCGAGCGTCCCCGATCCAAGGCGAAACGCGCAGGAAAAAGGACGCTCGCCGGATGGCCGCTGACTCGCACCCTCCCTGGCGGTCGCGCTCCGCGCGCCCAAATCGGTTCCCGGCCGATTCGTCTTTGACTCCGTTCTTTTGGCCACACCAAAGACAAATTTGCCCGGAACAAATCGCGACCGCGGCACGCCGGCCCGAAGGGCTAAGTACATTCAGGGAAGTCTTGCGGCATAGACAACCTGCAGGACAACCCCGCCAATCAAGCCAATCTGTCGAGATTCCGCAAATATTTGCGGAATGTACTTAGAGCATTTTCATACCGACTGTACGGGCACTCGCGAGTAGGTCGGGAATCCTTTCCCGACACCACGTCCCGGCCGAGCGTCTTCGTCGGCAAAGGATTGCCGACCTACGAATGCTTGAATCCATTCACCCGAGCCGAATGCGCCAACGACTTCCGCCAAGCCTGTTTTGCCGTACGAGCGAGATGAAAACGTTCTAGGGCGAGGTCAAGGACGGAATTCGTAGCGGAGCCCACGTGCGAGGCGGTGCATTCCCGAGGATTCCGGATATTCGCGCACGAAACGGCAGCCAGCGCGTAGAGACAGCCCCGCTATTGGAAACTGCGAATTCAGGCAGAAACGAGTTCAGATCAAATTCCCTCCTTTCCGCCTTGCACCGGATGCGCCCAAGCCGGCACCCTCTTCCAGGCGTCGCGCATCTGTCCATGTAGCAAATCGGTTTGTGGTTCGAACTGGCGTAGATGAGTCCAAAAACGGCTCGTGTGGTTTCGCTCCAATGTGTGACAGAGCTCGTGCATCAATACGTACCGCACCAATGCTGGAGAGAGAAACAACAGCTTGGCGTTCAGGCTGATGGCATTATCGGCGGAACAGCTTCCCCATCGGGTGCGCTGATTCTTGATGGCAATACGACTGAACTTCAAACCGGTATCGGCCGACATGGTTTTCAGCCAAGGCACCAGTGATTCCTTGGCCCGTCTGGCCAGCCAGCGGCGCAGAGCAACCTTGCAGCGTTCCGCCTCGCTCACCGCACCATAGACCAATACCCGGCCCTGTCGATCGGTGCACGCCGCGACAGTCTTGCCCTTCGTTTGCCGATATTCCACGCGCCAGGACTCTGCCAGCGCAGGCAGGTCGAAGGCTTCGGGACGGACGCTTACTTGTGTGCCCAACAAGTGTCGCACTTCGTCGAATTGATCGAGGCGCGCCGCGATCCACTCCCGCTTCCCGGTCACCAGTTCAACAATCCGCTCCTCGCTCAAACCCTTGGGCGCGATTACTGTCAGGCCATCCCGTGCCGTCATCTTCAGGCGCAGAGTCTTGGCCTTGGCTGCGGAGCGGATCTGGTAGTCGAGTTGCCGACCGTTGGGCAGATCGATTCGTGCGATTCGTGTCATTCGGCGTCCTTGCCTCCCGGTTTGTAATGCTTGCGCTTGAGCACCTGTACGAGCGATACAATAAATTCCATTGCATCGCCCGACAGCAGCCCCAAGGCCGAAAAGCGTTGGGCGATCAAGAACAGCAGGGCCTTGGATAATTCCGGGTCCACCGTACTACTGTTCCACCAGCCGGGGAAACAGTATTTGTCAGCTTCTTCGAGTATGGCAGCAGCCACTTCCGCCGCTTGCGTCTCGCTCAACGCGGCGTTTCGAGTCTTGACCTTCAACGCCAGCTGTTGACCGATGGGGCGTTTGGATTCCTCAACCGCCGCCCGCACTGCCTCGGTGAGCAATTCCAATTCCGCGATTAAGGCGATGCCTGCCAGTGTCCCGGCCCGTTTTTCATCGATGATGCGTTGCAGTTTTTCCGAAAGCGGCCGGAAGGCCTCGTCCTGATCCAGACGGATGCGCAGCTCGGCGCTCAGCATGGCCTCGATGTCCAGCGCCTTGGCGTCGGGCTTCTTGTCCTTCAGCTTGGTCAGGAAATGCTCGTCCAGCACATAAGTGGGGAACTCTTTTTCCAGCTCCTCCACATCGATATGCCGGCGGATCAGCTCCCTGGTGCGGGCGGCATCCTCTTCCGTCGCCTCCAGTGCCGCTTCCGGATGAAACTTCTTCCGGTACAGCATGTAAAGCTTTGTCAGCCAGGCGTAGGGGCGCACAAAGTCGCGCAGTTGCTCATCGGGCTGCAAGGCCTCGTACAACACACGCAGATTTCGGTAGCCGGTGTCGAACTCCTTTTCCGCGCCTTCCTCGTCGCGCAGGATTTTCATGGCGGCGATAAAGGCGTCATGCGAGCCGTCGCGCGGCACGGTCTCGGTGGGAAAGAGCGCCCAAAGGGCATCGAATTGCTTGCGGAAATGCTCGCGGATGCGCTCGAAGGGAAACGCGATATCGCCCAGTTCCTCGGGTCGGTAGTTCAGCGCCTCGTTCAAATGATCGAAAATGCCATAATAGTCGACGACCAGACCGTGCCCCTTCAGTTCGTTATAGGGCCGGTTCACCCGCGCGATGGTTTGCAGGAGACCGTGATCGCGCAAACCCTTGTCCAGATAGAGCGCCTGCAGGATGGGGGCGTCGAAGCCGGTCAGCAGCATGTCGCACACCACCAACAGTTCCACCTTGCGATAGGGCTTGTCCTGGTGCTCCTGCACTTCGGATTGGGCCGGGATGAGAAATTCGTTCAGCAGCTTTTTGCGCCTGGCGTCGCCGAGATAGAGGGCTTGAATCTCCGCGGAGTCGCTTTGGGGAGCTTCGGAGATGACGGCCATCACCGTCTCATCACCCAGCCGGTCCCGCAAGGCCTTGGTGTAGAGCTTGACCGCCTCCTTGTCCTTGCATACCAGCATGGCCTTGAAACCATTGGGGCGGACGTGCGCGGTGAAGTGATCCACCATATCATCGGCAATCTGATCGATACGCTTCGGCAGTTTCAGCAAGACATCCAGAGTAGAGGAACCGCTTACCAGCTTTTTCTGTTCGGCCTCGGGCAAATGGCCGAATTCGCGTTTGAATGCGGCGTCCAGCTTGGCTCCGTAGAGTTGCCAATCCGCCATGCGCGGCTGCCAGTGAATGGGCTTGACCACGCCGTCGCGCAACGCATCGGTGACGGTGTAGGGGCGGCCCATGTAGCGCTCGATGGTGCCGTCGTCCTTTACCTGGCCCCAAGCTACCGGCGTGTTATGGTCGTCGTTCTCGACGGGCGTCCCGGTAAAGCCGAACAGCGACGCCCCCTCCATCGCGGCGCGCATGTAGGTGCCCAATTCCCGCTCCTGGGTGCGGTGGGCCTCGTCGGCCATCACGATCACGTTCTTCCGCTGCTTGGTGATCCGCTTCGGCATGCCCTCGAAGAGGTGCACGGTCGTGAGAATCACTCCACGGTAGTCGCCCGCCAGCTTGGCCTCCAGATCGCGCTTGCTCTCCGCCACGTGAACGTTCTCCGTCCCGGTCGCCATTAGTTCGCGGTCCACCAGCAGGATCACCGTGGGCTGGTTCAGCTTCGGGTCTTCCCACAGGCTGCGGGCGGCATAAATCATCGTCAAAGTCTTGCCGGAGCCCTGGGTGTGCCAGATCAACCCGCGTCGCTTCTCAGGCGGCAGGTTCAGGTCGGTGGCGCGGCCGAGAATGTCCTTTACCGCCAGGTACTGTTGATAGCGCACCACCACCTTTTCGGTCTTACCCTCTTTGGTGACGAAAACGATGAAGTGACGGATAAAGTCCAGCATGTTGGACCGATCGAACAGTCCGTAAAGCGAGACCTTCATCTCGTTGAACTCGTCGATGTCGTGCGGCCAGGGGTCGCGCCATTGCAGCCAGAACTGCATGCGCCGCCCCGGCACGCCATACATCATGCGGGTCTCGTTAACCCCCACGCCGTAGGCGTTAGTATAAAAGAGCTGGTCGATCTCCTCGGCGTACACGCCGAGCTGTTTGGCCCCCTCGCGCCAATCGGGCTTGCTGCGGCTGGCTGTCTTGGCCTCGATCACCACTACCGGAATGCCGTTGATCAAGAGCACGATATCCGGCCGCCGGGGCGAGTTGCCCTCCACCGGAAACTGGTTGGTCACCCACCAGTCGTTGGCGTCGAGGTTATCGAAGTCGATCAGCCTAACATCCTGGGCATTCTCGGCCGGATCGAATTTGTAGTTGACGCCGTTTTGCAGCCAGTCCAGCCATTGCCGGTTGTCGCGGCAAGCGCGCAGCTTGGTGACGATGGCGTCCACCCGCGCCTCGTCGGTCAGTACGCCGGGATTGAGCTGTTTCAGCTTTTCCCGCAGCAACGGCAGCAACATCACTTCGCGCTCATCCGGGCGTAGTTCCGTCACCTGCTCGCGGGACCGGTAGGTCCAGCCCAGCGCAGGCGTTTGCAGATGCTCGATGATCTCCCGCTCGACGGTGGTTTCTTCGTTGAACAGGCGTGAAACGGTGGGCGCCGTGTATCCGGCGGGCACGAAGTCTTCGAGGTCATCCATAGCGGGCTTCTTTGGTGGGTGCGGTTAATGCCTCGCCCTGTTCTATCGGCAGGCGGATTTTGCCGGTGAGTAGGTTTTGCAGGAGGGATTTTTTGACCTGCTGGAGTGCTTCTACTTTTTTAATGTCCACTTCGATTTTTGCATCGAAGGCATTTAGTGACTCAGCGATTCGGTCTTGTTCAGCCCGTGATGGCTTCGGGACCACAGCGTTTCGAAAATCCCGTTTTCCAATATTCTTCATGCTGTCACTGGTTCCTGTTGCAATAGCCTCAATCTGCTTTCTTGCCTGAGGATGTTTGAGAACTGCAACTAGCCAATCAGGATTTACATCTTCCTTCGGGTGTAATCGCCAAGTCTTGTCACAAAGTAATAGCCTTGTGTATAGAGATTGGACGCGATGTACTGCACCGCAAAGCTCAGTGGTATTTGCACGGCTAACGATGATGTCGCCAACTTTTATCTCTGCATCAAGATCGGGTTCAATGGACGCAGGTAGTGCCTTGTTTTCCATCTCATCAAAGCGTTCCCAACTTACAGCGCTCACTTTGAGAACGCCCCACTGTCCTGGTTTTGCTGGATAGGATTCGCACATTGGGCTTGAGCCAGCATCCATGCCGATCAGCAGGTGCTTTACGCAAACAAGGTCCCATGTTCTGGGATATTTCCAGAATTTAGAATCAATGAGTTCGGTCTCACTCAGGCCAGTTTCCAGTACTTTTCTGGCAAATGACCGCTTCAACTCCCGCGTCGCCTCCAGCTCGGCCTTGGCCTTGGCAATGGCGTCGTCGGCTAGTTTTAGCGCGGCGGCAATGCGGCGTTGTTCGTTTATGTCTTTGGGAAAGCGAAGCGGAAGTTTCTTGACTGCTCCCCAACTGTAATTAGCAAGGCCGGTTGTTTGTTGCGAGGTCTTGCTGAACCACTCGTGCACGAGGTGAATTCGCATCCAGTTCGCCAGAAACTCAGGAAGCAATTCATCATGGTCTTTCGATGTCATGCCCATAAGGAAAGACGCAAACACCATCGGTTGATCTTCTTCAAGCAAGACAGAGTCACCGATACGGTCTTGCGATCCATTGGAACCGACGAACAGAATCCAGCCTTTCGATACAGCGGATCTCTCCAGCGCGTCCGGAGAAACATCACGAAGGTAAAGCAAATCGGTTAGGTCGAGCGAGTCTTGCACATTGGGAATACGAATTACCGGGACGGCGCCGTCTTCGGGTCGGTCGATTTCGTTTTCTTTCGTCCACGTATAGCCGCGTCGGAGCTGCACCACTTGTGCAAGTGGTTTTTCATTCCAACCGCTAAGTAGCGGGTTGTCGTAAAGAGGAGTCATGCTTGCGCTAATCCCACATTGGCGAATATTCGCTCAAGTTCGGCTCTTGCTATGGCCGCTGCTTTTTCGGCGGCCTTGAGATTGTGAACCGCCTCATCCAACGGCACCACCTTCTCCGGCTCAAAAGTATCCACATAGCGCGGTAGATTGAGATTGAATTCGTTCTCCTCGATCTCGGCTCTGTCCACCACGGCGAAGTAACGGCGCGCTTCATCCGGATCGTTCAGAATGCGGCGCAGGTCGGCGGCGGTCTCGTTGATATGGTCGATCTCGCGCTCGGCAGCGAGGCGAATCTCCTGCTCGCGGGCTTCCCGCTCCTCTTGCAGTTTTTTCAGCTCCTTCACCGCCTTGTTGAGATGCTTGAGGTGCGTCCTGATGGCGTCGATGAGTTGCTTGCGAGCGTCGTCGTAGGCCTTTTTCGGCTTGGCAAGCTTTGTCCTCAGGGCGGCCTTGTCGCCGCGCCCTGCGGCGTCGATCTCGGCATGCACCTTCTCCACCTCCGCCTTGAGCGGTGCCAAAGGGTGAAACCAGGAGTGATCGGGGCTGACCGCTTCATCCACCGCCTTGGCCTTCAAATCCAGCAACGCGAGTTGGGCCTGCTCGGCTTCCAGCTTCGCCAGCGGAGCGAGTACCGGGCCGTAGGCGTCCTCGATATCGGTCAGGCGCTGGTCACGGTTTTCTTCCACCTCGCGAATCAGTTGCGCCGTATGGCTGTCCACCAGGGCCTTGGCTTGCTCCAGATCGCCGAAGGCGCGCCAGGGCACGAGGATGCGCATCAGGTCCGAGGGGCGCAGCAGGTTTTGCGGGTTGGACTTCTGGAAATGGCGCGAAGCCCAGATCATCAGTGTCTTGCCCTTGCGCGCTTCCGGCTTGTTCTTGTTGAGCAACAGCAGGCAGGCGGGCACGCCGTTGCCGTAGAAGAGCTTGGAGGGCAACACCACGATGCACTCGATCAGGTCCGCCTCCACGAAGCCGCGCCGAATCAGGTATTCGGTGTCGGCCTTCTGGTTCTGGCCGTCTTCTTCCTCGGTCTGCTCCGGCTGGCCGCGAAACAGCACGCCTTGGGACATCACCACCATGCCCTTGCCGGCCTCTCCGGTTTCCGGATTGTGGTCCCTGAGCGATTTGGCGATATGCTGCAACCAAGCCCAGTCGCCGTTGGACGCGGGCGGTAGTCCAAAGGAAAAACGGCCGAACTTGTCGCCGGAGACCACGGTATCGTACCCCCAGTCCTCCAGCGAGAAGGGGGGATTCATGATGATGCGGTCGAACTGCTTCAAACGGTTGGCCGACGTGAGCTGGCGCGGATCGCGGAGACTGTCGCCCTGTTTGTGATCCCAGACCGGCACGCCGTGCAGGATCATGTTGATGCGGGAGATGTTGTAGGTGGCGACGTTGGACTCCTGGCCATGCAGGAAGAGCTGGCGCACATCGCCGCCATGTTTCTTCACGTAGCGGATGCACTGGAGCAGCAACCCGCCCGAACCGCTGGCCCAGTCGCAGATGCTCATGCCGGGCTTCGGCTCCAGCATCTCGGACATGAGAAAACCCACCTCGGCCGGGGTGTAGAATTCGCCGCTCGACTTGCCCGCCTTGCTGGCGAAGTTTCGGATCAGGTACTCGTAGGCGTTTCCGAACAGGTCGTCGGACACATGGGCACGGTCGAAGGTCTGACTGCCGAAGTGATTGATGAGGTTGACCAGCTTGTCCCGCGGCAGCTCGTCCTGTTTGTTGAAATCGATCTTGCCGGTGAGAATCCCATCGAAGTTGTTCTGGCGGTGGGCATTGGCCCGCTCGATGGCGAGCATGGCATCGTTCAGCGCCTGGCCGAGCTGCCCCTTGGCGGTGCGCGCGACCTTGTTCCAAGCGGCGGACTCAGGCACCACGAAATGGTGTAGTTCCGGTTGGCGGGCCAGGTAGACGGCTTGGTCTTCCGCAACCCCGGCTTGCTTCAACTTCGCGGCTTGAGTACGGACCTCCTCCTCATAGCAGTCATTGATTCGCTTGTAGAACAGCAAGGCAAACACATAACCGCGAAACTCGGAATGGTCGGCGTTGCCGCGCAGGATATCGGCGGCCTTGTCGAGATAGCTCTCCAACTCGCTCTGGGTCATGCGCCGGGTCGGGCGGACCACAATCGGCGCATCGAGCATGGCGAGAAGTTCGTTCAGATTCATGAGTGCTCCGTTCCGTTAGCCCTTATTTTCTGTGTCGGTCCGGTTTCCGGCGTCATCGAACAGGTCATCCTGCTCCGGAATCGCAATCCCGTTCCGCCCGCAATAATCCCGAATCAGCACCTCCACCATATTGGCCAGGGATCGATGCTCACGGGCAGCGGCGATGCGCAACGCCTCTTTCAGGGCCGGCTCAATGCGAAAAGTCAGTGTGGTGGTCTTGCCGGTAGCCATGATTCCATCTCAACGGGTAGACTGTGAATGTACTGCACTGTACAGTAAAGTCCGATACGAACCAAGTTCTTGACAAGAACTTGCCAAAGGGGGGACAGAATGGCTCGGCACTATTCCACCAAGGATTATTTTCGGCAGATGCCCAATGCTCTGCTTGCCCGTTACTTTCAGGAGCGAGGGCTGTTTTGCAATCCGGAATTTGCAGCCATGAAGGAAGGCAAACCTGATGAGCTATGCCTTGCCCTCAGCCGGCGAACGGCTCGCCGAGCCCTTCCAGCTTGCGCACCCAGTCGTCGAAATGCGGACACTGCACCCGCAATGTCGGCAGTCCGATCGCGGCAGCGGCGGGAGCGCCGATGCGCACTTTCGTTTTCTCGTAGATTGGGAGATAGCGGATGATCCGCTTGCTCGGGGCCGTGGCGGCACCTTCGTTGATGTCCTCCGGCGCGAAACCTGCCACCTCTTGCGCCAAGGCCGCAATCGCCTGCCCGGATTCGGGAATCCGCCGCTGCAATTGAGTCAGATCGCAGTAAAGCAGCGCCTCGAACTCGTGCAACTGGATGTAGGGATGAAACCGTCCGTCCCCCATCTCCGCGCGGAATGCCTCTTCGAGAACCGAAACACGCTCCAGCGGAACCGTCTTCTTGCGCGCTTCGTCCCAGCCGGGAAACTCAGCCGGCAAGGCGTAAAGGTCCACCATGGTCGTAAACAGGGCATCGTCATTGCCGTCCTCGCGCATCAATCGGCGAAGATCATCGCGGATTCTTGCGAAGTCCAGAACGCCGCCGCGCTTGCCCAATGTGCGGTTGGTCAGCACCACCCGCGTGCGCGCATCGAGCGAGTACTGCGCCAGGTGGGGCCGTAGCACCTCGTCCGCGAACTTCCGCTCTGTCTGGCCCTCGACCGTGATATAGAGGCGCCGCCACGCCATCAGGGCTGGCCTCCCAGCTCGTTCTTCTCCCACAACTGGCCCAGCGTGTATTCCTGCAGCCATTCCCCGAGTCTGTCGGAGTCCAGCCGGTCCAGTACCGTTTCGCCATCCCGCTGATTCGCGACGACGACATCCTCCGGGCTCATCTCGTCAATGAGCAGCGACGACTGAGTGGAAATAATGAGCTGGGTATGCTGCGCCGCCTCATGCAGCATGCTGGCCAGCAGCTTGATGGCGTAGGGATGGAGACCGAGTTCCGGCTCGTCCACGAGGAGCGTCGAGGCTGGCTCCGGCTGCAACAGCAGCGTGGCAAGGCAAATGTAACGGATCGTGCCGTCCGAGAGCTGATACGGATAATAGAGTAGGTCGGAGTAGCGATCCTTCCACAAGAGCTGGGTCTGACCCGGTGAAATCTCCTTGAGCACGAACGTCCCAAAAAACGGCGCAACCTGGCGAACGGTCTCCTCGATCCGGGCATAGTGATCAGCGTGGGTTCGCGCCATGCGCATGAGGAACGCCGCGATGTTTGCCGCATTGCTGTGCAGCACGTCGGAATCCACCACGTTGCAAACCCCCATTACCGGCGCGGATGGCGAAGTGTCGTGGAAGTGATATACCCGCCATCCCTGAATGGTATCCACCACCCATTGCTCACTCGCGCTGCGTCCGGTCTTCCGCACCAGCGCGCTTTCTACGTGGCCGCTCCCCTGGTCGTTGGCTACATGCCCGAAATAAGGGCCATCGAACGGTGCCGATTCCTGCGAAAAGAACAGCGACCGATCAGCAGCGGCGCGAAGGCTGAATCGGTATTCGTTAAGCCCGAACTTGAGATGGGCACTCAATTCCGGCGTCACCTTCGTGCCGCGGAATAGAAAGGCGTCGGCACGCCCGCGGGACGCCACATAATTCTGCAGGCCTTTGTTCGGGTCCATCATGTGGCCGAGCAGCTCGAAAAAGCGAATGAAATTGGTCTTGCCCGAGCCATTGGCACCGATGAGCACATTGAGGCCGCTAGCGAGCGGAAACTCCTTCAGCTCGCGGATGGACTTGTAGCCCGAGAGCGTAATCTTTTCCAAAGGTCGTTTCTCTTTCGCCATGGCACCTACTCCAAAGGTTCGATTTGGTAACTTTGCCCGTCGACATTCCGTCTCATGGTGTGAAACTTGGGTCTCCACTTGCTCCAGCTTACCTCACCGGGCACGCCACCGGTTTACGGGATAGGCTCCTAAAATTGGTCCCAAACGAAAAAAGGCTTACCGACATGATCGATAAGCCTTTGATTCAATTGGTCGGGGCGAGAGGATTTGAACCTCCGACCACCTGCACCCCATACAGGTGCGCTACCAGACTGCGCTACGCCCCGTGAAGGCGACAATAATACCGCGTTTATGAATTCTAAGCAAAATCCGAGAATCGCCGATCGCGTAGTTGGTTTCAAACCGGCGGTGCGGCTTTATTCAATCCGCTCACCTTGCGGCATGATGGTTATCGGCGTGTTGATGGCGGCCGTAATGATTGATGTCACAGTACAGGGAATCCGGATCGCATCCTTCGCACTCGAGCTGTAAGGTGCAATGACCGATGCCGTAATTGCTCCGGATCATCTCCTTGATTTCATGTTGTATTAACGCGGCCTGGCTGATCAGAACGTCGTCGATGACGATATGCGCCGATAGAAAGCGAAAACTTTTCGAGATACTCCAAACATGGAGATCATGAACGCCCTTTACGCCTTCGACTTGAAGAAGATCGCGCACCATGGAGCTCATTTCGATATCGCGAGGCGTGCTTTCTAATAAAATGTCGACGGTCTCTCGCAAGATCACCCAAGCGTTCCAGAGGATGAGCAGACCGATCAGGACACTGGCCAAGGGATCGAGCCAATAAAAGCCGGTAAACCAGATTCCGATGCCGGCGAGGACCGCTCCGGCCGTCGAAAATACGTCTCCCAGCAAGTGAATAAAGGCGCTCCTGATGTTTAAATCGTGCTCGGCGCCGTGGCTGACCAACCATGCCGTTACGACATTGACGACGAACGCCGCAGCGCCGACGGCGATCAAGATGTCGGCGGCAACGGGCGGCGGAGACACGAAACGTTCGTAGGCCTCATAAAATATTCCAGCCGAAATCAGGGTCAGCGTCGTGGAATTAATGAGGGCGACAAGAATGCCGACACGATGATAACCAAAGGTTTTGCCGGCATGGGACGGCTGCTCGGCCAAATGAAGCGCATACCATGACAGCACCAATGCAAGAACATCCGTCAGGTTGTGTGCCGCATCGGTCAATAGCGCCAAGCTGTTCGCAATCAGCCCCGCCAGGACTTCAAAGACGACGAACGCGATGGTCAGAGCGGCCGAGAGTCCCAATCGGAATTTTGCACGCCCTCCGATCGTATCGACATGAACATGCGTGTGTCCGCCCGCCACGGCCTGACCTATAACTTGAGCTCGGATGTGCATTGAGGGCAGCGTGTCGCCTTCAGTGCGACTGCCGACAGGCAATAGGGACACTCTTTTGTAGCCGGAGCCGCAGACGGCGCTTCACGCCGCAATTTGTTGATGCTCCGGACCAGCAAGAAAATCGAGAAAGCCACGATCAAAAAACTGATTACCGAATTGAAGAAAACGCCGTAATTGATGGTAACGGCTCCAGCCCGCTTGGCCTCAGCCAGAGACGCGTACGGGCCGGTTGTTGCACCATCCTTGAGTACGACGAAAAGATTCGAAAAATCGACATTCCCCAACAACAAACCAATTGGCGGCATGATGACGTCGTCCACCAACGATTTTACGATGGCACCGAAAGCAGCCCCGATAACGATGCCCACCGCCATATCGACGGCATTGCCACGCATGGCGAATTCTTTGAATTCTTTTAACATCTGGTTATCTTCCTTATGGAACTGGTTACGTCTTGACGCAATCCTAAAATCACCCCGCCGATTGTCGCAAGTCGAATACGCATGTCACAATGCGTTCTACCGTTCCATTCTAACCTGAGTTAGACATCCATTATTTGCTTGCCGCATTTAGACGAGGACACGACAGCTTCGATTCGTCTATCGAGCGGTAAGCGAACACCTCCGGAATCTCCGTATGCAATATCGAAAATTTTTCAATCTGGCCCTAGTAGCCAATCTCGTTTGGCTCTCTCCTTCCAATGCGGACAGCACTATCGAATTCAACGTGGAAGAAGGACAAAAGAGGTCTGTTCAACCGGTTGTCGTCAAAGATGGCCAAATTATGGTCAAAGGCGCCGGCGGCGATCGCAATCTGGACATTTTTTATCAGCGGGCAAATGAACAGCTGGTCTTGATCGACCACAAGAAGCAGCAGTTCACGCCGATAACCGAAGAAAAGATCGATCGGATTGCTCGTCAAACCCAGGATCTTCAACCGGTTCTTCAAGGTTTGGGCGATCAACTCAAGAAACTGTCACCGAAGCAACGAGCTAAATGGGAGGACATGCTGGGAGGGATCTCCATAGATCAGCTCGGTTCCGCCGAAAATCCGGCGAATGACTCGCGCCTCGTAAAGACGGGACGGGCCAAGCAAGTGGCCGGCATCAGCTGCGAACAGCTGGACGTACTGAAGGGGGCGACCAAGCTGGCAGAAGTATGCCTCGCGAATCCATCATCGATGCAGTTATCCACGGATGATTACGCAACGATTCGCTCGCTCCTCGCTTTCACTCAGCGAATAGCCGCAAAAGCACAAGGCTTCGCGAGCCAGTTCGGAATATCGCTACCGCCGATCGAACTCAGCGATTTGGCCGGCGTTCCGGTCGAAATGGTGGACTTTTCCGGCAAGCATCCCACCGTTATGGCTCTGAACCGGATAACCGACTCGATATCCCCCGACGATCGTCCGCAGGTGCCTTCCGGTTATCAGCCGCAAGAGCTTACGCTTTGGCGGTAGCCCATTCGCATTCCGACCGAACGTTTCGGCTTTGACCACCGTGGTGGGAATCCGGGTTTGGAGCATTGACCCCGAACCCGGATACGCCTCAACCGCCGTCTGTGGCTAAGATCAATGCGCTTCGCGCATCTTCCAAACCGACGAACTCCTTGCCCGAGTTCACCGCTTTTTGAAGATGCTCCACAGCTGCCGCACGCTCGCCTTTCTTGAGGTAAATCATACCGAGGTGGTATTGGTAAATCGGCACGTCCGGAGATTTCTCGGCGGCTTTCAACTGTAAAGGCAAAGCCTTTTCGTACGCACCCTTTTGGTAATAGATCCAAGCCAGCGTGTCCCAAAACACCGGCTCCTCGGTCTTATCGAACTCCTTCGCAAGCTCGAAAGCCCGATCGAGCTTGTCTTTCCGAGAATGGTCAAGGCTCAGCAAACTGGCAAGATTGTTCCGGGCGAGCATGTTGCCGGGGTTTAGCTTGAGAATGGTTTCGTACTGTTTGATCGCGTTTTCATAGTCCCCGGAAATTTCATAGACCCGCGCCAAGTTCATGAGGACGGCGGGTTCCCCAGGCAGTGCTTCGAGTGCCCGATGATAGGTTTTGAGCGCCAGGTCCCGTCTGCCCGTTTGTTCGTAATAAGCGCCGAGATTTGCATAAGGGAGCAACCAACGGGGGTTGGACTGAATGGCCATGTTCAGAAACTTGACGGCTTCCATTTCTTGCTTTTCGCCCAGGTAATACAATCCCAGCAATTGGTGGGCACCCGCATGTTTCGGATTGTTGCTGAGAACATTGGTGATTCGTTCCACGCCCTTTTCGGCCTGCCTTTTTTCGACATAACTTCCGAAAATCGCTTTCAGAATCTCATAATCGTTTTTGGATTTTCCAAGCGATTCCTCATATTCGGCCAACGCCAAGTCATATTTTTTCTGGCTCTGATAAAGCTTGCCCAAAAGGAAGCCTCCGGTTGGATTTTCCGGAAACTCCGCTTTGATCCGCTTCAAAACCGTCTCCTGCTCCGCAGTCCTCCCGGCTGCCGCCAAAATTTCCGACTTGAGCACCAGCGCATCCAGACTAGCCGAGTTCCGTTTTTGGAACTCGTCGATCTTTTCCAGCGCTAACGAGTAATTCTTTTGCCCCGCCAAAAAGTCGATCAGATTCTTGTATGCCTCGAATTTATCGGGATTCGCCGCCACGGCTTTCTCGAGACTTTCTTGCGCGAGCACCGGCTTACCGTCGAGCGTATGCGCAGCGGCCAACAGCTTGAGTATTTCCCACGAATCGGGCTGATCTTTGAGCAACGAACGAAAGGCCGCGACCGCCTTTTGGCCATCCTTGCGGAATAAGGCAATGCGCCCCCGTAGCAAGAGCCCTTGGCGGTCCCCCGGATTCGCCTCCAGAACTTCATTGATCCATGTAGCGGCCTTGTCGACTTGTCCTTCGGCCAAAGCGAGCAAGGCCAAACGGTTTTTCGCTTTCAAGGCATCCGGAGCATATTTTTTCAAGGCAATGATCTCTCGATAGAGCCGCTCTGCTCTATCGGTTTCCCTGCGTTGCTCGTGAAGCCTCGCCAAGGCGAAGCGCAGGTCCGGTTTTTCTGGATAAGCCTCGATCGCTTCGGCAAGCTCGGTGACCGCCTCGTCGGATTTGCCGGATTTTGCCAAGAATTCCGCAAGCAAGATGTAACGCTGACTGTCGTCGCGGCTGGCCTGAATGGCTTCGCGATAGACCCGCTCCGCGTCGCTCCAGCGTTTTTGTCGAATATAGAATTCGGACAATAGTTTCCGGTGCTCCAGGTTGGCGGGATCGCCGGATATCATCTCTTTATAGATATTTTCAGCCTTTTCGAGCTTTTTCATCTGAGCGGCGAGCTTGGCCAGCCCCGATTGCAGCGAGGTATCGCCCGGATTGGCGCTTACTCCCTGCTCTAAGACTCTCTCGGCTTCATCGAGGTTGTTCCGTTGACTGTGAAGCATCGCCAAAACGAAAAACGCCTCGGCGCGGGACGGCTGCTCCGCCGTGATGCGGCTGAGTTCGTCGATAGCAGCGGCTTGATCGCCTTTGAGAGTCGATAAACCCGCTTTCACCATTCTTGCATCGATATCCTCGGGCTTAACACTCAAAACGGCACTCAACAGAGCGTCGGCTTTATCGAGCTGCTTGCCCAGCATATAAAGTTTCGCCAGCCTGACTTTGACGTCCAGGTCGTTCGGATCGAGCTCGCCGGCCTTTTGATAGAGGGCAAAGGAATCTCGCCAATTCTTCTGCGCTTCTTCTATTTGCCCCAAATAGAAGTAGGGCTTGGAGACCTTGGGATCGATCTGCAAGACGTTTTTGAACTCGATCTTGGCCTTATCGAAGTTCCGCTCTTCGAGGTATTTTTTGCCTCGCTCCAGATGCTCCGCCTTGCGCTCTTCGGCGCCGCCGCACCCGGTCAGAACGTTGATTACACTCAGTGAGAGACCTAAGAAAGCTAATGTCCTGATCAGCATGGATATCGTCCCTAATGTATTTGCGGTTGAAATCAGCTCGATTTCTCGATCTCGAGCACGATACAGCGGACTTCCGGAAATTCGCCAGGTTTCCCCTGGGGCGTGCGGGCGCATCGCCGCTCCGAGAGTCCTGATGACAACAGCTTTGTAACGCGAAGGAGACCGCAGCCATCTCCTTGGCTCCATCTCCTTCCGCAATCTGGATTGTTACGGGCGTGAAAAATGTAATAAGCTGTAGTATTCTCCGACTATACCGTTACATACGGTCATGGTCCATGGGATACGGACCGATTCATCCGTCCGGTCTCTCGTAACATCGTGTAGATGCGCATATGAAAAATGGATTTTTGGCTTTTGCGCTTATCCTTCACTTCGCCTTCTCGGTATCCGCTGCTCAGGCTCCCGCCTCCTTATCGGTCGACTCATCGGCGTCCGTACCTCCCGATTATATCGTCGGTGCCGGGGATGTTCTGGAGATCTCCGTCTGGAAAGAAGACGGGCTAACGAAGCAGACCTTGGTACGTCCCGATGGCGGAATTACGTTCCCTTTAATCGGTGAGTTGGCAGCGGGAGGTCTGACCGTCCGTCAGATCAAATCCGAAATCGCCAAAAGACTCTCCGATTTCTTTGCCGAGCCGGAAGTCAGTGTCGCTTTGATCAATTTGAACCACAAGATTTATGTGGTTGGCAGAGTCAACAAGCCTGGTGAATTCATTACCCCGAATCAGGTTTCGGTCATGCAGGCGTTGTCGATGGCTGGCGGCCTGACGCCTTTTGCCGACGATGACGATATCAAGATCATACGCCGGATAGGCGAAAAGGAGGTGGCGTTACCCTTCGACTACGATGAAGTCGCCAATGGAAACGCGTTGGAGCAAGACATCCTGCTGCAAAGAGGAGACGTTGTAGTGGTTCCGTGATGTCGCACGAGTTATCCCTGTATCGATCGACGAAATTCCTGACGCTGCCGACTCGTTTGATTGGCTCTGACAGCCATGCATAACGCAAAACCGGTCAACGCCATAAGCAATAAAGGACGAGGAAACCCTCCACTCTACATCACGTGGATCATCGGATTACTTATCGCAACGGACGTCAATGCAGTGGAATATACCTTCCAAGCGGATGCCAACGTGGAAGAGGAGTACAACACCAATATCTTTCTCACACCCGGCCCACATACCGATGTCTGGGGCACGAAACTCGGCCTGAACACACAATTCTCAGCCGCTGAAGAAATATGGAAGCTCGACGGAAGTATCCGTCTCGACAATTATTTTTACGATCAAAAGGGCTTGAATACCCTGAATCAATTCGTTTCCTTGACCGGCAGTTATTTCGTCACCGAGCGTAGCCAATTCGCTCTTCGAGGCGATTACATCAGGGATTCGAGCCGAACTTCGTTCATTGAAACCAACGATCTGGTATTCGAGCAAGTCAGGAGAAACAGGCAAACGATTAACCCGTCGTGGACATATTATTTGAGCGAAGACACCCGGCTTGGTCTGAACTATCAATATGACAACACCGAATATCGGAACAAAGACAATACCGCCTTTCCTCATTATCAAATCCATTTCGGCTCGGTCGGTGTGGTTCATGAATACAGCGAATACTTAAAGATGAATGGTTCGTTCTCCTACACGAGCTATTCGGCACCGGAAAGCACGACTTTCATCCCAGGAACCTTGGATTTCCAAATATTCCGTGTTCCCGGAACATATGAAAATCGCACTGAAGAAATCATGATCGATTACGCCACGGCCATCGTCGGATTCTCCTATTCCATCGACGAAACATTCGACGTCAGCCTTGCCGCCGGCGGCCAATACAACAAGACCGAAGCCGGCTCCCGAACGATTTTCAGAACTGCGTTCGGTGATCCGATACTCGATGATGCTGAGCACATCAGCAGCAGCTCTTTGACTTATCTGATAGACGCGCGCGCAACCAAGCGCTTCGAAGTGGACGAACTGAACCTCGACTATGCGCACACGGTCAGCCCGAACATTTACGGGAACTTGATCGAGGCTGATACGGTCACGCTAACTGGAAAGCACAAATTTACGCCGACACTGACCGGATCGGCTCAATTTTCTTACACGGACCGCAAGACAGCCGATCAGCGCAACGTAGAGCTCAATCGCCAACTTTTTCGTGCCAGGAGCGAGCTGATCTGGAATTGGAGCGAAAATTGGTCAGTGATCGCGTCGTATCAGTACAGTCGACAGGAGATCGATGTCATCTCGAATATTCCCGAATCACACGCCGCTTATCTGACCATCCGCTATCGATGGGATAAGCTACAGTACTGACCGATAGCGAGGGAATCATGGAAGAAAAAGGACTTCACGACTACATGGCCGGGTTCAAGCGCAGCAAATCCCAATTTGCGGCAATTCTGACCGGCATCTTGTTTCTGACCCTCTTGCTCGCCGTCCTGCTTCCGCCGACTTACCGCTCCACCGCAACGATTCTGATCGAAGAACAGGAAATACCGCCCGAGTTGGTACGCTCGACCATCACGACCTATGCCACGCAGCGGCTGCAAATGATCAGCCAGCGGGTCATGACGCGCAGCAACCTGAACAAAATTATCGAGAAGTTCGACCTATACGCCGACGCGCGGCACCGGCTAACGGAAGAGGAAATCATCAAGCGAATGCGTGACGATATAGCACTGGACACGATCAGTGCCGACATTATCGACCCTCGTACCGGCAGGCCGTCTACCGCAACGATTGCCTTCACGCTGGCTTACGATAGCCGCAATCCGGATCTCGCCCAGCGCGTTGCCAACGAAATCACTTCGCTTTACCTGGAGGAAAACCTCAAGACTCGCACTCAAAGGACCGCTGAAACCTCGGATTTCCTCAAGGAAGAAACCAGGCAGATGGGGGATTATGTTTCGGTCTTGGAGAAAAAACTGGCCGACTTCAAGGAGCAGAACCTGAACAGCCTGCCCGAACAGAAACAAATCAATATCGAGCTCATGGATAGAACCGAGCGCGAATTAATGCAGATTGACAATGAAATTCTTTCCCTCGAAGATCGGAAATTCTATCTGGATGGCCAATTGGCCCAAATAAAACCCGATGTTCCGGTCATCTCTTCAACCGGAGAGCGCATTCTGAGCCCTCAGGACCGGTTGAAGAGTCTCAAGACGGAGTATTTGGCCATGGTAAGCCGCTATTCTGACAAACACCCCGACGTCGTCAAAGCTCGCTTGGAAATCGCTTCGCTCAAAATGGATGCAGGCGACTCGGACAGCGGGTTGGAAATGGCCAAGCATCTCGCCCAGCTGGACGGTCAGTTAGCGTCGCTCCGGGAAAAATATTCCGAAAATCACCCGGACATCGTCAATTTAAGAAAACAGATTTCCGCATTGGAGGCGGAACTGAGAAAGGCGCAAACGACCCGCGCAGTCCGGGACATTGCAGCCAGCCAGCCCGAAAATCCTGCCTACATTACGCTGCAAGCCCAGCGTGACGGCACTCTTCAGGATTTGCGGGTTCTGAGACAGCGGCGCGAGGAAGTCAAGGCAAAACTCGGCGCATACGAAAGCCGATTGCTGCAAAGCCCCAAAGTGGAACGGCAATACCTGGAGCTGGTCAGGGATTATGAAAATGCCACCGCCCGTTACCGCGAGCTGAGGGCCAAAGCGATGGAAGCCGAAGTGGCCGAGCAGCTCGAGAAAAAAAGCAAGGGTGAGCGGTTTTCCATTATCGAGCCTCCGCTGTTGCCCGAGAAACCGATCAAACCGAACCGGCCTGCGATTGCTTTTCTTGGCGTGATGCTGGCGATCGCGGGAGGATTCGGTTACGTGCTGCTGATTGAAAACATGGACAAGTCCATACGAGGAGCGAAATTGATAACGGGGCTGGCCGGCGGACCGCCGCTTGCCGTCATCCCCTACTTCGAAACCGATGAGGATATCTCACAGCAGCAGAAAATGAGGAGCGTCGGCATGTTGGCGGGCCTCGGTTTTATCCTGCTGATTTTAGCTCTGGTCCATTGGCTCTGGATACCGCTGGACGTCCTGTGGTTCAGGGGTTTACGCAAGATGGATTCGCTTTTAAGCTGAGCTTCTGAGATTCGGTTGCGCTGCAACCATCACCCGAATCGGCCGCTTTCGACACTGACGACGGATCGGCCGGTTCCCGAAACCAACCTAACCAGGGAAGGATATAACTATGGAAAGCATCGGTAGAGCATTCGGACAACAGCAGCACCAGGATTCCGCAGTGGCCAGCCCACAAATCCCCAAGGCGGATCTGGTTTCATTGGAAAACATCCAGTACACGCAAACCAGAACCGTAACGCTCTCGAGGGAGTTGCTGCGCCGCCAACGCGTTATCGCCGGCTATAGCCCCTGTGCCTTCGTGGACGCGTACAAAATCCTCCGTACCCGGGTCCTACATAAAATGCGCGAACAGGGCTGGAACACCCTGGCGATAACCAGCCCCGGGCCGGGCTGCGGAAAAAGTCTCACCGCCATCAACCTCGCGCTCAGCATCGCCCTCGAGGCTCACCAAACCGCACTGCTGGCCGATGCCAACCTCAGAGATCCCACCATTCATCGTTATCTGGGTATCGACCCGGTCGCGGGCTTAAGCGATCACTTGATGGACAACGTTCCCATATCGAAAATCCTGATCAATCCGAAAGGCATAGGCCGTTTTGTCATTCTGCCGGGGAAACGGCCGATATTTAATTCTTCGGAACTCGTTGCCTCGCCGAAAATGGCACAGCTGGTGAAAGAACTGAAGCAGCGCTATTCGTCGCGATTTGTCATATTCGACCTTCCCCACTTAGGAACGGCGGACGCGTTGTCTTTTACGCCTTATGTCGATGCCGTGGTATTAGTCGTTGAGGAAGGGAAAACGACGCAGGACGAACTCTCCCAAGCCATAGCGGCTCTTCAAGACACCGCGCTGGTCGGTCTGGTCTTGAATAAAGCGGAAAACGGCTCGGTGGAATAGTCGCCGAGACCAAAGCTTACGCCGGACTTTATATCCTTTGCCTTGGCTGGCGAGGGAGAGGAGTTTTTTGCCTAATGCTATTCAAGCAGTTTCTTGACGCTTACGGGTGCCAAAGTCGAATAGCTTCACGGGCCAATATCAACTTGACTTTTCCGGTTCCATTCTCCGGATCGTTAAACCGTTTCCGTCTCGGACGAGTTCGAAATGACTATTCGAATCGGCGGCTCTGTGCACATTATTTCCGACCAGTGCGCAGCGATCTTTAAACTCGTCGAGCGATTTTCTCGCGAATATCTCGGATTCATAAGGCCCCATTACGCCTTCCCGCGTCAGAAAGAACCATTCGGTTCTCCCGGTTGTACTATTACGTTCCCAGAAGACACGATCAGCTTTATACATGGCTTTATTTTTCTACTGTCTAGCGTTACCAACAGGTCCAACCACGCGGCAACACCTAATTAGTTAGCAACTGATTCCAGCAGATGCTCGAGACATGGGCTGAAAAAATATAACATAAGCTCTTAACGCTCGTCTTATTATAAAAACGTCCGCATAGACGTGTCGCGGCAGTATTCTGCCAACTCCGAAAGGGCTGGATAGGTGTCTTTCAATTCATATTCCCGCAAGTTATTTACTTCGCCGGAAGGTCAATCGTAGCTCTTTTTCCTGGCGGCTGCGAGGAGCAAGAATACGCTCCGAATTTCCCGCTGACGCCGGAAGAAGCTTCTCGCTTATCCTGGTCCAATATAACAATACCTTCTCGGAGGCAGGTGTTATCAAATCGAGACAAAGAGCTTGTCGGCGGCGGAAAATTAACGGCTTACATCCTTGATACTACACTTTAGCCGTCACGCTCCGCCAAACCTGAGCTAGGGAGTTTTAATCCGCATGAATCGGCTGGTCCGAATTGCTAGAAACCCGTGGATACTAACTGTCACGGCAGCGCTCATGCTTTATGCGCTTGCCGGGTTTTCACTCGTCCCCTATCTCGTGCAGCGTTATGTTCCCAAAATCGCCGCCGAGCAGCTTAAGCGCGATGCTTCCGTCGGCAAAGTCGCCTTCAATCCGTTCACATTCACTTTCGAAGCCCAGGATTTCAACCTGAATGACTCGAATGGCCAATCCGTCTTTCGATTTGCCCGATTGTTCGTCAACTTCGAATTGGAAAGCATATTTCGGCGTGCGTGGACGCTTGCCGATTTCCGCCTTGAAGCCCCTTCACTGAGGGCGATAGTCGAACAAGACGGAAAACTCAATCTGGCCAAAATCGCCGAAGCCGCGCCAAAGTCCGAAGAACCCGAAAAGCCCGACGAGCCCCTGCCCCGCCTTCTGGTCAAGCATCTCGCATTGACGAGCGGTTCGGTGGAATACGCCGATTACTCGAAGGACGCCGACATAACGGAAACGGTGAGTCCGATCGATTTGGAGCTCAATACGCTCACGACCCTGCCGGAGAAAACCGGCACTTATGAACTCGCTTTCAAGCTTCCGGACGGCGGAACTCTCGAATGGCGGGGAAATCTTTCGCTGGAACCGATTCTTTCCGACGGCGACGTACGGCTCGACGCTTTCAACTTGGCGCTCCCCTGGAAATTCCTCCGGGACCGCCTCAATCTGGCCGAACCGTCCGGCCGGGCTGCGTTGTCGGCGCATTATCGGTATAGCCAGAGCCCCGAAAAGACCGATCTGTCGGTGACCAATCTGGGGCTGACGCTGTCAGGGCTCCGCTTCGCCATGCCCGATACGGCCGATCCGATCCTCGCTTTGGAGAAGATCGAAGCCGGTAATGCCAGTTTCGACCTGGCCAGCCGATCGCTTAACGTACCCTCCTTCATCATCCAGAACGGCCAGGTCAACGCATCGGTCGACGCAACCGGGTCGTTGAACTGGCAGAATCTGGTGAAAGAGGACGCGAACGGTACCGCTTCGAATCCGGCCGATCCGCCGCCCGACGCCGAGCCCGCCCCCCCCTGGAAGCTGGCGGTCGAAAATTTCAAGATCGCCGATGTCGGTCTCGCTTATGCCGATGCCAGCCGCCGGTCGCCTTATGTCGTTTCGGTCGACCGGTTCGGTCTCGATCTCAAGGCCACGGCCGAAGTCGGCGCGGGTACGCCCAAAGCAAATCTCGACGGGCTGGCGGCCGTTCTGAACGGAATCGCCCTTACCGAACCTGATTCTTCCGATCCCTTGGCCGCTTGGGATCAGTTCGAACTGGCGGAAGGGCAAGTGGGCCTCGAAAAGCGCGAGGCAACCATTGGACGGGCCGCACTTAGAGGCGGCAAGGCTCAAGTCGTCCGCGACAAGACCGGTACCATTCATTTGGCCGAACTCTTCGCGCCTAAGTCGGGCGATACCGGCGCGGAAACGCCTGCTGCCGAAGCCCCTGCCGAATCCAAGGGACAGCCGTGGCACTTCGCGCTCAACACATTCACACTGGAGGGATTCGATCTCGGCGTCGTCGACCATAGCTTCTCTTCCGAAGTCGCCTACGATTTCGAGGACATCAATATCGGCCTCAAGAGCATCACCAACGATGGCGAGACACCGGTCGAGTTCGATACCAACCTCAAGGTCAAACAAGGTGGCGCGCTGAAGGCGACCGGCACCGCATCTCCCACGGGCGATCGGGCGGAAGCCAAGATTCAGGTCGACCGGGTAAACCTGAAGGCGCTGCACCCCGTGGTCGCCAAATTCGCTAAGCTCAAGCTCGAAAGCGGCGACTTGTCCACCGCCGTGGACGTGGATTTCACCCGGACTCCGAAAGGCCCGTCGGTCAAGAGCAAAGGCGTCCTCAGCGTCTTCGACCTTCTGTTGATCGAGACCGAAAGCCGAAAGCCTTTTCTGTCATGGAAGAAGCTTTCGGCAAACGAGATCGATTTTTCGCTCGAACCGAACCGTCTTTCGATCCAGGAAGTGCGAGTCGATCAGCCGGGATCGAAGATCACGATATTCGAGGACCGCTCGACGAATCTTGCCGCCATATTCAAGGAACAAAGTCCGAAGACTCCTGCGAAGAAAGCGCCCTCGCCCAAGACAACATCGAAGCAAGATTCGAAAAAACCGTTTCCGGTCACGGTGGAGCGCGTCCGCGTCAACGACGGTGTCGTCGACTTCAGCGATCTGAGCCTGGTCATTCCCTTTTCCACGCTCGTCCACGACTTCGACGGGACGATCACCGATATTTCGACGGCGGCTTCCGGCCGGACGCATCTGGCATTCACCGGGCGCGTCGATCAATTTGGATCGGTCAAGGTCGACGGTGCGCTGAATCCCATGCAGCAAAAAAAGTTCAGCGATATTACGGTGGTCTTCCGTAACGTCTCGATGACCTCTCTCTCGCCTTACAGCGCGACATTCGCCGGACGCAAAATACAATCCGGCAAGCTCGACCTCGATCTCGAGTACAAGATCGAAGACAGCATGCTGAAAAGCGAGAACAAGATCGTTTTGGACAATTTCACCTTGGGTGAACGCATCGAAAGCCCCAATGCCGTTTCCTTGCCGCTGGATCTCGCGGTAGCGGTACTTACCGACAGCCAAGGCCAAATCAACGTCTCGGTCCCCGTGGAAGGCGATGTGGACAGTCCCAAATTCCGCTACGGGAAAGTGGTTTGGGAGGCCTTCGTCACCGTACTGCAAAAAGCCGCAACCGCACCCTTTCGGATGATCGGTTCGGTGTTCGCGGGCGGCGAGGAACACCCCGACACGGTGCTGTTCGAGCCCGGCAGCGATGCCTTGCCGCCTCCGGAGCGGGAAAGGCTCAAAAAGGTCGCCGAAGCAATGGAAAAACGCCCCATGCTCAAGTTGACCATACACGGCCGGTTCGACCCCAAACGGGACGGCGAGGCGCTAAGATCGCTACACGTGCGGCAGGCCGTCGCGGAGAAACTGGATCTGGGTCTTAAACCTGGAGAAGATCCGGGACCTCTGGCGTTCACCAATGCCAAGACCCAGCGCGCTCTGGAAGACCTCACGATCGAGCGAGGAGGCCCCAAGGCGCTGGAAGAGCTTCAGGCCGCTTACGAAAAGAAGACCGGAAGGAAACCTCAGCGAGTCGGCAGAATATTGGCTCTTTTAGGCCGGGGTAGCGAGGACCAGGATTTCTATGAACGCCTGTTCGAGAATTTGGTGAATACCGCCGCCCCAATATCGACGTCCGAGCTCGAAGCTCTGGGAGATCGCCGGGCGAAAGCGATCCAGCAAGAGCTGATCGGCCTCCCCGGAGTCGATCGCACTCGTATCGGCATCGGAAAAGCCGAATCCACGTCGGACAACATCGACGGAAAAGTTCCGGCGCGGCTCGAACTGGGCGCGGTGGGCGGCTAAACGAAAATCGGGTGGAGGCGAGACAAATGAAGATGGCCGACGCCGCGCCTCAGAGACTGTTATGAATCGTCGTAGACGCGATAGCCGCATGGCCCGTGGCGACGCTGATCTGGTTGAGGGCGCTGACCACGTCGCCTGCCGCATATAAGCCCGGCACCGAAGTGCGGAGATGATCGTCGACGATGAGATGGCCTTCCGGGTCGCACTCCGCGCCGACCTGAACGGCCAGATCCGACCGAATCGCCGCGCCCAATGCGGAATACAAGGTATCGAAATTATAGGTCCGGCCGCTCTCCATTCGTATCGCTCCGATTTTTCCCTGCTCGAAGCACACCTCCTCGATAGGTTCTTCGATTACCCGGATTCGAGCGTTTCGCAGAACTTCCCGATCTTCGTCGGTGAGCGCCATATCCTTTCCAAGCGTCAGCAGGGTCAGATCACCGGTGTAGCACTTCAGAAACAGCGCCTCCTTGAGCCCCCCTTTTCCGAACCCGATCACCGCAACTTTTTTGTCGATAACCTCGTAGCCGTCGCAGATCGGACAATGCCTTATGTATCCGCTGCGAATCGCGTCCTTCAGGTTCGGCAGAACCGGCTCGATATCGACCACGCCGGTCGCGAGCAATACCGTCCGCGTCGTGAACCGGTCGTCGCCACAGCTTGCCGCAAACCCGCCTTCGATCTTTTCGATCCGAGTGATCAGACCGGAATCGATGCTCGCGCCGTATCGTACGGCTTGGGCACGAAACCGCATCAGCAGGTCGTTCCCTGAAATTCCGTCCGGGAAGCCCGGATAATTGTGCGAGATCGGAATCAGCGATGCCCGGCTGAAACCGGCATCAACGGTCTTGATCCTGCGGCGGAAGCGCGCGAGATAAATCGACGCCGTGAGGCCCGCGGGCCCCGCTCCTACGATCAGACAATCGAGTGCCGCATCGTCCATATCCGCCTCACGTGTGGTATATCCGCCGGTAGTCCGCGCCTCCGAGAGTGAGACTACCAACCGAACTCGGCCGTTCCTTGAGGGCGATTAGAGCGTTTTCATCTCGCTCGTACGGCAAAACAGGCCTGGCAGGAGTCGTTGGCGCCTTCGGCGACGGTAAATTGATTCAAGCATTCGTAGGTCGGCAATCCTTTGCCGACGAAGACGCTCGGCCGGGACGTGGTGTCGGAAAGGGATTCCCGACCTACTCGCGAGTGCCCGTACAGTAGGTATGAAAATGCTCTAAGTACATCCCAGAAAGTTTCGCGGAACGCGAGTGCAACACGTCGACAAAGGATTGCCGACGAATACTTCCGCGCAAAGCGATGTACTACGAACGTTTCGAAACCACGGCCGCATGACTTCAAGTCGCCCAGCGTGTTTCGACCCATCCAATCGAATCCCTGGCAATTCTGCGCAATGAGCGGTTCGTATGCCGTAGGACTTTCCTGAATGTACTTAGTCGCTTTGTCCCGCCCAGTTCCTCAAACGCGCCGCATCCAGCACTTCGACTGTTTTACCGTGAACCTGGATCATTCCGGCCTGCACCAATTGCTGCAGGATGCGGGAAAAGGTCTCCGGGCGCACCGAAAGGCGCGAAGCCAGCACCTGCTTAGGCGTTTCCCACTGCACGCTGTAGCACGTGCAGTTTTGGTCGGGCGCGGACCTGAGTAGGTATTGTGCGACCCGCATCGTGGCGTTCTGCAGCGTCAGCTCGTCGATTTCTTGCAGCAGTTGGTGAAGGCGCTGGCTCATACGGCCTAGCAGTCGAAAGCAGACGGCGGGCGAAGTCTGCAACACGGTCCGGAAGACTTTCATGTCGAATCCCCAAAGCTCGCTGGGAACAATTGCGCGGGCGCTTACCGGATAAAGATTGCCCTCCATGAACATCACCGCCTCGGCGAAAGACTGGCGGGGCTGAATGAGTTCGATGACCTTCTCCTCGCCCGCCGCCGAAAGACGGTAAAGCTGAATCGTCCCCGTTTCCAAGATATAGAAACGGCTAGCCCGTTGGCCGTGGCTGAAAAGCTCCTCTCCCGCCTCTAGCCAAACCGGAAGCGCGGCGGCGATCACCTGGGTCAATTGAGGTTCTTCCAGCTCGGCGAACAGCAGGTGCTTGTACAGCCAGTCGGGTACGGATTTCTTCATGCAAATCTCCCACGAAAAACCGCTTGATCTAGGTCAAGGAGAAACGAATGGGCGGTCGTTATGTTGTTCACCGTCCGAATCGATTTGACCGTCTATTCAAAGGAAAAAAGCCATGTTTTGTTATCAATGCGAACAAACCACCCGCACCGATTCCGGCAACGGCTGCGCCAGCGCCAAAGGCGTCTGCGGCAAAGATCAAGTCACTGCCGATCTACAAGACCTCTTGATTTACGGGATAAAAGGCATCGCCCAGTATGCCCGCCGCGCGCGTGCTTTCGGCATCTCCGACCGCGAGGCGGACGGGTTCATACTCTATGCCATGTTCACGACGCTGACCAACGTCAACTTCAACCCTGCCCGGTTCATCGCCATGATTCAGGAGGCCGCACGCCTGCGCGACCGAATCAAGGCTCGCTACGAAGAAGCCGCTCGGGATCGAGGCACTGCGCCGGAAGTTCTGGCCGGCCCCGCCGCCTGGCAGCCGGTAGACGACATGGACGGCTTGTTGATGCTGGCAGCATCGGCCGCCGTAACCGCCGGCCGCGAACAAGTGGGCGACGATATTATTGGCCTCAGAGCAATGATTCTTTACGGGCTCAAAGGAGTCGCCGCCTACGCCCACCATGCCCATGTGCTCGGCTACGAAAGCGATGAACTCTATGCCCGCTTCGAGGAAATCCTGGATTTTCTAGCCGGCGAACCCATCGACGCGGAAGCGCTCGTAAACCAGGCGCTAGCCGTCGGCCAACTGAATCTGAAAGCGCTGGAACTCTTGGACGCCGCCAACACCGGCAGTTTCGGGCATCCCGAACCGGCCAGCGTGCGGATGACGCCGGTCAAAGGCAAGGCGATCCTGGTCAGCGGCCACGACTTGAAAGACCTGGCAGCGCTGCTGGAACAAACCAAGGGCATGGGCATCAACGTCTACACCCACGGCGAACTGCTGCCGGCCCATGCTTATCCCAAGCTGCGCGCCTATCCTCATCTGGTCGGCAATTACGGTGGGGCCTGGCAGGACCAAACCCGCGAATTCGGCGAATTCCCGGGTGCGATCCTGATGACGTCCAATTGCCTGGTCGAGCCCCAACCCCGCTACCGGCAACGCATCTTCACCGCAGGCCCCGTGGGCTGGCCCGGCGTACGTCACATCGCCAACGGCGACTTCTCGCCGGTCATTCAAGCGGCCCTGGCCTTCCCCGGTTTTCAGGAAGATGCCCCGGAACAAACCATTACCGTGGGATTCGCCCGCAACACGGTGCTAGGAGTCGCCGACAAAGTCGTGGATGCCGTCAAGACCGGCGCCATCCGCCACTTCTTCCTGATCGGCGGATGCGACGGCGCAGTGCCGGGACGCAATTACTACACCGATCTGGCGGACCACGTACCCGAGGACAGCGTCATTCTCACCTTGGGCTGCGGCAAGTACCGCTTCAACCGGCACGAATTCGGCGCTATCGGCGGCATTCCGCGCCTCTTGGACATCGGTCAGTGCAATGACGCCTATTCCGCCATTCAAATCGCGAGTGCCCTGGCCGGAGCGTTCAACTGCGGCGTGAACGATTTGCCGCTGTCCTTCATGGTGTCCTGGTTCGAACAAAAAGCCGTGGCAGTGCTGCTGACCCTGCTTTCGCTCGGCATTCGGGGCATCCGACTCGGACCGACCCTGCCCGCATTTCTGACGCCTGCGCTCCTGGAGCAGCTATCGGCACGCTTCGACCTGAAACCGATCACTACTGCCGAAGCGGACATCGAGGCAGCGCTTCACCGGGCAGCCTGAACGTTTGAAGAAAGGGCTTATTCCATTCAGCATTCGAATGGACATTAATCGTAGGATGGGTAGAGCGAAGCGAAACCCATCGATGGTGGGTTAGCCCCTCGGCTCCGCGTAACCCACCGATTCGAGGTCGCTCGGTGGGTTACGCCCTCACGGCCTAACCCACCCTACAGCCCGCTCCCATCGATTTGCTCTCAGGGCGATCACGACTTTCCATTGGAGAACCCATGACCAACCACGTCATAACGCTCACCACCCGCGACGGGCAGCAGGTTCGTTTCACCTGCGAAACCGAACAGAATCTTCTCGCCGCCGCCGAGGAGGAAGGCATCGTACTTCCATCCTTGTGCCGGGACGGCGGCTGCGGCGCCTGTCTCTGTACCCGCGTCGACGGCGATTACCATCTGGACAGCTATAATCCGCAGGCGCTGCCCCCGGACGCCGCGGCTCGCGGCGACCTGCTGCTGTGCCGGGCCCATCCGCAAAGCGACCTTTCGCTCGAAGCGCCTTACGATTTCGACCGCATCCGCTTCGAAGCGCTGGCGAGCCGCCCCGCCGAAATCGTCGAGTTGGCGCCCATTGCCGAAAACACCGTACGCCTGCTGCTCCGGCTGCAGCCGGACAGCAGCGGCGGACAGGCCGCGGAATTCGAACCGGGGCAGTACATGAGTCTGGAAATTCCCGATTCCGGCATCAGCCGCGCCTACTCCATCGCCAATACATCCAACTGGACCGGAGAGCTGGAGTTTCTGATCCGGCTGCAGCCGGGCGGAACATTCTCCACCTATCTGGAGCGGGAGGCGAAGACCGGCCAGCGCATCGACGTGCGCGGCCCCAGCGGCCATTTCGTGCTGCAGGCGCAGAGCCTACGGCCTCGCTATTTCGTCGGGGGCGGCACCGGCTTGGCGCCTTTGCTTTCCATGCTGCGCCATATGGCCGAGTTGCAGGAACCGCAACCGGCGCGGCTCTATTTCGGCGTCAATCGCGAAGCCGAATTGTTCTGCCTGGACACGCTTCGGGAACTCACCGAGGCTCTGCCTCGGCTTAAAATCGAGCTTTGCGTGTGGCATCCGGAGCCGTCATGGGCCGGATTTCGCGGCACCCCGGTCGATGCGCTACGGCGCGACCTCGAACAAGGCGGACCGGCGCCGGATCTTTATCTGTGCGGCCCGCCCGCGCTAATCGATGCTGCGGCGGAGACGGCGCGCGCTTTCGGAATCTCCGATGAACACATCTTCAGCGAGAGGTTCTTGCCTTCGAACTGAAGAGCCGGTCCACTCGCGGAATCGACCTTCCCATCGTTCGCGCGAGGCGATATCGATTACTCACTCCCCCAGGTCTAATCGAACGACTGAGCAATGAATCATCAACGGGCCGATCTACCGCTATGCGCCTTCGCCCGCCGCAATAAGATGCCTTCCCTGACCAGTGCGGTTTCGAAGTCCGGGAAATCGCGAGCAGACCCGCCGGCCCTCGCCCAAAGCGCCTGCAATCGCGCTGCCGCGAAGCGGCTCTCGCATTCCCCCTCCGGCAGAAAACCCAGCGCCTCGGCGGCATCTACAGCGAGATCGGATAGAGCCGGTGCCGCCTTGGCCCAGACTCCGCGCAGTTCGCGCAAGAAGATATTGACCGTCGTGGGTCCGATACCCTTCGCCAGAGCGATCAACCTTCGTTCGAGATCCTCCGCGGATTCCGCTTTCGCATGCAGCCTGTTGAGACTTCCCTGATAGTCGTCCAGCAAGGACCGCGACAGGTTTAGGAGCTTGGTGGCGGTCTTAAAGTCATAACGGGTATACCCGCCCGTATCCAATACCGCCACCAATCCGTTCCAGCCGCATTCGATAATGGCTTCGGGAGTCGTCAGCTTCCTCTCCGCGAAAGCCCGGTAAGTGCGCGCCGCCAGCCGTTCGGAAATGCGCGCTCCGAACAAAACGGCCGCAAGAAGCCATCTGAAAAGTTCGCCGTCATCCAGCCCGGCGACATCGATACCCAGTTCGGCGGAAAAGCGGCCGCGGCGAGCGGCAACCAAATCGGCGGGCGACAAATGCTCGGTTTCCGTTTGAGCCAATTCGGTCATGCCTCACCACCTCAGGATGCGCCATTTGCACAATCCAGCAGCGCCAGATACAAGCCTCGGACGACCGCTGCAAAGGACTCGTAATGAAGCCTATCCGGCCGGTCGCCGGCAGTGTGATACCAGGGATTTCGATAAAAGGCCGTGTCCGTCACCATGATCGCCGAATAGCCCTGCCTCCAGAAGGAAAAGTGGTCGCTGAGCGCAACGCCGGGCACGAAGAACGGAGCCGCGAGATGCTCGATCGGAAATTCCGAATTCCGGCGAAATGCACGCACGAGGCGTAGCAAACTGCTCCGAGAATGTCGGTTGGACACGAAGGCGATGAAATTGGCGCGGTCGGGATAAACGTACTTGAGCAGCACCGGATATCGCTGACTATTGGGTGTATCGTAATAGCATCCCAGCATCTCGAGCGAAACCATGAAGCGGATCCGATCGCCCCGCTCCTTGGCGGCTTTGGCGTAAATGAGGCTGCCCATATGGCGTCCCGCGAAAAACGGCGCTTCCTCGTTCACGAAGGCCACAAAGCGGACGGTCTTTTCCGGCTCGGAGCTCATGAACAAGCGCGACAGCTCCAGCAGCGCCGCGACGCCGCTGGCGTTGTCGTCCGCACCGGGACTTCCGAATACGGTGTCGTAATGGGCTCCGATCAAGACGATATCGAGCGGATAACGGGTTCCATGCCGCTCTGCCTCAAGATTGGCGCATTCGATCCCTTTCACCGTATAGGCGAGCCGGTTTACCGGATAACCCTGGGCTTCCCATTGCCCCGCGATGTAGCGCTCGGCGGCATGCAAGGCCTCCGGCAGCATCAGGTTTCGCTCGCCTATTTGATCGGCCAAAGTGTAAACGTGCATTTTCAATGCATCGGCCACCTTTTCCATCGCTTGCCGGTCCCTCATAAGGGTGTCTTATAACGGGTCCACGGGGCTCTTACGACACGAAAACCTGAAATCAGGCTTCCCTTATCTTCCAACGAATAAGGGCGTCACTTCCCCCGGCTGCATCGGCCGTTGCCGTTTGCGGCACCTTGTGGAGAAGGACATGTCGCTCGGGAGCTTCTCCAATTCGATTGAAGAGAATTCAAAAAAGTTGCGCACAAAAAAGGCCGCTCGAAGCAGCCTTTTTCGTCTGATTCAAATGCACTTACGGACGGTTATCAATCGCCCCTTCCTTCTCCGGCAACAGAAGATCCGCGCGGCTGATCCCCAACCGATAGGCCAATGCGCTGGCGACGTAGATGGACGAATAGGTCCCCACCACGATGCCGACAATCAAGGCCAGAGCGAAGTTCCGAAGCACTTCTCCACCCCATATGGCCATCGAAATACAGGCCAGTAAGGTTAGGAAGGAGGTCATCAGGGTACGGCTCAGCGTTTCGTTGATGGACAGGTTGATGACGTCCAAAACCTCGCCGCGCCTGATTTTCCGGAAGTTTTCGCGAATTCTGTCGAATACCACAATGGTGTCGTTGAGCGAATAGCCCAAGATGGCTAGGACGGCGGCCAGTACGCTCAGATCGAAGTCCAACTGCAGAATGGAAAACACGCCCAGGATTACGGTGATATCATGCATGGTGGCCAGAATCGCACCGAACGAAAAGCGATATTCGAAACGCCACGCGACATAGACCAGAATCCCGAGTATCGCCAATAGCAAGGCGACCACGGCGCTTTCGGCGAGGTCTTCGCCCACCTGGGGTCCGACGAATTCGATGCGATGGAGTTCGGCTTGAACCTCCGGATTCTTGCGGAGCGCCTCCATGACTCGCGTCCTCAGATCGGTGCTCGTGATTTCCGCTTGCGGGGCGAGACGGATCAGAACCTCCTTGGACGTTCCGAAATGTTGCACTATCGGATTGGCGAAACCGGCTTCTTTCAGCTGCTGACGCACCTCCTCGAGATTCGCCGGTTCCTGATAACCGACTTCGACAATGGTGCCGCCGGTAAAATCGATGGCGAAGTTCAAGCCTTGCCAGCCAAGTGCGATGATCGACGCGAGGCTGACCACGGCGGACAGGACAACCGCAGGCACGCGCCAGCGCATGAAGTCGATTGCGTAGCCGCGAGTATTAGTATCGGACACTGATCAAATCTCCTGAATTCTTTATATCGGACTCAGATCCACAGTTTGGCGACTCGCCGCTGGCCGTAGACGAAATTGACCAGCATCCGCGTACACATCACCGCGGTGAACATCGACGTCAAAATCCCGATCGTCAAGGTCACGGCGAACCCCTTCACGGGACCAGAGCCGATACTGAACAACATGATCGCCGCAAGAAGCGTCGTGATATTGGAGTCGAAAATGGTGCCGAACGCGCGCTCGAATCCGGCGTAAATACTGGACTGAATGGAATTGCCGTTACGCAGCTCCTCCTTGATGCGCTCGTAAATGAGCACGTTGGCGTCTACTGCCATACCTATGGTCAGGGTGATGCCTGCGATACCCGGCAAGGTCAATGTCGCTTGGAGCAACGACAGAATCGACAAAATCAAAGCGACATTAAAGAGCAAGGTGATATTGGCGATGATCCCGAACACCTTGTAATAGAGGATCATCACAGCAGCAATCAGGGCAAAACCGATGATGAACGAACGGGTACCCTGCTCGATATTTTCCTTACCCAAGCTGGGGCCGACGGTTCGTTCCTCGACGATGTCCACCGGCGCGGCCAAAGCTCCTGCACGCAGCAGCAAGGCCAGATTGCGCGCCTCTTCGGTACTATCCAGACCGGTAATTTGGAAGCGCTTGCTGAAGCGGTCCCGAATGGTCGCGACGTTGATGACCTCCTCGACCTTTTTCTTGGTGGCCACCTTCCGGCCTTCCACTTCTCTGGTTTCCGTCTTGGTTTCGATATAGACGACCGCCATCGGCTTGCCGATGTTCTCGCGCGTAACATCGGCCATTTTGCGCGCGCCTATGCCGTTCAGTGTCACGAACACGGCCGGAGAACCCGACTGAGAATCGAGCCCGGAGGAAGCATCCACGATCTGATCGCCGGTCACGATGATCTTACGCTGCAGCAAGATGGGCCTGCCGCTTCGATCCTGATAGAGCCTGGCGCCCAACGGCGTCTTGCCCTCTTCCAGGCCTTGGGCGCTGTGCTCGGTATCCACCAGGCGAAACTCCAGCGTCGCGGTGGCCCCCAGAATCTCCTTGGCGCGGGCGGTATCCTGGACGCCGGGGAGCTGTACCACGATGCGGTCTTCGCCCTGCTGCTGAATCACCGGCTCGGCGACGCCAAGTTCGTTAATGCGATTACGCAAGGTCGTGATGTTTTGCGCCACAGCCAGACGACGGATCTCCCGGCGTTCGGGTTCCGACAATCTGGCGCGCATCACGGTGCCGTCCTCGCCGAGCTCCAAACCGCGAAGTTCTCGCTGCATGACATCCCTGGCCTGGGCCAGCGTTTGGCCGTCCGGGAACTTCACTTCGATGGTCTGGTTACTTCTATCGACGGAGAGATAACGGATTTTGCTTTCGCGCAAAAGTGAACGAATGTCTTCCGCATAACGCTCTTCAGCCTGGCGGACGGCCGCGTCCATATCCACCTGCATCAAAAAGTGCACGCCGCCCCGAAGGTCCAATCCCAGATACATGGGTTGGGCGCTGATCGCTCTGAGCCAATCCGGAGTCGACGGCGCGAGGTTGAGTGCTACCGTATAGTTATTTCCCAGCGATCCGGTGAGCAAATCGGCCGCTTTGAGCTGGGTCTCGGTTTCGGTAAAACGCACCAGAAGCCGCTTCTCAGACAATTCCAACGACTTCGGTTGCATCCCGGCGTCGGTCAGCAGTTTTTCGACTTGAACACGAGTAGCTTCGTCCAGCTTAGCGCTCCGCAAAGGCGAAAGCTGAACGGACGGATCCTCGCCGAAAAAATTGGGCAGCGAGTAAATCGTCGCCAACACCAATACGGCGATAATCAGAAGGTTTTTCCAAAGTGGAAAGCGGTTTCGCATGATAGCTGCCTATGAGGCGTGATGCTCGGTATAGTGCATCCGCCGTTGAATTAACTTGCTTAGCCGTTTTATTTTTCGGCCTTTTTCTTAGCCTTGTAGGTACCCTTCGGCATCAGTGATGCTATGGCATGGCGCTGAACGTATACGTAGGTGTTATCAGCCACTTCCAACTGAACGAAGTTATCGTCCAAATCCGCTACTCTACCCAGCAGCCCGCCATTGGTCACGACTTCGCTCCCTTTGGTCAGCGACTGGATCATTCTTTTTTGCTCTTTCGCCCGTCTTTGCTGCGGGAGAACGAATAAGAAAAAGAAAATCAGCAATATAGCCAGCGGTAGAATAAGACCAGCCAACCCCGGCTCTTGCTGGGCCGGCGCGGCTTGAGCAAATGCGTCGGAAATGAAGAAACTCATATTTGGTCCTTGCTTATCTTTCTTTTAAAACGCGGCATTATTACACAAAACCTCGCCTTTTCCTCGTTGCTCATAAAACCGGGCAACGAATTCACTCAGCCTGTTGTCCTCGATCGCTTGCCTGAGGCCGGCCATAAGCTCCTGGTAATAGTAAAGATTGTGTATGGTATTCAACCGAGACCCTAGAATTTCGCCGCATTTGTCCAAATGGCGGAGATAGGACCGGCTGAAATTTCGGCAGGTGTAGCAACGGCATTCGTCATCCAGCGGGCGGGTATCGTTCTGATAGCAACTGTTGCGGATGCGGATTGCGCCATGACGCGTGAACAGATGACCGTTGCGGGCATTACGTGTCGGCAGAACGCAGTCGAACATATCGATGCCGAGCCGCACCGCCTCGACGATGTCCTCTGGAGTACCGACTCCCATCAAGTAACGGGGTCTATCGGATGGCATGTTCGGCAACAGCGAATTCAAAATGCGCGCCCGGTCTTCCTTGGGTTCGCCCACGGAAAGACCGCCGATGGCATACCCGTCGAATCCGATATTCTTCAAGCCCTCTACCGACTCGAACCGGAGTTCTTCGTAGACGCCGCCTTGAACGATACCGAACAAAGCCGACGGATTACCCTCATGCGCATCTTTGCTCCGTTCGGCCCAGCGGAGCGAAAGACGCATGGAATCGGCGGCTTGCTCGTAACTAGCGGGATAAGGAGTACACTCGTCGAAGATCATCACGATATCCGAACCCAAGTCCCGCTGAACCGCCATCGATTCCTCGGGGCCCAAAAACGTGACGCTGCCATCCACCGGCGAGCGAAACCGGACGCCGGCCTCGGTAATCTTGCGCATAGCACCTAAGCTGAACACCTGAAATCCACCGGAGTCGGTCAGGATCGGGCGATCCCAATGCATGAAATCATGCAGATCGCCGTGGCGGCGGATGACGTCGGTACCAGGGCGGAGCATCAGGTGAAAGGTATTTCCCAGCACGATCTCTGCGCCAAGCTCCTTGAGCTCTTCAGGCGTCATTGCCTTGACGGTGCCGTAGGTGCCGACGGGCATGAATGCCGGAGTCCGCACGTTTCCGCGCGAAAAGATAAGCTCGCCCCGTCGGGCCCTGCCGTCAGTGCTGCTTACGATAAACTCCATCGGATTTTTAGATGTGCAAAAACAAAAGAGGCCTGACTATCTGAAATAGGCAGGCCATCTCGAATCGACGTAATTGGTGCCGATGGTCGGACTTGAACCGACACGACTTGCGTCACCACCCCCTCAAGATGGCGTGTCTACCAATTCCACCACATCGGCTAAACATGGTCTAACAAGGTTGGCTATTTCTCTTGCTCTGCCGGCGGAAGCGTATCGGCGCTATCGGGCAAATCGGCCTTGTCAGTTGCTGGCGGCTCTTCCACTACCGGAGGAAGATCGCGTTGAGACGGGTCCAAACCAGGACCATCAATGATATCAACTTGTTTATTATCCTGTTTATCTGCCAAGTACGCAAGACTCAAACTGGTCACAAAAAACAGTGTAGCCAGCACCGCGGTCGTGCGAGACAAAAACGAAGCTGCGCCCCGTGCACCGAACAGGCTATTAGACGCTCCACCGCCAAAGCCCGCTCCGGCATCGGCGCCCCGGCCTTGCTGAAGAAGCACCAATCCGATGACCGCCAAGGCGACCACGACATGAATAATTGTCAATGCCTGATACATAAAAACTTCACCTAAACCGAATGGCATATCGAGAGAAAGGACTCGGCATCCAAGGACGCTTCGCCAATTAATCCACCGTCCACGTCGGGCATACCGAACAAGGTACGGGCATTTTCGGGCTTTACACTACCGCCATATAGAATCCGGACTGAAGCCGATACTTCGGGTTCCCGCTCCGAAATCTTTCGCCGCAAATATTCGTGTATCTCTTGCACTTGCTCGACTGTCGCGGTTCGCCCGGTCCCAACAGCCCAGACGGGTTCGTAAGCGATCACCGCATTTGCCAGCGATTCAACGCCAGCCATATCAAACACCGCCTCCAACTGCTCGTCTATGACAGTAAATGTATTACCCTGTTCACGCTGCTCCAGAGTCTCACCCACGCACAAGATTGGCGTAAGACCGTGATCGAGCGCTTTTTTATAACGCGCAGCCACCAGTTGATTGGACTCTCCGTACCGCAGTCGCCGCTCCGAATGCCCGACGATAGCCAGGTCACACCCGAACTCACGCAACATAGGCGCGGAGATTTCACCCGTATAGGCGCCTTCGTCCTCATCCGCTACATTTTGCGCGCCAAGCAAAATCGCTTTGTTTTCCAACAGTTCGGCTGCCTCGGGTATGAATACATAAGGCGCACATACACCGACCTCTGCCGGAGCGGTTTCCGAAATGCCGGAAAGAATGTTCGTCAGCAATGTTTTTTTACTTTCTCGAGTGCCGTTCATCTTCCAGTTTCCGACGACCAGAGGACGACGAACCATTGAGCGCTCCTTGTTGTAAAACCGTAGAAGCTTAATGACTCAGAGCCTGTTTTTCAAGCTGAAAGGATCTATATTCGGTCTGCGTGCCTGCGCTTATCAAAAAGTTATAAGAATATTCTAGAGTCTTACTCAACATTCTCGGTCTATTGGATTAAGCTCCCACAACTTTTTACAACCAGCCCAGAATTTCGCTCATAGAAAATTGCTATTCACTGGATGAGACTCTCTGGTGGTTCAGTAAACCGAAAGCCTCAGGTAACATCCCCCGATATTGCCCAATGGACATGGGCAAGAGACGTTTCGCTATTTTTCTAAAGCCTTTTAGCGCGACATTACAGCTTTTTACCCCAACGCTTAATCTTTATGCTCGAAAAATGCGATTGGATGGAGCCGAGGCATGATCAAACTTGTTGAGCTACGATATTTCGCCTGCCTGCCTATACTTCACCGCCTAATCTGAGCGATCGTGCATCTGCATTTCCATAGCAGAGGTAGTCGTGCATGAACTGCGTTCAAGCGGAAAACGCCCCTCCCGAATGACGAAAGCTATTCTTTCTCTATTTGGCGAATTTGATTGCCGATGCTGAACCTGAGCCGACGCGCACGGGCGCATTCGCTAGTGCCCGCTCCCGCTCGAACACACCAGTTGCTCACCGGCAGCACACCGATAGCCTTTGGCCGTCTCATCTATGAAGGAAGGATCCACGCACGAATTAGCGCAACCCGTATCGGAAGGTGTCCTAAACAAAGCACATGCTCTTTTCGCGTCGGCGACGGAGAAAATCTATGAATTCGGCAACCCTAGCCCCATCTCAATCGCGAGAACAAAAAAGTTTGGTGATCGCCGCGCTGGGCATCGTATTCGGCGATATCGGTACCAGCCCGCTTTATACACTTAAAGAGTGCTTCGGCGGCATTCTGGCGCTAGAACCAACGCCGGCAAATGTCCTCGGCATCTTGTCGCTTATTTTCTGGGCCATTCTGATCGTCATATCGTTGAAGTACGTCATCTTCATCATGCGAGCGGATAACAAAGGCGAAGGCGGTATCATGGCCCTGATATCCCTTGTCCAGCAGAAGGCGGAAATAAGTACCCGCTTCCGATTTTTACTGATCGGGCTCGGATTGATAGGCGCATCGCTATTTTACGGCGATGGGATGATCACGCCGGCCATCTCGGTCTTGAGTGCAGTCGAAGGACTCAAAGTCCTTCAGCCGGAGCTTCATTCCTATGTGGTTCCGATTTCTCTTGCAGTCCTAATAGGGCTTTTCACTTTTCAACGAAAAGGGACCGCGGGCGTCGGTGCGCTATTCGGGCCGATTATGGCAATTTGGTTCTGTAGTCTCGCAGTTTTTGGCACGCTCAGTTTGATAAAAAGTCCAGCCGTTTTAGCTGCCGTGAATCCGGTACATGCCTTTCACTTCTTTGCAGCGCATGGCTGGCCTTCCGTTTTGATCTTGGGAGCGGTGGTGCTGGCCGTTACCGGCGGCGAAGCATTGTATGCGGATATGGGACATTTCGGCCGCGAACCGATTCGCAAGGCATGGTTTCTGTTCGTCCTTCCGTCACTGATGCTGAACTACTTCGGCCAGGGGGCTCTTCTCATCCAAAATCCGTCGGCGGTTCAAAATCCGTTCTATTTCCTTGTTCCTGGCGGGGCGCTGGTTTTCATGATCGGCCTAGCTACGATAGCCACAATTGTCGCTTCCCAAGCGGTAATTTCTGGAACCTTTTCCCTTACGTCTCAAGCGATTCAGTTGGGCTTCTGCCCTAGGCTCGGCATTCAATACACCTCTGAAGAGGAAAAGGGTCAGATCTACATTCCTTGGATCAACTGGGCATTGATGGTCGCTATCATCGGATTGGTTCTAGGGTTTCAGTCTTCATCCAACTTAGCGGCCGCTTACGGCATCGCCGTCACCGGCACGATGGCCATCGATACGATTTTGGCTTTCGTCGTGGTGTACAGCTTATGGAAGTGGAATCCGATCATTAGCGGCATGCTGGCTTTTGGATTCCTTACCGTCGACTTGGCTTTCTTGGTCGCTAATGCAGCGAAAATTTTTGAAGGCGGATGGTTCCCGTTAGTCATCGGGCTTATCGCCTTTACGCTCCTGACGACATGGAAACGCGGCCGCGATCTTCTCCGGGAGAGCCTACGCGAAGACTCGGTACAAGTTGATCAATTCTTAGCCGAAATCGTCAATAATCCTCCGTTGCGCGTCGCCGGCACGGCCGTATTCATGACGAGCAGCCGCGAAGGCATTCCACCCGCGTTGCTGCATAACCTAAAACACAACAAGGTACTGCACGAGACTGTCGTGCTTATGACTGTCACTACCGAAAACGTTCCCCGCGTAGCTCCCGAAAAACGCCGCGAAATCCGCCGCCTCGGCGCAGGCTTTTTTAGAATCAATCTACATTATGGATTCATGGAAGCGGCCAATATCCCACGAGTCCTTAAATCAAGCAGTCGAGATTTTGACATTGATATCTCGGATACGACCTTTTTCCTCAGCCGCGAAACCATTATTCCCAGCACGGTTCCGAAAATGCCGCTTTGGCGCCTGAAGCTGTTCATCGGCATGTCCCGCAATACGAGCAGTGCTGTAAGTTTTTTCCGGATTCCGCCCGATCGCGTCGTTGAACTGGGCGTACAACGCATGCTGTAATTGAGTTTTAAGCATTTTTACTTAAGGAAGTTTATGGACATTCCCCTTTATTTGAAGGCAATCGTGCTTGGTATTTTGGAGGGAGCCACCGAGTTTCTTCCGATCTCCAGTACCGGTCATTTAATCATTGCCAATGATCTATTGTCTTTCACCGGGGAACGGGCGAAAACGTTCGACATATTTATTCAGCTTGGGGCGATTTGTGCCATCGTTTGGCATTACCGGCAGCGCATTACTCGCGTGTCCGGGTCGCTATTCTCGGATCCAGCCGCATTCCGTTTCGCGCTTAATGTCTTGATCGGGTTTCTGCCGGCAGCTCTACTCGGTCTTTTTCTTCACAAAACCATCAAGACTCAGCTCTTCAACCCGATTACCGTAGCCGGGGCGCTGATACTCGGCGGCCTCGTGATTCTGTTGATCGAAAGCCGGCGCCGGACTCATCATGTCGAGCACGTCGACGAGTTGACCTGGCATGTGGCGCTCAAAGTGGGCTTAGCTCAAAGCCTTGCCTTGTTTCCGGGCGTATCTCGAGCGGGCGCGACGATCATGGGTGGGTTGCTGAGCGGCATGTCACGGTCAGTTGCGACGGAGTTCTCGTTCTTTCTCGCTATTCCGACGATGTTCGCCGCCACTTTCTACGACCTGTACAAGAATCTCGACATCATGAGACCTGAAGATCTGGAGATGTTGGCAGCCGGTTTCGTTGCGGCCTTTTTCAGCGCTTGGCTGGTTATTCGAGCGTTGCTAGCATTCGTCGCCCGACACAGTTTCAAAGCGTTTGCCTGGTATCGAATACTGTTCGGCTCATTGGTATTGGTCTATTTTCTGTCGACGACCGGACTCACTGTTTCGCTCTGATTCAACGATTTCATTGCCCGGTTTCCAACCAGATGCACCCCGAATTCCCATTGTCCCCGGACTTAATCTATTTGAATCATGCGGCCGTGGCACCGTGGCCTTTGCGGACGGCCCTGGCGGTAAGCCAGTTCGCAGAGGAAAACGCCCGATACGGTGCGTCCCGTTACTTGGAATGGGTGAAACAAGAAGATTTATTGCGGGAACAGTTGAGGGACTTGCTCAATGCGCCGTCCACGGACGATATCGCTTTAGTCAAGAACACTTCCGAGGCCATCTCGCTCGTGGCTTTTGGTCTCGACTGGCAACCCGGCGACAATATCGTCTCCAGCAACGAGGAGTTCCCGTCAAATCGAATTCCGTGGCAAGCACTAAGCGATCGAGGAGTGGAGTTCAAAGAGGCAGATCTAAATGCCGCTCGCACGCCTGAAGATGCCTTGTTTGAGCTAGCCGACGAACACACAAAGCTTATCACCGTCAGTTCTGTTCAATACGCTTCGGGGTTACGCCTCGATATGGACAAAATCGGCCGGTTCTGCCGCGACCAAGGGATTTTATTTTGCATTGACGCCATTCAAAGCTTAGGGGCATTGCGTTTCGACGTACAAAGGTGCCACGCAGATTTTGTCATGGCTGATGGTCATAAGTGGATGTTCGGACCGGAAGGGCTAGGTGTTTTTTATACCTCGCCGCGTGCGAGAGGCTTGCTGGGTCTAATGCAATACGGCTGGCACATGGTTGAGAACGCTGGGGATTACGATAACCGGTCTTGGCTTCCGGCACGGAACGCCCGTCGCTTCGAATGCGGCAGCCCCAATATGCTGGGAATACATGCGCTGTCCGCCAGCCTCTCGCTGATATCGGAAACCGGCATCGAAAGGATTGAAACCTTACTGTTGGAGCGAACCGCTTACTTGGTCGAAACGATCATGAATCACCCGGCACTGGAACTTCTCTCATCCAGCGTTTCCGAACGTCGTTCAGGCATCGTGCTGTTCCGCCACCGATCTCTGGAAAACCAACGGCTTTATCAGCACCTGAATCAAAATAGCGTTGTCTGTGCATTACGGGGCGGCGGCATCCGTTTCTCGCCCCATTTCTATACGCCCCTAGATGCGCTCGAACGAGCGGTCGATATCGTGCTACGCGCTTAGGCTCGAGCTCCTGGAAACAACCGATAGAAGTTGTCCGAGCTGAGCTCTGCAACGCGCTCGATAGAAATTCCTTTCAGTTCTGCGACACACTGCGCCACGTGTCTTACATAAAAAGGATAATTCGGTTTTCCACGAAACGGGATCGGAGCAAGGTATGGCGAATCCGTTTCGATCAAGAAACGATCTTCCGGAATCATTCTGGCGACCTCTTGTATCGATTGAGCGTTCCGGAAAGTGACGATCCCCGAGAATGAGATAAAAAACCCCAGATCCAGGACCTGCCGCGCCGTCTCCCAATCCTCGGTAAAACAATGGAACACACCACTGACTTGATCTGCCCCCTCTTCCTTCAGCACCTTGATTGTGTCGTCCTTGGCTTCACGCGAGTGAATAATTAACGGCTTACCAACGATTTTGGCGGCTCGGATGTGTTGCCGAAACCGCTCACGCTGCCAATCCAGGCTGCCCGAACTCCGGTAGTAGTCCAATCCGGTCTCACCGATAGCGACCACCTTGTCATTTTCCGCGAGGACGACAAGCTCTTCGACACTCGGCTCTCTTGAAACCTGCTCGTTAGGATGGACACCAACCGATACTGAGACATCGTCGTATCCATCCACCAAACGGCGCATTTCGGAGTAGCTGTCAAGATCGATGGATACACACAGCATGTGTTCGATCTGCTGCGCTCGCGCTTCTCTCATAAACGAAGCGAACTCACCCTCAAAAGGCGTTAAATCCAGGCGATCAAGATGGCAATGAGAATCTATGAACATAAGGGAAATACTGCGCCCTCTTAAGAAATGGACGAACGTCAACCAAGTTAGCTATCTCTGTTCTCTAGACAGCGCATGTTTGGTCTAGATCCGAGTCTATCTGATACCTGATCAATAGAAAAAAGCCCTCCTTCAGAGAAGGAGGGCTTTTCAGTGCCGACCGTCGGTCGTAAAGCCTCGAGGGCGCCGGGACCCGGCGCCCCGCGGTCTTACATGAAGGACGGGATCAGCGGAGCGTCGATCTGGGTGACCTGACGGCCGCCCGCATCGTCAAAGAAGAACAACAGACCGGCAAAGCGGCTGTCCGGATCGTAGATGATGTCGGACAAACGATAGACTTCCCACGCCGCATCGCTGGCGGTGACGTCAATCGTCCGCGTCTCACCCGGCTGCAGCGGGCTGTTGTCGCTCACTTCAAGCCCATCGTCCGCCAACAGGTCTTCCGGATAACCGGTGGTGTCGCGGTAGACATCGCTGTCCAGGAAACGCACCGACGCGGTGTAGAACTCACCCAACCGCACCGGCTTGTTGCCGTTGTTGGTGACGGTGAGCTTCATGCGCATCGCACGGCCCGGTACCCGGTAGGTGGCGTCGGCAACCTTCACCGAAATCGTCGACTTCGGCATTTCGATCGGCTGAATGCCTCTCATGGTGCCGGCCTGCAACGGAATGGTGATCGGGTATTTGCTGTTGGCGCTCGACATCGCGAAGATCACGATCAGGATCGTCGCCGCGGCAAAGCCCATCGCCACTTTCTTGTCACCCGCCGAGACCAGCTCGTCCGCACGGCCCGCTTCCACCATCAGGTAGCGCGGCAAGAAGGCCGGACGACGGACCCAGTACACGATCCAGGCGACGCCAATGGCGTACCAGAAGAAGTGCCAGAAGTAGGTGTTGCCTTCGTTGTAGGTCTCCAGATCCACGGTCTGACCGGTCAGGGTGGTCACCGGGTTCTTGAATTCGCTCATGGAGCCTTCGATCGTGATCCACTTGCCGGGGCCGATGATCGGACCACCGCCTTCGACGTTCATCATGGTGTGCACGTGCCAGTCACCCGGACGGCGCGCTTTCAACACAACTTTGAACTCGTAGGTCTTGCCGATCTCCAAGCGCACCGAACGCGGCACCAACTGGCCACCGATGTACGATTCTTTGCGGATGAAGACCGGACCCGGAATACCGATGTTCAAGAACGCGGTATCGGGCTCGGCGACCGTTTCCGGCCAGCCTTCGAACACGTGGAATTTACCGGTGATTTCGACGGTGTCGTTGACCTTCACCTTCTCTTTCGACCAGTTCAGATCGTACCAGTGGATGGTACGCATACGCATGAACGCCGCCTGCGATTTCTCACCGTGGGCCGAGGCGCTCGGCGCGTAGAAGCTGGTCGCGGCAAACGTGGCCAGCAAACCGACCATGGACCACTTGGCGATCCTGTCTTTGAGTAGTTTCATAGGTTCTTCCTCTCTCGAGTCTATTCTGTTGTACCCGCCTCTCAAGCCCCCGCGTCAGGGCGCTTCAAAGGCTGGGTGCGTTTTGCTTGTACGTCCGATTCCGGTCCCGATTAGGTCTGCTTCAAGAACCGAATGGTCGAGAACCAACGGCCCACAAAGTGCCACATGAAGTAGATCAGGATCGACATGAACGCCGAGAAGAAAGCCGATACCGGCGCTACGTCCTTACCGAAGGTACGCAGGGTGCCTTTTTCAACCATGCGGATGTACTCGGGGGTACCGGTACGGACATAGTTGTAACCCTGAATGTCGGCAATCGACATCAGCATGCCGTTGTATTCCACCGGCACGTGCAGCGGCGCAATCATCGGCCAGTTGCCCGGATAGAACACCAGACCCCACGCCATACCGCCCACGATCGCCGTGAACAGGTAGCTGCCCGAAAGCATCAGGAAGGTGTCGAGCAAAATCGCACCCGGAACCAGAACCGCCGGGAATACGAAGTTGATGGGGAAGTAGGTCCAGCCCCAGAAGTTGAAGTAGCGGTTGACCCATTCACCAAACAGCAACGCCAACACCGCGATGGTCGCGCCCCAGGGGTTGCGGAACTTTTCCCAGGCCCACGCCTGGATCGCCGCCGGGAAGGTCACCAACACGATCGGGGTCACCGTGACCCACAGACGACGGTCTTTCCAGTCCGACCAGAAGTCCCAGTCACCCATGGTCAACATGGCGTGAATGTGATACGAACCACACACTACAAAGAAGAAAATGAAGATCCCCAGGTAGTCAATGGTCCTGGAGACTTGCACTGCTTCGGCATGAGACCGAACCGCAGATTGAAGTGCGCTCATGAGTTACCTCCAAAAGTTCATTTATTGTCGTTTTAGACGACCGCCCGCCGGGCGGTCATCGTCACGTCCAGTGCCGGTCGCAGCGGCCGCGCCGATCGATAGTAGCTATCGTCGCCGCCCCGCCGCAACCCATCCAAACTTATTTCGCGATCAGACCTTGATCCACCGCTTCACAGATTTCCTTGCCCATCAGGTTCGAGAAGCTCGCAAACACCTGCAGCAACACGCCCATGATGGCCAATGCCAGCCAGCCGAAGATCACGAAGCCGTAGTGCAAGGGCGCTACGAACAACTCTTCCATAAACCAGAAGGTGTGACCCCATTCGTTCAAGCCAACGTTCGGCAGAATCATGAACGGACCGGTCCACAGAATCAGGTACGCCAGCGACAAGCCTTTCGACGTCGAAAAGTGCGGCAGGCGGGTATGCGCATACAGGAACGCGCCACCACCCGTGATGATGTAGATCGGATAGCTCAGGTAGAACTCGATGATGTGCGACGGCGTGAAGTCGGTGTCGCGAACAATCGTCTGGTGCCAGGTGCCGTCCTGCTCGGTGAAGTAGCTCGCACCCCAGTAAATGGCCCATGCATACGCAAACAGCCAAATCAGGTGCGTCATGTTCCGGCGCAGTTCTTCCCGCGGCGCCAGTGCCGCCAGGTTGCGGTCACGGGTCTTCCACAGGTAGCCCCACAGAATCGAGGCGGTGACCACTTCCAGTACGATTTCGGTGTACAGGAAGTTCATCCAGTACGTCTCGAATTCCGGTGCGAACGAATCCAGACCGGCGGACCAGCCGTAGACCCCTTCATACCACCGAACCCACATATAAAAGACCGTGTACAGCATGAACGCAAAGGTCAGCCACTTCATGTCCAAAAGCGGCTTGTCTTGCGCTGCTACGCCACCAACTGTTGTTGCAGCCATAGTTTTACCTCCAAAGTTAGTACTCATTCGCGGTGCGTCGCCGCCCCGCTACCTCGTCGTGCATCCTTGTCTTCTTCATTCTTGCCCCTGGCCCAAGGGCCCCTGCGACAAAATGCCCCACTCCTAGGGTGCGTTGCAGTCTATCACTCATTCATGCCTTGTCAAGGAACAGTCTATCTATGAAAGAATACATATTTACATCGCTAAAAAGCGTCGTTTATAAGCGCAACCCATTGTTTTAATTGGTGACTTAAAAAACCTTTCCAAAGACTTGTCACTCGACGCTTTCAAGGCGCTCGACTGATTCGAACGTGCCCAAGCAGAGGCAACCGCTCATTGCAAACAAACGGACCGGACGATAGTCAGCAGTTCTAGCGGACATCGCATCAGAGCCCAATGCTCAAAATGCTCAATAGGCAACATGATTCTCAAATGTGCCTCGGCGATGTACGCTAACTTGATGCCCTCCCCGAGAAATAGGCCAGATATGCGACTGACCCGAATTCTGCAAGTATCGGCATACGCCGGTGCGCTCGCACTTTCGATTCCGCAAGCTGCATTCAGCGACAATCTTGAGCGCCCGGGTTTCGCCCGAATCGCCCTCGCTTGCACCGGTTGCCATGGCGCATCGGGCCAAGGTATAGGCTCGATTCCGGCGATTAGCGGCATCCCCGAATCCGAATTCATCCGCACAATGCAGGAATTTAAAACGGGTTACCGCTCAGCCACGGTGATGGACCGCATTGCAAGGGGATATCAATATCAAGATTTCCTAGAGTTAGCCCGGTTCTTCAAAAATCATCGCTAGGAGAACGCATGGCACCAATTTCCCGACGAAGTTTCATCAAGTGGGCCGGGGCGATTTCGGCGCTTGGAACAGTCGGCTGTTCGGTAAACCATCCCAGCACCGGATCACGACGCGAAAAAGCCCGCGTAGCGGTAGTCGGCGGCGGGTTCGCGGGAGCGTCCGCTGCGAAGTACCTCAAGCTGCTCAATCCGGAACTTGAAGTCACTTTGGTTGAGCAACAGGCTAATTACTTGTCCTGCCCCGGATCGAATGAAGTTATCGCCGGCCTAAAGCAGCCCGATGAGCTTCGTCGGAAATATGACATCCTCAGGAACGTTCAGGGAATTCAAACGGTAACAGCCGAAGCCCAAACTATCGACACTGCTCGGCGCACCGTGTCATTGGGGGATGGATCGGCCATACCTTACGATCGGCTAATCGTCGCACCGGGCATCGATTTCCGCTGGGACGCCATCGACGGTTACGACGAGACTGCCAGTCTGTTGGCTCCTCATGCCTGGAAAGCAGGGCCACAGACCACACTTCTGCGTCGCCAATTGCAGGCCATGCCTGACGGTGGCGTGGTTCTGATCACGGCACCCGCCAATCCGTATCGTTGTCCGCCGGGACCTTACGAGCGTGCGTCACTGATAGCGCATTTTTTGAAGCGTTACAAACCGCGCTCCAAAGTGCTCATTCTGGATGCGAAAACCCAATTCTCCAAACAATCGCTCTTCCTCCAAGGCTGGGAAGAGCTTTATCCAGGGATGGTGGAATGGATCTCGGCGGAAAAGGAAGGAAAGATAGAACGGGTAGATGCGCAATCGCGCGTCGTCTTCACCGAGTTCGACGAGCACCGTGCGGATGTTTTGAACGTGATCCCGCCGCAAAAGGCCGGCAAACTCGCGCATCAGGCGGGGCTGACCGATCAATCGGGCTGGTGCCCCATCGATCCGCTCACCTTCGAATCGCCGCTGGCACCTTACGTGCACATTATCGGCGATGCCTGTACGGCAACGCCCATGCCCAAATCGGCATTTGCCGCCAACTCGCAGGCCAAGATCTGCGCCGCGGCGGTAATTGATCTGCTGCAAGACCGCGAACCGGGTCATCCAAGCCTGATCAACCACTGCTATAGCTTTTTAAAGCCGGATTATGCGATCTCGATCACCGGCGTGTACAAGTATTCGCCAACCGAGAAGCAGCTCGAGGCCGTGTCGACGGGTGAAACACCCATGAACGGCGATCGGCGGAAAGAAGCCGAGCATGCCCGGAGCTGGCAGAAAATCATCGCCGCTGACGCCTTCGGGTAATCTCCGCCATTTGGCGCTTGCTGCCTATGCCGCTTCCAAAGCCGTTGCGAGCAGCGCCCGGACAGACTCCGGAAATTCCAGCTCCAATGCGCGGCTCCGCGCGTGCTCGGACATCTTTTTCCAGGTCTTGCGGACGATACCGATCAGCTTTTCTTCATCGTGAATCGCCGCGAAGGCGACAAAGTAGTAATCGAGAAACACGAGGCACGCGACGTCCTCGATCGATTGAACGTCCGGATCGTTTTTCAAACCGCGTTTCTGAAGAACTTTGCGGACCCGCTCGATGTCTATCGGATCGTATCCAGCTTGTGTCATAAGCTGTGCAACACAATCGGCATGAAAACCATATAGATAGCTGCGCCATTGCAGATACCCCTCGCGCGTGTCCGGGTAGGTCTGCCGGGGAACCTCCCAACGTCGAATGTGCTGCCCGCGCGCGGCGATGTGCAGCAAATCCGGCGCATCGGGATAGAGGCGGTCAAGCCATTCCGTCATGCGCATCCCGTAAAGCAATTCCTTGGAATAGGATTCGCCTCGCCAAACCTCACTATTAGGGTCCTGTGCATTAGCTTCGTCTATTAAGACTAGCACCCGATCCAGCCGATCTTCGTTCATCGAAATACTCAGTCCAAGTTGAAATTTGAAATACTGGGAAACTACTTATCAAATCCTGATTTCAAAGGCAATGAAGCCATTTCAACCGGTTCACGCATTGGCGGAAACGGGGCTAAACAGTATCATCCATGGCATAACCGATTCGCCGGGAGGAAACGATGCTCGACGCGTGCGTCTTCACTATTTTTGGATCTACCGGCCACCTTTCCCGCACCAAACTAATGCCTGCCCTGTACCAATTGGACAAGGCAGGCCGACTGCCCGCGGCGATGGTCGTCTTAGGTGTCGGCCGGCGGGATTGGGATAATTCCCATTGGAGAGACGAGGTATCCAAATGGCTAGAAGAGCGTTTGGGCAGCACACTCGACCGGGACGCTCTTGAGCGCTTTAGCAACCGCCTGCATTTCTTTTCGGCGGACATCGGCGATACGGACTCATCGGTACAGCTAAGGCAAGTCCTGGACACAGGCCCCGAGTTTCCGCCCAATCACGTGTATTACCTTTCGCTTCCGCCGTCCGAATACAAAGCGGCGGCCGACTATTTGGCGCTTAGCGGACTCAACCGGGAAGTCGCCGGCTGGCGCCGTCTCGTGGTGGAAAAGCCGTTCGGCTATGACTTGGAGGACGCACAAGTCCTCGATCGCTGCCTGCACCGCAACTTTACGGAACATCAAATCTTTCGGATTGACCACTACTTAGGTAAGGAAACGGTGCAAAACATTTTCGTGTTCCGCTTTGCGAATCTCATGTGGGAACCGTTGTGGAACCGCAACCTCATCGACCATGTGCAGATCACCCACAGCGAATCGGCGGGAATCGAAGACCGGGCGGACTACTACGAAACCGCCGGTGCGCTGCGCGACATGATCCAGAGCCATCTGATGCAGATGTTGGCTTTGGTAGCCATGGAACCTCCGGCGACCATGGACGCCGAATCGATCCGGGACGAAAAGGTCAAGGCGCTGAAATCCATTCGCCCCATCCCAAAGGCCGCGGTCCATGCTCACGCCTTCCGTGCGCAATATGCTCGCGGGCGCATCGAGAACCAGGAGGTGCCCGGATATCTCGACGAAAAGCAGGTCGACAAGCAAAGCACGACCGAAACGTATGCCGCCCTGAAGCTTTATATCGACAACTGGCGCTGGCGCAATGTACCGTTTTATTTGCGGACGGGAAAACGCTTGGCGAGGAACAGTTCTCTCATCGCCATACGCTTTAAGCACCCGCCGCAGCAATTGTTTCGCGAAACCCAGATCGAGGCGCTGCCCCCCAACTGGCTGCTGATGGGCATACAGCCCGAGCAATGCATTCGCGCCGAGGTTCAGGTTCGAGAACCCGGCATCGGCATGCGCGCCCGAACCACTCAACTCGATGCCAGCACCTGTTATCAGGCCGGTTATCAATTGGACGCCTACGAGTCCCTTCTGCTCGACGTCATCGGCGGCGATCACTCTCAGTTCTTGCGCTCGGATGAGGTGGAGTGGGCCTGGCGAGTCGTCGATCCCATCATAAGAACATGGTCGGTAGAGAGGGAATTCATTCACACTTATCCCGCCGGCTCCTGGGGCCCCGAGGAAGCCGACCGCATCTTCGAGCGGGAAGATCAGCAATGGCGGCATTCTTTCTCGACCGGGGATGCACCTCGTTAAGACCGACGATCCTTTAAGCTATTTGCCTAATTCATTCGATACTTTTGGAGACCTTCTTAATGGCCGTTACAACTCAAGCCATCGACTACAGCCATAACGACGTTCAGCTCGAAGGCTTTTTCGCGTATGACAATAAGCGCCCTCAGCCTTTGCCGGCCGTATTGATCTCTCATGCCTGGGGAGGCAGGGACGAATTCGTGTGCAACAAGGCTCGTAAATTGGCCGAACTGGGCTATGCGGCGTTTGCACTCGATATGTATGGCAAAGGCATCATCGGAAGCGGCCCCGAGGAGAACGCACGGCTGATGAATCCGCTCATGAATGATCGCCGCCTGTTGCAGGACCGCATCACCACAGCTCTGGAAACCGTCCGCAAGCTCCCCCAGGTCGATCCCAAACGGATCGCGGCCATGGGTTTTTGCTTCGGCGGCCTATGCGTACTGGACCTTGCCCGCACCGGCGCCGATCTGCGCGGCGTTGTCAGTTTCCACGGCTTATTTTTGCCGCCGGGCAATACTCAAGGCAATAAAATCAAGGCCAAGGTTCTCGTGCTGCACGGCCACGACGACCCCATGGCACCACCCGATCAGGCGGCGAATCTGGCTAAAGAACTGACCGAAGCCGAGGCAGACTGGCAAATCCATATTTATGGTAACACCCTGCACGCCTTCACCAATCCCATGGCAAACGATCGATCGTTCGGTACGGTTTACGACGAGACCGCCGATCGCCGCTCTTGGGAGAGTCTGCGGAATTTCCTTGCCGAGGTGTTAAACTAGGCGTTCTCCGTGTACCCTAAAAAAACGACAAATGGACCTGAAATTCCTAGATTTCGAACAACCCATTGCCGAACTCGAAGCCAAAATCGAAGAACTCAAGCGCGTCGGATTCGACAATGAAATCAACATCAGCGAGGAAATTGCGAGGCTTGAAGAAAAAAGCCGCAAGCTGACCGAATCGGTATTCTCCTCGTTGACGGCGTGGCAGATATCGCAGATTTCCCGCCATCCCCAGCGTCCGTATACGCTGGACTACCTCGACCTGATGTTCGATGATTTCCACGAGCTTCATGGGGATCGCGGATTCGCCGATGATCCGGCAATCGTGGGTGGACTCGCCAAACTCGACGGACAGCCGGTTCTGATCATCGGCCATCAAAAAGGCCGCGATACCAAGGAAAAGATCTACCGCAATTTCGGCATGCCGCGGCCCGAAGGCTACCGCAAGGCGCTCCGGTTGATGCATCTCGCCGAGCGGTTCCGCTTACCCATCCTCTGCTTTATCGACACGCCCGGCGCCTATCCCGGCATCGGCGCAGAGGAACGGGGTCAGAGCGAGGCCATCGCCCGCAACCTTTTCGAAATGTCCAAACTGCGCACCCCGATCATTTGTACCGTGGTGGGCGAAGGCGGTTCGGGAGGCGCGCTGGCTATCGGTGTGGGCGACCGCCTGTTGATGCTTCAGTACAGCACCTATTCCGTCATTTCGCCGGAAGGCTGCGCCTCCATTCTTTGGAAAAGCGCGGACAAGGCCGAGCTCGCGGCCGAAGCCATGGGCATTACGTCGGATCGGCTGCAGGAACTGGAACTCATCGATGAGATTGTTCCCGAACCGTTGGGCGGCGCCCATCGAGACCGCAAGCAAACCGGCGATAATTTGAAAGCGGCACTGAAACGGCATCTCGAAGAGCTGCGTCGCACGCCCATCGAGACCTTATTGCAACAGCGCTACGAGCGGTTGATGAGCTACGGTATTTTCGAGGAAGCCGTAGCCTAGCTTCATTGATGCGGGGCGGATAATCACCGCCCCTTACTTCACGGCTTAGATGAGCCTTTCTGCCGAAACACTCGATCGAATTCTATCTCGCCAGCCGCCGGCATCCCGCTACTGGATCGCGTACAGCGGCGGACTCGACTCGCTCGTTTTGCTTCATCTCTGTGCGGAACTGAAAGCCAAAGATCAGAACCTCCGCTTTACTGCCGTACATGTCCATCACGGCCTGCAAGCAGCCGCCGAAGAATGGGCCGAATTTTGCGAAGCGAGCTGCCGGATGCTTGGAATTCCGTTCCGTCTGTTACGGGTCAACGCCGCCGCGAAACCCGGCGAGAGTCCAGAGGAAGCCGCGCGAAACGCGCGCTACGATGCCCTGCGCGCGCTTCTGTCCGACGGCGAGGTCTTGTTGACCGCACAGCATAGGGACGACCAGGCGGAGACGCTATTGCTCCAACTGCTTCGCGGAGCGGGTATCGCCGGCCTTGCCGCCATGCCGGAACGCACCGCCTTCGGCCCAGGATTTCTGCTGCGGCCGTTACTGTCTTTTTCCCGCGAACAGCTCCGCGAGTACGCTCAAGCACACGAGCTGACCTGGATCGAAGACCCCAGCAACCGCGACTTGAGTTACGACCGCAATTTCATACGCCACGAGATCATCCCCTTGCTCGAAAACCGCTGGCCGGCGACCAAGGACGCGCTGGTCCGCACGGCCCAACATTGTGCCGAAGCGCAAACGCTGCTGAACTCGCTTGCCGCGGACTTGCTGAAGTCCGTTATTCATCCGCTGCGAAACACGCTTCTTCTGGATCGGCTGAGACCGTGTTCGGAAGCGGACCGCCGCCTGATTCTGCGCGAGTGGCTGCGGAGCCGCGGTTTCCGCATGCCTTCGACTCGCGTTATTGATAGGGTTTTGAACGAAACGCTGAACGCCAGACCGGACCGAAATCCCGTAATCCGGTGGAGCGAAGGCGAGATTCGGCGCTATCGGGGAGAGATCTTCCTGATGCCGGCCGCTTCGCCTTTCCATCCGAATAGAGTCATTCCATGGGATGGTGCTACGACACTCCATCTGCCGGACGGGAACGGCGACCTCAGCGTCACCACTGAAAAACGAGCCGGCATCTCGTTAACGGCATGGCGAGCCGGCAAAATCACCGTTCGCTACCGGCAAGGCGGCGAATCGCTACGCCTGCCCGGCCGCGAAGGCTCCCACGATCTGAAAAAACTGTTTCAGGAAGCCGGCATTACACCTTGGATCCGGGAGAGAACACCGCTGATCTACATCGGCGACGAGCTAGCCGCAGTGGCGGGATGGTGGGTGTCCGATTCTTATGCCGGGCAACCGAACGACTTTAATATCGTGATCCGGTGGCACGCGCCGGAGAGTTTTTCCGGCGCACTGCCTTCGGCTAATTAAGGATTGATGCAGCGGTAAACATTGAAAGACTGCTCACCATCGATCAGGGGGCCGGTCGGCACGATGGTGTCTCCCCCCATGTCCGCCGCGTTATTGCGGGCGAGACGTTCAACTTCCTCTTGTACGGTATCTTTGCTGCGGGCAAAGATACCGATGGTCGCCGCCGTATTCGACGTGATACGCCCCAAAAATTTACAGCGCCCCACTTCGGGCGGCGTGAGCATACGAATCTTTTCGCCCTGCGGCTTGAGCTCTACCCATGTGCACCCGGAGACCATGGACATTATCGCCACCCCAAAAACAATCGTGAGTAATCTCGCCCCATTCATCAAATAACGTCTCCGCATTAGTCGTTGTATTTTCACCATGTTAGTGCGATTCAATATTCGATTGTAAACAACCTGGGCGGTGACTCCGATCCACAGGTTGAGTAGAATATGCTGACAAATCCTTTTGAAGTCCGACGCGACGGCCGCTGCCTCGGCGATCGTTACGCAGCCTAAATTTACCCATCGTTGAATGACCAAATATATTTTTATTACCGGCGGAGTCGTCTCATCCCTGGGCAAAGGCATTGCCGCATCGTCGCTTGCCGCAATCCTGCAGGCCCGCGGTCTTAAAGTTACACTGACCAAACTCGATCCGTATATCAATGTCGATCCGGGCACCATGAGCCCGTTTCAGCACGGCGAGGTTTTCGTCACCGAGGATGGCGCCGAAACCGATCTGGACCTTGGCCATTACGAGCGCTTCCTGAGCACCACGATGGGCAAGGTCAACAGTTGGACCACCGGGCAGATTTACGAAAATGTCATCCGCAAGGAGCGACGAGGGGAATACCTCGGAGCGACCGTGCAAGTTATCCCCCATATCACGGACGAGATCAAGCGCGTCATCCGGCTCAGCGCGGAAGGCTACGACGTGGCCCTGATCGAAATCGGAGGGACGGTCGGCGACATTGAATCGCTGCCCTTTTTGGAAGCCACGCGCCAGATGCGAGTCGAGTTGGGCGATGACAAATGCCTGTTCATTCATCTCACCCTCGTTCCGTACATCGCGAGCGCCGGCGAGCTCAAGACGAAGCCCACCCAGCACTCGGTGAAGGAACTCCGAACCATCGGCATTCAGCCCGACGTTCTGATTTGCCGCTCGGACCGGATCATCCCCAAGGCCGAGCGAACAAAGATCGCACTCTTCACCAACGTCGGGGAAGATGCCGTCATCTCCGCCGTCGATGCCGACACCATTTATCGAATTCCGCTGCTGCTGCACGAACAGGGGCTGGACGATATCGTCGTGAAAAAACTCAAACTCGATGCCGGCGCGGCCGACCTCTCCGAATGGCAGAGAGTGATCGATGCCCTGGAGCATCCCGGCCATGAAGTGACGATCGCCATGGTAGGCAAGTACGTCAATCATTCCGACGCCTACAAATCGCTGACCGAAGCGCTCATTCATGCCGGCATTCAGACCAGGACCAAGGTCAAAATCCGATTCATCGAATCGGAAGAAATCGAGGACAAAGGCACCGGCTCGCTGGAAGGCGTAGACGCCATTCTGGTGCCCGGCGGCTTCGGCGAACGGGGTGTCGAAGGCAAGATCGCCACGGTCAAGTACGCTCGCGAGAAGAAAGTCCCCTATCTCGGCATTTGCTTAGGGATGCAGGTGGCGGTCATCGAATTCGCGCGCGATGCGGCGGGACTGGAAGGCGCCCACAGCACGGAGTTCTTGCCGAAAACACCGCATCCGGTCATCGCCCTGATTACGGAGTGGCAGGACGACTCCGGCACGATCGAGCATCGGGACGAAAAGTCCGATCTGGGCGGCACCATGCGTCTGGGCGGCCAGAAATGCCGGCTGGTCAGCGGCAGCCTGGGCCATAGAGTCTACGGCAAGGACGTCATCAACGAGCGCCACCGCCACCGCTACGAGTTCAACAACCGCTATCTCAAATCCCTTGAGGACGCAGGACTCAGGGTGTGCGGCAAATCCCTGGACGGCCGCTTGGTGGAAATGATCGAGATCCCCGATCATCCGTGGTTCCTCGCCTGCCAATTTCATCCGGAATTCACGTCCACCCCGCGTGGCGGCCACCCTCTTTTCACGGGCTTCGTGCGCGCCGCCGCCGAATATCATCAAAACAAGAAGGCGAACTGATGCAACTGTGCGGATTCGAAGTCGGCTTGGACCGGCCGTTTTTCCTGATTGGCGGCACCTGCGTCATCGAAGGCGAGCAACTCGCCTTGGAGACCGCGGGAACACTCAAGGAAATCACATCCAGCCTCGGCATTCCCTTTATCTATAAATCCTCCTTCGACAAGGCGAACCGCTCGTCGCACGAAAGTTTCCGCGGCCCCGGCCTCGAGGAAGGACTGCGCATTCTCGAAAAGGTACGGGATACCATCGGCGTACCGGTGCTGACCGACGTCCACGAGGATACCCCTTTAGGCGAAGTCGCCGCCGTCGTCGATGTGTTGCAGACACCGGCGTTTCTCTGCCGGCAAACCAACTTCATTCAGGACGTCTGTGCGCAAGGCAAGCCGGTCAATATCAAGAAAGGCCAATTCATGGCCCCGTGGGACATGAAAAACGTAGCCAACAAGGCAAGAGCCGTCGGCAACGAACAGGTCCTCGTCTGCGAGCGCGGCGTCTCGTTCGGTTACAACAACCTGGTCTCCGACATGCGCTCTCTCGTCATCATGCGCGAGACCGGCTGTCCCGTGGTGTTCGACGCCACCCACTCGGTGCAGCTGCCCGGCGGTCAAGGCACGGCTTCCGGAGGGCAACGGGAATTCATACCGACCTTGGCCAAGGCCGCCCTGGCGGTGGGCATCTCCGGCCTGTTCATGGAAACCCACCCCGAACCGGACAAAGCGAAGAGCGACGGCCCCAATTCATGGCCCTTGGCTCGCATAAAGGAGCTCTTGGAGGTGCTTGTCGAAATAGACCGCATCGTCAAACAACGCGGAATGGTCTAGACGGAATTATTACAACGACACTCCGATACCAGAGGAACGGAACCGATGAGCAAAATCACCGAAGTGCGGGCACACGAGGTGCTCGACTCCAGAGGCAATCCCACAGTCGCCGCAGAGGTCATACTCGACTCCGGAGCAACCGGCTCCGCCATGGTGCCGTCCGGCGCTTCCACCGGAACCCGAGAGGCCATCGAGCTTCGGGACGGCGATAAAACCCGCTATCTGGGCAAAGGCGTATTGAAAGCGGTCGAGAACGTCAAAACAGCGATCCGGTCCGCCGTCTTGGGCATGGACGCCGATGACCAGGCGGCCATCGACCGCAAGATGATCGAACTGGACGGCACCGACAACAAAGGCCGCTTGGGCGCCAATGCCATTCTCGGCGTCTCCCTGGCGACCGCCCATGCCGCGGCGACCGATGCCGGCAAGCCGCTCTACGCGTACCTCAACCGCAGCGGCGAGTTCCTGTTGCCGGTCCCCATGATGAACATCATCAACGGCGGCGCGCATGCCGACAACAGCGTGGACATGCAGGAGTTCATGATTCTTCCCGTCGGCGCGCCCAGCTTCCGGGAAGCTCTCCGCTACGGCGCCGAAGTCTTCCACGCTCTGAAAAAGGTACTGGCCGAACAGGGCCTGAGCACCGGCGTGGGCGATGAAGGCGGCTTCGCGCCGAATCTGCCGTCCAACGAATCCGCCATCGGCGTCATCCTGGAAGCGATAGAACGGGCAGGATATAAAGCGGGAAAAGACATCTATCTCGGCCTGGACGTCGCCAGCTCCGAGTTTTACCGGGACGGCGTCTATACGCTGGAATCCGAGAATAAACGGTTCACTTCGGACGAGTTCGCGAACTATCTTGCTGCCTGGGTCGACAAATATCCCATCATCACCATCGAAGACGGCATGGCCGAAGACGACTGGGACGGGTGGAGACTATTGACCGATCGGCTGGGGAGCCGCATTCAGCTGGTAGGCGACGATCTTTTCGTCACGAATCCCGCTATCCTGAAACAGGGCATCGAGGCCAAGATCGCCAACTCCATCCTGATCAAGGTCAATCAAATCGGTACCTTGACGGAAACCCTGGAAGCCATAGCCATGGCCCACCAGGCCGGATATACGGCTGTCGTCTCGCACCGTTCCGGCGAAACAGAGGACACCACTATCGCGGATCTCGCCGTGGCCACCTGCGCGGGACAAATCAAAACCGGCTCTCTCAGCCGATCCGATAGAGTCGCCAAATACAATCGGCTTCTCAAGATCGAAGAGCAATTGGGCGATAAAGCCCGGTACACCGGCCGCAGCGCCTTCCGTCAAGCGCTCTGAAAGGCGGGACGCCGTCCGACGACAGTGTGAAAAAGCTGATTGTCTTCTTGCTGGTGTTGATCGCCCTGCTCCAGTACCGACTGTGGCTGGGCGATGGCGGAATCGCCGAATTGCAGGAGTTGCAGGACCGTATCGAAAAGCTCACGGAGGAGGGCGAAAAGCGGCGCGAACGTAACGCGGCGCTGGAAGCCGATGTCAGAGATTTGAAGGAAGGAACGGACGCCATCGAAGAACGGGCTCGCCAAGAACTGGGGATGATCAAGCAGGGAGAGACTTTCGTCCAAGTGATCGAAATGCCTAAGAACAAGACACACGACCGATCGCCGCAACCAAAGCCTTCGGAGCGGAAAACTACGCCACAAAAGACCGAAAGGCCTCGTTAGCATCTGTTGTCCATGACCGACACCTGCCGAAATAATCGATTCTGGGCCATTGTCCCTGCAGCCGGCGTGGGTAAACGCATGGGGGTCGACGTACCGAAGCAATACCTTCAAGTCCTGGGGAAGCCGGTATTGCAGCATACCCTGGAGCGGTTGCTGGCGATCGATGTCTTGGCCGGCGTCGTCGTGGCTCTCGGGAGCGAGGATGGTTATTGGTCCGATCTACCTTGTGCTACCCATCCCAAGATCCGGGTCGCCCCCGGAGGTAAGGAGCGTGCCGACTCCGTGCTTTCCGCCTTAACGAGTCTCGAGAACGTGGCCGAACCGGACGACTGGGTGTTGGTGCACGATGCAGCTCGGCTGTGTATCACGATCAGCGATGTTCAAAAACTGATCGATCGGCTTAGGAACGATGAAGTCGGCGGCATACTGGCACTGCCGGTCACGGATACCCTGAAAGGCGCAGAGGCGGGCGAAATCGTCGAAACCATCGACCGCAGCCGGATCTGGCGCGCGCTGACGCCACAGATGTTCCGCTTTCGTATGCTCAAGCATGCGCTGATCGATGCTGCCGAACGGAAACTGATCGTGACGGACGAAGCCAGCGCTCTCGAACTTCGAGGATTGCGCCCGAAGATCGTGGAAGGACGCCCGGACAATATCAAGATTACGCGGCCGGAGGATCTTCCTCTGGCGGCTTTTTACCTGGAGCGACAATGCTACGAATAGGTCAAGGTTACGATGCACATCGGTTCAAAGATGGCGGCCAACTGGTCCTGGGGGGCGTAGCCATCGATTATGAAAAGAGCCTCGCGGCGCACTCGGATGGAGACGTTGCGTTACACGCCTTGTGCGATGCCTTATTGGGTGCGGCGGCACTGGGCGATATCGGTCGGCATTTCCCGGATTCCGACCCCAGTTTCAAGGGCATAGACAGCCGGGTTTTGCTCCGCGAGGTTCACGCCAAGATCACCGAACGCGGCTACACCGTGGTCAACGTCGATCTGACCATCGTCGCACAAAAGCCGCGGCTCGCGCCCTATATCGAAAAAATGCGCACAACCATCGCGGATGACCTCGACATTGCGCACGACGCGGTCAACGTCAAAGCCACCACGACCGAAGGCATGGGCTTCGAAGGCCGGGGCGAAGGCATCTCCGCCTATGCGGTAACGCTCCTTCAGAAAAATTAAGCCATGGGCGATTCGACCGCCGCCCTGCCCTACGCCTTTGGTGGGCCTGCCGGAACCGGCATTATCAAGACGTCGCCGGAAGATTTCGTCGTCGAGGAACTGCTGGGTTTCGAGCCTTCCGACCAGGGCGAACACTTTTTTCTGCGCATCGAAAAACGCGGCGAAAATACCGACTACGTCGCCCGCCAACTGGCCCGCTTTGCCGGAATCCCGACACGGGACATAGGCTACGCGGGCCTTAAGGACCGCCACGGCAAGACCATTCAATGGTTCAGCGTATGGCTGCCGGGCAAGGCCGAACCGGACTGGAGGCAACTTGAATCCCCCTCCCTCCGCATACTCGAAGTCCGGCGCAACAGCCGCAAGCTAAAAAAAGGCGCGGCAGCCGGCAATCGTTTCGAAATCGCCGTTCGCGAATTGAAATGCGACATCCCGCTATTGGAACGACGCCTGAAACAGATCGGCGAATGTGGGGTTCCCAATTATTTTGGAACGCAACGGTTCGGCCGCGAGGGACAGAACCTTGCGAAGGCATCGGCTCTTTTCGCGGGTACGCTCGGGCGGGTGGACGCTCACCGTCGCGGGCTTTATTTGTCTGCCGCGCGTTCTCATTTGTTCAACGGCATCCTCGCCAAGCGGATAAGCCGAGACGTCTGGGATCGCGCGGTTACCGGCGATGCCTTCATGTTTCCCGACTCGCGCAGTTTTTTTAAGCCCGACGCTATTACTCCGGAAATCACGCAACGGCTTGAGGCCAAGGAAATTCATCCAAGCGGCGCGCTCTGGGGCAAAGGTACACCGGCCGTTACCGATGAGGCACTGGCCATAGAGACGGCCGCAGCCGAGGAAGAGCCGGTTCTCTGCCGCGGTCTCGAAGATTTCGGCGTCGAGATGGCCCGCCGGCCGCTGCGACTTTGCCCGGACGGATTTCAGTGGGAACGGTCCGGCCCGAGCAGCATGCATTTGCGATTCGCGCTGCCCGCCGGGGCTTACGCGACCGCCGTTCTGCGGGAACTGATCGACACCGGTTTTTCAGACGATTAAAGGATCCTCATGGACTGCCATCACGTGTATTACCTGGCTCTCTTGCAAGGGCTGACCGAATTTCTGCCCATTTCGAGCGCCGCTCACCTTATCCTGATGCCGGTGGTTTTCGGCTGGCATGATCAAGGCTTGGCCTTTGACGTCGCCGTCCACATCGGAACGCTGACCGCGGTCGTGGTCTATTACGCGGGCGCTCTGCGCGATATGGCCGGAGCCTGGTTTCGTTCGATCTCCGGAAAGGGCATGAGCACGGATGCGAAACTTGCTTGGTACGTAATTCTGGGGACGATTCCGGCGGGCGTCGCGGGGCTGGCGGCCAACGGTTATGTCGAGACCCAGCTCCGCAATCCGCTGGTCATCGCCGCTAGCACGATAGTGTTCGCCTTGGTACTTTGGCTGGCGCAAAAAGTGAGCGCCGAACGACGTACCGATGCCGACATGAACTGGCAAGATGCTTTGATAGTCGGTCTCTTTCAAGCCGTGGCGCTGATTCCCGGCACATCCCGATCGGGTATCACGATAACCGGCGGTTTGTTCCGCGGCCTGGATCGCAAAGCTGCCGCCCGATTTTCGTTTCTGCTGTCGATCCCGGTAACGGCATTGGCGGGATTACTCAAGGCATACGAGTTATTCGAATCCGACCAGACGGTATCCTGGTGGAACATGTCCCTCGGAGCGCTGCTCTCCGGTATCGTTGCCTACATTACCATTGACTGGTTCCTGAGACTCCTCGATCGTATCGGCATGTTACCCTTCGTGATCTATCGGCTGATTTTGGGCGGCGTGCTGCTTTACATCTTCCTGCCCGGTTAGCGATACCGGCGGTTTTTCCTGCAACCGGCCACTCAAACGGTTAAAATACAAATCCTCCATCAATCTACAGCGCAAAGGATCATCATGTCTGTTGGACAATTCTGTAACCGCGATACGGTCATCCTAAGAAAAGAAAACTCGATCATCGAAGCGGCCAAACTGATGCGCGAGTTTCACGTCGGCAGCGCCGTAGTCGTAGAGGACTCATCGGAAGGAGCGAAACCCGTCGGCATCGTGACCGATCGCGATCTCGTCGTGGAAATTCTTGCCGCGGAACTGGACCCGAATGCAGTCGCCGTCGGGGATATCATGAGCTACGAACTGATAACGGCCCGCGAAGAAGACGGACTTTGGGAAACCTTGCAGAGAATGCGTGTAAAGGGTGTTCGCCGCATCCCCGTCGTCAATCAGCAGGGCTTGCTGGCCGGCATTCTGACCAGCGACGATCTCCTCGAGATACTCGCCGGCGAACTTACCGAACTGGTTAAAATCATCGGTAAAGAGCAGGAACGGGAACAAAAAACGCGCGGCGGTCTCGGTTAAACGATCAAGCTTTCCAATTAGGACCGGCAAAACCGAGCACGAGCAATCCGCCGGTCATTTGATGAACCGCAACCTTTCGACGCGTCACGATCGACTTCGAGAGCTATAGCCATGACTGTTACGATTTACCATAACCCCCGCTGCAGTAAATCCCGCGCTACGCTTGAGCTTCTCAAGAGTAAAGGCATCGAGCCCACGGTAATCGAATATCTGAAAACACCTCCTAGCGCATCCGAGCTGGAGACCATTCTGGCCAAACTGGGCATGGAGCCCCGCGACTTGATGCGCAAAGGCGAAGCGGCATATAAGGACGCCGGGCTGGATAATCGTGATCTGGATCGCAAAGCATTAATAGGCGCCATGGTGAAAAACCCGATCCTCATCGAGCGGCCTATCGTGCTGGCAAACGAGAAGGCGGCCGTCGGACGTCCGCCGGAGAACGTTTTAAAGATTCTTTAAGACCGGCAAGGTCTCAAGTACTTTGGCGAGTCACTTTGGCTCGCACCTCTTTACTCACGTGTTTCGTCCTTTTCATGGTTGAAGTTCTAATCGTCTACTATAGCCGTTGGGGTTCCACGGCCGAAATGGCCAATCTGATCGCGAGAGGCGTCGAGGAAGTTCCCGGCGCCGTCGCCAAGATTCGTACCGTCCCTGAAGTATCGCCGGTCTGCCAGGCCACCGAGGAGACTATTCCTGAAGCTGGTCCGCCTTACGCAACGATCGACGATCTGAAAAACTGCGATGCGCTGGCCTTGGGAAGCCCTACGCACTTCGGCAATATGGCGGCGCCCCTCAAATATTTCATCGACAGCACCAGTTCCTTGTGGTTTTCGGGCGCATTATCCGGTAAACCGGCTGGCGTCTTCACGGCCACTTCGTCCATGCACGCCGGCCAAGAAGCGACGCTGATCACCATGTTATTGCCCCTGCTCCACCATGGCATGGTTCTGGTCGGGATCCCCAGCAGTGAAAGCGCGCTTCTCGAAACCACCAGCGGCGGAACGCCCTACGGACCCAGCCGGCACACCGGGAGTGACAACGCGGTCAGCGACGAAGAGCGGAAACTGTGTCGGGCGTTCGGAGCCCGTTTGGCGCGTGTGGCGCTGGCGCTGAAAGGCGCCCAAGTGAAGTAACTCCTAGTGGTCTTGACTGACGCTTTCGACGGATTGCTTTCGGATATGCTGCAATACGCCGCGACGGTTAAACATTTTTGAACTCATGGCGGAGCAACTCCCCCTGCGCTTCGCTTTCAATCCCGAACTGGGTTTTCTGCAATACCACTCGGGAGCCAACGCCGAAATCGTCGCTCATCTAAAACATGCCGCCAGCGGTCGGGGCGAAACGCTGATTTTTTTGTGGGGTGAACCGGGCACCGGCAAGAGCCACTTGCTCAATGCCTGCTGTCGGGAAGCGTGTCAAAGCGGCTTGTCGGTCTCTTATCTGCCGCTATCCGGCCTCCGCGAGTACGGTCCCGGCGTGCTCGATGGCCTGGAGCATCAGGATCTGGTTTGCCTGGACGATGTCGATTCCGTCGCCGGAGACGATGCCTGGGAACGAGCTTTATTCAATTTGTTCAATTGTTTGCGAGACCACGGCAATCGCCTCATTGCCGCTGCCGGCGTGCCGTCCGCCGAACTTGCGATCCGTTTGCCCGACCTCAAAACCCGCTTAGGCTGGGGATTAACCTTGCGCCTGCAACCATTGAACGACGAGGATAAACTAATCGTCCTCGGCGCCCATGCCCGCTCGCTGGGCTTAGATCTGTCGCCACAAGTCGGACGCTTCTTGCTTTCTCATTATCACCGAGATCTTTCCTCCTTGAAGCGCTTGCTGGACGAATTGGACCACGCGACCCTAGCCGCTAAGCGCAAGCTCACGATTCCTTTTCTCAAGAACTATCTGGAAGAATCGACATGAAGGTACTCGTCATAGGTTCAGGAGCGGTCGGCAGCTTTTACGGTTCACTGCTCGCCAAGCAGGGCGCTAAAGTTTCGATGATCGCCCGTTCCGACTACGAACACGTCAAAGCTCATGGCATAGACATTACGAGCGACACCAAACTGGGCGCTTATCACTTCCGGCCCCACACCGTCGTACGCAACGCGGCCGAATTGACCGAAAAGCCCGACTACGTTCTTTTGTGCATCAAAGTGGTCGAAAACGCCGATCGCATCTGCCTTCTGAAAGACGCCGTGGGACCCGACACGTCCATCGTTCTCGTTTCCAACGGCATCGACATCGAAGACGAAATCGCGAAAGCCTTTCCCGATAACGAACTGATCAGCGGCCTCGCATTCATATGCGTCACCCGCACCGCACCCGGCAAAATCTGGCACCAGGCTTACGGCCGGCTAGCCTTGGGCAATTATCCGCAGGGGCTTTCGGAAAAAGCTCTGGCGCTTTGTAGAGTATTCGAGCGATCCGGCATTACATGCGTCGCCTCCGAGGATATCGTTGCCGCCCGCTGGCAAAAATGCGTTTGGAACGCGCCCTTCAACCCGCTGTCGGTCCTCTCCGCGGGGCTCAGCACGAATGACATACTCTCGACTCAAGAGTCTTTCATTCGGGCCATCATGGAAGAGGTTTGCCTGATCGCCAAAGCCACGGGACATCCGTTGCCCGAAGATACCGTCGATAAAAACATCGAAAGCACCTACAAGATGCCCCCATACAAGACCAGTATGCTGCTGGATTTCGAGGCCGGTCGGCCGATGGAGACGGAGGCCATTCTAGGTAATGCCGTGAGGGCGGGATGGAACGCAGGCGTGCCGATTCCCCATCTTGAATCGGTTTATGCTTTGATGAAGCTCAGAGAGTTGAGCCGTCGAACCGGATAACTTGCTGCCACAAATCGAAATCACGCCCGCGCGAGGCGGGCGTGATGCCAAACCACGAATCGCCCTAAAACGGCATCCCCCGTCCTAGATTGCCCTTCATCCCGCGCAGCATGTTCATCAGATTGCCCTTCTTGAATTTCTTCATCATCTTCTGCATCTGATCATACTGCTTCAGCAGACGGTTGATGTTCTGCATATCCGTGCCCGCGCCTTTTGCGATGCGCTGTTTTCGCGAGTTGTTGATCACATCCGGAAATGCCCGCTCTTGCTTGGTCATCGAGTTGATGATGGCGATCTGCTGAATCATTTCCTTGTCGTTCACTTTTTCCTTCACGTGCTGCGGCACGTTTGCCATGCCGGGAAGCTTGTCGAACATTGCGGCGACGCCGCCCAGATTCTTCAACTGCAGCAGTTGATCGCGATAGTCGTTCAAGTCGAAAGACTTGCCCTTCTGAATCTTCTTGACCAGTTTTTCGGCTTTCGTCTTATCGATCTTGCGCTCGGCTTCCTCGATCAGACTCAGGACATCGCCCATGCCCAAGATTCGGGACGCGATTCGATCGGGGTGAAAACGTTCCAAGGCAGCTGTCTTTTCACCCACACCCAAGAATTTGATGGGCTTGCCCGTGATGTGGCGAACCGACAACGCCGCGCCACCTCTGGCATCGCCGTCGGTTTTGGTCAGAACGACACCGGTCAGGGTAAGTGCGTCGCCGAATGCTTTCGCGGTATTGGCGGCGTCCTGGCCGGTCATCGAGTCAACTACGAATAGCGTTTCGATCGGGTTGATGGCGGAGTGAATCTGTCTGATTTCCTCCATCATCTCGTCGTCGATATGAAGACGGCCGGCCGTGTCGATAATTACGACGTCCTTGTATTTCTTCCGGCCATATTCGACGGCATTGCGGGAGATATCCACCGGATTCTGCGTCGGATCGCTCGGGAAAAAATCGGCGCCCACCTCAGCAGCAAGAGTTTGCAGTTGATCGATAGCGGCCGGACGATAGATATCGGCGCTCGCGACCACCACGGACTTGCGCTCGTTATCCTTAAGCCAGCGGGCCAGCTTGGCAACCGTAGTAGTCTTACCGGCGCCTTGGAGACCCGCCATCAGAATCACCGCCGGCGGCTGCGTCGCCAGACTGAGCCGCTCGTGGGCACTGCCCATAATAGCGACCAATTCTTCATTGACGATCTTCACTAGCGCCTGGCCCGGCGTAAGGCTGGATTGAACCTCCTGCCCCAAGGCCCGTGTCTTGACGTGCTCGATGAAATCCTTGACGACCGGTAGAGCCACATCGGCTTCCAAGAGGGCCATACGCACCTCTCGCAAGGTGTCCTGAATATTGCTCTCGGTCAATCGGCCCTGACCGCGAATTTTTTTGAGCGATTGGGTTAAGCGTTCAGTAAGGTTGTCAAACATGGCTCTTAATCCTACGGGCTATGGAAATACCCAGATTACTTCATCTTGATCGGCCATTATGCCAGACTAGAGAGCTCAGGAGGACATGATTTAAATGAATTCTACGCTGTTTGGCGCCATAGCGATCGCCACTTATGTCGCTGCCGCTCTTACCCTGATTCGCTCGCTGCGCGAGAACGACTATGCGGCCATGGAGACACCCACGCTTCGGCGGTTGAAACCCTTGACACTCGGTTGGTTCGCCGCCGTTTTGCACGGGCTTGCGCTCACCAGCGGCTTTCAGACTAACGAAGGACTCAACCTCAGCTTTCTGAGCGCGATGTCGTTAGTGGCTTGGGTGATCGTAGCCATCTTGCTCCTGACGGCTCTCGCGAAACCGGTGGATAAACTCGGGATGGTGATTTTTCCGATGGCCGCGCTGGTCCTTCTGCTAAAACTCAGCATCCCGGAGAGCGTTCACACGGTGAAAGACCTTTCCTGGCCTTTGACCATTCACATCGTGGTCTCCATGCTCGCTTACAGTTTTCTCAATATTGCCGCCTTTCAGGCAGCGCTGCTGGCGTTTCAGGACTGGCGGCTGCGCAGCCACCATTCCGACCTCTTGCTACGCTCGCTCCCGCCTCTGCAAACCATGGAATCCCTGTTGTTTCAGCTGATTGCGGCCGGGTTCGTGTTTCTTAGCGTGTCACTGCTCACAGGCTTTATTTTTCTGGAAGACATGTTCGCTCAGCATTTGGCCCATAAGACCGTGCTGTCCATCCTTGCCTGGGTCTTGTTCGGCGTACTACTGATCGGACGAGCTCGCTACGGCTGGCGGGGAACCATAGCTATCCGCTGGACGCTAGGAGGCTTTGTGTCGCTAATGCTGGCCTATTTCGGCAGCAAGATGGTATTGGAATGGATATTGAACCGGGCTTGATGGTGCGGACACCGACCCTGGTCCCGGAATGCGAGTGCGTGTCCGGACTCTTTGAACTCACTCATTTTCAGCCGATCGATAAGCTTGCTCGCGTTGCCGGGAGTTTCTGAGCATGCGTAGTTCTTGAGCAGCTTGGTTTCTTTCCGCCTCAATCAAAGACATAACCTTCCCGTCGATGGTCTGCACTTCCTCGACTAAACGAACCAAAGACTCGTTATCGCTTTTCTCAAGATAGGCCGGCGAAAACAGTTTCTCAATCAGGGGCATCCGTTCCCTCTCCAGCCGAGCAACCCTCTCCCACTCCATACCTTCGGCCGCCGTTAGGATCGAACGGCACATTGCAAGAAGCTTCTCGGTTTCGGGCGTCAGATCTGACATCGCGGCATACCCGGTCTCGGACGATTAAAAGCTTGCTGAAGCTAACCTGTTTTCAACAGTCTGAGACGGAACCGGCTCTCGTATCGCCTCCCAAGCACTCTTGATCTCCTTTATCAAACCGCCGACTTCGTCCAGGGCACTCTGATCGTTTTGCGCGCTGGCGTAAAACAGCTGCTCGGTAACATAGGTATAAAGTCGATCCAGATTTACCGCGATTTCGCCGCCGTTATCCAAGTCCAGACAGGCTTGGAGGTAGCCGACGATTTCAATTGCACGGCCGATGGCTTGGCCCTTCTCGGCGAGCTCCCCCCTTTGTATCGCGCCCTTGGCAACGGAAATTTTTTCGTTCAGCCCATTAAAAAGCATCATTATCAGAGTATGCGGATCGGCGTACTCGGCACTCGCCTGCACGGTAGTTTGCCGATACTGATTCAATGCAAACTGAGCGGGTCTCATGGCGTATAACCTCTTCTTATTTCTTGTTTTGGTTAGCCAATGGCAAAGCGGCCAACTGCTGACTCAAATAACTGCTGATACTCTGAAACTGCCCCAAAAGAGCATCCATCTTATTGAATCGATCCAGAAGACGCTTTTCGAAATCACTCATTCGACTCTCTAAACGCTCTCGGCTTTCTTGAATTTTCTCGAGATTCTTTTCCAGACCGTCAGTACGCGCCTTTATGGCTCCTTTACTGTCCAACAATCCGGCAAGCACCTTGTCCAGTCGTTCTATCAGCCCACGGGAAAAACCAACCTCGCCCCGGTCGCCGGTCTTGGTATCCGAGATCAGAAGCTTAAGCCCCTGGGCATCGCCCGCCGTTGCGGTCAATTCTTGCCCTTTGCCCGTTGCCTCCAAACCTCCGATGCTTCCGGCGACATCCATGCCCCCGGTGCCCTCCGTCGAACTAGAGGCGAGCTTTAATCCCAAGGTCGCTTCACTATTAATATCGACCTGCGTGATTTCAACTTGAGACTCCGAGCCATAATTTTTGGATTGAATGACAAATCGATTGTTGACATCGTCATAACTCACGCCGACTGAAATACCTTTTGCTTTGAGGGCACTGTCGCCATTGATGCGGGATTGAATCTCTGCCGCCAGAGCCGCATGATTGCTATAGGTCGCTTGCGTCAAGGTGATATCTGCCGACAAGACCCCATCGACTTTGATCTTGAAGGTGTCGTTGTCGCCGTCCACCACCAATGAATTGACGGCACCGCCGTTCAGAAAGCCCTGGGTAGCTGCTTGGGTAATATTGACCGCATAAGTTCCCGGCTTGGTATCGACGGTATTGCTGGAATATATCACCCCGGAATCCGTGGGACGCCCGATGGCCGCAAACAAAGCGGCTACGCTGCTCCGATCCGCATTTAGCGCCTCGTTTAGCTTGGAACTGTCCAAATTGAGGGTGCCGTCTCTTTGCGTTCGGATTCCTATATGGGCCAAGGTTTTCGCCGAACCTTCGAGACCTTGGATAAATCGTCCCAGTTCCGAGCGAAGCTGCCCCATACCGCCGCGTACCGTGGGATCGCCCTGTAAAATTCCGCCTGCTTTCTGGGCTGCGTCATAGCCGGTTAAGCTTCGGTCCGTCTTTGCCAATTCGTTAAAACTTTTTACGAAACCTTCTATAAGCTTTTTGATGTCGTCATTGCTCTGGCTGACCGACACATTGACGATCTTCTCGGATTGAGCGGATTGAAGATTTAACGTCACCCCTTTAAGAGCATCTTTGATCGTGTTGCTCGCATTGGTAACCTCAAGTCCATTGATAGCGATTTTCGAGTCCAACGCCATCTGGGTCTGCTGGAGGTTAGCAGCGGCGGCATTAAAAGACAGGACGGACAGGCCTGAGGCGTCGACCGAATTTCCATCATCATCGGCTACGCTGATCTGCAAGCTGTTCTCGGCGCCGGTTTCACTCGAATTCAGTACAAGGCGAGAACCGCCGCTATCGTTGACTATAACCGCAGTCACTCCGGCCTTGGCGTTGTTGATAGCATCTCGGATGCCGCTGAGGGTATTGTTGCTCGAGTCGATCTCAAGGGTCAGCGTGCCTTTGTCGCGATTTTGGGTAAATCCGTTATAACTACCCGGGGTGGCATCCACCGGCGGCGTATAGTCCGTAGTGCCGAATTTCAGCGTCAAAGTCCCGGTTCCAACCACTGCGTTGGCCGATGCGAAGTAACCGGTTGCCAGTGCGTGGCTCTGCGCGAGTTGCTTGACCTCGATCTTGTAATTACCCAGATCGGCATTGCTTTCCGCCGAAGCACTGACAATACTGCTGTCGCTGGAAGTTGCGCCGATCTTTTGAAAACTACTCAGGTTTTTCAACGCCGAGAGGCTATCCCGAAAAGCCGATAAAGCGCTCTTGAAATTTCCAAACGAGGAAATCTTGGATTGGATCTCGGCTTCTTGCCGATCCAAACGGGCAGCGAACGGAGCACGCTCCGCCTGCACCAATTGGCTGACCATGCTGGATATATTGAGGCCGGATCCGAGCCCCGTCGATGTAATACCTGCCATCAAACCCTCCGCCTTGCCTGTTGCCGCTCTGTCCCGATAAGGATATATCCGCGCCTTACGCTTGGACCGATTCGGCCGCGCGGACTCGTCAGCCGAACCGACAAACCCTCCAAACTCACACTTTTTCTTTCAACAACATGCCTTTAAATCCATCTTTGAATTCGTCTAAATGTTTTGCGAGTCGCAAAATCTCTTCCGAGGGGATTTGGCGAATAAGTTCATCGGTTTCGGCATCCCTGACTTGCACTATCGTTCGGCCCGAATCTTCGTCAATGGAAAACTGGACCGTTCTCCGCACCATTTGAAAAAATTCGTTGAAATTGCGCACGGCATGGGCGACTTCGTCCTGCCGCTTCTCTCCTTCTCTTCCCGAGGAAGCAAACGCCTCGGCGGCCAAAGCCGGGGGAACCGCCCTAACCGTAGAAACCTGCTCTACCGCCCCGGTGCTTCCCGCTGCGGCGAGGGTTTCAGAGCCCACCTCGTCTGCCGTCTGGCGGCGCACCATGTTCGGCTTCAGAGCCGTTACATTGCCTAAAGCTATCGGGGCTTCCATATCGATCTCCTATTGCTCGAAGAAGAAAGCGGGAACGCCTCAGTGTTCCCGCTTTCCGGTTTAGCCAGCTCGGAAATTAACCCCGAAGCAGCGAGAGCACGTTTTGGGTTGAGGCATTCGCCTGTGCCAACATTGCCGTACCGGCCTGCTGCAGGATCTGATTCCGGCTCAGCTCGGACGTTTCAGCCGCGAAATCGGCATCGAACACACGGCTTCTTGCGGCGCTGATGTTTTGCGAAGTGGCCTGCATATTGGCTACCGCTGAGCTGAAGCGGTTTTGGACAGCGCCCAGGGTGGCGCGGAGGTCGTCAACGAAAGCGAGTGCACCATCGACAGACTTAATAGCCGAGTTTGCCCCCGACTGAGTACCGACGTTAATGCTTCCCACTGCACTTAGAGTGCTTGCATTCGTCGCTGCACTGAACAAGGTACCCGTCGTATCCGTGGTGACGGTGTACGAGCTTGCGGAGCTAAACATGAGGGTTCCGACCACTTTACTAGAGTCTGTTCCCACCGCTGCGCCCAAGGTAGCGGCGGCACCTTCCGTTGCCCCGGTGTCAGCGTTCAAGCCTTGGAAATTGATAGTACCGCCCGCGCCGGCGCTATTTAAAAAGTCTTCGATGACAATATCGTAACCTTCGGCTTGGCTCAGCGTGATCGAACTTCTCGAAGCATCCAGTTCTGCGGTGATACCGGTACTTGCCGCCGCACCATTAATGGCTTCCGCCAGCGAAGTGAGATCGCCAGTACTGGAGACGTTTGCCGAGATCGCAACGGCGCTGCTGTTCGAACCATACAAATTAAACGTCAACGTACCGGCAGCGGCTAGACCGGAAAGAGTTGCTTTAGTCAGCGCCGTTGCCGTTACGCCCGTGGATGCCGTGGCGTTATTCACAGCCGTCGCGATCGCATTGGCTGAATCATTGTTTGCTACGGCCAAGGTCGCGGACCCGATATTCCCGGTAACCGTTAGATTTTGTGCCGCAACACGGTTGAGAGCGGTCAAAGCAGTCTTATCAGCACTTGCCGCCGCCGCCTCTACCGCAGTACCCGTCGTATTGGTGAGACTGTTCGATCCGATATTGGTCGCCTTGCTGTTCCCGATCGAGAAACTGATCGTCTGATCGGCATACGCACCAACCTGAAATTTCGCACTCGTGAACGAGCCATCCAGCAGATTTTTTCCGTTGAATTGGGTTTGAGTGGCGATACGGGTAATCTCCTGCTGCAACTGAGCCACTTCCTTCTGCAGGGAAGCACGATCGGTCGCGGTATTGGTATCGTTGGCGGATTGTACGGCCAGTTCCCTCATACGCTGCAGCGCGTTCGTGACCTCTCCCAAGGCGCCTTCGGCGACTTGCGCGATGGAAATGCCGTCGTTGGCATTTCGGGCGGCCTGATTCAAACCTTTAATTTGCGCGGTCATCCGGTCTGCAATGGCAAGGCCGGCTGCGTCGTCTTTTGCGCTATTAATGCGCACACCGGACGACAAGCGTTGCATTGCAGTCTGCATCGCGTTGGATGACTTCAGCAACTGGCGCTGAGCGTTAAGCGAGGAAATATTGGTATTAATCACTTGGGACATGATCGTCTCCTTCAACTTTTAGGATTTTTCAAATCGACGAGCTCAAGGACATCAGCGCTGTGCATTCAACTCTCGTAAACGTTATCGGACACCACGGCGGAAACTTTAAAGGTTTTTCTGTCGGCCTTAAGTTATGGCCAAGATGCGCTGTTTCCTATGACGTCGCCTCCGGCATGGCGCCAAAATACACCCCAGGAAGTGTATTGATATGCGTACGAACATCGTTCTTAACGACGAGCAGGTCAGAGAGGCTTTCAAGTATTCCGATGCCAAGACTAAGCGTGAACTGGTCGAGCGGGCACTCCGGGAGTTCGTGGCCAATCGAAAACGGAAGGACGTTCGGGACTTGATCGCTACGGTGGAAATCGACCCGAACTACGATTCCAAGACACTGCGCGCCGAGCAGAGCTAAGCATGTATTTGGCGGATCCTTCGGTATGGATCGATCTCCTACGGCAAAGGGGAAACCCCGCTACGGAACAGTTCCGCCGAATACTGGATGGCGGCGTATCGTGGTGGAGGAATTGAATCTGGCCTGACCAGATCGCGAACGATGCGGTTCACTTCGCTCACCGCATCCTACAGCTCTGGCTTGACCGGCAGCCCGAACTGAAACGACTTCGGCTGTCGGCGCGTTATGAAAACAGTTCTCGAACGGTGGAGACGAATCGATCGAAGCTGCTTTGTAGCCAGCTCCATAACTCCTCGGGCACTATTCTGGACGCCGCAAAAACCGCGAATCCCAGAAACAACAAACCGCTAGCGATATGTAGCGCCCGCTGAGGCGTCTTCCGGAGCAGTGTGGCGCCTGCCCAAATCCCTAACGCGGACGTCACGCCCAGAGCCGCGGTGGCGCCAAGCCAAACCGGCACAGGCGGTGCTGCCGCACCTAAACCGGCGACCGCCAGTTGAGTTTTATCGCCGAATTCGGCAAGGAAAATCATCAGGAAGGTCGTCAAAAAGATGCCGTGACCGGTTTTTGCCTTGATGAGCTCGCCCTCCTCTTCCTCCCTAAAAAGCAAAGCTTTCACGCCGAAGACCGCAAACAAGAGAGCGACCGCCAGGGACACCACGGAATCGGGCAGCCACCGGGCTGCCGCCGCTCCGAAGACTACGGCGACTAGATTCAAGACGGCAAAAGCGAACACGGCGCCGAGCAGAATAGGCCAGTGCCGGTGCCGCACAGCCAAAGTCATGCATACCAGCTGGCTTTTGTCGCCGAACTCGGCTGCTGCGACCAGCGCGAACGCGGTACCCGACGACGCCCACCACCGTGCCCAGTCGATCGCCGGCAGGCTTCGATCCAGCCACACCCCTACTTCGTTAATCAGATTGCAAGCCACAGGGTCGGATACTCAGGTCGTGATCAGGTTGTCCAAAATCATCATGATGATGAAGCCAAACATCAGCGCAAAGGTCGCATAGCGCGCTTTGCCCTGGGATTGGGTTTCGGGAATGATGTCGTCGCTGATGACGAACAGCATGGCTCCGGCGGCGAACGCCATACCGATAGGCAATAAAGGCAAGAACATCGTGACTGCGGCAACGCCGAGAAAGCCGCCGACCGGCTCGATCAGCCCCGTCAAGGTCGCGATCAATACCGCCTGTTGCCGCCGATAGCCCAAGGCCACCAGCGGCATCGCCACCGCCAAGCCTTCGGGGATATTCTGCAGACCGACCGCGATCGCCAAGGCTGCTCCGTTGTGCCAGTCGCCGGAACCGAAACTTACGCCGACGGCCATGCCTTCCGGCAGGTTGTGCATGACGATCGCGGCGATAAAGAGCCAAATCTTTCGCAGCGAGTCGAAGGTTTCTCGGCTTTCGCCCAGAAACCGCTCATACGGCAGCCAACTATCCGCCAATACCAGAAAAACCGCGCCGATCATGACCCCCGCCGCAACCACGTACACACCGAGACCCGGCCACAGCTGATTGCCGGCCTGGATGCCCGGAACGATAAGCGAGAACGCCGTGGCTGCCAGCATCACGCCGGCGGCTCCGCCCAGCATCAGATAAAGGGTCCTGCTGGAAACATCCTTGAACAGTAGAGCGGGCAAGGCACCGAATCCCGTGGCCAATCCAGCCAGAATGCTGGCGAAGGCCCCCATGGCGATGATCGGATCGACAAAGAAATACATCACGACCAGAAACAAGGTCGTCAGGAAAGTGATCGAGCTCACCAGGATAAGCTTTTGAGCTAGCGTCGGCAGGCGAGCATATTTCTGATACAGAGCGTTGGCGCGGAGCTTCTCGGCCAGCATATTCAAACGTTGCGAGTTCATCGGATGAAATCCTTGGTGGGGTAAGTTCGGATGGACCATATCTATACATTTTTCTTGCCGTCATTCCGGCAGGGAGTGCTCACCCCGTCCTTGGGGTTCGTCCTTCGGACCCGCCGCAGGCGGTCCAAAACCGTTCCCGACGGTTTTGTGCTCGCCCCTTCCCTGGGACTCGTCCTTCGGACCGTGCTGCGCACGTCCAAATAGACCAAAGCCGTCCTTGGCTTTCGCCCGTTGGGCAAACTTCGTTTGTCCCATTCGGCTCCCGGCCGAATGGTCGCTCCGGGCGAATTTGTGCCGGACAAACCGGCAGGACAGCCGGTTTGCACGCATCGCGCCCGAAGGGTGCCGGGCAGGACAGCCCGGCATGACAAACCGGCAGGACGCCCGGTTTGCACGCATCGCGCCCGAAGGGTGTCGGGCAGGACAGCCCGGCATGAATCCAGGGCACAGGGATGTGATCCGCCTCTGCCATCCATGGCCTCTGGACCCCGGCAATCCCTGCCGGGGTGACGACTTCCATGACAATCTTGCAATCGTCGAGGATTCGTTAACCAGCGTCAAGGCAGAGCCGCCAATGCCGCAATTCCCCTTATCTGTTATCGATAGTTGAAGCCGGCTGTACCCGCCGACCATCAGCCGCCTATCGCAGCAGATGCGCCGACTGGCCCGGTTCTTGTGTAAAATGGTCAAGGAATAGGGGGAGCATGCCTGATGCATATATTGTTGAGCAACGACGACGGTTATTCCGCCCAAGGACTGATCGCCTTGGCAAATGCGCTGGGGCAACGGGCGCGACTGACGGTTGTTGCCCCCGAACGAAACCGCAGCGGAGCGAGCAATTCGCTAACCTTGGACAGACCTTTGCGCGTCAGCCAAACCGAAAGCGGCTTCATCAAGATCGACGGCACACCGACCGATTGCGTGCATTTGGCTATCACGGGATTGTTACATGAGGAGCCGGACATGGTGTTCGCCGGCATCAATCACGGTTCCAACCTGGGAGATGACGTTATCTACTCCGGCACGGTGGCGGCAGCCACCGAAGGGCGTTTTTTGGGGCTTCCGGCGGTCGCGGTCTCCTTGGCGTCGAGCAATCCGCAGCACTTCGACACGGCAGCCCAAGTTGCCGTCACCTTGCTCAAACAGATCCAGGAACACCCCTTGCCGGCCGATACTATACTGAACGTCAACGTGCCCGATATTCCCCTGACAGAGCTTCGTGGCTTCCAATCCACTCGTCTGGGCCAGCGCCACAAGGCCGAACCCGTGATCCGGACGACCGACCCGCGCGGGCGCGAGATCTACTGGATCGGCTCCGCCGGTCCGGAGCAAGATGCCGGACCCGGCACCGATTTTCACGCCATACGCAACAACTACGTATCCGTCACACCTTTGCAAATCGATTTGACCCGTTACGAAAGTCTTCAGCGATTGGCCGACTGGCTTCCGCGTGAGGTTATTCCATGAACCGTCGGCTTCAGGGTATCGGCATGACCTCCCGCAGAACGCGGGAGCGCATGGTCAGCCGATTGAAGGAACAAGGAATCAGCAATCAGTCTGTGCTAGCCGTCATGCTGGAAACGCCCAGACATATTTTTGTCGAAGAGGCTTTCGCGAGCCGTGCGTACGAAAACACGGCGCTCCCGATCGGATTCAACCAGACGATCTCCCAGCCTTATATCGTGGCTCGCATGACCGAACTGCTGCTGGAAAAAGGCCCGTTGGACAAGGTGCTCGAAGTCGGCACCGGCTCGGGTTACCAGACCGCTGTATTGGCGCAACTCGTAAAGCGGGTTCATTCGGTGGAACGCATTTACCCCCTTCAGCAGCGCGCCCGCCGCTGCATTCAGGATCTTCACCTGCGCAATGTGCGCATGAAGCACAGTGACGGCGGCTGGGGCTGGGACGATTACGCGCCCTACGACGGCATCATCGTCACCGCGGCACCGCCGGAGCTGCCGCAGCCACTGCTCGACCAAATGGCACGGGGTGGTGTCATGGTGATACCCATCGGCGACGGACGCGAGCAGTTTCTACAGCTGATTACGCGCACGGAAGTCGGGTTTCAGGCGGAAATCATCGAACCTGTCAGCTTCGTGCCTCTGCAAGGCGGATTGCTTTGACAAACAGCCCTCTCTTTCAGGATTAAGGAATTCCCGATGCATGAACTGATCAATTGGCTGGTGACGACCATCGGCGCGATGGGCTACACCGGAATTTTTCTGCTGATGGCCATGGAAAGCTCGGTTTTCCCCATCCCCAGCGAAATCGTCATGCCGCCCGCGGGCTATCTGGCCCAGCAGGGCAAGATGGACATGATCCTGGTGATCCTCAGCGGAACGGCGGGAAGCCTGGTCGGGGCTTACGCCAACTATTTCGTCGCGCGCTGGCTGGGCAGGCCGCTCCTGATCAAATACGGCAAGTACGTCTGGATTACCGAGGAGCACTTCAACCGGGTGGAGAAGTTTTTCCTCGCGCACGGCGAAATCTCCACCTTCGTCGGGCGGCTCCTGCCCGTAGCGAGACATCTGATCTCGTTACCGGCCGGCCTCGCCAACATGAATCATCTCAAGTTCAGCTTTTACACGCTGCTCGGGGCGGGGATCTGGGTATCGGTGCTCAGCTGGATCGGCTATTTCATCGGTGAAAACCAGGAGCTGATCGCGCGCTATTCGGAACACGCGGTCATCGACGTGATCTTATTCAGCATCGTCCTGGTTGGAATTTATGTCGCGATCCACCGCCGCAGGGCTCGCAGCCAGACGCATTCATGACTATCCCTGTATTTTCGATTTCTCGCCTTCCCCGCATTCTTTTCGGTTCCGGCCAATTGGCGGAACTCCCGAAACTGGCTCGCTCCTACGGTCACAAAGCGCTGCTCGTCACCGGAGTGCGCTCCTTCCGCTCGTCGTCGCGCTGGCCCTGGCTGACGGATAACCTGACCGAGCAGGGCATGATCTTCGAACACATGACCGTCAGTGACGAGCCCACGCCGCAGTTGGTGGACGATGCTGTCGCCGCATTTCATGGCCGCAACATCGGCCTGGTGGTCGCCATCGGGGGCGGCAGCGTGCTGGACGCCGCCAAGGCCATCGCGGGACTCCTGCCCCACGGCAATTCGGTCATGGATCACCTCGAGGGCGTAGGCCGTAACATTCCTTACACCGGACCTGCTACGCCGTTCATCGCCGTGCCCACCACCGCCGGCACCGGCAGCGAAGCGACCAAGAACGCCGTCTTGAGCGTGCGCGGCGAGCACGGCTTCAAGAAATCGTTCCGCCATGACTGCCTGGTTCCCGAATACGCGATCGTCGATCCCGATCTGCTCGACACTTGCCCGCCGGATCTCATCGCCGCCGACGGCATGGACGCGTTCACGCAATTATTGGAATCGTACGTTTCCGCTCGCGCCAACCCGATGACCGACGCCCTCGCGAAAAGCGGCATGGAAGCATTTTGCGGCGGGTTCTTCGCAGCATTGAAAGGAGGCGACGGCGAGCAAGCCCGAGCCGGGCGCAGCGCCATCGCTTATGCATCGCTCGTGTCCGGCGTCACCCTGGCGCAGGCGGGACTGGGCTCGGTACACGGGCTCGCCGCGCCGCTGGGCGCCTTCTATCCGATCCCGCACGGTCTCGCCTGCGGCACCCTGCTCGCCGAAGCCACGGCCATCAATATCCGCGCACTGCGGGAGAGAGCTCCGGAGAATCCGGCCTTGAAGAAATACGCCGGTATCGCCGAACTCCTGACCGGCCATGGCTTCAAAACCCAGATGGAAACTTGCAACGCCTTGGTCGAACAGTTGCACGATTGGACCGAACGGCTGGCTCTGAAGCGCCTCGGCCATTTCGGCGTGGAATCGGCGCACATCCCTAAGATCGTCGCCAACGCCCGCGGCACCAGCATGCAGACCAATCCGGTAACGCTCACCGACGGCGAAATCGGCGAAATCCTCCTCACCAGAATCTGAGGCCGATATGGCACGCCATTACCTCGAGCATTTGTTCAGCCCGAAGTCCATAGCCGTGTTCGGGGCCAGCGAGTTGCCCGACTCGGTCGGCGCGCGGATCTATCAAAATCTCTTGGACGGCGGTTTTCAAGGCCCGATCTACCCGATCAATCCCAAGTATCAACTGGTCCGGGATCAGGTCTGTTTCTCGTCGATCGAAGAGGTGAAGGAACACGTGGATCTCGCGATCATCGCAACGCCGGCCGCCACCGTCCCCCTCATCATCCGCGCTTGCGGCCAACAAGGGGTCAAGGCCGCCATCGTCATTTCGGCGGGATTTGCCGAACAGGAGGGCAACGGCCGAATGCTGGAGCGGGCCTTGCTGGAAGAAGGCAAGCACTACGGGCTCCGGATTCTCGGTCCCAACTGTTTAGGGCTGATGCGCCCTTCGGTCGGCCTCAACGCCACTTTCAGCAATAATGTCGCGGAACCGGGTTCGCTCGCCCTCGTCTCCCAATCGGGAGCGCTTTGCACGGCGATTCTGGACTGGGCGAGCGCCCATCGCATCGGTTTTTCGACCATGGTGTCCTTAGGCGCCGGAGCCGATGTCACCTTCGGGGACATCCTAGACTATCTCGCTCTCGATCCCGAAACCCGCAGCATCCTGATGTACGTGGAAGGCGTGCGTGATGCGCGGCGTTTCATGAGCGGGCTCAGGGCCGCGGCTCGCATGAAGCCGGTGATCGTGATCAAGGCCGGCCGCCATGCCGAAGGCTCCCGAGCGGCCATGTCGCACACCGGCGCGCTGGTCGGTTCGGATGATGTCTTCGACGCCGCGCTGCAAAGGGCCGGCGTGGTTCGGGCCACCACCATCGAACAGCTTTTCGCCGCCGCCCAGCTCCTCGCGACCCAGCACCGCGTTCGAGGCAATCGCCTCGTGATCATCACCAACGCGGGCGGACCGGGGGTGATGGCAACCGACCGGGCCGTCGAGCAAGGCATCCGGCTCGCCGAACTGGGCGGACCGACCTTCGACAAGCTGAACGCGGTGCTGCCCAAACAGTGGTCGCACAATAATCCCGTCGATATCCTGGGCGACGCCACCCCCGAACGGTATCGGGCGGCCGTCGAGGTCTGTCTGGCCGACGAAAGCGTGGACGGCGCCCTGGTGTTGCTCACGCCGCAGGCCATGACCGATCCCACGGAAGCCGCGGAGGCCGTCATTCGCGCCGCCGAACAGAGCCGCAAGCCGATACTCACCTGCTGGCTGGGAGAAACCTACGTCCAAAAAGGGCGAGAACTGTTTACCGCACATCAGATTCCGACCTTCGCGAACCCCGAGAGCGCCATCGAAGCGTTCGGCTATCTGGCGGAATATCACCGTAACCAACAGATGCTGATGCAGGTGCCGGGGCCGTTGGCCTCGCACCAGATGCCCGACCTGACCGGCGCCCGCCTCATCATCGAGGGCGCCCTGGCGGAACGGCGGACGCTGCTATCCTCGCTCGAGACCCGCGCCGTTCTGCGCGCCTTCGACATTCCCGTGCCGCCGGCGCTGAACGCCCATTCGCCCAACGAGGCGTTATCGGCGGCCGAATACCTGGGTTTTCCGGTCGCGCTGAAGATCCTGTCGCCGGACATCACCCACAAGTCCGATGTCGACGGCGTCCGGCTCAACATCAACAGCGCCCAGACGGTGCGGAACGCCTATAACGATCTGGTGTCGACGGTGCAAGCCCGAAGGCCGAACGCGCGGATCGAGGGCGTAACGGTCGAAAAGATGTACCGTAACCGCAACGGCCGGGAACTGCTGGTCGGCGTGGTCGACGATCCGATTTTCGGCCCGGTCGTGAGTTTCGGCTCGGGCGGCACGGCGGTGGAAATCCTCAAGGACCGTGCGGTCGCCCTGCCCCCGCTCAACGAGCACATCGTCCAGACGATGATCGGCCAAACCCGTGTCGCACGGCTGCTCGGACAGTTCCGCAACCTCCCGCCGGTCAAGCTGGAGGCGATCGAACAAGTGTTGCTGCGGCTCTCGGAGATGGTCTGCGAACTCCCCGAGATCAAGGAGATGGACATCAATCCTCTGGTGGCGGACGACCAAGGCGTGTTCGCCCTGGATGCCCGCATTGCGGTGCATGAGCCGCAGCCTGGACGCCGGCCCTACGGGCACATGGCTGTCCACCCCTATCCCGGCCACTTGATTAGACAGTATCAGCTCGCCGACGGCACCAACATCATCATTCGGCCGATCCGTCCCGAAGACGCGGAAATCGAGAAGCGTTTCGTGAAGCAGCTTTCGCCCGAGGCCAAATTCTTCCGCTTCATGAACGCCTTGCAGGAATTGAGTCAGGACATGCTGATACGTTTGACTCAGCTTGATTACGACCGCGAACTGGCGCTCGTCGCCATCGTCGATTCCGGGGCCGAAGAAACGGAACTCGGCGTGGCGCGCTATTTCACCAATCCGGATGGCGAAACCGCCGAATTCGCCCTGGTGGTTGCCGACGAATGGCAGCACCGTGGGTTGGGTACACGGCTGATGTCCTGCCTGATCGACGCCGCTCGCGAGATGGGGCTCAAATCTTTGCGGGGCGAAATCCTGGCAAACAACGTCAAAATGCTCGGCTTAATGAAACGGCTGGCATTCACCTGCCATACCAAGACCGACGACCCCACCATCGTCATCGCCGAAAAGCCCTTGTGAATCCGCCCGCGGATTTTTGGATACATCCGCGAATGCTAAACTTTTACCCCTTTTCCCACTCTTGAGGTTTGTTGATGAACATCATCGCCTGTATCGCTGAAGAGCTCGGCGTCCGAGAAAGACAGGTCCAGGCAGCCGTGGACCTGCTGGACGAAGGGGCCACGGTACCGTTTATCGCGCGCTACCGTAAAGAAGCGACGGGCGGTTTGGACGATACCCAGCTCAGAACCTTGGAAGTTCGGCTCTCTTATCTCCGCGAACTCGAGGACCGCCGCCAGATCATCCTGGACAGCATCCGAGAACAGGACAAGCTGACTCCGGAGCTGGAACAAGCCATTCTCGCCGCCGACACCAAGACCCTGCTGGAAGACCTTTACCTTCCCTACAAACCCAAACGGCGCACCAAGGCCCAAATCGCGCGGGAAGCCGGTCTGGAACCCCTGGCCGACGCCTTGCTTGGCGATCCGTCCCTGGTACCGGAGACGGAAGCACAGCAATACGTCGATGCGGACAAAGGCGTTCCCGACGTCGCGGCGGCGCTGGAAGGGGCAAGGCAAATCCTCATGGAACGGTTCGCCGAGCACGCCGGGCTTCTGGCCGAGCTGCGTGAACGAATTTGGAACGAGGGCATCCTCGCCTCGACGGTCGCCGATGGGAAAGAACAGGCCGGAGCGAAGTTCCGGGACTATTTCGATTTCGCCGAGCCTATCGCGAAGATCCCGTCCCATCGCGCGCTGGCCCTGTTCCGGGGACGCAACGAGGACGTGCTGGACCTGGCCCTGAAAGTCGGCAAGGATGAGGACGCCGCGCATAAAGCCGCGGAAAGCCTGATCGCGAGGACCTTCGGCATCGCCGACAAAGGGCGGCCCGCGGACCGCTGGCTGGCCGACACGGTGCATTACGCCTGGAAAGTCAAAATCCTGACCCGCATCGACCTCGACCTCAAGCAGCGCCTCCGCGAAGCCGCCGAAGCCGAGGCGATTCAGGTTTTCGCCAAGAACCTCAAGGATTTGCTGCTTGCGGCGCCCGCCGGCCCCCGCACCACCATGGGCCTGGATCCGGGGCTACGCACCGGCGTCAAGGTCGCGGTGGTGGACAAAACCGGCAAGCTGCTGGAAACCGCGACGATTTACCCCCACGTGCCGCAAAATCAGTGGGATCAATCGATCGCAACGCTGGCCCGGCTGATCGCCCAGCACGGCGTCGAACTGGTCGCCACGGGCAACGGCACCGCCTCCCGCGAGACCGATCAGCTGGTCGGCGATCTCATCAAGCGCCATCCCGAATTGAATATCACCAAGGTGATGGTGTCGGAGGCGGGGGCATCGGTTTATTCGGCGTCCGAGCTGGCCGCCAAGGAATTTCCGGATCTCGACGTATCCCTGCGCGGTGCCGTTTCGATCGCCCGCCGCTTGCAGGACCCCTTGGCCGAACTGGTAAAAATCGAACCCAAGGCCATAGGCGTCGGCCAATACCAGCACGACGTGAACCAGTCGCAGCTCTCCAAAAGCCTCGACGCGGTGGTCGAGGACTGCGTGAATGCCGTGGGCGTCGACGTGAACACGGCTTCGGCTTCGCTGCTCCGTTACGTTTCCGGACTGTCCCAGACCATCAGCCAGAACATCGTCGAATACCGAAACCAGAACGGCGCTTTCAACAGCCGCGAAGATCTCAAAAAAGTCCCGCGACTCGGAGAAAAAACCTTCGAGCAGGCGGCCGGATTTCTCCGCATCATGAACGGGAACAATCCGCTCGACACCTCGGCCGTGCACCCCGAGGCTTATCCGGTGGTGGAACGCATCATCGGCACCACCGGCAAGGATATCCGCGAATTGATCGGCAACGCGGCCTTCCTACGCGGCGTCAACGCCGAGAATTACACCGACGAACGCTTCGGCCTTCCGACCGTCACCGACATTCTGCGCGAGCTGGAAAAGCCCGGCCGCGATCCGCGTCCGGAATTCAAGACCGCACAGTTCAAGGAAGGCGTGGACAAGATCGAGGACCTCAAACCCGGCATGATGCTCGAAGGCGTCGTCACCAATGTCACCAATTTCGGCGCTTTCGTCGACATCGGCGTGCACCAGGACGGCCTGATCCACATCTCGCACTTGTCAGACAAGTTCGTCAAAGACCCGCGCGAGGTGGTCAAGGCGGGAGACGTGGTGAAAGTGAAAGTGCTGGAAGTGGACGTACCGAGACGCCGCATCGGTCTGTCGATGAAAAAGGATGCGGCCCCCACTCCCGGTTCGGAGCGGGATTCGTCGCGCACCTCGGGTAGGACAGCCGAACCCAGAGCCAAAAAGCCACGGCAGGAACCCTCCTCCAAACCGCAAGGCGCCATGGCGGAGGCGTTGGCCAAAGCACTCCGGAAAGGCTGATAGTCATTACGCCGGTTACGGCGGCGCGACGGGTTCCAACGGAATCCCCCACCTCCCGGCGCTATAAGCCGCTTCTTATACGCGGCCGGTAACAGCCCCACCGGACGCGGTTTTACTCGCGCCCTAAGCGTTTTTCGCCACAGTGACCGGCGTAGACTGGGAAAACCGCCCCGCATGTGGTAGGTCGGCAATCCTTTGCCGGCGAAGGTGTCGGCAAAGGATTGCCGACCTACTTCGGGCGCTACGTCAAACCGGAAAATGCTCTAGTGCCTCAAGGATTGAGGAAAGCCAGCATGTTCCGCCTGTCGGCTCCCGACGGCAAGGGTTTGGACCTATCCGCAACCCACGCCGCGATATCGGCCCAAGGCTTGGCGGCGCTCAGATCGCGCAGCAGCAAATGGTAACCCTGCTCGTAAAGCGCGACACGGGCGGTCCCGGTTTTCGACAGCTTCTTCAGCATTAGGGAAACGGGCTCTTTGGGGATCACTTGGTCGTGCTCGCCATAGAGGACTAAAACCTCTTTATTCAGCTGCTCAACTCGCGAAAGCGCCTCGTCCATGAGATTGACCAGCCCGTAAATCGCATCGACTCGCGTCTCCTTTATGACCAGGGGATCGCGACCGAGACCGCGCAACATCTCGATATTGTCGGAAGGGAGAATCCCGAGGCTTTCCCCGGTCAACTGAAGCCAGGGCACGGTACTTACCGAAATCGAAAGCAAGGCCCGTTGATACCAGGGCATGGTGCTCCTGCCCCACACGGCCGGTGCCGAGAGAATGATCCCATCGGCCAGCGGAGGCCGTTCCGATGCCGTCGCAACAATCGCCAAGGCTCCGCCCATACTCTCGCCGAGGATATAAACCGGTTTGCCCGGATGGTTCTTGCCGACGAGTCGCGTGAATTGTCTCAGATCGTCGACATAGGCATCCATTCCGGCCCAGAGGCCCCGTCCCGGCGCATTCCCGAAGCCTCTCTGATCGTAGGCGTACAAGGCAATTCCGTGCTCGCTCAGATAGCGGCCGGGCATGGTGAAAGCATTGCTGTAATCGTTGAAACCGTGGAGCGCCACGACCACCGCCTTGGCTTTGCCATCGTGAGGAAGCCAGGATCGCACCGGCAAAACGGCGCCATCCGTAGCGACGAAATGGGCTTTACGGAGCTGCGGTTCAACATGTTCGGGTCCCGAGGGATGGATGAGCGGCGTACAGCCACCGAGCAGCAGACATGGAAAAAGCACGAAGCAAGACAGGCGAAGAGTTTTCAGAGTCATGACGGGTATCAGAGTTGCGGACGGGTCCTATATTACCTTTGATTGCGACGGTTTGCCGAGGTTGCGCATTAATCTGTTCACCGCACTGGAATATATTGAACACTGTTTATTTTTGACCTAGACTTTCTTCTCGGAGGTGAACACCATGATAAAAATAATGCTTCGCTGGATTCTCGCCCGGCTGTTCCGCGTCAAAGTCGTCGGTCTCGAAAACTACCAAAAGGCGGGGGCTCGAGTCCTGATCGCCGCCAATCACTCGTCCTACCTCGACCCGATACTCTTGTGGGTCTTTCTGCCGGACGAGGTCACATTCGCGATCAATACCCACATCGCCCAGCACTGGTGGGTGCGGCCGGCTCTCAGGTTCGCCAAGGTGTTTACGATGGACCCCACCCAGCCGCTGTCGGTCAAGGCCCTGACCCATTATCTGAAAGAGGACCGCAAAGCGGTGATTTTTCCGGAAGGACGCATCACGGTGACCGGAGCCTTGATGAAGATTTACGACGGCGCCGGGCTGATCGCCGAAAAATCCGGCGCAACGGTTCTGCCGATCCGAATCGACGGCACTCAATACACCATATTTTCCCGTCTGCACGGGGTGGTGCGGCTGCGCTGGTTTCCGCCTATCACGCTGAACATTCTGCCGCCTCGCGAAGTCAGTCCGCCGTCGGACATCACTGGTCCCGAGCGGCGGCATCAGGTCGGGCTCATGTTGTCCGATTTGATGAGCGAGATGATGTTCGAGACGAGCAATTACCGGCGGACGGTGTTCTCGGCCTTGCTCGACGCACGGAGGACTCACGGCGGCGGGCATCGCGTGCTCGAGGACGTACAGCGGAAACCCCTCAGCTATGATCGGCTGATCGCACAAGTCCTCGCCCTGGGCCGCAAACTGGCGGAAAAAGCCGAAGACGGCGAAGCGGTCGGTCTCTTGCTGCCCAACCTGAGCGGTACGGTAGCCGCATTCCTGGGGCTTCAAGTTCACGGGCGCCTCCCCGCCATGCTGAATTTCAGCGCCGGCACCCGCAATCTCCTGTCGAGCTGCGCCACGGCGAAAATCAAGACCGTGGTCACGGCCCGTCGTTTCGTCGCCACGGCGAAATTGGAGGAATCCGTAGAGGCTTTGTCGGAAAAAGCGAGGGTGATCTATCTCGAAGACCTGGGCCGGGAGCTGGGCGCCCGGGACAAGCTCAGGGCTTTCCTCGCCGCGCTCACCGCCGATTACTGGTACCGCGGCCGGCGCAACCCGGATGATCCGGCGGTAATTCTGTTCACCTCCGGTTCGGAGGGCGAACCGAAAGGCGTCATGCTTTCCCATACCAACCTCCTCTCCAACCGCGAACAGCTCGCCGCACGCTTCGATTTCAATGCCCAGGACGTCATCCTCAACGTTCTGCCCGTCTTTCACGCCTTCGGTTTGACCGCCGGCACGCTGCTGCCCTTGCTGTCCGGCATGCGCCTGTTCCTGTATCCCTCGCCTTTGCATTACCGAATCATTCCCGAAGTGGCCTACGACATCAACGCCACGATCCTGTTCGGCACCAATACCTTTCTCCACGGTTATGCAAAGCATGCCCATCCCTACGATTTTTATAGCGTGCGCTATGTCTTCGCCGGCGCGGAAAAACTGCAAGCCGATACCCGCAAGCTTTGGGCCGAGAAATTCGGACTCCGCGTACTGGAAGGCTACGGGGCCACGGAAACTTCGCCGGTATTATCCGCCAATACGCCCATGTACTACCGGGAAGGCACGGTGGGGCGCTTTTTCCCCGGCATCCAATGGCGGCTGGAAGAGGTTCCCGGCGTAACCGAGGGAGGGCGCCTCCACGTGACCGGCCCCAACGTCATGCTGGGCTATCTCCGCCCCGGGCATTCGGGCGAACTCGAGCCGCCCGCCTCGCAGTATGGACTCGGCTGGTACGACACCGGCGATATCGTCCGCATCGACGAGGAAGGTTTCGTCAGCATTCTCGGCCGCGTCAAACGGTTCGCCAAGATCGGCGGGGAAATGGTGTCGCTTAACGCGGTCGAAGAGCTGGCCGCGCGAATTTGGCCGGGACAGCGGCACGCGGCGGTTGCGCTGTCCGACCCCAAGAAAGGCGAAAAGATCGTACTCGCCACCGAGTACCGGAACGCCGATCGCGCCGAACTGACGACCCGAGCCCAGCAGGAGGGTGTCGGCGAACTCTGTCTGCCCAAGGATATCCGGGTGCTCAAGGAACTGCCCCTGCTTGCCACCGGCAAGGTGGATTATCCGGCGCTTACCGGATTCGTCCGGGAAGGGAGCGAATCATGAACCGGGGACTTCGTTCGCTGATCGCTGCGCAGTTTCTCTCCGCGTTCTCGGACAACGCCATGCTCTTCACGGTCATCGCCATCGTGCTGCAAAGCGGTGATCGCGGCCCCTGGTACGTCCCGGCCCTGCAAAGCGTTTTCCTGGTGGCGTTCGTGATGCTGACGCCCTGGGTCGGAGCGTTCGCCGACCGGCATTCGAAGCCGAAGGTTCTTATTTTGGCGAATGTCGTCAAGGCACTCGGCGGACTTCTGATACTGCTCGGCGTCGAGCCTCTGATCGGCTATGCCGTCGTCGGCGTGGGTGCGGCAACCTACAGCCCCGCCAAATACGGGATCTTGCCCGAACTGGCCGATCACACGCGGTTGGTCAGGATCAACAGTTGGATCGAAGGCGCGACCATCGCCGCGATCCTGCTGGGCACCGTGATCGGAGCGAAGCTCGCCGATGCCTCGATCGATCTGGCGCTTGCCTTGACCGTCGCGTTCTATGTCATTTCCGCCGGGGTTACGCTCCTCTTGCCCAGGCTGCCGGCACGCGGCGCGCGCCCCGGTTCGTCCTTGACCAAACTGGTGCACGTAATCAAAGAGCTATTGAAATCAGAACGTGCCCGGTTAGTTCTAATCGCCCTGAGCTTGTTCTGGGCCTCTGCCGCCACTCTGAGAATTATTCTCGTAACCTGGGCGCCGCAAGTGCTCGATACGCAAACCGCGGGGGAAATCGCGCAGCTGACCCTGTTTCTCGCCGTCGGCATCGTCATTGGCTCAGGTATAGTCCCGCGCCTAATTCCCCTGGAGCACATCCGGCGTGCACGGCTTGCCGCGTATGCGCTGAGCCTATTTTTTCTGCTCCTGGCCGGTGTCGATAGCCTGTGGCCGGCCAGGGCGACGCTGCTGGCCATCGGCATCGCCGGCGGCCTGTTCGTCGTGCCGCTTAACGCGGCGATCCAGCAGATCGGTCATCATACCGTCGGCAGCGGCGGCGCCGTGGCGGTCCAGAATTTCTTTCAGAACGCCGCGATGCTGGTGAGCATGGGGATTTATACCTTCGCGTCGACTCAGGGCATCGGCCCGGTGGCTGCGATTCTCGCCCTGGGCGTGGTTGTCCTGGCCATGACGGTGCTAGTTTCCTGGTGCCTGCCGCGGCAACCGGCGGTGTAGCAGGCCTACCTACAACTCCGCGGCGCGCCGTTCGCCTTCGGCCACATCGACATTCCAGAGCAGCGCGCCGCCCAGGGTAAAGAGCACCAGCAAGGAGAGTATCGAAAGCCGCGGTTCGCCGGTGGCATGGCTGACGATCCCCACCAGCACGGGACCCAGAACCGCCGCGAACTTGCTGAGCAGGTTGAAAAAACCGAAGAATTCGCCGGACTTTTCTTTCGGAATGAGGCGCGCGTAAAGCGCTCGGCTGAGAGCCTGAACCCCGCCCTGGACCAAGCCTATGCCCACGGCGATCCCGTAAAACTCCCACTGCCGGCTCATGACGGAACCCCAAACCACCAGCAACGCATACGTCGCGAGTCCCGCGAGAATGCCGGATTTGGCGCCGAAGCGCTGACCGAGCCAGCCGTAAGCGAGCGTTGCCGGAACGCCGACGGCTTGCGTGATGAGCAAGGCCAACATCAGCCCGCCGGCATCGAAGCCGATCGCCAGCGCGTAGTCCACCGCCATGTGGACGATGGTGTCCACGCCATCGATGTAAAGCCAGTAAGCGCCCAAGAACAGCATGACGATCTTCAGCCGCCGGACATGCCGGAAGGTTTCCCGAAGCTGCATCAACCCATACTTGACGGCGTTGGCACCGCTGGCACACCGGGGAGGCGGCTCCCGAACGACGAACAGCAAAGGCAGGGTGAACACGAACCACCATACGGCCACGGACAGGAACGACATTCGGACTGCGGCGGACGCATCCGCAAGACCGAACCACTCCGGCTTTTGCGTCATCAGAATGTTGACGGCGAAGAGCGCGCCACCGCCGAGATAGCCCATCCCCACCCCGAAGGCGGATACATGCTCGAAGCGGGCGGGAATCGTCACCGAAGGCAACAGCGCGTCGTAAAAAACCATTCCGGTGGAAAACCCCACGAGCCCGAGGCCGAATAGGGTAAGCGCCAATTCCCAGGCTCCCTGCTCGATCCAGAAGAGTCCTGCGGTCATGGTAATGCCGATGAACGCGCAAAGGGCGAGCAAAGGCTTCTTCCATCCCCCGGCGTCCGACAGCGATCCCAGCACCGGCGCCAGAACCAGCGCGACCAAAGCGCCTACAGAACTTACCGCCCCCAGCCAAAAGGTGCTTTCCGTCACCGGCAGTCCGCTCGCCCAAAACTGCTTGAAAAAGACCGGAAAAAAAGCCGCCATCACCGTCGTGGCGAAGGACGAGGTCGCCACGTCATAGAGAACCCACGCCCGTTCGCGGGAGCGAAGCGAAGTCGAGTCGGAAATATCCATATTGGTATTAGAGTGAGTAAACAAAAGCGACGATCACTTCTTTCTTAGAATTCCGCCGTCATTTTTTCACGGAAAAACGGATGAACCCGGCGGAATATCACCTGTATCGACAAATGCTTTTTCCGCCCGGCAACGGGCACGATCAGAATGAACGGTGGTCTTTATTAAAACACGTTCCGATTGCGCCGCTCTGGCCCAAGGCAATCCCATGCAAAACAGCAGAATCACGCCGATGAAGCTGATTGACCATTATCGCTGTCACGGCTGGAAAGATGGAAGATCCGGCGTTTTTATTGTCGCGCCGTCTTGCGGTTTCCTTGTTTTGATTTTGCAGCGCTCGGCTTGTACGTCCATTGTTCTTGAGGTAAGGCGACAGACTGTCGAACTGCGTGCCCTTGCCCGTTCGGGATTATAATGTTCTCTTCTTGACGAATCGGCCTATCTGTCATGAATTTGCGCGAAGACGCCCCGTCCTTCGACATCAAAGCTTTCCTCGAAACCCTGACCCAGCTACCTGGTGTTTACAGGATGCTGGATGACAAGGGCGAAGTGATTTACGTCGGCAAGGCGAAAAACCTGAAAAAGCGGGTATCCAGCTATTTTTCGGGCAAAGACTGTTCGCCCAAGCAGCAAGCCATGGTGGCACGGGTATGCTCGATCGACGTGAGGGTGACGCACACCGAGGGCGAGGCGCTCCTTCTGGAAAGCCAGCTCATCAAGCGCCACAAGCCGCGCTACAACATCAATCTGCGCGACGACAAGAGCTATCCTTATATTTATGTTTCGACCCATCAGCCTTTTCCTCGCATTACCTTCCATCGTGGCGCCAAGAGCAAGCTCGGCCGCTACTTCGGGCCTTATCCGAGCGCCAGCGCGGTGCGGGAAAGCTTAAAGTTGCTGCAGAAGATCTTTCCCGTGCGTCAGTGCCAAGATTCTTACTTCCAAAACCGCTCTCGCCCCTGCCTGCAATACCAAATCGAACGCTGTACCGCGCCCTGCGTGGATCTGATCGATCGTGAAACATACGCCCAGGACGTGCAGGATACCGTCATGTTCCTGGAGGGAAACGGCAAGCGGCTGATCGACGATTTGGCGGGACGCATGGAAAAAGCCGCGGCCGATCTCCAGTTCGAGCGAGCGGCGCGCTATCGCGACCAGATCGCGAGTCTGAGAACGGTCTTGGCAAAACAGGCGGTACACGGCGAACACGGCGATATCGACATCATCGCCTGCGCAATCAAGGGCAACGTCGCCTGCGTACAGATGTTGTTCATTCGCGGCGGACAGCAAATCGGCGACCGCGCCTACTTCCCCAGCATGCTGGAGGAGCACGATCCGGGCAGCATCCTGGCGGCGTTCATCCCTCAGTTTTACCTTGGGAAACAGGTTCCCCGGGAAATCCTCATCAGCCATCCGATCGAGGATGCCGAGCTAGTCGCAGAAGTGCTCGCCAGCCAGTCCGGCCATGCCGTGCAGATCGCGGCGCGGCTCCGCGGCGAACGGCAGAAACGCCTGCAGCTGGCGCTCATCAATGCCGAGAACGCCTTGAATGCGAAATTGGCGAATCGGCAGGACCTGTATGCGCGCTTTCTCAGTCTGGGCGAGGCCCTACATTGCCCGGAACCGCCGAAACGCCTGGAATGCTTCGACATCAGCCATACCCAGGGCGACCAAACCGTCGCATCCTGCGTGGTGTTCGACCGGCAAGGTCCGGTCAAATCCGCTTACCGCCGCTTCAACATCGAGGGCGTTACGCCCGGTGACGACTACGGCGCCCTGGCGCAAGCGGTTTCGCGGCGTTATCAGCGAATCAAGCAAGGCGAGATCGAAGCGCCGGACATCCTGTTCATCGACGGCGGCAAAGGCCAGGTCAACGCCGTGCGCGAGGTTTTGAGCGAACTCGGAATGAATAGCATTCGCACTGTCGGAGTGGCCAAGGGGCCCGACCGTAAGCCCGGAATGGAAACCCTCTTCCCGGCGGGCTCGTCCGATGCCATCATTCTGCCCAGCCACTCGCCCGCCCTGCTACTGATTCAGCAGATTCGCGACGAAGCCCACCGTTTCGCCATCACCGGGCATCGTCAACGACGCGCCAAAGCCCGAAAACAGTCCACTCTCGACGATATCGCGGGACTGGGTCCGAAGCGGCGCCAGCAACTGTTGCGGCAATTCGGCGGCCTCAGGGAAATCAGCCGTGCCGGCGTCGACGCCCTGAGCAGCGTCGAAGGCATCAGCGCTCAATTGGCAAAGCGCATTTATGAAACGTTCCACGAGAGAGAAAGCTGAACATGGAGTTGAATCTCCCCACCAACTTGACGTTACTTCGGATCGTGTTGATTCCGGTCCTGGTCGTCTTTTTCTATCTACCGTGGAGTGGCGCCCACATTGCCTGCGCCTTGATTTTTGCCGTGGCCGCCGTTACCGACTGGTTGGATGGTTATCTGGCCCGCAAAATGAGCCAAACCACCCGTTTCGGGGCATTTCTCGATCCCGTGGCCGACAAGCTGATGGTGGCCGTCACGCTGGTCCTGATCGTCCAGGCCGACCCCAGTCCTTACGTAGCCATCGCTGCCGCGGTCATCATCGGACGCGAAATCACGATCGCCTCTCTGCGCGAATGGATGGCGGAAGTCGGACAGCGCAAGCGCGTGGAAGTATCTTGGCTGGGCAAATGGAAAACGACCGCCCAGATGCTCGCGATAGTCACGCTCCTGCTGAGCATGGATGTCTGGCTAGGTTTTCTAAAAAACCTCGGGCAGTTGTTTCTGCTGATATCCGCCATACTGACGCTCTGGTCGATGGTCAATTATCTGAAGGCCGCACTGCCAGTGCTCAAAGGCGATAACGAAGAGTTGACAAAGCCTCCAGTGATACCTAAAATTCCAACTCTCAACAGCACGACGCGGGAATAGCTCAGTTGGTAGAGCACAACCTTGCCAAGGTTGGGGTCGCGAGTTCGAGTCTCGTTTCCCGCTCCAAATTCAGAAAGCCGCGATAAGAGACGCGGCTTTTTACATTGGCAAGCCCACTTAGGCTGAGTGGCAGAGTGGTCATGCAGCGGCCTGCAAAGCCGTGGACGCCGGTTCGATTCCGACCTCAGCCTCCAATATTTCCGGGCCTTCCAGGGCTGCTCCTCCGTCTTCATCGGTTGTTTTGGCGAAAAGACTTTTCGCCATCACGGGCATCACCTTCTCCCCTACCCTAAGAGCCTATCCCAATAGGCGATAATAAGCGTCTTTAACCGGTAACCGAGGAGAAGACCCATGGGACTCATTACCGAAGACGATGGCTGGCGGATTCCCGACGCCTTATGGGAAAAGATGTCACCCCTGCTTCCGGTGCACGTGCCCAAGCCGCATCCCCTGGGATGTCATCGTCGCCGGGTCGACGACCGTGTGGCGATGAATGCGATTGTGTTCGTCCTGCGTACCGGGTGTCAATGGAATGCCCTGAATGCGACGGGGATCTGCTCCAGCAGTAGTGCCCACCGCCGGTTCCTGGAATGGGTTGAGGCGGGTATTTTCGAGCGTTTCTGGCAGGAGGGGTTGCTCGAATACGAGCGGCTCAAGGGCATCGACTGGAGTTGGCTATCCCTGGATGGCGCCACGACCAAGGCGCCCCTGGCCGGCACAAAAAAACGGGGCCAAATCCGACGGACAGGGGCAAACAGGGGGTCAAGCGCAGCCTGTTGACCGAGGCGGATGGAATCCCACTGGCCGTAGTGGTCGAGGGTGCCAACCGCCACGACATGAAACTGGTCCGTTCGACGCTGGCGGCGGTTCAAGCCCAGCGGCCCGAACCGACCCCGGAACAGCCCCAAGGATTATGTTTGGATAAAGGGTATGACTATGACGAGGTGCGGGATATTGTCCACGCGTTCGGGTTCACGGCCCACCTTCGAACCCGCGGCGAGGAGGCCCAAGCGATCAAGCGGGACGCGGGATTCGCAGCGCGGCGCTGGGTCGTAGAGCGCACGCACAGTTGGATGAACCGCTTTCGGCGCATTCTCATCCGCTGGGAAAAGCGGGCGGATACCTATCTCGCTCTGTTGCATCTGACACTGGGCATCATCACCTGGCGAGCCACCGGCCTATTGGGATAGGCTCTAAGTACATTCCGCAAATATTTGCGGAATCTCGACTGATTGGCTTGATTGGCGGGGTTGTCCTGCAGGTTGCCTATGCCGCAAGACTTCCCTGAATGTACTTAGAGCATTTTCATACCTACTGTACGGGCACTCGCGAGTAGGTCGGGAATCCTTTCCCGACGACACGTCAGGCCGAGCGTCTTCGTCGGCAAAGGATTGCCGACCTACGAATGCTTGAATCCATTCACCCGAGCCGAAGGCGCCAACGACGTCCGCCAAGCCGGTTTTGCCTTACGAGCGAGATGAAAACGCCCTAGCTCGGACATAATGACGCGTCATTTTTTGCGTGGCGTGTCCCAGTAGTTTTCGGGCTTGAGACATGCTTTCAAGATCCGAAGCGGCTTTTGCACGAAGCTCCCGAAGTTGAAAGCGTTCAAAGAGAACCCGAGTTCTTTCGCTTCCTTTTCCGCCTTATTTCTCGCTTTATCGAAGTGGCTTCGGAAATAGCCGAAGGGCTTTAAAAGTTGCTCTTTGGGATCGGTCAGAATCGTTAAATCGCGGCTTCCACGCGCTTTGATTCGCTCAACGACTTCGGCCAGTTTGCCGACAAGCTCAATCCGGAGCTTGGCTTTTGTTTTTCGTTGCTCTAACCAGATAGCACCCTCTCGGATCTGGTCCCATTTCAGCTTAAATACGTCGGCCGGACGTTGGCCCGTTAAATACGAGAGATCAAGTGCATCTTGGGCAATCGGATCGGCATTCTTGTAGACCAGAGCAAGGCGACGTTGACCAGGCGGTGCTTGCCGATGAGCTCGGAGGGGATGTGCCCCCGGTCGACCCAGGCGTCGACGATGCCGATCGGGACGCCGGAGAGTTCGGCATAGCGTTGCCGGGTGATGTAGGCGATCGCGATTTGCCGGGGCGGCACCGAAAGGGTGACTTGACCCAAACGTTCGTCTTCCATACGCTTCCTTTTCAACAGTCGCTTTGTGGCTGCAATGCGTTGCATTACTTATCATTTACACTAAATATTAGTATGGTTACTAATATTTAGTGATCTTTTATGAGAAACAGAATTCGAACAATCCGAGAGCATTTCGGATACAGTCGGCGAGACATGGAGCGGGAGACAGGAATTCCCGCGAAAACATGGGAGAACATTGAGAACGGAATACAGAAGGTAAACGAAGATCACATCGAGGCCATTACCAAACGTTGGCCCCAGTTCGCCTACTGGCTCGTGATAGGAAAGACGCAGCCGGAAGCCGGGAACATCAGCCCCGAGATAAAGGACACCACAAAATTAGATGCTACCCGGCAGTTAACACATGAGTCATCTAGACTACATACTAAACCTATCCTTTTCCGATGGTGTAACCGATTCCGTTGGGCTAGCCAGCGCTTATTGCTTTTGCCTTACACCGTCTGATGCCTGCAATTTGCTACGACACTGCGTAGTGGCGCGGGTAAATCTACGTGACATGGCACTTAAGAAGGTCTGCGCTGACATTGACGACTCCTTTGCCGGCTGCCATCGCCATCTGTTGAAGGATTTACTAGCTATATTTTCAGAGGCTGATTCAAGGGGCCGCCAAAGCCTCGGCTACTGCCTGTCCACAATTGCAGATCATGTGCCGGCCGCAGAGCGCCGAACGATCCAAGAATTTTTTCTCACCTCAAAATACATTGGAATCCGCAAACGCGGTTATAAAAGCATTTCCGCAGATACCGACATGGCCCAGGATTTGGTGCAAAAAGCATGGGATCGATTTGCAGACCCAGAGTGTGCATGGGTTATCGTAAAGGCATTCCCGATAGAGTTTCTCGTACTACACCGGGCCGAACTCGCGACAGCTTTCTCCGAGGGCTGGCAGTTCGCTCGCTTATATCTACGAATCGCGGAAAGTGAGCCGAATTTACTTGACGAGCTCAGGAATATAGACGAAATCTCGTACTGCTATGTTCTCGCAAAACTCGACAGAAAACTTCCCCTCAAGGAAGCTGTAAAAATTGTTGACAAAAATTTGGGAGACGAGCGATTCGGCCTGCTGGTCTGGTCCCTCGGCCGTCTCCGCATGTGGGAAGCACTTCAGCACGTTGAATCGCAACTTCCAGCTATGCAAGAGAAAAGGCTTGCCGACATGCGTGCCAAATATGGCATCTAACCTAAAAAGGTGAAAAAGTAGCGAAGATGGCAGTCTTTCGTTTTTGAGTGCAATAGGGTTAGTTCTCACATTCCAATATCCTCCCTATAGCATTTTTCTACAGCCACATTAGATACCTAAACAATGGCTCGATGTATATTTTGCTGCGAAGAGAAGCCCTCGCTTACTGACGAACACATTATCCCGGCTGCGCTAGGAAGTAACGTAGTATTGAGAAATGCGGCTTGCGAGGATTGCCAACGGCAATGCAACCGATCTTTTGAGCAGCGATTCTTAAAGGGCTCAAACTTCGTAGCGTTTCTCAGAGCTCACTTAGGAATTCGTGGAAGAAGAAATGAGCCCATATTCGGCTTTGATCAACACGGTCATTTATTGACCTTAGAAGTCCAGCCGGGATTTCCACCTATCCGGATAGGATTAGGCGTCAACGGCATCGAACGTCCTATGCAAGTAATTCTCGCCGATGAGAAAAAACAGCCTCTGCACTATGTGTTTCTCCCAAATCAGATTCCGCGGCCTATTTTACCGCGCTTTTTCGATGCACTTATTGAAGACATCCCATCCGGCTCTAGATTCGCATCTCTATGGGCAGACGGGGACGTCATATCAGCCAATGGATGGAGAGAAATTCTAGAAGCTTTTGTTGCTTGGTCGAACAAGAATAATTTGCTTCCGATCGCATCATCGATAGCAGCTGGCGAAGCAACAGTCCCTTTCACATTGGACTGGCGAACAGAATATCGAGATCGAGGAATCGCTAAAATTTGCTTTGTTTACTTCCTCAGCACGATCCCAGAGGCATCTCGGTTCGACGCAGCTTTTCAACATGCCCGAGATTACATTTTACACGGACATTTTGCTTCTGACTTTTGGCGGCCTGACCCAGTCCTTCAGTGGGAGGGCCCGCACCCAGGCATGGGACTGGGGAACCACAAATTCACCTATTTGCTCGCCACCGTCCTACATGAAAATAGTGTTTACGGACTAATTCAACTCCACAATATGGGCCTATTCTGTACCCGACTCTCAGTGCCACAATCAAACCCATTTGTACAGGATACCCTCACAACTTACTTGCTTGAAAAAGACGACAACGAGAAATACACACTCAGATCGGAGAGCTTTTCTGGTGAGGGCGTTCGCTCATTCGCCGATGCTGTAAGGAATAGCGGACAACTTTAAGGACATGTCAGCGAAAGGGGCAGGCTTTGGCTGTTCGACTTTCGCTCCGCCTAGAGCATTCGTTTTCGACCGCGCTTCATCTCGCTCAGCAGCCGCTCATTGACCCTTCGCGCGTGTTCGATATCCCAAATCCGGATCGCTTCTTCGAGTTCGACTTTCCCTTCGTCGACCATTTTGCAGAGTCCGATTCGTAGGGCATAGAGCTTGGCGATGAGCGGATCTTCGGGGGTGTCGGCCAAGTGCTTTTCCCATTCCGCCGCCTTTTGCGGATCTTTGTAGTAGTTGACCCAGCCTTCTTCCGCCCGGAGGCCGAAGGATACGGCCAGCATCAAAATCAAAAGTGCTTTCATTCGTCGATCGCCAAATCAGCTCCCGCTTTTACAATAAAAAACCCGGCCGCGGGGTGCCGGCCGGGTATCTAGCATGCTGCGAACTACAAGACTCGCTCGCTATTGCATCGCTTTCTGCCTCACCGCACTGGTGCTTACATGATGGCTCTCAAGATATATCCATGGCTGAATCAGAGTGGCAGAGAGCTCTATCATCAACGTATCCAGATTATTGGCATATTGTCGGACGCTGAATAAGGGTGGAGGGAAGAGCCGCCACCAGCATATCCAGATCATTGCATCCGATCTGGTCGTTGCTGACGAGATTTAAGTACCCCAAAGCGTGCAGTTGAGTGAGTGGCCAGACGTCCACTAGAGCATTGCTCGACAGATCCAGTTCTTTGAGTTGGCTGAAGTTTGGGCCATTCGGGCCTGGGCTCGCGAAGACCTGAATATTGTCGATGCCGTTGCCCGCGACGTTGAGCCGGGTCAGCGTGCTGCCAAACGGCATGAGGAAGTCGAGGCTCTTGCCGCCGTTGGAATCGGTGAGATGGGTATTGCCCAGATCCAATTCCACCAGAGGGTAAGGCTTACCGGTCTCCCAATTCGTTAGCGGCCCGAGGTTGCTGAACGAGCCGATCTCGATACCGTTAAGCCCCAGGCTGGTCAGCCCCCGGTTCATGTCGATCACGGGACGTACTTGCCAGATGGCAAGGCTTTGGTTGCCGGAGAGATTGAGCTTGGTCAGTTGATGCAGCGGACTAAGCGGCCAGACGTCCATCAGGGCGTTTTTCGATAGGTCCAGCTCTTTGAGTTGGCTGAAGTTTGGACCGTTCGATCCCCAACTCGCAAAAACCTGAATGTTATCGATATCGTTGCCCGCGACGTTAAGCCGAGTCAGCGTGCCACCAAACGGGATGAGAAAGTCGAGACTCTTGCCGCCATTGAGGTCGGTCAGGTGAGTGTTACCCAAGTCCAGTTCCTGTAAAGCATAAGGCTGTCCAGTCTCCCAGTTGGTCAGCGGTCCGAGGTTATCGAATGAGCCAATCTCGATACCGTTGAGCCCCAGACTGGTCAACCCCCGGTTCATGTCGATCACCGGGCGTACTTGCCAAATGGCGAGGTTCGGATTGCCCGAGAGGTTGAGCTTGGTCAGATTGTGCAGTGGGCCGAGGGGCCAGACGTCCACCAGGGCGTTTTTCGATAGGTCCAGCTCTTTGAGCTGGACAAAGTTCGGGCCGTTCGGTCCCCAGCTGGCAAAGACCTGGATATTGTTAATGCCATTGCCGGCGACGTTGAGCCGGGTCAGCGTGCTGCCAAACGGCATGAGAAAGTCGAGGCTCTTGCCGCCATTGAGGTCGGTCAGGTGAGTGTTGCCCAGATCCAGCTCCGTCAAAGCGTAAGGCTTGCCCGTCTCCCAATTGGTCAGCGGCCCGAGGTTGCTGAACGAGCCGATCTCGATACCGTTGAGCCCCAGACTGGTCAGTCCCCGGTTCATGTCGATCACGGGACGCACCTGCCAGATAGCCAGGCTCTGGTTGCCCGAGAGGTTGAGCTTAGTCAGCTGATGCAGCGCGCTGAGAGGGGCTACATCAATCAGGGCGTTATTCGACAGGTCCAGCTCCCTAAGTTGCATGAAGTTCGGGTTGTACGAAGAACCCCAGCTTCCCAAGACGTGGATGCTGTCAATGCCATTGCCGGCGACGTTGAGCCGGGTCAGCGTGCTGCCAAACGGCATGAGAAAGTCGAGGCCCTTGCCGCCATTGAGGTCGGTCAGGTGAGTGTTGCCCAAGTCCAGTTCCTGTAAAGCATAAGGCTGTCCAGTCTCCCAGTTGGTCAGCGGCCCGAGGTTGTCGAACGAGCCGATCTCGATACCGTTGAGCCCCAGACTGGTCAATCCCTGGTTCATGTCGATCACGGGACGCACCTGCCAGATGGCAAGGTTCTGATTACCGGAGAGATTGAGCTTGGTCAGATTGTGCAGCGGACTAAGCGGCCAGACGTCCACTAGAGCATTGTTCGACAGATCCAGCTCTTTGAGTTGGTTGAAGTTTGGACCGTTCGATCCCCAACTCGCGAAGACCTGAATGTTATCGATGCCATTGCCCGCGACGTTGAGCCGGGTCAGCGTGCCGGCAAACGGCATGAGAAAGTCGAGGCTATGGCCGCCGTTGAGATCGGTCAGGTGGGTATTGCCTAGATCCAATTCCGCCAGCGCGTAGGGCTGACCGGTATGCGGGTTGGTCAGCGGTCCCAGGTTGTCGAACGAGCCGATCTCGATGCCGTTGAGCCCTAGACTAGTTAGTTCCCAACTCATGTCGATCACCGGGCGCACTTGCATGAGCGCCACGCGACGGTTGCCGGAAAGATTGAGCTTAGTCAGATTGTGTAGCGACGTGAGGGGGACTACCTCGATAAGAGCATTGTTCGATAGATCCAGCTCTCGGAGTTGGCTGAAATTCGGGCTATTCAGGTTCCAGTTCCAGCTTCCCAAGACCTGGACATTGTTAATGCCATTGTCGGCGACATTGAGGCGGGTCAGCGTGCTGCCAAACGGCATCAGGAAGTCGAGGCTCTTGCCGCCGTTGGGATCGGTCAGGTGAGTGTTGCCCAGATCCAGCTCCGTCAAGGCGTAAGGCTCGCCCGTCTCCCAATTGATCAGCGGCCCGAGGTTGTCAAACGAGCCGATCTCGATGCCGTTGAGTCCCAAGCTGCTTAGTCCCCGGTTCATGTCGATCACCGGGCGCACCTGCCAAATGGCCAGAGTCGAATTACCGGAGAGATTAAGCTTGGTTAAGGTTTGCAGTGAAGCGAGTGGCCAGACGTCCTGAATATTATTCTTGCTCAAGTCGAGCTCAGTAAGACTGAAAAGCCCCTCCAATCCTTCCAATCTAATGATATTCCGACCGGGACATTCCAACTGGACGACCTGCTCAACGTACTGCCAACCGTTACGATTGGCCTGTTCTGTTAGGCAGTTTTGTAGATTTGGGTCTGCCATGGATGGCAAAGGAGTTGCCGCCTGCGCCGCAAAAGAGGCAAAGCAACTAAAAATAGTTATGGTAGCTATAGAGGCACTCTGAATACCAAAGAAAAATCTTGAACAGCGCATGTGCAACTCTCCTGAATGGCGCCTTTGCCATGAAAAAAGCCGCTAAATGCGGCAATCCCCCAGTCCTGCAGCATGGACGCTACGCATGAGCGCAAAAAATTAGTAGCGCCTCACAATGATGCTAGGCACTTAGAAGTATAGATAAAGATACGTAGCGGACAGGCTGGACTTCCACGAAGCGTCAACCCAACTACGAAACTCCGGGAAGAAAGGATGATCGATGCCGACCGTATGGTCGTGAAGTTAGAGCTTCCGAGGTATGAGTTCCCAAGCCAGAGCTTGAGAGGGGGGTCAGGCTTTAGTTATTTGGCTAATGCCCGATGGTTCAAAGCGTACGTTTCCGGCCGCGCTTCATATCATCCACCAGCCGCTCATTGGCGCTTCGCGCGTGCTCGATGTCCCAAATCCGGATCGCTTCTTCGAGTTCGATTTTGCCTTCGTCGACCATTTTGCAGAGGCCAGCCCGTAGGGCATGGAGCGTGATAATCAGCGGATCTTTGGGGGTGTCGGCCGGGTGCTTTTTCCAATTCGCCAGCGACTATCCTTTAAATTCTGTGAGATACAGAATCAGATAATCAATCGCTAGGGGGTATCAATGGGTGTCGGAACGGGGCTGCTTATTACGTTTTTGCTCTCGCTGCTTTGGTTTGCGATCAGGACAGGTAGAAAGCGCCGATCGCACTGGAACAGCGGTAGTTATGATTCGAGCTCTAACTCTTGGTCACAACCCAGTGATTCAGTTTCCTCAAGCGTCGATTGCAGTTCAGGGGATAACGGCTCAGGCAGCGATAGCGGTTGCAGTTGCGGAGATTAATTATTAATCAGGCCCGTAAATACCCTCCTGGTATTTCGGGCCGCCGCCCAGGCCCGGTACACGCCCGGCCTGGGCTCACGCGGCTTGTCGCCGCGCCGGGGCATCCCTGCCCCGGATTAACCCGGCCTATATTTATAGGCCGGGTTAATAGGAGTCACGCTTTCATTGTTTGACTAACGTTCGATGGCTTAGAGCGTTAGTTTCCGACCATGCTTGAGTTAGCGGGGCGCCGTTCACTGTAAGTCTACGATCCGCCGAAAAAAGACGGTCCTCGGCTTCCCCCAGACGCCCGACGTATGCGGAATCTGTGCGATAAACGGGGAAAAGACGCCTGAACTGAAGAAGGTTCCCAATCGTGACGGAACCGGGCAACGCACGGCGCTGTCACGAATGAACTGTGGGAAAAGCTCCGAACGAGTTACGGAAGCACGGCAATCGCCCAGGGACCGTTTCCGACCGGAACCGTCTTCGTTACGACGAAGGTCGAGAGGTCGATGATGGAGAGGTCGTTGCTGAGTCCGTTCGCGGTATAAAGCCGCTTTTGGTCCGGCGAGAATTCGAGATTCCAGACCCTTTGTCCCACCGGAATGTACCGAACCACTTCGAGCGTACGGGCGTCGATGACGGCGACCCGGCTGGCCCGGCCCAAAGCAACATAACCGTAGCGGCGATCCCGGTCGATTCGGATACCCACGGCTCCGATATCACGGTCCGCGACATCGGGAATCTTGAAGGTAATTGTCTTGATCGGACGCTTCGTTGCCGTTTCGATAATCGTCAGAGACTGGCCGTCATGCGAACTGACCCAGAGCTGTTCGCCGTCATCGGTAAAGCGCGAGTAGCGAGGTCGCGGGTCGACCGGCGTTCGCTCCATCGGCTCCAGGCTGGTGGTGTCGATCCACGTGGCGGTATTGTCGGCTTCGCTGGTGCTGACGACCCAACGCCCATCGGGGCTGATCGAAACACCCTCCGGTTCCTTGCCTATGGGAATGCGCTTCAACACTTGGCGCGATTCGACATCGACCACGGTCAGCTGGTTGTCGTCGTCGTTGGATGCGAACAAGCGGGTTTCGAGGGGGTTCAGCGTGAAGGTTTTCGGGTCCTTGTCGACCGGCCATCGGCCGACGGGTTCCAGAGTGCGGGTATCCAGGACAGCGATCGCATTGCCCTCGCTGGTTGCCACGAAAATCTTCAGGCCATCGCGTCCGGCCAGGATACCTCGGGGCCGCTTGCCTACCGGAACCGTGCGCCGGACTTCGCCGGTGGCCCCATCCACTTCGACTACGGCATTGTCCTTCTCCAGGGTTACAAAAACGGAGTCTGCATGGGCGGGCAATATCACGGCCGAGGCGAGTATGCAGGGAACGAGTCTTTGTAGGCGGAAAGCTTGCGGCAGGCGCAACAGATATGGGCAATTTTTATGGAACATGTCGGACGTATTCGAAACAAAAGGAAAAGGGTGGTTACCACCGCATGAGCGATGGCGGTAAGCTGCAGGCATCCGGGTAGGATACCCGGCGATACGGTCGCGACCCACGAGGGATGTCGGGTAACTCTCCCGAAGATGCAAGGAAAATATCCTTTATTTTCGAAGCAAGGACATTCCCGATGCCTTCCGCACCAGGATTTCGCGCTCGCCGTGGTAACCTTTTCGCTCTGATCTGACGCCAACTTTTCGGAGTAGCCGGTGACTCAATCAAAACCCTTTCGCGGTACGAAGCCGCTCCGGGAGCTCAGCAACCCGGTGATCGCCATGGGCCTTGTCATCGTCGCAGCCGGATGCGACAGTCCGGATTTTTCCTCTAGCCAGAACATCCCCGCCGCTGTCGAATCGCCATTGACGCGCTCCGACCGACTGGCAGAGTTGCGCAAAGCAAAATTCCTGAACCTGGCGGAGAAGGACGTCGCAGCCGAATGGCTGGCACTTCAGGAACACCGCGACGACTCTTCCTATCGGCCGACGCCCGGCGACGTGGCGGCATACGAGCAACGCATCAAACTCCTCGCCAAGCTCACGCAGGAAGACCGACGGATGGTCGCCAACCGAACCGTACAAACACGGGACCTGCTGGCAGAGCAGAATATCCGCGAATCTCTCCTGACCCTGCTGGATGGCATGACCGATGTGGCCAAGGCCAGTGTGGTCGGCAATTACGGCGCCTATTGCCAATGGTATGTCAATTTGCGCCAAAGCCGGCTCGGTCACCGGGAAGCACTGCAGCAGATGACGAGTTTGAAGCGGTCGCCTTAGAACCGATCAGAGACAGTTCGACAGGTTCACGATAGGCCCTTAGACAGGCTCAGGGCGAACGGTCTACTGCGATAGGTCTAGGGTGCCGTCGAAACGTTTCCATCGCGACACAGCGCGATGGGGCGACGCGTTACGAACCGAAGGCAAACAGACCGGTCCGCAGATCATTCCAAGCCCTGAATCAAATACGTATCCACGATGCCGCAATCCCTCAACGCAGTCCTGCATCCCGCGTCCGTAATCGCAGCGCCGCGTCTCTCCCGAAGAGTCGGTGCGAACCTTACCCTGGTCAGCGAAACCTTCCAGCACACCGGCAGTTTCAAGTTCCGCGCCGCCTACCATCTTGCTTCGAAAGTCCCTCAACGGCAGATCATCGCCGCGTCGTCCGGCAACTTCGGACAGGCGCTGGCCTATGCCTGCGGGCTGCTGGGCAAGTCCTGCCGGGTGGTCATGCCGGCGACTTCGGCCAGGGTCAAAATGGACGCGGTGCGGGAATACGGGGGTACGATAGACGAAGTGGACACAAGCGTGAAAAGCCGGGCCGAACGGCTGGCGGAACTCGCCGCAGACTGCCCCGATGCCTATGTTGCCAGCGCCTACGATGATCCGTTGGTAATCGAAGGCAATGCCAGCCTGGGAGAGGAAATTGCCGCTCTGGGCAACCTATTCGACGCGGTCGTCGCGCCCGTGGGCGGTGGCGGCCTCACTGCCGGTCTGATCACGGGACTGCGTCGCGCCGGCCGATCGACGCCCGTGATCGGCGCGGAACCGCTGCTGGGCAACGATGCCGCACGCTCTCTGAGAGCCGGGCGCATCGTGGTTAACGAATCCGAACCGCAAACCCTCGCCGACGGCGCGCGCACCCTGAGCCTGGGCCGGCGCAACTGGGAAATTTTGCATACGGGGCTTGCCGGCATCGTCGAGGTACCGGAAGCCCGGATTGCCCAGGGCGTCAAGCTGTTGTTCGAACTCGCCAATCTCAAGGCCGAACCTACCGGCGCCCTCGCCGTGGCCGCTCTGCTGACCGAACCGGAACGCTTCCGCGGACAGTCGGTCTGTTGTGTGATCAGCGGCGGGAATGTGGATGGGGAGCTTTATCGGACGTTGCTGCGGTAGGATGGGTAGAGCGGAGCGAAACCCATCATTGCGAGGCTTTCGATTCCGATGGGTTTCGCTCCGCTCTACCCATCCTACGATCCTCCATCAATCCCCTTGTAGAGATTCCCCATGGACAGACTGAAACGGCAAATCGGCTTCATCGTCGAGTTGGACAAACTCAAGACCATCGTTCGCCAGTCCTGGCTGGCGGACGGCTCGCGCCGGGAGAATTCGGCGGAGCACAGCTGGCATGTCGCGCTGATGGCCTTGGTGCTCGCCGAGCACGCCAACGCCGACATGGACCTCGACCTCGCGCGGGTCGTCAAGCTGCTGCTGCTCCATGACGTGGTCGAAATCGATGCCGGCGACGTTCTGATCTACGATGTCGCGGGAAACGTCAGCAAGCCCGAACGGGAACGGCAGGCGGCCGAACGGATTTATGGGATGTTGCCGGACGATCAGGCGGCGGAACTGCGGGCGCTGTGGGAAGAGTTTGAAATGGGCGAGACGACCGAAGCCCGCTTTGCGGCGTCTCTAGATCGACTCATGCCTTTGTTGCACAACTTCCTGACCGAAGGCCGCGCCTGGCGGCACCATGGCGTCACCGCGGACCAGGTGCTGGCGGCCAATGCCCGCATCGCCGCCGGTTCCGCCGCGCTATGGGACTATGCCCGAGGACTAATCGACGAGGCGGTGGAGCGGGATTATCTGCTTCCGGGCAAAGAATAGCGATTTTGAGCCTATCCCAGTAGGTCCCCGAAACCCTTCGACCGGCCTGTCCTGAGCGGAGTCGAAGGGCTCAGGGCGAACGGCCTACTGAGATAGGCACTTAGAGCGTTTTCATCTCGCTCGTACGGCAAAACCGGCCTGGCAGGAGTCGTTGGCGCCTTCGGCCAGGGTAGATCGACTCAAGCTTTCGTAGGTCGGCAATCCTTTGCCGACGAACCCGTTGGCCCAACGGCACCGTCGGGAAGGGTTGCGGCTAAAGCGACCGTTTGCGATTGGAAGGGTCATTCGGGTGCTCCCCGGATGACCGTTTGCGATTGGGAAGGGATTCCCGACCTACGCGCGAGTGCCCGTACACTAGGTATGAAAATGCTCTGGCTATTGATCTATGGGCAAAAGACATGCTTTTCTTGTTTGACCAATGCCCACGATCAGCACGTTCGTCTCCGGCCGAGAGCAACCGGTGAGCCGGAGTCGTGCAGCAAGCTTTTAGCAAGGTTGAAAAGAAGGATGTCGAAGGAGTATTGTATTTATTAATCAGGCCCGTAAATACCCTCCTGGTATTTCGGGCCGCCGCCCAGGCCGGTACACGCCCGGCCTGGGCTCACGCGGCTTGTCGCCGCGCCGGGGCATCCCTGCCCCGGATTAACCCGGCCTATATTTATAGGCCGGGTTAATAACGATTAGCCTTGTCTTTTTTGCACTTGGGCCGGTAGCTCAGCTGGGAGAGCGCTGCGTTCGCAATGCAGAGGTCGGGAGTTCGATCCTCCTCCGGTCCACCAATACCCAGGGCCTGGATAGTCTCCAGGCCCTTTTTCTTGCCTGAAATCCCCACATGGCGCGGGATTCCGGGCGAATGCCCTGCGGGTGCAAACGCGCCCAGATGCCCCGAAACGCCCCATTTTCCTGCCAGCCCAGTCTCTTTTCTCTGTTTGCCCTGCGGGTAGTCGCGGCGCAGAGACCAGTGATTTCGCGGGTTTGGCGCGGCCTTTCTGCGGTCAACCATGGCCACCGATTTGCCGAGAAACCGCTACGCATCGAACCCGTCGATCACCCGCCGCTGCTCGATCCAGTCCTGCGGCAGGGGGTTGCGCTGGAACCAGATCAGGCTCATGCAGCGCGGCTGCTTGCCAGCCAGAATGGCCTGGATGATGGCGGGTTCCAGGAAGGTCAGGCGCAGCAGTTCGTTCACGGTTGAGTGATGCAGTCCCTCACGCTGGGCGATATCGGTGCCGCTGACCACTACGCCGTCGTCGAGCAGCTGTTGCCAGTAGAAGGCCCGCGCCAGCGCCACCAGCAGCGGGTTGTCGTGCTGGCTGCGGCTGGAGGGTCGTGTGCTCTCCCCGTCCGGGCGGATCACCACCTTGCGCACGCCGCGCTTGCGGATCTTGAGCGGGATGAATGTGGACAGCTTTACCGCATCGCCGTCGATGCGGTTCTGGATTGTCGCCTCGCCTGTCTGCCGAATCCGCGTCATACCATCATCTCCACTTCCGCGAGTTCCGCACCGATGCTGCCGGGACGCAGCTCCTCGATCAGTTCAGCCCAGCCGGCGTCGCGGCAGAGGATCTCCAGCCCGTCGTCGCCGATCTGCACGCGCTCGATCAGTAGTTGCGCACCATGTGGGTGGTCGAGCGGGCGCGGGCAAAGTCCGCAAAGATGCGCCGCACTACCGTCGCTTCCGCCTCGTTGATGACCAGCAGGCGGTTCTGCGCGTCGTAACCCAGCGGCAGCGGCCCGCCCATCCACATGCCCTTGGCCTTGCTGGCGGCGATCTTGTCGCGGATGAGACCACCACGATGTCGATGCGGCTCGCTTCGATGTCGGCCAGCAGGCGCTTGAGCGCGGGCCGCTCCATGTTGCCGCCGGAGAAGGCGCCGTCATCGTAGTCGTCCGCCACCGCGATCCAGCCCTCGTGGGGCTGGCTCTTGATGAAGGCATGGCCGGCCTCCTTCTGCGCGTCGATGGAGTTGAAGGACTGGTCGAGGCATTCGTCGCTGGAGACCCGGCAGTAGACCGCGCAGCGTTTGGGCGAGGCCTGGATGGCTGCACTCATCGCTGCCTCCCTTGCCCGGCTTGAGCCCGAAGAACTTCGGCCCCGACCACTGCGTGCCGGTGATGTGACGCGCCGCCGCGGACAGGCTCTTGAAGCGCTGGCCGTTCAGCTCGTAGAGACCATCGGCCGTCACGGTGACGCGGTGCTCACTCGTCCCATTCGCGCACCAGTCACTGTGCCGGGCATCAGGTGGCATTCCACGCCGCGTCCGGGTACGCGAATCTTGGAATGCTGGGCGCCGTGCCGCCCCGGGCGATCACGCCGATGAAGGCCGGCAACTGCTCCTGCAGTTCGATCTCGGCGACGATGCCCTGCGCACCCAGATCCGCGCCCGCCAGACCGACGTCGATCTGCTGCCCGCACTCAAGGCCGCCATCGCCCGCGCCGCCGCCGAGGGCAAGCCCTACACCAAGACCGGCGGCAACGGCGTCCACGAGCGCCGCCATGAACTGCCGGAAGCCTACCACGCCATCGGCAAGCACCGGTTGGCCGAGTGGGTCGGCACGCTGCTCGACCGGGAGGAACTGGTCATGGCCATGGTCGACGGCTCGAAGCTGGTGAAGTGGCTCGACGTGCCCGATGGCCCCATGGCCAGCGGCGAGGCCCCCTTCGTCACCGGGCATCTGAAGCGCGCGAACGCGAGCCAGCCGGATCAGGCGTGAGCATTCCCGGAGCAAGCATCCGTTCCCGGCCACAACCGTTCCCGGACCGGGGTGGGAACGCGCAAGCCCGGCAACGGCGCCACTTTTCCGGTTCCCGGCGTTTCCTCTCTAAAGAGAGTGGGTGAGCATCGGGAATGCTCACCTCCCTCGATGCCAATGGCTGGCCGGGCATGGGAACGATGCCTCGACCATGCAACACGGGTCCTTTCTGGCCGGATTCGTGTACGGGGGGCGCGAGCGCGCTGCTCGTCTACCGTCAGGGTGCAAACCGAGGTTTGCAGGGTTTGCGGTTTGCAGGCCCCGTCCCTGGGGCCTGCCGCTTCGCGGCCAGCCTCCGGCTGTCCAAATCCGCTCCCGGCGGATTTGTGCAGGCCCGGAATAAATTCGAGGCTGCGGCTGTCCGATACGATGTTCGCGTGATAGCATCAACGGCACACAGGGGGAGAGCATTCATGCGCACGGTCGTCGGCATCCGCTCGGATAAACGGGCCCACCAGGCTTCCAGCCACAGCGAAGCGCCCACGCCCACGGTCTGGTTCGCGTCATGGCGCCAGCTGGCCGGCGTGCTGTCGGACGAGAACCGGGCACTGCTGCGCCTGATGCAGGAGAAGCAGCCCCGCACGGTACTGGAACTGGCTGAACTCTCCGGCCGCGCGGCCAGCAATCTGTCGCGCACGCTGCGCAATCTGGAGGGTTACGGCCTGGTCAAGCTGCACCGCAGCCCGGATACCCGCGCCGTGCGCCCGGAGGCGCTGGCCACCGAATTTCTGGTCGTGCTGGATTGATCCGGCGCGCCCAATAACCAACAACAGCACGCAATCGACTGGCAGAAGGCCCGAATGACGAACAACACCAAAGAAACCGAACGCGCCGAGCTGCACAAGACCATCTGGCGCATCGCCAACGACCTGCGCGGCAGCGTGGACGGCTGGGACTTCAAGAGCTACGTGCTCGGCATGCTGTTCTACCGTTTCATCTCCGAGAACCTCACCGGCTACCTCAACGAGCAGGAGCGCCGCGCCGGCAACAAGGATTTCGACTACGCCACCTTGAGCGACCAGGACGCCGAATTCGGCCGCGCCGAGACGGTGAAGGAAAAGGGCTTCTACATTCTGCCCTCGGAGCTGTTCGCCAACGTGCGCGCCCGCGCCCGTCTTGATGCCAACCTCAACGAGACCCTCTCGCGCATCTTTGTCGACATCGAGGCCTCCGCCAAGGGCTCGGACAGCGAGGACGACTTCAAGGGCCTGTTCGACGACCTGGACGTCAACTCCAGCAAACTCGGCCCCACGGTGGCCAAGCGCAACGAAAAGCTGGTCAAGCTGCTGGATGCCATCGGCGACTTGCCCCTTGGCAGCGCCAGCAACAACGGCAGCGGCCGTTTCTCCCACCACAGCATCGACCTGTTCGGCGACGCCTACGAATACCTGATGCAGATGTATGCCTCCACTGCCGGCAAGTCCGGCGGCGAGTTCTACACGCCGCAGGAGGTCAGCGAACTGCTGGCCCGCCTCACCGTGGTGGGCAAAACGGAAGTCAACAAGGTTTACGACCCGGCCTGCGGCTCCGGTTCGCTGCTGCTGAAATTCGCCAAGGTGCTGGGGCCGGACAAAGTACGTCAGGGCTTCTACGGCCAGGAGGTGAACCTCACCACCTACAACCTGTGCCGCATCAACATGTTCCTGCACGACATCAACTACGAAAAGTTCGACATCGCCCACGGCGACACGCTCACCGACCCGCACCACTGGGACGACGAGCCCTTCGAGGCCATCGTCTCCAATCCGCCCTATTCGATTCGGTGGGACGGCGACGCCAACCCGCTGCTGATCAACGACCCGCGCTTCGCCCCAGCCGGCGTGCTGGCGCCCAAGAGCAAAGCCGATCTGGCCTTCACCCTGCATATCCTGAGCTGGCTGGCGGTGAACGGCACCGCCGCCATCGTCGAATTCCCCGGCGTGCTCTATCGCGGCGGCGCGGAAGCCAAGATCCGCCAGTACCTGATCGACAACAACTACGTGGACGCGGTGATCCAGTTGCCGCCGGACCTGTTCTTCGGCACCACCATCGCCACCTGCATCATCGTGCTGAAGAAATCCAAGCACGACAACGCCACCCTGTTCATCGACGCATCAAGCGAATTCACCCGCAGCGGCAACAAGAACAAGCTCACCGCCACCCACCAGCAGAAGATCCTCGATGCCTTCACCCGGCGCGAGAACATCGACCACTTCGCGCGCCTGGTGGAGAACAGCGCCATCGCCGAGAACGGCTACAACGTCGCCGTCTCCAGTTATGTGGAACAGCAGGACACCCGCGAGGCGGTGGACATCAAGGCACTCAATGCCGACATCGCCCGCATCGTCGCGCGGCAGGCGGAACTGCGCACGGCCATCGATGCCATCGTGGCCGATCTGGAAGGAGAGCGGGCATGAGTCGGATTGATGGGCTGATTGCCAGGCTGTGCCCGGAGGGCGTGGAGTTCAAGGCTCTTGCGAATATTGCTACGTACTCGGACACCCGTATAGATGCCAGTAAGCTTGATGAAACGACATTCGTGGGCGTCGATAATCTGCTGCCCAATATGGCGGGCAAGACTAACGCCACCTATACGGCCAACACAGCACGTCTTACAGCCTATGAAATTGGCGACATTCTTTTGGGGAACATTCGGCCATATCTGAAGAAGATATGGCTTGCAAGCAATAGTGGCGGGTGTAGTGGCGATGTGCTTGCCATTCGTATCGCCGAAACGCATCGCCCCGGGCTCATGCCTGAGTTCCTTTATCGCCTGCTCGCGTCTGAGGATTTCTTCGCCTACAACATGCAGCATGCCAAAGGCGCAAAGATGCCGCGTGGCAGCAAGGACGCCATCCTGAGGTACCGCATTCCCATCCCACCCCTCGAAATCCAGCGAGAGATCGTAAAAGTGCTGGACACCTTCACCCAGCTGGAGGCGGAGCTGGAGGCGGAGCTGGAGGCGGAGCTGGAGGCGCGTCAGCGGCAGTACCAGTACTACCGCGACGCGCTTCTCGATTTCAGCCAGGTAAGCGGAGTGCCACGGCTACCAATGGGCGAGATCGGCGAATTCATTCGTGGACGCCGGTTCACGAAGGACGACGTTGCGGATGACGGCATCCCGAGCATCCACTACGGCGAGATCTACACACACTACGGGGTGGCCGCCACTTCCGCCGTATCACATGTCCGTGCCGATATGGCGCAGCAACTACGCTATGCGCAGACGAACGACGTGGTGATCGCCGCAGTCGGCGAAACGGTCGAGGATGTAGCCAAGGCCGTCGCTTGGCTTGGCGACGAAGACGTTGCGATACACGACGACTGCTTTCTCTTCAGGCACTCGATGAACCCGAAGTTTGTGTCTTACTGCCTTCAGACTGAAGACTTCCATGCACAAAAGAACAAGTATGTCGCCCGCGCCAAAGTGAAACGCCTGTCCGGCGAGAGTCTTGCGAAGATCGCGATCCCTGCGCCACAGATCGAAGACCAGGAACGTATCGTCGCCATCCTCGACCAGTTCGATGCGCTGGTGAACGACATTTCCAGCGGCTTGCCTGCCGAAATCAAAGCGCGCCGGCAGCAGTACGAGCATTACCGCGACCGCCTGCTGAGCTTCAAGGAGGCCGCGTGAGCGAAGACCTCAAACCCCATCGGTATGAGCCGATTGCGCTCTCCAGCGAGAGCACGGTGGTGGCCGAGTTCGTGCCCGAGCCGGGCGTGCGCGAGCCGGGCTACCAGAGCGAGGCGGCGCTGGAGCGCGACTTTATCGCCCAGTTGCAGAAACAGGCCTACGACTACCTGCCTTTGACTTCGGAAGCCGCGCTGATCGCCAACCTGCGCGCGCAGCTGGAAGCCCTGAACAAGATCGCGTTTTCCGATGCCGAGTGGCAGCGCTTTTTCAGCACCTGCATTGCGGGCGACAATGACGGCATCGTCGAGAAAACCGCGCGCATCCAGGAAGACCATGTGCAGTTGCTCAAGCGCGACGACGGCAGCACCAAGAACATCTACCTGATCGACAAGCAGAACATCCACAACAACCGCCTGCAGGTAATCAACCAATACGAGGCCGAAGGCGCACGCGCCACCCGTTTCGATGTGACCATTCTGGTCAACGGCCTGCCCATGGTACATGTGGAGCTCAAGCGCCGGGGCGTGGACATCCGCGAGGCCTTCAACCAGATCAACCGCTACCAGCGCGACAGCTTCTGGGCCGGCAGTGGCCTGTTCGAGTATGTGCAGTTGTTCGTGATCAGCAACGGCACCCTGACCAAGTACTACAGCAACACCGTGCGCGACGGCCACCTGGCCGAGCAGCGCAGCAAACGCAGCAGGAGCAAGACTTCCAACAGCTTCGCCTTCACCAGCTGGTGGGCCGATGCCAAGAACCGGCCCATCACCGAGCTGGACGGCTTCACCCGAACCTTTTTCGCCAAGCACTCGCTGCTGAACATTCTCACCCGCTACTGCGTGTTCGATGTGGACCGCAAGCTGCTGGTGATGCGGCCCTACCAGATCGTCGCCGCCGAGCAGATCCTGCAGCGCATTGCCACCAGCACCAACCACCGGCAGCTGGGCAGCCTGGCGGCAGGCGGCTATATCTGGCACACCACCGGCAGCGGCAAGACGTTGACCAGCTTCAAGGCGGCGCAACTGGCGCGCGGCCTGCCGAATATCGACAAGGTGCTGTTCGTGGTGGACCGCAAGGATCTGGATTACCAGACCATGCGCGAATACGAGCGCTTCGAGAAGGGGGCGGCCAACTCCAATACCTCGACGGCGGTGCTGCAAAAGCAGCTGGAAGACCCGAACGCCCGCATCATCATTACCACCATCCAGAAGCTGTCCCGCCTCGTGGCCAACAACAAGAAGCATCCGGTCTATGACCAGCATGTGGTGGTGATTTTCGACGAGTGCCACCGCAGCCAGTTCGGCGACATGCACGCCGAGATTACCCGGGTGTTCAAGCGCTATCACCTGTTCGGTTTCACCGGCACGCCGATCTTTGCGGAAAACGCCGGCAGCGGCGGCAACCCGCTGCGCCGCACCACCGCGCAGGCCTTTGGCGACAAGCTGCACACCTACACCATTGTCGATGCCATCAACGACAAGAACGTGTTGCCGTTTCGCATCGATTACATCAACACCATCAAGACCTCCGATCACATCAAGGACAAGCAGGTGCCCGCCATCGACACCGAGCGGGCACTGCTGGCGCCGGAGCGCATCGGCCAGATTGTCGGTTATATCCGTGAGCACTTCGACCAGAAGACCAAGCGCGCCGCCTCTTACAAGATGCACGGCAAGCGGCTGGCCGGGTTCAATTCGCTGTTCGCCACCGCAAGCATCGACGCCGCCCGGCGCTACTACAGCGAGTTCAAGGCCCAGCAGGCGGATTTGCCGGCGGCGCAACAGTTGAAGGTGGGCCTGATCTACAGCTTCGCCGCCAACGAAGACGATCCCGATGGTCTGCTGGGCGAAGAGGAATTCGAAACCGAGGGGCTGGATAAGAGCGCGCGCGATTTTCTCGATGCCGCGATCCAGGACTACAACGCCCTGTTCTCGACCTCCTTCGACACCTCGGCCGACAAGTTCCAGAACTACTACAAGGATCTGTCGCAGCGCCTGAAGACCCGAGAGCTGGATCTGGTGATCGTGGTCAACATGTTCCTGACCGGCTTCGACGCCACCACGCTGAATACCCTGTGGGTGGACAAGAACCTGAAGGCCCACGGCCTGATCCAGGCCTATTCACGCACCAACCGCATCCTCAACTCGGTCAAGACCTACGGCAACATCGTCTCCTTCCGCAATCTGGAGGACGCCACCAACGATGCCCTGGCCCTGTTCGGCAACAAGGACGCCAAGGGCATCGTGCTGCTGAAGCCCTACGCCGAGTATTACGCCGAATACCAGGGCAAGATTGCGGAGTTGCAGACACTGTTCCCGCTGGGCACCGCGATCACCGGCGAAGCGGCGCAGAAGGCCTTCATCAAGCTGTTCGGCGCCATCCTGCGACTGAAGAACATCCTCACCGCCTTCGATGATTTCGCCGGCAATGAAATCCTCAGCCAGCGCGATTTGCAGGATTACCAGAGCCTCTACCTGAACCTTTACGCCGAATTCCGCGCCGTGTCGGAGGCGGAGAAGGAAAGCATCAACGACGACGTGGTGTTCGAGATAGAGCTGATCAAGCAGGTCGAGATCAACGTCGATTACATCCTGATGCTGGTGGAGCAGTACCTGAAGAAAAAAGGCACGGGCGAGGACAAGGAAATCCGCGCCGATATCGAGCGCGCCGTGAATGCCAGCCCGAGTTTGCGCAACAAGAAGGACCTCATCGAGCAATTCGTGGATGCCGTGTCCACCAAGGGCAAAGTGGATGCCCAGTGGCAGGCCTTTGTGGCGGCCAAAAAGGCCGAGGAACTGGAGCGCATTATCCAGGACGAGAACCTGAACGCCGAGGAAGCCCGTGCCTTCATCGACAACGCCTTCCGCGACGGTGCCATCCCCACCGCCGGCACCGCCATCACCAAGATACTGCCGCCGGTTTCACGCTTCTCGAAGGATAACGGCCACGGGCGCAAGAAGCAGACGGTGCTGGACAAGCTGGCCGCATTCTTCGAGCGCTATTTTGGGCTGGTGTGCTGATTGCTTGTGACTCTGGGTTCATCGGCATGCAAGCAACTGGAGGCGGCCTGATGCAGTTCAGCCCAACGTGGTACCTCTTGGAACAGGAGGGACTGCTGGCCCAGGCCTGCGTCTGCAATGGCCTGACGGCCCTGCGTCGCGCCAATCTGGGGGACAAGAAGGGGCTGTTCTATTCGGCGTTCTTCGAACTGTCGATCGGCTTCGAGCGGGTGCTGAAGCTGGTCTTGATCCTCGACCATATGGCGCGCAATCAGCTGGTTCCTCCCGACAGCAAGACAGTCGAGGATTACGGGCACAAGCTTCGCGCCCTCTTCGACGCCGCAAAGGCCGTTTGCGCCGCGCGCAACGTGACTGCACTGGATGGATTTCAGGCCGATTCGTTGCCCATCGTGATTCTGGGCTTCCTGGACGATTTCGCACACCCTGGCGGGCGCTATTCCAACATCAACAAGTTGACTGGCCACAGGCATCAGACAATGGTCGACCCCATCGCGCGATGGGGCGAGATTGCGAGCCAGATCATGCAAACGCAGGCCACGACGCGAGAACGCGAACGCGCGCAGATGAACGGACGGATAGCGAGCATTGCGTTTGGAAATGTCGCAGCCAGCCTGATGAGCGATCTCAACCAGCAACGAATGGATGTTGCGCCACTGCACGTCCGAGCCTCGGAACTGGACACTGCCGCCAAGTACGCCATCTACGCACTGATTACCCTGATCGCCGCGTTGCGCGATGTGCTCGACTCGCTTTGTGACAGCGCGTGGGCGGTCAATCGCACCGCTCAATCCGGCGCGGCAGAGGTGCCAGACATGAAAGAGTTCTTCCAGTTTGCCTGGGCAGACAGGCAGTACGTGATGCGGAAGCGGCAGTGGCCATGACCGGTCGCGACAAGTAGCCGATTCTTGGAGCAGTACCGCCCGGCAACCGTCAAGGCATCCTTGACAGTTCGGGTGGGTAAGTCGGCGGCAGGCTCTCTGATCAAAGGGTGCTTTAATGCTGGCGCTTCGTATTAAAGAATGCTTTAATACAGAAAGCTCGCATTAAAGATGTCTTCACCATGAATCGGACTACGGGCACTTACGCCATCTCGACGACGCTGGGCGAATCGGTTCGGGCCTTCGTCCCGCATCCCCTGCCGCCCGCCGCGCCTGCGCTAGCGCCTGAGGCGTATGCCGACCTGAACCATCAGGCAGAGCTGGCGCTCGCCCGTCTGTCCGGGGTGTCGGGGCTCGTGCCATCAGTTGACTGGCTGCTGTACAGCGCGATCCGCAAGGAGGCCCTGCTCACCTCGCAAATCGAAGGTACCCAGGCCACATTGACCGACCTGTTCGACGAGGAAGCGGGATTCGCCGTCAGCAACACGGACGATGTCGAGGAAGTCACCAACTATCTGCGTGCCTTTCGACTGGTGCAGGACAACCTGCGCGATCCCAACCGGCTGCCCATCAGCGTGCGCCTCCTGTGTGAGGCCCACCGTGTCCTGCTGGACGGGGTGCGAGGTGCCGGCAAGCAGCCCGGTGAACTGCGGCGTTCCCAGAACTGGATCGGCGGCACTCGGCCGGGCAACGCGGCTTTCGTGCCGCCACCGGCCGACCGGGTGGCAGGTCTGCTGGGCGATCTGGAGCAATTCATTCACGGCGAGGCTGGCACGCTCCCGCCTCTGGTGAGGATTGCGCTAGCACATGCCCAGTTCGAAACCATCCACCCCTTCCTCGACGGCAATGGCCGTATCGGACGCCTCCTAATTGCAGCGCTGCTCGAACACTGGCGCCTGTTGCCCGAGCCACTGATGTACCTGAGCGGCTACCTGAAGCAACATCAGGCCGAGTATTACCGGCGCCTGTCGATCATCCGCACCGAGGGCGACTGGGAGTCCTGGGTCGCGTTCTTCCTCGAAGGCGTGGCAACAGCCGCCAGTGACGCCGAGCGCAGCATCATCGCAATCGCTAGCCTGATCGCGGCGGATCGGCGCCGCCTACTCGAAGCACCCAAGGGTGGGCCCGCCAGCTACCGGCTGTTCGAAATGCTGCCGATGATGCCGCGCTTCACCATCGAGCGGGTGCGGAAAAGCTTGGACACCAGCTTTCCGACTGCCACTGCGGCCGTCAAGGTGCTGGAAGACCTGGGCATCGTGACGGAAATGACCGGCCAGAAGACGAATCGGAGCTACAGCTACCAGCCCTACATCGAGCTGCTGTCGCGGTGATTACGCGGGAATTCGCATCAGTTTGCACCGGTTCGAAATGGCTGACCGAGGAACCATTCCTGCGGTCAACCATCCACCACCATATGACACGAAGCCAAGAAGCGGTCAGGCTTTCGTAATTTGACTCGCGGTCCATAGTCAAAGCACACGCGTCATTTCGTCCAACACTTCCTCATTGACGCTTCGCGCGTATTCGATGTCCCATTCGGATCGCTCCATCGGCCATTTTGCAAAGGTCGACTCGTAGGGCATAGAACTTGAAGCTCTGCGGATCTTGCAGGGTGCCGGCCAGATGCTTTTGTCCGTGATTCATTAGATTAACTTCGCTGTAATCTTACCGATATACGGACCGGCTCAACGATGCTATTTAGATAGCTTTGTTAAGGGTTGCCGCGTTTGGCTAATTGAATTCACCCGAGTTTAACCAAAGCAACCCTTTATAGGACCCATCGTTAGTGAGCAAAGGAGATTGCCATGAACGTTCGTCTTACATTTGCTGCGCTTGCTGCTCTCATCGGCTTCTGCGGAACCGCACAGGCAGAAATCTTCGCCGGAGGTCCGGCCTATGGTGGTCCCGGCTCTGTAGGCGGGAATATCAGTTGCCGAATCTTCAATTACGGCTTGTCCCCGGTGACAATCACGCAACGCCAGATATTCACGAACACTAACGAGACCGTCGCTCCCTCTAGCGACACTTGTGACGCCGAACTTCAACCTGCCACGTATTGCGCTTTTGTCGCGCCGATCCAGGGCAACCTGGCCTATTCCTGCTGGCTCACTGCCACAGGGACCGATACCAGGCTCAGCGGCGTCGCCGAGATTCAAGCCTCGGACTTTTCCGTTTTGAATGCTGTTCCCATACAGAAGTAAGCTGTCGAAGACGCAGTGCCGGCGGAAAGTCTGCTGACAAATTGCGGTGTCAACCCATTCTTGTTTCCGTCCGGCACTGGACTACCTGTTCGCCGCGTTTTGACTCGCACAGCCGTATCAAGCCGCCATGGCGCGGCGACTCGATACGCCGCGATCGCTTGCCTTCCCTTCTGTATTGCTCGTTTTTCGTGGCGCTATCGTATTTTCATGAAGCGATTCCGCGCCTCTGCCGCACTTCGTTTCGCCATGTCGGATTCAGCAAGAGAGTCCGGGCACCTCAGAAGCTCTTTTTTGTTTTTTTAGAGCATTTTCATACCGACTGTACCGGCATTCGCGCGTAGGTCGGGAATCCCTTCCCAATCGCAAACGGGCCTTTAATCGGCCCCTTCCAATCGCAAACGGCGTCTTCGGGAAGGGCGTGGCCGGCGCTCCCGGCCAGGCCGTTTGCGATTGGAGCGCCGAAGCCGCCCTTCCCGACGCCACGTCCTGGCCGAACGTCTTCGTCGGCAAAGGATTGCCGACCTACGAATGCTTGAATTCATTCACCCGAGCCGAAGGCGCCAACGACTTCCGCCAAGCCGGTTTTGCCGTACGAGCGCGATGAAAACGCTCTAAGTACATTCAGGGAAGTCTTGCGGCATAGGCAACCTGCCGGACAACCCCGCCAATCAAGCCAATCTGTCGAGATTCCGCAAATATTTGCGGAATGTACTTAGCGCACGAGGCACTCGCCTGGAACCGGCAAAACGTCCAACGGTGTCTGTCTGTACATATCGGTCCTCAACGCCGTTCGCCGACCGGTCTTGATCAACCTGCGTAGGCTCATCGGCATTGCCTTTGGAAAAGCCCTACAGGCGGCCGTGGCGCAACAACGCTTGCTATCGCGTGAATATGTCACATTTAATTAACATCTCAGCCTATAGACTCTTGCGCCTAAGAACTCCTCAACAAGAACACACGGACGGAGAGACAACTCTCCAGCCGCTCCTTGGAGCGTTTACCCGATGTGAAGTTGTGAGGAACGAAAACGAACTTCAATATGAAGAGGAGCATGCGAAATGAGCATAGCGAGGCGTCCATCCGCCGTGCGTCTTCGGAATGACTGGAACAAGTTCATCCAGTGGGAAGACTGTGGCCAGTCGGCATCGGACCCCGAGAACACGGCAGAAGCGTACCGCTTCCATCCCGGCGAACTGCCAGAGGATCTTCGCATCCTCATGGTAGGTATCGGCGGACAAGGTGTGGCCAACCTGACCCGGCGACTGCGCGACCTGATCGCCGACCGGTACTGCCATGTGTGTACGGCGGAGCAGCGCGGTGTGGCGCAACGCCGCGCAAGCACCGCCGCCACGCTGATCGCTGGTCGTTCGGTGTGCGCGCCGTCCCTGGCCGTATCGGACGTAGACATCCTGATCGGCCTGGAACCCCTTGAGGCGCTTCGGTATCGCGACCGGCTGCGGCCCGGCTCCTGGTGCCTTCTTTCCGATGTACGCATCGAAACCATCTGTGGCGGGCTCCAGCAGTACGCCTACGCCGACACGCAGGAAATCCTGCGCGAACTGGAAGGGCGAGGCGCTCACTGCGTGCTGATTCCCCTGGCGCAATGGCATCTATCCGAGCGCATGGAAGCGGTTTATGCATCCAGCGCCATGCTCGGATTCTTCTGCGCCGCCTTCGACCTCGACATCCAACGCGCCAAGACGCTCGCCTTCGGTGCTTTGGCGCCACGTACCGCGCACAAGAACATCCGGGCGATGGAATGGGGTTTCCTGCGGTTCTACAGCGAAGCATCCAATAAGCCTCTCTCCAATCGTCAAAAATCATCCGACTGCGTCCACCCCGAATATGGCGAAGCGGAACTCGCCGAAGCCAACGTTTAATCAGAACCGAGAATCGACCGATGCCTTGTTGTTACATGTTTCCAGGTTTGGGGGCGGATTACCCCGGCATGATCGAGAAATTCCGGATTCACCATCCGTGGTCGGAAGAGCTCCTGGCCGCTTGGAGCGAGCTGGTCGGCTGCGATCTCGGTACCGAGCACGGAGCTAGCGATCGGGAGCGCGAAAACCTGCACCAGCTGCGGATACACGCTCTCAACCTCCTGTGGTGGCGCGTCGTACGGCAATCCAGCCCCGACGCGAACTATGGCTGTTGCGGCCATAGCCTGGGTTTTTACGCCGCAGCGGTGGCTGCCTGTTCATTGACCGAAGAAATGTCGTTCGGTTGGCTTCAGGCGATGTTCAGCGTCGCTTGGGACGAATTCGCGGAGAACACCGGAAAAATCTCGGTCATCACCACCAACACCCCCATCGGGGCCCATAGTCTCGCCCACCGTTTCTCCGTGGAAGTGCTCGCGATCAACAGCGCTTACCAAATCGTGGTGTACGGGAGCGAACAAGACATCGAGCAGCTGTGCCGCACTCTTGAGGGGACATTGATTCGCCGGGACGACATCGATGCCCGTATCCCCTTCCACTCGATCCGCATGTGGCGCGTCGCCGAAATAGTCGCCGCGCGGGCTGCCGAACTGGGCTTGACCGTCGCTGCGCCGGTACATGCCTTGTGGTCGCATATCACCGGCGAGCGGCTGCTGTCCGCCGATCAAGTTTTCGCCACGCTTACGCGCCAGCCATGCCAAACCGTGTTGTGGCAACAACTGGTTCGAAATCTCCGTTCGGAGCACTACCGCGAATTTGTGGAAGTCGGTCCCAGCCGGGTATTGAGCCAGATAGCCCGATGGAACGCCCCGGATACCCCGGTGCGGCACGTCGACCATCTGCGCAAGACGAAGCGATCCGAAGCGAGGGCTTGAACATGGCATTTCTCAACGGTTGCGAGGCGGTTGCGCGCGGCGCATGGGAAGCGGGTGCCGCGTTCGTGGGTTCGTATCCCGGCTCGCCGGTCACCGGGGTCGTGGAAGGCCTCCTGCGCTTTCCCGAAATCAAGACCCAATGGATGGCCAACGAGAAGGTCGCCCTGGAGGCGGCCATCGGCGCCGCCCATGCCGGGCAGCGCGCCTTGGCGGTGATGAAGCACGTGGGCTTGAACGTGGCGGCCGATCCGTTCTTCAACGTCGCCTACACCGGCACCCGCGGCGGACTGGTCATCGTCGTCGGCGACGATCCGGGCGCCAAGGCCTCGCAGAACGAGCAGGACACCAGGCAGCTTGCCCAGGCGGCGCACGTCCCCGTGCTCGAACCTTCCGATATCGACGAGGCGCTGATCTTTCCGCGACTCGCTTTCGAAATCAGCGAGCAGTTCGACGTCCCCGTCGTGGTGAGGGTTACGACCCCGATCTGCTACGGCACATCCAGAACGGTGATGGGAGCGAGACGCCAAGTTCTCCCGAATCTGGGCTTCGCCGCCCCGATAGAGAAGTACCTGTTGCTGCCGGCATTCGTCCCGGCCCGGCACAAGGATCTGGTGCGGAGAATCGACCGCTTGGCCAACGGACACTGGAGCCGGTGGTTCATGCAAACCCTGATGCCGGCCGAACGCCTGGAAAAATATCCCTACGGCATCGTGGTGACGGGTTTCCCCTATCATGCCGTCCGCGAACTGTTCGAGGGGCGGGCGCCGATCTTGAAGGTCGGCATGAGCTACCCCTTGAATGAAGACGCGATCCTCGAGTTCGCCGCGCGTTGCGAGCGCATTCTGGTGGTCGAGGAATCGAGCCGATTCCTGGAGCAGAGTATCCGCGCCCTGGGCGTCAACGTCGCCGCGCGTCCTCATTTCGACGGGGTCGGCGAGTTCTCCCCCAAACATCTCGAGAGTCCGGATATCCCGGAAATCGCAGAACGCCTGCTGGAACGGAGCGGCCACAAACGAAAGGTCATCCCGATCCGGCACCAGGCTACGGTGCCGGACAGCCGCTCCGGGCTTTCGTTGCCGCCCCGCCCCCCGGGTTTTTGCGCCGGCTGCTCTCATCGCGGGATCTTCTACACGCTGGGCAAGCGCGATCTCTATGTGGTCGGCGACATCGGTTGCTATACCTTGGGTGCGCTGGAACCCCATGGCGCGCTGCACGCGAATCTGTGCATGGGCGCGAGCCTCGGCATCCTACAGGGCTACCTTGCCGCCATGGGTCCGGAGGCGGCGCGCTCCTGCATCGCCGTAATCGGCGATTCGACCTTCTTTCATTCCGGCATCCCGTCCCTACTGACCGCCGTGACGGCGGAGATACCGGGAACCATCCTGATCCTGGACAACGCCGGAACGGCCATGACCGGCTTCCAGCTCACCAATCGGCCGCTCAAGCGGGACGATTGGGAACGCCTGTTACATGCACTGGGCGTGCCTGAATTCGCCGTCGTCGATGCCTTGGACGTGGATCAGCTGGAATCCACCCTGGATGCCTTCCTGGCGTCCGACCGCCTGTCCGTCATGGTGGTCAAAGGCGACTGCGTGCAGGGATTGCCGCGGAAAGGGCCGACCAATTACCGGTACACGATCAAAACCGATCTTTGCACCCAGTGCGGGGAATGCCTGAAGGTCGATTGCCCGGCCATCGTGCCGTCCTGGGACCGACAAACCCCTCGGCTGGACTCAGTGGCCATTTCGACCGAATGCATCGGCTGCGGATTGTGTTCGCAGTCGTGTCCCGAGCACGCCATCATCCCGAGAACCCTGTCCTTCAAGTCTTCCGTTCTGACGCGGATGATCGCGCCGGTGCCGTGGCATCGGGTGATCAGAAGGCTCCGCGCGATTCCGCCGATTCGAAAGCTGTTGAACGCGTTCGAAAAAGAGACCCATTGACTGTCTTCTAATACTCTTAACCCCAAACGAGGAAAAAAGCCATGCAAAACGAGCAAATCAAGACCGAACTGAAAAACATCTTCGCTGACCGCCTGAACATGGATATCGCCGCGATCAATGCGGGCGACGATGACGGATTGTTCGATCCGGAAGGATGGAACATCGACTCCATCGACGTGATCGACATCGTGCTCGGCGTGGAACAGACCTTCGGCGTGAAGCTGAAACAGGACGAGGAGGTGCAAGCCCACTTCCGTACCCTCAACACTCTGGCCGACCACATCGGTCAGCTGATCGCGGCAAAAGCCTGAGCTCGCCACAAGCTACCGGTTAAGTCCGCAGGGGAGTATCCATGAAACGCATCGCTATCACGGGCATAGGGATAGTCAGCCCGATCGGCAATAACGCCAGCCAGTTCGAAGCCTCGCTCCGGCTCGGCCGCTCGGGGGTGAAGGAGAACCGCTGGCACGACACCGAGGGCTTCGCCTCGAATCAGCTCGGCAAGATCGAGGGATTCGAGGTCCCGGCGGGTATCGGAAGCCGCGCCAGAAAGCACTATTCGTCGGTCGATCTGTATGCCCTGGCCGCCGCCCAGGAGGCCTTGGATTCGGCGCGCCTCCCGACCAATTCGGTAGTTCGCGCCGGAACGGGCGTGGTTCTCGGGAGCGGCGGCGCGGTCGCCGACACGGAAGCCTACGTGACCCGCGCCATCCGGCATGAACCGAGGCGCCCGTCCCGGTTGCTCACCACCAATCCGGACAACGCCGGCAATGTGGTGGCCGCCTATTTCGGTTTCCAGGGACCGCGCAGCAGCATTATGACGGCCTGCTCGTCCGGGGCCACCGCCTTGGGCTACGCCGCCGATTTCATCCGCGAGGGCTATGCCGACGTAATGCTCGCCGGCGGAGTCGAGGCGGCCTCCTACGTGACCCTGTCCGGTTTCAACGCGCTCGGCGCCTTGAGTCCGACGCTGAGTCGGCCGTTCGATCTGAACCGGGACGGCATCGTCCTCGGCGAGGCGGCGGCGGTACTGGTATTGGAGGACATGGATTACGCCTTGCGGCGCAAGGCGCCGATCCTTGCCGAGTTCGTTTCCTACGGCCTGACCTCGGACGCCAACCACATCACCGCCCCCCATCCCGAAGGGGACGGCATGGCCCGCGCGATGGACATGGCGCTCCGGAAAGGGAGCGTACAGCCGGAACAGATACGCTACATCAATGCTCACGGCACCGGCACGCAGCTCAACGACAAGTCGGAAACCGCCGCGGTCAAGCGCGTCTTCGGCGAAAAACCCGACGGGCTTTGCATGAGTACGATCAAGCCGATGATCGGCCACACGCTGTCGGCGGCGGGCGCCATTGAAGCCGCCGCGACGGTGCAGAGCCTGCAAGGCCAGTTCGCCCCGCCGACGCTCAACTATCAGACGCCGGACCCCGAATGCGATCTCGACTACGTGCCGAATCGGGCCCGCAATCACGCGATGGAATACGCCATGTCGAATTCCCTGGCCTTCGGCGGCAATAACACCTCTTTGATTTTCAGACGCTATGAAGGGTGAAATCATGGGATTCGAAGACAAGGTCGCGCTGGTGACCGGCGCCTCGCGCGGCATCGGCCGCGCCATCGCCAAAGCGCTCGCGGAGGCGGGCTGCAAAGTGGCCGTGAATTACGCCAGCAACCGCGACAAGGCGGAAGAACTCTGCCGGGAAATCCACGAGGCCGGCGGAACCGCCCGCGCCTATCCGGCGAACGTGGCGACGGCCGCCGAGGTGGAGTCCATGGTCGAGGCGGTGACCGGCGATCTCGGGCCGATCGAGATCCTGGTCAACAATGCCGGCATACTCCGCGACAGCTTTCTCGCCATGATGTCGGAGGCGGCCTTCGACGACGTGGTCGACACCAATCTGAAAGGCACCTTTCTGGTGTCCCGCGCCGTCGTCAAGGACATGATGCGGCGGCGCTTCGGGCGTATCGTCAACGTGGTGTCGATCAGCGGCCTGATCGGAACGCCGGGGCAGGCCAACTATGCCGCCTCCAAGGGCGGTGTCATCGCCATGACCCGCTCGCTCTCCAAGGAACTGGCCCGCTACGGCATCAGCGTCAATGCGCTGGCGCCCGGATTCGTGGACACCGACATGCTGGCCGGCATGAATCCGAAACAGCTCGAGCCGCTGATCAAGTCGGTTCCCATGGGCCGCGCCGGAACCCCGGAGGAAGTCGCCCGTGTCGCTTGCTTCCTGGCGTCGCCCGAAAACAGCTACATGACCGGCCAGGTGATCGTCGTGGACGGAGGTCTCAGTGTCTGAGAACGCGCGGGTCTACCGCTTGAACCGCCCCACCCGGTTGACGCTTCGCGCCAGTGCGACCCTGGTCGTCGACGGGCCGCGGCGCTTCCTGGTGGACGACGGCGACTTCGCCACGGCGGCGGAACTCGACGCGGTCTTGCGCGGCGTGGTCGGCTTCGGTCTGGACGGCATCACCGACGCCTATTTCACGCACCTGCATTTCGACCATTACAAAGCGTCGGCCCCCGAGTGCCGGAGATGGCGGATTCATGTCCCCCGACAGGAATATCGATTCGTGTGCGAATTGATGCGCTACCGGGAAGACCGCGCAGCTTACAAGGCCTTCCTCAAGGAGAGCCATGAGCTCATCGCGCCGGTGTTTCTGCGCGAATTCCTGCGTCTCGCCACGGATTCGCGCTACGACTTCGAATCGTCCGACCGTGCATGCGAATTCCATCTCTGCGACCCCGGCGAGCAGCTCTCGCCGCACGTCGCCACGGTGGACCTGGCCGGTCATTGCCCCGGCCAGATGGGCCTCTGGGTGGACACCGAACAGGGCGCCTGCATGATCGCCGGCGATGCGGTGCTGTCCTTGGACGACTTTCTCGCCACGGGCATCGACCATCATCTGATCGTCCACGATCGGGAACGGCTCCTGGCCTCCCGCCGCCGTGTCGCCGAGGCCGACTTCGTCGTGCCCGGCCACGGCGAATGGTTCGATCCCCGGCGCGGCAACCTAACACCTTTTTAACGGAGTTATTCGTCATGACTGATCAGATCGTCATTACCGGCATCGGTATCGTGAGTCCCTTGGGCTCCGACGTCGATACAGCCGTCCGGGCTACGGCCGAGCGGAAGACCGGACTCGCGGAGACCGACCGCTTCGGGCCCGAACGCCGCCTCGGCGCCGTTCAGGGATTCGATGTCGCCGATTACCTGAACCCGAAGAAGGCGCGGCGGATGGACCCGATCAATTGCTACACCATCGCGGCCGGCAGCCAGGCACTGGCTAACGCGGAGCTGCCGTCGGACCTGCGCCGGGACTGCGGCCTCCTGGTGGGAACCGGTTTTTCCGGCCTCAACAGCGTCGTGGAGCATCAGAAGAAGTTCCTGCGCGACGGCATCAAGACCCTGAGCCCCGCCCATTTCCCGACCACGGTGTACAACGCCAGCGCCGGCCTCGCCGCGATCGAGCTCGGCGTGGCCGGTCCCAACTCCACCGTCACCGGCGTCGACGTCAGCGGCGAATACGCGCTCCTGTACGCGTCCATGATGCTCCGCCAGGGACTCGCCGAACGCATCCTGGTGGTGGGCGCCGACGAGCTCAGCCCGGCGCTGGTGGAAGCCTTCCACGATTTGGGCCTGGCCGGCGACAAGGATTCCTACCCGTTCGCCCGCCGCCGTTCCGGCTTCGCCCTGGGCGAGGGCGCGGCAGCCCTGCTGTTGGAGACCGAACGAGCCGCGCTGGAGCGCGGGGCGAAGATTCTCGGAACCATCGAAGGCATCGGCCTGCGATCGTCGGCCAAGGACGCGTTCCGCCACGATTCCGATGGGGCCGTCGCGGCGATCGATCAGGCGCTGACTCGAGCCGGGTGCGAACTCGCCGATATGGACTGGGTATCCAGCCCCGCCAACGGCGGCAAAAACCTGGATCGCTCGGACGCGGAGGTCTGGCGGCAGGCGCTCGGCGACTCCTCGGCGAGAGTTTCGGCGATCAAGGCTTATACCGGCGAATTCGCCGCCTCCGGCGTCCTGCGCCTGGCTTTGGGCATCGCTTGCGCCCAGCGCGGAGTCGTCCCGGCGATGAACGAGGGCGTGGACTACGACGAAGGCATTGCCTCCCTTCTCAATTACAGCACGGCACGGGAGCGGGTATCCCGCTTCCTGCACCACGGATCGGGCGTCGGCGGCAGCCACGTCTCCGTGGTCGTCGGCTGCGACTGCGCGGCATAGGACCCAGAGCCATGCGACTCGAACGTTCCGACATCGAATCCCTCCTGCCTCACCGTCACCCCATCCTGATGCCGAACTACATCGACATCGAGACACCGGGCGCGGCCGGGACCGGTCACGTCACCTTGGCCGAGGACCGGATCCTATGGAACGACTGGACCGGGCGCGATCTCGCCGACGAACTGGTGCTGGAAAGCGCCGCGCAGATCATGGGCGTGGTGCTCGCCACCGGCGCGGATCGCCCTGAATCGCGCGAGGACGCCCGCCATTTGCTCCTCGGATTCGAGCAAGTGGAGTTCAATGCACCCGCCGATCCGGAACGGGACATCCGTATCGAAGTCCGCATCGAAGCCCGCTTCGGCGGGCTGTGCCGGGGCGGCTTCCGGGCACTTCAGGGCGACGCCGTCGTCGCCGCCGGCAGGCTCACGGTCACGGGAGCTTGAGCCATGACTACGAAATCCTATGTCGTCTCCGGCGAACAACCGGTATTCACGGGCCACTTTCCCGGCAATCCCATACTGCCGGGCGTGTTGCTGCTCGCCTTCGCCCGCAAGGCTCTGACCGAGACCTACGGCCGTCCTTGCCGCATACGCCGCATCGTGCGGCAAAAGTTTCCCGCACCGGTGCTGCCGTCCCAGACCGTTCAGGTGGAATGCGTGCCTACCGGAAGCGATCGCCTGCCGACTGAAGTCGCCTGCCGCTTCGTCAATCAGGACGGCGTCCTGGTCGCCAAAGCGGACCTTGTGGTCGAGTTTTCGTCATGAACCGTCGTTCCGCATTGAAAGCACTGGCCGTCCTCGGGGGACTCGGATTGGGTGCCGGGGCGACCTTCCGCGTCGACGCCAAAGGCCGGCCGAACCTCGTCAGGCTTCCGAACGCCTTCGACGAAGTCGACCACTTCGGGGTCACGCATCAGGTTCGGGACGGCGTTTCCTTCAAGGTCCCCGAGCCTTCTCTGCGCAAGGATATCGTCATCGTGGGCGGCGGCATTTCGGGGCTGACCGCACTGTATCGGCTCGGCGAGTATGATTGCCTGCTGGTCGAAAAGGAGGACGCTCTCGGCGGCAACTCGCGGCGCCGGCAAAGCGGCGGCATTCATTACCCCTTGGGAGCGCTGGTCAGCCAGGGCCCGGTGGCCCCCTTCATTGATTTCTTCCGGGAACTGGACGTGCCGTTCGAGCCCGTTCTGGGTCCCAGACTGGCCTACCATGTCCGCGGCCGCCTGGTCGAAGACCCCTTGGCGGAAGAAGGCTGGCGCCACCTGCCCTTCTCGAAGCGGGAGCGCGAGGGGTTCCGCCGCGTGCGCGACGATCTGGCGGCGCTACGTCACCCCATTGACGGGATATTCTTTCCGCGCGCCGACAATCGGGCGGACATCCGCCAGCTCGACCGCGTCACGCTGAGCCGGTATCTCGCGGACAAAGACTACCCGGAGGCCGTGAACCATTTCCTGAAACTGATGCTGAGCTCCCGTCTCGGCGAAACCGGCGAGGACGTCTCCGCCTGGATCGCCCTCTACCTGCTTTCGAATCTCCCGGCGCCCGCCTATACCCTGCCCGGCGGACATGGAGCCATCTCCGATATCCTGCGCGAGCGCTGCGAAGCGATCCGTCCGAACGCCTTGATGACCGGATTCACCGCGATCAGGGTCGAGAACCGTCGGGACGGCAAGGTTTGGGTGACGGGATGCACGGACGACGGTTCGCTGCAAACCATCGAGGCCCGTTGCGCCGTGATGGCCGTCCCCAAGGTGTTCGCAAAGCACGCCGTGGTGGGTTTGCGCGAGGAGCGGCCGGACGTTTACGACCGGTTTCGCTACAACGCCTACCTGGTCGCCCAGGTGGAACTGTCGAGACGGGTCGCCCCCGCCTTCGAGACCGCGAGCGCCTCGAGGTTCAGCCGTTTCATCGTCGCCGCCGACTGGCTTCGCAGCAATCGCGATCCGAAAGGATCGAGCCATTTGACCGTGTACGTCCCGTATCCCGGCAGCGCGGGCCGCATCGAACTGTTCGGCGGCTCGGCCAAGCAGCTCGCGGCGCGCATCGTCGGCGATCTCAATGCCATCCTGCCCCGAAGCCGCGGCGCCATCGAGACGGTTCGGCTCCACCGCTGGGGACACCCGATGGTCGGGTGTACGCCCGGCATGGACGAAGTCCTGAATGCCGCCAAGCAGCCGTTCGGCAACGTCGTCTTCGCGCACAGCGACTCGTTCGGCATCGCGGGACTTTATTCCGCCGTATGGACGGGCATGGAGGCCAGCAGCGATGCCCGAATCGTCTTGGAAGAAATCTAGCCGGTTTCTATCGCCGTATCCCGTTCAACCATCCAGAAGAGAGTGAACCATGATGTCAATGAAACGACTGCTTTCCGTACTTGTGCTCGCATCCATCAGCGCCCACGGCTTCGCGGCCGACGTAATCTACCTCAAGGGCGCCGAGGCCAAAGACGCGCTGGCGAAATATGAAACCGCCCTGCGCCAAAACCCGGACGATTTCGAGGCATTGAAATCCGCGGGCATCATCCTGCATCAGATCAGCCGCACCGCACCCGACAAGCAGCGGGTCGAGACTGCGGAGCAGTATCTGAAGAAGGCTCAGAAGCTGCACCCGGAGGATCAGGAGGTGGCCGGCTGGCTGGGCAGCGTGATCACCATGAAAGCCCTGTTCGAAACCGATCCGGGCAAGCAGACCTTTTTCGTCAAATCCGGTACGCGCCTGCTCGACAAGGCCGCGCAGAAGGATCCCGACAATCTGGTCGTGCGCCTGACCCGCGCCTACAACAGCATGGAGCTGCCGGTCTTCCTGAAGCGGACCTCGTTCGCCGTGGTCGACTTCAAACATTATCTCGCGCTGTGCGAATCCCGTGAGTGCCCGGCGGAGCACCTGGCGGACGCCCGCGGCAAGCTCGCCGAGGCGGAGAAAATCCTCGCCGAAAACCGCTAAAGCTTACGCATCGGAAGGACATCGACTCATCATGCCGAATACAGACACCAATCGAGCGACGGGCGGCTCCGTCACCGCATCGGGCCCGGCATCGCTCGCCGGGCGCCGCGTGCTGATCGCCGGCGCCAGCGGCGCCATCGGTGCCGCGATCGCCGCAGCCGTCGCCGACGCGGGCGCGCGGGTCTGCCTGCATTACCATCGGAGCAGCGGCCCCGCCGAGCGCTTGGCCGAGCGTATCAACGCGGAGCGGGGACAGTCCCGCGCCTTTCCGGCGCAGGCCGACCTGACCGACCGCGAAGCGGCGGAAAACCTGTTCGATCGCGCGTTCGATCGGCTGGGCGGCGTGGACGTCCTGATCAATTGCATCGGCACGGCGCGCGACGATTCGATCATGATGCTGACCGAACGCGATGCGGACCTCATGCTGCGGGGCAACCTGGCGCCGGTCGTCTACCTGTGCGAGGCAATGCGGCGCAGATGCGCCGCCGGAGATTACGGCCGCATCATCAACATCACCTCGATCACCGGCCTGGTGGGACAACCCATGCGTTCGCTGTACGGGGCGGCGAAAGGCGCGGTCATCGCCTACACCAAGGGACTGGCGCGGGAAATCGCCGGCCGCGGCTGGACCGCCAACTGCATCGCGCCGCAGGTCCTCGACGGCGGCATCGCCGATGTCATGAAACCCCAGGTGCGCGCCGCGATCATGGGCAGCACGCCGATCAAGCGCAGCTGCACCCCTAATGATCTGGTCGGTGCCGCCCTGTTCCTTGCCTCGGCCGAAGCCGGCTTCATCACCGGAACGGTCTTGAACGTCACGGGGGGGCTGGTCACATGGTAAGCCATCCCCGTATCTGGCTCCTGGGGCGCGAAACCTACGCCGGCGCACTCGCGGACATGCTGGCCGCGCAAGGCGCCACGGTCCACCACTCCGAGGAATCGGACGCGACGAATGCCGAATCGGCTACGGAACGTCTGGAACGATCGGCCGAAGCGGCTCACGCGGCGCTCGGCGGAATCGATGCGCTGGTCTTTCTCGACCGCATGCGCCAAGCCTCGGCCGAGCCCGATCCCGATCGCGTGTTGACGGAAGCGATAACTGCGAGCCAGCGGCTGTTCCTCGCGGTACGCGCGCTCGCGCCGAGAATGGCCAAAGACGGCGTCGAAGGCAACGTGATCGTGATCTGCGACGACGCCGCCAGCAGCGGGCGCGAAGGCTTCCTGGCCGGGTCCGCCGCGGGCGGCGCGCTGATCGGCATGAGCAAATGCCTGGCCAAGGAACTCGGCCGCTACCGGATCGCCGTCAACGTCATTTGCCATGGCTTCATCGAGGGCATCGACACCGGCGCCCGGCTCACGGCCCACGAACAAATGTTGTTCAAGGTCATGGGGCTTGCCAGACAGGGCAGTCCGGGTCATCTCGCCGCCAATATCCTGCATCTCGCTCGCGGCGGCCATTGGATGACCGGGCAAGTGCTGCGGGTGGATGACGGTTTGATCATCTAGACACGGGAATGCCGCGAGTTTCAAAGACCACGAGCGAATCACACGAGAACGAAAAACCTATGGGCTTCATTCAAATAAGCGAATTGCACAAGACCTACTGGCTCGGCGAGAGCCAGGTGCATGCGCTCCGCGGCGTTTCCCTCGCCGTGAACGAAGGCGAGCGCTTGTTCCTGGGCGGCCCCTCGGGCAGCGGAAAATCGACGCTGCTCCACATCATCGGCTGTCTCGACCGCTTCGATCAGGGACGTATCGTCGTCGCGGGACGCGATGTCGCCTCCGCCGACGATCGGGCGCTAGCCGACTTCCGCGCGCGCTACATCGGCTTCGTTTTTCAGAATTTCAATCTGCTGCCGGTGCTGACGGTATTCGAGAACGTGGAATATCCCTTGCTCCTGAACGGCGAGAAAAGCGCCAAGAAACGCCGCAGCCGGGTCGAAGGCATGCTCGAGGCCGTGGGGCTGCTCGGACACGCCAAACACTATCCGAACGAGCTTTCCGGCGGGCAGCGACAGCGGGTCGCCATCGCCCGCGCGCTGGTCCATCATCCGCGCCTTCTCATCGCGGACGAGCCGACGGCCAATCTGGATTCCACTACCGGCGAAGCGATCATACAGCTCATGCTGGACCTCTCTCGCGAGCAGGGCTCGACGGTGATCATCTGCACCCATAACCGGGAACTTCTGGAAAATGCCGAACGCTGCATCCTGCTGCGGGACGGCAAGATCGAGAACGACGCGACGGCGGGAACTCAGGGGAGGACGGCGGCATGTTTCTGATCAAGGTTGCCTGGCGCAACATTCTCCGCCACAAGCGTCGTTCGCTGTTCGCCCTACTGACGATTCTCTCGGGCGTCACCGGCATCATCCTGTTCGGCGGTTTCGTCGAGGCCAATTATATTGGCCTTCGGGAATCCGTGATTCGCAGCCAGTACGGGCATCTCCAAATCCACCGCGCGGGCTACGAAGCGAACCATAGGCAAGACCCCGACCGCTACCGCATGCCGCTGGAGCAGGCCGAACGGGTCAAGGCGCTCCTGGAGAGCAACCCCCACGTACAAATGACTTCGCGCAGGCTCGAGTTTACCGCGCTCCTGGGTAACGAAAAGAATAGCCAGGCGTCCATCGTGCGCGGCGTCGACCCGGAGACGGAAACGCTGATCAACTCGGCGCTGACGATCATCGACGGCACCGATCTGGATGAGGAGGAACCCGAGGGCGTATTGCTCGGGGAAGGTCTGGCTCAGGCGCTCAACGTCAAGGTCGGCGACCAGCTCTCGCTGCTCGCGTCCACCGTCAACGGAGTGATGAATGCGGTCGACGTGACGGTCCAGGGCATCTTCCAAAGCTTCGCCAAGGAATACGACGATGCCGCCATGATGATGACGCTCCCGCACGCGCAGCAACTTCTCAATACCCAGTCGGTCGACACCGTCGTGGCGCTATTGGACGAGACCATGGCCTTGGACGCGGTGGTGGCGGACGTGGCCGACCGCAGCCGGGCGCAAGACCTCGGCATCGAATGGATCGAATGGCATAAGCTGGCCACCTTCTACCAGAAGGTGGTCGATCTATACGACGGCTTTTTCCTGTTCATCAATCTGGTGATTTATGTGGTCGTGGTGTTCGGCGTGGCCAACACGATGATCGTCACGGTCATGGAGCGCACCGCCGAGATCGGCACGCTGCGCGCCATGGGCACCCATCGCGGCGGCATCGTCCGGCAGTTCCTGACCGAAGGCCTGATGCTGGCCGTCCTCGGCGCCGTACTCGGCGTCCTCGCAGGTATCGCCCTGACCTATTCGCTGAATGCCCTCGAGATCATGATGCCGCCGCCTCCCGGATCATCCAAGGGCTATCCGCTCCGCATCGCGTACGTTCCCTGGATCTGGGCCGGTTCGGTCGGCGCGGTCGCCCTGATCGCCCTGTTCGCCACCCTGGTGCCGGCCATGCAGGCGGCTCGGAAATCCATCGTCGATGCTCTGAGATACGTTTGATCACTACCCATTCGTGAGGAAACACCCATGAAATCCGTTTTATCCTTCGTAACCGGCGCTCTGCTGCTGGCCTTGTCCGCTTCCGTGGCGGCCGAAGACATGCCGACGGGCGAAACTCCGTCGGCGGTCGAATTGCTTCGGAAAGCCGACGAATACCGCAATTTCAAAGGCAAATCGTTTGCTTTCGAACTCAAGCTGCGCAGCATCGAGCCCGACGAGGCCGAAAAGATCTTTCTGCTCAAGGCCGAGATCCTGAATGCCCACACCTCGCTGATCATCTACGCCGATCCCGTCAGCGAGCGGGGCAAGGCGCTCCTGATGGATCAGAGCAACCTCTGGTTCCACTCGCCCTTGAGCAGCAAGCCCATCCGTATCACGCCACAGCAGCGGCTGCTGGGCGAAGCCTCCAACGGCGACGTCGCCAGTACCGATTTTTCCGGCGACTACGATCCGACCTACCTGAGGCGCGAAACCGTGGACGGCATCCACTGCCACGTCCTCGAACTGAAGGCCAAGCCCGACAGTCTCGCGACCTACGACAAACTGCACCTCTGGATACAGGAGAAGAACTTCATGCCCTACCAGGCGGAGTTTTTCGCGGCTACCGGAAAGCTGCTCAAAACGGCGCGCTATACGCGCTATGAGAAGCTTCCCGACTTGGGCGGCAAGGAGCAATTGGTCACCATCGAGATCCAGAACCCCTTGAGCGCGGGCAAGAAGACCATCATGGAATATTCGCAGTTCAAGGTCACCGAACTCCCGGTTTCCCGGTTCACCGTGTCGGCGCTCAGCAGGCTGAGATGAAATCGACCCGCCACGGCGCAATCGCTCTCATGCTGACGGCAGCCTCCTTCAGCCCCTCGGCCCCGGCCTTCGACCTGGGCGGTGTGGGTGTTCGCGGACAGGCCGAGGCCGCGTGGCAGTATGCGCCGCCCCGCGACGACACGCCCTTCAATCCGGACGGGCGGATTCTGGATTTCCCGGCGCACACGGGCATCCTGGGGCTGCGCCTGTCGCCCATTTACGGCTCTGGCCCCTTCACGCTACGGGGCGATTTCTGGGGACAGGAACGGATACGCAGCACGGATGGGGATGCGGACTTCTACACGCAGGCGGCGGCGCTCGACTGGAACGTTTCCGACAACGTGGTGCTCAGCGGGGGCGTCGACATTTTCAAGTGGGGTCCCGGCTACATCTGGAACCCCAGCAATCCGTTCCAGGACCAGGAGCTGAATTTCGAAGACCGGGTTTTCTCGTACAAGCGGAACGGCGAGGTCTACGCCAGCCTCGACTGGACCGGGGAGGACGGCTGGGGCGCCAGCGCCTACACGCTCAACCATAAGTCTCGGGAAAAAGTCTACGGACCGGATAACCGCTACGAGTGGGCCTACGCCCTGCGCCTGCGCAAGCAGTTCACCAGCAGCGACGCGGCGCTCACCTATGCCCGTATCGGAGACATGAATTTCGTGGGTGGATCTTATTCGGCCGCGATCGGCGACAAGCTCGAACTGCACGGCGAAGTCAGCGTGCGCGACCGCCGCCGGACGGCGCTGCCGCGACGCATCGACCTGCCCGGCGGAACCGAGAGTTTTTATGTATTCGACCGCGACGACCGACGCGAATGGCGGCCGCAATTCCTACTGGGCGGACAGTACACGACCGAAAGCCTGGTCAACGTTATCGTGGAATATCTGTACAACGGCGAAGGCTATAGCGAAGGGGAGTTCGACCGGTTGGAAGACGCCGCCGGATCGAGCACGCCGCTGCTCGACTCCCCCCTGGGACCTGCGGCCGGCGGATTCCTGGGCACGGCGAACACGCTGCTCGGCCGCATGCAGCGCCACTATCTGTTCGCCCGCATCTCCGACAGCCATTTGATCGGCGACCTGGACGCCCGCGCCTTCCTCCGTTACGGAATCGAGGATCAGGGCGTGTTGCTCGGCGGATTATTGCGTTACCCGATACTCGACCGGGCGGCCATTCTCATGGGCGGCCAATACTACGGCGGCGCATCCGGATCGGAAACCCAAGATATCCCCTTCGGTTTCGTCGTGTATTCCGGGTTCGCCCTTTACCTTTGATTTCGATAACTACCTGAAGGTGTTCACGATGAAAAAAAAGACAGTGCTTGCCGTGGCGGCGGCCGCCTTCATCGGCGGCTGCGGAAAGGAATTTCCGGAGACGCCGTGGTCCTCGGCGGATATCGAGCTGCGCCGGGCGATCGAGCATCAGATCGACTACGACAGTCGACTGGAACTGGCGCGCCTGGACTTCATGCACAATCGGATCGACGAGGCCGACGCGCTGCTCCGGGAACTCGTCAAGGAAAATCCGGACGATATGACGGCGAAAGCCTGGTTCGCGGCTAACGAGTGCAAGATCGCCGGCCGAACCGGACCTTGGCTGCTCGGCATGGAAAAACTCTATTTGGTGTGGGATTGTCTGAAGGACCTCGACGAAGCCGCCCAAAAGGCGCCTGACGACTTCACGGTGCTGCTCGTGCAGATGAATACGGACGCCGAGGTCGACATGTACGGTTCCATGCAACGTGCCCTCGATACCCGGGCACGCCTGGAAAAACAGATCGAGACGAGACCGGATGCCTACCCGCCGTCGGCCCGATCCGCCTTTTTCGAGACGGCGGCCCGCATCGAAGCCCTGCGGAACAACCCGCAAGCCGCGACGGACTACTGGCAGCGGATCGTCGCGCTGAACGCAGACCCCGACGGCGTCGAGCGGGCGAAACGGGAAATCGCGGCATTAGCCCAGACGCCGCCGAACCATTAGAGCATTTTCCGATTGGGTGTCAGAGCGCCCGACAGGTAGGTCGGCAATCCCTTGCCGACAAAACCCTTTGCCGAGCCGATAAGTCGGCAAGGGATTGCCGACCTACGTTCTTCCCTCCCGACACGAAGCCGTACACCGGGATGAAAAACGCTCTAAGTACATTCCATACACTTTTGCGGAATCTCGACAAATTAGTTCGATTGGCGGATTTCTCCTGCAGTGGTGCGTATGCCGCAAGACTTCCCTGAATGTACTTAGGCTTCCACGCGGTCGCGCCGCCCTTTTTACCAAAACCTTTGGGGCGCCCTCGTCACCAAAACGACCAATTTTTGGCGACGAGTGATCGCCTGCGGCACGTCTGCCTTTCCCATCGCAATCGTGTCTTTAGTGGGCATTTTTCACTAAGGAAGCTCTGATTAAGTCCTTCGACAGGCTCAGGACAGGCTTGTCGAACGCTCTCCTGAGCCTGTCGAAGGGCATGAACGGAATCCACTTGTTCAGAGCTTACCTAAGGCTTGGCGGAGTGGATTGGGCAATCGCCGCGCTTCAATATGTAGGCGAAAATAAGCGGTGGGTCGGCAATCCCTTGCCGATCCACCGCCATGTCTCCCGCCGGGTCATGTCAGGAAAGATTTCCCCGTCCAGCCGGCTTCACTTGAGGGGGTTTGGCGTGTAAGCCTAGTCCTACAAGGTTTTCCGTATTTCACCGACTTGACCGTCATGCTCTTTGGGCGTTTCCTAGCGCGGTATCGCACCGGAAAATTTCGCTTTCATTGCGGCGTTCCCAGCTTGTTCGAGCTGCAATTCCGGACCAGCCGTTCAGCTCGTTTTTTCTAGCTCCGTCGAGTTGACCTACGCCCAAGTGACCCGACAAGTCCCGGCGGTTTGACGTATCGGCCCGAGACCGGCTGTCGAGTGTGGCCGGCAGACCGGTGAAGGGCCAAATCGGTGCGATGCTCGATAGAGGTAAGCGGTATTGGAGAGGGACAAATCGGCCGACGCTTGAGCGTCTGTCACATTTTGGATTCGGCTGACGTACAACGTAGTCGGATGATCTCAAACAGGAGGAGAGATTACATGAGCAAGAAGACGGTCACCATTTACGCGCTAAGCCTGTGCCTGATGGCAGAGCCCGTTGTGACGCAGGCATTGACGCCATCCGAGGAGTTGGGAAAGTCCATATTCTTCGACGAAAATCTATCGGTCAACGGCAACCAGGCCTGCGCTGCCTGCCACGCGCCCGAGGCGGGCTGGACCGGCCCCGACTCCGCGCTCAACGCAGCCGGGACGGTGTATGAGGGTTCCATAAGCGGCCGATTCGGCAACCGCAAACCGCCCAGTTCGGCCTATGCGTCCCCCAGCCCGGTCTTGCATTATGTAATCGAAAAGAAGGACGCATTATTCATCGGCGGCAACTTCTGGGACGGCCGCGCCACTGGCGAAAAACTGGGCAACCCGGCCGCGGACCAGGCACAAGGCCCTTTCCTCAATCCCTTGGAGCAAGCCCTGGCCGCGCCGGCCGATGTCGTTTCGAGAGTTTGCGGCAGCTCCTACGCGAGCCTTTTCAAGCAAGTCTGGGGATCGGATGCCTGCGATCCGGACAAGGTGGACGCCGCTTTCGACCGCATCGCGCGCTCCGTCGCCGACTTCGAGGCCTCGCCCGAGTCGAACGCCTTTACCTCGAAATACGACTATTATCTAAAAGGCGTGGTCAAACTGACCAAGCAAGAGAAGAAAGGGCTTAACCTATTTAAAGGCAAAGGAAAATGCGTGAACTGCCATGTCGTGGATCCGGGTCCCAACGGCCAGCCGCCGCTGTTCACCGACTTCACTTATGACAACATCGGCGTGCCCCGCAATCCCGACAACCCCTTCTATACCCAGTCCGAGTTCAACGCCGCGGGTTTTGGCTGGATCGACCTCGGTCTCGGCGAATTCCTGGCGAACCGCTCGGATTATCAGCAATTTGCACCGGCCAACCTGGGCAAACAAAAGGTGCCCACGCTGCGCAACGTCGACAAGCGGCCGTATGAGGGTTTCGTCAAGGCTTTTGCACATAACGGGTATTTCAAGAGCTTGAAAGGGATCGTTCATTTCTACAACACTCGGGATGCCAAACCGACTTGTCTCAATCCGTTCACGACGGAAGCGGATGCGCTGGCTCAAGACTGCTGGCCGGCACCGGAAGTTCCCGTGAATGTAAACACCGACGAATTGGGCAATCTTCATCTGACCGACGATCAGGAGGATGCGATCGTCGCTTTTCTGAAGACACTGTCGGATGGATACCACCCCTAACTTGGTCGTCCACCGGGCCGCTGACGCGGCTCGGTGACCGCCTCGCGAGTCATCAAAAAAGAAGAAGAAATATGAAAAATCTTATCTTGATCACGATCGGAATCGTTGGAAGTCTCGCTCTCCTGAGCTCATTCGCCATAGTCCACAGTGCGGGTACCGGAAACACTATCGAAGGATGTATCGGCTTTCTGCCGGCCGGGAAGTCCTATTCCTTCAACATCGCGGGAAGCGTAGACACAACCGGCGCCAGCCCGAAGATGGCTGGGTCGTTTACGCTTTCCGATCCCACTCTCCCGGCCGAACGCGCCGAACTGCCCGAAGAGGCGAAAGGTTTTGCATCGTGCGTCGCCGCCTTGATTCGGTGAGAATCGACACGCACGAGTTGCTCAGCGATCGTCATTAGGCTTACCTTAGGAAAATACGTCGTTGGCGCTGAACCCGACTTCGCCTATTAACCCGGCCTATAAATATAGGCCGGGTTAATCCGGGGCAGGGATGCCCCGGCGCGGCGACAAGCCGCGTGAGCCCAGGCCGGGCGTGTACCGGGCCTGGGCGGCGGCCCGAAATACCAGGAGGGTATTTACGGGCCTGAATAATAGATCGGAAAGTCGCTTCTCGAAGAACCAAAATCACCCCGGAGACATGAACGCATGGCGCAGACGGTTGAATGGCCGAAAAAAGCTCGCGAGATCCACAATCATCATTTCGATTCCACGATCTGGAATGACTTTGCATTTCGGGATGACGACATCGTCGTCGCGACTTACGGGAAATCCGGTACGACCTGGATGCAGCAGATCGTTGGCCAACTGCTCTTCGGCGGCGATCCGGGTATCGAGGTCGCGACCATGTCGCCGTGGCTCGATCTGCGCGTACCGCCTAAAGCGGAAAAGCTGCCGGTCGTGGAGGCGCAGACCCATAGGCGTTTCCTCAAGACACACTTGCCGGTAGACGCCCTCGTATTCTCGCCTCGCGCCAAGTACATCTACATCGGACGCGACGGGCGGGACGTGGTCTGGAGTCTGTACAACCACCACGCGAATGCCAATCGGGCCTGGTACGAAGCCTTGAACGACACGCCCGGACGCGTGGGTCCTCCGATCGAGCCGCCGACCAGCGATGTCCGGCAATATTGGCGCGACTGGATGGATCGGGACGGCTATCCTTTCTGGCCGTTCTGGGAAAACGTCCGCAGCTGGTGGAGCATCAGGAATATGCCCAACGTCATGCTGGTCCATTTCGCCGATTTGAAACGGGATCTGCCGGGCCAGATACGCCGCATCGCCGCCTTCCTCGACATCTCCGTAGACGAATCGAACTGGGGAGCCATCGTCGAGCATTGCTCCTTCGACTGGATGAAGCAGAATGCGCCGAAAAGCGCTCCGCTGGGAGGCGTCTTCTGGGACGGAGGCGCTCGGGTTTTCATCAACAAGGGAACGAACGGCCGCTGGACGGATACTCTCACGGCGGACGATGTGAACGAGTATGAGTCCCGCGCCGTCGCGGAATTGGGCGCCGACTGCGCCCGTTGGCTCGCATCGGGAGAGACCTGACCTTTCCCTCTCTTAAGGCAACAGGTCTTCCACTTTGCGGGTTGCCGCCTCGCATTCGGGAACCGCGTCGACAAGCCGCATTTTGGCCTGAAAATCGGTGTCCTGCCCGGTCATGGATTCGGAAACGACGTCGTTGAGAGATGCACAGACTTGAAGCATATGAGCCTCTTCTTTCGCGAGCTCGGCGGCGTCCTCATCATCGATATCGTCGCTTGTGCCCGAAAGTTCGATGAGTTCGTTGACGACTTGGTTGTGATAGCGAAAAACGTGCTCGACGTATTCCGCGAACTCGCGCTGGTTCATCGTGCGTGTATTGCCCCCGGGCGTGTGCACTGTGATGAGGGAGCACGCCGCGAGAGGAAGGCAGCACACAATGGCCAGAATACGACCGTTCGGCCGTGCCGGCCTATCACCCCCAACTTTACGATTCATAATGTCTCCTGTGGCAGGATATTCAATTTGCAGAGCTAAGATCCGAAGCCGTGATCCCGTACGGCGATTCTGGACCTCTTATCGGCCCATGGCCAGCGGGCGCCCGCATTGCACGCGATCACGCCGAATTATGCCGACAACGCGAATAGCTCCGGATGGTTTGGCCGGCTAGCGCTTTAACTCGGTCTGATTTGTTTTCGCTTCGACCAGAGCACAGCTCGTAGGGCAGAATAGCAGAACCTTTCCCTTCCCTGGCTCGTCAATCTCCGCGCCTCATCGATCATCAAAATTCTCCCAACCCGCGCCGGGATGATTGTCGCATATCCGATCCGCGAAGCATCTGTTCGTAAAACTCCTTAGCAACTGTAAGAGTCTTCCGACTTACTAATTGTTAAATTTGAGCTTTTTTTTCGAGCCGATAGGGCTCAAAGGAGGAGCCACATGCGCAGCAAAATGCTTATCGGTCTCCTAATGTCATTATTCGGACTCAACCTCAACGCCGCGATAGCCGAAGAAGCCATACAGCACGCTCAAGCCGGGATTGCCGGAAAAGACGAAAAGGGGCGCGTGTTCACGAAGGAGCGGCACATCAAGGAAGCCTGGAAACACTCCGAAGCCGCGGTACTCGCCGGTGAGAAGGGCGACGCCAAAGGCGTGGGCGAGCACGCAAAACTCGCCAAGACGTACGTGGAGGCCGCATTGACCCAGTCCACGTTCGACGAGCATTTGACGGCGGCATTGAAAAGCCTGGATAGCGCCATCGAGCATAGCGACGCGGATCAAGCCGAGATGGCGCGGCAGGCGGCCCAAGAGGCCATCGATCACCTCAGAGCAGCAAAATAGCGTGCGCGCTTTCACCCTCGCCCTAACCATTCCCCGAGGGAACGGGCAGAAAACCCGTTTGTGCAAATTCTATCGTTTGAATCCACCTCGGCGGCTACGATTGATATGGGAGAAACTCATGAAGATACCCACCCAAGAAGGAAGGAAACGCTATCGGCCGGATGGCATTTACAAGGGGCCCTTTACCAACGATCAGACCTTTTGGGAAGTCTGCACATGCGTTCCGGAATGCCCGGACCCCTGCTTGGGGCAATGCGGATGCCAAGCGTGCGTCACCGCGTACGAAGATACCCTTTACTTCGAGGGCGTAACCTCGACCAAATTCTGAGGCCAGACTGATCCGAGATCCCGCCACCCGCACGGGAGGACCACACAGACTGTGGTGATGGGTGCTAAGCGATCCCGGAGCGAAAAACATCCGAGGGGATCGAAGATGACTGCAATTCAGCCTTATGAAACCGATCGGGTCCGACGGCATACGCCCCCGGACATCAACGCGCGCATCGACGACGAAATTCGCGCGACTATCAGCCAGTACGCCGGTACGAGCCGGGAAACCCTGACGCGCCGAATCGATGCGCTGGACCGGGAGTGGGACATCGAGAGGGTATTGGAAGCCAATGCCGCCAGTTTTTCTCTCGCCGGCTTGGCCTTGTCCCAAATACACAGCCGCCGTTGGCTATGGCTTTCGACCGGCGTCGCCGGCTTCCTCCTTCAACACGCGCTGCAAGGCTGGTGTCCGCCGGTTTCCGTGTTCCGTCGGCTCGGCATCCGCACACGGCGCGAGATCGACCGGGAAAAATACGCACTGAAGGCACTCCGAGGCGACTTCGAGTCGATTGCGGGAGGTCAGGCCGCCCGCGATGCCGACACCGTGTCTCGGGCGGTCGAGATCTGAGCTCCGCTTCTTTACCGTTCCCGAAAAGGAGACCGGCATGTCCAAAAGGACGACCTTCGTTTTGGCGGGTCTGCTAATCGGCAGCTCGATGGACCAGGCTTCGGCGGAATCCAAGTCCGGATGGGAATACCCCGCCATCCGGGGCTACGGCAAGGTTCGGCCGTATCCGGATGCGGCGGCGCGGCCTTCGCCGGATCGGACTTACAAGGTGCTGTTCGACATCACCCAAGGCGCCGAGACGCCCGAAAAGCCGAACGAAGGGCTGGATCACGTGGCCCGGCTGATCAACACCTTCGCCCTGGCCGGCGTGCCAATCGAACGCCTGAAGCTGGTTCTGGTGGTGCACGGCTCGGCGACCCCGGCGATTCTGAAGGACGAACGCTACCGCAACCGGTTCGGCAACGGAAACCCCAACACGGAACTGATCCAGGCGCTGAAGAAAGCCGGCGTTACGCTTTACGTCTGCGGGCAAGCTCTGGCGGAAAAGGAATTCGAGCCGGCCGACGTCAATCCGGACATCACGGTGGCGCTTTCGGCTCTGTCCGTACTCCCGCTGTATCAGATGGACGGGTACGCCCTGATTCCGGATTAAAGAAGCATGCCGTCCTCTTAACCGATGGAGTAGCCGACGTGTGGAAACACCTCTGGCTGGCCGTTTCGGCCTTTCTGTTCGCGGAGTCGATCATGAGCGCGGATACTTCGGCCACCGCCGCATTGCCCGCCGTCTTCCCGCCTTGGCAAGGAGAAACGCCTCCCGCTGCCCATCCCGGTGTCGTGTTCACGGTGCCGGAAGTCGACAACATGCCGGATTTCCACGGCAATCCGGCTGCGGCCGAGTTCGTCGTATTTGCCGGCGGCAACTACTTTTTCGCCCTGGAAGAACTGGTCGACGCATTCGAGCGGCAAAAGCCCGAACTCCGGGGACGAATCTTCTACGAAACGCTTCCGCCGGGCGTCATCGTGAAACAACTTCAAGACCACAACACGATTACCGTGGGCAATCTTACCCTGTCGATCCAGCCCGACGTGGTCCAGGCCGGAGAAAAACGGATCGCCGACCTGATCGAACAGGGCGTCTTGCAAGGTCCGCCGGTGCGTTTCATTAAGAATCGCCTCGCCATCATGGTGAAAAAAGGCAATCTCAAGGACATCCATTCGCTGGAAGATCTCGGCAAGCCGGGTGTGCGGCTCGCCAATCCCGATCCGGAAACCGAGGGCATTTCCGAGCAGATCAAAGCCGCTCTCCGGCAGGCGGGCGGTGAGGATCTGGTCCGGGAAATCTACGATACCAAGGTGAAAAAGGGCGAGGCATTCCTGACCGAAATTCATCATCGGCAGACGCCGCTCTGGATCATGCAGGGCAAGGTCGACGCCGGGGTGACCTGGATCAGCGAGCCGCGATACCAGATGATGATCGGCCATCCTATCGACTTCGTTCCGATCCCGCCGAAACACAACCGCGAGGGCATACAGGCCGCCGCCATCGCCAAGAACGCCCGAAATCCGGGTGCCGCGAAGGATTGGCTGGCGTTCCTGCGTTCCGACGAGGCTGAATCCATTCTCGAGAAATACAGCATGGCGAGACCGCGCTAGGATCCAATCCCATTAGGCGCTTGAAACCCTTCCGTACGCTCGGGGTGAACGGTCCGTTCGGGGCCCATTGGTCTATTTTCGTAAGAGACCGGTCTGCGCCGTTTCATCGTTTCACGGATGTCCGAAACGATTTACAATCCTCCGAACGCCACGCTTGCCATGGGTAAGCGGTAATGCAACAGGAAGTCCAAACCATGGCCGAGCGACGCAACTTTCTGCCCCGGAGCGAATTTCCGAGACTCTTGTCCGAACTGATTTCCGCCGGTTATCGATGCATCGGTCCGCGCGTCAGGGACGGAGCCATCGTTTACGAGCCGATTTCCGGCGTCGAGGATCTGCCGCAGGGTATCCACGACCGGCAAGCGCCGGGCCAATACGGGCTGGAACAAACCGCCGAGCCGCGCTTCTTTGCCTGGGCCAACGGACCGCAAGCTCTGCGCCCGCTGACCTTCGCCGGCCGCGACAAGCTCTGGACCGCGGAGCGCAAGGCCGACGGGTCCGTCGAATTCGCCGGCGAATCGCCGCAAGCCGAACCCGTAGCCGTCATCGGCGCCAGAGCCTGCGATCTGGCCGCGCTCTACATCTACGACCGGCATTTCATGCAGGGCGAGCATCCCGACCCCTGGTACACGGCGCGGCGGCAAAAGCTGTTCCTGATCGCGGTCCATTGCACCCACCCCTCCCTCAACTGCTTTTGCGCCTCGACCGGCGACGGACCTCGGGCAAGCTACGGCTACGATCTCGCTCTGTCGGAGCTGGACGAGGGCTTTTTGATCGAGGCGCGAAGCGAAAAGGGCGAGCGGATTCTCGCCGGACTGCCGGTCAAGAAAGCGAGCGCCGAACAAATCGAAACCGCCGACCGGGAGATCGAGGACGCCGGCCGTCGGCAGGTCAAGGGCGTTCCGTCACGCAATCTCAAGGACGTGCTGTTTGCCCGTCTCGATCATCCCCGCTGGAACGAGGTGGCGCAGCGTTGCCTTTCCTGCACTAATTGCACCCTAGTCTGCCCCACCTGCTTCTGCCATAGCGAGAACGATGTGCCGAGCCTCGACGGGAGCCGCAGCGAACACTATCGGGAATGGGATTCCTGCTTTACCCAGAGGCACAGCTACATCCACGGCATCACCATCCGTCCCGATACCCGCACCCGTTATCGGCAATGGCTGACTCACAAGGTGGGCAGCTGGCACGACCAGTTCGGGCGCTCCGGCTGCGTGGGCTGCGGGCGCTGCATCACCTGGTGTCCGGTGGGGATCGACATTACGGAAGAACTGGCGGCCATCTGCCGCTGAGGAGGCCCATGCAAAATCCTTATCTGCCGCGCGAAGCCGAAATCGTCGAACGCGTCCAGGAGGCGCCGACCATCTTCACCCTGAAGCTGAGGTTCACCGATCCGGCCGCCCAAGGCGCCTACGGATACGTACCCGGCCAGTTCAACATGATTTACCTCTACGGTATCGGCGAGGTGGCGATTTCCATCGTCTCCGATCCCGACGAGACGGAAACGCTGGACCACACGATCAGGGCCGTCGGCCGCGTCACCCGCGCGCTGAGCCGGCTCCAGCCGGGCGACCGGATCGGCGTGCGCGGTCCCTACGGGCGCGGATGGCCTCTGCTCGAAGCTCAGGGAAAGGATGTCGCGCTCATCACCGGAGGGCTCGGCTGCGCGCCGCTGGTTTCGGTCATCCGCTACATCGTGGCGCGGCGCGAGCGCTTCCGGCGGCTCTTGATCATGCAAGGCGTCAAACGCTCCGACGACCTCATCTGGCACGAGCAGTACCAGCGATGGAGGGAATTGCCGGATACGCAGGTGCTTTTGGCGGCGGAAGTGGCCGAGCCCGGCTGGACCTGGCATCAGGGCCTGGTGACGGCGCTGTTCGACCGGACCCATATCGATCCCGGCCAGACCATCGTCTTCCTGTGCGGCCCCGAGCCGATGATGCGTGCTTCCATCTACGAGCTCGGCCAGCGCGGCGTGGCCGACGGGAACATCTGGCTCAGCATGGAGCGCAACATGCACTGCGGCATCGGCCATTGCGGACACTGCATGATCGGCGCGCCCTTCGTGTGCCGCAACGGCCCGGTGTTTCCCTATCCCGAATTGAAGGCCCTCCTGGGCAAGAAGGGGTTCTGACATGGACAAGAAGCTTCGCGTCGCCGTCCATAAATTTTCGTCCTGCGATGGTTGTCAGCTGGCCTTTCTCAATGCCGGCGAAAAACTGGTGGAACTGTTCGAGCTGGCGGACGTGGTGCACTTTGCCGAAGCGGGCATCGTCGACCCCGATGCGCCGGCCGACCTCGCCTTCATCGAAGGCAGCATCTCCACCCACGAAGAGCGGGAGCGCATCCGCCGCATCCGCGAAAACACTCGCTTCCTCGTACCCATCGGCGCCTGCGCCACCTCGGGCTGCCTGCAGGCGCTGCGCAACCAGGCGGACGCCGCCCGCTGGTTCGCCGACGTCTATTCCGATCCCTCGAAGATCGACCATCTGGACACGGCGACGCCCATCGCCGCCAATGTGCCCGTAGACATGGAGCTCTGGGGCTGCCCAGTCAACACCCGGCAGGTCATGGCGACGGTGAGCTCGCTGCTACTCGGCGCCCCGCCGCGGGACGAAAACGAAAAAATCTGCATGGAATGCAAGCGGAAAAACATCGTCTGCGTCATGGTGGCCAAGGGGCAGCACTGCATGGGACCGGTCACCCGCACCGGCTGCGGCGTGCTGTGCCCCGGCATAGGCCGCGACTGCTACGGCTGCTACGGACCGGCGGAGAACATCAACGGCGACTCCTGGGGCCGCTGGTTCGAGCAGAAAGGCATGCCCGCGGAGCGCATCGCCCGCCGCTTCCGCTACATCAACAGCGAGGCCGAAGCCTTCCGCGAAGCCGGCAAGCATTGGAAGGAGAAATCATGAACGAGCGCCGGGAAATCAAGATCAACGTGCCCGTCCTGGCGCGGGTCGAGGGCGAAGGCGCCCTCGATCTCCATATCCGCGACGGCCGCATCGAACACCTGAAGTTCAGCATCGGCGAGCCGCCGCGCCTGTTCGAGAAGTTCCTGGAGGGCCGCGAGGCCTTCGAGGTACCCGATATGGTGGCGCGGATCTGCGGCATCTGTCCGGTGGCCTACCAGATGAGCGCGGTGCAGGCCCTGGAAAGCCTGTTCGGCTGGCGCTCCACGCCCTGGATAGAAGCCATGCGCCGGGCCATGTACTGCGGCGAATGGATTCAGAGCCATAGCCTGCACATCCACCTGCTGGCGGCGCCCGATTTCTTCGGATACTCCAGCGCTCCGGAAATGGCGCGGGATTATCCGGACGAGGTCCGCCGCGGGCTGCGCCTTCAAAGTCTCGGCAACGAACTGATCCGGCTGTTCGGCGCGCGCTCGGTGCATCCGGTGGGCGCGCGGCTCGGCGGGTTCCATTCCGCGCCGCCCAAGGACCGGGTGACAAAGCTCTTGGACCGGCTGCGAGCCGCTCTGCCGGATGCGGAAAACCTGGTCGCCTGGACCGCGAGTGTCGATGTGCCTCAAGACCAACAGGACTTCGTCAGCGTGGCGCTGCGGCACCCGAGCGAATACCCGCTCTATTCCGGCCGCATCGTTTCGGACACCGGTCTCGACATCCCGGTCGACCGGTACGAAGACCGCTTCGATGAACACCAGGAAGCCCATTCCACCGCGCTGTATTCCCTGCTCGAAGGGCGGCCTTATCTGGTCGGACCCCTGGCGCGGCTCAACCTGAACTGGGATCGGCTGCCGGAACCGGTGCGCTCCACGCTGGCGAAAACTGGCATCCCCTTCCCTTCCCGCAACGTATTCCACAGCATGCTGGCGCGCGCCGTCGAGATTCACCTCGCCATCGTGGAAGCCATACGCCTGCTCGAGAATTATGAGCCGGACGTCCCGTTCGTCTCCGGCCATACCTGCGTCGGCAGCGGGTTCGGCTGCACCGAGGCGCCGCGCGGACTGCTCTGGCACCGCTACGATGTCGGCGAGGACGGCAAAATCCTCAAGGCGCGCATCGTCCCTCCGACTAGCCAGAACCAGGCCCGCATCGCCGAGGACCTGCACCGCTCGATCGAAGCCTTCGGACTCGACCGCAGCGACGGCGAATTGCGGCTGCACGGAGAAAAGGTCATCCGCAACTACGATCCGTGCATTTCCTGCGCCACGCATTTCCTGAAGCTGAAGGTGATTCGCGAATGACGCCGGTCCGCGTTCTGGGGCTGGGTTCGCCTTTCGGCGACGACCGACTCGGCTGGATCACGGTGGAAAACCTGATGCTGTCGGACGGCTTCCGCGCGCTGCCCGAGGGACTCGTATCGGCGGAGGTCTGCGCCCCGGTCGGCAACCATCTCCTCGACGCCATGCGGGGCGCGAATCTCGCGATCCTGATCGACGCCGCGCAATCCGGATCGGCGCCGGGTTCGGTCCGGCGCCTGGATGCGCAACAGATCGAAGACAGCTCTGAGCCCTGCTCCAGCCACGACCTCGGGCTTTCGGCAACCCTGGCCCTGGGCCGGGCGCTGAACGATCTGCCGGACAAGGTCATCATACTGCTCGTCGAAATCCCGGCCGATGCCGAATTCGGACCGGGCGACGGTTTGAGCGCGCCGGTGGCGATGGCGATACCCGGCTTAGTCGCGGCCGTTCTGTCCGAAATCACGCAACTGGCGGGACTCGTCATGAAAGCCTGACGCCCTAGGCAAATCAAAAGCTTTATGCCTGAATTTTTTTCAGTATCTTCGCAGGAACCCCGCCGACTACCGTGTAGTCCGGAACGTCTTTATGAACAACGGCTCCGGCCGCAATCACCGCCCCTTCACCGATCGTAACTCCCTGCAAAATAATCGCTCCTGCACCTATCCAGACTTTATCTTTCACTACTATAGGTTTGGTGAAGACTCTTCTGCCTTTGCCCTCCTCGTGAATAACGTCGTGGCTTGCAGACTCAATCGATACCCGCGGTCCGATCAGGCAGTGCCTTCCGATTCGTATTTCACTCTCTTGACAACCAAATCTCGTTTCGCTGTTGAAATATGTGCCTTCCGATATAAATATCTTATTCGTAGTATCTGCGCGCAAAGAAAGGGGCCCGGTGATTACTACCCGCTTTTCGATATTTAAGCCTGCCATCCTGTAAAAACTTGGTCGAATCTTATTGAAATAGAGGTATCTTGGAAGTGAATTACCAAGAGTAATAAAAAAATGGTTTAGTAAAACTTTTAATAATACTTTCATTAACCCCCCTAAAATACAGATATGGCGTTTTCGAATCCTGTTAGTAATTCGAAACAGCGAGACAGGAGCGTTCCGTTCAAACTAAGGAACGTTGAGATTCGACCGGCCAACCGGATACGGTTCGTCGCCACGGAATTCAGTACGGAATTTGCGTATTCTTTCCGGAGTTCCCGCATTTCCCGCGACGATGCGTCACGGCATCTTGCGCTGAGGCACAGCCCGTAATCCCAGCATGGGGCGCCTTTCCCCGCTGTCTCTGGCGTCGCCGCTTTGCTAACTCGGTTACTATCGCCGCGGGTTTGCGCGCGATCGTCCAGTGTCCTGGCATATCCCGTGCCACTGAGTGGAAGCAAGCTTTTCCACTTTGGGCTCGGACGACATAATCGCTATGAATCAGGAAAGGCAAAACTGGAAGAAAGCATGAAACCTGAATGACCCCGAACGCATGAGCGATGAGTACTGACAGTTTTGTCGGGCGAAAGTGACGACCCTAGTCATCTTGTTCGCGGGAGTGACGCTGCTGCACGACGCTCGCGCCGGGTTGGTCGGACCGGCAAGCCGCCCTCCGGCCCAAGGAAGCGCCGATTACTCGTCCACCGAAGCCACCGCTGCGCGTAACTGGCTAATCGAAAAGCCCTTACCCGACCTCCTCCCAACCCGAAAGGGCTTTTTCAGCGCTTCTTCGGGGAGGAGGTCGTGTTCTGAACGCTTTGGCGGGAGAATGTCGTCATCCTCATTGAAATCCCGGCCTGGCGAAGTTCACACCGGCGGACGGCTTGAATGCGCCGGTGGTTGGGGTGGCTTTTGAATGGGTGACAGTCGTTCAAACCGACATGGCAGAGTGGATGACTCAAGTGTTTTCCAATTCGGTGCAGCGAACGCCACCAGGTCTTAACCCCAGCGGGCCGCACACGTCGCCGTTGCACCGGTTATGCCCGCTCTGGTCTAATTCCACAAATGGTATCGCCGCCTGTCGGTCAACGGTGGGACGTTATGGAACGTGCCGGCGGCAAGCGCCGCCTGTGATTGCTCATGGCAATACCGGATAAGCCGGCCAGGCGTAGAACGTTCTCTTCGGTCCAGAGTCGGGACCAAACACTGTGCACTAGAGGCGACAGGGGGATTCTTCGCAATCCTCCACAACGGCCCACTGCCGTTTCCAGGCTCCTAAGTCGAAGCGTAAAGCTGCATGCGGACCAGGCCGGCGTGAAGACGCCAGATTTCTTCAGCGAGGACTGATATGCCATATCGCCGGAAAAATCCGATGTTTCGATGGCGCGGAATCTCGGCCGTATTGTTGCTGTGCATCTGCCAGATCGCGTCCGCCAAACGAGTGGACGAGTCGTCGTACCACTACCCCTACAAGAATCCTTATCTCGCCACCGCCACCGTCGCCATCCTGAAAGACCGCGAACAACGCTATGTCTGGGAGGAAACCCAGCATTTGGACCTGGAGCTGATTCCGGGCCGGAACGATGTTTACCTGCTGGAAGGCAAAGGAAAACTGCGTATCCGCTATTCGCCGCATCCGGGACCTGCGCCGCTGGTGTTTCTCCTGCCGGGATTCGGCGGTTCCGCCTATTCGGGCGCCGCCCGTTATCTCGCGCAGCTGCTTACCGACCATGGTTTTCAAGTGCTGTCGCTGCCCTCCCCGTTTCATTGGAACTTCACCTTGGGCGCCAGCCGCTCGGCCTTGCCCGGCCTCACCGAAAGGGACAGCGAGGACATGTACCGAGCCATGCAATCGGCTCTGAACGCCGTACGCGAGCGATTTCATCCGGAAATCACCCGAATCGGCCTGATTGGGATGAGCCACGGCGCGTTGACCGCGGCCCATTTGAGCAAACTCGACTCGGAAAGAAAGAAAATCGGCTTCGACGCCACTCTCCTGATCAACCCTCCCATCGATCTGCTCGGGGCGATCCGCACAATTGAGCAGCTGGCGGACTTGGAAGCTCGCTACACGGAAAAGCAGAGATCGAACATCCAGTCCTACGCCATCGGCACTGGCAGTGCCGCCCTCAGCCGGGACATCGAGGATCCCGATTATTTCGCCCACTGGGACCGGCGTCTCAAGCTGGACGATGAAAAAATACGCTATCTGATCGGATGGACCTTGCGTCAGCCCGTGGGAAGCTCGCTTTACGTCAGCGCCTTGGTTCATCCGGCGATGGGATTTCTTCGGGCACCGATTACCTGGGGATATCGAAGCGCCCGCCTGGAAGAAGCCCGATCGTACGACCTCATGAGCTATCTCGAACGGGTCCTGGTGCCGCATTTGGAGCGGACCAGCAAACGGAAGCTCGGCTTCGAGGAATTGGTCAGAGAGTCATCACTGAAAGGCATCGCGCCGGCCTTGCGCGACAATCCGAAGGTTTATCTCATGCACAATGCGGATGATTTCCTCGTGTCCGGCGAAGACCTGACATTCGCCGAACGGATCTTCGGCGACCGCGCAACCATTTACCCCCGCGGCGGCCATCTCGGCAATCTCTGGTACACGCAGAACCGGCGGGACATTCTGACCACATTGAAGCCGCTGCTGGGCGACCGTTCAGACGAGAGATAGGCCGAGCCGGTGCCGCGATATCTCTCGCCGCAGCCGGCGCCCGTGACCGAATACCTGCTCGACCGGCGCGCGCCCCGTGCCCTCATAGAGGGTTTTCTATCCCGGTGTACGGATTCGTTCCAGGAGGGGAGAACGTAGGTCGGCAATCCCTTCCCAATCGCAAACGGTCGCTTTAGTCGCGACCCTTCCGACAAAGCCCTTCGCCGAGCCGATACGTCGGCAAGGGATTGCCGACCTACATATCCGAGTCCCTTACACCGATTCGGAAAACGCTCTAGCCCGTGAAATCCGGCGGAATGACAATTTTCTTATGGCGAGCGCCGCCTCAAAGGAATTTCCGTCATTGACATGGACTCCAAATTTCATAGTCTGCTTTTGACCCGACACCGACCGATGGTGCGGAACAAGGATTTTCCTGAACGAATCGACAAACCAATAACTAGAAGAGATCACTCCATGAAAATTCTCGCCGTCCACCCCAGTCCCCTGATGTACACCAAGGTCTTTCTCCGTCTCGAGCCTTTAGGTTTGGAAATGGTCGCGGAATCGGCACGCCGCCTGGGGCACTCGGTCCGCCTGATCGATCTTCAGGTCGAGACCCACCGGGATTTCTACCGGATGCTGGAAACCTGGCGGCCGGACGTCGTGGCCTTCGCCCTCAATTACCTGGCCAATGTTCCGGAAGTGATCGATCTCGCCAAGGACGCCAAGGACCGGCTACCCGACAGCTTCGTCTGCATCGGCGGGCACAGCGCCTCGTTCACGGCCAAGGACCTGCTGGAACACGGCGAGGGCAAGATCGATTGCGTGCTGCGCGGCGAGGGCGAAGCCGGATTTCCGAAGCTCTTGGAGGCGATCGAGCACGACCGCGATTCGGTGCATAAGGTACCGGGAGCCGTCACGGCCGACGGCGAAGGTCCGCCGCCCGGCTTCGTGGCCGATCTCGACGATGTCAGCCCGGCTCGGGATTTGGTGCGGCATCGCCGCAAATATTTCCTCGGCACTCTCGATCCCTGTGCCTCGGTCGAATTCACCCGCGGCTGTCCCTGGGACTGCTCCTTTTGCAGCGCCTGGACCTTTTACGGCCGCAGCTACCGCGTGATGAGCCCGCAGAAGATCGTCGAGGACCTGAGCCGCGTCCGGGAACCCGGCGTCTTCATCGTCGACGACGTGGCTTTCATCCAGGACAAGCACGGCTTCGAAATCGGCGAAGCCATCGCCCGACGCGGAATCAAGAAGGAGTATTACCTCGAGACCCGGGGCGACGTGCTGCTCCGCAACAAGGACGTGTTCCGGTTCTGGAAAACGCTGGGCATGGAATACATGTTTCTCGGGGTCGAGGCCATCGACGAGGCCGGTCTCGCTCTTTATCGGAAGCGGGTGAGCCTGTCCAAGAACTTCGAGGCGCTCGAATTCGCCCGCTCCCTGGGGATCACCGTCGCCATCAACCTCATCGCCGACCCCGATTGGGACCGGGACCGCTTCGAAACCATCCGCCAGTGGTGTCTGGAGATTCCGGAGATCGTCAACATCAGCGTCAACACGCCCTACCCCGGCACCGAAACCTGGCACACCGAATCACGAAAGCTGACCACCCGCGACTACCGTTTGTTCGACATCCAGCATGCCGTCCTGCCCACCCGGCTGCCGCTGCCCGAGTTCTACGCGGAACTGGTGAAAACCCAGCAGGTGCTCAATCTGAAACACATGGGCTGGGAATCCCTCAAAGGCGCGGCCGGCATCGTCTTCCGCCGTCTGCTGCGGGGCCAGACCAACTTCCTGAAAAGCCTGTGGAAATTCAACAGCGTCTTCAACCCGGAACTGCAACTGGCGGACCACCGGCGCCCGGTCAAATACGAGATGTCCCTGCCGCCCGAACGCAGCGAGCAGAAATTCAAGCCGCAAACCCTTTACGTCCACGAGATCCGCGAACGCAAGCCGCGCGCGCTGGACGAGGCGACCGAGCGCTTCGTCGACGAAAGCCGAACGGGGGCCTTGGCCGAGTCCTGACGCGGTTCGTCGGCAAAGGATTGCCGACCTACTATATCGTCAGTTTTAGGCGTAGGTAGGCAATCCTTTGCCGACGAACCTTTCTACAACCAAACCGAAAAATGCTCTTGCAGTCGCCATAGCCATGGCAGAAGAGATCGGCCAACGGCGAGCATCAGCAAAACCGGAGCCTGCATTAGAAGTCACATCGCCCGTCTCAGATGCAATGGTCTCGCATACGAGAACGAATCCATCACCCTGCCCGGGTTCATCCGGTTCTGCGGGTCCCAAATCGCCTTGAACTCGCGGAATGCTTGAACCAACGCGTCGCCGTACAGTTTGGGCAAAAGGTCCGCTTGTGCCGGTTCGTCGGCCTGTTCGGTGGACAGTGAACCGTTGTAACGCACGACAAGGTCCGTCTTTTCGTCGACGAAAGCCCTCCAATGTCGGATGCGTTCGTGCGCGATGAAGTCGATCCGATAGTGGATACAGCCCTCGCCGAAATGGCCGTACAAAGAACAGCGATAACCGTATTTATCGAGCAACGCCCGGTATTCCCTCAAATACGGACCGACATCCTGAGGATGCACGGCCGCATCCTCCCAAATCGGCCGGACCATCCGCAATCCCGCCCCATGGGTAGTCGCCGTAAGTCCGGCCTCCCGGAACTTCCGTATCCGGGCTTCATCGCGAGGATCGTCCAGCAGCTTCATGGACGGAGCCCCTGGTTTGCAGCGCAGTTCGTCCATGAGTTGCCGCGCTCTGCCGGCGGATTCTTCCTGAGTTTCGCCTCCGAACTCCAGGATCAGCCAGCCGCGCCCCGCGGGCAGCAGTTGCAATTCCTCCAAGCGCATTTGTTTGGCCTTCATGGACCTGACGAGCGAGTCGTCGATGCCTTCGAGGCCGATGGGTTTGAACGCCATGAGTTCGGCAATGTGGTCGGCGGCCCGGAAAATGTCCGGATAACCCAGCACCAGCAGCGTGCGCACGGGCGGGCTCGGCACCAGGCGCAATTCCGCATGCAGGACAATAACGCAGGTTTCCTCGGTACCGACCAGTGCGCGAGCGAGATTGAAGCCGTTCTCGGGCAGCAATTGATCTATCGCATAGCCGGAGAGGCGGCGCGGAATCTTGGGAAAGCGTGCCCGGATCGTATCGGCGTATTTGTCGCGCAACGCCTTTAGGCCGGCATAGATCTCCCCGCGCCGGCCGCCGCCGCGAATGATGGCCTCCAAATCCTCCTCCGAGGTCGGACCGACGGTCATGCGCAGCCCGTCGTAAGTGAGGATGTCCAACCTGTGGACATTATCGGCGGTATGCCCGGCCATGACCGAGTGCAGTCCGCACGCGTTGCTGCCTATCATGCCGCCCAGAGTGCAGTGAGCGTGGTTCGATGGGTCGGGACCGAAGGTCAGATGGTGCTCCTCCGCTTTACTCCGCAGAGAATCGAGTGCGCATCCCGGCTCCACGACTGCCCGCTGCCGTGAGGGGTCGATGGCGAGAACGCCCCGAAGATACTTGGACATGTCGATGATCACGACGGAGTTGCGCCACGGCACGGCCAAGCGGGTTCCTCCCCCGTGCGTCGTGATGGGCGTATCGTGTTTGCGGCAGGCGGCAACGGTCTCGACCACGTCGTTGACGTCGCGCGGGATGACCACGCCGATCGGCATCTGCTGGTAGTCGGCTGCGTCCGCCGCGTAGAGCGCGCGGCTGCGGAAATCGAACCGGACCTCGCCGCGAACACGTTTGCGAATGGCGATGGCCAGAGCCTCCGCCGCTGTAGCGTTTAGAATTGAATGCACCATCGGACCTCCATGTCAGATAGACGTGCAATTACTTCCGAGAAAGAAACACCCGCCGGCGATCCTTGCCGTTAGCGCCGAATCGATTCTAAACCTTCGCGCGGCTAAGACATAGTCCCGCCAGCCCTAACCAAGGCATCTACACAAGCATCCAAAGCCACCCTTCCGTGCCGGGTGACAAATTGTGCAGATACCTATGCCGCCATAGGGAACAATCCAATGCCGCCCGAGTCACTTCGATAAGGCATAGTGGAACGGCCTCCGTTCCGGCAATGTGAAATGTCAATCGGCCGGCGAGAAAGGGCATCGGAGGCTTGTGCGCAAACCCCATGAATCACGGTAGAGACGTTGCATTTATCCGCGTTCACGAAATCGAAAGCCGCTGCCGGCAACCCATGCACATCGACACCACCATTCTGCCTTTGGCGGAAAGCCGGTTGCTGGTCAATCCGGAATACGTCGACGTCGGCCGGCTTCCGGAGATGCTCAAGTCTTGGGATATCCTGGTCGCACCCGAGCCCGATCCGACGCCGAGCACGTTTCTACAGCTCGTATCCATGTCCAGCCGTTGGCTGAGCGTCAACGTGCTCTCGATCGACGAAAAGCGAATGATCGTCGAAAAAGACCAGCCGTCGATGATACGGCTCTTGGAACGGCACGGCTTCGAGCCGATTCCCTGCTCGTTTGCGAGCTATGCGCCGCTCGGCGGTTCGTTCCATTGCGCCACCCTGGACATTCGACGACGCGGCGAACGGCAGTGTTATTAACCCGGCCTATATTTATAGGCCGGGTTAATCCGGGGCAGGGATGCCCCGGCGCGGCGACAAGCCGCGTGAGCCCAGGCCGGGCGTGTACCGGGCCTGGGCGGCGGCCCGAAATACCAGGAGGGTATTTACGGGCCTGATTAATATTTCTAAGGATTTCTTACCGCAAGGAGGCACTATGTTTTTCGACAATTGGATGAGTCTCGTGAGAACCGGCGTGGTGGGTGTGTGCGCCTATGTCCTGCTGGTGCTGCTTTTGCGGGTCTCGGGCAAACGCACCCTGTCCAAGCTCAACGCCTTCGACCTCGTGGTGACCGTGGCATTGGGTTCCACCTTGGCGACGGTGTTGCTGACGAAGAACGTGACCTTGGCCGATGGCGTGCTGGCCTTCGCCCTGCTCATCTTTCTTCAGTGGGCTTTGGCCTGGCTGTCGGCCCGGTCCAGCACGGTAAGCCGTATGGTCAAAGACGAACCGCGCCTGCTGTTCCATCGAGGCCAATTCCTGCACGCGGCGCTCAAGGCGGAACGGGTTACCGAGGGAGAAATCCTGCAGGCTCTCCGCACCCAGGGGATCGCGTCGCCCGACCAAGTGGGCGCGGTGGTTCTGGAAACCGACGGCAGCTTCAGCGTCCTGCAAAACATCGACACCGGCGGCGCTTCGAGCCTGGCGGGGGTGCGCGGCAGCGAACACGAGACCTCGACCGCGGCCTAGCCTCTCTTGATTCTGCTGCTGATCCATAAGCTGCTGCCCGGCCGGCAAGTGCCGTGGAGGGCCAGGCCGGAAACGCTGTTTCGCCGTTGGCTGCCCCGAGTGCTGCGAATTCTGCTGGTCGGATTCGGGATGTTTCTTGCGGCTGACGTGGTGCTGCGGGCGCTGGGCTTGGAACTGCCGTTCGGGGAATAAAGGCTGCGCGATCGGGCTCTGTCTTTCCGGATTCGAGCCAATGCGGATAAAAACCGTCCGTCGCCGGTCGGTACCGTAAAGGCGAACAGGAAACTGCCGACATGGATGAAATCATTCGCTTGGTGGGCCCTAGCCGGGCCGTGGAAATTTTCGGGATTCGGCTGGTCGGCATCAATGCCGAGAACGGCAAGAAGCTCCTGATGAGTCTTCTCCTGATCGCCATGATTTTTCTGTTGCGATGGGCGATCCGTCAGGGCTCGAAATTCATCTTCCGCCGCCGCCCCGACGAGCAGACCGAATTCTGGGCGCGCCAAACGATCCAGCTCATTACCGCCTTTCTGTTGTTGTTGGGACTCGCCTCCATCTGGTTCAACGACCCGACCCGGCTCGCCACCGCCTTGGGCCTCGTGACGGCAGGTCTCGCTTTCGCCCTGCAGCGGGTGGTCACCGCGGCAGCGGGTTATTTCGTGATCTTGAGAGGCAAGACCTTCCATGTGGGCGACCGCATCGTCATGGGCGGCGTGCGCGGCGATGTGGTGGCCTTGGGCTTCATGCAGACGACGATCATGGAAATGGGCCAGCCGCCGTCGGTGCAGGCTGCCGATCCGGCCATGTGGGTGCGAAGCCGGGAATACACCGGCCGTCTGGTCACGGTCAGCAACGCCAGGATTTTCGACGAGCCGGTTTACAACTACACCCGCGACTTCCCCTATATTTGGGAAGAACTGAGCCTCCCGATTCCGTACCGGGCCGACCGCGAACGCGCCGAGCGCATCGTCACGGAAGCTGCCCTGCGCCACACGATCACGACCAATAAGCTCGGGCAGGAGGCCTTGGAAGAGATGCAGCGGCGCTATTTCCTGAAACCGACCGAGATCGGGCCGCGGGTCTATTACCGCCTGACCGATAATTGGCTGGAGCTGACCGTGCGCTTCATCGTGCGCGACCGCGGCATTCGCGAAGCCAAGGACGCGCTGAGCCGCGACATCCTCCAGGGCTTCGAACAGGCCGGCATCGAACTCGCTTCGGCAACCTTCGAGATCGTGGGAGTTCCGCCGCTTCGGATCGAGAAAGAGTCGCGGATTCAGCCTGCCGGCGCGTTCGATCATACGTAATATCCGCTAACGACAGACGCGTCGTTTTCGTCTAATTTGAGGTATCGCCCGCCTCAATCGTTTATCGGCCGCTTTAGATGGGAAGCATTAAGCGCCTTGTATTGTTGAGCTCGGCCGCCGCAGCGGCATCATCGGCGTTATTTCCCGTATTTGGCCAGGAATGGGGGGCGAGACCGCTGCATCGCCCCAGCGCCGCCCAATTGCTGGAAGTGCCCATCTCCGGCAATCCGATCGTCCCGCGGCGCGGACTGCCGATCGAGAATCCGTACGCGAACGATGCCGGCGCCATCGTGCAGGGCCGAAAGCTGTTCGACAGCCTGAATTGCAGCGGTTGTCATGCCCCCTTGGGCGGAGGCGGCATGGGTCCGCCCTTGAGCGACCGCGACTGGATCTACGGCGGAGAACCCGCCGCGATCTATCTCAGCATCGCGCAAGGCCGTCCCAACGGTATGCCGGCCTGGAGCCGGGCCTTGCCGCCGCAGTCCATTTGGCAACTGGTGACCTATATCCGAACGCTCGGCGGAGCGCCCGCACCGGACGCCGGCTCGACGGAAAAGCCGGCCCATCCCGATTCGGGTCGTGGACGCGGCTCCCAACGATGAAGGCACCGGTACTCAAGCACCTTGTCGCGCTCGCGATTTGCCTGGCCGGCGATGCCGGCGCAGCGCCTTCCGTGGCGCAGCTCGAACGTGAGGGTTACCAGGTGTTCATCGAGCGTTGCGGCGTCTGTCATGCCGTCCGCGGAACCGCTGCCTATGGCATTTTGGGTCCCGACCTGACCCATCTGATGAGCCGGCGTTACATCGGCGCGGGGACGCTCCCGAATACGGTGGGCAATCTCGGAGGATGGATCGCGGATGCGCAGGCGCAAAAGCCGGGCTGCTTCATGCCGACCATGGATCTCTCCGGCCCGGAATTGCAGGCGGTGCTCGCCTATCTCCAGACTCTGCGCTGAATGGCTGGGACCGCGTCCGATGTAGGTCGGGAATCCTTTCACGGCGCATTTGTCGGCAAAGGATTGCCGACCTACGATTAACGTCGCGCCCGAAGTAGGTCGGGAATCCTTTCCCGACACAGCGGGTCGACAAGCCGGCTTTCCGGCAAAGGATTGTTGATCTACAGCTGGAGGAGAGACCGGATGATCCGATCGATGCTGTGTTTGCTGATTTCTGCCGCCTGTTCGGGATGGCTGGCGAATGCCCCGGCTTCGGACGAGGTCGTCCGCCTTTCTCAGGACGACGGCCAATGGGTGATGGCCGCCAAGAATTACGCCAATACCCGCTTCAGCGGCCTGGATCAGATCAACGCCGGCAACGTCAAACAGCTCCGCGTCGCCTGGGTGTTTTCGACCGGAGTGCTCAACGGCCACGAGGCGGCGCCGCTGGTCGTGAAGGATACGATGTACCTCGTCACCCCCTGGCCCAATCTTCTCTACGCCTTGGACTTGAATCAGGCCGGCGCGATCAAGTGGGTGTACAAGCCGAACCCCAGCCGAGCCGCGCAGGGCGTGGCCTGTTGCGACGTGGTGAACCGCGGGGCGGCCTACGCCGAGGGAAAAATCTTCTTCAACACGCTGGACAATCATACCGTGGCGGTCGATGCGGCCACGGGCAAGGAAGCGTGGAAAACCAAGCTGGGCGAAATCGCCATGGGCGAAACCATGACCATGGCCCCCATCGTGGTGAAGAACAAGGTTCTGGTCGGCAACAGCGGCGGCGAGATGGGCGTGCGCGGCTGGATCACCGCGCTCGATACCCGTAACGGCCGGATCCTCTGGCAGGCGTACAGCACGGGGCCGGACAAGGACGTATTGATCGGACCGGATTTCAAGCCGCCTTACGTAACCGGCGAGAACCTGGGCGCGACCACCTGGCCGTCCGAGACGGCCTGGCAAATCGGCGGCGGGACGGTCTGGGGCTGGATTTCCTACGACCCGGAAGCCGATCTGATCTATTACGGCACCTCCAACGCCGGCCCCTGGAATGCCGTGCAACGCCCCGGCGACAACAAATGGACCTCTTCGGTGTTCGCCCGCGATCCCGACACCGGCATGGCGCGCTGGGCCTACCAGTGGAATCCGCACGATCTCTACGACTACGACGGCATCAACGAGAACGTGCTACTCGACCTGAATATCGGCGGCCAGGATCGCAAGGTCTTGGTGCATGCCGACCGCAACGGCTACATGTACGTGATGGACCGGCTGACCGGCGAAATCATTTCCGCCGAGCCGTTCGTCTATACCAACACGGTCAAGCGCGTCGACCTGAAGACCGGCATCCCGGATCTGGCGACCGGCAAAGAACCGCAACTCGGCAAGTTCGTGAAAGATATCTGCCCCGCCCCGCCGGGCGGCAAGGACTGGCAGCCCATGGCTTATTCGCCGCGCACGGGCTTTCTTTACGTGCCCCACAACAACCTCTGTTTCGACATGAGAACCATGGAAGTGGGCTATATCGCGGGAACGCCCTATGTGGGCGCCGAAGTCGCGATGAAGGCGGGACCGGGCGGCAACCGCGGCTTCTTTACCGCCTGGGACCCGGTCCAGAACAAGAAAGTGTGGGCCATCGAGGAGCCGTTTCCGGCCTGGAGCGGCGCCCTGGCGACGGCGGGCGATGTGGTGTTCTACGGGACCATGGACCGCTGGTTCAAGGCGGTGGACGCAAAGACCGGCCGGGAGTTGTGGAAGTTTCGGACCGGCTCCGGCGTGATCGGCCAGCCCATCACCTACCGGGGCCCCGATGGCAAACAATATGTCGCGGTGCTGGCGGGCGTCGGCGGCTGGTCCGGCGCGGTGGTGTCGGGCGAGTTGGACCCCAAGGTTCCGTACGGCGCACTGGGTTTCGTCGGGGCGATGCAGGACTTGCCCAAAGTCACGGGCGAAGGCGGCACCTTATACGTCTTCGCGCTGCCGGAGGAGCAGCCATGATCGGAGGCTTGCGCCGGATGGCATTGTGTTTGTCGCTGAGCGTCGCCGCGAGCGCCTATGCCGCTGAAGGGACGAAAATCCTGCGGATTTGCGCCGATCCCAACAACCTGCCCTTCTCCAACCAGCGCGGCGAAGGCTTCGAGAATCGCCTGGCGAAGATCATGGCCCGCGAACTCGGCCGCAAGCTGGAGTACACCTGGTGGGCACAGCGCCGTGGCTTCTTTCGGAACACGCTGAGCGCAGGGCGCTGCGACCTGGTCATGGGCGTGCCTAGCGGATTCGAAATGGCCCTGACGACCCGACCGTACTACCGCTCCAGCTACGCCCTGGTATACCGCAAGAACGCCGGCTACGCGCCGCGTTCGCTCGACGATCCGCGACTTCGGACGCTCAGGATCGGTCTTCACTTCATCGGCGACGACTACAGCAATCCGCCCCCGGCCGAAGCCCTGGCACGGCGCGGCATCATCCGGAACGTGGTCGGCTACAGCATTTACGGCGACTATCGGAAACCCAATCCGCCGGCACGCCTGATCGAGGCGGTCTCCCGAGGCGAGGTCGATGTCGCGATCGCCTGGGGACCGCTGGCGGGCTACTTCGCCAAACGCCAGCCGGTCAAGCTAGAGGTCGTACCCCTGCCGACGCCCGCCGAGGCGCAAGCGCAGCCGTTCGAATTTTCGATCGCGATGGGCGTGCGAAAAGGCGACGAGCCGTTGCGGGCCGCGCTCGATGAAGCGCTGGCAAGGAAGCGCGGCCAAGTCAACAAGTTGTTGAAGGAATACGGCGTGCCGCTCGTCGAGCCGCTGTAGCCGGCGTGTGGAAGGATTGAAATCAAGTTGGGCCGGGAATGCAGCAATTCGCTTGTCGGGACGACATGCCTCGTGGAAAACCACTCGCGGTCGGAGGAAGTGGACGTTGCTCTGCCACGGTCAAGTCGCGTGGATTGGATGGTTCAAACCGGTCGATTGCAGACCTCGGCACTTCAGCACCTTGCGGCAGCATCGGAACTTGAATCTACCTTCCAAGTTTCCCCGAATGCCCGGTGGCAAAACCTATCCGCTTTTACAGAAAGAAAACAGCCGGATCATCGCTGATCCGGCTGTTTAACCCCCCGGCGAACCCGCCTGTCAGCGGATGTGCCGTATGTCTAGTCCTCAGATCCGAGAACGGCGCGCACGTTAGCTTGACCGATCGGAAAGCCTTTCGTGAAAGCCTGGACGCCGAACTGCTGGTTCAGCGCACTGGCGGCTTCCTCCGATAGGGTGACCTTGACCTCCTCCACCGTTAGGACATCGTCGCCGCTATCGACTTTCGCGGCCTCCAGGGAAAGGTCGAACAGGGGCAAGCGCGCAACCAGATCGTCGTTTGCCACCACCAGTCCGGTCAAGACGGGCCGGTCTCCGGTCAGATCGATGATAAAGCTGGAAAGCTCCACGCGGGTGTCGCCAGCCGTGAGCGAGAGCCCGCCCGAGTGGTCTATCTCGGCGCGCACAGGCTCGAGGTCCACCACGCCCGTTGTAATCGGAAAGATGGCCCGTACCCCGTCCGAGTTCATCCGCAACTGGGCCGGTGATATAGCGTCGGGCGTGACCCCGAGATCATTCAGCGCCTGCACAAACTCTGGCGCAAGCCGCACTGTGGTCGAGCCGGAGGAAGTGGTCTCCGCCGGTGCTGCGACAGCGTGGTTTAGCTGCAGGGTGAAAAGCAGGACCGCGACCGGAACACCGATCACGGTGTCGCGCAACCGCTTGAGCAGGGTTCTACCCAGGGAGGCGCCCGAAAATGCAAGTCTGGAGAATCGAAGTGGGAAGGCGAGAGAGTTGCTAGTCATGTTCAGCTCCTTAGAACAGAGACAACAGAGTTCCTGGCGAGATATCGCAACCCTACTGGGACACGGTTCACCAGCCGTGAAACAGTATGACAATCAGGGAACCGCGGAATTCCAGGCTGTTGGAAGCGCGCGTCCGAAAATATCCACCGAGGTATTCGTGACTCTGTTGAAATCCATGGGCGCCACGACGTTGAGCTGACGTCCGACCTTCGAGCGACCTCGAATCTGTGGCCGACGTGTGGAAGCCTGAAATTGAAACGGACCGGGACTGCAATCCGTTTCAACGGACAACAAGTAGTTACCGTGTCGAAGACCGCGCGTGGTCGGATGAAGTGAGTTTCCTTTGAGCGATAAAGTCGCTGGCTAGAGCGTTTTCATACCTACTGTACGGGCACTGGCGAGTAGGTCGGGAATCCCTTCCCGACGCCGCCGTTCGGCCAACGGGTTCGTCGGAAGGGTGGCTTCGGCGCTCCCGAAGACACCGTTTGCGATTGGGAAAGGATTGCCGACCTACGAAAGCTTGAATCGATCTACCCTAGCCGAAGGCGCCAACGACGTCCGCCAAGCCTGTTTTGCCGTACGAGCGCGATGAAAACGCTTTAAGCGGTTCAGCAGGAGTCTTCCTGCGAATCATGGCGGCGTCGCCGAGAAGGTCCGTGGCGCCAATACCGGCTCGGTGGCGAACTCCTGGGGCAACTCGCCCGTCAGGCTGTTCAGGAAGGCCACCAGGTCGCTGACATCCTGGTCGGTAAGCTCTTTGCCGAGTTGCACTTTGCCCATGACGCGCACCGCTTGCGGCAGGGTGGCCACCGAGCCGTCATGGAAATACGGCGGGGTCATGGCCACGTTGCGGAGGCCAGGGACCTTAAAGAGATACTTGTCGGCGGGATTCTGGGTTTCCTTGAAACGCCCTTCGTCGATCGACGGACTGCCGGTCTCCGTCCAGTAATCCCCGAACATCCCGAATTTCCGGAATGCCGATCCACCGACAGCCACCCCGTTATGGCAGGAGACGCAGCCGAGGTCGATGAAGGTCTTCAAGCCATTCCGCGCTTGAGGCGTCAGGGCCTTGGCATCGCCTTTGAGATAGGCATCGAAGGGCGACGGCGTCACCAGGGTGCGCTCGTAGGCGCCGATGGCCTTGCCCCAGTTCTCCGGCTTCACCGGCTCCGGATCGTTCGGGAAGGCTTGTTTGAACTCGGCTTCGTAGCCCAGCGCCTTGAGCTTCCGAATCACGGCCGCAGTTTCGGGATTGCCGAAACTGGTCTGTCCCGTCAGCGATTTCATGGCCTGGTCCTCCACGTCGGCGCGATTGCCGATCCAGAGGGCCTTGAACTGGAGCGCGGCATTGAGCACGGTGGGCGCGTTGCGGGCGTTCAGGCGATGTTCGGCGCCGATCGATTTAGGCAAGGCGTCGGTTCCGTACAGGCCGGGACGATGGCAGGTCTGGCAACTCACGGTGCCGTCCAGGGAAAGCCGGGATCGAAAAACAGCTTCCGGCCCAGTGCGACACGCGCGGGATCGGTCGGGAACTCTTCGGTCGCCATATCCTTGGGGAGCGGTTCGAACAGCTGCCTGGCCTTTTCCATCAAAGGCTGCCCCGCCTCCTGGGCGTGAACCGTAACCGCGAGAAGAGCCGCTGCCCAGGGGACGCCCCGTGTCCGGCGGGCCAACGATGAAACGGAGCCGCGTCCTTTAGGGAAGCTCTGATTAAGTCCTTCGACAGGCTCAGGACGAACGGTAAGGTATGGATTCCGTTCGTGGTGAGCCCTTCGACTTGGCTCAGGACAGGCTTGTCGAACCATGAACGGAATCCACTTGTTCAGAGTTTCCCCAGCGGGACCGCCGTCGCGATGGTTGAGCCGGCTGTTCATAAGGTGATGACCCTGTCGCTATCGACCACCCATTCCGCAAGCTCGGCCATGGTGGACTGGCGTGCGCCTTCGTAGTAAGGCTGGTTTTTATGGATGCCGCATCGCGCCATGCAGGTTCCGCAAACTTTCACGGTCACGCCTCTTGCGATCAACTGTTTGAGCATCATGACGAGGTCCTGGTCGTAAGCTTCCGGAACTTTACAAGCGTCCCGCGCCATGTCGACGGCATCATTCATCAGGAAAATACGCACATCCTGACTGGCTTCAAGCAGTTTCCCCGCCAGCCGCAGCCCATTCCATGTCACGTCAGTGCCGTCATAGGGCGGCCTGTTGAAAATGATGAGTACCTTCATCGTCCATCCCTCCGTTCGTGGTGTCCGCCAAGAAAGCGATTTATCTCCTTAGACAGATATCGCTTGTCGGGGCCTCGCACAACCCCGGCACGATATATTATCGATATCCGATAACGGACTTCGATAGTATGATTTCGCCTCGGACCTGAATGCAATCGGAGAACATCCCATGAAGTCGTTTGACCCGTCTCACCGTGCTGAACTCGACGCGCGATCCGTTCGATACGGAATGGTCCTGACGGTCGCCGGCGCTGGCGAGAGGTGAAACGATGAGCGAACCACGGATCCGTCAAGCAACACAGGCCCCTGGCTCGCCTCGACTCCAACGGCGATTGGGATTGTTCGGTGCGATCATGATGGGCCTGGGTGCCATGGTTGGCACGGGCGTTTTCGTAAGCATCGGCATTGCGGCGGGCATCGCCGGGCCATCCGCCATTCTGGCTATCGTGCTGGCGGCCCTGGTTGCCATCTGCAATGGACTCGGCAGCGCCCAACTCGCCGCCAGCCATCCCGTCAGCGGCGGCACGTACGAGTACGGCTATCAATACCTCAATCCCTGGCTGGGCTTCACCGCCGGTTGGATGTTCCTGATTGCCAAGTCCGCCTCCGCTGCCACCGCCGCCCTGGGTTTCGCCGGTTACACGCTGGGGGCCTTGGGCCTCTCGCAGGATTATCTGGTCCTTCTGGCGCTGGCGGCGGTGATAGCGCTCACGCTGGTTGCGCTGAGCGGCATCCACCGTTCAAACGTGACCAACGTCGTCATTGTCTCGGTGACCCTGCTGAGTCTGCTTTTCTTCGTCATGGCCGGCTTGTCGGTCACATCGGGCGCCAACTTCACGCCGTTTTTCGCGCCCAGAGCGGACGAGACCGGCCCTCTCGGCGCATTGTTTCACGCGGCCGCCTTGATGTTCGTGGCTTACACGGGGTATGGACGTATCGCTACCTTGGGCGAGGAAGTGCACGAACCGAAGCGCACGATTCCCACAGCGATCATCCTCACCATGATCGTGACCATGGTGCTCTATATCGCCGTGGCGGCGGTCGGCGTCGGAGCCGCTGGAGCCGAGGGGCTGAGCGGTGCGGCGACGGATGCGACGAGCACACAAGCCGCACCGCTGGCCGTGGCCGCGCGGCAGTTTCCCATCCCTTTCAGCCCGCATATTCTGGCGATCGGTGCCGTGACGGCCATGTTGGGCGTGCTGCTCAACCTGATTCTGGGACTGTCGCGCGTGCTGCTGGCGATGGGCCGCCGCCGCGATATGCCGGTCATTTTTGAACGCCTCGATGAAGCCAAGACGACGCCTTACTGGGCCGTACTGGCGGTAGGTGTGGTTATCGGCGGGCTCGTGCTGATCGGCAATGTCAATACGACGTGGTCATTTAGCGCATTCACCGTCTTGATCTACTATGCCCTGACCAATGCCGCGGCGCTGCGGCTGCCTGCCGAGCAGCGGCTTTATCCGCCCTGGGTCGCGGGACTGGGATTACTGGCGTGTCTGTTCCTGGCGTTCTGGGTGGAGCGGCAGATTTGGCTGACCGGTTTAGGACTTATTGCCGCCGGTCTCCTCTGGCACGCGGTCGCGAAGCGGCGGCATGACGCTTCCAGCGCATCAAGCCGATCATCCGGCTAGGCACCGCACCCGACTCACTCCAGACGCCGCTACGCTCCACCTTCCGGCAGCCGGCGGGCCGGGTCGATGATCGAAAACGAATGAGCAAATTGTATTACGACATATTCCTGGCCTTCGTCCGAGTCCACCTGCTTCACCACGCCGCCGAGAAGCCCTTCTACGGCGCAGCGATGCTGGAGGAACTTCAGCGCCACGGCTATCGCCTGAGCCCCGGCACGCTCTATCCCATTCTTCATGGCCTGGAGAAGGCGGGCTATCTCAGCGTCGAGCGAACCGTGGTGGGCGGCAAGGCACGCAAGTACTACCGGATCACCGACCAGGGCCGGACCGCCTTGAAAGAGGTCAAACCCAAGCTGCGGGAACTGGTGGAAGAAGTGCTGGGTGATCTCGGACCGGCCGGAAGGCCCGATCCGTCCGAGTAACATCGGGTGAACAGCGGCATGACCAGGTTCATAGCAGCAGCCACCGAACCAGCCGCACTGGTCTACGGAACAGATACCCCGCGTCCTTGAGGCTTGCGGAAAAGGCCAAGGCCGAAGACGATGAGAAGGATGCTGACCTTAACCACGAGCAACAGCAGCGCGGCCACGCTCATGAGCGTCTCTCTCGCGTTCTTCGGCCGTGTCCGCGGGGTAGTTCCAGCATATGCGAACGCTCAGCACCCGGCGCCGCTGGCGCCTTCGTTCATTTTCGCCAGGGCCTGATCGATGGTGAAGCTGGCCGCCTTCTGGCGCAGGCTTTTCGCCTCCTGGCCGGTCAGCTAGGGCAGCAGGTTGTAGCCGTCGATATGGACCCTGAAGGTCTTGCCCGCCGCCTGGTGGCCTTTCTTGCACTTTTCCACGATATCCGGCTCGCCCGCCGCCGCGAGAAACGTCGGCAGCCAGTCGTGGTGCTGGACGATTTCGTTGGAGACCATGCCCGCCGGGATTTTGCCGGGCCAGCGCAGCAACACCGGAATGCGGAAGGCGCCCTCCCGGTTGGAGTTCTTCTCGTTACGGAACTCGTCGTCGCAGGTTTCCATACGCTTTCTGGCCAAGGGGGGCCGGTGTCCTCGATTCGAGAGGGAGCCGCTTCGGCGTCGGTCACAACACCTTGTCTTCCTTCATCTTGGCGATCAGCGCTTCAGCCAGCTCCCGGGTCACTTTGGTGACATCCTTCGGGTCGATCGACTCGCTGATTCCCGACCACACCGCTTGCTCGCGCTTGATGCCCCACAGCGTCGACTCGATGGTCATAACGTCATACGCGTGGATTTCCGGCGCGGCCGCCCAGGTTGCCCCGTACCAGCCGTAAAATCCTGGACCGGGTCCGACGTAACCGGGGCTGACGTCCAGCTTGCGTTGCACCCGGAGGACCCGTGTGACCAGCACCGAATCGGCGCCGGTTTTTGCAACCGCCTGCTTGATTCTCTCTTTCGGCAGGGGGCCTTCTTCCGGCAGCAGCGAATAACTCGCCGAGGCTTCGGTTCCGGATGTGCGCAGCGCCTGTACGAAACCGTCCTCGAACAGACGTCGGTTCGCATCGCTGCGGCTGACCCCGATGACCAGGACCTTGCGAAACGGCACATCGCTGAACTGCGGGTCCTTCCAGGAATCCTTGAGGTACGTCGTCGCGCAGGCGGCCACCAGCGCCGCTACAAGCCACAACAGACTCAAACCCAGCCTTGAATTCGGACGATTTGTTGCCGGTCTCATTCCAGCTTCGACCATCCCTGTACTCCTTAATTCTTTGTCTTGCATTCCGCTTGAAAGTTATAGCCAAACCCGACATCAGCCTCTAACGGACCTCGGTCCTGTAATAGCAGACCGCACCCGCTTGGATACACCCGCACACGAGTTATTGATCTCAGTCCAGGCCTTGAACGCGTGCGCATCGAACGCTTATTCAAAATTGCTTTCAATCTTTCAATGGGGAATCAACTTTGTAGGGTGGGTTAGGCCGCGAGGCCGTAACCCACCGGGCGGCCTCTAATCGGTGGGTTACGCGGAGCCTGTCCTGAGCGGAGACTAGGGGCTAACCCGCCATCGACGGGTTTCGCTTCGCTCTACCCATCCTACGATGAATATTCACTCGAATGCCGAATGGAATTACTCGGCTCACTCGGAAAATGGAAACACCCGCTTCCAGTCCCGCTTCATGTCCACCACCATCCAGCCGCGAGTCTTCGCCTCGTCTAGCGCTTGGTCAAGCCGGCCGACGGACGACTCGCGGTCGTAGGCCCACTCGCGCTCGGCGTCGGTATGGTGGATCAGCGCCATGAGCCGCGCCCCTTCGCCACCCGCCGTCCATTGAAGCATCTGAAGGTCACCGTCCGAATTGCCGAAGGCGGCGATGGGCCGTCGCCCGATGAACTTGTGGATGCCCACCGGCTTGCCAGCCCGGTCGTCGACGAAATCCACCTCCGGCAGCCTTACCAGCACCGGCTTGCCGTCGCGCAGTTCGAACTTCGTCTCGATGCTGCTCCCCACCACCTGTTCGGGCGGAATGTCGTAGGCTTTTTCGACCCAAGGCCGCATGAAATCTATCCCGCCGCCCGAGACGATGTAGGTCTTGAAACCGTTGGCGCGGAGGTGGGCCAGCAGTTCCCGCATGGGCTGGTAGACCAGTTCGGTGTAAGACCGCCCGAACTTGGGGTGCCGGGCCTCTGCCAGCCAGTCCTCGACGATGGCCGCGAACTCGGTCGTGGTCATGCCGGCATGGGTGGCCATGACCAGTTCGACCAGCCCCTTGTCGCCGCGGGCCGCGAGTGCCGTCAGATCGTTTTCCAGCGCGGCCTTGAACGGCTGCCGCTCCTTCCATTCGGGATGCTGCGGGGCCAGCGCCTTCACCCGGTCCAGCGCGAACAGTCCCTGGAAATACAGCGGCTGCTCGGCCCACAGGGTGCCGTCGTTGTCGAACACGGCGATGCGCTCGGTAGGTGGAACGTAATCGGCGCTCTTCCTGTCGGCCACCTTCTTTACGAACGCCAGGATGGCTTGCTTCGTTTGGCCGTTGTTCCAGGACGGCAGCGGGTCGGCGGCTTTCCGCACGGCGAGGGCGGCTCCATTCGTCAACAGGATCAGACCCAGGAAAAGAACGAACGGCCGAAACATGAGCCGGAAGGAACGATGAGCATGGGCGGCTTCTTCAATCAGTCTTCAGTCCATCCGTGTCGGACATGGGTGCATGCCCAAACTACCCGTCTCGATGTCTACCAATAGCCCGTCAGCCCGAGGAACGGACCGCTCAGGGTCACATCGGTTTCGATGATGCGCTTGCTCACGTCCAGGCGCAAGGCCTTGTAGCCTGCCTCGATCGAGGCAGGCATGCCGAACAGGGTGGTGCGGTAGCCGACCAGCCCCAGCACGGATCCGGCGAAGTCGATGTTGTCAACGCCGAAGCCGCCGCCGTTGCCGTCCACCAGGACGAACCATTTCGGGCTGAATTGCACCGTGAACCGCGCGCCTATGACCGGACTGGTGAGGCTCTTGCCGGTCGAGGCGCTGCCGATGCCCCTGAACTCGACCTGATTGTCCAGCCAGAGGGTGCGTCCGCCGGCATAGAGCTCGAGCATGTTGGAGCGCGGTTTCTCGTCCCAGTGGGCGATGCGTTCCGAGGCGGCCGGGCCGAACACGCGGTACATGGCACCATACTCCATGACGCCCAACTGGCTCGACAAGCCTTTGCTGATGCCCCGAGCGAACCGGGGCTCGAAATCCAGATCCACGTAATTGCCGTCCAGATAGAACCCCAGCCGCTCGTAATGCGCTTCGAGCCGTCCCATGAAGGCCAGCGGGAAGTTCCTCAGCTCCTCGGCGATGTCGATGAAGGTGGAGTCGACCGACTTGTTGAACGGCCCCGCGGAAAACTTGCCGTCCACGCCGGGCAGCCATGCGTAGAGCGTGAGGTTGAAGGCCCAGGGATTTTGGCTAGCGTCGCTTTCCGCCGCCGCGCTGTGGAAGCTTGGGACCGCTGCCAAGGCCGCCACAAGGGGCAAGGGTTTGTAAGACGAAAAAAAGCCGGGGTTGACAGTCATGCAGGATCTCCTTATCCAGTTCTGTTGCGTGGCTCAACGGTTATTAATCAGGCCCGTAAATACCCTCCTGGTCTTTCGGGCCGCCGCCCAGGCCCGGTACACGCCCGGCCTGGGCTCACGCGGCTTGTCGCCGCGCCGGGGCATCCCTGCCCCGGATTAACCCGGCCTATATTTATAGGCCGGGTTAATAAATCAGTTCCCTTATTCCCAATCGCTTTCGGTCAGGCATTCATTTTCGTTGGATTGGCTAGGCACACATCAGCACTGACCGACCGCCAATCACTGCGCTTCGCGTCCGCCGTAACCCACCGAGCGATCTTCAATCGGTGGGTTACGCGGAGCCGAAGGGCCTGTCCTGAGCCTGTCGAAGGGCTAACCCACCATCAATGGGTTTCGCTTCGCTCTACCCATCCTACGATTAATTTTCACTCGAATGTCGAATGGAATTATGTTGCATCAGTCCGATTTTCCTTGTCGACAGCGCAGTCGAGCTATATCCAAGGCGAATAATCCGCTCCCGACCGCCCGGACCGTTGCCGCGAACGAGACCCTGAAGCAGGCCTGCTGCAGTCCGGGCCCCTGTCGATTTCAGTTCTCTAAACCTACGATGAAGCGAACTGGCATTCACGATAGATCCGTTCCAGTTCGTCCTGGAAGAAAAACTGCGGTTGACCGAACGCGGGTTTGAGTTCGTCCAGCCATGTCGCCTTGTCGTCGTACTCGGCGAAGAACGGACGATGAATCCAATCGGGATTCCGGCCTTGTAGAAACCGCATCGTGATGATCTTTTCGCCTGCCGCCTCGGTGACGCCGAGCACCTGGACTTTGCCGGGACAGGCAGACATGCTGGGACCCCGCACCGTACGGCCGAGGCCGCTCACGCGCTGGTAAGCTTCCCGGAAAATCTCCCAGGCACGCACCAGGGGCACGGCGAAATAATGCTGAGCGCCGGTATCGCGCGCCAAGAACATGTAATACGGAACGCAGCCCAGGTCGACCTGGGCATTCCACATCCGCGCCCATAGCGCCGGGTCGTCGTTGATGTGGCGGAGCACCGGCGATTGGGTGCGGATCACCGCGCCGGTCGAGCGTAGCCGCTGAATCGCCTGCCGGACCGGCTGGGGTTCCAGCTCCCGTGGATGATTGAAATGCGCCATGATCGCCAGATGCTTGCCACTGGCGGCCACTTTCCGAAGCAGCGCGACCATGTGGTCGGAATCGGCGTCGGTGAGAAAGCGGTAAGGCCAATAGGAGAGCGCCTTGGTGCCGATCCGGATATGGCGCAGATTGGGAAGATCCGCCGCGATCAGCGGCTCCAGGTAATCGGCCAGCCGCCGCGCCGACATGAGCAGCGGATCGCCGCCGGTGAAGAGCACATCGGTCACTTCCGGGTGCGCCTTAAGATAGGCGACCAGATGTTCCGCTTCGCGGCTCGCGAACTTCAAGCCGGACAGTCCCACGAACTGCGGCCAGCGAAAGCAGAACGTGCAGTAGGCGTGGCAGGTCTGGCCCGGGCTCGGAAAAAACAGCACGGTCTCCCGGTATTTGTGCTGCATGCCGTGCAAAGGTTCGCCGTTCAAATGAGGGACGTTGAGATCCAACTGGCCCGCCGGATGGGGATTGAGCTCCAAGCGGATACGGTCCGCCGCCTCGCGGATCAGGGCCGGACTCGCGCCGGCTTTCACGAGTTCCGCCATTTCCTCGTAATGGTGCGGCAACAGCATGTCGCGCTGCGGAAAGGTCAATATGAACATCGGATCGTCGGGGATGTTATCCCAGTCGATCAGTTCGTCGACCACGAAATTGTTGGTCTTGAAGGGCAGCACTCGCCCCACGACTTCGATTTCGAACAATTGCTCCTCACTGAGCCGTGCCATTTGCGGGATTTCGCGAAAATTGCCGAGGTTGTACGCCGTGTAGCGCGTCGAATCGAATCCCGTAAAGATTTTCTTGGGAGAGATACTCATAAGATATTTCCGCCGAGAATTAGGTATAGTTGTTAAGGAGCAGGTACTGAGACGTGCACTGGACTCGAGCGTTTCCAACTCGCTGAGGACTGAGGCTTCAAAGCCGCCAACGGAAGATTTCGACCGGGTAACGCGGCATTCGGGCTACCCGATAAGGTGTCCCCCCTTATTCCGACCATCCCCCGCTTAACGAAGACGACTCTCTTGGTAAGAACGTGAGAAACCCGATGTCCCGACGTCCTGTGCGTCAGAGGGCAATAAACTGTCACATCACGTCGGCACATGGTCGGAGCTTCTCACGGGGGGGTAAGTATATTTGCACAAAAATGATTTGTGCAAATATACGTCGGGATGCCCGTCGAATCCGGGGAGTCCCGGACCGCCGTCCGTACTCCGACCATTCTCTCCCGCAAGCCCGCAAAGAGAACCGGCGCTTCCAAGTGAAGCGTGCAGCGGCAATAGGCCGTAGCACGCCAAATAGATTTTGATGACGGACACATGAAAACGATTGAATACAGACCGCAAGAAGATTCGCCGGAAATTGCCGAACCGACGGCACGGCCCCACGAAGCGCTCAAACGCTTTCGCCTGATTTTCCGTGCCGTGCAACAGCATTCGCAGTGGGTGGAATCGTGCTGCGGAGTCAGCTACGCCCAGCTTTGGGCGATGTCGGAGTTGTCGAATAACGCCGGAATGAAAGTGTCGGAACTGGCGCGAGCCATGTCGGTTCATCAATCCACCGTAAGCAATTTGCTGGTCAAGCTGGAAAAGAAAGGGCTGATCCGGCGGGAACGAACCAATCCCGATCAACGGGTGGTACGCCTTTATTTGACGGAAGCAGGGCAAGCCCTCGTGGAGCAAACTCCCGAACCCCGGCAGGGTCTGTTGCTACAGGCACTGACCGAATTGCCGGATCCGGTTTTGATCTCGCTGACCCGAAACCTGGATCTTTTGGTGGAGGCCATGCAGATCAGCGACGAACAAGCCGCCATGCAGCCTTTGGGCGTAAGCGGTCACGAATCGGAGACGAGAACGACGATGCGCCGGCGCAAGCCTCGAAAGACGGCGGACTAGCGATGCGCCTTGGCCGATCCGTGCTCGAACTTTCCCGCCGGGATCGAGACTAATTTTCGTAAGTCCCGAAAAAATAAAGAGGTCTTGGACATGGAACTTCCGAGCCGGCATCCGGTGCTCGTCACCGCGATAGCGACGTTCATGATCTCGGTCCCGCTGATGTCGTGCCGGGACGCGGCAGTGGTCAAACCCATCCCTGACTATGCGCAACTCGGCCCGGTCGAGAAAGAAGTGGCGTCCGACATCTCCCCGGTCCGGATCGTCGCCCGGCCGGAATCGTGGCCGGGAGCCAAAGCCATCGAGTTCAAGACCACACCCGTACACTTAAAAATCGACAACCGTAGCAAAACCGCGCTACTGATCCGCTACAGCGACTTCAAGGTGCGTGCGGCGCCCACCGGGAACGAGTTCTCCGCCTTGCCGGTCTTTCCGGTCGAAGCGAAAGACAGGGGGCCGGTTGTTCCCGGCACGCTGCCGATGCTGACTCCCGTGGCCTACCCGCCGATCGTGGATCCGGAATTCGGTTTTCGGGATTTCCATGTGGCGCCTTACCTAAAACCGCTCTATCCCACCGTTCCTGCTCATGAAGGTCCTTTTCCTCACGATGAATCCTATAACCCGCGCCACTCGAATTACTGGCAAGGGTCCGACTTGCCCAGTCTCGAAATGATGCGGCGAGCCCTGCCCGAAGGGGTGCTGAATCCCGGCGGGTGGGTGGCCGGTTGGCTGTATTTCCAAAAATTCGAACCCTTGCCAGCCGGGACGCTGATAGTCAGCCTAACCGATACATCCGGACGAGCTCTGACGCCGGCTCGGGTTCCTATCCAGGCGCACTGAGCCCGTGCCATCCGCGTCGAAGATGACTACGTGCTCGTACAGATGTCATTTACAGTCGACGTTAACAAAAATAAACATTTGATCGCAGCACTTCCGGCTCAAGGAGCGAAACCATGGATAACAGTGACCGGTGCCGATCAATTTCGTCATCTTCTTAGGGCCGTCCGCATTTCACACCTCGGGGCGGAAAGCTACCGCGTGATGGATTGACGCTGTCCCCAAAATCGACCAAACCGCCCGCAAGGCATTGCAAGTGGAGGTACGACATGTCTTTGAAGGAATACAAACCCGGAACCACTTTTCCCGGCGTCGTCGGCCGCACGCCCGAGACCTCCTCGCCCGCATGGCCGGAGCCGCTGCGGGCCAAACCGGGAGCGCCGAACGTGCTGTTCATCGTGCTGGACGACACCGGTTACGGCCAGCTCGGATGTTACGGTTCGCCCATCCGGACGCCGAACCTCGACAGGCTGGCGGCGAACGGCCTTCGCTACAGCAATATGCACACCACCGCGCTGTGCTCGCCTACCCGGTCCTGTCTTCTGACCGGGCGCAACCACCATTCCAACGGGATGGCCTGCATCACCGAGGGCTCCATGGGCTATCCGGGCGCGAACGGCATCATTCCCTTCGAAAACGGCTTCCTGTCGGAGATTCTCCAGCGCCAGGGCTACAACACCTTCGCGGTGGGCAAATGGCATCTCACCCCGGCGGAGCAGATCAGCGCCGCCGGGCCCTATGACCGCTGGCCGCTGGGACGGGGCTTCGAGCGGTATTACGGCTTCCTGGGCGGCGATACCCACCAGTATTACCCGGACCTGGTCCACGACAATCACGCGGTCGAACCGCCCAAAACGCCGGAAGAAGGCTACCACCTCACCGAAGACCTGGCGGATCAGGCCATCCGTTTCATCGGCGATGCCAAGCAGGCGGCTCCCGACAAGCCGTTTTTCCTGTATTTCGCCAGCGGCGCCATGCACGCTCCGCACCACGTGCCGAAAGAATGGGCCGACCGCTACCGGGGGCAGTTCGACGACGGCTGGGAAGCTTACCGGCACAAGGTCCACCAAAAACAGCTCGACATGGGCCTTATTCCGCCGGGCACCGAACTATCCCGCCACGACCCCGACGTGGCCCGCTGGGACAGCCTTACGCCGGACGAGAAAAAGCTCTACGCCCGCATGATGGAAGTCTTCGCCGGGTTTCTGGAGCATACCGACCATCACATTGGCCGGCTGCTGGATTTCATCGAAAGCCTGGGCGAGTTGGACAACACCCTGGTGATGGTGATCTCCGACAACGGCGCCAGCGCCGAGGGCGGCCCCACCGGCTCGGTCAACGAAAACAAGTTCTTCAACAATGTGCCGGAGTCGTTGGAAGCCAATCTCAAGGCGCTGGACGATCTGGGCGGCCCGAAGTATTTCAATCATTACCCCTGGGGCTGGACCTGGGCGGGCAACACCCCGTTCAAGCGCTGGAAGCGGGAAACCTACCGTGGAGGCGTCAGCGATCCTTTCATCGTGCATTGGCCGAAAGGGATCCGGGCAAAAGGGGAAATCCGCCCGCAATACGCTCACGCCATCGATTTGCTGCCGACGGTACTGGATGCCTTGCAAATCGAGCCGGCGGCGGAAATCCGCGGCGTCGCCCAATCGCCCATCGAGGGCGTGAGCTTTGCTCATACCTTTAACGAGGGGAAGGCGGAAAACCGCCACGTCACCCAATATTTCGAGATGTTCGGCCACCGATCGATCTACCACGACGGCTGGCGCGCCGTATGCCCCGTTCCGGGGCCCTCCTTTGCCGAGTCCGGAATGTCCTTCGGACAGATGGAGATTACCGAGGAAAAACTGCGCGAACTGGATGCCCACGGCTGGGAGCTGTATCACGTGGCGGAAGATTTCTCCGAAACCCGCAATCTGGCCGATCAGCACCGGGACAAACTGATCGAAATGATCGCCATGTGGTATGTCGAAGCGGGCAAATACAAGGTCCTGCCCCTCGACAGCCGCGGCACCCAGCGATTCGCCGAGGAACGTCCCCAGCTTACCCGGGGCAGGCAGCGGTACATCTATTATCCCGATACCTCGCCCGTACCCGATAACGTGGCGGTGAAGGTCCTCAACCGGCCGCACAGCATTAGCGCAGAGGTAGAAATCCACGATGGCGCCGAGGGTGTGCTGCTGGCCCACGGCGGCAGTACCGGCGGGTACTCGTTCTTCGTCAAGGACAAAAAGCTGTGCTACGTGCACAACTACGTCGGCACCGAGGAGTTCGCGGTCGAATCCGACGCGGAGGTACCACAGGGAAAGGCGGAGCTGCGCTTCGAGTTCGAACCCACCGGCCGGCCCGACCTCGCCCAAGGCAAAGGCGCGCCGGGCCGCGGCCAGCTCTACATCGACGGCAAACTCGTCGGACAGGCCGAACTTCCCGTCACCGTACCGCTTCTCATCAGCCTGGGCGAAGGGCTGACCTGCGGCCACGACGCGGCGTCTCCGGTGACATCCCGATACGAAGTGCCGTTCGCCTTCAGCGGCAAGCTGAACCGGGTAACGGTGGACGTGTCGGGCGAACTGATCGAGGACAAGGAGGCGGAGTTGCGGGCGATCATCACCCGGCAGTGAAAGGCATACGGTACAAGGATTTCAACCATGATCCACACCGAAGCCAAGACGGCGATCCGCTTCGCCTCCCCTGCCCCCGAGCCGCCCTTCCCCGATATGGTCTGGATCCCCGGCGGCGCGTTTCTGATGGGATCGGACCGGCATTATCCCGAGGAAGCCCCGGCGCACCGGGTAGCGGTGGACGGTTTCTGGATAGACCGCTTTCCGGTGACCAACGAGCGGTTCGCCCGCTTCGTGGCCGCCACCGAGCATGTCACCTTCGCCGAAATACCGCCGAATCCGGCCGATTACCCCGGCGCCTTGCCGCACATGATCTACGCCGGTTCGCTGGTGTTCGTGAAGCCGCCGGGGCCGGTGAATCTCCGCGACATCGGAAATTGGTGGTCCTACATGAAAGGCGCCGACTGGCGGCATCCGCGAGGCCTCGAGAGTTCCCTCCAAGGGCTGGAGCGGCATCCGGTAGTCCACGTCACTTTTGCCGACGCCGAGGCCTTTGCCCGCTGGGAAGGCAAGGCGCTCCCGACTGAAGCCGAGTGGGAACGGGCCGCCCGCGGCGGGTTGGACGGCGTGGCCTATGCCTGGGGCGAGGAACTGGCGCCGGAGGGCAGGATGCTGGCCAATTACTGGCAGGGGCGGTTTCCCTGGGAAAACCTCGTCGTCGACGGCTACGAGGGCACCTCCCCGGTGGGAGCCTTTCCGCCCAACGGATACGGCCTGTACGACATGATCGGCAACGTCTGGGAATGGACCGCCGACTGGTACGAACCCGGCCACCCGTCCGCGCGGCAAGCGGCCTGCTGCGTTCCCAGGAATCCGCGCGGCGGGCGGGAGGAAGCTAGCTTCGATCCCTGTGAGCCCGTGATCCGGATTCCGCGCAAGGTGCTCAAGGGCGGTTCCCATCTCTGCGCGGAGAATTACTGCCGCCGCTACCGCCCGGCGGCCCGCTTCCCGGAACCGGTCGATACCTCCACCTGCCATGTGGGCTTCCGCTGCATCGTGCGGGCGACAGGCAGAACCGGCCAAACCGAGCCGTAAGTGAAGCCTGGAGTTCGGCGTGATCGCCGGAGTCGGCGAGCGTCCGGGCTGTATGCCGGGGTTTCTGGTCGCCCTGACGCCGGCTTTGGTCGGGGTGTTCATCCTGCTGGTTCTGCAGGCGAGGATCGGGGCGGCGGCATGATGCGCCCAACCGAGGATTTCCGAAGTTTCTGCTTTTCAACCGATGGAGGGCGCTGTCATGCGAGCCTCAACCTTCTTTTCCAAAGCCATCCTCCTGGCGACCGTGCTGTTTTCCGGCGCCGGCGCGGCGATCGGTGCCATCGCCGGCAACGCCGGCCTGGGCGCCGCCATCGGCGCGGGCACCGGACTGGTGGGCAGTTATCTCTACGACAAGCACAAACAGTCCGAACAACGGGCTTACGAGCAGGGTTATCAGCAGGGACGCCAGCCACAACCGCAAACCAATCCGTAACCGCCGGGCCACTCGGGACGCATGCCGGGAAAGATGGAAAACACCGCGCCGCCGACGACTCGAATATCGATGTGGACAGGATCGAACGAATGATCGTCGACCTTTGACGAGGAACGTCCATCGGCATTAGCCATACCCTTCGAATCGGGCAAGATCAAGGAAAGCGAGTCCGGCGCGAAACCCGTCGTGCTCCGACGGATACGTTAATGCCCGTATTTCCGCTCCTTCATTCGACAACCAATAATGGCCGCAAGCGCAAAGCCCCCATGTCCGCAAGACAATGCCTTCTTGGCAAGGATCGGATTCGGCCGTATATGCCCTGGCGGATCAACATCCGTTTCGATGCCGATATCGTGCAGCGTTTCGACCGTGTCATCCTTCGCGCCGTTTCGTCGGCTATCGGCGCCGCAGGATAACGGGGCTAGTTTCACTCGCTTCGTCGGAAAGCGATGCAGCGATAGCGAAAATTCGAGCCCTTGCCAGCCGGGAAGCTAGTAGTCAGGCCTACCCGATACATCCGGGAAAGCTTTGGCGCCGGCTCGGGTTCCGATTCAGACACGCTGGAACGCAATTTTTTCGGCGCCGCTTCGGTCAAAACGAAAGAGTCCCTTCGCATTGCCTTGACCGGATTGCATTCAATCCGCCAGAACTTCAACGCGAGGTCTTATCATGACGGTCACCTTCACGGATGTTTTCAAGGTTATCTTCGCCATTCTTCTCCCGCCCCTGGGCGTCTTCATGGAAGTCGGGCTTGCAGGCGCCTTCTGGCTGAATATTCTGCTGACGATGCTGGGCTTCGTCCCAGGCGTCATTCACGCTCTTTACATCATCCTCACTCGTTGACCGGAAACGGCCGCCGACCGGCGAGTTATCCGCCAAAACGCCGGCATTGGCAGGATGGCTAGCCTGATCGTCGGTCGCGTCGTGCTCGCGATCATGAGTGTCCGAAACCTTTTCAAGTGTCTTCTGTTCGTCCTGCTGATCCTGGCTGCGGGCTGCGGTCCCGCCTTGCGTCCGTCGCTTTCGCAGCAGGAACTGCTCAGCGCCCGGGAGGCCAGCGACCGTCTGGTCAACGCGGAAATCAAGGGATTCACGCCGCGGCTCGTCACGCGGGCCAAGCAGGAGTACGACGACTATGTCCTGGGTGTCAGATCCGAGCCGCCTGTAATCGACGCTCTCGTGATCTCCGGAGGCGGAGACTGGGGAGCCTTAGGCGCGGGCTTTCTCAAGGGCTGGGGACGGGTTCCGAAGGGGCCCATGGCACGTCCCGAATTCGACGTCGTGACCGGCGTCAGCACCGGCGCCTTGATCGCGCCGTTCGCTTTTCTCGGAACCGAGCGGACCATCGATCAGGTCCTGAATATGTACCGCGAACCGCGTCCGGACATCGTGAAACTTCGAGGGCTTCTGTTCTTCCTGCCGCGCTATGCGTCGTTCACCCGCATTCCGGGGCTGGAGCGGGATATCGCGGAAGCGATCGATTCGGAGTTTCTGAACCGCATCGTCCGGGAAGGCAGGCGCAACCGTATGCTGCTGGTCAATACCACCAATCTCGATGATGGGGACATGCGCGCCTGGGATGTGGTCGAGGAAGCGAGAAGTGCTCTCCGGACCGGTGACGTGGATCGGGTGCACCGCATCCTCCTCGCGTCGGCCGCGGTGCCCGGCGTCTTCCCGCCGCGCGAGATCGACGGCCGGCTGTATGTCGATGGAGGCGTGACCGGAAATATCCTGTATGGCGCGAGAACGCACGACGAAGACAGCTTTTCGGCGGTCTGGAAGAAGACTTACCCGGACCTGCCGATCCCCAAGCAGCGTTACTGGGTCATCCTCAACAACCAGTTCCGTTTTCTGCCGCAAATCACCCGGCAGACCTGGGCCGCCATCATGCGCCGCAGCACCAACCTGGCGACCCAGTCGGCTACCGTCAACGCGCTACGCCATCTTTACGCATTGGCCGAGATTTCGAAATTGAAGAGAGGCGCCGATGTCGAGATCCGGGTCATCTCGGTTCCCGCCGATTGGACGCCGCCGAAACCGGGCGTGTTCGTAAAGGAAACGATGAACGCCCTGGCGGACCTCGGGGAACGCATGGGTGCGAATCCTTCGAGTTGGCGCACCGAGCCGCCTTGAGCGGAATGCTCGGAAGCCGCGACGGCATCGGAATTCAAGTCGAACGGACGGCACCGGGGCGCTCCGGTCGCGGTCGGATCGATTGATTTTGGAGCGGCTGTCGGATTGGTTTTCGGCCCGCTCCCGCACTAAGAGCCTATCCCAATAGGCCGGTGGCTCGCCAGGTGATGATGCCCAGTGTCAGATGCAACAGAGCGAGATAGGTATCCGCCCGCTTTTCCCAGCGGATGAGAATGCGCCGAAAGCGGTTCATCCAACTGTGCGTGCGCTCTACGACCCAGCGCCGCGCTGCGAATCCCGCGTCCCGCTTGATCGCTTGGGCCTCCTCGCCGCGGGTTCGAAGGTGGGCCGTGAACCCGAACGCGTGGACAATATCCCGCACCTCGTCATAGTCATACCCTTTATCCAAACATAATCCTTGGGGCTGTTCCGGGGTCGGTTCGGGCCGCTGGGCTTGAACCGCCGCCAGCGTCGAACGGACCAGTTTCATGTCGTGGCGGTTGGCACCCTCGACCACTACGGCCAGTGGGATTCCATCCGCCTCGGTCAACAGGCTGCGCTTGACCCCCTGTTTGCCCCTGTCCGTCGGATTTGGCCCCGTTTTTTTGTGCCGGCCAGGGGCGCCTTGGTCGTGGCGCCATCCAGGGATAGCCAACTCCAGTCGATGCCCTTGAGCCGCTCGTATTCGAGCAACCCCTCCTGCCAGAAACGCTCGAAAATACCCGCCTCAACCCATTCCAGGAACCGGCGGTGGGCACTACTGCTGGAGCAGATCCCCGTCGCATTCAGGGCATTCCATTGACACCCGGTACGCAGGACGAACACAATCGCATTCATCGCCACACGGTCGTCGACCCGGCGACGATGACATCCCAGGGGATGCGGCTTGGGCACGTGCACCGGAAGCAGGGGTGACATCTTTTCCCATAAGGCGTCGGGAATCCGCCAGCCATCGTCTTCGGTAATGAGTCCCATGGGTCTTCTCCTCGGTTACCGGTTAAAGACGCTTATTATCGCCTATTGGGATAGGCTCTAATACTACAGCCGCATTTATTTAGGTCTAACAAGCATGGTAATCGACTGAGGAGACTGCCATGCAAGACTCGATACGACAGTGGGACGCGGAGCTGACCGCACTGCATGCGCGGATTGGCTCGCGTTTTCGGCGGGCGGAACCGCGGCAACGCGCGTTGGGGTATCTGCGTGGGCTGTTAAGTCCGGTCGCGCGCAAGAACGGCTGGCAGCTGGCGGAGCACTTGGGGGAGCGGACCCCGGATGGCGTCCAGCGGCTGTTGAATGGCGCTGAGTGGGATGCCGATCGGGTACGGGATGACCTGAGGGCTTACGTGGTGGAGCGGTTGGCCGATCCAGAGGCGGTGTTAGTGGTGGACGAGACGGGTTTTTTGAAGAAAGGCACGCACTCGGTCGGAGTCAAGCGCCAATACAGTGGCACGGCCGGCCGCATCGAGAACAGCCAGGTCGGCGTTTTTCTCGCTTATGCCAGTGTGCACGGGGCGGCTTTTCTCGATCGGGCACTGTACCTGCCCAAGGAGTGGGCCGCCGCCCCCCATCGCCGCGCCGAGGCGCACGTGCCTGAAGGGGTGACGTTTCGCACCAAGCCTGGGTTAGCGTTGGAGATGATCGAACGCGCGTTGGACGCCGGTGTGCCGTGCCGCTGGGTGACCGGTGATGAGGTGTATGGGGGCGATCGGCGGCTGCGGTTTTGGCTGGAGCAACGGCGCCAGCCGTTTGTGCTGGGGGTGGCCTGTAACGTGCCGTTGTGGCGTGATGGTCCGGTGTATCGGCCGGCGCAGGAACTCGCCGCCGAACTACCCGCTTCGGCGTGGCAGCGGCACTCGGCCGGAGACGGTGCCAAGGGGCCACGGGAGTACGACTGGGCGTGGCAGCCTTTGTGGCGGTGGCAACCGACCGCTGAGGAGCGGGCCTGGGGCCATTGGCTGGTGGTGCGCCGGAGTCTTGAGGATCCGAGCAAGCTGGCGTATTACGTAGCGTTTGCCCCGCGGGAGGGCACGACGCTGGAGACCCTGATTCAGGTCGCCGGGCGACGGTGGACCATTGAAGTGGGCTTCGAGAGGGCCAAGCAGGACTGTGGGTTGGACGAGTATGAGGGACGGACGTGGGACGCCTGGCATCGGCATATCACCTTGGCGCTGCTGGCCCAGGCGTTCTTGGTGGCTATGAGCACCCAAGCGAAAAAAGGGGCACTGAGGCCGGCTTGATCCCATTTACTGCCCCGGAAGTCCGCCGCTTGCTGGTCCACGTGCTCTGGACCCGGCGTCCCGAGGCGGCGCATGTGCTGGCCTGGTCACTCTGGCGGCGCCGTCATCAGTGGCGCGCCAGGCAGTGCCATTACCGACGCCGCTGTCGTGGTCGTCCACCATAACTGCGACTGTAGTACTAAGGCCATCCTTACGTACGAATGGAAACTGCTCTAGGAAAGGAGAACGACATGGGCGTACGAATCAGTGCTTTTGGCTTGCGCGCGATTCTGCCGATGCTTGCCGTAATGGCCGCCTCATGCGCGAGCCAGCCCGGCGGGCGGGAAACCGCGACCGAAGGAGACGCCTGTTCCCGCCTGAAAGCGGTCATCGCCGCTGCCGACAATCGCTTCGAAAACATCAAGGGCGCGAAGAGCATACACCGCCTCGGCGACCGCTGGGATGCGGAAAGCATTTTTCCCGATACGGCCTGCGAGGTGTGGAAATGGAGCGGCAACGAACATTATTACTGCCTGTGGAACAAAACCGACGAAGCCGCTGCCCGGCAGAGTTTCGAAGAAGGCAAGAAGGCCGTCGGGGCTTGCCTGGGCGATGCATGGACGCTGACCGAAGAGCAGGCCAGGACCGGGAGAGTCGCGGTGTTTTCCAGAGAAGACGAGGATACCCGCGTATCGCTCCGGTATCTGGCCGATACGCGGCGATACCGCCCGACCTGGCACACCAGCCTGATTATCGGAAACGCCCTGCACGATCCGAGCCTGCTCTATCATCCCGCTCGATAGAGCGTTTTCATTTCGCTCGTACGACAAAACAGGCGTGGCGGAAGTCGCTGGCGCCTTCGGCTACCGTAAATTGATTCAAGCATTCGTAGGTCGGCAATCCTTTGCCGACGAACCCCTTGGCCCGACCGCACCGTCGGGAAGGGGGGCTTCGGCGCTCCAATCGCAAACGGTCATCCCAGGAGCGCTGGGATGACCCTTCCAATCGCAAACGGCCTGGCCGGGAGCGCCGGCCACGCCCTTCCCGAAGACACCGTTTGCGATTGGAAGGTCGCGACTAAAGCGACGTTTGCGATTGGAAAGGATTCCCGACCTACAGGGTACTACGGTCGTAGGTCGGCAATCCTTTGCCGACGAAGATACCTGCTACCGAGCACAGGCTTAAGAGATACGAACGAGTCCATAGCCGCGAAAAGCTGGCAGCCTCGGCTTTGGACGGCGATCCGGCGGCTTCGGCATCGGGTACTGCTGGCCGGCAGCGCCGAATCGCCCAGCCGTTATTAATCAGGCCCGTAAATACCCTCCTGGTATTTCGGGCCGCCGCCCAGGCCCGGTACACGCCCGGCCTGGGCTCACGCGGCTTGTCGCCGCGCCGGGGCATCCCTGCCCCGGATTAACCCGCGCGCAGCTGTGCGGTCGTTTTCCCTTCGCCGGACTTGAGGGCCGACAGCGCCGCTTCGCCGGTTTGGGGTACGCCTTGCAGGTACAAGGCACGGGTGGGAAACGCGAACTGCAATCCTTCGTTCTGAAACGATTCGAAAATCATCAGATTGATGCCCTGCTGCACGTTCATGTAATCGTTGTAATCGGCGCTCAGAACGTAGTAAACGACTTCGAACAGCAGGGAGAATTCGCCGTAAGCCTTGAAATGGGCGCGGTCGAAACGGACGTTGGCCTGGGCCTCGACGGCATTCCGCAATAGGCTTGGGACCTTGACCAGCTTTTCGTATGGCGTGTGGTAAACGAGCCCGATTTGAAACGCCACGCGCCGCTCCCGCATGCGTTTGAAATTGCGAATCCGGGTATTCAGCAGATCGCTGTTCGCGCAGATGATCTGCTCGCCGTCGAGACTGCGGATGCGGGTGGTCTTGATACCGATGTGCTCGACCGTTCCCATGAGCTGATCGAAAATGATGAAATCGCCGGCCACGAAGGGCTTGTCGAAAGCGATGGACAGCGAGGACAACAGATCGCCCAGTATCCGTTGCAGCGCCAGCGCGACCGCGACGCCGCCGATTCCGAGACCGGCCGCCAGCGCCGTGATATCCACGCCGAAATTTTGCAGCGCGAGCAGCAGCGCCAGCGACCAGACCGCCAGTTGACTGAGCGAATTGAAAATCGACAGCGCTCCCAGGCTGGTTTGGTCACGCTTGGTTTTTTTGCCCAAATAGTCGAAGACCCAAACTCTGAGGAAGTAGCTCACCCAGGTGGAAACCTGGAAGAGCAGCGTGACGATGGTCAGTTTGCGTATGATGCCGCTGAGCGCCGGATCCAGGCGCAGCAGCAGCGTCGACGCAAACACCGAGACCATGAGCAAAAAGACCGTGCGGGTTTGCCGGACGCCGGCAAAGAACTCGCCGATCAGAACGTTTTGCCGACGCTCGAGATAACGCTGCAAAGCTGAGATGAGAAAATTCCGAACGAACACCAGCAGGCTGAACAGCCCGGACACTGCTACCAGCGCCAAACCCCAGTCGCGCACGCGGTTGCCGTTCAATTCCGTATCCAGGACCAACTCCGCCAGCTCGCGCCAGCTTCGGTGCTCGGTACGGTCGTTGACCGACTCGACGACTTTTTGGAGCAGGCCGCGGGTCTTTTCGAGATAAGCATCCTGATCGCGCAAGTGGTCGATCAGCGATTCCGCCGATTGGTGCTGCTGTTCCAGCCAGCGCGCGGAACTTCCGCCGTCGCGCTCCGAATTGGAAAGCTTGTTTTCGATCGAGATCAGTTGCTTTTTCCAGTCCTGGAGCAAAAGAATCACGGCGCGTTCGGTCTGATCGAGCGCGGCCAAGGCGTCGACCGCTTCCTCCTTCCATTTCACCCATTCCACGGGCTTGCCGAAACCGTTGATGACGGCGTGACGCCGCCGCCAGGCCGTATTCCACGTTCCGATCAGCTCCACACGCTTGTTTAAACCGGAAATCTTCGTTTCCAAGGATTCCTTGGCCAAACGCCGCGCTTCGACCTCTTCCGACAGCTCCCCGAGTTTGTCCAGGGGCGCGTTCGCCATACGCTGCCTCGCATCGTGCAGACGACTTTCGTTGGCGATCTGCTGGCCATCCATTCTTCTCAATTCGCGCTTCAGTTCGAGTTCTTCCTTCTCGATTTGCTGCAGCCGCTCCTCGAGCTCCTTGTCGGTGAATTGTACGCGGCCGGCCAATAGGCTCAGGCGCCGTTCGAGCAGCTTCACGGATGCTTCGGCAACGGTCAGCTTTCGTTTTTCCCTTTCCAGGTTCAATTCACCGAGCCGCAGCGTTTCCTCGGCCTGCTTAAGTTCCCACCGGGCCGATTGCAAACGCAGGGAATCGGGCTCCCCGTCTGACGAAGCGGCCTTCTCGCCCTCGTCGGCGGCCAGTTCCTTTTGCTTCCCGGCCACAGCCGCCCGCGCCTGCTCGACCTGAGCGTTAGCCTGATCGACGGCGGCTCTCAACGCGGACAGGCGCGCCGTTTGTGCGCTCAACTCGGACGACGCGTTATCCAGTTCGCTCACCGGCACCGGATCATCGCTGGTCTCGAGCGTTTTCGCAGCTTCCAGGTATTTCCGCTCCTCGACCGCCAGCGTCTCGATTTCCTGCTGCGCCGCGAGCTGCCGCTCGAAGACGGAATCGAGCTGTTTCAGGGTTTCCAGCTGCTGGTTCAGTACGGCCGCCCTGTCCGATCCGGATGCGGATCCCGCATCCATGGCTTTTCGGACCGACTCCATGGCGGACGCCACCTCTTGTCGGCCGGCCTTGATGCGATCAACCGGATTCAAGGCTTCTTCTGCCGAAAGAGCCGGTTTCGCCGCCTCGGCCTCGCCCGGCGCCGGCTGAGCCGTCTCCTGAGCCAGCGCAGATTGGGCCAGCCAGAAAACAAGCATCCCCAGCGACAAATCGATTACGGATCGATATAGGGTTCTTTTTGAAGGACCCATTAAGTACCCCCCATTTTGATAGCGTTTATTGGTTCGAATTAATGCGTTTGACGTGACGGCGTGATGCCGGACGCTACATGTTGCAAAGCGTTTTGGGTTGCAGTACCTCTACGATCTTGAACAGGGGCCGATCAATAATGTTCGGGAGCGGAATTTATTAATCAGGCCCGTAAATACCCTCCTGGTATTTCGGGCCGCCGCCCAGGCCGGTACACGCCCGGCCTGGGCTCACGCGGCTTGTCGCCGCGCCGGGGCATCCCTGCCCCGGATTAACCCGCGGCCAGAGGCCGCCCCACCAGCCGGCTCGTCAGCATCCCGCATCCTCGGCATCGTCGGTGAGGAACCGCAAACCCGCTTCGATGCATTCGGCATCGTGAACCGGCTTGGGCTTGACGCGCGACATATCCATCATGCCGGCGACCCGTTGCAGGCTGGAAAGGATGAGAGTCTGCTCCCAGTCGTTCAATTGCCGGAAAGCAGCCACGAAGTCGACATGCAGCAGCGAGGGCGCGTGGCGGAGAGCCTCCCGGCCCGCATCGGTGAGGGTGATGGTCAGGCGCCGCTTGTCTTCGGCGCTGCGCTCGCGCCGGATCAGGGCCTTGAGTTCGAGGTGGTCGAGCACCGTGGTGATCGTCCCTTGACTCAGATTGACCGCCTGGCTGAGTTGATTGGCCGTCAAAGGCCCTTGTTTCGTCAAGGCGCGCAAAACCATCAACTGAGAGCCGGTCAGTCCCACCTTTTGCAACTGCTTGGATTGCAGATCGAGCGCACGGACGATGCGCCGGAGCTCTATCAATACTTGTTCGTTAATTTCCATACGCTAGAACATTTTCCGGTTTGGCGTAGCGCCCGAGGTAGGTCGGCAATCCCTTGCCGACACAACGGACTTGTCGGCAAAGGATTGCCGACCTACAAATTGTTCTTTAATTCCCATAGGCTAAAACGTGCTCGAAATCAGGCCATGGCTTGGGCCAGACGGCGGAATTGCAGGCTGTATAAAGCCTGAAGATAACGCTGAGTCTCCCGGCGCTCCAAATCGGTCACGTGGCGCCAGAACCCGTAGACTCGGGACAAGGTCATCATCCGCTCGGCATAGTGCTGCCAGGTATAGCGTTGGGCAACCCGCGCGAGCGCTCCCTCCGAGATTCGCGCCCAGTATTCCGGCTCGTTGCGCGCTCTGGCAAAGAAACGCGCGATGCGTTCCGCCGCCGCATCGCCATGATTCGGATCGACGTGAAAGCCGGATAGTCCGTCCTCGATGATCTCCGAAGGCCCGCCGAAGCAGGTGGCGAAACAGGGGAGGCCCGAAGCCATCGCCTCGATCACCGTAAGTCCGAAGGCCTCGAACAAGGCCGGCTGGACGAAAGCCCCGCGGCTGTCCGCCACGTAGCGATAAAGCTCGCCGGCCAAGTTTTTGGGCAGTCTGAGGCCCAGCCAGCGCACCTGCCGGTCCAGCCCGTACCGGTCGAACAAGGCGTGCACGCGCCGGATCTGTCCGATTTCCTCGGTGTCGGAAGAACGTTCCGGATCCACGTAACCGGAAATCACCAGCAGATTGGCCTCCCCGCGCAGCTTCTCGGAAGCGCCGAACCATTCCACCAGTCCGGCGATGTTCTTGATGTGGTCCAGCCGCGCCATGGTGAACAGCAGCGGCTTGTCCCGCTCATGCAGGATCCCGCGTGCGTCGGCCTTCTCCGCCTCGCCGTAGATCAGCTCCTCTATTTCTGCATGCAGATGGGGCAGGCGTCGGTCGGCGGCGGTGTAGGGGAAATAAGCCGCCGCATCGGCGCCCGGCGAAACGATGTTGAACTTCGGATCATAGACGTCTATCCCGTTCACGACCCGAAACAACTTGGGCATGGTAAACGCCGCGTGACTCTCGTACTGCCCCACGCTGTCGCGGGTACCCGCTATTTCCTGATAGCTGCTGGCGATGATGAAGTCGGCCGCGTTCATCGCGATCAGGTCGGCGGTGAACTGGCAGGAAAAATGGTACTGGGATTCGTTATCCTGCCAGAACAGATCGGAATGGCAATACTTGGTCTTTTCCAAGGCATGGGCGATGTTGCACTGGGTCACGCCCAGGCGTTGCGACAGAAGGGTCGCAACCAGATTGCCGTCCGAGTAGTTGCCGACGATCAAGTCGGGACGCCCGCCCAGTTCGGCGAGCAGCTCGCGCTCCGCGTCCAGGGTATAGCGCTCCAGATAAGGCCAGACCTCGAACCGGGAAATCCAGTGCGTCACGATCTCGCCGGACACGTTGCGGAAAGGTACCCTGAGTATCCGGGCGTTGCACGTCCCGGAAATGGGCTCGAGACGCTGGTCGCAGCTGGTCCCCTCCGCCTGCGGTATCAACCGCGTCACCACCACGATTTGCGGCTCGATGTCGAGCCCCTGCTCGAACAGGCGGGAACGCATTTCGGTCTCCAGGGCGCGCACCTGATCGAGGATGTAGACCACCTGCCCGCCGGTGTCGGGACGGCCGAGCACATTGGCCTGACCGAAATAGCCGTGCGGCGAAATGATCGCCAGCGAGAAGACCATGGGCAAACGCGCGAGAAAGGTTTCCAATCCTCTCGGATCGGGCGCCTCGAGGAGATCCTGAAGCAGGCTCATGGTGTCGCGGATGCGAGAGACCTCGCGCCCCCAGCCGGTCTCGAACCCTAGGGCGCGCAAGGCCGCCGCCACTTCCTCCCAGGTCGCCGAAGGCTCGTGGCCGGCGAGCATGTCGTCGGCTTGGCGCAAGGCCCTGCGCAAGTCGCGAACGCTCCTGATCTGCTCGTTGAGCATCAGGGTCTGGCCACGGAACGAGTGAATGCTCAGAAAATTCAAGATTCGCTCGCCGCCCTCGCCCAATTCGTCGAACAGTTGCCGGGATAGATGTTTGTTCAAGAACTCCACGCCGCGGCCTATCGATCTCGCCTCCTGGAGCTTTGGAAACTCGCGGGAGAACGGCCCGAAATCGATTTCCAGCAGCCATTCGTCTATATCGTGCTGCCTCGTCGCCAAGCCTTCCTTGAAACGCAGAAAGTCCTGCACCGTCACCTCCTCGACCGTCAGCCCTTCGAGCGCGATGCGCACATAGCGCCAGGTGGCGATGCGAAGCCGGATGGCAAGATAGACCCAGGCGTCGTTAAGGGCGGCCTCCTGAGTAAAGCGTATGGTTTTTGCCAAGGGCGTTTGCTTTAGCCCCTCGGGCGCATCGTCCGCGGTGCAAACGTCGGCGAAAGCGTCGCAGAGATCGGAACGCTGCAAAAAACCGCGCTCCAGTTTTCGAATTTGATGGAGCACCCGATGGCCCACGGTGGGGCTTGCGTCCAGAAACGCGCGCAATTGCACGATCAAATCGTCGCCCCGCGTTTTTTCAGTCATAAGCGTTTCCACTGATCCGGTCTCTTTTATTTTGATGTCAAATAATTATTCAGCTTGCACTTCCTGTCAATTCTGGAGCCTCGTCCGCACCCACCATATCATTAACATATGGTTATCTTGTCATCCGCAATCAACGAGGTTGACAAATCCCAACAAACATTTTGAAATCAAATTATGAGCCATCATCAGAAATCGATCCAACTCGGTGCGGGAGATCATTCATGAAAGCAGTCATTCTTGCCGGGGGTCAGGGAGTACGGCTAAGACCCATTACCGAGAACATACCGAAACCGATGGTCACCGTGCTGGGCAAGCCGATCATGGAGCACATCGCGCGGCATCTCTGCTCGTACGGGTTCACCGATTTGCTGGCAACACTGCATTACCGGCCCCGCGCCATCCGCGACCATTTCGGAGACGGCGGCGATTTCGGCGTGAACCTGCACTACACCCTGGAACACAAGCCGCTGGGAACGGCCGGCTCGGTCAAGCTCGGCGCGGATTTCCTCGACGAGACGTTTCTCGTCATCGCCGGCGATGCGCTGACGGATTTCGATCTCGAAGCCTTTTGGGCCTTTCACAAGGCCAAGGGCGCAAAAGTCAGCCTGTGCCTGAAACGGGTGTCGGACCCCGGCGAGTTCGGCGTCGTCGTAACCGGCGAGGACGACCGCGTGGTCCGTTTCCTGGAAAAACCAGGCCTCAGCGAATTGTGCAGCGACACCGTCAACACCGGCATTTACCTCATAGAACCGGAAATCCTGGAGGCGATACCCGAGGACATTCCATACGACTTCGCCAGCGACCTTTTTCCGAAACTCCTGGAACAGGAGATTCCGTTGTTCGCCTATGTCGCGGAAGGTTACTGGAGCGATATCGGCACCCTGGATCAGCTCAAACAGTCGCACTGGGACCTGCTCGACGGAAAGGTCCGTCTGCCGCTCGGCGGAAATCTCATCGGAGAACGGATATGGCTTGGCGACGGCGCGCGGATCGCCAAGGACGCGGAGCTCGGCTCGCCCTGCTGGATAGGCGACAACGTACGGATCCGATCCGGCGTCAAGATCGGCGCGTATTCCGTCATCGCGCCGGACGTCGAAATCGACGCGAGGGCGACCGTCAACCGCAGCATCGTCATGAAAAACTCGTTCGTCGGCGAGTCGAGCGACCTGCGCAACTGCATCGTCGGCGGCAGCACCGTCATCGAGGCCCGCTGCGAGATCGGCGACGACGCGATCATCGGCTCCCGCTGCCATCTCGGACGCCAGGTCGTGGTCATACCCGGCGTTTCGATCTGGCCCGACAAGGAAATCAACAGCAACACGACGATACGCGAAAACCTGGTCTGGGAATCGCTGCTGCGTCCTTCGATTTTCGGATCGCGCGGCGTCAGCGGCCTGGCCAATCTACACATCACGCCGGAATATGCGGCGGCGCTGGGCAAGGCCTTCGGCAGCTGGATTCAGCGCGGCGCCCGCGTGGCGGTCGCCCGCGATGCGCACCCGTTCTCCCGGCTGATCAAGCGGGCGTTCATCTCCGGTCTTCTGGCGGTGGGCGTCAATATCGACGACCTGGAAGAGGCCAGCCTGCCGGAGACGCGCTTCATCACCTGCTTCGGCCGCCATTTGAGCGGCGGCGTCCATATCCGCATTTCGGACGAGCACCCCAGCGTGGCCGTCATCGAGCTTTTCGACACCGACGGTTTGCCTTTGCTGCGCAGCGCGCGCCGCAAGATCGAAGCGATGTTCTACCGGGCCGAGTTTCCCAAGGTGTCCATCGAGAACGTCGGTAACCTGACTTATCCCGGCCGCGTCGACGAACGATATGCCGAACACCTTCGCCAGCACCTGAGCCGATCCGCCACCCAACCCTGGGTCGATCGCGTACTCCATTACTGCCGGGAAGGCAATCTGGCGCGGATACTCGGCGACCTGCTCGGCAGCAACGGCTTGCACCATCTCGAGAGCGAATGTAGAGAAAGTTCGGATGTCTCCGCCATACCCTACGAACCGATCGCGGAGATCGCCAGGCTCAACCGGAAGATCGCCCTGATCATCGAGCGAAGCGGCGAACAACTGACCTTGGTCGACGAATTGGGAACGATACACCGGGCGGAACGGACGCAGGAGCTCCTGACCGCAGCCTTCATCATCGGCGCTCCGCCCGAGGAGCCGGTCTTCCTGCCGCCCGATCATCCGAAATTTCTGGCCGAGCTGGCGGACGCCAGAGTGCGGCGACTGATCATTACGCACAAGGAGCCGGCGGCCCAACTGAATGCCGTCAAGAAAGCCATGCAATCCGAAGGCGTTTGGCTGCATTTCGTCCACTTCTATCTCGGCTATGGCGCGGTTGCGGCGTCTCTTCGGCTGCTCGAATTCCTCGGCAGGGAACACCTGACCCTGCACGATTTCGAGCGCCAGATCCCGATCAGCCATTGCCGGCGCCTGATTCTACACTGTCCCTGGGATCACATCGGGCGCGTGATGCGCGAACTGAGTCAACGACCGGAAGCTCGCATGAATGCCGCCCCCGAAGGCGTGCGGCTCGATCTGGACGGCGATTGGGTTTACGTATTGCCGAGCGCGGACGCCCCGCAATTGGAAATCAGCATGGAAGCGTCCAACACCGCGCGGCTCGTGCAACTGGAACAAGAGGTCAGCCAGCGCGTACGGAGTCTGATTCCATGAGCGCGGGCGTTCCGTTCTTATTCGCGTCCGACCTGGACGGCACGCTGCTGCCCAATACCGGCAAACTTCCGGACTCCGGCTGCCTGGAGCGGACCCAGGCGCTTCTTCGGACTCTGATCGAAGCCGACTGCCCTGTCTGCGTCGTCAGCGGACGCTATCTGGCTCTGGCCAAGCAAGGGCAGGCCGTGTTCCGGCTGCCGCAGCCGACCTGGTGGATCTGCAACGTCGGCACCGAGGTTTACGATCAGACGGGCGCGCAGGATCGCGAATGGCAAAGCCGGCTCGGACCGCCGCTAGACCGCGAAGCCTTGCGCCGGTCGCTTTACAGGATCTCGCGCCTGGCGCCTCAGGAGCCGCAAAAGCAAGGACCGCACAAGTTCAGCTTCTATTACCCGGAGCCCGTCAGCCGGGAGCTGCTGGCGGAAATCATGTATCGGGTCCGGGCGGTGAGAAACGATTTGCAGATGATTTCCAGCATCGAGGAATCCTCCGGACGGGCTTTGCTCGACATCATTCCCGCCAATGCCGGGAAATCCCACGCCTTGTGGTACGTCGCCGAGCGCTATGGCTTGGCCGGCGACCGCATCTTCTTCGCGGGCGATTCCGGGAACGATCTCGACGCGCTGCTCTCGGGCGTGTGCGGCGTTCTGGTCGGCAATACTCCGGCAGACGTCCGGGCTCAGGCTTCCGAGCAGCAAAAGCGTAACGATAGCGCCCGATTGTTTATCGCCGACGCGTTCTACGGCGACGGCATCATCCAAGGACTTCGCCACTACGGATTATGGCCGCTCGCTGCGAGCGGCTCGAAGGCCAAACGAGACACCCAGCGGTAGCAGCGATGCGGATTGCCTTCTTCTGCCCCCATAGCGACCCCCTGGCCGTAACCGGCGAACCGGATGCGGGCGGACAATGCATTTACGAGGCTCGCGTGGCGGAACAGCTCGCCCGCCAGGGACACGAGGTTCGGGTCTACACCCGCCGCTGGGGCGGGAAAGCGGTGCGCCAGGACATTTGCGACGGCGCCACGATCTTCCGCTATCCGATGGGGCCGGATGGCTTTCTCCGCAAGGAGGACATGGGCCCCCATCTCGCGGAATTCGTCGAGCATACGCTATTCAGGCAGACCACCTGGCTGAGGCATGCCGATGCCATCCACGGCCACTATTGGGACGGCGGCGCAAGCGCGCTCATGGCGAGTCTCGCTCTCGGCAAGCCCTTGCTGTTTACCAGCCACTCCTTGGGGCTCCTGAAACGGGACCGCGTACCCGATCCCACCCCGGACGGCTCGAAGTTCCGCTACGATGTTCGAATCCGCGCGGAAAAAAAGATCCTCGACGCGGCCGATGCCGTCATCGCGCTCAGCCGGACCGAGCGGGACGCGTTGATGGGGCGCTACGGAGCAAGCGCCGAGAAGGTCCGCATCGTTCCGGGAGGCGTGGACACGGAAGCATTCCACCTGTGCCTGGAAAAGACGAAGCTTCAACGCCAGCTCGGCTTCAGCTCCGATTATCTGCTGTTCACGGTCGGCCGGCTCGATCCCCGCAAAGGCTTTCTCGAGCTGATCGAGGCCATTCCCCGGGTCGTCAAAACCCTGCGGGAAACCGGCAAAACCGTGACTTTCCTGATTCCGATCGGCCCGGAAAAGCCCTCGCCCGACGAATCGGCCTATCGCGACGCCCTGCTCGGGCGGGCGAACGAGCTTCAGGTCACGGACGCGATCCATTGGTTTCACCGCCTGACCGATCAGGAACTATTTCAGTATTACGCGGCGGCCGACCTGTTCCTCTGCCCTTCCCCTTATGAGCCTTTCGGGCTGGTGCTGGTCGAGGCCTTCGCTTCCGGAACCCCGGTGATCGCCACGCCACACGGCGGACCCACCGATATCGTTACACCCGGCGTGAACGGTTATCTGGCCGATCCCGCGGACCCTCCCGCATTCGCCGCCCGCATTCTCGACGCCCTCTTGGCACCCGAGAACGAACGCCGCCGCATGCGCGCCGCCGCGGCCGAAAGAGCCCGGACCCGCTACGCCTGGCCGTCGGTCGCGTCCGCCATAGCGGACGTTTATCGCTCGATTCGGGACGACGCCCATGCCTTACGTTGACAGCCAAGGCGTTCGCATCCATTACCAGGCGGAAGGCGAAGGACCGCCGCTGGTGCTGCACCACGGATTTACCAGCAGTTCCGAGGCGTGGCGCCAGTTCGGGTATGTCCGGGCACTGTGCCGCGATAACCGGTGCATTCTGCTCGACGCCCGCGGCCACGGCGCCAGCGACAAGCCGCACGACCCGGCTGCCTATGCGCTGCCGAACCGGGTGGCGGACGTCGTCGCCGTGCTCGATGCCTTAAAGATCCCGAAAGCGAACTTCCTCGGCTTTTCGATGGGCGGCTGGATTGGCTTCGGCATGGCGAAATACGCGCCCGAACGCGTCGACGCCCTGCTCGTCGTCGGAGCGCATCCCTATGCCGACCAAAGCTGGGACGCCTTCCGGCACATCGACGGCGCGGACCCCGGAGCTTTCCTCACCGCTCTCGAGTCCGTCCTGGAACAGCGCATCCCGCCGGAACTGAGGCCACTTGTGCTGGCCAACGACCTGCGGGCGCTCGCGGCCGCTGCGCAAGAGCGGCCGGCACTGGAAGACGTCCTCCCGACCATGGCCATGCCGTGCCTGCTCCTCGTCGGGGAGGAAGATGCGAGATATCCGGCCGTCCGGGAATGCGCCAAACACATCGCTCACGCCGCCTTCGTCCCGTTGCCCGGTCTCAAGCATACCGAAAGCTTCGTCCGCAGCGATCTCGTTCTTCCGCATATCAAACGGTTTTTGGAAACTGAACGCCGCTTACCGACTCAAGAGTAACGCCACAAAAAACCTGAACTGCGGCGGCAGACCTCGAATCTGGCACGTGTGGCGGATGTAACCGTGACGCGAACTCCCCGCCCCATGCTCGTCCGTTCGATTACCGTAAAGCCATCGGCTCTTTTTTTGCGTCCTGCCTAATGCGAAAATGAGCGCCCGTTCAGATGAATATCGCTATAGGGCACCTCGAAAAACTTCGAGGTGCTCGTACGGGGCAGGGATGCCCGGTCGTTTTCAGCCGCGTAAGCAGTTGAAAACGTAAGCCAAGCCCAAACCGCGTTTGGGCTTGGCGAAGAGAAAAACCGCCGGGAAGGCGGTTTTTCGAGGTCCTCTATAGGGTTGATGAAGGTGATTACGACTTCGATGGGCGCGTCCAATGAGCCGAGGGAACGCCTCAAAATCCAAGATGTTTCAAGATGTGGGCTATAGGCTATAGTTCGGTCGCCGTCCGCAAGACATCCGAAACGGGTCTATGCGCGCGCACCCATTACGCCTCTGAAATAAAGCCGAACTGGATGGCCCCGCTCCAGATCCTCCACTTCTTCCTGTTCGCCCTCGGGCACTTTTGAAAAGCCATCCGGCGGGTGCGCCGCAACTTAGTGCCAAGTAGCTCCCGTGATGTTCAACTTTAATGCTTCCCTACCGCCCCGGGTCCCGGGCCGCGTTATCCCCGGCCTGGCCCCAATGCAGCCGGACATTGCACCGGCTTTCCCGCTCGCTGGCGGAACGCCGTACGTGATGCATCGAGGTTTCGGCGCACGGCGACCGCGTCCGGCCGGGGCGGACATGCTCGCGGTGCGGCCGGTCGCGCAGCTGTCCACCCGGCGTTGCCAGCCGCAACCCTGTCCGCTGAAACGGCAGGAGGGAAAAGCATGAGCACGGCTGAGCGCGATATACCGGCATCGCGCCCCGACTTCCAGGTCCTTTTCCAGTCCGTCCCGGCCTGTATTTTGGTGCTGGCACCCGACAGCCCGTATTTCACCATCCTGGCGGCTAGCGACGCCTATCTGCGGGCAACCAAGAAGCGGCGCGAGGAGATCGTGGGGCGGCCGGTCTTCGAAGTCTTCCCCGACAATCCCGACAGCCCGTTCGGGCCGGAGGCGAACAGCCGGGCCTCGTTTGAACGCGTGCTGCGGCACCGCCTCCCCGACGCCCAGGCCATGCGGCAGCACGATATCCGCAGGCCCGAACAGGGCGGCGGGTTCGAGGGCCGTTTCTCGAAATCCTCGAACACGCCGGTGCTCGATGAAAATGGCGATGTTCTCTATATCATTCACCACGTCGAAGATGTAGCCGAGCCAGTCCGGGCGGAACAAGAACCTCGAGCCGAGACGTCGCCCGTCGACGCAGGGGGGAGTGAAACCGGGGCCGAGGCCCGCCCGGATGCGGCACACATCCGGCGTGAGGCCGACGCGGCCCGCGAGCGCGAGGAGTGTTATTCCGCCATCTTCGACAAGGCCCCCTTCGGCATGGCGCTGACGAAGATGCCCGAACGGACCCTCGTGGCCGTCAACGATGCGTTTCTGAAGATCTTCGAGTGCAGCCGGGAAGATGTGTTGGGCAAAAACAGCGGGCACCTGGGCATCCCGGACGAATGGTTACGAGGCCGGATAGCCTCCGAACTCCGGCAGTGCGCGGCACTACGCGACGTGGAAATCACGCACAAGTCCAGGTCCGGGGCCAGGCTCGTTCTGTCGCTCAATGTTGATTGGGTCGGCATCGGCGGCCAAACGCTTCTCCTCAGCACGATCCAGGACATCACTGAACGCAAGCAGGTCGAGGAGTCGTTGCGGCGGGAGCAAAGCCTGCTGGATAGCGTCATGCGGGCCACCGATGTGATGCTGGTCTTTCTCGACCGGCAGTTCAACTTCGTCTGGGTCAATCCGGCTTATGCCGAAACCTGCCGGATGAGACCGGAGGACATGGTGGGCAACAACCATTTCGCCTTGTATCCCAACGCGGAAAACGAGGCGATCTTCCGAAAAGTCCGGGATTCCGGCGATGCAGTGTTTTACAAGGACAGGCCCTTCGTTTTCCCCGATCAGCCCGAACGCGGCACCACCTATTGGGACTGGAGCCTGACGCCCGTCAAGGGTAACGACGGAGCGACTGCGGGCCTCGTCTTTTCGCTGCGCGAGACGACGAAATTCAAGCGGGCTCAGGAAGCATTTTGCCAGAGCGAAGAGCGTTTCCGCGCTCTGGTGATGGCCAGTTCCCAGACGATCTATCGCATGAGCTCGGATTGGACCGAGATGTATCAGCTTTACGGCCGGGATTTCCTAGCCGACACGGAAGAGCCGAGCCGAAATTGGCTTCAGAAATACATTCCCTCGGACGACCAGCCGCAGGTCGTCGCCGCCATCGGAGAAGCCATCCGGACCAAGAGCATTTTTGAGCTCGAGCATCGCGTCCGACGAGCGGACGGCAGCTTGGGATGGACGTTTTCGCGTGCGGTTCCGCTGATGAGTGCGGATGGCGATATCGTCGAATGGTTCGGTGCCGCCAGCAATATCACCGAGCGCAAACAAGCCGAGGAAGCATTGCGCGAGAACCGGGCCCAGCTCGAGGCGGAATTGCAGGACACTCAGCTCCTGCAGAGCATCAGCGCAGCTCTTCTTCACGAGGACGACATCCAGGCCCTCTACGAAAAAATCATCGACGCGGCGGCGCACATCATGCACTCGGAATACGCGAGCATGCAGATGCTCTACCCCGAGCGCGGCCGCGGCGGCGAGCTTCGGCTGCTGGCGTTCCGCGGGTTCAATCCGCAAGCGGCAAAGTTCTGGGAATGGGTAAGCGCTGACTCCTCGGATTCGACATGCGGCGCGGCCTTGCGCACGGGCCGGCGCGTCATCGCGCCGGACCTGGAGAACTGCGATTTCATGCAGGGCACCGAGGATCTCGCGACATATCTGCAAACCGGAATTCATGCCTGCCAGACGACGCCCCTGTTCTCGCGGAGCGGCAAGCTGGTGGGCATGATTTCCACGCACTGGCGCTGCCCGCACCAGCCGTCCGAGCGGGATTTGCGCCTGTTGGATATTCTCGCCCGGCAAGCCGCCGACCTCATCGATCGCAAGCGGGCCGAGGAGGCGTTACGTGAGAGCGAAGAGAAATACCGCACGCTGTTCGAGTGCATGGACGAGGGCTTCTGTACCATCGAAGTGTTGTTCGACGAAAGCGAGAGACCCGTGGATTACCGGTTCCTCATCGTCAATCCGGCTTTCGAGCGGCAGAGCGGAATTCGGGACGCGGTCGGCCGGCGAATACGGGAAATCGCTCCGTTGCTCGAGGAACACTGGTTCGAGATCTTCGGAAAGATCGCGCTGACGGGCCAACCGATGCGCTTCGAAAATTTCGCCGCGCAACTTCATCGCCATTACGACGTGTACGCGTTTCGGATTGGCGCGCCATCCGAAAGAAAAGTGGCGGTTCTTTTCAACGACATCACTCGGCGCAAACTGATTGAGGAGACCCTGCGCAAGGCCGACCGCCGCAAGGACGAGTTTCTGGCGATGCTGGCTCACGAGCTCAGAAACCCGCTGGCGCCGCTCCGCACCGGTCTGCACGTGCTGCGGAAGTCCGACGGCACAAACCCCGCGACGGAACGCACCCAGACGCTGCTCACGATGATGGAACGGCAGGTGAATCACCTGGTCAGGCTGGTGGACGATCTCTTGGAGGTATCGCGCATCACTCAAGGCAAGATCGCCCTGAAAAAAGAGCGGGTCGATCTGGCGACCATCGTCGGCCATGCCGTCGAAACTAGCCAGGCCCTCATCGAGGCCGGCAACCACACGCTTGAGGTTTCGCTCCCGCCGGAACCCGTGTGCCTCGACGCCGATCCGGTGCGGCTCACTCAGGTGTTGTCGAATCTCCTTAACAATGCCGCCAAGTACATGGCAGCGGGCGGACACGTTTGGCTCCTGGCGGAACGGCAAGGGCCGGACGCCGTGGTGAGCATCCGCGACGAAGGCATCGGCATCTCGGCCGAAATGCTGCCTCATGTCTTCGATCTGTTCACCCAGGCGGACCGTTCCATCGACCGGTCGCAAGGCGGGCTCGGCCTCGGGCTGTCCCTAGTGCGCCACCTGGTCGAGTTGCACGGCGGTTCGGTCGAAGCGAGGAGCGAAGGCCCCGGCCTGGGCAGCGAGTTCGTCGTCCGCCTGCCGCTGGCCTGGACCGGACCCTGATCGCCCCTGCCGGCGATGGTCAGGACGAAAACCGCCGCCGTACCCGCATCGCTTTCAATAAGGATTTTTTAGGGTGGGTTTAGGCCGCGAGGCCGTAACCCACCGAGCGACCTTCAATCGGTACGTTACGCGGAGCCTGTCCTGAGCCTGTCGAAGGGCCTGTCCCGAGCGAAGCCGAGGGGCTAACTCACCCTGCGATTAGAGCAGTTTCCATTCGTACGTGATGATTGATTGCAAATGGCCTTAGAGCATTTTCATACCTACTGTACGGGCACTCGCGCGTAGGTCGGGAATCCCTTCCCGACGGTGCAGTTGGGTCAACGGGTTCGTCGGCAAAGGATTGCCGACCTACATATCCGAATCCCTTACACCGATTCGGAAAACGCTCCCACAAGCCGTAAACCAATCCGACAGCCGCTCTAATGTTCACTTGAATGTCGGATGGAATAAGTCGTGAAACGGCATTCCTCCGTATACTGTCCGAAACCCTTCAAGGAAAATCCATGCGCGAAATCGAAACGCTGATTGCCACATTATCGGGCTGGGTATGGGGACCGCCCATGCTCGCCCTATTGGTCGGAACCGGGCTGTACCTGACGATCTTGCTGCGCGGCGTGCAGTTCCGCGCCCTGCCCCGAGCCTTCAGCCTTATCTTCGCGAAGGATCACGGCCACGCCGGCGATATCAGCCATTTCGCCGCGCTGATGACGGCGCTTGCGGCCACGGTAGGCATAGGCAACATCGTCGGTGTTGCCACGGCCATCACCCTCGGCGGTCCCGGCGCGGTGTTCTGGATGTGGCTGACGGGTCTGGTGGGCATGGCCACCAAGTATTCCGAGGCGGTGCTGGCGGTCAAGTACCGCGAAAAGGGAGAGTACGGCATGCGCGGCGGGCCGATGTACTATCTGGCCAAGGGTGCCGGCTTGCCTTGGCTGGGCAGACTGTTCGCGGTCTTTACCGCGCTGGCCACCTTCGGTATCGGCAACATGACGCAGGCCAATTCCACCGCCAGGATACTCGAAAGCACCTTTCACATTACTCCACTCACAACGGGCCTGGTGCTGATGGTACTGACGGCACTGGTGATCCTGGGCGGCGTCCGCTCCATCGGCCGGTTCACCTCGCTGCTGGTTCCGTTCATGATCGTCGGCTACATCGGCGCCGCGCTGGTGGTGCTGGTCCTCAATGCCGCCGAAATTCCGCATGCGCTGTACCTGATCTTTTACCACGCCTTCAATCCGATCGCGGCCGGTGGTGGCTTCGCGGGTGCCACCCTCGCCACCGCCATGCGTTACGGCATCGCACGCGGCGTGTTCTCCAACGAATCCGGACTCGGTTCGGCGCCCATCGCGGCAGCGGCCGCGCGCACCGACGGTCCGGTCAAGCAGGCGCTGGTGAGCATGACGCAAACCTTCATCGACACCCTGGTGGTGTGCACCATGACCGCCCTGGTGATCCTCACCGCGAACCCATGGATGCAAGACGTCAGTGCCGGAGAACTGACCAGCGCCAGCATGGCGGAAACGTTGGGCAGTACCGGGACCTTCATCGTCGCGCTCGCCACGGCGCTTTTCGCCTACTCCACCCTGATAGGCTGGAATTACTACGGCGAAAAAGCGGTGGAATACCTGTTCGGGCCGCGCTCCATCCGCATCTACCGCATCTTCTTCGTTGCCGCCGTAATCGTTGGCGCCACCACCAGCCTGGAATTCGTCTGGAACTTCTCCGACCTGATGAACGGCATGATGGCCATTCCCAACCTGATCGGCCTCCTATTGCTGTCGAAAGTCATCAAGGCAGAAACCAACCGCTATTTCAAACAGGAAAGCCGGCCTGAGAGTAGCGCGGCGCCTGAAACAGCCGCCAGGTCTTCGCCTAAGGCGCGACGGTCTGCTCGGGCAACATCGGGAGATCCCCGCACCTGACCGAACGGCGGCTCGCAAGTTTCGCCCAAAGCGGTCAACGAGCAAGAACGGCCGATCAGACCTGAATGTGGCCTCGCCGCCACCGGTATTTGCCGGTCCGCAGGAATTGGCCGAGTGCCGGCAGATTACGATGAGATTGATCAATGCGCGGCGTTCGACCTTATGCAAACCTTTGCCTTTGCATAATCGTCCAAATGCGTGGGAGAAGACCTGATGTTGATCGCGTCATTAACCTTAATAGGTATTGTCGTTACCCGTGTTGCAAAATCAGTAACGCGTCTTTCGATCCATCGTTCAAGAAAGGCCTCGGACGGCCATCTACAGAGTCTTGCGCCTTCGCCGATATCGAGACGCCGCAAAGCCAATCAGCGCTAGGCCCGATGCGATACCGAACAGGCTTACGATTCGTGTCGTCAAGCGCTCTACGCCGGAGTCGGCGCCGACATTGAGCGGGATTCTCAGTATGTCTTGTTCCGGAACGGCATCTGTTCCACCCTTGATCAGGTAGATCGCGTAATACCCATTCGTATCAAGGTCAAAATGCGATTCGATGACACCTTTGGAATAAGTTTTGGCGAGAACCTCCGATATGGTGCGCAGATCCTTGAAGTTTTCAGCATCGCTTTCATCGCCGCCCGTAAACTCCTGTTCGACGATCCGGATGCCGATAGGCATGCTCCTCGGTTCGTTACCGACCAGATCCGCTGTAAAAAACACCTTGCCGGGTGTTGGTATATCTTGGCAGTACGAGCGGAATAACTCTTTCGTTAATCTTGCATCCTGGTTTTCGTCGGACGGCTGGAGATGCACGCTGAAATAGACAGACGCTCGGCCGGGGCGTGGCGTCGAGAAAGGACTCCCGACCTACAGGGTGCTACAGTCGTAGGTCGGCAATCCTTTGCCGACGAACCCGTTGGCCCAACTGTACCGTCGGAAAAGGATTTCCGACCTACTCGCAAGTACCCGTACAGTAGGTATGAAAATGCTCGAGCGGGGAGCTCCCCAGGTGGTCGGAAATGATGTGATAGGCGTGGCCGCCCCGGATGAGGTACGCCGGTACGTTGCCCTTATCGGCATAGACGAAGGCGCTGACGATCTGGTTCTCACCGTCCAGTTCGGCGATCGGGCGGAGCCTGTCCTGGTAGAGGAAGCCTTGGACCGGAGTCCCGTTCACCTGCTTGCCGATGCGCCGGTGTTGGCCGTCGATCCGGTAGTCGATCACCGTGCCGGCTGGCAGGGTGACGTGCCTTAAGTTGCCGAAACCGTCATAGCGGAAGCCGGTGACCTGCCCGCCCACCGTTTTCGATTTCAAGTCGCCGTTGGCAGTGTAGGTATAAGTTCGCGATCGATGCCTATGCGGAGTTTAATCGAAGGGCACTTCGTGGCTCACCGCATTCAATGCAGATTCTTCTGACCAGTGATTTTAAACTCCGGCAAATCTTCTAAACATTCCGTAACGATAAATACCGAAAGATCCGGAATGTTAATTGTATATTGCTTCTCAGAATTCCTATTATTTTTTTTAAGAATAGCATCAAATCCGAACACCTGAACACGAGTATAAGGGTTATGGCTTGGCTCCTTTTCAAGCATAACCATTACATCGTTAGCTTTTCTGACCATTGAAGGACCAAGCTCAGAAAATATTACTTTCTTATTAGGTTCGCTGACCTTCTCGAAAACATAAATAACTTCATCAACCGCTTCGTCAGCATTAATAGCAGGAAAAATACCGTAAATAAATCCGCGTTTCGAGCTCTTTTCCTTTGAATATGAGACTACCCAGTTTTTTGGACGATTAACAATAGCACTTCCAACGAAAATCGTGTCATATATCCTCAAATATTTCTGGACAAATAAAGCACTCCTGTCGATGTCAAACGATGCCAACGAAATTATGCACACTGCGACAAGAAGAACGAAACTCCGCCGAATTTTCATAGAGCAAGAAATTTGGTTGCGATCTTTAAGGGTCTTTGAATGTTGGGACGGGGTCAGCAAGAGCTCCTCCAGCATATGTCCCAGGAACCTGTGCGCCTTTCAGCGCAGCGTCTGCTGCTGATTTCGTCAGGTCCTTAATCGCATCAGAGGTTGCATTTGGGCAATAATTCTTCGGGATTGGTTTGCCCGCTAGAATGTTGCTCATCACTTCATCGTCGTCACGTTTAGCCTTCTTCACGCGTTCCGCGTCTCGCATACCTTCTGAGTACGCGTCGATAAAATCATAAATTGCTTTTCCAGCAGCAATAACAACGACAGCGGCCGCTATTTGCTGAAAAAGTTGCCCATCCGAGTCGATCCAATTCACCGGGTCATTCAAGACATATCCGTATAAGTTAGTGTCCCCGCCGGCAAACCTTATCGGATCCTTCGTCGTCCAGCGCCCCGTCTCCGGATCATAATCCCTTGCGCCGAAGCGGACCAGGCCGGTGTCGCGGTCGTAGAGGCCGCCGGCATAGCCGAAGGGCTGGAAGCCGGGGTTCGTGTCGAGGATGACCTGCCCCCAGGCGTCGTAGTCCAGCCGCTGCATCACGGTGCCGTCGGCCGTGTTAACGACGAGCCGGGGACTCCCGAGGTGATCCGAGATGATCCGATAGGTGCTTTCTCCTCGGATGAGATACGCTGGCACGTGGCTCTTATCGGCGTAGACAAAGCGGCTGACAACCTGGTTCTCACCGTCCAGTTCCGCGATCGGGCGGAGGCTATCCAGGTAAAGGAAGCCTTGGACCCGAGTGCCGTTCACCTGCTTGCCGATGCGCCGGTTGCGCCCGTCGATCAGGTAGTCGATCACCGTGCCGTCCGGCAGGGTCACCTGCCGTAAGTTCCCGAACACGTCATAGGTGAAGCCGGTGACCTGCCCGCCGACCGTTTTCGTTTTCAAGTCGCCGTTGGCGGTGTAGGCAAAGGCGGTCCCGTTGTAGATCGTGAGCCGGTCCTGGGTGTCGTAGCTGGCGACTTCGAGGCCATTGACGTGAGTCCGATTGCCGTTGGCGTCGTAACCGTAGGTGGCCTGGACGGTCCCGTTATGCTTAACTTCGGTGAGGCGACCCGCGAGGTCGTAAGTGTAGACGGTGGTGTCGATCTGGCCGTTGACGGTCTCGGTCTTTTGAGTGATCCGGCCGAGGGCATCTCGGGTGTAGCCAGTCGAAAAGACGGGGCTGCTGTCGACATTGGCCGTGTAGCCTTGCACCTCGCCGAAACCGCTGTAGGTGAGGCTGTCGGTCACCGTCCCGAGCGCCGTACCGGTCAAGAGACCGTTTTGGGCATGGCGAGTCAGGGTCAGGGCACCGGCGGAGGTCAGTAGACTATCGGCATCGTAGCCAAAACTGATCGGCGAGCCGTTAACCGAAACCGTCTTCACGCGGAAGTCGGTGTCGTAGGCGTAGCCGACCGTGCCGGCGATGGACCCGGTCCAGGCGGTTTGGGTGAGGAGCGCGCCGTCGTAGGCGTAGTTGAGCCCGAGGCTTCCCGGCGCGGTCAGGTTTTGGAGGCGCCCGGCCGCGTCGTAGGCGTAGGCGTACGTGGTCTCGCCCTGGGGCGCCGTCACCGTCTGGAGCCGTCCTCCCGCATCGTAGGCGAAGGTCACGGTCTCGCCGCCCGGCCGGGTGATCCGGGTGAGTTGCTTGTCCAGATTGTACTGGTAGCGGGTGGCCGGGTCCGTCGCCTCGACCGTGGGCGGGGTGTAGTGCTCGGTCAGGTCGAGGGGCGTGTAGTCGAAGAGGTGCGCGGGCTGGCCCGGCGGCAGGAGCGAGGTGAGATTGCCGTTGGCATCGTAGCCGAACTGCACGGACCGGCCGTCGGGCAGGGTTTTGAGGATCACTCGGCCGGCGAGGTCGTACTCGTAGCTCACCGTCCGACCGAGCGGATCGGTGACGGTGTGGAGCCAGCCTTGGCTCGGACCGTCGGCATAGTAGTCGTAATGTACCGTACGCGCATCCGAGCCTTGGCCCAGGATCACCTCCTGCAGGCGTCCGCGCACATCATAAGCGAACTGCTCCGGCTCCAGTCCCGGGATTTGGCGGCTCACCGGTCGGCCCCGATCGTTCACGACCGTGGTGAGGGTCCGTCCCACGGGAGAGGTGGCCGTGAAGATCCGGCTGAGGACGTCGAAGACCGTTCGGGAGGTTCGGCCGTTGACCGTTTGAGTCTCGCTGAACGTGGTGAGGCTCAGAAGATTGCCGGGATCGACCAGGGTGGCGGCGCGGTTCCGGGTCACCGTGGCCGTAAGGCCGCTCGGGGTTTTCACGGTAGTCGAGGTTGCCACCGGCGCTTGCATACCAAAGCGCGGATCGGGGCCCTCCAGGACCGTGGTGACGGTGCCGTCCGGAGCGGTGCCGATTTCCTCGCCGTTGGTTTGGAACAGGCGATCGAGCACCGTGCCGTCCGGATAGGTGTTGAGCTGCCGGCGATCGCCGGTCGCGAGATACTCCACCCCAAACGTGGTGGTCCGTCCCTCCGCCGTGGTCATGGCGGTGCTGAATCCGGAACTCCCTTCGGACCGGAGCAGCATCCAGCCGCCGCCCCCGGCGTTGACATCCTGGATCAACCGTCCCCGATCATCATAGGTAAAGGTATTCGTGTTCCCCTTCGGGGCGGTAAAGCCGGTGAGAAGGCCATCCGCGGTGTAGCTCATCGCGTGAGTTTCGCCGGCGGGATTCACAACCGTCGCGAGATAGCCGTTAGCATCTTGGGTCAAAGCGGTGCGCTGGCCATCCGGGGCGACAATGGCCGTGGGGTTGCCCGCTGCGTCTCGCTCAATGGTGGTCACATTACCGTCAACGTCCGTGACCGAAATCAGGCGCCCCGCGCTATCGTAGCCGAAGCGGTACAGCACCGCGCGAGTCAAGGCGTTCTCCGTCTTCAGATGACGCCCTTTCGAATCGAAGTAATACAGTTCGTTTCCGTCGGTCGACGGTATTAGCATGTTTTCGAGTCCGGCGTCAGGGAATGGCGGCGCTAGCTGTCGGATGCGACCGTTGTCGGTGTCAGCGATATAGAGCTTGCCATTGGGGGCCATGGCTATGCCTCGCGGGCCGGAAAGGTGTGACTGAGTGGCAAGTCCACCATCCCCGCCGTAGCCCAAAGCCCCGGTTCCTGCAACAGTCGTGATGATGCCGTCAGGTCCAATGCGGCGAATGCGGTTGTTCCCGGTATCGGCTACATAAATGCTCCCGTCGTTGGTAACGACCAGATCTCGAGGGCCGGAAAGGCGTGCCTGAGTGGCAAGTCCACCATCCCCGCCGTAGCCCAAAGCCCCGGTTCCTGCAACAGTCGTGTTGATGCCGTCAGGTCCAATGCGGCGAATGCGGTTGTTCCCGGTATCGGCCACAAAAACGCTGCCATCATGCCCAATGGCAATACCAGAAGGGGAAGTGACAGATTGAGCAAAAGTCCTCATGAGACCGTCCGGTCCGACGCGACAAATGCGGTTGTTCCCGGTATCGGCCACATAAATGCTGCCGTCATGCCCAATGGCAACATCGCGAGGAGAACGAAGTCCCGACAGCGAAGCAGGTTGGTTCTCAACGCTAATGCTGGCGTATCCCAAGCCTGCGAACCTATAGATGATGCCATTTGGCAGGATGTGATAAACGCTGTGGTTCTCAGTAGCGGCGACGTAAACGCTGCCGTCAGCGCCGATGGCTATATCATTGGGATGATTCAGTTTCGCGTTCTTTGCCAGTTGTCCGCCAAACACAGGGGAACCAGGGGCGCCCGTTCCCGCGATGGTCGTGATGATGCCATCCGGTCCAATGCGGCGGATGCGATTATAGTCAGTGTCGGCGATGTATATGCTTCCATCGGGTGCAGATGCGACGCCGGAAGGCGTGTAGAGGATTGTTCGCACTGCCGGTATACCATCACTGGTGTATCCGGTTTCACCGGTTCCCGCTATGGTCGAAATAACGTGATCGATACCAATCTCTTGCGTGTCCTGTCGCTGCCCCGTCCCAAGCCACAGTATCCAGGAGGTAGCATCATAAGCGTGGTGAATGTCGAGACTCCATTCACCCACCGATTGTGCTCCCAGGCCATTCCCGGTCAATTGCATGGACCAAGTGCGCTGCGCCGTGATCGTGGTAGCGCCGCGCTGTCCAACGATCTGGGCAGCGCTGCCCGTGCCGGTCGAGGCGCTGGCGAAAGCGAAGCTTTGCTTAAAATCAGGGCGGGCGGCGTAATACACAATGTCGTAGCGATACAGCAGCGTAACCGTCGCTTGACGCGAGCCAGTCACGGCACGGCCGTAGGCATCGAGGCCATCCCATTCGAAGCGGTAGGACTGATTCGGGGCTGCCGGAAACGTTTGGGTGAAGGTGCGCCCGGCGACGTAAACGGCAAGCTCGATGCTCTTGAGACTGGCCGGGACGCTAGCGCCGGCCAAGGAGATGTCGATGACCTTGTTCGGTTTATACCCTAGGGCGCGCTGGCTCCGATAATGCAACGTGTAAGGCGTGCCGGTGATCGGAAGCTCCTCGCCCACCGTCTGCGCCTGCGGGTTGATGCTGCAGCCCGTGCAGTCGTCGCTGTCTTTGTCGGGCGGCGTCTTGTTCTTCGTCTCATCCGGCGCGGGCGGCGCGGTGGCATCGGCGGGCGGGCCATAGGGCCAATTGAAATCCCACGGCGTGAAGTGGGTTACCGCCACCCGCCAGAGGCTCTTGCCGACTGGGTAAAGCTGGGCCAGCCGGGCGCGTTCGGCGTCGGTGATCCCGAGGGCGGCGAGTGTCGCGGCATCATCTTCGAGGGTGTCGCCGTTGGTATCGAGACTGGCGAGACTATCGGCGATCGATAGGATCTTGATCACCTTGCCGTTATCCGACGGCATCCAGGCGGCCTTGTCGCGGTCGTACCAGCCCGCCGGCACGATCTCGCCCACCGGGAAATTGAGGAAATTGTCAATATAGACCGGCACCGGCTGATTGAAGCTGACCGTCTTTGCACCCACGGCGATCGCCTCGTCCGCCGAGAGCTCCACCGCATAGGTGTAGCCGGAGGTGGGCGGCAGGGGACCGGGCATGGTCTTGGGGCCGTTCTCGCCCACCGTGTATTCGGTGGCTCGGACATGCAGCGTACTGAGCGGCTGCTGGGTGCCGTCCGGCAGGGTCAGCACGGCTTGGGTGCCCTGCGGAAACAGCACGGTGGCCTGGCGGCTGCCGTCGGCGTCACTCATAACGCTCCCTTGCGCCACCTGAAAAGGTTGAGTGGTGTCCGCCAGATCGATGGCGCTGACCTCTGGGTCGAGCGGGATCAACACGACGTCTTCGGACACGGCGAAGTCCTGCCACGGCACGTCGAGTTGCCGTTGGGCGGGGAGGAAACCGGGTTTGGCGTAGTCGAGGGTCAACAGGCCGCCGCCGTTGACCGCGAGGTCGAATTGGCCATCGGCACGGCTCAGTGTTTGGCCGAATTCAGGGTGGTCCTTAACGGTGACGGTCACGCCCGGCAAGGGGGCGTTGGCCTTGTCCCGCACGGTCCCGCGGAACACGGCGGCACGCTTCGGTTCGATCGTGCCCTCGGTGACGCCGGTCTGGATCGGGTTGGGACCGGTGTACAGGAATTTTGTTGCATCGGCCACCGGGGTGGCGACGGTCGGATCGAGGGGCGGGGCCACTTGGGCGGGATCCGGCGGCAAGTTTCCGCTGCTGCCGCCGCTGACCACGATCTTAAAGCTCTGGCTGGCCGTACCGCCCCGCCCGTCGCTGACCGTGACGGTGACGGCAAACGTTCCTTCCGCCGTCGGCGTCCACTGGATCACCCCGGTCGCGACATCGAGGCTCATGCCGGCCGGCGCCGTGGCGAGACTGAAAACCAGGACATCGCCGTCGGCATCGGTGGCGTCGACATCGTAAACATAGCTCTGGCCGACGGTCGCCGCGGTCAACGGGGCGGACGTGATGGCCGGTAGCACGTTGGGCGGCAGCGCCACCTGGATCAGCGCGGTATCGGGGTCGCTCGCAAGCTGCCCGTCGTGGACGATCAACTGGGCCACGTAATCGCCGGGGCGGTCCGCCAGGAAGGTCGTCGTGGACGTGAGCGGATCGCTCAACACCGCTTGGCTACCGTCCGGCGTGCTCACCAAGGCCCATTGATAGCTCAAGGGACCGCCGTCCGGATCGCTGGACCCGGCGCCGTTCAGGTGGATCGTGGTGCCGGCGAGGGCGGACTGGTCGGGGCCGGCATCGGCGACGGGCCGACTGTTGACGGTGCTGACGGTCACCGTGTCGGGATAGCTGTCGAGCTGTCCGTCACGGACGATGAGCTGGGCGACATAGGAACCTGGCCGATCGACGGTGAATGCGGGGGTCGCGGAGTCCGAGGCGGCAAGCGCGGCGGCGCTTCCTTCGGGTACGGAGGTCAGGGACCAGTGATAGCTGAGAACGTCGCCGTCCGCATCAAGCGAACCCGCCCCGTCGAGTTGGACCAAGGTGCCGACCGGCACGCCCTGGTCCGGACCCGCGGCCGCAATGGGTCGGCTGTTGAGGGTGGTAATGACGACCGTATCCGGGTCGCTGTCGGCGGATCCGTCGTTGACGATGAGCTGGACCACGTACGCGCCGGGCCGGTCCACGGCGAAAACGGGTTGAATCGCCGCGGAGTCGGACAGGGCCGCGGCGCTGCCCTCCGGTTGATTGATCAAGGCCCAGCGGTAAGTCAAGCGGTCGCCGTCCAGATCGGTGGAACCGCTGCCGTTCAAGGTGACGGCGTCGCCGACGTAGACGCTTTGATCGGGGCCCGCCTCGGCGACAGGTTTTGAATTGAGAGTGGCGATCGAGACAAAATCGGGTTCGCTGCTGGCCAGTCCATCGTCGACGACCAATTGCGCCGAATAGTAGCCGGGCCGGTCCAGCGTGAAAGCGGGCGTGGCCGAGTTGGGATCGGACAGATGCGCGGCGCTGCCGTCGGGCGCCAGAGTGAGGGTCCACTGATAGCTCAGCGGATCGCCGTCCACATCGCTGGAGGCGCTGCCATCCAGGCGGACGGTCGTGCCTACCGGGGCAGTTTGGTCGGGACCGGCATTGGCCACCGGGGCACTGTTGACCGTGCTGACGGTGACGGTATCCGGGACGCTCGCCAGTTGCCCGTCATCAACCACGAGTTGGACCGTGTAGGTGCCTGGCTTGTCGATCGTGAACGTCGGATTCACCGCGGTGCGATCCGACAGGATCGCGGTGCTGCCGTTGGGTTTTTCGGTAAAGGTCCATCGAAAAGTGAGAGGATCGCCGTCGCCGTCGCTGGAGGTGCTGCCGTCCAGGTAGACGGTCGTGCCCACCGGGGCGGTTTGATCCGGGCCGGCCTCCGCCACTGGGCGCAAGTCATGACCGAAGCGCCACTCCAGCAGCGAGGGGCGGAATTTGACATTGGCAGGCTTTTGAATGGTGAAGGTGTCGCGGCTGACGACGGTGGCACCGGCCGGCACATGGCCGAACGCGAGATCGCCGTCGATCACCACGATACGGGAATCGCGGCTGACGAGCCGCGCACTGACGCGGTACGCGTCCACCGCGGCGGTCGAGGTGAGGCTTGCCCGATAGGTATGCTCGAAGAGATTCTTCCGGCGGTGGATCTTTTTGCCGACTTCCTTGTACGAACCGATGGTGAAGCCGGAAGATGATGATCCGCCCTTCCCTTCGGTGGCGACCGTCAACGTTCCCCAGAGAAGCAGTCCGCAGAACGCCAGACACAAGCTCAGCACGAATCCCGCCCTAAACTGAGACAGCCGCTCGATCCCCATCCGTATTCCCCTTTTGTTTTTTCTCGGCCTTGTTCGACGCGCACGTCGATCCTGTCACAGTTTAGTGACACATTTTCGAAGTTGAAGCCAAGAGCTTGTAAGCCTCGGCGGATCTTTTTGTGAGCGTAGGCTTACATGAAGGGCGAGCCCTTGTTGCAAGGGGGATTGCGGCTGATCGGTGGCTGAATCAGCCCGTTACGTCGGGAAGGGATTCCCGACCTACAGGGTGCATGGTCGTAGGTCGGCAATCCTTTGCCGACGAACCCGTTGGCCCAACGAAACCGTTGGGAATGGATTCCCCGACCTACTCGCGAATGCCCGTACAGTCGGTATGAAAATGCTCTAGGCGCGACGACGCCGTGGGGCCGCCCCCACAAGAAGGAGCAACGCCGCCAGGGTGGCCCGTCAGCCGTGCAATCGGGTGCGTAGCGGCTTCACCAAACGGTGAGATCGGTAGAAGGTAGGACGGTCAGAATTTATACGGCTTTTCTACTCCTTCTAAGCGGTCAACAGCCGTTTCTAGGAGAATCGTCCAGATGCGTGGGAGAAGACCTGATGTTGATCGCGTCATTAACGTTAATAGGTATTGTCGTTACCCGTGTTGCAAAATCAATAACGCGTCTTTCGATCCATCGTTCAAGAAAAGCCGCGGACGGCTATCTAAAGAATCTTGCGCCTTCGCCGAAATCGAGAAGCCGCAAAGCCAATCAGCGCTAGGCCCGATGCGATACCGAACAGGCTTACGATTCGTGTCGTCAAGCGTTTTACGCCGGAGTCGGCGCCGACATTGAGCGGGATTCTCAATGTGTCTTGTTCCGGAACGGCATCTGTTCCACCCTTGATCAAGTAGATCGCGTAATACCCATTCGCATCAAGGTCAAAATGCGATTCGATGACACCTTTGGAATAGGTTTTGGCGAGAACCTCCGATATGGTGCGCAGATCCTTGAAGTTTTCAGCATCGCTTTCATCGCCGCCCGTAAACTCCTGTTCGACGATCCGGATGCCGATAGGCATGCTCCTCAGTTCGTTACCCACCAGATCCGCTGTAAAAAACACCTTGCCGGGTGTTGGTATATCTTGGCAGTACGAGCGGAATAACTCTTTCGTTAATCTTGCATCCTGGTTTTCGTCGGACGGCTGGAGATGCACGCTGAAATAGACAGCGAAAAAGTCTGTGGCGGCCAGGCAGCCGATCCGGGCGTTGGTAATCTGCTGCGACGGATTGTCGTTGTAACCTGGGCTGGTGCAAGCGGTCACGAGTGCCGTGCAAACCAATAGCGCATAGAGTCGGAATTCTGGCTGAAAAACTTTCATGTTGCGCCTCGTCAGCCTGCGTCACGGGGTTAGGAGAGCAGGCGGACATGGTAGAAGAACGGACCGCGGTATTCCATAACCGTAATACGCTTGCTGTCCGTTATGCTCCTGCCATGGTTTTGGGGTCGAACACGATATTTTTGTCGGAGAATCATCGACGACAGACAAGGCCGGCTTATCCCGATCGTGATCAGAAATTTTCGTGAAGAAACGATAAGAGACTCAAGAAATCTATACGCCCGCCCAGCTTCGCTCGAGAAGCCAGAACGCGGCGAGGGAACCGATGGCGTAGGCGGGCATCAGCCGCGCAAACGAGTACCGGGCGAGCGGCATTTTCCGCAAGAACCTCCACATGAAGAGCACAAGAACGACGAATGCGATCTGACCGAGTTCGATCCCCACGTTGAAGGCGAATAAGGCCAAGGGAATTTCACCTTCGGGCAGGCCGGCTTCCGACAGCGCCCCGGCGAACCCGAGCCCGTGGAGGAGTCCGAACAGTCCGGCCATGGGCCAGGGATAGGCTCGCAGCAGGCTTTTTTCTCCGGGCCTTGCCAGTTCCACGGCGAGCACGTAGATGCTGAGGGCGATCCCCGCTTCTATCGGCGCGGGCGGAAGCTTGACGAAGCCCAGAACGGCGAGCCCGAGGGTGACGCTGTGTCCCAGCGTAAACGCCGTGATGGTCCAAAGCAGCTTTCTGCCGCCGCCGACCAATAGCGTCAGGCCCAGCACGAAGAGCAAATGGTCGAAACCCGTGAGAATATGCTCGACACCCAGCCTGGCATACGAACCCAACACCGACAGCCTGCTTTCGCGGGCGGGAATCGTAAAACCGGGTTCGTCTCCGGTCAGCACATGGCGCATGGAGCGGCCATCGGCGAGCCGTATCCGGAGGAGAACGTCCGCCCTGCTCGACGGAATGCCCTCGACCTCCACGGATTTGCCCACCAGCCCCTCTGGGCATTGAATCTCCCAGGTCGCTTCGATGCCCGTTCCCGCCTGCTTCACCGCCGGTCTTCCGATACCGTTGCACTCACCGGGGAGCACGGGACGGAGTTCGCTGCCCATGACCCGCATGATGGGCTGTTTCCAGCGTATCTCCACGTGATCCCCGGATGTCTCCTGGAGTTCGAGCAAAGCGGGGGCGAACAAATGCGCCTCGGCCGGGACCGAAAACAGGATCGCCGTCGGCAACAGAAGCCTGGGCCAAAACATGTCGCGCCTTCCCATCATGACTGTCGACCGGGCACGACGATGTCGAACTCGGCCCGAAGCTGCTGCAAACGAAAAGCCAGCCATTCGTCGGCAAGCTTTTCCACAAGACGCCGTCGCACCTGCGTTTTGACTTCCGCCAGAGGGGGTAGATACGGTTGAGTCCGCTCGTGCACGTAAACGAGATGAAAGCCGTAGCGAGAGGGTATCGGACCGCTCCACGCGCCTTCGGGCGCCGTACTGAGAGCTTCCACGAAACGGTACCCGAAACGCCGCGCCAGATCCTTGTTAGTCAGCAAAGGCAGCGACGGCGGTCCGAAAGCCTTGTCGCCCAAGGCGGAAGCCGCTGCCGAAGGGTCGGCGCCCCGCTTCATTCTCTTGAGCAGCGCCCGAGCACGGGCTTCGGTGTCCGAACCGTGCGCCAGTCGGTTCACGGAAACCTGGGTGATGCGCGTCATCGCGGGAACCATGAAGGGTTCCGGATTTTTCTGCAAATACGCTTCCATCATCTCCTCGGTCGGCCGGCGCACCCGCACGGCGGCGCGGATCAGGCGCTTCGCCCCGTCGATCAGGATTCGCCGGACCACGGCGTCGCCGTGGTGGAGACCGAGCCCCTCGGCTTCCGCGGCCAACTCCGCCGGCGACTTGGCCTCCTCCGGGTTCTGCTCCACGAAAGTGGCGATTTGAGCCAGTCGCCGCTCCGCCACCGGCTGTTTGTCGAGCCCCAAACGCAGGGCATATTGGTAAAGCACCTCCTCGTCCACGAGCGTTTCGAGGAGATGCTTGTCCTCTTCCGGCGTCGGCGTTCGCCGGTACGCCTCCGCGAACTCGCGGCGCGCGAGATCCACGCGATACGAGGGAATCACCAGCCGAGCCCGGTCGGGCGGGTCCATTCTTCCTTGCGGTGCGAACGCCGCGAACAGTACCGCTCCGATGATCAGAAAATGCAGTGCCGGCGAGCGAAGAGCTCTGTGACCTAGGGTGTGTACCAGATGGGTGAACTCCATGCCCGCTCCTGTATGGCCGGTTGCACGATGGGGGCCGTCGTCTGGTTGCTGCAACACGACGCTGCGTATTGAGCCTTGAGCTGATCGATTTCGTTGCCCTGTTGCAGCTTTTGGAGATCATCCCTGCACTGTTGCGGGCGCAGCGGATTCAGACCGAAAGCGTTCTGACACCAGAGCGTGCTGTAGCGGCACACGGGTTTTTCGATAACACGGGCGTAGTAAAACGCACGCTCGTCGGGCTTGAACTGTTTGTCTTCCCACACCGCGCACAGCGACTCGGCTCCTCCTCCCCTAAGACTGCAATCGGGGGTGACGCCGGCCTGAGGGAGGTTGGGACGCCCTCTTTCGCCGGCTACCGTGACGACCGACTCGTGCAGCTCGCCTGCCGCGTCATACCACCCCTTGATGATCTGGATCTGCTCCAGCGGCGTCCGGATGAAATCGTCCCACCAAGCCGCCACGATGAACCGCGGGGCTTTGGCACGGGAGGGTCTCGGCGGGAGGTCGCCGCCCATGGGGACTCCGTCGGCATAGCCGGTCGGCACGAAATCCTTGCCGCACATGGATTTGTCGAAGTTCCAGCCTCCGAAGAAGCGCAGGACGATCCGCGTTCCGCTGGTCCCGTAAGTCTCCTTGCGCTTCAGCGCCTCGAAAATGGAGTCGCGCGAATTCTCCTCCGCCCACGCCACGGAGTGGCCGCCCGAACTGTTTTGGATGGTGGAGGGACGCTGCACGGGGACCGCATCGTCGATGCCGAGGTGCCCCGGAAACCTTTCGTTCTCGGGATGCCAGCCCATGGTGCCGTTATGCGAATCCGAGGACGCCACCACGCCCATCTTGAAGGGATTGACCCCCTCGAATTGCTCCTCCGCCAGCTTCAGTCCGTCCTTCCAGACATTGCGGACGAAGGCGCGCTCGTTGAAAGCCGACGGCGGCAATCCTCCCGCCGATCCGCCGCTGGTTCCGACGCCCGAAGCCGCGGATAGGGAGGTCGTGTCCAGCAGCTCGAAATTGCAGAATTCATCCGCCGTGTCGACACCTTCCTTGAAGCGGGGATCCCAACGGCATTCACTACTTCCCTTGTTCTGATAGATCTCCACGAGCGGCTCGAACTTGGCGCGTCGAATCGCATCCTCTTTATTGAACGGAGTGAAAAACATCGGAGGAACGAGCCCCATGCCTCCGCCGAGGTTGGAGTTGTGCGGAATGGTCAGAAACTCGCAGCGAGTCCCACGGCCGTCCGTAACGTTCTGCCCCAAGGTGCAGTCCCGCTCCAGGCCGTTCCAGAGCCGTTCCGGAAGCGGAAACGTGACGAATTGACCGGGCGGGACCGGGAACACCTCCGGATCGTCGGGAACGATGCTGCCCACGTAGCTGGGGGGTTCCCCGACACCGCCGGGGCCGCCGGAAGTCGGACTCTCGTTGGGCCTCACGGCCATGTCGATCGCGGTAATGGGCCGCCTGACCACCCTGTCGTTGCGGAAAAAGACGTTACGATGCCAGTTGGTTCCCAGCGGCGTGGAAGTCACCTCGTAGGCGTTGAACGTGGCGAACGAACACCGGCTGCTCCGGTCGTAGAACTCCTCCGCCGCCGCCTGGTGCTCCTGCCATACCGCGAGTTCCGCCGAATCGCATTCATCCGGGTTGTTCACGCAAAGCGGCATCCGCGTCATCTGGCTCACCGGACCGAGGTTCATCATGGTGAGCTGCGTGAACGCATTGGAGGCGAGTTCCCGCTGGAATTGATTGAACGGCGCGGTGGCCGGAGTCGAAACTTCTCCTCCGAGCGGCTGCCAATAGAATCCGTTGATCATCCGGCAATCCAGTGAGAAACGTCCCTCAGGGTCGGCGGGGTCGGGAGTTCCGAGAAGGTCCTTGCAGATGCCCATCTCGCCGAAGTGCTCCGAATGATCGGTAACGCCGCCCCAATCGATCGGCCGGTCTATGGTGGGCCTGCGCAGATCGTTCGGCAAACCCAGCTCGGGAATCTCGACACCCTGGATTCCGATGATGTTCGGGAGCGTTATCGGGCTTTCGCCCCTGGCGAACGCATAGGCTCCGCGCGGATTGTTGCCGGCCTGTTCGTCGACGAAACGGATGCTCGCGTCGAAAGAGAGGCCGGTATGCAGATGGGTCACGCCGAAAAAGGGTTGGCGCATCGGATCATAGTTGTCGCAACGGGGGCGATAGGCTTCCGGTTCCGTGACCTCGAACGCTTCCCCGACCGTCGGCCAGGCCAAGAGCACCGCGTTCAAGGAAATGGCGAGTGTGACGCGCTTCGACAGAGAGCAGGTTTGCATGTGAAGCTCCTCCATGTATCCGCCGGGTATCCGGCGTTTCCTAGCCGGGTGCAATGGCACCGGATCATCCATGATCGGCTTCCGGAAAAACTCTTCAATCGTGCCGGCGACATTGACACAGAGCGGCAGATCCACCGCGGCAAAGACGTAGGAAGCTTGGCTTGCCTTTTGGTTACTTCGTCCGGCAACGTGAATAGTTAGCCTGTCACGTCGCAAGGGCGCGCGGCTTGCTACGCGAACTGAAAGGAAAAACCCGCCGAATATTCGGCAGTGCCTGTCTAGCCCATTAAAAAAGAAGAATTCGCCCGGGGTCGTGGGCATTATGGGTTGACAATATTTTGCTAGAACATCCGTACATTTGCTGACTCGACCGTGAGGCATTCGGCGCCGGTTGGTTTACAGGAAAAAATGTTCCTCGCATTCACGTCTAGGACGCCATTTTCAAATCACGCTGCCCCCGAGTGCCGGGAAGACTTTGCCGACCTTGTTGAGCAGGTAGTCGCCGTAGGTGCCGGTAAAGGCGTGGACGCTCGATCGGTCCCACCGGGACTCTTGATCGTCCATGACGGGCTCCAAGTCGGGACTCTCGATCCGTTTTACTTCCGCATCGAAATTCGGATCGAAAAAGAAGGGAAAGGACAGCCGGGAGCGACCGGCGGTATTACGGACCCGGTGAGGCGTGGAGCGGTAGCGACCGCCGGTCATTCGATCGAGCATGTCGCCGATGTTGCACACGAAGGTTCCGGGAACAGGCGGGGCCGCGATCCAGCCCGACTTCGACTTCACTTCCAAGCCGCCGGCGTCATCCTGTTTGAGAATGGTCAGCAGACCATAGTCGGTGTGTTCACCCACGCCCCAGCTGGGCGGAGTACCCACGTTCGCCGGCCCTGGCGGATAGTTGAAGATGCGGAACAGGATCAGAGGATCGGCGGTGTAGCGGTCGGCGAAGTAGGACGCTTCCAGCCCCAAGCTGAGCGCAATGCCCTCCATCAAGGTTTGCCCGAGTTGCGTCATCGCCGCCGTATACGCGAGCACCGTTTCACGAAATCGCGGGATGTTGGCGGGGAAGAGGTTGGCGCCATGCAGAGGAACGCCGGCCTGGACTCTCGGATCGTCCGCCCTGAGCTCGGCACCGAAATAGAGACCTTCCTTGAGGTCGGGCCGTCCGGAGGTGAGCTCGCCTCCGACCGGAAAATAGCCGCGCCAGGCTCGGCCGGCCCGTTCCATGAGAAGCTCCTGCTTCGTTTCGAGATCCTGTGCAAAAAATTGCCGGCTGAGCTGCTCCAGTCGATCCTGGAGCGCCTCGTCGACGCCGTGGCCCTTGATGTAGAAAAAGCCCATGTCGAGGCAGGCATGTCTGATCTGCTCCGCCACCGTCTCTTTATCGCCGGTGCCCGCTACCAGGGCGTGAACGTCGATGATAGGAAGATTGGAAACCGATTCGGATCCAGCTTCGGTATGAGTCATGGAAACCTCCCGAGGCGGCTGCCGCAGTTTTTCCGAACACGCGGGTATGCCTCTAATTCTCAAATCGCTTTCAATCCGGAATTCATTTTCGTAGGGTGGGTTAGGCGCACATCAGCACTGACCGATGGCCGATCACCGCGCCTCGCATGCGTCGTAACCCACCGAGCGACCTTCAATCGATGGGTTACGCAGAGCCTGTCCCGAGCGGAGACTAGGGGCTAACCCGCCATCGATGGGTTTCGCTTCGCTCTACCCATCCTACGATGAATATTATCTCGAATGCCGAATGGAATTACGTCGGGAAGGGATTTCCGACCTACTTGAGACACCGTTGTAGGTCGTCAATCCTTTGCCGACGGACACTGCACCCACGACGCGCTACACCAAACCGGAGAATGCTTTAGTTCCCGCTGGCCTTGGTCGGCGCCTTGGCCGAGAAGAACTGCCGAATCCCGTAAAAGATCGCGCGGCAAATCTTCGTCTGATGGGCGGCGTCTGCGAGCTTGCTCTCGCCTTCCGGGTTGGTGATGAATCCGGTCTCGACCAGAATCGACGGGATATCCGGCGATTTCAGCACGACGAATCCCGCCCGCTGGACTTCCGGATGGTGCATGGGGAAGCTCTTCTTCAGTTCCCACAGCACGGCGGATGCGGCTCGCGCGCTCGCCTCGGCGGTGGCGGACTGGGACAGGTCGAGCAGCACTTTCGCCAAGGTGCCGTTCTTGTCCCTCAAGCTCACGCCGCCTATCAAGTCGGCCGCATTTTCCCGTTCCGCCAGCCAGCGCGCGGCCTCGCTGCTGGCCCCGCGCTGGGACAGCGTGAACACCGACATGCCCCGAGCCAGGCCATGCACGTAGGCATCGGCATGCAAGGATATGAACAGGTCGGCCTGCGCCTCGCGGGCTTTCACCAGACGTTCGCGCAGACTGAGAAAACGGTCGTCCTTCCGGATCATCACCGGCTTCATGCCAGGTTCGGCGTAAATCATGTCTTTCAGCTTGCGGGCCATGGACAGCACCACGTCCTTTTCCCGACGGCCGCCCGGACCGACGGCGCCGGTGTCCTTGCCGCCATGACCCGCATCAATCGCGATCACGCGGATCTTGGGCTTCCTGGAACTTCGGCGGACCGGCGCATGTGCTGTCTTCTTCGCGGTTTTGGTCGCGGCACCGGCTTTGGGGGGCTCGGATTCGATCAGTTCGACGATCAGCCGGACTCCCTTTCCGGCGGGGCTGATAAACGCCCTGTGCAAAACCGGGCGCTTCAGGTCGACCGACAATCGAAGCCTTTCCTTGTGAGATGTCGTGCGGATCTTTCCCAAAAAAGGATGCGACGCTGGCGGCTGCTTTACGCTGACTCCGAGCTTGGCATCGGTAATATCCACCAGCAGCCGCCTCGGTTCGGCCCAGCGGATCACCCGGTATTCGGGTTTACCGGTGAATTCAAAAACCAAACGCGCCCGATCCGCCTTATCCGCAGCTCGCAATGCCGTGAGCCGGACCGGTTCGGCCGATACCGACGCTGCGAGGACCATCAGCAAGACGAAACAGCCCGCTCTATCCACAAATCGCGGCATGATTCCGGGAATAGATTTTTTACTAACTCGGCGGGTAGCAGAGATTGTTCTTCGTAACGATTCGAAACGCTCAGGCGTCGGCCGTATCCACAATCAGCCGTGGAGCGCTTCCCGCAGCGGGAGACGTGCAACATACCCGCCCTATTTTTTGATTTCAAAATGTTTGCACGAACCTGTCAACCCGATTTATCGTACTCCCATAGGTAAAACTACTGATTAGCGCGCCTTGCCCGGTAGCCTAGACGGCCGGAACAGGGCGTTCAGCTTTATTTTATTTTGACATCAAAGTAGACATGACCGAATTCACTGTATCACTGAGACCGGTCCTCTTCGGCGAACTGCTGCTCGATCATTTTCCCGATGGCTCGGTTGTGCTGGGGGGGGCTCCGCTGAATGTAGCCTGCCACCTCCGGGGACTGGGCATACAACCCTTGCTGATAAGCCGTATCGGCGAGGACGAGGGTGGAAAACTTGTTCGCGAGGCGCTTCACGACTGGGATCTGGACGAACGGGGCGTGCAAATCGACCCCGAGCGCATGACGGGAGCCGTGCGGGTGCACATCGAGAAGGGGGAACCCGTGTTCCGCATTCAACCCGAGCGGGCCTACGACTTCATCGAAGCGCACGACGTCCCTCAATTTCCGACGGGAGGCGCCATCCTGTACCATGGCACCCTCGCCGTGAGAAATCAGGTCTCGCGCCAGGCGCTCGATTATCTCATCAAACGCCATCGTCCCCCGATATTCCTCGACGTCAATCTCCGTTCGCCCTGGTGGAGCGTCGAGCATTTGTGGACCCTGCTGGAACGGGCGAACTGGATTAAATTGAACGCGCAGGAATTGGACACCGTAACCGATATTTACGGCTTGTCCGGCAAGCTTCCCGAAGAGCGCGCCGAAGCCTTGCGAGCCCTCTGCGACGCGGAATACGTGGCGGTGACCCTGGGCGAATCGGGAGCATTCGCCGTCTGCGCCAACGGAAACACGGCTCGGGTGCGTCCCGACGCGTCGATAAAGGTCGTGGACACCGTCGGCGCGGGAGACGCGTTCAGCGCCGCGCTGCTGGTCGGCTTGATGTGGCGTTGGCCCTTGCAGGACGCGCTGGAACGGGCCCAGGAATTGGCCGGATTCATTTGCGGCGTCAGGGGCGCGGTCAAACGCGATCTGAGCTTTTATCGAAGGCTGCGCGAATCATGGAAGATATAATCCCGAAACGGTAGCCGGACGCGCCCGGCTTCAAAACTATCGTCAACGGCTTCGGACGGCATGTCATCCGCCTGAAGCTGGCCCGCACACTCACCGACTGGCAGGAACAATGGCGTGAAACAGGCTCAACCGCTCACCGGCGCTCCCATGGAAATTCACGAGCAGGTTCTGGTGGAACTCCGGCGCATCGTACAGGCGCTCGATTTGCAATCCAAGCAGTTGCAGAAAGCTGGGCTGACCGGCTCGCAGCTGCTGGTGCTGCGTGCCCTGGAAAAGCGCGGAGCGCTGACCGCCCACCAGCTCAGCCGGGCGGTCAGCCTCAGCCAGGGAACCATCACGTCTATTTTGGACCGCCTGGAACTGAAGGGCCAAATCCGGCGCGAGCGCAGCGCCGAAGACAAGCGGCGCCTGACCATCACCCTCACCGACGCCGGCCGGGAGGCTCTCCGCCACGCGCCCTCGCTGCTACACGTCAACTTCGTGGCCGCCTTCCGGCAATTGAACGACTGGGAGCAAACCCTCATTCTCTCCAGCCTGCAACGGGTCGCCAGCATGATGGACGTATCGGCGAACAAGGCCAAGCCGTCGGCGGATTCGGAGATCGGCGAAGAAGAACGTGCATTGCTTGCCGAAAACAGCAACGAGATCGGATGCTGAACCGAAACATTTTCCGGACAGCGCACGATCGATCCGCGGCTAGCCTCATTCGGATCTGTTCCCCACATGCGTGGGAATGGCCCCTGCGACAGAAATCACAATCGAACCACCCAGCCGCCTTTAGGGCATCTCGACGGATTCTCCCAATACGTCCCTCATATACAGCATCTGCACCAGCACCATAATGACCACCACCAGCGGCGGCGCGAGCAGAAGTCCTAGGATGCCGAAGCTTGCGCCCATGATGAGTTGGGCGGTCAGCAGCAGAGCCGGCGGCAGGGAAACAATCTTCTGTTGGATGAAGGGCGTGATCAGATACCCTTCCAATGCCTGGACCACGAAATAGAGGATGGCTACATAGAGTACCGTCGGGCCGCCCTGGGTGAGACCGACCATCATCGCCGGCACGGCCGCAATCAGCGGCCCGATATTGGGCACGAAATCCAGGGCGGCGGCGACAAGACCCAAAATAAACGCGAACGGCACTCCCAGCGCCATCAGCCCGACGCCGATCAACACCCCCACGGCGAGCATGGCTGCGATTCGCCCGATCAGCCACCAGCGGAGTGCATTCCCCATCCGGTTGAATGCCTCCCAAACCTGTCCTCGGCGCCCCTTGGGAAACAGATGAACCGTGCCGTCGATGTAGGTCTTGGGATCAGCGGCGAAATAAAGCCCCAGCACGATCACGATGAAGAGGCTGCCCAAGGCGCCGAATGCGGTCGAAAAAATCCCGGCGATTTTCGATAGCTGCTCGGGATCTGTGAGGGTACTACCCGCCCTGGATAGCCTATCGATCACCGCGGTTCCCCACGGATATTGCTCGAGCGTGTTCCGTAGCCGGTCCAGCGCCGCCGGCAACTGCTGGAACAACTGGTAAAAACCGTCGGCGATGGCGGGTCCGTACAGCGCCAGGATCAGCACGAGCAAGCCCAGCAGTATCAAGACCACCACCGTCAGCGACCAGTTCATGGACAAAGGCGTATGCCGGGTGATGAACTCGGCAAGCGTGCGGAGGAACAGGGCCAGGAGGAGACTCGCGAAAACCAGCAAAAGAATCTGCGACACCTGCCAAACCGCCAGAAGCAGCGCAATGACGGCCGTACCCGCGACTGCGACGATGAGCGTCCGCTTGGTCAGCAGTCCGCTGGGAGTCCGTGTCTCGCTGGTCTCATGATCCATTATTACGCCCCTTGCCGGCATTCCGGCCTTGCCGTAGAACTCGATCGAGCTGCCGACAGCATATTGCGAGCTCCCCGCCGGTTCGGTCGAATGAAAGGCGCTTTTACGGGGACTTACTAATAAGGACCAAGCGGAAAGTGGAATTATCCCCGCCCCGCCGTGCCGGAGAGTCCATGGAATTGTCCAAATCATGATCATCAATCGAGATACAAGCGTTCGCCATGTCCATGTCTCAACGATTCATCGTCGCGCTCAGGCCGCTGCTCGGCGCCGCGGGATCCGCCGTTGCTCGCGAGTTTCGAACCCTTGTGCTGATTCTCTTAACCGGGGCGGGAATCTGGGGGTTCATCGAACTCGCCGACGAGGTCGCCGAAGGTCAGACGCGCGCCGTCGACACCGCCATCCTGCTGGCCTTGCGGAATCCCGCCGACCCGGCCGACCCGATCGGCCCGCGATGGGTCGAGGAAATGTTCCGGGATTTCACCGCCTTGGGCGGCGTTAGCGTGATCCTATTCATCACGCTGGGCGCGGCGGGCTATCTCGCCCTGTTGCGAAAACACCGGACCGTGCTCCTCTTGGCTATCGCCGTCGGCGGCGGCCTGCTTATCAACACCTTGCTCAAGCTCGGCTTCGACCGCCCCCGCCCCGATCTCGTACCCCATGGCGCATACGTCTACACCGCAAGCTTTCCCAGCGGCCATGCGATGCTGGCTACCGCCACTTATCTGACTCTGGGCGCCCTGCTCGCCCGAGTGCTGCCCGATCGGCGCACCAAGTTTTTCGTGCTGACGATGGCCGTCGTGCTCTGCTTGCTGGTCGGCTTCAGCCGGGTGTACTTGGGCGTCCACTGGCCGTCCGACGTCGCCGCCGGCTGGATGATCGGAGCCGCCTGGGCATTGATCTGGTGGCTGGTGGCCCGCTGGCTGCAAAGAGAACGGATCGTCGAGGAAGCGGAGAACGGGAGCTAAATGCTCGTGCCGAAACTTTCCGCCGTGTTTCGTTACCTAAGAGGCAGCTTCAAATAGTGCGCCGATCCGGCATGTCGGATACCTCGAGTTTGGAGGATTTATGTTGAGAAGCGTCAAGGAAATTGTGGGATATGTACTGGGGGCGAAAGACGGCGACATCGGCCGCTGCGACGATTTTCTGTTCGACGATCGCGATTGGGTGGTTCGCTTCATGGTGGCCAAGACCGCCAAATGGCTGCCCGGACGCAAGGTGGTCGTTTCGCCCGCGTTTCTCGACCAACCGGATTGGACCCACAGGCGTTTGCCCGTGCGTTTGACCAAACAGCAAATCGAAAACTCTCCGCCGCTGGACGAGCACGCCCCGGTATCCCGAGCGTACGAGGCCGAGTACTGGCGACACTACTCGCAGCCCCCTTACACCGGCATCTTGTCGCCCTATGGCTTGGGTCCCGGCGGCTTCGGCGCTTACCCCTGGCCCGGCGGAGTCGTCAACCCGACACCGGCATCTGTGCCCGGGACCGAGATCCGGGAACCGAAAGAAGAGCATTTGCGTTCGGTAGAGGAAGTGACCGGCTACGACATCGCCGCCACCGACCGGGACATCGGCCAAGTGGACGATTTCATCGTGGACGACCAGGCTTGGGCGCTGCGCTATCTGGTGGTCGACACGGGCCATTGGCTGCCGGGACGCAAGGTTCTGGTGGCGACGCCTTGGCTCGGTTCAGTCGATTGGACCGCACAGCGCCTGCATGTCGAACTCGATGCCGAAAGCATCCGCAACGGGCCCGAGTTCGATCCGACAAAACCGGTCAACCGCCGCTACGAGATCGAGATCCACGACTATTATGGTCGTCCGTATTATTGGTGATAGAGCGATCGATGCGGTTCGAAGAGCTCACCGCGTCCTACGATTAAGCGACAACAGGTTTCAGGTCTCCTCACCTTGTTCACCCTTTTCCGATCCGGCCCGCTCGCTGGCGATAACGGTATAAAAGGCCGGCACCACGAATAGCGTGAACAGCGTGCCTATGGCCATGCCGGCGCCCAGCACGAAGCCGATGGCGAAGCGGCTTTCGGCGCCGGGTCCGGACGCGAACCAGAGCGGAATCATGCCGACCAGGGTCGCGATCGTGGTCATCAGGATCGGGCGGAGCCGGATCGCCGCCGCGGTCTCCATCGCCCGGCGGCGGTCCAGCCCCTCGCGCCGCTGGACCTCGTTGGCGAATTCCACCAGGAGAATCCCGTGGCGGATGATGGAGCCGATCAGCGTCAACAGGCCCACCTGGGTGTAGATATTGACGGTGACCACCCCGAGCGCCATAAACAGCAGCGCCCCGGCCAGCGACATGGGCACGCTCACCAGCATGATGGCGGGATCGCGGAAGCTTTCGAACTGCGCGCCAAGGACCAGATAGATCAGGATCACCGACAGGAAAAACGCGGTGACCAGTTCCGCGCCCTCCTGGACGTACTGCCGCGACTGCCCCTTCCAGTCGGTGACATATCCGCCGCCGGGCAAGATTTCGGCCACGGTCGTCCTCAGGAACTCCACCGCTTCGCCGAGCGTCACTCCCGGCGCCGGGACTCCGGACAAGGTGGCCGCGTTGAGCTGGTTGAACCGGGCCAGTTCCCTCGGCTGGATCGTTTGGGTGAGGTGGACAATGGTCGAGGCGGGAATCAGGCTGCCGTTCCGGGCGCGGAGATAATAATTCTCGAGCTGTTCGGGGCGAAGCCGATAGACGCGTTCCACCTGGGGAATGACCCGATAGCTACGGTCACGGACGCTGAAATAATTGACATAGCCGGCGCTCAGCAGCGTGGAAAGATCGCCGCCCAATTGCTGCATGTCGATGCCGAGATCGGCCGCCTTGGCACGGTCGATCTCCACCCGCACCTGGAGCCGGTCGTAATGCAGATCGGTTTCGATGAAGTCGAATTTGCCGCTTTGCCGCGCCCGCTCCAGCACCCGCTGCACCGCATCGTAGAGCGCCTCGGTTTCCTCGGTGGTACCGATGACCCACTGTACCGGGGTTCCGCCGCCGGCGCCCGGCAGCGCGGGCGGCGGAAACACCGCGCTCTGGAGGCCGGCGACGCCGTTCACCCGATCCTGCAATTCGGGCATGATGTCGAATTGGCTCTGCGCCCGCTCCTCCCAGTCCTTCATCGACATGCCGGCGAAAGCCTGATAGGCGCTGCCCACGCCGCCTCCGCCCGGCGCCACGCCGTTGATGACGAACGAATGATCGGTGGCGTCGAAATCCTGAATGATCTCGCCGACCCGGCCGGTCCAGCGTTCCAGGTAGTCGATGGAGACGTTGGGATCGGCGGTGGCCTGCACGATGAGAAAGCCTTGGTCCTCGGTCGGCGCCAGTTCGTCCTCGGCGGCGGTATAGAGAAAAAAGCAGGCGACCAGTACGACGCCTCCGAACAGCAGCACCAACCAGCGCTGCTCCAAAGTGTAATGGAGGAGGCGGCCGTAACGCTCGGCCACCCATCCGAAGCCTGCGTCCACCCGGCGGCTGAGCCCGCGTTTCCCGGTTTCCCGCCTGAGCAGCTTGGAGCACAGCATGAACGACAGGGTCAGGCCGACGACGCCCGAGATCAGCGTCGCCCCGACCACCGTGAAGGCGAACTCGGTGAAGAGATTTCCGGTGAGCCCGGTCATGAAGCCTATGGGCGCATACACCGCCACCACCACGATGTTCATGGCGACGATGGGCGCCGCTAGTTCGCGCCCGCTTTCGAGGGCGGCCTCGAACCTGCTCTTGCCCTCCTCCATGTGGCGGTGGACGTTCTCCACGATGACGATGCCGTCGTCCACCACCATGCCGATGGCAAGGATCAGCGCCAAGAGGGTCAGGAGATTGATGGTGAACCCCATGACCAGGATCAGGAACAGCGAGCCCACCAGCGACAGCGGCATGGCCACGGCGGGCACCAGCGCAGCGCGGGCCGATCCCAGGAACAGGTAGATGACCCCGGTCACGATGCTCAGCGCCTCGGCCAGCGAAACCAGCACCTCGCGCATCGAGTCGCGGATGAAGTCGGTGCTGTCGTAGACGATGACGCCGCGGATGCCCGCGGGCAATTGCCGCTGGATATCGGGAAAGACTTCGCGCACGCGCGCCGCCGTGTCCAGGGTATTGGCCGTGGGCGCCGCTTCCACGGCGATGAACACCCCCGGAACCCCGTCGAAATACACCGAGGTTTCGTACGATTCGGCACCCAGGGACACCTCCGCCACGTCCCGCAACCGGATCAGCGCGCCGTTGTCCTCCCGCACCACCAGCCGCTCGAACTCCTCCACCGAATGCAGGTTGGTCGCGGCATCCAGCGAGATCGAGAGGGTCGCTCCCTTGGTCGCGCCCACCGCCGCGATGAAGTTGTTGGCCTCGAGCGCCGCGCGGACGTCTGTCGGCGTGACCCGGAATGCCGCCATGCGCTTCGGGTCCAGCCAGATGCGCATGGCCACCGTCTGCCCGCCCAGGACCGGCGCCTCCTGAACGCCGACCAGGGTCTCCAGGCGCGGCCGAACGGCGCGGTTGAGATAATCGGTCACCTGGTTGCGTTCCAGCACCTCGCTGTAAAAGGCGATGTACATGGCGGCGGTCGGCTCGCCCGGAGTAACGGTGACGATGGGGTCCTCGCTGCCGGGCGGCAACTGGTTCCGCACTTGGTTGATCTTGGTGATGATCTGGGCCACCGCGGCGTTGGGATCGTAATTGAGCAAAAGCCTCGCCCGGATGGTGCTGGTACCCTGGACGCTGGTGGATTCGAGATAGTCGATGCCCTCGGCGGTGGCGATGGCCTGTTCCAGGGGCGTGGTGATGAATCCTCTGACCAGTTCCGCGTCGGCGCCGAAATAAGGGGTCGAAATGGTGATGACCGAGGAGTAGGTCTCGGGATACTCGCGGACATTGAGGGTTAGAATCGACCGCAATCCCAGCATCAGAATCACCAGGCTGACCACCGAGGCCAGCACCGGCCGCTTGATGAAGAGATCGGTAAAGCCGCCCATCACGGTCCCTTCGGTATGGGGTCGACTTCCGGCAGCACGTCCCGGTCCGAGATGAGCACCCGCGCCCCGTCGCTGAGCTTGAGCTGACCCGATGTGACCACCCGGTCGCCGGGCGCGACGCCCTTCAGGATTTCGACGCGCAAACCCCGGCGCTCGCCGGTGGTGACAAAAACCCGTTGGACCCGATGGATACGCTGGTCCGGAGCCCGAGCGGAAGAAACCGCCGAATCGTCCGGATTTCCGCTATCGTCGGCACCGCCGGCCGGCAGTGCCGGAGCCGCCCCGCCCCCTTCCCGTATCACGAACACGACGTCGCCGTACGGGCTGTAGCTGATCGCCGTGTTGGGAACTGCCAGCACCCGGCGCTCATCGGGAAGCGTCACGACCACGTCGGTGAACATGCCCGGCCGGAGCAGGCGTTCGCGGTTGGGGAGCGTAGCGCGCACGCTGAAATTATGGGTTTCCCGGTCGATCTGCGGGCTGACCGCGCTGATTTCGCCTTCGAAAACCTGATCGGGGTAGGCGTCGACCCGCACCCGGACGGGCAGTCCCGGTCCGATAACGCCGTAATGACGTCCGGGTAAGGTGAAATCCGTGTAGATGGGGGCGATCGACTGCAAATCGACCACGGCCTGTCCGGGTTCAAGATATTGTCCCAGATTGACGTAACGGAGTCCGAGAACCCCGCTGAACGGTGCCTCGATCCGCTTTTTGCCGATCAGGACCCGCTGTTCCCTAACCTGGGCTTCAAAGGTTTCCACCCGGGTCGCCGCCTGCTCCCGTTCGGATTGAGATACGAAGCGCCGCTGCGCCAGTTCGCGGAACCTAGCCAGATCGCGGCGCGCCTGTTCGGCCTCGGCCTCGAGGCGCTCCAGCCGCGCCAGGTCCACATCGGTCTTGAATTGCACCAGGGTCGCGCCCTGCTCCACTTCGGCGCCCGATTCGAACCCGATGGTTTCCACCATGCCCGCCACCTCGGTGGTCACTTGCACCCCGTGCACGGCGACGAGGTTGCCGATGGCGTCCAACTCGGTCCGCCAGATCTCCGGCTCGGCACGGGCTGCCGTCACGGTGACGGGAGGGATCTCGAACGGTTCAGCCGATCCGCGTTTACCGACAATCTGCGACCAGAGCCAATAAGCGACCAACGCCAAGACAGCCAGAACGGCGAGTCCTACCAAGATCCGCCATCGGCCCCCACTGCCGAACGCGCTCTCCGTTTCATGCGCCAAACGCCGTGCCATTCGCCGCATCAGCGGCGCGGCAAACAAGTCACCCGCAACGACTTGATATCTTCGAAAATCCCCAGCCCGCTGCGTCCCCGTCTTTCCCCCAAGTCGGGGATTTGCTGTCCCGGTTCGAACGACAGGCTATGGTCTTCGAAGTCTTCGTCGTCGAAGGCGGTTACCTGGGCGCGCGGTCCGACTATGACGCTTTCCAGGCCGGTCCAGCGGGCGCCGAACGGACCTTTCATGGTGCGCATCTCGACCGGGCCGACGATGTTCAGTTGAATTCCGGTAAAACGGTCGCCCGTGTAGAACTGTACCCAGCAACCGTCGGCGACCCGCTCGGCGCTGAACGATCCGGGCACGATCAGGACCGTCGGCAAAGCGCTGGGCTCCTCCGTAATCGGCGGGCGAGCGTCGGTATCGGGCGCGGAGGGAGGCACGGACTCCCTGGCCGTCACATTCAGGCCCGCCACGGCGGACAGCGCCCCGGCCACAATCCCGAACCGAAGGCGCCTAAATTTCCGCATGCGACGCTCCGATCAGAAAATGAGCATAAGAATCCCGATCACGACCAATAACCCGATCAGGAAGATGATGCCGATCGCGCTGCCCAAGAATCGCAAGATGCTGCCCATGTCCATGTCTCCGCGAGTGAAATAGAGTTTCGTCCATAACCATTGAGACAGCCGCTCCGAGGTTTCCTCACCGCCGCCGGGCCGGTGGTTGGGCTATCCGGGCCGTCGCCGTCCGCTTTTGGCCATTTCGGAGGAAATCCAGCTTGATTTCGGAACCGACTCGAAGCAGGCCGATAATATTGCGCAAGCTGCTGGCATTGGCCACGGGAGCACCATCGACCGCCACCACGACGTCGCCGGGACGCAGCCCCGCTTGGGCGGCAGGCGAATCCGGCTGAACCTGGGCAATCACGGCGCCGCCGCTCCGCTCCAGGCCCAAGGCTTTCGCCGACTCGGGAGTCAAATCCTGGACTCCGATCCCGAGTTGACCTCGCTGAACTTCGCCGTACTGGACGATCTGCTGCATGACGGCTTGGGCGAGATGGCTCGGGATCGCGAAACCGATGCCGACATTGCCCCCGGCCGGGCCGACGATGGCGGTATTGATCCCGACCAGTTCCCCATTCAGGTCGACTAGGGCGCCGCCGGAATTGCCGGGATTGATCGAGGCGTCGGTCTGGATGAAGTCTTCGTAGCCTTCGATGCCCAAACCGGAACGACCCAGCGCGCTGACGATGCCGGAAGTCACGGTTTGGCTCAAGCCGAAAGGACTGCCGATAGCCACCACGAAATCTCCGACCCGCAAGGATTGCGAGTCGCCGAACCGCAGAGCCGTAAGGTTTTTCTCGTCGATTTTGACGACCGCCACGTCGGTCTCGGAATCGGCGCCCACCACCGTAGCCTCGAAATCCCTTCCGTCCTGCAGGGTCACGGTCACTTGGTCGGCATTGGCGATGACGTGGTGGTTGGTGAGGATAAGCCCGTTTTCGGCGTTCACGATCACGCCGGAGCCGAGGCTCTGCTGTTGCCGTTGGCGCGGCGGCATGTTCGGCAAGTCGAAGAACCGTCTGAAAAACGGATCGTTGAACAGCGGATTCTCCTGCACGTTCACCGTCGAGGTCGTCGAAATATTGACCACGGCGGGCAATACGGCTTCCAGCATGGGCGCCAGAGTCGGCCTGCCGCTTTGTCCTATGGCGGCGCCGGGATTGGACGCCTGGTAGGCCGCTGCCGGCGCTTGCGCAAGTCGCGGTGCCGGCACGGGCTCGCATCCCGCCGACATCATGATCAGAACGGCGCCAAGAGCGCAAAGTCGGCCAAGCCGTTCCATGGAGTTCCTCCCGCAGTGTGCTTCTCGAGTCGCGACGTCACTTTTTAGGTCGTTCGATACCGTAAAAGTTCTCGGGCGGATTTTCTCTCTTCCGCCTGCGCGTGCATCCTCGATTATCGAGCATGAGCGCCGACCGCCTGCGGGATCATTTCAGGCTGAAGAGATACGCCGCCATGTCCCATGCGTCATGCTCGGTCACACCCAAGTCGGGCATGGCCGTGCCGGGCGATATCCGCTGCGGGTCCCGAAGCCACAGAACCAGGTCGTCCGGAGTGTTGGGCAGAACGCCGGCGATGTAGATGCGATTGGCCCAAGCGGTCAGGGGCGGCCCGGCCAAACCCTTGGCGCCGACGATGCCGGGAATGATGTGACAGGTCGCGCAGGCATATTGCTGCAAGGCGATCCGCCCCCGGGCCGGGTCTCCGCCGGTGACGAACAAGGGCTGATCGGCGCGGCCGCAGGCATTCAGAAGAGCCAGTGCCGCGAAGAGTCCGCCCGCTCCTTTGATTCTTCTTATCGCCCGCCGGTCTTTCGATCCCATTCCGCGTACTCCTTCGGGGAAAACTCCGGCAACCGTTCTACGAACGCCACCACCGCCCACAGCTCCTCCTCGTCGAGGCGATACTGCCAGGCGGGCATGCCGGTCATGCGGATTCCGTTGGCGACCACCCAATAGATGTATTCGGCCGATTTTTCGCGCGCCGTTTGTGCCAGATTGTTGGGCAGCGGCAGCATCCCCTTGCCGGCATCGTCGGGAGGCACACCCGGCGCGCCATGGCATTGCGCGCATTTGTCCCGGTAAATGCGGAAGCCGCGTTCCGCCAGGAGGGGATCGTCCAGGGGCGGCGCCGCGATGCCGCCGAGGCGGGCCGAGACCGACCGATCCAATGCGAAATCCAGCATCTCGTAAACCGGCCAAGTGTGTTGATAAATGGCAGCGACGTTGTACACGCCGGTGAGAACGACGATGGCCGCGCCCAATACTCCGAATCCACCCAGGATGACGAGAGTGATGAGCGCATGGATCAGAAACTTTCGGGAAGGTGCCATGGTCTCTTGTGAGTACGCTCCAAAATTCGAGAGAACGGCGCCAGCCTAACGGCTCGATATTCGGCCAGGGGAGTGACCGATGACCATCGGGAATGGAACGTCTTCCGACGCTATAGCATTTTCGACTCTCCGCATTGCGGTTAGTGCCGGCTGTCGATGCGTTCGGCCGGACGGCCCGCGTTCCGGCTTACCATGACCGCCCGTCTTGGTTCGGCCTTGCTCCTGGCAACGCTGCCGGCATCTGCCGGCGCCGGCCTTCAATCCGCCATCGATCCGCATTCGCCGACCGCATCCGAAATTGATGCCATCGGCTGGCTGCTGTACTGGGGAGCCGCGGTCATTTTCGTTTTGGTCATGGCGCTGACTGTTTATTCGATGTCCGGATCGGAACGCGCCGGCCGCTTGCTGGGCCATCGCCGAGCAGTCCTTATCGGCGGCCTCGCGTTTCCCGTGGTCCTGTTGTCCGCGCTCTTGGTCTATACGCTGAGAATCGCCGGGGATATCGTCACCCCGTCGGAACCTCCGGCCCTGCGGATCGAGGTCGTCGGCGAGAAGTTTTGGTGGCGGGTGAATTACCTGACCGAGGCGGACCATGTCGATGTCGCCACCGCCAACGAGATCCACCTTCCGGCCGGTCGGCTCGTGGAATTCAGACTGCGCACCGCCGATGTCATCCATAGTTTCTGGCTGCCCAACCTGGCCGGAAAAGTCGACATGATTCCCGGCCGTATCACCACGCTGCGTATCCGCCCCGACCGGCCGGGCGTGTGGCGCGGGCAGTGCGCCGAGTATTGCGGCGCCCAGCACGCCAATATGGCCTTCCTGGCGGTGGTCGAAACGCCGGAGGATTTCGATGCCTGGCTTACCGCCCAGCGTCAGCCCGCGCGTCCGCCGGCGGCTTATTCGGAGAACCGGAGATGAACGCGGTTCCGGGATTGTCGAACATCTCCGTCCGCAGCGTCCCTGAAATCATGGATCGCAACCGGCACTCCGATAAAGGAGCGAAACATGGCAAGCAAACCCGTGACGGTTATCGTTCGAATCGTAGCCAAACCCGGCATGGAGGCGCAGGTCAAGCGGGAGCTCATGAACCTCCTCGCCCCGACCCGCTCGGAAAAAGGCTGCATGAATTATGACATGCACCAGGCTGCCGATGACGATTCGCGTTTTCTCTTCCATGAGAACTGGGTGTGCGAGGAGGACCTCAGAAGGCATCTCGACGCGCCACATATCAGACATTGGATTACGCTGGCCGAAACGCTGTTGGCCGAGCCGATGGAGCTTACTCTCTGGCACAAGGTTGGTTAGATGCGCCGCTCGGTGTATGCGACGGCAGCACCGCCGGTACCGCTTTACGGAGGACAGCGCAAGAGCTGAATCTTCGAGTGGATTTCACGGATGCCGGCCGCGGCGCTTCCACGCGCATCGGCCGACGGCTTATTTGGAGAACCCGAGCTGATGCCTTTCGATTTCAAGAATTATTCGCTCTGGCTCAACATCGTGATGTTCGCGGTTTCGGCAGGCATCGTCTGGATTGCCGGCACCAAGGTCTCGCACTATGCCGATGCCATCGCCGAGCATACCGGCATCGGCCATGCAGCAGCCGGATTGATCCTTTTGGGCGGCATCACTTCGCTGCCCGAGGTCGCGGTCACGGTCGCCTCGTCCGCCGCCGGCAATGCGCCGCTGGCAGTGAACAACATCCTCGGCAGTCTCGCGATCAACGTCGTCATCCTGGCGCTGGCCGACGCCGTCATCGGGCGGGACGCTCTGACTTCGGTCATTCCCGATCCGGTCGTGATCTTGCAAGGGGCACTGGGCGTACTGCTGCTCGCTCTGGTGTCCGCGGCCGTGATCGTGGGCGACACGGCGTTCCTCGGCATCGGCGGTTGGGCATGGAGCATTCTCCTTTTTTATTTCGGGGCCATCTGGATGCTCGCCAAATCTCAGGGCCGCTTTCCCTGGCGGCCGGACGGGCTGGGCTGGCATCAACGACGCGCTCCGAAGCGTCCCCATCAGGGACTTGAGGGACAGCACAGAGGACATCCGGCCCAACGCGACGAAACGGAGGAGGAACCCGAACGTCCGTTTGGAAAAATTCTCGGCAAGACGGTGCTTGCCGGTTTGGCGATTCTGGTGGCGGGCTATGCGCTATCGCGTTCCGGTGAAACCCTCGCCGAGCAGAGCGGGCTGGGCTCGAGCTTCTTCGGCGCCGTTTTTGTCGGCTTTTCGACCTCCTTGCCGGAAGTCAGCACCGTACTGGCGGCGATGCACCTAGGGCGTTATCTGATGGCGGTTTCCGATATCTTCGGCACCAATCTGTTCAACGTCGGCATGATTTTTTTGATCGATGCCGTCTATCCGGACGGCCCGGTGCTGAACCAGGTGGGACGGTTTTCATCTTTCGCGGCCCTTTTAGGGATTGTCGTGACGACGCTGTACATCGCCGGTTTGGTCGAGCGCCGGGATCGGACGATCCTGCGCATGGGCTACGACTCGCTGGCCGTGCTCTTGATTTATCTCGGCGGGATATTCCTGCTGTATCGATTGCGCTGAGGAGACATGGATGGACCGGAATCAGGAATTTCCGAACCCTGTGCCCCGCCCGGACGAAGAGCTTTCCCTGCTCAAAAAGATTTGGCGGCCACCATCGGGCTGGAACTTCATCACCGTCGTCAACAACGAGTACATCGGCATCTTCTACGTCGGCACGGCCTTTCTGTTCTTCTTGCTGGCCGGCGTGCTGGCGCTCCTGATGCGCACCCAGCTCGCGGTGCCGGAAAACGATCTTCTGGGGCAGGACACCTATAACCAGATCTTCACGATGCACGGCACCATCATGATGTTCCTGTTCGCCGTGCCGGCGGTGGAAGCGCTGGGAGTTCTCATCCTGCCCAACATGCAGGCGGCGCGCGACCTGCCCTTCCCGCGGCTGTCGGCCTATGCCTTCTGGGCTTATTTCGCGGGTGGGCTGGCGTTCTTCTGCAGCCTGTTTTTCGACTTGGCGCCCAAGGGCGGCTGGTTCATGTATCCGCCGCTGACCAGTTATCAATTCTCGCCCGGCGACAACTCCGATTTCTGGCTGCTCGGCATCGGCTTCATCGAAATCACGGCCATCGCTGCGGCCATCGAGATCGTGGTAGGGGTGCTGCTCAACCGCGCGCCCGGCATGAGCCTCGATAAGATGCCGATCTATTGCTGGGCCATGCTGGTGTTCGCCGGGATGATCATGGTCGCCTTCCCGGCGGTGATCCTCTGCACCGCGCTTCTGGAGCTGGAGCGCAGCTTCGAGTGGCCGTTCTTCGTGGCCGAGAAGGGCGGCGATCCTCTGCTCTGGCAACATCTCTTCTGGTTTTTCGGTCACCCGGAGGTCTACATCATCTTCCTACCGGCCGCGGGAATCGTCTCGATGATCATACCCACCATGGTGCGCAAGCACTTGGTAGGATACCGATTGGTGGTGCTGGCCCTGGTGGGCACGGGTTTCCTGAGCTTCGCCCTGTGGGTGCACCATATGTTCGCCGTGGGACTGCCGCAGATTTCCATGAGCTATTTCTCGGCGGCCAGCATGGCGGTGTCGGTTCCGAGCGGCATACAGGTGTTCGCCTGGATCGCCACCATTGCGGCCGGACGCTTGAAACTCACGGTGCCGGCGCTGTTCACCCTGGCTTTTTTGTTCATTTTCGTGCTGGGCGGGCTGACCGGGGTGATGGTGGCGATCGTGCCCTTCGACTGGCAGGTGCACGACACCTATTTCGTGGTGGCGCATCTGCACTACGTGTTGTTCGGCGGCATGGTGTTCCCGCTGTTCGGCGTGTTCTATTACTGGGCGCCCTATGCGAGCACGAAGCCTCTCTCGGAAAAACTGGGCCGCTGGGTGTGCGGATTGATGTTCATCGGCTTCAACACGGCGTTCTTCCCGATGCACATCACCGGGCTGCTGGGTATGCCGCGGCGGGTCTATACCTATTCGGCGGAAGTCGGCTGGGACACCCTCAACCTGATCTCGACTTTCGGCGCTTTCCTCATCGGTGCCGGCGTTCTGGTGTTCCTGGTCGATCTCATTCGCAACTTCCGACCCTTCCGTCCGGAAAAGGCGGGCAACGTCTGGGATGCAGGCACCCTCGAATGGCTGCCCGGCGGCGATTACGCCATGCGCAGCATTCCCATCGTCGAAAGCCGCGAGCCGCTTTGGGATCAGCCGAATCTGGCGGAGGACGTCGAGGCCGGCCGCTATTACCTGCCGGGCGCGCCTACCGGCGCGCGCGAGACCGTCGTCACCAGTCCCATCGATGCCCGGCCTCTGTACATTTTGCAGATGCCGGCAGGGAGCTGGTTCCCGGTGTTGGCGGCCTTCGGAACGGCGGCGTTCTTTCTGCTCCTGACGGTGAAGGTAGTGGTGCCTGCACTGTTCTTCGGCGTGTTCGCCATCGCCATGATCATCCGGTGGGCATGGGAAACCGACCCCGGCCCCAGCCACCCTCCCGTGGACATCGGCGGCGGCATCAAGCTGCCGGTCTACGTGACCGGCCCCATGTCGCATTCCCGGTGGGCCATGGTCGTGCTGATGATAGTCTCGGCCTCCCTCTTCGCCTGCCTGATCTTCTCGTATTATTTCCTGTGGACCGTAGCGCCGGGGTTCTGGCCCAAGGGCGGAGAATCGCTGCCGGAAGTGGCTTATCCGCTCGCGGCGGGAGGCCTTTCGGCATTCAGCAGTGCTGCCATCGCCTACGCCAGTCATGCATTGAAATCGAATCGGTCTTGGACGGTGCGCCTCGCCCTGCTCTTAGCCGTACCGCTGCTCGTCGGTGCCCTGGTGCCTGAGTTGTGGGGCCAATGGCAGATAGGCCTGCGGCCGACCGATTCCGGCTATGCCGCGATCGTTTATACCGTCATCTCGATTCAGGGATTTTTCGTTACCGTGGTGGTCATCATGGGCCTCTATACCTTCGCCCGCTCGGTGTGCGGACTCATAAACCGCGAACGCAGGGCCACTTTCGACAACACCATGCTGTTCTGGCATTACACGGTCGTTCAGGGCCTGATTGCATTAGCCGTGGTCCATCTGTCTCCGCGCTTCCTGGGGTGAACCGCCATGGCTGCCGCACTCCACTTCGTCACAAACACGCTTCGGATGCTCTCGGGCGTCTTGATCTGGGGTGCCCATTTCGGGGTTGTCTACATCGCCACTGCCCTGGTGTGTGCCCGGGGGGTTCAGAATTTAAGCTGGCTCGGGGTGGGCATCGTTGCATGGATGGTCACCATTGCTACGGTGATGGCGATCGCGGGGATTCTGATCATACTTGTCCCCGCCTGGCGGAATCTTCACCGGCACCGCCCGCAGTCCGCGACACCCGCTTTCATCGACTGGATGACCGTCTCCTTCGGGGGGCTGGCACTGCTGGCGATCGTATGGGTAACGTTTCCGGTAATGCTGGTGCCGATATGTTAGCCCTGATTTCCAGCACCCGTTCGTCTGCAATCCATCGGCGTGCTTGGCAGCCACGAAGCGGACGACCCAATACGCGTGGAATTGGTCCCCTACCGGCACTTTGCGAAAGTTTTTGGAACGAGAACGCTTAAACCGAGAAGGACGAACCGCAACCGCACGTTGTGGCCGCATTGGGATTCCGAATAACGAATTGAGATCCGGATAAGTCCTCGGTATAGTCGATCTCGGCACCGGTCAGATATTGGATGCTCATGGAATCGATCAAGACAATGACACCGTTCTTCACAATTTGCGTGTCGTCTTCATTGACCGTGTCATCAAAAGTAAAGCCATATTGAAAACCCGAACAGCCGCCGCCGGTAATGTAAACCCGCAGCTTCAGGTTTTCGTTTCCTTCATCCGCTATCAGTTGGCTCACCTTGGCCGCGGCGCTGTCAGTAAATTTAATGGGCTCTTTGCTCATACAAACCGTAACCTTGATACGCGCATAGAATCTAACTGCATTATGAATTTTCCGAGAATTTTGGTCAAGAATACGCGGCACGTCATACTCTAAGCATTCATGAGAAAAACCATCATTCCTCTCGGTCTGTTTCTATGCCTGTCCGCCCCGGCTGCCTGGGCGCTACGTTGCGGCTCTTTACTGGTAAACACTGGCGATTATAAGTTCGAGGTGCTTCGCAAGTGCGGCGAGCCCGTATTCACGGACTCCCGCATCGAGCTCAGGTATGTGAAATTGTACGGTTCGGGCTTGGAGTTGGGGCAATACGTGCCGGTCATGATCGACGAATGGACCTACGACTTCGGTCCGAATCGGTTCGTGCAGCTGCTTCGATTCGAGAACGGCCGTCTGGTGGATATAGAATCCTTGGGCTACGGTCGGTAACCGGTACGCTCAGAGCCGTTTTCCTACGGCGAAAAATAAAAAATGGCCCTTATCACGGACGAGGCGCCAATTAACCATCTCCCGGTTGGATCACCTCAAGCTTCACTTGAGCGAGTCCCGCTCTTATGAATCCGAGCTCTTTGGCCGCGCGCCGCGAGAGATCGAGCAGACGCCTATTCGCCGGATCACCGCGGTCGTTCACGCGCACCTCTATGCTACGGTTATTGCTGAGATTGGTCACCCGGAGTCGGGTACCGAATGGTAGCGACCGATGCATTGCGGTGAGGCCGTTCCGGTTGTAACGCTCGCCGCTGGCCGTCCGCCGGCCGTGGAAACGATCGCTGTAGTACGATGCAATGCCTTTTTGAGAGCTTGCAAGGCTTTTTGGACTTGCCGTTCTGGCATGACCAACAGTACAGGAAGACGCCAGATAGATCGACAGAAGGGAGTTAGCAATCAGTCGAAGCTTCTGCATCCTTCACCTCCATATTGGTTATTTTAGGAACGATGCCGTTTCATAATAAACGATGCTTCTAAAAAGGCCAAGTTTTTATCGAAATGGTTATATCGTCATGCGCCGTTCTGCGATGCGGCTCACGCCTTGGCGCAGATCCCGTCGCGCAACCAACCTGAAAATGAATAGCCCGCGCTCCTGTTTCAACGGCGCGGGCATTCGAATTCAAATATGACTGTTTTGAGAGCTTCTCAGTTTTTCGCTCAGCCGATTGCTTCAACCCCACCCATGTACGGAAGCAAGACCTCCGGAACTCTGATCCGTCCTTTTTCATCCTGATAGTTCTCCATCACGGCAATAAGGGTGCGGCCGACAGCGAGTCCCGAACCGTTCAGGGTATGAACCAGCTCGGGTTTACCCGTTTCGGCATTCCTCCAGCGCGCTCTCAAGCGTCGCGCCTGGAAATCCCGGAAATTGCTGCACGACGAGATTTCACGGTAGGCATTCTGTCCCGGCAGCCAAACCTCGAGATCATAGGTTTTGGCCGATGAAAAGCCCGTATCGCCGGCGCACAAAACCATTCTTCGAAACGGCAGCTTCAAGCGCTTGAGAATCTCCTCCGCATGGGAGGTTAGCTCCTCATGGGCACGCGCCGAATCGTCGGGCCTTACAATCTGCACCAGCTCGACTTTTTCGAATTGATGCTGGCGTATCATGCCGCGTACATCCTTGCCGTAGGAGCCGGCTTCGCTGCGGAAACACGGCGTATGGGCAACGAATTTCAAAGGAAGCGTTTCCGCGGCCAAGATTTCGTCGCGGACCAAATTGGTAACCGGCACCTCGGCGGTCGGAATCAGATAGAACGGCGGTTCGCGATCGAGCTTGAACAGATCTTCTTCGAATTTCGGAAGCTGTCCCGTGCCGCGCAAGCTTTCCGCGTTCACCATGAACGGCACGTAGGTCTCGGTGTAACCGTGCTCTTGCGTATGAATATCGAGCATGAATTGGGTCAAGGCCCGCTGCAAACGAGCCAGAGGACCTTTCAGGGTGACGAACCGTGAACCCGTAATTTTGACGGCCGCCTCGAAATCGAGACCTCCAAGCCGCGTTCCCAAATCGACGTGGTCGCCAGGTTCGAATCCGAACTGCGACGGCTCGCCCCAGCGATGGATCTCCACGTTGTCCGCATCGCTCCGGCCATCGGGAACGCCGGCATCCAAAATGTTCGGTATGCCGAGCAGCAAGTCTTCCAACTTCGCTTGAATGCCTTCCAATTCCCCTTCCATCCGTTTGAGGTCATCCCCCAAATGCTGCATCTCCGCAAGTATAGGCTGGATATCCTCTCCTCTTGCCTTGGCCTGGCCGACCAGCTTGGAGCGCGTATTGCGTTCGTTCTGCAACGCCTGAGTGCGGCCCTGTATTTCCTTGCGCTGGTTTTCCAACTCGCGAAATACTTCGGTGTCCAGCTTGAACGAGCGCCGCGCCAATTGCGCTTCGACCTCATCCAATTGAGTGCGGAAAAGACGTGGATCTAACATCGGTTATCCTTGGTGAGATTTGGGTGAATCTGGATCAAAAACTATCTACGGCGCGGGCGAACCCGCCGGAGATTCGAACGGATTCATCGGCGCCGTGGTGCATAGCGAAGGCGGGTATCAAACTGCTTGAGTCTTCAGATAAGCTATTTCACGAGAAGAGACGGACAAGTAGCTTCGATCGAACCCGCTAGCTTCGCGTCTTGTCAGCGCACGGACAGCCGAAAATACGAACTCATCCGGCATCCGCCAGCACTTTCATGGCCTGACGATTCGGATTCCGCACAATACCCCGCTCGGTGACGATGCAATCGATCAATTCGGCCGGAGTCACGTCGAACACTGGATTCCACGCTTTTATAACACTGCTCGGCCGCGCGAAATATTCGTTCAGCAGTTCGCTCTGGGCCCTTTCCTCGATCCTAATGCTCTCGCCGGACTCTGTCCGCCAGTCGATGGTGGACGTCGGCGCAACCACCATGAATTTCACGCCATGGTGGCGAGCGGCAACGGCCAAGGCATAGGTGCCGATCTTGTTGGCGGTATCTCCGTTTGCGGCGATGCGGTCGGCTCCGACTGCGATCCACTGGATCGCACCCGATTTCATCAAATAGGCGGCAGCGGAATCGGCAATCAAAGTCGCGGGTATGCCGTCCTGCTCCAGCTCCCAGACAGTCAGCCTAGCCCCCTGTAGCCACGGACGGGTTTCGGTCGCGAAGATATTCGTAACGCCCTGTCGGTAGGCACTTCGAACCACTCCGAGCGCCGTACCGTACCCACCGGTCGCAAGTGAACCCGTATTGCAGTGGGTCAAAACGCCGCTGGCTCCGACAAGCAGGGAGGCTCCCAAGTCGCCCATCGTTCGATTGGCAGCGATGTCCTGATCATGAATGGTGCGCGCGGCTTGCAACAGATGCGGCTCCGGGTCACCTTCGACAGCCCCGATTTCCGATCGCATACGGTCAAGGGCCCAGAACAGATTCACGGCAGTGGGACGCGAACTGGCCAACTTGGCCAAATCCGCTTCGATCGCCTCTCTCCAGTTATCCGGATTTTCGCGATACCGTTGACGCGCCGCCAACACGACACCATAGGCGGCGGCGATACCGATGGCGGGGGCTCCGCGCACGCGCATCGAAAAGATAGCCTCAGCCACGCCCTGAGCGCTGTCGAATGTCTCGTATTCGACCACGCTCGGCAGCCTGCGCTGATCCAGCACGCGGAGCCCGCGCTCGCTCCACTGCAGGGCACGGACCGTATCGTTAGACATTATGGGTGCAGAAGATGAAGGCATTTGGATTATTGAAATCAGGCGATTGTCAAAGAACCCCCGACTCGCGGGTGTTGTCGGGCCGGGCCGGTGCGGCTAAACGTCCATGCATTTTAAGATGGTCCAGCCGACAAACAAAGAATTCGCGCGTGCGCACCGAGACTTGGTGATAAGTCCTAAAGAGGCATACCATTTGCAACGCGTTTTAAGGCAATTAAGGTGCGCGTTTTTGCCGCATCGTCGAGCGGCTATTCTCGGTTGCAAGATGGTCATAGTCACATTAGCCTGAATTTGTCAAGACTAACACCCGTAAAGGTCCGACTATGGTACTCGAAATCTACCTCTGGTGTTGGATGCACTTGGAACCGCGGCATGCGGCGAAAAGAGGCGCAAAACTTCTGGGCTTGGCGGTATTGGTGTTGGCTCCGCTGATTTATGCCAACGTCGAAATGACCGGACAAGGATTCAAGCCCTCGACGCCCAGCCTGACGATCGAGGTTGGTCAGAAGGACTCGAATCGTTAAGTCCTCTTTGCCTGTGCTCGCTGCCGTACGGCTTCAAAAAGCAGTACGCCTGTCGCAACCGATAGGTTGAGGCTTTCGATTTGGCCGAACATTGGAATTTTGACTAAAAAGTCACAGGACTCGCGCGTCAAGCGACGTAGACCCTTTCCTTCGGCTCCGATCGCCAAGACCAATGGAATGGCCAGGTCGATCTCGTATAGCGATCGCTCGGCCTCGCCCGCAGCCCCTACGATCCACAGCCCCGCCTCCTTTAACCAGCCCAGGACTCGATTCAAATTGGTTACGCGGTAAATCGGCACCGTTTCAGCAGCGCCGGAGGCGACCTTGGCCACGGTCGGCGTCAACCCCACAGACTGATCTTTCGTGATAATGACCCCCTGTACTCCAGCGGCGTCCGCGGTACGCAAACAGGCTCCGAGGTTGTGCGGATCCTGCACATGATCCAGAACGAGAAAAAAAGGCTGCCGCGAAAGATTCGCCAGCGCATCCTGAAGCTCCGACTCTCCGAGTTCGGCGGCCAGCTTCAGCTCGAGAACGATGCCTTGATGGCTTCGGCTTTCGGCTAACGAGTCAAGTTGATTTCGTCCGGCCGGCTGAACCGAAATTCCAAGGGAAGCCAATTTCCGTTCGATGGCGGCAATGCGACCATCTTCCCGCCGATGGTCTATCCAAACGCTGATGATTTTGTCCGGGGCGTTTTCGAGAGCAGCTTCCGCCGCATGAAGACCCGCGATGCGACGCCGATTCTTCATGACCGGCGTCTTTTCTTCCGTGTCCGGCGCGACGAAGACTCGGAGCGTTTCACCAATTCGAGGTCGATCTTGCGTTCATCCAGATCCACGCGAGCCACAATCACACGAACGCTGTCGCCAAGCCTATAAGTCACACCGCTCCGCTGCCCTTCCAACCGATAACCGATCGGATCGTAGTGAAAGTAGTCTTTGTCCAAAGTCGAAACGTGGACCAATCCTTCCACGAAGATGTCTTTTAGCTCCACAAAAAAACCGAATGGCGTAACGGCGGAAATGACGCCTTCGAACTCCTCTCCCAGCTTATCGAGCATGTACTCGCATTTAAGCCAGGCGACGACGTCGCGAGTCGCCTCGTCGGCGCGCCGCTCGGTGTACGAGCAATGCTCGCCCATCAGTACCATGTCGTTATGGGAATAGTAGAATTCTTCTATCTTTTTCTTTTCGAGCGAGTGGCGAATAGCCCGGTGTACCAGCAGGTCCGGATAGCGCCGGATGGGCGACGTAAAATGGGTATAGGCATCCAGGCCCAACCCGAAATGGCCTTTTTTCTCCGGGCTATAAACGGCCTGAGCCAGCGAGCGTAACAGTACAGTTTGGATCAGGTGCTCGTCGGCCCTGCCGGTGATATTGTCCAACACTTCGAAATAATCCTTAGGTCCAGGATTATCGCCGCCACCGAGGTTCAGACCGACTTTTCCGAGAAAGGCACGCAGATCGGCCAATCGTTCGGCGGTGGGACCCTCATGAATTCGAACCACATGGGGGAGTTTTTGACGGGTCAGATATCGCGCCGCGGCAATATTCGCGGTAATCATGCATTCCTCGATCAGGCGATGGGCGTCGTTGCGCTCGCGCGGCACGATTTGCGCGATTTTCTTGCCCTCTCCGAATACGATGTAGGATTCCTGGGTGTCGAAATCCATCGCCCCCCGTGCCTCCCTTGCCCGCCGCAGCACTTTGTAGAGCGAATGCAACTCCTCCAGGTGAGGCACGAGAGCGCGATACTTCTTCCTCAGTATCTTATCGCCGTCGACAATCATGCGGGCGACTTCCGTGTAAGTGAGCCTCGCATGGGAGTACATCAGCCCCGAGTAGAAACGTGAACGGACGATGGCGCCATCGGTGTTTATGTAAATTTCGCAGACCATGCACAGCCTGTCTTGCTCGGGGTTGAGCGAGCACAAACCGTTTGAGAGCACCTCCGGCAGCATGGGAATGACTCGATCGGGAAAATACACCGAGTTGCCACGGATTTTTGCTTCGTCGTCGAGAGCCGTTCCCGGCCGGACATAATGGGAAACATCGGCGATAGCGACATAAAGTTTCCATCCTTTCGGCGTTCTTTCGCAGTACACGGCATCGTCGAAATCGCGGGCGTCCTCCCCGTCTATGGTTACGAGCGGCAGCCGCCGCAAATCAACGCGACCGGCTTTATCATCTTCCGCGACTTCCGTACTTAGCCCCGCAACGTCGTTCAACACGGCTTCCGGCCACTCGGCCGGCAGATCGAAGCTGCGAATCGCCACCTCGATCTCCATACCGGGGGCCATGTGATCCCCCAGAACCTCCCTGATTCGACCGATGGGGTCACGCTGGCGGGTAGGTTGCTCGATGATCTCGGCGACCACGATCTGACCTGGGAGCGCTCCATTTCTATGCTCCTCAGGAATAAGAACGTCGTGAGCGATGTGCTTATTGTCTGGGACGACGAATGAGATTCCCTGCTCCAGGTACAACCGACCCACGATATTGTGCGTATTCCGCTCCAACACCTCCACAACCCCGGCCTCTCGCCGCCCGCGGCGGTCGACGCCGCGTATGCACACCACGATGCGATCATCGTGCATGAGCGAACGCATTTCCTTGGGCGAGAGAAAAAGATCATCGCCGCCCTCGTCGGGCCGAAGAAAGCCGAACCCATCGGGATGGCCGATGACCCGCCCAACGATGAGATCTTTGTGGTTTACGATGCAGTAATAATTGCGGCGGTTTCTCAGTATCTGCCCATCCCGCTCCATGGCATTGAGGCGGCGACGGAGCGATTCAACGTCCTCATCCTCTTGTACGCCCAATACGCCGGCAACGTCCTCGACTCTTAAAGGAATCCCTTGCTCTTTCATCACCTCGAGGATCAACTCCCGGCTGGGAATGGGACGCTCATACTTTCCTGCCTCCCGCTCGGCGAAGGGATCCTCGAGCTTAAACCCTCTAGCGATCGTAGGGGCGGACTTGGTCATCGATAATTTTCCTATTTTCTATATGTTTAGTTTTGCTATTCGGACAGCCCTCGGTCCGACAACCTCTTCGAAGATCGATGATTCCCTTCAAAACTTTCGGTATTGACAATTTAACCGATAAGTAACAAAATTCGCGACTCAATTGAGTCGCTCGACTCGCCTCTTGCCGAGGTGGTGAAATTGGTAGACACGCATGATTCAGGTTCATGTGGGGAGACCCGTGGAGGTTCAAGTCCTCTCCTCGGCACCATCCTTAGTTGTCCCTCAATCGAAGGGATTCTTCAGAATTATCGTCTCGCTGCGATCAGGACCGGTCGAGAGAATATCCACTGGCACACCGACCAATTCTGAAATCCGGTCAATATAGGCTCTCGCATTTGCCGGAAGGTTCTCATACGAGGTAATGCCGGCAGTAGATTCTTGCCACCCTGAAAGCTCCTCGATAACGGGCTCGCACTGAGCATAACTATCGGCGCCGATTGGTACCGTACGAATCTCCTCTCCTTTATATCGATAAGCCGTACAAATTCCGATCTTTTCCAGCCCATCCAGAACATCCAATTTCGTCAGGCACAACCCGCTCAGACTGTTGAGTTTCGCCGAACGCTTCATCAAGATGGCATCGAACCAGCCACAGCGACGCGCTCGTCCAGTAGTAGCACCGAATTCCGCGCCTTTCGCGGATAAATGCTTGCCAATCTCATTCGACAGTTCCGTCGGAAAAGGTCCGTTTCCAACGCGTGTCGAATAGGCTTTGGTGATACCCAATACATAATCGAAATCCAGCAGGCCCATTCCGCTACCGGATGCTGCGCCGCCCGCCGTAGTATTAGACGAGGTCACATAAGGATAAGTGCCATGATCGATATCCAGCATCGCGCCTTGAGCGCCTTCGAAGAGGACATTTCTATCCTCATCACGATAAGCATGCAGCATACCCGCCACATCTCCCAGCATGGGTTTAATCTGCTCACCCAATGCCATCGTTTCGTCCAGCACTTGCTGATAATCGAGCGGAGACTGCCGGTAATACCCGCTGAGTACGAAATTATGATAATCCAGGAGTTCGCGTAACCTTTCGGCAAACACGGCGGGATACATAAGATCGCCGGCGCGTAACCCTCGCCGCGACACTTTATCTTCATAAGCGGGACCGATACCTCTCCCTGTCGTACCGATAGCCTTATCGCCACGAGATTTTTCACGCGCTACATCTAACGCGACGTGAATGGGTAATATCAAGGCACAGGCTTCGCTGATTGTAAGCCTATCCCGAACCGGAATACCGGCTTTCTCCAGCAGCGCAATCTCTTCCAACAAAGCGCGGGGCGATAACACCACGCCATTGCCTATCAAGCATTTCACCGATTCCCGCAAAACGCCGGAAGGTATCAAATGCAATACCGTCTTTTGGCCGTCGATTACCAAGGTATGCCCTGCGTTGTGACCACCCTGGAAACGGACGACTGCATCTGCACGCTCCGTCAGCAAATCGACAAGTTTACCTTTACCTTCATCGCCCCACTGGGTGCCGATGACTATGACGTTTTTACCCATTCTTGATTCCAGATTAGCGTTTCATTTTTCGAGGTAATTTTGGGCTCAATCGCTAACGGGAAAGACTTCCCAAGTTAGCCCCCGCTTTTGAAGGTAGTGTGAACATGCCATCTCGCGAGCCTCGCCAGTTTGTCCATACAACTCCTGAATGACCGTTTGCCCGGCGCCGCGCAAATTACGCACTATTTCGTGCAAATCGGGATCGTCTACGGCGGGCGCAAAAATGCGCAAACTAGGCGCATCATCGTCTTTTCCGTTGGCCAATCGCGCCAGAACCTTCAAATCGGCGCTAAAACCCGTCGCCGGACGAGCGCGCCCGAAAATTTTTCCGATCTCATCGTAACGGCCGCCACGTGCAATTTCTCTGCCGTAACCCGGCACAAAAGCGGCAAATACGACACCCGTTTTGTAGTGATAACCACGCAATTCCGCAAGGTCGAAATTGATTCGTAAGGCCGGGAACAAGCTTGCCAAACTCTTCGAAATGGATTCCAAATCCATCAAAGCGCGATGTACCGACTCATTGGCGGTTGCCAATCGCTTTCTAGCTTTCTCTATGACACCCTCATGTCCATTTAGATCGATCAGCGCTTCCAACATCTCGGTGGAAGAATCGCTAACCGTCAGCGAATGTAATAAAGTTACCAATTCCGGATAGTCTTTCCGCTGAAGAATTTCAAACAGCTCCGCCTCCTGCTGCGCATTCAAACCGGCCTGACGTGCCAACTCCCGATAGATGCCTACATGTCCCAGATCCAGATGTACGTTTTCAATACCTGCAATGGCAAGCATCTCCAACATCAAGCAGATAACCTCCATGTCGCTGGCATTACCCGCATGTCCGTACAATTCGGCCCCAACCTGCAATGGGCTCCGGGACTTTTCGAGATGATCCGACTGCGTGTGCAGCACCGTTCCCATGTAACAGAGCCGTGTCGGCGTATCGGTGCCAAGGTTGCGCGCATCGATACGCGCAACCTGAGGCGTCATATCAGCACGTATCCCCATTAATCGACCACTGATCTGATCGATGATCTTGAATGTCTGCAAATCAAGATCGTTGCCCGATCCAGTCAAAAGCGATTCAATGAATTCAATCAGCGGCGGCATCACCAGCCGATAGCCCCAGCTGGCGAACAGATCGATGATCTTTCGACGTAGCTGCTCCAAACGCTCGGCTTCTTCCGGAAAGACCTCATCAATACCTTCTGGCAACAGCCAATTATCTTCGGTTAGCATCGAATTCGGTGAGCTCAGCAAACGGAAAAAAATCTGGATGGATTAGGCGACAGTTATGTTACCGCGAGGCTCATATTGACCCTAGCAGTGTGTGAGAATCCTTTGCCAACGGCAAACGGTCCGCCCCTTTGTCCCTGTCGACTGGACAAAGGGGCAATAGAAAATATGCGGGAGCAACAGTCCGGTTACTTTGGCTTTTTGAAGTACTGGAAGAATTTCGAATCAGGCTCCAACACGATCATATCGTTCTCGTCCTTGAACACTTGCCTGTAAGCATACAAGCTTCGATAAAACTCGAAGAACTCTGGATTTCTGCTATATGCCTGAGCATAAATCTCCGATGCCGTGGCATCGCCCTCACCACGCCTGATCTCCGAGTCTCTATAGGCATCAGCAAGTATCACCTCCCGCTGACGGTCTGCTTCCGCACGAATACGTTCGGCTGCCTCCGCACCACGCGAACGGAAATCTCTCGCAACCCGGGCGCGTTCGGCTTCCATCCGTCGGTAGACCGATGAACTTACCTCATCCGGCAAATCGATTCCTTTCACACGAATATCGATAACCTCGACTCCCAAATCATCTACTACAGGGTTCACCGTCTTAATCAGTAGATCGCGGATCTGGCCACGCTCTAAGGAAACCACCTCGCGGATAGTTCGCTTGCTGAATTCGTTCCGCAATGCGTCTTTCGTTATCTGATCGAGACGAATATTTGCCGCTGCCTTATCCCCACCGACTGCCTTATAGAATTTCGTCGCGTCTTCGATCCGCCATTTCACGAACCAAGTAACGATTACGTTTTTCTTTTCAGAGGTGAGAAACCGCTCGGGCTTGGACTCCAATGTGAGGATTCGGTCATCGTATTTCTTCACCTCTTGATATGGAAGCTTGAAATGCAACCCCGGCTCGAAGTCTGTTCGAACGATTTTCTTAAACTCCAGCAATAAGGCTCTTTCCGTCTCCGATACAGTAAATATGGAGGTAGCAGTAATTACCAGCAAAATAAAAACAAACGCAAGAATTAGGGTATTTTTACTAATCATTATTGTCCCCTTCCTTCACGACCTCGAGTGGTTGATCGGATAGTTCTAGGGGCCCCGCTGTCCGATACTTCCGGAGTAGTAATCGTGGCATTGTCGGCATCTCTGGGCGGCATCAGGGGCGACGCAGCTTTTTGAAGTTTATCTATAGGCAGATACAACAAATTATTGCTGTTCTTGACATCGATCAATAACGTACCCGTGCGTCCAAGCACTTCCTCCATCGTATCGAGATAGAGGCGCTCTCGCGTAACCTCCGGAGCCTTGTCGTACTCCGCCAGCAACTGTTTGAACCTACTCGTGTCACCTTCTGCTCTGGCAATTACGCGCTGTTTATACGCTTCCGATTCTTCCAAGACACGTGCCGCGGCACCCCTTGCTCTTGGCACGACTTCATTCGCATAAGCTTCCGCTTCATTTTTCAGGCGCTGCTCATCTTCCCTTGCCTTGATCGCGTCCATGAATGCTGCCTGGACTTCTTCCGGAGCCTGAGCATCCACCAAGCTCACATTGCTCACTCTGATTCCGGTTTGATATTGATCCAGCGTTTGTTGAATTTCGTTCTTGATCTCGTCGGCAACCTTGCCCCGTCCCTCCGTCAACACGAAATCCATCGTACTCTTCCCGATAACCGCACGTTCGGCGCTTTCAATAACCTGCTTCAAGGTTTCGTCCGGATCAGCAACATTAAAAAGATAATCTTTCGCATCCTTGATCTGATACTGAACCGCTAATCGGATATCGATAATATTTTCGTCCTGCGTGAGCATAAGGGCTTCCCTGGGCACGGAACCCAAAGATTGCTGACGCCCGCCGGAGCGATACCCTACTTCCAGAAAACGTTGCTGCTCCATATTGACCACCTGAACGTGCTCTATTGGCGCAGGCATGTGCCAATGCAGCCCAGGCATGGTGGTATCAGCGTATTTGCCGAAACGCGTAACGACGCCGCGACTCCCTTCGTCTACGAGATAAATACCGGTTAGCCCCCATACAGCCAAGGCAATCAGGAGAAATAAACCGATCGTCCTCATGGGCGCATTTTCACCGCCACCGAAAAACCTCCCTATCCTTTCGTGTAATCCGCGCATGACTTCTTCCAAGTCCGGAGGCGTCTCCTGCTGATCACGCCCGCTCCACGGATCTTTTTTATTACCGCCCGGTTCGTTCCAGGACATTGGATGACTCCTATAGTACAGAACTTGATGCTCTTCTAGAGCTATAACAAAGCCGCTACTGCGGCATGAATATTAGAATTATCTAGGAAAATGGTTGGATATACAAAAACGAGCATTTGAGAGGAAGCCGGAACGCTCTCCACTGGCCCAGTGCTTCACGGTAGAAGCATGCTATGCCCCGGCATTATTGTTACCAGATCGAGATGATTAAGCACTAATTGAATCCTGCAGCTCGTCGAGCTCATGCAATAACTTCACATCCCGCTTGAGAAGCTCGACTTCCAAATCCCACCCTCCGGTTCCGTCCGATTCTTCTCTCAAGATCTGCGCTGCGTTATATAACCGTGCCCTCAATCCGGCGTTTTCCGGACCCAAGTGAATTCTGCGGTGAATCACTTCGCGACGAAAAAGAACCTCTAAAACGTCGTGAAGCAAAGGCAGACCAGCACCTGTCTTGGCGGACAACCATACTTTTGCGACATCTCCGCTCGCGTTTCTCTCAGCGTGCGGCTCAATATCCGCAACCCGATCGATCTTGTTAAAGACCTGAATCTGTCTTACTCGATCAGCTCCGATTTCGCTCAGAACCCGATTGACTTCCGATATGGTTTCGTCAGACCGCTCATCACTCGCATCAATAACGTGAAGCAATAAATCTGCGTCCGCCGCTTCCTTCAAAGTCGAACGGAATGCTGCAACCAGCTCGTGTGGCAAATGCCGGATAAATCCGACCGTGTCAGCTAGAATTACCGTCAAACTCGGCGTTAACTGCAAGCGTCGCAAGGTGGGATCGAGCGTAGCAAATAACTGATTTGCCGCATAAACGCCAGCCCCCGTCAACGCGTTGAAGAGAGTCGATTTGCCGGCATTTGTATATCCCACCAAACTGACAACCGGCAACTCCGCCCGCCGTCTAGCGGAGCGTCCCTGATTGCGTTGCCGCTCGACTTTCTCCAGCCGTTTTTGAATCAGCCGTATTCGATCAGCAATTAAACGCTTGTCCGTCTCAAGCTGTGTCTCCCCAGGACCACGGAGGCCGATACCCCCTTTTTGACGTTCCAAGTGAGTCCAGCCGCGCACCAAACGAGTAGATAAGTGCCGCAACTGTGCTAATTCAACCTGGAGTTTGCCTTCGAAGGATTGGGCCCGCTGAGCGAAGATATCGAGAATCAATCCGGTGCGATCGACAACCCTGACCGAAAGCTCTCTCTCTAAATTACGCTCTTGGCTGGGCGTTAAAGGATGGTTGAAAAGAACCAGCTCTGCTTCGTCCTCCCGGACAATCCGGGCCAACTCGTCAAGTTTCCCTTTTCCGATGTAATAACGAGGATCGGGCGTGTGTCTCCTGCCTGTCACCGTAGCTACAGGCTCCGCCCCGGCTGATGAGGCGAGTTCCTGAAGTTCTACAAGAGCTTCGGTCTCGTCCTGAGCGGCCAAATGAACAAGCACGGCACGCTCGCCGGACTTCGGCCTCTCAAACAAGTAAACTCTTCTCCCAGACCAACTTCGACATCACCATCTTACGGCTTGAACCGAACTGTCGATTAACCCTCGTCTTCCAATCCTTCCGCCGCATGGGGTAGACGGACCTGACGCGCAGGGACAATCGTGGAAATGGCATGCTTGTAAACCATTTGGCTTACAGTGTTCTTGAGTATGATCACGTACTGATCGAAAGAATCCACTTTACCTTGTAACTTGATCCCGTTTACGAGATAGATCGAAACCGGAACATGTTCTTTTCTAAGCGCATTTAGGAACGGATCTTGTAAATTTTGCCCTTTTGACATCCTCTTTCTCCTTATTGTTATAAGACCGACGCTCAGCCAGTATTAAAACAAATCTCTCATTTTTTCGCCAGGCACAATACCTGACTGTAGCCGCCATTAATATATGAAAAATAAGCGCAACAGCCCTTTATTCTTTTCCGATTAATTCAATTTTGTAACCATCCGGATCCGCCACGAAGGCAATGACCGTGGTGCCGTACTTCATGGGGCCGGCTTCGCGTAAAATTTCGCCGCCAGCGCGTCTTATACGCTCGACAGCGTCGTAGATGTCCTCGACTTCGATCGCGATATGCCCAAAGGCATCGCCCAAGTTATAGCCATGAACACCCCAGTTGTAAGTCAATTCAATCACCGAATCGTGGCGTTCGTCACCGAACCCTACGAATGCCAGAGTGAATTTTCCATCAGGAAAATCCTCCTTTCTCAATAGTTTCATTCCGAGAATTTCAGTGTAAAAGCGAATCGACCGTTCTAAGTCTCCAACCCGAATCATCGCGTGCAAGATACGCATCGACTGACTACCTCGACTCAATTTTTGCTAATGAAATCATCGCGCATCTAATAACCGCCACGAACACATCTCTAGGTCAGCGCCGAAGAGACGGCATTTGCGAGACGGTCGGCCGTAGCACGAACAACATGAGCGTCTTGCCCTTCAACCATAATCCTAATTAGCGGTTCGGTTCCCGACGGTCTGAGCAAAATACGCCCCTTGCTGCCAAGTTCACGCTGAATTTCATTTTTCAACTTCTGAACCGGCTCGATTTCATCCAAATTGACTTTGTCCCGCACCTTCACGTTCACCAAACACTGAGGGTATTTGACCATGTCGCTCTTCAATTCGTTAAGCGATTTGCCCGCCTCGTGCATCGCTGCCATAACCTGCAAAGCAGAAACAATACCATCGCCGGTCGTAATCCGGTCCCGGCATATGATATGACCTGAACTTTCACCACCGAGCACGCTGTCATGCTGAAGCATCATTTCCATCACGTAACGATCTCCTACCGCAGCGCGCTTAAACTCTAACCCCAACGCATCCAGCGCATGCTCTAACCCTAAGTTACTCATCAGAGTACCGACTATCGGCCCTCTTAACCCACCGCACTCCATACGGGACTTAGCGATGATGTAAACGAGTTCATCGCCATCGACGATCTCCCCTTTATGATCGACCATGATCAGCCGATCGCCGTCGCCATCCAAGGCGATCCCAAAATCCGCCTGCTCTTCCAATACCGCACGGCTAAGTCGCTCGGGTTTGGTAGCTCCGACGCCGTCGTTTATATTCAAGCCATTGGGCTGAATGCCAATAGCGACAACCGTCGCACCAACTTCCTCGAATACATGGGGCGCGATGTGATATGTCGAGCCATGGGCGCAATCGACAACAATTTTGAATCCAGTAAATTCGATGCGGGACGGAATAGTGCTTTTGCAAAATTCGATATAACGCCCGACCGCATCACTGATGCGAGACGCTTTGCCTATCCTTGAAGACTCCACCGTCGTCATGGGTTTGTCCAATTGCTCCTCAATCTGGAGCTCGACCTCGTCCGGAAGCTTCATGCCATCGGGCCCAAAAAACTTAATCCCATTATCGTAATGCGGATTGTGCGAGGCGCTGATGACTATCCCGGCCTGGGCTCGAAACGTCCGCGTAAGATAAGCGATTGCCGGGGTTGGCATGGGACCGAGCAACTGAGTATTAATCCCCGCCGCCGCAAGCCCCGCCTCGAGAGCAGATTCGAACATGTAGCCGGAAATTCTGGTGTCCTTTCCGATCAGAACATTGGAAGGGTAGCGATCCAGCGAAAACACGCGGCCTGCCGCCCAACCCAACTTCAGCATAAAGTCCGGTGTAATAGGATATTCCCCTACTTTGCCGCGAATTCCGTCTGTACCAAAGTACGATTTTTTCATTCGCCGTCCTTCAAATCTAAAGATTCAATTATTTTTGATTTTACGCTCTATGCAGTAGCCGATCCGTCGACACCTTTTGGACACACTAATACCTTCCGCTTTCAAGAAGCATGGAAATTACGCAATTATCCGCGCCGTCTATGTCCTTAGTTTCATAGCGACTGCCCTCCATTCCAACGGACAAGTTCTATCCGACAACTGAACGTAAAAGGTCGTCAGCTAGTGTAGGCGATCCATACAAAAACAAAACCCCCCGCACCTAGCACGGTGCCGGGGGTCTCAATAAGCCTACCAAACAGAATCAGTGCTGTTCCGCTGCTTTACCGATGCCTCCAGCTCCTTTTGCCTTGGGAGTCTCTTTAGCACCCAAACCCGCCGCAGCACCACCGCTCGGAGGCGCCTCGCCCCAGCTTTGCGGCGGACGCGGAACCTTGCCTTCCATAATGTCGTCGATTTGGAAACGATCGATTGTCTCGTACTTGATCAAGGCTTCAGCCATCAGATGTAATTTTTCCATGTTTTCTCGCAACAAGCGCTCCGAACGCTCATAGTTGCGATCGATTACCGAGCGAATTTCCTCATCGATCAGATGCGCCGTCTCCTCGGAGACCATTTTATGCTTGGTGACGGAGCGTCCCAAGAATACTTCGCCTTCTTCTTCGCTATACGCCAACGGCCCTAAACGTTCCGAGAGCCCCCATCGGGTAACCATGCTGCGCGCGAGATTGGTAGCCCGCTCGATATCGTTCTGAGCGCCGGTCGTCACTTTTTCTTTGCCGAAAATGAGCTCTTCCGCTATACGTCCTCCGAACAAACTCGAAATCTGGCTTTCCAGTTTCTGCTTGCTCGCACTGTACTGGTCACGCTCCGGCAAAAACATAGTAATTCCCAGCGCCCGGCCGCGCGGCATGATGCTGACCTTGTACACCGGATCGTGTTCCGGAACCAGCCGTCCCACAATCGCATGACCTGCCTCGTGATAAGCGGTGAGCTGCTTCTCCTCGTCGGTCATTACCATGGATTTGCGCTCTACGCCCATAAGAATCTTATCCTTGGCTTTCTCGAAGTCCTCCATGTCGACGCTGCGCTTATTCTTGCGGGCGGCGAACAAAGCCGCCTCGTTGACCAAGTTGGCCAAATCAGCGCCGGAAAATCCAGGGGTGCCGCGTGCCAGATATTCGACTTCCACGTTGTCGGCAATCGGCACTCGCTTCATGTGCACCTTCAAGATTTGCTCGCGACCACGAACGTCAGGTAGTCCAACGACGATCTGACGGTCAAAGCGCCCAGGACGCAAGAGCGCCGGATCCAGAACATCGGGGCGGTTGGTTGCCGCGATGACGATAATACCTTCGTTTCCTTCGAAACCGTCCATTTCGACGAGCAACTGATTGAGCGTCTGCTCGCGCTCGTCGTGGCCACCGCCTAAACCGGCACCACGATGGCGGCCTACCGCATCGATCTCGTCAATGAAGATGATGCACGGCGCATTTTTCTTCGCCGTCTCGAACATATCGCGCACGCGGGACGCACCCACGCCCACAAACATCTCGACAAAATCCGAGCCCGAGATGGAAAAGAACGGAACCTTAGCCTCTCCGGCGATCGCTCGGGCCAGCAAAGTCTTACCGGTCCCTGGCGGACCGACCATCAGAGCCCCGCGCGGAATCTTGCCGCCCAGCTTCTGAAACTTGCTCGGATCCTTGAGGAAATCGACCATCTCCTGAACGTCTTCCTTGGCCTCTTCAACGCCCGCTACGTCGGCAAACGTCACCTTGACTTGATCTTCTTCGATCAGCCGAGCTCGGCTCTTACCGAAGGACATGGCCCCCCTTCCTCCGGTACCGCCTTGCATTTGCCGCATGAAGAAAATCCACACAGCAATCAGCAGCAACATCGGGAACCACGAAATAAAGATCTGCATCAATAATGATTGAGATTCTGGCGGCTGAGCCTTGATCTCGACATGGTTCTTCAGCAGGTCGTCAACCAAGTGGTCGTCGCCAGGACTGTAAGTAGTGAACTTCTCGCCGGTCCCGAGCATGCCCCGGATCATTTGCCCGTCGATAGTCACCTGCTTAATCTGCCCCTCGTTCACCGCCGAGATGAACTGCGAATACGACATAGTCGAATCGACCGACTTTCGGGAGCCAAAATTATTGAAAACCGACATCAAAACGACGGCGATGACTACCCACAGAATTATGTTCTTCAACATGTCATTCACGGTCTAACTTCCTCGTCGGATAAATCCGACCATTTTTTTGAAATAGTTTACAAATACTATCAGGATATCGCCCGGTGTAAATGCTTCAAACGGGCAAGGACAATCGTAGAAGCCTACATCTACCTCCCTCTTCACTGACTTTTCGACTGCGCATATTCGAGAAGGTTCATTCTGCAATTTTTCTGCCGAGAACTGCCCGAGCTCTCGCAACCATCGGCACCGCACGCGAATACCGGCGTGAGAAATTCATTACACCGATGCAGCGCCGCCGCACCCATCATCAAAACCTCGATGCGGCAAATGCCCTACCCCAAAGCGGGTACTGCAAGAAATTTTTTGGCTGACCAATTATTAATCAGGCCCGTTAATACCCTCCTGGTATTTCGGGCCGCCGCCCAAGCCGGTACACGCCCGGCCTGGGCTCACGCGGCTTGCCGCCGCGCCGGGGCATCCCTGCCCCGGATTAACCCGGCCTATATTTATAGGCCGGGTTAATAATGTCACCGACATCGGCCTGCAATCTCCATCAACGACAGCCATGGGCGCAAAAAACAAGAAATTGCCAGAGCACTTCCAACCCTTATCGCGCCACCCCAAGCATGTCATTTGCCTCACTTCGCCGACCAGGAATGCGTGATTTCACACACCCCGATCGACCTTTCCGACAAACTATCCTCCAGTTCTCGGCCTGAAGACGGACTGGCTCAAATAGTGCTTACGCTAACAGCCGTCTCAAAAAACTAAAACAACAAGTCCGAAAATGATGAGCAATCACTATTTAAAGATGACTCTCGCACTCTTATGCAGCGGAGCAACCATCGGGGGAAAAGCATGGGCCGATCATGACACCAAGCCCACTCAGTTACCAACTTTAACGATTACCGGCGAAGCCGATACGGCACCTCAAGCTCTCACCGTACCTAATATCGAAACCGCGCGCGAGCAGATTAACCGGGTTCCCGGAGGCGTCGATATTATCGATGCGGAAAGCTATCAGAAGGGCCGTGCCGCCAATCTCAAGGATGTTCTCGACTACTCTCCCGGCGTGTACGTGCAACCGCGATTCGGTGCCGAGGAATCGCGGGTCTCGATCCGAGGCTCCGGCATTCAACGCACCTTTCACGGCCGCGGCATCAAACTCCTTCAGGACGGAGTTCCGCTAAACCTCGCCGACGGAGGCTTCGACATGCAGGCAGTAGAGCCTCTGGCTGCCGAATACGTGGAAGTTTACCGCGGCGCTAACGCACTCATGTACGGCTCTACCACCCTTGGCGGAGCGATCAACTTCGTGAGCCGGGCCGGATACACCGCGTCGCCTCTACAGCTACGCTTCGAATCCGGCAGCTTCGACACTTACCGTGCCCAGGTGAGCTCAGGGCAAGTGATCGGCGATGCTGATTACTATATCTCCGGAACCTTCTTTTCTACCAACGGTTTTCGCAACTGGAGCGAGCAGGAGAACGAGCGCATCTTCAGCAATTTCGGCTATCGCTTCAATGAGAACCTGGAAACGCGCTTCTACGTCACTTATGTCAACACCCAATCGAACCTACCAGGAAGCTTAACCAAAGCGCAACTGGAAGACGATCCGACCCAGGCCAATCCAAGCAGCCTCAGAGGCCAGCAGAAGCGCGACTTCAGGCTGATGCGGCTCGGCAATACCACTACCTGGCGATGGGACGACAAGCAGCGCATCGACATCAGCAGCTTCTGGTCTTACAAGGATCTTTATCACCCTATTTTTCAGGTTCTTGACCAGGTTTCCGACGATTACGGCATGAACATTCGTTATACCAATGAAAACGATTTGTTCGGCCGCAAGAATATTTTCATCCTGGGTCTATATCCGACCGGCGGCCGAACCCAGGACGACCGTTTCGTCAACGTCGGCGGCCACCGCGGCGCCAGAAGGGCCAAGAGTACGCAAGACGCCATCAACATCGATCTCTACGGCGAAAACCAACACTATATCTTGCATCAATTGGCCCTGGTTACCGGCCTTCAACTGTCCTATGCCTCACGCGAATATACCGATCGCTTCCTGAGCAATGGCGATCAAAGCGACCACCAGGATTTCTTCGGGGTCAGCCCGAAAATCGGCGCGCGCTGGGAATTCACGGCCAATAGCCAAGCTTATGTGAATTTCAGCCGCAGCTTCGAGCCCCCGTCATTCGGCGAACTAACCCTTCAATATGGCAATACCCCGCTTCAGCTTTCGGCTCAACGCGGCAGCACCGTAGAAATCGGGACGCGCGGACAGGAGGGCATGGTCAACTGGGACCTGTCCTACTACCATGCGTGGATCGAGAACGAATTGCTGCAGCTGCGTGATCCGGCGGATCCGAGCGGAACGGCGACGATCACCCGAAACGCCGACTCCACGACCATACACCAAGGTATCGAACTCGGTTTCGAGGTCCGCCCCATAGAAAACATCGTTCTGCGTCAGGCTTACATGTGGAACGATTTCCGCTTCGACAACGACCCGACCTACGGCAACAACCGCCTGCCAGGCATTCCGGAACACTACTTGCGAGCGGAACTCCGCTATGAGCATCCGTCCGGCTTCTACGCGGGTCCCAACGTGGAGTGGTCCGCGACCCGAATTCCGGTCGACCTGGCCAATACGCTGTCCGCCGATGCCTACGCTATCATGGGTTTTCGCGCTGGTTATAGGACCAAACAAGGATTTTCCGCCTACTTCGAGGCGAAGAACCTGACCGACGAAAAATATGCGGCAACCACTGGCGTCATCGCCAATGCCGACGGACGCGATGCGGCGCAGTTTTATCCGGGCGATGGACGGGCTTTCTTCGGTGGCGTGGAATACCGGTTTTAACGTAGCGGCCGGATAGTACTCGATATCGACAAAATGAAATAACGGGGTTTGCAATCCGACGCGTTCGGTTGCAAGCCCCGTCGCCCCGTAGTCTAACGGGCTGATCGTCAAGTCACTTTGAAACCTGGATAGGCGAGAACGTCACGAGCGCCCGCACCCGTTCATGCCGCGCACAATCCATATTATGACGCGGCGGAGCGATCACGCATCTACGGGGTTACTTCACAAGCAACACCGGCACTTCGCTCAGATGGATGACCTTGGTCGCTACCGACCCCATGAGCAGAGCCGCGACCGAACCAAGGCCGCGGGCGCTCATGACGATCTGATCGCACGCCTTCTCTTTGGCGTACTGTACGATCACCTCGGCCGGATTGCCGACACCGATATGAACGATGTAGGGAAGCCCGGCTCCATCCAAGATCTTACGAGCCGACTCCAGGGCCTTGGTTCCCTCGTCATGATGAAAAGCGCGGATCTGTTCGGCATCGAGGAACATACGTACCTCCCCGTGCAGCGGATGCTGGACGTTAAGGAGATGGATCTCCAGCGGCTCCTTGTACCAGGCTGCCTTTTTGAGCACGTGATCGACGGCGCGGATCGAATTTTCGGAGCCATCGACCGGAACCAATACTCTTAACATTCGTATTCTCCTGGAATAGGTGGCGTCAGCCCGTTTTGCCCGATTTCGGCTGCTCGTCTTCGGCGGCGAGATCCACTACCCGGTGCTGTGCCGTCGTCGCTTTACGCTGCGCCAACCACTTGCCGGCCAAGACCACCAGAACGGCACCGACAAAGGGGATCACGTCATGCAGCCAATGGCCCTCCGGCCCAGGCCACGCCGGATCGGTGACCAGCATTTCGCCCGATACGAAACCGAGCAAAGCGGCCCCGAGCACAATGATTACCGGGAATCGGTCCATCAAGCGCAGAATGACGGTGCTGCCGAAAATCACTAGGGGAATACTGATCGCCAGACCGAGTATCAGGAGCAGTACGTTGCCTTTCGCCGCCGCGGCAACTGCGATAACGTTGTCGAGGCTCATGACCAGATCGGCAATCAAGATCGTCCGGATCGCAGCGATAAGATTATCGTGGCCGTCGACACCCTCGCCGCCGTCGCCCTCGGGCAATAGCAACTGCACGGCAATCCAGAACAGCAGCACGCTGCCGATGATCTTCAAATAAGGAAGCCGCAACATTTCCACTGCGACTATGGTGAGGACAACCCTCATCAAAATGGCGGCAACCGACCCCCAGACTATGGCGAGATTGCGCTGTTGTTCCGGGAGTGAACGCGCGGCGAGAGCGATGACCACCGCGTTGTCGCCCGAGAGAATGATATTGACGACGATAATCTCGCCGAGTCCGATCCAGAACTGAGGATCGACAAAAAGTCCTGACATGATTATTGCTTCCGGCCGAGGTGTGGTCCTGATGAGGGAAGGAAATTTCGAACATCCTTAAAAGAAGATATTTTCACCGCGTGACGGCGAAGTAGCAAGCAACCGGTCGAGGAGCGAACTGTGCCGGAAAAAATCTCCCGTTTATGGATCCGTCGTGAATCGGGTATCTTCGACCGTCTCCAACAACCTATTGGACAGAATTGGCCGCCGTGCTCAACATCAATATCGACTCCCCCGCCTTCTTTGCCGATCCTTATCCGTTCTATGCCAAGTTGCGCAGTGACGCACCGATTTGTCCGCTCATGCCCGGCATCTGGCTGGCGACACGCTACCAGGATGCCAACCGAATTCTCCGCGACGCCCGCTTCGGCAAGGATTTTCTGGCGGGACTCGCCTGCCGCTACGGAAAGGACGCCGTCATGGAGCCGGCCTTTCAGATGGTGAATCGGTTCATGCTGCTGATGAACCCTCCGGAGCACACTCGGCTGCGCACGCTCGTCAGCAAAGCTTTCGGCGTGAAACAGGCCCCCGAACTGCGCTATCTGGCCCAGCGGGAAACTCATCGCCTGATAGACGGCTTTATCGATAGCCGCCGCGCCGATTTGGTCAAGACATTCGCTTACCCGCTTCCAGTCCGGGTCATCTGCGCACTTCTCGATATACATCTCGAGGACAGCCTCCGATTCCTCGCCGACACCCAAGCACTGGTCAAGGTGTTCGAATTGAGTCCGATCGGTGCCGATGAAATCGACGCCGCCAACCGGGCCTCGCACGCATTCGACCACTATTTCCGCGAGATTTGCCGCGAACGTCGCAAAAATCCTGGCAATGACCTGGTTTCCTTGCTCCTTCAGGCCGAGGAAGGCGAAGACCGGTTGAGCGAGGATGAAATCATCGCCAATATGGCGCTACTGTTTCTGGCGGGGCACGAAACCACGGCCAATATGATTGGCAATGCGCTATTGACACTATTTCGGCATCCCGAGCAGTTGGATTTGCTTCGAGGAAACCCGTCATTGCTGCCGCAAGCCGTGAACGAGTGTCTTCGTTACGAGACTTCCGTTCATATCGCCGCTCGCGTTGCCATGCAGGATGTCGCCGTCGGGGCGGTAACGATCAAGCAAGGAGAGACGGTCTACATCAATCTCGGTGCAGCCAACCGCGATCCGGCCGTGTTCAAAGAACCCGAGCGATTCCTGATCGAACGCGCCGAACTTCCGCAAAAACCGCTGTCCTTCGGGGGCGGCATGCACTACTGCCTGGGAGCCCGGCTCGCGCGCATCGAGCTCGAGACGGCGCTTGACGCCCTGCTCCGCAGGCTGCCGGAGCTACAGTTGGAGAACATCGATCATCCGTCGTGGAAGCCGACCATTACCATCCGCGGCCTGGCCCATTTGCTGGCGCATTGGTAGGGGCGAACAATCGCGAGCGCTCCCTTTCGGTCATCTTATACGTTTTCTTGCGAATCGACCCAAGCCCGGTATTTCTCGTTACGCCTCAGCACCATCACCGCCATGCCCCAATATCCGTAAGGCATGGCGGGTCCTTCGGTCGGTGCGCACAGTTCCGGATAAGGTATCCCGGGGCGACGATGATGGTCGGCGTGCCGCGTGAGGCCCAGAAACAGAAACAGGCTGACCGCGGAGTCGTTGCGCCAGGCTGCTAAACGCGACCGGCCGGAGGCTTGGGTCAAACCGTAATGCTGGAAGTAATTGACGGATTCCAAGATCCGTATGGCGAGATAGGCGCATCGCAGAAACACCGCAGCCGCCAAGAGCCCGAACAGCCAGACGTATGCTGCGAGCCAAACGGCTTCGACGGCCGCTCCGGTCAAAGTAGCCCTTCGATCGGCATTCCAGGCAATCCGCCATTGTTGAATCGCCACGCGCCGAAAAAAGTCCTCGTAGCATTCGCCCGCAATAGCGGTCGACGGATCCAGCGCACTGCCCAGCATGGCATGATGAGCCCGCTTGTGCGCGATCGAAAAATGATCGTAAAACACGGTGGCAAACAGAAATCGTCCCAGCATCCGGTGCCATCGGCGATGTTTGTGGATGAGTTCGTGGGCAGGACAAATTGCCGCGCAGCAAAAATTGGCTCCGGCCATGATCCGGACGGCCAACAGATTGCCCAGGCTATTCGCAACTTCCAGCGGGCCGGCCCATCTAAGCCGCGAGACCAAGAGTCCCAAAGCGAGGGCGTTCAGTATCTGCAATAGAACTAGCGCATACAGGATTCCGTCGAAAAACCAGCGCGGAGCGTCGGCAGGCACCGACCGCCGCTCGGAAGGACCGAAACAATCGGCCGCAAAGAGTGCGCCCATCGGCAATGTCCAAGCCAAGGCCTGAACCGCCGGATGGGGGCCGGTTGCGAAAAACGCGAAAATGCAGATCGGCATAAACAGGCTGAGACCGAAACCGCACCACCAAGGCGGTAGAAAATCCGGCAGACGAACCGTTCTCGGAATCCCGACCCCCGCAGTTTTCGTTAGAATGTCCATAGGCTTTCGGAATCGGCGATGAAAAAACACGACACCCGAACGTATTATGTTGGCCTCTGCGCGACCTATCACGATCCGGCGCTGTCCATCCTGAACCATGCGGGCGAGATCTTATTCGCGGAGGCTACCGAACGCCACCTTCAATACAAGCGCGCCCTGAATTGCGAGCCGGACAACCTATACCTTATCCCTAAGCTTCTGAGCGAGCATTGCGGCGATGCCGATGAATTCGTCATTGCTTGCAACTGGCGCCGATCCCGGCCGATCTACGAAAGACTCGCGAAGATGCTCGGCTGGCTGTCGCCCCGGGGCATCCTGAACGGCAAAGGACGCCGCCTTACCACGTGGCTGGAAATGTATCAGATCCACCACATGCTGGCTTGCCAGCACCACGCCATGCGGCGGATCGGGCTCAACCTGGCGCGAACATTGGGCCGCGACTTTCCCGGCGCATCCGTCCGTTTCCGCCATTACGACCATCATCTGACTCATGCCGCGCTGGCGTGTTACGGGAGTCCTTTCGACCAGGCAGCCTGCGCGGTAATCGATTCTTATGGCGAGGAAGGCTCCATGGCGTTCTTCGCCTATCGCAACGGACGCCTGAAACCTCTCTTCGAAGCACGCGGCCCGCTCAGCTTGGGATTCTACTATATGAAGCTCACCGAGCTATGCGGTTTCGATTGGATAGGCGGCGAGGAATGGAAAGTCATGGGGCTCGCGTCCTACGGACGGATCGACGAGGAGGTCTTGAGCTGGCTGCGCGGCACGATGCGGATCGAGGGTTTGCGCCTGGCTCCCGATTACGAACGATTCTTCGAGTACCTGAACCGCCTGATAACCCGTCGGAGATTGAGGGATCAAGCACCGGAGGCCGTCGCGGATTTGGCCCATACCGGCCAGCATTTCTTCACCGAGACCGTCAACCGGCTCATCGCCAATCTCCACGAACTCGCCTCGTCCGATAATCTGGCTTTCGGGGGAGGATGCGCGCTCAACTCGGTCTGCAACGGTCAGCTGTTGGCTCATACGCCGTTCCAATCGCTGTACGTCCCGCCGGCACCTGCCGATGACGGAACCGCCTTAGGCGCAGCCCTGCTGGCGTTTCACGACGACCATCCGGAAAGCCGGACGGAACCCCGCCGCCTTTCGCCCTATTTAGGTAGCCGCATCAAGCGCGACGCCATTGAACGTCTCGCTCAGTACGCACAACTTCCGGTTCGACACTTGCCGGATGGAGCCGTAATAACCGCTGCCGCGGATCTTCTGGCCCAGGGAAAAATCTTGGGCTGGGTTCAAGGCTGCGCCGAATTCGGCCCCCGCGCGCTGGGCAATCGTTCCATTCTGGCCGACCCCAGGTCGCGGGACATGGGCGAGCGCATCAACCGAGACGTGAAATTCCGCGAACGCTTCCGTCCCTATGCGCCGGTCGTTCTGCACGAGCACGGTCCGAATTTCTTCGAAAACTACCAGGAAAGCCCCTATATGGATCGTACCCTGCGCTTCAGGCCCACCGTACTTGACCGGGTGCCCGCCGTGGTCCACGTCGACGGCACCGGTCGGCTGCAAACGCTCAAGCAAGACTGGAATCCGCGTTTTCATGCGCTGCTCGGCGAATTTCATCGACGAACCGGCGTGCCGGTCCTGCTCAACACCAGCTTCAACGTCATGGGCAAACCCATCGTGCACAGCGTGGAGGACGCCGCCGGCGTATTGCTCACGTCCGGCCTCGACGCCCTGGTCATCGACGATCATCTGTTCACCAAGCCAGGTCTTCAGCCATGACCGCGTCGCCGGATTTCCGCTCTCTTTGCCAGGTTCTGCTGAACGATCCTCCCGATCGAGGAACTCTGCAAACCGCCGAAGAGTTCGTGAAAGCCGCTTTGATCGAAGCTCAAGAGCAGCAAAATCGACCCGACTTCCAACTCGAAACCTGGGTGCCGGTTAACGCGCCGAATGTCGCCGACCCAGCCGAACGACGATCGTTGCTCTTGGCTCTCAGTCCAAGCGCGTTGCTCGAAGGCGCGTGGCTGGCCCGCGTATCCCAGCCGGCCACGGGCCATTTGTCCGCGCACGGTCACCTATTTGCGATTTACTGCCGAACGATCGGGCTGGAGGACGACTCACCGCCCCTTTCCCTACATTTCCGGAGCTTGTTGACGAATTCGACCATAACGCTCCCGGCCATTTACAGCCCTACTTTTTTCAGCGACCGGCGTTTCCCCGATTTCGCCCTGCGCATGCCCTGCCTCCATCTCGGCCTGATGCACAAACCCCGTACCTTCTTTCCGGAGCTGCTGGGCTACACCCTTGCTCATTGCTTTTTGGATTCGGCTTGGTGGGCTACTCTCTCGGATAGCCCTGAAACCGCTTGGATTTCGGCACGGGAACGATTTTCGAACGCTGTCCGCCCTTTGGCATCAGCTGCGTTGGAGTCCCACCTCCGGGAATACGGCCACTTGGCGCGTATCCGCGCCGGCTGGCACCTCTACCGCCATGCGTTCGAATCACTTCTGCTCGCTTTCTCCGCCGACCGGAATCGACGCCCGACGGCCGCCGACGCCATGGCCGACATCGTTAGGGCGAAGCGCCGGTACGCCGTCGGCTACCATCGTCGGGTGATGCTCCAAGAGCGTAGCCTTGATCAATGGCTGGCACAGGCCGAGGACGATCCCGGTGCGATGCTCGAAGCATTGCGCACCTCGCCTTATGTGGATCTCCGATGTCCAGCCGCCGGCCGGCTGATTCGAGCCATGCAATTCGGTGGCGCCATGTTCGGCGTGTTCACCGAAGAGGAACGGCGGTCCTGTCTCAACTGGATCGAAAATCCCGATGCCGAATCGGAAGCAATCGACGCCGGCGAAACGGCTCGCCGGTCCATTAGCGAACCCCGTGCAGTGCCAACTCCACAGAACGCACGGGCTGGACCGAAAAAACACCAGCCCTCGCCGCCTGCCATGAGCCGCCGACGGCTCTTCTCCGCGCTGCTCCGTGCCGAATCCGCCGGCGACTGCCCGCCCGAAGCGACGATCGCGGTGAAGCGCATTCTTGGCCGCAGCCGATGGCTGGACTTGCTGAAACCGATCCGTCGTTCTTTGCGCCATTATCATCCGGCGGCCTTCAGCGAGTGGATAGAAGCCGCTTATCGGCAGGAAGCCGCGCGCTATCGTCCCCTGAACGGCAATCCCAGGATTGGGCGGGAGTTTTGTCTTTGGGCAATTCTGCAACTGGCGCCGTCCATTCTGGTCGACGGCTGCTGGCTGGCCGCCATTCCGACGGCCTCCGAAAATCTCGGCGAGATCGAACGGCATCTGTTGCATATCTATGCCGACGAGGTGGGAAACGGCAGACCGGGACGCAATCATGCCAATGTCTATCGACGGCTGCTGGAGAGCTTGGACTTGGCGATTCCCGAGTTCGAGACCGAAGGCTTCGCCCAGGATCGAAGATTAACCGACGCCGCGTTTGAATTGCCGGTTTACATGCTGGCTATCGGGCTGCTCAAGGACCGCTATTTCCCGGAACTGCTGGGTCTCAATCTCGCCATCGAGTTGAGCGGACTCGGGGCCGGCTATATGCAGGTTGCGGATATTCTCCGCCATTACGGAATCGATCCCACCATCATTCAACTTCACCAGACCATCGACAATCTGGCATCCGGGCATGCGGGCCGGGCACGCGACGCCATCCTGCTCTACCTGGACCGAGTACGACAGCGGAGTGATTTTTCGGGCATGCAAGAAGCATGGCGCAGAATCCGGTTAGGTTACGTATCCCTCGGCGTCGCCATTCTGCCGATGACGGGCCGATTCATGCAGCGCTATTTTGCTGACCGTTTGAAGACGGCGTACCCGACAAGATAGGTAAACGTACGAATGGGCGAACCGGACCACAAGACGTTTATATGAACGTATCGATCGGGCAACGACACGCCAATTCTTGACTCAGAGATTCACGGACACCGAATCGAAAAAGCGTCAAGCCCAATCGCGATCCGACTGCCCGGCCGAAAAGGACAATGGCCGCTTTGCGCACGCTAGGCAGGCTTTAACCAACGATCTGGAACGACATTTCCAAGGAAGGCTTTATGTCGCAGCTTCAGCGTAACAGTGCATCTGCCGATTTTTCCGGAGAAAGCCGCATCGGTCTTGACGCGATCGACGTTTTCTCGACCTGCCCTCAATCCACTACCGGCGATCCGAAATCCTATCGACAGCGTGTCATCGAGGTAGCCCGCTGGAGCGAGCGTATCGGATGCCGAGGCATTCTGGTCTACACCGACAACTCGCTGGCGGACCCGTGGCTGGTGAGTCAAATCATTCTGGAACACACTGCGACCTTAGCTCCGCTGGTGGCCGTTCAGCCGATCTATATGCACCCTTATACGGCCGCGAAGAAAGTCGCGACGCTAGGATTTCTGTACGGGCGGCGTGTCTATTTGAACATGCTGGCCGGCGGCTTCCGCAACGATCTGTCGGCCCTTGGCGATGATACGCCCCATGACCAGCGCTACGCGCGTACGGTCGAGTACACGACGATTATCCGGCAACTGCTGGAGAGCCCGGCGGGCATAAGCTTCGAGGGAAAGTATTACCACGTCCACAATCTCAAGATGTCTCCGTCGCTGCCGCCTTCGCTGCAGCCCGGCATCCTGATATCGGGCTCGTCGGATGCCGGTATGGCGGCGGCTCACGCGATAGGCGCAACCGCGATCAAGTACCCCTTGCCTCCAAATGAAGAGCGAGGCGTAGAAAAGGATATCGGAGTGCCCTGCGGCGTTCGGGTGGGCATCGTGTCACGTTCCTCGGCCGAGCAGGCATGGCGGGCCGCCTTAGAGCGTTTTCCGGAAACCCGCGAAGGGCAGCTGACCCATCATCTCGCAATGAAAGTGTCGGACTCCGACTGGCATAAACAGCTGTCGTCGCATACAGCGCCCGTGGACGACGATAACCCCTATTGGCTCGGCCCCTTCCACAATTACCAGACGTTTTGCCCTTATCTGGTGGGCTGTTACGAACGGGTGGCACGGGAAATCGCCAGCTACGTCAGGCTCGGCTATCGTACTTTCATTCTCGATATCCCGCCCAGCGAGGAAGAACTGGAGCATACGGCAGTCGTTTTTCGCGAAGCCCTAGAATCCCTAAAGGGGTAAGCACCGTGCCCGAACTGTTGCAAGATTACGTATCCCGACAGGCCGAGCTGCGCCCGAATGCCATTGCCGTTACCCTGGGAAGTTCCTCTTTGACTTACGGAGAACTGGATTCAGCCAGCTCGCGCTTGGCTTGGCATTTGCTAAAAGCCGGTTGCCGCCGCGGCGATCGAATTTGTCTGTTGCTGCCTAAATCGCCGGCTGCCGTCGTCGCCATGCTAGGCGTGCTCAAGACGGATGCGGTTTATGTTCCGATCGATCTGACCAGCCCCCCCGCGCGCCTGGCACCGATGATCAGAATTTCCGAGCCGTGGGGAGCGCTGGTCTCGTCCGAGGCGGTGAAACTCTTGGATGACATCCTTGGAGAGATCGGCGACTGTCCCATGATGATCGGCTCGATCGAGCGATATCGCTTGAACGGACGGAAATTCACCACATGCTTCGATATGACCGAGGTGGATACCTATCCTTCCGTACCGCCGGAGGCCGAAAACAGCGGGCTCGATATCGCCCACATTCTATTCACTTCCGGCTCGACGGGCGTCCCCAAGGGCGTGGTCATCACTCATCGTAACGTGATCGCCTTCGTGGAGTGGGCACGGAGTTACTTCGGCATCGAACCCGGCGACCGGATATCGGGCCATACTCCCTTGCATTTCGATCTCTCCATGTTCGACATCTACGGCACGCTTTCGGCGGGAGCCGAGCTGCACATAGTCCCGCCCGTGCTCAATTTGTTACCCCACAAGCTCGCCGAATTCATCCGCTCGGCCGAGTTGACCCAATGGTTTTCGGTCCCGTCGGTACTGAACCTTATGGCCAAGCACGGCATCGTGACGCAGAACGACTTTCCCATGCTCAAACGGATGTTGTGGTGCGGCGAGGTATTGCCCACTCCGACCCTCATCCATTTCATGCAGCGACTGCCGCATGTCCGGTTCACCAATCTTTACGGTCCGACCGAAACGACCATAGCGAGCAGTTATTACACCGTACCTGAATGCCCGCGGAGCGAGCTGTCGCCTATTCCGATCGGCACCGCTTGCGCCGGCGAAGAGTTGCTGGTGCTGGACTCGAAACTGAACGAAGTTCCGCCCGGCGAAATCGGCGATTTGTACATCGGGGGAGCAGGTCTGAGCCCCGGTTACTGGAAAGCCCCCGAAAAGACCGCTGCGGCGTTTCTGCCCCATCCCCGCGCGGCAAATCCCGAAGATCGCATCTACAGGACCGGCGATTTGGCGAAACGGGGAGAAGATGGCCTTTTCTATTTCGTCGGACGCGCCGACACCCAGATCAAGAGCCGTGGTTACCGGATCGAGCTCGGAGAAGTCGAAGCGGCATTCCATTCGATCGAGAGCCTCGAAGAATGTGCCGTAGTAGCCATGCCGACCGACGGATTCGAGGGCAATGCCATCTGCTGCGCCTACGTACCGCGGCAGGGTTCAACGGTGTCGGCAGCCCATTTGCGAGAGCAGGCGTCTCGATTGCTCCCGGGCTATGCGTTACCGATGCATTGGCTGCCACTGGAGCGACTCCCCAAGAACGCTAACGGCAAAATCGACCGGCCTCGTTTGCGGAGCCTCTTTCAACATGACACAGCTGTGGAACCTTGACGGCAAGTGGTTGGCGACCGCCGCCGACTGGCTCGCTGCCGAAGAGAACTATCGATGGCTGGACTTCGGCGGCGACGTGCAAATCCTGACGCCAATGCTGTTGCAGGTGATGGTCCAGCGCGACATCCACTGTTTACGCCTTTTCGCGCCGCCGGAGAGCGAACAGCCGATTGGCATCGTCGGGCTCAGCAGCATCACGGATTTCTTCAAAACCGCCACTTTATGGTACGTGCTCGGCGACAAGACGTACGCAACCGGCGGTTATACGACCCAGGCAGTCCGCCAGTTACTGGACCACGGCTTCGGCAGCTTGGGGCTGCAAGCGATTAACGCGTGGGCCGTGGAGGGAAACGTCGCGTCGATCCGCGTTCTGGAGAAAACCGGTTTTCGACCGATCGGGCGGCAACGACGCTGTCACCGGTTGGGCGATCGATACCTGGACCGTCTGCTATTCGATTTATTGGCCCATGAGCACCGGAGAACAAAATGCCTCAAAGCACCGAGTCACTGATGCAAGCCGTTACGCGCCTCCTCTTCGATCGCCTCAACATCGAAATTCCCGAGCCCGATACCGATCTGGTGGACGCCGGATTGCTGGATTCTCTACTGCTCGTCAACTTGATCGCTCAATTGGAGCGGGAGTTCGGCATCTCGGTATCGATCGACGACTTGGATCTGAACCTGGAAAAATTTCGCTCGGTAAGCCGAATTGCGGCTTATATCGAAAGCCGGCGGAATCTCACCGATGTCGCTTGAGCCGGCGCGAGTCAGGATTCTGCGGCGCCAGTCCATTCGCCCGCTCACGTCTAATGACATCGCGGCGGTAGCGGCAGTCCTCGAACGGGTATTCCGCTCGGATCGCTCCGCGGCACCGGACCGACTGGCCGATTATGTACGCCGCATGTGTCTCGATCCGCCAGGCTACGATCCCGAGATTCCGTCGCTGGTCTACGAGGATGCTCAAGGCCGAATCGGCGGATTTCTGAGAGTGAGCGTGCAGCGGATGATCTTCGACGGCCGGCCGATACGCATGGCGTGCAGCGGACCGTTCGCGACACTTCCGGAGGCAAGGGCCAAGGGCGCCGGCGTATTCTTGCTTCGGCACTTTCTCGGCGGTCCTCAGGATTTATCGATTACCGACGGCGCAAACGACCAGGGGCGTTATTTGTGGGAGCAACTGGGAGGACAGACCGCGCACCTGCACTCCTTGGGCTGGATACGGTTACTCCGGCCGGCGGCATTCGCCAGCCAATACATCGGCCGGAAGCATCCTGCTCTCAGGCCGGTCGTAAGCATGTCCCGACCGCTTTCGGTGCTGCTCGACGGTGCGGCACGGAGTCTCTTGAAAAACGGCATGTTGCGTCCGGCACGTTCCACCGAAAAGCTTGTCGAGGAAGATCTCGCGCCGGAAGCCATGGCGGCGGCTTGGCCTAGGCTCTCGGCGCGCTGGCGTCTTCACCCCGATTACGGCAAATCCTATCTGGCCTGGCTGCTGGACGAGATGTCGAGCGTGACCTCGCGGGGTCAGCTGATCGGACGGCAGGTCCGCGATTCGAACGGTAAGCTGTCCGGCTGGTATCTTTATTACCTTTCGCCCAGCCGCATCGCGGAGGTGATGCAGATCGTCGCGGACGAAAGTAACGAGAACGAAATTTTCGCATCCCTGCTGCTCGATGCCGACCGCCGCGGCGCGACGGCCGTGCAGGGCCGGCTGGAAGCCTGGCTTATCGATCCGCTGTATCGCAACCGGTGCCGCAGCTATCACCGGGCGCCGACGCTGGCTTTGGTGCATGCCCGCAGAAGCGAGGTGACGGCTGCCGTTCATGCAGGTCAAGCTTTCTTGACACGGGCTGACGGCGAGTGGTGGACCGGGTTTCGTGAACAGTTCTGATTCGACGCCGAATTTCCGATAATCGAATATGAATCGATTCGGACGGAAAAAAGCTATTGTTCTGACATTCTGACAACGATCGCTTTCCGTCAAGCACTGCACTGTTTCAAAGTGCTCTGACAGATTCTCCTCTTGTGCCGGAATTTCTTCCAAATCGCTTTCAATCAGGCATTCATTTTGTAGGATGGGTAGAGCGAAGCGAAACCCATCGATGGTGGGTTAGGCGCACGTCAGCACTGACCGATCGCCGATCACTGTGCTTCGCGTGCGCCGTAACCCACCGAGCGACCTCGGACCCGTCCTGAGCCAAGTCGAAGGGTCGGTGGGTTACGCGGAGCCTGTCCCGAGCGGAGACTAAGTACATTCATGAAACTTTTGCGGCATAGGAACCGATAATCGAGAGCACCAGCTGTGGAGAGCGGTTGTGACGGTCGAAGAACTCGCGGGCGGCTTGGAGCAAGGCGGCCACCGTCTCGAAGAGTTCGCAATGGGTCACTTCGCGGCGGAAATGGCGCCACAGCATCTCGATCGGGTTGAGCCAAGGGCTATAGGTCGGCAAGTACAGCAGGACCAGTCGCCCGGCGGCTCCGCGCACGACCGCTTCGATCTCGTCGTCTTGATGCGTGTCGGCATTGTCCCACGCGACGTAAATCGTCCCCGTGGGATGCTGGTCCACTATGGCTTGCAGCAGTTCGGCCACCTCCCGACGGCGCTTGTGTCGTTTGAATAAGACCACGGTTTCACCGGTATGGTAATTCACCGCTCCCAACCCATAGCGCTTCTTAGGCTGACCTGGGGTCGGAATCATAATTTGCTGGCCTACCGGGCTCCACAACGCCGTCAAGGTAGGCAGCCAACTGAGGTTAAACTCGTCGGCGTAGTAAAACACATCGCCCGGTTTCAAGTGATCGCGGGTGTCTTCGACCGCTTTTTTTTCACCGCATAGTCTGGATCAGGGCTGCTGATCTTATGCTGCGGACGACTGAGCACAATCCCTTCGCGCTTCAAGGTTTGGCGCAGGGTTTCCAGAGCGATGCGAATCCCGGTTTGCTCGGCCAGGTAATCCACCAGCCGTTGCAGGGTCCATATGGAAAACGGCAGGTCCAAACTGCGCGGACGGCGCCGTACCGCCGCCACCAGGGCGGCCCGATACGCCGCCGTCACTTTGGCTTGCCGTCCCGCTCGCGGCGCATCTTTCAGCCCGTCCACGCCTTCGCTCTGATACCGTTTCAGCCACCGCACCACGGTGTCCTCGCTCTCCCGCACGATCCCCGCGATCTCCAGCGCTTTGAGACCCCGCTCGGCCGAGAGCAAGACCATCTGGGCACGAGTTCGGAGTCGTGGGTCCTTGGTCTTTCGATACAGGGTGTCTAACTCACTCTGTTGCGCTTTGCCCAACGGGGGGATCAGGATGGCTTTCATGCCACCAGTGTACGCCCTTTCCGCAGAACTTTATGGGATGTACTTAGGGGCGAATCCACCATCTACGTAATGTTCACTCGAATCCCGAATGGGATTACTCCTTGTAGTAACACTACGGTTAGCCTTGAAAGGCTCGGCGTTTTAGAATGCCCCCTGCGATCCAGGGAGGTAACACATGATACAAGCCGATCGTTCCGCTCGCTTCGCGCGCAAAGAGAATCCGACCGATGCCTTGCTCGAGGACTACCAGGCCATTCGCAGGGACAGCGAAACCTTGTGCGCGCCGCTGGCCGTCGAGGATTACGTCATCCAGGCGATGCCCGACGTCAGTCCGCCGAAATGGCATCTTGCCCACACCACCTGGTTCTTCGAAACCTTCCTGCTGATCCCTTACCTGAAACCTTACCGGCTCTTTCACGAACGATACGGTTATTTGTTCAACTCTTATTACGAAACCGTCGGAAGCTTCTTTCCACGGCCTCAGAGGGGCCTGTTGGCGCGGCCCACCGTAGAGGAGATCTACCGGTATCGCGCTTACGTGGACGAAGCCATGGCTGAATTGCTGACTGCCCCGCCGCCGTCGGACAAGGATGAAATCGCTTCGCGCCTCCTGCTCGGCTTGAATCACGAGCAGCAGCATCAGGAACTTCTCCTCACCGACATCAAATACAACTTTGCCGTCAATCCCCTGAGGCCGGTCTATCGCCACGCGAACCATCCGAAAGCTCCGGCCGCGTCGGCATTGGGATGGCTGGACTACGGCGGCGGTCTCAGGGAGATCGGCCATGCCGGCTCGGGCTTCGCCTACGACAACGAAACACCCCGCCACAAGGTTTACCTCCGGGACTACCGCCTCGCCTCGCGCCTCGTCACCAACGGCGAATACCTGGAGTTCGTCGAGGCCGGCGGCTATCGGCGGGCGGAATTGTGGCTTTCCGACGGTTGGGCGGCGATCAGGCAGCGTGGCTGGCAGGCGCCGCTGTACTGGGAGAACATCGAGGGCGAATGGTGGCTGATGACTTTGTCGGGAATGCGCCCTCTCGACGAGAACGAGCCCGTTTGCCACGTCAGCTTTTACGAAGCGGACGCCTACGCCCGTTTCCGGGGCAAACGCCTGCCGACCGAAGCGGAATGGGAATGCGCCGCGTCCCGTTGCACGATTCGGGGTCATTTCCGCGAATCGGGCCGCTATCATCCCGCTGCGACTTCGGAAACGGAAGGAGGCGATATCGCGCAGATTTTCGGAGACGTCTGGGAATGGACCCGGAGCCCTTATGCGCCCTACCCCGGATTCAAGCCGCTGGCCGGCTCGATCGGCGAATACAACGGCAAGTTCATGTGCAATCAGATGGTGCTCCGAGGCGGTTCGTGCGCGACGCCGGAGTCGCACATCCGCGCCACTTATCGAAACTTTTTTTATCCGCCGGACCGCTGGCAGTTTACCGGCATCCGCTTGGCGGAGGATGGCTCATGACCGCTCGGCGCATCCGATTCACGGACCGGGAGCCGGCGCAGGCGGATATCCTCGACGAGGTATTGAGCGGCCTCTTCAGCCCGAAAAAACGGCTGCCCCCGAAACTGTTCTACGATAAGCGGGGCAGCGAATTGTTCGAGGCCATTTGCGAGACGCCCGAGTATTACCCGACCCGCACTGAAATCGGCATTCTCCGCGACTCCGCTCAAGAGATCGCGGAAACCATCGGCAAGGACTGCATCCTCATCGAGCCGGGCAGCGGCAACAGCCAAAAAGTGCAGCTCCTGCTGGAAACCCTGCACCCCGCCGCCTACATGCCGATGGATATTTCCAAGGATCATCTGAAACTTTCGGTGCAGGCGCTGGGAGCCGCATACCCATGGTTGCGGGTGCACGCGATGTGCATGGACTATACCGCCGGCTTGGAACCGTTCGAGCCGCCTCCGGCATCAGCCGAATCGAAAAAAGTCGTGTTTTTCCCCGGATCGACCATCGGTAATTTCGAGCCCGGAGAGGCTCTGGCTTTTCTTCGACGGGTCGCTCGACTAGTGGAACCGGACGGCGGTTTGCTGATCGGCGTCGATCTCAAGAAGGATCCGGCGGTGCTGCACCGGGCCTACAACGACGCGCAAGGACTGACCCGTGAGTTCAACCTGAACGTGTTGCACCGCCTCAACACCGAGTTGGACGCCGATTTCGATCCTGGCCGGTTCTATCATTACGCCTTCTACAATGCCCGAGAAAGCCGCATCGAGATGCACCTGATCAGCCGCGGCGCGCAGGAAATTCACCTGGCCGGAGAAGTCCTCACATTTGCCGACGGCGAATCGGTGCACACGGAAAATTCCTACAAGTACACGGTCGAAGAATTTCAAAGGCTGGCCCGGACGGCGGGATTCGGGGTCCGAGGATGTTGGCTGGACGACTGCAATCTGTTCAGCATCCATTACTTCGACTTACCGTCTTAGGGCGGTGTCGGCCGTTTACCGCACGCAAAGAAAGAAATGTCAGTATTGCTCGTCATTCCGGCATGGATTGCTCACCCCGTCCCCGGGGTTCGTCCTTCGGACCGTGCTGCGCACGTCCAAATTTGCTCCTGGCAAATTTGTGCCGGACAAATCGGCAGGGCGAGGCGCAATGCGGCGAGCGGGCAGGCCAGGGAAGGACTGCCCAGGACTCGCGAGCGAAGCGGGACGGCGTAGCGTGGCGAGGCCGATTTGCACGCGAAGCGCCCGCAGGGTGCCGCACAGGGACTGTGGGACATGAATCCAGAGGCCGAGGATGGCGGGGCGTCTACGTCCTTGTAACCTGGACCCCGGCAGTCCCAATCGCAAACGGGCCTTTAGTCGGCCCCTTCCATGCCGGGGTGACGATGTGATTTGAGTTTCGTCACGAACAGTACCAAAGGCAACTTGCATACCGAAGCCCCCGCCGCCATCCATTCCGAGCGACCGCTGCTGATGCTGCGCGGCGTGACTCATGGTTATCGGGAAGGCGACCGACTGCGTCCGGTGCTCCAGAGTATCGACGGCGACATCGGCGAAGGGCGCTTCGTGGCCTTGCTGGGACAGAGCGGATCGGGGAAATCGACTCTCCTGAATCTGATCGCAGGTCTGGACGTGGCAGACTCCGGATCGATCATTGTTCGAGATCTCGATCTGAACCGGCTACGCGAACCGGCGCGAACCCTGTTCCGGCGCAGCCATATCGGCTTCGTCTATCAGTTCTTCAATCTGCTGCCGACCTTGACGGTGCTGGAAAACGTCGCCCTGCCCGCCGAACTGAACGGCTTTTCCGCCGACGAATCCCGGCGCCGGGCTGTTACGCTGCTCGAAGAAGTCGGTTTGGCCGACCGGCAGGACAGCTATCCGGATTCGCTTTCCGGGGGCGAACAACAAAGGGTCGCCCTGGCTAGGGCGCTGGTGCACGATCCCTCGTTGATTCTCGCCGACGAGCCGACCGGCAATCTGGACAGCGCGACGGGGCGGCACATTCTGGATCTCCTCGATCACGCCGTCAGAAGGCGCGGCAAAACCTTGCTGGTCGCCACCCACAGCCGGGAAGTGGCCGAGCGCGCCGATGCGGTGTGGGAGCTGCGGGACGGCAGGCTCATGTCACGATGACGCTGCTGAACAAAGCCAATCGCCGGCACTTTTACCGGCATCCGCTACAGCTCGTGCTGGCGATTCTGGGGATCGCCCTCGGGGTAGCGATGCTGGTTTCGGTGGATTTGGCCGTAGAGAGTTCGCGCCGCGCCTTTCAGCTGTCGATGAGCGCGCTGACCGGCAAGACTACCCATCACATCGTCGCCGGGATCGGACTCCTCGATGAGACGCTTTATCCCAAGCTCAGACGGGATTTAGGCGATGTGCCCATGGCGCCCGTCGTCGAAGGCTATGTCGCGGCGCACGATCAGACCCTGCGACTCGCCGGCTTCGACCCCTTCACTGAAAGCCCGATACGGCAAGGGCTCACTCGATCATCGTTCGCCGCGCTGGTCGATCTTCTGACGGAGCCCGATACGGCGCTGATTTCCCGTGTCACCGCCCAGCGGCTCAACATCGGCCCCGGCAACAACCTGACCGTGGAGATCGCGGGCACGCCGCGGACGGTACGCGTGGTCGGCTATGTCGATCCCGAGGAAAAGCCCGATCCCGCTTTGGAAGGCCTGCTGCTCGCCGACATCGCCACGGCCCAGGAGATACTGGGCAAGATCGGCGGGCTCGACCGCATCGACCTCGTCTTGCCCGACGAATCCCGCGAACTGGAGAAGCTACGCGGCATGCTGCCCGAAAACACCGCGCTGATCGATGCCGCGGGACGAAACACCGCAACCGCGCGCATGGCCCATGCCTTCGAAATCAACCTGAAAGCCATGAGTCTGATGGCGCTGCTGGTCGGCCTTTTCCTGATCTACAACACGATGACCTTCACGGTGCTGCAACGCCGCCCGCTGCTCGCCAATCTCCGCATCGTCGGAGTCACTCGCAGACAGGTCATGAGCGAAATCCTGTTGGAATCCGGACTGCTCGGTCTCTTCGGCAGCTTGCTGGGATTGATGCTGGGATTGGTCGCGGCTCGCGGTCTTCTGGATCAAATCACCCGCACCATCAGCGATATGTATTTCGTCGTCACGGTGACGGAGTTTTCGGTCTCTCCTGCGGCTTTACTGCGCAGCCTGTCGATCGGAATCTCGGCCTCGGTATTGGCGGCATTGCCCGCCGCCCTGGATGCGGCTTCGACCCGGCCGGTCCGCGCCCAGCGCCGCTCCGGCCTGGAACAGAGCGTGCGCCGGTGGCTGCCGAAATTGACTTTATTGGGGATAGCAAGCGGAATCCTCGGAGTCTTCCTCCTGAACTGGCCGGCGGCCGGTCTGATTACGGCGATAGTCGGGATCTTCCTGCTGGCGGGGGCTTATGCGCTCTTTATCCCCGCAGCGATGCTGGGCCTCACCAGACTGTGTCCGCGCACCGCCAGGCCAATCGTCCGCCTGGCCATCCGAGGTACGTCCGCCGCTTTGAGCCGAACCGGTTTGGCGACGGCGGCATTGAGCATTTCGGTAGCCGTCGCCATCGGCGTCGGCATGATGGTGGAGAGCTTTCGCTTCACCATTGCCGATTGGCTGCAACAACTGCTTCAGGCCGATCTTTACGTGGCCCGTCCCACGGAAACCGGCATCGCGAGCGAACCCTTGCCCTCATCCCTGCTGGAGGACGCCGTTCGCTTGCCCGGCATCGCGGGCTTCAGCCTCGGACGCCGGACCTTCGCCGAATCCTCAGTCGGCCGCATCGAGCTCCTGGCGTTTCAGCCGGCTTACCCGGAGCGGCCGGCGTTCCGTTTCAAATCGGCCGACGATCGGACGGTTTGGAAGCGGTTTATGGCCGAGCCGGTCGTCATCGTTTCCGAACCTTTTGCCACGCGGCACGGGCTGGGAGCCGGCGATTCCTTAATGTTGAGCACGTCACGAGGTCCGAAGCCGTTTGTCATCGCCGGAGTCTTTTTCGATTACCGCTCGGATCAGGGACTCGCAGTCCTGCGACGGGACTTGTATGCGAACCTTTGGAACGATACCGGCGTAACCTCGCTCGGCCTTTATCTCGCAAGCGGGATTACGGCAGAAGCGGTAAAAGCGAAAATACAGGACCTGACTCGGCAACCCGGCACCGTGCTGATCCGTTCGAATATCGAAATCCGGCAAGCCTCGATGGAGTTTTTCGAACGCACCTTCGCCGTCACCCATGTGCTGCGCCTCCTCGCCGTCGGGGTCGCGCTGATCGGGATCCTGAGCGCGCTGCTGGCGATACAGCTCGAACGGACGCGGGAATTCGCCGTGCTGCGATCGCTGGGAATGACGCCGCGGCAACTGATCGGCCTCGTGCTCACGCAAACCAGTTTTCTGGGCCTTTGCGCCGGGGTTCTTGCACTGCCCCTGGGGTTCGCCCTGGCCATGGCACTGGTCAAGGTCATCAACCTTCGGTCTTTCGGCTGGAGCATGGATTTGGCGGTTTCCGGCGTGGAGCTGTGGCAAGCGCCGCTTCTTTCGATTACCGCGGCATTGATCGCCGGACTCTATCCGGCATGGAGGGCAAGCAGACTAACTCCGGCCTTGGCGTTGAGGGAGGAATAATGGTCGTCAAGGCTTACCCGCGTCCAAATCCTCGACCTTGAGAAAAATCCTGTTTTGCTGGCTGCGGGTGGAATAGCTTCGGCTGGCGAGCCCGCTTTCTTCGCGGACGGACGTTTCCACTTGTCCGCCGATCTCGACCCATTCGCCGAGCGCGGCCCGTATTACCGTGTGTGCGCTTTGCGTGTCGATGACGCCGAACCGGTCCCGGCTGAGCCGGTCGGACCAAGGCGACAGCTCTATGATCACCTCGCTGCCGGACAATCTGGGCGTTACCGCAAATCCGGTGGTTGCCGGCCGGTATTCGATGTTTTCGCTGTAGCCGTACCCATAGCCGTAATAGGATTGAGTCGGAACAGGGATCTGTTCTCCGACTTCGATATAGGCGGATCGCCCCTCCAGAGTCTGCAACTGTTGCGTGTGGCCGGCTGAATCGCGGCCTTCCGACTGATAAAGATGCCCGCGGATACGAATATCCGAATCGGCCGGACGGTTCAGATCGATCCGTCCGCGCAAACGCCCCTGCGCATTCAAGGTTTCCGTGGACAGATCACGGCCTTGAGTGACCGTGATCAGAAGTCTGTGCGAACTTTTATCGAGCTGCCGAACCAAGTCGCGGATTTCTTCGACCTTTCCGGGGTCGGCCTTCAGAATAAGCCGATCGCGGGCGGGGATCACGACATCGCCCGGCCCCAGCAAGGGCTGGATCAACGGCACCATCTCATCCGACGGACGGTGGAACAGCTCGATGGTCGACAAATCCTGAGCGGCGGCCGGGGCATTCCAGGCCGCGATGGCGATTGCGATGAAGGCGAGACGTAGCCACATATCGGCACGAAAAGCTTAGGTTTCCACGTCGAGACGCAGCAAGCTGTCGGCAGTCAGGCGATCGGCCATGGCCCGATCGTACAAATCGAGATAACGCTGAGCGCTTTGCCGCCAAGAAAAATCCTTGCTCATACCGGCTTTTTGGACCTTCTCCCGAAGCACCTTATTCTGACAAAGCACGAAACCTCGATTCAAGGCGTGGAACAAATCATCGGCGGCAGCATCGCGGAAAACCACCCCGGTAGCCCGGCCCATCGTCAGATTCGTGGCGTTGGCATCGTCCACGGTATCCGCCAAACCGCCCACATGACGTACGACCGGCACGGCCCCGTAGCGTTGGCTGTACATCTGATTGAGACCGCAGGGCTCGAACCGGGAAGGCATCAGGAATAGGTCGGTACCGGCTTCGATTAGGTGCGCGCTCGGCTCGTCGTAACCCAGCTTGACCGCGATACGATCGGGATACAGACGTGCCCAGTGCAATAGAATCTGCTCGTATCGGGCTTCGCCGCTGCCCACGATGACCAGCTGAATGGGCATCCGAATCAGCTTGGGCAGAAGCTCGATCACGAGATCGATGCCTTTTTGCTGAACCAAGCGCCCGACCCAAGCCATCAAAACGATCCCGTCATCCTCCGCCAGCTTGAACGCCCGCTGCAACGCCGCTTTGTTGGCCGGCCTTTTTTCCAGCGAATCGATGTCGAAATTCGTCCCAATGAAGGGATCGGTGGCCGGATTCCAAGCGTCGGCATCGATACCGTTGAGTATGCCGCTGAGCCGCTCCCGGCGATGCTTGAGCAAGCCTTCGAGTCCGGCACCGAACTCCTCTCCCTGAATCTCCTCGGCATAGTGAGGGCTCACGGTAGTGATCCGGTCGGCGAAAACCAATCCTCCTTTGATGAAGGACAACTGGTTGTAAAACTCCAGCGCCTGACTGGACCAAAATCGATTCGGCAAGCGCAGCTTGACGAAGGTTTCGTGAGGAAAGACTCCCTGATAGGCGAGATTGTGGATCGTGAAAACGGTGGCTGGCCGTCCCGGCTCGTCGCTGAGCAACGCGGGTGCCAAACCGGTTTGCCAATCGTTGCAGTGCACGATGTCGGGCTTCCATCGGAGTCCCAGCCGATTCATGGCCATCTCCACGGCAACATGGCACAACAACGAGAACCGCTCGGGATTGTCGGGCCAGGGTTTTCCATCCGGCCCCAAATATGGATTGCCGGACCGCCCGAAGTACTGGGGATGGGCGAGCAGCCAAACCGGTACCGTCGAACCGGGCAGAACGCCTTCCAGAATGGCAATTTCGCCATCGCCGTGCAGCAGTCGGACCTGTTCGAAATGACCTGCCGCCATGGCCGAAGCATATCCCGGAAGCAGTATGCGGACATCGTGGCCTAGGCCCTTTAAGGCTATCGGCAGGCTTCCCGAGACGTCGGCGAGCCCCCCGGTCTTGATGAGCGGATACGCCTCGCTGGTGACGAAGAGTATTTTCTTCATTCGGGAGGTTCCGGTTCATCCTCCTTAAGAACCTCGCAAGTCAAAACGATTCCGGCCAAAGGGGGCAGTGTAAGACTGATGGAATACGGCCTTCCCATCCATTCCTTTGCTTCCGTGGTCACGGCGCTATTGCCGATATTACTCCCGCCGTAATGACGCGAGTCGGAATTGAAGATCTCTCGGTAGACGCCGGGCTCCGGCACGCCGATGCGATAGTTCTGCCTCGGCACCGGGGTAAAATTGAACACCATGACCGCGAACTCGTCGGAGGACCGTCGCAGATAGCTCAGAGTCGACTGAGGCGCATCGTGGCAATCGATCCATTCGAAGCCTTTTTGTTCGAAATCGAACCTATGTAACGCCGGGTTTTCCCGATAAAGGCGGTTGAGATCGCTCACCAGTTGCTTGAGTCCGCTGTGATTGGGGTACGCGAGTACATACCAGTCCAAAGCCTTGCTGAAATTCCATTCACCGCCTTGACCGAACTCGCAGCCCATGAACAGCAGCTTCTTGCCCGGATAAGTGAACATGAAGGTGTACAGCAAACGCAGATTGGCGAAACGCTGCCAATCGTCTCCCGGCATTTTTTGCAGCATCGAACCCTTGCCGTGGACGACTTCGTCATGGGAGAACGGCAGTATGAAATTCTCCGTGAACGCGTACAGCAAGCCGAAGGTCAGCTGATCGTGATGATAATGGCGATGGATGGGGTCCTTGCTCATGTAGAGCAAGGTGTCGTGCATCCAGCCCATGTTCCATTTCATCGAAAAGCCCAACCCCCCGGTCCAGGTGGGACGGGTCACCTGCGGCCAGGCGGTGGATTCTTCGGCCATGATAAGCGTGCCTGGAAATTGCTGGTGCGTCACGGTATTGAGCTCGCGCAGAAAGGCGATCGCTTCCAGATTCTCGTTGCCGCCGTACTTGTTGGGGATCCAGTCGCCGGGTTCACGGGAATAATCCAGGTAAAGCATCGAGGCGACCGCATCGACGCGAAGTCCGTCGAGGTGAAATTCTTCCAGCCAGAATAACGCACTGCCGATCAGAAAATTGCGGACTTCGTTTCGGCCGTAGTTGTAGATCAGCGTACCCCAGTCGCGATGTTCGCCGAGCCGCGGGTCCTCGTGTTCGTATAGCGGCGTACCGTCGAACCAGGCCAACCCGTGCGCGTCCTTCGGAAAATGAGCGGGCACCCAGTCCAGAAAGACACCGATTCCGTTTTGATGGCAGTAATCTACGAAGTAGCGGAAATCCTCCGGAGTACCGAAACGGCTGGTGGGCGCAAAATAGCCGGTGGTTTGATAACCCCACGATCCATCGAAAGGATGCTCGGTGATCGGCAGTAATTCGATATGGCTGAAGCCCTGCTCCTTGACATAGGCCACGAGTTGCCTGGCCAGCTCCCGGTAGTTTAGAAATTCGCCTTCGGCATCATGCCGCCAAGACCCTAAGTGGACCTCATAAACGGACATGGGCTCGTGGAGCCAATCGCGGTTCGCGCGGTGTTCCATCCAATCGTCGTCATTCCAATCGTAAGCCCGGTCGGGCACGACCAAGGAAGCGGTATTCGGGCGTAGCTCGAACTGCCGGCCGTAAGGATCGGTTTTTAAAAGAACGGTACCCTGCTGGCGGTTGCGAATTTCGAATTTGTACAGCGTTCCGGGTTCGAGCTCGGGAATGAATAGTTCCCACACTCCGCTGTTGCCCCGGACCCGCATCGGATGCCGCCGCCCGTCCCAGGCATTGAAATCGCCCACCACGCTGATTCTCTCCGCGTTCGGCGCCCATGTTGCGAACAGGATGCCGTCGATCCCGTCCACGGTGTGCGGATGGGCACCGAGGATACGATAGATATGCCAATGTTTGCCTTCGCCGAAAAGGTAAAGGTCGAAGTCGGAAAGCTGCGGCGGAAACGTATACGGGTCGATATGGCTTTGCGGCTGCCCCGACTTGTCCGTCCATAACAGGCGGTAATGCTCGGGAACGGAATCATGATCCAGATGACATTCGAACACATCGGTGCCGGGAATGCGTTGCATGTCCGGGCCTCGCTCCCCGATCCGCACCGTCTCGGCTTGCGGAACAATCGCCCGGATGACATCGCCACCCTCGGTCCGATGCCGACCCAAAACCGCAAACGGATCGTGGTGGCGCGCCAGAACGATCCGCTGCAATTCAGAATCCATCTGAGGCAAAACGCCGCCGGCTTCGTTCGCGGATTGTGTGTCGGTCGAGTTCACTTTATTTGGCCTCTGATAGTAAAATATAGCCGTTGGCAAATGCCCGAAACACCTGGGCGTTATGGTATCAAATTTGCGCCCCCAGTGGATGGCACAGTCTAAAGGAGCCTTTCATGCCAGAGTCGATGCATGCGTCCCGTTTCGTCAGCCGCCTTACTAGGCATACTTTGGCTCTTATTCTGGCTGGAGGCCGCGGAACACGATTACATAAGCTGACCGAGTGGCGAGCCAAACCGGCCGTGCCTTTCGGAGGCAAATTTCGAATTATCGATTTCCCACTTTCAAATTGCATAAACTCGGGCATCAGACAAGTTGGCGTATTAACGCAATATAAAGCGGACTCGTTAATTCGGCATATTCAGCAGGGTTGGGGGTTCTTACGAGCCGAACTGGGCGAGTTTGTCGATATCCTGCCTGCCCAGCAGCGCCTTCAGGAAGCTTGGTATGCCGGGACCGCCGACGCGGTATACCAGAATTTGGATATCTTCCGCCAAAGGGACCCTGAATATATCCTGATTCTCGCCGGCGACCATGTCTACAAAATGGATTACGGCTTGATGATGGCCTACCACGTGGAAATGCAGGCCGACTTGACCATCGGTTGCATGGAGGTGCCGCTAGCCGAGGCGAAAGCGTTCGGAGTCATGCATGTCAGTGAAGACAAACGCGTCTCCAACTTTGTCGAAAAGCCGGAAAATCCACCGCCCATGCCGAATCGGCCCGATCATGCATTGGTGTCCATGGGCATTTATGTCTTCAACACCGGCTTCTTGTTCGAACAGCTCATCAAAGATGCGGACACACCGGGTTCGAGTCACGACTTCGGCAAGGACATCATCCCCGCGGTAATTAAAAAATATCGAGTATTTGTCTATCCATTCCGCGATGTACAAAGTGGCGTACAAGCGTACTGGCGAGACGTCGGTACTGTGGACTCTTATTGGGCCTCCAACATGGAGCTGATCGGCATCGATCCCGAGCTTAACTTGTACGATAAGGATTGGCCGATTTGGACTTATCAGGCACAAACCCCGCCCGCCAAATTCGTGTTCGACGACGACGATCGCCGTGGAATGGCGGTAGATTCCATGGTATCCGGCGGCTGTGTTATCTCCGGCGCCGAAGTCAGGCACTCGCTGCTGTTCAGCAATGTCCGCGTGAACTCGTACTCCAAGGTAAAGGATTCAGTGATATTGCCGGATGTTAACGTCGGCAGGCACTGCCGCATTACCAAAGCGATCATCGACAAGGGCTGCCATATTCCACCGAATACCGTGATCGGGGAGAATCCGGAAGAAGATCGAAAACGGTTCTATGTCAGTCCGGGTGGCGTGGTTCTGGTGACTCCGGACGCTCTCGGACAGCGGCTGCATTTCGCCCGTTGAGGCTCGGTTAATCTTCCGGCTTTCTGCATTGGCGCTTAAAGCGCCATCGAAAATTATTTGATAAAAAAAGCTCTTGCGTTTTGAATGGCGCCCACATCGCTATTTCGCTCGATCTCTCCGAGATCCCCCTTAGCCAGCTAGTGTGATCGAAAAATTGCGCGCGCAATGCCCTCAAAACACCCGCGGCGAATCCCGGGCGCCCGTCGGGTGGATTGCACAGCCGTCCTCGAAAACGTATTTGCCGGAATCCCGGCAAGGAACAAATCAGCTTGATACGCCTTTTAACTTGCACTTGTCTCTTGACATCAAACCACTGTCGTCCAGCAATATCCGCGAAAAAGACGCTCCAAATCTCCAAACATCCCGTTAAGCGCTAGCGAAAGCATATCTGGGAAAGTCCCAACTCATAGTCGTTAAGGTGGGGAATTGACGCACGCACACAGCATATTGGACCGGCGTCGGGCCGGCATTCTTCTGCATATCACGTCCCTGCCCGGCAGTCTCGGGAACGGGGACTTGGGTCAAAACGCTTATCGATTCGTCGATTTTCTGGCTGACTGCGGCATAAGCGTCTGGCAAACGCTTCCGATTAATCCGACCCATGCCGATGGCTCACCCTACCAGTGCTTGTCGGCCCATGCCGGCAATCCGCTGATGATAGATCTTAAATGGCTGTCTGATCGCGGCTGGCTACCGGCGCCGCCGGATTCTATCGGCGAAATCTCGGTCGCCGATTATCGATTTCGTTGCCTAAAACAGGCCTGCGACTCCTTCCAAGCATGCTTGCAAAGCGAATACCGCACTGCTTATGACGAATTCGTTAAAAAGCAGAACTGGTGGCTATCGGATTATGCGCTGTTCATTGCTCTACGCGAGGAACTCGGCTGCAAGGCATGGCAGGAATGGCCCAACGCCATTCGGGACCGAGAGCCAGCCGCGCTGGAAGCTGCCCGATTACGTCTGGCGGATCGCATCGCTCAGGTTGAATTCGAGCAATTCGTTTTTTTCGAGCAATGGACGGAGTTAAGACGCTATGCCAAGCGGAGAGGAGTCATGTTGTTCGGCGACATGCCGATATTCGTCGCCGGCGACAGCGCCGAGGTGTGGGCCTGTCGAGAATGTTTCGATTTGACCGAGACCGGTTATGCCCGCGTCGTGGCCGGAGTGCCGCCCGACTATTTTTCGGCTACCGGCCAACGCTGGGGAAATCCTCACTATAACTGGGAGCACATGAAAGCGACCGGCTTCCGCTGGTGGCTGGATCGATTCCGGAGTCAGTTGGCGCTTTACGACTGGGTACGCATCGACCACTTCCGAGGTTTCGAAGCATACTGGGAGATACCGGCCGAATCCGAAACGGCGATTCACGGCCGCTGGGTGAAGGCTCCGGGCGACGCCCTGCTGAAAACGGTATTCGCCACGCTCAACGGCTCGGGCTTACCCTTGGTTGCAGAGAACCTGGGCATTATCACACCCGAGGTGGAAGCGCTTCGCAACCGGTTTGATATTCCGGGCATGCTGATACTGCAATTCGCCTTTGACGGGGGCGACGATAATCCTTATCTGCCCCATAACCACACCGAGAACAACGTGGTCTACACGGGGACTCACGATAACGACACGACGTTATCCTGGTACGAAAACTTGTCGGAGGAACAGCGTCATCGTGTTTGCGAATACCTACTTGATCATTGCGGGGATAACAAAGTGGGAATGCCGCAAAGCCTTGTTCGATGCGCGCTCGCGTCTGTGGCGAGATTAGCGGTAATACCGATGCAGGATGTCCTGGAATTGGGTCATGGACATCGCATGAATACGCCCGGAACGATCGCCGACAATTGGCAATGGCGTTTTTCTTGGGAGCAGCTTACAGAGCGTAAGGCAGAAAAACTGGCTGAGTGGGTCCGCGATCACGGGCGCTGCTGCTAGCCGTCCGACACAAAGCTGATTTGGAGTTGACCGACAACGCCCCGCGCGCAACGTATTGTACGCGACGAGAGATTAAGTAGACGGGTTTGAAAATGGCCAAAAGAAGCTTTGTTGCATAAGTCCGGTGAGGGCTAGGCCGCAACTACGGCTGATTTTCTCAACCTCCTTACGCAACAAAGCTTAGCGATCAGATGCTCCTCCGAGCCGTTATTTTTTCCTCCGGTTTTAGCGCTTGCCTTGCAGGTATTGGCTCCTGCTTCAACGGCAAAATTTCCTAGGGTTTTGCGTTCTGGATCTGTTTCTCGATTTGTGCCTTTGTTTCCTCATAGGCCTTGGCGGGCACGCTTTCCATTTCCCTGCTCTTCAACAGGAAAACGCCGACAACAGTCGCTATGATGATACCGCCGATGTAGAGCCAGAAATTGTCTTTTTCTTGTTCCATCTTTCTTACCTCAACAAAACTCTTTGGTTTGTGACACAACGCTCCCTGACATCAAGAGCGTCCATGAGGACGTAACTCGGTTACGCCCGCTGGTGGAAACCCTCCCTAGAGCCGATTCCCACGCAACGGGACACTATTCTATGAGCGTTAATAATGATGTTCAAGATTGTAGCCTTGACTTTTTAGGGGCGTAAAACGAATTAGGCTTTCAACCCTCTCGTTTTACGTAACTTTGTTGTCGTTCAAAGCCCCGTGTAAGTACGCGAATACTCCCTCCGCTGCCTGTTCTATCATCTCTCGCACCCGGTAAAAAACGATTTCTTCCCCATGATATGGGTCGGGAACATCACGTGTCTTGAACTGAGGCGCAAAGTCTAGAAGATACCGAATCTTGTGGATGTGGGCTCTCGGACAAATAAACCGCAGCGCGTCGTAATTTTCTGCATCCATCACCAAAATGTGGTGGAACCTCTGAAAATCCGCGAGCAAAATCCTCCTTGAGCGTAAACCGCTGATATCGATCCTCCGCTCCAACATGGCCCGCTGAGCTCGCGGATCGGGTGGGCGCCCCAAATAGTGAGCATGGGTTCCGGCCGAGTCTATGAATATCTTGTCCGTGTAACCGGCATTCTTCACCAGTTCTCTTAGGGCTCCCTCGGCCATCGGAGACCGGCATATATTAGCCATACAACAAAACAGGACGTTGACTTTGTTCATTGTTTGCGGTCGCTCCGGAAAAATGGAGCTTCAGGTACTTAGGACGGTTCCAGGCTATCGCGACAGCCCACTCATTCCCCCATTTGCAACAATAGGCCGCGTTTACGGGCGACATGAAAGGCGAAAAGATAAAGAGCGAAACCGATCAAGAGGTAAATCAGGTTCAACAGAACGGCCATCCAAAACGAATCGAGAGAAAAAACATGATCTCGCACAACGGCACGCATACCTTCGAAGACATGGCTGGAGGGTAACAGCAAAGCAATTTTTTGCAGCCAATCGGGAAGCACGGAAATTGGATAATAAATCCCGCTGAGCGGCGCAACTGCAAAAATCACGGCCCAAGCCAAACTTTCCGCTCCTAGTCCGTAACGCAATACTAGTGCGACCACCATCAACCCGATAGCCCATCCCATGACGAGCAGGTTTGCAAAAAACGCCACGAGCGGAAGCCCCATATCGAAAATCGAGTACCGATACAGAACGACCGCCAGACCCGCTGCCGCCCCGACGCCAATCGAGGTTCTTAAAAAACTGACCGTCAACAAGGCCATGACCAATTCGTAAGGACGCAATGGACTGACGAACAAATGCCCGAGGTTTCGGGAATACATCTCTTCGAAAAAGACTACGGAAACACCTAATTGGGCACGAAACAACACATCCCAGAGTAGAACGGCGCCTATCAACAATCCCGCAGCCTGGGCCACCCATTCACTGTGGCCGACGAAGAATTGGTTGATAAACCCCCACAAAATCATCTGCATGGTCGGCCAATAAATGAGCTCGATCAACCGAGGCCAGGAACTGCGCATCAAATACAGATAGCGCATGACCAAGGCGAAAACACGTTGCAAGCTCATATACATGTATACACGCTACACTAAGCTGACTGGCGATCTTGGTCGCGCGCGATGTCGATGAAAACCTGCTCCAAACTGTCTCGTCCGTATTTCTGCACCAGCATCGCGGGCGTATCCCGATCCACGATACGCCCTTGTTTGAGAATCAAGACGTTATCGCATAGCCGCTCCACCTCCTGCATATTATGGGAAGCGAGCAGGACTGTGGCCCCGGATTTTTCCTGATAGGCTTTCAGCAAGGTTCGGACCGTGTCCGCCGAAGCCGGGTCCAGGGAAGCAGTCGGCTCGTCCATCAGCAACACTTCGGGCTCGTTCAAGAGCGCTTTGGCTAAGGCGACGCGGGTACGCTGCCCGGCCGAAAGGGAACCGTAGGCGCGGTTCATCAATGCTTCTAGATCGAAACGCTCCGCAAGAGACCGCAAGCACGCGGCTCGATGCCGAACGCCGTAGAGACGGGCATAAACGTCGAGATTCTGTTTCACCGTAAGCCGATGCGGCAAATCGACGTAGGGAGAGGTAAAATTCATGCGGGACAGCGCGGGATACCGATTCTTGATCATATCCACGCCCATGATCCGAATACTCCCAGAAGATGGCAACAAGAGTCCCAACAACATCGCCAGAGTGGTCGTCTTTCCTGCTCCATTGCCGCCGAGTAAGGCACAAGTGCTTGCTTCCGGTACCGCGAAAGAAATTCCGTCCACAGCCATTACCGAGCCAAAGCGCTTGTTAAGACCACGAACCTCGATGGCGGGAGCCCGCATAAACTTCTCCTCTACCGAATGATCCCGTATCGCACAATGAATCCGCCTAATCGATACGCACCGGCTCTACTCGCCGGTTCGCCAACGCCTCGGACGCGGACTTTAGCGCATTACCGCTAGAATGACGCCCCCGGAGCCGGACATCACCTCTACAAGGTGCGGACCACCTCAATCGGCCGTCGGCGTTGGTGCTGTCGTTTTTGATGCATCCGAGCGAGTTCTTCTGATCCGCAGAGGAAAACAACCCGCCTTGGGACTGTGGTCGATTCCGGGCGGTAAACAGGAACCCGGCGAGACGCTCGTCCAATGCTGCCGGCGCGAGATACTGGAAGAAACCGGGATCGAGGCAGAGCTGGGCCCCGTAATTGCTCTGGTCGAGCGGATGATCGGCGAGTTTCATTATGTCATCGTCGATTTTGTCGCAACGTTGAAAAATCCGGAGAGCTTCACACCAAAGCCCGCCACCGATGTTTCCGACGCCCGCTGGGTGACAGTCGCCGATTTGAAGCACTATTCCCTGGTGGAAGGTCTGGAACGGGTTATTCGAATCGCCCTCGATAGCTTACACTCCGGTTTCGCTGTGGGCTTAATCGATGCCGACGGAAGCGGCCGCGACTTCTTGCCCTTTATCTAACCCACATCTCCAATCTAAGTTAGGCGAAGCCGGAAAATCGCGACCAAAGCACCCGTGAGCGCCAGCACTGTCGGAAAGAAAGCCGCAAATATCGGATTCATCTCATAAATCAGCCCCAAGTGACCGAAAGTGCGGTCAAACAGATAAAAACCCAACCCGATGACGACGCCTACCACGATACGCTGCCCCGTGCCGACTTCTCTCCGCACCGGCAGTACAAAAGGGGCGGCTACGAGCAGCATGACCAGAGTAACCGCCGGGTTCACGATTCTTCCCCAGAATGCCAGTTCGACGAACGCCGATTGCTGTTCGTTCTCCTTCAGATACCGGATGTATCTCGCCAGTTCGTAAGCCGATAGGTTTTCCGGACTGATCACGAACGCATTCAGCAGATTCGGTGCTAGCACCGAAGACCAATCAGCATACGCCTTTTGCTCGGTGACGATTCCGTCGGCTAGAAATTGGCTCTCGAAAATATTATCCAATCGCCACTGCTTCCCATCGTAAACGGCTTTGTCGGCATGCGTGGCCGAATGGAGTTTCTCTGTCCCATCCAGTTTGAAGATATTGATATCGCCCAAGTTTTCGGGCCGTTCGATTTGGCGGATATTGATGAATACATCACCGTCCCGCACCCAAAATCCATACTTCGTTCTCGATGCGATCTGCTTTTGCAATGCGGTCGCCTTAAGCGTATGCGCCGCGCGCTCCGCTACCGGAGCGATGTATTCGCCGATCCCGAGCGAAATGAAAACCAGCATCATGCCCCCCGCCAGCACTGCCCCGATGATGTGCAGACGTGAGGCTCCAGCGGCCTGCATGGCCACCAGCTCCCGATTGTTGGCCAAGGCTCCCAAGGTTACCAGGCTTCCGACCAATGCCGCGGAAGGCATCAGCTCGTAAAAATTGCGAGGCGAGGTCAGGATCAGATACTGAACGATACTCGCCAAGCCGTAATTCCCCTGCCCCAGATCGCCCAATTCATCCGCAAAGGTGAAAAAATTGAGGAGCGCTAACAATATCAACACGGCGATCAGCGATCCCTTGACCACTTCTCCTGCAATATATCGGCTCAGCGTTCTCATAACCCGACCTTTTCCCTGGCTACCTGAACGATCCAGCTAAAGCCGAGATTTCGAATGAACAAGACCCCGGTAATGATGAGCAAAAAGAAATAAACGCCGGAATAGCTCAGCCAAAGCGGTATCTTCTCGGTCATCAGAAGACCCTGAGTAATCTTTTGAGCATTCTCGTAAACGATATAAATCAGAAAGGCCGTAAACACGTTCCCGTAGACACCGCTACGCGGCGCGATTTTCGCGAGCGGAACGGCCAAAAAGCTCAGAAAGAGCACGCCGAACGGCACTGCCAAACGTTTCTGCAGCTCCGCCAACTCCCGTGGCGTATGCGAATACCACAGCACCATGCTATCCGACGCTTCGCGCTTGAGCGATGCCGTCTCACCCTCTGGACCATCGATGCGCACCGCGTATTCCTCAAACTCGCTGATAATAAAATCAGCTCGTCCGGGTATTCCTTGATAACGGCGGCCTTGCTGCAAAACGACGAAATGCTCGTTCAACTCGTTTCTTCTTAGATGGCCGCTCTCGGCGATCACTACGCCGGTTTTGTCCCGCTGCCGGCTTTGCACGAAGATCTTGTGCATGGAGTTGTCTTCGTTCAACTCCTCCGCATACAACACGACGTCGCCCTGGCTGAATTCGTTGAAACGTCCCGGTTTTATACCGCGTATGTCGGCACTTTTCTCGTCCTTCTTCATAAGCGCCTGGGCCTGTCGCTCGGACCACGGCATGACCTGCAGCGCCAATACGGCGGCAATGAGAGTCACCGGCAACACCATCCAGCTCATCGCCCGATAAATGCGGCTCAACCCCACCCCGCTCGATGCCAGCACCGACATCTCCTGGTCCCGATACATGCGCCCCAACACAGTCAAGGTTGCCATGAACAATGAAGCCGGAAGCAACTGGGCGGTTGCCGACAGGATTTTGAGCCCGAGCAGTTGAAATATGGTTTCGCCTGACAATTCGCCTTCGATGGCTTTGGCGAGAATACTCAGAAATTTGCGGCTGACGATGATCGTGACCAAAACGCCGAGAACGGCCCCTAAGGTCTTGGCGAGTTCCGCCGCCACCATCCGGTCGAGCACCGAGATGATCGGAGGGCGTCTCCATTGAAGCGGTTTAAAAGGGTGGGGTTTCATAATAAGCTTTAACGATTCGAGGCCCTCCCTTGAAAATTGCGGTCAATTACGACAATCCATCCCTTAAGCAACAAGCCACAAATTCTACCATGGACTATTCGGCAAAATGTGAATCGCTCATCAAGCTTAGCGCCAACTGCGCAGTTCTAGGCTTCCACCAGAAACGAAAACTGACCGCCGCAGGCAGCGGGTTGGACGAACACTTGGGAGGCTTGATCTCCAGGCTCCTCAAGCGCGACGACGTCGAAGGAAAAGTCGGCGACGTTCTATTGATAAACCATATCCCCGAAAGCGACATAGAACGTATTTTGCTCGTCGGTCTCGGCAAGAAGGGAGAATTGGCCCCCGCCGCCTACCGCAAGGTTTTGGCCGCAGCGGCGAAATCGCTGAAAGATTCGGGGGCAAAACTTGCCGTGAGCCTTCTCCACGAAGCCGAGGTCGAAGGGTACGATCTGGCTTGGAAAATCCGGCAAGCCGTGGAGGTATTGGAAGGAAACCTATACAAATTCACGCGCTTAAAAAAAGAGGCGGACGATAAGCCGCAACGCCTATCCAAACTCCAATTCCTGCTCGACAGCGAGGATCAATCGGCCGAAGCCAAACTGGGCATCAGACAAGGCTTGGCCATCGCCAACGGCATGAACATCGCGAGGGATCTGGCCAATCTGCCCGGCAACATCTGCACGCCGACCTATCTGGCGGAACAAGCCGAGCAAATCGGGAGAAGCCGGAAAATCAAGGTGCGAATATTCGACGAGTCCGATCTCGAAGCTTTGAGCATGGGTGCCTTTCTGTCCGTCTCCAAAGGCAGCGAGCAGCCTGCCAGGCTCATCGTCATGGAATATTCCGGCGCTTCGTCGAAAGCCAAGCCTTTCGTTCTGATCGGCAAGGGACTCACTTTCGACGCCGGCGGCATTTCGCTGAAACCGGCCGCCAACATGGATGAAATGAAATACGACATGTGCGGCGGCGCGAGCGTGATCGGCGCGCTCTCGGCGATAGCCGAGCTCGAATTGCCGCTCAATGTGGTGGGATTGATCCCGGCTTCCGAAAACCTCCCGGACGGCAAAGCCAATAAGCCGGGCGACATCGTCACCAGCATGTCCGGCCTTACCGTCGAAATCCTGAATACCGATGCCGAAGGCCGTTTGCTGCTGTGCGACGCGCTAACCTACGCCAAGAAATACGAGCCGGCCGCCGTGATCGACGTCGCGACCTTGACCGGAGCCTGCATCGTCGCTTTGGGCCGTCATCCGAGCGGCTTGATGAGCAATAACGAAGGTCTAGCCCAAGCGCTGACGGAAGCCGGCGAAAAAGCCTGGGACCGGGTATGGCGCCTGCCGCTTTGGGACGAATATCAGGAGCAGCTCAAGTCCAAGTTCGCCGATCTCGCGAATATCGGCGGCCCCGACGGCGGCACGATCACGGCCGGCTGTTTCCTGTCCCGCTTCGCCAAGGACTATCCGTGGGCTCACGTCGACATCGCCGGAACCGCCTGGAGAACCGGCAATGAAAAAGGCGCGACCGGACGCCCTGTGCCGCTGCTGGTGCAGTATCTGATCGACCAAGCGCGATGACCCGGATCGATTTCTACGTGCTGCCCACCGGAGATGCTCACAGCCGCCGCTTGATGGCCTGCCGTCTTACCGAGAAGGCCATCAAGCAAGACCTGACGGTTTTCGTTTATGCCGCTTCGGAAGAGGAAGAACGGGTGCTAGACGATTTGCTATGGACATTCCGGCAAGGCAGTTTCGTCGCCCACGAACGGCTCGATGCCTCCGCAGCCCAAGCCGAAACGCCGGTGCTCATCGGACACCGGAGCTCACCGCAGGCTGCCAAGAACGTACTGATCAATTTGAGTGCCGAAATACCGCCCGATCTCGACCGATTCGAGCGTCTGGTCGAACTTGTCGACCAGGACGAAACGGTAAAACAGGCAGGACGCCGTCGATACCGGTTCTATACGGATCAAGGCCATACCATTCAGACGCATCGCTTGGATAGCTCCGACTGAAGCCTCGATCAGCTAAGTTTTCAATATAATTCGAGATCGATCGTCTTGCGCCAATCCCGCGATTGGCCATCCCTAAACAACAGAACACGTCATGGATAAAACCTACGAGCCTCATTCCATAGAATCGCGATGGTACAAATTCTGGGAGGAAAGCGGATATTTCGCGCCCAGCGGGAACGGAACGCCGTACTGCATCATGATTCCGCCGCCGAACGTGACGGGCAGTCTGCACATGGGCCACGGATTCAACAACACCATCATGGACGCCTTGATCCGCTACCATCGCATGCAAGGCTACAACACCCTCTGGCAGGTCGGCACCGACCACGCCGGCATCGCCACGCAAATGGTGGTGGAACGGCAATTGGCGGCTCAGAACCTCACTCGCCACGACTTAGGCCGCGAGAAGTTCCTCGAAAAGGTTTGGAAATGGAAGGCCGAATCCGGCGGAACCATTACCCGGCAATTGCGCCGGCTGGGCTCGTCGGTCGACTGGAGCCGGGAGCGCTTCACCATGGACGAGGGACTTTCCCGCGCCGTGCAGGAAGCCTTCGTGCGCCTCTACGACGACGGATTGATTTACCGCGGCAAGCGCCTGGTGAACTGGGACCCCAAGCTGCATACCGCCATCTCCGACCTGGAAGTGCAGAGCGAGGAGGAAAAAGGCAGCTTATGGCACTTCCGCTACCCGCTGGCGGACGGCTCGGGTCATCTTGTCGTCGCCACCACCCGGCCGGAAACCATGCTGGGCGATACCGCCGTGGCGGTGCACCCGGAGGACGAGCGTTATAAGCACCTGGTGGGCAAGACTGTCAGGCTGCCGATTACGAACCGGGAAATCCCCATCGTCGCCGACGAATACGTCGACCCCGCGTTCGGCACCGGCTGCGTGAAAATCACGCCGGCCCACGACTTCAACGACTACGATGTAGGCAAACGCCACAACCTGCCGCTGATCAACGTACTGGACAAGGATGCCCGAATCCTGCACGAATTCACCGTGCTCACCTTCGAGGGTTATGCCGGCGCGCACGGGGAAAAAGCTCCGGAAGCTTATGCCGGCCTGGACCGCTTCGAAGCGCGCAAGCGAGTCGTGGACGAATTCGACCGATCAGGGCTATTGGAGAAAATCGAGCCGCACACGCTGAAAGTGCCGCGCGGCGACCGTTCCGGCGTAGTCGTCGAGCCGTGGCTCACCGATCAGTGGTACGTCAGCGCCAAGGAACTGGCGAAACCCGCCATCGAAGCGGTGGAAGACGGCCGCATCCGCTTCGTGCCCCAGCAATACGAAAATCTTTATTTCTCCTGGATGCGCGACATTCAGGACTGGTGCATCTCCCGGCAATTGTGGTGGGGCCACCGCATCCCGGCCTGGTATGACGACCACGGCAACGTCTACGTGGGCCGCAACGAGGCCGAAGTGCGCTCCAAGTACAGCCTGGACGCCGGCCTGAAACTGCGCCAGGACGAGGATGTACTCGACACCTGGTTCTCCTCCGCCCTTTGGACGTTCTCGACTCTGGGCTGGCCGGACCAGACGCCGGAATTGAAGACCTTCCATCCCACCGACGTACTGGTGACCGGCTTCGACATCATTTTCTTCTGGGTGGCGCGCATGGTCATGATGACCATGCACTTCATGAAACACCCGGACGGCAGCCCGCAAGTGCCGTTCAGGACGGTTTACGTGCACGGTCTGGTGCGCGATGCGGAAGGCCAGAAAATGTCGAAATCCAAGGGCAACGTGCTGGATCCCCTGGACATCATCGACGGCATCAGCCTGGAGGATTTGGTGCAGAAGCGCACCAGCGGCCTCATGCAACCGCAAATGGCTCAGAAAATCGAAACGCGGACCCGCAAGGAGTTCCCGCAAGGCATCGCCGCGTACGGCTGCGACGCCCTACGCTTCACCTTCGCCTCCCTGGCCTCCACCGGGCGCGACATCAAATTCGACATGGGCCGGGTCGAGGGCTACCGCAATTTCTGCAACAAGCTGTGGAACGCGGCGCGCTACGTGCTGATGAACACCGAGGGCAAGGACTGCGGACTGGATAATGCCAACGTTAAGTTCACCTTGGCCGACCGATGGATTCGAAGCCGATTGCAGCTGACGATACGAGAGACCAGCAACGCCATCGAGAACTATCGCTTCGACCTGGCGGCCCAAGCGATTTATGAATTCGTTTGGAACGAGTACTGCGATTGGTACCTGGAACTGTCCAAGCCCACGCTTTACGGCGCGGAATCCCCTGACAGCCAGGGATCGACTTCGATCGAGTCTGTTTTAGGAACGCGCCAGACGCTGGTCCATGTACTCGAAACCATTCTACGCCTGGCTCATCCGCTGATGCCTTTCATCACCGAAGAAATCTGGCAGCGCGTCGCTCCTTTGGCCGGCAGGAAAGGCACGAGCATCATGCTGCAAGCCTATCCCGAGGTCGACGAAAGCTGGATCGATCCGGAATCCATCGCCGAGATGGAATGGGTCATGAATATCATCTTGGGCGTTCGGCGCATCCGCGGCGAAATGAACATCGCGCCCGGCAAGCCTCTGCCGATCATGATTCAGAATGGCTCCGAACAGGATCGGATTTGGCTGAGCCGCAACCAAGAGTTCATCGTAAAGCTGGCCCGCGTCGAAACCGTAACCTGGCTTTCGGAATCCGAAGCGGCTCCGGAATCCGCCACCGCGCTGGTCGGCGAGATGAAAGTTCTGATTCCCATGAAAGGATTGATCGACAAGGATGCCGAACTGGCGCGGCTGGAAAAGGAGATCCAGCGTTTGTCCAAAGACCTGCCGCGTATCGAGGGCAAGCTGAATGACACCGGCTTTCTCGAGAAAGCCCCCCCTCAAGTCGTCGCCAAGGAGCAAGCGCGCCTTCAAGAGATTCGCGTTAGCCTTGTGGAGTTGCAGGCGCAGGCGGAAAAAATCCGTGCTTTATAGGGGTACCTGTCGTCATGCGCGATGATCCGGCCGCAGAAACACCTGAAGACGGTGCAAAGGCGTCAGTCAGCGAAACGTCGGCGGCCAACGTAAGAGAAAGCCCGACAACTCTGGAGGATTGGACCAACTGTCTGCGCGACAAGGAAATGCCTATTTTTTCCCGTACCGCGCAGCGTCTTAATCAAGTCATCGAGGATAAACGTTCGGGAGTATCCGAACTTTCGAAGATCATTCTCGAAGACCCGGGGCTCACGGCCAGGCTGCTGAAGTTCGCCAGCAGTCCTCACTACAACCCCAGCGGCATCCGTCTGGCAACCGTTACACGGGCTATCGTGTTGCTGGGACTCAATGTCATCCGCGAACTGGCACTAGCCTGCTCGTTCATCGAAACGGTTCTGTCCAAACAACGCAAACACCAAGTAAACCGGGAAATCGCCTGTGCCTTGCACAGCGCAGTACAGGCGAAATCACTCGCGATCTTGCTTAACGATCCACGACCAGAGGAAGTATTTGTCGCTGCCCTGCTGCACAACATCGGCCACATCGGCTTTTGGTGCTTCGAACACGATACCGGGGAAAAAATTCAGGTACTGACGGAACAGCAAAAAATACCTGCCGAAAAAGCCGAAAAAACCGTTTTAGGATTTCAACTCATTCATCTCGGCGCCTCGCTGAGCAAAACGTGGGGACTTGGCGGGTTGATCGAAGAGGCATTTTCCGGCAACTCACCCCGCACGGAGTACGTCAAGCTCGGTTATCAAGTCGCCAGAAATTCACCGCAAGGGTGGAACACCGAAGAAATCAGGCGCTGCATTTACCGAATGGCTGAGCTGACGGGAAAGCCGGAACGCCATTTGCTCACGATATTGCAGGATAACGCGGAAAGTGCGATAAGACTCGCCAAGCAATCCGGAGCCCATCAAGTCACACCCTATATCCCCGGCACAGATCGGGGGCCAACGGGCAAACAGCGTCAGACCGATGATCTAGCGCCGAGGGACGACACCAGCCTGATACAAATCATGCAGGACGTGACCAATCTCTTGTGCGGCGAGTTCAACGTGAACCTGGTTCTCGAAATGATCATGGAGGGAATTTATCGGGCTTTAGGCATGGATCGGGTCCTTTTCGCGCTGTTAACGCCCGATCGCAAACGTCTCAAGGAAAAGTTCGCGCTCGGCTGGCCGTCGGTTGAATCGCGCGGACAACTGCAAATCGGCATTGCCGGTTCGTCGCCCAACATTTTTTCGAACGTGCTGGAGAAGAACGAGTATTTTTGGGCTCACGGTGCCGACACCGAAACACAGCGGTTATTTACCGGAGAGGTCATTGCGCAGTTCGGCCAGCACGACTGCTGCCTCTCCCCGGTCAGCTACGACAAGCGGGTCATAGGACTCTTCTATGCCGACCGCGCGTTCAGCAAAGAACCGATTACCCGTGAGGTTTTCGACAGTTTCCGTCAGTTGACCATGCAGGCCAATATTGCCTTGAAGCTTCTTCAAGCGCGCTGATCCTCACCATCAAGCGGCTCCGTCCGAGCAAACTGGATAAAGCCCATGCATCGACTAATATTATCGAGGCTTTCCAACAATGCGATGCATAGCTGTCCGTAGCATTAAATCTCATGGCAATCACGGCGACGAAATTGCAACTCAGCGGACTGGCCAAAAGCCTGGTCAAGGAAGGGCTGTTGACGGAATCCGATGCACATCTTCATCTCGACAGCGCTCTTCAAAAAAAAACCCATTTCGTAAGCTATCTGGTCGGCAACAAGATTCTCGATAGCCTATCCATTGCATGCGTAGCATCCAAAGAATACGGAATTCCTCTATTCGACCTGGATGCGATATCTCCGGACATGATGCCGACCAGGGCCGTCAGCGAGAAGCTGATCCGCCAGCACCATGTCCTGCCGCTGTTCAAGCGCGGGAACCGCCTGTATCTCGGGCTCGCCGATCCCACCAATCTCCAAGCTCTGGACGAGATCAAATTTCACACCCGGTCCAGCACCGAAAGCGTCATCGTAGAGGAAGACAAACTGACGCGGATGATCGACCAGGCCCTGGAAGCAGCCGACATCTCGTTCAAAGACTTGGTGGATGCCGATCTCGACAATCTCCGGATTACCGGCGGCGATGAAATCGATCAGCCCTCCGAAGGCGAATCCTCGGATATCGATGACGCCCCGATTGTCCGATTAGTCAACAAGTTTCTCCTCGACGCCATCAAGAAAGGCGCTTCCGATATCCATTTCGAGCCTTACGAAAAAAACTTCCGCGTCCGCTTTCGTCACGACGGCATGCTCCACGAGGTCACAAGCCTTCCGGTCAACCTCTCAGGGCGGGTCGCGGCGCGCCTGAAGGTCATGTCGCGAATGGACATCGCCGAGCGGCGCATCCCTCAGGACGGCCGCATCAAGATGGCATTGTCCAGGACTCGCGCCATCGATTTCCGCGTCAATACCTGTCCGACGCTATTCGGCGAAAAAATCGTACTCCGTATCCTCGATCCGACCGCGGCCCAAATCGGAATCGAAAAGCTCGGCTTCGAACCGGAGCAGCAGCAAAACTTCCTGAGCGCCATCAATAAGCCCTATGGGATGATTCTGGTTACGGGGCCCACCGGGAGCGGTAAAACGGTCAGTCTCTACACCGGGCTCAATATCCTGAATACGGCCGACCGCAATATCTCGACGGCAGAGGATCCGGTGGAAATCACCGTGCCCGGCATCAATCAGGTCAATGTCAACGTCAAAACCGGCCTGACTTTTGCCGAGGCGCTCCGGGCATTCCTGCGGCAGGACCCGGACGTCATCATGGTAGGCGAAATTCGCGACCTGGAAACGGCCGAGATTGCGGTCAAAGCCGCACAAACCGGCCACTTGGTGCTTTCCACCCTGCACACCAACGACGCGCCCCAAACGCTCAACCGCTTGATGCAAATGGGCATCCCTGCATTCAACATCGCTTCCTCGGTGTTGCTCATCATGGCGCAACGGCTGGCCAGGCGGCTTTGCGAGCATTGCAAGAAGGAAGAGGACCTCCCTCCGGAGGTTTTGCTGGAGGCCGGGTTTCGAGAAGAAGAGCTGGGCAGTTTTACGGTTTTCGGACCGGTCGGCTGCGATAAATGCGTAAAGGGATACAAGGGCCGCGTCGGCATTTATCAGGTCATGCCCATTTCCGAATCCATCAACCGCATCATTCTGGAGGGCGGGAACGTCCTTCAGCTCGGCGAACAAGCGAAAGCGGAGGGTGTGGCGGACCTGAGGGAATCGGGGCTTCGAAAAATCAAGTCGGGCATTACCAGTCTGGAAGAAATCGACCGCGTCACGCGAGATTAAGTCTTATGGCAAAAGAAGAACTCGTTCTGTTTATTTGGGAAGGCGCCGACCGTACCGGCGGGCGAATCAAAGGGGAACTGTCCGCGCGCACAGAAACTACGGCCAAGGCCGAACTCCGACGCCAGGGCATCAAAGTCATCAAGATCAAGAAAAAGCCCAAACCGCTCTTCAGTGCGCGAAAGAAGAAAATCACGACCAAAGACATCGCCGTATTCAGCCGACAGCTCGCGACGATGATGAGTGCAGGGGTACCGCTGGTTCAAGCCTTTGACATTGTCGGGCGTGGCCACGAGAATCCAAGCATGCAGGAACTGATCATGGGCATCAAGGCCGACGTCGAAGGAGGCAGTCCGCTTGCCGAAGCCTTGGGAAAGCATCCGATTTATTTTGACGAGCTATTCTGCAGCCTTGTGCATGCCGGCGAGCAAGCCGGCGTTCTCGAAACGCTGCTGCACAAGATAGCGGAATACAAGGAAAAAACCGAATCGCTGAAGGCCAAGATCAAAAAAGCCTTGACTTATCCCACAGCCGTCATCGTGGTTGCCTGTATCGTAACGGCCATCCTGCTGATCTTCGTGGTACCGACGTTCGAGGAATTGTTCAAGGGTTTTGGCGCGGACCTCCCGGCATTTACTCAAATGGTCATCGAGATGTCCCGGTTTCTACAGGCATCGTGGTATATCGTATTGGGAGTTCTCGTTGCCGTCGGCTTTGTGTTCGTGAAGCTCAAACAGCGCTCGGCCGCGTTCAATCAGGCCCTCGATAGATTTTCCCTGCACATACCGGCGATCGGCACCATTCTGCATAAGGCGGCGATTTCCCGTTTCGCCCGGACCTTGGCCACCATGTCGGCAGCCGGCGTCCCCTTGGTCGAGGCACTGAAGTCCGTGGCAGGTGCTACCGGTAATATCATTTATTCCAATGCCGTCCTTCGGATGCGAGACGAAGTCGCCACCGGACATCAGCTTCAACTGAGCATGCGACAGGCAAACCTGTTTCCCAACATGGTCATACAAATGGTCGCAATCGGAGAGGAATCCGGCTCTTTGGACAGCATGCTCGCCAAAGTGGCGGACTTCTACGAGGAGGAAGTGGACAACGCCGTCGATTCGCTAAGCAGCCTTCTTGAGCCCATGATCATGGCGTTCCTGGGCGTCGTTGTCGGCGGTTTGGTGGTCGCCATGTACTTGCCGATATTCAAGCTCGGCTCAGTCGTCTGATCGAGGAAATTCCGAGGTGGCGCCACTCATCCAGTTATTGGCCGAAAATCCAGCTTTGTTCTTGACCGTCATCGGCGTTCTGGGGCTCGTGGTCGGCAGTTTCCTGAACGTAGTCATTCACCGCTTGCCGATAATGCTGGAAAAAACCTGGCGGCGGGAGTGTAAAACCTATCTCGATCTCGAACCCGAATCGGAGCCGGACGAGGCCTACAATTTGCTCGTTCCGGGTTCACGTTGTCCACAGTGCAATCGGCCGATCCGCGCTTGGGAAAACATCCCGGTCGTCAGTTACCTACTGCTTAGAGGACGATGTGCCGGGTGTCGAATACCAATCCCCTTTCGCTACCCGGCCATCGAAGCGCTGACCGCCGCGATTTCTGTCGCCGTTGCCTGGCACTTCGGTTTCACTTGGCAAACCGCATCGGCACTGATCCTCAGCTGGAGTCTAGTTTGCTTGAGTTTTATCGACTTCGATCGTCAACTGCTTCCCGATGCGATTACCTTACCTATCCTATGGGCAGGACTGTTTCTTAGCCTGTTCAACATTTTTACAGACAGCTCCTCGAGTATACTGGGGGCCATCTTCGGCTATCTAAGCCTTTGGCTGGTATACCACTTGTTCAGGATCGCGACCGGCAAAGAAGGGATGGGATACGGCGATTTCAAACTGCTCGCCATGCTCGGCGCGTGGTTGGGATGGAGCCTTTTGCCGACCATAGTGCTGCTCTCATCCTTGGTCGGGGCCATCATCGGGATAGCCATGATCGCCGTTCTCAGGCACGACCGCAGCATTCCCATACCATTCGGCCCTTATTTAGCCATTGCCGGATGGATTGCCCTGCTGTGGGGCCATGACATAAACGCCGCTTATATGCGTTTCGCGGGAATTTCCGGCTGAGCCCCCATCATGCTTGTCATCGGTTTGACCGGCGGAATCGGTTGCGGTAAAAGCACGGTTGCCAGATTATTCGCCGCCAAGGGCGTTCCAATTCTGGACGCGGACGTCATCGCCCGCGAGTTGGTCGAACCGAATCGACCGGCATTCGAGGCGATCAAGCAGCACTTCGGGGCGGCGATTCTAAGAGATGGCTGTCTCGATCGGGCAAGATTGCGAGAACTCGTCTTTTCCGATCCCGAAGAAAAACGCTGGATCGAGACACTGCTGCATCCCCTGGTGTATTCCGAGATCGGCCGACGAATAGCGACTCTTTCGGCACCTTACTGTATCGTGGTCGTTCCCCTGCTTCTGGAAACCGGCCAAAGGCATTTCGTGGATAGATTGCTGGTCGTCGATTGTTCAGAAGAAACGCAACGGCAGCGCGTCAGGCTCCGCGATGGATTGAGCGATAGGGAAATCGAGAAAATCATGGCGTCCCAAGCCAGCCGCGCCGAACGGCTGGAAGCAGCAGACGACGTGCTCGAGAACATGGTCGATGAAGCTGCTCTATCGGACCGTATCGAAGAATTACACCAACTCTATCTCGCACTCGGTGGGCAGTAATCCGAATAATTCTTACACAAGAGCAAGCGCAAAAGGTAGTATTGACTAATCTCCGGGATAAACGAAAATGGTGTCCGCCAACGGACACCCTTTCATAAATCCTGGATCGGATTGTTTATTATGCTATCGATTGCCGAAATTCCCGCCTTGAGCGATTCCATTATTTACGAGTTCCCGCTAAATGAGCGCATACGCGTATTCATGAGGCTTGAGCAACTCTTTCAGCAGCTTGACCATTTCATGGCCGGCAATTCGATTTGGGACAGTCGGGCAGTCATTTCAACGCTGCTGGATGTCCTAACGCTCTTTAGCCGCAATGATCTGAAGTCGGAAACATTAAAGGAGTTGGATCGCCATGCTGCGGTGCTGACGCGAATGGCGCACAATCAAGACATCGATCACGCTAAGCTGGATAAGGTCCTGACGAAGCTCGATAAATTAAGCAAAGAGCTTTATGCGGTTCCCGGCAAGCTCGGCCTCTCTCTGATGGAAAACGAGCTTTTCAAGAGCATCTCTCAGCGCAGCACCATTCCGGGCGGAACTTGTTCTTTCGATTTACCGGCCTTTCATTACTGGCTTAAACTCGACGACCACACACGCCGGCACGATCTCGAAAGTTGGTTGGAGCCGTTTCGTCTCATACGCTCGGCTATCGATATTTTGCTGAATTTCATACGGACCAGCGCCGCACCGACCGATGAACAGGCTAGCGGCGGCTTCTTTCAGAAAAGCCTGGACCACACCCTGCCGTTTCAACTGCTACGCGTAGGCGTGAGGCGTTCGCAACCTTATTTTGCGGAAATCAGCGGAGGCAAGCACCGGTTCACCGTGCGCTTCATGATTCCCGACACGGTTGAACGGCCGACCCAATGCCAAGACGATATTACTTTCCAGTTAACCTGCTGCTTATTGTGACGAGCGAGTTTGTCCGACGCACTTTCATATAAAATCGTTAAATGTCCTCGTTGTCGAAAGCCAGTCGCCTGGAGCGAAACCCATCGGTTTAAGCCATTTTGCAGCGAGTACTGCAAATTGATCGATCTAGGCGAATGGGCCTCAGCGTCCTATGCCATAGCGGGTGAGCCGGCGGATCCCGACTCGCCGGACACGGAAACACCGCTATCGAGCGACTATTCGGGTTACCTGCCTGATCCATAATCTTGCGGACAGCCTATCATCCGCGAAACGGCCGTATTCATCGGGCTTTTGGGGGCACCTGAGCGGTCAAATGCCGTTTCCCGGATCATGGAACATTGTCCTTGAAAACTCGTCCTAAACCCTCATATTACAAGCGCCTGTTTCAGATCAAACGAGGAGTTTTCCATGCCTATCTATGAATACCAATGCAAATCGTGCGGCCACGAATTCGAAGCCATCCAGAAAATCAGCGACGATCCTTTGAAAGAATGCCCCGCATGCGGCGATCTCGAATTGAATAAATTGGTATCGGCCGCCGGTTTCCGACTGAAGGGGGGTGGCTGGTATGAAACGGACTTCAAGGGCGGAAAAGACAAGAAAAAGAACCTGGCCGGCGACACTTCCGACGGTAAATCGGATTCGTCGACGGCCAAGAAGGAAACCCAAAAGTCGACTGCGGATGCGGCCTCGTAAACTTGTACATCGATAGCCAGACCCGTAATATTTTCGTTTTTTGTTGTTCGAATTTAGAGATATAGCAATGCGTAGCCACAGATGTGGAGAATTGACGGAAAGCCATTTGAATCAGGACGTGGACCTCTGTGGCTGGGTTCACCGCCGCCGCGACCACGGCGGCGTGATATTTATCGATCTCCGCGACCGAGAAGGCCTTGTTCAGGTCGTATTCGACCCCGATTATGCGGAAGCCTTCAAGCTGGCAGAGACGGTTCGCAGCGAATACGTGCTTAAAGTGCACGGCACGGTTCGCCTCCGCCCCGCCGGCACGGAAAACCCGAATTTGCCGACGGGCAAAATCGAGGTTCTGGCTACGCGGTTGGAAATCCTCAACAAAGCCGAAACGCCCCCGTTTCCCTTGGAAAGCGAAATCGAAGTCAGCGAGGAAACCCGTCTGCGTTTCCGCTACATCGATTTGCGCCGTCCGGTGATGCAGCATCGCATGAAGATGCGGCGCGACGTTGTACGCTTTCTCAGACAATTTCTCGATCATCACGGGTTCTACGAAATCGAGACTCCTTTCCTGACCAAAGCGACCCCGGAGGGCGCGCGGGATTATCTGGTCCCGAGCCGAACTCACCCGAACCACTTCTTCGCCCTGCCGCAGTCTCCGCAGCTGTACAAACAGCTGCTGATGATTTCCGGCATGGATCGCTATTATCAGGTGGTACGCTGCTTCCGGGATGAGGATCTTCGCGCCGATCGCCAGCCAGAGTTCACGCAGCTCGACATCGAAACCTCCTTCATGGACGAAAGCCAGATTATGTATCTCATGGAGGACATGATTCGGCAGCTGTTCACCGACGTTTTGCACGTCGAGTTGCCCAATCCCTTCCCCCGGTTGACTTATGCGGAAGCCATGCAACGCTACGGTTCGGACAAGCCGGATTTGCGCATCCCGCTCGAATTGGTCGATATCGCGGACTTGGTCGCACAAGCGGAATTCAAAGTGTTCGCCGGTCCCGCCAAGGATCCAGATGGGAGAGTCGTGGCGCTTAAACTCCCCGGCGGCGCCAATTTGTCCCGCAAGGAGATCGACGATCTGACCCAGTATGTCGCCATATACGGCGCCAAGGGCCTAGCCTACATTAAGGTCGTCGACCGCAGCGCCGGAGTCGAAGGCTTGCAATCGCCGATCGTCAAATTCCTTCCTGCGGAAGCCGTGCGCGGCATCCTAGATCGAGTCGAGGCGGAAACCGGCGACATCATTTTCTTCGGCGCCGACAAAGCCAAAATCGTCAACGAAGCGATAGGCGCCCTGCGCCTGAAGCTAGGCCAAGACCGCGGACTCGTGGACAAAGGCTGGAAGCCGCTATGGGTGGTCGATTTTCCCATGTTCGAATGGGATGAAAAGGAAGCCCGTTGGTTCGCACTGCACCACCCGTTTACCGCTCCGAAATGCAGCCTCGAGGAGCTTCAGTCCGATCCCGGCCGCGCCCTTTCCCGAGCCTACGACATGGTGCTGAACGGCACTGAAATCGGCGGTGGCTCCATACGTATCCACCGTACCGACATGCAGAAAGCCGCGTTTGAGCTGCTCGGGATCGGAGACGAGGAAGCTCAGCAAAAATTCGGTTTCCTGCTCAATGCGCTCCGGTATGGAGCGCCGCCTCATGGCGGCTTGGCCTTCGGTCTGGACCGGCTGGTTATGCTTATGAGCGGCGCGACATCGATACGCGAAGTCATGGCCTTCCCCAAAACTCAATCGGCCTGGTGCCCGATGATCGACGCTCCGGCCATGGTCACCGACGCTCAGCTCCGCGAACTCGGTATACGCCTTCGCCGTCCGCAAGAGGGAGAAAAAGGCGAAACGACTTAATAACAAGGAGGCGCGATAGGCGTTCGGGATTACCCCCGAATAGCGGCAGAGCTGTCGCGCCGAAGCACGCCCTGGGTTTCGCTTGCAAAAGCCGACCGAGGCGGCGTTGCTCCTTCAATTGCAAACGTCGCTTTAGTCGCGACCTGTTTCCTTACGCTCGCCGGCCGGTTCGCGGCTGAGCCGCCCGCGCCGCCCACCGTCTTCGTGCCCCTTCGACCGAGCTCAGGGCAGGCCCTTCCGACGGGGCTGAGGACAGGCAAGGCCATCTAACCGGCCTAACGCACGGTCCGCAGCTCCAACTGCCGTTTCCAGGTACAACTTATCCATTGTCCTATCGCCGTCCGGCAACACCTAAACCCTCGGCTCCATCGAATACCCGTTCGTCGTGGTTACTCCTGGAGCTAACTCTGTCGCAAGCCCCCACCAAAACTTTCCGCAAATACACTCGCATCGCTCGCGCCGAAGGCATGAACCCTTCACAGTGATGGCCGAAGCCATACGCATCCAATTAACAGCCCCATCTTGTCGCAAAACTGTGACACTACCGATGACCTTTACGCTTGAGGGACGGCACGATTTCTCCCATTGCCCCGACGAAAACGCGTTCGGACGCACGCTAGACAGAAAAACGCGTTGATTCAAGCGCATTCGACCGGTTGCAGCCTGCTCTCACGAGCGATGTCGTCTTGCAGCGACTCAACGCTTTCCAAAACGAGCGAAACTGGAACAAATCCGCTGCCGGAAGACCTCTTTTTGAGCGTAATCAAACAAAGACACCGTACCGTCGCAACCCTTTCCCATCGATTCAAGAGCTGTGTCCAGACTCCCAACCCCGAAGCTCAAAGCGACGGTATCCGCGGTATACGCTGTAATCACGGCCTTTCTGCGCGTAGGTCCAAAGACTGCATTCCTCGCAGGACTGGACCGAAAAACGATGATGGTCCAGGTTTTGCTTTACATGGTTCGTACACGGTAAATATTTCGACCCCGCTGGAAACAGGATTAGGAGTTTAGGAGTTCATGATTTTACGGAGAATTGTGGATAGAAAGATTTGGTTGAGATCGCTGCCGCTGAGTGCGCACGCGATTTTGGCGTTGTTGAGTGCATGCGACAGTCAGTCCGCGTCCGACAAAACGACCCAAATCGTGGCCCGTGTTAACGGAGATGACATTTCCGTCGGTCAGCTCGATGTTCTCCTCTCTGGTTCGGCCACGCGCCCCGATAGTGAAGTCGGAAGCATTTGGGAGAAGAGCATCGACAGCCTGATAAACCAACAACTTCTTTCAAAACAAGCGATCGAAAAGCATCTTGACCGTGATCCCCGTGTCACGCTTGCTACAGCGATGGCTGAGCGTCAGGTTCTCGCACAGGCCTACCTCGATCATATTGCTCAAGCGGTTGCCAAACCGGACCCCGCTGAAATCAGCGCTTTTTACAAATCCCATCCTCAACTGTTCGAAAAGCGCAAGATCTACGAACTCCAGCAAATATCTATCCCCCTAACGCCTGAAAACAACAAGCTTATTGACTCGCGCCTAAAGCAGCCCGTGCGGTTCAACGCCCTGTCAAAATGGCTGCACGAGCAAAATATTCCCCATACCTTACAAACGGTAATACGTCCTGCCGAACATCTACCCTTGGAGAAACTAGACGAATTTGATCGCCTAAACAAAGGAGATGCCGTGTCGTTCAAGGCAGGAGATGAGTTTCTCGTGTTGCAATTGTTGACGGTCAAAGAAGCTCCCCTCGATCACGATAAGGCCACTCCCCTGATCGAGTCCTTCCTCACAAACCAGCGGCGGATAACGCAGATAAACCGTGAATTGAGCCGGCTCCGGGAGACTGCAACCGTAGAGTATTTTGGCGGCATGGAACCTTCCGGCAATACCCTATCGCCCACCGACAGCGGCGCTGAATTTATATCGAATAACATTCCTCCATTTAAAACCCAATAATGGACTGATAATAAGCCAACTTACGCTTCGCCTAGCTGATCGATATTGGATTTCATAAGAATACGAGCATCCAGTTCTGTTTTCTTTAGACGCATCACATGGGGGTTTTATATGAGCTTAAGACAGATTCTAAACGTCTCTTACAGAATAATTTTTTGCCTGTTGTTCATCTGGTTTAAAGGAGCATCTGCGGAGAACTTCAGTGATTATCCTTCAACTTTCGGCACGCCTTATCATGACAAAGAAAGGAACCACGCTATCGATAAGTCTAGCGCTCATATACCACCTTCCGGTAAAGCAGGCTTTGCTGAAACCTCCTTCTTCGGCATAGCCAAAAGCTCCTATCGCCTCCTATCTTCTGTCAACGTAAACGCCATCCGCTTTGCCCTTGACATACCGGGCCGAAAATCCAAGAACGGCTGGAATGAATCTGAAATAACATTCCAAGGAATGCAAGAGCTTTCTCTTGATGCCATGGCCGTCGACCGCTACAAGAAAAATCGAAAAAAGGACATGTACGCTGGTTATGCCTCGCCCGCACCCGACACAGAAACCTGGCTTATGATATTGGTCGGAATTACCTTGATCGGATTGCAGGTTATACGCGGCAACAAGAAAGCCGAACCCATTTATTCTTCTCTGCATTAACGTCACCCTACGACAGCTACCCTATTTCGCTGATCTTAGGAGAAAAAGGCTTGCAGGCAATCGACCGACCTTCAGTTCTATTAGTCAAGAGTCTTCTAAATCCAATTGTGATCGTCGGGTGTTTTATCTTGACGATCCACTTTTATGGATTAAAGATCGAAAAGCATTACTTTTTGCTATTAGTAATAACATTTTTGATCGCCTCGCTAATTTTTGACGAAATAGACCTGGAACTAGACTTCAAATCGAGTCTCTTGCGTTCGTTCGGCAATATTTTCGCTCGTTGGACCTTTTTATTCGGTTTCCTGGCGATATTGGGTTTTGCCGCAAAAATGTCGGACGACTTTTCGAGAAAGCTTCTGTTGACTTGGTTTGTCGCCACGCCGTTGGTGCTCATTGCGGTACAACTATTGGCTCGTCGTGCATTGCAATCGGCGGTCTCGCAGGGCGATGCCCAACGCAGAGCAATCATTGTCGGGGTAAACGAGCTCGGCCTTAAATTAGCGAGACAGTTCGAGTCCGCGCCTTATTTGGGAATCAGCTTCGCCGGTTTCTTCGACGACAGGAGTCCGGAGCGTCTAGGCGTGAGCCACATCAATCTATTGGGAAAGATGAACGAGGTGGCGGAGTTCGTCCGAACTAAATCCATTCACCTCATCTATATCGCGTTACCGATGATGGCTCAGCCGCGGATTTTCGATCTTCTCGATAAACTCAGAGATACCACGGCATCCATTTACTTCGTTCCCGATATTTTTGTCTTCGATCTCATTCAAGCACGATTTGGGAATATAAACGGCATTCCGGTAGTGGCTGTCTGCGAATCACCGTTTTATGGTGTCAACCGGGTCATGAAGCGTATCGTCGATATCCTTTTTGCATCGATCATTCTGATTTTGATTTCCCCATTGATGCTTGCGATAGCCATCGGGGTCAAGCTGAGTTCGCCCGGTCCCGTCATTTTCAAGCAGCGTCGTTACGGCCTCGACGGCGAGGAAATCAAAGTCTACAAATTCCGAACGATGACGGTCTGCGAGGACGGTCATAACGTTCGACAGGCGAGTAAGACCGATAATCGAATTACCCGTTTCGGCCGATTTCTGCGTAAGACATCTCTGGACGAATTGCCGCAATTTATCAATGTATTGCAGGGGCGTATGAGTATAGTCGGGCCTCGTCCGCATGCCGTGGCTCATAACGAACTGTACCGCACTCAAATCAAAGGTTACATGATCCGTCACAAGGTAAAACCGGGTATTACCGGATGGGCGCAGGTCAATGGTTTCCGGGGAGAAACCGACACGTTGCAGAAAATGAAAGCCCGAATCGAGTTCGATCTCGATTATTTGCGGAACTGGTCGCTGTCTCTGGACCTGTGGATTATTTTGAGAACCGCCGGTGTCTTTCTCAAACAGGACACCGCTTACTGATCGGAAGAATATAAGGGCGCGCGTAGATTCTCATTATTTGGACTTTTGGATTCAGCCTTATTTTCGAACTTTATTCACTAAAACATGTTCAGACCCTTCGGTATTTGCCCGCATTTTTTTATCGGCTTGATCGGTTTGCTGATCCTATCGACTTCGCAGGCCGATTATTTGCTCGGCCCCAACGATGTCGTACGCATTGCGGTTTACGGCAACGAGGATCTCGCCACCGAAACCCGTGTCTCGGATAGCGGAAAAATCACGTTTCCGCTCCTCGGGGAAATCGAATTGGGCGGTTTATCCGTCGGAGAAGCGGAAGCTCGCGTCGAAACCCTTCTTTCAGAACGAGGTTACGTACGCAATCCCCAGGTAAACATCACGGTGCAGGAATACCGCAGTCACGAAGTGGCCGTATTGGGATTCGTGAACAAACCCGGACGTTTCGCCCTGGATACCGCGAGCACGGTCACTCAGTTGATCGCGCTGGCGGGAGGCGTGAATCCGCAAGGAGACGATCGGACCATCGTGACCCGAACTCGGAATGGGCAAACCTACCGCGAAGAGCTGAATCTCAAAGAACTGCTCGAGGAAGGAAAAGCGTCGGAAGACATTTTCGCCGAAGACGGAGACGTCATATTCGTGCCGCGTGCCCCGGTTTTTTACATCCACGGCGAAGTGCAGCGCCCCGGCGCATACCGTTTGGAGCGGAACATGTCCGTCGCTCAAGCGATTTCATTGGGCGGAGGCGTGACTCCTCGCGGCAGCCTGCGCAGCATCACGATCAAGCGGAGATCCTCGGAAGATCAGTTGACGACGCTCGATGCGGAGTTGGATGAACTGATCGAAAAGGACGATGTGATCTATGTGGACGAACGATGGTTTTAGCGAATCTTCCCGGAAGCAAAGGCATGCCTTCGTCCTCGGCATGGATTTCATGGATTGGTAACCAGATATGAATTTGAATCAGTTCCTGCAGATTCTATGGGCACGGCTGTGGGTGCTCGTTCTTACGCCGCTGGCGGCTGCCCTGACGGTCCTCGCGATAAGCCTGATACTGCCGAAGGCGTATACCGCCACGTCGACCCTCGTCGTCGATTACAAGGGCGTGGACCCCATTACCGGCATCGCGGTGCCGGCGCAGCTGATGCCGGGTTACATGGCCACCCAAGTCAACATCATCGGCAGCCATAACGTGGCGCTCAAGGTCGTCGATCGACTCAAGCTGGCCGATCTGCCGGAATCGAAGGAACGGTTCGAACAAGAAGCGAAGGGAACGGGCGACATTCGCGACTGGCTGGCCGATCAGTTGCTGAAAAAACTGGAGGTTCAACCGTCGCGGGAGAGCAGCGTTATTCAAGTAAGTTATTCGGATGTCGACCCGACGCTCGCCGCCGCGCTGTCCAACGCATTCGCGGAAAATTACATCGCGACCAACCTGGAACTCAAGACCGAGCCGGCGCGCCAGAATGCCGCTTGGTTCGAGCAGCAAATCAAGGGTTTGCGGGAAAACCTGGAGAAAGCCCAGGCCAGTCTGTCCGAATACCAGCAGGAAAAGGGCATCGTCGCTCTCGACCAACACTGGGACGTAGAAAACAGCCGGCTGGAAGAGCTCTCCAAGCAGCTGGTGGCCGCTCAGTCGCACACCTACGATCTGATCTCCCGCCGCAATCAATTGGAAGCGGCAGGCAGCGCCTTCTTGCCGGAAACCTTACCGGATGTGCTTGCCAATTCCGTGGTTCAGGATCTGAAGGCGAAACTGGCGCTAGCCGAGACCAGACTTGCCGAAATCGGAGAGAAATACGACATCAACCATCCCATCCATCAGCAAGCCGTGGCCGAAGCCGGCAGCCTCAAACGCAAGTTGGCAGCCGAGACAAAAACCATCCTTCACAGCCTGAATACCGCGGTGGACATCGCGCGCATGCGCGAAAACGAGCTCAGAACGGCGCTCGGCGCGCAAAAGGCACGAGTACTGGAACTCAACAAGCAGCGGGACGAACTCGCGGTACTGACCCATGAAGTCGAACATGCCCGGCAGTCTTACACAGCCGCTTTGCAACGGTTCAATCAGACGCGCCTCGAAAGCGAGGCCAACCAAACCAATGTCGCCGTCTTGAATCCCGCCAAACCGCCGTTGCGGCCGTCGCGGCCGAAAGTGCTGCTGAACGTCGCGGTAGCGGCTTTTCTAGGCGTCATTCTGGCGGTCAGCTTCGCTTTGCTGCTGGAATTGCTCGATCGCCGCGTGCGCTCCCCGGAAGACTTGAGCATCACACTCGGACTCCCCGTGCTAGGGGTTTTGACCGATGCGAAATTACGCCATCCGAAATGGCGTTTGGCTTTCTCCAAAACTCCGGTCTGAAGCCGCCATGAAACCGGTAGGCTTCGATTGCCAAGGCCGCACGCAAATCTTCCAGCCGTCGCCCCGATGGCAGGGACGAAACGCCCATCTCTCATTGCCCAACGAGATCTTTTTATGACACAAACCCCGGCGCTCAAGATTAACCCGGAACCCATCGGCGCCGAACGCCGGATCGGACAAATCCTGCGGGAATCGGGCAGGCTCTCGCCGCTCGATGCGGAACGGGTGCTGCATCTCCAGAGAGAAACCGGGCTGCGTTTCGGCGAGGCCGCACTGCGGCTTGGATTGATTTCCGAAGAAGACATCAACCGAGCGATTTCGGAACAGTTCGATTACCGCTATTTGAAGCCGGGACAGGGAAATTTCAGCACTCGACTGATTGCCGCGTATCAGCCGTTCAGCCACCAGATGGAGGTGTTCCGCGCCATACGCAGTCAGCTGATGCTGCGCTGGCACGGCGATGGGAGCAAAACCCTGGCCGTAACCAGTCCTCGTCGCGGAGAGGGGCGCAGTTATGCCGTGTCGAACCTTGCCGTCGTATTTTCGCAACTGGGACAGCGAACGCTGCTCGTAGATGCCGATCTGCGCAACCCGAGCCAGCACGACATTTTCGCTTTGGGCCGCAACGGCATGGGCTTGTCCGATCTGCTGGTGGGTCGCGGCGGCGGCGAATGCATCCGCCGCATCGATGAATTCGCCGATCTATCGGTGCTTCCGGCCGGCACACTTCCGCCCAATCCATTGGAATTGCTCAGCCGCGGCGCATTCGATGCGCTTCTGAGGGACTTCTCGGCGGCATACGACATCGTTCTTCTGGATACGCCCGGCGGAATCGCCAGCAGCGACGCCCAAACGGTCGCCGCGCGCGCCGGCGCGTCCCTGCTGATCGTGAGAAAGCATGTAACCCCCTTCTCCGAAACCGATTTTCTCCGGCAAATGCTGACCGCCGTCGGCTGCCGGATCGTGGGCGCGGTACTCAATGAGTTTTGAAGATCGATTGCGCCGAACGCCGGACGGGAGGGGAGCCGAACATGGCGTTTAGACGCATGTTTCTTCTCGCGCAACTGGTGTTGGTCCTCAATATGGGACATTTGCTCGGCCTGGCCAACGCCAATCCCGTCGAGAAACTGTTTTTAATCCTGGCGGGACTGGTTTTCACGCTCACCCGCAAGCGCATTCCGGCCAACCTCGTGTTGATGGGCTTCATCATCCTCGTCAGCTTCGTCTGCGGTCTTCTCAGCGAGTTCGACGCCTTTTCCTGGAACCGATACGCGCGAAGCCTGGTGAGTCTCATCGCTTTTCTGCTTTTTTTTACGGCTTTTCCGGAACAGCGAGACCGGGAGTTCATATTGCTGATCGCAGCCCTCATTCCGCCGGTCTCGGTGTTGCTCGGAACGATTTACGAGGCAGTGGGCATCAGTTATCTATGGATGACGGATTATCTCGGCACCCGTCGGCTCGCCGGCAACATGGGACCGGCATTTCTCGGGGGAGCCGGCGTTACCGGCGCCGTGGCGGCCAGTTACCTCGCCCTGCAGCAGCGTTCGCGTTATCTCCTGCTTGCCCTCGTCAATGCCGGAATCACCATGCTCACGGCTTCCCGTATGCCGTCGGCGCTCGCGCTCGGCGTTACCGGCGCGATGCTGTTCATGGAAAGCCGGTCCGCGGTGTTCAGAATCTTGATGGTTCTTTACGGCTGCGTCGTGGTAGCCGGACTTTTCTACCTCATGGGAGACCAACTGATGACCCGCGTGTCGTCCGAGGCGATGAGCGGCCGCGACATCATTTGGAACGAACTGAAAGCCTACGTACACCGCTTTCCCTATTTCGGCGTCGGCTTGGGACACCAGATGGATATCCTGTCCGCTAGAACGTCCACCACGACGCACACGGTCGCCGCGCACAACGAATATCTTCGGTTCACCGTGGAGGTCGGCTATGTCGGCTCATTGCTCATGGGCTGCGCCTTCATAGCCATGCTGGTGAACCTGCTGCGCGACCCTCTTGTGACGAAAAAGTGGGCTTTTCTGATGGTCGCTGCGGCTTTCTTCGTTTATTCGTCAACCGACAACACATTCAGCGTGCCTCAAATCTTCATGGCGCTGGTGGTTGCCTTCTTCGGTTCCTGCGACCGCCGCGAACCGGTTCCGCCATCTCCCGAATCGTACAGTCCTCAACCGTTTCGGACGGCCGAGCCCGCCCTCGACCCGCCGCACAGGGTCTGACCCAGGACATCGCCAAAGTTTCACCTCAAAAAAGCAAGTATCCAGGAGAAACGTCAAAGATGAATCTCGGCAAACTCAGATGGGTCCGATTGTACCTGGTCAAATTCAAGCGCCTTTGGCTAGTGAAGGTCTTTCGCATGGATATCCATCCATCCAGCCAGTTTTCGCTGTCGACCAAATTCGATCTGACCAATCCCAAGGGGATCCACGTGGGCGAGGAGTCCTACATCGCTTTCGACGTCGCCATTCTCGCGCACGACCTGACCCGCGGCTTTCATACTCACACCCGGATCGGACGCCGGTGTTTCGTGGGAGCGAGAAGCATCATTCTGCCTGGGATCACGATCGGGGACGAAAGCATCGTGGGAGCGGGCTCGGTGGTCACGCGCGACGTGCCGCCCCGGACGGTCGTAGCAGGCAATCCGGCCCGCGTCATCAAAACCGACATCGTGGTGGCAGGTCCCTTCGGTCGCCTGGAAGGGGCCGACGCAAGGCAAGGTCGCATGATGGCGGAAAACGATTTCGCTTAACGACCGCAAACGAAGATCGCATTCGAGAGGAGCGAAAAAATGACCATTCACCGGGGGTTTAAATGCCAAGTTGTCTAATGATTGTCGAAAACCTTCCGCTGCCGCTGGACCGGCGGTCGTGGCAGGAGGCGACCGCACTGCGCGACGCCGGTTGGGAGGTTACGGTGATCTGCCCGGCCACCGAAAGGCACCCGGAACGGGAAATCGTGATCGACGGCATCCGGGTCTACCGCCATCCCCTGCCCCTGGAAGCCAGCGGCGCATTGGGCTTCTTATTGGAATACGGCGCGGCGCTGTTCCACGAAACGCGTTTGGCCTTCAAAGTGTTTCGACGCCACGGTTTCGACGTCATCCACATCGCCAATCCGCCCGATCTTTTGTTCCTGGTTGCCCTGCCCTATAAAGCGCTCGGCCGGCCGCTGATCTTCGATCATCACGACATCTGTCCGGAGCTCTACGAATCCAAGTTCAAGAAACGCGGCCCGATGCACGCCCTGCTGCGACTCTTCGAAAAACTGACCTTCCGGTTTTCGGACGTGGTCATCTCGGCCAACGAAACGTTCAAGGAACTGGCCATAAATCGGGGCGGCAAGTATCCCGACGATGTTTTTACCGTGTACGGCGTGCCGGACCTTACTAAGTTCAAACGGGTGCCGAAAACCGACGTGGAAGACACGATCACGGTCGGATACGTAGGGGTCATGGGCGCTCAGGATGGGGTGGACAACCTGATTCGTGCCGTTGCGGCGCTGCGCAACGAATCCGGACTGCCGCGATTCACTTGCAGATTCGTCGGCGCCGGCCCCGAGCTTGCCTCGCTGAAAGCACTGGCCCAGTCGTTGGGCGTAGCCGACGTCTGCCAATTCACGGGTTTCCTGTCCGGGGAAGCGCTGTTGGCCGCCCTATCCAGCTTCGACATCGGCGTCATTCCCGATCCTTACGACACATACAACGACAAAATCAGCATGTGCAAGGTGTTCGAATACGCTACCTTGGGGATGCCTATCGTCGCCTTCGAACTAGCGGAGACCAAGCGCCTCCTCGGGGATGCGGCCCGTTACGCGCCCGACCATACGCCCGAGGGGCTGGCATCCGCCCTGGCGGCGCTCCTGAAAGACGAGTCCTTGCGCCGGAACCATGCCGAGCGCGCCTTGGAGCGGGCCGGCACGCACTTTCGCTGGCCCGACCAGGTCTCCAGCCTTCTGGCCGCCTATGATCGCGCGCTGATGCGTCGCGCCGGTCGGCGCGCTTCGTCCAGCGAAGCGCGCACTCTCCGGAGCGAGCGCTCATGAACGCCGTTCCCGCGACCGAGCAAGGGCGCTACGCGGAGGTGGACGCCCTGCTCTTCACCACCAACGATAGTGCGGGCGGACGTCACGACGAACTGGAGCGTATGGTCCGGAGCGTAGAGCGCGCCATAGCGACGTCCGGCCTTCGGGTCGTTCAATACCTGTTGCTGCAGCGGCACGCTCCCGGCCAGCCGCTGCCCGCTCTGCCGGACTATATCCGGGTAACGACCATTCCCGATCGAGTTTCGCTCTCCAAGGCGCGGAATCTCCTCCTGAGCTCGGCGCGCGAAGACGGCATGTTCGGGCGATCGTTGATGGTCGCTTTCCCCGACGACGACGCCTGGTACCCGGAGGGCACGCTGGAAGCCATGCTGGCCTTGTTCGGGGGAGACGCCTCGCTCGATCTCGCGATATGCCGGTATTCCTCCACGCCTTCGACGCTCTCCGCCCTGCCGCTGGAGCTGCGCGCCGCGCGGCCGGTGAGCACCGGGAAGTTCGTTGCCAATGCCTCGTCCAATACGCTGTTCATGCGCGCCTCTCGCGCCGCGCAAACGGGGTATTTCGACGAGTCCCTGGGGGTCGGAGCGCCGATCAACGGCGGAGAAGACCTCGATTACGCCCTGCGCGCCTATGTCGCCGCCGGGGAAAAAGCCGTCTGGTTCGACGCCTCTCTGGTCGGGCACCGCGACCCTCATTGTTGGTTGATCGGACATTACTATGCCGGCAGCCTGTACGCGCTGTCTCGAAGCGCGGCCTCGAGCCGGGCGGTCGCCTTGCAGGCGGTGCGAAAAGTGTTGGTGGGCATCTATCTGCTGCTTCGCCGCGAACTGGCCTGGCCCGCTTTTTCACGGGCGCTGAGACTCGCCCAGGCGGCCCGATGCAGCCAACCGGCGCGTTCGTGACGAAGCCCATGAGAAAACGGTTCGAAGCGGCTGTAACGGAAATCGTGCCCAGCGGCGACCGGCTTCGCGATACGCGCCGTCCGACGCAAGCTTCTCCACGAACCGGATACGGCGTCGCACGGCGGTGGCGATGGTGGGTAACGGCCGCGGCGGCCTCAGTGTTGGCCGCCGCGATCGCCTGGGCCGGCTTTCTGAGATTTAAACCCACGGTAGCCTTGCCGGGTCTTACGCCTATCCCGGTCGAGGCGCACCCGATCGCCGAGTTTTCAAAAATCGAGATCGCGGAAACCGCAGCGTCGCCGCTGGTCTTTCGGGGCGGCTTGGTGCTCGAATCCGGCGCCCCGCATTTCGGCGGAATTTCCGGCCTGCGGATGACGGACCGCGGCCATGGGTTTGCGGCAGTCACCGATGCCGGCTATTGGGTACAAGGCCGTCTCTTGTACGACCGGGGCCGTCCGAGCGGCGTCGCCGATGTGGTGATGGCGTCGGTTCTTGGGCCCGAAGGAAAACCACTCCGAGAAAACGGCAAGGGCGACATCGAGTCTCTCGAGCTGACCGCCGAGGCCGCTTACCTGGGATTCGAAGGGCACCGCAACGGGATAGCCGTTTTCCAGCCGACATCCGACTTGCTCCGGCGCCACGGTCGGCTCCTGCCGGTTCCTCCGGACATTGTGGCACTGCCGAAAGGTCGCGGCTTGGAAGCTCTGGTCGCGATTCCCGCCGGACATGATTTCGGCGGTGCGCTCCTCGCCATTGCCGAGCGGGACCGAACCGGTCGCGACATGGCTCCGGCCTGGATTCTGAAGGAAGGGACGGCGCTGGAACTCAAGGTCCGCTTGACCGACGGCTACGACATCAGCGACGCCGTCTTTCTCCCGGAAGGTGATTTGCTCTTGCTCGAGCGGCGGCTATCGCTGCTCGGCGGTTTCAAGATGCGTCTTCGCCGCATCCCGGCGACCGACATACGGCCCGGAGCCGTTTCGGACGGCTCCCCCGTTCTGGAAGCCAATCGGCTATTTCACGAGATCGACAACATGGAAGGTATCGCCGCCCATCGCGACGAAAACGGAATCACCGTCGTCACGGCGGTGTCCGACGACAATTTCCTGCCGGTCCAACGCAAGCTTCTGCTGCAGTGGGAATTGAAATGAGCGCGCCTAAAACCGAACGTCTGCGTCCGGTCGCGGTTTTTCTGTGCGAGGATTTGCCGGTTCCGGGCCTGAACGGGTATTCCACCTACAACCACGCTTTCGTGAAATACCTGGAGTCACGGGAGTTCGAGGCGCATCTGGTAATCAGCGGACCGCGCCTGCCGGCGCCGATATTCCGCCCCCGGCGCCGATTGGGTTGCACAAGACTCCAGATTCACGTGCCCGGAACGGTTCGGCTGGGGGAGTGGCGCCTTGTCACACACCCACGGGCCCTGATTCGGTCCGTTTACCGCTGGCTGCTCGATAGCGTGGGCGGCGCATGGGCCCGACGGCTGGCGAACTGGCGCGGCGCATCGCAGAGCAAAGCCGTCTTTATCGGCCGCTGCCTGAGCGAACCGGATCTGCGCCGATTGGCGCCGCTGTTCGCCCGACTAGCTCCCCACTATGTCTTCGTCGATACCATTTTCCGGGCGCGGATCGTGAACTGGTTGCCGAACCGCACCCGCACGCTGTTGATCGCCCACGACGTCTTTTACAAGCGCTGCCAGTCCCTGCAGGCTCGCGGCATAACCGCCGTTCCCCCGGTGACCCCGGAACAGGAGCAGGCCATGCTCGGAGGCTTTGACGTGCTGCTCGCGATCAGCGACGAAGACGCCCTCGACCTCGGCAATCTGATGCCGATAGCGAAGATCGTCGCTCTTCCGGCGCCGGTTGACGCGAGGCCGATAAAGCCTCGGGGCGCCCCGGAGTCCCGCATTCTGTATCTCGGCAGCCATGCGCCGCACAACGTGGACGGACTCCGCTGGTTTTTGGAGAACGTCTGGCCGCGAGTGCGCGAGGTGCGGAACGATTTCATCCTGGACGTGGCGGGCGAGGCGTGTCTCGCCTTCAAGCCCGGCATTCCGGGCGTGGTTCTGCACGGCCGCGTTCAAGACCTCTCGGAACTCGCCGCAACCGCGCTTTTCGCCATCAATCCGGTGCGCGCCGGGAGCGGCATGAAGATCAAGATGCTGGATTATTTCGCGTTCGGTCTGCCCTGCATTACGACCAGCGTGGGAGCCGCAGGTTTTCCCCCGACCGACGACAGCCCCCTCGAAATTTGCGACGACCCTGTCGATTTCGCGGCGGCCGTTCTGCAATGGGGTGGCGATCAGGCACTGCGCGAGCATCTTCGCAAAAACGCCCGTCGGTACGTGGAGCGCTTTTCGATAGACGCTTTTTTTGCGCGCTTGGACACCGCTTTGGACCGGTAGGCGTAAAGCATGAGCAGCACCACGCCTTCGCTGGGCAATAAGGTTCTGTCCGGATTGATCTGGTCGGCCGTCCGTAACTGGGGCGGACGACTGGCGACCATCGCCGTATTTTTCCTGCTTGCTCGAATTCTGTCGCCGGATGAATTCGGCGTATTCGCCGCCGCCATCGCGGTGCTCGCCTTTATCGAGATCATTGCGGAACAGGGCCTAGCCGACGCGGTCGTGCAACGTCCCACGATAGGGCCGCGAGAGTTGAATACGGTTTTCGTGGCCAATTTTATCGTGGCAGCTCTTTTGGTTACGGCGACCTGGCTGGGGGCACCGCTCATCGCCTCGGTAATGGGCATCGAGCGCCTGACCGAAATTTTGCGAGTGTCGTGCCTCGGAATACTGATCAGTTCACTCGGGTTCTGCCAGCAGGCCCTGTTCCGGCGAAATTTCCAGTACCGCTGGCTGGCCCTCAGAACCGTGGCCGCGACCGTCGTTAGCGGCGCGGTGGGTGTCGGGCTGGCGCTCGCCGGCTTCGGCGTGTGGAGTCTGGTCGGACAGTTTCTGACCAGTACCTCGGTCAATCTGATATTGCTCTGGCTCAAGCCGGTCTGGAAGCCCGGACTGAAGTTCAGTTTCGTCGGGTTCGGTCAACTCCTCCGCTACGGAAGCAATGTCCTCGGCATGCGCCTGCTGGATTTCGCCAATACCCGCGCCATCGAGCTCGCCATAGGCGCGTGGCTCGGCGCCGCCACGCTCGGGTTTTATGCCGTCGGTTCCCGCATCTACACCATCATGATGCAGCTCCTCAGTTCGGTGGTCATGGACGTGGCCCATTCGGGCTTCTCGCGGATCGCCGGGGAGCGAGAACGACTGGCCCAGGCCTATTACCGCGCCATGACCGCGACCGCCGCCCTGGCGATGCCGTGCTTCGTGCTCGTCTCCGCGGTCGCCTCGGAGCTTTGCATGACGGTATTCGGCGCCAAATGGGCCGACACCGCGGACATTCTGGCTCCGCTCGCCCTCCTCGGGGCCGTTCAGACGCTCCAGTACTACAACGCATCAGGACTGAACGCCATCGGCCGGTCCGCTACCGCGCTAGCGATCGCCATCGTCAAGGCGGCGGCTACCGGCGCCGCCCTGGTGGCGACCAAAGGGCAAGGCCTGGACATAACCGTCAAGATTTACGTGCTGGCGCAACTCGTCGCGACGCCCGTGAGCTTTTATCTCGGAAGAAGGTACCTGGGCGTATCCGTTCGCAGAATCCTGCGGTGCGTTATTCCATTCGCCCTTTCGGCGGCGATGATGTTTTTCGCCGTCGGAGCGATCGGCCCCGCACTCTCCGATTTCGGCCTGAATCAGCTGTCGGACCTCGCCGTGAAGCTTGCCGCCGGAATAACGGTCTACGCCATGGGAATTGCGCTTCTCGGCCGCCGCCATCTGATCGAATCAATACAAACCATCAAATCAATGAGGCGTGGATGACTGAACAAGGTTCCGATAAGCCCCAAAAGCCGATTGAGATCAAGAACGTTCGAGCGAAGGGGGTTCGAGGCCGCCTGAGAGAGTTCTTGCGGGTGCCGATGCTGTATCGGGAATGGCGGCGCGAAAAGGGGCAATTGGTCAATCCGTCCTATCCGGATCTGCTCGAAGCCTGTAACTCGATTCTGATCGCTCCCTGCGATCCGGATACGGTTGCCGGCTCCAAGGGTGACGAGGCCATGATCACGGCGTTCGTTGAGCGGATCCGCGCATTCAATCCCGTCTGCCAATTCGGGCTGCTGACTTACCATGACCAAGTTCCCGAGACACTGGCAGATCTCGGCGTACGCCTCGAACCGGTCTGGGCAAATCCCAAGTGGTCGCTGCGCCGGCTGATCCAGACCATGTCCCGCTATGAAGGACTGGTGATCGTCGGTGGCGATGTGATGGACGGATACTACACTCCGCTGACCGCTCTGCGCCTGTGGGTGGTCGGCGATATGGCTGCGCGGCTCGGAAAACGAAGCGCGACTCTGGGATTTTCGTTCAACGAGAAACCGTCCTCGCGTTTGCGGCGCTGCCTTGGCTCCCTCGATCAGCGTTTCGTCGTTTCCGTCCGGGACGAGGTTTCTCTCGAACGCTTTAAAGGAGTCTCCCAGGCTAATTCGAGGCTAGTCGCCGATGCGGCCTTTCTGTTACGGCCCTCGTTCAGCGACCGAGTGGAGGTCGTTCGTCTTTGGGCCGATTCGCAGCGGGCGAAGGGCCGTACCGTGGTGGGTTTCAATCTCCACCCGATGCTGATCAAGGAAGGCGATCAATCCCGACGCTCGGCGATGATCAGTGCCTCGGTAGCAGCACTGCGCGACGTCGCGGCGCGGAATGATGTGAGTTATCTGTTCATCTCGCACGATTTTCGTGGTGGCCCGCTAGGCGATGAAGCCATGCTCGGACCGATTTTCGAAGGTCTTCAGGACGAGTTGGGCGAGCGAATTCGCTACTGGAAGAATCATTTCTCCGCAAAGGAGCTAAAGGCGATCGCCGGCCTAACGGACGCCGTTTTTACCGGACGGATGCATTTGGCGGTCGCGGCGCTCGGCCAGGGTGTGCCCATCGTCGCCGTCACTTATCAAGGCAAATTCGAAGGACTCTTTCGACATTTCGAACTTCCCGGACATCTGGCGGTGTCGCCCGAGTCGATTCTTGATCCCTCCCGCCTGGCACCGCTGATCGACGAACTGATTTCATCTCGCGAAGCCCTCGCCTCCCGGGTTGCGGATTCTTGGCCCGGGGTTGAACAACGTGCCTTGCTCAATATCGAGCCCTTCCTGGTGAAGGAAGTAGCTCCCAACGCGTCATCCGATGCCGTGTTTTCTAATCCATGACGATAAGGGGACAACGATGAGAGATCTGCGATTATGGAGCGGGGTGGCGTTGATGCTGGCAGGAGCAGTCCTCGAACCTATAGCCGCCGGCAAAACTGAACCGGCGTCCAAGGCCCCAGTCCTGCCCGGCAACGACACCATCAAAGCCGCCTTTACCGCCTTGAAAGCGGGTGAAGACGACTATGCACCGGCCCGTGCCGCCCGTGAGTACTGGGACGCGGCCCGCCAGCGCGTGGCACAGGACCCGCGCTGGACGGCTTGGTTGCAGGAGCGAACCAGTCGGGTCACGAAGTGGATGGCCACACCCCGCGATCACCCGGAATGGGCCGCGGGCTGGCTGCACAATTACGTGAATTTAAAGACGGGCGCCTTTCTCCACTGGACCCCCGATCAGCCGATACCGCCCGACCAGCCCGGCCACGAAAAGCTGCGCGCCGCCTGGATCGCCCATAATCGGATCTACAACATCGACCGCGTGCTGGACGCCGCCCGACTGTTCCGCCTGACCGGCGATACGCGCTACTTGGATTGGGCGGCTTCGCAGCTCGATTTCTACGCCGACGCCTACCGCGGCTTCCCGTTGCAGACCTGGAACGGCCGAGCCCAGCTGATGAATCAGAGTCTGGACGAAGCGACCCGCGCCCTGGTGTTGATCGAAGCGGTCCGGCTGCTGAAACCCCATGTCCCGGCGGCCCGCGCCGACCACTGGCGCGAGGGGCTGTTCCTGCCGTTGGCGGCCAATGTGATGGCGTCGTCGCGCGAGGTCCACAACATCGCCGTCTGGCATGCCGCGGCCGTGACGCTGATCGGACTCGAGTTCGAACAACCCGAGTTGATCGGCTTCGGCAAGCATTCGGCCTTAGGTCTTCCGTCGCTCCTGGCGACCGGTGTGTCGCCGGACTGGTTCTGGTACGAGCACTCCCTGTCCTATCAGGAGTATACGGTTCAGGCCTTGGTGGAGCTGCTGGTCGGCGCCTCGTTGCGCGGGCGGCTGGCCGAGTTCGCCCGGGAACTCTGGATCGCGCAGAACCTGATGATTTCTCCGGTGACCGTGCGCTTTGCCAATGAAGACGCCCCGACCCTCAACGATTCGCCGCCTAATCGCAAGGCGCCGAACCGCAAGTTGTGGGCGGCCTCCCGCCGGGTGTTGCCGACCTGGCTCGGGCTGGACGAAGCGAAGGGCCAGCTGAGCTGGGACACCCTGCTCGATCCGCCCAAGCCGGTCGATTCGATGCCCCTACTGCCCGAGCTGGCGTCGGGACCGGTGCCGGGTCTCGATGCGGTTCAGCTCGTGAAGAACGGCTGGCATGCCCTGTTGCGCTATGGCCAGAAAGCCCGGTTTCATGCCCAGCAGGAAGCCCTCACTTATGAACTGCAATACGGCGACACCTGGCTTCTCAAAGACGCCGGCACGGTCGGCTACGGCTCGCCGCTGCACAAGGGCTATTTCAGCCGGGCACCGGCGCACAACGTGCCGCTGGTCGACGGCGACGGGCAAAATCCCTGGCCGTCCGAGGGACAGCTCGATGAGGTCGCGCCGGACGGCTCGTTCGCGGCGGTGTCCCATCCGAGCTATCGTCCGGGCGTAACCGCAACCCGGCGGCTCGCCATCGGCGCCGGCGACTTTATCGATCAGGTGCGGGTGACCACCGGCTCGGACACGCCGCACGCGATCGGTGTGGTCCTGAACACACCCTGTGCCGTGACCGCCGACCGGCCGTCTGTCGCGGAAGGGGCATCGCTGCCGAATGCGACGGCCTTCCGCCACTGGAAGGACTGGACCGCCTATGCGGCGGCGGGCACTTGGAGCGGCACGCTCGACTGCGCCGGCCGCCGGTTTGCCCTGGCGATCGCCGGCGCCGAGCTGCAGCGGGTGTTTGTGGGCACCGTCCCCGATTCCGCCGCGCCGTACACCCGCCGGGGCATCTACCTCGAAGCCATGGCAACGGAGACGCAGTTCTACCTGGTATTCCGCCCGCTAGCTTCGCCACAGGCATCCGTACACAAAGCGCGCAGAGCAAGATAAGGACCAACCGATGCGCATCACGATGATCTGTAACGAGCTGCCTTTCCCTCCCGGACATGGTGGTCTGGTCGACGTGTGGCGCCGGCTCTGCGCCATGAAATCGGCGGGCGTCCGCGTCCAACTCGTCTGCTGGGGCGGCGGAGCCGCCGGCGCGCTGCGACCGGAACATCTCGACAAGGTGCGGGAGGTCGTGGAGGATCTGTACGTCTTTCCGTTTGAACGAACCTGGCGTTCGCGCATCAAGCGAACTGTCCACCTGTGGCGGCTGCCTTGGCGAGTGGCCTCCCGTAGCTTGAGGCCCGCCGAGTTTCGTTCCCTGCTGGAGGCGCAGCGCGCATTCGACAGCCAGGCAATCTGGCTGGACGCCGTCTATGGTGGCGAGGTGGCGCGCGGTCTGGCGCACGAGCTGAAACTGCCGTTGTTCTACCGCTCTCACAACATCGAACATCGGTACACACTACATCAGGCCAGAATCGCCCGAACGGCGCGAGAACGGTTTCAGTGGACACTCAGCCTGTTCAACCTGCGCCGTTACGAGCACGGAATTCTCAGGGAGAGTTCCGCGTTCTTCGATATCTCCGTCGATGACCTTAGATATTGGGAGAAGCTCGGGTTTACGTCCGGATATTGGCTGCCGCCGCTGGTGGACGAATCTTTTGCGGGACGCCTCAGTGCGCCGCGGGAAGGTCCCCCCCGATTCGACGTCGGCTATCTCGGAAACCTGTTCATGCCCAATAACGTCCAGGGCTTGGTTTGGTTTCTGGAGAAGGTGGCGCCGCGGCTTCTCGATGCACGGCCCGGCCTGCGCCTGTTCATCGCCGGCAGCCAGCCTTCGGATCAGATACGAGCGGCGCTCGCTGCGCGCCCCGAAGTCACACTGATCGAAAATCCGCCAGACGCCGTCTCGATATTGCGCGACGCGCAGATCTTGATCAACCCTGTCTTTGCGGGTAGCGGAGTCAATATCAAGTCCGTCGAAATGCTTTTTTCCCCCGCCGAATTGATCAGTACGCCTCAGGGCTTGGCTGGACTTCCGGATGAGGTCAAGAATTGCTTCCGAGTCAGCAAAGATGAATCCGGATTCGCGTCCGCGATCCTCGACGGCCTGAGCTCTGCGGCCGCAGGCCGTATCGCAGATTCGGAGAGCCGCGCGGCGGCGCGGTCTTATTTTCGTGCAAAGCGGATCGATGACATTTTGCCGGTCCTCTTTCGCTAAAGGCGTGCCGTTGTGTATAGCCATAACACGATCGGGCTAGTCGCTATCGGAATTCGGCGGTACGGAAAGTCTCGCCGCATAGGCTGATACAAAAGGTTTGCGCAAGCATTTGAAAGCGCTACGTTCAAGACGCAAGCATCAGCGGTTCATGTATAAGCCCAAAGCGGAAACTATTATTTCCCTCGCGTTTTTGGTGTGGACGGAAGCCTCTTTCGGCGTCGCCGATCCTACTGACACTTTTCAGCCTTATTTATCGGAGACGCTGACCTACGATGACAATCTTTTCCGTCGCCCGAGCAAGACCAATCCGAACGCACCGATAAACGAATCGGAACGCTGGGACTTGATCAACCGGCTTTCCGCGGGGCTCAGAACCTATATTCCGGTGAGCCGGCAGGAGTTTCAGCTCGAGGGAAAGGTCGACGACAATCGTTACGCCAACCACGATGAGCTTAACCATGTATCGTCCCTGGCAAAAGGGACATGGAAATGGCAAGCGGGAACTTCCTTCGGCGGAATACTCGGCTATGGCTACAGGCAGTATTTGGGAGGTTTTACCAACACGGGGTTTTTCGGAAGGGATCTCATCACGGACAATACGGCCTTGGTCGATGTCAATTACAAGTTCAATCCACGATGGAGATTGAACGGACAATACCGGTGGCTGAACAGCGAGCATGAGGCGCCCCAGCGTAGGTTTCTGGATCTGACCAGCGATACCGGCATCATCGGGCTGCACTATAAATCTCCCGACCAGAATACGATCGGCATTCAGTACACACACACGGATGCCAGCCTGCCGAATCGGGAGCGGGTTTTGTCCGCGCTGATCGATAACCGCTACCAGGAACATGAATTCAGTGCACTCTACAAATGGCAGATTACCGGAAAATCGCTGGTAGAGGGGCGCATCGGCTATCGCATCCGCAATCATAAGCAATTTTCACAACGGGATTATCAAGGCGAGGCATGGCGGCTCAATTATCAATGGACACCGACAGGAAAAACCGTGATTACCTTGTCGGGTTGGGGAGATTTGTTGAACAGAACCTCGGATATCGCGGCCAGCTATGTCGTCACTAAAGGCGTGAGCGTCAGCCCCACGTGGTCGGTAACGCCAAAGATCGACTTGCAAGCGAAATTTAGCTGGGAAGAGTGGCAGTACGCCGGCGACCCGAAATTACGCATCGATGCGAAGACTGACGAAGACACGATCCTAACCGGCCGATTATCGGTTTCCTACGACTTTGCCGATCACGGCCAGCTGAATATCGTCTATGAGAAAGGACACCGTAGCTCCAGCCGGGTGTTTGCCGACTACGAATACAACACGGTCTTTGCAAACGCCATTCTGAAGTTTTGATCGTCCGCGCCAAATACCGGCAACGGAGCTGGCCCTGTCCGAACACCACGTCGTCCGGCGATTCGGTCGAGGGTAACGGGCGATGTCCCGCGACCCCGACCCGATTGCCATCGAGAAATCGCTCGATGGCCGTTATTCGTGCGCCAAAGGCTTATCCGTGAACAAGTAATCGCGGAGCTCCTTGGAAAAGGTGGGGTCCTTGCAGGCATCGACCCGCTGGTTGTATCAGTCGACGGCTTCCAGTTCTTCCTTCAATGATTCGATGGCCCGTGCATATCCAGGGTTTCGTTCGACAAATCCGATGTGGGTATTTCCTGGATTTCTACGATCCCGCACAGCCGCCCATTCAGGAGCTTCTGGACCGCTGCGCCCGCCTGATCGCTGCGGCCCGAAAGGCCGGCATTCCGGTGTTCTACACCGCGCAGCCCGGCGGGCAGGCGCCCGAGGACCGTGCCTTGCTGAACGATTTCTGGGGCGACGGCATTCCCGACCGGCCCGAATCGACGCGCGTTGTGGACGCGGTCGCGCCCCAGCCCGGCGACACCGTGCCGACCAAATGGCGCTACAGCGCGTTCAAGCGCTCCGACCTGGAAGCGCGGCTGCGCGGAACGGGCCGCGACCAGTTGCTGATCTGCGGAGTGTACGCCCACATCGGCTGCCTGATGACCGCGGCGGAAGCCTTCATGCTCGACATCCAGCCTTTTCTGATCGGCGACGCACTCGCCGATTTCTCGCGCGAGGATCACGAGCAGGCGCTGCGCTACGCCGCTGGCCGTTGCGCGCGGGTTTGCGGAACCAACGACGCCCTTCGAGCCGCCGAGCCGGTTCGGCCCTTGCCGCGCAAACACCCGGACTCTCGCGGCCGGGCCGGTGGAAGACCTGGCGGCGGGCTTCATGGCCCGCGGCGATGCGATCGTCCTCGACCTCCACGGCCGTCCGGAAAACTACGACGACGTGACCCTTCGGGTCCACTGGCAGCGAATCGCCGCCTTCCTCGCGCGGGCACTGGACCGACCCAGGGCGCCGGTCGTCGACTTGGCAGCTTGAATTCTGGGCTTTACAAAAAAGGCTTGGCGAACATCGTTAGCGCCTTCGGTTCGAGTGAATTGCTTCAGCCATTTGTAGATCGGCAATCCTTTGCCGACGAAAACGCGCGGTCGGGACATGGCGTCGGGAAGGGAGGCTTCGGCGCTCCAATCGCAAACGGTCATCCCAGGAGCGCTGGGATGACCCTTCCAATCGCAAACGGCCTGGCCGGGAGCGCCGGCCAGCCCCTTCCCGAAGACGCCGTTTGCGATTGGGAAAGGATTCCCACCCTTAATGGGGCTTGGCATCGGCAACATCGACGCCGGCCTGCTCGCGCCCGCCTCGCTGAACGGCGCTCGACTCCGGATACGGGGGAAGCGGCTGTCTGCTGTCGCGGAAAATCTTGGGCGCGGCCATCTGCCGATAGATGTTGTTAATTGTGAATCAGGCCCGTCGATCCCTTCCTGGCACTTCGGGCCGAGGCCAAGGCCGGTACACGGCCGGCCTTGACTGACGCGGCTTGCCGCCGAGTGGGGCATCCCCACCCCGAATTAACCCGGCTCATGTTTGTTTATAGGCCGGGGTAATAGTACTTATGCGGGCGTGTAGCCCTCTCATTGCAGGACCACTGGTGAAGCCAAGCCGTACACTATTAGCTGGAACAATTCGTTCGATGTCGATACGCCGTCGCGGCGGGTGGTGAGCAAGGTGTGTCCAGCTGAGTCTCGGTAGATTCCCACATTGAACCCGCTCGAGGTTTGAAGCGCATAGGTGCAGTTGCCCTGATCGATGATCCGGAATTTCTCCCAGGCTAGGACTTGTGTCGCATCGGTGTGGAAGATGGTCGATGTGGTACTGATGCATGCGCCTGGAAAGCCCGGGTCGCAGTCGATATATTTTTGCACGAGTCCCCCACCACCGAGGGCGGTAACGAAGGTCACGCCATTGGAAGTCTGCAGAGCATGGGAACCGTCGCTTTGTCGGATGAATTTAAATCTCGACTCCGGTTCTGCCCGTCCGACTATTATTATGTCCCCTTGCGATGACCGGCCTCCCGGCAACTCGGCGGACAGAAATGTGCCGTCCGCGGTCAGAATGCCATACTCGAATCCCGATCCCACGTCGCCGCACTTGACGATCCGAAATTTTTCCCAATTTTGGATCTGCGTCGCATCGGTATGAAAGGCATCTGCGGATTTGCCGCCGGCTCCGACTGCCGTGACATAAAACCCCTTTATCGTATTGATCGCATAATAACTCGGCGCGAAGTTGCCGACGCTCAGGTCGAGCAGCCGAAACCGCTCCCAGTCTAGGGCTTGCGTCGCGTCGGTATGAAAAGCGCCACCCGTCAAGCCCCCTCCGTTCAGCGCAGTCAAATAATAGCCGCGGGACGTCTGAATGCTCTTGTCATGAGGCGTGTCGGGGTAAGTCACGGCAAACGTGAACTTTTCCCAGGGCCCGGCTGTCGTCGCGGTCGTCAGGAGGACAGGTTCGGCTATTCTTCCTCCCCCATCGAGCGCGGTCACATAAAAGCCTTTGTAAGTCCGCAGCGCGAATTCCCCCGGCCACGGCAATAAGGCAGTGAGACTCTGCATTGGGGCAATCCCGCCCTCCTGGACTTCACCAGAGGCCGGCTGGCCTTGACCCTGTTCGACAACGCTAGACGACGTTAGAGGATCGGATGGCGATGCTGACGCATCCGCGACGTGGCCCGCCAGGCTCATGAGAAAACAAGCGATGGGCCGGAGTGATGGCAATCGATGTGTTCGCATGCTACACCTCTCAGATTGCTCCCCTAAAGAACAGGACATTCAGGAAGCGGCTTCGCCATTGCGAATTTGATGTAAGAATCGGGCTTGCTGTAGTGACAGACTAACGCAGGTGCTGCGGACGAATCATTGATATATTTAGATGCCGAGGATGAAGGCCAGCGTAGCCCGGATGGAGCTTTACGGAATCCGGGACGAGTGGTGCATCGAGTCTCCCGGATTCCACTGCGCTCCATCCGGGCTACTTGCTAATGCATCGGAGCGGAATAAACAAATTGCAGGCAAAGCCACAGAAGCCCTGCAACGAATTGCCAAAGGGAGCGAATTTAACGCCCGGAGGGTTGCGAATTTTGGCGTCAAAATCGATAACCCAAAGCCAAAAGACGACGCACGACAATCCCATCAACTCGGACGGTAAAAAGCGCCGCTCCTTCGTCGCGCCACTTTTTGCTGCCGGTTATGAGCGGCGTTATGCATCGCAGTTCACAAGAGGCAACATGAAACGTAACGGCATTCTGTTCAGCTTTTTCGTCGGGCTCATGAGTTCTGGTTGCGCCAGCACGACCATGCAAACCTATCACGCAGGCGGGGACAAAGCAGTTTGCGGTAAACGGGGAGTCTCGCTCGGGCACGTTGCCATTTTGCCGGAAATGGCATGGCGGAATGATCAAAAGGAGCCTGAGAAACGTGAACAAATGGCATTGGAAGAGATTGAGCGGGCGTTCCGGGAAATTCCCTGTGGAAGTATTGCAGCTCCTGGCGGCATCAGGCAGGTTTCAGACTGGTCCGGCAGGCCGGAGTCGGAGTTGTTGTCGAAGTTTTCCGAGGAAGGCGTTGATACCGTCATTTTGGTGCGCATCGAAGAGTTGACCCCGCGGATATTTGTTACGTACTCACTTCCGTTCTTGTGGGCTGGTTCGAGCGAAGCGGACTTTCGCATCAGGACTCTCTCTGTACAATCGGGATCTGTACTTGCGGATATGCGCGTTAAACGATCTACCGGAGGGCCTTTCAATCTCAGGCCCGCTGAGTGGGCCGGAACTGAACTCAATGCCGCACTGAGGGCAATTATCGAGGAGAAAAAATAGAGTGCCGCGACAGATCTTGAAACCATCGCTGATCGTCTGTTTGCTAGCAAGTCCTGCTATCGCATGGGCGATGTTCAAGCCGATACGGGTCTTGGCGCCCGAATGGGCGGGCGATATCTCTTGTGTCAGCTCCAGGATCTGTATCGATAATGCATTGCGGTATCGGGAAGCATCCGAATTGTACGAGGGAGCTCTACGTTTCGTCGCCTCGGCTGTTGGTCCATTTCAACACAATCCACGCGTTGTATTCTGTTCTACGGAGGATTGCTTCCGGTCTTTTGGGTTCATAAAGGCTTCCGCAAGCACCGTCGGGAACTTTGGAATAGTCATCAGTCCGAGAGGTTGGACACCATATTACGTGCGCCATGAGATGGTCCACCACCTTCAGGCAGAGCAGCTTGGTGCTCTCACACTATGGCTTGGCCCGGAATGGTTCATCGAAGGCATGGCGTACTCCCTCAGCAAAGATCCACGCCGGCCGCTTTCGGAACCCTGGCAGCAACATCGGGCCGAGTTTGAGGGTTGGTATCAGAAGGTGGGGAAGGAACGTTTGTGGGAGGAGGCGCGAAAGCTATGAACCCGCATAATCGGGTAACCAGGGGTTTCTAACCCCCAGTCCCCACACCACCACGGCATGCGGGTCCGCACCGGGCGGTTCACGAAAAGGGAGCACACGACGATGTCAGGTGTAGCCATGGGCCTTCATCCAAAGATCACGGATAGTGATCAGCCCCTGGGTCTTCAGCCATTGGTTGGTCATCCCGGTCTGCGTCGCCAGCGTCCGCGACAGATGCCAGTAGCTCTTGCTGCTGATCGCCGTCAGGATTGCCTGGCGCTTGCTCGTCCCCAAACCCAACAGGTTCTTGACCTTGGTACGCACGTAGCGCCACTGTTTCCAGTAGCACATGCGTACCCGGCGTCGAAGCCAGTGGTCGAGTTCGGGGATCGGGCGGTAGTAGTCCGAAATGCCGAAGTAGCCCATCCAACCGCGGATATACTGGGCGAGCTTGTAAAACCGGTGAGCCATCGAGACACCCCAGCTACGCCCGGTCAGTGTCCGGATGTTGTGTTTGAAGTCCTCGAATGCCCGGTCGCCCCAACGCAGCTTGGTTCCCCGGAAATTGAATCCGAGAAACTTGGCCTGGTCGGTTTTGACCACCCGGCTCTTCTGCTCGTTGACCACCAGTTTGAGCGTGCCGGTCAGGAAGCGCGTGACGCTATCCTTCACCCGCTCGCCGGCCCGCTGACTTTTGACCAAGATCAGCAGGTCGTCCGCATAGCGGACGAACCGGTGGCCACGCCCTTCCAGTTCCTTGTCCAAGTCATCCAACAGGATGTTGGCGAGCAACGGCGACAGCGGTCCGCCTTGCGGCGTCCCCAACGCCGTTACCTGGATGGACTCGCCGACCAGAACACCCGCCCGCAAATACCGGCCAACCAGCGCCAACAGCCGCTTGTCGCCAACCTTGCGGGCCACACGAGCCATCAAGACATCGTGCCGGACGTTGTCGAAAAATTTCGCCAAGTCCAGGTCACAGGCGATGCGGTAGCCGGCCTGAAGATGACCTTGTGCCTGCCTCAACGCTCCATGGGCGGAGCGTCCCGGTCGGAAACCAAAACTCGACTCCGAAAAGCCGGGGTCGAAGATCGGCGTCAATACTTGCGCGATGGCCTGCTGGATCACCCGGTCCATGACGGTCGGGATACCCAGCAGTCGTTCGCCCCCTCCCGGCTTCGGGATCGACACCCGTCGTACCGCTTGGGGTTGATAACTGCCATCGGCCAGTTGCTGGCGAATCTCGGCCCAATGCGAGCGCGCAAACTCGGCGAAGTCCTCGATGCGCATCCCGTCCATGCCGGGCGCACCCCGATTGGCCTTCACCCGCTTCCAGGCCCGTCGCAGGTTCGCACGGTCCAACACCCGCTCCATCAGATCGTCGTGCAAGGCTGGCTGCGTGACGCCACGCCGGACATCGGCTCCCCCGGTCGGGTTCATCGTCGATACCGAGTCGCTCACGGCTCCTCCTTGTCTTCTTGTGTTCGGCCCTTCACCGTCCGGTCTTCCAGGCCGATGCGGCTAGTATGGCCTCTGCTGACTTCTGCCCGGTCACACCCTGCGTTGCCGCAGAACGCGCTGCCAAAGACAGGTCGTAGGGTCCGGTGGCTATTCCAAGGCTTTCGCCCTGGACCTCAGTCCGACTCCCATAACCTATCCCAGCCGCTCGCCGGACAGATCTCCCCGAATAAGAACATGAGCTTTCAGCGCACAACCGCCGCATTTACCCTATCTCCCGTACCCGGCGGGTTTCGTCATCATGTGCTGACTCACCCGGAGACTGAGCCTTCTATGCGGTTTCTGTTCGTCGGCTCGCACCTTTGCGCTCGGGCTTCCTTCAGACCACTCCTCGCGGAGTTGCCCTTGCCGTCGGCTAGTAGTTACATTGGCCCAAAGAATGGGCATTACAGGTACTCCTACAGGGGACTCTCACCCCATCAGTTCATGCCCATGTCGGGCGTACACACGTCGGTCAACCGGACCCTCCGCCGCGATGCGGCTCCGCGCCGGTTACCTCCACGTTAAGCCTTAACCCCATGAAAATCCTGTCGAAGATCTATCGGATCTGACTCAAGCAGCCATTCGAGAACGGCAGACATTCGTTAGGTCGAATGGCCGCTCAGGCCGAAAACCGGCTGCCGTGGCCACCCTGCTCGATTCCGCTTTCTTGCCCTTGTGAATCTCGCCCCTTCCCCCGAGTGCGAGCGGCCCATGCGTAATCGTTATCGATTTTGAGGGTTGCTCGTCGGGCGGCCGTCAATGCAAGACCAGCATACCGAATTCAGCTATCGGCCCTCGCACGATATGGGTTGCAGTTGCGTATCCAGCGGAGCCTGAGAGATAGGCGCATCAATTTGCCCGTTACTGAAGGGGGTGAATATCTGATAACCGGTTATTGGCCCAGCAAGGGTTTTGGGGTCAAGCCTGAGCGCATAATCAAAACTGAACACGCCATTTTTGCTGATATCCTCCCTGTTGCCATAGCTGGTCCCCACCAAGCTGATCTGAAGTTGGTCGCCGCCAGGTAGCTGATCGTTGGGCGGGGCAATCGTGGCCGAGCCCGTCAATTGGTTGGCATACTGAATCGGGGGGTTGGTGGCCTTGAACCCCAGCTCCAGCGCATCGACATGGACAATTTGACCGGGTTTATCACTGAGCGCCTGTTGCATTTTGATTTTCAGCGTTCTATCCCAACCACCGGGTATGACATCGCCGATTTGAAAGCAGCGAGTGTCGGCTGAAACGATAGTTCGCGCTTCAACCTGACTCGACAGTACAGCAAGAATGGATAGTGAAGTTGCGGTGAGTAGGTTTTTCATAAGGAACTCCATGAGTTTCTAAAGGGACTACCATGTACCGAGACCGAGCATTATTAACCCGGCCTATAAATATAGGCCGGGTTAATCCGGGGCAGGGATGCTCCGGCGCGGCGACAAGCCGCGTGAGCCCAGGCCGGGCGTGTACCGGCCTGGGCGGCGGCCCGTAAATACCAGGAGGGTATTTACGGGCCTGATTAATAACTGAACAACTGCGGCTCACTGAGCAGTAGCTGCCCGTATGAATTACTCTCCTTCTGAATCGCTCACTGCGGGCTTTCACACATCACCCGTTTAATTCGACGATAGCGGCACGAATAAATTCAGCCTCCATGTTTTCTTAAATCGTGGAGATCATAGGGTTCGTAGGCCATTGGAGGGTCGGTCACGTAGTCATTTCTCTGCTGGCCCCCTCCGCTCCACTATCGTATGCAGACCTTGGATACACGGTGCCACAGTCCCCATCGGGTACGGAATGGCCTTTCGGCGAAACTGAAAGCCAACATATACCCGAATGCCAGCTGACAGACCGCACCACTGGCAGTAGCCGGCCAATTGGAGCCTGTTAGGCTGATCCCGATATCTGTTCAGTATTCGGCCATACCCGCCGTTCGTCGTTATTTAACAATTTCGTTCGAACGGCTGCTTTATGGAGTGTCTTCGAACTGGCGATCGATCCGGTCGACTGCCTTTGCGGTAAGACCGTAGAGGGCCGTGCGGTCTTCGAGAATCTCGATATGAAGGTCTTCCAGCCCGTATCAGGTCCCGAACCGATGCTCCTAATGAAACATGACCACCCGCCATGCCGCCAGCCAAAACGCCGCTGCGGTGACCAACTTGGGCCAGAACCGCGTTGCGTCGATAGTCGAGTAAAGAGCGAGCGTCACGGCGACTGCCGTGCTTCCCAAGGGTAGTATCAGGAAGGCGTAGGAACCTGCGAGCGGGTAAAGCGTGGCGACAGGCAGGAACGCGAGCAGACAGAACGCCGCTACCAATACCAGCAGGTCGGCCACGAACGTGGCGGCTGTTCCTATCCCCAACGATGCCAGCAGGGGGCGCATGGGCGCGCGCTCGGCACGCAGGGTCAACGCCAGTCCAGCCACCTGGAATATCAGCGGAACGAATCCCGCCAGCAGCAGGCCTACCGCCACCTGCGGTTGAAATCCGACAGCCTCCCAGCCGGTCCCGAACCAGCCAAGAATACCCGCATAAGCCAGCAGCGCCACTCGCGCCGGCAACTGGCTCCATTGCATCAATGCCAGCGCGTCCATGGCCGCAAGGTTTACCACAGGGTGTAGATGCTGGCCGATTCTGCTTCCGATCCGCCAAGATCCGGTCTTCATCACTCCCGTCAGGCGCCTGCGCAGACGGAAGGCCGCGATCGGTCCGCCCGTGAGCAGGACAAGGGCAAATTCGCGTGCCCCGTCGACGCACAAAGCCAGCATGGCGATCAGCGCACTTGCAGCGACCAGCAATGCGGCCCACGATCCACGCAGTACGAGTTGCTGCACGATGGGCCATTGGGTACCGAGGGCCAAGGCCAGCAGTCCATGCTCCAGACCGCCACTGCGGGCGGGTCCGAGCAGAGTGATCCCGTAGGCGGCGAAGGGCAATAGCAGGGGGAGATCGGCAATTAGCAGCAGCGTCAGGTCGAGCCCGGTCTCGAAGCGAGATAGCCCCGGCAGCGTGCGCAGATATCGCCAGGGCGCGCCTCCTCGCAAGGCATCGGCTTGCACGGCCGCCCAGGCGATGGCCAGCAGTGACAGGGTCAGCCAGGCGGTCAGCGCGTAAGCCGGACTGCCGCCTTCCACAATCTTGCGTACCGGCGTCCCGACGGCGTCGATTTGTGCGGCAAGTGGCGTGGCGGCTGGCGAAACGACTAAAAGTGCGAAGAGCACAGATTGCCAGCGGCGGAGCAAAAGCTTCAGGGTCGCGTCGGCGTAATGGCGCAAGCGCCAGCCGAGCAGGCGGAAAAACAGGCGCGATCGGGACACTTCCAACGGTGGATGGCGAGACACGTGACAGCCTCTCAAGTCAATGTCACGGTGTTTTCAGGCCGTATGCCGAAGGCCGCATGCCGCGAGGTCTCGTGGCAAGACATCAGGATCAGCCGCGTCTTGGCCAGGCGCCGGAGCGTCGCCTGCAAGGCCGCAAGCGAGGCGGCGTCGAGCGCGTTGCTGGGCTCGTCCAAGATGAGGACATCCGCCTCCGCGGCGACAGTGCCAAGCAACAGAAACTTCCTTGCCGTACCCAACGACATGTGGCCGAAGTTCGTCTTCAAATACGCGTGTAGCCGAAACGATTCGGTCAGCTGATCCAAGGTCTCGGTATCCCAGCCGCCCCGAACAGAACCGACGAAGGCCAGCCACTCCTCACCAGTCAGAAAGGGGAAGACCGGACAATCCGCCGGGCAATAAGCCAAGCAACGGAGGGCGCGGGCCGGTCGGGCCTTAAGGCTCACGCCGCGGATCCAAACTTCACCGGCATCGGGAACCAGGGCGCCCGCGAGCATGCCGAGGAGAGTCGATTTACCCACGCCGTTCGCACCCGCGATCAGATGGACGCCCGGCTTGGGCCATTCGTACGACCAGCCGTCTATGACCGGCCGACCGGAGTATCGCTTGGAGAGTTCGACTGCTGTCAGCACGTTGTCGTATATCCTGTGAGCAAGTGGCACCACCTATTTCGCAGCGACCGGAGGCGATGTCGCCGGTAGTATGCTGGCGAAAGGATAAAAGATGCGGAATTCAGTGCGCAATGAAGCCCAGATAGCACAGACTAAATTGAGGCATGGACAGGTATGTAACAGTGTGGCGGCGGTCGATAACTTGACTTGCTTGCGACAGTCCGCTTCGGTCACGGACTACTCCCCCGCCTCTGAAGAAAGCAGCATTCCTGAACGGCGGATTTTGGTCAGACCGGATGACCGGAACGGCCGAAAACTGGTCCTCGTGAGCACCGAGAGTGAATAACCCAAACGGGCATACAACGGAAGATCGACAGGTTCCGATGATACTCGGCGAAAAAACGGTTGCCGTTACCTTGATCGCCGGATCGGATACCGCAGGCGGGCTTGCGATTTGACCCTGTTCAGGTGCACCTAACGTGGTCCCGGTAGAACGAATTCAGTAGGTCCCAAAACCCTTCGACTCCGCTCAGGACAGGCCCTTCGACGGGGCTCAGCGCGAACGGCTTACCGGGATAGGCTCTGCCAAAAGACCGGAAAGCGGGCGCGAGAAGGAATGCTTGACCATTTTCCGAGAATCGTCCTCATTGGCATCATGCGGACCGCGCCATCATGGCCGGCGGGTCTGCCCGGCGCTCATGCCGAACCGATTTCAGCTTCCGATACTCGGCCTCGATGTAATGCCGCCCGTAGCGGCGTTCCAGCCGGCGCATGACGAAATGGCTGCGGGCCATGCTCTGAAAATGCCGGACGAACAAGTCGTTGATGAAGGCGCCGCCGACCGCGCCGGCGAAGGGCAGCATTTCCGCGGCGGCTTTCTCCGACAGTATCAGTCCGAAACGCTCGGATACGATGACTATCATGCGGCTGATGGCCGGCGCTCCGTTCCGGCTCAAGCCCTGTTCGGCAATGTGGCGTGACGCCTGTTTGACGGCGGCTTCGAGAGCCAGGCGCAAACCGTAATAACCGGTATCGGCGGCATCATCGGCCTTCGAGCGTCCCCCCAGAGCGAAAACTTCGAGACAGGCCAGACGGGTTTCCGGCCGGTTCAAATCCTCGCCTTCGCTGCGGGCGATTTCGGCGATGGCCGCGAGCATGATCAACGTGGTGAGCGGCAGTTCCACCAGCAATGCGGAACCGCCGAACAATCCGCCAATCGCGCCCGTGCTCCGCGCCATGCGACGGTAGAAGCGTTCGCTGCGAGGCTGCCCCTGCCCGAGGCGGGTGACCGCGGCTTCCAGAAGCCGGCCGATGCCCGCCTGCAAGTGTCCGGAGAAGCGACGATGCCAGCGCGGCGGTATCAGCTTGAGCCCCTTGTCGACGGGAGTGCCGACGGCGTGGGCCAGATGGGCGGCAAAGCTGGGATATTCGAGCTGGCGGAAAGCGTCTCGCAGTCGGCGACGGTCCTCATCCGCCAGTTCGATGACGCCCGCTCCGGGCGAAGATGAGTCGTGTTCAAGCTTCATTGTCGTGTCACCTAGAAGTTCTTGAAAATACCTACCGGCGGTTTCGGCTGCGGCTCGCCCGGCTTGCGCATCCTTGTTTCGCCGTCGATGAGTTCGAAGCCCGTGTCTCGGATCTGGACGGGGTGAGGACGGTCCGGACCAATCGCCGGACTTGTTCGCTGAACGTGGTGTATGACGGCGGCGCCGAAGTCCGTGCCGGTCTGCTGCATTGGCTCGGCTCTCTACCGCCGAACGCCTTCCAGCACGGATGCGTCCGCCCAAGTCGCCCCTACTCCGCTCATCGTTTCGTCCATGGCGCTCCTCTCGCCGCCCTTGCTACTTCGTATTGATTGTTTGCTTGCTCCTCACGGACTACGATCGATGATCTCGTCTTGATTTGCGGTACAGGACGACAATACCGGACGAACGTGTCGAAATCGGGCGAGTGCTGCGTTCAGCGTAGTGCACAACATTCGGAAAGTGGACGGCCGGAAATGCACCGTGACGGGGCCGACATTGACATGGAACACGGCGCAGCTCCGGCAGTACTCGACCGAGCAGACTTCGCTCCGGGCCAAGGTTTCGGTATTACAAGCTTTTCGTTGCACGGGTCTCTCCTCAAGTTATGGAACGCACGGGCGTTCATGTGTAAAAGCGGGCGCAAATCTCGATCTCTATCGCAATGGCCCCGGCTTTGGCCAAAGTTGGTCGTGTCCCGGACATTTGCGGGCGATCACGCTCGACCATTCCCCCAAGCCCTCACCTTCGCTCGGAACACGTCGGTCGAACGGTTTCCGAGGTCTGCCGGGACCGGCACTCAACTGGGCGAATCGGTCATGGGTGGCGGTCGGCCAACCCGCACGTTTCGATGGGCGTGACATCCATGCAGACAGAACCGCAGGAATAAGCCCTGTATCGTGGTTTTGGATTGGTGATCGAGACAGGAAAAATCGGTCGCACAAAGGCTCCCTGTTTCAATGAGCTCAGAGAGCTTGTCGACGCTGATTCGAAGCCTGACGCTGTCTTTCTCGTTCAACGGGGGAGTTATGGAACCCATGATGACGCATCCTCCATGATACGAATGATAATGATTCTCATTATTTGGTCAAGCATTCCTTCGTCACCCCGCTTCCCGTCTTTTGGTGATGCCGGCGTAGCCCGGATGGAGCTTTGCGGAATCCGGGACGATCGGTGCATCGAGTCTCCCGGATTCCACTGCGTTTCATCCGGGCTACTTGCTGGTGCGCCTCCGGCGAGGGAGTGGCAGCTTGCCGGCATATGCCGAAGCGCGTAACGATGTCGCAGCCCACATTCAGTGAAACGCGCCGCTGGAACAGCGCAGCCACGATCGTCCCCTGTTCGGAGCCAAATCACGCGATTTCCGCGTCGCCGTCACGGGAACCGTTGGCGATATAAAGGCAAAGGAAACCGTATAAACTTCCGGTACGCTCGAACGTTCGAAACAGAAAGGCTCCCTTCGGAGTACTGGGAAACAGGAAGAAACCCATGCGCCAGATCACATTAATCGTTACCGTGCTCGGACCTTGGATGTTAAACATCGCCTGGGCGGCAGAAGTGAATCACACGCTTGCGCTCAGCGTCGTTCAGGTCCAGGCCTATCCAAGGGACGGCAGGGCTTTTGTCGGCTCCGGTGTCGTCGTCGATTACGATCGCGTGGCGACCAACTGCCATGTCACGCGGCACGCCGATTCGATCGTCGTCGGGAAAGGCGCTTTACGCTATCGCGCAGCCAGCCAGCGCGCCGATTTGAAACACGATTTGTGCATTCTTGAAGCGCCGGGAATGTCGCTACCGGTTGCGAGTCTGGGCACCACATCGGTACTTTCCGTCGGCGAAACGATCTATATGTACGGTTATCCCCGAGCTATCGGCATCGCTTTCGCCGAGGGCCGTGTCGAACGCTTGCATCCCTATGACGGCAGCTTGGTCATCGAAACCACCGCGGGTTTCGTCCAGGGCGCGAGCGGCAGCGGGATATTCGACCAGGACGGCCGCCTGGTCGGTCTCGCCACATTCTTCTCCGCGGGCGGCAAGACCGGACACTATGCCATTCCCGCGGACTGGATCCCGGGTCTCATGGCCTCAGACCCCCAGCCGATCAGGCCCTTGTCCGGTTTGCTGTTTTGGGAAGACACCTCCGCGCTCCCGGATTTTCTGAAAAGAAACGGCGACCGGTCCGCTGCGCCGAGCTCGCCTCCGCAATCCCGCTGAAGGCGAATCAGGCGCGCCCATGGTTTGCGGCCTTGACGGTCGATCTCTTCCTCCGCAGGTGAATGGGGGCAGTTCTCGAATTCCGGCATGTGTCGGCGCGCGAGGACTGCTCCCCGATGTCCCTCCTCTCCTCGCCTACCCGTATGGAACGGGGAGAACCCACGGCTCTCCCCGGTTAAACCTCATTCGGATGTCCGCGTCTGCTTAGCGGTCATATTCCCCGGAATAGGCCATCCGCATAGAGTTGCGTCGTATTCGTCTCAGTGATCGCTCTTATACCAATTGGGCATCGCGATGATGCAGTTCGGCGTTAGGCCAGCCTTCTTGAGGACATCGACCGTCGCGACCACCTTGTTCTGGTGCAAGTCGATAACGCTCACCGAACCGTCGTCCATCTCCGGCAAATTGATGAAGCTGTTCTGAACGATGGCGTAGCGATGATCGGGCGAGAGCACGAAGTGGTGCGCGCCGCCGGCAGTCGGGATCGTCGACAGCAGTTTTGGCTTATAAGGATCGGCGATGTCGAAAATGTTGAAAGCGCCGGGCTTGGCTGTAGTGATATAGAGGCGGTCGACTTCCTCGTTGAAGCCCATTTCCAGCGGGATACTTTGGCCGGTTTCCGCGAAGTCAAATACCCTCTGAAATCTGAAGTCCTCGGTCTCCGAACGCCAGGTCGCAGTCCACAAGGCTCCGCCATTCATATTGTTTATGTAGGCTATCTGGGGCTTGCGATGGGGGATGAAGGCAATTTCGACCGGCGCTTCCCCGGAAGGCGAGGGTTTATACGAAAGCTTGTGGGTCGAAAGAATTTTCCGGGTAGACGCTTGTATGACGGAGACCGTCTCGCCGGCATCGTTCAGATCATTGGGGTTGACCGTGCTTGTCACGAAGATGCGGTCGAGCTCGTCATTGAGCATCACGCCGTGGGGATACTTTATGAACTTGTCGCTAGCTCCGTCGTTCCCGATCGTTGCAATCGGCTTATCCGACCGGGCGTCGCCAACGATGACGTTGTTGGACCCCATGCAGCTGAGATACCAGTGCTTGCGATCGTCCGAGAACGTTATGTCCTCTCCCACCTTGCAATCCGGGACGGCTACGACGGTCTTTTCTTCGGGGAATTTCGAGAGGTCGTAAACATAGAGCTCGGTATGCCCGAGGGACGTGACATATGCCTTGGTCACGTCTTTGTTGTAATAGATGTGATGTGCCACGAAATCCGGGGGCAAGGGCGTATCTTTGACAATCTGGTTGAATGTGGGCGAGTTCGGGTCCACATCGATGACCGCAATACCCTCTCTGCGATTCGGCTGCCCAACCTTGCTTTCATAGTTGAGCATGGCGAGCAGTTCAGCGCTTGCCGTGGCCGGTACCAAGACGCTCAGGGCGCTCAGGGCGCTCAAACTCAATGCTCGTAAAGAGGCGCGGGTGAAGCGATGGCATTTCATGCTTTTTTCTCCTGTGAATTTTTCATCATGTGTTCGGCTGGGCATCGCTTGCGCACGATCTCTTCGTCTAAGGCGATGCAGACGCCATGGACCGTGTCGCCGGTCAATGGCTTCGGGCCCGTCACGGATCGGGGCCGAGATTTCGGATGACGGAGCGGGATTTCTTCGACATCGATCGACTCTCGTCGGGTAAACGTTTTCGGGCTCTGCGCATTTCTCTTTTGATCAGTCAATAAAGCATCTCGGTTCTCCATTCTCTCAGTCTCGACACGAAAACAAGATGACCGGTCGTTTTTTCAACGGGCAAAAAAATCAGGCTTTGAAGTAATCGTCGAGGAGAAACTCGAAGACCTGCGTTAGAGGCTGAACCGAACGTTCGATTTTCATGCGAAGCAAAGCGCCCTGCCAGAGATTGAGCACCAGGTCGGCCATGAACGTGGCTGTCAGGTCCTTTCGGAAGCTTCCTTCCGCTTGCCCGCGAGCGATACCTTCTTTCAGTTTGTCGCGATAACGGTGGACGGCGTCGCGCAGCGAGGTAGAACAAAGATCGCTCGTTTCGCCTATCTCTCCGATGAGGTTGCCGAGCAGACACCCGCCTTTGAAATCTCTGCGCTCGGTCTCCTCCATGAGTTCTTTGAAATAGGCTTTCAGCGCCGCCTCCGCACTGACATTCCTGCGATTTAGGTGTCCGTCGAGTTGCTTGATGAACGGCTCGATGTAGTGCTGGACCACCTCTGCACTGAAGGCTTCCTTGCTGGGAAAGTGGTTGTAGAAAGACCCCTTCGGCATGCCGACGCTTTCGACGATTTCCTGGATTCCCGTGCCATGGTAGCCCTGCTCCATAAGAAGCATGACGCCATGGTCGAGCAGCTTTTCTCGGACTTCGGCGGAATCTCGTTTTCTCATGGGGCATGAACAATATGACCGGTCGTCTTATTTGTCAATGGGGCTTCTTGAGGAATTTTGTCGTCTGTCGGCAAGTTTGCAGGCTTGATTTGCTTACGATGATCAGAAGCAAGCGGCAGCATTAGAGCGTTTTCATCGCGCTCGTACGGCAAAACAGGCTTGGCGAAAGTCGTTGGCGCCTTCGGCTCGGGTAAATGGATTCAAGCATTCGTAGGTCAGCAATCCTTTCCCAATCGCAAACGGTCGCTTTAGTCGCGACCCTTCCGACGAAGACGCTCGGCCGGGACGTGGCGTCGGGAAGAGGGGCTTCGGCGCTCCCGAAGACGCCGTTTGCGATTGGGAGGGATTCCCGACCTACAGGGTGCTACAGTCGTAGGTCGGCAATCCTTTGCCGACGAACCCGTTGGCCCAACGGCACCGTCGGGAAGGGCGGCTTCGGAGCTCCAATCGCAAACGGCCTGGCCGGGAGCGCCGGCCACGCCCTTCCCGAAGACGCCGTTTGCGATTGGAAGGGGCCGATTAAAGGCCCGTTTGCGATTGGGAAGGGATTCCCGACCTACGCGCGAGTGCCCGCACAATAGGTATGAAAATGCTCTAAGTACATTCAGGGAAGTCTTGCGGCATAGGGAACCTGCAGGACAACCCCGCCAATCAAGCCAATCTGTCGAGATTCCGCAAATATTTGCGGAATGTACTTAGCCCAAAATTCGCCTGGCAATGGCTGTAACCGGAAAACGACTAGCAACGCGTTACCTGATTAGCGACGAAGTTCAGTACAGGCTCACATAGTGAGCCACTAGGGTCCTTAGACTATGGGCATCTATCACAAGCGGGGTGTCCCATGCCTATGAACCGGGTGCAATTTCAAAAGGGTTTGTCGTTGGCCGAGTTTCTGACGCAATACGGCAGTGAAGCGCAGTGCGAAGCGGCACTGGAGGCCCTGCGCTGGCCGGACGGTTTCCGCTGTCCGGTCTGCGGCGGCGCGCGCCACACGGTGTTCGAACGGACCGGGCGGAAATACTGGCAATGCGGACACTGCCGGAGCCAAACGACGCTGATCGCCGGGACGATCTTCCAAGCGACCAAGCTGCCGCTGACCACCTGGTTTCTGGCCATGTATCTCCTGACCCAGGCCAAGAACAATGTCTCGGCACTGGAACTGATGCGCCATCTCGGGGTGTGTTATCGCACGGCATGGCTGGTGAAGCACAAGTTGATCCAGGTGATGGCGGAGCGGGAAACGGATCGGCAGCTGGCCGGGCGGGTCGAGATCGACGATGCCTACCTGGGCGGTGAGCGGCCGGGGAAACCGGGGCGTGGTTCCGAAAACAAGTCGGCCTTTGTGATGGCGGTGCAAACCACGGACGACGGGCGTCCGTTGTTCCTGCGCGTCGATCCCCTGCCGTTCACGCAGCAGGCTATCGCGGACTGGGCCAAACGCGCCTTGGCCCCGTCGACCTACGCACTCACCGATGGCCTGAGCGGGTTTCGGAGGCTGCACCAGGTCGTCGCTTGCCATCATCGCCTGATCCTGGGCTCTGGGCGGCAGTCGGCGCAACATCCGGAGTTCCATTGGGTAAATACGATGTTGAGCAACCTGAAGACAGCCATTTCCGGCACCTATCACGCGTTCAAATTCGAGAAATACGCCCAGCGGTACCTGGCCGAGTTCCAATACCGCTTCAATCGGCGTTTCAATCTCAAAACCCTGCTTCAACGGCTGGCGCGCGCCGCGGCGTTCGCTAAGCCTCGACCCGAGTGGCAAATTCGCTTGGCTGAAGTTCATCGCTAATCAGGACGCGTTATGGTTAACAAAGGCGAGAGCGTGCTCAGGACGTGCACTTGGCGCGCGGAATTCTCGTTGTGGGCGCTTCCCGCTCGGATTGACTGATTCCACCAGCAATGAGCCGCACTTTCCGCCACGCACTTCGTACAGATCAACGGCAGGAATTCGGCGAGGCTGTGTGAAAACTCACGAGCGAACCGACTCGAGATGGAATTCACTCCATTCATCCGTCACTAACAAGCAAATTCTGAATCGATAACTCCACGTCGGCAGGAACGTTAGGCAAAACTCGGCGGAACCTCTCCACCCGATTTTCAATTTTTGCGTTTTCACACAGCCTCCGGCCTGAACGGTCATTCGCCTTCGCCGATACCGGCCATTTCTGAACGACTGCTTTACCCTCGGGCGACTCAAGGGGGAGGAAAGGCGGCATAGTGGCGGGCTAATTTCTCGTCAAGTTCGGGCTTCCATGTCTCCGGCATAACGGCGTTCACTTGCTCCAGCATCTCGGAAGCGCGTCGCACTTCTTCAGGACCAGGCGCCCGCCGGAGGGTGGCGGAAAGCCACATATACGTCTTGGCGAGAAATTCGGGAGCCAAATTGCCGGTGGCGGGGTCGCGAGGCGCCGTGAAATACAATTCTGCGGTTGGGAAGTAAGCCGGGCCGTAACCGTGTGAGGCCGCCGATTCGAACCAGTAGCGGGCTTTCTCCGGACTTTTTGGCTGCTGGCCGCCGGCGAGTTCGATCATTCCGAGCCGATATTGAGCTTCCCCATAGCCCCGTTGCGCCGCCTGCTCAAGCCAGGCCCTTCCCTTGGCGGAATCTTGCACGGCCGGGTCGCTCTCCAGGTAAAGCAAGGCGGTCGCGTACATCGCCTTGACGATACCTCGAGCCGCGACTTGTTCGCACAACGCGACGCCCTTGGCCGGGTCCTTGGGCACACCTGTCCCGCGGAGGTATAGCTCTGCCAACGCGCAGTGGGAAATCCAGTGCCCGCCCTGGGCAGCATCCTCGTAGAGGACGGCCGCGCGGGCCGGGTCGGTCGGACCGTTAACGCCTTTCACCAAGCAGTCGCCCAGGAAATGCTGGGCGGTTGGCAGCCTGGCCTTGGCCGCGCGCTCATACCAGCGGCACGCCTCTGCGGCGTCCTTGGGGCGGCCCCAGCCAAGATCGTAAAACAGCGCTAGGGTGAACTGAGCCAGGGGGTTGTTTTTCTTTTCGGCGTGTCGCCGATATTCCGCATATGCCCTTGAATAATCCTGCCGGGCCAACAATTCCTGGGCCTTTTTCAGTTGGGCCGACCAGTCTTCGGCCGCCGCGAGAGAAACGGATGTCGAAACGGCCAACCACCCGGCCACAAAGCAAAGACCCCGGCGAACCGGGGTTTTTGCAAGCACCTTGAAAACGAATCGCCTGTCCATCGGACGTCAGTTGCGCGAAGGAAAAAGACCTTCAAGGGCAACGATGCAGTTGAGCACCAGATAGGGCGGCATGATCTGGACCGGCTGGCTGCCGCCGCTTGTGCCGATGGTAGTTGTCGCGGATGCCGTACCCCCGACGGAATTCGCCGCCATGTCGACATCCGGCGCGGCCGTGTTGTAGGTGTTATTACGGCCGGTCGACGACAGAGCATTCCCTGCCGGGTTGGGGGTGGCGGCCTGGCCGGTGTTTGCCCGGATTTTCAACCCGGACGTATCAACTGTCGTTGTTGCGGGGTGGCTGTGCGCAGGCATCTGGCCGACGTTTAGAGTCACCGCTTCCGAACCTCCATTTTCACCGAGAATGCGGTTGGATAATCCTGGCCCCTGGCCCATATGCATGGGAACTCGTCCCCGCAAATCGGGAAGGGCGAAAGTGGTCTGGCCATTGCCGCCGTAAGTGGTGCCCAACAGCGCAAACAACGCTGAATTCTGGGCGATGGACAGGAGTTGTCCATCGCAAGTGGCCCAACCCCGTGGCGCGTAGTTGAAACCGACAAAGTCGATGGAGCCGAGATAGTCCTCGGATCCTGCCGCCGAAGCCGAAATGGCGGTCGACAGCATGCCGCCGAACAGGATGACTCTCAATACCGAGCGAATTCTGTTGTGCAGAGTGTTCATCGTTGGTTCTCGCAGGATTGAGTGTCTAATCTGCTTTGATGGATCGGCGTGTCGCCCGCAGTCCCATTAAGCCTGCTCCGATCAGCCAGAACGTGGCGGGTTCGGGAACGGCCGGCGGCGTGGTTTGGTTCACCACGCTGCTGACAAAGAGCCGGCTCTCGACGGTGGCGCTATAAGTGCCATCGAACAGAGCCAGAAACATATTGTTCTCTCCGGTCAGATTTATTATGGCGCCCGGGCTGAGAAGGAAATCGAGCAATACGGTGCCGCTGTCCGACAAGGACGCACCGAAGGTGCCCAATGGCCCGAAAGGTGTATCCACTGTGGTCCCGTCGTTCGAGCCGCCGGCTGAGTCGCCGAAAAAAGTGTCGGAAATCAGATCGCTGAAGAAGATTTCCGTCACGCCATCATTCAGAAAGATGTCCCCTTCGATGCCCACGTCGTCTCCATTGGCATCGACCTGATTGGTAAATTGGAGGCCGAGGGTGATCTGGAAGGTATCGGTCGCCGAGGCATTGCTCAGGGTAACGCCGTAATTTCCGAAAAAGTCTGAGGATCCGGAGCCGCCAGCGGAGTTGCCGGTGCCGGTGAAGCTGATGCCGACGCTGTCATTGATATCGGTCAGGGCGCCGCCCAAGGGCAGGGTTCCGGTGAGATTGAGACCGCTGTCCACGGTCGAGGTCGTCAGGGAGCCTCCGATCACCTGGGAAAAAGTCCCGGTTTGGGTGGATCCCGCCGGCGCGGAAGAACTGAGACCATCCAAGTCGACCGTGGCCGTGATGGAAATGTTGGGATCGAACGGTACGGCCGACGCCTCCCCGCTCAGGAAGAGCGCGACGGAGCAAGCCAGCACGATAAATCTGGGCAAGGTTGCCGCCGGGAATCGCATGACGGAATGCTGGAACATGTCCTTATTCTCCTCTGGATTGGTAAAGAACAACCGGAATGGCCGACCTTCGAGCGCAGCAATATTCGCGCCGATCATCTCAAGAGCACGTCCATCAGGAAGAATTATCTTCACAACCAATTAGTTACGTTCATTCCGTCCTCGCTAATCCTACGCCCGCCCACGCCAACGGGGATGAAACCGTAAAAATTCCTGACACTGTTACTATGACATTCCCCTCCCAGCGCTCCGTTTCGCCTAATCCCTAGGGACCACAGAAGCAGAAAGTTGAGAGAAAACTCGATTATTACCGTTATTGCGTTGGTACCCCCAATCAGGTGTAAGAAAATCTGACACTGCCCCGCCCTCGGGCCGCATACCCGAACCTTTCGGCGGCTATTTCCTGGATTAAGGAAATGTCGGCGCTCGAATGGGCCGTCGACTCAAGACGAGATCCAGGCCCCAGCAGATCGGCCGGGTCTTCAATCATCCGTTCATGATGTTCGTTCATCGCATTGGTATGGATGAGCGGGCTCACCGGCGTCACTCAAGACCCGCGCCCGAACCGGCGTTCATTCTGAACCGCCAATAGGCATAAAAAGGCAATCCGCCAGCCAGGAGCGCCAAGCCCAGCCCGGTCTCCCGCGGATTATGCATTGCCAGGCTGGTGCAGAATGCACCCGCCACCAGAAAGAACGCCAAGGGCACCCAGGGATAGCCCAAGGTCCGATAGGGTCTCGGCAGTGCCGGCTGACGGCGGCGCAGCACGATCACGGCGAGTGCGGTGATGCCGTAAAACGCCCACATGCCGAAGATCGCGTAATTGAACAGGTGCTCGAAGGCCCGCTCGTCTCGACCGAATACCAGGATCAAGCCGCCCGCCGCGAGGCCCTGCACGATCAAGGCCTTGGCCGGCGTCCGATGCACGGGATCTACCTCCCCCATGTGCCGGAAAAACAGCCCGTCGCGGGCCATCGCGTAGGACACACGGGCGCCACTCAGGATGGCGCCGTTCAGGGTAGCCAGGGTCGACACGATCGCCGCCGCCGTGATCGCCCTGCCGCCCCACTCCCCCAGGGCGGAGGACGCCATGTCCTGGGCCAAGCGCCCGGATTGCTGAACCGCAGCTAGCGGCAGGACATAGAAATAGGCCAGGTTGATCAAGAGGTAGACGGCCATCACGCCGATGATGCCGAAGATCAGAACGCGCGGGATCGTGCGCTGAGGATTCCGGATCTCCGCCCCGATCATGGTCACGTTGTTCCATCCATCGTAGGCCCACAATGCGGCCGCCAGCGCGGCGCCATAGAATTCGATGCCGTTCCGGGTCGAAGCCGTGGCAGCACCGGAAAAGTGTTCCCACGAGCCTTCGCCGCTCGCGAGGCCCAGGGCCGCCAAGGCCACGATGGCGCCAACCTTCAGCAGCGTCAGGACGGTCTGTACCTCGCTTCCCAGGACGACGCCGCCGTAATTCAAGAGGGTGAAGACCAGGATACTGGCGAGTGCCGCGAGCTGGACGCCGGTGAGCGTGAAATCCAGGCCGGCGACGGAAGACCCCCAAACCGGTTGATCGAGATCATGGATGAAGAAACCGAGAAAGATGGCGAACGCCGTGGCGACGCTGGCGATCGATCCGGTCTTGCCGATGACCACCTGTTGCCAGCCGAAGAGGAATCCCCATAAGGGGCCATAGGCACGCCGCAGGAAGACATATTCCCCACCGGCTTCCGGGAAGGTGGCGCCGAGCTCCGCATAACTGAGCGCCCCGGCGAGCGAAAGGAGCCCTCCGGCCAGCCAGACCAGGAACACCGCCCAGACCGTGCCCGCCTCGCGGGCTATGGTCGAAGGCACCAGGAATATGCCGGTGCCGATCACGGTGCCCGCCAGGATCGCCCCCGTGCCAAGCCATCCGATCCCCCGCTCCAGTTCGGGGCGCCTAGCGGGGAGGTTCATGGATTTCCGTATCCAACGCCATGTGGAACCTTAACGTGGAGGTCTGCGCATTTCATGGAACCAGCGACGGTACTGTTCCATGCGATTGCGCTGATCGGCCGGCGCACGCCGCACGCAGGTGGCATATTCGGCCGTTCCCGGTTCGGCGCCCCAGCGGAATTCCGGACAGTCGTTGGGATTGTAAGCCGTCTCGAACGCCGGCCGCCGCGCCAGGATATCGGCGACCGTCAATCGCCAGGTCGAACCGTCGCTCCGGGTATAGGCAACCTGCCGCTCTTGTATCAGCTTCCGATGCCGTTGCTCGATCTCTTCCCTGACGATTTCCGGCACCCGTCCGCCGAGCACGAAAAGCTCGGGATAACGGACGATGCGCTCCGGGAAACGTGTCAGCACGTCCATGGCGATCAGGAGGCGCATGTCCCGGGAGGGCGTCGAATAGTCCTCCCAGGGTCCGACGGTCTCGAAGATCGAAGGCCCCGTCGGCATCGGGATGATGGCCCCTGGATGATGCCTCTGAAAATTCTCGCCGTTCTCGACGGCGTGAACTCGTGTCTCCAATTGTTCGACCAAGGCGTCGAGCACGGATTCGTAGGCTTTTTCGGCGTCCAGCCCCTCAGGATCGATGAGCCGCATCATGCGCGCGTAGAAATCCTCCGCCGGAAGCTCGGCCTGCTCCGCCGAATAGGGTGCGATGAAGGGATGCTCCGCCAAATCCGCGTTGCTCTGGAGGCGCAGAGGCCCCTGCCCCTCTCTCCCGAGCGGCCGAAAGGATTTGAAGCCCGGACCCGCGCTCTTCACGTCATCGACAAAAAGAAACGTGCCTTCCCAGAAGCGTTTGCGGCCGACCGAGTTGTCCGGCTGCGCGTCGACGGCGAGGAGCAATCCGGCCTGATCGCCCGTTTGCGGGACCCATTTCACGATGACCAGGATATGCCCAAAGGGATCGGCGTAGACCGTGCCGGGCCACAGGTTTTCGCGTTTGAGCTCGACCGGGTAGAAGTCCGTGCCGTCGTCTTCGAGTGCCGTTCGGGCATTCCCCGAGTGAACCGTATCCATCAGCCGCCGGGACAGATCTCTGAAGACCGAAGCAGGTGCCGATTTCGCCGAAAAGCGCTGGTCGATGATGGCCGTTCCACAGCGCGGCGGCCTGAGCGAAGTTCCTCGATCGCAGGCGCGAAACGCCACCGGCAATCCGATCTTCCAGGCGAAGTAGGCGCGGAGGAAATACGGGAGGTCCGCGCAGTCCGGCGTGGCGGGAAGCCTCTCGTCCTCGCCCTGGCCGAAGTGATCGTGAAGGAAGTTCCGCTCCGGGTTCCTGAGGATCGGTTCGAGAGAGGGCAGTGTGTAGTTTTCCTCGATCGGCGCATCGAAAAGGCGTTCGATCCAGGCGGAATATAGCCCCTCGTGCCGCCGGTCCCATTCGGCTCCGGTGCGCTCCGATCCGGCCTCGGCGTCGTTGCCGACGATCAGGCGGCGGCATGCGACCATCTCGCCCTGTCTCCGCGCTTCGATGCGGTAGGCTCCAGGGACGGCGTGATCGATGAAGGAGGCCGCGCTCCACGGAGGTCCGCCCCGCCAGGTGACGGCCAAGGCTAGTTCAGCGCCATCCGGCGCGAAGGCTCTCAGTTCGCTCACCGGCCCGTCAGTCGCCACGACCATGAGCTTGAGCGGCTCGCCGATCACCGGCTTTTCCGGCGATGTCCAAACGGACGCGGCCCCGCCCTCCGGGCACGGCTCGGCATCTGCTCCGTCCAGTGCCCGGCAGAGTGCCGGCAACATCGTTGCCATGCCGATGGCGAGAAGCAATATACCCCTTAGGAGATTTCCCGGAAAAAATATCCCTGCGGACGCGTAGGCCGGATTAAGCAAAGCGCATCCGGCACTTCCGCCGCCATCGCCGGAGACTGCTGCCGCCTTACTCGGGTCTAGGTATGCTGCACCCATATGCATAAGAACATTGTCTATCGTATCGCCTAACGCCCTGCCCCGCCCCGCCCCGCCCGATCTGCCGTGCACGATGGCCAGGTTTCCCGGGCGATCTGGCATTCCTCGTCGGTGGAGATCCCCGAGGACACGTACCGGACTCGCCGGCTGTCCAATTTCCGAAAGGCCACACGAGGCCCTGTCGTTCGCCGCTGAATCGAGCACGATGCCGAACCAGCATCCTTAACCGAGGCGGGCACGGAGTACCCAGCCCGCTGGATGATCTATAACGCTGAGAGCTCATTATGTCACTATCGCATCGCCCTAAGCGGGTTCGAGAGTTTGTCGCTCACCGGCAAATTCAAGCCGGTAATATTCATTCCCTAGAGCATTTTCCGATTCGGTGTCAGAGCGCCCGATAGGTAGGTCGGCAATCCTTTCCAATCGCAAACGGCGTCTCCGGGAGCGCCAGAGCTGCCCTTCCGACAAAGCCCTTCGCCAACTCGGTGTGTCGGCAAAGGATTGCCGACCTTATATCTCGATTCTGGATTCCACAAGAGGCAGAATCTCCGACTGATCATCGGACCCAGACGCTGGGCAAGACGTTGCCGACCTTGGGCCTGAAGCCCGCGCCGTAGATCGTCCCCCAGCGTCCCTTCCTCGCCATAGAGTTCGAACGGTATCGTAGGGCTGCCTTGGGCAACACCCTGGATGGATAAGGCTGAACCCGGCAGGAGCGGTTTCGATCGGTCAGCACTTTGCCCCATCGTCAACGCAGACCCAGGAGACCCTATGACGTTCAGCCCCATCGGTATCGACATCGCCAAAGCCAAGTTCGACGCCGCCGCGCTACGCAACGGCAAGTACAAAACCAAGGTCTTCCAGAACACGCCCGAAGGGTTTAAGGCGTTCCTGGCCTGGCTGCAAGCCTTCCCAACGCCCCACGTATGCCTGGAGGCCACCGGCCGCTATGGTGAGGGCTTGGCCCTGTTCCTGGTCGACCACGGCCTCGCCGTCAGCGTGGTCAACCCCGCCCAAATCCACGCCTTCGGCCAAGCCGAACTGAGCCGCACCAAGACCGATAAAAGCGATGCCAAGCGCATCGCCCGCTTCTGTCTCAGCCAACGGCCTCTGCTCTGGCAGCCGCCTCCGCCGGCCGTGCGCCAATTACAAGCCTTAGTGCGTCGGCTCGAGAGCCTCCTCGAGATGCGGCAGATGGAAAAAAACCGCCTGGACGGGGCCGACCCCACCGTACGCGCCTCCATCGAAGCCGTGCTCGCCACCCTCGACACCGAGATCGCCGCTACCCAACAACGCATCCGGGAGCACATCGACCACGATCCGGACCTCCGCCAACGGCGTGACCTGCTCGACACCATCCCCGGTTTAGGCGACGCCACCATCCCGGTGCTGCTGGCCGCCCTGGGCGACGTTCACCGCTTCGAAAACGCGCGCAGCGTCGCCGCCTTTGCGGGCCTCTCGCCCAAAGAGCACCAGTCCGGGAAGTGGAAAGGCCACACCCGCCTGTCCAAGACCGGCGATGCCTTGCTCCGCAAGGCCCTTTATATGCCGGCCATCGTCGCCTGGCGCCATAACCCACTGATCCGGGCCTTCTGCGAACGCCTTAAAGCCCAAGGCAAGAACGGCAAACTCATCGTCGGCGCCGCCATGCGCAAGCTCCTCGTCCTGGCCTACGGCGTCCTTAAGTCCGGCCGACCGTTCGATCCCAATCATGGGCTTGCATCGTGATTTCTAAGACGGTATCTACGTTTTTCCTTCCCGACGCGAAGCCGTACACCGGGATGAAAAACGCCCTAGATTCTCAGAATGCTGTCTTAAGTTAACGGCCGGTATCGGTCAGGACGAATGACCGGAATGGCCGACGACCGGCGAGTCACCGCTGAACCGTCGACGGACCGAAATCTTGAAGAGCGCTGGCCGTGTCCAGCGTGTGAATTAATTAACAGCCTGAATGGACTTATCGCCTCATCATAGCAACCGCCTCGATTTGAGGCAGATCTTACGGTTTGGCCGGTGACATTTTCGGTCGGCGATTCAAACCGCCCTCTCTCATCAACTTAGGAGGATATTCGCATGAAGCACCTGAACAAGTCCCTATTGGGAGCCATTGGGCTCGGACTGGGGCTGCAGACCGTCGCAGACGCCGCGCAAACGCCCAACTTCTACGAGTGCACCGGCCGGCACGTCAGCCTTACCCTGGTGGTGGGCAGCCAGGCAGAAGTTGGCATTCTCCCAACGCAAACGACCCTCAATCTGCAATTGGGCGAAAAAAGCTATCGCTTTCAGGAATCGGACATCGTCACCGAGTCAACCCTGATTGGCGATCTTTGGGAGGTGGTGTTGGAACACATACCGGACCTCCACATTAAACATGCGTCCGTGGTGATTCCATCCGTCTCGTTGGGAGAGTCGCCGGTCACCTTCAAGAGCCAGCTTATCCTGACCACGGTGAACACGCCGTTCATCCCCACGCCCTTTGAGGGGGTGGTCAATCCTTCCAAATACATCGATCTCGCCTGCACGGCTTCGATGGTTTATTTTTAGGCTGGCTTGCGTCCGAGCGGCGATAGGCGTTCCGGCATCGAGCGGTTGTTGTCGGAGGCCGCGTTCGAGCCGCTGAGTCTCGACCCGAGGCCATCCGCGGTTCGGCGAGACAACGAGATTCACGCCCGTAGTCGCGCGCTGTAAGGTGGCGGCACCGGTCGATGATCCGACTGGATAAACCGGACGACGCCTCGCCGCCATTCGGCAAAAACGTCACGGGCAGCGCCTCGTTTGGGGCTGCCCGTGAATCCGCGAGCACCGAAGTCCGTCTGGAACCCGAACGTTCGGCGGCAGCCTGGTCCGTCTTGGACTCGCCGGTGTTTTTCCGATCCTTTACCTCGACGCTTTGCTGTTTCAATGTTGAATGACGGCCAAGAACGATCTCCGGAAGTTTGTTTTCGAGTGGGTGGTTTTCGGTCTTTGCTGACGGTGGTGGCCATTTCTTGATTTGCCCGAATGGCCGCTTAGTGTGATCGACCCAGAGCGCTTGACCATTTTCTGGCGTGAAAGCCGATATTTTTCCTATCGCGCGTGTGCTGGGGCCCCTAAGTCATTAACGCCGGTTCCAGAACCTCTGTCAGCAAGCCAGAGCGGCCGAAGCAGTCTACGTCTACAGTCTATTTTTACGTAACCGTCCAGCGCCGGACGGTTATCCGCCAAGCCGCTATTCATAACCCCAAATCGCTCAAACTGGCGTGATCCTCGGGACGAGGGCCCAGAGGCCAGTGGAACAACCGTTGTTCTGGCTTGATTGGCAGATCGTTGATGCTGGCGAAGCGCCGTTCCATGAAGCCTTGTCGGTTAAATTCCCAATTTTCGTTGCCGTAACTGCGGAACCATAGCCCGGAATCGTCATGCCATTCGTAAGCAAAGCGCACGCCGATGCGGTTGTCGGTAAACGCCCATAATTCCTTGATTAAGCGATAGTCCAGTTCCTTGGCCCATTTGCGTTGCAAAAATTGCCGCACCTGCTCGCGGCCGCGCGGAAATTCGACGCGGTTGCGCCAGAGTGTGTCTTCGGTATAGACCAGTGCGACGCGGTCCGGATCGCGCGAGTTCCAGGCGTCTTCGGCCATGCGAACTTTCTGCGCCGCGGTTTCAGCGGTAAATGGCGGAACGGGCGGTTTGATTTCCTCGGACATGATTATTCTCCGTCACTGAAGGGTGAGTGAGTTAAGCCTGCCACATTCCCGGCATCGGAACATAACCGGGCAAGGCTCGAAGGCGCTGAAACCAGGCGACGATCTTCGGGTAAGCGCCGATGTCGATGCCGCCTTCCGGCGCCAGCGCCACGTAGGGATAGGCGGCAACGTCGGCGATGGATACTGTGTCGCTGGCTAGCCAATCGCGGCTTTCCAGGTGGCGGTCGATAATACCCAGTACTTTTTCGGCAGTTTGCTGGGCTTTTGCCGTATCGATGGCGCGGCCGAATTTGTGGTGTACGCGCAGCATGGCCGGCCCGTGGAAGATTTCATTGGCGGCGGTCAATAGCCAAGCGGCGATTTGCGCCAAGCGGAAGGCATCGTCCGACCACCATTGTTCGCCGCCGTAGCGTTTGGCCAAATAGACCAAAATGGCTTGGCTGTCACGGATGGTCAAGCCGTCGTCATCTAATACCGGCACTTGGCCGAACGGATTGAGTTGCAAATAATCCGGGCTGCGTTGTTCGCCGCCGACTAGATTGACCGCCTGGGTTCGGTACGGTAGCGACAGAAAACTCAACAACAATCGAACCTTGTGGCAATTGCCCGATAGCGGCACGTCATACAGGGTCATCATGATGCTCTCCTGGCTAAGTGAAACTTTCGAATTGCACTCGCTGTTCGGCGATGCCGAGTTGGCGGGCGGTTTGGCGCACGGCGTCGATCAGGCGGGTTGGGCCGCAGACGTAAATGACGGCATCGGCCGAGACGTTAGCGAGCAGGGCCGACACGTCCAGCCGAGTCGGGTTTTGCACCTGGCTGAAATAAAACCGGCATCGATTGGGAAACTGCCGTCGCAAGTCTTTGACAAAGGCGATTTCCTGCGGCGCACGGCCGGTGTAATGCAGTTGAAAATCCGCACCCCGTGCGGCCAATGCCTCGGCCATCGCTTTTAACGGGGTGATACCGATGCCGCCGGCGATCAACAATGCCGGGCGGTCGTCGTCGTGCAGTGGAAAATAGTTGTCCGGCGGATCGAGGTTGAGGCGGGTTCCCAGTTGCCAGCCGGCGTGCAATGCCGACGAGCCGCCTTCTCCTGCGTCCACTCTTAGCACGGCGATGCGGTAGCAGTCCGGATCGTCCGGCGCGTCGGTCAGCGAATAAGCGCGGCTGGTGATGTCGCCGTTGGTCAGCTCAATCGGCACGCGGATATGCGCCCCGGCCCGATAGCCAGGCAGGGGCTCGCCATCGGCATGGCGCAATTCATAGGCGCGAATGCGCGGCGTCAGTTGCCGAATCCCGGTAATGGTCAAGGGCAATGCGCCAGTGCCCAATGAGCGAGGGACTGGTTTATCCACCGCTACGGGTTGGCGGCGGGCTTGTTCGATCAGCGCTTCGACTTCGCGTTGGCTGTAGCGTGGTGTGATGTACTTGGGGCAATTCCAGTCGAAGGCTTCGACCCGGATAACGATGCCGCGCTCGACGGGGGCGCGAAAGTCGGGCGATTCCAGTTTCGCCAGCAATGCCGGCTCGGTGCGTTCGTCCACCGCTCGTGCCCGACCCCAGATTTTCAAGCGCCGCCGCTGCGGATAGTCCATCAGCAACAAACTAACCCGGTCGTCGCCGCGTAAATTGCCTACCGAAATGTATTGGCGGTTGCCGCTGAAATCGGCGTAACCAAGGGTACGGTCATCCAACACTTTCAAGAATCCCACCGGCCCGCCGCGATGCTGCACATAGGGCCAGCCGGTTTGACTCACCGTGGCTTGATAAAAGCTGTCGCGCTCGGCAATAAAGGTTTGCTCGGCGCCGCCCAGTACAACCTCTTCGGCCTCGCCGAGCTCGGCCGCCCGATAGGCCGTGCGGCTGCCCATTTCGGTTTGTACCGCTTGCACGTCGGGTGTGAAACTGATTTTGGCAAAAGCGCGGGCCATGAGCTTGCTCCTGATTGGGTTGGAAACATTGGCGTTTACCGTGACACAGCCGCCAACTGTATTGAATAGCCGTAATCTGCAAGACTTTATTCCATTCAGCGCAAGAGTCCGGGCACAAGTCCGTCCTTGTACTTGGCCCGGGTCAATACTAGGCCGCCTGTTTTAAGGCCACTTTCGGGAAGTCGATTTCAACCCGACTGGCTTTACCCAGGATATTGGTCAGCACGTTCATGCCAACATGGGTGATCACCTCGACGATGTCCGCCTCGCTAAATCCGGCGTCGCGCATGGCCTGCAGTTCCGCGTTGGTGACCTCGCCCTTGTGCTCGGCCAGGGCGCGGGCGAATCGAACCGCCACTGCCGCCTTTGCATCCTGACTGGAACCGGCCCGGTTGGCTTCGATTTCCGCCCCGTTCAAACCGGCTTTGCGGCCGATGGCAGTGTGCGCGGACAGGCAGTATTCGCATTCGTTCTGCTGCGCCAGCGCCAGCGCGATGCGCTCGCGTGTGGCGGCGTCCAGTGAACCGTGGTTGGCGATGTGATGCAGGCCAAGGAAGGCTTTTAGGGCGTCCGGCGAGTTTGCGAACACCCGCAGGAAATTAGGCACCATGCCCAACTGGCTTTGGATCGCATCCAACAGGCTGCGTTGTTCGGTGTTGGCGCTTTCGTTGCTGACGGTGGTGATACGGCTCATGTTGGTTCTCCAGATGATGAAAGGGTTTGTCATACGCCCGCGTGAAATTCGGCAGGCGGATATAGTCTGTCTTGTTGCGATAGAATAAAGAATCGTCAAAAATATCAATTTTAAATTCCGTTAACTGGAATTATTAATGGATCGTCTCCATTTAATGACCGTGTATGTCGCGGTGGTCGAAGCGGAAAGTTTTGCCGGCGGTGCCCGCAAGCTTCACATGTCGCCACCGGCCGTGACGCGTGCGGTGGCGGCGTTGGAAGAGCGATTAGGCGTTAAATTGCTGAACCGCACCACCCGCTACGTGCGGATGACCGAGGCCGGCCAGAAATACTACGAGGACGCCAAACGCATCATCGCCTTGGCCGATGAAGCCGACAACGCTGCACTGGGCATCAACGCCGAACCGCGCGGCCAACTGACCGTTACCGCCTCGGTTTTGTTCGGCCGCTTGTATGTGATGCCGGGCATCGTCGAGTATTTGCGCCGCTATCCGGCGGTGGAAGTCAATGCGCTGTTCGTCGACCGGGTTGTCAACATGCTGGAGGAAGGCGTGGACGTGGCGATCCGGATTGCCGAATTGCCCGATTCATCGTACCGGGCACTGCGAGTCGGCTCGGTAAGACAGGTACTGTGCGCATCGCCGGACTACCTGGCAACGCACGGCGTTCCGCACACGCCGGACGATTTGCTCAAGCACCAAATCATCCTGGCGCGCGGCCTAAATCCGAATAATGAAATGCGCTTCCTGCGCGACGGGCTGCCGCGGACGCTCAAGTTACAACCGATCTTGAGCGTCAGCGACAACGACTCGGCGGCCAGTGCGGCGATGGCCGGCTTAGGGATTACCCGCTTGCTGTCCTACCAAATTGCCGAGCCGCTACAGACTGGCAAGCTGAAAATCGTTCTCAGCGAATTCGAAAGCCCACCGGTTCCGGTCCATATCCTGCACCGCGAAGGTCGCCATTCGTCGGCGAAAGTCCGTTCGTTCGTCGATATGACGGCAGAGCGTTTGCGGACGGAGTTGTCACTGAATTGATCGATTGGCGCCTGCCGGGTGCTTCTGCCGCGGCGCCGGGCGCCGGCTGAGCTGAGTCGTTGAGTTCCATCCATTGCCTCGCTGCACATTTATCCGCCTTCACCTCCAGCGACACTATCGCGAGATGGGCCTTGCCGCCGGCAGCCAGGGTCATCGCTCAGCCCTCCCGATCGTTTGCCGGTGACTCAGCTACTAAAGCTCGCGATCGGCTGTCTGGCCTATCTGCAGAAGTGGGCACGAACAACTCGCTCGATTTTCGAGGAAGCTGCCGTTCAGGAATGACTGGTGTCGAGAATGTTGGATGGCCGGTATGGCCGAATAGTACCCATTCGTCGTTTTCGAATCGATCGGCCAAACTCTGTCTTTTCGAGCAGCGCGAAGGGACTACTCCTAAGAAATCAGCAAGCCCCCAGATGATATTTCAGGGGCCGGCGGCTGAGTTGGGTCGTTCGTACTCCACAAAGTGCCCGAACGCCCGACCTAAGCGACCGTTCAGGCAAACGTCATCGAGTCCGATCAGACTTCCGTTTTGTTCGGAAATTTCCAAGGCATCGTCCACTTCGATTCCGAGATAACGAACCGTGCATTCCGGTCGCTGTGGCCAAGCAATAATCGCACCGCCCGAAGATTCCCGGTGCGCCGATACACCAAGGTTGCCTTGGTTCGCCACATCGAATGGGTTCCATATCGCGCGTGGTCCGGGCCCGTCATCGACTGAACCCACCTTTCCACGTCCGTGCATATTGCCGAGTCGATAGGTGCGGCGAAGGGAATGCTGGTTTGTGAATACACGCTTGAACACGCGATCAAGTGTGATTACTCGAACATCTCCGTGTTCGGATTAAATGATGTGGGTAACTGTCTCAGCTAAAAGACCCTCACCCAATGTCATCGGGCTTTCCTGTCCGACATCCCCGGGTGAGTTCCGCTAGGCCAGATTCGCTCCCGGCGTATTTGGCCCCAAAGGAGAGAACTTATTAACCCGGCCTATAAATATAGGCCGGGTTAATCCGGGGCAGGGATGCCCCGGCGCGGCGACAAGCCGCGTGAGCCCAGGCCGGGCGTGTACCGGCCTGGGCGGCGGCCCGAATTACCAGGAGGGTATTTACGGGCCTGGTTAATATCTGGAGCTCCCCCGACATCGAAAAGGAGTTTTGACATGACAAATTCAATCAGAACATTGATCAGCGCGACAGCGATCACATTCTCACTGCTTTGCCCACCGACAGCCGTGCAAGCGCAATGGAGCGGATTCCAGAATCAGGGTGGAGTCGTGGTTTCAGATCCCAGTTGCAGCTTGATGTTAGATGGCAAGGCTATCTGTGGAACGGTGAGCAGCGCAGGAACGCTGATCGTCAACATCTTTAATGGCAGCAGCTGGAGCGGATTTACGGAACTGGACGGGATAATCATAGGAAAACCCAGTTGCACGTATGTGGGCAATAATCAGGCGTTATGCGCCACGATCGGCACGGATAGCACCGTTTTCGTCAATCGCTATAACGGTGCCTCGTGGAGCGGTTTCCAACAGTTAGGCGGTGTCAGCATTTCCAACCCGGTTTGTACGGGGATTTTTGGGACGAATCAGGCTATTTGCGCCATCATCGACGCGGACGGTACCCTTATGGCGAATCGCTTCGATGGCACCAATTGGACCGGGTTTGTAAGCCTCGGTGGAGCGCACATATTCAATCCGACTTGCACCGACGATTTTATAGGCGGAGCCCTCTGTGGTGCGGTTACCACGACGGGCGAGCTCCGGGTATTACGCTTTGATGGCACGAGCTGGGGCACGGAAACGATCCTAAGCGCCGATGGCTCCATCACAGCCGATCCAAGCTGTACTTTTGTCGATGAGAACCAGTTTATCTGTGGGGTCAGAGCCACGAACAGCGCCCTTTACGTCACTCGCTTCGATAGCTCCGCGTGGAGCGCGTTTGAAAACCTCGGAGGCATTCTGACTTCGAGTCCAAGTTGCACGCCTTACAACGTGCTGTCAGCAACCCCAAGGGCGCTCTGCGCTGTTAAGGGCACGGATAGTAATCTGTTCGTCAACACCTTTAACGGCAGTAACTGGACCGGGTATCAACGTACAACATTTTTGAATATTTACGGCGACCCCAGTTGCACTTTGGTTGGTAGCACTCAGGTATTGTGCGGCGTTAGAGGCACCGACCATTGGCTGTATACAAATATCGGCCAGCTCTAGTAACCCACGAGTGTGCCAACCCAATCGCACACTCGCCGATCGGGAGGGGCGTCGCGTGGAGCGACGTCCCTCAAATGTTCGAAGGAGCTACTACTAAGTACATTCCGCAAATATTTGCGGAATCTCGACTGATTGGCTTGATTGGCGGGGTTGTCCTGCAGGTTGCCTATGCCGCAAGACTTCCCTGAATGTACGTAGAGCGTTTTCATCTCGCTCGTACGGCAAAACCGGCTTGGCAGGAGTCGTTGGCGCCTTCGGCTCGGGTGAATGGATTCAAGCATTCGTAGGTCGGCAATCCTTTGCCGACGAAGATGCGCGGCCGAGACGTGGCGTCGGGAAAGGATTCCCGACCTACTCGTGAGTGCCCGTACAGTCGGTATGAAAATGCTCTAGCCCGCTGAAGAGTCTGCTGTAGTGTCAGCGCCCGAATCTTTTTTGTGAGGCGGCTGTCCGCCCAAGGATAGTGAGTTGTCACCCAGAAATCGGGTTCGACCGGCTCCTTATTGGGCAGCGGCCCCCTTTTCAGACTGCCGCGACATCCCGCGGCAAAAAATCCTGACGGCGGTGAACCTTTTCGGAATTTCCCGAAATCTACAGATTAGACTCGGATTATTCCTGCTTCGGAAAAACCAACCATGGTACCGATTCATTGCCTATGACCGTCGATCCCACGCTAATCCTGCCTGATAGACAAACCGCCTCATGCGTCGATGATCATCGGGATCGGGAACTGATGACCGGTATCCAGGCGCGCGATGTGGGTGCTTTCGAGATGTTGTATTCGGCCTTCTATCATCGCTTGTCCAGGTTTATTTTTCAGGCGACGCGACAGCCGGATATGGTGGAGGATGTGATCAATGAAACGATGCTAGTCGTGTGGGAAAAGCCCGAGACCTTTGATTACACATGTAAGGTATCAACTTGGATTTTCGGTATTGCTTATCGAAAGGCGCTTAAGGCCTCGGCGAAGCAGGCCAGATCCGCCCATGCCGTGCCTATTGACGAGTTCGGAGAGGAATTGGCGGATAACAGAGCGTCACCGGCACGGCAGGTGGAAGGCGAGGATCTGCTCTCCGTTGCTTTGGACTCGCTCCCGCAGGAGCAACGCGCCGTTATCGAGTTGACCTTTGGCCATGGACTTCGTTATCAGGAGATCGCAGCCATCCTCGACTGTCCGGAAAATACGGTGAAAACACGGATGTTTCATGCACGCAAGAGGCTTCAGACCTTATTTAACGAGCTGACACCGGAGCTCATGGATCCTTCCGAAGAGGATATGTCATGACGCCGGCTGCTCGCGCGATAGAAAGCTCTCCACCTAGTCATGAAGCGGCGGTTCGGGAACGTGAAGATCGGCTACGAAGGCTTTCCGCAATCAGGGATACCGAGCAATCGCGCGAGTGCAAGGCAAGCATCGACGATCCGGTCCAATGGATTCGGAGCTTGCGCGGAGGTCGCCGCCGACGCGTGTAGGAGTTCTATAGCCTCAGGCGAGGTCAAGCTGGGCTTGAGTTGCCGCATCAGGGCCAACAGGCCCGTGACATGGGGAGCGGCGAAGGAACTACCGGACACGAAGTCGTACCTCCCGTGCGGCAGTGTCGTAAGAATATCGGTACCGGGGGCATGGATCCCATCGTTGGCGGCCGCTTCCGGCTTGCGATCCACCTGGGCGGCTCGGACCGCAATGACTCCGGTCTGATTGGCGGGAAAGCCCGCGATCGATCCGTTTTCACGGGCGTCCGCGCCGACCACGAGGATACCCTGATCGATCGCCGCCCGAAGAAGCCGTCCGACCAGCGGATCATCAGGCCCGGTCAGGCTCAGATTGATGATATGGGTGCCAAGACGCACGGCTTCATTGAGCGCCGCCAAGAGCGTAAAGCTGTTGCACACTGCAGCGACGGAACCGAAGCGCTCCGGCCAACACGCCTTAAGCGCGTAGATTTTGGCATCGGGCGCAACTCCCGCAATACCAATTCCATTTCCACGGTGAGCGGCGACTATGCCGGCGACAGCCGTCCCGTGGATATCATCGGTCGGTTTATCGTGATTCGATGATGCCAGATTTTTAGAGACAGCGATTTGGCCCCTGAGGTCGGGATGGGTATCATCCACACCGGTATCGACCAGCGCGATGCGAACGCCCCGTCCGGTCGTCAGACGATGGGCTTCCTCGATGTGCATGCGCTGTAAGTTTTTTTGCAGTCGAAAATAAGGATCACTGCCGAAGGAAGCCGACGCATTATTTACTAAAGCCCGGAAGGTCCGCATGATCTGTACGGATTCGACCCGGCGATCCTGCGCGATGGTCTTGATAGTATCGGCGGGGATTTGACCGACAGGAATTTCGTACACCACGCACACTACTCTCAAAATGGTAACAGGCCATTCCGCCATCAGCTTCAGCCCGTACTGCTCCGCCAAATCTACCGCGACGCGGGTGCTCCAGGCAGAACTCATGTAACGGCCATGTGCGCGATAACGATCCAGAATATTGTCCGGCACCTTGCGTCCGATGCTCGAATCGGTGAAAGTCACCAGGATGCGCCGCTCTTCAATCGATGGATCGGCCGTGGGACCGATGCTTGGAAAATCACGGTCCGTCACGCATCCGGTCAGTTGCAACAGGAGCGCCAAGACTAAAGCGATCAAGCTGAACGTCATGGCGCCGAAGAAGGCCCGGTTGTCGGCTCTGCCAGCAATACACCCGGTTGGCGCCGAAGGTAGGCCAAGGCCGCTTCGATCCTCGCATTCTTGTCTCTGCCGTCGGCCAGTCGGACCGTATAAACGTCCGCCGAACCGGGCATGTCGACTCGGCTCCCGTCGACTGCTTTCAAGAGCGCATCAACATGTTCGGCGCCAAGACTCGGTTCGACCACCAGGCGCAGATCCCCCTGATTCGAGGCTGCGGTCGAAGCGGGGTCGGCCAAAGTTCGAAACCGGGGCTCCGTTAGTTGATCCCACTGGCGCCAGCTCAAGGGGACGATCAGCAGCAAAAGCACCACCGCCAGAGCCACGCGGGTCAGTGGCTTGCTTACGATGACCGGAAAATGCCGGAGCCAGGTTCGAAGTCGGCCAAATCGATCGAAGTGCAACGCCGCCGATTCGGATCGTTCACGCTGCCGAATGGTGGCGAGCAGGCGAGAGTATCCGGCCTGCGGATCCAGATTCGGACAAGGCGTGTGAGAGATTCGCTCCGAAAGCGCGTAAAGCTTCACCCGTTCACGTCGGCAAATCAGGCAACGGCTCAAATGCGCCTCCACCCGCGCCTGCTCTTCGCTCTGTAGGGTTCCGGTTATATGCCAGGGCAACAGTGAAAACACATCATCGTGCTCACGGTCCGGCGGGCATGGCTTACTCAGATTCATCACGCTTCTCCAACAATAAGAGCATCCAACTTAGGCATCCCATCATCCAAGAAGAGCTCGAGCTATTTGCAAATGTGAGACATACGTTCAGCGCTTCTCGAACGCTACACCACTGTCGAACAGGTCTAGCCCATAAGCCTGCATTCTAGGGGGCGTCCTTCAAAAGAAACTCGACCTGTCGTCATTACAAAACCATTGGACCCGGACAAGGTCGACCGTGCTCTTTTGACCGTTCGGCTATCCGGCTAGTAAGCGATAAATCGCCTACAAGAGGACCTGTCAATCCGCGGTTCTACTCTATTTATTCCGCGGCCAGGCCAAAAGTTCACTAAAAGCCGACAGAGAGGGAAAATAGAAAGCGGTCATCCAGCGGCTGGAGATATATCGATCCATTCTCAGGCTCGTCCTCGTGATGCTCGTAATAAGGCAACTTGGTATCCACATAGCGCAAATCGACCGAAATATACCGATTCACGTACCAGGTCACTCCGGCATTCCAGAAAAAGTAGTCGTAGTGCGCCAGTTCGCCGGCCTGATGAAAGCCTACGCCCGCGGACAGTTGCAGCCGATCCACCGGGCTATAGCGGCCGACCAGTTCATAGGCCAAGGTCTTGGCGCCACGGTTATAGGTATCGTAGGCGAAAGCCACCCGAGCGCTCAGAAGATCGCGGTAATGGAGCGAACCGTAGAGTTCGTTATAGTCCGAGTCCTGGCCGAACACTTTGCCATCATATAGATACCGGCTAGCCGCGAGATCAAGCTTCCAGTTCTTGGCAAACTTGGTCGCCCAACCCAGATAAGGATTGATTTCCACACGGGCTCGGTCATCATAGTATTCATCGTCGAAACTCACCGGTGCCACCCAGAGGCCGGCATACAAGCCGAGTTCATGCTCGTATTCCAGATTCCCCAGGCCGACGGGATTGTTTCTGCTCTTTGTGTAGCCCCGATAAACATAATCCGTTGCGAAGCTCACGGATCCCTTGAAGTCGGCAAGCGCCGGAACACTGAACAAGGCGAGCAGTAGCCACGAAAGCCTACGATTCATGAAAGCTCTTATCGGTTTCGGCAAGGGATATCACCGCATTCTCTCCGGGAACGATCAGGAGAGATCCGATGTCGACAAGCGTGAACTCAGCTCGCCATGAGAGAATTCGTCCGACCGACACATCTTCGGCTGACGACGGACGGCAGGCGTTCACACGTCCGGCCTCGGATAGGGACGGAACTCCGGTGATGCGCATAGCGAAGGCGCACGGCAGAAGGCTCGCACGGGGGCTGAGCAGCGCGGGTTCCGGGAGTTGGGCGTTGGGCTGTCATAGGAAACTCCTCCTGAGTCAGTTGGGCGATCGAGTCGCGCAAATGCCTATCCACTGGCTATGCCAAGTTGTGGAACCAAAAAGATAACGGCGGTCCGCCAGGAATACTACTTGGAGTCGGTCCAAATATTGGAAAGTTCAACCCACCTCCGAGATTCTTGCGGCGGATACCTTTCAACCTGAAGGATACACAGCAAGCCCGAAAGAGTCAGCACGGCACACCTTTCCCGAGCTATAGGCAGTCCGTCGTTTGTAAAACCTCCCGTCCGCTCAAGCATCCTATCGACTTTCGTCGTATTCGGTTCATGCGACTAGGACGGGTGTTCGAGGGCAAAGAAGGTTTTCTACTGACAGTGTCGGGCTGGTATCGAGAAATCTGACCTTGGGTGTCTCTAACCGCCCCACACACGCGGACCGGAACCGGAAGCACAAGGCCGAAAAAGCTGTCTGCCAGGACTGTGCAAAAAAGAGGAAATCGCGAGTTACGACGCCGGCAAGAGGGTGAAGAGCCGCAACCCGGCCTATCGCGGTCGATACCTTTTGAGCAAAGATTGCGAGATACACTCCGCCGCCTCAAAGGGCTTTATTCGGATCACCATGATTTCTCCCATGCTTCGCAGCCCCCCTTCCCGCGTTTGAAAACTGTTTCCGACTGACGACCGGTGTACGGATTGATGCGCCAATCCATGCTCCTCAATCCATACGCCGGCGGACGTCGATCGCTATGACACAATTTTAAAGATGCGAAGACGTCGTAAGATGCCAACTTTGGGTACAGGGTGGCGAGCTGCAAACCTGAAACAGCGAGGTCGCGCGATCGACCCGCTTTTCAGTCACAGTGCCATTGGCTGCTTGCATTGTGCTCTCAAGCACCACCGCTTGCATCACGGCTTGTTGCGATGCCAGATCGACCGAACCGGACGCAATATCCAGCCCGCCTTCCACTCGATCGAGCGCGCTATCGTCCAGCCGAGACAACGCAGTACCCGTTTCTTGCTGGGACAGATTATCCAAGGCGTGAAACTGGGAATCAGCGGAGGCCGCAGCCATACATAAGAGAGCGAGCGGTAGCAGACCGCCCCATGTGAATGATGTTTTCATCGGCCGCTCCATACTTTTCTGATTGAAGCAAAAAGGCGGGGGATCGTATGACCGTTCCCCCGCCTGGTTCTCCGGCCCTCATCAGCATTCGATATGGGCCATGGGCTTCGCGTTATTTACCGCCAATGCTCTGCTGCGTGACCGCCACAATATTCTGATTGGCGCCGCCCTTGCCCAAGGCTAGGTTGACCGCGGTTATCGTGGTTACGGCTATGTTCTGGTTAACGTTACCAACGTTTAATTTACGATCGTGATCTTTCTTAAACGGGAACAAAATCCCGCCTTCGACAGCAGAGAGTTGCCCTTCGGTCATCGGTTTCAAGCTGGACACCTTGCCCAATGCCCGGAAGTCGTTATCGGCCATTGCAGGCCCGGCCATCATCACCGAAGATAGTACTGCCGCTATTGCATAAGATTTCATGATCGAACTCCTTGTGTTACAGGGTTAACGCCTCCCCTACCATCGCATTCCTTACTTTTACTGTAAATGTCGGGAAATTCGGAAAGGTTCACCGCCGTCAGGATTTTTTGCCGCGGGATGTCGCGGCGGTCTGAAAAGGAGGCTCTGCCTTCTACGGTCCGGCGGCGAGCGGCCAGCCGCGGACGCTCACGGCGCGCGTCCCAACGGTCTTAAGATCGGCCAAAGTACCAATTCGATCATGGTTCCATGAAGCCGACATTCCAAGCCCGCTGAAAACTATTAATCAGGCCCGTAAATTCCCTCCTGGTATTTCGGGCCGCCGCCCAGGCCGGTACACGCCCGGCCTGGGCTCACGCGGCTTGTCGCCGCGCCGGGGCATCCCTGCCCCGGATTAACCCGGCCTATATTTATAGGCCGGGTTAATAAGTGCGAATGGCAGAAATGGCCGAATTCCGGTCGCCGTGGCCGCCCTGAGTGAATGATCGGAACCGGCACGGAGCGACAATCGACAGGCTTAAATGGCGGCCGGCGACAGGCGTGTTGGGTCTGCCCCGGTTACCGACTCGGTAGCCTCGGGCGAATCACGCTCTTCGCTGACGAGCGCCTGCCATTTCTCGTAGGAGGCCGGTTCGAAGCGCTCCAGCGCGAAGCGTCATTCGCCGGTCCTTATAGGTAACGATCACACGCGCCAAGGCATTGATCAGCGCCACATTGGTGCCAGGGCGCAATTTCAAATGGCAATCGGCTTTCACATGCGCCGATTTCACCCAGCCGATAATCCAAGCGGTCGAAACTCAAGGAAAAAACAAACGGAGAGGATTCTCGCAGACCCTCTCCGTTTCATATTCATAGGCAAACCGCCGTCCCTTTGTCCTTTTCGAGAATGCGCCGCTGAGACAGTCTGGTTCTTGATATAGGGCTACAGCAATTACCTGATATTCTTCTGCTTTGTCCTGCTGCTGGCGAGCAGGTTGGGCGGCGGACCGATCGGCTTGAAGTTCTTCAGCAGAGGAATGTCATCCTTGTTGACCCACCTGAGGTCAAGATCGTAGGTACCCGGCTGCCCCCAACCTCCAGTGAACTTCTCGCCATCGGGCGTGAAGCTCCAGCACATGTCTTCGCCGGCGGTATTGATGGTATCACCGAGGTTCAATGGTTCCTGCCATTCACCTTTCGGATTCTGGTATGCGATCCACTCATCATGTCCGCCCCGCGAGCCGAGGTCAGGCCGCGTGCTGGTAACGATTATGCTCTTGCCGTCCTTTGACAGTCCGGTCCAGTGCAGGTGGTCGCGGTACGGCGAATTGATCCTCGGACCGAGGCTCTGCGGCTTCTGCCAGACGCCGTCCTTCTTCTCAACCTTCCAGATGTCGCTATCTTGCGTTACTCCCGGTTGTTGGTAGCTGAAGTAAATCAGGCTGTCGGAAGCGATGATTGGGCAGTGCTCCTCGCCAGTCGGCGTATTGATGTGCGGCAGCTCGGGAACTTCGTTCCAGTTTCTGGCCGGCTGCCAGACGCCATCGACTTTTTGAGTGACGTAGAGATCGCCGGTGGACAGATTACCCGGCTCGTATCTCGTGAAGTAAATGACATTTCCGTCATCGGAGAAACTCGGCTCCAGTTCCCAGGCGGACGTGTTGATGTTCGGCCCTACAGCGGGATCAACCTCCGGTCCCAAATGGACGGGCTCCTGCCAGGCGCCATTCTCATAGTGGGACATCCAAATGTCGAAATTGTAGGGGGTCCCAGACGACTCTACGCTGCCCGGACGGGTGGAGGTAAAGACGGCGGTTTTCCCGTCGGCGCTGTAGGTGATCTCGAAGTCCGCACCAGCCGAGTTGAGTGGTTCGCCCATACTTTTCGATATTGGCGGAATCGCTTTGGCGCTCTCGTTACCCGGCATGTCCATACCCGGCATCGCATCACAAACCCCGTGCGCCAGGATGAGTACCGGCGCCACGGAACAGAGCCTTAGAATAAGGCATTTCTCTTTCATACCCCGCCCCGTCATTTCAGATGGATAATACTTCGTACTGTTTTTCATAAACAAAGCTTATGCTACACCGCATCGCAATTTTTGCGATAAGCCCCTCCTTATCTGTCGTTGCGGCGTCAGATTATGTCTAATGTTTGACGTGGTCAATGAGAAGTTTCTAATGTTTTAATGTTTGACATGGTCAAGTAGAAAGGGACACCCCAGTCAAGCCGCATTGGCCATTTGGCCATTCGGCCATTTATCTCAAATTGATCCGAGCTCTGATAGCCCGGGTACGAATGCAGCCGCTTGCTCTTCCAGCGCTTTATGATTTCAGGTCGCCACACCTAGCATCCATGTGTGGGGCGGCCGCTTTCCGCAAAGCTCGCTCGTGCGTGCAGGATCTCGGCGAGAGTCACTGTCGATCATTGCCTCAGCAGCCTGTCGGCTTGTGGACGCGAATGACCACTCCACTCGGTAACCCGCCCTTGAATCCGCAGAGTGGCGACCGGTAGCTTTGGGCACTGACGACTCGCTCGATTTTGGAAAAGCGGCCGCTCAGGAATGGCGGGCCTTGGAAGGACGAATGGCCGTTGAGGCCGAAAACTACCCACCCGAAAACAAACTATCGGAGCTCGTTTGAACTTCAATTCTTCGCCAATTGTCCTTTGGCGCAGTATTCGTCAATGGATGTGCATTTCCCGATTGCCGGCCCTGTCGCTCCGTTGCAGCAGATACCTGTCCTGGTCTCCAGGCAATGGCGCCCCGTCGTCGCTTAGATAGAGCAAAGTGCCTTCATCTTTAATGGCGAGCCGACGCTGAGGGGCCTCTTTGTTGGGGGTCAACAAGACGACACCTTTGGTGTCGTTCCATTCGTATTTTCCTTTTTCGAAGGACTCTCGGTTTTGCGGCTTTGCGGGTTGGATGACCAAAAGATAGTTGTTCTTGGCATTCAAGGACAGGGTCATTTTCAGACCGTTGCAATCTTCTTCATGACACGGCAGGTAGCCGTAAAAGACGCCCCGAAATTTGCCTGCCGCTCCCTCGGGGCTGGCATGAGCCGAATGATCCATGGCACCGTGCTGGCTCTGTTCGCGAGCTTTGAGCGCTTTCTCTTGGATTTCCTTATCGGTTTCTGCCCAAGCGGGGTTAAGCGAGGACAGCAATGCGCCGAAAACAATGACTAACACCTTTTGAGTCATTTTCCTGTTCGATGCTTTCATAAGGGATTTCTCGTGTTCTATGTCCGAAACCAGCGTAGCCCATGAGGCGGATATGCGTGTGATATTGTACGCCACCGAGGGCGTGTTAATTTGACTTCACGTTCTGTCTTGTCGTGTGCCGGCAACTGGAATCGCGTATTCAATGGCGCCTTTGGGAACGAACCACCGATTCGGTCTCGAAGAGAGCTGACGCTCGGGAAGGCCGGTATCGGCAGAGGTGAACGCCCGTTGAGGCCGATCTTGAGACGATCGAGGCGAATCTTGAGCACGGGCGAAAGGGGGGCAGTTCTTACATTCCAACACAGTTAACCGCTTCGAAACCAAACAAGGGACAAATTGTACGTGCCAGGGTAATTTTTCACAGACGAATCCTTGTCGGAGCGTGCACGCTCCGGCACAAGATACCTATCGCCTAATACAAACGGACCTCGGCTTAACGTATATCCAGAAGATTCACTTCGTAGCAAGGCTCATGGCTAGCAAATAATACACATGGCTTGATTTTGCAGGACTGGCTTCCTCCCAGGTAAGAGGAATGAATTTGAGAGTTTGAGTGCCGGATCAGTTCTTTGGTTGAAGACCTAAAAGACTCGCCCGGATATTTCGTCAGACTTTATATTTTGCCGACAAAATCTCGTAGCCGTTCTACTTTATTGCTCAAATCGGTTTTGTGATGTGCTGAAAAGGATTTGTTGTGTCGTATGAAATACATTGCGCCTTCAGCACAGAGTGGACGGCAACCTTGCAAGCAGTGATTGGCAATAACCCGTTGATGAATAAGCGCCGTATAACCTTTCGACAGAGGGGATCGAAAGTATAATCGGTTTTATGTAACCCAAATCGAGTCGATTCAAATTCATGCCGATTATCTCGAACCACGGGTTATCGAAAACTTCTTTGAATTTGCCGCCTCTCTAGAAATTCTGCCTCAAATGCGGCTGAATATCGGCACCAGAGATTCTGGCGTTGAAGAGCATTAAGAACCGCTTTTTCAATACTATTAAACAGTTCAAGGTTTAACTTGACAGCATAGGCATACCCGAGCGGAGAATAGCGGGAAAACATCCTGGATTGCGGATAAACAGTTTGCTCACGCCCTTAACAACAACGTAATAACAAAAACGAGGAGGCGCCATGTCCTTTCCAGCCGATAACAACATCTTTCAAAAGGGCACATTCGAAGGTTTCGCCGTCCGCGGGCGAGCGCGAGTGGATCGGGATTTTCGACATGCTTGGGAAAACCGCTCGGTGTCGCCCGGACTTGGTAAGCATTTCGCCATCCTCGACGATCCGAATCTTATCGATCTCTCCAACGGAACCCGCCTGCCGCCCAGCCAAATACTGTCATCCGATCTGACCGCGCCAGCCAGCCGTGATCCACTGGACACCTCGGACCTTGATTTCATCGATCTGCTGTCGCAGAAAACGCGCGGTATCGACGGCGCCAGTCTTGCGGTGGAGGGCATCAGCCTCAAGCCCGGCGAAGGCATCATGACGCGCTGGAATTTTCTGGTTTACGACCAGCGCGACGATATCAACGACTTTGCCTTGGCCGAATTGATCGACGAGCAAACCGGACAGACGATTGAACAAAAACTCCTGGTGCAAAGCCAAGGTTTGAAGAGTCCCGACGGCTCGATCCGCTGGTCGAGCGGCTGGATGCCTTATTCCTGGAAAACGTCGAGCTCCGTGCGCGTGACGTTTCGCATCGTCGTCAGCAACGGCTACACCTTCAATCCCCTGTCCGGCCCCGATCCCTTGCAGAGAGTGCAAGGGCGAGCGTTCCCCAGCGGGTTGCTGGTAGACGGAATTTGGTTGATTTAGGGGGGATGCCGTCATGAAAGTCGGACGCGTTATCACAATTTTCGCTCTCATCCTGACCACCCTCGCGGGTGTCGGTTGCCGCCCCGCGAAAGACAACGGCGGGGACGCCCGTCACACCCGAGTCATCCACGCCGATGTCGTCGCAATCGAGCACGATATCCAGTACAACCGCTTCGGTTCCCACAACCCCTACGGCATGATTTACGCCCTTGAGCGCGATGTGGAAAGCAGCGATGGACAGCCCGAACTGCGGCCGGGCAAGGTCAGGCTGAAGTCGGTCAAGCGGGCCCGGCCTTTGGCACTTAGGGCGCACAAGGGAGACATTCTCGAAGTGACCTTCACCAATTTGCTGAGCCCCGAACGGCCCAAGCGACATCCCGACGATATCGAGGAAGAGGCGATCGAGGAAAAAGGCCATGCGGCCAACCAGGTCGTATCGGCGCATCGGACTGATTCCGACCCGTGCGCGCCAGCCGGCACGCCGCCGCCGCACGGGAATACCCCAACCACCCGCTGCGCCTCCATCGCACTTTCGGGTCTGCGGGTCGAAGCCGATGGCCACGATCCTGCCGCAACCGGTTTGCAGGGCATTCCTCCGGGGGCCACAATCACCTACCGTTGGCGCGCCGAGCGCGAGGGCACCTTTTTGTTCGCCAGTCTCGCCGCGCCGTCCGGGGGCGAAGGCGACGGCGGCTCGCTGGTACACGGCCTGTTCGGCACGGTGACGGTGGAACCGGAACGCAGCACCTGGTATCGCAGCGCGGTCCGCGCCGACGAACTCAAGGAAGCGAAACGGCAGGCCAAGGCACCCGCGCTGATCGAGTATGAAGCGCTCGACGAGCACGGCGATCCCGTCCTGAACCTGCTCAAGCCGCTTGGCAACGACCGGTTCGAACTGATCCACAGTCCCTTGGACGCCATCATCGTCGATCACGACAGCGGCAAGAGCGGCCGCGAATTCACGGTCACCTTCCATGATGAACTGAAGACCGTCTATCCCGAGGACTTCCGCATTCTCGCCACCAACCCGCAATTGGCGGGGGTGCGAGACGGATTTGCCATCAACTACGGCGCGAGCGGCATGGGCACCATCTTGTTGGCCAACCGCCTGGGCAAAGGACCGGCCAAGGATTGCGTCGACTGCCTTTACGAAGAATTTTTCCTGCAATCCTGGGCAAACGGCGATCCCGCGCTGCTGCCTCAGTACGAGGACGATCCGTCCAACGTCCATCACAGCTATCTCGGCGATCCCGTGCTGTTCCGCAACTCGCACGCCGGCCCGAAGGAAACCCATGTGTTCCACCTGCATGCACATCAATGGGAATCCAGTCGAAGCGGGTATTCCAATTATCTCGATTCGCAGACCATCGCACCGCAACAAAGCTTTGCCTACGCCATCGCGCACGAGGCCAGCGGCAACCGCAATCTGGCGCCGGGCGATTCGATCTTCCACTGTCATCTCTACCCGCATTTCGCTCAAGGCATGTGGGGGTTGTGGCGCGTCCACGACGTTTTCGAGGACGGCACGCGCCGTCTGCCCGATGGAGAACGGGGACCCGGCACCGATCCGAGAACCGGCGTCGCCACGGGCGGCACCCCTATTCCGGCAGTGATTCCCTTGCCTGAGCTCGCCATCGCGCCCGCTCCGACTTATGCGGAAGATCCCGATCCGAGCAAGCGCATAGCCCAATCCTTTCCAGGCTTCCCTTTTTACATTCCCGGTCAGGCCGGACACCGTGCGCCGCAGCCTCCGCTCGACATCGTCGAAAACGGCGGTCTTGGGCGGCACCTTGTAACCGGCGGCGAGCGGGAATTCAACGGCGGGCGAACCGCCGCGGAACAGTTGGCGAACGCCGACATGACCGCGCATATCACCCGCGCGAATCTAATTCTGTTGCCCGAAGCGGGCACCGCATTGGAAAAAGCGGCGATGGCTTTCCATGAACACGCCGCCGGTTACCCGAGCCGGACGCCGGAGGGCCGGGATGCGGTATTCCGGGTCAACGGCAAAGCGCGGCGGCCCGGCGCGCCTTTCGCCGACCCGTGCGGCGAGGATCCCACGGCGCCGATTCGGCGTTACCGCGCTTCGGTGATCGATCTGGACATTCAAACCAACGAACACGGCTGGCATGACCCGCAGTCACGCATCAATGTTCTGGACCGGGACGTTGCTCGTTACGAAGGCAAAAAAACCGCCGCGGCCGAGCCATTCTTCTTCCGTGTGGAATCGGGCGAGTGCGTGGAGTTCCTGCATACCAACCGTGCCGGTGCCACGGTGAGACGCGACGATTTCCAGGTCGCCACGCCTACCGACACCATCGGTCAACACATCCATCTGGTCAAATTCGATGTCCTCGCTGCGGACGGCTCGGGCAACGGCTTCAATTACGAGGATGGCACACTGGCCTGGGAAGCGATCAAGGAGCTGTCCGAAGCCAGCCGCTTCGGCGTGGTGAAGGATCACCTCGGCCAAATCAAGCCTAAGCCTCGCGCCAAGACCAACAAGCAGGGCCGTCCGGTGTTTCAGACCACCATCCAGCGCTGGTGGGCGGATGCCCACGACCATAAGGACGGCGACGGCACGCTGGGCACGGTATTCACGCACGATCACTTCGCGCCGTCCTCGATTCAGCATCACGGGTTTTACAACGCCATGCTGGTCGAACCCAAGGGCTCGGTTTGGCGTACCCCGGACGGTACCGACATGAAAACGGGCAAGCGGCGATTACCCGGCGGAAATGAGCAGAACGTCGCCGGCGCCAGCCGCGATATTGCCTGCCGCGCCCCCGTCACCGAACCGGAGCGTACATGCCGCGAATCTTTCGCGGTCGGCTCGCGCGGCATGGTGGTCAAGGCGGAAGCCAGGGAAAAGCATCCCGACACGCGCGAATTCGCCCTGGCCATCGCCGATTTCGCGTTGCTCTACGATGCCGGGCAAACGCAAGGTCCGGCTCTGCCGGAAGGCATGGCGGGCAAGGTGAACACCACGGTGGAGGACTATTACGTCGCCTACCGCAAGCTGCACGGCTATCCCGTCGATCCGCCGGCCATGCCCGAGGCGATTTCCACCGACCACCACAATCCCTATCTGGTCAATTACAAACACGAGCCCATCCCGCTGCGTATCGGCGAACGCGACAGCCCCGCAAGCGGCAGTCATTTTTCAAAGCTCAAGCCCGGCGAATGCGCAGGGCATCTGGACGACCCCGAAAGCGCGCGCCCGGCGCTGTGTCGCCCCAGCGATCTGGCTTATGTCTTTAGCTCCTCGGCACCGCATGGCGATCCCTTCCTGAAGCCCTTCAGGGCCTATGAGGGCGACCGGGTTCAATTGCGCGTAATCCAGGGGGCGCAGGAAGTCCAGCACGGTTTCACCGTACACGGGCTGGCCTGGCGAAGGGAAGCGAAGAACCCGACTGCCCCCTGGATCAATGCCCAGGAAATCGGAATTTCCGAACATTTCGAGATGGACACGGTCAATCTGGCTAACATCGGCGCCGGACTCGGTACCGCCGACTACCTCTTCCACTTCGGCACTCAGGACGACTTGTGGAACGGCAGTTGGGGACTGTTGCGCGCTTTCGCCAGCCCTGAAGTTTTCGACCCGGCGGCATGCGAGGACGAGCATGGCGTGCTGAAAGTCGGACAAGTCGATTTGCTCGAAGCCAGCGCGCCGGACAAGGATGCGGCACAGCGCAAGCCCTTCATTGACAAACTCCGGCAGGCCGGCTGCGCCGCCCAGCCGGTCGCGCGGCAGCACCTCGACGGGCCGAACAGTTGCCCGGACGGCGGGCGTAGCGACGATCATTGCGCGCTGGCGGTTCTGGACGACAATACCGACGGCAGGATAAGCGATCCCCAAGCGGGACAATTGGTGGCCGGTGACGGTTGTCCCCGGAATGCACCGCGGTCTGAATACGCTATAGAAGCTTGGCAAGTGAAGGACCTGCTGGGCGAGAGGGGAATGCGCTACGACGATGTCCACGGCCTGGATGACCCGGACGGTCTGGTTTTCGTTCCGGCTGGCGATGTCGAAGCGATTCGCAACGGCAAGCCTTTGACGCCACTCGTGCTTCGGGTCAAGGCAGGACATTGCGCGGTGGTGAAGCTGACCAATCACCTGGGGACGCGCCTGTCGGACCGTCCGGGCGACGCACTCATGCCGCGCATCACTCAAATCAATGTGGACGAGCACAACGAGGGCTTGCTGGACGCGCCGCCGTCAAACCGTGTCTCGCTCCATCCGCAGCTGGTGGCCGTGGACGTCAATGCCGGAAACGGCGCAGTCGCGGGTTTCAACCGCATCGATAAAGCGCTGGCGGTCCCAGGCGAAACGCGAACTTACAACTGGTTCGCGGGCCGGGTGAATATCGACCGGAAGGGCGGCAAGGTCGAAAGCCTCGTCATCGAACCCTTCAATGAACCGCTCGCGGCGGGATTGAATTCCCACGGCGACGTCATCGGCCATGGCACGCACGGTCTGATCGGCGCGCTCATTATCGAACCGGCCGACGCCAAGTTGTTCGACCCCGAGGATTTTTACGTGGACTCGCGAGGCCGGCCCCACGGTACCGAAATTCCTTTCGAACGAGCCTCCGGTCTCTCGGCCGTGGTCTGGGAGGATGACACCAAGAACTATGCGCGGGAATTCGTCGTGGTCTATCAAGACGGGCTGAATCTGCACAAGAACGGACAGCCCGTTCCCGACTGCCGCATCTGCGACGATTCCTATGATCTCGGCGAGCAAGGCATCAACTACCACAGTGCGCCTTTCTGGGTGCGCATGGGACTGGATCCACACCCGAATGCGCATGGTCAGGAAACCCAGGACCTCAATGACAACGTCTTCGCGAACGACTTCTTCACCGATGATCGGCAACCCTTAGCCTTCGTCGATTTCGAAGCCAAAGCGGATGAGCGCTTGCGTTTCCACGTGGTCCATCCGGCCGGCCGCGCCCGTCAGCACAGCTTCCAACTGTACGGGCATTCGTTCAAGGACGACGTCCCGAATTTCGGTTCCCCCTGGTCGCGCTTGGTGACGCCCGGGGTGACGCTCACGGCGGAAGTCGAACGCGCGAAGCCCGGAATTTGGCTCTATCGGGACGGTCCGGCTCATCTGTTCGCCGGGGGTACCTGGGGGCGGCTGGTGGTCAGGGACTAGAGCATTTTCCGATTCGGTGTCAGAGCGCCCGATAGGTAGGTCGGCAATCCCTTCCCAATCGCAAACGGTCGCTTTAGTCGCGACCCTTCCAATCGCAAACGGTCGCTTTAGTCGCGACCCTTCCAACAAAATCCTTTGCCGAGCCGATAAGTCGGCAAGGGATTGCCGACCTACGTTCTTCCCGCCCGACACGAAGCCGTACACCGGGATGAAAAACGCTCTAAGGAGCGGTCGTGGCAGCGGAAAGGAGTTTGACGAAATGGCGCGGGATAGCGGCAGGATCGTGATGCATTGGCATTACCCCCTGCCGCGGAGCTTGGGAAACGGACCACCTGCGATGGCTCGGACACGGCCTTGGCGTGCTTCGGAGATAAACCTACGACTCCCCCTTCGCTGGACTTTGACTGTAAGCGAACGAGCCGTGGCAATGGAGACCCCGGCGGAGTAATTGCCGCCGGATGCGCGATTCATTGTACTTTTGACGGGAAGCGACGGCGGGGCATTCAAGCCAGTTTGCCGCGATTTCGCGGCAGGCTGCACGGATCCCGTCGTTATGTCCGCTCTGCGTACCCCCTATGGCATCCTTTTGGTCCGAAGACTCCCCCGCGCCACAAACATGAAGGCAGGAATAAGCAGTAGGCCGGCAATCCCTTGCCAATGCGCGGGTCTGTGAAGCTCGGTTTCGTCGGAAAAGGCTTCCCGGCCTGCTAACACACCGAACCGCAAAATGCTCTAAATGTCGAAATCCAGCTCGAAGCCGCCGTAGGCGAATAAAGGCATGCCGGGGCGTGGACCGTGCGGCTGTCGTGACACGATGTATTCCTCGTCCGTCGCATTCTGGACGCCTGCCAACACCTTTACGCCCTTGGTGAGTTGATAGTAGCCGGAGATATCGAGAAGGACAAAGTCGTCGGTCTTGCCGAAGCGGGCATCCGGTTGGCCTGCGCCGTTGACTTGTTCGCTGGTGTTGCTCGCGCTGGTGTATGTTTCGCCGACATAGTTAACTACGACGTCCACCCCCCAATGGTCGAAGTGCAGGCCACTGCCGAAGCTGAGCGTGTACTCGGGAATATAGGGTACGCGGTTGCCTTCCTTGCCGAAGCTGAAAATCGATTCCGGGTTGGTAGAGGCGGCATCGTTCAGCTGCACCGCGTCGGTATAAGTGAATGACAAAAAGTAAGGATTGCGGAAACCCCATGCGAAAGCGTCGCCGGCATCGAAATTCAGAGCCAGTTCGACGCCGCGGCTGTCGACTTTGCCGAAGTTTTGATTCGCATCGCTGCCGGTGCCGCCTATGCTGTCGATAACCAATAAATTCTCGAACTGCGTATAAAATCCGATAACTTCGGCGGAGAACGCACCGTGGGTATAGCGTCCACCGAGTTCATAGGCGTTACTGGTTTCTTCCTTAAGCTTGTCAACCACGGCATCCTGGGGACCTGGCGGCGAAAACCCACGATGAACACTAGTGAACATCATGAAGTCTTCGTTAAAACGATAATCGAGACTCGCGCCTCCGGCATACATATCGAGAGAGCTGCTGCCGTTATTCGCAGGCGACAGGTTGTTCTTATATGTCTGATACAAGTGCTCGTAACGGATACCCGGAGTAAAACCCCATTTCCCCCACTCGATGCGGTCCTTCAGGAAAAAGGCATAAGCATTGGTCAAGCCTTTTCTGTCGTCTTGGCTTCCCGGCGCACCGACGGTCTTGCCGATAATCGTTCCATCCGCCGCCTGGTTATAGAGAGTATCGTGCTGAAACCGGGTTTCCTGGTCCTCGTGATAACGGAATCCCCCACTGAGCTCGTGATGTGTGGCGCCTAAATCAAGACGATAATTCGCAACTGTTTCAACACCGCCCAAATAATAACTGCGGTTGTTGTCACGCACTCTCAAATTACACGCGATGTTCCCTTTCAAACAGTCGAGACCCAGACCGTTCCTGGCGCCCGCCAGGGCGGCGGATAGATCCATATTGCCCGTTACCCCGCCCCTGAGATCGTTCAACTTTTGCCAATTCCTGTTGAATTCGCTGTAGTAAGCCGTCGTGACAATATCCAAATTCTCGGTCGGAGAAATGAAATAACGAGCAAATCCTCTAAAGTGCTCGGTTTCTATATTATCGAAGCGCGAGGCCGAATACCGCCGATAAGGATCTTTCCTGAAATCGTTGTCGCTCAAGCCGAGATAGGTTTCATCGGCATCCATATTCGAATAGCCGAACTTGACCTCGAGCTTTTGGTAGATATCCGTGTTGGGTTCCCAGGACAAACGCACCATCGGCTCGACCTGTTGAAATCCGGTTTCGTCGCCATTGCGGAAATCGGGTGTTTCATCAATAGTCTTGAACCCGTCCGAACCGCGGTAAAAGCCTTCTACCAAGTAACCGAAACGGCCGTTTTCCGTGCTCAAGGTATCGCCAACAAAACCGTGCGTTCTGACTTCGTTATAACTGCCGTAGAGAAATTTCAGATAGGCCTTGCCGCTGTCCGGAATCGGAGTTGACAAATAGTTGAGCACCCCGCCGGTGATATGCGGACCGTATTTGATTTGACTCGAGCCTTTCAAGACTTCAATTCCGCTCATGCGTCCGGCAGCGGGCGAAAAATATGCGGCGGGTGCGGAATAAGGTGCCGGCGCGGTTAAGACACCGTCTTCCATCACGGTAATCTTGGCACTTCGGGTCGTGTCGACGCCGCGGAAACTGATGTTGGGAAATAATCCGAAACCATCCTCCTCCCGGATGTTGACGCCGGGCACGCGACGTAAAATGCGGTTGACGTCGCTGTAACTTTGATCGCGAATTTCCGAAGTGTCGATGTATTGCGCTGAAGCCGGCATATCCCTGGCTTGCTCCTCGCTGCCTACGACCTGGATCGTGCCGAGGCTTGCCGGTGGCGCAGCTTGATCATCTGCCTGAACCTGTGACGCCAGGTTCACCGAAAGACAGGCCAATGACAATGGCCCAACGATTCGCTTGGATAGCAACATACCTTCCCCCAAAGGTTTTAATCAGTGCCTGCGCTAAGAAACTCGCTTAAACGGCATGGCTTCACTGTATATCTAAGATTAATGATAATCAATCTCTTTTTGAGAACTATTACGACGTTGAACAGTAAATCAATCTCTGATCGGAGAAGGGGGCTTTTTCCGGCCTCGTTCCTCAATCGGCACACGCGCGGGCTATGCCGAAACTCGGCAAGTTGTCGGGGGCAAACCGTCTCGCCGTGCGGGCCTGGTGCTGTGGTAAATTGACGATCGGCTGCTTTCTAAAAGTAACGATCCACCGGCAAAGCCGGTGGCTTTCGACGGCTGGCCCCTCAAAGGGGCCTGACCGCCATCGGGCAAAAGCCATGTCGTCACCCCGGCAGGGAAGGGGTCGACTAAAGGCCCGTTTGCGATTGGAGTGCCGGGGTCCAGTGACCACGGATGGTTTCGACCATTCACAATCCCTGTGAACTGGATTCATGCCGGGCGATCCTGCCCGGCACCCTTCGGGCGCGATGCGTGCAAACCGGCTGTCCTGCCGGTTTGTCCGGCACAAATTTGCCCGGAGCAAATTTGGACGTGCGCAGCACGGTCCGAAGGACGAACCCCAAGGACGGGGTGAGCAATCCCTGCCGGAAGGGGCGTTCTGGCGCTCCCAGAACGCCCGTTTGCGATTGGAATGACGGCCCAGCGAAATTGGGACAATACCTGACTCCCGGAAATGTCAAACTCTGCGAGTCCCCCGACAGAGCCGCACTGCCGTTAAGTTAAGACGAATGACGTCACCCCGGCAGGGAATGCCGGGGTCCAGACGCCAAGGACGGCAAAGGCCTCTCACTTCCTTGTGCACTGGATTTCGGCAATCCCTGCCGGAATGACGGCTTAACTTAATGGCATTGCGGCAGAGCCGGGGGTTTTCCCGCGATAAATAAACAAACAATGAATACCGTGTCTCGACACCTGCCGGAAAACCTTACGTGCGCCTGATCGGTTTTTTGTTGATGCCCGCCCTGCTTGGCGCGTGCGGTGGGGACAGGGAAAAAACCGTTCTCGAATTCTGGGCCATGGGGCAAGAAGGCGAGGTGGTTCAGTCTCTGATGCCCGAATTCGAGCGGCTCCATCCGGAACTTCAAGTCAAGGTTCAGCAAATTCCCTGGAGCGCGGCTCACGAAAAGCTGTTGACCGCCTATGCGGGCGACGCGATGCCCGATGTCTTTCAGTTGGGCAATACCTGGATTCCGGAATTCGTCGTTCTGAAAGCCGTCGACAGTCTTGACAATAGGCTGACGGCCCAACAACGGGAGGATTATTTCGAGGGCATCATCGAAACCAACGAAATCGACGGACGGCTTCACGGTCTGCCTTGGTATGTCGATACCCGCCTGCTCTTCTACCGTACCGATATTCTGGTCAAGGCCGGTTTTTCGGCGCCGCCCAAGACCTGGAACGAATGGCTCGCGGCGATGGCGGCAATCGCGGCGTTGCCCGGTGGAGACCGCTACGGGCTGCTCTTGCCCATGAACGAATGGCAGGTCCCGGTGATCCTCGCGCTGCAAATGGGGTCAGAACTGCTCCGCGACGAGGCCCGGTTCGGCAATTTCCGGAGCGATGCCTTTCGCCAGGCTTTTCGTTTTTATCTCGACATCTTCCGCCGGGGGTATGCACCCGCCGTATCGGAAGCCCAGATCGCCAATCTTTATCAGGAATTCGCCAGCGGCTATTTCGCGATGTATGTCACCGGGCCCTGGAATATCGTCGAGTTCGAACACCGGCTTCCGAAGTCCATGCAAGGCCGGTGGGCCACCGCGCCGATGCCGGCTCCCGATGAGAGTTATCCCGGCGTTTCACTGGCCGGCGGCGCCAGTCTCGCGATCGCCCGAAGTTCCAGCCGTAAAGATCAAGCCTGGAAGCTGATCGAATTTCTCTCCGAACCCGAACAACAGCTTGCCTTTTACCGTCTGACCGGCGACCTCCCCGCCCGCCGCTCCGCCTGGCTGCACCCCGATCTGGCCACAGCGACTCGCACGCAGGCCTTCAAGACGCAGTTGGAGCGGGTGGTGTCCACGCCGAAAATTCCCGAATGGGAACGCATCGCCAGCAAAATCGCCCATTATACGGAAAAAGCAGTGCGCGGCGAATTGACCGAGGAGCAAGCCTTAGCTGCCCTGGACAAGGACGTAGACCGGATTCTCGAAAAGCGTCGCTGGCTGTTGCGGAAACGGGCGCCATGAAAACCCCGCTGTTACCGGCGAATACCGCCTTCTGGTTCCTTGCGCCGGCCTTGATCCTGATCGTCGTCTTCTTTTTCCTGCCGGTCGCGGCGTCGCTGCTGCTCAGCTTTACCGATTTCGACATCTACGCCCTCGGCGACCACGAACGGCTGCGCTTTGTGGCGCTCGACAACTATCTTCGGTTGCTCGGCGACCCCTTGTTCTGGACCGCGCTCAAGAACACCCTGTATTTCGTGCTTGTAGGCGGCCCGTTGTCGGTGGCCGTGTCGCTGGGCGCGGCGCTCTTGGTCAACCACCGCCTGGTCCGGTTCAAGGGACTGTTCCGCTCGCTGCTGTTCCTGCCGGTCGTCACCACCCTGGTGGCGATAGCCGTGGTCTGGCGCTATCTCTACCATCCCCGCTACGGCTTCTTGAATTATCTGCTCGGACTGCTCGGGCTCGATACCGTCGACTGGCTGGGCGACCCCGACTGGGCCATGCCGGCCATCATCCTGATGGCGATCTGGAAGAATTTCGGCTTCAACATGATCATCTTCATCGCCGGGCTGCAAAGCATTCCGGTCCGTTTGTACGAAGCCGCGGTGATCGACGGCGCGAGCACCTGGCGCCAATTCCGCCACATCACCTTGCCCATGCTGGCGCCGACCTTCGTCTTCGTCACCGTCATCACGATGATCGGCTACTTCCAGCTTTTCGCCGAACCTTACGTGATGACCCAGGGCGGTCCCGCCAACAGCACCCTGAGCGTGGCGCTCCTGATGTTCCAGGAAGGTTTTCGCTGGTGGAATCTCGGCTACGCGGCGGCGGTGGCCTTCACGTTGTTTCTCATCATTCTGACGGGGACAGTGTTGCAGTTGAGATTGAGGCGACGGGAAATCTGACAGTGGCCGTATTTTCCGAAAAACCGATCAAGACACTGCTGCTTCACCTCGCGCTGATCGCGGCGGTGATCGCGACTCTGTTCCCGCTGTTCTGGATGGTTTCCGTGTCCTTGATGTCTTCGGCCGAGGCGAACCGGTTCCCGCCTCCGCTGCTGCCGGCAGCGCCGACGCTGGAACATTACCGGATGCTGTTCTCCCGCTTGAATCTCGCCGCCTATCTCCTGAACAGCACGCTGATCGCCACATCGGTCACCGTGCTCTCCCTGCTGCTCAATTCCATGGCGGGCTACGCCTTCGCCAAGCTGCGGTTCAAGGGACGCGACCGCCTGTTTCGTCTGCTTCTGGCCTCCATGGTGATTCCGGCGCAGGTCGCCATGCTGCCCTTGTTCCTGATGCTTAAAGAGATGGGGCTGGTGAATACTTACGGCGGCGTGATCGTACCCGGCATGGCGAGCATTTTCGGCATTTTTCTGATCCGGCAGTATGCCCTGTCGATTCCGGACAGCCTGCTGGATGCCGCCCGCATCGACGGCGCTGGCGAATTCCGGATCTACCGGACCCTGGTTCTGCCGCTCTGCAAGCCTATCCTGGTCACCCTGGCCATCTTCACTTTCATGGGCACCTGGAACGACTTCATGTGGCCGCTCATCATCCTGACCGACAGCGATCTTTACACGCTGCCGGTCGCTCTCGCCAATCTTCTAGGCGAACACGTGCAAGACGCCGAACTGATGATGGCCGGCTCGGTGCTCACCGTGCTGCCGGTGATTCTTCTGTTTCTCGTCCTCCAGAAGTACTACATCGAAGGACTGGTATTGGGAAGCGTCAAGGAATGACCTTGCGCCGTACGCCCTCGTGCGGCGTCAAACCGGCTAAGAGCGGTCAGGAAAGGCTCGGAAGTCTAGTTTGAATCCCGCCTGCACCAGTCTCGGCGAACCCGGCGATATGCCGCGGGTGCGATCAACGATGTAGTTCTGGTCGAAGAGGTTTTTCACGCTGACGAACACGTCGGTGTTCAAGGGCTTGATCCGATACGTGGCCGCGAGCTTGGCGATGGCGCAGTCCTCGATCTTGCCGAACTGCCCGCTCGGACTGGGCGTTCCATCGGGATTGACCTGCCCTTCCGCATTGTGGACATCGCTGAACTGATCGGCCATGAACACCGTTTTCCAAGTGGAATTGGAAAAAGCGCAAAGACCGGAGCCGCATGCTTTTACCCCTTGCCGGGACAATTGCGTTCCAGATCTCGAATGACGGTCTCGAGCGTCTCCACCGCCCACTCGACTTCCCTGCGTTCGATGACCAGAGGCGGTGCGAATCGGATGACGGTTTGATGGGTCTCGCGGGTCAGAATCCCGTGCTCCATCAGCCTCATACAGAACTCGCGGCCGGAGAAACCTGAGTTAAGTTCCAGACCAATGAACAAACCTTTGCCGCGGACCTCGCGAATCAGAGGGCTCCTCAAAGCGCGCAGCCCTTCGAGAAAATGGGCGCCGAGCTCGTCCGAGCGCTCGGCCAACCCTTCCTCGACGATCACATTGAGCGCCTCCAGCCCGACCGCCGCAGCCAGAGGATTGCCGCCGAAGGTGCTGCCGTGATGGCCCGGGCCGAAAACGCCCATCACCTCGCGGCTCGCCAGAAATGCCGACACCGGCAGCAAACCGCCTCCCAACGCCTTGCCGAGGATCAGGCCGTCGGGTTTCACGCCTTCATGCTCGGAAGCCAGGAATTTGCCGGTTCGGCCAAGCCCCGTCTGAACCTCGTCGCACAGCAGCAAAACCTTCCGCTCCCGGCAAATCCGGGCGCATTCGGCGAGATAACCCGCCGGCGGGACGACGATGCCGCCCTCTCCCTGGACCGGCTCGACCAGAAACGCCGCCGTGTTCTCGGTAATCGCATCGGCCAAGGCCGCGGAATCGCCGTACGGAATCAGTTTCAAGCCCGGCGGAAACGGCCCGAAGCCTTCGCGGTAGCCGGGCTCGGATGAAAGACCTACGATCGCGATAGTCCGCCCGTGGAAATTGCCTCGACAGGCGATGATTTCGGCGCTGTCGGGAGCCACGCCCTTGACCTGATACGCCCACTTGCGGGCGGCTTTCAGCGCGGTCTCCACGCCTTCGGCGCCGGTGTTCATCGGCAGCGCCATGTCCTGTCCGGTCAGTTCGCAAGCCCTCTTGAGGAAAGGCGCGAGCCGGTCGCTGTGAAAGGCCCGCGAGGTGATGGCCAGCCGCTTCGCCTGCTCGGTCAAGGTTCGGACCAGGCGCGGATGGGCATGACCATGGCTTGCGGCGGAATAGGCGCCCATCATGTCCAGATAGCGTTTCCCTTCGACGTCCCAAAGGTAGACGCCCTCGCCTCGGGTCAAAACCACCGGCAAGGTGTCGTAGTTGTGCGCGCCATAGCGTTCGGTGATGCTCAGAACGTCTTCCGCTCGCGCGGTTCGCTCGGGAACCACGGCAGCCAGCAAGAGATCGCTGGCCAGATAGATCGTGGCACGGCTCCTATCGCGGGGCGGGTCGAATTCCACGATTTCGATGCCGAGAAAGCCCGGATTGCCCTGGAGCATGGCCAAAGCGCCGATCATTTCCTCGCCGGAAATGCCGCCCGCCACCGGCGTCGTGACCCCAGGCGCGTCCTTCGGATCGATGGCGTCGAGATCGAGGGTGACGCCGAAGCCGGCCGTATCGGATTGGACGATGGACAACGCTTCCTCCATGACGTTGTTCAGGCCGCGCCGAAGGACTTCGCCCAAATAGAAGATCCGGACGCCGAGCCTTTCCAGCAAAGCTTGCTCGGCCGGCTCGAAGCTATGGACGCCGATCAGGCAAACATGCCGGGGAAACAGCTTCGGGCCGAATCCGCCCAAATTCACCAGAGACGGTTCGCCGAAACCGAGGAGGCACGCGAGAGGCATGCCGTGCAATGCGCCGCTGGGGCTCGTCTCCGGCACATGGCTGTCCATGTGGGCGTCGATCCAGATCAGCCCCAAAGGGCCTCGTTCGGCCAAAGCCGCCGCCGCACCAGTCCAGGAGCCTACGGCACAAGAATGGTCATCCCCCAATACGGCGAAAAATTCGCCGGCTCTCAGGGCGCTCTCGGTTTCCTGTGCCGCTCGTTCGCAGAGATCCGCCACCTTGGGCACCTTGTCCAGTATTCGGTGCGGATGGAGAATCGTTTGCCAGTTGGCTGGAACGCCCCGGCTCCTCAGCCTCCGATCCAAGCCCAGAAGGCGCAAGGATTCCGGCCCCGTTTCGGCGTCGCGGTCGAAGGCCACGCCGATCAGTCGTATCGGTTTTAAGGTTTTGTCGTCCATGAGAGATGATCCGGAAAGCATTGGAATAGCCTCCAATCTATCACACTCATGCCACTTCCCCTTAGAGACGATTTGCTGCACTCTGTTCCTTGTCGGAGACGCCCGCTGCGGCTTCCGCCATGGAACTATCATCGCGGGTGAGGTCCGAATTCGTTGGGCAACTCTGAGGTAGGGTCATGAACGACACGGCTTTCGAGCGAAGGGTCCGCGACATCGGCGAAAACCTTTACCGTTTGGCCGGAGAGTCGCCGCCGTCCTTATTCGACCCGCGGGGCCTGAGAGGGCGCGTGTTGATGCGGGCCATGCATGACGAAGGCTTACGCGCCGCGCTGTTCCAATTCGTCGACGTGTTGCCGGTACTGGAAACCGATCGGGAACTGGCCCGCCATTTTCAGAACTATCTGGCGCCTCATGCCGATCGGCTTCGGGGACTGTGGGGCCGCATGTTCAAGCTGGGGGGCCATTCCTTCAGCGGTTTTGCACTGCGCCGCGCCGTGTCGCGCCTTGCGCGTCAATTCGTTGTCGAGGAGCAAGAAGATCGCCTGAACCGAGCGCTGGATACCATCTCCCGGATACCCGCGGCCGTTACCGTCGACGCCGTGGGCGAAGCTGCCTTGAGCGAAAGGGAATGCGATATTTATCTGGGCCGATACTTGTCGCTGCTGGACCTTCTGGCGGCGAACCGCTTGCCGCTCGGACATCCGCCGATTCATATCTCCGTCAAGCTCTCGGCTCTGACCGCCCACTTCGATCCGCTCGACTACGCCGGCGTGCGCCGCCGGGTATTCGCCCGGCTGGAGCCCTTGGTGGCCAAGCTTCGCGAACTTGGAGCCGGCATGACGGTGGACATGGAGCATTACGAACTCAAGTCCTTGACGCTCCGCCTGTTCCGCGACCTGGTCGAAAGCGAGGGAGATGACGGCTGGCATCCCGGCATCGCGCTGCAAGCTTATCTTCCGGAGACCGCGGACGATCTCCGAGAACTGATCGACTGGGCGGAGCGGGAAAAACGCCGGATTTCCGTGCGTCTGGTCAAAGGCGCGTACTGGGACACGGAAGTTGCGCTCGCCGAGCAGCGCAACTGGCCGGTGCCGGTGTTTCTCGACAAATCGGCTACCGACGCCCAGTTCGAATCGCTGCTCGATCTCTTGTTCCGGCATGCAGATGCTGTCTATCCCGCCGTGGGCAGCCATAATCTTCGGAGTCTCGCCTACTCCATCGCGTCGGCGTCCCGGCAAGGTCTTTCCACGGCCGACTGGGAGGTCCAGATGCTGTACGGCATGGCCGAGCCCTTGCGCCACGCCGTCGCCGCATCCGACATCGCGCTCCGGGTTTATCTCCCCACGGGAGAGCTGATTCCGGGCATCGCCTATCTGATCCGGCGCTTGATGGAAAATACCGCCAACACGTCCATTCTGCGGCAAACCTATGTCGAAGGCGCCGATTTGGACGACCTTCTGGCGGCGCCCGACCCGCACGAACCCGGAACCGAAACACTTTCTCCCGCCTTTCTCAATGCCCCGTTAAAGGACTTCAGCCACGACCGGGTTCGCCAGGAATTCCGAAGGTCGCTGGCGGCGGTGCGTACGAAACTGGGCGCGACCTACCCGCTGGACATGGCCGGCGTTCCGCCGCAGGGCGCGGAGCTGGAAGTATCGAGAAATCCGGCGCGACCGTCCGAGATTCTGGGACATGTGGCGGTTGCCGATGTCACCCATGCCGAGCGCGCCGTCCGCAATGCGTACCGCGCATTCCCCGGCTGGCGCGACACGCCCGCCGCCGCTCGGGTCGCGCTGTGCCGGCGGGCGGCGGACATCATGGACGCTCGCCGCGGCGAACTGGCCGCCTGGCAGGTTCTGGAAACGGGAAAGAATTGGCGCGAGGCCGACGCGGACGTGGCGGAAGCCGTCGACTACTTGCGCTATTACCCCTACCGGATGGAGCAACTGGCCGGTTGGCGGCCCACCCGCTGCTTTCCCGGCGAGCCGAATCATCTTCGCTACGAGCCGCGCGGCGGCGTCGCCGTGATTCCGCCCTGGAATTTCCCTCTGGCGATTCTCACCGGCATGACCGCGGCGGCGCTGGTCGCCGGCAATACCGCTATCGTGAAGCCGGCGACACCCGCCAATCTCGTCGCCCACGGATTCAAGTCCGTCCTCGACCAGGCCGGTTTTCCGCCCGGCGTGTGCCAGCTCCTGCCGGGGAGCGGCGCAACGGTCGGGCGGTATCTGGTCAAGCATCCGGACGTGCATGTCATTGCATTTACCGGCTCCAAGACGGTGGGCCTGGAGATTCTTCGGGAGGCGCACACGCTCGCGCCGGAGCAACGGTACATCAAGCAGGTGGTCTGCGAAATGGGCGGCAAGAACGCGATCATCGTCGACGAGGACGCCGATCTGGACGAAGCGGTCGCCCAAACCTTGTACTCCGCGTTCGGCTACCAGGGCCAGAAATGCTCGGCCTGCTCCCGTCTCATCGCCGTCGGCCGGGTTCACGACCGGCTGGTGAAACGGCTGACGGAAACCCTCGACAGCTACGACTACGGTCCGCCGGAAGATCCGGCATTTCTTTTCGGACCGATGATCACCCGCGATGCGCAGCAGAAGGCCATGAGCTATATCGAGCTCGGCCGGACCGAGGGTCGCCTTCATTATCTCGGACGCGTTCCCGCGGACGGTTTCTATTGTCCGCCCGCCATAATCACCGGCATCGAGTCCCATCACCGTTTAGCGCGGGAGGAAATCTTCGGCCCCGTGCTGGCCGTGCTGCGCGCGCCCACCTTCGAGGCCGCGCTCACGCTGGCGCTGGAATCGGACTACGCTCTGACCGGCGGCGTTTTTTCGCGCCTTCCGGAACATCTCGATCTCGCGCGGGAACGGTATCGCGTCGGCAATTTGTATCTCAACCGCCGCACCACCGGCGCGCGCGTCGGCGTACAGCCCTTCGGCGGCACCCGGCTTTCGGGAACCGGCGTACAGGCCGGCGGCCCCGACTATCTCAAGCAGTTTCTGTGGACTCGGGTGGTGAGCGAGAACACGCTGAGGCACGGTTTCGTTCCAAACATCGAGTAGGTCGGGAATCCGTTCCCGACGAAGGTTGTAGGGCGGGTTAGCGTACTCGCGTAACCCGCCTTTTCGCGGCGTACGGCGGGTTACGGCCTGTCGGCCTAACCCGCCCTACCCAGCTCGTAGGGCGGGTTAACGGAGTGAAACCCGCCGTACGCCGCGAAACTTCTTGCAAAAATTAATCTCGAAAAATATATTCGAACCGGGATCTACTTTCCTCCGGCGCTTCCGGCAATGAATGCCGTCCCTGCGCCTATTCCAGGGAGGAAACCGCGGCCATAACCGGACGGTCTCGTAGGCCGCTCCCGATCTGCCAGACATGCTCAAGGAGAGAGTATGCATCGCAAGAAGGTAAGGATCGCCATCGTCGGCGTAGGCAATTGTGCATCCTCGCTGGTCCAGGGCGTCGAGTTCTACCGCAAGGCGAAGAACGGCGATGCCGTCCCTGGCCTGATGCACGTCAACCTCGGCGGCTATCACATTTCCGATATCGAGTTTTCCGCCGCCTTCGACATCAATGTGAGCAAGGTCGGCAAGGACCTGTCCGAAGCCATTTTCGCGGAGCCGAACAACACATACCGGTTCTGCGAAGTTCCCGAAATCGGCGTCGAAGTCCGCCGCGGCATCACGCTCGACGGCCTCGGCAAGTATCTCCGGGAAGTCATCGAGGAATCGCCCGATCCGCCCTCAGATATTGCCCAGGTGCTCCGCGATACCGCCACCGACGTGGTCGTCTCCTATCTTCCCGTCGGCGCCCAAAAGGCTACCGAGTTCTATGCCGAGCAGGCTCTCGAAGCGGACTGCGGCATGGTCAACTGCATTCCCGTGTTCATCGCCTCGAACCTCCGCTGGCGCAAGCGTTTCGAGGAAAAAAACCTTCCTCTCATCGGCGACGACATCAAATCGCAGGTGGGCGCCACCATCGTCCACCGGGTGCTGGCGAATCTCTTCCGCGAGCGCGGCGTCCGGCTGGACCGCACCTATCAGCTCAATTTCGGCGGCAACACGGACTTTTTGAATATGCTCGAACGGGAACGGCTGGAGTCCAAGAAGCTCTCCAAGACCCGCGCCGTGACCAGCCAGCTCGACCATGCCCTGTCCGACGCCGAGGCCCACGTCGGCCCCAGCGACTACGTGCCCTGGCTCACCGACCGCAAGTTCTGCTACATCCGGCTGGAAGGCACGACCTTCGGCAACGTGCCGCTGCACGGCGAACTCAAGCTGGAAGTCTGGGATTCGCCCAACTCCGCCGGCGTGGTCATCGATGCGGTGCGCTGCGTCAAGCTGGCGCTCGATCGGGGCATCGGCGGAGCGCTGATCGGACCGGCCGCCTGGTTCATGAAATCCCCGCCCGAACAGTTCACCGATGCCGAAGCCCGTGCCCGTACGGAGGCATTCATACGCGGCAAGGCGCCGCGTTGACGGAGTCGCCATGATCGAACCCACCGAAACGGACGGGACCACCGTCTGGACCCGCGACCGCATCGAGCGGCGCGTCCGCGAGCTCGGCGAATGGTTCCACAATCTCGACCTCGACGGCGTACATACCGCTCCCGATCATTTCCTCGGAGATTATCCCGCCGTCAAGTGGCGGCAATTCGCCGACGCGCTTCCCGCCGATTTGAGCGGCCGATCGGTGCTCGACATCGGCTGCAACGCGGGTTTCTACGCCATCGAGATGAAAAAGCGCGGTGCCGAGCGGGTCGTCGGCATCGACTCGGACGAGGCTTATCTGGCCCAGGCCCGCTTCGCGGCCGAGGTCAAAGGGCTCGACATCGAATTTCGCCGGCTGTCCGTCTACGACATCGCCGACCTCGGCGAAACCTTCGGTCTGGTGATCTTCATGGGCGTGTTCTATCACCTGCGCCACCCCTTGCTGGCGCTGGACCTGATCCACGAACACGTCGCCCGCGACCTGCTGCTGTTCCAGTCCATGCAGCGCGGCAGCCCGGAGATCGAGGCGGTAGGACGGGACTACGGCTTCGAGGAACGGGATGTCTTCGACCGGCCAGGTTTTCCCAGGATGCATTTCATAGAACACCGCTATTCCGGCGATCCCACCAACTGGTGGATTCCCAACCGCGCCGGCACCGAAGCGATGCTGCGCAGCGCGGGCTTCGATATCCTCGACCGTCCGGAGGAGGAGGTCTACGTCTGCCGCAGGACCGAACTGAACCTGGAAGACTGGGATCATCGGGCGGTCTATCCCTGTCGCGGGAGAAAACCGTAGGCCGGAATAAGCATTGGCGGTTTGCCGGGAACGGTATACCTTTCGAGCCTACGAAAAGTCGCCGGCGAAAAATCGTCGGTCGGCCGTCCCTGGCGGATGAATCCGCTGGATGGGGCATTGCGTCGGGAAGGGGCTGGCCGGCGCTCCCGGCCAGGCCGTTTGCGATTGGAAAGGATTCCCGACCTACACAGTGGCACGGTTGCAGGGCGGCAATCCCTCGCCGACGGCTCCACTTGGCCGACCGATGGCGTCGGGAAGGCTCGCCCTAGCGCTCCCAAGACGACCGTTTGCGACACCCCAAAAGGAACGAGGCTTTTGCGACCCGCTACAGCTTTGCGGAGGGAAATCATGATCGAAGCAGTGATGCTCTGGAACGAACCCAACAATAAATCCCACTGGGATTTCGAGATCGACCAGGACTGGAGTCTTTTCGCCGAAATGGTGAATCTCACGGCCGATGCCCTGCACGAGGAACATCCGAAACTCCCGGTCGTCCTCGGGGGCATCTCTCCCATCGATCCCTTGTTCATGGAACGGATGAAAAACTACGGCGTCATTCCGCGCATGGATGCCGTGGCCGTCCACGGGTTTCCGCTGGACTGGAACCACTGGCAGATTCACGAATGGCCCGACAAGCTGAACGAAATTCACAGCGTCGTCGACGACAAGCCCATCTGGATTTCCGAGGTCGGCGTCTCCAGCTTCGGCGCCGAGGAAGTACAGGAATTCGGGCTCAAGCGAACCGCGGAACTGCTGCTGGAGCAAGCGCCGCGGATTCACTGGTACAGCCTTTACGACCTGCCCAGAGCCTGGCCCGCCACGACCCGTCACCGCGAGGCCGAAGGCTCGTCCTATTACCGCCATTTCTACATGGGCCTGCTGCGGGAAGACGGCATGCCCAAACGCGCTTTTCGGCATTTCTACGAGTATGCGCCGGAAATGGGCCTGTGCCAGTGGTTTCATTTCGAGGACCACCGGCTCGACGATGCGGTGCGAATCATGAAAGATTTGGGCGTCACCTATCTCCGTACCGGCCTGAGCTGGGCCGACCGTTTTCGGCCGAACGCACTCGATTGGTTCGACCGGCAGATGCGGGCGCTCGAACCCTTCCGGGTAACCGTAACCTACTGCTTCACCCCCGAGCACCGCGGCATCAACGCCCACCACACCAGCCCGCCGCAACGCGTGGAGGAATTCGCCGAATTCTGCGTCGAAATGACCCGGCGCTACGCGTGATGACCACGTTTCTGCTGATTCGCCACGGTGCGCATCTCTTGGGCGGCGACACCATCGCCGGCCGAGCGCCGGGCGTGCACCTCAGTGAACTTGGCCGGAATCAGGCCAACGACATGGCAGAACGGGTCGCCCGTCTGCCGGTTGCGGCTCTTTATTCGAGCCCGGCCGACCGAACCCGCGAGACGGCCGAATTCTTGTCCGAACGGCTCGGCCTGCCGGTTCAACCCCTCGAAACCCTCCACGAGATCGATCTCGGCGACTGGACCGGAAGGAAGCTCGAAGATCTCCGCCGTCTGGAAACCTTTGGCCGATGGAATAGTTTTCGCAGCGGGACACGCGTCCCCAACGGCGAAGCGATGGTCGAGACGCAAGCCCGCATCGTCGGCGAAATGCTCCGCCTGCGCGAAAAACACCCGGACGAATGCATCGCCCTGGTGAGCCACGGCGACGTGATCAAAGCCGCCCTCGCCTATTTTCTGGGCGTGCCTTTGGATCTCTTTATGCGCATCGAGATCGGACTGGCCTCGGTCAGCATCGTCGCCATCTTCGACCATGGCCCGTGGGTGCTTTGCGTCAACAATACGGGCAGCGAATTACCCATGCCTTACTAAGCGAGAATTCGAAACAGTTGCGACTCGTAGAAATCGCCGGCGCGAAGGAGCCGCCGCTGCTCGCTCGGATCGCTCATGCCGGCGCAGATCGCGCACTGTCCCAAGCGAAACGCGGCATAGGCCGCGCAGTAAAAGGCCAGCGTCCCCGGTGTAGGCAACTCGCCGCCCGCATCGGCGAACGCACTCAGCAAAGGCCGGACGGTTTCGCTATCGAGCCGCCATTCGACCGTCGCGCCCGCCAAGTCCCAAATCAGGGGCTGACGTCCGATTACCGTATGATCCGTCGAATGCCCGGCGCAATCGACCTTGATCAGACGCCCGTCGATCGAGCGTATCCACTCCTCGGGTGCCAGCCGCCCATCGCCGTAGGACAGCCACGGATGCTCCGGGACCAACCCGCTCCACCGTAGCGTACGCGCCGCCATGGCCTCTCCCAGACTTTCCCGGGTGTTCCAGTACAACATCTCTTTGAGCCGCTCCAGCGATGTTCTTTGCTCGGAAATCGAAAGCGCGGTACCGGCCGCATCGACGATGTAGCGCCCGATTCGATCCAGAACGGCGGTATTGCATTGATCTATTTGAAGCGGCTTGCCTTCGATCCAGAGCCTCGCCACGAAACCGTGGGCGGAATCCAGAGGAGCCAGGGTCCATCCGCGTTGAGCCAGCCATGCCATGCTATCCCTGACCGCCTCCGCCCCGCCGGCCAGTCCTTCGAATTTCCACAGCACCGACGAGCCGTCACGCCGCACCACCCGATATTTGGCCCGCTCGAATGCGACGAACGCCGCCGGCCATTCCTGCTCATGCCGATAGACGGCATGCCGCCACATCCCGCCGCTCAGATCGTCCACCCGAACGGCCGGGCCGCTGCGATATGCCAGCTCTTCCGCTAGCGGCCGGCCCTGCCAAGCCATTTCGCTCGGCCCGACGACATACCTCGGCGTATCGCTCCACCACCTCCGCACGTCTTCGGTTCCGGCGTTTCCGGGGCCGCGGTCATGTCCCGGAAAAAAGCCGATTCCGGATCGATCGAGTCCCGCTTCGACCAGCGCTTGAGCCGCGGCCGCCATCGACGAGCCGGATAGCCCGGGCCCTTCGTCGACGACCAATCCGAAAACCGCTCCTTGAACCGCCTCGCGAGGAATCGCCGCGCGCCGCGCATACGGGTGCCCCGACGGCCTGACCGTCAGCCGTCGCACGTTCCATCCGGCTTGAGCCAGCTCCCGCGCCACCACCGCCGAAAGACTGGTCCCGATGCTGCGAATGCCGACCACCACCGCCCGCCGCGAATCGGAATCCGCATGATTGCGAACCCATAATCTCGCGGCTTGGGCGTATTGCTCCGGATAGAGCGCGTAGAATGCAAATCCTTCCGGCACTTTGACGCGCACCGTCAAGTCCGCCGGCAGTTCGAGTTGGGCGAGCGCTTCTTGGAGTGGCCCGAGATCGGAATCGTGGAGAAACGCGTCGGCGGCGAGATCGGTGACGCTCATGATGCGTTCTACGAGCGTGTCGTTTTCCACCCGGTCGGCCAGGGCTTGCTCCAGTTGTCCCGCGTCGATCAGCAGCCTTCGGCGGGCGTCCCGTCCTTCGCCCGCCGCATACTGTGGCGCCGTATCCGCTTGCCCATCCATTGCGTCGGGAAAGGATTCCCGACCTACTCGGCGGCATCGATCGGTAGGTCGGCAATCCTTTGCCGACGAATCCGTTCGATCCGGCGCATGGCCGCTCGCACGGTCGGCCCATTGCCGAACCCGGCCGAGCGTGGCGGTAACAGGCTCTTCGTAGCTTGGGTCGCCATAAACAATCATATTTTCTTGGACCGTGCCGCACATCGCTTTTCGCGCGCCATCTAATCGTTAAAGCAGGAACGGAACGCTATGGGGAATCCTAAGCCAAGGATGGGAATCCTGACCTTTCACCGCTGCATCAATTACGGCAGCTACTGGCAAGCGCGTTGCCTGGTGGAGGAACTACGCTCGCGCGGGCACGAGGCCGTGATCCTGGATCACGATGCCTGGCGGATCAAACGCGCCGAATGGACGTGCGCACTCCGCCCTGTCCTGCCGACGTCGGTTCCAAGCATGGACTACCTGCTCTACGGCTTGAAGCTCCTCAAGTTTCTCCGTGCCATTTCCAAGCTGCCGCGTTCGCCGCGCTTCAACCTCGAACATGCGAGCAATCTGGAAAGCTTCGATCGGGTGATCGTCGGCAGCGACGAAGTGTGGAATCTGAGACACCCCTGGTATGGCGGATGTCCACTGTTCTTCGGCGCCGGCATCGGGGCACGGCTGGTTTCCTATGGCGCCAGTTTCGGCAATTACGACGCTTCGCAAGAACTCGAACCGGCTTGGGCGGATCGACTGCGCAGGTTCGAGGCGATTTCGGTTCGCGACGACAACTCCCGCGCCATTATTCAAAACGCGCTCGGCTTCGAACCGGAATTGGTGCTCGACCCCTGTCTTCAGTTCATGCCGAGACCGGAAGGAATCTGGCGCGGGCCGGATCGGCCTTTCGTAGCGGTCTATGGGCACAATTTCTCCGAGGCATTCGGCCGAAATGTTAGGCGCTGGGCCAGATCGCACGGCTATCCGATGGTCAGCCTGGGCTATCGGAACGACTGGGCCGATCAGCAATGGATCACCGCCGGTCCGCAGGATTTCGCCCATGCCATGGCCCGTGCGGAAGCGGTAGCGACCAACTTCTTCCACGGCTGTATTTTTGCCCTCCGCCATGCCAAACCTTTCGTCTCCGAGCGCTCCCCGTACCGGTCCACCAAGATCGAAAACTTGATGGCCATGATCGGCGGAGAAAAGCGTCTACTATCGGAAGATTCGACGGCGACCACTTACGACGTCTGCCTGAGCGAACTTTTGGATTCCCGGATACTCGACCGGGTCGATCGGCTCCGTCGACAGTCGAACGAATTTCTCGATCACGCATTGGATTGACCGATGCCGACCCCAGCCGATCGACAGACCTTCAGTCCGCGGGACATCGTGGATTCTGATCTCTGCATCGGCTGCGGCAGTTGCGTGGCACGGGCGAATGCCTTCGCCTCGCGGATGGAGCTGGACCGGTACGGGCAATATAAGCCGACAGGGTCTCCCGAATGGCTGCGCCGCAGATCCTCGGAGTTCGCGCGAATCTGCCCGTTTTCGCCTGGTGCAAGGGACGAGAACGAGCTGGCCGAGCAGCTTTTTCCGGATGCCGGCCGGCACGATTCCGCCGTGGGACATTTTCGAGCCGCCTACGTGGGTTACGTGGCCGAAAAGGACTTCCGCGAGCGTGGAAGCTCGGGCGGCATGGTCAGCTGGGTTTTGGCGGAATTGCTGCGCAGCGGGCGGATCGACGGCGCGGCGCATGTCGCGGCCACGGACCCGAAGCGCGACGGGCTGTTCTTCCGTTATCGGATCTCGCGCACCGAGGACGAAATCCTGGCTGGCGCGAAGTCGCGCTATTATCCGGTGGAATTATCGGACGCGCTCGGACTCATCCGGGCGAATCCGGGACGCTATGCCGTGGTCGGAGTCCCCTGTTTCATCAAGGCGGTACAACTCCTCCGCCGCTATGATCCCGTGTTTCGCGAACGCATTCGGTTCACCCTGGGGCTTTTCTGCGGCCATATGAAAAGCGCCCGTTTCGTGGAAAGCTTCGCCTGGCAGATGGGTGTCTCGATGGACGACATTTTAGATGTCGAATTCCGCCATAAGGACCCCGATCGTCCGGCGAACTGGTACACCGCTCAATTGACGCTCAGGAACGGGCAAGTGGTACAGAAGGACTGGTGGCATCTGGCGGACGGCGACTGGGGCGCCGGTTTTTTTCAGAACTCGGCCTGCAACGCCTGCGACGACGTGGTCGCGGAAACGGCCGACATCGCCTTCGGCGATGCCTGGGTGGAACCTTATTCATCCGACGGGCGCGGCACGAATGTGGTCATCGTCCGCTCGCCGGAAATGGAACGGCTCGTGACGACCGGGTTCGAACAAGGCCGGCTGCACCTGACGCCGGTCGACGCCCGGTTCGTCGAACAAACCCAGGCCGCGGGTTTTCGGCAGCGCCGGGAGGGTCTCGCCTATCGACTGAGTTGGCGGCGTCCCGGCGTGAAGCCGAGCAAGCGTGTACAGCCGGATTCCCGAGGCCTATCCGCCCGAAGAAAACTGATTTACCGGTTTCGCAGCCTGATCACGGCCTGGAGCCATCCGGTATTCCGGTTCGCCCGTTTGATCCGCCGGCCGGGGCTCTATATCCGCTGGGCGCGTCTGGCGTTGGCGATCTATCACGGCTTGGCCTATTCCCGGGGCTGGCTTGGCGCAATGATCGACCGATGGGAACGACATTAGATTGGGGCTGCCGGACCAAACAAACTTTTCTTTGGGCAAGCAAAGAAAAGTAACTCGCCAGCGGGGCGAGACCCGCTCCAAAGCAGTCGCCGCGATCAGCGGCACCTTTTACCAAAGCGACTAATGCGAAAAGAAATCACAACCCCTCACCCGTGCTGCAAGCGCCTGGCGCTGAACACGTTGTGCACCTGGCCGATCTTGTCCAGCACCGAGCTGAGCTGTCCGGGGTCCGATACCTCGGCCGTGATCCTCATGACGACCGACTGATCGTCCCCGTTGGTCTCGCTGTGGGTGCGCACGATATTGATATGTTCGTGCGCCAGAATATGGGTGATGTCCTTGAGCAGCCCCTTTCGATCCAGCGCCTTGACTTCGAGCTCCACCGGGAACGCTTCCGGCTCCGTACCCCAGGCCACGTCGATCAGACGGCTCATCTTGCGGGGCGGCAACTGAATGATGTTGTCGCAATCCTGGCGATGGATGGCGACGCCCTTGCCCACCGTTACATAACCGATGATCCGATCGCCGGGCTTGGGCTCGCAGCAATGGGCGAAATAGGTCAGAAGGTTGCGGACTCCCTGGATGGTCACCTCTTCCGATGCCTTGCCCGTCGCCGGCGGCAAGGGTTTTTTCGCCGGGGGAGCCGCCGGAACCTTCGGCTGCCATTCCGGAAGCTTCAAGGCATTGGCCAGTTGGGCCGGAGCGATGTCGGCGCGGCCGACGGCCAGCAGCAGATCGTCCCCGCGCGGCAAATGGAAATGCCGTGCCAGCTCGTCCAGATCGACTTCCTTGATGCCCAGCTTCTGCCGCTCCCGGTCCAGAATGGATTTCCCGGCGCGAAGATGCTTTTCATGATCCTGCTGCTTGAACCATTGGCGGATCTTGGTACGCGCGTGGCCCGTCCTGACATAACCCAGGTGCGGATCGAGCCACCCGAGGCTCGGACCGCCGTGCTTGGCGGTGAGAATTTCGACCTTTTCGCCGGACTTGAGCGAATAGGTCAACGGCACGATACGTCCGTTGACCTTCGCGCCGCGGCAGCGGTGCCCCACCTCGGTGTGGATGTGATAGGCGAAATCCAGCGGCGTCGCTCCTTTACTTAACCGGACCACCTGCCCTTTCGGCGTCAGCACGAAGATCTGGTCCTCGAACAGTTCGGCGCGGAAATCCTCCAGCATCGACTGATCGTCGTCCCTGCTTTCCAGCAGGCGGCGCAGGGCATTGATGCTGCGATCGAGAACCGCGTCCTGCTTGCCGCCTTCCTTATATCGCCAGTGAGCCGCGACACCGTATTCGGCGAAATCGTGCATGGCCTGGGTGCGAATCTGAACTTCGACCGGCCGGCCTTCGGGTCCGATCACCACCGTGTGCAGCGATTGATAGCCGTTTTCCTTGGGGTTGGCGATGTAATCGTCGAACTCCTTGGGAACGTGGAGCCAGCGGCCGTGCACCAGACCGAGCACCGCATAACAGGTCGCAACATCGTCGACGATGACCCTTACGGCGTGCAGGTCATACAGCTCCTCCAGGTCCAGCTCCTTGCGCTGCGTCTTCCGATAAATGCTGTAGATGTGCTTGGGACGGCCGTAAACCTTGGCGTGGATATGGTTCGCTTCCAATTCCTGCCGCAGTATCTCGATGAATTGACCGACGAAAGCTTCCCGCGTGGCGCGGTTGGTCGCCAACTGGTTGGCAAGATCGCGGTATTTGTCGGGGTTTAGATAGCGAAAAGCGAGATCCTCCAGCTCCCACTTGAGCTGCCCCACGCCCAGCCGGTTCGCCAGGGGCGCGAACACGTCCAGGGTTTCCATGGCGATCCTTTGGCGCAACTCGCCGTCCTGATTCTTGAGCAGCCGCAAGCGCTGCAGACGATAGGCGAGCTTGACCAGCACCGCACGCACGTCGTTGACCACCGATAAAAGCATGCGGCGCAAGAGTTCCGCCTGGGCGGGCTCCTTGATTTCGGTCGGACGGTATTCGTCGAAGGTGTTGAGCCAATTGACCTTCTGCACCAAATCGGCGACGGTCTCCCCGAATTGGGCCTTGATGTCGGCTTCCTTGAGCGTATCGCGGAGATAAGGATCGCTCAGCAGCGCAACCTGCAGCGTGAGCCCATCGGCCTTGATCCCGAGGAGAATATCCGCGACGTCGATGCCGCGCGGCCTGACGATCGTATCTTGATCCCGCGCCCTGCGGGCGAGGTTCAGGGCCTCGGCGATCTTGCCGCGTTCGGCCCCGCCGGCAGTAGCCATCAGCCGCGCCTCCAAGTCATCGATAGCGTGAGAAGAGATATCAGAGCGAGACAGAGAATGCTTCATGAAAATCCGTATAAACACACAAGGTCGAGCAAGACAAGCAAACGGCGCACCAGCGCCAAAGACTACTCAACCCCAGACCATCACCCGATTGCCTCCCGCACGCTTGGCCATGTACATCGCACTATCGGCCTGGAACAGAAGGTCCTCGCTGGTCGCGCCATGACGAGGATATTCCGCGATCCCCATCGAGAGCGTGCTGGTTAATACTTGGTCTTCATAAACGATGTGTAATTCCTGAAACGCCAAACGCCAGGATTCGGCACGCTGAGCCGCCGTCAACAACGGAGCGCCCGGCAGAATGGCCACGAATTCCTCGCCGCCGAAGCGGCAGACGATATCCTCGCTGCGCAGGTGGCGCAGCAACAGTGCTGCCAGTTCCTTCAGGACCAGATCCCCCGCCGGATGACCATAAGTGTCGTTGAGTTGCTTGAAATGGTCGATGTCGATCATGACCAGACTGAGCGGCTGATCTTCCCGGGCCGATCGTGACAACTCGCGCCTCAGGGTCTCTTCCATGTACCGCCGGTTGAACAGCGACGTCAGCGGATCGCGTACCGCCAAATCTCTCAGTTTTTCCTGCAATATCCGGTTCTCGGCCAATTGCGCTTCGAGCCGCTCGTTGCTGGCCTGCAATTTATCTTCCGCCAGCTTGCGATCGGTAATGTCGATCAGAAAAGTTAAAATCACGGATACCGTATCTTTCCCGTCCCGCAGCATGCTCGCGGACAAATCGCCCCAGAATACGCTTCCGTCCTTTCGGACCAAACGCTTCTCTCCCCGGTATTGGTCGACTTCACCGCCCAAAAGCGCCTCGGCTCGTTCGCGCGATACGAAACTGTCTTCCGAGGAAATGAGATCGCTCGGAGATAACGCGCTCATTTCGTCGGCGGTGTATCCGAACAGTTCCAACCAACGCCGATTCACCTCGATAAACCGAAAATTCGTATCCAACAAAGCGATCCCGACGGCCGCCTGGTCGAACACCCCCCGCCACAAAGCGATGTTGGAACGAAACTCGGCTTCTTCCGGCTGGGGTATATAGGCGGGCACATCGATCAAGGACAACACGGCGATAGGCTCGCCGTCCAGCTCGGCCGCGCTTGCGTCGATCGAATACTTATGGTGTTTGTTCGACGCGTTCTTAAGAAGCGCCTCCGAACGGACCGTCTTCTTGTCAGAGCACACCGATTCGAGCAACTGCCGCAGAGCATTAGGGTCGTCGAACAGCACCGACGCATCGAGTCCGGGTTTGACGGTATCGCCGAAAAGTTCGCGAGCCGGGCGATTGAGAAAAAGCAGCTTTTGATCGGCCAGTCGAATAGTAACGAGCGGAACAGGAATTTGGTCGCTCCAATCGGGAATGGGATTTGGAAACTCGGAATTCAGCACAAAATCCTGTGGGGCACACATCTGATTAACGTCCGTAAGACAAACCGACTCATCGCTAGTTCTTCAGCCAACCGATAACCAAATCCTATGCTCGAATATTAGCAAGGGCTAAGACGAACATCCACCGCGTTCCTCGACGCACACCGGATTAAAGACATCGGACCTTCGGCTGTGGCAGAATCCGCAGCGGCCGAACATCTCACGGTAATCCGTCATCGGCGCGACTCAATCCGGACCGCCAGCGGGCCGGGGGAGCCGGCTTCAGCGAATATTCGGGAGGCGCTCGATGTCGCATTTTTCCGCTATCACAGTTTGGACTAGCGGTTTTGGCATACCGATCAATTCGCCATCGATAACAGCGTAGACTCATCGATTGTTTCAGCGGATTTACGCAGCCGTCCCATCAACGCCGCTTCAGACGGATGCTTATACCAAGCAAAGCACCGGAAAAGAATTACGCACGGGATAAGCATCACATTTTCGGCAAGACGCGAAAATGCCGGGAACGGGTACCGCCCTTTCAAGGGGGCAAGACCGGCTTATTCCAGTCTTAGATCAGTCATCTATTAAAAAAGGGGGGAGAGGATATGAGCGAATCTAAAACAAGTGAAAACCGGCCCAGGATCGTGGTGGTCGGCGGCGGCGCCGGCGGTCTGGAACTGGTTACGCAGCTCGGCAAGAGCCTTGGCCGGAAGAAGGCCGATATCACGCTGATCGATTGCAGCCGCACTCACATCTGGAAACCGCTGCTGCACGAAGTGGCCGCCGGCACCCTGGATTCCCACGACGACGAACTGGATTATCTAGCCCAGGCGAGCAGCAACGGTTTCCGGTACGTATTGGGCCGCATGGACGGTCTCGATCGCACCAACAAACAAGTCCATCTGGCGGCGATGGTGAACGAAAAGGGCGAAGAAATCATGCCGCCCCGCACCCATCCCTACGACATGCTGGTCATCGCCGTGGGCAGCATCTGCAACGATTTCGGCATCACCGGCGTGGCCGAACATTGCCTGTTCCTGGATACCACCGACCAGGCGGAACAGTTCCAAAACCGGCTGCTGGAAGCGTATTTCCACGCCCACGCCACCGGAGGCGTCAAGGAAACCGGTCAATTGGACGTCGCCATCGTCGGCGGAGGCGCCACGGGCATCGAGCTGTCCGCCCAGCTTCATCAGGCCACACGGCTATTGAGCGCCTACGGGCTCGATAACGTGAAGCCGTCCGACCTCCAGATTCACATCATCGAGGCCGCCGACCGATTGCTCCCGGAACTGCCCGAGCGCCTCTCCAAATCCACGCTCAAACAGCTGGAAAAACTCGGCATTCAGGTCCATCTCGGCGAGCGCGTGGTGGAAGTTACCAAGGAAGGCATGAAGACCCAAAGCGGCCGATTCATCCCGGCGGCGCTGAAAGTCTGGGCTGCCGGCGTCAAAGCACCCGATTTTCTCAAGACCATCACGGATCTCGAAACCAACCGGATCAACCAGGTCGTGGTCCGCCCCACCCTGCAAACCACCGTCGACGACGACATCTTCGCCATCGGCGACTGCGCCGCCTGCCCTTGGCCGGAAAAAAACTCCACCGTTCCGCCACGCGCCCAATCCGCCCATCAGCAAGCCACCCTCGTCCTGAAGAATCTCCGTCGAAAACTGGAGGGCAAGCCCATGCTCACCTACCGATACAAGGACTACGGCTCGCTGGTATCGCTCGGCAAATACAGCACCGTCGGCAATCTGATGGGCAATCTGATGGGCACCGTGATGATCGAGGGCCTGATCGCCCGGCTGGTTTACCTCTCGCTCTACAAGATGCACCAACTGGCGCTATTCGGACCGATCCGGGTCAGCATGCTGATGGTCTCGGGATTCTTCCGGCGGAGATTGAGGCCGAAGATCAAGCTGCATTGAGCCTCGTCTATAGGATGTGCTGACGAAGGAAGGGTCGCGACTAAAGCGACCGTTTGCGATTGGAAGCGCATCGTTCGCGATTGATGCGGTTCACTTCGGTCACCACATCCTACAAACTGACTTGTAATCAAGAAACGAGAACGTAGGATGCGGTGAGGCACAAACCGCATCCTACAATCCGGGAACCACGCACACCTGCTCGCAAAGCGGCAAGCGTATTACGAATTCGCTGCCTTTGCCGAGCCCTTCGCTTTTGACTTCGACGTTTCCCCCGTGCATCTCGATGATTTTCTGAACGATCATCAAACCCAGTCCGAGCCCGCCTTGCGCTCGGTCCAGCGTTCTCGCGGCTTGGGTGAATGCATCGAAAAGATGGGGCAGTAATGCGCTGGAGATTCCTTCGCCGGTATCGCGGATGGAGATGATCGCTTCCCCGTTCTCGGCGACTGCGGCAAGCCAAATTCTGCCGCCTTCCGGCGTGTACTTGGCAGCATTGTCGAGAAGATTCGAAACGACTTGAACCAAGCGCACGTGGTCACCTTCGAGATACACCGGCTCTTCGGGCATCGCGACCGAAAGCGTGTGGTGTCTGGACTCGATCAGCGGCTGACTGGTTTCGACAGCCTGGTTGATGACCGTCACGAGATCGACCAGAGTGATTTGAAGCGTGAGTTTGCCTTGTACGATTCGCGACACATCCAACAGATCGCTCACCAAGCGAGCCAGATGATCGACTTGCCGGTCGACCACATCGCGCGCCCACCGCAGATTGGGATCGGGAGTATCCAGCTTGCGCATCAGATGAACCGCATTCCGGATAGGCGCCAGCGGATTCCGGAGTTCGTGTCCGAGCATGGCGATGAATTCGTTCTTTTGCCGGTCGGCATCGCGAAGCGCTTCCTCCGCCTGTTTACGGTCGGTAATGTCCCGCAACACCCCGATCATGCGCACCGGAGTGCCATGGGCGTCATAGTGGAAATCTCCGATCGACGAAACCCATCGAACCGAACCGTCCGGCCAGACAATGCGGAAATCGCAGTCATAGCGGGTGTGACCTTCCCTCGCCTCGTCGACGGTGGCCGCGACATGCGGCAAATCCTCCGGATGTATCCGATCGGAAATCATTCCTTCGTCCATCACCGTCTCCTTGGGCGGGTAGCCAAAAAGCGCGGCATGACGAGAATTCCCCACGACTTTCCGGCTGCCGAGATCCCAATCCCAGGTACCCATCTGCGCGGCATCGATCGCCAATCGGTACCGCTCCTCACTCTCCCGCAACGCCTGTTCCCGCTTGACGCTTTCGCTGATGTCCATAACCACCACCGCGGCGCCCGCGATGCGACCGGTAGCGTCGCGGATGGGTGCGGCGCTGTTGTGAACAATGGCCCGAGCGCCGTCGAAACGCAGAATTTCCATCAGCTGCCCGACGACCGGCTCTCCTTTTTTCAAGACTTGCGCCGGGGCCCAATCCTCCGGCCGGACGCGCTCGTCGGTATCCACCCACCACGCTTTAAAGACGGCATAATCGCTGACCGACCGTACGGGCGGACACGGCCCGCCCCAAACCTGATCGACGGCTCGGTTGGTGCCGATGATGCCGCCTTGTGCGTCCAGGATGGCCACACCCACGGGCAAGGTTTCCATGATGGCTTCGAGCCGGCTGCGCTCGTTCACGACCTCGGTATGCGCCGCGTTCAGCGCCTGTTCGGCCCGCTGGCGCTCGACGATTTCCCGCTCGAGTCGTTCCTTTTGCCGCAGCACCTCGAGGAGCGCCTTTCGTTCTCCGCTACGCAGAAGCGAAACCATCAGGCTGAGCACAGCGCCCACGCTCAACAGCAGCAAGGTTCTGAGCCACTCCCTTTGTTCCACGATCTGCCATGAATGGAGAGGCTCGATCAAATAGAAGATACTCGCCAAGGTGCTCAACACGGTGGCAAAAAGTCCCGCCCTAAAGCTGCCGTACCAGGCCGCAAGCGCCACTCCGAGCAGGAAGAGAAGCAAAGGAGGCGATCCCATGAAAAGCGGCAGCAGGAAATACTGAACGATCACTATGGTTGCTGTCGCCAATGCCGCTACAACATAGCCGTTACTCAAAATCCGTCTGATTGGAAATCTGTGCAAGGAGGTAGCCCTTATTGATCCGAATCTCTTCGGATGAAATCGAAACCGTAAAATCGACTGCCGCGGAAAATACGATACCTTGACCGAAACCGCTATAACAAAACTGGGACATCGGTCAAAGGGTCCCGGTGCGGCGTCGTTTTCACCCTCTCCCAGAGGGAGAGGGTGAAAACTGCGCGATCGCCCGGCCGCGACGATAAGCCTGATTGAGATTGCCGTCCGCTTTGGGGTAACGTAGTTCCATGATTCTCGATCGATTTCACCCAGCTGTCTCGGCTTGGTTCCGGGACGCCTTCCCCGCGCCGACCGAATGCCAGACCGAAGCCTGGGACGCCATTAAATCCGGCTGGCATACGCTGATTGCCGCGCCCACCGGTTCCGGCAAAACCCTCGCGGCGTTTCTGGCCGCCATAGACGATCTGGTTAGGGAAGGCGAAGTCTTCGGTTTGCCGGAAGAAACCCGCGTGCTCTACATCTCGCCGCTCAAGGCGCTGAGCAACGATATCCACAAGAACCTCGAAGCGCCGCTGGACGGAATCAACACCAGGCTATTCGAACTCGGCTCGACAAACGTGGCGATTCGCTCCCAGGTCCGCACCGGCGACACCCCGGCACTCGCTCGGGCGGCTATGAACAAGCATCCGCCGCATATTCTGGTGACCACTCCCGAGTCGGTTTATATCCTTCTCACCAGCGAAGGTGGGAGGCGAATGCTGAAAACCGTTCGGACGGTGATCGTCGACGAAATCCATGCGGTGGTGGGCAGCAAGCGCGGATCGCACCTGGCCTTGTCGCTGGAACGGCTGGAACGACTGGTCGAGCACCGCCTCACCCGCATCGGTCTCTCCGCAACCCAGAACCCCATCGAATCGGTCGCAAGCTTTCTGACCGGCGGGACCAATTGCCGCATCATCGATACCGGCCACCGGCGCCGACTCGACCTGGCCATCGAGCTGCCCGATTCGCCGCTGGAGGCGGTGCTCTCCCAGCAAGCGGCCAAGGAAATCTACGACCGCATGACGACCTTGATCGAGGCGCACAAGACCACGCTGATCTTCGTCAACACGCGCCGCATGGCGGAACGGGTGGCTCGCGCCCTGAGCGAACGGCTGGGCGAGGAACACGTCACCTCGCACCACGGCAGCCTGTCGCGGGAGCAGCGGCTTTCCGCCGAGCACCGGCTGAAAACGGGGAAGCTGAAAGCGCTGGTCGCCACCGCCTCCTTGGAACTCGGCATCGACGTGGGCGACGTGGACCTGGTTTGCCAACTGGGAACCACCGGCTCGATCTCCACCTTTCTGCAGCGAGTGGGCCGTTCCGGGCACTTTGCAGGAGGTCTGCCCAAGGGCCGGCTGTTCCCGGCCAGCCGGGACGATCTCATCGAATGCATCGCTCTGATCGATGCGATACGACGAGGCGATCTGGATCGCTTGATCATGCCGCAAAAGCCCGTGGATGTCCTGGCTCAGCAGATCGTCGCAATGGTGGCCGCGGCGGACTGGTCGGAGGACGAGCTTTACCGCACCGTGTGCCGCGCGTTTCCCTACCGCGAACTGAGCCGGCAAGAGTTCGACGAAATCGTCAAGATGCTGGCGGAGGGCTTCAGTACCCGGCGCGGGCCGCGCGGCGCCTATTTGCACCGGGACGGCATCCACAAGCGCTTGCGGGCCCGGAGAGGCGCGAGACTCACCGCCGTGACCTGCGGCGGGGCGATTCCGGACAACGCCGAATACCGCGTGATCCTGGAACCCTCCGGGGAATTCATCGGCACCGTGGACGAAGATTTCGCCATCGAAAGCCTGGCCGGCGACATTTTCCAGCTCGGCAACGCGAGCTGGCGGGTCTTGCGGCTCGAAGCCGGCACCTTGCGCGTGGAGGATGCCCGACATCAGCCGCCCAATATCCCGTTCTGGTTCGGCGAAGCGCCAGGGCGGACTCATGAGCTGTCTTACGCGGTGGCGCGGCTCCGGCGGGAAATCGAGGAGCGCTTGGAAAGGCCGTTCGATACAGGCTTTGTAGGCCCGGATAAGAACCTGAATCTACCCGCCGCCAATGCCTTTCTCGAAAAGGAGGTCGGCGTGTCGTCGCTGGCCGCAGTGCAGGCCGTCAACTACCTGGCCGCGGCCAAGCTGGCCCTAAGCACACTGCCCACCTTGGACACCCTGGTGTTCGAACGTTTCTTCGACGAATCGGGCGGCATGCAGTTCATCATTCACGCGCCCTACGGCAGCCGGGTCAATCGCGGCTGGGGACTCGCCCTGCGCAAGCGCTTCTGCCGTACCTTCAACTTCGAGCTGCAAGCCGCCGCCACCGAGAACGCCATCATCCTGTCACTGGGCGTCTCGCAAAGCTTTCCGCTGGAGGACGTCACGCGTTTCCTGAACGCCAACACCGTGCGCGATTTGTTGGTGCAGGCGCTGCTCGCGGCCCCGATGTTCAACGTGCGCTGGCGCTGGAACGCCGTCTGCTCGCTCGCGCTCAAGCGCTTTCAGGGCGGCCGTAAGACGCCCCCCTATCTCCTCCGCATGCAGGCGGAAGACCTCGTCACCTGCGTGTTTCCCGACCAGCTCGCGTGCTTCGAGAACATCGTCGGCGACCGGGAGGTGCCCGATCATCCGCTGGTCAACCAGACCGTGCACGATTGCCTGACCGAAGCCATGGACATCGACCGGTTGATCGAGGTGATCGGCGGGATCGAAAGCGGCGCGATCCGCGTGGTGTGCCGCGATCTGACCGAACCCTCGCCGCTCGCCGCCGAAATCGTCAATTCCAAGGTCTACAGCTTTCTGGACGGAGCTCCCCTGGAAGAGCGCCGGACCCGCGCGGTGGCCAGCCGCCGCTGGCTCGATCCTTCCGAAGCCGCGGACCTCGGACGTCTCGACCAGGCGGCCATCGACCGGGTGCGGCAGGAAGCCTGGCCCGAGGCCTCCAACGCCGACGAGCTGCACGACGCCTTGCAGATGCTGGGCTTTCTCCAGCAATCCGAAGCGGAAATCGGCTGGGAAGCATTCTTTCGGGAGTTGAAGCTGCAAGGGCGCGTGGCGGAATTGCATGTAGCGAGCGGCAACATTCTTTGGATTGCGGCCGAGCGCTTGCCGCAATTCCAGGCGGTGTATGCGCAGGCCGATGGCTCCTCGTCGGCTGGCATCGGTTATGCGGCACAACTGCCGCCGGAGCATCTGGAGCAAACCTGGACGCCGGAAGACGCGCTGAAGGAAATCGTCCGCGCGCGCATCGACTGCACCGGGCCGGTCACGGCGGCGGAACTGGCGGAAGCCATGGCTCTTCCCGTCGGCCGCGTCGAGTATGCTCTCCTGGCGCTGCAGAACGAAGGCTTCGTCCTGCGCGGGTCGTATACGCCAGGAGCCGGCACGGAAGAATGGTGCGAAAGGCGCCTTCTGGCGCGCATCCACCGCTACACCATCAACCGTCTGCGCCAGGAAATCGAACCGGTGCCCAGCGCCGATTTCATGCGTTTCCTGTTCCGCTGGCAGCACGTGCATCCCGAAAACCGCATGCAGGGCGCGCAAGCCCTCGCGGCGGTCCTGGCCCAACTGGAAGGCTTCGAGGCGGCCGCGGTTGCCTGGGAAGGCGATGTGCTGCCGGCGCGAATTGCCGATTACGACCCGGCCTGGCTCGACGCCCTGTGTCTTTCGGGCAAGATTGTCTGGACCCGGCTTTCCGCCGCCAAAGGCGGCCAAGGGCCCGTCAAATCCTCGCCCATGGCGCTCATAGCCCGGCGTCATCTATCGTACTGGCGGCAGTTCGCCGTTCAAAGCGAGTCAACCGAGCTGTCGCCCGCCGCACGGCACGTAGCGGATATCCTGAAAACCCGCGGCGCTCTCTTTTTCGAAGAACTGGCGCAGTGGACAGGTCTACTGCCGACCCAGCTGGAAAACACGCTGGCGGAACTGGTGGCGCGCGGGTGGGTCGCCTCGGACAGTTTCATGGGGCTGCGCGCCCTGCTGATCCCCGAGCAAAAAAAGCAGCGCTATCGGGGACTTTCCTTCGGAATGGCGGAAGCCGGGCGCTGGACGCTCGTGCAGCCGCCCTTGCTACTCGACGAGAACGCATCCGAGTCGGCCGATCAGGAAGCCGTCGAGCATATCGCCGGCACACTGCTCAAGCGCTATGGCGTCGTGTTTCGGGCGCTGTTGGCCCGCGAGACCGTCGCGCCGCCCTGGCAGGATCTCCTACGCATTTACCGGCGTCTGGAAGCGCGCGGCGAAATACGCGGAGGACGCTTCGTGGCCGGCCATTTCGGCGAGCAGTTCGCCCTGCCCGAAGCCGTGGAAGCCCTGCGCGCGGTGCGCAAGGAGAAAGACACCGAAACCTTGGTCACGCTCAGCGCCGTCGATCCGCTGAATCTCGTCGGCATCGTCACGCCCGGCGCGAAAATCCCCGCGCTCCCGGGCAATCGCGTGCTGTTCCGGGACGGCATCCCGACAGCCCTGCACGCCGGCAAGGAAACACAATTCCTGGTTTCGGTGGAAAAACACCGGGAGTGGGAGTTCAAGAACCGGCTGACGCAAAGGACCGTCCCACCGCAGCTGCGGGCTTATCTCGGCTCGGCGTCATAGGATATGGCCGAACTCCATTGCCTCAGCAATTACAGCTTCCTGCGCGGCGCCTCGCACCCGGAAGAGCTGGTCGAAACGGCAGCCCGCCTCGGCTATACCGCACTGGCGCTGACCGACGAATGCTCCCTGGCCGGAGTGGTAAAAGCTCATCTGGAGGCGCGCCGTCACGGCTTGAAGCTGATCGTCGGCAGCGAATTCCGATTGGAAGGATCGGTTCGACGCTCCAATCGCAAACGACCTGGCCGGGAGCGCCGGCCAGCCCCTTCCCCGGACGACCGTTTGCGATTGGAAGACGGGCTCAAGCTGGTGCTGCTGGCCACCGATCGGGAAGGCTACGCGCAGCTTTCCGGCCTCATCACCGCAGCCCGGATGAATGCGCCCAAAGGCCATTACCGGCTGGACCGCCTCATACTGGAACGACACCCGCTGGACCATTGCCTGGCGCTATGGCTGCCGGGCGAAACGCCGCAACCGGAACAAGGCGTCTGGCTTAAGGAGCGTTTTTCCGGCCGTCTTTGGATCGGCGTGGAGCTGTTCCTGAGCGGAACGGACCGGGAACGGCTGAATCGCCTTTGCCGGCTCGGCAGCGAGCTGGGACTGCCTTTGGTGGCCTGCAACGATGTGCACATGCACAGCCCGGAACGGCAGCCTCTGCAAGACACGCTCACCGCCATTCGCCTGAACCGGCCGCTTTCCGAGCTCGGCTACGCGCTGTTCCCGAACGGCGAGCGTCATCTCCGCCCGCTGTCCCGCCTGGCCCGGCTCTATCCCCCGGAGCTGCTGGCGGAAGCCGTGCGCATCGCCGAACGATGCCGGTTTTCGCTCGATGAACTCCGCTACGAATATCCGGCCGAACTGGTACCGGAAGGCCATACACCAAAGAGTTGGCTGCGTCATTTGACCGAGGAAGGTGTCAGGCGCCGCTGGCCTGACGGCGCTCCCGACAAGGTGCGGCGGCAAATCGAACACGAACTCTCTTTGATCGCCGATCTCGCCTATGAGCCCTATTTCCTCACCATTCAAGACATCGTCCGCTTCGCCCGCGAGCGCAGCATTCTCTGCCAGGGCCGCGGTTCGGCCGCCAACTCGGCGGTCTGCTATTGCCTAGGCATCACCGAAGTCGATCCGGGGCGTCTCGACCTTTTGTTCGAGCGCTTCATCTCCCGCGAGCGGAACGAACCGCCCGACATCGATGTGGATTTCGAGCACGAGCGGCGCGAGGAAGTCATCCAATACATCTACCGCAAATACGGCCGGCAGCGCGCCGCCCTGGCCGCCAGCGTCATCACTTACCGGACCCGCAGCGCGGTGCGCGACGTGGCCAAGGCGTTAGGCTTCAGCCGCGAGCAGATCGACCATCTGGCCGGAGCCGCCCATTTTTTGAGCGGCGACGGTGTGGATACCGAACGCCTCCAAGCCGCCGGCTTCGACCCTAAGAATCCGAAACTCCGCCTGCTCGCCGGATTGGTCCGGCAATTGCGCGGCTTTCCGCGCCATCTGTCGCAACACACCGGCGGCTTCGTCATCGCGGCGGACGCCTTGCCGCGCTTGGTGCCGGTGGAAAACGCGGCGATGCCTGAACGCACCGTGATTCAATGGGACAAGGACGATCTGGAAGCGCTCGGCCTGCTCAAGGTGGACGTTCTCGCCTTAGGCATGCTGACCGCCATCCGCAAGGCGCTCGATTATGTGAGCAACTGGCGCGGTGAAGCACTGAGCCTGGACCGCATTCCGGCGGAAGATCCGGCGGTCTACGCCATGCTGCAACGGGCCGACAGCCTTGGGGTGTTTCAGGTGGAATCCCGCGCCCAAATGGCCATGCTGCCCCGCTTGAAACCCGAGAACTACTACGACCTGGTCATTCAGGTGGCGATCGTGCGCCCTGGTCCCATTCAGGGCGATATGGTCCACCCTTATCTGGCGCGGCGCAGCGGCCGGGAACCGGTCACTTATCCCGGTCCCGACGTGAAAAAAGTGCTCGAGCGCACCCTGGGCGTCCCGATTTTCCAGGAACAGGTGATGCAGATCGCCATGGTGGCCGCCGGTTTCAGCGCCGGCGAGGCGGACCAGCTCCGCCGCGCCATGGCGGCCTGGCATCGGCGCGGCGGTCTGGAGAAATTCCAAAGCCGTCTGATCGAAGGCATGCGCGAACGCGGCTACAGCGCCGAGTTCGCGGAGCAGATCTACCGGCAGATTCAGGGTTTCGGCGAATACGGCTTTCCGGAATCGCATTCCGCCAGCTTCGCCTTATTGGTATATGTTTCGGCCTGGCTGAAATGCCATCATCCCGCCGCTTTCACCTGCGCGCTGCTCAACAGCCAGCCCATGGGCTTTTACGCTCCCGCCCAGCTCGTTCAGGATGCGCGCCGTCACGGCGTGGATGTCCGCCCAGTCGACGTGCGGTACAGCGATTACGATTGCACACTCGAAGGGTCGCCCCCCGAACCGTCCGCCCTCCGCCTCGGCCTGCGCCTGATGAAAGGTTTGTCGCGGCAAGGCGCCGAAGGCATCGTCGCCGCCCGGCTGGAGAAGCCCTTTGCCGATGCCACCGACCTGATCGCCCGCGCAAAACTCGACCGCCGTGATTCCGAAGCATTGGCCGCGGCCGATGCCTTGCACGGACTCGCCGGCCACCGGCATCGCGCGTTTTGGGATATGAGCGCGCACGAACGCCCCACGCCGCTGTTCGGCCAGCCGGCGTTCGACGAGGGCGTGCCCTTGCTGCGTCCGCCCCGCGAGGGCGAAAACATCGTCGCCGATTACGCGTCCACCGGACTCACCCTGCGCCGCCATCCCTTGACTCTGCTGCGTTCCCGGCTCGCCGCACGGCGCCTGCTCAGTGCCGAGGAATTGCGCGCACTGGGCCACGGATGCTTCGCGCGCACCGCCGGCCTTGTCATCTGCCGGCAGCGCCCGATGACCGCTTCCGGCGTCATCTTTCTCACCCTCGAAGACGAAACCGGCCAGACCAATGTCATCGTCTGGCCCAGCCTGGTCCAGCGGCAGCGCCACATCGTTCTGCAAGCGGGACTCCTCGCCGTGCACGGCACGGTGCAGGAAGAAGACGGCGTGTTGCACCTCGTTGCCGGCCGGCTGGAAGACTTGAGCCACTGGCTGGGTAACTTGAGCGTGCCCTGCCGGGATTTTCATTAGAGCATTTTCCGGCGTGGTGTGGCAGGTTTTGTCGGCAAAGGATTGCCGACCTACTTCACCCGGAGGGGCGCTGTATCAAACCTGAAGCGTTCTGGCCGATTGAATCTACGATTTTCCACGAACTTTCGTGCTATCGTAGACGATCCATTTTCCCGTCTCTTCGAGCACCTCATGAACCCACGAATCGCGACCCTGATCGAAAACATCCAAGCGCTCGAAGAGGAACTCGAAGCCGAACTGGCCAAACATAGGGAAGAATTCCGGATCAAGCTCCGCAACGGAAGGATCGATTATGCCCACGAACTGTTGCGGGAACATCGCAGACTCAAGGCCAGCCTGACCAAGTACATCGTCAGGGCCAACCCGCTCACGCTGCTCACCGCGCCGATCATTTACTCATTGATCGTCCCTTTCGTCCTTCTGGATCTGGCCGTCACGCTATACCAGGCGGTTTGCTTCCCGATTTACGGCATTCCTAAGGTAAAACGCGGCGATTACCTGGTCTTCGACCGAGGACGATTGGCTTATCTGAATCTGATCGAAAAACTCAATTGCGCGTACTGTTCCTACGGTAACGGCCTTCTCGCGTACGTCCGCGAGATTGCCGCCCGCACCGAACAGCACTGGTGTCCCATCAAACACGCGCGCCGCATCAAATCGCCCCACTCCTCATACGGCCGGTTTCTCGATTACGGCGACGCCGAGACTTATCGGCGAGAGATAGAAAAAACGAGAAGAAATTTCGGCAACGAAAAATCCGATCAGCCGTAGCCAGTCAATCGGACCGGCCGCCACCTCGAGAATCTATAGACATTCCTCATTAACCACCCGATCCTCGATTGTTAGAATGCTCGTTTCATCGCCCACTGCTGAAAATTTGCATTTGAAATCCTTACATCTCGTACTCGCCTTGTTAGCTGTTATTCTCCCCGGTACCAGCCACTCGAAGGCCGAATCGGGCGTTCATGAGGCCGTCCGGCGTCTTGAAGACGAATGGGCGGAGATTTTTTACCGCCTGCCGCCATCCGAACATGCAGAGAAGTTCAAAGGCCTTCTGGCCAGGGTTCATGCCGTGTCCGAGCAGTACCCCAAAGAAGCCGATCCGCTGGTTCTGGAGGCCATCGTCCTCTGCACCTACGCCGCTGCGGACGTCGGTTTGAGCTCGCTGAGCAGGGTCAGCGAGGCCCGGGAACTGCTCATCAAGGCGATAGACATCGATCCCCGCGCCATGGAAGGATCGGCTTATATCACCCTCGGCAATCTTTATTACCGGCTTCCCGGCTGGCCAATCTCCTTCGGAGACGACGATTCGGCCCGTCAATATCTGGAAGCGGCTTTGAAGCTATATCCGAACGCCCTGGATTCGAATTATTTTTACGGCGACTTTTTGTTGCAGCAGGGCGAGTATGACAAGGCCCTGCCTTATTTGGAAAAAGCCGAGAAAGCACCGATTCGGCCTTACATGTTGCTTTCCGATGCCAAATTGAAGGAAGAAGTCCGTGAGGCACTGATAGCCGCACGCGAAAAGCGGGACGAGCACGGGGATTTCTTCCAGGGCTTTTTGACGTCGTTTTTCGGTAACGATGCTAAAAAGCCCTGAAACGATCATGTCCCGAGGCCTGACCCACTCCATCATCGTTAAGACTGTCTTATGTCCGACAACTCCGATTTTCTGCAGCGCTTGCCCGAACCGCTCAAACAGCCGGTAGCCTCGGCTTGGGCCGCGTTTTCCGCAAACTCGGCGCACCTCGGAATCGAACTCGACGAGTTTCCGGACAAGATCAAAGGCTCTTTAGGTCCGGTCTGGGCCGCGAGCCCTTTCGTCGCCGAACAATGCGCCCGCCGGCCGGAGCTCCTGAAAGACTTATTGGAATCGGGCCGGCTGGTGAACTCGACCGACGAGGAAACCTGTCGCGGCGACCTGCGACAGCTCCTGGAAGGCGTAGCTACCGAAACGGAGTTGATGGCCGTTCTGCGCCGCTTCCGTAACCGGGAAATGGTGCGCATCGCCTGGCGCGACATTGCCGGCTGGGCAAGCCTGGAAGAAACCCTCCGGGATTTATCCGCGCTCGCCGACGTGTGTGTACAGGAAAGCCTGGACTTTCTTTTTCGCCAAGCCTGCGCCGCCAAGGGAACGCCGGTCAACAAGCAAGGCCGGCCGCAATCGCTGGTCGTGCTGGGCATGGGCAAGCTCGGCGCCTTCGAGCTGAATTTCTCGTCCGACATCGATCTGATTTTCGCCTATCGGGACGACGGGGTTCTGGCGGACAAGCGCGAAACCAGCTACTGCGAGTTTTACACCAAGCTGGCGCGCAATCTGGTCAAGGTGTTGGACACCCAGACCGAGGACGGCTTCATCTTCCGCGTCGACCTGCGCTTGCGCCCGTTCGGCGACTCGGGCCCCCTGGTTCAGAACTTCTATGCCTTGGAAGCGTACTACCAAAGCCAGGCGCGCGAGTGGGAACGCTACGCCATGGTCAAGGTGCGCCCCATCGCCGGCGATATCGAAGCCGGACGCGAACTTCAGGAATTTCTCAAGCCTTTCGTCTATCGGCGTTATCTCGATTACCGAACGCTCGGCGAATTGCGCGAATTGAAGCAGAAAATCTCGCTGGAACTGCAACGCAAGGACCGCCAGGAAAACATCAAGCTCGGTCCGGGCGGCATTCGGGAAATCGAGTTCATCGGCCAGGCATTTCAACTGATCCGCGGCGGACGCGAGAAACGCCTGCAGGAGCGCCGCATCCAGGTCGTACTGGAAACCCTGGCCGATCTGGGCTTGCTGCCCAAGCCCACGGTCGAAAAACTTCAGGAGGCCTATCGCTTTCTCCGCACGGTCGAAAACCGGCTGCAACAATACGCCGACAGGCAAACCCACGATCTTCCCACCGGCCCTGTACAGCGGCTCAGCCTCGCTTTCGCGATGGGCTTTTCCGCCTGGGAGAGCTTCAAAGCGCGCATCGATGCGGTGCGCCGGGAGGTTCACGAGGTGTTCGAACAGGTCGTCGCGCCGGTCAAGGCCGAGGGCCGAGACTTTTTCGCATTGAGCGGCGATCGCGAACAGATTTACATGGCATTGCGGAATCTCGGCTGGCCTACACCTGAATCCGGGGCAAAACTCATCGAGACGTTTCAGACTTCCCACGCCATCAAGAATCTCACTCCGAGGGGCGCTTCGGAACTCGCTCGCCTGATGCCCATGCTACTCCGAGCCACGGCCTCGACCGAACAGCCCGAAAATGCCCTGGAGCGGATTTTCGCGCTATTGGAGGCCATCGCTAGCCGCAACGTTTATCTGACCCTTCTGGCGGAGAACCCGCAAGCTTTGTCGCAGCTCGTCAAACTGGCAGCGGGCAGCCCCTGGATCACCAACTATATCGCCCAACATCCTCTGCTTCTGGACGAATTGCTGGACCCGCGCGCGCTTTACACGCCGCTGTCGAAGGCGGAACTGGAACGGGAACTGAGCCGGAAGCTCGACTCGATCGATCCCGAGGATCTCGAACAAATCCTGATCGGCCTGCGCCAGTTCAAGCAAAGCAGCATTTTGAGAGTCGCGGCAGCCGATTTCGTCGGCGCCATTCCGATCATGGTGGTCAGCGACTATCTCACCTATATCGCCGAAGTGCTGGTGAACGAAGTCATGCGACAAGCTTGGCGACTGACGGCCGCGCGGCACGGCGTTCCTCCCGGCGCAAGCGTCGACCAAGTCGGCGGTTTCGGCGTAATCGCCTACGGCAAAATGGGCGGGCTGGAACTCGGCTACGGATCGGATCTGGATCTGGTCTTCCTCTATGACGGCGTCGACAGCGCTCTCACCAATGGCGAGCGGCCGGTCAGCACCGCCGAGTTTTTCGCGCGGATGGGCAAGCGCATCATTCATCTTTTGACGGCGAATACCCCCGCGGGCATTCTCTACGAGGTGGATTTGCGGCTTCGGCCGTCCGGAAGTTCCGGTCTTCTGGTCAGCAGTGTCGACGCGTACGACACCTACCAAATGGATAACGCCTGGACTTGGGAGCAGCAGGCGCTGGTAAAGGCCCGGTTCGTCGCCGGAGATCCCGAAATCGGCGAACGGTTCGGCACTATCCGCGAGAAGTCTCTGTGCCGGGAGCGGGATACCGAAACCCTACGGACCGAAATTCGCGAAATGCGCGAAAAAATGCGCGCCAATCTGGCAGCAAAAGACCCCGACGTGTTCGATTTGAAGCAAAGTTTCGGCGGTATCGTCGATATCGAGTTTATAGTACAATTCGGGGTTCTTTCGCGTGCTCACGATTGCAATAAACTGACCGAGTGGACCGACGTGGTACGCCTACTGGACTCTCTCACGAAGGCCGGTTTTTTAAGTTCTGACGATGCCGGACTATTAAGGCAGGCCTATTGCCTTTTCCGTGAACGTACCCACCGGCTTGCGCTGCTTGAAGTGCCCGCGCTGGTTCCGGCCCATGAACATTTCGAACTGCGTTCCCACGTGCAGCAGATTTGGCGGAACGTGATGGAACGCTAAGTTTTTCAATTCACTGGTAATTTCGGAGAACGACTGATGGCGATGGATGACAGAGACGGCGTCATCTGGCTCGACGGCGAGTGGCTGCCCTGGCGAGACGCAAAGGTTCACGTGCTGACCCATACCCTACATTACGGCTGCGGCGTATTCGAGGGTCTTCGGGCTTACAAGACCGACCGGGGCGCGGCGATCTTCCGCCTGCGCGACCACACCGACCGGCTGTTCCGCTCCGCCCACATCATGAACATGAAGATTCCTTTCGACAAGGACATCCTCGACCGGGCGCAATGCGAAGCCGTAAGCCGGAACGGCCTGTCCAGCGCCTACATCCGGCCGATGTGCTTCTACGGTTCCGAAGGCATGGGCCTGCACGCCAAGGGGCTCAATGTACATGTCATGATCGCCGCCTGGGAATGGGGCAGTTACCTCGGCGCCGAAAACATGGCGCGCGGCATCAAGGTCCGCACCTCGTCCTATACCCGCAACTCCGTCAACAGCGTCATGTGCAAGGCCAAGGCGAACGGCAACTATCTGAATTCGATCCTGGCCGTTCAGGAAGCCGTGGAAGCGGGCTGCGACGAAGCCTTGTTGCTCGATCACGAGGGTTACGTAGCCGAAGGCAGCGGCGAGAACATCTTCATCGTGCGCCGCGGCAAGCTCTATACGCCGGACCTGACCTCGGCGCTGGAAGGCATCACCCGCGAAACCGTCTTCACCATCGCCCGGGAGAACGGGCTGGAAGTTGTCGAAAAGCGGATTACCCGCGATGAAGTCTATGTCGCGGACGAGGCTTTCTTCACCGGTACAGCCGCCGAAGTAACCCCCATCCGGGAAGTGGACGGGCGGACCATCGGCGAAGGCGGACGCGGACCGATCACGGAAAAGCTGCAAACCCTGTATTTCGATTACGTGCACGGCCGCCGTAACGACCATCAGGAGTGGCTCAGCTACGTGGGCTGATCAACCCTCAGCCGTACTTCGGGGCGGGATTTTCCCGCCCTACCCCACTTTGCTAACTAGGCAACTGCTCACCCCAATAAAGCCCGTAGGATGTGCTGAACGAAGTGAAGCACCCTTCGACCGGGCTCAGGACAGGCATCGTTCGCGATTGATACGGGTCATGCCGTACATCCGTGTGCGGCACCCTGCGGGCGGCTCCGCCTCGTTCAACCCGGCAACTGCCCACCCAGATAGAGCCCGTATCTGAGCAACACCGCGCCTTGCAGCAGAAAATCGAGCGGCGCTTCGATCAGATTTGCCCACCCTTCCGTTTCAAACACCCCGTCCAATCGGCGCCCTAGACGTTCGCCGAACTCTCGCGCCAAGAAATGCGAACCGATCGACAAGGCGATGAGTCCGAGAAGCATCGAAGCAGGCGGAAAATACTTCATCGACACCTCCGGATACCGCCAGTGCAACAGCACGGCGCCGAGGACAGTGATCTGAAGCGATGTCACCATGCCTCTGTATTTGCCGAGCACCGGCAGCCAGGGCAAAAAGACCGCCAGCACGAAAGCCAGATTGAACAGATCCGAGATCGGCCTGGCTCCGGCATGGAGATTTCGAACGAAATCCGGCTCCCCGGCGCGTCCGAACTGGTGAGGGTATACGAGAAGGACAAATCCGAGGGCGAGTACGGCATGAACGAACGGCGGTCCAACCCGTGCGGTGATTTCGCGGCTTAGCGGAATGCCCTCCAGTCTAAGTTGCAGCCTGTCGAGCAGAATAAACATCGGCACATGCAACAAGGCCGCGGTCAGTAAGGGTAGCCAGTAGTTCGGCTGGGAAATCGCCCACAAAAAATCCATAGACCTCTCTCGCAACAAAAAGGGGCTGTTAAACAGCCCCTTAATCAGCCGGCATTCTTTATTAGCGCAGCAGCAAGAAGAACGAGCCGTTCCCCCGTTGGAGATTGAGCAGCAACTCGCCGCTGCCGTTTGCGGCGGCCTTGAGCTCCTTCAGATTGCCCACCGGCTGGCGATTGGCCATGACGATGACGTCGCCGGGGCGCAAACCGGCCTGGAAAGCATAGGAGGCGGTATGGATCTTTTCCACGCGCACGCCTCGCACCGCTTCGTTCGGCTCGGTATTGGCGAGCAAGGTACCGGAAAGCTTCGGATGGATTTTCTTGCCTTCCTCCCGTGTGATCTTGGGCTCGGCAATCTTCGCTTCACGGACCATGGTTTCACCTTTGTGCAGAACTTCGATCGAGACTTTGTCGCCGATCTGCTGCAAACCGATGGCGTTTCGGACGTCCATGCTGTTCCTCACGTGGTGGTCGTTGATCGCCAGCACGATGTCGCCCGGCTCCAGCTTGGCCCTGGCAGCGGGGGAATCGGGCTGGACGCCGGTAATGACGGCGCCTTGGGTTTGGGTAAGGCCAAAAGCTTGCGCCAATTCAGGGGTCAAGTCCTGAACCGTTACGCCGAGCAAACCGCGCCGAATTTCACCATGCTCGATCAGGGCGGTCATGATACTGGTCGCCATATTGGCGGGAATGGCAAAGCCGATACCCACATTGCCTCCGCTGGGCGCCAGGATGGCGGTATTGATGCCGATCAGCTCTCCGCGCAGATTGACGAGCGCGCCACCCGAGTTGCCGGGGTTGATCGAGGCATCGGTCTGAATGAAGTCCTCATAGCCCTCGATACCGAGCCCGGAACGGCCGAGCGCGCTGATAATGCCGGAAGTTACCGTTTGCCCCAATCCGAACGGATTGCCGATGGCCACGACGAAATCGCCTACCTGCAATCGACTGGAATCGGCGATCGGAAGCTCACTCAAGTTCTGCGGCTCGACCTTGATCACGGCGATGTCCGATTCCGGATCGGCCCCGATCAATTTTGCGTTGAGATGACGACCGTCATTAAGCGTCACCGTGATCTCATCGGCTTTATCGATGACGTGATTGTTGGTGAGGATGTAGCCGCGTCGCGCATCGACGATCACGCCCGAGCCCAAGCTGGAGGTTTCGCGGCGGCGGGGTTGATTCGGGATATCGAAAAAATAGCGGAAAAACGGATCGCGCAACAAGGGATGCTCGGCTTCTTGAATCTGCGTACGCGTCGAAATATTCACCACAGCCGGCGTCGCCTTCTTCAGCATAGGCGAAAGGCTAGGCAGGGGTTGGCCATCCACGCTGGTCGGCCAGGCCGCATACGCAGCGTTCAGAAATAACAGCAGGCCGGCCAAAAAAAGCGGAAGCAATCGACGGTTATCGCTCATTCGTTATACCTCGGTCGTTTCAAGAAGATTGAATGGCCCGGATCCTTGGCCAACGATAATTGATAGACATCACAAAGTGCTTACGGAGGGATGGTCTATTATATGGAAGCGTGGGAAAACCGAACAACAATGCTATCGGCTCGGATGCCGGAAACGATCGATGCTCGAAGTCCACAAACTCGAATACTCTAGTAACACGAACATGCCCTCTGCCTTGAGCGCCTCTGATGCACAGGAATTGCGCCGCCTGATTCCACTGAATACGCTCTCGGATAGCCGATTCGAGCAGCTCTGCTCACAGATCCGAATCGATGAGGCACCGAAAGGCTCTATTCTCTTTCGACAAGGAGAAACGAAGAACGAGTTCGTGTATCTGTTGAGCGGCACGATATCGCTGCAGGCAGGGGGAGTCGAAATGGATTCGATCAGTGGCGGCACGGATACGGCCCGATTTGCCCTGGCCCACCAGATTCCGCGCAAAGTTTCGGCTGTTGCGAACGATACCGTCAGATACGTCAGGATCAAGCCGGAAATCATAAACCAACAGGAGGAACTCAACCGAGACGTGCCTACGTACAAGGTCAGCGACATTCCGGAGGAACCCACGCGCGACTGGATGACAGCGCTGCTCAAGTCGCCGCTCTTTCAGCGCCTGTCTCCGGCGAACATTCAGGCCATTCTTCGCAGTCTCGAAGAAATTGAAGTCAAAGCGGGCGATGTCATTTGCCGTCAAGGCGACCCCGGCGACTTTTATTACATCATCAAGAAAGGACGCTGCGCCCTAACCCGCAAGCCGTCGCGGCTCGCCAAAGAGATCAAGCTGGCCACGCTAAAAATCAGCGATACCTTCGGCGAGGATTCCCTCATTTCCGGAGACCCGCGCAATGTGACGGTCACTATGGTGACCGACGGCATTTTGCTGAGACTGGACAAAGCCAGTTTTATCAAGCTCCTTAAGGAACCGGTGATATCTCATGTCGACTTCGAAACCGCCCAAAGAATGGCCAGTCGCGATGCGGTATGGCTGGATGTCCGAGCGCCGGATGTCTACGAGCAGGGCCGCTTGCCGGGAAGCCTTAATATTCCGTTCTTTTCACTGCGGGTGATGCTTCCCACCCTGAACCGGCAAGGCAAATACCTTTTGGTTTGCGAAGACGGACGGCTCAGCGAGGCTTCCGCTTTCCTGCTAATTCGGTACGGCTTCGAGGCTCACGTGCTGGCCGGCGGTATCGGCAACGTGCCACGGGATCACTTGGTCGTCGAAGCGACAAAATGGTCTCCCTCCCGCTCGTCGACCGCCCCAACGTACTCGGCATCTCAGCCGGGGCAGTCCGATTTGACAACATTCGAAATGGACACTGACATCGCCCAGGATTCAACTCGACAAGAAGGGCTATTGTCCGGTCTGTATGAGACGGCGGACTACGAAGGCGGCCGAACCGAAGATTCGGAAGAAACCCGAACCACTCTCGATACTGCCCCGCTTGCGGAGCCAGCGTCTCGGGAGAGCGAATCGCTCGGTCCAATTTCTTCAATGGACCATGCACCGACATTGGATGCGCTACTCTCCTCTGAGCGGAAGAAAAGCCGGGATTCGGAAGACCAGTCGGCCGCATTGCAGCGCCGGCTGCGGGAACTCGAAGCAACAATACAAGAAAGTCTTTTACGGGAACGGGATCTCGCCGAGCGTTTGGCGGCATCCGAAAACACGGCCGCAGAAGCGGTTTCTCGAACCCATGCGTTGGAAAAGCAGTTGACCAAAGCCGGCGATATTGTTTCGTCTGTCGCATCCGTCACAGAAAAGTATCAGCAGGCTGAAGAGCGATTGCTAAAGGCCAAGGGAGAGATCGACTCTTTGAAGGCAGAACTCGAAAAGGCTCGCGAACTGGCAAGCGATCGAGAAGCCGCGCTACTATCCTTGCGCGAAAATTATGAGCTCCTCTTGGCGGAACATGCCAAAAATGCCGGAGCTCGAAACAATCCCGAGTTGGACACCGTGCGCCGCCAGCATGGCGACGAACTGATGGCGCTGCAAGCCAGACTGCGTGACATGGAGGAGGAAGGCAACCAGCTCAGAGAGGCACTTCAATCGGCCCGGACCCGGCTGGCCGTTATGGAATCCGCCGCGTCCGCAGCGCAAGCGGGCAATGAGGATCAGAAGAAGAAACTACACTTCGAATTCGCCGTCACATTCCCGGTAACCCTCGTGATAACGTTGTTGCTGACGGCGCTTGTCTTTGGCGGGCTATTCGGCACGGCATCCGGCCGAAAATTCCTCAGCCGCTTGCTGACGCAAACCAGTCAGGCATCCCCCGAGCGTATCCCGCCCAACCCGATGTCCTCCGCGCCGATGCAGGGTTCATAAGCTCTCGCCGATATGGCAGAAAAAGGTTTTCAGATATTCGGTCTCTGGAATCGCGGGATGCACGGGATGATCGGGCGCCTGTCCACCGCGTCCGAAGAAGACCAGATGGCGATCCAAACTTCTCGCCGTCGCCCGCAAAAGATCGTGCAGAGTCTCCCGCTGCAAGTGAAATGAACAGGATGCGGATACCAGTATGCCGCCCGGAGCCAATACCTGGATCGCGCCTTGATTCAGCCGCCGGTACGCTTCTACGCCTTGACCGACATCTTTCTTGCGCTTGATCAGAGCCGGAGGGTCGAGCACGATCACGTCGTAGCGCAGCCGTTCCTCCCTTGCCCGCTTCAAAAATTCGAACACATCGTCCTTGACGAACTGCATTTTCTCCATAACACCATTGAGCCGGCTATTCTCGGCCGCCAAGGCCAAAGCGGCCTCCGAGCCGTCCACGCAGTCGACCCTTCCCGCTCCGGCGAGCGCCGCCTGCACGCCCCACGCCCCGCTGTATGAAAAAAGGTCCAGTACGCGCAGACCGCGTGAAAGCTTCGCCAACACGGCCCGGCTCTCGCGATGATCGAAAAACCAGCCGGTTTTTTGGCCGCCGACCGGATCAACCTGAAATCGTGCGCCGTTTTCTTCGATTTCGATTGCCTCCTCCAGAGCACCTTTGACGATGCGCGTGTAAGTCTCGAGTCCTTCCAAGGCTCTGAGGCTGGACGTGTTTTTCAAGACAATGGCGCTCGGGCCGAACAAAGCCTCGATCGCAGCCGCCAGAGGTTCCTGAAGCTTCTCCATGCCGGCCGTATTCGTCTGAATGACGAACACATCGCCGAAACGATCGACCACCGCCCCGGGGATCCCGTCGCTTTCGCCGTATACCAGCCGGTAAAAAGGCTTGGAAAACACCCGTTCTCGTAATTGCAGGGCGCGCTTCAAGCGCTGTTCAAAGAAGGCCTGATCGATCTCCGCGTGCACGTCCCGAGTCAAAAGACGGGCGCATATCAGCGACGCCGGGTTGACGTAGGCGATGCCCAAGACTTGCCCGCGTGAACTCTCCACGATAGCCAAATCACCCGCCCCGAAAATCTTGAGCGGCGTCGCCGAGATATCCACCTCGTTGCTGAAAATCCACGAATGGCCCCCGCGCAGGCGTCGTTCTTCATTTTTCTTGAGGCGTATCGAAGGTAACTGGCTCATAACTGTCGCTGAAAATAAAAAATAGTTCGCCATTATCTCGCACGATTCCATCCTTTGCAGAATCTAAAAAACCGAGCGCCCGCTTCGGCCGGCGGCCGCGGCGAGCCGGATGGTGTACAATGGCGGTTTTCTCTAAGCAGGCAATTTTGTGGAACAGTTTCACGGCACTACCATCGTGTCCGTCCGCCGCGGCGACAAAGTGGTCATCGGCGGCGACGGCCAGGTGACTATGGGCAACACCGTCATGAAAGGTAATGCCCGCAAGGTCCGCCGGCTCTATCACGGCCGCGTGCTCGCGGGTTTTGCCGGCGCAACCGCCGATGCGTTCACCTTATTCGAGCGCTTCGAAGGCCAATTGGAAAAGCAGCGCGGCAACCTGACCAAAGCGGCGGTCGAATTGGTGAAGGACTGGCGCACCGACCGAATGCTGCGCCGGCTGGAAGCCTTGCTTGCCGTCGCCGATTCGAAAGCATCCTTGATCATTTCCGGCAACGGCGACGTCATCGAACCGGAAAACGGCCTCATCGCGATCGGGTCCGGAGGGCCCTTCGCCCAGGCAGCCGCCCGCGCACTGTTGGAAAATACCGAATTGGGCGCTGTCGACATCGTCGAAAAGTCGCTGCAAATTGCCGCCGATATCTGCATTTATACCAACCGCAATCTGGTTATCGAAGAACTGGACATGCAACGGGAACTGCACGAACACCCATGACGCACATGACTCCCCGAGAAATCGTCCACGAATTGGACAAACACATCGTCGGTCAAGCCGCCGCCAAACGCGCGGTCGCCATAGCCTTGCGCAACCGTTGGCGGCGTATGCAAATCGAACCCGCGCTCCGCGAAGAGATCACGCCCAAGAATATCCTCATGATCGGTCCGACCGGCGTCGGCAAGACCGAAATCGCCCGCCGCCTCGCGCGGCTTGCCAACGCGCCGTTCATCAAGGTGGAAGCGACCAAGTTCACCGAGGTCGGCTACGTCGGACGCGATGTGGAATCCATCGTTCGCGACCTAGTCGATGCCGCGGTAAAAATGACGCGCCAAACCGAGATGGCGAAGGTACGAACCCATGCCGAAGAATCGGCCGAAGAACGGATTTTGAACGCTTTGCTGCCCGGCGGCTCGGGCTGGGGCGGAGAAGGACAGGCCCCGGAATCGGCGACACGCCAGAAATTCCGGCAAAAGCTCCGTAACGGCGAACTCGATGAAAAAGAAATCGAGATCGAAGTCAGCGCCGCACCGATCGGCGTGGAAATCATGGCGCCGCCCGGCATGGAAGAAATGAGCAATCAGCTCCAGAGCCTGTTCCAGAACCTGCACACCGGACGCACGCGCACTCGCAAGTTGCGGGTCAAGGATGCGCTCAAGCTCCTTCGCGAGGAAGAGTCGGCCAAGATGATCAACGAGGAGGACATCAAGTTGCGCGCCGTAGAGTCGGTGGAGCAAAACGGCATCGTATTCATCGACGAGATCGACAAGATCTGCAAGCGCGGCGAGTACGGAGGCCCGGATGTTTCGCGCGAAGGCGTGCAGCGCGACCTGCTGCCCTTGGTGGAAGGTTCCACCGTGAGCACCAAATACGGCATGGTCCGGACCGATCACATCCTGTTCGTCGCCTCCGGCGCATTCCATCTGTCGAAGCCCTCCGACCTCATTCCGGAGCTTCAGGGGCGATTGCCCATTCGGGTGGAGCTGAACGCACTGACCGTGGAGGATTTCATCCGCATCCTGACCGAACCGGCCAGTTCCTTGACCGAACAGTACGCCGCGTTGCTCGCCACCGAAGGCGTCGAACTGGAGTTCACTCAGGACGGCATCGCCCGGATCGCCGAGATTAGCTGGGAAGTGAACGAGCGCACCGAGAATATCGGCGCCCGACGGCTGCACACCGTATTGGAAAGGCTTCTGGAAACGATCTCCTACGAAGCGCCGGATCATGCCGGAAAGTCCGTGGTCATCGACGCCCAGTATGTCGACCGGTATTTGTCCGAGCTGGCCCAGGACGAAGACCTGAGCCGCTATATCCTTTAACCGGCAGTCCCGCCATGGCTGCGCCCCTGCCCACCGAGATCAAGCTCCATCAAAAATCGCGGGTACTCGAAATCGCGTTTGAAGACGGTTCCCGCTTCGAACTGCCCTGCGAATACCTGCGGGTTTATTCGCCGTCCGCCGAGGTTCGTGGCCACGGACCGGGCCAGGAGGTCCTCCAGCTCGGGAAAGAGGATGTCACCATCACGGCGATCCGGCCGGTGGGCAATTACGCCATCGCCCCCAGCTTCAGCGACGGCCACGATAGCGGGATCTACACTTGGGAGATGCTGTACAATCTGGGCGTGCATCAGGCGGAACTCTGGAACGAGTATTTGAAAAAACTGGAGCAAGCGGGATACGAACGTCGAACCGAGGCGCTTCGGAGCCGATAAAGGCGCCGAGAAGGTGATTTAGATCACGTCCCGATCCACGCTGAAGTATAAGATCAACACATATCTCGCCAGGCGATCATCAAGAAACCATCCGGCCACTTACGAATGAACGATCAAAAAACCACCCACTTCGGCTTCCGTGAGGTTCCCGCGAACGAAAAGGCCAGAATGGTCAAGGCCGTATTCGACTCGGTCGCGGGCAAGTACGACGTCATGAACGATCTCATGTCTTTGGGTATTCACCGGATTTGGAAACGGATCGCCCTGCAGCTGAGCCACGTGCGCTCCGGCGAAAAGGTTCTGGATCTTGCAGGCGGCACCGGAGACATGACGTCTCTCTTCCAGAAACGGGTCGGTCCGAACGGCCGTGTCGTTCTTTCCGACATCAATGCCGAGATGTTGAAGCGCGGCCGCGACCGGCTGATCGACGAGGGCGTGGTCGACAACGTCAGCTATGCGCAGATCGACGCCGAAAAGCTGCCGTTCCCGGACAATTATTTCGATTGCGTCTGCATCGCGTTCGGTCTACGCAACGTAACCCACAAGGAGGTCGCGCTTCGCTCGATTCACCGCGTCTTGAAGCCGGGCGGGCGGGCGATCATCCTGGAATTCTCCGAAGCGCAGGGGGATCTGTTCAAAAAGGTCTACGATCTCTACTCGTTCAAGGTCCTGCCGATGCTCGGCAAATTCATTGCCAACGATGCCGAAAGCTACAAATATCTGGCCGAGTCCATCCGGATGCATCCCAACCAGGAAAAGCTCAAGCAGCTGATGCTCGAAGCCGGTTTTGAACGTTGTGAATACTTCAACCTGACCCACGGCGTCGTCGCCGTCCACCGGGGCTATAAGGTCTGACCGTGATGGCTCGTCATCCGGTGTTGGCCGGTATTCTTGCCGAAGCGCTGGAGCGTGCGGTCGCGCACTATTTGAGCCTGGATTCAGGCAACAGAGAACTACTGGCCCCGATCGCGGGCAAAGTCATCGAGCTTCGACTGCATCCGTTCGAGCTGTCGATTTATTTCTGCCCGACCGATTCGGACGTACAAATTCTCGGCGATTTCGGCGGCCGACCGGACGTTACTCTGGCCGGTTCGATTCCGGCCTTTGCCAAGCTCAGGTTCGGCGAACCGGCCAGGCAACTCCTCTCCTCCGGCGACATCGAAATCGACGGCGACATGGACACGGCGCGCCGCTTCCAGGCGCTGTTCGAGAAGCTCGACGTCGACTGGGAGGCCCACCTTGCCCAATATACCGGCCGAGCCTTCGCCTCCGCCTGCTTCGACCTTGTTCGCTCGGGGCTCGGTTGGACCAAAGATTCCCTGAACACCTTAAGACTCGATCTTGCTGAATATTGGCAGGAAGAAAGCCGGGAATTGCCGGCGCAATTCGAGGCTGACGCCTTTTACGCCGAAGTCGACCGGCTTCGCGCCGATTTCGACCGCCTCAAAGCCCGGATAGAGCGGCTTCGGTGCTCGCTGCCGTCTGATTCCTCGTCTTCCGAATCCGCTGCCTAGGAACATCTCGCCCGTGATTCGACCGAAACAGATCCGGCGTTTGCTGCACATTCAACGCGTGCTGGTGCGTCACGGCCTGGACGAATTGGTGCTGGCCACTCACCTGTTTCGGCCGATCCGCTTTGTCGGCACCCTTTCCCCGAACTATTGGCTGGGCGCCAAAGACGAACCGCGCGGCGTTCGGATCCGCCGAACGTTGGAAGACTTGGGTCCCATTTTCGTCAAATTCGGCCAAACCCTGTCCACCCGCCGGGATCTCCTGCCGGACGACATCGCCGAAGAATTGATCAAGCTTCAGGACCGCGTGCCGGCTTTCCCCGGCAGCGATGCCAAAGCCATCGTCGAGCAGGCATTGGGACAGCCGGTCAGCCTGGTTTTCGCCGAATTCGAAGAGACGCCGCTCGCTTCGGCCTCGGTGGCGCAGGTACACGCCGCGCGGCTGCACGACGGTCAGGATGTAGTGGTCAAGGTGCTTAGACCCGGCATCGAAAAGCAGATCCGCTCGGACATCGCCTTGCTGTACGAGTTGGCTCGGCTCGCGCAGCGCTTCTGGAGCGACGCCAAGCGTCTTCGGCCGATCGAGGTCGTCGCCGAATTCGAAAAGACCATTCTGGACGAACTCGATCTGGTCCGTGAAGCGGCCAATGCCGCCGAGATGCGGCGCCGTTTCGAGGATTCCGAGATACTTTACATTCCCAAGGTCTATTGGCCGTACACGCGGCGGCAGGTCTTGGTCATGGAACGCATATCGGGCATTCCGGTCGGCGACGTGGAAACCTTGAAACGCGAAGGCGTCGATTTCAAGCTTCTGGCGGAACGAGGAGTGGAAATCTTCTTCACGCAGGTGCTGCGGGACAGCTTCTTCCATGCCGACATGCACCCCGGCAATATCTTCGTCACGCCGCCCGCTCAGTACATTGCCGTCGACTTCGGCATCGTTGGGAGCATTTCACGGGAAGACAAGCGTTACGTCGCCGAAAATCTTCTGGCCTTTTTCAACCGCGACTACCGCCGTGTCGCGGAGATGCATATCGAATCGGGATGGATTCCCAAAACCACCCGCGTCGAGGAATTCGAGTCCGCCGTACGCGCCGTGAGCGAACCGATCTTCGAAAAACCGTTAAAGGACATCTCCTACGGCCATTTGTTATTGCGGCTGTTCCAGGTGGCCCGCCGCTTCGATATGGAAGTGCAGCCGCAACTGGTGCTGCTCCAAAAAACCCTGCTGAATATCGAAGGACTCGGGCGCGACCTCTATCCGGACCTCGATCTTTGGCAGACCGCCAAACCATTTCTGGAACGTTGGTTCAAGGACGAAATGGGACCCAAAGCCGGCCTGAGAAAAATCCAGTCGCAGCTTCCGGAATGGGCGGAAAGCTGGCCCGAGATGCCCATGCTGATCCATCGGATGCTGGAAAACGCGGCAACCGGAAAGCTGACGGTGACTTTCCAGTCGCGGGAACTCGAACAGATCCATCGGGAAATCACCCAGAACCGGCGGCGCACGCTGACCGGAATCACCGGCGGCGCCCTTGTCATCAGCGCGGCCGTCCTGTCCGGCTCCGCCGCCTCGCTGACCGTCGCCGGAATAGCCGGCGCTTTGGGCGTACTCCTTCTCGTCGGCGCCTGGCTTTAACGAACGATTCAGCATGGCGGCGGGTTTGTCGGCCTACGAGCTCTGCGTCACCGAGTAGGTCCGGAATCCTTCCCAATCGCAAACGGTCGCTTTAGTCGCGACCCTTCCAATCGCAAACGGGCCTTTAATCGGCCCCTTCCAATCGCAAACGGTTGCCTTAGCCGCAACCCTTCCAATCGCAAACGGTCATCCGGGGAAGGGGCTGGCCGGCGCTCCCGGCCAGGCCGTTTGCGATTGGAGCGTCGAACCGATCCTTCCAGGAGCACCGGAGCCGCCCTTCCCGACATTCGCGGGACGGTAAGCGGACGACTGGATTCGATTTCTTTGTTATGATTTCAGCCATTTTCATCGATTTTCACTTATAACGTATAAGAAGGAAGATCTCCATGGCGCGCACAGAAACCCCGGTTTGTGATTTCGGAAAAAAGGCACACAATTTCGCTCTGCCTGGCGTGGATGGGCAAATCTGGACTCTGGAAAAGTGCAAAGGCCCCAACGGCCTTTTGGTGATGTTCATCTGCAACCACTGTCCTTATGTGAAGGCCGTGCAGGACCGCATCGTGCGGGACGTCAAAGAGCTCAAGGAACACGGCATCAACGCCGTGGCCATCATGTCCAACGACCCGGCCGATTATCCCGAAGACTCCTTCGAAAACATGAAAATCGTCGCGGAGCAACTCGGCTATCCCTTTCCGTACCTGTACGACGAAACTCAGGAAGTGGCCAAGGCCTACGGCGCCGTCTGCACCCCGGACTTCTTCGGCTATAACAAGGATCTGGAGTTGCAGTACCGCGGACGGCTGGACGCCAGCCGCAAGGAAACCGCCCCGCCGGACGTCAGGCGCGAGCTGTTCGACGCCATGAAACAAGTTGCGGAGACCGGCAAGGGTCCGAAGAAGCAAATCCCGAGCATGGGCTGCTCGATCAAATGGCGGGAGCAGCCATCGATACCCAAAAAGACCGCTAAGAAGGCCGCTAAGAAGAAGCCCCTCGCTTTCAAGCGAATCACCGATCTCGATCTCGCCGGCAAGCGCGTTCTGATCCGCGCGGATCTGAACGTTCCCGTCAAGAACGGCAAAGTCACCAGCGACACCCGCATCCGCGCCAGTTTGCCCACGATCGAACATTGCTTGAGAGCCGGCGCCAGGGTCATGGTCATGTCCCATCTGGGGCGGCCGACCGAAGGCATATACACCGACGAATTCTCTCTGAAACCCGTGGCCGATCGCATGACCTGGCTGCTCGGACGCAAAGTGCCCCTCGTGAAAGACTGGCTGAACGGCGTCGACATGCACCCGCGGGAGGTCGTTTTATGCGAAAACGTCCGATTCAACAAGGGTGAGAAAAAAGACGACGAAGCGTTGGCCAAGAAAATGGCCGCTCTCTGCGATATCTACGTGATGGACGCCTTCGGCACCGCGCACCGCGCCGAAGCGTCAACCCACGGCGTAGGCCGTTTCGCGACAGAAACCTGTGCCGGCCTCCTGCTCGCTGCCGAGCTCGACGCTCTCGGCAAGGCTCTGGAAAACCCGGAGCGCCCGCTTTTGGCGATCGTCGGCGGCTCCAAGGTTTCCACCAAGCTGACGGTGCTCGACTCCTTGGCCGCCAAAGTGGACCAACTCATCGTCGGCGGCGGCATCGCCAACACGTTCATCGCCGCAGCAGGTCATCCGGTGGGCAAGTCCTTGTATGAAGCCGACCTGATTCCCGAAGCCAAACGCTTGATGGAACAAGCGAAAGCGGAAGGCGCGGAGATTCCGGTACCGACCGATGTGGTTTGCGCGAAAGAATTCTCCGATTCGGCGACAGCCACGATTAAAAAAGTCAGCAAAGTAGCCGAGGACGATTTGATCCTCGATATCGGGCCGGAAACCGCGGCGCGTTATGCGGAAATGATCAAAGCGGCCGGAACCATCGTCTGGAACGGGCCGGTGGGCGTATTCGAGATCGACCAGTTCGGCGAAGGCACCCGCACCGTAGCCATGGCTATTGCGGAAACCAAGGGTTTTTCCATCGCCGGTGGCGGCGATACGCTCGCGGCGATCGAAAAATACGGCATCGGCGATCGGGTATCATATACCTCGACCGGGGGCGGAGCTTTCCTGGAATTCCTGGAGGGCAAGATGCTTCCCGCCGTAGCGATGTTGCAGGAACGGGCAAAATAGTTCTTCGAGTTCACGGCGCGAAGGAGAGCGGCCGAAGCTGTCCTTCGCGCCTTGTTTTTTGGGCGATCTGAACCTTCCAGCCGCGTTGGCGGTCTGGATTAAGAATCCTTCGACCAAAACGCCCGATGGATCGGATTCCGCTTTGAAAAGCGGGTGTTCTGTACAAGAACCTTGCTTTTAGGGTAAAAGGGTTCCATAAACTATTTGTTTTTATTAAATTTTTCATTCAAAACGACTCTAAATCGAGGATACAGCAAACATGGCAAGAGTAACCGTCGAAGACTGTCTGGAACACGTCGACAATCGTTTTCAGTTGGTTTTGCTGGCAACCAAGAGAGCCCGCCAATTGTCCCGCCATCCGGACGATGCCAAGGTGCCGTGGGAAAACGATAAATCGACCGTCGTGGCGCTTCGGGAAATTGCACAGGGCTTGATCACTCGCGAATATCTCACTGCGGCCGCGAAACAGGAGCGGTTCGCCATCGAGCGTCCGCCGGTACCCAATCCGCATGGCGCAGGCATGGGCAACCTTGAAGAGGACGATTTCGAGTAAGGCGAATCGGTACCTCAAACGCCGAAGAGCCGATACAAGAGCGCGGGCTGCCATGAACCAGCTTCTTCCCAAAGAAGTGACCGAACTGCCGAATGAAAAGCTCATTCGCAGGCTGTGCAGCATAGTCTCGGCCTATCTCGACGGAGCGCAGGTCGAGGAAATTTATCGCGCCTATCAGCTTGCCCTTTCCGCGCATGAGGGCCAATTCCGACTGACCGGCGAACCGTATGTGTGCCATCCCCTTTCGGTCGCCATCATCCTCGCCGAGATGCGCATGGACGCAAAAGGCATCATGGCGGCCATTCTGCACGACGTCATCGAAGACACCTCCGTCACCAAGGAGCAACTGCGAGAACAATTCGGAGACGAAGTCGCCGAACTGGTCGACGGCGTCAGCAAGCTGACCCAGCTCGACTGCAAATCGAGGGCCGAGGCGCAGGCCCAGAATGTCCGAAAGATGGTGCTCGCGATGGTCAAGGACCTCCGCGTGATCATGGTCAAACTGGCGGATCGGCTTCACAACATGCGCACCTTAGGGATAATGTCTCCGACGCGGCGCCGGCGCATCGCCCGCGAGACCCTAGACATCTACGCACCCATTGCCAACCGCCTGGGCATGAACGAGATGCGGCTGGAATTGGAAGAACTGGGGTTCTCCGCCATGTATCCGGTACGTTACCGCGTGCTGGAACAGTCGGTAAAGAAAGCTCGCGGCAACCGCAAGGAGGTGGTGGCGATCATCGAGTCGGCCATCACGAAACGACTGCAGGACGCCGGGCTGGTCAACTGCGAAGTAATCGGACGGGAGAAGCATCTTTATAGTCTCTATCAAAAGATGCGAATCAAGCATGTCTCCTTTTCCGGCGTCTACGACGTTTACGCCTTCCGCATCATCGCAGATGAGGTGGACGATTGTTACCGTGCCTTAGGGATAGTTCACAACCTCTATAAGCCGGTGCCTGGCCGCTTCAAGGATTACATCGCCGTGCCCAAGGCCAACGGCTATCAGTCGCTGCACACCGTGCTGGTCGGGCCTTACGGCCAGCCGCTGGAAATTCAGATCCGCACCCGCGCCATGCACCATCTGGCTGAATCCGGCATCGCGGCACACTGGCTGTACAAGAGCGAGCATGAACAGATTTCGACCAGCCAGACCCGTGCCCACGAGTGGCTGAGAGATCTTCTGGAAATCCAGAAGAGCGCCGGCGACTCGATGGAATTCCTGGACAATTTGAAGGTCGACCTGTTTCAGCAGGAAGTTTACGTCTTCACCCCCAAGGGCAAGATCACCAAGCTTCCGCGCGGAGCCACCATCGTCGACTTCGCTTACGCCGTGCACACCGATATCGGCAATACTTGCGTCTCGGCCCGAATCGACCGGGTACTCGCGCCGCTGCAAACCGTTCTCGAGAACGGCCAGACCGTCGAGATCATCACGGCGCCCTGGGCCCGCCCCAATCCGCTGTGGCTCAATTTCGTCGTCACCGCCAAAGCGCGCGCGGCCATTCGCAGCTATCTCAGGAATTTCAAGAAACAGGAGGCGGTCGCCCTCGGAAAACGTTTGCTGGAAAAGGAATTCGATGCCCAAAACATACGTTTCGAGGATATTCCGCGGGAGCGGATCGACGATTTGCTGAAGGCGCTCGAATTGCCGTCTCTCGAAGCCTTGCTGGAAGATATCGGGCTCGGCAACCGTTTGCCTTTCCTGGTCGTCCGCCAAATGGCGCAAGCCGACGCCACGTCGGAGACTACAGCCAACCAGGAAAACCTGCCAGCACTGTCGCCTCTGATCATCAAAGGCACAGAAGGCATGGTGGTCAACCTCGCCAAGTGCTGCCGCCCGATACCGGGCGACCCCATCGTCGGATTCTTCAATCCCGGCAAGGGGATCGTCGTTCACCTCACCGAGTGCAAGAACGTCTCGGAGCTCAGAAAAAAACACATGAACTGGCTGGACGTGGACTGGGACAAACAAGCCAGCGGCGATTTCCCGGCGGTCATCCGTCTGGAACTGATGAACCAGGTCGGTACCCTGGCTAAAGTCGCCTCCACCATCTCCCGCATGCGCGCCAACATCGAAAACGTCCAGATCTCCAATCAGGACAGCCAGATTTCCACCGACATCATTACCTTGATGGTCAAGGACCGCGTCCATCTCGCCTCGGTCATGCGAGAACTGCGAAAATTATCGGTCGTTTTGAAAATTTCCCGCGTAAAGTCCGAACTCAGAAAGAAACAGAACCATGGCAAAACAAATTATTCAGACTGACCAGGCTCCCAAAGCGATCGGCACCTACTCCCAGGCCGTAAAAGTCGGCGACACGGTTTATCTGTCCGGCCAGATTCCGCTGGACCCCGCCACCATGACGCTGGTCGAAGGCGGCATGGACGTGCAGATCCGCCGCGTGTTCGACAACCTCAAGGCCGTGGCCGAGGCGGCCGGAGGCAGCCTTCGGGATGTCGTCAAACTGAATGTCTTCCTGACCGATCTCGCCCATTTTCCGCTGGTGAACGAAATCATGGCCGAATATTTCGCCGAGCCCTATCCTGCCCGCGCCGCCATCGGCGTGGCCTCCCTGCCGCGTGGCGCCGGAGTCGAAATGGACGCGATCATGGTTTTGGCGAAATAGGCGTCCCGCGACTATTTGGCTTCGCAAAACCGTTCTCTCGACGAGCTTCTGGTCGCCACCCTCAGGGGGGCGGGAGCGCAAACCCTCAAACGGCTGGAAAAGCTGGGCATTTCGACCGTCAGCGACTTGCTTTTCCATCTGCCGCTGCGTTATGAGGATCGGACGTCCGTCACCGCTATCGGACATCTGAAACCCGGCGGTCATGCGCTGGTGGAAGGCCGGATCGAACTCGCGGAAATCCTCCCAAAGGGCCGTCGCTCGCTGATTGTTCGGATCGGCGACGGCACAGGCTTTCTCGATCTGCGGTTCTTCCATTACACGGCGAAACAGCGCGAGCAGCTAACCCGCGGCAGGCGGCTGAGCTGTTACGGCGAAGTGCGGACGGGTTATGCCGGTCTGGAAATGACCCATCCCGATTACAAACTCATCGACGATACGGAGACCGATGTTCCCGAGCGCGCGCTGACGCCGGTTTATCCCTTGACCGAAGGCATCCATCAGAAAGCCATTCGCCGGCTGGCCGCACAAGCACTGTCCATGGCCGACGAAACCCGGCTTCCCGACTTATTGCCCGAGCCCTTGATCCCTTCGGCGAACCGGTTGCGACTCATGGACGCGCTTCGGCTTCTGCATCAGCCGCCCGCCGGCTACAACGAAACTTCGCCGCAACTCGCCGCCGCCCGTTCGCGCCTCGCCTTCGAAGAGCTGCTTAGCCATCATCTGAGCCTCGGGCGCTTCCGGGCCAAGATGCAGGCTCATCGAGCCCCGGTTATGGCGATCAATCGGGAGGCGGCGGACCGGTTTCTGCGCAGCCTGCCGTTCTCTCTAACCGCCGCCCAAAAGCGCGTGATTGCCGAGATCGAAGCCGATTTATCCGGTAACCGTCCCATGATGCGCTTGGTCCAAGGCGACGTGGGATCGGGCAAGACGGTGGTGGCTGCCCATGCCGCGCTGACCGCGCTGTCGTCCAACTACCAGGTCGGCATCATGGCTCCTACCGAACTTTTGGCCGAGCAGCATTTCCGAAGTTTTCGGCAGTGGCTCGAACCCTTCGGCATACAGATCGCCTTCTTGTCCGGACGCCTCAAGGGCGAAGCCCGGAAAGCCAAGCTCGACGCCATCGGTCGCGGCGCAGCCGGCATCGTCATCGGCACCCACGCCCTATTTCAGGAACAGGTGGCATTTCATCGCCTGGGGATCGTCATCATCGACGAACAGCACCGATTCGGCGTCCATCAACGGCTGGCGCTCCGCGAAAAAGGTCTGCATGATGGCTTGTATCCGCACCAACTCATCATGACCGCCACACCGATTCCGAGAACCTTGGCGATGCTCGGGTATGCCGATCTCGATCTATCGGTCATCGACGAGCGTCCGCCCGGACGGACTCCCGTCAAGACCGTGGTCATTCCGACCAGTCGCCGGGCTGAAATCATCGCCCGCATCACCGACTGGGCGTCCAAAGGAAGACAGGTGTACTGGGTTTGCACGCTGATCGAGGAATCCGAGGCATTGCAATGCGAAGCAGCGGAAAAAACCGCCGTCGTGCTCGCCGAAGCGCTTCCGGATGTTCGCGTCGCGCTGATACACGGGCGTTTGAAACCCGCCGAAAAGGAAGCCGTCATGTCAGCCTTCAAGGAAGGGCATTTCGATTTGCTGGTGGCCACCACCGTCATCGAAGTCGGCGTGGACGTCCCGAACGCCAGCCTGATGATCATCGAGAACGCCGAGCGCTTGGGACTGGCCCAGCTGCACCAATTGCGCGGGAGGGTGGGACGCGGTCCCGGCGAGGCGCATTGCGTCTTGCTGTACCAGCCGCCTCTGTCGGAAACCGCCAAACAACGCTTGGGGATCCTGCGGGACTCCGATGACGGCTTCGTCATCGCCGAAAAAGACCTGGAATTGCGAGGACCGGGAGAACTCCTGGGAACCCGGCAGACCGGCCAGGTCCAGTTCCGCATCGCCGACTTGTCGCGCGACGGACACCTCTTGGATGCCGTTGCTCAAACGGCCGCCATTCTGCTGCGGGATTATCCCGACCGCGCCGAACGCCTTATCCGGCGCTGGGTCGGTCATTCGGTGCAATATGCCGGGGCTTGAATGACTACCCGTACGGGGTATCGACGTTTTTCGAGATGCCATTACATTCTTCCGAAGCGGATACGCCGTGGCGAAACCCCATCTTATCCCCGCCTTGAGGGAAAATCGACCAACGAGATAAGAGCCTATCCAGGCCGTTCGCCCTGAGCCCTTCGACTTAGCTCAGGACAGGCTTGTCGAAGGGTCTGTCCTGAGCCGAGTCGAAGGGTTCTGGGACCTACCGGGATAGGCTCTAAGCACCCTGACGAAACGCTTGCGACGCCAGATACGAATCCGACACACCGGAGATGAAAGCCATGAAACTCAACGCAGAGTCCTTGAGACAAATGAAGTCGGTAAAGCCGATCCCGATGCTGACGGCTTACACCGCCCCCGTAGCCCGCTCTCTCGAAAAAGCGGGGATTCCGGTCATCCTGGTCGGAGACACGGTGGGGATGGTGGAAATGGGCTTCGACAGCACGCGCCATGTCACCATCGAGCACATGCAATACCATATCGGCGCCGTCCGCCGCGGCGCGCCGAATACGCATATCATCGGCGATCTTCCATACAACAGCGATCGCGATCCGGCCACGGCCCTGAATAACGCCAAACTGCTGCTGGACGCCGGCGCCGACAGCATCAAGCTGGAAGGTCCGAAGTACGACGTGATCGCTCATCTCGTTGCCAACGGAATCGACGTGGTCGGCCATACCGGATTGACGCCCCAGACGGCTTCCGACTTCCGACAGGTCGGAGGCAAGAAAAGCGACGCGGAACGCATCTTGAGCGAAGCGATCGACATCGCGGAAGCGGGCGCGTTCTTGGTGGTTCTGGAGCACATACCGGCAACCCTGGCGAAGACCATCACGCAGTCGATCAAGGTGCCCACCGTGGGAATCGGTGCCGGCGCATCGTGCGATGGACAGGTTTTGGTCATTAACGACGCGATCGGCCTGGGGGATTTCTGGCCGCCGTTTTCGAGACAGTACGCTTACGTTGGCAAAGCGATCGTCGATGTTGCCGAGCGATTCATGAAGGAAGTCGACGACGGAACCTTCGTGGACAATGTTCTCCACATGCGCGGTTCAAGGAAGAGATAGAGATAGCGATTTGTCCGACCGAAGCGGCCGCTCCGACCGAACCGCCGGAACAGAGGCGCAGCTAGGCAATTCCTTGCAGATGAATGTATCCGGCCGGTCAGGAAAACTCACGCGCTCTGCTAAAATTCGCGGTTTATTCTCGAGACCGACCATTGACGACACGCAGCCAACTTTTCCGCCGAGCACCGGACTGGTTTCAACTTGGAAGCAGTCAGCGCAGCCAGATCCCCGAAGGGCTCCATCCATGGCTTTTCGAAGCCGGCTCGCTGACCCGCCGGGTTCGCGGCCTTTGCGGCGGCGATTTTCGCCTCCGGGTGCTGCAGCAGGACTGGCTGAGGCCGTTTGCCGACGAATCGAGAGCGCTGAGACTTAGACCTTCGCGGGTCGCGTTGGTACGCGAGGTGGCTCTTCAATGCGGCGAACAGCCCCTGGTCGTGGCGCGCAGCATCATACCGGCAAGTATTCTCCGCGGCGCTCAGCGCCATCTGGCTTCTTTGGGCAACCGCCCGCTGGGAGAGATTCTTTTCTCCGACCCGAACCTGAAGCGGCTGGGGCTGGAATTGGCCGTCGTCGAAAGGGCGAAATGGCTACCGGAACGTTCCAAAGCTCTTGACTTCGCCGAATCGTCCGACCGAATCTGGGGTCGGCGCTCGCTGTACGCCGTCGCGCACGGAAACCTGTTAGTAGCCGAGTTTTTTCTACCTTCTCTGTTGAAGCGAGAAGCAAGCCTATGATCGACCAACCGACCTTCCGGCTGTCCAGCCGTCGTCTCGAGCTTTACTGGCGATTGATGCGTCTGGACAAGCCCATCGGCATCTTCCTTCTGCTTTGGCCGGCCCTGTGGGCGCTATTGATTGCCGGAAACGGCAAACCCGACGTCCTGGTGAGCTTCGTCATCGTCACCGGCGTCGTGCTGATGCGGGCGGCGGGCTGCGTGATCAATGACTACGCCGACCGCGACTTCGACCCCCACGTCAAACGCACCAAATTACGTCCGATCGCCGCCGGACTGGTGACACCCAAGGAAGCGCTTTGGCTGTTCGTCGTGCTGTGCCTGGTATCGTTCGGCCTGGTTCTACTCACCAACCCGCTCACAATCGCGCTGTCGGTCCCCGGCGCTTTTCTCGCCGCGTCCTATCCGTTCATGAAGCGCTACACCTATCTTCCGCAAGCCTATCTGGGACTCGCCTTCGGCTGGGCGGTGCCCATGACTTTCGCGGCCCAGACGGGCGGCATTCCGTGGGTCGGCTGGGAACTTTACTTCGCCACCATCCTGTGGGCCTTGGTTTACGACACGATGTACGCCATGGTGGATCGGGAGGACGATCTCAAGATCGGCGTCAAATCCACCGCCATTCTGTTCGGCGACATGGATCGGGTGCTGATCGGAATGCTTCAGGTCTTCGTGCTGCTGATTCTTTATTCGGTGGGAAGGCAATCCGGGCTTGGAATAGCCTATTTTCTCGGTCTCTTGGTCGCCGCCGGGCTGGCCGCCTACCAACAGTATCTGATCCGGGAGCGCGATCCCGCCGGCTGCTTCAAAGCATTTCTGAACAATCATTGGTTCGGCGCGGCGGTATTTTTCGGGTTGGTAGTCGACTACGTCTCCCGCCTTTAGAGCATTTTCCGATTCGGTGTCAGAGAGCCCGATAGGTAGGTCGGCAATCCCTTCCCAATCGCAAACGGTCGCTTTAGTCGCGACCCTTCCGACAAAATCCTTTGCCGAGCCGATAAGTCGGCAAGGGATTGCCGACCTACGTTCTTCCCGCCCGACACGAAGCCGTACACCGGGATGAAAAACGCTCTAGGATGCCTCCGGAGCACCAGCAAGCTCGCATCGAGCCCTCGTTTCACCCGGACTGTTCAACCGCCAATGCCTTACGAGCGAGATGATAAACGAGCAGAGGCAAAGGCATGCGCAGCCAATGGCCCCGAACATAAAGCATCCACCGGGCAATCCCCGTGAAACGGTCGGCGACTGTGGAATGCTTCGGCCGAAGCGCCCGTAAGAACAGCGCATCCATCAGGCTGAGCAATGGCCGCGCCGGCGATCCCACCGCAGCCTTGGCCTGAATCCGCGGAGGAATTCGCGTCCCCAGTATCTTCTCCGTATAACGAAAAGCGTAAAACAAAGGCCTGGCAAGACCGACCTCCACGGCTCGTTCCATCAGACGCTCCCAAAAGCTGTCGTCAGCGGCTGCGAAGTGCGTAAGCAGGGTATCGATATCGGCGAGGTCTCTAAATCCCGAATCCAGTTCGCCTTCCAAAAAAAGATGAGTAGCACTGTGCAGCACCATATCTTCGGGCGCAAGCACAAACAGCCTGTCATGTCCCGGCAACGGCGCTGCCGCAGCGAGCATTTTTTTCGAATCGGCCCGAATCCTGGAAGTAATCGGTGTAATAGCATGATGTACATCGATAACCGTACCACGCTTAATGTGCTGCATCGGTGGGATTTCGTGCATCCATTGGCGATAGTAGCGCTGGTCATAAGCATCATGATGCGTGCTTATCCAGCCATGCAGCATCAGCGCCGCTTCGACATCGGCCAATCGCTCGCGCGGCACCAGTATGTCGATGTCAGCAAACACACGCCCCCGTGCTGCCGGTAGGCCGGCCATTGCGTAGGCCGCCCCCTTGAGCAGGACGATTGGAGCCTGAGTTCTAGCCAGGGCCTTTCGGATTTGCTCGACCTCGATTTCCACGGCCTGGTTTTGCCGGCGTGCAACCAGGTGCGCAGAGATCAGATGTCTGCGGGGGGCCTCCGGGATTAGATCGAGCAAGCCATGGTCTTCGAGTCGGGCCGCTAACTTGGCGAGTACCTTTGCCGCCCTGCACTGGCGGATAACGATGTCCCAGTCGCCGAGAGAACAATCGATTAGAGTCTCGGTGCGTGTCAGCGCCTTGGCGGCGGCGACATTCATCGGGCCTGACATAGCGGAGGCGCCTTCAAATCAGCAAATATCGAGATGGCATCATCCAGCTTACTATAGGTAAATTCATAACATTCAGCCTGATCGACTGTGCCTATCAAAGCATCAAAGCCTATTGCACCCAGTAAGGTGTAATTAAATGAGTTTTCGGCGAGACGCACGACTGTCCGAGCCTTGGAGTGAGGCCGCAACCGAACGGCAGCATCGCGCTCGTAACGAGGAAAGATGACCCACGCAGGACAAGCCGTTTCGCGAGAACGGAGAATGCTGCCGACCGGCGCTTTCATGTGAGTTACTGTCCCTTTGCGGGTATCTTTTACTACCGGCCCAATCACTGCCGAAGGATTGAAATGGCGGATAATTTCGATCGAATCATTCTTGAGCCCGATCGGGCGGGGAATAGGCGTTATCCGAAGCGTTGCCGGATCGATAAGAGCCAATTCATCGGAAAGCAGCCTCCATCCGCGACTGACCAAAGCGGCGCAGAGTGTACTCTTGCCCGAACCCGGGGGAGCCGCCAAAATTGCCGCACATCCCTCCCGCTCAACGACCGCTGCATGAATCATCAGAAACCGATGGCAATGGTTCGCTATACACCAATTAAGCCCCCATTCGAACATGGGATAAGCTTGCTCGTAAGGCAAAGGCTTAAATGGAACCGTGCCGTCGAATTCAAAGCTGACCTGAGGGCGGAACCAGCGATACGCCGATCGAGGTCGCCGCAACGATACGTGGAAATCTGCAAACGCGCTTGAATCTGGTACCGGGTACTCGCTGTAGTAAAGCTGTAAGCCGGCTAAAACGCTAGGAATATCGGTATAGATTCGGACAACAAACGGAGCAAGTTCTAGAGTTACGCCCTTGTCCGAAAATTGCGCGGACAGGGTCTCGTCGAAGGAGTTAAAAGAGCTCAACTGGCAATTATTTCAATTAGGCCAAGACGCTGAAATTCTTCTAATGTGATGTCAAGAACTCGAATCAACTCCTGTTCGTCGAGATCACCTTTTGCGTTTATTCTGGCAAGAATGGTTGAAGTCTTAAGCGCCTTCTCAGCCTGCAGCATTTCTAGAATCTGAGCACTCAATTTCGGCACTGCGTAAGTGTTACAGCTGGCTGCATCGAATACCACGCATTCGTCCTGCCAAAGCGGCGACATCTTCAGGCGGACCGCCGAACAAAGAGTGACCACGCGTAAGGTCATGAAGATTAAAAGCAGTTTATACCAAACCCATCTAATCCTTAGACAAACCCCATGGTGCTTTGTAGATAAAAAATGATTTCCGTTACTCCCCATTTAACACCATTCGTGGGCTGATACTCCGTTAAAGGACCTTTCGCAAACATCTCTTTTGCTTGATCTACCGAAACTGGATACTTCGAATCGGCATTTGCGTTATAAATCGCCGCAATAATGAATTGGGCGAACTGGGCGGCTTGCGGATCGGGCTGCTTTTCCGGAAACGCCAAAAGTTCCCATACAGACGCAAGCCGAGTTTGATCTACAGTCCCGGCACCGTTTGTTGGTAAAACTGGTATAAAAGTAGTAGTGGCGCCAACATACACATCCACGGTTGTACCAAAACTGGATATCTTTGAAGCGGGAGGATTCGAGTCCGATGAAAAAAATGTGTCAAACGAAGGGACACCGCCCCCGGTACAGCCGATCGGATTTCCACTGCCGTCTTGTATCTGCAGTTGCGGTGCATCCAATCCACCTAGAGGCCATGAACCGAACGAAGCACACATAACCAAATAGGAAGGCGGTTTTCCATTGCAGGAATAAACCGGCTCCTCTGTTTGGGGACTGGTGTTTCCAGATGCATGCCGGGATGGAGTAGCACAAGCATTAGCCAACGGCGAATAACCAGAAAAGCTCATCAGGACAGGCGTGGTCAGACCAATTCTCGTTAAATTGCGCCGCGTTTGATCAATTTCCTTTTGCTGCGTTGATGACCGCAACTCAGACTGGTCTTCATGAAGCATATCTTTAGCCATTGTTAGTGCAAATTTCCGATTGTTAAAAACTCTAATGCAACTTACGCGCCGATCACCCTAATAAATTGATTTCTTGGCAACTTTTGATCGCATGCGCAACAATTTTGGTACATTTGTAAAACTTTCTGACGTTTGCCAAGATTTGGAGCGAAAGTCAATCAAACTTTACTTCCCGGTAATCTAGTTTAACAGCTGAGTATCCGCCACCCGGACATATTTGCAACTTTCGATCAGAAGCGTGCGTTCGCGATTTAGCCAGGCTTGGAGAACAGCCGGTACCAAGATTTTATTCAACAGCGTCCTGCTACCCTATAACTCTCCCGACTTCGACACACAGAACGACCTTGCTTTCACATGTTTACGTAGTTCGGTCCCCCGCCCCCTTCTGGAGGCACCCAGTTGATGTTCTGTGCCGGATCCTTGATGTCGCATACTTTGCAGTGAACGCAGTTCTGCGCGTTGATCTGGAATCGGGCCGGCTGTCCCGGCGCCTCCACGATTTCATAAACCGCCGCCGGGCAATAACGCTGCGCCGGCTCGTCGTACAGTGGCAGATTCCGCTCGATCGGGATGGCCGGATCGGTCAGAACGAGATGGCAGGGCTGGTCTTCCTCGTGATTGGTGTTGGAGAGATAGACCGAGGATAGTCTATCGAAGCTCAGCACGCCGTCGGGCTTCGAATAATCGATCTCACGGCTGTCCGCGGCTCGATCCAACGAGGCGTGATCCGGCAAGCGGTTGTGCAGGGTAAACAGCAGCTTTCCGCGAAAAATATTCTGGTCCATCCAAATGAACGCGCTTCCAACGAGCGTTCCGAATTTCGCGAGCGCGGGACCGAAGTTCCGGCCCCGGAACAGCTCCTGATCGACCCACGATTGGCGATAACGGCCGCCCATATCCGGAATTCCGCCCGTTTCCAGCGCCTCGAACACCGCCTCCGCCGCCAGCATGCCGGTCTTCATGGCGGTATGATTGCCCTTGATCTTCACCGGGTTGAGAAAACCGGCATCGCAACCCGCCATCACGCCGCCCGGAAAAGACAGCTTCGGCACCGACTGCCAGCCGCCCTTGTTCACCGCGCGGGCGCCGTAGCCGATCCGGGTTCCGCCTTCGAGGAACCGGCGCACCACCGGATGGTGCTTCCAACGCTGCATTTCGCTGAAAGGATTCAAATAAGGATTACGGTAATTCAAGGCCACAATCAAACCGAGCGAAACCAATCCGTCCTCGCCGTGGTAAACGAAGCCGCCACCTTCGGTTTCGTTGTCCAAAGGCCAGCCTAAGGTGTGAACGACCCATCCGGGCCGATGACGCGACGGATCGATGCGCCAGATTTCCTTGATGCCGATGCCGTAATGCTGCGGATCGACGTCCCGCCGCAATTCGAAGCGCTCCATCAGCCGCTTGCCCAAATGCCCGCGGCAGCCTTCGGCAAAAATCGTGTAGGGCGCTCGCAGCTCCACGCCCGGCTGATAGTTCGGCTTCTTCGAACCGTCCCTGGCAATGCCCATGTCGCCCGTGACGACGCCGGCTACCGCGCCTTTATCGTCATAAAGCACATCGGCCGCGGCAAATCCGGTGAATATCTCCGCTCCAAGGGCTTCGGCCCGTTCCGCCAGCCATCGGCACAAGCGGCCCAGGCTGATCACGTAATTGCCCTCGTTACGCATCGGCTTCGGCATCAGAAAGCCGGGCGCTTTGAACGAGCGCTTTTCGCTAAGGAGGTAATGCAATTCATCGTGTTCGACGGCCACGGTGACGGGCGCGCCCTGCCCTTTCCAGTCCGGGAAAAGTTCGTTCAGGGCGGTCGGCTCGAACACGGCGCCGGAAATGATGTGGGCGCCGACCTCCGCACCCTTTTCGACGACGCAGACCCGGAGCGACTTTCCGGCTTCATTGGCCAGCTGCATCAATCGGCAGGCGGCGGACAGTCCCGCGGGGCCGGCCCCCACGATGACGACATCGAACTCCAGACTCTCCCGATTCACGATTTATCCTTGGGCAGAGCATCGGCCAATGCCGGCAGCACCTCGAACAAGTCGCCCACCAGGCCGATATCCGCCACTTCGAAGATTGGCGCATCGGGGTCCTTATTGACGGCGACGATGGTCCCCGCATCCTTGATTCCCGCCAGATGCTGTATCGCGCCCGAAATACCGAAGGCGAGATAAAGCTCCGGCGCGATGATCTTGCCGGTCTGCCCCACCTGCAAGTCGTTCGGAACGAATCCGGCATCCACCGCCGCGCGGGAAGCGCTGACCGCCGCGCCCAGCCGATCCGCCAGGGCGTAGATCAAGTCGAAGTTTTCCTTGCTTGCCAGGCCGCGCCCGCCGGACACCACCACGCGGGCCGACTGGAGATCGGGACGCCCGCCGCCGGACGAACCTTCGACCCGGAGAAAACGCGTGTGGGTCGGGCAGTCGAAATCGAGGCTGATTTTTTCCACAGGCGCCGATCCTGTCTCGGCAACCGCCTTGAACGAAGCCGTACGCACGGTCGCGACGACGATGCCCGGCGGCGTTTCGATCGTTTCCAGCGCGTTGCCGGCATAAATCGGCCGCTCGAAGACATTTCGGCCGAGCACCCGCATGATGTCGCTGACTTGCGGAACACCGAGCAGCGCCGCCGCGCGTGGCAGAACATCCTTGCCGAAGGTGGTCGCCGGCGCCAGCACATGGGTGTAGTCCTTGGCCAGCGCGGAAACTTGCGGCGCCAGAACCGCCGCCACTGGGTTACGGTTGGCGGCATGTTCGACCAGCAACACCCGGGTCACGCCATTCAGCCGGGCCGCGGCTTCAGCAGGTTTGTTCTCCGCCTCGGCGAACACCGCCACATCGACCGCCTCAGGTCCGAGAGCCAGCGCGCAGGCCACGGTTCTCGAAGTCGAAAGATTCAAGGTTTCGCCGTCGTGCTCGGCAATAACCAATACCTTGCTCATGACAACAGCCCTCGCTCGCGCAGCGCCGCCACCAGCTCGTCGACCGAAGCCACTTTCCGGCCGGCCTGGCGCTTTGGTGGCGGCGCGACTTTGAGCAGCCTGGCCTCCGGTACGAACTCGACGCCCAGGTCTTCCGGCGTAACCGTTTCGATCGGCAGGCGGCGCGCCTTCATGATATCCGGCAACTTGGGATAACGGGGAATATTGAGGCGAAGATCGGCGGAAATCACCGCGGGAAGGTCGACGGACAGATATTCGAGCCCGGCATCCACCTCGCGGGCGACGGTGGCGGACTTGTCATTCAACTCGATTTTGGAAGCAAAGGTCGCTTGGGGCCAGCCGAGCAGAGCCGCCAGCATCTGCGGAGTCTGGTTGCAGTCGTCGTCGATGGCCTGCTTGCCCATGAGGATCAAATCGGGATTTTCGCGCCGGGCAAGCCCGGCCAGGGCGCGTGCGGCATTGACGGGTTGAGGCGCTGCATCCAGGGGTATATGAATCGCCCGGTCCACACCGAGCGCCAAAGCGCTCCGCAGCTGCTCCTGGACCGCCTGCGGCCCGATCGAAACGGCCACGATTTGCGTCGCCTTGCCGGCCTCCTTAAGGCGAATCGCCTCTTCCAGGGCGATCTCGTCGAAGGGATTCATGCTCATCTTCACCCCATCCAGCATGACGCCCGAGCCGTCCGGCTTCACCTGGATGCGCACGTTGTAATCCACCACGCGCTTTACACTCACCAATACCTTCATGCGCCACCTCGGATCATCGGCGGGAGCGTATTCTTCGTCCCTAAGCCATATAATAACTTTATGACTCGAAAAAGCACTCTCTTCGACATGACGCCTCTCTCCCAAATCAGCTATATCGATTCGCCCAGCCAACTCCAAGATTTCTGCCGTGCCGTCAAGAACTCTTCATGGCTCGCCGTGGACACCGAGTTCCTGCGCGAGAAAACCTACTTTCCCAAATTCTGCCTGCTCCAGATCGCGACCGCCGACAAGGTCGCCTGCATCGATCCGCTCGCGCTCGAATCCTTGGAGCCGGTAGCGGATTTACTGTTCGATCCCGCCATCACCAAGGTTTTTCATGCCGGGCGACAGGATTTGGAAATCTTCTTTCATTTGTGGGGACGTTTGCCGACACCGATCTTCGATACCCAGATCGCGGCTCCCCTGATCGGCTTGCCCGAACAAATCAGCTATGCCGGACTGATTTCGGAACTGCTCGGAATAACCTTGGGCAAAGGACATGCGCGCACCGACTGGTCGCTCCGGCCCCTGGCCGATGCGCAATTGCGCTATGCGGCCGACGACGTCATCCATCTCGGAACCGCTTACCTGAAACTGTGCCAGCGACTGGAAGCCTTGGGCCGCCTGGACTGGCCGGAAGGCGATTTCGGCGCCCTGCTCGATCCGAAGCTTTACGAGAATGCGTCCGATCAAGCCTGGCAGCGTATCAGCGGACATTATCAGCTGAATGCGTCCCAGCTCGCCGTGTTGCAGGCGCTCGCGGCCTGGCGCGAGGACAATGCGCGCCAGCAGGACATTCCACGCAGCTGGCTGGTCAAGGACGAGGTTTTGTTCGATCTCGCACGGCTTCAGCCGACGAATGCCGACAAGTTCAAGCTGATCCGGGGACTGGAGGAACGGACGCTCAAGCGTTACGGCAGCCAATTGTGCCGGATCATCGACGAGGCGAAACATCGTCCGCCGCCGGCGGTTTCTCTCAGGCCGCGGCAGGCCAAAAAGACGCCCGAACAGGAAGCGTTGCTCGACGTATTGACCGCGGTGGTGCGTCTTCGGGCCGCCCAGCACACCCTGAACCCGGCTGTACTCGCGGGCCGCAAGGACCTGGAACAACTGATGGATGACCCGGAGCAATCGAAACTGCTTCAGGGCTGGCGCAAGGCGATGGCCGGGGCGGAACTGGAAGCGCTCCTTCAGGGCGAACGACAACTCAGAGTGATCAACGGCCGTTTACGGATGGAACCGCATGGATGACGCCCGCTATCCCGAACTGATCTCGGCGCTGCGGAATCCCGCCGCCTACGATCATCCCACGAACGCCATCGAAATCCGGGAGACCCATATCTCCTGGGTTTTGCTGACCGCTCCACACGCCTACAAAATCAAAAAGCCGGTGGATTTCGGCTTCCTCGACTTCACCACCCTGGACAAGCGCCGCCGGTTTTGCGAAGAGGAACTCCGCCTCAATCGCCGGCTCGCCCCGGACTTGTATCTGGTCGTCGTCCCCATCGCCGGAGATCCCCAAAACCCGCGAATCGGCGGCAGCGGCGCCCCCATCGAGTTCGCCATCAAGATGCGCCGCTTCGACGAAGCGGCACTATTCGATCGTCTGTGTCAGGACGATCGCCTGTCGGCCGAACACATGGACAAACTGGCCGAGACGCTGGCCCGATTCCACGCAAGCGTAAATCGCAGCACCATCGAAGACGCCCACGGACTCCCGGAACACATCTACGACGCCGCCGAACATAATTTCACCCACATCGAGCCCTTGCAGGACGATCCGGTCGACGTCGCCAAGCTGGAAGCCGTGCGCGCCTGGACGTCCGAGGCGTATTCGCGCTGCCGGGAGACCATGCTCGCCCGAAAAGCCGCCGGCTTCGTTCGCGAATGCCACGGCGACCTCCACCTCGGCAATATCGTGCTCATCGGCGACGAGCCCACGCCGTTCGACTGCATCGAATTCAGCGAAGACTTGCGCTGGATCGATGTGATGAGTGAGCTGGCCTTTCTGGTCATGGATCTGGAAGTCAAAGGCAAGCGGGATTTGGCTTTCCGGCTTCTAAACCGCTACCTGGAAGTTACCGGAGACTACCGTGGTCTCTCGCTCTTCCATTATTACCGCGTCTACCGCGCCATGGTTCGGGCCAAGATCGCCCAACTGACCCGCGCCTCTACCGGCGACACCGCGAAGCAGCAGGAGTTATTGGACCTGTACCGGCGCTATCTCGATTACGCATCCGGCCTCATCCGGCCTCAAAAACCGGCATTGCTCATCACCCACGGTTTTTCCGGCAGCGGCAAATCCCACATCGCGGGCCAAATCGCCGAACGCCTCCCGGCCATACGCCTGCGCTCCGACCTGGAACGAAAACGCCTGGCCGGCTTCGCTGAACACGCCAGCACCGCATCGACCCTCGACGCCGGCATCTACACCGCGGACATGACGCGCAGAACCTATAGCTATCTGCTGGATACCGCCGAAGAGATCCTGAAATCCGGCCTCTCCGTCATCGTCGACGCCACGTTCCTAAAACACGAGCAGCGTGAAAGCCAACGAATACTGGCCGAACGGCTCGGCGCATCATTCCTGATCCTCGACTGCCAGGCACCGATAGCTACCTTAAAAAGCCGCATCGAATCCCGCGCCCTGCTGGGCCGCGACCCCTCTGAAGCCGATCTGTCGGTACTAGACCGTCAGCTTGCGGCGCATGATGAATTAACCGAAGAAGAGCAGCGCGATGCGCTGATGATCGAGACCAGCGGAGCGGTTTCTGTTGACGAACTCGTTAAGAAGATTGGCCTGAGTACTAGTTGATCTGCCAGTTAAGGTCTTTTTGGCGAAACGGGATAATTCGATTGAAAGCGAAAGATAAAAGCCTGACTGTGTCACCCGATATCCTCATTGCCCCTGTCACCCCAACAAAGAAGGGTGCATTTGCTATTCTGTTTCGGGGATTCTTGAACGGCTTAATGACTTCAGTTGCAAGTTTTTCGCCAGTCTCATTCAGATTTATTCGTCTGAGTAGGTGTAAGGTTTTACGAGATTTGAGGTGTCTATTTCTGGCTCGGCAGATGGAGATAAATGGTGAAACAAGATATTTTCGCACGAATTGCTGAGTCTCTACGTCAGTACCGAAGGGCTGAGCTGAGGGATTTTCAGAAGGATCTGGGCAATGACCCGGTTGACGCCCTCTATGTTGATCCTCTTCCTGGCGACGCCGTGCTACGGTCTGTGTTGTCTAGCAATACCACGTTTCTGCTGGGGCGAAAAGGCACAGGGAAAAGCACGATTTTCGCAAAGGCTCAAGCGCAGTATCGAAACTCACGAGATGTTTTATCTGTATACGTTGATGTCAAAGCCCTATATGAACTCCTTTCACCGGAGGAGATTCCTACGGCTTTCTCAGTCCATGACATAGACCAGGGCATTTGTCGCGCACACCTTCTGCGAAAAGTATTCCTAGGCGCGGTCATATCCGAACTAATTAAAGAGATTGAAAAAACATGCAGCAAAATGACCTTTCTGGAAGTCTTTCGCGGCGTCCGACGTTCATACAAAGACCTTCAGGCATCCTTGAGCCAATTGGCTGAGGAAGTCAAGGAAACTAAGCTCGAAAGTCACGAAATCCCAATCCTTCAGAAAATTTCACGGCAATGGCGGTCGCAGCGCAAGAAAGAACAAGGTGGCGACGCAAAGATTGAAGCAGGGGGAGATGTGTCGACTACTGGTGCCAAGTTCATGGCATCGGCTACGCTGTCAGACTTTGACAAAACGCTGGAGGACGCCGAAGTCTACAAGGAGTACTCCGAGGTCATTCTCCAAGCTTATCCTTTCTTAGCGTTGCTAAACGAGATCAAGGATCTCTTGGAGGAGGCGCGAATGGCTCGGATTGTTGTCTTCTTTGATGACTTCTCTGAGCTCAATTTTCTAGACCAAAAACTTTTTGTAGATGTTGTACTCGCCCCACTAAATAATGCCAGTAACGAATCCGTCAAACTTAAGATTGCAGGATATCCGGGTCGGGTGTATTACGGCAAAATCGACCCCAGTAAAGTAGATACCGTCTGTATAGACTTCTGCTCGCTCTATGAGGCAACAGAAGTCCAAGAGATGGAAGCGGCGGCAATCGATTATGCGACACGCCTTATGAAGACGAGGTTCTATGCATTCGGCGAAGATGTAGCAGGCTACTTCGACCCCTCTACACCCTTCTCGGAACATATGAAACTCATGTTTCAGGTGTCCTTTAATGTTCCACGGCTTATGGGTGCCCTGTTACATACATGCTATTTGGACCGTATTTCCAAGGGGCAACCAATTACCCAGGCAGCCGTTCGGCTCGCTGCTAAAAAATATTTCGAGTCAACCATTTCACAATACTTTGACCGAATGCTCCGCTATGCCCTCGAACCGTTCGAGAACAAACTGGATCGACACAACCAGAAGGAACTCCTGGACTGCGTTATTGGCGAATCCCGGCGTGTGAGAAAGCAGATACAGGATGGCAGCATTGGTGGCTCGTACTTCAAGGAGCTAAGCAATCCACCAACCAGCCACTTTGTTATTCAACCTAGTCTTGAGCCGCTCTTCCGCTCTCTAGAAGCAAATTTCTTTGTGTCCAAGTATAAAGATACACGAGACAAGAACGGAGCCCCCGTTGTCGTTTATGCACTGTACTATGGCATTACTGAAACGCACCGAATGTCTTGGGGATACCCGCCTGGTCGTGACTTTCGCAACTATTTCGTCCAGCGGTGCTTTGACTTCAGTAGAGCAATTCAGGAGTTTCTTGCAAAAAAACAGACAATTCGATGTGATCAGTGTGGCGCCTGTTTTCCTATGGAAAAACAGGATAGTTTTGAACTATTCAAATGGCGTTGCCCTGAATGTAAGGATGGCACTTGTGCGGTCGTGATTCTGGCCCAGGATTTTCAGGAGGAATATAACCAATTGAAAGAGGATGTAATGCTCGAATCCGTTGAATTGGATATCCTCAGCACGCTCCATAATGAAGCAAATCAGATGCGCGCGGGTGAGATTTCGGCGCTCCTTGACACAACTTATCAACTTGTTGGCCGACGCACCTCAAAGATGCAGGAAATGGGGCTAGTGAAGAAGGAGCGTAGTGCAGCCGATGGACATATGCGTAGCGCCATTTCCGAACGCGCGATAGCCACATACTTTTCTTCCTAAGGAGAATGCCGAATAGTGGTTTCACCCACCTAATCGCTTTTCTACGAGCATGATGTCCCGATAGTTTAGGCCCATAGGATGTGCTGAGGCACGAAGCGCATCAATCGCGAGCGATGCGCCTCCCTCCGTCGGCACATCCTATAAGGTTTACCATTATGGCTAAATAACGCAGAAGGATCAGGCTTTTGTTGTTTACTTTCGATTCCAACACGCCCCGACTATTCCACCCCGTATCCCCCGACGGTTCGCAATCCCAGGTGCTCGACAAACGGAATGAAGTCCCGATCGGAAAACAGCTGGGCGTGTCCCTTTTCGATGCGGAATGTAGCGATGATGACGTCGGCGGTTTTGCGGGTGGTGATGCCCCGTTTTCTGAGTGCCCGATAATTCTCCACGTTTTTGTGCGCCTGTCCGGTGCCGAGCAAGTCATAAACGGTTAGCGACATCAGCAACCGTTTAGCCGTTCGGAAATGCCATCCTGGCGAAATCCTTGCAAGACCTCGGTTGGATCAAGTCGCCGATCGCCAGCGGTTCCACGCCGAGCAGTTCGTCGAGTATGGCAGTTTGGGGCGTGTCGATGCCGTTGAAGGAGGGCACACCGGGGTCAGATCTCACATTCCAACATTTCAGCACTATGGGATGGTCGGACACCGACTTCAGGGGCGCTATAAGGCGATATTGGTTCAGAAGGACACCTACTTGATACGGGTTGGCTGCTCAGCCAGTTTGGGCGGGAACGCAAGAGCGCGATCAAGTCCTGCCGTCGATTCGTAATGGACGGCAGAGGGCTGCCCAGTCCACTGGATCAGACCCACCATCAATTGCTATTGGGCGATAATGCGTTCGTCGAGCGATACCGGCAGAACAAAAGCCCGAAGAACTCCGGGCTCCAAAGCGCATCGGCGGTTTATCGCCCTGCCCCTTGACGACTATCGGCAACGCTATCCGGACAGGAATGAGGCATTGGCGCGGGCCTATCTATCCGGCGCTTACACTATGTCGGAGATCGGCACTCATCCAGGCGTTCACTGTAGGAAGCTCTGAACAAGTGGATTCCGTTCATGCCTTTCGACTTAGCTCAGGACAGGCCTGTCGACGGACTTAATCAGAGCTTCCTTAACTGGATTCAGGAGAAAACCGGTATCGATGCGGCCAGCGAGGTCCACTCCTCTCGGGGGCTCCTCGTTCACGTCTTCGGTCGCCTAGCGGCCGCCATCTTCTTATTGAACGTCTTACCGCAAAGCGCTTAATTTGCATTAAAGCGCGACCCGCCGGGACGCAGGCCGTTTACAGGTATTGCTTTACATTCGGCTCCGGCGCTTTGCTCAGGTTCTGTTGTCCGGTGCGCCGCTTAGCTAGACGTTGGGCATCTTGCAGCGGTGTCCTCGCGCCATTGACATTATGTAGCCGAGCGGCTACGGTTAGCCCATGATCGAAATCCGCAAGACAGACGTCTTCGCTCAGTGGCTCGATGGCCTGCGAAACATCCAAGCGAGAGCGCGTGTTCAAGCCAGAATTGAACGGCTCGCCGCCGGTAACTCTGGCGACGTTGAGCCCGTCGGCGAAGGTGTGTCGGAGTTGCGGATTAACTACGGTCCCGGTTACCGGGTCTATTTCAAAAAGCGGGGGCGAGAGCTCATCATTCTCTTGGCCGGTGGTGATAAGAGCACCCAAGCCAAGGACATCAAGGCCGCATTGCGTCTCGCTCGTAATCTTTCGGAGTAATTGCTATGGCCAAGACTACTACCACTCGCTATGACGTTGCTGAACACCTCAGAACCCCAGAGGAAATGGCCGCCTACCTTGAAGCTTGTCTGCAAGAAGCGAACGGAGACGCCGCCTTCATCGCAAAGGCCCTTGGCGACATCGCCCGTGCCAAAGGTATGGCGCAAGTTGCTCGGGATGCGGGACTTTCTCGGGAAAGCCTCTACAAGGCTCTCTCCGGCGAACGTAGCCCAGGTTTCGATACCATCCTCAAGGTCATTAGCGCCCTCGGGCTTAAGCTCCATGCCGAAGCCAACCATAGTTGAAAAGGTATCCAACCCATCGTTCGGGCAGTGAAAGGGTCAGGCTTTTGTTATTTGCTTCCGACTTCAATACGCCCCAGCTATTCGACCCCGTATCTCCCGACCGTTCGCAATCCCAAGTGCTCGACAAACGGAATGAAATCGCGATCGGAAAACAGCAGGGCGTGTCCGTTTATCTATGCAAAATGTAGCGATGATGACGTCGGCGGTTTTGCGAATGGTGATGCCCCGTTTTTTGAGTACCTGTTCGGTGCCGAGCAACTCATAGACGGTTAGCGACATCAGCAGCCGCTTAGCCGTTCGGAAATCGCCATCTTTGCGGAAGCCCTGCAAGACCTCGGTTAGAATCAAGCCGCCGATGGCCAGCGGTTCCACGCGAGCAGTTCGTCGAGTATGGCGGTTTGGGGCGTGTCGCTGCCGTTGAAATAATCGATCCAGACGCTGGAATCGACCACGATCACCCGTCGGTTCTCATAGCGTCAAGGTCGCCTTCCCATTTGAGCTTTCCTTTGAACGCTTTGATCTGTTCCTGTTTTTCAAGCGGACGAGTGTCTTGAATCCAAGCTCTACCACCTCCCGTTTGGTTTTAAAGGCCGGTGGATTTCAGAGCTTCGTTCATTAGCTCGTCATCGATGACGATATTGGTTCGCATGCCTGATTCCGATGTGTGTCAAATATGGTCATTTTACACATTTCAAAGCTGCCCAATTCGGCAGGCAAGCCAAAGATGTGGGATAGGCATCTATCGCGGTCAGTCTTCACATTCCAACATTTAAAGAACCGTTCTCGTCGGGATCACCGTCTAGACCATTTTCATACCTGCTGTACGGGCACTCGCGAGTAGGTCGGGAATCCTTTCCAATCGCAAACGGTCGCTTTAGTCGCGACCCTTCCAATCGCAAACGGCCGTCCTGGGAGCGCCAGGACGCCCCTTCCAATCGCAAACGGCCGTCCTGGGATGACCGTTTGCGATTGGAGCGCCGAAGCCGCCCTTCCCGACGGTGCACAGTTGGGCCAACGTTTTCGTCGGCAAAGGATTGCCGACCTACAAATGCTGAGCCCGTTGAAATCACCGTCTATCGCCTGCCAAGGCCAGCCTTGATATCTATCCCGAGAGAGAAGGCACTCGGCGCGTCAGCCGTATAGTCGGGCGTGATCGGCACGATGGTGATGTACCCTCGCGTATACCACGTGGTGTCGGCGCCGGGCACCTCGGGCGTTTCGTCGGGGACAATCTTCGTGATCCCGCCCCGGAGCGTGGTTCCGACCGGTACATCGGCGCAGGGCTCACGACAGCCGATGTTGATGGTGACCGTATCGGCGCCATAGCTCACCACCAGATCGTCCGCAAAGGTGACCGTGCGACCCTGCCGTGTAACGACGACGCCGGCGGGCTCGGGTAACGGCGGGTAGTTGATGTTGAGACCTATCCCCCGTGGCAGCAGGCCCTTTTCGCCCTCCAGAGAGCCGGCCTTGCGTTCGAGGCGGGCAATGACGGCAACGAGAAAGTCCGCCACCTGCGCGAAATGGGCCTCGTTCGCTGTCTTGCAATCCGGTGTGGACTCGCCGCACAACGGATCGGTGCTGATCGCGATGGCGGGGACAGCGCCGTTGAGCATGGGGGATAGCGCGGCAATGGCGGCACCGACCGTACCCGAAAACTGGGTGGCGGCGCCGATATTGGCGCCCACGTTGATGCCGGACACCAGCAAGTCGGGCAACCGGCCGGTGCTTTGCCGGGCGATGTCGATGGCAACGAGCGCGCTGGTCGCCGGTTCGGCTCCTTCCGTCCCGTCGCCGATCGCAACGGAATACTCGAGCGCGCCCTCGTCGTCGCGTCGCTTGGTAATCCGGAGGTCAGTCAGGTTGATCGCCGCACTGCTGCCGCTTTGCTCATTGAGCGGGCCGGCGAGGATCACGGTGTGACCGGCGGCCGCCAGCGCCCGCTTGGCGGCTTGGATCCCGATAGCATCCCAGCCGTCGTCGTCGCTGAGGGCGATCGTGAGTGCCCGGACGCCGGGCGAGGATACGAGCAACAAGGCGGCGAGTGCCGCGGCGACGATGCCTCGGTGCTTGAGGAAGCTCTGATCAAGTGGATTCCGTTCGTGGCTCGACAAGCCTGTCCTGAGCCTGTCGAAGGACTTAATCAGAGCTTCCTTGAGGTCGTTGGGACGCATGGTTTACCTCCGTGTATGGGCATCTTGCAGCCACAAGCGTCCACGGGGCCTTTCTGCGTTTCCGCGGGCGCTCGCAGCGGCACACTTCCTCAGCGGCTCGACGGCCGCGCCTTGCCATCGAAGATGATGACCAATGGCGTCAGCGTCTGCCTGGAATCGGCGCCGCGGGCCGTACCCGGAACAACGTAGTTCCGCTCGATGAACGCGACTGTCTCGCCTTTCGGAATCATCTCCTCCGTGATTTCAAAGCAGTGGGAGAGCCCCGAGCAGTCGCGCGCGAAGTACTGGACGTAAAACCGGTCGGTGTTGTCGACCGTTCCAGAAAACGCCGACGCGCTCCCCGCGAGATCTTCGTCGAAAACGTTCCCGATGCCCTGGAGAACCGACGAACGATTGAGTGCGATGGCCGAGTACGTCGCGTTTCCCGTAGCCGTTTTGAGAGTCCCCACGACGGCCAGCACCTGGCCCGAATCGATGCTCGAACGAGGACTGAGCCGCCAGTCTTCGTCCTGGTTATCGCCGAGGCAGTTCATGGGGCGTTCGAGGCAGTGTTGCCCGATGAGATCCACGGTCAGTTCCAGAGCCTGGAACGGCTGTTCGGGAGCGGAAGTCTGCCCCCAGTGCTTCTTGACCGCCTCGATCAGAGCCGCGAATTCACTTTGGAGCCCCAGCTCGGAGCGGGCGGTCCGCTCATCGTAATCGGGTTTGGGATAGGGTTCGGTCGGACGCGCCGTGTTCGTGTCCCTCACCCGGAGCACGGCCAGGGGAAGCTGCCGACGCCACTCATCACCCGCCTCCTCGTCCTCCGGACGCGTATAGCGGATCGTGATCCACAGGTCGTCCGCCTCGGGCCCGAGCCCTGCTCGGAAAATCTCCGTTGACACGGGGGTAGTAAACACCTGATTGCGATCGGGGACGCCCGCCCGCAGGAGCGCCTCGGTCACTTCCCGCTCCATCACCGCGTCCGGCGTGACGATGAAGAAGCGCTGCTGGTTAAAGGCCGCGCCGGACTGCCGCTCGATGACGACGTTATTAATGCTGTTGCCGAAGGTCGCGGACATCACCGAGCGGGAAGGGTTCGGCGACGGGGCGAAGAGCAGTTCCCCCAGGAAGGGGTCCGTGACCGACTGGAAGACTATATTCGCGGGGTCGATGCGCCCTTCGCGCGTGAAAACGTAGGTGTGCATCCCGAAGTATTTCGCGGGCGGCGGAAGCTGCGCCAGCACGACCAGCGCCTCGCGCTCATCGAGGCGGTATGTCCACCAGGTGTCGTCCGGCGTCGGCCCGAGCAGATCCTTGATGTGTTCGTCCACGAACTCGTCCGGCCAGAGCGGAACGGCGGGAATAACGTACGGTGACGCCGGATTGTTCCCGAGGCAGTTTCCAATCACGGCGATCGTGAACTGGCAATCCTCGATCGTGAACAGGTCCCAGAAGCCGCGTGTGACCTCGTAGCCTTTCGCCTCGAGGTCGGCTTGAAGATTCTGGACCTTCCGCTCCAGCGACTCGGGGAGCTGATTGTCGTTGCTCGAACCGTTGTTCCAGCCGTTCGCCGCGGACGCAAATCCGATCATCGCCGCGAGCGTGAAGTAAAGCGTGTGGGTTCTCATAAGTCCTCCTGACCGACCATCCTGTTGTCCTTAAGGAAGCTCGGATTAAGTCCTTCGACAGGCCTGCCCTGAGCCTGTCGAAGGGTCATGAACGGAATCCGCTTGCTCAGAGGCCCCTTTAACGGCTCGACGGCCGTTTCGCCCCGTCGAAGACGATGAGCGTCGGGTTCACGAGTTGCTTGGGGTCAGGACCTCGGGTCGACCCCGGCACGACGTAGTTCCGCTGAATGATTTTGATTGCGTCGCCTGGGGGGACCATTTCCTCGGTGATTTCGCGGCAATTCGGAAGGTTCCCGCAGTCGCGTGCGAAGTAGTAGACGTAGAGCTTGTCGGTGTTGCCGACCGTCTCCGAGAAGGCGGACGCGCTCCCCTTGAGATCGGGATCCGAGACGTTCGTGACGCCCACCAGAGCCGGGATCCGGTTGGGCGCCAGACTCGTGTACGTGGCGTTGCCGGTGGCGGTGCCGAGGGTGCCCGCGACGGCGAGGACTTCGCCCGAGTCGATGCTCTCCGTCGGGCTGATCTGGTAGTCTGCGTCCTGGGTATCGCCGAGGCAGTTCATGGGGCGCCGGACGCAATGCTCGCCGATAAGGTCCACCTTGAGCAGCAGGCTTTCGAACGGCCCGTCCTTGGCGTCGGGCTGTCCCCAGTGCTGCTTGACCGCCTCGACCAGATTCTCGACATTACCCTCGAACCCGAGCTCGGACTTGGCGATCCTCTCGTCCCGGACAGGTTTTGGGTAGGGCTCGGTCGGACGCGCCGTGTTCGTGTCCCTCACGCGGAGAATGGCGAGCGGGCGCTTCTGGCGCCACTCATCGCCGGCCGCCTCGTCTTCCGGCAGCGAATAACGCATCACGGTCATCAGGTCGTCCGCCTTTGAGCCGAACCCCAGCCGGCCGAGGTCCGTCGACACGGGCTCGACGAACACCTGGTTGCGATCCGGTACGCCCGCCCGCAGCAGCGCCTCGGTGAGCGCACGCTCCATCACCGCGTCCGGTGTGATGATGAAGAAGCGCTGCTGGTTGAACGCCGCGTCGGATTGCCGCTCGATGACGACGTTGTTGTTGCTGTTGCCGATGCTGGAGAACACCAGCGCACGGGACGGATTCGGCGACATCATGAAGAGGATGCTCTGCATGAAAGGATCATCGGCCACGGACTGGTAGATTTCATCCGTGGTGTCGATCTCCCCTTCGCGCGTAAAGATGTACGTCTGTATCCCGAAGTACCTTCCGGGCGGCGGAAGCTGCGCCAGCACGACCAGCGCCTCGCGCTCATCGAGGCGGTACGTCCACCAGGTGTCGCCCGGCGTCGGCCCGAGCAAATCCCTCATGTTCTGGTCCACGAACTCGTCCGGCCAGAGCGGAACGGAAGGGATGAGATAGGGCGCCGCCGGGTTGTTGCCGAGGCAGTTTCCGATGGTCTCGAGCGCGAACTTGCAGTCTTCGATCCTGAACAGGTTCCAGGCTCCCCGAGCGACCTCGTAGCCTTTCGCCTCCAGGTCGGTCCGGAGATTCCGGACCTTCTGCTCCAGCGACTCGGGGAGCTGATTGTCGTTACTCGATCCGTTGTTCTCACTGTTCGCCGCGGACGCAAATGCAATCATCGCCGCGAACGCGAAGCAAAGCATGTGGGTTCTCATGAGTCCTCCTGACCGACCTAGTGTCCTGAGTGAAACGAATGCGGCAAAGCGCCCCATGTTGCGGAAATGGATCAGAGCAGAAGCGCCTTGCATCAAAAAATTTTCATGCCGCCATAATCTGCTAGATTGCAAGGCTCGGCATTTGTTCCGCTTCCATGGATGAGGTCGGGTCTTGCAATCATGCCTCGACCTGACAAAAACGGAGGACTGCGTCAGTTCTTTACGTCATAGCCGAGATACACGGGCTAACAGGCAATGCCGTTACGTTAAGCCGAAGAACGCCCCCCGGCACGGAACCGTTTATGCGATTGGAATGCCGGGGTCCAGAGGACATGGATGGCAGCGCACCAATCGCGAATGATGCGCTTCACCTTCGTTCAGCACATCCTACGAGCCCGTAGGATGCGCTGAGGTACGACAAATCGGCAGGAAAGCCGATTTGCACGCAAAGCGCCCGAAGGGGACGGCACATGGACGTGCCGTATGACAAATTGGCAGGAAAGCCGATTTATACAGCGGAGCCGCCCGCAGGTCATGCGCACAGCCCGGCGTCCCGCCGGTGTCGTCATAACGACTTCAGATACTCGACTACATCGCGTTTTTCCTGATTGCTCAGTCCTAAATCGAAGCGTGCGTCGTAACTGTCCACCACGTCCAGCAAGGTTTTGAACCGACCGTCGTGGTAAAAACGCCCTTTGTTCTCCGGACGCATGAAAAGGCCGCGTTCACGCACGAAAATCCCGGCCAGGTTCATCGTCTTGTAAGCGTCTCCGGGAGCACGATTCGCCTGAAAACCGTCGATCCTCATCTCGTCGGGTGTATGCAGGTTCCAGCCCGGCTCGGTCCACAGCGGCTCGACATGGCAACTCCCGCACCTGGCTTTGCCGCCGAACAGTTCGCTCCCCCGTTCGGCCGCCCCAGCATCGAAGTCCACGCCGGCTTTCGGCTTGGGTGCGGGCAGAGCCAGCTGAAAGAAATGGAGCGCCGGCAGCTTGGGAGTAACCTGATCCTCTTTCGGATCGACGGATATGTGGCCGAATTCTTTCGCGGCAGCGATCGGAAACTTATCGGCGTCATCCAGCCGGGGATCGAAGAAGGTACCGACCCCGCGCAGTTCCAATACCGCCACGAATGCATTCCAGTAGGTCACCGTACCCCAGTCGCCGGTCCAGGCGTGCTGATTGTAGCCGGCAAGCCCAAAGGCGTCGGGAATGAGCGTGGCAGCCGGCTTGCCTTCCGGGGTGAACGCCTTGCCGTCGAGGAGGAGTTGCGCATCGAACTTGCCGGGTCCCCAACTCTGTAGCACGTCGCGGACTTGGGAGTCGGTAATGTCGGGGTGAACGATTCTCAGCAAATCGACGATTGGTTGCAGGTTCGGAGCGAGGGCGATGATGGCCCCGACGTTGAGATCGTGATTCGCCCAGCCGTCCAAGCGCTCGCCGACGCCCGGAGCGAGCGAGTCATTCACGGTGGAGTGACAAAGGGCGCAGGTGAGACCCACGGATTTGAGCGAACCGTCGGAATTGAACGTGCCTTTGACGCCCAATACGGCGTCCTGCTTGATCAGGGCCAGCGTAACCGCGACGTCGCTCAAATCGACCGCCCCCTGCTCGAGTTGCTGGACGACTGATCCCGGCAGCGCCTCTACGTCGACCTTTAGCCCCAAGTCCAGGGCTTGTTGCGGTGTCAGTCCATTACCGATTCCGCCGAAGCGTTCCCCTTCGATGGCTTTATGCAATTGAAGCGCATCACTCCAGAATTGCTCGTCGCCAAAACTATCGAAGCGAAAAATTTCCCGTCCTTGGGTAACCATCTGCGCGGCATTTTGGACAATTCGGTCGCGCTCCAATTGGGAAGCCGTGTTGGCCTCTGTTGATTTGCCGGTTCTGTGGGAATCATTGGCAAACGCCGCCAAGCTGAGCAAAAACCCCGCAAGTGACAGAAATAACGGGGTGATTGTCCGGGTGATAAGGCTGACTCTATCCATAAGTCTTTCCTCACTATTCCAGTATGAGTTTCCTGCTCATGAACGCGGCGGGCGTTTGTTATCGCTTCGGCACGAGGAGCGATTTTCGACAAACGCCCCTGGCTCTCGTGAAACGCTTAAGTAGCGAACCCGATGCCGCCATGGGTTTGGAGCGGGGGAGGCAGAAAAGCCCGATTACCCGATTCGGGCCTGTATAAAAGGAGACTCGGAATAGGTCGATTTTGTTCACAACTAGACACGCCCGGCACAAACGGCAGCGACGCCTGACCATCCGCCCGGCCCTGTCGCGAAGTTTCGAGGGCCGCCGGGATAGGCACCCTGTCGTGATCGAAAGGTTGGCGGATTGATGCAATACCGATCGGGAGTGTACGGATTGATGTGCGAACGCTTCTTATGGCGAGCGGGGCATGGCACGGGATTGATTCACGACAAGCGACCGATCGCTTGAAGAGATGCGCACCAAGACCTTCGAGAAACTCAAGGGGAAGGGGCCGCTTGTCATTTATGGCCGATGTATAGCCATCGCATGACCGTGCTCAGCCAGCGACAGGCCGCTTGTGCCCCGCATCGCCTCAATGCCAGCCGCCGTAGCGTTTTGTCGGATCGCCGCGGAAGCCGGAGGTGGTCTTGTCTTCCTCGGGAACGGTACTGCTCATCATCGCGGCCGCCATCAGGTTTTTCCGGGTATAGCCGCCCAGCGACTTGGCTTTTTCGGCGACGGCCGTGGTCTTGGGATTGATGTTGTATTGGCTCTCGAACGAGTCCACGATGGCCACTATGAGCGGCTCCGATCCTTCACGATACGCTTTCAGCAGGATCGGCAATGCGGTGCCGGCCGGAATGACGATGGAAAAGCGGTTGCTGCCTTCCAAGGATGTTTCCGCAATGGTGTTGCCTTTTTCGTCGGTGGCCACCACTTTTCCTTGGATGACGGGTTCCTTCTCGTCGTTTACCGTACCTCGCAGGGTCTGCTCTTTTTCGAATTTCTGCTCTTCCTGGAATTTTTGCGGCAGCCCCTGGAACATTTCAGCGGGTTTGTCCGACTCCCCGCATCCCGCTAGGAACACCGCCCCCGCAAGCACAATTGACGCGGTTTTGGGAAGTCTCTTCATCTTTGAAACCAGTTCATGCACAGCCATGGAAACCTCGGATCTTGCATGTGAATGAATAGAGCTATTGCTCGGACAGCTCAATCGGAATGGCATCTTTCAACCATTCTCTAGTTTTCTCTCATTAATCAAACGGTTGCCTGACTCGTCCGACGACATGAATCGGCATTAGATTCAGAGGCCACAGCATACACCAGAATCCATAGCAAACGAGTCAGGAATTCATTCGCCTGCCCGGCTGAGTACGTCTTGGCGTCTTTGGAATCCCCGTCTTCGCAAAAGAGTCCACCCAGTCTCCCACCTGGTTTTCCGTTTAGCACATTACGCTAAAGCCAATGCGTCCTATACGAATCGTCGCAGGCGCTGGATAGTGCTCCCTATCCGGCGACTCATTGTTTCCGAAAATGATTCGATACGGCTGCAGGCCTTGAAATTGCGGTGTTCAAGCCTCTGCACGGTGAATCCCGCGAAGTTTTCCGGCGCGCCTTCCTGTTTCCAACAGCCTGGGCAATGGCGAAAATGGAAAACATCAATACCTGCTCTTTGGAGGTCCCTGAGCATGGACATCATTCTGGACGGGCCGAGTCAACCGCCGCTTTCCTGCGGAAAACCCAAGTACCTCGTGATCCTGCTGCATGGTGCGGCATCGAATGGCGATGAGATCATCGAACTGGCGCTTGATTGGGCTCCCACCTTGAACAAAGCGGAATTCCTGGCGCCCAACGCACCCTGGCTTAGCGATGGGGAAAGCAATCGGCGCCAGTGGACTTGCCCGACCGACAACGCTCAACACTCGGGCGCTGGGCTGGACGAAGCCGCTGAACGTCTTCAGGTGTTTCTCGATGCTGTCCTCGCCAAACGGCGGCTGGAAGACAGCCAGCTCGCGTTGGTCGGTTTTGCCCAAGGCGCGGCTCTCGCGCTTCGCGCCGGCCTGACGCGGGCCAAGCCGCCGGGCGCGATCGTCGCTGTCGCCGGCGGCATCGATGAAGTCCCTATCGAGCGCAATATGATTCGATCCGGTCCGCCGGTGTTATTGGTTGAGGCGGATGTGGAGGCCGGCGCCGGCGCGGTGGGCTTGGATCAGGCCCAGCACCAATTGGCCAAGTGGGGAATCCCTATACAAAGGTTGGCTAAACCCGGAAGTTATCACGGCCTCGACGATGACGGGGTGAGCACCATTGCCGATTACCTTCACCGAGCCTTGGTCAAGCCTAGCGCTGACTAGGCGCATATATCGATCTGCTCTTGGGATGGTAGCTCAAAGGATCTCGCGCCTCAGACTCCATGCGACTCGGCCTGCTAACAATGCAGCTGGTAAGCCTAAGGAGCCCCGAATCCATGACAGCCGAGAACCGGTAAGCACATGGGCCACCTCACTGCTTGTGTACTGGCGCGACGTAGCACGGGCATTCACTTTTGATTAATCAAAAAGCCAGGAGATTCAACGTGTCGCAATCGCAATCCGTAATCCTTAACCGCTCCGACGTGCCCACGCGCGAAGCGCTTCAGGAGGCCATCAAGGGGCTCAAGTTCCAGCTCTCCGTCGATGAGTCCTACGCTCCGTTCGAAAGCTCTGGCTATTTGCCCTGTACCATCAACGGCGAAGACAGTGGAGTCAATATCCGTTTCGATGCTTTGGAGCCTTATCTGGCCCGATTCCCCAACCTGCAGGCGCAGGCCGGCCAGCGCGACACCCTAATCACCTTGCGCTCGGAAGGCGATCCCCGTGAGGACGTGTGCGTGCTGATGATCGCAGCCGCCTTGGCGCAGAACTTTGATGCCATCGTCCATAGTCCGAAGAAGGATGTACTATCCCCTGCGGAGAAGCTAATCAGTCAGGCGCGCAGCCAGTTCGCCGATCTGGATTAGTCGAGCGAGCCTTCAAGCGTGATAGCGGAACCTGCTGGCGGCTCACACCAGAGACGCCGATCGATCATGATACGCGCCTTCGCGCCGGCTGAACTTGGATGTTGAGGGTGTAGAAATCCCTTAAACTCGAAAAAACCACGGCATGAAAAATCAGTCGATAGCGGACCTATTTGGCGTGAAAATGAGACTTTTCCACAGCTTCGTCAGGCATTCACAGGAGAGGCGGCATTGAATCTGAGAATCGCAACAGACGAGGACATCTCTCAGCTGTCTCGTCTCCTTGAGATCCTGTTCGCGCAAGAAGAAGAATTCACGCCCAACGTCGCGCTGCAGGAGGCCGGTTTAAGAACGATCATCTCAAACCCTCAGGTTGGAGAGATCATGCTTGCAGAAGCGGACGGCAAGATCATTGGGATGGTGAGTCTCCTCTATACCGTCTCAACGGCGCTCGGAGCTCGGGCGGCGATCTTGGAGGACATGGTCGTTGATCCCATCAAGAGAGGCGACGGGGTTGGCAGCAAGCTGCTTGAGTATGCGTTGCAGATTTCCCGCGAACGAGGATGTGCACGAATCACGCTCCTAACGGACGCCGGCAATCTTGGCGCTCAAAGATTCTACGAGCGGTTCGGCTTTACCAAATCGACGATGATCCCCTTGCGGCGCTCGCAACAATGCGATTGGCTGAAGTCCAAACCATGAATCGCGACGCCTACAACGCCATCGCCGAATCATGGGACCGAGCGCGCAGTGCCTTTTATGGCCGCGAGAAGGCGTACCTGGACACTTTTCTCCGCGATATGGCCGCGCGGTCCCCTATTTTGGACCTGGGCTGCGGCACTGGACGCCCGATGGCCGAGTACATCTTGAACCAGGGGCATAAGGTCACCGGTATCGATCAGGCAGTCGAGCTACTCGAGCGCGCCAGAACGCGCATGCCGTCAGGGACTTGGATCGAATCGACGATTGAGGGATTCGACACCGACGATCGTTTCGCCGGCGTTGTCTGTTGGGACGCCCTCTTCCATATTCCGCGCGAGCATCACCCGGCTATCCTGGCCCGCATTGCCAAAATGCTTAGCCCGAAAGGCCGACTGATGTTGACCGTGGGAGGGTCGAAGCACCAGCACCCGGCATTCACGGATACAATGTTCGGCGAGACGTTCTTCTACGACTCATTTCCTCCGGAGAAGGTAATGTCTATGCTCGGCGAACTGGGTTTTAGGCCACTCGTCGCCGAGTTCATGAACGAACCAACCTCCGGCCGGGACAAGGGCCGCTACGCTATCGTCGCACACATCGCTTAACGTCTCGATACGGCTGCCGTTTCCGGTTTGCCCGGGAGTAGACGCCCATACAAACGCGTCGAAAAACCCTCGACTCGAAAATTCAGCTTTTCGATCATCGACGAACCACAGACCCTAAGCTGTTCAAACCTTGGGGGATTCTAAGCCCGTTAGGGCGGCAAATTAATGATTGATTTAAAGGATTTACCCGATCGATGGCGCCCACTTTTTCGAGCCTGACTCATACTCATCAGGGGCAGGAAGCAGGGACTGTGTTACTCCAAAAACGATTAGTGAGATCGTTCGGATCCGGCCGGCCATCGTTTGCCGAAAAATTGATTATGATGCCGGAAAGACAAGGGATAGGGAGATCAGCGGCAATTTCCCCATCGGCATTGGCCGTCGTCGTCCAATAATACTCGGAGATTTCGTCTTGGCCGATGCGCACCCCGCGGATAGTCGTCTGTGTATTGGGGAGGAAGCCCGAGCCCGTTACGTGGAAGGCCGTTTCCAGGCCGGCTCCGGTGGTCGAGACGCCGAGGTTGGGCTCCGGTTGGGACGGCGGCGGCGGAGATGGTGACTGCGGCGGTGGCGGTGGAGGTGGGGCCGCGGGAGGAGGCGCTTCGGAGGGTTGCCAAGCCCATAACGTGCCGTCGGCCTTTACGGCCCAATGATCAAGATACCTTCCAGCGGAGATGCTGCTAAACCCTTCCCCTGGGATCTTTTGATAACCGATTCCATCGGTTGTAAACCAGACAGTCCCATCGGCAGCGACGAGCCAGGCTGTGCCATCATGGCTGACCGAGACATCTTCCCATTGCATTTCGCTGCCGATTCCCTCGGCAGGAAACCAGGCTTCATCGGGCGTCCCCACGTTGCCGCGCCACCAAAGAGCACCGTAGTTCGCTATACCCCACATTTGACTACGGTTGTTGCCGGCGAGTCGCTTAAAGCCGATCAAGGCACTTCGGTCCTCGAAATCGATACCGTTCCTCGTCATCCAGACAGACCCATCGGCGCGCGCGACCCATACGGTTCCATTAAACACCGTGACGTCCACCAATGGCCCGGCCAAGTTCTGCGGTACCTGCTTCCACGTTTCATCATTGCGCCGATGCCACAAAAAGCCGCTAGAAGTGATGCACCATACCGTGCCGTCGTACGCCACATCCACGCGTGCAAGTCCGCCGGGGCTTGCGACTTGACCGGCGATTCGGGGGGGCCAGGGGCCGCCGCCATGCCGCCAGAGGGTTCCGTCCTTGGCGATGAGCCAGACATCTGTTGCACCTGTATCCAGTTGCTTGGCGACGTCGCGCAGCTGAGGAAAAGAAACTTGCCCTGACTGGGTGGTGTCGATCACGGACCTCGGATACCAAACCCGTTCGTCAACTGCTCTTACGGTGCCGACGAGCACGGTCAGCACTAAAACGGCCAAGACACTGACAAGCTTGATTGTCCGCTTTGAAGGTGCTGGCATATCCGTGCCTCGCTGTGCAGTTCCCGTGTTTATCGTGACGGGGCTCTAGTGGTAAGGACGGGGTTTGGGTTCGATCATACTTCCCTATGACCGGCCTCCCGAAAAAAGTTCATAAGAGGCTCTATTTACGGGAGTTGATCGATGACGGTTCAGACGTACGATCTTGTTTATCCGATGCTAGCACTGTTCTGCTGGACGTTTCTGATCATGCTCAGGAATGTACAGGTCAGAGTCCGGGCGGTTTTGAAGGGAGAGCTTACAAACGAATACTTCGAACTCTTCTGCGGCCCCGAACCTCCGGAAGAGGTATTGAAGACCGGGAACAATCTGAGAAATCTCTCAGAGTTTCCACCCTTGTTCTATGTCGCCGCCCTCGCAATTATGGTAACAGCGCGTACAGACGCTGTTTTCATTGCTCTCGCGTGGAGCTACGTAGCATTAAGGATCGGGCACAGCATGGTGCACCTGACGTTCAACAAAGTTCCCGTCCGCTTCTTTTTATTCATCCTGAGCAATGCCGTTCTGCTCGTAATATGGATACGGCTCGGTGTTCTGGTGTGAAAAGGAACGAAGTCCCAATCGGAAAACGGCAGAGCGTCCATGCGTCAAACACGACACTGAAACTAGTGCGGATTCGCCTCAACCGCCTGTGCCACAAACTCGCCGAAGGCCCGACTGCCGTCACCGGTGGGAATGGTTTTTTCCAGTTGCAAGGTGTCCGCATTGATCACGGAAACGGAGTTGCTGAACCAATTGGCGACATAGATATGCTTGCCGTCGGGATGGGCGGCTATGCCTTCGGGGTATTCGCCCACCTTGATCGTGGCGATGACTTCGCCCCGGTCGGCCGCGATGACCGATACGGTGTTGTCGTATTGGTTCGTCACGAACAGACGACTACCGCCGGCGCCCAAAGCCACCGCATAGGGTCTGTCGCCGACCGGAATGGTTTTCAGTAGCGCCATGCTCTCCGCATCGACCACGGAGACGTCGTTGCTTTCCACGTTGGCGACGTACAGACGGCTGGCTCTTGAGTCCAGTGTGACGCCGAAGGGGTGCTTGCCGACGGTGACCGTTTTCTTGACTTCCAGCTCGGCGGCATCGATGAGCGAAACCGTGTCGTCGTCCCGGTTCGACACGTAAATTTTCGCTCCGTCCGGACTCACAGCGACACCGGAAGGAGAATGCCCAACCGGAATTCGCTTCAGTACTTTCGAGCTATCGAGATCGACCACGGAAAGATAGTGTCCGTACCAATCCGCCACATAGGCCCTCGTCCCGGCCGGATCGACCGCAATGCCCAACGGTCCCTCGCCCATGGGCAAGGTGGCGATCACGTTTTGGGTGCGTCCATCCAGAACCGTAACGTCTTTACTGCCGGGGTTGGTGACGCAAATCCTGGCGCCGTTTCGGCTGACGGCGACGCCGGCCGGCTCCGACCCGACTTTGACAGCCTTGACGACGGTTCCGCTCGCCGTATCGATCACGGATACGCTGTTGTCCTTTTGGTTAGTGACATAAGCATAGGGTTCGGCGGAAACGTCACCGACCGAGGAAAACAGGAGAGCGGTGGCGTACGCCACCGCTTTCGCCCGATTTACCGAATCGTAAACGCCAAACATGTCGTTATTTCTTCTCGGCAACGGCTTTCAGATTCGCCAATCCTTCCTTGTATAGTTCGGTAACCGCTTTGAGGGCGGCTTCATCGCTCTGCTCCGGCGGAGGATTGTTATTCATGAAGCTGCGATAAAAGGCGCCGTTCCATTCCACCTTGGAACCACCGGCCGGGTTCGGTTCGACTTTGATATTCGACGAATAATTGGCTACCGGCAGATCCTTGGGATCGACTTCGGTGATCTTGTATTGCATGGTCATTTTGGAGGCATCGTAGCTCTTGAGTTCTTCCTTGATCACGCCGCCGCTTTTCAGCTTGAGTTCCCGCGTCGCGCCTTTCTCGGTACCGCCTTGCGCCGTGGTGCTTTCAACCGGCGGCAACCATTTCTGCGGATTCGCCCAGTCGCCGACAAGGGCCCAAACCGCGTCCGGCGTGGCGTTGATGTCGACTGTTTCGGTAACCTTCTGACGGCTCGGACCGTGGGCATTCGCAAACCCCGCCCACAGCAACGACAGGACGGCGACTAATGACAAGAGCTTTTTCATTATTTTCTCCTGGTGTGAACGAACAAAGCCGAAAGTATAAGGCAAATTGCTTATGGGTTAGGAGATAATTTCCTGAGCGTAACGCCGCAGACTCGCGAGGATTTCCAGATCCTTGGCGGATAAGCCGGGAGATGTTTCCAGCGCATCGATTCTTGCTTGATATTCGCTCAGAACTATACTTCCGCCACATCCCTGAACCGTCAAGCGCCGGATGCGATACGCTTCCCAGCGGGCGGCTTCTTCCGCCGACAAAGTCTCGGAAAAGTTTCGAGCACGATAGCGGAAAACCAGCTCCGGCAGACGTGCATCCTTAAATGTTGGTTGCGCGCGGCTTAATTCATCCGGAGACAAACCGCGTAGCCATTTTAGAGTCGCGCGATCGGCATCGCCGATGAATCCGTCATACAGCATGAGATCGGGATCATCCATAACCATCTCGACACCGTTGAATTCCATCACTTCCTGGATCTTCTTCGCCAAGGTCCATTCCCGCTTGAGTAAATCGAGGTGGCGGTTACAGCGAGAAAGGTCGATTTGCAGCCGTTCCGCATCTCCGGGACGCAGAGCCGATAACGGCGCGATAACGGGGCATTTGTTCACGTGGACCGTTTTCAGCGGAACACGCTCGACGCCGGGCGGCAGTTTCGCAACCGGAGTGAACAGGCGTTCCCGAAGCTCTTCAGCACTCAGGGTGACGAGTGGCGTGGGATCGACGGAAAGATCGTAAACAACTATCCCGTTCGGATTTCGCGGATGCTTGACGAGCGCAACCACGACGGCAATACAGTGCCGCTCTGCGGCGAATTTTTCCGAAACGTGCAAGACCGGCTGCATTGCGCCGAACCGCAGCAATTCGAAGGCCTCTCTCTTCCCGCGATTAGAAAAAACGAAATTGAAAAGCTTGGGCTGGCGCTCGCGAACCAAACGCGCTATGGCGATGGTCGCCCAGACGTCGGCCAAGGCGTCGTGCGCATTCTCGTGTTGTATTCCGTTAGCGACCGTCAGCGCGTCCAATCGTAGGCTCGGCCTGCCGGAATCGTCCGTGGGCCATTCGATGCCCTCGGGCCGGAGCGCCCGAGTCAGTCGCAGCATGTCGATGATGTCCCATCGGGAATTGCCGTTGCGCCATTCCCGTTCATACGGATCGAACAGGTTGCGGTAAAGACAGTTTCGGGTGACTTCGTCGTCGAACCGAATATTGTTATAGCCGGCTACGCAGGTTCCCGGCACCAAGAACTGATCATGAATCCTGGCGATAAATTCCGCTTCCGTGACGCCCCGCTCCGCAGCCAACTGAGGCGTTATGCCGGTAATCAGACAAGCTTCGGGTACCGGCAATACATCACGCGCGGGCTTGCAGAACAGCGTTACGGGTTCGCCGATCGGATTGAGTTCCAGATCGGTTCGAATGCCTCCGAACTGCGCAGGACGGTCGCGCCTGGGATCGGTCCCGAAGGTTTCGTAATCGTACCAATATAAGGAAGAGCAGGCGGACATGTGCCGGAAGTACCTAGGGTTTACGTGTCCAAGCGAGGAACGTAAACCGCCACGGTACTGTCTTCATCCGGCACATGGGTTGTTTGCGGGAAAAAATCGTTAATGTATTAGCGCCTATCCGCTGGCGACTGTGGGAATTAAAGCGCCTGTTGATCAGGAGTTTTCGGCCATAGCTTCGAGCTTTCGCCGCTTCTCGCATTTCTGAACGCAAACGCATTCGCCGTTGTTTACGCCTCCACAGGTGCCTTTGATGGCGCCTCGCCCGAACATGACGCCTATCGCCATAAAGAAGATAACGGCGGCTATCACCGCAAAAGTAATCAGAAACAGTGTCATCGTTCGCCTCGACTAATCCAATACGGATGATCTTGAGGCACCCTTATGGCCGGTTGCGCCGGTGCCGAAAAGGACATGCCCCGAAAAATGGTCTCGACTTTACTACGTTTTCCAAAAAAGAAAAGCGGGAGGCGCCCGAAAACCCCTCCCGCTTTCTCGGCCGGACGAACCGGGCGGACTAGCCGCCGAAATCGTCCAGCATGATGTTTTCCCTTTCCACGCCGATGTCTTCCAGCATTTTGATCACGGCGGTGTTCATCATCGGCGGACCGCAAAGGTAGTATTCACAATCCTCCGGCGCCGGGTGGTCCTTCAGATAGTTCTCGTACAGAACGTTATGAATGAAGCCGACGTAGCCGGTCCAATTGTCCTCCGGTTTCGGTTCGGAAAGACCGATGAACCACTTGAAGTTCGGATTTTCTTCCTGCAGCTTGTTGAAATCGTCCACGTAGAACATTTCCCGCAAGCTACGAGCGCCGTACCAGAAGGTCATCTTCCGCTTGCTCTTCAACCTGCGAAGCTGGTCGAAGATGTGCGAGCGCATCGGCGCCATACCGGCGCCACCGCCGATGAAGACCATCTCGTTGTCGGTGTCGCGGGCAAAGAACTCGCCGAACGGCCCGGAAATCGTCACCTTGTCGCCCGGCTTCAGATTGAAGATATAGGACGACATGACCCCCGGCGGAATGCCATTGGCTCCCGGCGGCGGCGTGGCGATACGGACGTTGAGCATGATGATATCGCTCTCTTCCGGATAGTTCGCCATGGAGTAAGCGCGAATGGCCGGCTCCTTGACGACGGATTCGTACTGCCACAGATTGTACTTGTCCCAATCGTCACGGAAGCGTTCTTCGACATCAAAATCCGAGAACTTCGCATGATAAGGCGGGCACTCGATCTGGATGTAGCCGCCGGCGCGGAAATTGACATGCTCGCCCTTGGGCAGTTCCAGCACCAACTCCTTGATAAAGGTCGCGACGTTATGGTTCGAGCGAACCGTGGTCACCCATTTCTTCACGCCGAAGACTTCGTCATGAACATGGATCTTCATGTTCTGCTTGACGGTGACCTGGCAGGCCAGACGATCCCCATCCGCCGCCTCTCGCTTGGTGATGTGCGAAAGTTCGGTGGGCAGAATGTCGCCGCCGCCTTCGTGCACTTTTACCCGGCACTGGGCGCAGGTACCGCCGCCGCCGCAAGCCGAGGATACGAACAGATTGTTGTCCGCAAGCGCGGTCAACAGCTTGGCGCCGATGGGAACGTGGATGGTCTTTTCGTCGTTGATCAGGATATCGACGTTGCCGGATGCGACCAGCTTCGATTTCGCGCCGAGAATCACGAAGACCAGGGCAATGACGATCAGGGTGAAAAACAATACGCCTAGGATGATTTCCAACATTGTCTTATGCCCTGCCCCTTACAGTTGAATGCCCGAAAACGCCATGAAGCCCAGCGCCATCAGGCCTGCCGTGATGAACGTGATGCCCAGGCCGCGAAGTCCCGGCGGCACGTCGCTGTATTTCAGCTTCTCGCGAACGCCCGCCATGGCGGTGATCGCAAGAGCCCAGCCGAAGCCGCTGCCGACGCCGTAAACCACGCTTTCGTTGAAGTTGTAATCGCGCTCGATCATGAACAGGCTGCCGGCGAGGATGGCGCAGTTCACGGTGATGAGCGGCAGGAAGATGCCGAGAGCGTTATAAAGTGCAGGGAAAAAGCGATCCAGCACCATTTCCAGGATCTGCACGATCGCCGCGATCACGCCGATACACGCCATCAAAGCGATGAAGCTCAGGTCGACGTTTTCCAAACCCGCCCAGGACAGTGCGCCTTCTTTCAACAGATAGGTATAGATCAGGTTGTTGGCAGGAACCGTGAGCGTCTGCACGATGACAACGGCGATGCCGAGGCCGACTGCGGTTTCGATCTTCTTCGAGACGGCAATGAACGTGCACATTCCCAAGAAGAAGGCCAGAGCCATGTTCTCGATAAAGACCGACTTAATAAATAGATTGATATAGGCTTCCATCAGTGTGCCTCCCCGTGAGCCGGCATGATGGCGAAGTCAGCCTTCTCGACTTGTTGCGGCTTCCAGGTACGCACCGCCCAGATCAGCAATCCGATCAGGAAGAAAGCGCTCGGCGGGAGCAGCAGCAAGCCGTTCGGGACATACCAGCCGCCGTCCTTCAAAAGAGGCAGCACGTCGATGCCGAGCAGTTTGCCGGAACCGAACAGTTCGCGAACGATGGCGACGGTGATCAGAATCAGGCTGTAGCCGAGGCCATTGCCTATGCCGTCGAGAAAACTTTCCCACGGCGGATTCTTCATCGCATAGGCTTCCGCGCGCCCCATGACGATGCAGTTGGTGATGATCAGACCTACGAACACCGACAATTGCTTGCTGATTTCGTAAGCGAACGCTTTGAGAATCTGATCCACCACGATCACCAGCGAGGCAATAATCACCATTTGAGCGATGATACGAATGCTGCTCGGAACGTGATTGCGGATGAATGCGATACCGGCGCTCGAGCAGGCGGTGACCGAAGTCAACGCGAGGCTCATGATCAGCGCGGTCGATAGCTGCGAAGTCACCGCCAGAGCGGAACAGATCCCTAACACCTGCAGAGTGATGGGGTTGTTATCGACTAACGGTTCGACAAGAACTTTCTTGTGTTCTTCATTAAGGTTCATCGGCTTAACCCCTCTGAGATCTAAGCTTTGCCAGATAAAGTCCGAAGCCTTCCCTGCTCATCCAGTAGCTCACCAGGTTGCTGACGCCGCGGCTCGTGAGCGTAGCGCCCGCGAGCGCATCCACTTGGTATTCCGAGCCCGGCTTGGACGGATCGACGGAGCCCTTTACGAGGCCCAATGCGACTTCGCCGATCTCGATCTGCTGTCCCTTCTCGGTCAAGTTGCTCTCGTGCAATTCCTTGCCGGTGAAGTTGTACACTTTCTTTCCTTTCCAAAGCGCCTTCCATTTCGGATTCACCACCTCGCCGCCCAGGCCGGGAGTTTCCGCCTGATCGTAAAGATTGAGGCCGATAACCGTCTGCGCATCGGCTTGCAGCGCCATAAAACCGTACATGGTGGACCACAACCCGTAACCGCTGACCGGCAGGATCACCGACTTCAATTGGCCGCCCTCCTTGACCAAGTAGACCTTGGCGTATTTGGGCTTGCGCTTGATATTGGCGATATCCTTTTCCGGCGGTATGGCCTCGCTCATCGCCGGATCCTTGGCTGCCTTGCGCTGATCGAAGGTTTTCGGATCGATCGAATCGACGTAATCGCCCGTTGCCAAGTCGACGACTTTCGGCTCGATATTCTTGAAGGCCTCGTCGACCTTGGTTCCTTCATCCAACAGGCCCGCCACCTCGAGAATGTTGACTTTTTCGTCCTTGGACTTATTGCTTTCCTGCAGCGGCTTGAGCGCAACGGCCGAACCCGATACCAATACCGCTCCGACCAGGCACAATGCGAAAGCGACGGCGAGCGTTTTCTGGAAACTGTCGTTCGGCAGCACCAGAATCTTCTGCGCGTACTCGTTCGCTTTTTCGATGAAGCCGGCGATCTTATCGGACACCTGCGTTCCCGCTGTGTTGGGATTTGCTGAATCAGGCATGACGTCTAACCCTTCTCGTGATATTCGCTTTAATTACGGCGTAGTCGATCAGCGGCGCGAAAATGTTGGCGAACAGGATGGCCAGCATGATGCCTTCCGGGAAAGCCGGGTTCACGACTCGAATCAGCACGGTCATGAAACCGATCAAGGCGCCGAAAACCCAACGCCCGGCATTGGTATGCGCCGCGCTGACCGGATCGGTGGCCATATACACCGTGCCGAAAGCGAAGCCGCCCAGAGTCAAATGCCAGTACCAGGGCATCGCGAACATGGCATTGGAATCGCTGCCGACGATGTTGAACAAGGTGGACGTTGCGACCATGCCGACCAGGACGCCGGCCATGATCCGCCACGAGGCGATGCGCGTGTAGATCAGGAATGCGGCGCCGATCAGACAGGCCAGGGTCGAGGTCTCGCCCAGCGAGCCTTGCTCGAAACCGAAGAAGGTCTGCCACCAAGAGATGCCGCCCGCCGTGATCGCGTCGACGCCTCCCATGGCGCCCAAGCCCAGAGCGGTCGCGCCGCTGAATCCGTCTACCGCGGTCCATACCGCGTCACCCGACATGGAGGCCGGATAGGCGAAATACAGAAATGCGCGGCCGGTGAGCGCCGGATTCAGGAAGTTCTTGCCGGTGCCGCCAAAAATTTCCTTGCCGATCACGACGCCGAACGAAATGCCGATGGCCACCTGCCACAAGGGCGTATTGGGCGGCAGCGTCAACGCGAACAGGATGGACGATACGAAGAAGCCTTCGTTTACATCATGCTTCCGGACGACGGCGAACAAGACTTCCCATATACCGCCCGCCACGAGCGTGACGATATAGATCGGGAAGAAATACAAGGCGCCGTGCATCACAACGGAAATCGGATTGACCGGGTTGTAGCCGAAAACGTCCATGATGGCACCGCGCCAGCCGGGTGCCGAGGCGATACCCATGCTCTCCATGGCCGAGTTGGCCTGATAGCCGGTGTTGAACAGCGCCATCAGCAAACACGGCAGAGCCGCGATCCAGACGTAGGTCATGACCCGCTTCAAATCGACTGCGTCGCGGACGTGAACCCCGCCAGCCGTCACATCGGGAGGGCTATAGAGAAAGGTGTCGACCATCTCATAGATCGGATAGAGCTTCTCCAGCCGACCGCCATGCGCGAAGTACGGATGTATCTTGTCTAAGAATTGCCTAGTACGAGACATTAGCCTTCCTTCTCAATTTGGGTAAGATTCTTGCGAAGCACCGGGCCGAAATCGTGCTTGCCCGGATCGACGAAGGTGCAAAGCGCCAGGTCTTCTTCGTCCAGTTCGAGACAACCCAAGGCCTGCGCCGTATCGGTGTCGCCCACGATCAGCGAGCGCAGCAATTGCGTCGGCAGAATGTCCATGGGCATGACCTCTTCGTAGACGCCGACCGGCACGATAGCTCTCGCGCTGCCATATTTGGCGCTGGTGAAAGCGAACTTGCGCCCCTGTTCTTTGGGAAGACTGGATAAAAGCACGTTCAGGAAAGAGTACTTGTCGCGATCCGGTACTACCCACCCCATGAACTCTCTTTGCCGCCCTTCCTCGATGACGCTGACCTGATTGTGATAGCGCCCGAGATAGTCCGACCATCCTTCCGCCTTCTGGCCGCACAGTATGGACCCCGAAATCACGCGTGCTTCCTTATCCGCAACGGTTTCATTTCGAACCAAATCGCTCAGATTGGCGCCCAGCCGAGTGCGGATCAAACGGGGGCGCTCGACCATCGGCCCGGCGAGAGAAACGACTCGCTCCACGTTCAATCGGCCGGTGGTGAACAGGCTACCGATCGCCATGACGGCTTGATAGTCGAGATGCCAGACTATCTTGGTAGCGCTGACGGGATCGAGATAATGGATATGGGTACCCACGAGACCGGCGGGGTGCGGCCCGTCGAACTCAGCGATCTCGATCTTGTTACTGTCTCCGGAAGGCAGGGAATGATTCGGCGCCGTGCAGAGATAAACCTTCCCCTCGGTCAGCTTGGAAACGACAGTCAGTCCGTTTTTGAAGTCTTGAACCCGTTCCTGAATGACAACATCCGGCCGAGCGGCCAATGGGTTGGTGTCGATCGCCGTCACAAAAATGGAATGGGGCGCCGTATCGGGATCGGGAACCTTGCTGTAGGGGCGGGTTCGAAGAGAGGTCCACAAGCCGGAAGCCAGCAGATTCTCTTTTACTTGCTCGACAGTCAGATCGGCGAGTTTGGATTGGTCGTACGATTGAAACTGAACGCTGTCATCGCCGTCCAATTCGATGACGACGGATTGAAGCACGCGTTTGGCGCCGCGATTGATCGCCTTGACCACGCCGCTCCCGGGCGAGGTGAACAAAACCTTGGGATACTGTTTATCCGAAAACAGCGCCTCACCGAGCCTGACCCGGTCTCCCTCCGAAACATTCATGGAGGGCTTCAATCCGACATAATCCAAGCCCAGTAACGCTACGGATTTAACAACGTTACCGTCGTCGTGTATCGTTTGCTCGGGCTCCCCAGTGATCGGCAGATTCAAGCCTTTCTTTGTTCTGATTAGCATATATACGCCTGTGGATCGCACAAATTGACGGCCAAACCACCCCTCTCGCATTCCTGCAACAGGTTCGAAGAAGACGGTAGAGGGAGTGCTAAGATGTATTCGGCTTAAGGCGCGCCGAGAGAGTGCCACGAGTTTATTCAAAACGTCGCGCCTCAAATCGAAGCTGCGCGTAGCGAGAGGTATGCTCGGCGTTTCCCTAAGACTTAGGTAAACCGTCTGGTATTAGAACACAAATACCCGAGGGGCTCAACGCGCGGAGTTCTTGAATCAGAAGGAAAAACGGGGGCCGAGACTCTAATTTTGGTTACAGGACTGTTTCAAAATTCAGCACAAAAAAAAGGGCCTTAGCAAAGCTTCGGCCCTGACAACATCCCAGAGGATTAAGAGGTCTTAAACGCAATGTCGCTAACCCGGAGAATGCTATAACAAGTTCCAAAGAGGAGATGGAGGTAAATCAACTTAGCGTTCTCGCGTGGTCAAAATACTAGCCTCAACCGGACGGTACGATTTTGACTTAAATCAACAAACGCCCGCTTTTCTGTCGTTTCGACAAAAGCTTCGAAACAGTGGCGTAACCGCTCGGTTACTAGCCACTCGACCGATCTCTTAATACAATACCATCGGGAGTTGGCCAGACAGTCGCTGCCCACGTCGTCGACGCGGGGAGAGGAAAGTCCGGGCTCCACAGGGCAAGGCGCCAGGTAATGCCTGGGAGGCGCAAGCCTACGGAAAGTGCCACAGAAAATATACCGCCACGGTCCTCCGGGACCGCGGTAAGGGTGAAATGGTGCGGTAAGAGCGCACCGCGCTTCCGGTAACGGAAGTGGCAGGGCAAACCCCGCCCGGAGCAAGACCAAATAGGGGGGCATTGGAGGCAACTCCTGACGTGCGGCCCGCACGGCTCCCGGGTAGGTCGCTCGAGGCGCGCGGTGACGCGCGCCCTAGATGAATGACTGTCCACGACTGAACCCGGCTTATCGGCCGACTCCCCATGAATCATCGGCGTCGTTTCACGCCATATTCCCGAGCGCCTATTCCGAGATTCGGGATAGGTGCTCCTCTCAATCTATCCAGTCAAGCTAACGAACAGCGAAGGCAGGCGCTCCGGCAATCGTTGCACGTGATCCACGACGGTGTAGCGGTTGGGACCGAAGATTCTGGACACGTACTCGTCTGCCTCGGGATCGAGCGTAAGACAGTAGCTCATGACTCCGACGGTAGCCAGTTCTTCCACCGCCTTTTTGGTATCGAACCGAAGGTACTGCGGATCGCGCTCGTCGATGTCCGCGGGTTCCCCATCGGAAACCAAAAGCAGCAGTTTTTTCTGCTGCGGCTGACGCAGCAGAAACTTTCCGGCGTGGCGCAGCGCCGCCCCCATCCGGGTCGAAAGCCCTCCCTGCATGCCCGCCAATCTCGCCTTTGCCTGATCGTCGAAGGGCTGATCGAAATCCTTGAAACGGTAATACTGCACGTCGTGCCGCCCGTCCGAAGCAAACCCGTGGATGGCGAAGGGATCGCCAATACCGTCGATAGCCCAGGCCAGCAGGGTCGTCGCCTCACGTGCAAGCTGAATCACGGCGCGATCCGATCCCGGCAGGATCTCGTTAGTCGACTCCGATAGATCGAGCAGTACCAGTACCGCCAGATCCCGCGTCTTGCGGATATAGCGGATATTGATGCGCGGGTCCGGCATCTCACCCATGCGGATGTCGATCATGGCGCGAATGGCGGCGTTGAGATCGATCTCGTCGCCGTCCTCCTGCCGCCGCTGGCGGACCAAACCCCGCGGCTGCAAGGCATCGATGATGTGCTTGAGGCGGCTGGCGACGGGCTTGTACTCCACCAGGATCTGCTCGATCAGTTCCTGCTCCCCCCTGGGCTGCCGTTTTTCCAAAACGGTCGCCCAATTGGGGCGGTGCAACTGTACCTGGTAGTCCCACTCGGGGTAATGATAAGGATCGCTGACCGGCTCCTTGCCTTCCAGTTCATTGATGGTGCAGCCTTCCTGATCCAAATGGAACGGCGTCTCCAGGGTCCAGACCTCCTGGGCATCGTCCCCCGCCAGTTCGCAGTCCACCTCGTTGACCATCTCCATGACCGAAACCTTCCTGCGGACCTGGCGCTCGCTGGCCGGTGCGTATTCCGCCTGTTCCCAGAGCTGCTCGGCGAACGCCCAGATGAACCGGTTGTCGTCGCGGTACGGGATAGCTATGCCCTCCAGGATGCGCAACGGCGGGAGCACCAGTCGGTCCTTGACCTTGTTATATAGCGTTACACCCAGATCCCAGCTGATTTGGTTGTCATCAGGACGAGCCGCAAAGACTTCCCGGAAGGCCGCTACCGTCTCCCGAATCAGGCTATCCTCGGTTTCGAGTTCCGCATCGAGCAGCGCATGGGCCAAGCGCTCCAAGAAAGACAGAGCGGGATCGCGGCTTTCCCGACCTTCGGCATCCGCCTCATGCAACGGAAGCCAGAGCTGCCGGAGCCCTGGAAACTGCCGGATGGCCAGATGCTCGACACGGGCATCCTCGATCAGACCGATCATGAACATCTGCACCGGATTCAACGCTTCCGCCGAGATCGGCTTCTTGGTGTAGGCGAGATGCGCGGCGGCGTGGGCGCAGGCAGCACGGTACAGCTCCTTGCCGGAAATGCCGCCGTAATCGTCGAAAGCATCGGGCAGGTAGATGACCGGAAACTCGATGAAAGGCTTGAGTCCTTCGCGCGTTTCATAATCGCCGGCCGTCGGGCGCAAATGGAAATCGCGGCCCCACAACGCGCGCAGATAGAAGTTCAGCTTGCGCTGGGTATCGACGAACAGCGTGCCGCGGCGTTCCTTCTGGAGCACCGCGAGGCTGTCCGCCGTTTCGAGACCGAAATATTTGGCCAGGTTTTCGAAATCGCGCCCGTGCGCCTGTGCGCCCCAGAGCGCCCAGCGGCGCAGCCCGCCCAGCGTCAACTTATCGAATAGCTGGTCGAGGTGCTGAAGCATCGGGCGCAATCCGCGTGGTGCTTTCGCCGAAAGCTGATGGACCAGGGCCAGATACTGGCGCAGCAAGTCGGCATCGCCCAGCCGGCTGGCCGCCGTGGGCAGGCTGTCGAACAGCGCGGCGATCACGCCCCCGCTGACCATGGAGGCCAGCTTCATCACCGAGGTCACCACGTCGGGAATGATTTCGTCGCCCACTTCCTTGGCGACCAGGGGCATTTCCTGGATATAGGACACCACCAGTTCGGACCCGCGTCCCAGTTCCGAAAGCACGCGGGCACCCTCGATATAATTGCGCAAGCCGCCCGGCGACATCACCCGCCCCGCTTCGTGGAAGCTGGCCTCTAGGGTGTCCTTGATATGCGGCTCGACCCGCTCCAGGTATTCGCGGTAGTCTTCCAGGTTGATGCTCATGGCTCGCCTCGTCTTGCCCCGCAGCGGCTTAGTCCTTTTTTAGAAAAACGTAGCAACCGCTGCGTCCAGAGTATCCCGCATGTCCGGATCATCGGTCAGGGGGCGAACCAAGGTCATCTGACATGCCGCCCTCGGTTCGACGCCCTTCGCGATCAGCTGCCCCGCATACACTAGAAGACGCGTCGAAATTCCCTCGTCCAAACCATGGCCCTTGAGATTGCGGGCTCGATGAGCAATCTGCACCAGCTTCTCTGCGGTTTTCGGGTCGACGCCGGTTTCGTGGGAAATCACTTCGGTTTCCACTTCGGTCTTCGGGTAATTGAAATCCAGGGCGCCGAAGCGTTGCTTGGTGGATTGCTTCAAGTCCTTCAAAAGGTTTTGATAGCCGGGATTGTAGGAAATGACCAACTGGAAATCGGGATGCGCATGCACCAACTCGCCTTTCTTGTCGAGCGGCATGGTCCGGCGATGATCGGTCAAAGGGTGTATGACCACCGTCGTGTCCTGGCGCGCTTCGACCACCTCGTCCAGGTAACAAATCGCACCGATCCTGGCCGCCGTGGTCAATGGCCCGTCCTGCCAGCGCGTGCCGGTGGCGTCGAGCAGGAAACGTCCAATCAGGTCGGAGGCCGTCATGTCCTCGTTGCAGGCGACGGTAATCAACGGCCGCTTCAGCTTCCAAGCCATGAACTCGATGAAACGGGTCTTGCCGCAACCGGTCGGGCCTTTCAGCATGACCGGCATCCGCGCGGCATAGGCGGCCTCGAATAACTCGATCTCGTTAGAGACCGGCCGGTAATAGGGTTGTTCTTCGATAAAATACTGTTCGGAGATGGTCATCGCTCAATCCTCTTCACGGATTTCCACGTTTTATCGACTCGATTAACGTTTTGATAATTTCGTCCGCACGGTTTATCGGCAGAGAAAAATGGCCCTCGCCCGGAAATGTAAAAACCTGAGCGTGGGGAAGTCGTTCGGCGAGCGCCAGCGTGTGGGATAACGGCACGGTAACATCCGCTTCGCCGTGCCAGAACGTAGTCGGCATTCGGATCTGCGCGAGGTCAATCCCCCAGTCGTGAGCATACAAAATCATGTCCTGTACTGCTCCCTCCCCGCCCGAACGCAAGGCCTCCCGCACCGAGGCGCAGAGGGCCGCTTTAATCTCCGGGCGCGTCAAGGTCGACCGGTCGGAAGCCGGACTGCCTAAAGCCAGTAGAGACAGCGCCACTTCGGGGCTTCGGAAAATCAGGCGTCCGAGGAACTCTCCGTAAATCAAACGCAGCATCCGGGGTGCGCTACGGGCCGCGCCGAATCCGAACCGTGCCGGCCAATGCATAGCCTGCGTCGCTTCCGGATCTTCCAATAGCCCGAGACCGCAGATGATCCCGACCGCCTGTACCCGGTCCGGCAGCTGCGCGGCGAGGGCCAGCCCGTAAGGTCCCCCGCCGGACGTGCCCAGCACTGAGAACCGTTCGATGCCGAGATAATCAGCCAATTGAGCGACGTCGTCAGCCCAACTCCCGATAGTGCGCGCCGGCTTCAAATCCGACAGTCCGTAGCCGGGACGATCGGGGGCGATAATGCGTGCCCGCTGACGTTCGGCCGCCTGCGCAATGAGGACGCTCTCCAGCCGGGAGGCGGGGAACCCGTGGCAGTAGACGACCGGCATTCCGCCGGGATCACCGACCTCGGCGAAGCCGAGCCTGCGCCCGTCTTTGAGCGTAACGCTCCGATCAAGTCGCTTGCTTAAGTCCATACCTTTTTGAATCGCCATCTCGAAAAAAAGCCCCGGCCTGCATTCACAGAACGGGGCTTTCGAACCTAAGCCTGGCTGCGCCTAGGCTTTGATCGGCCCCCGGTAAATCACCATGGCAGCGCCTTGCGACTGCTTGAAGTTGTCGTAGCCGACCAACCGCACATGGTTGTTCGGATGCGCCTTATGACAGGCCTCCGCTTCCGCCAGAATACGGTCCACATCGGTTTCGCCGAACATCGGCAACTTCCACATATACCAGTAGTGGTCGAAGGCGTTCTCCGGTTCGGTATGCTCGATGGCCGGATTCCAGCCCTTGCTGACGATGTATTCCACCTGTTTTCGGATATTGGCGGCGTCCATCGGCGGCAAATAGGAGAAAGTTTCGAATTTTCGGCTCGAAACATCGGTCAGGCTGGATTTGTAATCTTGCATTTCACTCATGATTGTTCCAATCCTCGTTCATTGATCGCTTGAGCAATCCCCTCCCGTTTCAGAGGGGACTGCTTTCTAGCGACGTTCGGTTCTTCAACGGTATCGCTTCAAATCAGTCGGACTGTCCGGGCGATTACTTGTGCGCCACGTCGAGTTTGTCAACCGTATCGAACTCGAACTTGATTTCCTTCCAGGTTTCCAATGCAGCCTTGAGCTCGGGGCTGTCCTTGGCCGCAGATGTCAGAATCTCCTTGCCTTCTTTCTCGAGCTGACGGCCCTGGTTGCGGGCTTCGACGCAAGCTTCCAGAGCAACGCGGTTGGCTGCGGCGCCCGCCGCGTTGCCCCACGGATGGCCGAGAGTACCGCCGCCGAACTGGAACACGGCGTCATCGCCGAAAATCGACAACAGCGCCGGCATGTGCCAGACATGGATACCGCCCGAAGCGACGGCGAACGCTCCCGGCATGGCGCCCCAATCCTGATCGAAGAAGATGCCTCTAGAGCGATCCTCCTTGATGTAGCGCTCGCGAAGCAGATCGATCCAGCCCAAGGTGGACGCCCGATCGCCTTCCAGCTTGCCGACGACGGTGCCGGTGTGCAGGTGATCGCCGCCCGATAGTCTCAGAATCTTGGTCAACACACGGAAATGGATGCCATGATTCGGGTTGCGGTCGATCACGGCGTGCATGGCACGGTGGATATGCAGGAGAACGCCGTTGTCGCGGCACCAGTTGGCAAGACCCGTATTGGCGCAGAACCCTCCGGTAATGTAGTCGTGCATGATGATGGGCGCACCGATTTCCTTGGCGTATTCCGCACGCTTGTACATTTCTTCCGGGGTCGGCGCGGTCACGTTCAGGTAATGGCCCTTGCGTTCCCCCGTTTCGCGCTCCGCCTTATGGATGGCTTCCATGACGAAATCGAAGCGTTGCTTCCAGCGCATGAACGGCTGGCTGTTTACGTTCTCGTCATCCTTGGTGAAGTCCAGGCCGCCGCGCAGGCACTCGTAAACCGCGCGTCCGTAGTTCTTCGCGGACAGCCCCAGTTTCGGCTTGATGGTGCAGCCCAAGAGCGGACGGCCGTACTTATTCATGATGTCGCGCTCGACCTGAATGCCGTGGGGCGGACCGCCGCAGGTCATCACATAAGCAATCGGGAAGCGCACGTCTTCCAGGCGCAATCCGCGGACGGCCTTGAAGCCGAACACGTTGCCGACCAGAGAAGTGAAAACGTTTACCACCGACCCTTCCTCGAACAGATCGATCGGATAAGCGATGAAGGCATAGAACTGCTCGTCGCTGCCCGGAACGTCTTCGATGCGGTAGGCGCGGCCTTTGTAATAGTCGAGATCGGTCAGAAGGTCGGTCCAAACCGTAGTCCAGGTGCCGGTGGACGATTCTGCGGCGACTGCCGCTGCCGCTTCCTCGCGAGGCACGCCAGGCTGAGGCGTAATTTTGAATACGGCCAAGATATCGGTATCCGCCGGGGTGTAATCCGGCATCCAGTAGGTCTCGCGGTATTCTTTTACGCCCGCGCTATAGGTCTTTACAGCCATACTTTCCTCCTACCACATCTGTGGATTGTTCTCAGGAATGTTTTTCTGGTCCTACTTGGACCGCAAATCGTATTGTCCTTTCACAGCGAGAAACTATAAGCCGTTCCGTTCATAAAAAAAATTCAGTTGTTATGATTACTGTAATAAGACTTACTTATACTAAATGACCAACGTTTGGAGCCCTGACACAAAGGAATGCCCAGGGTCGCCGGATAGAATAAGCCAAGAACTTTCGGCGCTCCAAGGAAGATTTGCCCGATTCGGACGCGAATCGGCTGTTGTCTCAAACGGCGCGCACCGCCCAATCGCTTCGCCTTCGTTCCGTCGCCTCCTCCCTCGGAATACAACTTCAACCGTCGAAACCGGCTTCCCGCTCTCTCAAATGCTTCGAAGGCATCCGTCGCAAACGTGAGGCGGAACGTAAAACCTTGCTCACAATCGGGAACTCTGGCGATTCAAGTGCGTCAACACCGTTACGGGCTCACGCTCGTAACCGGGATCAGGGATAGTCCGGATAGACCCGGTTTGTATCCGCCGACCGAATTGGCCAAACTGGATTTTCAAGGAGAGAATCATGAGACTCGCACCGCTTTATTTGGGAGCGGCATTGGCCGTGACGGGCCAATCCCAGGCAGCATCCTATTTCCTGGACCAAACGAACATCGACCAAGCCCCCTTTACCGACGGAACGAATTACTTGACGGTGAATGTGGGCACATCGGGGAACGATGTTACCTTTGACGTCGATGCACTGAATGATCCGGGCCAGCCATTTGCGGACAAGGAATTATCCAATTTCGGCATCCAATCGTTCGGGTTCAATCTGGCAAACGGAACCAGCTTGGAATCGGACAATATCACCGGTTTACCCGCCGGCTGGAACGTCGATTTCAACCGGACACTAAACGGATTCGGCAGATTCGACGTAGTCGTGTCGGGCACCGGGAGTAACCGCCAGGAGCCGCTCAGCTTTAGCATCACCGACATCAACGGCGATACGCCCGACTCTTACCACGCCCCCTCTACCGGAACTGCGGACCAAGGAAACGCTTGGTACGCCGCCCACGTGACGGACTTTTCAGGCCCCGAACCGGCCATGAACGGCAACCAGAACGGCGAGATCACGAGCGGCTATTTCGGCGGCGGCGACGGCCCGGGAGTAGCGCCGTCGCCCGTTCCGGTTCCCGGCGCGGTCTGGCTGTTCGGCTCGGCCATCGCCGGGCTGGGCCTGATCTCAAGACGTTCCCGCAAAATCTAAAGACTCGGGCTCGCATTCCGAGGTCCGTGTTTCAAGAGGATGCTAGCCAAGCGGCTGAAATAAGCCCATTTAAGTACATTCCGCAAATATTTGCGGAATCTCGACTGATTGGCTTGATTGGCGGGGTTGTCCTGCAGGTTGCCTATGCCGCAAGACTTCCCTGAATGTACTTAATGCCGCCTGCCCGAAATTTAGCGGAGTGCCGATTTCTTTTCATTTCCAGGCAGGCGGCCTCGCCCATCAACAGCAAGGCTCGGGCTCGACTCACCCGTTTGCCTGTGCGCATTCTTGCAGCTGATTTGACGTCCGATAGCTATTTCGCTATCGGAAAGCATGAAAGACCCGGATCAGAGCAGTTCGAACGTGAAGCCGCCCACGTCGTTAGTGGGTTTGGCCAATAGCAAGCGAATTTCAAACGGTTTGCCGACAGGCATCAGCGAGGTTTTTTCCCCTTCGGGAAGATATTCCGCAGGCGTGAATATCCGCTCCGCCACCGGGCTTCCGTTGAGTTCGGTGAGAACCAGCTTCAGATTGGGGAGCATTTGCGGCAAGTTGGACTGATTCGCAAAGACGAGTTGGAATTCCAATGCGTCATCGCGGGTCGAGTCCGGCCGCAAGGCGCGATCGAAAATCTGGATGCGGCGCACGTCTTTATAGGGCGGCAAAGAACAGTCGATCGTCTTGCAGGCCATGTCCAGCCAGGGACGCAGTCGTGCGCTCTGTACTATTCTGTCTCCTTCGAAAATGACCAGTTGAGCAATCAGGAGACCCAGCAGCCCGAACACGCCCAGCCCCCACAAAGCACCCGGCGTTACCGAGGACGGACCGGACTTTCCTTTGCCATGGCCTGCCCGAGCTTCCCCGTCAAACGCCTTGCTTTTGTGCTCGGTCCCCGATTGCTCGCCACCCGACTCCTCGGACAGCTCCCGCTCGAATTTTCGGAGGAGGACCGCTTCTCGATCTCCCAAAACCGGAGGTCTGGCTTGAGGCGTGTCCTCCGGAACCGCATCCTTCACGGCTTGCCCCAAGGATACTAAGACGTTGAAAACGATATGGCAGCGGTCGCAAAGCGCTTCTCCGCGTCCAGCCCGTAATTGGCCGACGCTGATGCGGTATGCGGTCTTACACTCGGGACAGCGGGTAAACACGATTCAACCTCGAAGCTTGGCGCCGGTAAGCAATGCCCATTCCTCGCAAACCACGGGGGGAGAGAAATCGAACTGCGACGCGTAGGCCGCGCGGACGTTTTCGACCTGCGTCGCCAAAATACCGGACAATGCCAAACTCCCGCCGGGCCGGACTTTTTCGCTGATTTCCGCCGCCAGTTCGATCAAAGGCGTAGCCAAAATGTTGGCGACCAGCACATCAGCGCGGACAGCGGCAAGCTCGCGCGGATACCCGAGGGCCAACCTGTCCTCCACGCCATTCTTGCGCGCGTTTTCGTCCGAGGCGGTGAGCGCCTGGGGATCGATATCCACGCCATAGGCTTTCGCCGCACCCAGCTTCAATGCAGCCACAGCCAGAACTCCCGATCCGCAGCCGTAATCGATCACGGTCTTGCCTGCGAGATCCTGGCCGTCCAGCCATTCGAGGCAAAGCGCTGTCGTGGGATGAGTGCCGGTTCCGAAAGCCAAGCCGGGGTCGAGCACTACGTTGACGGCCACGGGTTCCGGCGGCTCGAAGCCGGTCGGGCAAATCCAGAGCCTCTGGCCGAAGCGCATCGGCTGAAAATGATCCAGCCACGCTCTCTCCCATACACGGTCTTCCAAATCCTCGAGCTGATATTGAAGTACTCGCTCGCCGAATTGGTTCGCGACCGAGTTCCGTATGCGATTGGTATTGGCGTCGGCATCGAATAACCCGATCACTTTAGTCTGCCGCCAAACCGGCGTCTCCCCCGGCCTGGGTTCGAACAGAGGCTGGTCGCCGGCATCTTCGAAGCTGACGGAAACGGCGCCGAGATTCGACAAAAGATCGGAAACCGGCTCCGCCAAAGACTCATCGACCGTAATCGCCAGCTGACGCCACATCAGTGTTTCAATCCGAGCTTCTGCTCCAAATAATGGATATTCTGCCCGCCGGCATTAAAAGCCGCATCGTTGATGATATCGAGCAACAAAGGAATATTGCACTTGATACCGCCGATGACCATTTCCTGAAGCGCCATGCGGGCACGCGCGATAGCCCCGCTCCGGGTCTCGCCGTGGGCGATGAGCTTGCCGATCATCGAGTCGTAATAAGGCGGTACCCGATAGCCGTTATAGATATGCGTTTCGACCCGGATTCCAGGACCTCCGGGCATATGGAACTGCTCGATCACGCCGGGGCTCGGGATAAAACTTTGCGGATCCTCGGCGTTGATCCGGCACTCAATGGCATGGCCCCGCATCTGAACATCCTCCTGCCTGATCGCCAATACCTCGCCGGCGGCAATGCGAAGCTGCTCCTTGACGATATCGAAGCCCGTCACCATTTCCGTCACCGGATGTTCCACCTGTACCCGGGTATTCATCTCGATGAAATAAAACTGGCCGTCCTGGTAAAGAAACTCGAAGGTTCCGGCGCCCAGATAGCCGATTTCCTGACAGGCTCTGACGCAACGCTCACCGATTTGGCGACGCTGCTCCTCGGTAATGCCGGGCGCCGGCGCCTCTTCGACGACTTTCTGATGCCGACGCTGAGTGGAGCAATCGCGCTCGCCCAGATGAACCACATTCCCGTGTCCGTCGGCAATCACTTGGACCTCGATATGCCGCGGATTTTCCAGGAACTTCTCCATATAGACCATGTCGTTGCCGAATGCCGCCGCGGCCTCCCCTCGAGTCAGCGTGATGGCGCTCGGAAGATTCGCCTCGCTGTGGACGACCCGCATGCCGCGTCCTCCACCGCCGCCCGCCGCCTTGATGATGACCGGAAAACCGATTCGGCGGGCGACTTTCAGGTTTTCGTCGTGATTTTCGCTCAAAGGGCCATCCGAGCCGGGCAAACACGGAATACCGGCCTTTTTCATGGCCTCGATGGCAGACACCTTGTCCCCCATGAGCCGGATGGTCTCCGGACGAGGGCCGATGAAAATGAAACCGCTTTGGATCACTTTTTCCGCGAAGTCGGCGTTCTCCGACAAAAACCCGTAACCGGGATGGATAGCCACCGAATCGGTGACTTCGGCGGAGCTGATGATAGCCGGAATGTTGAGATAGCTTTCCTTCGACGGCGCAGGACCGATGCACACGGACTCGTCGGCGAGCCGCACGTGCTTTAGGTCGCGATCGGCCTCGGAATGCACGGCCACGGCTTTGATACCGAGTTCGCGGCAAGCACGAAGAATGCGCAGGGCGATCTCGCCCCTGTTGGCGATGAGAACTTTACCGAGCATGAACTGACACCTGGTGGATGGGCCGAATTAGAAGCAACAGCGATAAGCCGTTACTCGATGACGAACAAGGGCTGGTTGTATTCCACCGGTTGGGCGTTTTCCACCAGCACCTTTGCGATCACACCGGCTTTGTCCGCCTCGATCTGATTCAGAATCTTCATCGCCTCGATGATGCAGAGCGTATCGCCCATTTCCACGCGCTGGCCGACCTCGACGAAAGCCTTCGCTCCTGGCGAGGGCGAACGGTAAAAGGTTCCCACCATGGGCGATCGGACGATGTGCCCGGTCAGTTTATCCGCCGTCGCCTCGGCCGACTGAGGCGCTGCGGTCGGCTGTGGCGCAACGGCCGGCGCAGCAGCCTGCAATACCTGCACCGGTTGCGGCGCCGTACTGCTGTACCGACTGATGCGTACCGATTCCTCCCCTTCGCGAATCTCGATTTCGGCAATGCCCGACTCTTCGATCATTTCGATGAGCTTTTTTATTTTTCTAATATCCATGTCTTAGCCTGTTTTTAGGATGTGTATGGCGGCAGTCAAGGCGAGCTCATAACCGAGCGCGCCGAATCCGCAAATAACGCCTTTGGCGATATCGGACAAATATGAGTGTTTGCGGAAAGGCTCCCGCGCGTGAACGTTGGATAAATGGACTTCAATGAAAGGAATGCGGGTTGCAAGAAACGCATCTCGAAGCGCGATACTGGTATGCGTGTAAGCTCCCGGATTGATGAGTATGAAGTCGATGGATTCCCTGAACGCCTGGTGGATACGGTCTATAAGCTCGTGCTCGGCATTGCTCTGGAAAAAATCCAGATGGCAACCCAGCGCTTGCGCCTTGGAGTCCAGTGCAGACTCGATGTCGCCAAGCGTTTGACTGCCGTATAACCCCGGCTCGCGAAACCCAAGCAAATTGAGATTCGGGCCGTTGAGCACAAGGATGTTTGCCATATTACGAGAGCAGCCCCGTTTCCGATTACCGCAGAAGCCGAAAAACCGCGGCTATTTTGCCGAAATGCGCAAAATCTGTCCACAAATGAAGGATTTCGCTTACATTCGACGCAGTTAGCGCGTTTTGGCGGAAAGGTCAATGAAGCAGCGCTTCGAGAACCTTCATGAGCTGCTCTCTCGAGAATGGCCCCGTATGGGCGTCCACCTGCTGGCCGGCACGGTCGAAAACGGCGGAGAACGGCAAGACGTTAAGCCGGTTTCCGAGACTCTCCGCCCAGGCGGCGGCACGTTCGTCACCCAGCCATATCGGATAGTTGACCGGCGTCTCTCTTAAGAAGTCCTGCACGGCTTCCGATTCGTCTATGGCAATGCCGACGAACTGGACGCCCTTGTCGCCCAATTCCGTCTGCAATCGGACGAACTCCGGCATCTCCTCCCGGCAGGGGGCGCACCAGGTCGCCCAGAAGTTGAGTACGACGATCTTGCCTTTCAATTCGGCGATATCGTGCGGATTGCCATCGAGATCCCTGAGCGTCACAGGCTCCGGAGGCGCCCCATTCCTCGGGGCTGTCGACTCTCCGCTCAGCCAGCTTTGGGCGAGAATGCCGAGAAGAAGCGCGGCCAATGCGAGCAATCCGTAGAGAAACTTTGTCGATTTCACTGCAACGCCCTTTGCAAATGTCCCAAAAATTCATCCGCATTCATATAGCCGACCACGCGGAACGATTTCCGCTCCTCCCGATCAGGTCCGAAGAACAGCGTCGCCGGCGGACCGATGAGACCAAAGCGTTGCAAGAGCGCCTGATCGTCCGCGGAATTTTGCGTGACATCGGCCTGCAGCAATACCACGTTGCTGAGCGCATTCTGTACTTTGGGATCGGCGAAGGTATAGCGCTCCATTTCCTTACAGGAGATGCACCAATCGGCATAGAAATCCAGCATGACCCACTTTCCGGCGACCTCGGCCGCCGCCACCTGCTGATTCAGGTCGTCAATGGTCCTGACCTTTCGGAACGCGATCGACTGCGGCGACGCCTTGGCCGTCGCCGCAGAGATCCCGCGCAACGGCTGTAGCGGGTCGGTGCTGTCCGAAGCGACGCCGATCAACAGCAGCACCCCGTACGTAAGCATGACGATGCCCACGCCCTTCCACAGTCTGCGCCATCCGGAGGCCGGATGAGGCAAGGCATCCAGGGCGCCGAGGTAAATGGCCGGAATGATCAGCAGCAGCGCCCAAAGGAACATGGATACGGCGGCGGGCAAAATACGTTCGAGCAGCCAAACCGCGATCGCCAAAAGACCCACGCCGAAAGCGGCCTTCACCGCGTTCATCCAGGTCCCGGCCTTGGGCAGCAACTTGCCTGCCGATGCGCCAATGGCCAGCAAGGGGATACCCATACCCAAGCCCAGCGCGAACAAAGCCAGCCCGCCAAGCACCGCATCGCCGGTCTGGCCGATATAGATTAGCGCGCCGGCCAGGGGCGCCGCCACGCACGGCCCGACGATCAAGGCGGAAAGTGCGCCCATGATCGCCGCTCCAGTCAGAGTGCCGCCGCGTTGCTGATTGCTGATGGAAACCACGCGGGATTGGATGAATTCGGGCATTTGCAGCGTATAAACGCCGAACATCGACAAGGCCAGCAGCACGAACAAAGCGCTGAATGCCACGATGACTTCGGGCTTTTGAAACAGAATCTGAAGATTGCTGCCGAACAGCCCGGCCAAAACGCCGAAGACGGTATAAGCAAACGCCGAAGCCAATACGTAGCTGAGGGACAACATGAAAGCCCGGCCGGTCGTGATCGTGTGGCCATTCCCGACGATGATGCCCGACAGAATCGGGATCATCGGAAAAATACAGGGCGTGAACGCCAGCAGCAGCCCGAACCCGAGAAAACTGAGAACCGTCGCCCAGGGGGAATCGCTTTGCAGCGCGAAGGCGATTCGGTCCTGCTCCGATACCGGCTCGGCAGGATTTGCTACCGACGCGATTTTTCCGGTACCACCGGCCGGCAAATCCAGGCTCGCGGTTTTCTGCATCGGCGGGTAGCACACACCCTTCTCCGCGCAGCCCTGATAATTCGCCTGCAACTGAATATTGACCGGCTTGCCATCGGCACGCGACAGCGGAACGGCAAAACCGACTTCCCGATGGAATACCTCCACCGCCCCGAACTCTTCGTCGTGCTTGGGTTCGCCGTGCGGAATCTCATAGCTCCCGAGCTTTACCCCGCTCTCGCCGAGCAAGGCCAGCTTGAATTTTTCCCGGTAAAGATAATACCCGTCGGCAATCTGCCAGCTCACCCACAGCGTACCAGCATCCTTGACCTCGGCGAAGAAACGGAACGCCTCATCCGGGGGCAGCAAATCGACGGGCTGGGTTTTCACGCCCAGCGATTTGAAGGCTTCGGCCAATTTTCCGAGCGAATCGGTCTTGGCACCGCCTGCGCCAGTCGGAGGCCACGCCACGTTCACCGTCCGCTTGTACGGCGGATAGCATACTCCGGCATCGGCGCAGCCCTGCGAGGTTACGTCGAGAGCCAGTGCATCGGCGGTGCCGCCGCTCCGCATCAACGGAAGACGGATATCGACGTGCCCGCGATAAATCTCCATCTCGCCGAAAAATTCGTCGTGTTTGGTTTCTCCCTTCGGAAAAACCGGCTCGCCCAAATCGACGCCCGAAGTCTTGGACGCGAACTTGAATTTTTGCCGGTACAGATAATAGCCGTCCGCGATGTCGAATCCGACCAAGGCCTCATCGCCCTCGATCTTTGCCGATGCCCGGAAAGCCTGTTCGGGTGGCAGAAGCTCTTCGCTGCTGATGGCCCAAACCGTACCTGTCCAGGCCGGCAAAAAGATAAACAACAACCCAAAAACCCACTCGCGGAACCAAAGGTATATGCACACGTTTGCAAAGCCGTCATTCCGGCATGGATTGCCGGAATCCAGAACACAGGGATGTGAAAGGCCTTTGCCATCCTTGGCGCCTGGACCCCGGCACTCCAATCGCAAACGGTCATCCGGGGAGCGCCCGGATGACCCTTCCCTGCCGGGGTGACGATCTGTGTAGATACCTTTGTCGGGGAACTGCGGCATAACAAAATCACTCAGTAGGAAGAAGGTCGGGGATGCGGACTCTGTCCGGAAGCAATCCGTCCGGACGGTCCATCAATTTTCGGGGGGCAGCCATCTGCTGATCCAATCGAGGTACGCGGTCGAACCATGCAGTATGGAGACCGCAATGAATTCGGGAAGTTCGTACGGGTGTTTCTCGCGCACAAAGACTTCCAATGCTTCCAAAGAAGCCGTTTCGGTCTTCATCAGGAGGAGATGCTCCTGAGCCGTTTCTATCTTGCCTTCCCAAGGATAAACGGATGTCAGTCCGGGAACGATGTTGGCGCAGGCGACCAGGCGTTCGGCGACCGCCGCCCTAGCCAACGTCTCCGCGGTGTTCGCATCCGGACAAGTGCACAAAACTAGACAGTATTGGGTAGACATGGCAAAAAGCACTGGATTAATCGGAATTCTAAACGTATGAGGGCTTAATGAACATCGGTCAATGGTTATTGCTCGCGCTGTTGAGCTTGCCGGTCTTGGAGATTTATTTACTGATCAAACTCGTCGGTTCGCTGGGTTTTTTCCCCACTTTATTCCTGTTGCTGGGTGCTGCGGCGCTAGGCAGCTTTTTATTGAGAATACAGGGTTGGACCACCTGGTTCCGGGTTCAGCAAGCCTTGGCGCGTGGCGAATTGCCGGCCCGCGAGATGATCGAAGGCGGCTTGATAGCCGCCGGGGGTTTGCTGTTGCTGATACCCGGCTTCATCAGCGATATGCTGGCATTGTTCTGCCTGCTGCCGGCCACCCGGAAACGAATCGCGCAACGTATTCTCGAAAGCGGCATTTCCCACCCTCCCGGAAAGACGACACGCGAAACCCGGCACACGATAGAAGGCGAATTTAAGCGTGAAGACTGACTCATAACGCCTTTCGCGGTTTCCCGCCAACTATTATCCGAGCCGTGCTTTGAACGCGCTTCATCGAGAGGCGTAGTTTTTGCAAACATTCATCTTTGCCGAAAACGAGAAACGCCATCATAACCGCGGCTCCTTGTTTCAAGGCTCCTCATTCGCCCGAAAACGATACATTGATGAAACACTCTTGTAACGTCATCATTAAAATCCGCTAATATAATTCACCCCTACTGAGCTCCGCGGGTAACGGGCTGAAATTTCCCAGCAGGTACTATTGGATGGCGATGATAACCCGGAAATTCCGCGTCGACGGCATGCACTGCCAGGGATGCGAAACGACGATCGAGCAAGCGGTGGCCCAACTTTCCGGGGTCCAAGATATCAAGGCCGATTTTGCGGCCGGGACCGCCACCGTCAGCTTCGACCCCGCTCGAACCGATCCCCGAAAAATCATCGAAGCCATCGATAGCCAGGGTTATCAATGCTCACCGGCGCCGGCCGGCGGTTCTTCGCGGCTCCGCGCCTTCGGACGATTGCTGGTCGCCCTGCTCTCACTAACCGTTATTGCCGCACTCCTGATCCAAGGCGATCAGCTCGCCGAGCGCATGCACCTGCCAGAGTTCGATCGTAGCATGAGCTATGGCCTCTTGTTTCTGATCGGCTTCGTCACCGGTTTTCACTGCGTGGGAATGTGCGGCGGTTTCGTTGTCGGCTATACCGCGAGCGCCGCCGCGACCGGCAAACGTTCCTTGGTGCTCTCCCATATCTTTTACGGCATCGGCAAGACCCTTTCGTATACCCTGATCGGCGGCCTATTCGGGCTGCTCGGTTCGTTCATAGCCTTTACCCCGGAAATCCGTGGCATCGCCGCGATCGCGGCCGGCATTTTCCTGATCGTGTTCGGCCTCAACATGCTGGATTGGTTCAAGAGCCTCCGGCGCGTTCACATTCGCATACCGACATTCTTGAACCGCTTCGTATACGGCAGGACGCAAAAAAGCAAAAGTCCATTCCTGATCGGCCTGCTGAACGGTCTGATGATCGCCTGCGGTCCGCTCCAGGCCATGTACATCATGGCCGCCGGCACCGGCAGCTTTATCGAAGGCTCCAAGCTCCTTTTCGTCTTCGGGCTGGGCACATTGCCGATATTGTTCGGCTTCGGGGTGCTGACCAGCCTGATTTCCGCCCAGGCGACCCGAGGACTCTTGAAAGCATCCGCCTTTCTGGTGATGGCCCTCGGACTCATCATGCTGAATCGAGGCCTGATCATGAGCGGCTCCGGCTACGACTTTCGGACCTTGGCGACCTTGGCCGCAACCCGCCTGGAAAATTTGACCAAGAAAGAGGACTCCACGGCTCCCGCCGGCGATTACCAGGTGATCCGCATGGAGGTCAATAAGCGGGGTTTTAAACCGGACACGTTCGTACTGAAAAAAGGCGTTCCCGTGAAGTGGATCATCGAGGGAAAGGAACTGAACTACTGCAACCACCGGATCATTGTCCCGTCTCTGGGGCTCGAATTCGACGTGGTAAAAGGCGAGCAAATCATCGAGTTCACGCCGCAACAGGCCGGCGTGATTCCCTGGAGTTGCTGGATGGGCATGATTCCCGGCAGCTTCATCGTGCAAGAAGACGCCGCCGGCCCAGAACAGGGGAAGAGCGACGAACAACCCGGCCGTCGCCCGCCCGAATGAGCGAAGTTGTCGAGCGGTCGACGTATCGCCGAAAACTGTGGGATTTACACTACCGAAGCGGGATTTCCCACACTTCCGCCGCAATCAACGCACATGAACATCGGAAAACTCCGATCAAAAAAAGGTCTCAAATTCAGGCATACCTGTTGCATGGCGGTCACACTCTTCTCTTCGCCCCCCCGCCAGCGGCAGAACATAGTTTGAGGAAAGACGCGCCGCAGACCGAAACACAAGACAATTCACAAGAACAATGACCAGGAAATCGAGCGTTTTTTTATCGGCGATCGCAGCGCAATCGGCCATCCTCGGTTTGTTGCTCCTGCACGCCGCAATCTCCACTCGGACGCATCCACCGGAATTGACTGAAAAACGGGCTTTGGTAAAGGCACTCCATCTCACCGATCTATGCCTGTTTACCGAGGCCCGCTACACGCGTCATCTCTCGCAAGCGGACTTGAGCACACCCTTTCAGGACCATCCCATATCCCTGGAGCATTTCCCTTCCGGCTCCTTCCTGGGCGCACCGGAAAACATTCGGAAAATCAATGAAGAGTTGGATTGAGAAGCAGAAATACATCATCGATTTCACCCTGTCGTCGCTGCTGCGGCGCAAGGTGAAGAACATTGGCCTCTTGATCCTGTACGCCTTGATCGTGTTCATCCTGGCCTCGGTGATGTTCTTTACCCACGCGATCAAGAAAGAGGCATCCCTCGTCCTTCGAGAGTCGCCGGAAATGATCGTGCAAAAAGTCGTGGCGGGACGCCACGACCTCATGCCGCTGCGCTATCGGGACGAAATTCTGAAAATCCGGGGCGTGCAGGCAGTCGAGGGGCGGCTCTGGGGCTATTATTTCGACCCTGTTTTCGGAGCCAACTACACCTTGCTGGTGCCGCCCGCCACGACAGCGACGGAACAAGCCGAGACCGAGCCGATGCGCACGGTCGTGACCGAAAACGAGCACCGCCACGGCCCTGAAGAGCAAGCCATGCCTCTCGTCGGCGCCGAAACGATCGGCGCGGGAAACATCGTCATCGGCAACGGCATCGCCCGGGTGCGGAATGCCGGCAAGGGCGAATTCATACTGTTCCGCACCCATGCCGGCGAAGGAATGCCCTTGAGAATCAAGGACACGCTTTCCTCCGCGTCGGAACTTGTCTCCTCCGATCTGATCCTGATGACCGAGCCCGACTTCCGCAGATTTTTCGGCATCCCCGAGAACTATGTGACCGATCTGGCGGTCTCGGTCAGAAATCCCGAGGAGCTTTCCACGATCGCCGCCAAGATCACCCGGCTGTTTCCCGATTCCCGCCCGATCATACGGGACGAGATCCTCCGCACCTACGACTCGATCTTCAACTGGCGCGGCGGCATGATGATCGTGATCCTGTCCGCGGCGGTCCTGGCATTCGTCATCTTCGCCTGGGACAAGGCCTCCGGGCTCAGCGCCGGGGAACGGCGTGAAATCGGCATACTCAAGGCCATCGGCTGGGAAACCTCGGACATCATCCGCATGAAATTCTGGGAAGGCGCGGTGATTTCGCTGACCGCGTTTCTCGCCGGCGTGATCCTCGCTTACATCCACGTATTCTTCACCCATTCCCTGGTGTTCGAACCGGCTTTGAAAGGCTGGTCGACCCTGTATCCGCAGTTCAAGCTGATGCCTTTCGTAAGCGCCGAGCAATTGACCACCCTCTTCTTCCTCACGGTGGTGCCCTACACGGTATCCACCATCGTTCCGGCCTGGCGGGCGGCGACCATCGATCCGGACGCCGCCATGCGCCATACGGGAGAGTGATTCATGATCGAGCTTTTCGACGTCCGCAAAGTATTCAACACAGGCAAGCCGAGCGAATACTCGGCGCTCAACGGCATCAGCCTCAACATCAGCTCCAACAAGGTCACCGTTCTGACCGGCCCCAGCGGCTCGGGGAAGACCACCCTGCTCAGCATCATCGGCTGCATGTCGCGCCCTACCGCCGGACGGGTGAAACTGAGCGGACGCGAAATCACCAGCTTGCCGGAACGCTTTCTGACCGATATCCGCCGCAAGACCTTCGGCTTCATCTTCCAACAGCACAATCTGATCAAGGGGATCACTGCACTGGAAAACGTCATGCTGCCCGCCTACCCCTTGGGCGAACGGCATGGGCCGCTCAAGGAGCGCGCGATGCATCTGCTCGACAGGCTAGACCTTTCCCGCAAGGCACACTCGCGCATCGAGTGGCTGTCCGGCGGCGAAGCGCAGCGGGTGGGCATCGTCCGAGCACTGATCAACGACCCGTCCGTCATCATCGCGGATGAGCCAACCTCCAACCTGGACACCAAGCTCTCTTACAGATTCCTCGAAATCGTGGAAACGTTCAAAAAAGACGGCAAAACGGTCCTGATTACCAGCCACGACCCCCTGGTGTACCAGGCCAGCGTCGTCGACGAGGTGGTCCGGCTGCGGGACGGCCGGCTCGAAGGAGAAGCGCCGTGATCATGCATCCGGCGGTGATCGCCAATATCATCGCCGCGCTGACGGTGAGCCTGATGGTGGTTTATTCGGCCTACTATGGGCTACAGATCTATCGCCACTGGAACATCGAGAGCGGCAGCGAACTGCAGCTGACCCTGGAGCGGCGGACCTACCTGGTCTCGACGCTGCTGTCCTATACCTTCGGGCTGCAACTGATCTCGCTGTTCCTTTACGTGTTCACCGCCGACACGCTCTACCCGCTGTTCGTCGGCGCCATGTGCGCCGCGGGGGCCTTGAGCGTGAATGCCTTCGGTTATCCGACCCTGATCCTGAAGGTCGGCAATTTCCTGCTGGCGGGACTCTGGCTGGTGCTGAACCACGCGGACAATCAGGCTTACGACTACCCTCTCATCAGGAAAAAATACCTCCTGCTGGCGGTCATCGCCCCGTTCATCGTGGCCGAAACGATTGTGGAACTGGCTTATTTCCTGAAGCTGGACGCCAATGTCATCACCTCGTGCTGCGGCGCCCTTTTCAGCAGCGAACGGGTCGAGGGACTCGGCTCGGAAATCGCGGCCCTGCCGGCATTACCCACGCTCTGGGCTTTTTATATCAGCATTGCCGCGGCGCTGCTCTCCGGCATTTATTTCTATCTTCGGGGAAAAGGCGGCTATGTCTATTCCGCTTTGGCGGTAGTGGCCTTCTTCGTCTCCATAGTCGCGATCATTTCCTGCATCTCGCTTTATATCTACGAATTGCCGACCCACCATTGTCCGTTCTGCATCATCATGGAGGAATATAACTACATCGGTTATCTGCTATACATCCTGTTGTTCAGCGCCGTAGTCGCCGGCGCGGGCATCGCCGTCCTGATCCCGTTCCGCGGGATAGCAAGCCTGAGCTCGGCAATACCATCGCTGCTAAGAAGACTCGCATTGACCTCGATCGTGTCCTACACGGCTTTCGCATCCATCGTGACGTATCGAATCGCGATCTCGAATCTCATTTTGTAAGTTAAGGTAGCCATCATGACCGATCGATCCCGAAGGAACTGTTTGCGCGCCCTCGCGGCGCTGGCTTTGTCCCGGGTCGTTCCCGGCTCCGTCGCCGACGCAGCAGGAAAGGCGGTGCTCAAGAAGAGCGACCGCTGCCCGGTCTGCGGCATGTTCGTCTACAAATATCCGAAGTGGGTGGCGCAGATCGTTTTTAAGGACGGCACCTCGTACTTTTACGACGGCGCCAAGGATATGTTCAAGCATATCTTCGACACGTCCAAATACACACCGGGGAAAACGGCGGACCAAATCGTCGCCATTTACGTCACGGATTATTACGAAGTCGAACTGATCGAAGCCAAGCCCGCATTTTACGTGATCGGCTCGGACGTGCTGGGCCCCATGGGTCATGAATTGCTCCCCTTCAGGGATCAAGAGTCCGCCCAGGAATTTCTGGAGGACCACAAGGGCACCAAGATCTTGCGCTTTCAGGATGTGACCCCGGCCGTCATCGAATCGCTGGACCGGCGTTCATGACGATCACATTTTGGATTCGACTTTTATTGGCCGCGTCGATCATGGCGTCGCTCGGCGCCTGCAACGGTCGACGGCCGGGCTTGCAGATCGGCGACATGGCGCCCGTCGTCACGCTCACCGATTTTCACGGAAATCCCGTGACGCTGCCCAAGGACATCCGGGGCAAGGTGGTCCTGGTGCGCTTCTGGGCTATGGATTGCTCCCACTGCAACAAAGAAACCGTCCTGGCCCTGGAAACCCTCTATCAAAAATATAAGGACAAAGGTTTCCTGCCGGTCGCCATACACGAAAGCCGGCCCGTCGAGGCGGACGAGCGGTTCCGGAAGTTCGATCACGTCACTTATCCGATGCTGGTGGACGAATACGGAAAAGTAGCCCGGCAGTTCGGCGTAATCGGCTTGCCGACGACCCTGGTGCTCGACGAGAAAGGCATCGTGCGGGAGAAGATCACCGGGGAAGCCAGTATCGACACTTTCGAAAAGCTTTTGACCACAGTGCTATACAAAGGGGGATTTTATGACGGCACTCATTAGATTTGGCTTGGGGCCAGCATTGGCGATATGCCAGCTTCTGCTCATATCGTTTGCGGTCTCGGCCGAGGAGCCCCATGAACGGGAAAGCTGCCGGGTCTGTGGTATGTACATCGATCAGTACCTAAAGAGTGCCGCCGAATTGGTTTACAAGGACGGCAAGAAAAAATTCACCTGCGGCGTCGCCTGCATGCTGCGCGAGGTCGACGATGCCGGCGGACTTTCCGCCTTCGAATCGGTAAAAGTGCACGACTGGGTCTCCGGCAAGCTGATAGATGCCGAAGACGCCATTTATGTCATCGGCAGCCGCGTCATTCCGGATATGGTTCCGAACTATATCGCTTTCGCCAACCGGGAAGAGGCCGAGGCATTCGCCGCCAAGGAAGGGGGTGACGTGATCGACTTCGGGATCGCCTATCAGGATGTCTCGCCGGTCGGGACCACCGCGCCATTCCGTATCCGTACGGCAGTGACGCCGGGAGCGGGAGCCTTCAGCATCGGCGCCGTCTACGGCTACATGCAGAAAGACCAGGTCAAAGCAGGCTCAAACAGTACCGATCCCAGCGAGTTCATCAACAGCAACAGGACCCAGCCGCGGGCGCCGAAAGAAGTCCAAGCGCATCAGCAGGCACTGATCGTCAACTACTCGCCCACCGACAATCTCTCTCTTTTCGTCAACGTCCCCTGGTTCGAACGTAGAACCAAGACGCTAGTCAGAACGTCGCCCACCAGCGTCAGGGAAACCGTCGGCGAGGAAAACGGCATCGGCGACATTACCCTGGAAGGACGCTATAACTTCTGGCGCAGCACCCGCTGGGACAAATTCGGGACCATTCTGCTCGGCACCACCTTGCCGACCGGACAGTTCGACGGCGAGCGGGGAGCGACCACGGATCCCGTGGCCGGGAGAAGGCTCGTTTCCACCGGCCCGGCGCTGCAACTCGGCAAAGACACCGCCACTTTCACCGGAGGACTGCTCTATTCGCAGCGCTGGAAAGATTTCTGGTTTCACGGTTCGGCCCTCTACGCCGTCAACCCGGAAAATGACAACGACTTTGCCTTCGGCGACGTCGCCACCGTCGGCGCGGCTTTCCACTACACGCCGAACTATGATCTGATGTTGGGCATCGAGATGGACGCCAGCTACACGCAAAAAAGCGAAGACCGCGGCTACAAGATCGGGAACAGCGGCGGCACCGTGACCAATCTTGCATTCGTCTTCGACTACCGCTTTCTCAACGCTTTCGGCGGAAACTTCAAGCTGCGCGGATCGGTCGGCTTGCCGATTTATGAAGATCTGAACACCAAGCACGTAGTGCTCGCCAATCCCCGCCGCGAATTCGACCAGGTCCAACTGGGGGACGGCTTTTTCGGCAATTTGGCCGTTACCTGGACTTACCGCGCCGCTCCGGAGTTTTGATACCTTTGTAGGGTGGGTTAGGCACGCATTGCGCCGATTCCGGAAAATTACGGTGATGTCTCCGCGTGCCGTAACCCACCGATTCCGCAACCTCGCCCGGTAGGTTACGGCCTCGCGGCCCAATCCCCTACAAGAATTAACTCCTTGATTTAAAGCGCTTTGGAGTTAGAGCGTTTTTATCTCGCTCGTACGGCAAAACCGGCTTGGCGGAAGTCGTTGGGCTTTCGGCTCGGGTGAATGGATTCAAGCATTCGGCAATCCTTTGCCGACGAACCCGTTGGCCCAACGGCGGCGTCGGGAAGGGTCGCGACTAAAGCGACCGTTTGCGATTGGAAGGGATTCCCGACCTACTCGCGAGTGCCCGTACAATCGGTATGAAAATGCTCTAAGTACATTCAGGGAAGTCTTGCGGCATAGGCAACCTGCAGGACAACCCCGCCAATCAAGCCAATCTGTCGAGATTCCGCAAATATTTGCGGAATGTACTTAGCGAGGGTCGTCGGCAAAGGATTGCCGACCTACGACCTGAAATCGGACCATCTCGCCCGAGGCGATCGACGCCGCCGGGACGAGGCGGCAGCCGTTACCGGCGTTCGGATGCCGCCTCGGGGATAAACGCTATTTGAGACTCACGCGCTCTTTCGGCGACACGATATCGCCCGTGATATCCAGATCGATCTTCATCCGCTTCGCCGCCGCCTTGGTCGCCTTGCTGTCTTTGAAGGGGCCGGCGATGACTTTGAAGCGTCCGTTCTCCAGGGCCACCACCCGGGCCGGAATCTGCGGTCCCTGATGATTCAGAACCGCCGCCAAACGCTGAGCGCTCAATTCGTCCCCGGATTCCAGCGCCGTGATGTACCAGCCGCTATCGGTCATCGCCGGCGTTTTCGGCCGACCGTATAGCTCATCGGGATATTTCAGAGCCACGGCTTGACTCACCAGCCGAGCGAGATTTTCGCTGTTCTCGAAAATGGGTACCGGAATGCCCCGAGCCTCGCTCACGATCTGCTCGATGCGTGGCCAATCCAGCTTTCGCTCCTGCTTCTTTTCGATTTTCTTGAGCGCGGCCATCAGATTTTTCTTGAGCTGCTTTGCATTGAGTTCCTCGTGAGGCTTATGGGCCTCCAGATAAAGTTCGCCGTTGCGCCACCCCACCAAATAGGGCTGATTGACGATGCGCACGGGCGTTTTGACCGGCACTTCCCGATAAAGCGTTTCGATATTTTCCGGGTAAAGTCGGACGCAGCCGTTACTCGCACGAAGTCCGATGCCATACGGTTTGTTGGTGCCGTGAATCAAATAGCTCGGACGGCTCAGATACATGGCGTAGTCGCCCAGGGGATTGTCGGGGCCAGGCGACACCACCGCCGGAAGCGGATCGCCTTTCTTCTCGTGATCCCTGCGAATGGACTCCGGAACGTGCCAGGTCGGATGACTGGTCTTCCGCTCGACCAGCATTTCGCCGGTCGGCGTGGAACGGCCTTCGCGGCCGATGCCGACCGGATAGGTGACCACCTCTCCGCCTTTCTTTTTCGGGAAATAAAAAAGGCGCATAGAGGCGAGATTGACGACTATGCCCTTGCGCGGGGCGTCCGGAAGGGTGAACTGCATCGGCAATATAACCCGACTGCCCGGCTGCGGCGCCCATAGATCGATATCGGGATTGGCCTCACCGACCCCTTCCAGGCCCAGACCGAAATGTCGAGCCACGTCCGGAAGAGAATCCCCTTCCGCTATCTTTACCGTCGCCAGTTGTCCGACGACACTGTCGTCTTTTCCCAACGCAAAGCGGTTGCCCTCGATGTTTTCGACCAGCGGCTCGGGAGGGGCTTTCGGCTCCTCCTGCCGGAAAGGCGACCAAGCGCAGGCGTGAAGAAAACCGGCAACAAGAAGGAGCAGCGGCAAGCGCAGTTGAGCGAGGGGCTGACTAAAGGCCCTTGTGCGATTGAAATCGCCGGCGTGTACCGGACGATCCGAATATGGCGCGCCTTGGCGTACAAGAACAGCATCACTCACGATATTAACCCCTCCGCGTCTGGCCAAAAAATAGCCGTTTATGCAAGGTACATGCCCATACCACTCCATATCTGGGCCATCGATTTCGCGGTGCGTCGTTATCGGCATCGACTCGGCTTCCGTTCCGCCCCATCTCTCTATGCTGAAGGTTGCGATAGGATATCACTGGCATCGAACGCCGCATGTCGCCGATATCCCGGCTCACGGCGACGATCGGACCATATCGAGGGATAAACGGACAATGTGATTTCGCAATCGGCTCTGCGGCCGAGAGACATCAGGCCGGAAACGGAAGTCCTGCCGCATGAAAAAGATCAGGGAGAATCGACGCCGCTCGACTGTTCAACCAGCCAGGTCTTCCATTCCTCGAACAGACGTGCATCGCCGGCAGCGACCACCGAACGGGGCTGCAATTCCGGGCTGAAAATCGGCTCACCTTGCAGGGTCTCCGCATGGCCTCCGGCTTCGGACAAGATCAGCGCGCCCGCGGCATAGTCCCAGAGCTTTTGTTTGCCGTGCAGATATACATGGAATCGGCCGACTGCGAGCCAGCACCACTCCAAAGCCACCGAACCTAGATTGCGCTGCGAACTGTATGGGGGACGGGCGGCCAGCTTCGCCGCCAGCGGCCCCAAGCGCTTAAAATCCACCACCGCCAAGCTGCGCCGCAGCGGCAGATCCGTGGGGCGAACCCTGAGTCGGACGCCGTTCAGCCAGGCGCCATGATCGCGCTGCGCGGTGAAGCATTCATTGCGGATAGGATCGTAGACGATCCCCAAGACCGGTTTGCGCTCGATGAGCAAAGCCAGCGAAATACCGAAAAAAGGCAGACCTGCGGCGAAGTTGCTGGTTCCGTCCAGGGGATCCAGACACCAGAGCCCGTTATCGTTTTGCGCCAGCAGTTCTTGTTGCCGCTGAGCGTCCATTTCTTCGCCCAGCAGTTCGAACGCCGGATAACGCTCGCGCAATTCAATAGTCAGCCGCTTTTGCACGGCGAAATCGGCTTCGGTAACGACGCTGCCGTCGGGTTTGAACCGGCGTTCGGTTCCCGCAAACCGGGGCAGCAATTCTTCCTTGGCTACCGCTTTAACCAGAATCGCGAGATCGTCGAGATGAGGAAGCATGAAGGCTATGCCTTGGTGGGCTCGGTGAATGAGTGTCCAACAACCGTGTTACTGCAAATTACGGAAAGAAAGCGATCTTTCGATTACCCTCACCCCTGCCCTCTCCGAGAGGGCTAATGTCGTGAGCTTAACACGTCGACTGGGTTGATGAACGAAACCCAGCATTTCCCCGGGGTTGCCGCGATTCGGCCGTCATCCCGGCCTACCGTTGCGACACCCTCCCAGGACGATGCGGCACAGAATCCACCTTAGTTTGAAGCAAACAAGGCCTGTAAACGAACGCCCGGATCTTCCGCCGTCATGAACGCTTCGCCGACCAAAAAGGTGTGGACGCCGTGACGCCGCATCAGCGACACGTCCTCCGGCGTATGAATGCCGCTCTCGGTCACGACCAAGCGGCCTGGCGGAATCCGTTCCAGCAGGTCGAGCGTCGTGTCGAGGCGGGTCTCGAAGGTGCGAAGATTCCGATTGTTGATGCCGACAAGCGGCAGGTCTAGGCGCAAAGCGCGTTCCAATTCGGAGGCATCGTGTACCTCCACCAGCACGTCCATGTCGAGGTCGACGGCGACATCCGAGAGTTCTTGCATGGCCCCGTCATTCAAGGCGGCGGCGATCAGCAGAATGCAGTCCGCCCCGATCGCGCGGGCCTCGAACACCTGGTACGGATCGATCATGAAATCCTTCCGCAGCACCGGCAGCGAACAAACGCTTCTGGCCTCTTTCAGGTACTCCTCTGAGCCTTGAAAAAAATCCCGGTCGGTCAGCACCGAAAGGCAAGCCGCGCCGTGATCGGCATAGCTCCGGGCGATGTCCGCCGGGCGGAAATCCGGCCGCATCACGCCCTTGCTGGGCGAAGCCTTCTTGATTTCGGCAATGACGGCGGCCGCGCCGTCTTCGATCCTAGTCCGCAAGGCCCGTACGAAACCGCGGGGCGCATCGGCATCCTGTGCCTGTCGCCGGACGTCCTCCAGCGGCGTGCGCAAACGGCGCTCGGTAACTTCTTCCGCTTTGCGGGCCAGAATCTTTTGCAGGATGTCGGGGGGATTATTCATGAATGGCTATGGATTGGCTGAATTCGATCAAGGCGTCCAGCTTCCGTCGGGCAGAACCGTCGTCGATGACCGCTTTCGCACGCTCGACGCCCGCCTCCAGGCTGTCCACCAGATTGGCCGCATAAATCGCCGCGCCCGCATTGAGAACGGTAATGTCCCGAGCCGGACCCGGTTCCTTGTCGAGCACGCTCAGCATCATCTTCAGACTCGCGGCAGCGGTATCGACCGTCAGCTTTCTCAAGGGAGCTCGCTTGATGCCGCATTGTTCCGGCGTCAGCCTATAGGTCGTGATCTGACCGTCCTTGAGTTCCGCGACGTGAGTGGGCGCGCCGATGCTGATTTCGTCCAGCCCGTCCTCGGCATGCACCACGAGCACATGCTTGCTGCCGAGCTGCCGCAGCACTTCCGCGAGCGGCTCCACCCAGACGTCGGAAAAAACGCCGACCAGCTGATTGGGCGCGCCGGCCGGATTGGTAAGCGGTCCGAGCAGATTGAACAAGGTCCGCACGCCGATTTCCCGCCGCGGGCCGATGGCGTACTTCATGGCGCCGTGATGGCGCTGGGCAAAGAGGAATCCCAGGCCGATCCGGTCGATACAGGCCTTGACCTGGTCCGGCGTCAAATCGAGATTGATGCCCGCCGCCTCCAGCACGTCGGCGCTGCCCGAACGGCTGGAAACCGAGCGGTTGCCGTGCTTGGCCACCTTGCCGCCGGCCGCCGCTACCACGAATGCCGCCGTGGTGCTGATGTTGAACGTGTGGTTGGCGTCGCCGCCGGTGCCGCAGGTGTCGATGAGATGATCGCCCCGGACCGGAACCTTGGTGGCCATCTCCCGCAGCACCTTGGCCGCCGCCACTACTTCCTCCACGCTTTCGCCCTTGGCGCGAAGCGCGACCAAAAAGGCTCCAATCTGCGCCGGCGTGGCGCCGCCGCTCATGATGGTGCGCATGACCTTGCGCATCTGCGACGCGCCGAGATTTTTCTTATCCAACAGAGTCTGCAGGACGACAGGCATTTCCATCGCGAATCCTTACTGATTCAGAAAATTTCGCAGCAGGTCGTGGCCCTGCTCCGTCAGGATGGACTCCGGATGGAATTGCACGCCCTCTATGGCGAGCTGCTTGTGCCTGACGCCCATGATTTCCTCGATCTTGCCGTCCCGGTCCTCGGTCCAGGCGGTGACTTCCAGGCACTCGGGAAGCGTTTCCTGCTCGATGACCAGGGAATGATACCGGGTCGCCTGGAACGGATTGTTCAACCCGCGAAATACCCCCGTATTCCGGTGATGCACCATCGAGCATTTGCCGTGCATGATGCTCTTGGCGTGAATGATATTGCCGCCGAATGCGTAGCCTATGCTCTGATGGCCGAGGCAGACGCCCAAAATGGGATATTTGCCCGCGTACTGGCGGATGGCGTCCACCGAGATGCCCGCCTCTTTCGGCGTGCACGGTCCCGGCGAAATGACGATCTTGTCCGGGGCGAACGTTTCGATTTCCTCGACGTCGATCTGGTCGTTGCGCACCACTTCCACGTCGGCGCCCAACTCCGCCAAGTACTGTACCAGGTTGTAAGTAAACGAATCGTAGTTATCGATCATCAATACGCGAGCGCTCATAAGCTCCGCCCTCCTTCGATCCCGGCTTCCGCCATGGCGACCGCGCGAAACACCGCGCGCCCCTTGTTAAGCGTTTCCTCCCACTCGTTTCGGGGAACGGAATCGTACACCACGCCCGCTCCCGCCTGGATATGCAGGGTGCCGTCCCTGATGACGGCGGTGCGGATGGCGATGGCCGTATCCAGGTTTCCCGACCAGCCGATGTAGCCCACGGCGCCGGAATAGACTCCGCGCTTGACCGGCTCCAGCTCGGCGATGATTTCCATGGCCCTGATCTTGGGCGCGCCGCTGACGGTGCCGGCGGGAAATGTCGCGGCCAGCACGTCGTAAGCGTCCTTGCCCTTGGCCAATCGGCCGGTGACGTTGGATACGATGTGCATGACGTGGGAATAACGTTCGATGATCATCTTGTCGGTAACGCGAACGCTGCCGGTCTCCGCCACCCGCCCGGTGTCGTTGCGGCCGAGATCTATCAGCATCAGGTGCTCGGCGATTTCCTTGGGGTCGGCCAAAAGCTCCCGCTCCAGGGCCAGATCCTCTTCGTGGGTCTTGCCGCGCCGCCGGGTGCCGGCGATCGGCCGGACGGTAACGGTTTCGTCCTCGACGCGCACCAGGATTTCCGGCGAAGAACCGACGACGTGAAAATCCCCGAGATTCAGGTGAAACATGTAAGGCGAGGGATTCAGACAGCGCAAGGCACGGTACAAATCCATGGGCGAGGCGGAGTACGGAATCGACAAGCGTTGGGAAAGAACCACCTGCATCACATCCCCTTCGACGATGTATTCCTTCACCCTTCGCACCGCGTTTTCGAAACCCTCCTGGGTGAAGCCGGAGACGAAGTCGCTTTCATCGACCCGTCTTTGCGTCCCCTGCCCCCGATTCGCCGGCAAACGGTTTTGCCGAAGCCCCTGGATCAGCGTTTCCAGCCGGTCCTGCGCCTGATGGTAGGCGTTCGCCTCGGAGGGATCGGCATGAGTCAGAACCAGCAGCTTGCCGGACAGGTTATCGAATACCAGCACATCCTCGGACACCATCAACAAAATGTCCGGTACCCCGATCGGATCGGGTTTTTCGCAGTGCAACTGGGGTTCGATGTAATGAATCGTCTCGTAGCCGAAATAGCCGACCAGCCCGCCGGTGAAACGCGGCAAGCCTTCGATCTGCGGAACTTTGAAGCGTGCGCCGTAGCGGCGAATCCAGTCCAGGGGATTATCGACGCGATTCGCCTCGACGATGCGTCCGTCCCTCTCGACCATTATTTCCGAACCGCATACCCGGATCACGGTGCGGCACGGAAGACCGATGATGGAATAACGCCCCCACTGCTCGCCCCCGTGCACGGACTCGAACAGATAGGAATAAGGCGAGTCGGCCAGCTTGAGATAGGCGCTCAGGGGCGTATCGAGATCCGCAAGGACCTCGCGAGCCAGCGGAATGCGGTTGTAGCCTTGATCGGCGTACTGCTGAAATCGTTCGGGCGTCATGATGTCTTGTCCATCGAGATAGGGCGGGTTCGCGAAGCGTAACCCAATAAGCCATTCCTCGGGTTAAGGCCTTCCGGCCCAACCCGGTTTACGTTTGAGGCTGGTTCAGTGACGCCATCGCTCTTTCAGAATAGGTCGATGCATGATGCTCACGCGGCTTTTTTCAATAAAGCGGGCAACTCGGTCAGGGACGAAACGACGGCATCCGGCTCCAGACACTCGACGCCGTTGCCGCCATGATAGCCATAAGGCACACAGACGACCATGAACCCAGCCGCCCGCGCGGCTTTCACGTCATTCGCGGAATCGCCGACCATCAAACCGCGGGAAGGCTCGACTGCGAAAAATTCGGCGGTCTTCAGCAAGGGATAAGGGTCCGGCTTATGCTTTTCGAATTGATCGCCGCAACCGACGAAGTCCATATCGTGCAGTACGCCCAACCGATCCAGCAGCGGACGGGTGAACCTCGAATGCTTATTGGTGACGCACGCCAGGCGGAAACCCGCCGCCTTGAGCAGTTTCAGCCCTTCGGCAACACCCGGAAACAAGCGACTGCGATTGCAGACGTTCGCCTCGTACAGATCCATGAACATCGGCAAGGCCTCGGCGAATCGCGCCGGCTCGCCTTGAGGCCACATTTCTCCGGTCAGCGCGCGCTTCACCAGCATGTCGACGCCGTTGCCGATCCAGCCTTTCACCCGCGATTCCCCGGCCGGCGGCAAGCCCAGCCGGCCCAGCATGGCATCGACGGCAGCAGCCAGATCCGGCGAACTGTCCACGAGCGTGCCGTCCAGGTCGAAAGCAATGAGCTCCGGCGTGCGATCCAGCATTATTAAATGGCTCTGGCCTTGGCCATTTCCTCGCGCAATGCGCGCACGACCGAGTCGTAGCGGTTCGGATCGCTGTCCTTTCCGGCACCGAAAATGGCCGATCCGGCCACGAAGGTATCGGCCCCGGCCGCGGTGATCTCGCGGATATTGTCCACCTTGACGCCGCCGTCGATTTCCAGCCGGATGTTGCGCCCGCTGGCCTCGATGCGCCGCTTGGTCTCGCGCAGTTTGTCCAGCACATAGGGAATGAAAGACTGGCCGCCGAAACCGGGGTTGACGGACATGAGCAGAATCATGTCGAGCTTGTCCATCACGTGGTCCAGATAATTGAGCGGCGTTGCCGGGTTGAACACCAGCCCCGCTTTGCAGCCCGAGTCCTTGATCAGCTGAAGGCTACGGTCCACGTGTTCGGAAGCTTCCGGATGAAACGTGATGTAACTTGCTCCGGCCTTGGCGAAATCGGGAATGATGCGGTCCACCGGCTTGACCATCAGATGCACGTCGATGGGCGCGGTGACACCATGCTTGCGCAGCGCTTCACACACCAAGGGGCCGATGGTCAAGTTGGGGACGTAATGGTTGTCCATCACGTCGAAATGGACGATGTCCGCGCCGGCGTTCAGAACGTTTACCACTTCCTCGCCGAGGCGGGCAAAATCGGCGGACAAAATCGAAGGCGCAATCCAGAGTTCGTTCATAGGCGATGGCTCTCTAAAGAAAAAACGGAACGTTCATAACGCTCCGGCTAAAATCCAACTGGGAACACCGGTATCGGTCATCAATCGCGGGCGCCGATCCGAATGGATTGGGTATTTTCACATTTGGCTTTCGGACGGGCAAGCCGAGGCCCCACCAACGTTACCCGCCCGATCCGCCGATAAACTCCTATCCTTTAAAAAATGCCGACGCAAAAGTCCGCTATCTTCCCGGGAGAAAATATGGGAAACGAGACATCGCCAGATGAAACAACGAGGCCATCCGCCACACAATGGTCCGAAAGAAAAAGCGGCCGAAACGAGTTGGTGGCTTGCCTGATCATGATTAGAGGTCCCCATGTGGGGAAACGGATCGTTCTGAATAAAGACGAAATGGTCATCGGCCGATCCAAAAGCGCAGACGCCCAAATCGACGAGAGTTCCGTATCCCGGAAACACGCTGTCATCAGGAAGCGGGGATCGGAATTCATCATCGAGGACCAAAACAGCAAGAACGGAACTCTCGTCAATATGGAAAAACAGATGCTATGCGTCTTACGCGACCAGGATCTGATCACTTTCGGAAACACCCTTTTCAAATTCATCGCCAACAACAGCCTGGAACTCGCTTACCACGAGGAATTGCACAAGCTCGCGATGCTCGATCCCGTGCTGCAGATCCTCAATAAAAAATTCTTTCTGGACTATCTCGAACAAAAATGCAGTTACAGCCAGTTATTTCCGACGAAATTCGCCATCATTCTGTTCGATATCGATCACTTCAAGCGCATCAACGATACCTATGGTCACCAGACCGGCGACCTGGTCCTGCTGCACGTCGCCAACACAGTGAAAACCCATCTGCGAAACAGCGATATTTTCAGCCGCTACGGGGGTGAGGAATTTGCCATCGTCCTGCCGGATAGCGATGCCGAGCAAGCAGAATTCACGGCCGAGAAGTTAAGGTACGCGGTCGAAACCGCCGCCATCGTCCAGGATGAAGAAGAAATCAAGGTTACCATCAGCTTGGGCGCTGCCTCCTTCGGACCGGCCGAGGCGGCAACCTGCTCTTCCCGGAACCTGATAGAACGTGCGGACAGCGCGCTATACCAGGCCAAAAATGCGGGCAGAAACCGGACGGTTGTCTTTCGCGGCCGTGGGTAAACGCATAAATCCCGTGTTTTTGCCAAAAATCCACCGTCCATAGTCGGCAAACACATGGCTGTCGACAATTTCGGCAACTTATGCATGGGCTGCATGCAGGACAAGGGCGAATCCGCGGTTTGCCCCGCCTGCGGGTATCGGCCGGATCATCGGCGCAGCCCTTTCGCACTGCCTTATCAGGCCGTCCTGAACAACAAATTCCTCGTCGGACGCATCCTGGGCAAACCCGGCGGTTTCGGCGTGACCTATCTCGCCTGGGACTTGGTGCTGCACACCACGGTGGCGATCAAGGAATATTTGCCCCGCGACCTGGTGGCACGGGAGGCCAACAGCCTGACGGTTACGCCACACACGCTCGATGGCAGCGAGGAATTCGCCTATGGACTGGAACAGTTTCTGCGGGAGGCAAGAACCCTGTGCAAGTTCAGCCATCCCAACGTGGTGCGGGTCAGGGAGTTCTTTCAGCAGAACAACACCGCCTATCTGGTGATGGACTACTACGAAGGCATTTCTCTCGAAGAATATCTCAAGCGCAATGGCGGCAAGCTCGACGAGGCCACGGCAACAGCCCTAATGCTTCCCGTTTTGGACGGCTTGAAGGAAGTCCATGAAAAAGGCTTTCTCCACCGGGATATCAAGCCTTCCAATATCTATCTGACGAAAGGCGGAACCCCCATCCTGCTCGATTTCGGCGCCGCCCGACTCGCCCTGCATGGGCAAGGAAGCCGGACGCTCTCCGTGATGCTGACGCCGGGCTTCGCTCCTTTCGAGCAATATCTCGAAAAGCACGAATTCGCCCCTGCCGCCGACATCTACGCCATCGGCGCCACGCTTTATTATCTGGTGACCGGCGTAAAGCCGCAGGAGGCGATCAGCCGGTACAAGAAGGATGAAATGGTGCCTCCGCATCAGCGGATTCCCTCCATAACGACCCGCTTCAGCCAAGCCGTCATGATGGCCTTGGCCGTCGATCCGGAACGGCGCCCTCAGACCATCCCGGAACTTCGGGCAATGCTCATGCCTCCCGTACCAGCCAATGGCCCCGGACAGTCCGGATCGACCGCGGTTCCGCGAAAGCCAATGCCGCCATCGTCGGGTCGTACCCGTCTGAACTGCCCTCACTGCAAGACGGCAACATCCGTTCCGATGGATGCGAATCCGAGCCATTACCGCTGTGCAAAGTGCGGCAGAAATCTCGGACTGCTCAAGCGCAGTCGTTCTGTTCCCGCCTGGCTGTGGGTGCTGTTCGGAACGACTCTGCTGGTTTGGGGTCTCGTCATTTTCGGGCCGGTAGACCTGTCCCGACGACTGGAGAACCCTCCCGCGACAAGCGAGAAACCCGTCATCGCCCCGGCGGAAAAACCCGCGGCAGTTCCATTGTCTCCGCCCTCGTGGAAAGAACCCGTCCCGCCCCCACCACCTCCAAGGGAAGAGCCCGCTGTTATTCCGGCGCCGCCGCCGTTTCCGCCGGAAAGGGCGCCCGAAGCCTGGGGACCGGAGAACAGGCAACCGGGACAGCCCGAATTCGTACACCGTTTCGATCATCCTCCCTACCCGCCGCCTCGCCATGCCATCGAGGCCTGTCTAGGCAGGACGGCGGGAATGGCCTGTAATCTCCATCCTCCGGGCAGGCCACCGGCACGGGGACGCTGTGAACAGGTTCACGCCTATTTCGCCTGTGTGCCCGAGGGACACCCGCCCCCGCCACCTTTCGGACCGCCGCGATAACGAAACTCGGCCATAGGTGGCGAAGCGCTATTGGGAGCGGATTGCAGCGAGAACATCGGTGCGAACACTCAAAACCTGGCTTGCCGATAGCCAAGAAAGTAAAACCAAAAGCTCTCTCTGAGGGTGTCGCAAAAGATGTTACTCCTTCTCCCCTCCGGGAGAAGGTTGGGATGAGGGGATCAAAAGAATCAATACCTTTTAATCTCCCCTCACCCAACCCTCTCCCGCTGGAGAGGGCTTTTGCCACCCTCATCCGAGGAGAGCGAAGCGAGGGGGCGAAGCCGTTACGGTGGGGGCGATCCGAATAGGGCTTTGCTTTCTTTATGCGCAAAACGGGATGGGAGAACTCGTGAGCCGGCAACCCTTCGCCGACAGCCCGCTTTTTTCACGCACACTAAACTGCCCGCCCCATGCCGGTAACCATCATCGGACTGTTAAAATGATTTTTCCGTCCCGCCCTAGTCCATAAGAAACATGTCCGAACCAGCCGAAAAAAAACTTGTCCTCGTCGACGGTTCATCGTTCCTGTACCGCGCGTTTCACGCTCTGCCGCCCTTGAACAACTCTCGGGGCGAACCGACCGGCGCGGTTCTGGGCGTTGCCAATATGCTGCGCAAGCTCATCGGAGAGTATGAGACTTGCCATATCGGCGTCGTGTTCGACGCGCCCGGAAAGACCTTCCGCGACGATCTTTTCGAGCACTACAAGGCCCATAGGCCGCCGATGCCGGACGAACTCAGGGCGCAGATTCAGCCGCTACACGCCATTATCCGGGCACTGGGCCTGCCCTTGCTGATCGAATCCGGCGTGGAAGCGGACGACGTCATCGGCACACTCACGATGAAGGCGGTCGAACAGGGGTTTTCGGTCGTCATTTCCACCGGCGACAAGGACATGGCGCAACTGGTCAACGACCGGGTGATGCTCGAGAACACCATGTTCGACAGCCGCCTGGATGTCGCGGGCGTAAAAGCCAAGTTCGGCGTGCCGCCCGAGTGCATCGTCGATTATCTGGCACTGGTGGGCGACACCTCGGACAATATTCCCGGCATTCCCAAGGTGGGACCGAAAACGGCGTCAAAATGGCTGAATGAATACGGCTCGCTGGACGGCATTCTCGCCCATGCCGACGAGATCGGCGGCAAGGTCGGCGAGAGTCTTCGCGCCAGTCTCGATCAAATTCCCTTGTCGCGCCAGTTGGCCACCATCAAGTGCGACGTGGATCTGCCGATCGGACCGGACGATTTGAAACGAACCGAACCGGATCAAGCCGCCCTTCGGGAGCTTCTGGTCCAGCTCGAATTCAATTCCTGGCTCCGGCAACTGGATGCTTCGAACACTGCCGAAAACCCAGCCGCCCCTGTCGAGCAAACCTCAACCAAGGGTAACTACGAAACGATCCTGACCGAGGATGAACTGGAGCGCTGGCTGAAAAAGCTGGAGGCCGCGGAATATTTCGCTTTCGACACCGAAACCACGAGCCTCGACTACAGCCGCGCGGAAGTCGTGGGACTGTCGTTCGCGGTGGAACCGGGCGAAGCGGCCTACGTCCCGGTCGCTCACGATTATCCCGGCGCACCGGCGCAGCTCAGCCGCGATTACGTTCTGGAAAAACTCCGGCCTTTGCTGGAAGACCGGAACCGCCCGAAGCTCGGACAAAATCTCAAATACGATACCAATGTCCTTGCGAATCACGGCCTCGCGCTGACCGGCATCCGCCACGACACCATGCTCGAATCCTATGTGCTCAACAGTACGGCCACCCGGCACGACATGGATTCCCTGGCCCAACTCTATCTCAATCATCGGACCATCCACTACGAAGACGTGGCGGGAAAAGGCGCGAAACAGATTCCCTTCCAGCAGGTCGGCATCGAAAGCGCCACCGAATACGCGGCGGAAGACGCCGACATCACCCTGCGGCTTCACCACCATCTTTGGCCGAAGCTCGAGGCGGAAGATTCGCTCAAATTGCTATACGAAACCGTCGAAATTCCGCTGGTGCCGGTCCTGTCCCGCATGGAATGCACCGGCGTGCTGGTGGACGTGTACAAGCTGGCCCAGCAAAGCCGCGAGCTCGAAAAGCGCATGCTGGAGATCGAACAGGACGCCTGCAAGGCGGCGGGATGCCAGTTCAACCTGGGATCGCCCAAGCAGATCCAGACCATCCTGTACGACAAGCTGAACATCCCGGTAGTCAAGAAAACGCCGACCGGACAGCCGTCCACCGACGAATCGGTGTTACAGGAATTGGCGGAAAGTTATGAGCTGCCGCGACTGATCCTGGACTACCGCTCCATGAGCAAGCTCAAGTCGACCTACACCGACAAGCTCGCGGAGCAAATCAACCCCCGCACCGGCCGCGTTCATACCTCCTATCACCAGGCCGTGGCCGCCACCGGCCGCCTGTCGTCCTCCGACCCCAACCTGCAGAACATCCCGGTTCGCACCGAGGAAGGCCGCCGCATCCGCCAGGCGTTCATCGCACCGCCCGGCCGCAAGATCCTCGCGGCGGACTATTCGCAGATCGAGCTCAGGATCATGGCACACATTTCGGGCGATCCCAGCCTGCGCGCCGCCTTCCACGACAATACCGACGTCCATCGCTTCACCGCCGCAGAAGTATTCGGCGTGCCGCCGGAACAGGTCACGCCCGACCAGCGCCGTTCCGCCAAGGCGATCAATTTCGGCCTCATCTACGGCATGTCCGCCTTTGGCCTGGGGAAACAGCTCGGCATCCCCACCAGCATGGCACAGCGCTACGTCGACCTTTATTTCGCCCGCTATCCCGACGTCAAAGGCTACATGGAAACGACCCGCGACGCGGCGCGGGAAAAAGGCTACGTGGAAACCCTGTTCGGCCGGCGGCTATACATCCCCGAGATCCAATCCCGCAACGCCCAGCGCCGCCAATACGCCGAACGCACCGCCATCAACGCCCCGATGCAGGGTACCGCGGCGGACATCATCAAGCGCGCGATGATCGCCGTGGACGCCTGGATTCAGGAATCCCGCGCTTCGGTGTGCATGATCATGCAGGTGCACGACGAATTGGTGTTCGAAGTGGCGGAGGATTATGTCGACGAAGCCGCCCGCGAAGTCGGCAACCGCATGTGCCGCGCGGCGCAGCTCGCGGTGCCCTTGGTCGTGGATGTGGGGATCGGGGCTAATTGGGATGAGGCGCATTGAGTGCGTTAAGGAAGATCTGAAAATCCTTGTCCCCTGGGCAAAACCATTGACCCCGGCCAAAAGTACCGGCGCCGGGCATCCGGCGTTGGCAGCCGCATGTGCCGCGCGATGGACCTAGCGGTGCTCTTGGTCGTGGATGTGGGGATTGGGTCGAATGGAAGATACCGTCTTGGAAATCAAGAGGCAAGCCGCGGGCCGAGCGGCGCAATGTCGCGAAAGGAATCGCGACCTACAGCGGCACGGTCGTAGGTCGGCAATCCTTTGCCGACGAAAGGGTTGGTAGCCACACCAGTTCAGAAAGAGCTCAACTTAGTCCGGCCAAAGGACTGACCACGCCTTGTCCGCCACGATTCAGCACATGGGTATAAATCATGGTGGTGCTCACGTCCTTGTGTCCCGGTAAATCGATGCCCAATGTCTCTCGATAGAGAAACAAGAGCGCCGCCAAGGCTTGATTTTGCGTCGAGGCAGACACCTTGCCTTCCACCGCGAGATGCGTAAGAAACGCTTCCGCCTCGAGGATACCCATGTCACGCGGATGGCGTTTGCCTTAAAGAGAATAAAGCGCCTGATTCATTGGACATATTGTGTTTCCCTACTAATATCGTATCGCCCTGATGCGGGCGCGCACCTGATCCAGCAGTTTTGGGCCACCGGCGGCGGGCGGTGTGTTTGCTTCGGCCATAAGCCCCGTCTACATGAAGCCAGTGTATTAAATACAAATGCTTAGAATAAAAAATTCCGAGTTATACACCTCACTGCTCGGTGCTATACACCTGGGGTAGGTGTCTAATACAAAGTTATGTTCTTAGTCGAGGTTGGCTAAATTGACGCAAATTGCTCCAGAGAAAATACGGTTTATCAAGCTCGGAGAAGGCGGCGAGTGGGAACAGTCATGCATACATGAGGGTACGATTCGACTGGGGTACCACAGCCCTCATCACCAAGACTCGTTGAATGGCAATTGGGGTGCAGTTAGACAATTTTGGTTAAATATTCGCAAGGGCAATGAGGGGGCTGCAACGCGAGACATAAACCAAATACGGGACTTTTACGAACTCAAAGAAACAGACGTTTGGATTACTTTCTACAAGAAAAAACTATATTGGTGCCATGCTGCCAGTGATGTCATAGAACTGAACGACCAGAGCCGAATTAGAAAGGTTATTGGTTCTTGGTCATCTACAGACATTAATGACAAACCACTACGGGTTGAGAACATAGATGGACGTATAACAAAAGTTCAGATGTTTCGTGGAACAATCTGTTCCATTGACCTACAGGACTACCTTGTAAGGAAAATTAATGGGCTGGCCATTCCTGAAGTAGAAAAAACAAAGAACTCCCTTGAAATACTGCGGACTGACATTGAGGAGTTAATAAAAGGTCTTTGGTGGCATGATTTTGAGTTGTTAATTGATCTGGTTTTCTCAAAATCAGGATGGCAAAGATTCTCCGTTCTTGGAAAAACAGAAAAAGATATTGACCTCGACGTTTACTCTCCTTCAACACAAAGAAGAGCGTTCGTGCAAATCAAATCAACAACCACGCGCGCCGAAATTCAGTCATATATCGAGACCTATCAGGAATATGAACAGTTCAATGAAATGTATTTTGTGTACCACACGTGCCACACTGACTTGTCCGACATTGAATCGCTTTATCCAAATGTTCATCTTTGGGGATTGAAAAGGCTTGCCGGGCTTGTCGTTAATGCGGGGTTGGCAGAATGGCTGATAAACAAACGAACATAACATGGCGCTCAACAGGGGCAGGCCAAAAGCTGCGCTTTTGGCCTGCCCGTTAGCTCTACGTTAGGTACACAAATGCCGCTCTATACATACATCGTGTCTTTTAACAACTCGACATATGTTGGTCAGGGAAGGCACAGCAATTTCCGAGGATTTGTTACTGCGTGGTGTAGTGAGATGCCAGACAATGCACTAAACGGATTTAGCGCCAGCCTCAAGAAACAGCTTGCGGAAAAGGCGTATCACGGTGAATTCGCCCCCGTCCCGAATAGGATAAATGTTTGGAAAAAAGTAATTGATCTGGGAGGGAAAGAATTCGTGATTCACGCGGTCGAGACAAAACAATGAAGTGTCATGCACCTAATCGGGTAACCAGGGGTTTCTAACCCCCAGTCCCCACACCACCACGGCATGCGGGTCCGCACCGGGCGGTTCACGAAAAGGGAGCACACGACGATGTCAGGTGTAGCCATGGGCCTTCATCCAAAGATCACGGATAGTGATCAGCCCCTGGGTCTTCAGCCATTGGTTGGTCATCCCGGTCTGCGTCGCCAGCGTCCGCGACAGATGCCAGTAGCTCTTGCTGCTGATCGCCGTCAGGATTGCCTGGCGCTTGCTCGTCCCCAAACCCAACAGGTTCTTGACCTTGGTACGCACGTAGCGCCACTGTTTCCAGTAGCACATGCGTACCCGGCGTCGAAGCCAGTGGTCGAGTTCGGGGATCGGGCGGTAGTAGTCCGAAATGCCGAAGTAGCCCATCCAACCGCGGATATACTGGGCGAGCTTGTAAAACCGGTGAGCCATCGAGACACCCCAGCTACGCCCGGTCAGTGTCCGGATGTTGTGTTTGAAGTCCTCGAATGCCCGGTCGCCCCAACGCAGCTTGGTTCCCCGGAAATTGAATCCGAGAAACTTGGCCTGGTCGGTTTTGACCACCCGGCTCTTCTGCTCGTTGACCACCAGTTTGAGCGTGCCGGTCAGGAAGCGCGTGACGCTATCCTTCACCCGCTCGCCGGCCCGCTGACTTTTGACCAAGATCAGCAGGTCGTCCGCATAGCGGACGAACCGGTGGCCACGCCCTTCCAGTTCCTTGTCCAAGTCATCCAACAGGATGTTGGCGAGCAACGGCGACAGCGGTCCGCCTTGCGGCGTCCCCAACGCCGTTACCTGGATGGACTCGCCGACCAGAACACCCGCCCGCAAATACCGGCCAACCAGCGCCAACAGCCGCTTGTCGCCAACCTTGCGGGCCACACGAGCCATCAAGACATCGTGCCGGACGTTGTCGAAAAATTTCGCCAAGTCCAGGTCACAGGCGATGCGGTAGCCGGCCTGAAGATGACCTTGTGCCTGCCTCAACGCTCCATGGGCGGAGCGTCCCGGTCGGAAACCAAAACTCGACTCCGAAAAGCCGGGGTCGAAGATCGGCGTCAATACTTGCGCGATGGCCTGCTGGATCACCCGGTCCATGACGGTCGGGATACCCAGCAGTCGTTCGCCCCCTCCCGGCTTCGGGATCGACACCCGTCGTACCGCTTGGGGTTGATAACTGCCATCGGCCAGTTGCTGGCGAATCTCGGCCCAATGCGAGCGCGCAAACTCGGCGAAGTCCTCGATGCGCATCCCGTCCATGCCGGGCGCACCCCGATTGGCCTTCACCCGCTTCCAGGCCCGTCGCAGGTTCGCACGGTCCAACACCCGCTCCATCAGATCGTCGTGCAAGGCTGGCTGCGTGACGCCACGCCGGACATCGGCTCCCCCGGTCGGGTTCATCGTCGATACCGAGTCGCTCACGGCTCCTCCTTGTCTTCTTGTGTTCGGCCCTTCACCGTCCGGTCTTCCAGGCCGATGCGGCTAGTATGGCCTCTGCTGACTTCTGCCCGGTCACACCCTGCGTTGCCGCAGAACGCGCTGCCAAAGACAGGTCGTAGGGTCCGGTGGCTATTCCAAGGCTTTCGCCCTGGACCTCAGTCCGACTCCCATAACCTATCCCAGCCGCTCGCCGGACAGATCTCCCCGAATAAGAACATGAGCTTTCAGCGCACAACCGCCGCATTTACCCTATCTCCCGTACCCGGCGGGTTTCGTCATCATGTGCTGACTCACCCGGAGACTGAGCCTTCTATGCGGTTTCTGTTCGTCGGCTCGCACCTTTGCGCTCGGGCTTCCTTCAGACCACTCCTCGCGGAGTTGCCCTTGCCGTCGGCTAGTAGTTACATTGGCCCAAAGAATGGGCATTACAGGTACTCCTACAGGGGACTCTCACCCCATCAGTTCATGCCCATGTCGGGCGTACACACGTCGCTCAAAGGGACGCTCCGCTTCGCTGCGCGCCCCTTAGCTCTGCGTTATGTTTTAATTCTTTGCGCTGGATTACATACGTTGAGATAACCGACGAAACCACAGACACAAAAAAAACACAGGAGCCAAAACAGTTGTTCGCGCTGATTGAATCCTTGAACGAATCCGAAAGATGGTTTTATGGGTTGTGTGTTTTGGCCCTCATTACCTGGGGTGGCCAATGGTTGGCGCAACGTCTTAACCATGGTCTCGCAACAAGTCGAGAACGGCGAAATCGTCGTGTAGAAGCCGCTGCTATTTTCCGCACCGCTATCATCACTGACTCCATCAACGATCTTCGAGGACACGCATTGGTTAACGCCTTGACCAGAGTCTATCCAACTCATAGAAACGCCGTTGATGAGTTCCGAAACTATCTCGGTCCCATTGACAGGTTCCGCCTTAACCGCGCATGGAACGCATACCACGGCGGCAACGAGGAATACCCGGATTTTCTGGTTTTGTATGGAATCCCAAAAAATGGGACTGAGATACTTAAACATCGTCTTGAGTCTCTTCGCAGTATCGGCAATCAAACCTAACTATGCGCTCCAGGCGACTCCGCTTCGCTACGCGCCTGAGCTTTTTCGTTGGAGGCCAGAGTGAAGACTACGGCTGCAGCGCTCCTAGCCCTCGCTTCGGCTGGCGGAGTTAACGTCGTCTCCTACTTCACGCTAAGGCACAATCTCTCCCTCGGCGTCTACCCCATAGATGCAGATTCGATAGGCCTGCCGCTCGCTGACGGAGTGGTCGTTTCCATCGTTATTCTGGTCTGCCTTCTTACGGCAGTCAGGGTCCCAAAGCGCGGGGTGTGGACCGTGTCATTGGGAATGATGCTTGCCATCTTGGGTGGTCTCATTGCGTCGCTGATGGCTTTCTCATGGGCCGATTCAAGACATTACCCGATCGCGATCGCTTACCTTCCGTTGGCGGCGCTGTGCGCCACCATTGTCGTCGATCGAATTCGCATCCTGGCCTCCAACAAATTGCTGCAGGCGACGCGGGAAACCCGCGCGCCTGAGCAATAGCGTTAGCTGCTATGAACGAAATCGTCTTTTTTGGTATCGAAGCGGCCTTGGTAGCAGCGCTCCCTGTTGCCTTTGTTGTCACACGCCTTTTTGCGAAGCATGCTCCGCAGCATACGCGTAGCCTCCTCATAGGCTCGGTTATCTTTCTGGCCACTATTGCGGTATTGTGGTTAGCCGGCGTATCAATGCTGTGGATGGAGGCGGATGTCTTTGTTCTCTTCACTGCTTCTGTCTTCTATTCATCGATGTTTCTGCTCGCTTTTCGCATCAAACGAATTGCGCCACGGATCGTGGCTGTTGCAGTCCTCGGAAGTCCCATCCTTCTTGGTTATGTAGCTGGTACAGTAGGGGTTCTCGGGGTGTTGTTCATCAGTGGCGATTTAGGTTCTTCGGTCGAGTTAAATACCAAGACGGGCCTTCTTTGTCGGGCGGAGCCGTTTGGGAATGCCACTACTGATGTAAATGGCTACTTTGCTCGGTTGGTTCGCCCAATCGGTTTTCTGGAACGGAATGTATTCGAAGCGCGCTTTGTTGATCCCATCACCCCAGAAGAAGCGTGTTCTCGCGCGAGCGCAGCATATGGCAGCTAATCGGGTAACCAGGGGTTTCTAACCCCCAGTCCCCACACCACCACGGCATGCGGGTCCGCACCGGGCGGTTCACGAAAAGGGAGCACACGACGATGTCAGGTGTAGCCATGGGCCTTCATCCAAAGATCACGGATAGTGATCAGCCCCTGGGTCTTCAGCCATTGGTTGGTCATCCCGGTCTGCGTCGCCAGCGTCCGCGACAGATGCCAGTAGCTCTTGCTGCTGATCGCCGTCAGGATTGCCTGGCGCTTGCTCGTCCCCAAACCCAACAGGTTCTTGACCTTGGTACGCACGTAGCGCCACTGTTTCCAGTAGCACATGCGTACCCGGCGTCGAAGCCAGTGGTCGAGTTCGGGGATCGGGCGGTAGTAGTCCGAAATGCCGAAGTAGCCCATCCAACCGCGGATATACTGGGCGAGCTTGTAAAACCGGTGAGCCATCGAGACACCCCAGCTACGCCCGGTCAGTGTCCGGATGTTGTGTTTGAAGTCCTCGAATGCCCGGTCGCCCCAACGCAGCTTGGTTCCCCGGAAATTGAATCCGAGAAACTTGGCCTGGTCGGTTTTGACCACCCGGCTCTTCTGCTCGTTGACCACCAGTTTGAGCGTGCCGGTCAGGAAGCGCGTGACGCTATCCTTCACCCGCTCGCCGGCCCGCTGACTTTTGACCAAGATCAGCAGGTCGTCCGCATAGCGGACGAACCGGTGGCCACGCCCTTCCAGTTCCTTGTCCAAGTCATCCAACAGGATGTTGGCGAGCAACGGCGACAGCGGTCCGCCTTGCGGCGTCCCCAACGCCGTTACCTGGATGGACTCGCCGACCAGAACACCCGCCCGCAAATACCGGCCAACCAGCGCCAACAGCCGCTTGTCGCCAACCTTGCGGGCCACACGAGCCATCAAGACATCGTGCCGGACGTTGTCGAAAAATTTCGCCAAGTCCAGGTCACAGGCGATGCGGTAGCCGGCCTGAAGATGACCTTGTGCCTGCCTCAACGCTCCATGGGCGGAGCGTCCCGGTCGGAAACCAAAACTCGACTCCGAAAAGCCGGGGTCGAAGATCGGCGTCAATACTTGCGCGATGGCCTGCTGGATCACCCGGTCCATGACGGTCGGGATACCCAGCAGTCGTTCGCCCCCTCCCGGCTTCGGGATCGACACCCGTCGTACCGCTTGGGGTTGATAACTGCCATCGGCCAGTTGCTGGCGAATCTCGGCCCAATGCGAGCGCGCAAACTCGGCGAAGTCCTCGATGCGCATCCCGTCCATGCCGGGCGCACCCCGATTGGCCTTCACCCGCTTCCAGGCCCGTCGCAGGTTCGCACGGTCCAACACCCGCTCCATCAGATCGTCGTGCAAGGCTGGCTGCGTGACGCCACGCCGGACATCGGCTCCCCCGGTCGGGTTCATCGTCGATACCGAGTCGCTCACGGCTCCTCCTTGTCTTCTTGTGTTCGGCCCTTCACCGTCCGGTCTTCCAGGCCGATGCGGCTAGTATGGCCTCTGCTGACTTCTGCCCGGTCACACCCTGCGTTGCCGCAGAACGCGCTGCCAAAGACAGGTCGTAGGGTCCGGTGGCTATTCCAAGGCTTTCGCCCTGGACCTCAGTCCGACTCCCATAACCTATCCCAGCCGCTCGCCGGACAGATCTCCCCGAATAAGAACATGAGCTTTCAGCGCACAACCGCCGCATTTACCCTATCTCCCGTACCCGGCGGGTTTCGTCATCATGTGCTGACTCACCCGGAGACTGAGCCTTCTATGCGGTTTCTGTTCGTCGGCTCGCACCTTTGCGCTCGGGCTTCCTTCAGACCACTCCTCGCGGAGTTGCCCTTGCCGTCGGCTAGTAGTTACATTGGCCCAAAGAATGGGCATTACAGGTACTCCTACAGGGGACTCTCACCCCATCAGTTCATGCCCATGTCGGGCGTACACAATCGCGTCAACTCGGACGCCAGAAAGCTACGCTGCGCTCCGCTTCCTGGCGCCGGTTACTCGAAACGTTAGCCGTCATCCAGGCATCGCACCGTCGATTTCGCAGAGTCTCGTTCGACTATCCGTTAGGGAATGAAGCTGATTGGTCGCAGTGATTGTAGGCATTCCCTGTACGAGAACTTTCACGAGGACGAACTTGGAGAAGAGTATGCGCAAGCTGATCGTTGCCGAACACATCAGTCTAGATGGCATTATTCAAGCCCCCGGTGGGCCTGAAGAAGATCCCAGCGGGGGATTCAGTCTCGGTGGCTGGATAGTGCCCTACGCCGACGAGGCCACCGGCCAAGCTGTGCAGGACCTGTTCGCGCAGCCGTTCGAGCTGTTGCTGGGGCGTCGTACCTACGACATATGGGCGGCGTATTGGCCGCGTGTACGGGCCGGCCACGCCATCGCTGACCTGTTCAACAGCGTACCTAAGCACGTGGCCACGCACCGACCCGATACGCTTGACTGGCAGTACAGTCATGCGCTGGAGGACGATCTTGTCGACGCGATTCGCGCGCTTAAACACCAGGATGGCGTGAACCTATTGACGTGGGGAAGCGGCGATATGGTGCGCCAACTGCTTGCAGCCGGGTTGGTGGACGAGCTTCGGCTTCTGATTTATCCCGTCGTACTTGGGCGCGGCAAGCGCTTGTTCGACGATGATGCACAGGTGTCGGCCTTCACCCTGGCGCACTCGACCAGCACCCCTGGCGGTGTGCTGATCACCCGCTACGTGCGCAGCGGCGAGGTGCGCACAGGGGCGTTCGAAGAAGTTGAGTAGGAAAAGCCAGTGACGCCTAACAAGCGGTTCCAGGCAACGCTATGTGCAGGGCGCTCGGGCGTGCCTGAACCGCGGCGCCATGCGCAGGGCGCAAGGTTGTACATACAACCACAATACTCTACACTACGACAGTGTTTGAGAGATGTCTGTATTTCAATGTCAATGCTCTAGCAAGAGCAGTGAATCGCATTTGGGACGAGGCTTTCAAGGAACTTGGCTTGTCGCCTGCGCATGCCTATTTGCTCAGACTCGTGCTGGCGTCACCTGGAATATCCCATAAGGCGATCGCTAGTGAGCTAAAGCTCGAGAAATCTACTATCACCCGTTTTGTTGATTCGTTACAGGAAAAGGGGTTGGTCCAAAGATCAAAACTTGGGGCTGAAGACAATCGCGAACAGCGAGTGTTTCCTACCGACAAGGCCAAGAGCATGAAGGAAGCGCTGGAGGCAACATGCGATGCTTTATATAGGAGGATGTGCGGTAATTTGGGCGAAGCTGAAATGAAAGCCCTCGTGGCACAACTTCGCAAAACCGCTCGATTGTTGTCGTGATTTTTTTGCCCATAAAGTTGCTCATACAACCATTAATGGAGATACGGGATGAACCTTACAACTAATCCGATTACCGGATTCGAATCTACGGAAAACGATGGCAAGCCACTTAATGCTCTTGAGGAGTTTTACCGTGCGTTTAATACCCGAGACTTGGAACTCATGAGCACCAACTGGGCAAATTCCGACGAGGCATCAATGTCCAATCCCCTTGGCGGAGTGCGTAGAGGGTGGGAAGCGATAGAAGAAGCATATTCAAGAATTTTCGCAGGCCCTGCCGAGGTGTATGTCGAGTTCTACGACTATACGATTCACCACGCCGGAATCATGTTCTGCGCTGTCGGTCGAGAAAGAGGATATTTCCGCGCTAATGGGAAGCAAGTTGACCTTGCCATCCGTACCAGTCGGTTTTACCGAATGGATTGCGGAAAATGGCACCAGATACACCACCATGGATCTATCGACGATCCTGCATTATTGGCCGAGTACCAGTCGGCCGTTCTAGGAAAATAGAACAAGAAGCCCAACCCATGATTCCGCCGGATGCTGCGCGATAACACCGCGCAGTGCCGGTGAATCCAAACCTGGAGAATGCAGAAAAACGCCCTACTCGAAAACTCAGCCCACAAACAATCAGCAAGTTACAGACGCAAAAATGCTCGAAAACTGGTTTCTTCTACACCATCCTTAGGTGCCCAATGCTTACCCCGGATCAGTTCAACAAGCTCGGCGCGCAAAACTTGCCAGGCTATCTTGGCATCGTCGTCACTCATGTGGGACCAGCGGAAGTACGGTCTGAACTCCAGGTAAAGGCGTCGCTCATGGCACCGAATGGTTTTCTTCATGCAGGAAGCGTCGTCGCGCTCGCCGATACCTCGGCAGGCTATGGTTGCGTCGCCAATCTCCCTGAAGGAGCCATAGGGTTCACGACGATCGAACTCAAGTCCAATCATGTCGGAACCGCCCGCGAAGGCATGATCGAATGTATCGCGAAGGCGGTTCACCTCGGCAAGACAACCCAGCTCTGGGATGCAATCGTCATTCACCGAGAGACAGGCAAGATCATTGCACTTTTCCGCTGCACGCAAATGGTTCTCTATGACAAACCGGGCACCTAAGCCTTCCATTAATGGACCTCCCCCGGTCTGTAACCCCGGTCGCCTATCATGTCAAACCTCAGCCGGCGACAAAAGCAACGGAGGAGTCCCTCGTGAAATTTAGGAGACACATTGAATGATTCGTACGTTTGTGATCGTTCTCGCGGCATTAGGTTCGATAGCTGCCGTGGCATCGGCGAAGTCCTTGCCGCCGAATGCCTCGGCGGCAAGGACACGACAGGCAGATGCCCCCTTGGGCCGCATTGAGCCCACCCAGGCGCCGGTTACCGGTCAGGAGGATTTAGGTGATTTAGGCCAGCCTCGCCAAGTTCTCGCCCAGTTCTATCGAGCCATCAACAACCGCGACTTGAACTTGATGGCCCAAAACTGGGATCAGTCTGCGGAAGCGGTCATGGACAACCCCCTGGGCGGCGTCAAACGGGGCTGGCCGGAGATTCGCTCGGTTTACGAGCGTCTCTTCAGGTTCCGCTCGCAGTACCATTTCGAGTTCTACGACTATACGCTGCACGAGGCAGGCGATCTGTTCTACGTAGTGGGCCGAGAGCGAGGCTGGATCGAGGTTGATGGTGCGAGGCTGGACTTGGCGATCCGTACGACACGGATTTTCCGCAGAGTGAAAGGACGGTGGCTGCAGTTTCACCATCACGGCTCAATCGAGGACCCAAACATGCTCGCGGCTTACCAGAACGCCGTGCGGTGAATTCGGGAATCCGAGATGGAAGAACGCCGTGGTAAGGCCGCTCGCCTGCGGTCGGGACAAAGTCTCCGGACCTCACGAGCGTCGTCGATTGCCCCCCTCCGACAAGAGGGGCGCGCCCCCCGCCTTAACCTTAAAAGGAAAGACGCATGGATGTTACTGCAATTCCCTTTATAGAGAAGGTCGGGATATGCCGAACGGAAGAAGGAACGCTTACACTGCCCTTCAGCACGTCAACGCAAAACCACTTGAACACGATACATGCGAGCGCACAGTTCGCGCTTGCCGAGACAGCCAGTGGCGAAGCACTGCAACGACTGTTTCCCGAGCTTGCGGGGAAGGTTGTGCCGGTCCTGCGAGAATCCCATGTCAAATTCAAAAGGCCGGCAAGCAGTGCTATTTTCGCGTTCCCAGCCGTATCCGAAGAGGCCGTTTCAAAATTCAAAGAGCAGTTTGAAAAGAAACGGCGGTCGTCCATCACCGTCGATGTAGAGGTCAGAGACTCTGATGGTGTCGTCACATCGGTCGGAATGTTTGATTGGTTCGTGCAAGGCCCCCCGCAGGGGAAGACATAACGGGTCGCCTCGGTCGACGGCCTTGATTCCGCTTCGCTCCGGTAAGGCCGCGGCTGAGCTTGGTCACTGGGGGCAGGTATGTCACCGAGATTGGCACATGTCGTTTTTGCGCTGGCAATAGTGGCCGTACAGCGGGCTTGGCTCAAGAGTTGTGAAATACAGGGGGCGCTTACAATGGCTCCTACAGAATGGACAAACCGCGCAGTCAACTGGTGTAAGAAGAATCAGACCGGAAGACGTGCAGAGGCGCTTCGTCTTTGGCTTGGCTGCATAATGGAGGATGAGGATGAATACGGTCCAGTTTGTGGCCAGTTATAACCCTAACTTTCACTTCGAGAGAGGCACTCCGACAGCCGGCTTTGCCGCCTGTTTCCGCGCACCTCAAGCTTCACGTTGAGAATGTAGAAAAACGCCCTACTCGAAAATTCAGTCCACAACCAATCAACAAGTTACAGACGCAAAAATGTTCGAAAACCGGTTTTTTCCATAGCATCGTTAGGCGAATAAAAGCATGGGGACCCAACCGTATAAAGAAATTTTGAGCGCCGTTGCAATTGCTCTCACTTTTGCGGCCTTTGTTCCCTATATCCGCGCAATCGTTAGCGGCGCAACCCGACCCCATGTTTTTTCCTGGGTCATTTGGGGCGCGACAACCTTCGTTGTTTTTCTTGCCCAACTTGAAGGAAAAGGTGGAATTGGTGCTTGGCCCATCGGGGTTTCGGGAAGCATCACCATTTTTGTCGCGGTCTTGGCTTACGTGAAGCGCACGGACATTACGATCACAAGAACCGATTGGGTATTTTTCGTTTCGGCGCTGTCTTCGTTACCGCTTTGGTACTTTACATCAGACCCACTGTGGGCTGTCGTCATTCTTACCACCGTAGATATTCTGGGGTTTGGACCAACGGTGAGGAAGGCATATAGTTCCCCGCATTCAGAGTCATTGCTATTTTTCGCCTTGTTCGCGGCCCGTAATGTCCTCGTAATTTTGGCTCTTGAAAGTTACTCGGTCACGACGGTTCTGTTTCCCGCAGCTATAGCTGCGGCATGTATGTCATTAATGGCAATGGTCACAGTTCGAAGACGAGCATTAGCAACATGAAAGCACAAAACGATAAACCGCCTAACCACGCCGGTTATGGCGAACGTTGGGTGTCATGAAATGAGCTCAGAGATCACCATCCAAAGAGCCACTGCCAAGGATGCAGTGGAAATCGCCGAAATGGTTGGCGAATTGCTGGCTGAAATCACGAACGCCATCGGAATTCAGGCGTTCAACTTCAACTTTGCCGAAACAGCATCTAGGCTGACGGACTTCATTAATCAAGAGAAATATTTCGTCTTTGTCGCTCGCAACGAAAATGGAAGGCCAGCAGGGTTCATTTCCCTTTATGAAAGCTACGCCCTCTACGCGGAGGGAGCATTTGGCACCATTCCCGAACTTTACGTTCGGCCGGAGTACCGCTCGGATGAATTGGGTCTTCGCCTTGTATCTCAGGCCAAAGGGTTCGGCTCGTCACGTGGCTGGACTCGATTGGAGGTAACAACTCCTCCCCTGCCACAATTTGATAGAACTCTGGCGTTCTATGAACGCGAGGGCTTTTCCATAACCGGCGGGCGCAAACTGAAGGTTTTGCTATGAAACCGATCATTCAGGAGGAGATAACGGGCTGCGGCATCGCGAGCGTCGCTGCACTCGTTGGAGTCACTTACAAACAGGCGAAGGCTGTGGCGAATAGTCTCGGCATTTTCGCGGAGGATCGGCGCCTCTGGTCAGAAACGCATCATGTTCGCACGCTTCTGCGGCAGTTCGGGCTTGATGCTTCGCCCGATGAGTCGCTGTTTCAGTCTTGGGAGTCTTTACCTACACTTGCCCTTCTCTCCACCAGATGGCATTTGGAGCAGGGTCGGCCTTTCTGGCATTGGGCCGTTTTCTGGCGCGGGCCTCATGGTCCCGTTGTGCTGGACTCCAATAAGGCGCTTGCAAGCCATGTCCGCACGGACTTTTGGCGAATCAAGCCAAAGTGGTTCATTGAGGTCCATCGCCCCCAATAATCCGCTCCAACCAACTGGTAAACCGATGTGCGGTTTGCCAGCGGCTGAGCACAGGCGTTGGCCATAGTGTTCTACGATGGACTGGTTGTACCGGGAGCCCTTCTTCTGCTGGCTTCTGGATGATGATCGAGTTCTATGGCGGTTGGAATTTCGTGCAAGTTCCCTGGTTGCTCGGAATGGTTGTGCTCTTCGCCTTCGAGTTTGTCTAGGGCAATACGGTCACCCGCTTTTACCTCATGCGCCTGCGGCGCATCACCAGAGAGGCCCTGCAGGCGGGCGCGATTACGCCGGAGCTCGAGAAGGCCCGGGGCGAAGGGATTCCCACTTTCACACATTTTCTTGATCTGCCCATCCTATTCTTGATAGTCGCGCTTGGCGCTATCCGGCCAATGAGCTGGACGCTGTTTATTGTCGGCACCGTCGTTGCTGTTGTCATCGCAACGGCGCTGACACTGTATATCCCGAAGCTGTACCCATGGGGGGGAAGCGAAACGGGAGTCCTAACAAACCCGTCAGCACGGACGCGAATTCCGCGGTGTTCCATTTGCGCAAGTTCTTAGCAATGCTGGTGCCCCCGAAAGGTTAAGCTTGAAGCCAGCCGTGAGGAGTTCAAGGAAGAGGTCAAATGCGAGGGGCGCCGTTGAGCGGCTTACCAATCGGGTACGGTGGCACATCGGGAGCACGGGGCCTAGTTTGTCATTCCAGCCGACCGTTTTGCGCCGCGCTCCAAATGTCGGCTGGACTACCATGTTAAGGAAGCTCTGATTAAGCCCTTCGACAGGCCTGTCCTGAGCCTGTCGAAGGGACATGAACGGAATCCACTTGTTCAGAGCTTCCTCAAGGACGTAGAAATCCCCTCACTCAAAATTCAGCTCATGTAGAATGCCAGCGCACCCGCGTATTCCGCCGCATGGGAAGCGGCTCCATCGGCGGAATGCGGGAATACCCTATTCCGCACTACGGCCGGGGCGCACGCTACGCCGACACCCGCCCCGTTGACTATACTCGCCGCATCGTTTTCGTTACGGGAGGGGGAATCCACATGCTGAATCTGCAGAAGGGCTTTGGGATCGGCGATCAGTTCGTTCCCTGGGGCGCGACGCTCGAGGAAGCGTGCCGGCAGCTCGGCATTCAGCCGGGGCACGGTTGCCACAGGGCGGAAGAAGTCAGGCTGCTCTGCGCGAGCGCTTACGGCTTTGCGGCGGTGAACGTCCACCTGGAGGCACCCGCGACGGATCGCCCGGTGACGAGCGTCGATTTCGAGCTGGCGCCCGCAGGGACCGGAACGCCCGAGCCCGAAATCTGGGCCGCGCCCCTGTCCGAACGCTTGGGACCACCGGACCAGGTGAGCCGTTCCGAAATCCCGTCCTATGCCGATCCGGCCGACTGCGTGCCGTTCTATGCCCGCTGGGTACGCCCCGAGACCAGCGTCGGTCTCTCGATCTACGGCGGGTTGCGTAAAGTCGACGGCGGCCAATCCGCCGGCACCTTGTGGTTGAGCTGGAACGAGCAGTTGGCCGCGCAACCCTATATCGAGGAATGGCGTGCTCGCGTCGCCCGGCTGACGGCCATGGCCGAACGGCCGTCGCAGTTGCGGACCTTCGTGCTGGATTGGCCGCAGAACGCGTACTGGCTGACGGGAGACGCCACACCTCAGGCGCTGGCCGCACGCCAGGCGCGTATCAGCCTGTACCAACCCACACTTCTGGATACCCCTGCCAATATCGCCGCCAAGCTCAACCCGCACAGCTTCGCACTCTGGAGCAGCGAGTCGAACGGCATCTGGTGCGCCTCGACTTTGCGGGACAGCGTGATGTTCGAGCTCGGGCAACCGGTGCAGGCCACCTGGGTCGACCTGCAGCCGGCCAAAGGGCCCGGCTATGCGATGCTGCAGCTCGGAGTCTGGTCCGTTTACGGGCGACACGGCTCGCGCGCCATCCGCGACGCCGCGCAAATGCTCGCCGGCTTTCCCGGAGTGACCGTGAAACAGGAAGGGGGCTACGATTGCTGACTTATGACACGCCGGATGCGGGCGCAGCGCCCATGAAAATCGTCACGATCATACTTTTGGTACTCGGCGCACTGCTCGCGCTCGGGGTTTTCCTGGCCGCCCTGCCCTGGATCGATGTTGCCGTGCTCAATAGTTTTTTCGCCAAGGAAATCGCCACGAACTCAGACCTGCCATGGGCGGCGCCCGGCCGCAAGGCACGCTACTATTCGCTCAAATCCTGGGACTGGAACAACGGGATCACCCGCGTCCCCGCGTGGGGCTCCAACTCGTGGCGCAAGGAGTACCCGCTCGACACGGCAAACAAGGCCTTTGCCTTCCTAGAGAAACACCGCGCGATGAATGCCTGGCCCGCAGCGGGCACCTTCGAAACCTATAGCGTCTATGAACAGCTGCAGCCCGGCGACGTGCACCACCAGGACGATTACGGCAACACCATCGTGACCTATTCCCAGCGCGTGGCGCCCTATCGCTTCTTCATCGTCTCGATCGAACCGACGGTCATCGTCATGCAATCCGCGCCGGAACTGCCCGCATGGCAGGAGGAATACGTGCAGCAGGGATATTCGCGCGACAGCCGCTGGATACGGTGGTATATGAGCCTGCCGGAGCAGCAGCGCTTGCCCGACCTGGTCTGGCTGCAGAACCCGCTGGAGTTCGGCACCGAGCTGCCGCGCGGGAGCGGCTGGAAATGGTTCTCGCCCGACCTCGAACAACTGCCCACCGATTTGCCGGTGGTCGAGAGCGGCAGCGCCGTGATTCCGCTCAAGCACGGTCAACTGAAATTCCGGCCCGGCGAATCGGGATGGCATGTCGTGCGGGAATGAGTCCCATACAGCGAGCAGCCTGGATGAAATGCAGTGAAATCCGGGGAGGTAGAAGCGCCGATCATCCCGGATTCCGCAAGCTTCATCCGGGCTACGTCGGCTATACGGGCACTCGCGAGTCGGTCGGGAATCCATTCCAATCGCAAACGGTCATCCCAGCGCTCCTGGGATGACCGTTTGCGATTGGAGCGCCGAAGCCCCCCTTCCCGACGCCACGTCCCGGCCGAGCGTCTTCGTCGGCAAAGGATTGCCGACCTACGAAGGCTTGAATCAATTCACCCCAGCCGAAGGCGCCAACCACTTCCGCCGAGCCTGTTTTGTCGTACGAACGAGAAGAAAACGCTCTAAGCGCCGGCACGGCTGCATGACCGAGAACCGGCGATGGGGACTCAGCCTGTCAAAAATGCCGGAATTCTCCGCCGTGGCTGTAAAGCGGCGCTCATTGGTGCGACTCGGGGGCATTGGTGGCGCCTTCGTACAGGTGATTTACCGGATTCAGTTGGGATTGCAAGGACCTGAACCGCGACTCCAATAGTTCCATGAAGCTGCGCCGGTCGCCGGTCCAGCGCATCGGTTCGCCCACGAACATATCGCAGAAAAACGGCACCAGCAGGCACTCGCCCTTGGGCATGGCTCGCCCCAGTCCGTGCGTGAACACGGGAACGACCGTCGCTTGCGGGCAGTGCATGGCGAGATGGGCGATGCCGGACTTCAGTTTTTGCATGGTTTCCGGCTCGCCCCGGGTGCCTTCGGGGAAGATGATGAGTACACCGTCCTGGGCCAGTATCTCGTGGCATTCGCTCAAGGGATCGTGATGGCGGTTCCCGCCGCCCCGCGTGACCGGCACGATGCCGATGAAATTGCGCGAAAACCATGCGAGCCAGGGTTTGCTGAGAAAGTAGTCGGCCGCTGCGGCGGGACGTACCCGGTGAATATCGCGCAACGGAAACAGCGATAACAGCACCAGGGTATCCAGGTGGCTGTTGTGATTGGCGGCAACGATCGCCGGCCCGCGCACCGGCAGCCGTTCCCGATTGCGGATATTGAGGCCGAGCACGAACAGGGTGACGGGACGCGCCACCAAGAGGACGAATAACAGGCGGAGCAGGCGCTGCATGATCAGTAGTGCAGATAACGGATGAAATGGAAGAATAACGGAGCGGTGTAGGTGAGGCTGTCCAACCGATCGAGGATGCCGCCGTGACCGGGCAGCAAACTGCCGCTGTCCTTGACGCCGATGTCGCGCTTCAGCGCCGAGATGACCACGTCGCCGACGAAACCGCAAATCCCGATCAAAAGCCCCGCCAACAACGACTCAATCTCCGTCAGCGGCGTCAGCCAGGGTGCGATCAGCCAGGCCAGCAGCGTCGTGGTCGCAACGCCTCCGAGGAAACCCGCCCAGGTCTTGTTGGGACTGACGTTCGGGACGATCCTGCGCCTGCCCAGGCTCTTTCCCCAGAGATACTGCGCGACATCGTTGAGTTGCGTCAGCACCACCAGAAACAGCAGCAGCGTCGCGCCGTTGTAATGCGCGCCCACCGGCTGCGGCAACACCAGCGGATAAGCCATGTGCGAGAGACAGAACACGGTGGTCATCAAACCCCAGCTGATGATGCCGGCCGATCGCAGAAACCCCTGTGTATCGCCGGCCAGCACCATGCGCAACGGCAGGAACAGGAACATGTATACCGGAATGAAGATGATGAACATGCCGTACCAAGCCATGTGCACCCAGTAGTACTGAACCGGGATGGCGAGATAGGCCCAGAACAGAACGCGATAATCGGCACGGCGCGTCGGGATCAGCGAAAGGTATTCCTTGAAGGCGAGAAAGCTCACCAGCCCCAGCACCACTACCGCCATCGACGGACTGGACACCACCACCAGGCAGAACACGGCGACGATCAGCCACCAGGTGCGTACACGCAGCCGCAGCTCGGTGTAGTCCTTGTTCGGATACCGCTTCGGGAGCAGGAAAGTGATTATCGAAGCGATGGCGAGCAGCAGGAAGATGCCGGCCAGCGCATACAGCAACACATCGGGCAGGTGCGTCAAATTCATGACTGCGCCTCCCACTGAACCTCTTTTAGGAGCGCGCGAGCGCGATTCAACACGGTAGCCAGCGACAATAGGGCGATGATCATCAGCACGACATTGAGCCAGGATCCGGCAGGCCACCCCAACCCGATGACCAACCCGCAAGCGCCGAACACGAACGCCCGGTCGCTCTTGCCCATGGGACCGTCATAGCGGCGCGAGGCGCCGACCGTCACGGCGCACACGCCGACGAACTCGGTCAGCCAGGCCAGCAAGACCACGGCCACCGCCAGCCAGGCATGGACGCCTGGCAAAATCGCGAACGCCAGATACAGCGCGGCATCGGAGACCAAATCTCCCGCTTCGTTGAGCAGCCCGCCCAGCGCGCTTTGCTGGTCGTACTGCCGCGCCAGCATGCCGTCGATGGCATTGAGCGCCATGCGCACGAACAAAAAGACCGGCAAGCTCAGCCACAATGACGCGCTCTGCGGAAACCACGCCAGCGCCGCGCCCAGAGCGACGGAAAGCGCCGCCGCCAATACCGTGATCTGATTGGCCGTAACACCGATAGCCGCCAGTTTTCGAACGATGCCGCTCAGGCTTTGCTGGAACAGGGGTTTGAGTTGGTAAATGCTGGGCATGATGTTGTCCTTATTCTTTTTTTTGAAGCTTCGGAGTTCATTTTTCTGGGCATAGCTGGTCCGCCTCGCGCAAGACGGTTCTCAAGCTGTTCGATGCACCTCAAATCAACGCCTAGGAAACCCGGCATAGTTTGCCAGTAAAACGAATGTCCCACCTATTGCGAAATATCACGACCCATACGGCCTAATTGTTTTACGACCAGAGGGTCTGCGTACCTAGGTCATACTTGAAGGAAAGACATGGCTATTGATCACCCACAACTTCAGCGCTTTCGCAAGCAAACGGCCATATTGCGGTAAGCCGCGGACAATTGGAATTCGAATGGCGGCATCTCATCAGTCGGTTGGAAACGCGCGATCCGAGATGACTGGGATCATCGGCGTTCGCACCCCGGAGCCATACCCGCTTTGTGTTACCCGGCACCCGGCAGTATTGCCGAATTGGCAAATGGGTACGGCGGGAAACGGTCGGGCTTATTTGTAGATATCTGTGGATATATTCCCGGTGGAGAGGTGTCACACAAGGAATGGCTGACAGGTTTCGATCAAAGGAGTGATTCAAACATGGACACGCAGCGTATTTTCAACCCGCGCATTTTCTCCGGGGTTTTGGCCTTTGCGATGCTGGGTGGGCTTTGTTCGTCTTGTGCAACGATGGAGGCCGACCGGGCGAGGGACACCGAGCAATTGCTGGCCGCGGCAGGGTTCAAGGTAAAACCCGCCGACACCCCGGACAAGCTCGCCCATGTTAAGAGCCTGACCCAGCACAAGCTGGTGCCGCACGAGAAGGACGGCACGGTGTATTACGTCTACGCCGATGCCACGACGTGCCGGTGCGTTTACTGGGGGCCGGAGGAGGCTTACCAGCGCTACCAGCGATTGGCAACGCAACAGAGAATCGCCGAAGATCAAAGAATGGCCGCCGAAATGAACGAGGATGCCGCCATGAATTGGGAACTGTGGGGACCGGGATACTGGTGGGCTTATTGATTTGCGGAAGCAAAGGGGCCCGTAGGTTTGGCCATCGCGGTCCTTCTTTTTTGGGGGCAGACTTTTGCTATAGGTCTAGATCTCTTCGCGCGAAACGACGATGCCGAGTGAAACGGAAGCCGCCGAAATGAACGGTAAACGTCTGATCCGTCCACTGACCCTTTAGAGAATCCGGACGAGCGGAAATAAGCCATGCTGCACAGGCAACTCTGTTCGGTTCGAAACATCATCCTTGCCGCGTTCTTGCTCTCGGCAGTGTCGGGCGCGACGGCAACCTGGGACCATGCGCACGGCGATGCCGCCAACAGGGGATTCGTCAATGTGGATACGGCACCCGCCGCAAACGACCTGGTGCGTGTCGCCGATCTCGGCTCGTTTGCAATAGGCGCCGGCCCCGTCATCGCCGCGGACGGTACGGTTTATCTCGGCAATCGGGCCGGTCTGCTGAAAGCGTTCGCACCGGACGGTACGTTGAAATGGACGCGCGACACGCCAGGCCATGAAATCGTGGCCTCGCCGGTCATCGGCGCCGATGGCTCGATCTATGTGATCGGCGCGAGGACCGTGCGCGATCATCGCGGCGGCCAGGTAGTCACCCGTAACGAGTTGACCCTGTATCGATTCACTTCCACCGCCGCCATGCTTTGGGCGGCCCCCTTTCCGGAAGGCACCCTCACGCCGGCTCAATTCGGAACGGGTGTGACGAGCGCGGCGCCCAACATCTGGCGCTCCGGTGCGACCGAAGTCATCCTCGTGCCGGTCCTTCACCGTAGCTACAACGGCCACGTGATCAGCATCGTGGCGTTTTCCACCGGCGGCGGCGTTCTGTTCAACCAGCCGGTCACCACCGTGGATTACGGCGACATAACGGGCGGCGCGAGCGTCGGCGAGACTTTGTGTGGGATATTCTTCTTTCTTCCTCCTTGTTTTCTCGAGGAAACGGTACCGATACCGGAGCCCAACGAATTGCCGCCCGAAGTCAATCCGCCAATGCCGAGCGTGGCCCTGTTCACATCGATCGGTAACGAGCCGTTCGTGGTCGTTGCCGACAATTATCAGAACATCGTCGGCTACACCTTCTCGCCAGAGGCCGGCTTCCAAGAGAACTTCCGCAAGCACATCACCAACGATGAAAGGGGAATCAGCATGTCCTCGCCCGTCATGCTCGGCGACGGGCATTCGGTCGTGCGCGGCAATTCGGATTCGCAAGGCTGGGTTCTATTCGCCGGGCCGCATCCGGTCAATTGGACGGAAGTCGTCGTACCCCACACCGGCACGACGCCGACGATCACCGGAGACGGCAAGATCGTCATGGTGGACCGAGCCGGCGGAGTCACCTTGGTGAGCACCTATCCGAACGTGGGCGTCGTTGATCCGCACATCCCGCTCGCGTCGGAATCGATCGCGCCCGCGGCGGCATCGCGCACTCATATTTTCGTCTCGGGCGTGGACAAGCTGTACACCATCGACGCGGCAAGCCTTCAAGTGGTGGAGGAGTTCCTCTGGGAAGGCGGCGGCCTCTCGTCGCCGGCGATCTCCGCCAACGGAAGGGTCTATGCGCTCGCGGGCGACACGCTCTATGGCTTTCCGGCGCCGCCGTCGCGTTGTCCTCCCGGAAGCCTGTGCCCGGGCACGGTACGTCCCCCGATCGCGCCGGCATCAGCGAGACCCTGACGGCCGTTGTTGCTGAGCGCGGCGCCAAGCATAAAGTAATGAACGTACCACCAATATCCCCGGAAACTCACCGTGTCGGGCGAGTCAGCCTGTGAACGGGTCGGGCTTTCGTATTGGCTTCGGATTGTGCCAAGTGATTCGTTTTGTGAAACGGAAGCGGCCGAAGTCAAACAATAAACGCCTCAACTAGCCATCAACTTATACACCTCGAAGCTGCGAACTCTTGCGTCGTTCTCGGTGTCGGTTTTTGGTTGAACAACAGTTAAAAAGTAGCGGCTATGAGGCTCTGGAGTCTGCATCCGAAATATCTCGACCCATGCGGTTTGGTCACATTGTGGCGGGAGGGCCTGCTTGCCCAGGCCGTACTCGAAGGAAAGACGAAGGGCTACGTTCATCACCCGCAACTTCATCGTTTTCGCACCCAGCCGGACCCGGTCGGATTCATTGCCGAGTACCTAAGGGGGGTCTATGCGGAGGCGGCAAGCCGCGGCTACCGGTTTACGGCGACAAAGATCAGTCGCTCGCAGGCAGACGGCCGTATCGCGGTAAGCCGCGGACAATTGGAATTCGAGTGGCTGCATCTACTGAGTAAGTTGGAAGCACGCGATCCGGGATGGCTGGCTAGGATCACCCGCGTCCGCATTCCGGAACCGCACCCGCTTTTTTACACTGTGCCTGGCGGCATCGCCGAATGGGAGAAAGGGCACGGCGACGCCCGACAACCGGGTACAGCCGGCTCTTGAGGTCCGCCCTCGGACCATCGTCCCGCCTCACCACTTTACAGGTCACAACAAGGGTCGGCTTGCGTAGGACGTGGCGTACCCGGATATTGCGCCGCATGAAACGACGGAATGCCCGACTGTCGACGCCATCGCGTAATTGATGGAATGCGGTTTTTCGCTGAAAGAATCAGACGTTTGTAATTTGGTACAGATTTCTTTAGGCGAAGTGGCTATGCTCACTGAAACGGAACCAGGCGGGGTCAAACAAAAATAGCCTGACCCAGTTTATCCCGAACCCGCGACTCGGCTTGCCGGCGTGCGGCTCGTCGAGTTCGGCGTAAAACTGGCGGTGAATCACCGATGAGGTTGCCGTCCAAGCCGTCATCCCGCCGGTCTCGTCGCAAAGCGGCGTTTCGCGCGACTCACAACGACCCGGTGAATTCGAACAGTTTCTTATACAAGGAGTCTTCGCTTGGCTGAACCGCTCAAGAATCAATTCGGAGTGGACGTGCCCGGCAAAATTGCCGGGATGATATCTGCGAAATTTCATCGATTCTCTGCTGACGCCTTCGTCAGAGACGCTCTTGACGGATACGAGGCTCTCGATCTGATGCCGCGTGGATTGAAGATCGCACAGGCGCTTCGCCGCCATTTGCCTGACGACTATTCGGAGGCCGTCGAGATACTGATTAATTCGCTCGGTCCGAAACTCGAAAAGACCGAAAACTTTGGAATGGCGCCCTTCCTGTATCTTCCGCACGTTTGCTTTGTTGCGGGATACGGGCTCGACCACTTCGAGGTTGCGATGCACGCCCAATACGAGCTGACGCAACGATTTTCTGCCGAGTTCAGCATTCGGCCATTCTTGGAGCGGTATCCGGAAGCAACGCTTGCTCGCCTTACGATTTGGGCGAAAGACCAAAATCCCCATGTTCGTCGCCTCGTATCCGAGGGAACGCGTCCCCGCTTGCCGTGGGCGCCCCGGCTGCGGTCTTTCCAGAAAGACCCCCGACCGGTGTTGGCACTGCTTGAATTGCTAAAGGACGACCCGGAACTTTATGTGCGCCGTTCCGTAGCAAATAATCTGAACGATATCGGTAAAGACCATCCGTTAATACTTGTCGAAACCGCACACCGGTGGATGAAGGATGCGACGGATGAAAGACGCTGGCTCATCCATCATGCGCTACGTTCAGCCGTGAAGCGTGCCGAACCGGGAGTTCTTGAGGTTCTGGGTTTCGGCAAAAATGCAAAGGTATCGGTAAACAAAGCGAGCATCACCCCTGAACGCCCCATGATTGGGGACTCGGTGGCGATCGCCTTTGAAATCACAAACACCGATTCGCAACGGCAGCGTGTGTTGGTGGATTTCCGCGTCCATTTTGTGAAGGCTAACGGAAAAACCAGTCCAAAGGTTTTCAAATTAAAAACTATCGAGCTCGCGCCTCAGGAAACCGTACAACTGGGAAAGACTATTTCCTTGGCCGAAATGACGACGCGCAAACATTACACCGGGACGCACCGGGTCGATGTTCTGTTGAACGGATGCGCTTTGCCCTTAGGGTTATTTGAACTGATGAACGATTAGCGGCTGCTTGGGATTGGTCCCGGACACCTTGCCCTGCTTGAGGATCGAGTGCTAATGCATGAAAGCAAGAAGCAACTCTACGCGATTCGCCGGCGTCCCCTCCGGTGGCTGCGGTGGTGAACCGGGGCATTAGCTTTCCATGACCTACTCAACGCTTGGTTGGCTGTTTGCAGTTGCCGTCACTCTGCACAATGCGGAAGAAGCGCTGCTTTTACCGAAGTGGTCTATGCGCGGCGGTCGGTGGCGCGCTCCAGTGAGTGCGTTTGAGTTCAGATTCGCTGCGGCAGTCCTTGCGCTTCTTGCCTATGGAGTCGCATATCTCTCCTCGATACAAGGCCCGCAAGCCATGGCAGCCTACGCTATAGCCGGCTACGCGCTGGCAATGCTGCTGAATGTCTTCTTTCCGCATGTCTTGGCAACCATTGCGTTGCGCCAATACATGCCAGGCACGGCAACAGCTTTGTTATTCAATCTGCCGGTGTGCAGCATGCTGCTGTATGTTGGAGTGCAGGATGGATCTATCAGCACCGACAAATTCGCGTGGTTTGGTCCAGCGAGTGTTGCAGTCATTTTGGCGAGCATACCGGTACTGTTCTTCATTGGCCGAAAAGCCAGACCGGCATTTCTGCGGATTGGAATGCCGTTGCCATAACCCGCACGAAGCCAAAGAAATACCAGAGGCGTTATGACGTAAGAAGGAATAAAAAAGGCGGTTTTGCACCCCCTCTGCAAAACCGCCTTGCTCATGCACTAAAGTGCGAGCTTGGAGGATATCTTACCTAAGTTTCAACACACCGGCGTCGATCGCATCGCACACTTCCCTACCCATCAGCTGTTTGGCGCAATCCATGATTTGCAAGAGCACGCCGAAGATGGCCAGTGCGAACCAGCCGAATACGACGAAGCCGTAATGCAGCGGTGCCACGAACAATTCTTCCATGAACCAGAAGGTGTGGCCCCATTCATTCAAACCGACATTCGGAAGAATCATGAACGGGCCGACGGTGAAGACAATGTAGGGAAGAGAGATGCCCACACTGAAGTACGGCAAACGGGTTTTTGCGTAGAGAAACGAGGCGAATCCGGTGATGATGTAAATCGGATAGGACAGATAGAATTCGATGATGTGGCTGGGCGTAAAATCGGTATCCCTCACCACGGTCTGATGCCAAGTTGCATCCTGCTCGGTGAAGTAACTTCCGCCGAAGTACACTGCCGTGGCGTAGAGGCACAACCAAACCAGATGGGTCATATTCCTGCGGAGGTTCTCGCGTGGCGTCACGGCGGCGAGATTGCGGTCGCGAGTTTTCCAGATATACCCCCACAGAAGAGACGCCACAATGACCTCGATCACAATCTGGGTGTATAGAAAGTTCATCCAGTACGTCTCGAATTCCGGTGAAAACGAGTCCAGACCGGCCGCCCAACCGTACACGCCTTCATACCAGCGCACCCAGACGTAGAAGGCGATGTAAAGTGCAACGCCGCCGAAAAGATTGCGCTTGTTGAGCAGCGGCGCATCGCTCTCCCGTGCGCCGACGGCAGGAGTCGCTTTTGCCTCTTGCTGTATATCGAAATCGCTAGTAGCCATCGTGTGCTCCCCTAAAATCAATATGTTTTGGTTCTTGTCGAACGAACTGCGAACAGCTCTTGATCATTGCAACGGCGCGACCTTGAAGAGGTCTGACCGTGGCGAAGATCATAAAGAAAGGGGATGGCGGGTATTTTGTTTCAGATCAGCCGCTGAGCGGCTCTAAACTGATCCAGATCAGTTTTTCGGGGGAAAGCGGGAATGTCTGCCGAGGGGTTATTCCATTCGGCATTCGAGTGAACATTAATTGTAGGGTGGGTTAGCGAAGCGTAACCCACCGATTCGAGGCCGCTCGGTGGGTTACGGCCTCGCGGCCTAACCCACCCTACAAAAATTAATTCCTTATTGAAAGCAATTTGGAATTAGGAATCATTGTGGGCAGAATCGCAGCAAGCCGTCCATGTCGAGTATGCGCACCATCTTGCCTTGTACCAGGATCAGCCCGCTCGCCTCGAATTGACTCATTAGGCGGCTTACGGTTTCCGGTGCCAGACCGAGATAATTTCCGATTTCCTGCCGGGTCATGCTGAGACGAAACTCCGTTGGCGAGAATCCTCGCTTTCGATGGCGCTCGGAAAGATGCGCCAGGAACGCCGCCAAACGTTCGTCGGCCTGGCGGCGGCTGAGGACGACCCGCTGGATGCCCAGTTGGAATTGACTTCCGGAAAGCTGCAACAATATCTGCGAAAGCTTGGGGATTTCCCGTCCCAACCGTTCCAGCTGATGAGGCGGCAGCTCGCAGTAGCTGACCGTTTCCAAAGCAATCGCGGAACAGGTATAACGCTCTCCGCTGAGTCCGTCGAAGCCCAGCAGTTCGCCTGGCATCACGAAATCGACGACATACTCGTTGCCTGCGCCGTCCAGGGTAACCAGTTTGACCGTGCCGGACTTCAGCGCCAGAAAGCGGTGGAACCACTCCCCACTGTGATAGAGATAGTCGCCTTTGCCGAGCGTGCGATTGATTGTCACGATCCTGCTGACCAACTCCACTTCTTGCTCGCTAAGGCCCTGCGGAATGCAGAGTCTGCCGAGACTGCAGGACTCACAACTAACTTGGGGTCGGCGTTTTGAGGAGAAAAGTTGCTGGAAACTACTCATGGAGGACTATCTGCAAGAATTTCAGAATAGGCTAAAGTTTGCAAAATTTTCCGTCAATTTTATCGAGGCGCTACCATTGTCCGTCGGCAGGTTCGACTTGGTCTGTTATCAAAACGGAATAAAATAGGGTCATATACTGGTATTTTAGGCGTCTACCCCCTTTTTCGCTACTGAAGCAATAGCTTGAACAAAACGATGGAAATAATGTTTTCGAACATTGATGATGGTGATTTAGTCCGTTGTTCTGATCTATATGTCGCTAGTTTTCATGAGTTTCCCTGGAATGAAGAATGGACGCCGAACAATACCTTTGAAAAGCCGAGTGACTTTCTAGCTCTTCCTAAAGCAGTCGCTATCAAGAAAATAAGTATCGACGATACATGTGGCTTTCTTTTTGAAGAAGTTCAGCGATGGAATGGCGCTACGCCTTATTGCCTAAAAGAAACATGTGTCAGCAAAGCCATTCAAAGGGAAAAAGTCGGCACAGCTCTTACGATGACGCTTGAGGAAATGCTAAGAGAAAGTTGAGTATAAAGAATATACCAGGCTACCCATAGAGATAATATCCATTCGCGCTTCTACTCGTCGTTAGGATTTCATGAAAACAAAAGCATCATGGTGATGGGAAAGCCCACTGAGAAAAGCGTCTAAGAAGGGCGATCAATCGGGACTCTGGGCTTAGGAACCGTTTTTCTCATTTTTGAATCAACCCGTTATCGCCAGCTCTGGATAACGAGGACCTATTTTCCCATCATGAACCGCATAATTGAGGATCAAGGAGAATGCCATGACTGTTACGAATAGCCAATCGGGGACCAACGTCCATGAAGTTTCCGAAGGGATTTACCGCATCAATACGCCAGTTGTGATCGAAGGCGCAGGCGGCTTCACATTCAACCAATATCTCATCGTCGACGATGAGCCTTTGCTGTTCCACACCGGGCCTCGAAAGATGTTTCCTTTGGTGCGTGAAGCCGTGGCGAGCATACTGCCGGTCGAACGGCTTCGATACATCGCTTTTTCGCACGTGGAGGCTGACGAGTGTGGATCACTCAATGAATGGCTTGCCGTATCCCCTCGATCCGTGCCTGTGTGCGGTGCGGTTGCGGCGATGGTCTCCATCCAAGATCTGGCCGATCGGGCTCCTCGGGCGCTCGCAGACGGAGAGACGCTGACCTTGGGCAAACATCGCGTGCGCTGGCTCGATACGCCCCATCTGCCCCATGCCTGGGAATGCGGCTTCCTGATGGAAGAACGAACCCGCACCTTGCTCTGCGGCGATCTGTTCACGCAGGGCGGCGCGAATCTACCCCCGGTCACGGAAACGGACATCCTGGGACCCAGCGAGGCATTCCGACAGAAAATGGATTACTTCTCGCACGGGCGGGATACCCATGCGCTCCTCGAGCGGCTGGCCGCCACCGAGCCGACCACCCTGGCGTGCATGCACGGCAGCGCCTGGTCCGGCGACGGCGCGAAACTGCTGCGTGCTCTGGCCGATGCACTATCGGCTTAGTACAGGCTGCGTGGCCTTGGGGATACCCAAATGACCGACTTAATCCATCGGCCGTTGAGAACATGAAGCGTCCGCCGGTTCCGATCCTGTCCCGCCAAAGGGCTGTATCGTACTCGAGGATGCCCCGGCCGGAGTAGCGTCCGGTTTGAAAGCCGGCATGCGGGTAATTGCGGTTCTTACCTCGCATACGTTGGAGCAACTGCAAGGCGCCACCATACACATTCGGTCACTTCTGGACCTGCCGCTTGCATTTCGGAAACTAGGATATTTCATGCTACGCTCCGAAAAGGATGGGCAGCCCGAGGAAGCAAAATGGTCGCGTCTGATTCCTTTTGACCTCGATGGCCTGCGCTGTAGATCGGCTCCCTGGGAGAGAATGGGTTGGGCCGGATGCCGCTACAATCCGGCGGGTTCCGCCGACAGTTCCTCGAGGGCGAAGCCAAAGCTTTCGCAGCCGCGGCTCGCATGCGTGAGGTAGCGGCCAAAAACCCTCATCAGATAGATCGAGCCGAACTCCTCATATCCCATCCGCGAGACCGACTTGAGCGAGTCGAAATTGTTCGACTCGACGTAGGAGATCAGTCCCCTGTATCCCTTACCGAGATAGTGTTGCAGAGCCAGCGTCATCCCAATCGCGTGGAGCCGCTGCCCGCGATAGCGAGCATGCGTGAATCCCTTGTACATATAGACGTAGTCGCGGTTGAAGCGCAGCAGCAGATCCGGAGGATCGATGCGCGTCGGGCGAAACGAATACCAGCCGTAAGAGGCGAGCTGATTGCCGTCACAGATGCCGTAGCACTCGTCGCCTTTTGCCAACGCCTCCTCTATGAAGCTCTCCGACATCCCGTTTTCGGGGTTAAGGGCGAACTCGCGAAGCCTCTTCGCGGTAAGGAAGCTCGGTCGGTAAGGCTCGGGGCATTGCGTAAACTCCAGATTGACCCGCCCTATCGTCACCGCTCGTAGAATCTTGAATACTGTAAAGCAGTTTATCCCTTTCACCGCGAGATCGTGCAGTTCCTGGGTAAACCCGCAGCGCCCGCCGAACGGAAAAACGGAAACAGTCCCTGTTGTATCCATATGTTGCACTTCCCTGTCAACTAATGAACCCGTCAAGGATGTCGAAAATCGAGTCTGAGTTCAACACCGAGCCGGAACCGGGCTACGGCGGCAAAACGGTGTGCTGAGGCCTTGGGCTCGGGCAAAATCGATTGCGGGGAAGGTAGTATTTCAAGAAACTTGTAAACATCACGCCTGACTAATGAGCAAACCCTCCCGTCAATTCATGCATCGACTCACCACCACGAACCACAGCCGCGACAGCGCCGGCCTCACCTATGTTTACCCGGTCATTTCCCGGCGCTCCGGCGGGTTATCCATAGGCATCAATCTCAACCCCAACAATGCCTGCAACTGGCGTTGCGTCTACTGCCAGGTGCCGAATCTCGCCCGCGGCGCCGCTCCCGACATTGATGAAGACTGTCTGCGAGAAGAGCTGCTCGAACTCTTGAACGACATCTTGCTCGGCGATTTCTACGAACGGTTTCAGATACCGAACGAACAGCGCGCCATCAAGGACATCGCCATCTCGGGAAACGGCGAACCGACCAGCTGCAAGACCTTCGACCGGATCGTCGAGTGGATCGGCGCGGTTTGCGGCGAGTTCGGCCTGCTCGGCAAGATCAAGCTCGTGCTGATCAGCAACGGCAGCCTGATGCACAAGCCCGTCGTGCAGAAAGGCGTGAAACGCTGGGGCGAATTCGGGGGCGAAGTCTGGTTCAAAGTCGACAGCGCAACGGCCGAGGGCATGCTTCGGATCAACCAGGTCAATCTCGCCCCGGAGACCGTGCTCCGCAATCTGGAGATCAGCGCACGGCTTTGTCCCACCTGGATTCAAACCTGCCTATTCGCATTCGACGGCGAGCCACCTTCCGAAGCGGAACTGGACGCGTATCTGGATTTCTTGGCCGAGCTCAAACGGCGTAGCGTGCCGATCCGGGGCATCCTGCTCTACGGCCTCGCGCGGCCCTCGATGCAGGAGCAGGCGCCACGGCTCTCGGCTTTGCCTGAGGCATTTCTGGATCGAATCGCGGAGGCGATTCGAGCGCTCGACATGGCCGTCCGCGTGAACCGATGATTCGACCCGAAAGGACACTCTTTCCGCTGGCTCCCAAGCTCCCGCTTCGGAGTCTTATCCGAGAAACTCAAGCTTCTCAAAACCGCATGCGAATCGCGAAGCGGGAGCTTCTCGAACTGGGTTCCCAAACGGGAGTCTGGGAACCAGCGCAACTTCGCGGTGAGAAAGCACGGACGGTAGGATTCGGGGCACTTCGCAAACTCCCGATTGACCCGGCCGATCGCCACGGGCCGTAGAATCTTGAACACCGCAAAGAAATTTATTCCCCTCAGCGCGAAATCGTGCAGTTGCTATGTAAATCCGCCGCGACCGCCGAAAGGAAAAAGGGTAACGATCCCTGTCTCATCCATCTTCCTGACCTCCTTTTCAACTTAGGAATCCCCGCCGAGGATGTCGGAAATCGAGCCCGAGTTCACCAAGGCGGCGTCGGAAGCCCAAAACGATTGCGCAAATGGCCCGGACGGGGACAGGGCCTGATCAGGTCGCAACACTCTCCAAGACTGACGCCCACCGGCTCCGGCATCAAGCACATCCAGCACGAGAGACCTTCCGGTGCTTCGATGCCCCGCACCTTCCCGGACGCGGCGTGAGCTCGTGGCGAAACGGCTCACCCCCTTGGCGGTCTCGCCATACTCCGTCGCACCTAAAGATGAGGACGAGCTTATTGTGTCGACGGGCGCGATGTGGAATTGGACGCGACGATAAGGCTTAGCTGTCTCGCGGCTTCGCCGCCGATATCACGTTATTGAGACTCCCCGTTCTGCAATGGACACTTACGGTACTCCAGCGTACCGACCGAGCCACGGATCGAGGCTACTTTACATGAGGGACATGTCCACTTATGCCAAGGAGCTTTCAAAATTGAGAGCGGGTGTAGCTTCACAGGTTCGTAAGTCTTCCTGTGTCGTCGGTAATCGTTTACTTACCCAACTCTCCCATGGGGAGATCGAGCGTCTGACGCCCCATCTGGAGATTACCCGAATTTCGCCGAAAACCCCGCTTTGCACGCAAGCTTATCTGTATTTTCCAACAACCGCTCTTGTCTCATTTATTTATACCCTGGCCAGCGGTTCGACCGTAGAAATCGGCGTCATAGGCAACGATGGCGTCGTGGGTTTAAACACCTTCCTGGGGGGGACGGCGCCAGGCCAGGAAGTTTGCACACTCGCCGGGGACGCATTCCGAATCAAGCTTGCCTCGCTGCATGCTGAATATTGCCGCGGCGACCTACTCCAGCGCGTGCTGTTGCGCTATAGCCAAGCCTTTCTTGCTCAGGTTGCACAAGCCGCCGTGTGCAATCGTTTCCATTCCATGGAGCAACGCCTATGTCGCTGGTTGCTCCTGCGCCTCGACCGACTCTCGTCTAACGAGATAGCCGTGACGCAGGACGGCATTGCCAACATGCTGGGCGGCCGCCGGGCGACCGTCACCGTCGCTGCGGGCCATTTGCAGGAAATGGGACTGATTGTTTGCTACCGGGGCCGAATCACGGTTTTGGACCGGTCGGGCTTGGAAGCGGCCGTTTGTGAATGCTATTGGGCCGTCAACCAGGAAGCAAAATCGCGACGGGTTGGAAACGCCATCCGTCATTAAGGAGTCGGGAACGCCGGAACAATCGGCGCCCATTAGGGGGCGTGGCCCGGGCACTGCGGAAGGGGAGCGGCCGGTTGCTGCGGTAGCGCGGATACGCCAGTCCTGTTTAACCGTGCAGACAGGACTAACAGCATGCTTGCAGCGTCAAAATCATCCGTTCGATTCCAATTTTTTTTGCATTGGGTACGCCAGCGTACCGATATCTCGTTGCGGCCGAGTTAGTTTGTCAGCGCGTTCTGAAGATGCGCTGGACATTTCCTCTCCGGCGGAAGTTCAGCACCTCCAGGCTAACGCATTAGGCTCCGCCGCTAAAGGGCGCTTCGAGGGAGCTTAATTTATGGACCAAGCGCCGCAACATTTCGGAGGTTGATATGTGTACCTATGAGAATCGGACGGATGTGGCGAAGATCGAAAAACAGATTGACAGGTCTCTTCAAGACGAAGGGAAGGCAAAGGAGGTGTTGCGCGAAATTGCGCAGCTTTGCCTTGATACCAAGAGACAACCCGACTACATGTCGCAGTGGCTTTCTCTTTTGAGGAAGAAAGGAATAGACGCCAGAAAATTGGCGGGCAAGAACAATTATGTAGAAATATACCCGAGTGGAACGCACGGAAAAGGTAAAAGCGACAGGCTGCTATTCCAGGTGGAAGAAACGTGGGTAGAGGTCGTGGAAGCAGGTGAAAGCACCCATGGCGGCGCGTTGAAGCTGAGTGCCGTATCGACCATGTCCTTGGCTGAACTGGATCAAATCATCGCCGCCGGCCCCCACGCGGCTTTAGACGCAGTCCTCGCCACGGACCAATCGGCCTTCCAGGACTCGGATGGACTGATCTCGTTCGTAAACATGTCCAGCTCTTTCGTTACCAGCAACCCGGAATACAAAACCGGACGGGAGGTCTGCGACAAAGTTTCCAACTTCTTCGCGACCCTGCGAATCAAGGTTTTCGGCTATCTACAGAAGAACCCCGGCAAGGTTCTGCCGGGAGACAGCGTGCCGAAAACGCAGTGGGACGCCGCCGTGACCCACTATATGCAATTTCTGCTGACTCAGGCCGGCGGACTCACGAATTACAGGGTCACAACGGAAACTTACTCTGTAACTCAGGTCATCACCGAGTTCAGCACCTCGCTGATCAAGCTTCTATTCGACGCGGCTGCGGCTCCCGAGAGCATCGTGAGCGATGTCGTGAAGTTTGTGCAAGGAGTCGGACAATCCCTGCGGGCGAGTTGGGACGACAAGTCCAGGCATTATGCGACCGCCTTGCTCGGTCAATGTCACGAAGCGGTTCCCGTAGATGCTTCGGACCAGACCACCGTCTACTTCCCCAAGATCAAGTACTACTACATCTCGGTCGACTCCTCCCAGCATGCCTTCACGTCCAGTTGTGCAACGGTGGAGAAATTGACCTTCGACTTCAAGTACGAGTACTACGTCACCGGCTTGAAGGCATCGATATTGGACACGACCTCCGATGACTACAAGCAGTTCGTGGCGTTTCTGGACAAGGCACAAGCAGTGTCGTATCAAGACGCCAATAACAATCTCGATGCGATCCTGGATAACACGGTATCGGACGAACCGGCGACATCCCTGGAATTTTCCTCCGACCCGAGCGTGAACGTGTTCGGCGTTGACTTGACGGAATATCCCCGTGTTGCCATCAAGCCTCCCCGAACGATAGAGCGGGTATTGAACAGACACGCCCGAAGCGCATCGTAACCGGCGGGTTTCGTGAATCCGCTCTCGTATCGGAGCAATGTGCTTCTTTTAACCGCCGACCGACCGGGAAGGCTTGTTTCGCAAGAGATAGAACCCCTAGCGGGGTAGCCCTGCCCGGCGACTCGGCGAACGTCCGAGTTAGCGTTAAGCATCCCCGGCTTTGGCCCGGGCCATCATGGCACGTGCCTCAGCTGGGGACCTTGCCCACCATTGATTAGGAGGAAATGAGGTATGAATGCATCCTTCACACTGGCTACAAGTCGCCCGTACAGCTCTCTGTTACGGGAGGTGAGCATTCTGGGAAAGCTCTTCGCATCAAAGCAATTGGCCTTTGAGATGCAGGCGCAGACCGAATCCAACTGGTGTTGGGCCGCGACGGCAACAAGCGTGTCTCACTTTTATTGGCTCACGAGCACATGGACGCAGTGCCGCGTCGCGAGCAGCGAGTTGGGACGAAGCGATTGCTGCAACAGCACGGTCCCACCGGCGTGTAACGTTCCGTGGTATCTCGATCGGGCGCTGACGCGCACCGATAATTTTGTCAGTATGATGGGACAGGCCAGCTTTCAGCAGATACGCGATGAAATCGATGCCGGACGACCCGTCGGCGCGCGGGTTGGCTGGAACGGGGGTGGTGGCCACTTCATGGTGATCTGCGGCTATAGCCTTGTTGGCGGTGTCGAATACTTCGATATTGATGACCCGATCTACGGCAATAGCCATCTTGCCGTCTCGGAGTTCGCCAGTAACTACCAAGGCAGCGGAACTTGGACGCACACATACTTCACCAAGAGTTACTTCAAGATGCCGATTAAACTATTGATTCCCAAAGAACCAATTCTCCGCCGGATATGGGAAGCTCGACCGCTGTTGAGCTTGAAGCAAGATATGACGTTCACCGGGAACATGCGCGATGCCTTGCAGGAAGGACGTGCCTCCCTTGGAATGGCCCATCGCATCTATTCGGTCGGCTTGGATTCATTGGTCGCCGATCGAGCTCCGGCACCCCACGCGATCGGTATTCGTGTCTATGAAATATCCGGCGACACGCCACAGGCTTTCTTCGATGTCAGCGAAGAGGAACAACCACGCCTGCTGCAGATGTCCGCATCGAAGAACCATCTGGAACCCTTCGCGCGTGGCATGGCGGAAGCGCTGGCAACGGTTAAACAGATCGGCGAGGAATGTGAACTGAGAATGTTCCGTGTGCCTGCTCTCAATTTCGAGGCGCTATGGATTAATTGTGAAGATGAAACCAAGGACGTGCTCGTGCCCTTGCGCGCCGTCGGCCGATTGGCCTCTTGCAAGGCGGTGCCTCTGGACGACGCGTTCGATGCCCTGCGGGAGGCGGCACGTCCATTGGCGCAAATGGACGAGACGATGGGCGCCTGATCGCATGCGGTAAACGATCGCGGAAATCGCATTCGGTACATCGCTATCTCCGTAACCAAGCCGGGGCCTTCGCGGAATCCGTCCCAATTGATCGGTCGGCGACCCCAGCCTTCGATTATCGGGCCGTTTTCCCGTGGGCTCGTGGCTTTGCCGCATCAACTCGGCAAAGAGCGAATGATCGCCGGCGCCCTGCCCTTCACTATCCGGTCCGGAGCAGAAACTCTTCTCCAACGCCGAGCCGTTTCGGCGAAGAGTAAATCCATCTTTCGGTGCCGTCGTCGGCGATCGCCGAGGCGGCGCCGTCCTCTTCGAGGGTCGGGTAATACCGCTCCAGCTCCGGAGGCAGTTGCCACCAATAACCGAGGAGGGCGGCGAACTCCCGGCGGTTCCGGAAGGGATCGCGGACGGGATAGCTGCCGGATTCCGGGTGCAGCGGTACGGTGCCGTCTTTCACGGCCTGCCGGGCGATAGCCTCGACTGCGGCGGCATCGGGGCCGGACAATTCGCGACCGGTCAGCTAAAGGTCGATCTCGCCAAGCCAGAACATCTTCTGACGGAATCCGGAGTCGGTTATCGGCTGAAGATCTCGGCCGGTCGGCCCCGCTCCGGGGACGGCGAGAGCATTCTTCTGCTTATTGGAGGGCCCCCAGCGGGTCTGTCGGCAAGGGATTGCCGACCTACAAAACCGGGCCACCAAGTAGGTCGGGAATCCTTTCCCGACGGCTTCATCGGCAAGGGATTGCCGACCTACGACTCCCACGTGTCCCAAAAGCACCCCGGAATGACGAGGGAATCCCGGCAACCCCGCGAAATTGCCGGGTTTCGTTGCTCAAGCCAGACTACACATTTGGGCGGCTGGATATTCAACCCGCCAACTCCGAGTATCTCGCCAGAATATATGCCACGCACGCCGTCAGCTTCTTCGCATAGGGAATGTGCAGAAACTCGTTAGGCCCGTGGGCGTTGCTCTTGGGGCCCAGAACGCCGGTAATCAGGAATTGGGCTTCGGGGAATTGCTCGCCGAGCATGCCCATGAAGGGAATGCTGCCGCCCAGCCCCAGATAGGCCGCATCGTGGCCGTAGAAGGTTTGCGAGGCCTCGCTCGTGGCCCGCTCCAGCCAGGGCGCCAGGGCGGGGGCGTCCCAGCCGGTTCCGGCCTGCTCGAACTCGACGGAAATCTCGGCGCCGTAAGGCGGATCGGCGGTCAGCGCGCGACGGATGTCGTCCTGGGCCTTCAAGCTGTCCACCGTCGGCGGCAGGCGGAAGGACAGCTTGAAAGCGGTGTGCGCGCGCAGCACGTTGCCGGCCGATTGCAGCGGCGGCATGCCGCCCTGCCCGACTACCGAAAGCGTCGGACGCCAGGTACTGTTGAGCAGCAGTTCGGCCGGATCGTCGCTCACCGGACGGAGCGTCGGCACCGCGCTGAAACTTTCGAGCAGGCCGCCGCCCAGTATCGCCGCCGCCGCTTTCGCCTGCTCCCGGCGCTGAACCGGAATTTCGGCATGGAGCTCCGACAGGCGAATGCCGCCTGTTGCCGCGTCTTCCAGGCGCTCCAGCAACTGGCGCATGATCCGCATGGACGAAGGCACGATGCCGCTGGCAATGCCCGAATGGGCGGATTCGGTCAGCACCTTCACATCGATGATGCAGCTCACCAGGCCGCGCAGCGAGGTGGTCGACCAGAGGCGCTCGTAGTCGCCGGCCCCGGAATCGAGCGCGATCACCAGCTCCGGCTTGCCGATCAGATGGGCATAACGCTCGAGATAAGGCGGCAAATCGGGCGATCCGCTTTCTTCCGAGAACTCGATCAGAATCGCGATGCGAGGGCGCTTTCGCCCTTCCAGCGCTTTCAAGGCGGCAACCGCGGCAAACAGCGCATAACCGTCGTCCGCGCCGCCCCGCCCGTAGAGCTTGTCGTCCTTGAGTACCGGCGTCCACGGCCCGAAACCGTCGTGCCAGCCTTCCATTTCCGGCTGCTTGTCCAGATGGCCGTAGATCAGCACGGTTTTGTCCAGATTGCCCGGAATGTCCAGGAGCAGCAGCGGCGTCCGGCCGGGAATGCTGAGATCGTGCAGGGTCCAGCCCGGAACAGGATGCGCGTTCAGCCAGTCCACCGCCAGCCGGCGCACCCGTTCCATGTGGCCGTTCGCCTGCCAGTCAGGATCGAACGCAACCGACAGATTGGGGATCTTGATGTAATCGATGAGCGTCGGCAGGATCTCTCGGTCCCAAAATTCATCGATGGATTGCCGCAGTGCGTCAGGGTGAATGGTCATCGGTATGTCTTCTCGCAGGGTCGTCAATCGAAAAAGTCTGTCATAGCGGCAAACGGTCCGTCCACCAGGTGGCCAAGATGGACTGTACCCTTAGAGTCCCGCCTCGGCGCCGGTCAGCTTTCGCCAAAGCCAGCTGCTGGCTACCTCCGTGCCGAACAAAACATAATTCAGGACATTGAGATTGCGGAGTATCGACTGCTGGTCCGGAATGGCCGACGACAGCCCGGCAAACAGGATGCTGTCGCCCTCGCGCAGCATGAGCTCCGGCGCAGGAATCTCGATGTCCTCGGCGCTCCGCACCACCATCAACGGGATACAGGGCAGCTGCCGATTCCGGTCGACGGGATCGCGCATCAGGCTGTCCAAACCAATCGCCGAGCGGTGGATCATCTCCGCGACGGCCGGGGCCTGCCGAGAATCGAGGGTCACGCTCCAGACGGCGGGAACGAGCGTCCCGGTGACGGCGGAAATCCGGGCGATGACATCGTCGGCCCAGGCATCGTCCTTGCGCTTCACGATCGCGAGAAAGCGCGACAGCAGCGGCGTCGTCAGGATCGCCAGGCATTCGTGCGCGATGATTTCGCTCGGAACCACCGTGAAATCGGAATCGAAAGCCGTGAACAATTCGCGGTTTGCCTGCAAGTTTTGCCTGAGCACCACGAATAGATTGGGGTTGAGCTCGCGCGCCGTGACCACAATCGACAAGTTGTTGATGTCGTCGTCGGTACCGGCGACGATGCCCACCGCTCCGTTCACCCCGGCCTCGCACAGCGTCTCGGCGCGGGTGCCCACGCCGAGAACCCAGGGCAGAGCCGTTTCGCGGCTGGGCGGCTTCGGGTCGATCAGGGTTACGTCCAACTGTTCGTGCGTGATATGACGAACGATCGCCTGCCCGAATCGCCCGTAGCCGCACACCAGCCAATTCCCGCGAGGCGGCACCCGCTCGGCGGCCAGTTCCGTGCCCGGCAGCCCTGTCAGCCATTCGAGCAGTCGGTAGGAGCCGGGAGACCGTATCGCCAGCGCGAGATATTCCGCGAATTTCTCGAACGGATCGATGATGTGCCGAGTACCGAAGGATGCCATATTGGCGGCCACGTCGACCGTCGTCGCCCGGCACAATGCGGGAATCTCCGGATTCAACAGCCGTACCGCGATGGCGACGGCGAGATTGGCGGAGTCGTCGTTGGTGAGGGCGATGACGCCCACGCAGTTCGGGTGGATCAAGCCGGCCATGATCAAATTGTTCGGCAGCCGGGCATCTCCGGCCAGGCCTGGCGCATCGAATAGATAATCCTGCAAATCGAGTTCGTCGATACGCTCGGGATCGATGTCGATCACCACGAACGGGATGTTCAGATAATCCAGCGAACGGGCCAGCAACTGGCCGGTTTCCCCGTAACCGCAAATCAGATAGAAAGGTTCTCCCAGCCTTCTTACCGAACGGGCGAAGCGTTGTCCGGTCAGCGCCTGTTTGAAACCGCGGTCCTGAATCACGGCAAACAGTTTGCTGATGACGTAGGCCCAGCCGATCACGGACAGGAAAATGCAGAAAATGACCCACAGTCGCTGGGCATCGGTGAAGGTGTAGGGAATTTCGCCGAAGCCTATGGTCGTTGCCGTGTAACTGATGAAATAAAGCGCATGGAAGAAATCCATCCGCCAGGGATTTCCCTGCGCATCGACACCGGGAATCAGCACCAGCCCGCCCACCGAAATCGCAAAGATCCCGATCAAGAAGATCAGCGGCGCCCGCATGTGGCGGAGCGCGACAAAAAAGGCGGTGTTTATCGGGCTTGTATTCATCGGCGCAGCATTACCGTCTCGGCGATCAGCATCGTCACGGAAATGAGATTGGCGAGCATCGCACCGCCGGCAAGCGAAACCACGCTGGCCATGGCTCCGGGCGTCAGCCCCTCGGCCGACATATAAACCGCATAGCCCCAGTCCACGGCCGCGGCGATCAACTGAAGGTCGGCCACCAGGCTGGTGGCCAGATGAATCGCGCCGATCTGCGTGCGATCGCCGAATTTGAGCACGGTGGCTATCAGATTCACCACTATGGCGGCGAACAACTCGGAGACATGATGAAGATGAGGCTTGTCGATTTCGCCGACGAAGAAGCCAAAGTTGAGCGTGGCGGCGAGAACGATGAAGAAACCAAAGACGACTTTTTCCAGATTCATGCAACTCCTCTCAGTGAATAAGCGGATACGTCCGCACTCGGGGCATTCTCCTCAGGCTTAGGCCGCCGGATTCAACATATTCCCCTTATGCCAGGTTTGCAACGTGTGCGGCCGGGGTGATTCCAAGGGTAATGAAAAGCATTGCTCGCCGGTCACGAATCGCATGCAGTAACGGTTGACGGTTCGCGACCCGGTTGGCTATAACCTTCCAAAACCCGCGCAGGAGCCGCCATGACCGAGCGCTTCGTCCTCGATACCAGCGTTTTCACCAATCCCGACATCTACACCCAATTCGGCGTCGATTCGCCGAGCGCCATACTCGGCTTTCTCGAACTGGTCCGCCAGACGTCCGTCGAATGTTTCATGCCGCGCTCGGTGTACGACGAGCTCCGCCTCATGAAAAACATGGGCGAACTGCCGCCGGCTTTCGAGGCCAGCGTACGCATCCGCTCGCCGCGCAAGTTCAACTTGCAGATTCCCGCCCAGATCGTTTACGAACTCATCGAAGAAGTGCGCAAGCGCATCGACCGCGGCCAGCACATCGCCGAGGAATACGCCAAGGCCGCCCGGGAAACCGGCGAAATCCAGGACGCGGGACGGGTCATCAACCGGCTCAGGGAGCGTTACCGGGAAGCGCTGCGGCAGGGCATCATCGACAGCCGCGAAGACATGGACGTGCTGCTGCTGGCGTACGAATTGGACGGCGTCCTGATATCCGCCGACGAGGGACTTCGGAAATGGGCCGACAAGGTCGGCGTAAAAATCCTGATGCCGGAAAACCTCCGCAGCGTTCTGGAAACGCTAATCGAACACCACTTTCCCGGCCAGCCAGTCGCTCAATAGACCGTTCAGCGACGGATAGATGCGGTCGAACTCCAGTAGCCAGAATCCGCCCTCCGGCTTCAACTCCCGCTGGACGACCTGAACGTGGCCCGAGGCCCGTTTCAGATATTTGATCAAGCGGCGGGCGTTTTCCGGATCGCGGAAACGGCAGCGGAAGCGGTGGGAAACCCGGCCTTCGCTGCGGTGCTGCCGGATGGCTTCCTGCAAACCGTCCAGGAATGCCGCCCCGGCCCGCCGGTTCAAATCGTCGAATCCTTCCAGCTCCTGCTCGTCGACAAACAATGCCAGTCTCAGAATTCGGCTGGTGAAATACTCGGGCGACAAATCCAGAAGGCTGTAGACGCTGGTTCGGATGTCCGAAAGATTGGCGCTGCCGGTGACATGCTTGGTGCGCCGCTGGCGGGGCGAATCCTCCTTGAACACGGCGCCTTCGCGGCCTTCCTCGTCGAGTTGCTTCAGGATGTCCGAAATGGGTTTTATATCGCTGGTTTCGAAACGTCCGAAGATCTCGACCGACGGCAGGGCATACCGGCGGATCAGCTCCATTTTCTCGTCTTGAGACAGAAAGCGCGGGCTGTTCCGCCGCATCAGGTCGAACACGAACAGCCTCACGTCTTCCGAAATGAACGGCGGCGCGCTCTCTATATAGGGATTGTCCGGCCCCGCGACCTCGGCGCACAGCACCAAATCCGGCTGATCGTCGAAAATCGCTGTGTCCAGCAGATCGGGCAAGCGATCGGTGGTAAAGGGGCAAACGTAACCGCCGCGGGTCAGAGCGATGAGGCTATTCTGGATTCGGGTCACACGGATGTTGAAACCGTCGATTTTCTCCTCCATCCAGAAAGGACCGGAAAGTTGCTTCGCGAGCCCGGTTCGCAGCGCGAGCAGCCGTCCGATGGCCGGATAGCCGTAAACGGTTCCTTCGTCGAAGACGACGGTGCCGCGCGCAATGTCCTCGAAATCGTGAACGAATCGGACATGGCGCAAACCGCCGCTTTCGGCATCGGCTGCCTTGCCCGATTGCACGGCCTTTCGAATCCGTTCGGCGTCGATTGCGGGTTCTGAAATCACGAGTAATAAGCTCCGGGAGATCGATACCTTGAATAAATAGACCTCTGGGATGGCCGAGGCAACCCGTTTGAATCCGGCTCGCTTTATGAAAGCAATTGTCAAACGCCCCATTCCTGGACTAACGTGAGGAAATTAAATTCATTCTTCTGAAACACCATGTCCAAGACCGATTCTCGACCGTCGATTCAGACTCAAGTCAACGAAAGCATCCAGGAAGAAGCGCTCAAGGTCGCGAGGAGTATCCAGAAGCCGGGGCAGACCAAGGAACAAACCAAGCTGATCGCGCAAGGCATCGCCAAGGGCATCGAGCTTTACAAGAAACAGCAGAGCGCCAAGGCCCGGGAACGGGATAAAGCGCGCAAGAAAGCGATCAAACTCAAGCAGGCCGAGTCAACCGGCCAACAGCGGGAGGAGGATGAAACGGATTTCGCGTGGGACCTCGCTGAATCGGGTATCAGCGGAATGCTGCTCCTCGGCGGAGGAGTCTTCGCCGTTATGGCCGGCATCCTCGCCGTTTCGCTGGTCGCCGGATGGCCGGCCAGCCTTGGTCCTTTTACCCTGCCCGTCTGGTCGTCCCTGGTCGCCGCCATGGCGTTTGCCGGGTTTTCCGGGTGGTTCTTCTATAAGGCCGTTACACTGAATCACGGTCAATGAAACTGCTGACACTCCTGTCCACCCTATTTCTCGCGGGATGCGCCGGCATCCCCAAAGGCGTTTCGCCCGTTCAGGGCTTTGAACTGAGCCGGTATCTCGGCGCCTGGTACGAAATCGCGCGCCTCGACCACTCGTTCGAACGGGGCCTGACCCGCGTCACCGCGACTTATGGCCTTCGGGAGGACGGCGGCATAAAGGTGGTCAACCGGGGCTTCGACTCCCGAAAGCAGGAATGGCGGGAAGCGACAGGCAAAGCCTATTTCGTGGAAAGTCCGGACATCGGCCGGCTGAAGGTTTCGTTTTTCGGGCCCTTTTACGGCGGCTATAACATTATCGATCTGGACAAGGAGAACTACTCCTATGCCCTCGTTTCCGGCCCCACCCGATCGTATTTGTGGATATTGGCGAGAGAGAAGACACTGGAATCCTCTGTACTACACCACCTGGTCACGAAAGCCGAAGCGCTCGGATTTGCAACCGATCGTCTGATCTACGTCGACCACAGCGAGAAGTAACCAGCATATCCGCCAATCGGCCAAGTCAACGATCGGTCATACAGCCGGCTCAGGCGGCCCGGACGTCCGCTTGCCTGACAAGTCTTTTTGGGATATATACCCTTCCGCCACGTTCCTTCTTCCGAAGGAAACCGCTGGTTCTTCTCAACGGTAATCGAAGGAAACTCAGGGAGGGTATCGATGAAGTCTCAAAAATCCATCTCGCGCATTGCGATTTCCATGGCTTCCGCTTTGATCCTTTATAGTGGTCATGGTTGGGCCGGCACCACAGACATGACTGAGGGCGTTCAAGGCTCCAACACCTCGAATACCGGCGTAATGATCTACAAGATGGGACGGATCGTCGACGATTCCGATTTCGTGGATGTCACTTCCCAGATACCGGCGCTAGGCGGAACGGTGTTGAAGGGCAATCCGACCATCAAGATGCGGTTCGACGCGCCGCCTCCTCCGGACGACACTACCGTGCACGGGGTTTTCGAGCAGATCGGACAAGCCAGGATCCGGATCGTCTTCCCGTTCGACGAGCACATGCAAGTCATTCACGGGGTGCTCAAAATCACAGATTCAGCGGGAACAATCACTTATCTGACACCCGGCGACTCGTATTTCATCGCGCAAGGAAGCGAAGTCTTGTGGGAAACCCTGACGCCGCTTTTTCAGAAATCCTTCCATGACTATACCCATCACTGAGCCATTCCGGTGACGGATCATTACCAACCCATCAGCTGTGATTTCCACGACGAACTGGAAACGCTCGCGGTGAGACGCCGTACGTGCCCGATCACTTATCGGGACGCGTCCGGCGATCCCGTTACCGTCGAGGACCGAATCGAGGATATTTACGCCAGGGACAAGGAGGAATTCCTGAAGTTGAAGAGCGGGTTGGAGATTCGCTTGGACCGCCTGATCGAAGTCGATGGAAAGCGGCTGAGAGCCGATTAGAGGGACAGGCGTCGGCGAAGGATGCCGGCCTCGAGTTGGACGGAAAACACGATTACGCCTCATGTTTCCGGCGTAGGCGTAGGATGGGTAGAGCGAAGCGAAACCCATCGATGGTGGGTAGAACGAAGCGAAGCCCACCGGCTCCGCGGCCTTGCCTGGTGGGTTACGGCGCGCGGAAACACAGAGGGAACTTTGCGGACTCGGCGTGATGCGCGCCTAACCCACCCTACAACGCTACAACGCCATCGTTTTCCGGTGTGGCGGGATATTGTTGACAGACAAATCCCGGCGGCTACTCGATCAAGAAATCCCGCATCATGCCCATGTCCTCGTGTTCGAGGTTATGGCAGTGATACATGAACACGCCCTTGAAGTGGTGGAACGGCTTGATCATGCGCACGGTCTCGCCAGGCATAACCAACACGGTATCCTTCCAGCCGCTACTGACCAAACCGTCTTTTACCGTCGCATAGCTGTCCGCTCTCTCGACGGCTACGGTGCGGCTGATGATCTGGAATTGGTCGCCGTGCAGGTGGATGGGGTGCGCCATGGAAAACATCATCCCCATGCCACCCCTCATGCCCATACCGCCCATGCCCTGCCCTTCTGGCTGAGCATCGCTTCCGTGGCCGCCCATCATTCCCATCATGCGGCCTCGCATACCGTGGCCCATGCCGTGTCCGCCGCCGCTAGTATGGAAAATTTCCATGAGCTGCACGGTATCGAGCGGAATCCGCTCGAACGGCTGAATATAGTCGAAGGCATAGGAGCGGCCGTTGAGCAGCATCGCCATCGGAGACTCAGAAATGGCGATCGGCACGGGCTTGCTGGGGTTGGCGACATCGTCCAGCGTATAGCGGTCGATCTTCGACAGCCGGCTCGGCAGCTTCGGGCTCTCGCCGGTCTCGCGGGTGACGCGGATCTTGAACAGGGGATAATCGCTGCCGACGGGCAAGGCCATGGCGCCCATCATGCCCATTCCTCCCATCATGCCGCCCATGCCTCCCCTTCCGCCGCGCCCCCCCATGTGCTCGGCCATCATCGGCAGCACGCCGGAGAACGGCAGGCTGCGCATCGTCAACTCAGTGCCCTTGGGCCGGCCGCTGAAATCCGCCCAGACATCGAGGCGCTCCCCGGGTGCCAGCATCACGTAAGGGAAAGTTTCCGGGGACTCCAGGAGTCCGCCGTCGACGCCGATCACGGTCACCGGCGTGCCGTCGCTCCAGCCGAGTTTGTAAATACGGGCATTGGAGCCGTTGAGGAAACGGAAACGGTAGGCGCGGCTGGCCACTTCGAACTCGGCATTCGGCTGGCCGTTGACCAGGATGCGGTCGCCGTAGAATCCCATCATGCGATCGTGCATGTGCGGACCGTAAATCAACTGGTTTTGGGCATTGAACCGGCGGTCCTGAAGGACAATGGGTATCTCGTACTCGCCGGAAGGCAATTCGAGTCTCGCCTCCTCTTCGTCGTTTATGATCAAGCCGCCGGCAAGACCGTAGTACACCTGCTTCGCGGTAATTTCGTGCGGATGCGGATGATAGATATTGAGGCTCGCCCGGTTGATCACTTCGAATTCATACACGAAGGTCTCGCCCGGATCGATGATGTACATCGGATGGCCATCCATCAGCGCGGGGACGTGGAGTCCGTGCCAATGGGTGATAGTGGGTTCCATCAGGTCGTTGCGGAAATGAATGCGGACTTTCTGGCCCTTTTGCAAGCGGATGATCGGTCCGAGATAGCAACTGGGCAGCTCGGTCAGCGTATCCTTCGGGCCACTCAGCAACTTGGCGGTATAGTGCTGCACCCGGGTCGCCTGTCCCGGCAGAATGGATATGGAGCCCTGGCGGGCAGCCAATTCGATCTCGACATCGGGCTTGAAGGCGGGAGACGCCCGATTGGGCGTCAATTTGGGCATGCCGTGCATCTCCATGGCACGCACCCATGCCGGCATGCTCGCTGCGGCTAATAAACCGACACCGGTTTGAAAAATGAAGCGGCGGCGCGAACGATCGACTGGATCTTGCATAAGCTCTCCTCGAATCTGTCGTTATGGTCGCAGACGGCTCAGCCGCATCTTTTGGGGTTGTTCACCTCGACCGGCGAGCGCCTGGAATAAATAGATCTCTTCCTCCTGGAAACCGAATGATCGCGCAGTCCTGCCGACCGGTACTATGATACGCCTAGGACAGGAGCGACAGCATAATAATTCAATGATTTTCTTATGGACAGATTGCCGCAGCCCCGTCTTGAAAGACGGATTTCGCCGATCCGTAGCCAGAATTTTTGAACCTCGCGATATCTCGGCGAGCCTGAATCACGCAACGACTTTGCAAAACGTTTGTCGGTAATTTCTATGGAGAGCAAACGGCGAAGATCTTTCATCCACCACGTGCAGAGAAACATTCTCGCGGGGCTGGTCGTCCTTACCCCGATACTGCTCACCTGGCTCGTTTTCGACTTCATCCTGGCAAAGCTGATCGCCTTCGGGCGACCTTGGATACCGGCCTTGTATAGAGCCATTTATACATTTTCTCCCAAGCTGGCGGATTTGATGCTCAACGGCTGGATCGATTCGGTGCTCGCCCTGCTGATCACCCTCGTCTTGCTCTTCATGCTGGGCTGGCTGACGAGCCGGGTGGTCGGTCGGCAGATTCTGATCGGGTTTGAATTGTTGCTGGAAAAAATCCCGGTACTGAAAGCCATCTACGGCTCCACCAAGCGGCTGCTACTCGCCTTTCAAGCGCAACCGGAGCAGATCCAAAGGGTCGTGCTGATCAATTATCCCACCGAGAAAATGCGGGCCGTGGCCTTTGTGACACGCATCGTCCGGGATACCGAAACCGGCGAGGAACTGGCGGTGGTTTATATGCCCACCGCTCCGAATCCGACGTCCGGTTATATGGAAATCGTGCCCTTTTCCCAGGTGACGCCCACCGATTGGACCGTGGAAGAAGGCATGCAATTCGTCATATCGTGCGGGACCAGCACCCGCGAGCATGTCGGCTTTTCGGACGCCCAACGCCGCGGACAAGACGGCAGCGAAATGCCGATGAAAGAACCAACTAGTCGATCGGGGTGAGATTTGCGCGTTCCGATGCTTTATCCCGCCCGAAACTGTCAAAGAGTTTATCGACGGCCGGACCAACCGAACGGAGCATTACCATGGGAGCACGAACAGCTTTGCGCCTCGGGCGCGTGGCAGGCATCGAAATCCTGGTTGACTGGAGCCTGCTGATCATCTTCTCGCTCATTACCTTAAGTCTCGGGGCCGGCTTGTTTCCGGCTTGGCATCCGGACTGGGGCCCGCTGCTGATTTGGGGAACCGCAATCGCCGCGGCCTTGCTGTTCTTCGGGTCGGTGCTTTTGCATGAACTTTCCCATGCCATAGTTGGCCGAGCCAACGGTATTCCGATTCCGCGCATTACCTTGTTCATGTTCGGCGGGATGGCGCATATGGAGAAAGAACCTCCCTCATGGCGCGCCGAGTTGTACATGGCAGCCGTGGGGCCGATCACCAGCCTCGTGCTCGGATTCGTTTTTCTGGGACTGGCCAAGATGGTTATCGGTCCCATGGAGATCGATCCCGACAACCCGCAGCAATCGTTCGCGACTTTGGGGCCTACCGTCAGCCTGCTCATGTGGCTGGGCCCCATCAACATCATTCTCGGCCTGTTCAATCTGGTTCCCGGCTTTCCGCTCGACGGCGGGCGGATTCTTCGTGCCGCGCTGTGGGGCGCGACCGGCGATTTGCTCACCGCTACGCGCCGCGCCTCGGCGGTCGGGCAAGGGTTTGCCTGGGTGTTGATGGGGTCCGGCTTTCTCATGATCCTGGGATTGCGCGTACCGATATTCGGGGCCGGTTTCATCAATGGCTTGTGGCTCGCCTTGATCGGCTGGTTCCTCAACAATGCGGCCGTCATGAGCTACCGCCAGTTGCTCGTTCACCAATGGCTCGAGGACGTGCCCGTCCTGCGCATCATGCACACCCGGTTCGAGCGGGTGGCGCCGCAGTTATCTCTTCAGGCATTGGTGGACGAACACCTGATGCCGAGCGGACAACGCGCTTTTCCGGTCGAGGAGCGCGGCCAGTTCATCGGAATGATCTGCCTTCGCGATCTGCCGAAGCGCCCGCGCGACGCGTGGAGGACCACGACTGTCGGCGACATCATGACGCCGAGACACGAATTGGTGACTCTTTCTCCCGAGCAGGACGCAGCCGCCGCGCTGGACCTTTTCGGCAAGCGTGACGTGAATCAGCTGCCGGTGCTGAAAAACGGGCAGCTCCTCGGATTCGTCCGGCGCGAAGATATTTTGAAATGGCTATCGCTTCATGCCGGCCTGACTGTCACTGAAGGCGGCCGGCCTGCTTCGCGGCCTCTCGGCTGACGGAAACCGCCCATCGGCGGGCAAGGCTCGGGATTTACTGTCTGCGAACCGGTTCGGCTGCAAGCCGGGACCCGAGGGCGTGGTAATACCCTTTCAGCAGCAGCGGCGCGAAGATGGTGGTGAAGGCGATGACGATGATCAAGGCGGCATAGATCTCGTTGCTCAAGATGTTCGATGTCCGCCCCAGCTCGGCAAAGATGAGCCCTACCTCGCCGCGCGGAATCATCGCCAGCCCGACGGCAAAACGAGTCACCCAGCGTTCGCTGATGAACAGCGCGCTGAACAGCTTGCCCGCTATTGCGGTACCGATCAGGGATAGCGAAAACACCCAAATGAAGGGGGACGTCCAATCGATGGTTCGGAGATTCAGCGATAGCCCGACCATCACGAAGAAAATCGGCACGAACAGATAAATGATGGGGCGCATCTGATTGTCGATGCGCTCGGCGAATTCGGTACCGGCATGCACGGCCAGACCGAACGGCAGGAAAAATCTCCGGGAAAGGGCGAGTCCTGCCGCAAATCCCCCGAGAAGTTCGGGCGCGCCGATCTCGTGGGATAGCCAGGCGAAAAAAAGGACCAAGGACACAACGGTCGTGGGAATCAGTCCCGGCGTCTGGCTGAACTCGTCGAAGCGCCTGATCTCCAGCGATATGAGCTTGGCGAAAATCGGAGCCAGCAGGAAGAATACGGCGATGAACAGCAGCACCCGGCCGGCGTTCATATAACTGATACCGCCGCCGATGGAAAACTCATAAAGAATCGCGAGCAGCACCACCCCCAGAATGTCGTCGATTACTGCGGCCCCTAGCACCAGTTGAGCTTCGTGAGAGTGCCTCTGATGCAGGTCGGTCAAAACCCGTATCGTGATGCCGATGCTGGTGGCGGTCAGGGTTCCGCCGATGAAAAGGGATTCGAGCAACGGGCGTTCGAAGACTTCATAGCTCACCAAGAAGCCGAATGCGAACGGCAAGGCGAAGCCGCTGACCGCCACGATCGAGGATTTGAAGCCGGCGCGCGCCAACTGGCGGATGTCGGTTTCGAGCCCCGCTTCGAACAACAGCAAAATGATACCGATCTCGGCCAGCATGCGGATGGTCTGGCTCGGTTCGATCCAGCCCAGCACCGTAGGCCCCAAAACGACTCCGGCCATGAGTTCTCCGACCACCGGGGGCACCCGCGCCAGCGCCGCCAGCTCGGCGAACATGCGCGCGCTCAAGAGAATGATCAGAAGATTGAGGAAGAATCCGTGTACCGGGTATTCCATAGGACATATTCTCCCGATGTGGCGATTCGGCGAACTCGTATGGGGAAACGCCTAGAGAACCGGAAAAACGTATCGTCGGTCAAGTCCCGCACGCTTTCAATCATCGTTCTCTGGACTCAGCATGATACCGGCTTAATGTACCACTAGCGTGACAACCACCTTGCACAGCACGACCAAAATGGCCGATGATTAGACTATCCCACCCCGGGTGCACTATTAGCGCAAAACCCCCTCAACCTCGTCGGTTCGGAACGACCTGGAAGAGGCGATTTTCGCGCACTTAGGGCACTCGCGTTCGCCAAGTTGCCATCAACGCGGTCGCACATCTACCAATCCATATCGAGCAAGATTCACGATTGTACTTATGGGGTCAAAATTTCCTTTCATCGAACGGGTTTTGCATAACCGCTTCGTTCGGCAGTTACTCGCCAGCGCACTGGATCTGGTGCCCATCGTGGTGGTCATCCTGTTTTTTCAAATCCTGGTAATCCAGCAGCCGATTCCCGAGGCCGGACGGTTCGTTGCAGGCATGCTGCTGGTCGTTTTGGGGCTGACCTTTTTTATGCGGGGCTTGAAGCTGGGGCTGTTTCCGCTGGGCGAAAGCATGGCCCATGCGTTCGTCCGCAAGGGCAGCCTATTTTGGATACTGGTATTCGCTTTCGCACTGGGATTCGGCGCCACCGTAGCCGAACCGGCACTTATCGCCGTCGCCGACGAAGCAGCCCGCATCGCCGCCGACGACGGCGCGATTACAGCTTCGGTAGAGGCCCGCAAATCATACGCACTGGGTCTTCGCCTTACCGTCGCCACGGCGGTGGGATTCGCGCTGATCGTCAGCACGATCCGCATCATCCGCGGCTGGCCGCTTCCTTATGTGATCGTCGGCGGCTACGCTGGCGTAGGCATCATGACGATCTTCGCGCCGCCGGAAATCATCGGCATCGCCTACGATTCCGGCGGCGTGACCACCTCGACCATCACCGTGCCCCTGGTGACTGCGTTGGGCGTTGGACTCTCGTCCTCCATTCCTGGGCGTAATCCCGTGAGCGATGGCTTCGGACTGCTCGCCCTCGCCGCCTTGATGTCCATGATCTTCGTCATGGGATACGGGATATTTGCATGAACGAGTGGCTGCACGAATTCGGAAATATATTGTTGGAGACCCTGCGCGCCGTATCCCCGATCATCGGTTTGCTGGTGCTCTTCCAACTGCTGGTCATCAGAAAACCCTTGCCTCACCCGGGCCGGATTCTCGTGGGCTTTTTGTACGTCCTGCTAGGCGTTGCCCTATTTCTGGTAGGACTCAAAATGGCCCTGTTTCCGATCGGCGATCTGATGGCTCAACAGCTGACCGCGCCGGATTTTCTCGGTATCGAGCCCGATCCTGATCGTGTCCATTGGTATAACTATATCTGGGTCTATCTGTTTGCCGGCTGCATCGGATTCGCCGCGGCCATGGCCGAACCCACCCTCATCGCCGTTGCGGTCAAGGTATCGGAGGTTTCGGCCGGAAGCATCAGAGCCCTGCCGCTCCGTCTCGCGGTCGCCCTCGGCGTAGGCGGCGGACTGGCGCTAGGCACGTTCAGGATCGTTACCGGCGCACCGCTGTACACCTACATCCTTACGGGGTACGCCATCGTAGCCATTCAGACCGTTTTCGCCCCCAAGGTCATCGCCGGGCTCGCGTACGACGCCGGCAATGTGGCCTCGTCGACGGTAACGGTACCCATCGTGACGGCACTCGGATTGGGTCTGGCCGCCGCCGTTCCCGGCCGCAATCCCTTGCTGGACGGATTCGGCCTGATTGCGTTCACTTGTCTAATTCCTATAATCAACGTGCTTGGTTACGGCCAGATCGCCATGTGGTTGAGTCGGCGCAATCAAGCGGCCAACAACGACTAAGGTAGCCTCATATGCGCTTCAAACTGATCATCGCCTTCGTGGAAGACGATAAAACCGAGCTCATCCTGAAAACCGCTCGTGCACATGGCGCTACCGGCGCCACCGTCATCGCCAATGCCCGCGGCGAAGGACTCAAGCGAACGAAAACGTTTTTCGGACTGAGCCTGGAAAGCCAAAGGGACGTGCTGTTGTTCCTGGTAGAGGAGCATCTGACTCGACATATCCTGGAAGCCATCGGCCGTGCGGGCAAGTTCGACGAAAAGCCCGGCACCGGAATCGCGCTTCAGATCGATGTGGAAGACGCCGTAGGGATCACGCATCAAATGGAAAAATTAGCCCCCATCGTCGAGGAGGAACTTTAATGGAAAAGAAGCCCATTATCCGGGTCCGGGACGTTATGAAGACCGATTTCGGAACGATCGACGGCATCGCCACCATCAGCGAAGCCTTGAAGAAAATGAAATCGATGAGAACCTCGGTGCTGGTGGTCAACAAGCGGCACGATGACGACGAATACGGCTTGATCACCGCCGGGGACATTGCTCGGCACGTATTGGCGAAAGATCGTGCGCCCGATCGGGTCAATGTCTACGAAATCATGAGCAAGCCGGTGATTTCGGTGCACCCCGACATGGATATCCGGTACTGCTCGCGCCTGTTCGCAAATCACAATCTCGTACGCGCCCCGGTGCTGGACGGCCGCAACGTCGTGGGCATGATAAGTCCCAACACACTCGTGCTGGACGGGCTTTATCAGATCGTTTGAGGGCCGTTTCCGTCTGTTCCGCCGATGCCCAAATCAGGCAAGGTGAGCCACGGCACTTTTTTGAGCCACTGCTATACTTTTTCGATACGGCATCGAAAAGTTATCCACTGTCAAGACTTGACAGGATTTTGAACAAGCAGCGCTTAGTTAAGGCGATACCGTAAATTATCAATTCATCATTTCGTAATAAATCATCTTCGCAAAATCAATAGTTTACGATTTTAATCCGTCCAACAACCGGGCCTGAAAAAAACCTGGCCAGACTAACGTAAGGCCCGAAAATATCAGGTGCCGCCGCTTTCATCCCCATATTTATCCACAAGGTTGTCCACGAAATCTGTGGACAGGCGACCAGGTTTGTTTGGCTGACTTAGATAAGAACATCTCCCGATCGCGGGAGCCGGTTTATTTTAGTCGTAGGTGGCAATCCCTTGCCGACTACTGCTGCCCTTCCCCAAGAGGTTTTCGTTGAATCGGTGCGGGATCAGTGTCCTCCACCGGTTTCCTGATCCGTCGACACTTTCCTGACCAGAGGCATCAACAAGAGGGAGGCGAAAAAGATAGCCCCCAGCAGATGGAATAAATCGTTGGCGGCCATGACCTCGGCTTCTCGTATCACCCACCGGGAAAGCTGTTTGAGCGCCGCTTTTTCGCTGTCCGGCAAGGGAAATCCGGCCATTTGCGCCTGCAGCTTAGCGATCAAGGCTTCTGCCTCCCGCGAACCCCCGGTCACGGATTCTCGCAACGCAGCGTAATGCTCCTTGATATAGCGCGTTTTCAAGGAACTGGCGACAGCGATGCCGATAGCTCCGCCCAGATTGCGCATCAGATTGAACAGCCCGCTAGCGTTCTTGACCTCGTCCGGCGGCAAGGTACCGAGGGCCAAACCGCTGATCGGCAAGAAACAGAACATCAAGGCGAAGCCTTCCACGGCTTGCGGCCAGAAGAATTCCCAATAGCCGGCGTCGGCGGTCAGACTGCCGTTCATCCAGGCGCCGGTTCCGTAGAGCGCCAGTCCGCCGGCCAGCATCAGGCGCGAATCCAGCACCTTGGATAACGGGCCGGCGAAGAAGGCGGATACGAATTGAAATAAGCCCGTCACCATGACGTATTGACCGATCTGCAGACTGTTCAGCCCCTTGACTCCGGCCAGATACACCGGGATCAGATAAATCATGGTGTAGAGGCCGATGCCGAGGATGAAGCTGAACGCGCAGCCGACAGCGAAATTGCGGTTGCGAAACGCCCAAAGGTCGACGATAGGGTGTTCGAGCGTCAGTTCCCGGTAAAACATCGCGACGCCGCCCGCCGCGGCAAGACAAGCGAAAAACACGATCTCGCCGCTTTCGAACCAGTCTTTCCGAGTCCCCTCTTCCAGCACGAATTGCAGGCTGCCAAGGAAAACCACGATGTACAAAATGCCGCGGAAATCGATCCGATTCAGCAAGTCCCATTCGGGCTCGTCAATCCGCAGGAACAGCCAGGTTCCTAGGCAGACCAGCAAGCCGGGCAAGAGATTGATCAGAAACAGCGCCTTCCAGGATACCGTCTCGGTGAGATAGCCGCCGAGTACCGGGCCCGCGGTGGGCGCGACGGTAACCACCAGCCCCACCAGGATGGTGATCGCCGGTTGCAAGCGGGGCGGAAACAAGGTGTAGATCACCGCGAATATCGACGGGATCATGGCTCCGCCGAACAACCCCTGCAAGGCTCGGAACGCCACCATCGAGGGCAGATCCCAGGCCAGCGCGCAGCATAGGCTCATCAAGGTGAAGCCGCCGCAGGCGAGAACGAACAGATAACGGGTCGATAAGGCCCGGCCCAACCACCCGGACAAGGGAATGATCACCACTTCGGCGACCAGATAGGCGGTTTGTACCCAGCCGATCTCGTCCCGCGTCGCCGAAAGACCCGCCTGAATCTGCTCCAGAGAACTGGCGACGATCTGAATATCAAGGACCGCCATGAATACTCCGAAGATCATGGCGGTAAAACCGATCCATTCGGACGGGCTGACCTCTCTTTCCCGGATCTCCGGACTTTCGCTTACGTGCTCCGGCTCGCTCCCGGCAGTGTCGAGACGGATTTTCTCCGCTGCGCTTGCCGCCATGACGCGCTATCGAACTCGAGTCCTGATCAGGGTAGACGAACCGCGCTTCGATGCGCCGAATCGGCGTTGAAAAAAGACCAGCGGAGAAGTTCGATGAAGCAGAAAACGAATGAACACAGTTGCGACGCCCTAAACTAAACGGTTCAGTTTAGGATAAGTGGGAACTTTACGATTCGCAAACGGTTTGTCTCGGCGGCAACACGCTCTATGAGAATCCAAATCATTCGCCGTCGGAAGCGTCCGACGACATAGATGTCGGAGTAGTCGAAACCCTAATGCGCGTGATAGTCTCGGCCTTCGAGAAATATCCACTTTCGGGCTTTGTTGCAGCCCAAGGAGTCGGTCGCATGGATTCGCATCCCGGAACAGCCACGGCCCATCGTTTTTTCGCCGGCACCGGCGCCAGCTACGACACCATCGTCAGACTCTGCACCCTGGGTTTCGACCTTTGGTGGAAACAGAGGATTGTGGACGCGATTCCTAAAGACGCTTCGCATATCGTCGACCAGGCCTGCGGGACCGGCATCCTGACGTTCAAGATCGCCCGCCGTTTTCCCGCATGCCGGGTCACGGGCGTGGAACTCCGGGACGAATATCTGAATATCGCCAAGGAAAAAGCGCGCGCGCTGAAACTCCGGAATGTGGATTTCATGCTCGGAAAAGCCGAAGACATCCGCGTCGATGGCCCGATCGACTGTATTACATCCTCTTATCTGGCCAAATATGCCGAGCTGGAGAGTCTGATTCGAAACGCCAAGGCCATGCTTCGCCCCGGCGGAGTTCTCGTCATGCACGATTTCACCTATCCCAGCGGTCCCATATTCGCTCGGCTCTGGGAGTTTTACTTCAAAATTCTTCAAATGGCGGGACCCAGATTTTTCCCCGAATGGAAAACGGTTTTCGACGAACTGCCCGGATTTCTCAAACAAACCGCATGGCTGACCGAACTTCCGGAGGTTTTGCGCGAGAACGGCTTCGCCCCGGTGAACGTCGAAACGCTGACCTGGGGCGCGTCGGCCCTGGTGACGGCGACGAAATCCGCGAGCTGAAATTCCGGTGAGCGCTCACTCCAAAGCCCGATGCGTTAAACCCCGTTAAACATGTCGATCAAATCCCGTGGAGCGTCATGAATCATTACTCTCTTGCGGGAGTCGGGCACGAGCCCCGAGACCTCGAGACACGATAATTGGAGACGTCGTTCCATCTCCTCCTCCATGTTCATCCGTGCTTCCTCGAAGCTTTTCGACAGTTCGCACGACAGCGTCGAGCGCTCTCCGGTCAACAGGGGCGTAATCGAGGCTTGTAGGTTCCCGCCGAAGCGGACTATCGCAGGCGCAAGAGCGGCTATGGCCCGAGCGTCGATGACTCCGCTCGACAGGTGATGCTTGATTTCCTGCAAATCGTCGGCGATCTGATACGCTTCGCCGATCAAAACACCATAGCGATAAAACGCATTTCGGACATCCCGCTCGGCACCCGCCGCAAGTGCACCCAGTTCGCAGGCAACGCCGAAAAGCACGCCGGTCTTGAGATCGATGATCGCGTCATAGAGGGATTCGGGCACGGCATCGGCCCGGAGATAAACAGCCAGTTCCGAAGGATCGATGGGTTCCTGAAACGCGCCCTTGGCGATTCGGGCGATCGCACGCGACACCGCCAGGCCATCATCCCGGCTCAAGTCGCTCATCATCTCGATGGCGGAAGCGAAGATGACATCTCCCAAAAGCACCGCTTTCCGCGCCCCCGCCAAGGTCCAGGCAGCAGGTTTGCCCCGCCTGGCGCGATCCTGGTCCACGAAATCGTCATGGATCAGCGTGGCCCCGTGAACAAGCTCCACCGCCACGGATCTCGGCACTGCGGACGACGGATTTCCGCCAAGGCTTTCGTTCACCAGGCACACGAGGGAACCTCTGATCATCTTTCCGCCCCGGAACGTATCGTTCAGCGCCTCATCGGGACGGACATGCAGGCCCTGAAAAAGTCCCTGCAAGGTCTGATCGATCGCTTCAACAAGAATCGGCTTACACCCGCAGCAATAATCCTTGAATCCCTTCACGCCCGCAGTCCTTCTCACATGGCGAAAACCGCTCGGGAGACCATATCACAACTTGGGCAAGACCCGCCGGGATATTCGCCGATATCGGCAGAGAGGTAGCGCCCTAATCGAACACGCGAAACAGCAGCAGGCCCATGCCCAGCACGATGACTCCTAGGCTGATGCTTTTCAAAATCGCCTCGTACCGGATCATCAAGGCCCGATCGGCATCGCCGAGGCCGCCGCCGCATTGCTTGAGCGCCTTGTAAGGCCGCGATGTCTTGATCTCTACCAGGCTGAACAGAGCCATGGACAAGGCGACCGCGATCACGGCGACGGAGAGAGTGTTCGTTTGCATCACGTATCCCGCCAAAACCGGCAGAAATCCCCATGAAAACGCGAACCATCCGTCGGTATGGTAGCGTCCGTCGAACCATTCCAGGTTATAGGCAAAGACGAAGAATCCCTCGACAAGCGCGATGAAGATCAGATTCGGCACGAAACGCACCATGAAGTAGGCTGCAACCAGATAGGCCGCCGCTAGCGAGCATCCCGCCATGAGCCACAGCTGCCGTTTGCCGAACACGTCGCCCCATGGCTTTTTCGCCTTGCTGCCCAGCGCATCCAGGGCATGGGCGCCGATTCCGAGACCCAAGAAGTAAATGAAGGCGATGGCGATCACCCGGTCCCAATGGAGATCGGGTGCCAGCACGGACCCGATCACGGTAAAGGATACGACCATCGCCGTATAGGGCAGAAAAAGAAGGCCGATCGCTCTCCGAAATTTAGGAGAGCCGAATCGGGGAACGAACCATTCGGACCCTCTGTCCGGCTTCGCTGAGTCATCAGGCGTCAACGCATGTCCTCCATCCGGGTTCTAGTAGAAGCACTCCGCCGAATATTTCGGGATGATAGCCTCGTCACGCTTGATCCCGAAAGCACCGTTTGAATCGCTTGCGGATATCACTTGCCCCCAGCTGACTACGGAGAGATACTTACATCGGGGTATTTCGGGGGGCTTCCCCAGTTTCCCAGAAACCCGAAAAAGAAGGCATCGACTTTACCTTTCCGTCGTGCCCGCACGACTGTTTCTCACGGATGGAGATGGATCGTTATGAAACCGAAATCCTCGTTTCGCTCTTGGATGACGCTCGGCATCTTGGTGATGGTGTTTGCCGAATCCACTGCCGAGAATACCGTTCCTCGACCCCGTCATTATCCGGATGCGGTGCAGGAACAAGGCAGCCCCCCGTTTGTCGAGCCGGTAGGATTGCAGGATGCGGTGCAATTCTGGCGCCAGGTTTTCGGGGTGTGGCATCTGAATCAGTTTGCACTCCACGACACCGTTCATTTGGGCGTGGTCTACGACGTGATCAAGCTGCCGGATGTCGATGGCGAGGGTCTGACACATGAGCATAAAGCGTCCGTAGAATGGCACGTCCATGCCCTCGAAAATGAACTTCGGGACTTGGAAGATCGGGTGCGGTTCGGTGCCAGCTTGACCGACACGCAGCAACGACTGTTCGATCTCCTGGTCAGCCACGCCGGCGAAAACGCCGTGTACGGAGCAAGTCAGCGGGTACGCGGTCAACGCGGGCTGCGGGAACGCTTTCTAAAGGGACTCGAAGCCAGTGGCCGCTACGATCGCCTGTTCCGCAGGATATTCCGCGAGGCCGAATTGCCCGAAGACCTCGCCTTGCTTCCCCACGTCGAATCGTCTTTCGTCAATCACGCGCATTCCTCGGCGGGAGCCGCCGGGATGTGGCAATTCATGCGCGCGACAGCTCGCCGCTGCCTTCACCTGAGCCGGGCGGTCGACGAGCGCTATGATCCGGTGTTTGCCACGCGCGGCGCCGCACGGTACCTGGCCCACGCCTATGAAGTGCTCGGCGACTGGGGACTGGCGATCACCTCGTACAACCACGGCATAGGCGGAATGGCGCGCGCCAGAGACGAATTCGGACCGAACCTCGCTCGGATCGTCCGCTATTACCAAGGTTCGACCTTCGGTTTCGCGTCACGGAATTTTTATGCCGAATTCCTTGCCGTGCGGTCGATCATCCAGAATCTGCCGAATTATTTCCCGGCGGGCGTATTCTTCCAACCGCCTCTCAAGCACGATCTCGTCCGTCTAACCGGCTCCCTTCCGGTCACTCATCTGGCGAGACTCCACGGCCTGGAACGCGACACGCTTGCCGAGCTCAACCCCGCTTGGACAACATCCGCGATCAAGGGGCGCACCCTGCTCCCCGCGGGCATCGACGTTTGGCTTCCTCAAGGGACCTTGGAGCGCACCCCGGGCATTTCGGCCTATGAACAACCCGTGCTGGTGGCCGGCGATGACGCTCAGTCCAACAGACGCATCGTCACTGCCTCGCTGATCGATGTCGGAGAGGAGCCGGTGATGATGTCATCGCGTTTGCTCACGACGCCGGCACCGGTCCCGGCAGAGGATATCGTAAAGGGCTCCGGGCGCGGAAAAGCCGTCGCGCAGAAAGCCAAGTCCGCAAAGCTGTCGAAACAAGGGCACCGGGTACATGTGGTTCGCCGTGGCGAATCTCCGCGTCTGATCGCGGCAAAATACGGCGTTGGACTTCGCAAATTGCTGACGATGAACGCGATCACGCAAGGGACGGTGCTTCGGCCAGGTCAACGACTGCGCATTCCGATGAAATCCAGCTGACATTTGAAGGGCTTCGAGGTCTTTTCAGGCAACGAACCGGGAAAGCGGTTAAAGGCGAAGAGATTTGATCCGTAGATATTCGTGCGAAGTTTTACGACTTTTTTACAACAAATGCCGAGTGTTTAATAAGACCATAAACCAATTCTTATTTAACGTCGGAACACCTAACGGCTGGTGTAACTCGCTGCTGTAGCGGCACTATTTGCCTTTTAACGATATAAGCTTTTTGTTGTGCGGCTATATCCATGGCCGAATGATAACAGGAAGATAACGGTAAAAATCGGTATAACTGCTGAGCGGAAGGGTTTTTTGGACAGGACGGTCTTGATGAGCTCGAACACTGAAGCCGTTATGGGATCCGACAGAATCTTTCCAAGGAGGATCTTCATGGCTACTGTTTATATCGACGATCAGGAATTGGTACATCGAGTCCAACAGGGAGACCGGAGTGCTTTCGATCGTCTGGTGCGCAAGTACCAGGCCAAGCTCTTGCAACTGATAGGCCGTTATATCAAGGACCCTCACGAATCGTGGGATGTCGCGCAGGAAGCCTTTATCAAGGCCTACCTTGCACTCCCGAGATTCCGCGGTGACAGCGCGTTCTATACCTGGCTCTATCGAATCGCCATCAACACCGCCAAGAATCACCTGGCGATGCGGCTGCGCCGCCCGTCGGAAGACGAGCTCGATGTCGAAGAGGCCGAGCAGTTCGAATCCGCCGTTCGACTGAAAGACCAGGAAACTCCGGAAGGCTTGGTATTGACCGAGGAACTTGCGCTAACCATTCAGCAGGCGCTCGACAAACTTCCGGGGGAGTTGCGGACTGCTATCCAGTTGCGGGAATTCGACGGGCTGAGCTACGACGAAATTGCCCAGGTCATGCAATGCCCGGTCGGAACGGTCCGCTCGCGCATCTTCCGGGCGCGGGAATTCCTCGACAAGCAAATCGAATTTTTACATTGAGGCATCGGACGACGCGCCAAGGACGACGCGATCCCTCCTCCGTCCTGGCTGGATTAAAAGGATGTTCTATCGGCCGGGATCGAGATGCGATAAAACAGAATAACCGAAGCGTGAGGTTCGAAGGAGAGTCTTGACGACTGGACCTAAACATCCGCTGTTTCGGCGACAAATTCCGCATTTCCGGGTGACTCGACACCAGCGCCCAGCCATCATTACTCTCGGAACATCCTTTTCCATGCGACACCCCGGTTCCTTTCGCTTGTCCTGACACTGATCGAATCATCCCTGATTCCACTCGACGACTGCCACGGGCGCCTCAGGGGAAAGCGCCCTTGGCGATTGCAGAGTAGTTGTCATTGAACAGCGTCCGAGCTCTTTCGGAAATACGCAAAAGTGCCTATGGACGCATGAACGGCCCAGGCAATTCCAAACCGACGGCTTTTTCGGAACACCGGTGTCCATACGTAGACTTGCGGATGTCTTGATCAGGCGCAACACGCTTAAATACGCGTCACTCGAATGTAACAGCCTACCCCTAAGCCTGGCTAAGGATAGGAGTACGGGTTGAACGATTCGAGGCCGAACCATGGATGATTCGGTAGGATTTAGGACATAGCGAAAGGAATGCGGATCTCGCAGGAACAGGATGCTCCAAGATAACTGGACCAGAAAAATACTAAAGAAAAAGACATCGGCCAAAGGCCAGCCGAGAGTCGGTCAAGAGGAGGAGGCGGTCTGGTCCAGTTATCTCATCTAATGCGGTAAGTCTCAGCCGCAATGGGGCTTTCGGCAAAATTCTTATAATTCTCCTTTTCCTGATGCCCTGCCCGGCACCGCTCCCCGTAGCTAACCGCTTTTGATATTCCGCCCGTCCGAGGGGCGTGCGTTCATTCGGTTAGCCGCCTCTCGACAAAACCTTCACCCCTTCCCGCAACCCGCAGTACACTAACCATTTGTGGACCCGTGACCTGACGTCATATGAGGGAACAACGGAGTGAACGTAAAGCGATTGCTGGGAAACGGATATTCGGTTGCGATCGGAGCGACGGCCTGTGTCAGCGCCATAATTCTTGCACTAGGAGCCATTCTCGATCCACCGCCACCGTTGTCCCTGTTCTTGGTCGCAATTATGTTCGGGGCATGGCATGGCGGAATGAGCGCGGGGTTCGCGGCTACCGCGCTGAGCATGGGGGCAAGCGTTCCGCTCCTGGTCATTCTGACCGATTCTATCGACATCCTGAACCCCGCCGAAGCCCTGCGATTGGGACTACTTTTTGGAGTAGGCACAGTGCTGAGCTTTGGGATTTCGCGCCTGCGCAAAGCCGAACGGCGCGCGTTCAGGGCTGCATTGGAGCGCCAGTCGCTGCTCAATCGAGCCTTGGCCGAGCGGCAGCCCCTCGAGGCTGCGCTATACGAACGCGATCAACTCCTCCAGCTGTCGCAAAAGATCGTCCAGGTAGCGAGCTTTGAGGCCGATCTAAGCCAAGACGCTCGTCACCGTATGTCGCCGCAGTGGTACCAGATTTACGGTATCGCGCCCGAAGCGTTCGAACACTCCACCGATGCCTGGCTGAATTTGGTACATCCGGGCGATCGGGATACCTTGAAGTCGGGTATCGAGACGGCGTTCGCGCGGCAAGCGCCGGATTTCAGCAGCGAATTCCGCATCATCCGCCAAAATGACTTCACCGTCCGCTGGATCGAACTGCGAGCCACAATCCGCTACGATGCCGAAGGCCGTCCGGTCCATATGGCCGGAAGCAACATAGACATTACCGAGCGTAAACAGGCCGAACAGACGCTGGCAGCGAGCGAACGGCGGTTCAAGCTGCTAGCCGAAACGTCGGCGAGGCTGTTGGCTACCGATGAGCCGCATACGATTATCGAGGATCTTTGCCTCGCCGTAATGCGCCAACTCGGCTGCGAATGCTTTTTCAATTTTCTGCTCGACGACGCCAAAGGACGATTCCGCCTGAATGCTTCCGCCGGCTTGTCGGCCGAGGAGATTCGCGATCTCGAGTGGCTCGATTGCAACGTGATCGCCTGCGGCTGCTTCGCAGGCGACGGTGAATATGTTGCCGCCGAAAACGTTCGTCATCACGGCGGACTATGTGCTGCCCGTGTCCGAAGCTACGGTATTCAAGCCTACGCCTGCCATCCTCTGCTGGTACAGGGACGCGTCATCGGAATCCTGTCATTCGGCACCAAGACCCGCCCAGTATTTACCGCCGAAGAACTGAATCTGATGAAATCGGTCACCGACCAGGTGGCGATAGCCATGCAGCGGGTTCTCGACCGGCGTTCTCTGCGGGCAAGCGAAGCGCGTTTCCGCACGATCGTGCAGGCCGTCCCGAGCCTTACGTTGGAAAGCGACGCGGAAGGCAACAATACCTTCGTAAGCGAGCAATGGTGCTCTTATACCGGACTGTCCCCGGAACAGAGCGCGGGGCAAGGCTGGCTATCGGCGCTGCATCCCGACGATATCGCGAAGGTTTTGGCCCGGTGGAACAAAGCGGCACGAACCGGCACGTCGTTCGAGAGCCAGTATCGTCTGAGGTCGGCCGACGGCTCGTACAGGTGGTTTATCGCCCGCGCCCTGCCGGATCGCGATGCCGATGGGAAAATCGTCCGCTGGACCGGTTCGCTCACGGATATCGACGATTTGGTACGGACCGAGGAAGCTCTGCGAGCCAGTGAAGCCCGAGCACTCGCAGCCAACGTCCAGATGCGGGCCATCATGCAGACGGCGCGAGTCGCCATCTGCGTCGCCCATGACCCGGAGTGCCGGCTGATCACGGGCAACGTTCAGGCGCATCAATTGCTGGGCGTACCGGAAGGCGAAAATTTATCGGCCGTGCCGGACACGAACGGCGCCGCTCTTTACCGTTTCTTCAACAACGGACGGGAGGTTCCCGCTCAGGATCTCCCCATGTGCCGAGTCTTGAAGACGGGCGAAGTCGTGGAGGACGTGGAACTGGAAATAGTCCGCGCCGACGGCACACGCCGGTTCGTCCTGAGCGCGGCCGCACCGCTATATGACAACACCGGCCGCGTGCAGGGCGCCACGGCCACTTTCCTGGACATCACCGAACGCAAGCAGATCGAGATCGAACGCCAGAAATTTGTTTCCTTCGCCGATCAGAGCACGGAATTTATCGGCATGTGCGACCTGGACTTCCAGCCGTTCTACGTCAACGAGGCCGGTCGGCGCCTGGTTGGACTGGATAGCCTGGAGCAGGCGTGCCGAACGCCGGTGAAGGAGTTCGTCTTTCCGGAAGACCAAGAATTCGTTTATGAAGAATTCTTCCCGCGCGTGCTGCGTGAAGGCCGTGCCGAGGTGGAGATCCGCTTTCGCCATTTTAAAACCGGCGCTACGCCTTGGATGGTTTGCAACGTGTTCTATATCCGGGATACGAACGGCGAACCGGTGGGATTCGCGACGGTGAGCCACGACATTACCGAGCGTAAACAGGCCCAGCAGGCATTGGCGGCAGCGAACGACCGCTTGGCGGCCGATTTGGAGGCTATGACGAGACTGCAAGCGGTCGGTGCGCTCTTCGTACGGGAGGACGGGCTGCCGGTTGTACTCGATCAGATCGTGGAAACGGCTATGGCCATCGCAGGCGCAGATCGCGGCCACATTCAACTGGTCGACACGCCGTCCGGCTCTCTCCGGATCGTTGCTCAGCGAGGCTTCGGGCCGGCTTACGTCGATTTCTGGCATAGTGCCCATGTGGGGCCGGGGCCCTGGGGCGCTACGATGGAATGGGTAAAGCGCGTGATCGTGGAGGACGTTACCCGAAGTCTTATCTTTAACGACGCGCGGGAGCTTCAGGCGATCCTGAACGCGGGGGTGCGCGCGGTCCACTGCACCCCACTGCTGAGCCGCGGCGGCCGATTGTTCGGCGTGCTTTCGACCCACTACGGAACACCCCACTGGCCGGACGAGCGGGCATTGCGCCTGCTCGACCTGTTGGCGCGTCAAACCGCGGATATTATCGAACGAGCCCAGACCGAGACCGCTCTCAAAGAGGCCGATCTTCGCAAGAACGAATTCATCGCCATGCTGGGCCATGAGCTGAGAAATCCGCTCGCCCCGATCCGCAACGCGGCTCATTTGATACGCAAGTTCGCCCCGCCGAACCCGAGGATGCAATGGGCGCAGGAAGTCATCAACCGACAAGTGGATCACCTGACCCGGCTGGTGGACGACCTTCTGGATGTCTCACGGATCGTTCAGGGCAAATTGAAGCTTCAGAAAACGCCGGTGGATCTCACCGCCCTTCTTCATCAAACCATGGAGGCCACTAAACCGCAGCTCGATGCCCGCCGCCATCTGCTTACCGCGGCCCTGCCGAAATATCCCTTATGGTTCGAGGCCGATCCGGTGCGCTTGACGCAAATGGTTTCGAACTTGCTGGATAATGCCAACAAATATACCCCCGCGGGGGGACGGATCTGGCTCGGCGTGGATCATACGGGTAACGAGGTCGCGATTTCGGTGCGCGACAACGGCGAAGGTATCCCCAGCGCGCTGCTGCCGCATCTTTTCGACGTGTTCACCCAATCGGAACGGACGCTGGATCGCGCTCAGGGCGGGTTGGGTCTCGGATTGACCATCGTACAGAAGATCGCGGAATTGCACGGAGGGCGGGTGGAGGTAAAAAGCGAAGGCCCCGGCAAGGGCAGCGAATTCATCGTGCGGCTGCCGCTCGGCGACTGCAAAGCGGAGACGGAAGCGAAGCCGGCGTGTAACGTACAGAGCGCTTGATGGCCGGCTGCCGCAGAGCAGGACGTCCCTCAAGGACTCTCGGCTTGGGGACGTTAAGCGGCTGCCGTCAGTACTACGCCTCGATAACCAACATCACATTGTTCGTCACGACCCAGCTGTAAAAGGCAACGGACGAGGTCAGGGTCGCCTTGATCCAGCGGCTTCTCGCCTTATGCCGGTCGCTGAATAAAAACGCGATGAACGCTAGGCCCGCGGCCTTGATCAGGACGATCGAATATCCGAGCCCCACCAGTTCGGCGGAAAAATTGAGAACAGGATTCGCTTCTTCCAAACCGGAAAAGCTCAGCCCGAAGTAAGTCACTATTCCATCTGCGACTTGCAAGAGTGCGAACAGGATTATCAATATGGCGTACATACAACGGCTCCAAAGTTTCGACACGGAATGCCGGTCCTCGGCATTGCCACGCACTAAAAGATCATCCAACGGCGAAATATCGTCTCTTCCAGTATGGAAAAATGACAGGCGTTATGCCTTCGACCCTTTCTGTCCCGATTAATGCAAGTCGCGTTCCATAAGGCCGGATGAATTGATGGCGGAAAACGCATCAAGAATCGCGGGTCTGCCTCCCGACAATATTAGCCCGCATTTCTCTGTTCTCCTGCCGCGCGGTCCGTACGATGCCCTGGCTGCGGCGAAATGTGAGAAATAGGGCTTAGAAGTAGAGCATAGCAGAAGAATATCATCGAATGCTAATAGCATTAAATTGGTGCATTGGCGGATATTCATCGACCGAGACGGTGATTGATTCAGCCACCCGACCGCTTGACGGTCCAGCCCTGTTTGGACAGGTCTTCTACGACCCGTTCGCGATGGTCTCCCTGAATCTCGATGACGCCGTCCTTGACGGTCCCGCCGGAACCGCAGCGCTGCTTGAGCTGTTTGCCCAAGTTTTCAAGACCCGTGGCGTCCAGCGGAACCCCCGTGATTACCGTCACGCCCTTGCCTTTGCGTCCCTTGGTTTCCAGGCGCACCCGCACGATGCCGTCCGATTTCGGCGCCGGCGGGTCTTTCTTGCAACGGCATTCGGCGACGGGTTTGCGACAGGCCGGGCACATCCGTCCAAATTCGGTGGAATATACGAGACCGCCGTTTGCCGGGTGTTTTCGTGAACTCATAGTGTTATTCGATTATGACCGAATGCTCGGACGCTAGGGCAACTCATTTCCGACTAGCGACCAATAGGCATTTCCCTTACCCGCCGCGACCCAGAGAACAACTTTCCGGCAAAGTGCGGAATTCGTCAACCGCGCCCGGGCGTTTTTGGCCAACGGCTGCGGCGGCGCTTTTCTGATGCATGTAGTTCCGTTCGGGATACCAGCTTGAAAGTTTATCCACTGTCAAGACTTGACAGGAACTTCAGCAAGCGGCGACTTATCACTGCTCCCCGTAAATTATTAATTCATTATTTCGTAATAAATTAAAACCTCAGAATCAACTACTTACGTTTTATCTTGCTGCGAAACCAGGACCTGAAAAAAACCTAGCCAGGCTAACTTAAAGCCCCGTGAGATCAGGTCCCGTCCGTTTTACCCCCACACTTATCCACAAGGTTGTCCACGGAATCTGTGGATAGTCAAAAAAGCCGCACGCCGGCCTCTCGCAACAGTAACCCTTCTCCTAACACCAATTTCACCGCCTGTTCGCGGGTTCTTTGGTATACGTTCCTTTCGGTAACTTTTGCATTCAACACCTCCATAGCATAGTTTGAAACTTTGGTGTCCTCTTTTTCCGGCTTACCTCACATCGGTTCAAGCTTGCTGATGCGCAGCCAATAACCGCTCGACAGCCTCGATCTGCTCAGGATTTCCGAGCAGGCCGATGCGGTCCCCCGGAAGAAATACGGTCTGGGTGGACGGGTTCACCACGAGTTCGTTCTTGCGTTTGATGGCCACCACGTTTGCGCCGGTGCGCGCCCGGAACGCAGCTTCGCCCAGTGTCTGCCCTACCATTGGGCTTTCCGCGGGTATTTTTCGCCAGGAAATGTCGATCAACTCGTGGGCATCGAGCAAGTCTCTCAGCAGCGCGTGCTCGCCGTGTGCCTTGACCAGCGCATCGTAGTGCTCGCGCCGAACCGTGTCCGCGTAATGCCGCACTTCATGCAACGGAAACCCCAGCTGCAACAAGGTGTGCCGGATCACCTGCAAACTGCCTTCGAGCTCCGGATGGATCACCAGTTGCGCACCCAAGTCGGAAAGCCGTTTAACGCCGGCCCGGGTTGCGGCGCGAGCGATGATCGGAAGGTCCGGGGCGATGTCCCGGGCTGCCGCAACCGTCAGTTCGGTGGCGGCTTCCTCGGACAAGGTCACCACGAGCAGACGGGCCCGGTGCAGCGCGGCGTGAGTCAGAATGTCGGAATTGGCGGTATCGCCCAGGAGCGTGGGAATGCCCCTTTTCGACAACCGTTCGATTCGGTGGATGCGGGAATCGATCACCAAATAAGGAATCCCCAGTTCGCCCATGATATCGACGATGTGCGAACCGACCCGCCCGTAGCCGACCACCACCACATGATCGGCCACGGAGTCCTCCACCGGCGTCTGCGTCGAGCCGTGCCGATTCAGCCATCGCCACAGTGGCCGGATGGCCCGCAAACTGCGCTGCAGCGGGTCGACTGCGTGCAGCATGAGCGGATTGACGATGATGGATAGCAATGCAGCCGCCAGAATCGTCGAATGTTGCCCCTCGTCGAGAAACCCGAGGCGCAGCCCGGTCTGATCCAGAATGAAGGAAAATTCGCCGATCTGACACGAGCCCGCCGCCACGACGAGAGCGGTGCGGGCCGGTCGAGGGAACGGCAAGACCCAAAGCCCCGAGACGATGAACTTTCCGATGACCACCAGACCGGTGAGAATGAGGACCGGTTCGAGGTGCTGCACCAGAAAGCCCGGATCCAGAAGCATGCCGACGGATACGAAGAACAGGACGGAAAAGGCCTCCCGGAACGGCAGCAGATCGGATGTGATGCGATGACTGAGCGGCGATTCGCTGACCACCGCGCCCGCGACGAAAGCGCCCAATGCCAACGAAACGCCGAACAACTGCGAGGCGCCCAGGGCGATTCCCAAAGAGATCGCCAGGATGGCCAAAACGAAGAGTTCACGGGAGCGGGTATGGGCCACCCGCAGCAACAGCCAGGGAATGAAGCGCGTGCCCACGAACAACATGAACACGAGAAAGCCTAAAGCGGACAGCAAAGCCAGGCCGAGGGTGTTCCAATTTATGGATTCTCCGGTGTCAGCCAGGTTAGGCATGATCATGATGATCAGAACGGTGGCGATGTCCTCCATGACCCGCCAGCCGACCGCGACCTGTCCGTCCGGGGTATTCAGCCAGCCGCGGTCCATGAAACCGCGCAGCATGACGATGGTGCTGGCGATGGACAGCACGAAACCCAACACCAACCCCGCCATGGGCGTCCAGCCCCAGAGCTGGCTGAGTCCGAACCCCAAAGCCAGCATGGTCAGCATTTGTCCCAGCGTGCCCACGACGGCGATGTCGCGCACTTTCCACAGATCCGCGAAGGAAAAATGAAGGCCCACGCCGAACATCAGAAAGACGATGCCCAATTCGGCCAATTGGTTGATGGTTTCGGGATCGGCTAAATACCCTGGCGTAAAAGGACCAATGACGACGCCCGCCAACAAATAACCCACGATGGGCGGCAGGCCTATGCGTTGAACGATCAGCCCGCCCAGAAACGCGAAGCTCAGCGTAGCGGCGATATTTTCAAGCAAACTCAGACTGTGCATATGTGGGGATATAGGCGATCAACGGATTTGCCTCATGCCAGTCATCGCGCAAGGGGAACTTTCGCGCGGTCTGAAAAATTCGACCTGCGGCGGCGATACCCCGCTCCATCTGCCGAACCGTTCGGAACGGCTACTGCTTGGAGCTCGCACGGGGTTGGTTGCGATGCCATCCTCGGCCGGGACATCACACTGGGTTAGTGTACCGAAAAGTGACAAGTACTCGTGCGACGATCCGCAAAAATCGGCGAAGTGCCTGCAAGAGCCGTCGAGCAGACCACGGGATACGATCGCATTTACCGAAATAGTCCCTTCCCGCCCCAAACAGGGGCGCAACAGCACCTTATGCGAGCGGATCGACCGCCGATTTGGTCTAATGATTGCCGAAGGCGACCGATCGGCTGTCGCCTCACTGCAAGCTCGATCAAGAGGAAGAGTCGAATTATGGACAACACCGGATTAGCTTCGCCTCCGAGGCCTCGTGAACCGGCGCAGCCGGGCGATGCCTCCGAGAGCATCGATCGCCTGCGCATTCTCTCGCCACGACGGAAATCGACGGCGGCTCGCTCGCTCGATGAACTGGTAGAGGAGCAGCTCGCCCATTTCGGTATCGATCCCCAAACGACTTTCGGCCAAACGCTGGCACGCGTGTCGCGGCGGATGTACGAGAGCTGCGCCGATATCGACCGGCTTTGGGTCGAAACCGCGGAGACTGTCCAAAGCCTGGATCGTTCCGACCGGATCGCCTATTTCAACGCGAAAAAGTTCCTCTCGTTTCAACTGGCGAAATTGCTCGACAACTTGCAGCGCCCTAACCGGCGCTGTTACCAGAGCCTGAATTACAGTACCGCGACGACCGCCAGCAAAGGACCTTACAGCGTCTTCGACAACGTTCCCGCGATTTTCTCCGCGAATCCGGTCATTACCCGCACGGCGACGTACGTCTACGCCTGCGCCGAGTGGATAGAAGACGCCTTCCAGGGCAAGGAGCGGCTTCTGGAAATCTATTCGCGACTGCTTAACCCGACATCGATCGCATTGGCCCATCACATCGTCGATCTTGAAGCCGGACCTTATGCTAACGAGTATTTCGCCTGGAACTTCAACAGCGGAATGGCCGCCATCGACGGAGTGCTGTCGCACGTTCTCGGACGCGACGACATTCTGATCACCAGCCGTAATGTCTACGGCGGCACTCATCAGCTCATCCACCACTGGTTCGCTAAATCTGCGAACCTGGAAATCGCCGTCGAAACCTTCGACGGCTATACCGTCGACGATTTCCTGAAAGCCTGGCAGCGTGCTCTCGCCGGATACGCCGACCGTTTCTCGGCCGGGCGGCGCGCCTACGTCTACCTCGAATCGCCGTGCAACCCGCACGGCTATGTGCTGGACGTGCCGGCCATTTGCCGGGAAGCCCACCGGCTCGGACTGCGCGTCATCCTCGATTCCACCGTCGGCACACCCTTCCTCTACACCCCGCTGCAGCGCAAAGATCGCGCGGAGCGCCCGGATTTCGTCATCCACAGCTATACCAAGGATCTTTCCGGCAGCGGCTCGGTCATCGCCGGCGTCGTCATCGGGCGCAACGAAGACATGTTCACCCCCAAAGGCGATTCGATGAACGGCGTCCCGTGGAACGAAACCCTGTTCTGGAACGTGTATTACGTCAAGGGCGCGTTTCTCAACGCCGATGCCGCTTTCGACGTACTCCAGGGACTGCGTACGCTGGATGTGCGCATGCTCAAGAAATGCATCAACACGCAGATACTCGCGCGGTTCTTGGCCGCCCATCCGAATATCACGGTCCACTGCAATGCGCTGCCCGACAATCCCAACCGCTTGATCATGAAGAGGACCGCGACGCTCGGGCTGCCCGCACCGCTGTTCACCCTGGATATGGGCGATTTGCCTCGGGAAGCTTTCCAGCGGTTCTTCGACAACCTGTCGCCGACTTTCGGCCATATGATCAGCCTCGGCCAGAGCAACACGATCGTGGCCTGTCCGGCCCTGACCACGCATTCGGAACTGGACGAAAAGGCGCTGCGCGAAGCCGGCATCTCGCCGACCACCATTCGCGTCGCCGTCGGCGACGAAGATCCGCTCGATCTGATCCTGCATTTGATCGGCACGGCCCGGCTGACGATCGACCCGGTCGTACCGGGTTTCTCCGAAGGCTTCGGATCCTGGGCGGCGGCGCGGGAGCTGGTTCGAACGACTTATCTGGATTCGCACCGGAAATATATCGAGGCGAAGACCGCTCAAAGCTCCGAGTGAAATATAATTCTAAGGAACTCCAGGCTTACGCGAGGCGCGAATCCATGAAAAAGCGGCTGGGCATGATGTGCTTGATTTGCGGGCTGACCGGGTGCGCCCACTCGTTGTCGGAGCCGACCGCAAGGTCCATTTATTTGCCCAGCGGCGAACCGGCCTATCAGATCACCTGCGAAGAGCGAGGGCTCGCGAAAGACAGCTGCTATCGGAAGGCCGGCGATCTCTGCGGGACGCGGGGATACGACGAAATCGGTTTAAACGACGAACGGCAGATGAATGAAATTTTCGATATGGTGACGGGAGCCATCCGGCAGGGAAAAACGGCGCCCATCGTCGAAAAAACGATCGTGATCCGGTGTAAACGGCCGTCGGCCGGAGCTCGCCTGTAGCGAAGGCGGTATATGTCGTGCATCCGCTAAAGCGGCGCACGGCTCCCACATTTTCCGGTCTGGTATAGCACTTCCTGGCTATAGTAGGTCGGGAATCCCTTCCCGACACCCTGGGTCGGCAAGCGGGCCTTGTCGGCAAAGGATTGCCGACCTGCGATCTGTTCGGCGCCTTCAGTCGCGGGCTGAAGCCCGCTCCCACATACCGTCTAACGCCCATCATTCTCTTCGTCCCGACGTCTCTGCCGGATGAGGCGGCGCGACATCGGTGTCGCCTGCTTGACCTCGATCACGCGATCGAGCTGAGGCGGCGGCGCGCCTTGGCCAGTCTTCTGCTGGTACGCTAGAGAGTCCTGCCGGCTGCGAACGAGATAACCCGCGACCGCGCCGCCGGCAGCGGCGAACGTCAGCAAACCCACCGTCACCAGCTCGATGGCCAAGAGGATCGCTCCGATACTCAGGAGAGCGAAAAGCCCGAGGCCGAGTTTGATATTGGCCCTGCGGTTGGCGCGGCTCACTTCGCGGACCAGCCGCTGATGAGTTTCCTCGAGCGTCGCCCGCTTATCGGTTTCCGCGGCGACCAAGAGATTCTCCCGTTCTCGGGCAAAGCTGTTCCGGGCTTCGGCCAGTGCGTCTTTCTTCACATGATCGGCGATAGAGCCGAACCACACGGAAATCAGCAGCGTGATGATGAAGGCGAGCAACCCGAGCGGAACCCAGTCCGTCTCGCCGGAAGCCCCTCTCGCCGCCATTACCACGCCGACCGTCGCCGCTTCCACGACGAGGATTCCGGGCAAAAACCTGAACATGGACATCGCGTTGATACCTTAAAGATTGGATTGGCAAGAAGCCTTGGCTTGGAGTCGGGTGCCGGTCAAAGCGTTCCTTATGCGGACATCGGCCGAAACCATACCGGCCCCCTCGCATTCGCAAGAAGACGAATCGTGGCGGAAATTGCCGGCAAGGTCTAGCCGTCAGTAATCGTCCGTATTGCCAGGGACGTCCGGAAAGATAATCGTGTTTGTTTGCTATCCGAGCTGTTCAACTAAAACAACAGAGGCCTAATAATGGCGCCCCCCAAAGTCTTGGCCATGGTCTTGGCTGGCGGCGCGGGCAACCGCCTTCTTCCACTCACGGCTGAACGTTCGAAACCGGCGGTTCCGTTCGGCGGCCGGTATCGCATCGTGGATTTCGTGCTGAGTAATCTGGTCAACTCCGAAATCCATTCGATTTACCTGCTCGTCCAATACAAGTCCCAATCCTTGATCGAGCATGTGCGCAGGGCTTGGTCGATATCTCATTTGATTGCGGGACATTTCGTCACCGTCGTGCCTCCCCAGATGCGGGACGGACCGGACTGGTTCCAAAGCACCGCCGATGCGGTCCACCAGAATCTGGGGCTGATCGATCATCACCGCCCCGACGTGGTGGCCGTGTTCGGGTCCGATCACGTCTATCGCATGGACATCAATCAAATGGTCCGCTTTCATCTCGATCAACACGCGGATGTCACCGTCGCCGCTCTGCCCATGCCGCTGGAGCAATGCTCGGCCTTCGGCATCATCCGTCCCGATCATACCGGGCGGGTGGCGGAGTTCGAGGAAAAACCGGCCAGCCCGAGGCCGATGCCCGGCAATCCCCGGAGAGCGCTCGCGTCCATGGGCAATTACATCTTCAGCACCGAGGTATTGATCGACACGCTCAAAGCCATTCGGCCATGCAGCGAACAGGATTTCGGGCGGGACGTCCTGCCGCGGCTGATCCACACGCATAAGGTGTGCGTTTACGATTTCGCCTTGAACCAGGTCCCCGGAATCAAACCGTACGAAGAGCAGCCTTACTGGCGCGATGTCGGCACGATCGAGGCTTACTTCGCGGCTCATATGGATATGCTGGGCGCGGAACCACGCTTTGAGATTTTCAATCCGAGCTGGCCGATCTATTCCGACAATTATCTCGGCCCGGACACCCGCATCATCGACGGCGAAGTCCGGAACAGCATTCTCGGCGCGGGCACCATTATCCGGGGCGCCAGGATCAACCGTTCGGTGATTCGGCGCGAAGTGATCGTCGAGCCGGACGCGGATATCGACGAGTGCATCATCATGGATTACACCGTCATCGGCCGGGGCTCGAAACTTCGCCGGACCATCGTCGATCGCTACAACATCATTCCGCCCGGTTCCGTCATCGGCGACGGACGATATCTCGACAAAAACCAAAGTCCGGCATCCCCGCCCCGGATCACCATCGTACCGAAAGGCAAGCGCGGCTCGGCTTCGGTTTATTGATCGACCGGCCGGAACGCTCCGGCTTTCCGGCGCGAACAACCCGCACCGGATACTGGCCGTAGGGCGATTGCAAGCCTTACGTCCCGACCTCAAGATGACGGCCCAAGCTGCGAGATCCGCCGCTCGCCGGCGCCGCCCCGAACGGCAAGAGGATGAACCGCCGGGTATTCCGGCAAGCGCGGCAGGCGAATCGCAAACTCGCTACCCTTACCCAGTCCCTCGCTGAAAGCCCATACGTCGCCGCCGTGCATCGCCACCAGGCGTTTCACCAGGCAGAGGCCGATCCCAAGGCCTCCTTCGGCCCGGTCGAGGGTGTGATCCACCTGATAGAACAAGTCGAACAAGCTGGCTGCCTGCGCGGGATCGATGCCGCGGCCGGTGTCGCGGACCCGAATCGTGACATCGCATTCGGACGGCTCGACGGTCAGAGTGATCTGCCCCCCTTCGTCCGTGTACTTGGCGGCATTGTTGAGCAGATTCGACACCGACTGCGCCAGACGGACCAGGTCGCCCTCGACGCTGACCGATTCCGGCGGAAGATGCACGGCGAATCGATGCCGACGGGCCTCGATCAGCGGCCGACTAGTCTCCACCGCCCGCTGCACGATATCGGCCAGGGCAAGCGGTTCTTTCTTGAGTTCGATCTTCCCGCGGCTGATCCGGGAGACATCCAGGAGATCGTCCACCAGCCGGGTCAAGTGCTCGACCTGGCGATCGATCACGTCTCGCGCCCATGGCAGCTTGGCATCCGCCGCCCCCAGCCTGCGCATGATTTGAACGGCGTTGCGGATCGGCGCCAGGGGATTTCGGAGTTCATGGGCGAGCATGGCCAGGAATTCGTCCTTGCGCCGGTCGGTTTCGCGTAACGCATCTTCGGCCTGTTTGCGCTCGGTGATGTCGACCACGTGCGCCACGAATCCTCGGACCCGCCCTGCCGCATCGAGATCCGGGGAGTACGTGGCCTGAATCCAGCGCTTTCCGCCTTCGGCGTAGGACACCGGAATTTCGAAAGCGACCCGTTCTCCCGTCAGAGCCCTCTCGACATAAGGAGCGAGGGACTGCCACGCGGCTTCGCCGTGGACATCCCAGATACGACGCCCATACATCTCTTTGCAGCCGTAACCGAACCATTGCTCATAGGCCTTGTTGACGCGGCGGTATCGGCCGTCGGCATCGATATAGGACATCAGGGCCGGGGCATTGTCCATGGTTACGTGCAAGAGGTCGCGTGCCTCTTCCGCTTCCCGTCGTGCCGCCTCCAGTTCGGCCGTGCGCTCGGCGACGCGCTGTTCCAGCGACGCATTGGCTTCCCTCAGGGCCTGCTTGGCCCGATTGATCTCGGTGACATCGATGCCGACCTCCATGATCATCGGAGAACCATCCGTGTCGGTAAACGGAAAATCGTGAATCTGGTAGTCGTAACCGTCCGGGCCGGTCCACTCCCAATCCAGAGGCGCGTCCGTCTTCAGGACCTTGAAAGTCTCACAGACCTCGCAAGGCTCGGCACGGTTGAACAGGTAGTCGTGGCAGCGCCGCCCGAATGCCTTGCCGTAGCGCTGTTCGAAGAAGCGATTGGCGAACACGATCCGGTAGTCTCGCGACAGCAATACCACGGAAACCGGAAGTGCCTGTAGCACATCATGCAGCCGCTCGCGTTCCGCCTGCACGGCCGCGACGGCCCGGCCCAGTTCGGCGGTGCGGAGCGCCACCTGCCGGCGCAGTTGTCTGGTCCAAAGGCCCAGGAGCGCCAGCAGGACGGCAATCGCTCCCGCGCCCCAGGCGACGTGTTTGACCGGAAACGTCGGGGTTTCGTAGATGCCCAACCACTTCCTGTAAAGCCGATCGTACTCCCCGCTCGCCTGGACGATCGCGAGGCCCCGATCGAGACGGTCGCGCAGTTGGATATCACCTTTGCGTATCGCGAAACAGAACTCGCGCCGGTAATCCTTGAGCAGCGGACCTGCTTCGATGACTCCGGCGAGCCCACTCGTCTGCACCAGCATGTCTCCCTGCAGCCTCGGCGCCAATACGGCATCGTGCTGCCCCAAGGCCAGCAGACGAAAGCCGTCGGCCAGATTGTCGACGACCACCAGTTGATGGGTGAAGCCGCGGCTGACGAGGGCCTGGTGAGCCGTATCCGAGCGCAGGACGATGATGCTCAGGGCGCGCGCCTGGCCGACGGCATGAATGCGCGGGCGTTCCTTGCGGACAAAGAAGCTGTCGTAGCCGATGGTATGCGGCCGGGTGAATTCCACCTGCCCTTCACGTTCGTCGATGCTTGCGACCAGGGGCAGAGCATCTAGTTCGCCCGACTTTAAGGCTTGCCAGATGGTGTCCCATCGGCCCGGCTGAAAAGTGACGGGAATATCCGCCGCCGCAGCCGCCGCGGCGAACAGCTCGACGGCAAAACCGGTCGGTCGGCCCTCGGCATCGACATCGGCATAGGGCGGAAAACCGATCTCCGATCCGACAACGAGAGGACGATCCGGCTCGGCCCGCACCAAGCAGGGCACGATCAAGCACAGGAAGAGCGTTAGTCGCACGCTCCACGATACGAGCCACCGCCGAAACCGCGCCGCCGAGTTCAGTCCGAAACCGGCTTTCGGATGCACCCGAACGGTGGGTCGGCAAGTCTGTCCTGGGTCTTTTCGAACGGCCATGGGCACGGCGATGTCCATGTTCATTCCCCGGAAACCGCACACAGCGCGGCGCGGTGTCTCCCAAACCGCACTGTCAGACGCATAGCGTGATTACCCTGGCCGCGCTGCTCAACCATCGCAGAGAATATGTTTGTTGTAATTCAAACGGCATTGCCCCATAGAGCGATTGTCATGCTCTAAGTTCAAAGCCCGTTTGCGATTCGCTCCGTCCCGCACACAGACGCCGGCGTCGTGCCTGAACACCAGCGAAACGATCGAGCGTCCTTAAGGAAGCTCTGAACAAGTGGATTCCGTTCATGCCCTTCGGCTTGGCTCAGGACAGGCCTGTCGAAGGACTTAATCAGAGCTTCCCTAAGAGCGCTGGTGTCCATACTGCCTGGAAGATGTGTCTACCGCAAGGTGCGGGCACTCTACGCAAATTCTCGGGTCCGATGCGAATGGTCCGATGCAAAACCTGTCTAAAGGTTTTACATCTTTTTCTCCGACCGAACTTCGTGTGTCGGCTGCGAGGCCGTACTGGATAGACGTTCCTATCGGGGGTCGTCTCGCCATAGCGGCAGCGTGGACTTGGAGGCCGCATAAACGGCGGCTGTCTCTCACATCGACAGGGATGGATAATCATGACAAACGATTACGGAAAAAGGATGCGCCTGATGGCGGTACTCAATGGCGCGGTCATGGCCTTGGCCTTACAGTCGCCCGCGGTTTCCGCCAGGACTCTCGGTATGGTGGCGGATAACACCGAATCCACGGTCACGGTATTCGATGCGGACACCGATAGCGTGCTGGGAACGGTGCCCATACCTCCGGGCACCATCGGCGATGTGCTCATCACGCCGGATCAGAAACGGGGTTTTGTGACCAACTTCAATAATGAAGTTTCCGTCATCGACTTGACCGCATCTCCTCCCCGCCTTGCCGAGGGCACCAATCCGATTCGCATCTCCAATTTTGGCGAGGATCTGTCGATCAGCCCCGACGGCAAATATTTGGTGGCGTCCGATGGCAACGCCGTTCAACCGATTTCGGTCATCGATATCGCCGCCCAGCGCGAAATCCAAACCTTATCGGTGGACTCCGACACCAATTCGGTGGATGTCTGCCGCGACGGTTCGGTGCTGGCGACCTCTACCAGCGGGACGGTGCGCCGGCTGATGATCGATGGCGACGGCGCCTTAACGGATACCGGCGAGGTCTTGTCTCTCAATGACGAACCCAACAACGTCTTTTGCGCCCCGGACGGTCGCTCGGGTCTCGTCGTCACCACTTTGTCCGGCGATATAACCTCGTTTACGGTGCCGGGGTTGAAGCGAGTCAATACAAGCGCCCTATCCGGGAACTTCGGAATTTCGGGCTTCGTCGATCCGGCCGGGGACCGGGTTTTTGCCAGAAGCAGCTACGACGGTTTCGTGGATGTTTTCTCTTATAAGGCCGCGACAGCGGAATTGGGCGCCAGGCCGCGGTTGTCGATTCCAATTTCGGTGACGTTCGGATTCTACGGGATGGATCAAATGGCACTGCATCCGAACAGGACCAAGCTGTACGTCCCGGAATACTTCGCCAACGCCCTGAACGTGTACGACGCCGACACCGGCGCCTTGCTGACTTCCATTACCGATCCGAATATCGTGGAGCCGACAGGGGTAGCCGTCGCTACGCCGACCGACGGCGGCAACGATCACGATAATGATGAAGGCGACGACGACGGCGCTACGGACGGACAGCGGCGACGATAGGGTCGATGGAGCGGCACCTTTGATCGCGAACGGTGATCGCTGTGCAAACGGCCGGGAAGATTCCGTCCTAAACAGCAATCGGCGATATCGCGGGATCGTTTTAGAAATCGCCCCGCATACCGGCAATGGCGGAACGATACGCTGACCAGGAAATAAAAAGTGCCGCTTCGGCCGCTTCAGGCCGAAGCGGCGCTGATTTCGTCCAGCGCATTCAACAAACAATCGATCTCGTCGAAGGTGTTGTAGGCCAAAAGCCCGATTCGCAGCAGGCCGCCCGTCGATTCGACGCCCAATTTTTCGGTAAGGCCGAGCGCATAGAAATTGCCGTGCCAGGTGAAGATGCCGCGATCGCCCAATCGTTCGGCGACCGCATAGGGCGTGTGGCCGGCTAGGGTTATGGCAACGGTCGGCGTTCGCCAGTCGAAGCGAGCAGGGTCAGTTATGCCATAAAGCTTCAGGCCGGTTATTTGCAACAGGTCCTGAATCAAGCGTTCGCTCAGGCGACGTTCGTATTGCCGGCTTGCTTCCATCGCCACGATCAAGGCGTCGCGGCGGTTTTCTGGGGAAGACGAAACACGCCGGCCGAGTTCCGCCAAATAATCGATCGTCGCAATCAGCCCGGCCAAGCCTTCGTGATTCAGGGTTCCGGTTTCCCAGCACGAAGGGACTTCATCCGGAGCCGGTTGCACTTTGTAAGGCCGAAAGCGGGCGAGATGCTCGCGCTTGCCGAACAGGATGCCGACATGCGGACCGAAAAATTTGTAGGCGGAACAAGTGAGAAAATCGCAATCGAGGGCGCGTACGTCGATCGGGCCATGCGGAGCGTAGTGAACCGCGTCGACGAAAACCAGTGCGCCGACCGCATGGGCCAGACGTATCGCTTTAGCAACGTCGTTGACGGTGCCGACCGCGTTGGAAGCATATCCGATGGCGACCACGCGGGTCCGGTCGCTGAGCTGCCGTTCCAGATCGCTCATATCGAGCGTGCAGTCTTCCACATGGATATCGACCACGCGGACCACCGCGCCTACTTCTTCCAGCGCATACCAAGGGGAAACATTGGCGTAATGGTCGAGCCGCGTCACGACGATTTCGTCGCCGGGCTTCAAGCTGCGCCCTATGGCTCGGCTGAAAGCGAAGGCGAGCGTCGTCATATTGGCGCCGAAGATCACTTCATCGGGACTGCAACCCAAAAAATCAGCGACTGCGGCGCGAGCCGAGGCAATCAACTCATCGGTCCGCCGGCTGGTGACGAAAGCGCCATGCGCATTGGCGTTGGATGTTGCCAGATAGCGGCTCATGGCATCCATCACCGATTGAGGCACTTGGGTTCCGCCGGGTCCATCGAAGAAAACGGGGCGCTGGCTGCCGGTGCCTTGAGCGAGTGCCGGGAACTGGGAACGTATCCATTCGAGATCAATAGACGCCATGGCGGACTCCTCTGTGATACGGTCGGCCTGTCCATCGGAGCGCCAACCGGTTTTTCGTCGGTCTTAGCATTGGACCGCGGACAGGTTAACACAAAGGATGCCGGCGAAGGATGAGACGCTCGTTTCGGTCGAATCCGGGGCGGTGGTTTCGATTTGGTTTGAAATCAGCCTGTGACCAGTTTTTCAAAGTCCGTCGTTCTCCCCGGTCGGATCTGCGCTCGGCTTGCCCAGTCGCCCGGTTGATGGAACACTTAGGCGATATTCGAACCATGGACACACCTGCCCAACATGACATCCGTTATTCCTCGAGAAGAATCGCTTCGTTCGCGGCTGGAGCATGAGCCGCAAACACTACAATTCGGAACCAGCGGGCGCCGTGGCCTGCTGATTCACCTCAGCCAACTGGAAATCTTCATCAATGCCCTCGCCGAGCTCGAATACCTGCAATCGTTGCCGCTTGCCGAGGGCGGCATCGTGCGCGGCGAGGATTTCTTTTTCGCCTACGATCTGCGCCCCAGTTCCAGCCGCTTCATCGACGGGGAACCTCGGCGCGGAGAACTTGCCCAAGCCGTCGAGTGCGCCATCCGCACCGCCGGCATGAGGCCGGTGAATCTCGGCCGCATTCCGACGCCGGCGCTGACCTACTATGCCGTGTCGCGCGGCAAGGGCAGTATCATGGTGACGGGCAGCCATATCCCTTTCGACCGCAACGGATACAAGACCAACACATCGCGCGGGGAGCTGCTGAAACAGCATGAGCAGCCCATCAACGAAAAGGTGCGGGAGGTGCGGGAAAAGCTATACGGCCAGTCTTTTGCCGATTCCCTGTTCGATGAGCACGGGCAGTTCAAGGCTGGCCACCTCGAACTCTCCGCCGAAAGCGGCGAGGCCGCCACCGCCTACATCAAGCGCTACGCGGATTTCTTCGGTGCCGAGTCGCTGAAAGGGCTACGCCTCCTGGTGTACCAGCATTCGGCCGTGGGACGGGATCTCGTGGTCGAAATCCTGCGCGAACTCGGCGCCGAGGTCGTCGTCGCCGGGCGCAGCGAAACCTTCGTCCCGATCGATACCGAAAACATCAATGCGGAACAGCTCACGGTTATTCAGACGCTGTTCGACGAAACCGTGGCGAAACACGGCCGGATCGATGCCGTAGTCTCCACCGATGGCGACAGCGATCGTCCGCTGATTCTCGGCGTTGATCCCGAAACCTCCGCCGTGCGCTTTTTCGGGGGCGATCTGGTGGGGATGATTACGGCGGAATATTTGGGGGCAGATGCCGCGGTCGTACCGATCAGCTGCAACGATGGCATAGACCGAGGCGCGCTCAAGGACATCACCGAACCCAAGACGCGCATCGGTTCGCCGTTCGTCATTGCCGGCATGGAAGCCGCGCGTGCGCGCGGCAAAAAAGCAGTCTGCGGCTGGGAAGCCAATGGCGGATTTCTGACCGGCTCGGATATCCTCAGGAACGGCAAGACCCTCAAGGCGCTGCCCACGCGCGACGCCGTCCTGCCCATTCTCGCCGTGCTTTGTGCCGGCCGGGAACAGGGACTCGGTCTAACCGAGCTGTTCGCTTCATTACCCAAACGCTACAGCCGCGCCGCACTGCTCAAGCAGTTTCCGAGATCGGTCGGCCTCGAGATCGTCAAACGTTTCTCGCCTTCCGAGCCAGCAATCGGCGAGGTTCGGTTCTCGCCCGACGGTACCTCGGTGCTGAGTACAGACGGCCGGAAACTCGAAACCGCGGATGTGGAAATTCCTAAACTCGATGCGATTCGGCGGGAACTCACCGGTTTCTTCACGGCAGATCTCGGTTTCGGCGCCATTACGACCCTGAATTTCATCGACGGGGTACGCATACGATTCCGCAACGGGGACGTGGCCCATCTGCGGCCTTCCGGCAACGCCGACGAACTGCGAATCTACGCGGTCGCGGACACTCAGGCGCGTGCCGATGCCATCGCCGGCATGGCGGTGGCCGAACCCGACGGGATTCTGCGCCGCTTGGAGCGGTTGGTACGTTAACGAGGCTTCCGGACGGGACAGAGTCGACCACGGGTGTCGCGGTTCGGGCAAGCTAAGGCCGTGGGTCCTGAGCCCCGTCGAAGAATCGGGATTATTAACCCGGCCTATAAATATAGGCCGGGTTAATCCGGGGCAGGGATGCCCCGGCGCGGCGACAAGCCGCGTGAGCCCAGGCCGGGCGTGTACCGGCCTGGGCGGCGGCCCGAAATACCAGGAGGGTATTTACGGACCTGATTAATAAAGCGCCCCCTTCGGAATCTACGCAGGTAAAGCAGGTTTCCCATGCTCCCGTTTGGAAACCTGCTTCACAAAACTCCCGCTTTTGCAGTTTGGCTTAGCGCCCGAAGTAGGTCGGCAATCCTTTGCCGACACCCGCCGTCGGCGAGGGCCTTTGTCGGCAAAGGATTGCCGACCTACACATTGCGATGCCCACTGCTAAACCGCGGTGAAAAATGCGCGAGGACTTTTCCGCTCCATCTCAGCGGTCAACTGCCGTTTCTCGGGAATCCATAAGCAAGCTCGGAGATGTCAAAACAAATACGTCCCGGTGGCCAGCGCTCTTCCCAATAGGTTGGATAGGACTGGTATAGTGGAAGAACTTCCGGTCGTTGATCAACAAAAGTTCTCCAGGGTATAAGATTTTGTCAAAAACAGGATTACCGGTTTTATTTTTGTACAGATGCGTTTCCCCGCCCTGAATATTTCTCCGGTCAATAGAATAGATACAAACAAAGTCGGCACCGTCGCTGTGTATACCTTCTGGCGCCGGATTTCCAAAGTTATCCGGGGAGCATGTGGTTCGTATCTGATGAACGCCTATTTCGGTACCAATATCGAGACTGCAAAAATCTCTGAATATCGATAGTAGGCTTTTGAACATTCCGAAATTGACGAGCTCCTCATCCAATTCGGAAAATTCTCGTTTTATACCGCCGACCAGGGGATTATATTCTTTGGGTTGGAAAAGAAAGCCATGCGGCATTTTAACGATGCCATCCTCAGAAACCTTGAACCGTGATAGCTTTCGAAGACGATAGTCACCCTTGATATAAGGGTCGACGGGAAGACTGCTGAAAAACGGCTCAAAAGCCTCCGGATCCATGGCTCTTTCCGCCCGCATGACGAACAGAAAACCGAATTCGAATCCAGTCGATCCAAATACTTTTTGCATAGGGCACGCTCTCCCTAAAAAAGGTGGCCTCCCACTATTCTCTTGAATTCCTGATACCGTTTGTCGTCGTAGAACAGTTCTGCGTGCCTAGTACTTTATAACATGGCATAAGATCGCCAGTTTATGTGTTTATCGGCACGATAAGAGCGTGAGATACTTTCATGCGAATATCGTAACCATAATGTTACGCGTTCGGACGTATATCCGATAACAGATTACGCGCCTGATTTTATAAACTTCGACCCATAAACTCGGCAGAAGTTTCAGATTACCCGGACTACTGCAAGAAATACCGGCTGCCGTGAATATGTGCCAGGATGCGTATTCGATCAGCGCCATTTCAATATTCTTCCGGCAATTTAGCGGCATCATGTCTTGTGCGCTTTCTGATTTTCCAATCGCAGTATGTAGAGGATCGGCTGAACCTGCGAACCCCATCGATCGCGAACTAATACCGACAGCGAAGATAGACCCGAAGCATCCGGAAGGACTCGGCGTCCATGCCGTCGCGGCACACCGTAACGGCGTGTGTCTTCGTTTCGGTTTTAATGTGCAAAATGACTATCCACGTGGTGACGATGCTGCTGTCCAGCACGGTTCCGGATTGCATACCGGACGGCGGGAAGATCTCGCATTCGCCTCCCGGTTTGAGGACCAGTTCCCTGACGGCCGGATTCAATGAATATTCCCTACGACAAAGGAACAAACTGAACAACACGGCGCCGAGCAGCCCCAGCCTCGTCCACGCCGGCAGCGGGTTGGCCAGGGACGCAAACGCCGCCAATGCGTGAACCGCTGTCACGGCGACGGCCAGGCTGCGGGACGGATTAAGAAGAAGACGGAGAGGCGGAACGGATTTTGAGGACAAGCTCGGCCAGCGATGAATCTATGGGGACGCAGTCGGTATAAAGATAGCGCCAAAGCCTTTCGTCCGGTTCATCGAGAAGCCGGATGAAGGTCGATTTTTCCGTTTCCGGCGCTTGATCGTAAGCACTATCCAGGTAGCGCTGCAACAGCAGATCGAGTTCCCGCATGCCGCGGCGACAGCGCCATCGGAGCTGAGCCGCTTTCATCGGCTCAGAGAGGGTGAACAGAACTACTGCGCGGCCCATATTCGCTCCTGCGATGCTCAACGTACCCCCTGTACGCCTGCGCTTCTCGTAGCGAATATGGGCCGCTCGCCACGTTTTTTTCACCCTCTCTCAACGCTGCCGCTCGATCAAGAGCTTCTTGATTTCGGCGATGGCCTTGGCTGGATTCAGATATTTCGGACAGACATGCGTGCAGTTCATGATGGTGTGGCAACGATACAGCTTGAACGGATCTTCCAATTCGTCCAGCCGCTCGCCGGTGTTCTCGTCCCGGCTGTCCACGATCCACCGATAGGCTTGCAGCAAAACCGCAGGCCCCAGGTAGCGTTCGCTGTTCCACCAGTAACTGGGACAAGCCGTCGAGCAGCATGCGCACAATATGCACTCGTAATAGCCTGTGAGCCGGTTTCGCTCCTCCTTGCTCTGAAGACGCTCCCGATCGGCCGGCGGCGGCGTTTGAGTCTGAATCCACGGCCGAATCGAGGCATATTGGGCGAAAAAGTGGGTTTGATCGGGCACCAGATCCTTGATCACCGGCTGATGCGGCAGAGGGTAAATTCTTATCACCTCGCGGCAATCGGCGATCGCCATGGTGCAAGCCAGGGTGTTGTGTCCGTCGATGTTCATGGCGCACGAACCGCACACGCCTTCCCGGCAGGAGCGGCGGAACGCCAGCGTGCTGTCGATCTCGTTCTTGATCTTGATGATGGCGTCGAGAACCATCGGCCCGCAGCGATCCAGATCGACCTCGAAAACGTCGAGGCGCGGATTTTCTCCGGACTCGGGATCGTAGCGGTAGATTTCGAATCGCCTGACATTGGTGGCGCCCTCGGGCGCCGAATATACCTTGCCGGGTTTGACCGTAGAATTCTTGGGTAGTGAAAAAAGCCCCATAACCTTTACTCTAGTACACCCGCTTTTGCGGCTGAATGACTTCGACCTCGTCGGTCAGGGTGTACAGGTGGACCGGACGATAATCGATACGGACATTGTGACGCTCATCGAGCCACAGCAGCGAGTGTTTCAGCCAGTTTTCGTCGTCCCGTTCGGGAAAGTCCTCACGGGTATGCCCTCCCCGGCTCTCTTCGCGGTTGAGCGCTCCGGCGATGGTCACCATGGCCTGGGCGAGAAGATTCTCGAGCTCCAGGGTTTCGACCAGATCGGTATTCCAAATGAGCGAACGATCCGAAACGCGCACATCCTGAAAGGAATCCATGACGCCTTTCAACTGGTCGACGCCTTCCTGCAGCACCTCGCCCGTCCGGAATACGCCCGCATGGCTCTGCATGCTCCTCTGCATCGCCAGGCGGATGTCCGCGGTTTTCCGCGAGCCCTTGGCGTAGCGCAGCCGGTCGAAGCGGGCCAGCGCCGGATCGTAAGCATCCGGCGGAAGCGGTTTGTGGAGCCGCTTGGGCTGGATCAGCTCGGCACAACGCAATGCCGCCGCCCGCCCGAACACGACCAGATCCAGCAGGGAATTGGACCCGAGCCGGTTCGCCCCGTGCACGGACACGCAAGCCGCCTCGCCGATCGCCATCAAGCCGGGCACCGGCGTCTCGGGGTTGCCGTCCTTCAGCGTGACCACTTCACACTTGTAATTGGTGGGAATGCCGCCCATGTTGTAATGGACGGTCGGAATGACCGGAATCGGCGCCTTCGTAACATCCACGCCGGCGAAGATCATGACGGTCTGGCTGATGCCGGGCAGCCTTTCTTCGACTACCGCAGGATCGACATGTTCAAGATGCAGGTAGATGTGATCCTTGTCCGGCCCGACACCCCGCCCCTCCAGGATTTCCCGTGTCATGGCGCGGCTCACCACGTCGCGCGAGGCCAGGTCCTTGGCGTGGGGCGCGTAGCGCTCCATGAAACGCTCGCCTTCGGAATTGGTGAGATAACCGCCCTCGCCTCTCACGCCTTCGGTGACCAGGCAGCCGGCTCCGTAGATCCCGGTGGGATGGAACTGCACGAATTCCATGTCCTGGAGCGGCAATCCGGCTCGCAGGACCATGGCGTTGCCGTCTCCGGTCGTGGTGTGCGAGGACGTGCAGGAGAAGTAGCAACGCCCGTAACCGCCGGTTGCGAGGATCGTCATGTGCGAGCGGAACAGGTGCAAGGTTCCGTCATCCAGGCGCCATGCGAGCACCCCGCGGCATTCGCCCTCGTCCATGATGAGATCCAGAGTGACGTATTCGGTGAAGAACTCCACCTTGTGCCTGAGCGATTGCTGGTAGAGCGTATGGAGAATGGCGTGGCCGGTAAAGTCCGCCGCCGCGCAGGTGCGCTGGGCGGAGCCCTTCCCGAAATGGGTGGTCATGCCGCCGAAAGCGCGCTGATAAATCTTGCCGTTCTCGGTACGCGAAAAAGGGACGCCGTAATGCTCCAACTCGATGACGGCGGGAATCGCCTCGCGGCACATGTATTCGATCGCGTCCTGATCGCCTAGCCAGTCGGACCCCTTCACCGTGTCGTACATATGCCAGCGCCAATCGTCCTCGCCCATGTTGCCCAATGCGGCGCTGATGCCGCCCTGAGCCGCCACGGTGTGGCTGCGTGTCGGAAAGACCTTGGTAAGGCACGCCGTTTTCAGACCTTTTTCGCCCAGTCCCAGCGCCGCGCGCAAACCCGCGCCGCCGGCTCCGACAACCACGGCGTCATAGGTATGGCGAATGATCTCGTAGGCCTTGGTCATGCTACCCCATGAATACGACGCGCAGCGTTGCATAGAGCGACGCCAACGCCAGAAAGGAAAAAACCAGCTTCATGCCCAGAATGCTGAGCATTTTCAGCCATTCGGTATGAATGTAATCCTCCATCACCACCTGCAACCCCAGCGTGGCGTGATAGAAGACCAGAATGATGAAAGACAACAGGAAGATACTGTTCCAAGGCGTCGCTATCCACCGAACGACTTGCTCGTAATCGGCATGAGGCAGCGAAACGACTACGGGCGCAAGCCAAAATATCAGAGGAATCAGCGCGATAGAGGTCACCCGCTGCCGCCACCATTCATGAGTTCCCTGTTTGGCCGAGCCGAGTCCCCGGGCACGGGCAAGCGGTGATCGATAGTTCATGGGCCCTTAGAAAATCGTGATCATGTGAGTAGGAATAACCCCAGGGTCAGCAACACCGCAGCGACCAACTCCAAATAAGCATACCGATCCAAAGTGTCACGATCGAAACCGTGCCCGGTGTCCCAGATCAGATGTCTGACGCCATGGGAAAAATGAAAGAACAAAGAAAAAAGCCAGGCCCACAACAGTAATTGCCCCGGCAACGAGCGCAGAACGGCTTGTATCCAGGCGAACTGAGCCTCTCCCTCGGCGACGGCCATCAGGCACACTGCCCAAAAAACCAGGCCGACGCTTAATAACACTCCGGTTATTCGATGCGTGATCGACAAGACCGCGGTCAGCGGCAAGCGGTAAATCTGAAGATGGGGCGACAGCGGACGCTCACTCATAACTTGGCGAAACACCTAGGGTCTTGTTCCTGGCTGCGATGGCAAACCTGCGCCCAGCAATCTTTGCCGGACGCGCCGAGAACCGCGTGCATGGAAACTAAAAATCGATACACCGTCCGTCCTTTTCCCAATCTCCGTAGCGGGTAGGCTCTGGGCGCTCTGCGTCCTTGCGCGGAGCAGCTTGCGATTCGGATTTTGTCGCTTGCCCATTCTCCAATTCTTGATCGCTGTTTGAGGACTTGAGTTCCTCAGTCATGACACAACTCCTCCGAAGCCTGTTTTATGGCTTTTATACCTTGGCAGGGAAGTGATCACAAGCCGTTCGCGACACTCTTCGCGGCTGGCGTCCGAAAATATTATCAGTAAGGAATCTTTCGCGAGAGGTTTTGTCGAACTTTTACAAACTTTCGACCGGTGGAATAAATACGGTCGAAGAAAGGTACATATTTCGTCAATACGTATATGTACGCAACGTTATGAGCCAGTCAGGGCAGATGCTTTGTCGATGGCGAATATTTGGAGAAATGTCATGAACTGGGATCAAGTCAAAGGAAACTGGAAACAAGTCAAAGGCACGATTAAAGCTCAATGGGGTCGGTTGACCGACGATGAGCTCGACGAGATTAATGGCGAAAGAGAAAAACTGATAGGCAAGATTCAGGAAAGATACGGGATAGCCCGTGAAGAAGCGGAAAGGCAAGTAGAAGGTATGAAGATGTAAATCGAATACTTGGCTAGCTGACGGTAACGCCGTCTTTCCACGCTCCTCGAGCGCCATCAATCAGGGATGTACCGTCAGTTAGCGCGTCGACTACTTGAATAGAATAAGTGGGGCATTGCCGCTTTTAAGGTAGTTACCTTTTGCTGATAAATTCAAGATATAACTCAAGCCATTTCGGTATCTTCTTGCGTCAATATATTCTAATCACGCAATTTTCATAAGGAGATTGACATGGAAAAAGCCGTATTTTGTGTCGCCAAGACGAGAGAACAAGCCGAGTTGATTATCGATCGTTTGAGATCCTCGGGATTTTCAAACAACGATATCTCCGTCCTTTTTCCCGATAAGTCCACGACCAAAGATTTCGCCCACGAGCAGCACACCAAGGCACCGGAGGGAGCTACCGCCGGAGGAGTCGCAGGCATGGGCGTGGGTGCCGTGCTCGGTTGGCTTGCAGAAATCGGCACTATTGCAATACCTGGTGTCGGCCCCTTTATCGCTGCCGGACCTATCGCGGCGGCACTGACCGGCGCAGCTATCGGCGGAGCAACCGGAGGAATCATCGGAGCTCTGGTCGGCATGGGAATTCCGGAGTACGAAGCCAAACGTTACGAGGGCAAGATCAAGAGCGGGAACATTCTGATTTCCGTGCATACCACTGACAGCCACCAAAGGTCCAAAGCCAAAGAGATTTTCGAACAGGCTAATGCGGAAGACATCGCAGTGAGCGGAGAAGCGAGCGTCACCTAACCAGCGGACAACTTCGCTTCGGAGCAAACATCAGGAGACGTATATGCCATGGGACGAATCCAAACTTAATACCCTATTGCGAGACGAAATATCCGCCGTCGAAACCTATCAACAGGCTCTGGATAAATTGCGTAATGAGCCGCAGGTTGGAGAAGTGCAGCAGATTTCTTCGATTTGCGAAGATCATCGAGACTCCGCCAACAAGCTCAGGGAGCGGATCATTCAGTCCGGAGGCAAACCCACGGAGGACTCCGGAGCCTGGGGAACCTGGTCCAAAATGGTCATGGGCGGCGCCAAATTATTGGGTGATAAGGCGGCTCTCACCGCCCTCCGCCAAGGAGAGGAAAACGGTATTCAGGATTACCAGGAAGCCCTGCTGGATGCGGATATTCCGGCCGATGTCCGAAACTTGATTCAAACCACGCTGTTGCCGAGACAACAGCAACACCTCAACGTTCTGAACAGGCTCATCGGGACCACCTGATCCTGTTGCGGCGCGGCCGCAGAGAGCCGATAGAGAGGGAATCTCGCTGCGGCGCTCTGTCCACCGCGCCTCGTTTGTTTCGGCGATTTATACCGATCTTCGAGTCGGTGCCCGGCTGGAATGAGAGGACGTTTCCATGCGATTGAATATTGCCGACTCCGTGATCGTCATTACCGGAGCGTCCAGCGGCATCGGCAGAGCGACGGCGATGAAGGTCGCCGAACAGCATGGAACGGTCGTGCTGGCGGCCCGCCAAGCGGACGTATTGCACGAAGTGGTGCGGGAATGCGAGCAAATCGGCGGACGCGCGTTGGCGGTAAGGACCGACGTCACCGACGAAGAGCAAGTCAGGCAATTGGCGCGCCGTGCCATCGAGACTTACGGGCGAATCGACGTGTGGGTCAACGATGCCGCCGTTACCATGCTGTCCCGGTTCGAGGACGCGCCTGCGGATGCATTTAGACGCGTCATCGAAACCAACTTCTTCGGTTATGTTCACGGTGCACGGGCGGTTCTGCCCTATTTCCACAAGCAAGGTTACGGTGTATTGGTCAACGTGGCGTCGGTAGTGGGGAAAGTGGCGGCGCCGTATGCCAGCGCGTATGTCGCCAGCAAGTTCGCCATCACCGGATTCTCGGAAAGCTTGCGCATGGAGCTTCGCGATACGCCCGACATTCACGTGTGCACCATTCTGCCTGCAACCATCGATACCCCGTTGTTCCAACATGCCGCCAACTACTCCGGAAAAGCGGTTCAGGCGATGCCGCCGGTTTATGCGCCCGAAGACGTAGCGGAGGCGATCTTGGAGACGATTCGCCATCCGAAGAGGGAGGTCACCGTGGGCAACGCGGGGCGCATGATCGCCATGTGGAATCTTGCGCCGCCGCTGGCGGAACGGATGGTGGCAAGAAAGGTGGAGCGACGTCACTTTCAAGACCGGCCCGGACCGGATTCGCCCGGAAACCTTTTCGAACCCATGCCCGAATTCGACACCGTGCGCGGCGGCTGGCTGGAACCCCATCAACAACGCTATCGAAAGACGGCCTGGACTGCGGGCACCTTGGCCCTGCTCGCCGGTCTTGGCGCGGCGCTTTACCTGAACTCCTCCAGACGCTCGACACCACGAACTGCCGAAGCCGGCAACGTTCTACCGAATCCCGATAAATAGCCTGAACCTCTCCCGGAGGCGGGGTCTCATTCGGAAATAGATGTCCGCACGTACGAGCCATCGTTACCTCGACATCAGGGATATTCAATCCCTATCAATGGTCTTAAACCTATATCAAGACTCGGTATCGAGGCGGGCCTCGGTTTAACCATCATTGGAGATCGGCAACTTAGCTTTGTATTTTTAGTCTTTTTCCCAACTTGTTGTAGACAAGAGACAAAACAACAGGCCGCCTGTTGTTCATAAGGGCAATATATTCGTTCTTATACTATTCCATATCACCCTTCAAGTACGTATTCGCCAGCCGCTTTAGACCATCTTCTTAAAAACATTCATAACCTGGTCTTATTTACCTTCTCACAGATCGTCAAGGTATTTAGATCGATTTGCCAAAAGGAATATACCAGCAGTTCTAGTTTATCGGAAAACCATGATTTTTAACTAAGAATACGAATTAATACGACTGTTTTTTCCTGGTATCTCGAAGAATAATTTGTCAATTATCAACCATCAGAAGGCGAGGTGATGTCATGGCTAACGTAGATACTGATTTAGATAGCACCAAACCTGCCTCCTCGACTCAGTCCGGTACTGGAATGGGTACCACAGGCAGCGCGGAAATGCGTTCGTCGGATATTAAGACCGAAGCCAAGGAAGTAGCCGGCGAAATCAAGCACGAAATGCAACGGCTGAAGGAAGAAGCCAAGCAAAGAGGTGAATCATTGTTCAGGGGTCAGCGCAACGCCGCGGCCTCGGAAGTCGGCGGCATGGCGGAGGCCTTGCATCGAACCGCTCAACAGTTGAACGAGCGGGAACAAGGTACGACCGCCCGCTATGTCGATCGTGCGGCGGGAGCTCTCGACAGAATGGTCGATACCATTCGCGAAGGAGATCTTCGCACCATGATGAGAAAGACGGAGGACTTCGCCCGCCGAAATCCGGGGGTCTTCTTCGGTGGAAGCGTACTCGTGGGTTTCATGCTTTCACGATTTCTCAAGAGCTCGGCAGAACGGAGAGAAACCGAGCCGGCGCATGGCTCCACGGAGCGCGTGGGAACCGAAACCCGATATACCCACTGAGGTTTCCGATTCCGAAAGGGCTACATATCCGACACGCGAAACATCCGGCGTCAAAGGCGCCGGCACAACCATTTATGAGAGGAGTGCTGTCATGCAACCAGATGAAGTTACAGGCAAGAAGGATTCTTCGCTTGCCGGACTCCTAACGGACTTTACGCGGGAGTTGTCGACTCTCGTCCGTCAAGAGGGACAATTGATGAAGGCGGAGCTTTCCGAGAAAGTGTCGGAAGCAGGTGCCGGGGTCGGCTCGCTGACGGTGGGCGGTGCGATCGTGTTTGCAGGGTTTTTGACTCTCTTGCTCGCAGCGGTCGCCGCCCTCAACGACATCATGGGAGCCGTCGCTGTCGACAACCCGTGGCTGTCGCCGCTGATCGTCGGATCGATCGTTCTCATCATCGGCTTGGTATTGCTGCAAAAAGGCCGCAGCAATCTCAAGGCGAAAAACTTGATGCCAAAGAAGTCCGGCGAGTCACTCCGCAGAGATTCGGAAGTTTTGCGTGAGCATATCAAGTAACTCGTCATCGTTAAGAAAAGAGAACCGCTCGGACGAGCGAGGAACCATATGCCTACCCTAATCGGAAATGAGGAATCCTTCATCGAAACGCTCTGCAATTTGATCGAGCTCGACTTCGATGCCGTCGCCGCATACGAAGCCGCCATTAAAAGGATCGACGATGGTGCCGTCGGTGATCGGCTCGGTGAATTCATGAGCGATCACCAGCGCCATATCCAGGAACTGAGTCGCATCGTACGCGATCTTGGCCAAATGCCGCCTACCGAGGCCGACTTCAAAGCCGTTTTGACGCAAGGCAAGGTCATCATCGGCAACATTGCCGGCGATAAAGGCATTCTCCAGGCCATGAAATCCAATGAGGACGACACCAACCAGGCGTACAGCCAGGCACTCCAGCGGACCGATATCTTGCCTCAAGCCCGTCCGCTGCTGGAGCGCAATCTGGCGGACGAACGGAGGCACCGGGCCTGGATCGAAGAGCGATTGACACTGATGTGACCGTATTTCGATGGCGATTAATGGGTAGTCCGACTGTTTTGAGGACATCCTATCAGCATAGTTCTAAAGAGCGTCCCCCCAGGCTACGACTGGGACGGGTGCTCTCTAGCAAGCATAGTGGAGAATGTTATGGCTACATATGACGAGACCAGAAGTCCCGAACAAATCGAAACCGATATCGAACGGACACGAAGCCAGATGGCGGAGACTCTGGACACGATTCAAGAGCGATTTTCGCCCGGACAGCTCCTGGATCAAGCCTTGAACTATCTGGACGAGAAGCAGATAAACGAAAATTTGCGACGGTTCGGCACCAGTGCCGGGACTGTCGTCAAGGAAAATCCGATTCCGATGACTCTGCTCGGCGCCGGGCTCGCTTGGCTGGCGCTGTCGGGCCGAACCAAAGGCAAAGGCGGCCGATCCGTTTCTGGGCTCATGAAGCCTTCTCACGGCATGGAAAGTCTGCATAGCAGCCATGGCGAGATAGAACGGTCCGTTTCCCACGGCATGGGCGGAACCAAGGGCGAAGGCGCCATGAGCGAAAAGCTTGGACACGCCAAAGGCAGAGTATCGGAGACCGTCGGCCATGTCCGGGAAACGCTCGGCGAAAAGGCGAGCCATGTTCGGCACTCCGTCGGCGACACCATGAGCAGCGTCCGCGAAAAAGCCGGAGAAGTCTCTCACAGAGCGCAGGATCAGGCGGTACGACTCGGCCATGCGGCCCAAGACCAGTATCAGCACATCGTTCAGGAACAACCCTTGGTCCTGGGCGTGTTGGGGATCGCCATCGGAGCGGCGCTCGGTGCCGCCGTGCCCCGCACACGCATGGAAGACGAAATGATGGGAGAGACGAGAGACCGATTGGCGCGTCAAGCTCGCGAAACCGGCCGGGAAATCATGCATGAGGGCGCCGTCGAAGCCGAACGCGAACCGGCTACCGCCGGCCCGATGCACGAGGGTCCGACCGAAGCCGAGAGCAGCCCGATTACGGCTGGCTCGAGTTCGGGCGAAATACTTCATGGCATGGAAAGCGGCGAAACCGGCATCGGCACCGGTGGAACTACGGTGGTAGGCACCACGGCCGGCGGTACGACCACCGAAGGTATGGGCGGAGTTACACGAGCCACGGGAGGTGAGGCAGCCGCCGCCGAATCCATGAAAGGCGTGCCACCGATGGGCGAGCGCCGCGGAGGCGTAAGCGACCGCCGCAAGGGATTCTTGGCCGAGACGATCGGAAACGTCACGCGAGTACCGCCTGCCGGAGAGCGGCGGCACGGCATGCCCGATCGCCGGATGTCCGGCTCCATGAGCCGAGGACCCGGCTACGAGTCTCCGAACACGCCGTAAGCGACGGTCCTCAAGCCGGTTAATCATTGGAAAAACGCCATGGCGCGCTCGACGCGTCATGGCGAATTCGCATAAAAAGCGACGACGGCGCGCGCCATGAACGACGGCGTCGAGATTGCACAGTCGATGCCGTCTCCGCGCCGGAAATCGCTTTTCCCGAATCAGTCAGGGAGGTCTTCCCAATGCCCACATCGACTGACGCTTCCGCTTACAACGACCGAGGCCGCTCGGCAGTGCGTCCTTGGGATATCCCGCTCGCAGGCTGGCGGGACATTGCCTACCGTGTCAAGAACGAGGTCGTCCACGACAATATTTCGATCGTCGCGGCCGGCGTAGCGTTCTATGCCCTGCTGGCGATCTTCCCCGCCTTGGCGGCAATGATCGGCCTGTACGGTCTGGTCGCCGATCCCGCCGACGTTCAGAAAGAGATCGAAGCGCTGGCGAACATCGTCCCTGCGGAGGCCCATGCGCTGCTGAGCCGGCAGTTGAACGACATCGCCAGTCATGCCAACACAGCGCTGAGCTTAAGTGTCCTCATCGGTTTAGCGGTGGCGATCTGGAGCGCTACAAAGGGCATCACCTCCCTGATCACCGCGCTGAACATCGTCTACAACGAGCAGGAGAAAAGGAGCTTCTTGAAATTGAACGGCCTGGCTCTAGCCTTCACCTTCGGCGGAATCCTCTTCGCCCTGGTCGCCATAGGCCTCATTGCCGGCTTGCCTGCTTTTCTGAGCTTTACCGGCCTCCGCGGATTTCTGTCATTCCTGTTTTCTCTCCTGCGTTGGCCGCTTCTGGCGCTGGCTTTCATCTTCGGTTTGGCCGTCGTCTACCATTACGGCCCTTGCCGCAATGCGCCCCGCTGGCAATGGATCAGCCCCGGTGCCGTGCTGGCGGTAGTGTTGTGGCTGATCGGTTCGGGGCTGTTTTCTTTTTATGTGTCCAATTTCGGAAACTACAACGAAACCTACGGTTCGGTCGGCGCCATCGTCATTCTGCTCACTTGGTTTTACCTCACGGCTTACGTGGTGCTCCTGGGCGCCGAGCTCAACGCCGAAATGGAGCATCAAACCAAGGAGGACACCACCATAGGCGAACCCGAGCCTTTGGGCGAACGTCGTGCATACGTGGCCGACACCATCGGCAAAGCCTATGGGGACAAAGGAAGGGACAACACGGACGATTCGAGGCAACATCCGAGACGATGAGGCCTGCATTCGCAGCGGCGACTCACGTCCGGTCAATCACTGGAGCGCAGGAAAACGGTATGAACAAACAGGTACGAGATGTTATGACCAAGGGCGCCGAGTGCATCGGCGAGCACGAAACCATCATCGAAGCCGCGAAGCGAATGGAACTGCTCGACATCGGCTCACTCCCTATTTGCGGCGACGACAAGCGCCTCAAGGGCATGCTGACGGACCGCGACATCGTGGTGAAGGTTCTGGCCGCAGATCGGGATCCTTCAACGACTACCGCGGGCGAAGTCGCTCAGGGCACTCCCGTCATGGTCCATGCCAGTGACTCCATCGACGATGCGCTGCGCAAGATGATCGACCATAAAGTCAGGCGCTTGCCGGTCATCGAGGAGCACAAGCTGGTCGGCGTCGTGAGCCAAGGCGACTTGGCCACGAGCATAGACACCTCCAAGGTAGGGGACTTGGTCAGGGCGATTTCCGCCGCGCCCTAAAGCGACCCGTCGAAGCACGGAGGGCGATGCCGTTGGATTCAAGGTCGGTATCGCCGGATCGATAGCAAACGGACCTCGAGTCGCCCCGTTCCCGACATTGCAGTCGGCAAAGGATTGCCGACCTACGAACTCAGGCAATCACTCCGGGTAGGTCGGGAATCCTTTCCCGACATCACGAATTGCTCGGCAAACGATGGCCGACCGACGACCACTCGGTTCGGCCTGCCTTTTGAATAGGCGGGACGTTTTCCAGTGCATGGCGCGAGACCGGCGTGAAGACCGCATTAACTCAACCGGCGCGAACATTCCCTCCCAATAAGGTCAGCACTTCGCCCGTCACGTAACTCGAATCCGCCTCGGACGCGAAATACACGTAAGCCGGCGATATTTCCTCGGGCTGGGCCGGTCGCTGAAACTTGGTCTGCATGCCGAATTTGGCGACTTTTTCGGCCGGCTGATCGGCGGGATTCAGAGGCGTCCAAACCGGCCCCGGAGCGACGCAATTCACCCGGATCCGCGATTCCGCCAGATTCTGCGCCAGCGACTTGGTGAAGGCGATGATCGCGCCTTTGGTCGCCGAGTAATCCAGAAGCCCGGCATTGCCTTCCAGACCGGTGATCGATCCGGTGTTGATGATGGCATCGCCGCCCTTGAGGTGAGGCAGCGCCGCCTTGGTCATATGGAAATAACCGTAGATGTTGGTCTTGAACGTCAGATCCCACTGCTCCTCGGAAATCTCGGCGAGGCTGTCGCAGTGTTTCTGATAGGCTGCGTTATTCACCAGAATGTTCAGTTTGCCGAACGACTGAACGGTTCTTTCCACCGCCTGTCGACAAAACAACGAGTTCTTGATGTCGCCGCAAATGACGAGAGCCTTACGCCCTTCCGCTTCGACCGCCTGCTTGGTTTCCTCGGCGTCCGAATGCGCCTCGTGATAAACGATGGCGACATCCGCTCCCTCCCGAGCGAACAGCACGGCGACGGACCGGCCTATTCCCGAATCTCCCCCCGTCACCAGCGCGACCTTGTCCTTGAGCTTGCCCGCCCCTTTGTAAAGAGGGGCCGAATATCTTGGCCGGGGCTCCAGCTTGGATTCCAGCTCCGGCCGCTCCAGATGTTGTTCCGGAAACGGCGGTTTCGGTTCTTGCAACTCGCCCGTCATACGCTTGCTCCTTTGCCTGATATCGGCCCGTGTTCGCCCGGACTCAAACCGAGAACATCAACCTCAAATGTAAATATTCGACTCCGAGCGTCGCTTGTTTATCCGGCATTTCGGCGAAGACCGTCGATAGATCATGGCGATAGATATCCCGGTGACGAAACGCACGACCGATAGACACTGCCGCTACCGAAGTCGAGCATCAACTTAGATGTCATTGAACTTTTGACAAACAGCACGGACCAAAATATCAGTAGCCGGTAATACGCCTGGGACATGGATAGTTTTAAGCTTTCAGCAGGGAAGGGTCATCCGCAAGCTTTCAGTTACCCAGTCAAACCATAAACAGACCGCAAGGAATGCGACGCCTTTTGCTGCCCAATTAAGCAACTGCTGCGGTGGGTTTATCCGCTGCCGAACAGTATCGAGCACAGCCGTGTGCTACCGGAATGAACAACGACGCATAAGGCAAATCCGCAACACGGTCCGCTGATCCCGAAGTCGGCAGGTCATTCGTCCAAGAACGTCAAGGATGCACTCTAAAAGCGGAGATCATGGATATGACAGAGAGTGGAAGGAAACACGTTGTCGTGACCGGCGGAGCCGGGTTTCTGGGAACGAATCTCTGCCGCTGGTTGCTTATGCAAGGTCATGCGGTCACCTGCATCGACAACTTTCGAACCGGAGGCAAGGAGATTCTCCTCGGACTCAAGGATCTGGGTGCTTTGGAAATCATCAATCAGGACATTACCCTGCCGCTGCACGTCGAAAACGTAGACGAAATCTATAACCTCGCCTGCTCCGCCTCGCCGGTCCACTATCAGGCCGATCCGGTCCACACCTTGAAGACCTGCGTGCAGGGCTCGTTCAATCTCCTGGAAATGGCCCGTTACTCGAAAGCCAAGATATTCCAGGCGTCGACCAGCGAAGTTTACGGCGATCCGGAAACCCATCCTCAACATGAAGCTTATCGCGGCTCGGTCAACCCCGTGGGGCCGCGGGCCTGTTACGACGAGGGCAAACGCTGCGCCGAAACCTTGTTTCTCAACTATTACCGGCAGCACACGGTGCGCGTCAAAGTCGGCCGCATCTTCAATACCTACGGACCCTATATGCGGCTCAACGACGGCCGCGTGGTTCCGAACCTGATCGGGCAAGCGCTGAGAAACCGTCCGCTGACCATATATGGCGACGGCAACCAGACGCGTTCCTTCTGCTATGTCGACGACTTGATCGAGGCGATGCAGCGCTTCATGGCGACGTCCGACGATGTGCCGGGCCCCCTCAATCTGGGCAACCCGGCCGAAATCACCATGCTCGAACTGGCCGACACTATCATCGATCTGACCGGCTCGCGTTCGAAAATCACCTTCCGGCCGCTGCCGGTGGACGATCCCATCCGGCGCTGTCCGGACATCAGCCACGCCCGCGAAAAACTCGGCTGGACGCCATCCACGTCTCTCGTCGACGGCTTAAAACGCACCATAGACTATTTCGAGAGCACATTGACGGCGAAGGGACATACGTCCTCGAAAGCCATGACCGGAAGCTGATTCCGTTCCGGCCCCCGGCCGGCGATACGGGTTCGTAGGTCGGCAATCCTTTGCCGACAACACGCCTCGACGACACCGGAGCATCACCGAAACGATGGATCGACAGGAGTGACCATGGAAAGGATCTTGATTACCGGAGGAGCAGGGTTCATCGGCTCGCACCTTGCCGATGGGTTGATCGACCAAGGCTACCGGGTCCGGGTGCTCGACACTCTCAGCGAGCAAGTCCACGGCGATAACCGACAGCCGCCGCAATACCTCAATCCCGCGGTCGAATTCATGCACGGCGACGTGTGCGATGCCGGCGCAGTCCGAGAGGCGCTACGGAACGTGGATGCCGTGTTCCACTTTGCCGCCGCGGTCGGTGTGGGCCAAAGCATGTATCAGATCGAGCGATACACCGATATCAATAACCGCGGCACCGCCGTGCTGCTGCAATCTCTGATCGAACAACCGGTGAAAAAGCTGGCCGTGGCGTCCAGTATGAGCGTTTACGGCGAAGGACTTTACCGGACCACCAGTGGTCAGACCTGCGCCCCCCCGGAACGGCCGCTGACGCAGCTTCAGCACGGCCAGTGGGAACTGACCGACAATAACGGCAATCCGCTGCAACCCCTGCCCACGCCGGAATCGAAGACGACCTCGCCCGCGTCGGTCTACGCCTTGTCGAAATACGACCAGGAGCGTTTATGCCTGCTGGTCGGCCAAGCCTACAACATTCCGGCCGTCGCGCTCCGCTTCTTCAACGTTTACGGGACCCGGCAGGCCTTGTCCAACCCTTACACCGGCGTGCTCGCCATCTTCGCCTCGCGTTATCTCAACGGCAACAGCCCGTCGATCTTCGAGGACGGCGAACAAAGACGCGATTTCGTGAATATCCGGGACGTGGTGCAGGCCTGTGTGCTCGCGCTCGAGCGCGACGAGGCCGCCGGTCGGGCACTCAATGTCGGCAGCGGCCGCAGCTATACGGTGCGCGAGATTGCCGAGCAGATGGGTCGGTTGCTCGGCAGGGAAGAGATTCGGCCGGTAATCACCGAGCAATACCGGGTCGGCGATATCCGCCACTGCTTCGCCGATATCGGCGAGGCCCAAAACATCCTCGGCTATCGCCCCCGTATCGAGCTGGAAGACGGCATGGCCGAACTGGCGGAATGGCTGCAAACCCAGCCCGCTTTCGACCGGTTCGAGGCGGCGAACGAGGAACTTTCGCAGCGGGGACTGCGGCTATGACCGACAAGCACCAACCGTTGAATCCGAAGCAAGGTTTTACCGGAAACGACCTGAGGCCGGTGCTGATCACCGGCGGAGCGGGGTTCGTCGGGACCAATCTCGCGGATCGTCTGCTCGACGACGGCATTCCGGTGCTGATCTTCGACAATCTGGGCCGGCCGGGCGTCGAGCGCAATCTCGAGTGGCTCCGCTCCACCCATGGTAACCGGGTCCAGGTCGACATCGCCGATATCCGGGATTTTCACGCGGTCCGGAACGCCGTGCACCGGGCCCGGCAGGTATTCCACTTCGCCGCGCAGGTGGCGGTCACCACCAGCATCGAAAATCCGGCCGCCGATTTCGAGGTAAACCTCCGCGGCACGCTCAACATACTCGAAGGCTTGCGCTCGGCCCAGAATCCGCCGCCGCTGGTTTACACCTCGACCAACAAGGTGTACGGCGATCTCGGCGATCTCGGCGTACGCCGCCAGGGCGATCGCTATATGCCGCGCGACGAGGAAACCGCCCGAAACGGTGTCGGCGAAGACCGGCCCCTGGATTTTCACAGCCCCTATGGATGCTCGAAAGGCGGAGCCGACCAATACGTCCTCGACTATGCGCGCAGCTACGGGCTGCCTACGGCCGTGTTCCGCATGAGCTGCATCTACGGGCCGCACCAGTACGGCACCGAGGACCAGGGTTGGGTGGCTCACTTTCTGATTCGAGCCTTGCAGGATCGGCCGATTACCATCTACGGCGATGGCCTTCAGGTCCGGGATGTGCTGTTCGTCGAAGACTTGGTAAGAGCCTTGCGGCTCGCCGGAGACAACATCGGCCGGCTGCGCGGACAGGCCTTCAATGTCGGCGGCGGACCGGCCAGGACGACCAGCCTGATCGAACTGGTGGACCTCATCGAGGAACTGCACGGCCGCCGGCCTGAGCTGGCATTCGCGCCGTGGCGCACCGGCGATCAGAAGTACTACGTCTCCGACATCCGCAAGCTGGACCGCGCCATCGGCTGGCGACCGGAAACCGCCGTGCACGACGGGGTGGCGGCGACATACGAATGGTTACTAATGTACTCGGACCAAAAGACGCGGTACAACCCCGGCAAGACAGCGGCAGTGCGGTCGAAGGGACTAAAAGGAAGCTTTGATTACGAATGGCCGGGAAAGTAAAGCCACAAACACTCCCTCTCCCTCTGGGAAAAATCGGCAGGGCGAGGCGCAACGCGACGAGCGGGCAGGCCTGGGATGGGCTGCCCCGGACTCGCGAGCGAAGCTGGACAGCGTGGCGAGGCCGATTTACTCGCCTCATCCCTGAGGCTCGCCCTTCGGGCCGTGCTTCGCACGTTCCCGTTCGCTCCCGGCGAACGGGTGCACGCGCGAGATCCGCTTGCGGCTCCGCATCGGGGATTTGCGGAGTGATTGGGCTAGGGTGCGGGTGAGTTGAATAGGGCTTAACTTTACGCAACTTTATTTACGCGCGGTAAATCTCTGTTCGGAGTAAAAAACTTGCGTAATTGACTGACTTAAAGGGTCCTCGCCCAACCCTCTCCCGGAGAGTAGAGGTATCTGTACAAATCGTCACCCCGGCATGGATTGCCGGAGTCCAGAGGCTAAGGACGGCAACGGCCTCTCACATCCATGTGTTCTGGATTCCGGCATCCAATCGCAAACGGTTGCTTTAGTCGCAACCCTTCCCTGCCGGAATGACGGTTTTGCGGACTTGTGTAGATACCTTTGGTCAGAGGGAGATGGCTTTTTTCAAAGCTTTACTTATTAATCAGGCCCGTAAATACCCTCCTGGTATTTCGGGCCGCCGCCCAGGCCGGTACACGCCCGGCCTGGGCTCACGCGGCTTGTCGCCGCGCCGGGGCATCCCTGCCCCGGATTAACCCGGCCTATATTTATAGGCCGGGTTAATAACACGACAGTTAGCACTGGACACCCCTTGGAATCCGACCGATGCGTGGAATCCGAGAGTGCTTAAACAGGGAACGATAGCGAAGCGGTCAGCAGCATGAACATCTGATCTCTTGCCGGCCGATGCCCGCTTCCGGAACGGGACAATCTCAGCACGGATGGCTGAGCACAAGGAGGACATCAACGCGTGAGACCGGCAACGGAACAAGCTCCCTTACAGGCAACCGTCGCCCAGATTCGCTGCTTGGCGGCGGTTTTCAGAGGACCGAAGGACCTTCGAGTAATGCCCGTCTCGGTGCCCCCACCGGGTCCTGGGCAGGTGCGCGTCAAGCTGGAAGGCTGCGGCGTCTGCGGTTCGAATCTTCCGGTCTGGGAAGGACGCCCCTGGTTCGACTACCCCTTCCCGCCCGGCGCCCCCGGACACGAAGGCTGGGGCCGCGTCGAGGCAGTGGGCGCGGACGTCGAGCGTCCGGCGGTGGGCACTCGGGTAGCGGTTTTGTCCTATCACGCCTACGCCGGATACGATCTGGTCGAAGCCGGCGCCGCCATTCCTCTTCCCGCCGTGCTCGACGACCAGATCTTCCCAGGCGAACCCCTGGCTTGCGCGATGAACGTGTTTCACCGCAGCGGCATCAAGTCCGGAGAAACGGTCGCCATCGTCGGCATCGGCTTTCTGGGCGCCCTGCTCGTCGGCCTGTCGGCCAAGGCCGGAGCCCGCGTGATCGCACTGTCCCGCCGTCCCTACGCGCTCGATGTCGCACGCCGCCAAGGCGCCGACGAAACCCTGTCGATCGGTGATTTTCAGGCTGCCGTCGACCGCGTCAAAGCACTGACCGGGGATGTCGGCTGCGACTGCGTGATCGAGGTCGGGGGAGAACAGTACACCCTGGATCTGGCCACCGAATTGACCCGAGTACGGGGTCGCTTGGTGATCGCCGGCTACCATCAGGACGGGCCGCGCCAGGTGAACATGCAATTGTGGAACTGGCGCGGCCTGGACGTCATCAACGCCCACGAACGCGACCCGCAGCGATACGCCGACGGTCTGCACGCCGCGATCGCGGCTGTGGCCACCGGACGCATCGATCCGTCGCCGCTTTACACCCACCGATTCGCCCTCAAGGAGCTGCCCCAGGCTTTCGAGCTGATGCGGTCGCGCCCGGACGGCTTTCTGAAGGCGGTGGTGCTGCTATGAGCGCGACTCCGGTACAAAACGCGACTACGGAAGTTCGGCCGAACCGTCCGCGGCTGGGCTTTCTCGGCGTCGGCTGGATCGGCCGCAACCGGATGGCCGCCCTGGCGGAGGAGGGTTGCGCCGAGATCGTCGCCCTCGCCGATCCGTCCCCGGAAGCCCTGAAGGAAGCGTCGCACCTCGCGCCCGGAGCCGCCCTGAGCGAACGTCCGGAGAGCCTCTTCGAGAACTCTGTGGACGGAATAGTCATTGCCACGCCCAGCGCCGCTCACGCCCGGCAAGCGATGGCCGCTCTCGAAAGAGGCCTTGCGGTGTTCTGCCAAAAACCGCTGGCCAGGACCCGGCAGGAAACGCGAAGCATCGTCGATGCGGCGCGCCGTGCGGACAGGCTGTTGGGCGTGGATTTGAGCTACCGCTACGTACGCGGCATGGCGGAAATTCGCGACGCCATCCGCCGGGGCGATCTGGGCGAAATCTATGCCGTGGACCTGACCTTCCACAACGCCTATGGCCCGGACAAGCCGTGGTTCTACGACCTCGCCCTGGCGGGCGGCGGCTGCGTCATGGATCTGGGCGTCCACCTCGTGGATCTGGCGCTGTGGATGCTGGATTTTCCGGACGTCACCGAGGTCGTCAGCCGCCTGTACGCCCGCGGGAGGCTCCTGGCAAAACCGGCTGCCGAGATCGAAGACTATGCCGTCGCGGAGATCGGATTCCGAGGCGGCGCCGTCGCTCGCATCGCCTGTTCCTGGCGGCTTTCGGCCGGCCGCGATGCGGCGATCGATTTCTCTTTCCACGGCACCGGGGGCGGGGCCGCGCTCCGCAATGTCGACGGCTCCTTCTACGACTTCATCGTCGAACGCTTCCACGGAACCCGGCGCGAAGCCGTCGCCAGCCCTCCCGACCCCTGGGGCGGGAGGGCGCTCATCGATTGGACACGGAGGCTCGGCCAAGAAGGGCGCTTCGCCCCGGAAGCCCGGCAGTTCGTCGAAATCGCAACCGTACTCGACAGGATCTACGGACGATGAAAATCCTCATGACGGCCGACACGATCGGAGGCGTCTGGCGGTACGCGCTGGAGCTGGCCCGCGGATTGGAAGCTTTCGGGGCGGACATCGTGCTGGCCACGATGGGCGCCCTCCTGTCCGCCGAACAGCGGCGCGAAGCCGCGGCCCTTCACCATGTCCGGGTGGCCGAGAGCCGCTACAAACTGGTCTGGATGGACGATCCCTGGGAGGATCTCGAAGCAGCCGGCCGGTGGCTGCTGAAGCTGGCGAAGGACGCCAATCCGTCGCTGATTCATTTGAACGATTACCCCCACGGCCATCTGGCCTGGCCGGCTCCGGTCCTGATGGTCGGCCACTCCTGCGTGCTGTCGTGGTGGCAAGCGGTATACGGCGAGCCGGCGCCGAAGCGCCTGGACCGCTATCGGGACGTCGTTCGAACCGGGCTGCGGGCGGCGGACTGCCTGGTCGCACCGACCGCGGCCATGCTCGCCGAATTGCGCAGGCTGTACGGTCCTTTGCCGACAGCCCGCGTGATCTCCAATGGGCGCGCCGGCCAGCCCGAGAGCAACAAAAAGCCCTTTATCCTCTCGGCCGGCCGATTATGGGACCCGGCCAAGAATATCGCCGCTCTCGCCCGAATCGCCCCGCGCCTGTCATGGCCCGTCTACATCGCCGGCGAAGCCCGACATCCCGACGGCGGAACGTCCGACTTCGCGGACACCCATTGCCTCGGGCGGCTTTCTCCCGAGCAACTCGCGAACTGGTTCGCCCATGCCGCTATCTACGCCCTGCCCGCCCGCTACGAACCATTCGGTTTATCGGCGCTGGAAGCGGCCTCGGCGGGATGCGCCCTGGTGCTCGGCGACATCCCCAGCCTTCGCGAAATCTGGCAGGACGCTGCCTTGTTCGTATCGCCGAACGATACCGAGCAACTCCGCTCGACGCTTCAGGAACTGATCGACCGGCCGGACCTGCGGCACGACTGGGCGGCCAAGGCCCGGATCAGAGCGGCCTGGTTCACGCCGGAACGGATGGCCGCCGCGTACTGGAATGCTTATCACGATCTGATCGCCGACCGACGGACGACCAAACGCCGGGCCGGCAAGACGACGAACGTCTCTTTTCACTCGCAAACGGCATCGCCGGGAGCGCCGGTGCGACCCGATCACCACGTCTAACTAAAACAATGGAATCTTAGAATGAAATTTGTCCTCTTCTATCACTCTCTGATCTCCGACTGGAACCACGGCAATGCCCATTTCCTGCGGGGCATCGCCACCGAACTGCTGCAGCGCGGCCACCGCGTCGAGGTTTACGAACCGACCGACGGCTGGAGTCTTCAGAACCTCCGCGCCGAGCGGCTTCCCGGCTCGCTGATGGGCTTTTTCGAGGCCTATCCACAGCTGCTCAGCCGCTTTTATAACGTCGACGATATCGACATCGGCGCCGTTCTGGCGGATGCCGACGTGGTCATCGTGCATGAGTGGAACGATCCCGCTTTGGTCAAAAAGATCGGACGCCATCGCGCCCGATCGGGGCACTACGTCTTGCTGTTCCACGACACCCATCATCGGGCGGTGACCGATCCCGAATCGATCGCCCGATACGATCTGGAACACTACGACGGGGTGCTGGCCTTCGGCAAGGTACTGCGCGACATCTATTTGGACCGGGGCTGGGCCTCGCGGGCCTGGACCTGGCACGAGGCCGCCGATACCCGCGTATTCCGTCCGATGCCGCGCGAGCCCGACGAAGGAGATTTGATCTGGATAGGCAACTGGGGCGACGACGAGCGCACCCGCGAGCTCAAGGAATTTCTCATCGATCCGGTCAAGACGCTCAAGCTGAGGACGCGCATTTACGGCGTGCGCTACCCGGCACGGGCGCTCGACGTCTTGTCCGACGCCGGAATCGAATACGGCGGATGGCTGCCGAATTATGAGGTTCCCCGAATGTTCGCCCGTTTCAAGGTGACGGTACACATTCCGCGGCGGCCTTATCGCAGGGCGCTGCCGGGCATACCCACGATACGCCCCTTCGAAGCGCTGGCCTGCGGCATTCCGCTGGTCAGCGCGCCCTGGGACGATGTCGAGGGCTTGTTTACGCCCGGCCGGGATTTCCTGGTCGCCCGCACCCGTCACGAAATGGAGGAAGCCGTCGCAGCGGTTCTGCACGACCGCAAATTCGCGCAGAGTCTGGCCGCGCAGGGACGCGCCACCATACTCAGACGCCACACCTGCGCGCACCGAATCGACGAGCTGTTGGACATCTGCCGCGAACTGCGCCTGTCCCGCTCCGCGGAACACAAATCGAGGAAAGAACCCGCTGTCACATAGGAGACGTCTTCATGAAACACCGGCCGCAAGTCGCATTCTTCGGCTCCAGTCTGGTCTCGTCCTACTGGAACGGCGCGGCCACGTACTACCGCGGACTGATTCGCGCCTTGAGCGTGCTGGGGTACCGCACCACCTTCTACGAGCCGGATGCCTTCGAGCGGCAGCAGCATCGCGATATGGCCAATCCGACCTGGGCCAACGTCGTGGTTTATCCCGCCACGGAACAGGGCGTTTCGAAAGCGCTGGAAGCCGCCCGGCAGGCGGATATCCTGGTCAAGGCAAGCGGCGTCGGCGTGTTCGACGACTGGCTGGAACGCGAAATCCCGGGCCTTCGGGCGCCAAACCGAATGGTCATCTATTGGGACGTCGATGCCCCGGCCACCTTGGAGCGGGTTCACCAGAATCCCAACGATCCGTTCCGTACCCTGATTCCCCATTACGACCTGATTCTGACCTACGGCGGCGGACCGCCCGTCGTGGAAGCCTACCGGACATTGGGCGCACGCGGTTGCGTGCCGGTCTACAACGCGCTGGACCCGGCCATTCATTATCCCGTGACACCGGATCCCCGGTTTGCCGCCACTTTGGGATTTCTCGGAAACCGCCTCCCGGACCGGGAAACGCGGGTGCACGAATTCTTCTTCAGTCCCGCGGCGAAACTCCCGAAAGCCGATTTCCTGCTCGGCGGAAACGGGTGGGAATGCAACATACCGGAACTCCCCAATCTCCGCTATCTCGGCCATGTATACGCCCAGGATCACAACGCGTTCAATTGCAGCTCGCGCATGGTCCTCAACATCAACCGCAGCAGCATGGCGCGCTTCGGCTACTCCCCCGCCACCCGAGTATTCGAGGCGGCGGGTGCCGGCGCCTGCATCGTCACCGACGCCTGGGAGGGCATCGAGCAATTTCTGGAACCCGGCCGGGAAATTCTGGTTGCCCGGACCGGGGACGATGTCGTCCGGCATCTTGAAACGACGTCCGAAGAACGTGCTCGGGCGATCGGCGCCGCCGCCATGCGGCGGGTGATCGCGGAGCATACCTATGCGCACCGGGCGGCGCTGGTCCACCGTATTCTGACCGGACTGGCGGATGGCGGCGTTTCGAGCAATACGCCCGCGCCTCGATCCAATGCTGAGGAGAACTCTCTTCCCGATCGGTTCAACCCCTCCTTAAACCCACACACAGGAGCTTGATCATGTCCGAGCCATTGAACATCGTCATACTGGGACTCTCGATTACGTCATCCTGGGGCAATGGCCACGCCACGACTTATCGGGCGCTGGTACACGGCTTGAGCGCGCGCGGCCATAGCGTACTGTTTCTGGAACGCGACCAGCCCTGGTATGCGAAAAACCGCGACCTGCCCAACCCGCCTTACGGCACGACCCGCCTTTATGCCGATCTTGACGAACTGAAAGATCGGTTCACCGACGAGGTGGCGCAAGCCGATCTGGTCATCGTCGGCTCGTACGTTCCGGACGGCGTCGAGGTCGGACAATGGGTGATCGCCACGGCGCGCGGCCTTACCGCTTTCTACGACATCGATACGCCGATCACGCTGGCTAAACTGGTGCACGGCGATTGTGAATATCTGCACCCGGATCTAATCCCCCGCTACGAGCTTTATCTATCCTTCACCGGCGGTCCGCTCCTGTCCTGGCTCAAACGCTCGTACCGCGCTCAACGGGTGGAACCGCTCTACTGCTCGGTAGACCCGGATCTACATTCTTCAGACTTCGGCCCCATCGAGTACGACCTCGGCTACATGGGCACTTACAGCGAAGACCGGCAGCCGGCGGTCGAGGAATTGCTGCTGAAACCCGCGCGTCAGTGGGCACAGGGGCGATTTGCGATCGTCGGAGCGCAATACCCGGAAACGATAGCCTGGCCTCCGAACGTTCACCGCATCGAACACTTGCCGCCCGCCGCTCACCGGCGCTTCTATACCTCGCAGCGTTTCACGCTGAACGTCACCCGCCACGAGATGGTACGCGCCGGATACTCGCCCAGCGTGCGCCTGTTCGAAGCCGCCGCCTGCGGGACGCCGGTCATCTCGGATCGTTGGCAAGGTCTCAACAGCTTCTTCAAGATCGGTGAAGAAATTCTGGTGGCCGAACGCGCCGAGGACGTTCTGCGCCATCTCCAGGAGACCTCGGATGCCGAACGGACCCGCATCGGCGAGCGGGCGCGTGCCAAGGTGCTTTCGGCCCATACCTCGATTCATCGGGCCATAGAGTTGGAAAACCATGTGCGCCGGGCACGCGGGGGATTCCCTAGACCCCGCATCATTCATAGCTACGGTTAGAACGTTTTTTACTAGGGTGCAGGAACGGGCGGCATACGAAACCGTCACACCCTACACCGAACTAAAAAATGTTCTCGCCGCAAGGCTTCATTACCGAATGATCAATGCCAGGAGGTGTCGTCATGTCGCACGAATCGAAAAAAACGACGAATCACGAGGAGATTCGCCGCTGGGTGGAAGAACGGGGAGGCTGGCCCGCCACCGTTAAGGGTACCGCCGGCAAAGGCGACGAAGCAGGCATCCTGCGCATCCGGTTCACCGAAGGCGGTGAAACGCTGGAGCGGATCTCCTGGGAGGCGTTCTTCGACAAGTTCGAAGAGCAAAAGCTGGCTTTTCTTTATCAGGAAAGAACCCAGAGCGGAGAGATAAGCCGTTTTTTCAAGCTGGTGCGGCGCGACTGATCGTCGCCCCGTAGAACGCAAGAAAATACTTTCTTTGTCGCCGGCCGCACCGCGCGGAATTGGAATCCCGGACCGGGCAGCAGCCGATAAGGCGGCGGGAACCTGCAAGCGCAACCAGCAGACGGCCCGGTTGACCGAGAGGTTAGGCCACAGATGAATCATCGGTGAGCTCGACGGCGTTTTCGTCGCACCAAAGGCGCAACGCCTTTTCAGTCTCGCGGGATTCGTATTCGTACCAGCGTTCAAGCTGGTTTCGGCTATTCAAGAAATCTTTGAAGCGACCGTAAGCGCCTTTCTTTCGAAAAAACTCGGAAACGGTTTCGTATTCGCCGGGGAGTTCTTGCTCTACGAATGACAATACCAGGTTATGCCCCAAGTCCAGATCGTGCTTGTGAGGAACTTCGACGTACCTGTCTGATGTTTCGAGATCGTCGGGAACTTCTTCTTCGAAGTCGAACTCGGGTGACAAATAGTGAATCGTTCCGGTGTCCCGATCGATGAAGGCCCTGCTGTCAAAGGGCGCGCCGGAACTCACGAATTCGAAGGCATCAAGGAGATCTGAGTATCTGAGCTTTGCGATGGACATATGGTACGTGGCCTCATGTGCCGAACAATCGGCGCTTGGTGACTGGGTCAAGCTTTTGTTGTTTTAACTTCGGCTTGGTTCAGCTAAGTGAACTTCGTCATTTTGCGTAAAAAAATCAAAGCGAATAACCAAAGCGTGGGCCGTTTTGCTAACGTCACCGGTAATCGGGCCGCGTTAGCAGCTCCGGTGCACCGCCTCGTTAGGCTGTTTTTCCATCTTAACTGTCATGCCATTTCTTTCTACGACGACAAACCCCATTCGCTCATACAGCCTTTTGGCCGGATTGTCTTCAAAGGTCGTAAGACGAATGCTGACCTTTGAATAAGTAGCAAGTAGACGGTTCAAGAGCTTTGTGCCAATACCTTGGCCCTGCCGGGCAGGGGATAACTGGATGTTGTCGATGTAAATCGATGTGGGTTCTTTGATTACGCTGAGGTAACCAGCTCGTTTACCGGCAATGATCACCATGGTTATGTTCTCAACGACGAATCCGTTACGGAACTCGGTTGAAACCCAGCCTCCCCAGTGTTTACAGAATAAATCATGCATGTTCCTCTTGGTGAGACGGTAACAGTATGCGTAGTCATCAGAAGTAGCAGGTCTAAGTTCGTAATCCATTGTTCACCGCTTATGCCACACAGCCCAATCGTGAATGGGTCAGCTCGTAGGGCGGGTTAGGCGATAGCCGCCGATTCCGCGGCAAGGCGGGTTACGGCTATCGCCTAACCCGCCCTACGGACTGTTTCAGGTAAGCCGGACGGGCATTCATATGGTCACGCCGTTGACGCCCGGCGCACCAGTCAGAGTTTTTCGCCATCCTGTTAAGCGCCGGAATGCTGAATTGTTCTTGTTGCCCGCGTCAAGTCAGAAAAAGCTTACGAACTCGGCCTGATAAGACTGATACGCGATGACCGAAGCGGTTTTCCCGAAGATTCGGCGTTCTGTGGAAAACTGGCCGAAGAGGCCAAGGATGGCGTCGGACCGAATTGCAGATCTTTGTTCTGGATGCCGGTATCCAAAACACACGGATGTGATCCGGGCATACGCCGCCCTTGGCTTCTGGATTCCTTTCGAACCGTGCCAATCGCCCGGTGTCTAATTTTTGAGCTGATGAGTGATCGAACGGCGGCGATTGCGGCGTTTTGGGCACCATCGGTAACGACTTATTGAACCCATGCATCGTTCGACCGGTGCATTCCGGACAAACCGAATAGACCAGATCCGAAGGAGTGTGAAATGGCAAGCGTGCACAAATCCATAGAGGTCAACGTGCCGGTAAGAGTTGCGTATAACCAGTGGACCCAGTTCGAGGATTTTCCCAGTTTCATGGAGAACATCGTGGAGGTGCGCCAGATCGACGATAGCCATGTGCATTGGCATGCCGAGATCGGCGGAAAACACAAGGAATGGGACACCGAAATCGTCGAGCAGGTACCGGATCAGCGCATCGCATGGCGTACCACGGCCGGACCGGAGAACCACGGGATAGTGAGTTTCGAGCCGGTGGGCGGCGACCGCACCCGTGTCAGCGTGGATATCGAATATCAACCCGAGACCACGATGGAGAAGGTCGGCGATATGCTCGGAATGGTGTCTTCCAACGTGGAAGAGGACCTGGAGAACTTCAGGGACTTTCTCGAGTCACGGGGACACGAAACCGGCGCCTGGCGCGGTGAAATCCACTAAAGCGAGGCTCCGAGAGATGGCTGCGGAACACGGCTTGCCGCGTCATCTTTCAAGTCCCGATCGGCCATCGCCTTTTGACTGAAAACCAAAGGAGCGCAGTCCAAGCAAGCCGAGACGAAGCGCTCTCCATTCCAAACCCGCTTTGTCCCCTCTCGCTACGTCCTCCCCAATTCGCCCTCCTGTTTGGCCGAATAAGGAGTTTGGGGAGGGCGGGGCGAGAATGCTTGGCCGTTCCCGGCGAACGGACGCATTTGTCGGCAAGGGATTGTCGATCAACGACAGGTTGGGTCACGACAACCGCGTGCGGGGCGGCCCTCCGCTCCAATCGAGATTTCCCGCTCGCTGGACGGCAGAAATCGTCATCGGTCGGATTTATCAGGCATAATTCCTTTAATAAAACCAGCCCGCGAGAATTCGATGATGCAGATTTTCCGCACCAAAAGAACTACCACGGACGACTTCCAGGACAGTGGACTGAGACGCTGCCTCGGAGCGATGGATCTGACTCTCCTCGGCATCGGCGCCATCATCGGTACCGGAATCTTCGTACTGACCGGCATTGCCGCCGCGACTCAGGCGGGGCCCGCGGTAATCATTTCCTTCGTGATCGCCGGTCTCGCCTGCACCTTCGCCGCGCTGGCCTATGCCGAGCTAGCCTCGAGCGTCGGCGGATGCGGCAGCGCCTACGGATACAGCTATGCAGCGTTCGGCGAGCTGACAGCCTGGATCATCGGCTGGGACCTGATCTTGGAATACGGGCTCTCGGTAGCCGCCGTGGCCAACGGCTGGTCCGGCTATTTCAACAACGCCTTGACCGCCATCGGTTTGCCGCTGCCCGATTACCTGACCCATGCGCCGGAGCTGGGCGGCATCATCAATCTTCCGGCGGCCGGCATCGTGCTGATTCTCATGATCCTGCTGATCATCGGGGTCAAGGAAAGCGCCCGGCTCAATTCGCTGATGGTTTTCATCAAGCTGCTGACCATAGGCATATTCGTCTCGGTCGCGCTGTTCAACGTCGATCCGGCCAACTGGCAGCCCTTCATGCCTTTCGGCTGGTTCGACCACACGGCCGAGGGCAAACCGATCGGCATTTTCGCGGGAGCGTCCATCGTTTTCTTCGCCTATGTCGGGTTCGATGCCGTCTCGACCGCCACCGAAGAAGCGCGCAACCCGAAAAAGGACGTGCCGGTCGGCATCGTGACGGCGCTGGCTTTCTGTACCTTGATATATATCCTGGTCGCCGGCCTGCTGACCGCGGTTGTTCCCTACACGGAACTCAACGTGTCCTCTCCCGTGGCCCACGCGCTCCAGCTGTTGGGTTTGAACTGGGCGTCCGCACTGGTGGCGACTGGCGTCATTGCCGGGCTGACCACGGTCATGCTTGTGCTCTATTACGCGCTCACCCGGATCATTTTCGCGATGGCCCGCGACGGTCTCCTGTCTCCGTGGTTTTCGACCGTCAACCGGAAAACCCAAACGCCGGTGAGAGTCATCATCCTGTGCGGCTTTCTGATCGCATCCGTAGCGGGTTTCGTGCCGCTGAGCGAACTTGCCGAACTGGTTAACATCGGTACGCTGTTCGCATTCGTACTCGTCTGCCTCGGCGTCATGATTCTCCGCATCACCGACCCCGGCATGCACCGTCCTTTCAAGACACCGGCCAACCCCGTGCTCCCGATACTCGGCGTCCTCTCGTGCGGAGCACTGATGGTTTTTCTTCCGACAACCACCTGGTACCGGTTCATAATCTGGCTCGGTATCGGGCTGATCGTCTATTTCGTCTACTCGGTACGCCACAGCAAGCTCGCGAAAGCGGACGAAGCGCAGACTAGCGAGATCTAGAGCGTTTTTCATCCCGGTGTACGGCTTCGTGTCGGGCGGGAAGAACGTAGGTCGGCAATCCCTTGCCGACTTATCGGCTCGGCAAAGGACTTTGTGGGAAGGGGCGTCCTGGCGCTCCCAGGACGGCCGTTTGCGATTGGGAAGGGATTGCCGACCTACCTATCGGGCTCTCTGACACCGAATCGGAAAATGCTCTAGCCTGCCATAGCCAGAGATAGACAAGCCGGTCCGATCGAGAACTGCGCCAATGTCAGCGGCGGCCGTTGGAGGAGGATGGGGATGAATCGGATTTGTGCCGGGCCACATCGGCGGTCCAGACCAGCCTGACGCGGCTTTTTTTGGCCTTGGTTTCCAGCGGCGCCGCAGTGCCGGCTTGACGCCCGGAGGCCGCGTCTAGAGTCGGTTGCCGCCGTGGAGAAACGATGGTTTTCGGATCGAGAGGCTCGTAGCTGCCGCGCACTCGATCGTCGGGTACCCGACCGATATGCAGCCTGGGCCGGCCTTGCCAGTTTCGTGCATCGTGCAGGAGCTGCGGCGGGCGCACCGTTCGGTATGTGGCACTCGAATCAAATCGGCTTGCTTCATCCACGTCTCCGGAACTTAACGCCGCGGCTCGCGCTCTTTCGCGACTACGCTGATGCAGCCATGCTCTCAGCTCCTTCAGCCTCACCCGCTCGTCCTCGCTGAATTCGAGATCGACGTCGTTGAGAGTAGCCGATTCCACTTCTTCGGATCCTTCGTCAACGTCCGGCACCGGACCGAACTTCTGAGCCGTGGCCGGGCAGGAAAACCCCCATATGACGAGAAATCCCCCCAAAGCCTTCACTGACCAATTGTTCACTATCATCCCCCGCGAAAATCTATGCGAGTCTGCCTCTCTATTCGGGCATGAGGCCTTTGCCTCGCTCAGCGGTTTACACCGCCTTCGGAACCATCAAGACTTCCGGTTGCAGCGATCGCCTTAGCCGTTTCTCGTACTCGCCCCAAAACGACATCGTCCTGGAGAACTCCACCGCCTACGATCGGCGGGCAAAACACACCGGATTCTCCGGAACACCGCACTAAATCAAGGCATTGAGAATGGCCAATAAAATAACGGCGCCGAGCACCGCTGTCGCGAAGCTTATCAAAGATGTCGGACGCTCCACACCCGGCTTTCCTCCGAATCCCAAACGGTCGGCAATCCAGCCGCCGAGAAAGGCGCCTATGATACCCACGGCGATATTACCCAGCATTCCCATCTCGTCTCCCCGACCGACGATCAGGCTTGCTACCCAGCCGGCGATCCCGCCGAAAATAATCCAAAGCAACATATCGATATCTCCCTGTTACGATAACAAAATCGGGAACATCAGTGGCGCAACTGTTCCCGCGATATCGGTATCCGGATTCGGATAATCCTCTAAATTGGGCACATTTTCAGGGTTTTGGTTCCTCCGAACTATTTCTTCGATTTTTCTGCGTTCGAGATCGCGTCCGGGTAAAACAACGGCTGATCGGCGACTTTGAAGTCGGCAATGGTTTTTTGCCCCTCCGTGCCCGTGACGTAGTCGATGTATTTCTTGGCCAGCTCGTAATTCACGTGTTTATGCTTCTTCGGATTTACGGCCATGACATGATAGGGATTGAACAGCGCCGGATCTCCCTCGAATAGAAGCTTCACGGTCAATTTGTCCTTGCCCGCGAGAAAGGTTCCCCGGTCGGTCAGCGCGTAATACGCCTTGTCGTCGGCCATGCGCAGCACGGCTCCCATGCCCTGCCCTACCGAAAGATACCATTCGCCTTCCGGCCGCAGCCCCGCTTTCCGCCAAAGAGTCTTTTCCTTGACATGGGTTCCCGATTCGTCGCCGCGGGAAACGAAGCCCGCCTTGGCCGCGGCGATTTTCTTGAAAGCTTCGTCCGCGGTCTTTGCGTTCCTGACACCGGCGGGATCCGTTTCCGGGCCGACGACGACAAAGTCGTTGTGCATCACGGGCTTGCGGTCGACACCGTTTCCCGCCGCCATGAATTTCTCTTCCGCATCGGGGTCGTGCACGAAGACGATGTCGACATCGCCGCTTTCGCCCAGTTTCATCGCCTTGCCGCTGCCTACGGCGATCACGTCTATCCTGGCCGTGTGCTTTTTCTCGAACGGCGCATTAAGCACCGGCAAGAGCCCCGTGTTCTCGGTACTCGTCGTGGTCGCCATTTTCAGCACCTGTTCGGCCAGGGCCAGGGGGGTAAAAACAACCGAGGCGATCAGGCCGAGAACAACAAGACGATTTCTTAGCATGTTGAATCCTTTTTTGAAGAGCCGATCGGAAACGTAGGTAAATTCATGGACGAGCACCATCCACGTCCCGGCTATTTTTGCTCATCATCGCGAAAACGCAAAAGTCAGACGAATATCGCCCAGCCTGAAACGACCAAATGACGTTCCCCGAGGGTGGGTATCGCAAGACCCGCCTTCCCCGGCCCTTAGTCCATGACTTGCCTCGCCTTTGACGCCATGCTTCGGAGTCTTTCCCGATCGTCGGCGCTCAGGTTCGCGGGCTGAACATCGATTTCCACCTTCTTCAAGGTGCCGGTGAACCGATTGGGCGAAGCGTAGGCGGCGCTTACCGGAGATCCCGAGTCTTCGCCGATGTCGAAGGTTTCGTCGGCGGAAAAACGTCCCCAGGTGGTATGTTCGATCCGGCCTTCGCCGGCCTTCTTGTCGTTGACGAAAAGCGCCGCCGTGCCGCCCTTGCCTATGCCGCCACCGTCGTAGCGGAACTCCATGCGTATGGTATTCGGTCCCGGAGACAGCGGCTCCGAGCCGGTTACGCTGTAACGGGCCTGGGTGACGTAGTTGTACTCGTAAACCGGCCGTCCGTCCTTGACGTAGAGGGCGAAGCCTCCCACCACGCCGCCCTCGGCAACGAGTACGCCGTCCGCTCCGCCCTGGGGCACTTCTATCTCTGCCGTAATGATGTGCGAGCGGTTCTTGACCGGAGCGGCCGAGCCTTCCGGAATGCGCACACCGCCCGGGTAGTAGGTGAACCGTGTCCGTCCCTCGATCAGGCTGGGCCGCAAGCCGGGATCGGTACGCTCGGTCAAGCGATCGTCCAGTGGGAGAACCTGGAACTTCTTGGCTTGCACCCAAAACTCGTCCTGAAGCTTCTTGAGCTTGTCGGGATGTTTCGCGGCCAGATCGTCGGCTTCGCTGAAATCGCGATCCAGGTCGTAAAGTTCCCATTGATCCTCGTCGAAATCGAAGGTCCCGGTGGTCCACGGCAGCCGGCCGTGACGGGCGGCGGCGATCCAGCCGTTCCTGTACAGCGCCCGGTTGCCGAACATTTCGAAATACTGTACCTGCCGCGTGCCTTTTGCGTTCGCATTATCGAAGCCGTACAGCATGCTGACGCCTTCCATCGGCTTCTGCTTGACGCCGTTCACCTCCGTGGGTATCGGGATCTTGGCCGCTTCCAAAATGGTCGGCACGATGTCGATGACGTGGTGGAATTGCGTGCGAATGCCGCCTTTGTCCTTGATGCGATCCGGCCAGGCAACCACCATCGGATTGCGTACGCCGCCCAGGTGCGAGGCGACCTGCTTGCCCCATTGAAACGGCGTGTTCATCGCCCAGGCCCAGCCCACCGGGTAATGGTTGTAAGCGTTGGGCCCGCCGATTTCGTCCAGGTGCTGCACCAGCAAAGCCGGATCTTCGGATAAACCGCCGATGGCCGCCATTTCGTTGAAAGCGCCGTAGAGAGTGCCTTCCATGGAGGCGCCGTTATCGCCGATGATCCAGAAGACGACGGTATTGTGCAACTGGCCGACCTGCTCGATGGCGTCGAGCACGCGGCCCACCTCGTAGTCGGTCTGGGCGGTGTAGGCCGCGAAGGCTTCCATCAGCCGCGCGGCCACCCGCTTCTGGTCGGGCGTCAGCGAGTCGTAGGCCGGTATTTCCTTCGGCCTGGGTGTGAGCTTGGTATCCGGCGGGATCACGCCCAGCTTGAGCTGGCGCTGATAGGTCTCTTCGCGGTACTTGTCCCAGCCCTGGTCGAACTGTCCCTTGAACTTGTCGAGCCACTCCTTCGGCACATGATGTGGGGCGTGCGTCGCGCCCGGAGCGTAATAGACGAAGAACGGCCGGTCGGGCGTGACCGACTGTTGCTGAAAGATGTAGTCGATGGCCTCGTCCGCCAGCGCGTCGTTGAGCGTGTAGCGCCCTTCTCGGCCCTTCGGAACCTGCATCTCCACCCGCTGATGGTCGCGGTAGAGCGCCGGCGCCCACTGGTTGGCCTCTCCGCCGAGGAAGCCGTAAAAATGATCGAAGCCTTGCAGTCCCGGCCAGCGGTCATAGGGGCCCGATACGCTGGTCTCCCAGTCCGGGACATTGTGGTTCTTGCCGAAGAACGCGGTGCTATAGCCGTTCTGGCGCAGAATCTCGGAGACCATCGCGGCGCTCTTGGGAATCTGGCCGGTGTAGCCGGGATAGGCGGTGCCGGTCTCCGTGATCGTGCCGGTACCGACCGAGTGGTGATTGCGTCCGGTCAGAAGAGCCGCGCGGGTGGGCGAACAGAGAGCCGTGGTGTGGAAACGCGTGTAGCTTAGCCCGGCCTTCGCCAGCCGGTCGAGATTGGGCGTCGGAATCTGCCCGCCGAAGGTGCCCCACTGGCCGAACCCGGAATCGTCGATCAAAACCACCAGGACGTTCGGAGCACCGGCCGGCGCTTTGACAACCGGAATCTTGTCCGGCTGAGAGTCCTTGTAAGTGCGTCCGATCTTGCCCTTGAAGGCAGGCTCCGGCGCGGGCAGCACCGTGCCGCGCGGGCCCTCTGCCCATGCGGCGGCAAGCGAGAACGCCAGCAGTATGATCACCCTGAACGGCAACCAGGGGAACATGCCCAAGCGCCGCTTCTGAAAACGGGGTGCGTCCATTTCGATCTCCTTTCGTGGTTTCGCTTCCTTTCCTTCCTCAATTAGACAGGAATTGCCTCGGAAGAACGATCCTGTGCGTTCCTCTCAAGGATGATTTCGCCTTCGAAGTTCGACAACGTGATTCAAATGTGAATCGTTGTCCGCGTCCCTTGTCAAATAGGCGTTATCTTGCGCATCGTCGGCTGGCTCTCGATCGTTCTTGAGCGGCGAGAGAGTCGAACGAGCATGACACGCCGACAAGGAGGCACAGCATGTACGGTAGGAAACCACCACGTCCCAGCGGCGGCAACTCGATCGTGCTGACATGCGCGTTCGCGGCGAGCGTGATGCTGACTGCCGGGGCTGCGACTGCCGCAGACATTACCCGCGGATCGACCACGGGCCAAACCGACGCCCCGGGGTACGACCATCCCAACCAATACCTTCACGTTCAGGCGGAAAGCATCGCGGAAAACATGGAACCGGTGATCCCGCACGCCGACCAGGAGCGGGAAGCCCGGCAGAAGCTCGACGAACTGGAACAGAAATTCGGTAAGAAGCCGAATATCCTTATTTTCCTGATGGACGACGTGGGCTGGATGGACCCAGGGTTCAACGGCGGCGGCACCGCGGTCGGCAACCCCACCCCGAACATGGACAAGCTGGCCCGGGAAGGTCTGATCCTGACCTCGGCCTATTCGACGCCGAGTTGCACCCCGACCCGAGCGAGCATTCATACCGGTCAGAACCCCCTGCACCACGGGCTCTTGCGGCCGGCCCTGTACGCCGAACCCGGCGGACTGGACGGGGCGGTGACTATCGCCGACGTGCTCGACGATTTGGGTTATTTCACCCAGGGCGTGGGCAAGTGGCACATGGGCGAGAACGAAGGGTCCCTGCCTCAAAATGTGGGTTACGACGACTATTACGGCTTCCTGTCGGTGTCGGACATGTACACAGAGTGGCGGGACGTGTACTTCAACCCGGAAATCGCCCTGAGTCCTTCGCGGACCGAGATGATGGAAAAACTGCCCTTCAACCGCAACAACGTGCACTGCGTGAAGGGTCAGAAACAGTGCGAAAACACCTACGAGATCAACCTGACGACGATCAAGAACCTGGATCAGGACTGGGCCGCCTACAGCGAAAAATTCATCCGGGATAGAGCCGACAACGACCAGCCCTGGTTCCTCTATCATGCGCCCCGAGGCTGTCACTTCGACAACTATCCCAACGAGGAGTACGCGGGCAAGTCCCCGGCGCGCACCGTCTACAGCGACTGCATGGTGGAAATGGACGATGTTTTGGCCCGCTTGTACAAGGCCCTGGAGGACAGTGGGCAAATCGAAAACACGCTGATTATCCTGAGCTCCGACAACGGACCCGAATGCGAAGTGCCGCCCCACGGCCGCACCCCGTTCCGCGGCTGCAAGGGCTCGACCTGGGAAGGCGGCGTACGGGTACCGACTTTCGCCTACTGGAAAGGGGTGATCAAGCCCAGAATCTCGGACGGCTTGTTCGATCTGACCGACCTCTTCAACACCGCGGCATCTCTGGCCGGAGCGCCCGGCGCCGAGGTGGCCAAGTACGTGCCCGCGACCGGGTACTATATCGACGGCATCGACCAGACCTCGTTCCTGCTGGCCGACGAGGGCGAATCGAATCGCCGCAGTATCATCTATACCCTCGGTGATCAAATGTCCGCGATTCGCCTCGATGAATTCAAAATGTATATGGTCGTCGAGCTCGAGCAGGCGGTCTTCGACCGGGGCTATACGGGCGGGTTCACCGGTGCCATCGTCGAAACGATCCCCGGAGGCGCGGTCGTCAATCTCTACACCAACCCGGGCGAAGATGTCGGCGAAGGCATCAGGCACCTCCCCGTCACGACGGTGATAAGCCAGGAAGCCGAACGCTACGAAGCCGTCCTGGAAAAGTACCCGCCCAACATCAAGATAGGCTTCTGAAGGTGGCTCGATAGTGAAGCGTCCCGCCACAATGCGGCGGGATCGGTCTTTTCCCGATACGGGCGGCGTCGCGGCCACACTCTCGAGGGGATGAACGGCGCCGCCCTACGACCGATAAGAGGCATCGAATGATTGAACGCCACACGTTTCCACTCACAAGGCGACCGCTGCTGATGGCGTTTTGCCTTGCTCTGCTCCAGCCCCTCATCTGCGCGGAGGCACAGGCCGCCCAGCCGAACGTTCTGCTGATTCTCACCGATAACACCGGCTGGGGGGACTGGGGCGCTTATGGCGGCGGAGCGCTGCGCGGGGCGCCGTCTCCGCGGATCGACCAGCTCGCCGCGGAAGGCATGCGGCTCGAGAATTTCAACGCCGAGGCCCAGTGCACGCCGAGCCGCGCGGCGCTGATGACCGGGCGGCTCGCCGTCCGCAGCGGCGCGCAGAATGTGCCGATCGGGACTTCCTTCTACGGCCTCGTGCCATGGGAGGTGACTCTTGCCGAGGCGCTGTCCGACGCCGGATACGCCACCGGCGCCTTCGGCAAGTGGCACCTCGGCCGCACGCCCGGACGCTGGCCGACCGATCAGGGGTTCGACGAATGGTACGGCATCCCCAACAGTACCGACGAAGCCGTCTGGACGACGCCTGAAGTGCTTCAGGAGTATTCGGTCCCGGCGGACGCCCAGGTTCCGGAAGCCGACCAGCCCTGGATCATGGAGGGCCGCAAGGGAAGCGAGCCTCAGCGGGTCAAGCTCTACGATCTGAACGAGCGCCGGCTGATCGACGCCGAACTCACCCGGCGGGCGATCGATTTCATGAAACGCAACGTCAGAAGCGGAAAGCCGTTCTTCGCGTATGTGCCGCTCACGGCGACCCATTATCCCACTCTCCCGCATCCCGACTTCGCGGGAAAGAGCGGCCACGGCGACTATGCGGATATGCTGGTGCAGACCGACCACTACGTCGGCCGAATGCTCGATGCCCTCACCGAACTCGGCGTCGAGGACGACACGGTGGTGATCTTCGCCTCCGATAACGGGGTGGAGGACCCCGATGCCGGAGACGGCCAATTCAGCGGCTGGAGCGGACCTTGGGCCGGCACCTACGTCACGGCGATGGAGGGCGGCATACGGGTGCCCTTCATCATGCGTTGGCCGGGCAAAGTGCCTGCCGGCGCCGTCAACAACGCGATCGTGCACCTGGTGGATATCTTCCCGACGCTGGCGGCGTTCGCCGGAGCCAAGGTTCCCGATGACCGCCCCATCGACGGCATCGACATGGCCGATTTCTTTCTGGGAAAACGGGAAGACTCCGGCCGCGAGGGTTTCGTGATCTATGTGGGCGACGACCTGAGGGCGGTGAAGTGGCGGAACTGGAAAATCCACTACGCCTGGCAGGAGACGAAATACAGTCCGGTCGAGCGCTTCTCGACCGCGCCGAAGGTAGTCGACCTGACCCGCGATCCGCGGGAAGAGCGGCAGGCCGCCGAGCCCTACAACACCTGGATCTTTTATGCGAACACCATCACGACCGATTTCCGACGCAGCGTCGAACAGTGTCCGAACGTGCCGGTGGGCTCCCTGGACTCCTACAAACCGCCTCCCTCATGCGCCTTGGGGGGAGTATCGAGGTAATTCGGCTGGGAGGGCCTCGAATGCGCACGAAGAGGCGCATTTGTCGGCAAGGGATTGCCGACCTACTCAGCGATTGTAGATACCGTCTTAGAAATCACGATGCAAGCCCATGATTGGGATCGAACGGTCGGCCGGACTTAAGGACGCCGTAGGCCAGGACGAGGAGCTTGCGCATGGCGGCGCCGACGATGAGTTTGCCGTTCTTGCCTTGGGCTTTAAGGCGCTCGCAGAAGGCCCGGATCAGTGGGTTATGGCGCCGGGCGACGATGGCCGGCAGGTAAAGGGCCTTGCGGAGCAAGGCATCGCCGGTCTTGGACAGGCGGGTGTGGCCTTTCCACTTCCCGGACTGGTGCTCTTTGGGCGAGAGGCCCGCAAAGGCGGCGACGCTGCGCGCGTTTTCGAAGCGGTGAACGTCGCCCAGGGCGGCCAGCAGCACCGGGATGGTGGCGTCGCCCAAACCGGGGATGGTGTCGAGCAGGTCACGCCGTTGGCGGAGGTCCGGATCGTGGTCGATGTGCTCGCGGATGCGTTGTTGGGTAGCGGCGATCTCGGCGTCGAGGGTGGCGAGCACGGCTTCGATGGAGGGGCGTACGGTGGGGTCGGCCCCGTCCAGGCGGTTTTTTTCCATCTGCCGCATCTCGAGGAGGCTCTCGAGCCGACGCACTAAGGCTTGTAATGGGCGCACGGCCGGCGGAGGCGGCTGCCAGAGCAGCGGCCGTTGGCTGAGACAGAAGCGGGCGATGCGCTTGGCATCGCTTTTATCGGTCTTGGTGCGGCTCAGTTCGGCTTGGCCGAAGGCGTGGATTTGGGCGGGGTTGACCACGCTGACGGCGAGGCCGTGGTCGACCAGGAACAGGGCCAAGCCCTCACCATAGCGGCCGGTGGCCTCCAGGCACACGTGGGGCGTCGGGAAGGCTTGCAGCCAGGCCAGAAACGCCCTAAACCCTTCGGGCGTGTTCTGGAAGACCTTGGTTTTGTACTTGCCGTTGCGTAGCGCGGCGGCGTCGAACTTGGCTTTGGCGATGTCGATACCGATGGGGCTGAATGTCATAGGGTCTCCTTGGTCTGCGTTGACGATGGGGCAAAGTGCTGACCGATCGAAACCGCTCCTGCCGGGTTCAGCCTTATCCATCCAGGGTGTTGCCCAAGGCAGCCCTACGATACCGTTCGAACTCTATGGCGAGGAAGGGACGCTGGGGGACGATCTACGGCGCGGGCTTCAGGCCCAAGGTCGGCAACGTCTTGCCCAGCGTCTGGGTCCGATGATCAGTCGGAGATTCTGCCTCTTGTGGAATCCAGAATCGAGATATAAGGTCGGCAATCCCTTGCCGACGACAACACTAAACATTTTCCAAGTGTGTAGTCACAGGCCGCAGATCAATCGCTCGGCTTTGGTTGAACCTGTTTTCGCAACACCTCCACCAGCGGCGTAGGTCGGCAATCCTTTGCCGACGGAAGCGTCTCGATATATTCCTAAAGTGTGTAAAAACAAGCCACCGCTCAATCCCTCGACTTGCGCCGCCCCTGTTCTTGGAGCTCCGCTACCAGGGCTGCCCTCTCCGGATTCTCGGGTTCCAATTCGGCGAGAGTCCGCGCGTAGGAGAGCGCTTTGTGCGGCTGCCCGTTGTCTCGGTAGATGCTCGCGAGCGCAAAAAGCAAATCCCGATCGAAAGGGTGTTGCCGGAGTGCGCTCTGAAGCATCGCAATGGCCTTTTGCGCCTGCCCGACGCCGTTCAGGGCTACGCCATAGACGTAGGCATAGCGGGCGTTGCCGCGGTCGAAGCTAACCGCCAGTTTCAACTCCGCCAAGGCTTCGGACATGCGCTTCTGGCGCACCCGCAGCAATCCGACCGCATGGTGCAGGGCGGCGCTTTCGGGACTGCGTCGCAACGCCTCCCGCAACACCGATTCCCCCTCCGTATCGCGGCCCAGCGCGCGATAAAGATCCGCCAGGTTGACCGATGCCGGCACGAAGCCCGGGTCCTGCTCCAGAGCGGTGCGCAAGGCCGCCTCGGCCCGATCGAACCGGCGCTGGGCCGCATGCACCTGCGCGAGATTGAGGTGCGCTTCAGGACGATCCGCATTGAGCCGCTGTGCCGCCATGTATTCGGCGATACCCCGAGTCAACGCAGTCCGCTGTTCGGACATCAGGTGTTCCGCCGGAACATCGGCCAGCACCCGTGCCGCCTCGATGCGCACAGCGCGGACCCGGTCCCGGAGTAAATCTGCCAGAAACCGGAAACGGGTTTGTGGTTCCGCGCCTTCCAACGCACCGGCCGCCGCCTCGCGAACCAGCGGGTCGTCGTCGCGCAACTGCCTGCCGATTACCGAGAGGGAGCGAGGATTCGGAACACGGTCCAGGCGAGCCAGCGCACTCGCCCTGGCGATCGCCGGCTGACTTTTATCCTCGGCGAGGCCGAGCAAGCGCTCGACCACGCCGGGCGCTCCCGTGGAACCGTCGTGCAGTATTTCGGCATATCGCTGATAGCCCTCGGGCGTATGCCCGTACCACTGCTCTACCCGCTTCGCCGCCCAAGCGGGCGAATGGTCTGCATGGCATCGGTTGCAGGCGTTCGGCGTTCCCAATTTGACGGACAGATCCGGCCGCGGCACGCGAAAGCCATGATCGTGTCGCGGATCGACGATCATGTAGGTCGTCGCCGGCATATGGCATTCGATGCAGTCCGCGCCGCGGGAATTCAGCGGATGAAAATGGTGCTTGGGGCTTTCGTACTTCTCAGCCTCATGGCACTGGAGACACACCTCGCCCTCGGGAGCACGCAACCCAAGGCTGTGCGGCTCGTGACAATCGCTACAGGTCACACCGTGCCGAAACATCTTGCTCTGCAGAAACGAGCCGTAGACATACACCTCGTCGCGCATCTGCCCATCCGGGTAATAAAGACCGTCCTCCAGCAGCGCCAACCGATGGGTGTCGCCCAGCGGACGACCATGACCATAGTCTTCGGAAATCGGACCACGCCGCGAATGGCAGCGAGCGCATATTTCGATTTCCCGCGTAGACCGACGCGGCGCCGAGCGCACGGCATTGCCGCTTTCCGGATTCGGCATCCATTGAACGGACTTGCGCTCGTTGAGCGCAATGACCAAACCCTTGCTCCCATCGTCGTGGTGCTGTCCGTCGCCTTCCTTCTTTGCCCACGCGACGTGATTCGAACCGGGGCCGTGACAGGCTTCGCAAGACACGTTGACTTCCGAGAACGTGGTCGAATAGTGCCGCGCCTTGAGCTCGTAATTCTTCTTCACGTTCGTCGAATGGCACTCCGCGCACATGTAGTTCCAGTTCTGGTTTAGGCCGGTCCAGTGCAGCGGATGGCTATGGGTCACGTTCTGATCCGGGTAGAGGTGAAACCAGCGCTGCCCGCCTTCCGCCTTGGGCCGGGTGTCCCAGGCGATCCCTAATGCCTGCAGGCGGCCGCCCGGCAGCGGAATCAGATATTGCTGCAGCGGCGTCGCGCCGAAGGTGTACCGGATTTCATAGTCGCAAAGCTGCCCGTCGGGTCCGTCGGTGCGAACCATGAAGCGGCCATCGCGGCGAAAAAAGATGGTAGTCGCCCCGGCATAGGTGAACGAGGCATTGTCGAAGTCGCCGGCAACCGTCTCTTCGCTGGCGGGACGCATGGCCAGCTCGTGATGAGAGCCCCGCCAGAGCCGATTCTCTTCCTGATGGCAATCCGCGCAGACCTGTTCCCCGACGTAAGTCGGCGCCGGCGCAACGGCCTTCTCCACGGTTTTCCTCGAGCGTTCCGGAACGGTTTGCTCGGGCCGTCCCTGCCAAAGCGCAATGCCGATCACCGCGACTGTGCCAGCGACGGCCAGCGCCCGCAGAAACATCGCGCGTCGCGGTTTCATTGGGGATATCAAAGATCCGTTCTTGACCGTTCGACCGGGGGACTGGGTTCGGTGGGATTGGCCATTCCGGCCTGATCGGTGTTTGTCGCTCCGTTTTCGCATTCCTTGCTCCACTATGATTGCCGTTCCTTAACGGTCAGTTAGACCGCCGCACCAATGATTTTAGAGCGGGGGGCGCTCCGCACAAGGCTTCCATGGACCGAGAGATAGACCCGAATACGATGTCGTAGCTAAACAATCCGTAGCCGACAAACGCGTCGGATTAGAACCGCAGCAAAGTTTGTACGTAAAAGTAATCCACGTCCTTTGGATCCGGCGCGTTCGGAGCATCTTTCGCAAATTCGCCTTTGATCAGGCGCGCCCAGCCGGATTCGAACGACACGTTGGAAAACGCATCCCAGCGCGCCGAGACTTCCACCAGATGGCCGATGAAATCGCCGGAGCGGCCGGTTCTATCCTGTAGTCTCGCCGGCGTCCATTGATCCTTGTCCGATGCGAGCCAGAACATCCGGTGGGACACGAACGCCGACAAATCGCTGCGCGGATTGACGAAAAGCCGGTAACCGGGCGAATTGATATTGCTGCGGGCGAAGGCGCCGAAAATCCCGGTGGGACCGAACTCGAACCTGCGCGCCCCGTATAGCGTGTCGAAACGCTGGTTCTTGCCGTCGTTGGGATTTTCATCGCCCGTGGCGTAGTCGTACTGGGCTAAGAACCGGGGCGACCAGGGCATATCGAAGGTATAGCCCAAGGAGGCGTGTTGATACCAGGCTTCATGGGACAGATCCCGCGTGTCGTTGCGGCCGGTCGTCGCCCGAGATTCGCCGACCTGGGCGATGGTCTCCACCTGCATGTCCCATTGTCCTTTTCGCGGCGGCCTGATTAAGCGCACGCCGGGCGTGAACAAACGGCGGTTGGTGGTGGCGCCGTTGGGCCGGTCCTCTTCGTGCAAGTGGAATAAGTAGGCCTCACCGTTGATGCCCCAAATCAAGTCGGAGGCCTCGAAGAACAGGCCGGAGAAATAGGTACGGTATTCTTCCTCGTCGAATTCGTGTACCCCCTCCAGCAGATCGGCCTGGCTGGTGGGTAGCCGGTTGACCGGCTGAGTGGCGAAAGCGCGCAGTTGCCATTTCCCCTCGCCATCCCTCAATCGGAACGTCACGCCGGTAAAGGCATTGATGGTATTGCGGAAAACGTTGCGGGCGACCAGACGGCGGCTGCCCAAATTCATGGTCTGCCGTCCCGCCTTGACTTCCATTCCGAGTCCCGAATCCAGCACGTCCTCGTCGGACCAGGCGCCGTAGATCTGTAAAAAGTCCGCTTCGTTGACATGGGTGTTATTGAGCGTCGAGCCTTCGTCGGCCCCGTATTCCCGTGCATCCAAAAATTCTGCGCCGATTCTGAAAGGCTCGAAATTCGCCTCCAGAAACACACAAGTTTGCATAGGAATCTGCTGGTCGCCGCCCGAGGCTCCGGCGCGGAATTGTCCGTCCAGTACTTCATAGCGGGTGCGATGCTCTATGCTGAAGTTCAACCAGCCCGGCAAACCCAACATATCGTGCGCATTATGAGCGGGGCGCGCCGGCACCACACCGGCCAAATAATCGTTCATTTGGCTGCCGAAGCAACTGAACGGCGGACGACCGCCCGTCTTCGGCTTCTCCTCTTTTTGATCGACGGCAGCCTGACCTTGAAGGGATGCTGCGATCAGCACAACGCCGCATGCTATTTTTATGCTTCTCTTCACGAATGGCCCCAGCACAAAATTTGTTATGAAATTACAACATAAAGATGCAATACGACCAACATCGGAGCAGCGCCGAAATAACGTGTAAAATCGAATGCTTAGAAGCGGTCTTCAAACGTCACGAGCGACGTCAGGCCAAGGCGCGAAAGGGCGACCCGAAGCCACGGGACCCGCGGAGGGAACAGCCGTTAGGCTGGCCCGCAGGGCGAGCCCCAGGGATGTGGTGAGTGAAAAACAGGGATGTTTTTCATCAGCATTTTGAGCCCTTGAGCAACGCCGGCATGGCGGCGCGCAGTAGTTTGAAGACAGCTTCTTAGAGATGCGTCTCCACGCGAAACCAGCCGAACTCTTACAGTTTTCCTCGGCCAAAATAGTGTGGACATGCAACGCTTTCACCAACAGAACTACAATTTCCTGACACAGCCCATGTCCTCCAGCAATCGGGAAGGTAGCGCCTTCCAATTTCAGGACCAGCGCGTGCGCAATGCCATCGTGTACAATCTGCCTTTCAGCAACGTGGATGTCTCTTTAGCTCCCCAGACCATGCTTTCCTTTATCCGCCGCTTGAAGCAGAGCTATGAAAGTGTCTCGAAGCACGTCCCGCCGGACGATGAGGCACGCTTCCTCGAATTGCGAAGAAACTTGCAATCCATAAGCTTCGGCGAGGCGGTACTGGAAAAGGGAGAATTGAATCGGTCGAGGAAGGATCATCCGCTACAGATTGCCGTTTTAGGCCCCACGCAAGCGGGAAAAAGCTCGGTCATCAACTGGCTGCTCGAGAAGAAGCTTGCCGAAGTCAGTCCGCTCGCCGGTTTTACCGTTCATCCGCAGGGGTTTTGCATCAATCTCCCGCCCGACCGCGTGGAATGGATCGACGGCTATTTCCGGCAATACCAGCGCTGCCCTCGGGATGTGCTTCCGTCCGACCGCTACGACTGCTTCGCGCTACTGGAGACCGCAGCCGATGCGCGTCATGCCTTGAGCGGGTCCGTACTCTGGGATACGCCGGATTTCGATTCCGTCGATGCCGAAGAGTACCGGCAAGCCGTCCTGCGCGTGGCGGCCTTGGCCGACGTGGTCTTGCTAATATTGAGCAAGGACAAGTACGCCGACTTGTCGGTCTGGGAACTGATCGATCTATTGGAGCCGTTGTCTCAGCCGACCGTGATCTGCTTGAATAAAATCGAGAAAACGTCCTACCAGACTTTGGTCGGATCGCTCCAAGAGAAGTGGCGAAACGCCCGGCGGGACCCGCCTCCGCCCATCATTACCGTCCCTTATCTGGAAAACATTCAGGTCGACGACTTTGCCCTGCTGCACAGCGAGCGCACACAACTTCTCGGCGCCGTAGATCGGGCGATCCGGGAAGTCCGTCGCGAGCGGCACGCGAAGAATGCGAAGCATTTTGTCCAGGTTCATTGGCGCGACTGGCTGGCGCCGGTCAAGGCCGAGCACAGCCTCAAGATCGAATGGCACAGCTTGGTCGATGAGGCCGTCCGCGACAGCCTGAATCTTTACAAGCGGGATTATCTCAACCATCCCCACCATTACGAGACATTCCAGCGAGCGCTGGCAGAACTCCTGACGCTGCTGGAAATTCCAGGCCTCGCGGGCACGCTGCTCACGGCACGCAAGATCGTGACCTGGCCGGTGCGGCAGATCGTAAAACTCGGCCAGGCCGTCGGCGGCCGTCGCCAGCAGAGCATCAGCGGCGAGGCTGCGATCCTGCACCAAGCCGCCGAACACCTGTTCATACGCATCAGCGAAACCATTCTTCTGAAACGCGACGACGATCCGTCCCGGCAAGCCTGGTGGAAAGAGATGGCAGGACTGCTCAAAACCACGAGACCGGTCCTGACGAACCGCTACGAATTGGCTGTCGACCAATATATTCGGGCGTTTCAACCGGAGATCGAGAAAACCGCGCACAGTCTGTACGATCGCCTGCGGGAACATCCCGCAGTCTTGAATGGCCTCAGGGCCACCCGCGTCACCACCGACGCTGCAGCACTGGCCGTGGCCCTGCATACCGGCGGCATCGGCGTGCAGGATTTCATCATCGCACCGGCCATGCTCTCGCTGACGACCATGCTCGCCGAGAGTGCGCTGGGGCGTTACATGAGCAAAGCGGCGGCCGACCTCAAGCAGAAGCAGTTCAAAGCCGTGGAAGCATTATTCGACAGAACCGTTCATGCCTATTTGAACGGTCTACCGGGGCAGATGGACACCTCCCGTCAGTTCAACATTTCCCCCGAGGCCATCGAGTCGGCCGAAGCGCAACTGGTTTAAGCCATGCAAATACCCTTCGAACAACTGCTGACGACTGCAAAGGGCTGGGCGGAAAAAGCCCAAGCCGAAGGATGGCTGACATCAGGGGACATCCACGCCCTCAACGAAGTGGACATCGGAACGCCGGCGGCCCTGTTCGAAGCCGGCGCACACCGCCCCTTGGTTGCGGCTTTTTTCGGCGGGACCGGCGTCGGCAAGAGCACCCTGCTGAACCGGCTTGCCGGCCAGGGTATCGCCCGAACCGGCGTCGAGCGCCCTACTTCTAGGGAGGTGTCCCTTTATCTCCACGATTCGGTGAAAATCCAACACCTCCCGAAGAACTTTCCCATCGACCGGGTGCGCACGGCCTATCACCACGATGACCGGCGCCGGCAAATCCTCTGGATCGACATGCCCGACATCGACAGCATCGAACAGAGCAACCGGGAACTCGTGCTGGACTGGCTGCCTCACATCGATGTTTTGATTTACGTGGTCAGCCCCGAGCGCTATCGCGACGATAAAGGCTGGCGCCTGCTGCAGGCCCACGGCGGCGAGCACGCCTGGCTGTTCGTCATGAACCAGTGGGACCACGGCCACCCCGCTCAGATCGAAGATTTCGCTAAACTGCTGACCAAGGCCGGTTTCAGGAATCCCATCTTGCTCCGAACCGACAGCCGCGAAATCGAAGGAGAGCGAAAACCCGACGATTTCGAGACTTTGCAGGCCATCCTCCAGGACATGGCCGACCGCCATGTCATCCATCAGTTGGAGATGCGGGCGGAAACCTTGCGCCTCGATGCGCTTCGGGACGCTTTGCACGACTGTCTCGAAAAACTCGGCAACCGCGACGGTTACGCCGGCCTGGAACCGAATTGGTCCGGGATCTGGCAGGAAACGTGCGATGATTTGATGAAGGGCTTGGAATGGCCGATCCAAGAGGTCTCCCGCGCGTTCGTCACCCATGAAACCAGCTTGCTCCGCCGGCGCATCGATTTGACCAAATCTCCCGACGAGAAACCCCGATCCGAAAAAGCGCCGCCCGAATCGATCTTGTGGGATGACTGGGCGGAAAGCCGGTATCGGGACGCGCTGGATCATTTGATCGTCGAAGCCGGCGAACGGGGGCTTGCCGTCGTCCCGCTCAAGACGCGGCTGGACCAGTTGGCGGGCGGAGTGGGCCGCACCGTTCTCTCGGAGGGGCAGCGGTCGCTGCGGCTGGCGCTGGCCAATCCGGGAAACGCGCTGCAACGTTTCTTCCTGAAACTTTCCGGCTTTCTGACGGTTTTCCTACCGCTGATCGCGATCGGCTGGGTTTCCTACCAAGTCGTCAAAGGCTATTACGAAAGCGCGCTTTACCACCTGGGCTATCTGGGAACCGATTTCGCGATACACAGCGTATTGCTCATCGCCCTGTCCTGGCTGCTGCCCTATTTTCTTTATCGAAAGCTGAAGCCTTCGGCCGAACGCACCGCGATCAAGGGACTGCGAGACGGCATCGGGCTGGCTTTGGATCTGAGCGGCGACCGGGTGGCGGAGTTACTCCGCGAGATGGAGCAAGAGCGACAGGCCTTGATGGAAGAAGGCCGCCGGATCGCCAGCCTTTCGTCGCCAGCCCAAGTTCCCGAAGCCGTTCAGGGGTCGAAACTGCTGGAACGGGTTCTTCCGGCATCCGTCCGAAAGCGCCAGAAGACCGTCGGCTAGAACGTTGTTCATCAAGGTTTAGCAGTGTGGATCGGGAAGGTTGTAGGTCGGCAATCCGTTGCCGACGACCCGTCATGTTTCCCGCCTCGTCATGTCGGGAAAGGATTCCCGACCTACTACAGCTAACTCGTAGGTCGACAGTCCTTTGCCGACGAAGTGCCCGAGTTCGCCCGGCTTACTCCATGGCATCGAAGTAACTTTTGTCCACCCCGCATTCGGGACATACCCAATCGTCCGGAATGTCTTCCCAACGCGTGCCGGGCGCGATACCGGAATCGGGATCGCCCAGTTCCTCGTCGTAAACATAACCGCAAGCGGAACAAATGAACTTTCGATATTGGGACATGGATAACGGCTCCATTAATTGATCTTCTTATTCGAGCAATCCTGCGGGCAGCCGACGTGTCCGGCCGCTCGCATTTTTTTCAAGAGTTAAGCGAGACGGCGATCAGCCGCCTCCGATACCGTCCAGGTATTTCTCGGCATCCAGCGCCGCCATGCATCCCGAACCGGCAGACGTGACCGCCTGGCGGTAAACGGGATCGGCTACATCGCCGGCGGCGAATACGCCCGGCACGCTGGTCGCCGTCGCATTGCCTTCGAGCCCGCTCTTAACGATGATGTAACCGTCGCGCATCTCCAATTGCCCGGCGAATATTTCGGTATTGGGCGTATGGCCGATTGCGATGAAGACGCCATCCAGCGTCAAATCCTTGGACGAGCCGTCCTGTGCGCTCTTGATGCGCAATCCGGTGACCCCCGAGTCGTCGCCCAGCACTTCGTCCACCACATGATTCCACTCGATGGTCACGTTGCCGGATCGCGCACGTTCCAGCAGTTTTTCCGAAAGAATCTTTTCCGATCTAAACTTATCGCGCCGATGCACGACGGTGACATGGGATGCGATGTTGGCGAGATAAAGGGCCTCTTCCACCGCCGTATTTCCGCCGCCGATGACCGCCACGGGCTTGTTCCGATAGAAAAATCCGTCGCAGGTCGCACACGCCGATACGCCTCTGCCCTTGAACGCTTCCTCCGACGGCAGGCCCAGATAGCGGGCGGAAGCACCCGTGGCGATGATCAGGGCATCGCAAGTATATACGCCGGAATCGCCGCTCAGCCGGAACGGCCTGGACGACAGATCGGCCGTATGAATGTGATCGAAGATGATTTCGGTCTCGAAGCGTTCGGCGTGACGGCGCATGCGCTCCATGAGATCGGGCCCTAGCAGTCCCTCGGGGTCGCCGGGCCAATTGTCCACCTCGGTGGTCGTGGTCAATTGTCCGCCCATTTGGATACCGGTGACGAGGACCGGGTTCAGATTGGCGCGCGCCGCATATATGGCGGCGCTGTATCCAGCCGGACCGGATCCCAAGATCAACAACCGGCAATGTTTTTGTTCGGTCATGTGCTCCTCGGTTGGGTTATCGCAACAACAAAATACCAAGTATGACGATAAGTTTTTGGGGCGTAAACCCCGGCTCTTGATTAAATGACGCCGATTTTGAACAATACCCCGGTCATTTATTTATTTGATTTGGTGAGAATTTTGTCGCAGTTTTACAAAAAGCTCACGATCGGTCAGGATCTGGGCTCGGTACTGGTCAGAGGGCTGCGCGAAGCAGCCTTTTTGATTTACCTGGCTATTTCGTTGTTTTTCCTGATCTCCCTGATGACTTTCGACTCGAGTGATCCGGGCTGGTCGCATACTGGCACGGGCCATCCCATCGCCAACGGCGGTGGCGCGGTCGGGGCCTGGCTCGCGGATTTCTCCCTTTCCCTGTTCGGAATACCGGCTTTCCTGTTTCCTTTTTTGCTGTCCGGTTACGGCTACGCTATCTACAAAGGCCCCGCCTCGAAAGAACCCTCCGGCGCCGCGAACTACCTGTTTCGCTGGTTCGGTTTCGGGACCGCGATGGCGGCAGGCTCCGCTTTGGCCGATATTCACGTACTGCGTCTGCCGTTTCCTCTTCCCGTGACCAGCGGCGGCATCCTGGGCCAGGAAGCGGCCGGACTATTGACCGGCGCGTTCGGCACGACCGGCGCCACCATATTGCTCATCTCGTTTTTTCTGGCGGGCGTCTCGCTTTATACCAGCCTTTCCTGGCTGGGCTTGCTGGACGCGGTGGGGAAAGGCGGCTTGATGGTCGCCAACGGCTTTTTCGCCGCGTTCCGAGCGCTTGCCGGAACATCCCGGCCGGAACGGCAGCGCGAAGAAAGCGAGCCAAGGATCGACGCACCGAGAGATAAGGTCAAGCCGAAGCGAATCGAGCCCACGGTCAAACGCAAACCTCAGCCCCCGGAAGTCAAAGACACCAAAGAGCCCAAGGAACCCAGAGAACCGTTCCGGTTCCGAAAAACTGCGAAGCCGGTTAGCACGCCTTTGCCGAACGAGGGCGAACTGCCTCCGCTCGATTTGCTCAACAATGTCGCTCCGAAGGTCAGGGGCTACTCCGACACAGCGCTGGAGGAAATGTCCCAACTGGTGGAGACGATCCTCGCGGATTTCGGCGTGGAGGTCCAGGTCACCGAGGTCCATCCCGGCCCCGTCATCACGCGATTCGAAATCCAGCCGGCGGCCGGCGTCAAGGTGAGCCGGATCAGCGGACTGGCGAAAGACCTGGCGCGGGCCTTGTCTGTCACCAGCGTCCGGGTGGTGGAAATCATTCCCGGCAAATCCGTGATCGGCCTTGAAATCCCCAACGAGGAGCGCGAAACCGTACTGCTCCATTCGGTGCTTTCGTCCGAACCTTACCAGCACTCCGGCTCGCCCCTGACCCTGGTTCTCGGAAAGGACATCAGCGGCCAGCCGGTGGTGGCGAATCTGGCCCGCATGCCTCACCTTCTGGTGGCCGGCACCACCGGCTCCGGCAAATCGGTCGCCGTCAACGTCATGATCCTCAGCATGCTGTTCAAGGCACGGCCGGACGAGATCCGCCTGATCATGATCGATCCCAAGATGCTGGAACTCTCGGTGTACGAGGGCATTCCCCATCTATTGACGCCGGTGGTGACCGACATGAAGGAAGCCGCCAACGCCCTGCGCTGGTGCGTGGCGGAAATGGAGCGGCGATACAAGCTGATGTCCATGCTCGGCGTCCGCAATCTCGCGGGGTTCAATCAAAAGGTCACCGAGGCCATCGAATCCGGTCAACCGATTCGCGATCCCATGTGGTCCGCCGATCAAGCCTTGGAGGGCGAAGAGCCCCCTACCCTAACGCCCCTGCCCTATGTCGTCATCGTCATCGACGAACTGGCGGACATGATGATGATCGTGGGCAAGAAGGTCGAGGAACTGATCGCCCGCCTGGCGCAGAAGGCGCGCGCCGCCGGACTGCATCTGATTCTGGCCACCCAGCGGCCTTCCGTGGACGTCCTCACCGGCCTGATCAAGGCCAACATCCCGACCCGTATCGCCTTCCAGGTGTCGTCGCGCATCGATTCGCGCACCATCATCGACCAGGGCGGCGCCGAGGCCTTGCTCGGCAACGGCGACATGCTCTACCTGCCTCCCGGCACCGGACTGCCGATGCGGGCGCACGGCGCCTTCGTGTCCGACCAGGAAGTGCATAATGTCGTCGAGTTCCTGAAACGGACCGGGCGCGCCAATTACATCGACGAGATTACCCGCTTCTCCGAGGATGGCGGCGATTTTTCCGGTGCAAAGTCCCCCGGCGGCGGAGACGGAGAAGAGCTGGATGCGCTGTACGACGAAGCCGTGCGCTTCGTCACCGAATCGCGCAAGGCGTCCATCTCCAGCGTCCAGCGCCGGTTCAAGGTGGGCTACAACCGCGCGGCCCGGATGATCGAGGACATGGAGAAGGCCGGCGTCGTAGGTCCCGCCGAAACCAACGGAAGTCGCGAGGTCCTGGCTCCGCCGCCGCCGGACGTCTGACAAATTTGGCCGAAAACAGCGTTCCGATGCATGTTTCCAATGTGGGTTAGGCGCGCACTGCTACGAACCGTGCCGTCGCAGCTGGGCTTTCCGCGCGCCGTAACCCACCGGTTCCGCGGCTTTGCCTCATGGGTTCCGTTGCGGTGGGTTACGGCGCGCGGAAACGCCAAAGGAACTTTCCAGAGTCGGTGCGATGCGCGCCTAACCCACCATCGATGGGTTTCGCTTCGCTCTACCCATCCTACGATACTTACGTTTTGTTATTGAACTATCTCTGGGTCGGCTTTTTCCTGGCGGCCTTCGTTTCCGGACTGGCCCGGTGGCTGTGGCTGGACGATGCCGAGATTTTCGCCCGGCTGATGCAGGCGGTGTTCGACAGCGCCAAGGCGGCTTTCGAAATTTCCTTGGGATTGACCGGCGCCTTGGCGTTTTGGCTGGGAATTCTCCGGGTCGGCGAGCGCGGCGGCTTTCTCAGGCTGCTTACCCGTGGGCTGACGCCTTTGCTCCGCCGCCTGATGCCGCAGGTTCCGCCGGATCATCCGGCCATGGGGGCGGTAGTGATGAATCTCTCGGCGAACGTCTTGGGCCTCGACAACGCCGCCACGCCGCTGGGCATCAAGGCCATGCAGGAGCTGCAATGCCTGAACCCAAAGCCGGACACCGCCAGCGACGCCCAGATCCTGTTCTTCGTGATCAATGCGTCGTCCATTACCTTGTTTCCGGTGTCGATTCTGGTGTTCAGGGCGCAGATGGGCGCGGCTCATCCGGCGGATGTCGTGGTTCCCATCCTGATGGCGACCTTCTGCTCCACGTTCGTGGGCTTCGCGAGCGTCGCCCTGCGGCAGCGCATCGGTCTTCGCGATCCGGTCATCATGGCTTATTTCGGCGGATTCGTTCTGGCGGTAGCCGGCCTGGCGCTCTATTTCGGCGGACTGGCTCAGGACGAGATGCAGCGGAACTCGGCGGCTTTCAGCAATCTGCTGCTGTTCTCGCTGATAGCCCTGTTCCTGGCCGGCGCGGTTCGCCAGCGGATCAACGCTTACGAAGCCTTCGTCGAAGGCGCCAAGGAAGGGTTTCACACGGCGATCGCCATCCTGCCCTATCTGGTGGCGATGCTGGTAGCCATCGGCGTATTGCGGGCGAGCGGGCTCCTGGAAGCGATCATGTCCGGAATACGTTTTCTTTGCGATGCCGTCCAGATCGACGCGCGCTTCGTCGACGCCCTGCCGACCGCGCTGATCAAGCCGTTCAGCGGCAGCGGGGCGCGCGCGATGATGCTGGACAGCATGCGCGCCTACGGCGTCGATTCCTTTTCGGCACGACTCGCCACCATCATTCAGGGCAGCACCGAGACGACTTTTTACGTGCTGGCGGTGTATTTCGGAGCGGTCGGTGTCAAAAACGTGAGATATGCAATAGGCTGCGGGCTTCTGGCGGATATGGCCGGGGTGCTTGCGGCCATTGCGGTTACCTATCGATTTTTTGGTTAAGAACAATGCGCGTTAATTTGAAAGCCTTGGGCTGCCGCCTCAACGAGGCGGAACTCGAAACCTGGGCGCGGCAGCTCCAGCGTGAGGGGCATCGCATCGTCGACGACTCCGAGGAAGCCGATCTCGTTGTGCTCAATTCCTGTGCGGTCACCCAGGAGGCCGTGCGCAAATCCCGGCATCTGATACGCCGCGCGGCGCGCGAAAACCCAAAAGCGAAGCTGGTCCTCAGCGGGTGCTACGCCACCCTGAACCGGGAGGAAGCGGAAGGCCTGGGCGTCGATCTGGTGGTCGCCAACGAGAACAAGGCAAAGCTGATCGATATCGCCAAGGACGAACTCGATCTGCCGGTCATGCCGGCGTTTTCGACCGATCCCGGCGAATCGGCCTTATTCCGGCTCGGCCGGCAACGCGCTTTTGTCAAGGTTCAGGACGGCTGCCGTTACCGCTGCACGTTCTGCATCGTCACCGTCGCGCGCGGCGAGGAGCGGAGCCGGAGCATAGACGAAATCGTCGCCGAGATCGACGACCTGCACGCCCAAGGCGTCCAGGAGGCGGTGCTCACCGGCGTTCATCTAGGAGGATACGGCAGCGACCTCGGCTACGGGCTCGATCGGCTAATTCGCGCCGTACTCGAACGCACCGACATCCCGCGCCTGCGCCTGGGCTCCCTGGAACCCTGGGATTTGCCGGATTCCTTCAGCGAACTTTTCGAGAATCCGAGATTCATGCCGCACCTGCATCTGCCGCTGCAAAGCGGGGCCGATTCGGTACTGAAACGCATGGCCCGTCGCTGCAAAACGGCCGATTTCGCCCGGCTGGTAGGCCGATTGCGGAAGGACGTTCCGGACATCAATATCACCACCGACGTGATCGTCGGGTTTCCCGGCGAAACCGAAGCGGAATGGCAAGAGAGCCTCGCGTTTATCGAGTCGATCGAGTTCGGCCACATCCATATCTTCGCCTACTCGCCCCGCTCCGGCACCAAGGCCGCCGAAATGCCGGGCCATGTCCCGGCCGAGCTCAAGAAGGCCCGAAGCCGCGCGCTGCACGAGCTTTCGGAAAGACTGAAGCGGGCAAACTTCGAGCGATTCCTGGGGCGCGAATTTCCGGTTCTCTGGGAAACCGAGAAAGCGGCGTCGGACGATGTCCCCGAGGTTTTCGGTTATACGCCGAATTATCTGCGCGTGGCGGCCCGAGCCGAAGCAAAACAATCCTTGGCGAACCGCATCACCAACGCTCGACTGAGGGCTGTCGCCGATTCGGGCGATTATCTCTTGGCCGAACCGGCATCCGGCCGATCCCCGATCTGTCCTTCCAAGAAATAAAGCGTGGCGCCGATCACCGCTGCCGGCGGGATCAGCACGTTCAGCAAAGGGATGGTTAGCCCCAGCGTGACCAGGCCGCCGAAGCTGAACACACCGAACGGCAGTTTCTTCGCGATGCGGCGCTGCTCGTCGAACCTGTAGCCATGGACCTCGAGCGGATAGGCCATGTATTCGAGCGCCAGGAACCAGGCGCTGAACGCCAGCCAAAGGAACGGCGCGATGAGGTTGAGGCCCGGAATCAGAAAAAGGACGAGCAACGGAACGGCGCGGGTCAGAAAATATAGCAACCGCTTCGCCTCCGACAACGAATCACTCACCAGCGCTTTACCCAAGGAGGCTTCCGACACCAGCGCCGGCTGCCCTTTCAGCAAGACGACCGTCTTTTCCGCCAAACGTCCGTAGAACGGCGCCCCGATCAGATTGGCCAGCATCGTGAACGTGAAATACACGATGAGCAGAAAACTCAGTCCGAACAGAGGCCACAGCAGCCAGCGCAGAAAATCCAGCCAGGCCGGCACCAGCCAGTCTATGAAAGCCGAAAAATAATAAACCCCGCCGACCAGGGCGATTCCGTAGAGCACCAGGTTGATCAGCAGCGGAATTCCTACCAGGTGGCGCAGACCGGGCGTCGAGAGCAAGCGTAATCCGCGCAGGAGACAGGCGGCGGAAAGATGCAGGTTATTGAGTTTCTCGGTGTTTACTGGGTAATTCATGAATGGGTTAAATCCGGATTAGGAACAGCTCATTTCTGACTGTCGATTTCAGGGAGTTCTCCACAGGCTCGACCGCGTAGTCTTGTTTTCCGCTTTGATACGAGACTTTTTCCGAGGAGACGAGTCCATGCCATTATCCTACGGCTCTGAAGGCCGCTTGGCCATAAGGCACGCGACTGACGATTCAAGACGAACTTACCGCTGGCGCCCAAGCTCCAAGCTTGGGAGCAATTCCCGAGAAGCTGTAGTTTCTCGCAATGGGTTCCCAAACCGGAGTTCGGGAACCAGTCCGCCACCGTTCTGTCTCCTGGTCGAGATTTCGCGTTCACGAGGACGGCAGTAAAGGTCAAACCTGAGCGAATTATTGCGATTTACGGTCCGGTCACGTGGCAAAGTTGTCGTCACCAACAGCGCGACTGAGGGAGTGACATCGATGACCAAACGAATTATCCACGACGTAGCGATCGAATGCATACAGGGGAACATCGCCGATCAGCCCGACATGGAGGCTATCGTCAACGCGGCCAATGCCGCGCTGCGCACGGGTGGGGGCGTAGCCGGCGCGATCCACCGGGCCGCAGGGCCCGGACTCGAAGAGGAATGCCGGCAGTTCGCCCCGATTCGTCCCGGTCAGGCGGTCATCACCGGCGCTCATAACCTGCCCAACCGTTACGTGATCCACTGCCTTGGGCCGGTCTACGGGGTTGACGAACCCGCCGACGAACTGCTCGCCGCCTGCTACCGCAACGCACTTCACCTGGCCGAGCAGAACAACATCCGGTCCGTCGCCTTCCCGGCTCTCTCAACCGGCGCGTTCGGCTATCCGATGGAAGCGGCGGCACATATTGCCTTTAGGACTATTTTCGACGAAGCAACGAAGCTCTCGTCGGTCGAACACATACGCTTCGTCCTGTTCCACGCGAAAGACCTGCAGTTGCACGCCAGAATCCTCGAGACCGTTTCGGAACACGAGTCCAAAACGTGATCTCAAGTCGACACCTTTTATGGGTGATTTAGCGTCGAGATGAAAGGTGAACGAGAATGACGAATATCGACAGCCTATTTGCACCCGGCGACGCCTTGATCGTGGTCGATGTGCAGAACGATTTTTGTGCGGGCGGGGCGTTGCCTGTCGAAAACGGCGATGCGGTGGTGCCTGTACTCAACCGTTGGATTGAGGCCGCCACTAAAGCAAACGTTCCGGTCTACGCCTCGCGTGACTGGCACCCCGTAGGGCATGTCAGCTTCCAAGAAAGCGGCGGCCCGTGGCCGCCTCACTGCCTCCAGGACAGCGCGGGCGCCCTCTTTCACCCCGACCTGAAACTTCCCGATTCGGCCATCATCGTGACCAAGGGCGTGCGCTTCGACCAGGATCAAAATTCCGCCTTCGACCAGACCGGACTTGCCCGACATTTGCGCAAAGCAGGCATCAGGCGCCTCTGGATAGGCGGTCTCGCGGAGGATGTCTGCGTGCTGGCCACGGTGCTGGACGCACGCACGGAGGGCTTCGAGGTCATGGTGATCCGGGATGCCACCCGTCCGGTCACGCCTCAAGGCGGAGAGAAAGCCCGACGGGAAATGCAGGATGCGGGCGCCGGCGTTGCCTCCTGACTCGCGGTTGCAGCACAGGACTGCCCGCTTCGCGACTACTGTGAAGTTATATTGTTCCACAGAAACAATTCATTTCGTGGACAAGCCTGACACAACCCACTAAATTGTCAACCAAACGTAAACAAAAGCGAAGCGACAATTGATCTGTCCGATGCCTTACCACACCTCTCCAACTCCGCCATAGCGTCGCCTGCCCTGTCCTACTCGGCAGGACATCCGCCCTTCCTACCCAGCTTTTTCGAATTTGCCGTCAGATGCCCTGAATGACGGACGCCGGCTATTTTGCTGTCGAGAACCACGCTTGGGCGGAACCTGATCAAGTCTGTCTCGGTTTATTAACCAGGCTTATAAATTAGGCCGGGTTAATCCGGGGCAGGGTTTCCTTAGCGCGGCGACAAGCTGCGTAAGCTCGGCCTAAGCGTGTTACCGGCCTGGGCTGCGGCCCGAAATACCGGGAGGGTATTTACGGGCCTGATTGATAAAGAAAGCCCGGACGCAAGAAGCAGCCAGGCGTCGGATATCGGACGAACTGCACCGTTGGCGGGACGATCAACGGAAAGATCTTCAATTTCGCCGTTGCCGTTAGTCGGCATTCTTCAGATCGTTGAGTTCGTCGCGATAACTATCTTCGTTGTTTTTATTTGATTGGAGCGTCAAATGCTAATGTCCGTTCGACAAGACTGGTTTTCCAATATTCGCAGCGATCTGCTATCGGGTACCGTGGTGGCGTTGGCGCTGATTCCAGAAGCGATCGCGTTCTCGATCATCGCGGGGGTCGACCCCAAGGTCGGCCTGTACGCGTCGTTTTGCATCGCCGTCGTTACCGCCTTCGCGGGCGGCCGTCCAGGCATGATCTCCGCAGCCACCGGCGCCATGGCGCTGCTCATGATTACGCTGGTCAAAGAGCATGGGCTGGAATACCTCTTCGCCGCCACTATTCTGACCGGCATTCTGCAAATCATTGCCGGTTATCTCAGACTGGGCGACCTCATGCGGTTCGTGTCGCGGTCGGTGGTGACGGGGTTCGTCAACGCCTTGGCCATTCTCATCTTCATGGCGCAACTACCCGAACTCACCGGCGTGAGCTGGCATGTCTATGCGATGACCGCCGGCGGTTTGGCCATCATTTATCTGTTTCCGTCCCTGACTAGAGCCGTTCCGTCGCCGCTCGTTTGCATCGTGGTTCTGACCGCAATCGCCATAGGGTTTGACCTGGATATCCGTACCGTGGGCGACATGGGGCAACTGCCCGACAGTCTGCCGGTGTTCCTGTGGCCCGATCTGCCGCTGAATGTCGAAACCCTTGGAATCGTTTTCCCCTATGCCATCACCATGGCCATCGTCGGGCTATTGGAGTCGATGATGACGGCCACCATCGTCGACGATCTCACCGATTCGCCCAGCGACAAGAATCGGGAGTGCAAGGGCCAGGGCATCGCCAATATCGCGGCGGGCCTGTTCGGCGGCATGGCGGGCTGCGCGATGATCGGCCAGTCTGTGATCAATGTGAAGTCCGGCGGGCGGACGCGACTATCTACCCTGACGGCAGGCGTTTTCCTGTTGATCATGGTCGTATTCTTAGGGCCCTGGGTATCGCGCATCCCGATGGCGGCGCTCGTTGCCGTGATGATCATGGTTTCCATCGGAACCTTCAGTTGGGACTCCATTCGCAATCTGAGCAAATACCCCTTGAGCACCAATATCGTCATGATCACGACCGTCGCGGTGGTGGTCGCGACCCATAATCTCGCTCTCGGCGTTTTCGTCGGCGTATTGCTGGCCTCATTGTTTTTTGCGAACAAGGTCGGTCAGTTTCTCGAAGTCCGTTCGAAGTCCAGCGATGACGGTTCGATACGGACTTATCTCGTGGTCGGCCAAGTGTTTTTCACCTCCGCCGGCAAGTTCACCGCAGCCTTCGATTTCAAGGAGGATATTGATAAAGTCGTGATCGATTTGACTCGCGCCCACTTCTGGGACATCACGTCGGTGAGCGCGCTGGATAAAGTCGTCATCAAGTTCCGGCGCGAGGGCATCGAGGTCGAGATCGTCGGTTTGAACGAAGCCAGCGCGACCATCGTGGATCGGTTCGCGGTGCACGATAAACCGGAAGCCGTGGAAAAATTGATGGCTCACTGAGGAAAGGTTTCAGTATGACTAAGGTAATGGCATGTATCGATGGGTCCAGGGCGGCTACGGCGGTCTGCGACTATGCGGCCTGGGCCAGTCGGCGCCTTCGGGCTCGGCTGACTTTCATTCATGTGCTGGACAAGTCGCAGTACCCGGTGGACGGCAATCTGAGCGGCAATATCGGGTTGGGCAGCCGCGAATCCTTATTGGAAGAACTGACGGCTCTGGATGAAAAACGCGGGAAACTCGCACGCGAACAGGGCCGGTTGATGCTGGCGGCGGCAAAAGAGCGTGCGGTGGCCGACGGCGTCGAGTCGCCATCCTGCGTTCAACGCCACGGCAGCCTGGTGGATACGCTTCTGGAACTCGAGGAGGATATACGCTTATTGGTGATGGGCAAGCAGGGCGAAAGCACCAACGGCACCAATCGTCATATCGGCAGCCACCTGGAAACGGTGATCAGAACGATGCACAGACCCATTCTGGTAACGCCCCATCAATTCCGGGAGCCCGAACGGGTCATGTTCGCTTTCGACGGCAGCGCGACCACGCGCAAAGGCATAGAGATGGTTGCCAACAGCCCGCTATTCAGAGGGCTTTCCTGTCACATTCTGATGGCCGGCAAAGACGGTGCCGGTCTGCGTGAGCACCTCGACTGGGCCAGAGCCACATTGGCGCGGGCCGGCTTGGACGTGACGGCCGAAATCCGCGAGGGCGACGTCATCAACGTTTCCGAGCGGTACCGGCAAGAGCATGGCATCGACCTGTTGATCATGGGCGCCTACGGCCACTCCAGGATACGCGAGTTCCTGGTGGGCAGCACGACGACGAGCATGCTCACCAATGCCTCGCTTCCCGTGCTGGTGCTGCGATAACGAAAAATCGAAAAGGTAAGCGATGGAACCGGCAGGAAGAAAAATAAGGCTATTTTTTCTTAGTTTTTTTCTCGTTCGCAAACTCCTGTTTGGGAACCCGCACGAAGAAGCTTCCGCTTCTCGGGCGACCCGGGGCAGACCTTTCCGGCCTGCCTGCTTGCCCTGCCGGTTCGCGATCGATGGGTTTCGCTATCGCTCTACCCATCCTACTGCCCTAAGGCGCTACGTCGGAACTCTTGAACAACGACGGATTCATGCCGTACCGGCTGAGCAAGCGGTAGAACTCGGTCCGGTTGCGCTTGGCCAGCTTGGCGGCTTGAGTTACGTTGCCGTTGGTCATCTGCAACAGCCGGATCAGATAGTTTCGCTCGAACTGTTCCCTGGCTTCCTGCAGGGACAGGAACGACGCCGGTTCGTCCCGCAACGCCCGTTGCACCAGCGTCACCGGGATGAGTGGCGTCGAGGACAGCGCGACGCACTGCTCCACGACGTTACGGAGTTGCCGCACGTTTCCGGGCCATTCGAAATTCACGAAACATTCCATGGCCTCCGGCGAAAATCCCTTGACCCGATTGCCGTAGGTTTCCGCGAGATCCCTCAGGAAATGCATCGCCAACAAAGGAATATCCTCGGGCCGCTTGGATAGGGGCGGAAGCATCAAGGTGACGACATTGAGCCGGTAATAAAGGTCTTCGCGGAAGTTCCCTTCCGCCATGGCCTTATCCAAATCCGCGTGAGTTGCGGAAATGATGCGCACGTCGACCGGCTCGTCATCGGTGGCGCCCACCGGGCGCACCTTCATCTCCTGGAGCGCGCGCAACAGCTTGGCCTGAAAAGACTTGGGCATGTCGCCGATTTCGTCCAGAAACAGAGTGCCGCCGTCCGCGGCACGGAAGAGCCCTTTGTGATCGCGGGTGGCGCCTGTGAACGCGCCCCTGCGATGCCCGAAAAGTTCGGATTCGAAGAGATTTTCCGGAATCGCGCTGCAATTGACCGCCACGAACGGCCCGTCCGCCCGCGTACTGGCCTCGTGAATCGCGCGCGCGAGCAACTCCTTGCCAGTGCCGCTCTCGCCGCCGATAAATATGCTCGCCTTGCTCTGTGCGACGCGATTGGCCTGGCTCAGCAACTCCTCCATGAGAGGGCTCTGTGTGACGATGTGTTGTCTCCAAGCGTCCTGATCCACCGTGACGCCGCTGGTCAGTCCGATCCGCATGGCCTGGTTGACCAGCTTGACCAGTTCGTTCTTGTCCACAGGTTTGGACACGAAGCCGAACACGCCCCGCTTGGTCGCGCTGACGGCATCGCTGATCGTGCCGTGGGCCGTCATGATGATGAAGGGCAGCGTCGGATATTGCTCATGGAGAAAGTCGAACAACGCCAGGCCGTCCATGCCCTCCATACGCAGATCCGTCACGACGACATGGGGGCGAAACACGGAGACCCTCGAAATGGCCGCCGGTCCGCTGTTCACGGTTTCCAGTTCAAATCCCGCTGAGGTGAGACGCAGGGCCACCAGGCGCAACAGATCCGGATCATCGTCCACCAATAGGACACGTTTACGTGCAGTGTTCATAGGATTATTGTCCGCTGTCTGGCTCGTCTAAACGCTGCTCGATAGCTTTGAGCGCATCCAGCTTCTCTTGAAGCTCTTTCAGCTCGCTCTCTTGCGTTTTCAGCCGCCGGTGCACTTTCTTTTCTTTCGATACGGTGTGAGAGACCTGACGCTCCGAGTGTTTTCGCCGCTCGATTTCGTTGTCGAGACGGCTCAAAATTTCTTTCTGATAAATCAACAAGGCTTTAAGCCGTTCGTCCTGAAGTTCGGCCAAAGAGGCGTCCACGATCACGGAGGCATTCCTGATGTCGCCACAGGCCTCGGTCGCCGCCTGGGCAAAGAAAAAATGCAGACGTACGCCTAAGCTGCGATCGGCCTGGTAACGCTGCAACAGTTGCTGACATTCGGATAGCCGCTCGGCCGGAGGCAGGCGGGCAATCTCGGCGGCAAAACTGAGGAGATCCTCGAACGCATAGCTGGCGTATTTCTGCTCGGACGCTTTGGGTGCAGTATCAGCACTCTCCTTGCTTCTGAATCCTGCGCAACCCGTGATAGCAAACAGCACGATCAGAGCTGTAGCGCGGGAGGGGAATTTCATGTATCGCTTAATCTAGCCGTAAAGGTATTTGCACCCGAATACGGGCGCCTTTTTTGTTCGGGCGGGGCTCCAAGGCTTCGACCTTGCCATGATGACCGGAAACGCATTCGCTGACAATAGCCAATCCCATGCCCGTCCCCGCGATGCCGTCCTCTCGGGCAGCTTTTCCCTGAAAGAACGGCTCGAAAACGTGTTTACGCTCGTCGGGCTCTATGCCCGGGCCGTCATCTTCTACTTCCAACTCCATATGGCCGCCGTTTTGGCGGAGCGTCACGCAGATCTCGCCGCCGACGGGCGAGTATTTAACTGCATTTGACAGCAGGTTATCAACAACGGTACGCAATTGATCCGGGTTGCCGTCGAGTTCGACCGGCCGCAACTGCTCGGTCAGCTCGATGGATTTGGTGCGCAAGCGAATCTGGTAATCGTCGATCAATTCTGAGACGAGCCTCGCCATATTGACCGTTTCCCGAAGCATGGCTCCGGGACGAGCGTTGACTTGGCTGTAATTGATCAACTCGGCGATCAAGGTATCCAGCTTTTGCGTATTGCTGACCACGATCTGCGCGATCTCTCTTTGCTCGGTATTGAGTTCCCCGACCACTTCGTCCGCCAACAGTTCGGTGCCTTCGTGGATAGTCGCCAACGGAGTCTTGATCTCGTGGGACACATGGCGGATGAATTGCTGTTTCGCCTCCTCGAGACCTCGCAGCCGGCTGCGCAGCCAATCCAGCCGTTCGCCCAGGTATTCCAAATCCTTGGGTCCGGTCACCTGGATCGGCCGAATGAAATCGCCGGCCCCGAGCTTGCGTATCGCATGGTCCATCTGGCGCACCGAGCGGATGATGAAAAACGTAACAAACGAAATTAAGACCACCGAAATAGGCAGCAGAACCGACGACTCCTGCAACATCCGGCGCTGAACCGCGGAGGACCTGCTCTCCAGATTGTCGACCTCGGAATCCACGATCCCCGAGAAACCGCGAGCGAGTTCCTTAGCCTTCAGATTGAGCGTCGAAAACATTTCATCTGTCTTTTCCATGCGCGCCTTTCTAGGCCGGTCACGCTGCTCGCGCGTCGCGCCGGAACGGCGGGTGTCGACTTTTTCGGGCTTTGCCGTCGGCTCGATCGCCATGTTCGAAACATGCTGAAAGATGCCTCCCTCTTCTACCGAAAACCGCTGGAGCTGGGCGACCAACGCCGGCTCTTCGGTCAAGCTCAACAAATTGCTGATTACCTCGCCGAGGTCACGGTGAACCGTTTCGAGAGCGACGCGGCTCTCCGCGTCTTCTAAAATCAAGTACCGCTTGGCCTTGCGCTCGAAATCGGTGAGCCTCTCGCGCAACAACTCCTTTTTTTGGCTGATTTGAGCCACCCGATAAGCCGTTTTTTGAGAGGAAACCGCCAATTCCTTGACCGCCGTGACAGCGAACACCAAGGCGAGCACCAAGGGCAGTATCGCCATCGTAAAACCGACAAGAATCAGCTTCCTGAGCGATATCCTTCGCAGAATATTAAAGAAGATCAGCATGGAGTCTTAGCTGGAATTCCGATTGTAGTCGAGTGCGTTTCTTAAGGTTTCCGCCAGGATCGGGGCCAAAAACACGACATTCGTGGAGTGAAGAATACTGTCGCTGCTGCCGATCTCGGAAACACCGCTACGTCGCAGCTTATCGACGGCATTCTCGACGAATAACGGGTGAGTCACCAGCACATCGACCTTCTCGGCCCCCAGTGCGCGCAGCTTGGCAACGGCTTCGGTCAAGGTCGTGCCGGTGCTGGCCACGTCGTCAACCAGGACTACGCTTCGCCCCCTCACCTGAAAATCAGTCGTCTCGACCGACACTGCCCTGTCACCGAAACGTTGCTTGAAAGCGACGACAAAAGGAAGCCCGCAGCCTTTCGCGATGGCGCTTACCCATTGTTCCGATTCGGCATCCGGCCCCACCAGCAACGGCTTGTCTGACCGGTTCGCGAGATAACGCGCGAACAGCGGAGCCGCCGGTACGACAATCGGATTTCTCGCCGGAACCGCCTCTTCGAGCCGGCTGATACGGTGCAAATGAGGATCGACGGTCACGACATCATCAAACAAGCCGGCAAGAAACTCCCCGATTATTTTTTGACTGACGATCTCACCCGGTTGAAAGGCACAATCCTGCCGCATATAACATAAATAGGGCGCTATCAAAGACAGTCTGTTGACGCCTTGGTTCCGCAGAGCGCGAGCGACCAGGAGCAGCTCGACCAATTTGTCGTTGGGATCCTGGAGACTGCGAAATACGACGACATGCTCGTCCTTTATCTCCGGCAAGGTCACCTTGCTTTCCCCGTCCGGAAAACGGTGGATGCCGACCTCGCCGTATCGGGCATCCAGAGCCTCCACCACTGCCATGGCCTGAACGCGAGAATCGGAGAATCCTAAAATCATGGTCAAAATTCCACGTAACCTTTAGGTATTTTATCGAACTCGCCCAACTCGTACCCCGTACGCTGACGGACGAAATCGCAAGCGAAATCGTAATTCGACGGAAACTCGGCATGAATCCGGTACAGCGCTTCGCCTTTTTCCACCTTGTCTCCCAGCTTCTTCAGCACGTCGACGCCAGCCCCTTTCGACATCGGCGCTCCGGCCAGTCGCGCGATACGAGCGAGAAAAAAGTTGTCGATATGAGTCACCGACCCCGCGCGTTCGGCGCAGACTTCATACGTTAGCTTGCCCAGCTCGAATTTTTGTTCTTGCACACCTTGTGCCACAACAATACGGTTCATCTTTTCCAAGGCTCGCCCCGACTCCAAAATTTCCCGAGCGATGGCATATCCCTGACCGCCGCGCACATCCGGGTCGAATTCGATAATACGCCCGGCCAATCGCAGGGACTTTTCCCTTAAATCGGTCGGAGCACGCGGGTCGTTCTCCAGCACCTGCATCACGTCGCGCACCTCCAGAACCGGCCCGATACCGTGGCCGACCGGTTGCCGGCCGTCGGTGATCATGACCTCCAAATAAAGTCCCAAGCGGTCGCCGACGTACTCGAAAAGTTTTCGCAATTGCATCGCATCGCGCATGTGCCGAACTTTGGCTGTCGGCCCGACCGGGATATCCAGCAACAGATGCGTCGCGCCGGCCGCGAGCTTCTTGGACAAAATCGAAGCCACCATCTGGCCTTGCGAATCGATGCCCAGCGGGCGCTCAACCGAAATCAGCATGTCGTCCACAGGCGCCAGGCGCGTCGTTCCACCCCAGACCAGGCAGCCTCGCTCGATTCGAACCAACTTGTCCAAGGTCTCCGGCAAGAGATCGACTCGCGCCAAGACCTCCATGGTATCCGCCGTACCGGCCGGCGACGTGATGGCACGGCTCGAGGTTTTCGGAATCAAGGTGCCGTGCGCCGCCACTATGGGCACGACCAGCATGGATGTCCGGTTGCCGGGAATGCCGCCGATGCAATGCTTATCGGCCACCAAAGGCTCGTTCCAGTCGATCCGGCTTCCGGTCGACAGCATGGCCTTGGTCAAAAGAAGCACTTCATCCCGATCCAGTCCGTTTTGTCCGGTCGCCACCAGAAAGGCCGCCATTTCCATTTTCGAATAACGGCGATTCGCGATGTCGCGGGTGATGGAAATGTAATCGTCGTAACTCAGCCGCTCTCCGCCGATCTTGCGCCGAACCGCATCCATGGATGCGGGCGGTTCCGCCTGCGCGACCCGAACGTCGTGCCCCTCCTCCGCGCACAGTTGACTGAAGGCTTGCTCGGAAAGGCCCAGTTCGTCGGGATTGACGATCTGGTCGTCGTCCACCACATTCAGTACGGCTTCGATTCGCTCGTTGTTGCAATAGACCACGATCTTGGCGAGCGCCTGGAAGCCTTCCGCACGGTAAACCGAACACTCCCGGTGGAGATAGGCGACATTTTCCCGATAGGTATCGATGGCGATGCGGCGCAGCTTGAGCCGATAGCTGATGTGATCGTTGCGGAGATCGGATACTTCGGAATCGGATGTTGTTTCGGTCATGGTTCCGCAATCGTTTTCGAAAAAACTCTAATTTTCCTCAAAGAAGGCGGATTGTTTACCACTGACACCGCCGAACCCTTAAAATAACACGTCAGTTGTAATCAGTCGTTTCTCACGTCCATTTGCCGCTATTTCCGACATGCGCGCCGCTTTTTTCTACCCGATAACCTCGATCGCGGCGCTGGTCGCCTTTTGGCAAGCCGCGGCAATCGCCTTTGGAACGCCGCTGTTGCCGTCTCCCTTGGAGGTATCCGAAGTGCTTCTGTCCGAAGTCCGCTCCGGAGCGCTGCCCTACCATCTCGGCGTGACGCTGGCGCGGCTGGCCGTCAGTTTCGTCTTGGCCATGAGTATGGGGACTGCCTTGGGTATCCTGCTGGGCCGGCACGAAAAACTGGATCGTTTTTTCGACAGTTGGCTCGTGTTTTTTCTGAACATTCCGGCTCTGGTGATCATCATCCTGTGTTACGTCTGGTTCGGGCTGGTCGAGAGCGCCGCCATCGCCGCCGTGGTCATCAATAAGCTGCCCAATGTCGTCGTGACCGTGCGGGAAGGCGCACGGACGCTGGACCGAGATCTCCTGGAGATGGCCGAAGCGTATCGGTTCGGCCGGTACAAAACGCTGCGCCACATCGTCTGGCCGCAGTTGTACCCGTTCTTCATCGCCGCCTCGCGGACCGGGCTCGCGCTGATTTGGAAGATCATTCTGGTCGTGGAATTGCTCGGACGCAGCAACGGCATGGGTTTTCAACTGCACCTGTTCTTCCAGATGTTCAACGTCTCCGCCATCCTCGCCTACACCATCGCCTTCGTCGTCGTAATTCAACTGATCGAGATCGGCCTCCTCAAGCCTCTCGATCGCCATGCCCAACGGTGGCGCCGATGACCGCGGTTCAAATCGAGATAGTCAGAAAAACCTATCGGCCCAAAGGAGAAACGGGAGCACCCGCTATACTCCAGGATCTGTCCATCATACTCGGATCCGGCGAATTCGCCTGTCTCGTCGGCCCATCGGGCTGCGGCAAAACTACGCTACTAAATATAGCAGCCGGACTGGACCGGGATTATGAAGGCACGGTCCGAATCGGAACCGAAACCGGAAAACCGCACATCGGTTATGTCTTTCAAAATCCGCGCCTCATTCCGTGGCGGACGGTGCGGGAAAACATCGAGCTGGCCCTTCCCAAAGAGGCCGATCCCGCCTATATCGATCATCTTTTCGACGTAGTCGGACTCGCCAACGCGCAGGATGTATACCCGGAACGGCTCTCGCTGGGCATGAGCCGCCGTGTGGCCCTGGTGCGGGCCTTCGCCGTCAATCCGGATCTCTTGCTCATGGACGAACCGTTCGTATCGCTCGATCCGCCCACGGCCCGCCGTGTCCGCGAACTGGTCGTGGCACTTTGGCAAGAGCGTCCGCACACGGTCCTGTTCGTCACCCACGACTTGCGCGAAGCGATCGAACTGGCGGATCGGCTGATATTCCTGTCGTCGCGTCCGGCTTCGGTGATTGGCGACATTCCGGTAAACATCCCGCGCACCGAGCGAAGCGAGGCCGCGATCGAAACCTTTCGCCAGCGGCTTTACTCGGATTATCCGGTCATTCGGGAGCTGCTTTAACCGTTCTTGTAGATACTGCCCATGGCGGCACACGCGCCACGCTAGTGCATTTTCCGATGTGGTATAGCGCCTTAGGCTATTGTAGGTCGGGAATCCTTTCCCGACGTTAACGGGTCGGCAAACGGATTAGCTAATGGAAACCGTGCAGCACCGAAATAGCGACTCTTCGAGTAATAGACCAAGAGCTCAAACACTCGGATCAGGTAGAGACCGCCCCCTGGACCGTTTGTCGAAAATCTCCCATCATCTGCGGAAATCAACCGGCTGAAATATATTGGAATGCTGGACGCGTAGGGCGGCAAGCTCCCTGAATTCGGCGTCGCTCTATCCGAGCTTCCCGAAATAGGCTACACGTCATGGTCGGCGGGTCGGGGCTATTTGCGGCGACCGACCGTGGGCGAAGGAATCGACCGCCTGACAGACTCGTACAATGTAAATTTCACATCTAAACGATCGTCGTTCTGCCACGACCGTCATTACCCGGTGCGTTCCTGGCGGAGAAGGACATCGGCTGGGGGCCAAAGCCATGAGAAAGCGTTTTTTTCTTCCCGATGCTGCGACGAAGCAGGAGTTCGGATGTCTTCTTTTCGCCTTTGCCCCGGTCGGGGTTTTGCTGACGGCTATCGTAGTATTCGAATTGGGCGGGTTCGGACTGTCGACGATCCCCGGCAAGTTGGCCCGTCAGATTTCAGCGTTCGACCGCGGCATCGTTATGGAATTGTCCGAGCTACGTGCGCGAACGGTGTGGCTGACGGCTGTAATTGTCTATTACGCCATTGCAGTTGCCGTGATGATCGTCAGCATTCATACGATTCGCCTCAACCTGAGTCGTCAATGCTTCAGGTATTTCGGTGCAATCATAGGTCTCCTCGGAATCCTGTCCGTCGCCTACTTCGTTTTTGGTACTCTCCGCGAAAATGGTGTAACCGCGATTTTTCGACTGACCTACGGGGTACTTGAGGCGTCAGGCTATTTTTCACCCTTGCAGCTCGGAGTTATTCTCGGACTAGTAAGCGTGGTCAATCTGATCGCGACCGTGGTGCCTTTCGCGATCATTCTGGCCGGAAGCAGTTCCATGGCTCCGTTCGAGGAACTGCCTCCGGATGAAGTCCTGCATTTTATCGAAGCGCGTTTTAGCCACCTAAAAAACGCGGTCAATTTGGGTTCTGCGATGCTGTTGATCGGCGTCTTGCATATGCTCGCCTGGCTGCGGTGGCCGGTGGTCTTCTTGGGGCAGGGAAAACTGACCGAGGAATTCGTCAATTGGTCGCTGACTTTGAGCATGTACTGGGGTGCGGTTTTTTCCCTGATGGTCATCGCCTTGTATATCCCCTGCACTTTGGCCTTGTACGCGCGCGCCAAGCGCGAGTTCAATCGAAACTTTCCCACATCCGAACATCAGGAACTGTGGAGTTATCTCCAGACTTTCGGTATATCGCGGGAACCCATGCGTCAATTACCCCAGGTAATCGCTATGTTGGCACCGTTTATCGGCGGCTCCTTAGGGGCTTCACTGGCCAATTTGGGGGGAGTGTCGGGGTGACGGCCTCGCATGACAAGCGATTTGGTTCAAGCGTTCCCTGCCGAACGTCTCCGGACAACAAAAAACCCGCCAAGCCTTGTGACTCGCGGGTTTTCCGGATTTCACCGAACGCCTTCGGTTTCTATGATTGGCGGAGAGAGAGGGATTCGAACCCTCGATACGGTTTTGCCGTATACACGATTTCCAGTCGTGCGCCTTCGACCACTCGGCCATCTCTCCGAAAACGCGGCATTTTAATTGAAAATCCGGCGGTTGTCAGCCTCCTCGATACTCAACCGACGTTATTCCCGGCCAAAAACATCCAGGTCTCGACCACGGTGTCCGGGTTGAGGGACAAGCTCTCGATGCCTTCGTCCAGCAGCCAGCGAGCGAGGTCGGGATGATCGGACGGCCCCTGTCCGCAGATTCCGATGTACTTGCCATGCTTGCGGCAGGCCTGAATGGCCTGGCGGATGAGCGCCTTGACCGCCGGGTTACGCTCGTCGAAGCCCCCCGCGACCAGCCCGGAGTCGCGGTCTATGCCCAGGGTGAGCTGGGTCAGATCGTTGGAACCGATGGAGAAGCCGTCGAAGATTTGCAGGAACTCGTCGGCCAGCAAGGGATTCGAGGGAATTTCGCACATCATGATCCATTTGAGCCCGTTCACCCCGCGCGGCAAGCCGAAGCGCTGGAGCAGCTCGGCGACTCCGCGCGCCTCGTCCAAAGTGCGCACGAAGGGAATCATGACCCAGACGTTCTCCAGCCCCATGTCCTCGCGCACCTTTTTCAAGGCGCGGCATTCCAGCTCGAAGCAGTCACGGAATGAGTCGTCCACATAACGCGAGGCGCCGCGGAAACCGATCATGGGATTTTCTTCGTTCGGCTCGTAGGCTTTACCGCCCAGAAGATTGGCGTACTCGTTGGTCTTGAAGTCCGAGGTCCTGACGATCACGGGCTTGGGCGCGAAGGCGGCGGCGATCATGGCGATGCCTTCGGCCAGCTTGTCGACATAAAAACTCACCGGATCGCGATAACCGGCGATGCGCTCGCGGATCGCCTGCTGCAACTCGGCCGGCTGGCGCTCGTATTCGAGCAAGGCTTTCGGATGAACACCGATGGTCCGCGCGATGACGAATTCGAGCCGGGCCAGGCCGACGCCGTCGTTCGGCAGCGCGGAAAAGGCGAAAGCGCGCTCCGGGTTGGCCACGTTCATCATGAGCTTGACCGGCAGCTTGGGCATCTCGTCCAAGTTGACCTTGCTGACTTCGTAGGGCAGTTCGCCCTGATAGATGTAACCGGTATCGCCTTCGGCGCAAGAGACGGTGACCATGGTATCGCGCTGGATCTTGCGGGTGGCGTCGCCGCAGCCGACGACCGCGGGAATGCCGAGCTCGCGGGCGATGATCGCCGCGTGGCAGGTCCGCCCGCCGCGATTGGTGACGATGGCGCTGGCTCTTTTCATGATCGGCTCCCAATCGGGATCGGTCATGTCGGTCACCAGCACGTCGCCCGGCTGCACCAGATCCATCTGCGACACGCTGGCGATGACTTTGGCGAGCCCATTGCCGATGCGGTGCCCAACGCTGCGGCCTTCGGCCAGCACCTTACCCTTCTGCTTGAGCCGATAGCGCTCCATCTCGCGCGTGACGCGGCTTTGCACCGTCTCCGGCCGGGCCTGGAGAATATAGAGGCGGCCGTCGAGTCCGTCCTTGGCCCATTCGATGTCCATGGGCCTCTTGTAATGCTGTTCGATGCGCACCGAGAGCCGCGCCAACTCTTCCGCTTCCTGATCGGTGACGGAAAACCGCTGCCGGTCCTCTTCGCGCGTGTCGACGGTGACCACGGATTTGGCGGGGTCGTAAATCATCTTGACGGCTTTCTTGCCGAGGCTGCGGCGCAGCACTGCCGATTTTCCGGCCGCGAGAGACGGCTTGTAGACGTAGAACTCGTCAGGATCGACCGCGCCCTGCACCACCATTTCGCCGAGGCCATAGCTCGAAGTCACGAAAACGGCATCGCGGAAACCCGATTCGGTATCCAGGGTGAAAATCACGCCGCTCGCGGCGAGATCGCTGCGCACCATCCGCTGCACGCCGGCGGACAATAATACCTTGCGGTGCTCGAAGCCTTGGTGCACGCGATAGGCGATGGCCCGGTCGTTGAAAAGCGAGGCAAAAACCTGCTTGACCGCCCGGAGCACGCCGTCCAGGCCTTGCACGTTGAGGTAGGTTTCCTGCTGCCCGGCGAACGACGCCGTCGGAAGATCTTCCGCCGTGGCAGAGGAGCGCACGGCCACGGAAAACTCCTTCGGGGACTCGCCGGCCAGTTGGCGGTAAGCTTCCGTGATGGCTTTTTCCAGTTCGGGGGTAAAAGGTGTGTTCATGATCCACTGGCGGATGGTGTCGCCCGCGCGCGCCAGCGCCGTGACGTTATCAACGTCGAGCCGGTCCAGTTCCGCCCAGATGCGTCGGTCGAGGCCGTTCTGAGCGAGAAAATCCCGATACGCTTCGGCCGTGGTGGCGAAACCGTCGGGTACCGTGACGCCCGCCTCGGAAAGCCGGCTGATCATTTCGCCGAGCGAGGCATTCTTGCCGCCTACGCGCCCCACATCGTCCATTCCCAAAGCATCGAACCAAACCACGTATTCGTTCATCGGACACCCCGTAATAGTTGCCGAGAGCTTGCGATGCGCCGCGGCCCTTTCACAAGCTTCCTGCGTTCGAATTCAGTATTCTATGGGAATCCACCCGGCATGGTAAGAAAAGCATGAAACGCACCGTCTTCTTCGTATCCGATCACACGGCCATCACCGCCGAGACCTTCGGACGGAGTCTCTTGAGCCAGTTCGAGACCGTCACGTTCGAACGCGTCACCCAGCCTTTCGTCGATTGCGAAGCCAAGGCGATAGACACGTGCCGGCGCATCGCCGACGCATTTGCCCGGGACGGACAAGCGCCGCTGGTGTTCAGTACGCTGACCGACGATCATCTTCGTCAAATATTGGAACGCAGCGAAGCCGTGGTATTCGATCTTTTCGAAGCCTTTCTCGATCGCATGGAAACGGCGCTCGGACAGCCGTCCGCCCAAGCGATCGGACGGGCCCACGGCTTGGGCAATGCGGCTCTGGGCCGGGGGCGCGTGGAAGCTCTGAGATTTGCCATCGATTGCGACGATGGCATCGGCGTCGACGCTTACGACAAAGCCGACATCATTCTCGTCGGGGTTTCACGCTCGGGAAAAACCCCGGCCAGCCTGTTTCTCGCCCTGCACTACGGCATCAAGGCCGCCAACTATCCCTTGACCGAGGAGGACCTGAATCTTTCCGGGCTGCCATCCAATCTACGGAAGCACCGCGAGCGGCTGTTCGGTCTGACCATGAATCCGGAACGCCTACATCAGCTCAGAGAAGAACGAAGACCCGGAAGCCGCTACGCCTCTCTCGAACAATGTCGAAATGAAATCCGCGCTGCGGACGGGCTGTTCCAAGCAGCGGGAATTCCTTACTTAGATACTTCGACCATGTCGGTGGAAGAAATCGCCGCCAACATACTTCACCGTGCTGGTCTGCAACGAATGCGGTGGTAAACGGGGCCAGGTCGCGGACTTACCTCCGGCACCATAGCCTCGGATCGGCGCGGCCGTATCGTTGATTATTACCCCGGCCTATAAACATAGGCCGGGGTAATCCGGGGCAGGGTTTCCTTAGCGCGGCGACAAGCCGCGCGAGCCCAAGCCTAAGCGTGTACCGGCCTGGGCGGCGGCCCGTAAATACCGGGAGGGTATTTACGGGCCTGATTAATAAACTGATCAGACCGAGTAACCATTCCGTGGCGGAAGCCGCAGTAAGCTATTTGGCTGCAAAGGAGGGCGAGAAACGATAACGGCACGGCACGATAACAGCTGCCGAACCCTCAACGCCCCAACTGCAAAGTATTCTGCTCGTCGACAGACCGCTCCGAATGCTGTACCGCCTGAGGAGCCTTCGGCTTCAAGGTCAGCTTGGCGATCCCGGTCCACGACGCCATGAACAGCAGCAAGCCCACCGAGGTGGCTATCAGACGATCCGGTTGCTTCATCCAGAATAGAATCCATTTCGGTTTAATCAGCCCGACGATAAAAATCAATATCGAGAGGGCCACTAGGCTCTTGAAAAAAATCAGCATAAAACTCTCCAACGATGTTTCGGTATGGCACCGGAATTTCCGGAAAAAATCTAGGGAAAACGGGCTTTTGACAGCATATGCGGGCAAAGCGTTCGGATTAAACAACAATTCATTCGATGAAACTAGACGACGGGATACGGCGCAGGACAACGACCGCCGCCGAGGCGCGCGCCGAAATCGGGCGGCCGCCTCCCTCCCAGATCCATCAATGGCGTTGCGCACGGTCGTCGGCAAATGATTGTCGACCTACGACTTATTCCGGCCTACATTTTCCTCGGCCGGGAACGGCTTTCCAGCCCGCTCTGCCGTACCGTGGCGGAAAGTTCATAAAATGAATGCGCTGTGGAACGAAGCGCCCTTCGACGGGGCTCAGGACAGGCATCGATCGCGAACGATGGACTTCGCACACTCAGCCCATCCTATAAGTTCTACATTTCGGGCGTACGAGGCGGCTTCCCGATCCATACCACTACGCCGTGGTGAAAAGCGCGCCGGCGGGGACCCCGCTTTCGTCCCCTCTCATCACGCACTGCGATCCGGCGATCTTCGAACCAAAGCTTCGCCGTCGAAGGTGATTCCAGGCCATCCGCACTGCATGAAGGTTCTGATGTTCTTGTGGCTTTCGCCGTTCGGGTTCGACAGCACTTCGACGTAATGCTCGCCGAACAGCGCCAGAGTCTCTTTCTCGGATAACCCGTGCAGCCGGCCGAAATAGAAAATCTTGCAGGAACCTTCGTTGCTCCCCGGTTCGTTGACCACCCGGTTATCAGCCAGACCGTTGGTAAAGCGGGTTGGCCGATAATCGTAATATTGCCCGATGACGTCGATGCTTTCTTTGAAGGCGACCGGCTGGCATTGCTTGATTTTGGCGATGAATGCTTCTAACGATGTAATCATGTCGGTGATAAAGAAAACGAACCTTATTGGATCACGTATGGAGGACCGTCACGTAGAGACCGCAGACGGTCGCAAATTCAGAGCTTAACGGGCGAGCATCGGCTCCAGCTTGTCCCAAACCTGGCGAAACAGGATCGCCTGAGCCTCGCGATTGGGATGCAGGCCGTCCGCCTGCATCAAATGGTCTTGACCGCCGACGCCTTCCAGAAGAAACGGCACGAACGCCGTATCGTGGGTCTCGGTGACCCGGTGGAAGACATTCCGAAAAAGGTCGGCGTAACGCTTGCCATAGTTCGGCGGTATCTTCATGCCGAGCAGCAATACCTCGGCACCGGCGGCCTTGGAGCGGACGGTCATTTCGCTCAGGTTGGCTTCCAGCTGCTTGGGCGAAAGCCCGCGCAAACCGTCGTTGGCGCCGAGTTCGAGTATCACCACGGTCGGCCGGTGCCGACGAAGAAGCTCGTCGATCCGGGCAAGGCCGCCGGCGCTCGTCTCGCCGGAAATACTGGCGTTCACGACCTCGGCGCCAAGCGGCCGCGCCGCCTCCTGCAACATAGCCACCCAGCCGTGGTCTATCTTTTCCAAACCATACCCGGCACTGATACTATCGCCGAGAACAAGAACGGTTTTTGCCTGACACAATCCCGGCAACACGAGGAAAATGAAGGATAACAACAGTTTTCGCATGACACAGGAGCAGATCGGTGCGTTGGAGGATATCGACGCGGAATTCGTCATTCGAACGGAGAATCTCGGCAAACACGTCACGACGGCGGACGGTCGGCTAGATATATTGACAGCAGTCGACCTCTCGATCAAACCGAGAGAAACCTTGGCCATCGTCGGCGCTTCGGGATCGGGCAAATCGACCTTGCTCGGCCTTCTGGCCGGCCTCGATCTACCTTCTTCGGGCCGCATCTGGCTCGCGGGATCCTGCCTCACCGATATGGACGAAGACGGCCGGGCGCGGCTCCGCAGCGAGTATGTCGGTTTCGTATTCCAGTCGTTCCAGCTTCTTCCCAATCTGACCGCACTGGAGAACGTCATGCTCCCCATGGAACTGGCCGGTGCCGGCGACGAGGCCCGGCTCCGCAGTCTTGCCATGCTCGAACGGGTCGGCCTGAGCCACCGGTTCAAGCATTATCCGCGGCAGCTCTCGGGGGGCGAACAGCAGCGCGTCGCGCTGGCGCGGGCTTTCGTCACCGAACCGAAAATTCTGTTCGCAGACGAGCCTACCGGCAATCTGGACAGCAATACCGGCCGGACCGTTATCGAATTGCTGTTCGAGCTGAACCGCGAGAAAGGCACCACGCTGGTTCTGGTCACCCACGACGAAACCCTGGCTTCCCGCTGCGAACGCTTGATCCGCCTGGATAGCGGCCGCATCGTGGGATATTCGGCGGAGAGTTGACCTACCGCAGCGTATTCCGGCGTATTTGTGCCGCCGACCATGCGGCGCGATACGGGAGTACTCTATCAGCCCATGGTAGGGTGGGTTAGGTGCGCCCCGACAACCTGTACTTACTGTTCGTAACGAAAGTCAAACCACATCGTCACCCCGGCATGGAAGGGGCCGACTAAAGGCCCGTTTACGATTGGGACTGCCGGGGTCCAGGTTACAAGGACGTAGAGGGCAGGCCATCCTTGGCCTCTGGATTCCGGCACTCCCTGCCGGAATGACGGGTAATACTGGCATTGTTTTCTTTACTCACTGTAACTCACCGATTCAGGCGCGCACCGTAACCCACCGAAGCGAACGGCAAGGACACGGGGCGTTGTTTTGGCGGGTTACGGCGCACGCAGAACGCGGTGTTCAACATCCAGCCTATGCCGGAGTGCGCCTAATCCGCCCTACGAAATCTGTCGACAAAGGATTGTTGACCTACGGCTGCCTGCTGCCGAGCAAATCCAGCAAGACATCGATGTCCACCGGCTTGACCAGATGGTGGTCGAAGCCGGCTTCGCGCGAGCGCTGCCGGTCCTCTTCCTGGCCATAGCCGGAGATCGCGATCAAGCGCGTTCCCGTGAGCCGTGGATCTTCCCGCATGCGCCGAGCCACTTCATACCCGTCCATCTGCGGCATACCGATATCCAGCAGCACGACATCGGGCGCTCGCTCCCTGCCCCGGTCGAGCGCCTCTTTGCCGTCGTAGGCGACCTGAACCTGATACCCATACGCCCCGAGCAAGGTCGACAAGGAATCGGCCGAAGACACATTGTCGTCGACCACCAGGACATATTGATCGGCCGCGGACAAACCTGAATCTTGGACCTTCTCGCTGTGTTTCCGGCTGGACAAATGCGTTTTCATCCACGGCAAGCGGACCGTGAATTCGCTGCCCTGACCGGGGCCTTGGCTGGCCACCTCCACCCGGCCGTGATGGAGCTCCACCAGTTTCTTGACCAGCGACAGACCGATTCCCAAGCCGCCGCGTGAACGGGCCAGCGAGCGGTCTTCCTGGGTGAACGGCTCGAAAATCCGGGGCAAGAGTTCGGTGGAAATGCCGGTGCCGTTGTCGCGAACCCGCACCACGGCATCGTCGGCTTCGGTGTCGAGGACGACCTCGATCTCGCCTTCCACCTCGGTGAATTTGGCGGCGTTGTGAATCAGATTGCCGACGATCTGGACGCAACGCGTGCTATCGCCCTGCACCCAAACCGGCTCGGGCGGAACACGCACGTTCAGGCGATGCCGGCGATCCTCGAGCAGGGCCCGATTGGCTTCGACCGCTTGGGACACGACGGTCCTCAGATCGATCGTCGCCTGGTCCAATACGATCTTTCCCTGCGTGACCCTCGCCACGTCCAGCAGGTCGTCCAGAAGGTGGGCGAGATGCGCGGTCTGATCTTTGATCACCCGGCAGGCCCAGTCATACAGGTGCTGATGGCCCGAAGGCTTGCGTCGCATCAACTCGGTCGCATTGACGATGGCCGCCAGGGGATTGCGCAGTTCGTGCGCCAGCATGGCCATGAACTCGTCCTTGTGCCGGTCCGCATCGGCCAGTTCTTGCATGCGTTGCCGCAACTCGGCTTCCAGCCGCTTCCGTTCGGCGACCTCGGCCTCCAGTTGCCGATTCTCTTGCAGAGCGGCCGTCCGTTCCGAAACATTCTGTTCGAGCTGCCGGCGCGACTGATCCAAGGCCGTTCGCACCAGCAAGCGTTCGCTGATGTCGGTCAGCACCGTGCGGTAAAACACATAGTGCCGGCTATCCCGCATCGATGAGGTATGCATTTCCACCGGAAGATGCCAACCGCCCTTTCCGACTAGACGGAGCTCCGTGGTGAGGCTCCGCCGCTCGCATCGACTTTGCGAAAGATGATTCGAAAACTTTTTTTGATCTGCCTTGGCGATAAAGCGAACGAACGGAAGCCCGATTAGGGCCGGGCGCTCCCGTGCCAGCATGCCGGCGGCGGTCAGATTGATCTCCTTGATCACGCCGTGTTCATCCAAGGTCAAATAACCCGCCGGAGCGAAATCGAAAAGGTTTGCGTAGTGGTCGCGGGACTCCTCCAGCGCCTCCAGCGCCTCCTTCAGCTTCCGGTTTTCGGCTTCCAATTCCAGCGCGCGGACTTGAAACTCGTGTAGCGATTGACGCTCCTGCTGCGGAGTTTGCTCATCGACGTCCGTAGGTGCGGCCGGTTCAAGCTTATTGTCGAGCTCGGCTTCGGCATTCTCTCTCAGCGTGGTCTTGTCCGTATTGTTCGACATCGTGTCGTCTCCCCAGCATGCGCTTAAACTCCCCGAACCAGGCCTTGTCAACGAACCGGTACGTAGGATTAAAACTGTAACACAGGGACAACGAACGGGCGTGTCAAATCCACTGCGTTATCCCGTCGCGCAGCGGGAAAAGGTGTTATTCCCGGCCTGCCGATGCTGAAAAGACATACCCCGACTTTCACGGATTTACAAATACCGCCAAGCTGGCTATGGTGCTCGAGAATTGTACGCAAACGATGGGCAAGCCAGAGATCGCCATGGAGAACGTCGCCAGCGGATCGATGCCTTTCATAGTCAATGATTGCGCCCTATTGGCTATCGCGACCGGTAAACGGGCACAGAACCTTAAGGAACTGCGCGATCAGCTATTGGCTATTCATCCCGGGAGCATTTATTTTCACTTCTGGGGCAATCTGCTCCATCCCCGCTTCGACGAGCCCGAATACAGCAACGACTTCGCCGCCTGGTCCAGGCATGCTTTGCACGACAAGGTGCTCGCCGAGCGCCTGAGCGTCGTCGATCCCAACAGTTATGACACGCTCGACGAATTGCGCCAGGAGCTGATCGAGATCATCGAGCAGCGGCTGGATGAACGCGAGGTTCTGGCATGGGCGCAACCGGATCAGCAGTTCGAGTTTATTCGCGCGCTCACCGTCGTTTTTCGCACCGATCTCCAGTTTTTCACCCCGGAGAAGCTTGCCGCCCGGATCGGACAAATGTCGGTAAGCAGCATTTTCTATCACTTCATCGACGCCAAGCGGCGCAACGAGAACCGGCTGGATGACTTTCGGAACTGGCTGGAGTCTTTCGACGGACGCTATGAAAGCCTCTGTCAATGTCTGGCCAAGATCGATCCCTACTTTACCTCGCTGACCAGTCTCCGCGAAGAATTGGCGCGCGTGTTCTCCGGTTGCCTGTGCGAGGTGGGCCGTGGCTAATCTGTTGGAGTCGTACGCCGAGGTCGTCGGTCAGGATGTCATCGATCAGCTGCATCAGCTCGCGGGAACGCTGCGGGACAAACGCGTGGTCCACGTCAACTCGACCCGGCTCGGCGGCGGCGTCGCGGAGATTCTGGAAAAACACGTGCCGCTGATGCGGGAGCTCGGAATCGAAACCCACTGGGAAGTGATCACCGGCAATGCGGTGTTTTATCAATGCACCAAGAGTTTTCACAATGGTCTCCAGGGCAAAATGGTGAACATGCCCAACGACTGGCTGCGGAACTTCGAAGAGACCAACGCCTTTAACGCCGAACAGCTGCGCCCGATTCTAAGCGATGCCGACATCGTTTTCATTCACGATCCGCAGCCCGCTCCGCTGCTGAGATATATTCCCGAGCGCAAGGGCAAATGGATCTGGCGCTGCCATATCGATATCAATCGGCCGAACCGCGTAATCTGGCGTTATCTCCGCGGCTTCGTCGCCGGGTTTGACGCCAGCGTTTTCTCGCTCGCCGCGTTCGTGCAGCCCCTGCCCCACTCGCAATACCTGATTCCGCCCAGCATCGATCCCTTGAGCGACAAGAATGTCGATCTGCCGGAAGGCGAGATCGACAGCGTCTGCGAGCGCTTCGGTATCGACCGGACGCGCCCCATCATCGTTCAGGTCTCTCGCTTCGACCAGTTCAAGGACCCGGTAGGCGTAATTGAAGCATACCGAATCGCCAAGCATTTCCTGCGGGACATTCAGCTGGTTCTGGCCGGAGGTTCCGCTACCGACGATCCCGAAGGAGACGCCGTTTTGGCCGAAGCGCGGCAGGCGGCGAACGGCGACTCCGATGTACATGTCCTGCTCCTTCCGCCCGACGCCCACCGCACCATCAATGCATTGCAGCGGGCTGCCGATCTGGTGGTGCAGAAATCGCTTCGCGAGGGCTTCGGCCTGACGGTCACCGAAGCCTTATGGAAGGGCAAACCGGTCATCGGCGGAGATACCGGCGGTATTCGGCTCCAGGTGATCGACCATCACACCGGCTTTTTGGTCAATACCCCGGAAGGCGCGGCCCTGCGCATCCGCTACCTGCTCCACGACCGGCACAAAATCGAGGAAATGGGCAATAAAGCGCGGGAGTTCGTACGCGAAAACTTCCTGATCACCCGCCACCTTCGGGAGTACCTCACTCTGATGGTGAGCGTGCTGCACGCCGCGGGAGAACGCATCGAGCTGGCGGGGGCGATTCGGGTTAGAGGGCAGTAATCGGTGGTGTTGGCCGGGAACGCAGAGCCCGGTTGAAGGACACAGCGTTTCCGGCGGCTGAGTTCGCTGTAGCAACCAATTCGATGGTAAGGAGTCGCTGACGCGACGGTTGTTTTGAATGTGGGTTTCACTCGGCCTATCCTTAGGCCTCGCCCTATCGGGCGGCGAAGCCGTGCAAACCGGCTGTCCTGCCGGTTTGTCGGACCCACAGCCGAGGTCCTTTTCGTTGCTTGTCCAAAGAAAAGGACCCAAAAGAAAGGACACCCGGATGGCGCGCTGATCCTGCGCGTCGACGCCTTGAGCCGGGGGCAACAAAAGGCACTTCCATGTGCCTTTGTTGCCGCGCGGCATCGTGCCGCGCCCCTTCGGGCGGTTCCGGCTCAAGGCGTCGATGCTCGGGCGCACCATACGGGGCAAAAAACGCCCACAGTCAATTTTTAAATTACTCTAACTCCCGTTTGCCGCGCCGAGCACCGCAGCTTTCGGCGGGAATAACCCGGAGGGGCGATTCATGGATGAATCGCGGCGATCAAGGGACAGGAGTCCCTTTGATCGCCTCCCGACGAAAGCGAGAAGCGGAGGAGACAAGCGGCAATCGGGTGGCCTTTTCTTTGGATACTTTCTTTTGGCCAAGCAAAAGAAAGTATCCCGACCGTGGGTTCGGAAACCCACATTCAAAACAACCGTCGCGTCAGCGACTCCTTATCGACTCGGTTGGCCAAGACAACAACTCAGCCGTTTGCCGGGAACGCTGCCGCCTATCCCAGCCTATTACCGGATAACTCGAAGGGAAACACCCAAATCGGAACGATGATTCGAAAACACTCAATGCCATTCGGCACGGAAATCACGGAAGACGGCGTGCGCTTCAGATTCTGGGCGCCGCAAACGAAGAGCGTGGACTTGATCCTCGGAACGGACGAGAGGGAGCGACGTTTGACTATGCAGCAGCGAGCCGACGGCTGGTTCGAGGTCATGACAACTGAAGCGGCGGCCGGCAGCCGTTACCGGTTTCGGCTGGACGATGGCCTCGCCGTTCCGGATCCCGCCTCGCGTTTCAATCCTTCGGACGTGCACGGCGCCAGCCAGGTGATCGATCCGGCCGGCTTCCGCTGGACCGATGAGGAGTGGACCGGACGGCCTTGGGAAGAAGCCGTGATCTACGAACTGCACGTCGGCACCTTCACCCCGGAAGGAAGCTTTCGGGCACTGCAAGACAAACTGGACTACCTGGCTTCGCTAGGCATCACGGCGATCGAGCTGATGCCGATCGCGGCTTTTCCCGGCCGCTGGAACTGGGGCTATGACGGCGTCCTGCCGTTCGCGCCGGATGCCAGCTACGGAACGCCGGACGATCTGAAGGAGTTCGTCCAGGCCGCTCATCACAAGGGCCTCATGGTATTCCTCGACGTGGTCTACAACCACTTCGGGCCGGAAGGCAATTACTTGTATGTCTACGGAAAACCGTTCTTCAGCGACCGGCACCATACGCCCTGGGGCAGCGCGATCAACTACGACGGCGAGAACTGTCGCACCGTGCGCGATTTTTTCATTCACAACGCCTTGTACTGGCTGGAGGAATATCACCTGGACGGACTGCGGCTGGATGCGGTTCACGCCATCATCGACGATTCGCGTCCGGATATTCTGGACGAGTTGGCGGAGCGGGTTCGCGCCGGCCCCGGAAGCTGCCGGCACGTCCATCTGGTACTGGAAAACGACGACAACGCCGCGCATTATCTCGCGCGCGAGGCCGACGGTTCGCCCCGGCAGTACGACGCGCAGTGGAACGACGACCTGCATCATGCGTTGCACCTCTTGTTGACGGGCGAAACCGACGGCTATTACGCCGATTATGCCGACGCGCCCCTGAAACACTTGGGACGCGCCCTGACCGAAGGCTTCGCCTATCAAGGGGAAGCCTCGCCGTATCGCGACAACCGCCGGCGCGGCGAAATCAGCCGCGATCTTCCGCCCACCGCGTTCGTCCCCTTTCTGCAAAATCACGATCAGGTCGGCAACCGCGCATTCGGCGAGCGTCTCTCCGATCTGGTGGAAACCCGCCCACTCCGAGCGGCGGTGACGCTGTTGCTGTTGGCGCCTTCCCCGCCTTTGCTGTTCATGGGCGAGGAATTCGCCTGTCCGACGCCGTTCCAATATTTCTGCGACTTCGGACCGGAATTGGCCCAGGCGGTGACGGAAGGCCGACGCAACGAATTCGCCCGCTTCGGACGATTCGCCGCCCCGGAGCTCCGACAACGGATTCCCGATCCTTCCGCCCCCTCGACCTTCTTCAACTCGAAATTGGACTGGGCCGCACTGGAGATTCCGAAACATCGGGAATGGCAGTCGTTCTACCAATCCCTACTGGCGGTCCGCCGCGAGCAAATCGTCCCGCTTTTGAAACAAATAAGCGCCGGCCGCCCACACTTCAAGCTCTTCGGCGCACGAGGACTTTCGGTCGTCTGGCAACTGGATGACGGCGGCAGCTTGATCCTCTTATCCAATCTTGGGGAAGAACCGCTGTCGAACTTGGATCTTTCCTCGGATCCGGCATTAGCCGTCAGCGACCCGGACATTACCGACAGCTTACCTTCGGGCCGGATACCCGCCTGGTCAACGGCCTGGTTTCTCATGCGACCGGAGAGCGCGCTCTCCCTCATCCAGCCCTTCGGGCCACTTTCTCCAAGCCCCTCCCCCCCCCTCTCCCAAGGAGTAAAGGTATCGACGCAACTCGTCACCCCGGCAGGGAAGGGTGGCTTCGGTGCTCGAATCGCAAACGGCCTGGCCGGGAGCGCCGGCCACGCCCTTCCCGAAGACACCGTTTGCGATTGGAGTGCCGGGGTCCAGAAGCCAAGGACGGCAACGGCCTCTCACATCCGTGTGTTCTGGATTCCGGCATCCAATCGCAAACGGTTGCTTTAGTCGCAACCCTTCCCTGCCGGAATGACGGCTTTGGAGACTTGTGTAGATACCTCTGCCCGAAGGGAGAAGGAAATAAGGCGCGGCTCTTGGCCGCACAGATTATTAGGTAAGGCTGATGCCCGTCGTTAAAGCGATCGACCAGCTGTGTGGCCTTTGCGGCATCGAGACGGAGTTCGTCGACTCACGGGGCGAAACGGTCCGCGTTTCCGCCGACACCAAGCGCGAACTCTTGGCGGCCATGGGCATCGATGCCTGCGACGAGGCACGGCTGCCGGCGATCATGGCCGAGCTGGAATATGAGCATTGGCTTCGAATCCTGCCGCCGGTCAAGGTCGTTCGCGAGGGCGAGGATTCCCGCGTCATCGTCTGTACCGTGCCTCGTCAGCTCGATCATGTGCTCATGACGTGGATTCTGGAACTCGACGATGGAAAGCGATGGGACGGAGACTTCTGCCCGGCCGAGTTGGCGCTGGTCGGCGAGCTGGCGATTCAGGACCAGTGCTATCGGCGCTACGCCTTCACCCTGCCGGTTCAGCCTCCTCTGGGCTATCACCGACTGACGGTCGAGTACGCGGAGCGAAATCTCAAAGGCAGCATGAGCCTTATCGTGACGCCTGAGCGCTGCTATCTCCCGCCGGTTCTGCAAGAAAAACAAAAGGTCTGGGGATTATCGCTGGCTCTTCACGCCGTACGCTCGCAACGCAACTGGGGCATCGGCGATTTTACCGATCTCAAGGGCTTGGTCGATTACGCCGCCGAGCATGAAGCAGCGATGATCCGGGTGAGTCCGCTCCAAGCCCTGAAACCGGTGAAGCCGGAAATCGGCAATGCTTACGAGCCGTCCAACCGGCTTTTTTACAATGTGCTGTACCTCGACGTCGAAGCCATTCCCGACTTCGCCGAGTCCGAGGCCGTGCAGCAAGCCGTCGCGGATCCGGAATTCCAGGCGCAGCTACGCGCCCTGCGCGCCGAAGAGCTGATCGACTATACCGAAGTGGCGGCGGTAAAGCTCGGCATCCTGGAATCGCTCTTCGCTCATTTCCGCAACAAGCATTTGCGGAAGCTTTCCAAACGCGGAAAAGCCTTTCGCGCCTATCAGTCCGCGCGCGGGCCCGTTCTTTATCATCAGTCGCTGTTCGACGCGCTGTGCGAACGCTTTGCCCGCGAGGGCGCCGGATATTCGGCGTGGACCGATTGGCCGGCGCAATTCAGGGATCCGTCGTCTCCCGAGGTACAAAGCTTTGCGGCCGAAAATGCCGCCGGGCTCGACTACTATGCCTATCTCTACTGGCAGGCGGAACAGCAAATCCAGTCGGCCGGGGACCGCGCCGCGGAGCTCGGCTTGAGTATCGGCTTATGCCTGGAATTCGTATTCAGTGCCGCCGCGGGCGGTGCGGAAGTCTGGTCGCAGCAAACCTACCATGCGCCCGGCATCCGGCTCGGTTCGCCGCCGACCGAAACCTGCCCGGACGGCGGCGTCTCCACCATTTCGCCCTTTACACCACCGAGTCTGAGAGAAGCGGCCTACCGCCCTTTCACCGCCAGTCTGCGGCAGACGATGCGGCATGTCGGCGCCGTGCTGGTGCACAAGGTGACCGACTTGGCCCGGCAGTACTGGATTCCGGCCGGCGGGAGCTCCGAGGACGGCAGCTATGTCGCCTTTCCCTTCGAGGACCTCCTGGGGATCCTTGCCCTGGAAAGCCAGCGCAATCGCTGTCTGGTGCTGGCGACCGACGGCGAAACCGTTCCGGCGGACATCATGGAACGGCTGAAACACGCGGGCGTGCTGCCTTGCGAATCGCTGTTCTCCCACTGGAAGACCGAAAAATTCCTGCCTACACGGGAATATGCGCCGGAATCGGCCATCGTCACGTCCGGGATCGACGAGCCACCCCTCAGAGGATTCTGGCTCGGGCGCGATCTGGACGAACGCACGGCATTGAAGCTCTTTGCCTCCGAAGATGCCCGCCACGACGCCGTCGTGGCCCGGGCAGTCGCCCGCGCTCGCCTGCTCGTCACGCTGGAACAGGAAGACTTGCTGCCGGCCGACATCAATATCCATCCGATTTCCGTGCCCGATATGATGCCCGACATGGTGCGCGCGGTTTATCTTCTGCTGTCCCGAACCGCGGCCGACATCGTGCTGCTGCGGCTGGAGGATGCCCTCGGGCAGGCCGACCAGCTCGTGATCCCCGGCGCGCCCGACGATTTTCCGAACTGGCGGCGAAAACTGCCGCTGGAATTCGAACAGTGGCGCAAGGAAGATACCGTCACCGCCTTGCTGCACGCCTTGGCCGAAAGGCGCAGCGGAATTCCGAAAACCCAGATCAAAAGCAAGACGGCGATAGCCGGGGGCGTCAGCTTTTCCATTCCGCGCGCCACTTATCGGTTGCAGTTCAACCGCGATTTCACCTTTCGCCAGGCGACGGAAATCCTGCCTTATCTTCAGGACCTAGGCATCAGCCATTGTTATGCGTCTCCGTATCTGAAAGCGCGGCCGGGCAGCACCCATGGCTACGATATCGTCGATCATGGCGAACTGAATCCCGAAATCGGCAGCCAGGAAGATTTCGACCGATTCGTGTCCGAGCTCGCACGGCGCGGCATGGGCCAGATTCTGGATATGGTGCCCAACCATATGGGCGTCATGGGCAGCGACAACATCTGGTGGCTGGACGTGCTCGAAAATGGACCGGCTTCGGATCATGCCGATTTTTTCGATATCGACTGGTCGCCGGTCAAAGACTATCTGCGCGGCAAAGTCCTGCTGCCCACCTTGGGGTCGCCGTACGGAACCGCATTGGAAAGCGGAGAGCTGGAACTCGCTTTCGACGCCGAGGAGGGTTCCTTCTCCGTTTACTACGGGCCCCACCGGTTCCCGATCGATCCCAAGGAATATCCGCGCATTCTGGCTTACCGGCTGGATCAGCTGAAAACCGCGCTCAGTCCGGATGATTCCCACCTCGCGGAATTTCAGAGCCTGATAACGGCTTTCAGCCACCTGCCCGGCCGCTGGCAGACCGGCAAGGACAAGCGCAACGAACGCAACCGGGACAAAGAAATCCACAAGCAGCATCTGGCGCGGCTGTGCGCAGCCAGCCGGGACATCTCGCAGTTCATCGCCAAGAATGTCAGCGAGTTCAACGGCATGCCCGGCGTTCCGGCAAGTTTCGACCGGCTCCACGAGCTTCTCGAATATCAAGCCTACCGGCTGGCTTATTGGCGGGTTGCGGCGGACGAGATCAACTATCGCCGATTCTTCGATACCAACGATCTGGCCGCCTTGTCCATCGAAAACGAGGATGTCTTCGAGGCCACCCACCGGTTCGTCCTGGACCTCATCGCCCTGGGAAAGATACAGGGACTCAGGATCGACCATCCGGACGGACTTTACAATCCGGGAGCCTACTGCCGGGCGCTGCAAGATCGCGTGCTGGCGTTGACCCGGACGGAAACCGCGGAATCCGAGGACCAGGCCGCCGCCACATCGGAAGCTCGGGCGTTCTACGTCGTGGTCGAAAAGATCCTCGCTCTGGACGAGAGCCTTCCCAGCCAATGGCCGGTCCATGGCACGACCGGCTACGACTTCGCCAACCTGGTCAACGGCCTCTTCATCTGGCCGGGGGCCGAGCAGGCGCTGGATGCCTTCTACCGGTCCTTCTGCAGTTTTCCCGTCGATTTCGACGAATTGCTTTACCAATCAAAGCGCTTGATTCTTAGGGTCGCCCTTTCCAGCGAACTCACGGTGCTCGCCAACCGGCTGAGCCGGATCGCGGAAAGCGACCGCCGCACCCGCGATTACAGCCTGAACAGCCTGCGGGATGCACTGCGGGAAATCATCGCTTGTTTTCCGGTCTACCGAACCTACGTAACCGGCCGGGGGATATCCGAAACCGATCGGAACTACATCGAGCTCGCGGTCGAGCACGCGAAAAAACGAAGCCTGGTGGGAGACCTTACGATCTTCGATTTCGTCCGGGACGAACTGCTGACGATTCTGGCGGAGGGCAAGAGCGACCGGTATCGGGAACAGGTCGTCTCGTTCGCGATGAAATTTCAGCAGCTGACCGGCCCGGCCATGGCGAAAGGCATGGAAGACACGGCTTTCTACCGCTACAACCGTTTCGTGTCTTTGAACGAAGTCGGTGGCGATCCCAGATATTTCGGCGTTTCGCTCGCCGATTTTCATCGCCGTAACGAAGAACGCAGCCAATTCTGGCCCCATTCCCTATTGAGCACCTCGACCCACGATACCAAGCGTTCCGAGGATGTGAGGGCCCGCATCGACGTGTTGTCGGAGCTTCCCGATGAATGGATAGCGCGCGTCCGTAACTGGAGCGAGCTCAATCGGAAGAAGAAAAGCATGGTCGACGGCGATCCGGCCCCGTCGAGAAACGATGAATACCTGATTTATCAGACTTTGGTCGGAACCTGGCCGCTGGGAGAGCTGAACCCGGAAAGCGCGGGGAACTACGTGCAGAGATTGGAAGCCTACATGGTCAAGGCGATGAGAGAAGCCAAGCTGTTCAGCAGTTGGCTGAATCCGAATTTACCCTACGAACGGGCAGTCTCGGATTTTCTGCGGAAACTCGTAACTCCCGGAGAGCAGGACGAATTTCTCCGCGACTTTCGCGATTTTCTGTCGGGCATCACCCGCGCAGGTTTGCACAACAGCCTGGCTCAAGTCCTGCTTAAGCTCACCGTTCCCGGCGTGCCGGACGTTTATCAGGGAAACGAGCTGTGGGATTTCAGCCTGGTCGACCCGGACAACCGTCGGCCGGTGGATTATGAGCGGCGACAGCTTTTATTGAACGAGATCAAGGCATGGGATGGACTGACTGCGCCGGAGCTCGCACCGAAACTCGGTGAGATGCAAAGCGATATGAGCGACGGGCGAATCAAGCTGTATGTCACACGGGAAACGCTGCGAGTGCGGCAACAGGATCCGGATTTGTTCCGCCGCGGCGGCTATCATCCGCTGGAAGCCGAGGGGAAAAAAGCCGAACACCTGTGCGCGTTTCTCCGCCGCTTCGGCTCGCGCACGGTGCTGGTGGCGGTGCCCCGCTGGATATTGCGCCTCGGCAACGGCGCCTTATCGCCGCTGGGCGATGGGACGGTTTGGGACGATACCCGCCTGACGCTGCCGCCTGCCGTCGCCGGCACTTATGCGCACTGCCTCACGCGGGAACAGGTAACGCTTGGCGGCGCGGCCCCGCTGATGGCAACGGAATTGTTTTCGGGCTTTCCGCTGGCGTTGTTGGTCAAGGTGGATTAGTGGGTTTTCACATCCGATAGAAGAAGCCGCCGTAGGCAGCACCTTGAATCCGAAAGCACCATAGGTCGTTTGGCAGGAGTTTGTGATGCGTCGTATCAGATACAAACCTTTCAAACACACTTGTAGAAGCATTATCCCGGTCCTGCTGATCGTCTCGCTCGGACTTTTTTCGGCCTGTGCCGACCGTGTGGTCGAGTTGCCCGCAATCTCGCCCACCGAGACGCGGCTCCACCAACCCGGCCGTTTTGTCTGGCACGATCTCGTGACCGACGATCTACCCGCCGCCAAGCGTTTTTACGGAAGCCTGTTCGGCTGGCGGTTTACCGACTCCACTCAAGGTGATTTCGACTATTCGATTGCCTGGAACCACGGACGTCCGATTTCCGGTCTCGTGGCTAAGGATACCGAACCGCCGCACCCCGCGAATCAGTGGCTTAGCTTGCTTTCGGTCGAGAATGTCGATCGCGCGGTGCAGCTGGCCGAGCGATCCGGCGGAACCGTGCCGCTGACGCCGGTGAACGCGCCGGAACGGGGACGTTTCGCCGTTATCCGCGATCCGGACGGTGCTCCGCTGACGGTAATCCGTACCCGATGGGGCGATCCCGAGCCCATCGAACCCGAGGAAAACGACTGGTTTTGGGACGAATTGTGGGCCGAGGACCTCGACAAGGCGACACGGTTCTACCATGAGCTTGCGGGATATCAAGTCGACTCGTGGCCGCGCGAGAGCGGCAAGCAACCGTATCTCATCTTCAAGCGCGAAGGGACTCCGAGGGCCGGACTCGCAAGACAGCCCCTGGCCGGGGGACAAGCGGCCTGGCTGCCGTACATTCGAGTCTCGGATCTCGCCGGAACTGTTGCCGGCGCGGAAAGTCTCGGAGGTAAGGTGCTCATCGCTCCGCACCCCGACATCCGCTCGGGAACGGTCGCCGTGATGACCGATCCGTCGGGAGCGATGTTCGGCATTCAGCAAATACCGCCTTCACGATGAAGCAAGAGGTCCGATCATGAAAGCAGCCAAAAGGCCGATCATCCTGATCATAGGGCTGATCCTCGTTGCGCCATTACTTAGCGCTTGTAGCAGCGTGAGGCCGTACGCGGGTATCGGCATTTCCGGGCCAGGTGTCCGATACGGTCCGGTTCATATGCGTACCGGCGTGAGCATCGGATTTCCGCTGAGATGAATCCGACCGGCTGGAGCTCACAAAAGGACCCGAGCGTCACTCGAACCTTGGAATCTTCATTCAAGGAAAAGTATCGCAATGAGCAAAATAGGACATCTTTCGGCGCGTCCGGAGCGGATAAAGATCAAGAAGTCCGCCCCAACCGGCCTGCTACCGCTCAGACTCGAAGAATCCAAGCGTAGCGGGCATCTCTATATTCCAGAGAGCTATCGGGGAGGCCGCGCTCTTCCGCTGGTGTTGTTGTTTCACGGAGCCGGGGGCAATTCCCAGCACGGTTTGGCCCCTCTCTTGAAGTTGGCCGATCCTTGCGGATTGATCCTGGCGGCGCCCGCATCGCACGAATTCACCTGGGATGTGATCATCGAAGAGTATGGGGTAGACCTCACCCAAGTCGATCGGGTCTTGAGCCATGTGTTTACCCACTATGCGGTCGATCCGTCGCGAATCGCGATCGGCGGCTTTTCGGACGGCGCGTCTTATGCGCTCTCGCTGGGCGTCATGAACGGTGACTTGTTCAGCCATATCCTCGCGTTTTCGCCGGGCTTCATGATATCCACCGTACAGCGCGGAAATCCGCAGGTTTTCATTTCCCATGGCACGGACGATACCGTGTTGCCTATCGACAAATGCAGCCGCCGCATCGTGCCGCAGCTGAAGCGGGCCGGCTATGAGGTTGTCTACCGGGAATTCGAGGGCGGCCATAGCGTTCCCTCGGATATCGCGCAGGAGGCTGCCCGTTGGTTTGCCGGAAAAACGGGGCTGCATTGATCCCAGCGGGTCTCTCCTGTTCAGAAATAGAAATGGAGACCGGTCCCGAAATACTCGATGTGCCTTTCGAAAAACTGGCCGTTCGGCGAGCGCCCGTTGAAATATTCGAACAGCCACTGCAAGCGCCGACCCTCCAGCCAGGCGCTGCGAAACTCGATGCCGGCACGCGCCGAATAGCTGGCGTCCCAATCGCCTCCTTCGGCAGCCTGAATGTCCAGTGCCGCGACCGGATACAAGAGTTCGGTAAATACTGGATAGGGGCTCGTCAACTCGAATCCGCCTTGAACAAACCAGGGTTCGAGATCGCCCGGATCGGTTCGGAACAGCCCTCCTCCACCGCCATAGAGGCGCAAGAAATCGCCGAAATTCCAGGAGAGCAAGAGATCGGCGCCCTCGAAGGAAAGATTGATGCGATCGACCCGATTGCGCAGCAGGTACTCGTCGCCCAAATGCGAACTTTGGTGGAAAACGCGCGCCTGGGCCGAGAACGGGCCGGTTCTGACGCTCACCGGCAGCGCCACGAAGAAATCGGAGTTCACCAGATCGGTAGAACTCGCGTTCAGATTGAAAATCGAAAATACGCCGGCCTGGAGTCCGACTTGCCAACTGGCGCCCAATCCTTCCCATCCGTAAAACGGAAGCGTCGCACCGAAGTTTGCGGAACCGACCGTGTTCAGTTCTTCATCGCTCTGGTAAAACTGGACGGATGCGGAGAAACGCGGCCATTTCGGATCGGCGATCAGCGACTCGAAAGCCTTGGCCGGCGGAAGCCAGCCCGTATAGCGCGTCAGTTTTTCGGAAGATGACGCCGGCTGGGTTTCGGGGATCGGCTCGCTAACCGCAATCGACGCGCTGCCGGGTCTTCCCACTTCGACCTGCAACCCCTCTATGCCACGCAGAGCGTCAGCGACCGTTTGCGGGTTTCGTCCTTTGAGTTGATCCGGATCGAGCACCAGCCGACCGTTTTTCACGCTGGGTTTCGCATCGCTCAGCCCGAAACGCATGTCGAGCACGGCCGAAGCGTAGCCTTCGAGGAAACGATCGTCTCTCGGACCGGCCGGCTGAGCCGCAGAAGGAATGAAAAAAACGAGGGAAAGTACCCATCCATAGTGCGAGCGCATGGAATAACTCCTGAAATCCATTCGGGGTGCAGCGTGATCTTAGTCCGTAGGCAAGTTCCAGGCAATGCCGGAAACCCGCGAGCCCTTGCGCCGATCAGGCCAAACGAAGAAAGGCTTGGCGTATGCCGCTCGCTCCGAATCTCTTGAAAATCGCGGCCGAGACCCCATTGTTCTTTCAGCCGGCAAGAGTTTGAACCGCTTAAAAGGAGGTATGACCTATGTTCAACAGACCCACGCCATTCGAGAGCAGCTTATTCGACGAGTTCCAACGCCTGGAGCGGGAGATGGACGATCTATTCGGCCGTTGGTCTTGGCCGATTGGAATCAGATCCGCCACTCGCGGCAGTTTCCCCCCGGTGAATGTGGGCGCCACATCCGACGAGGTGGACGTTTACTTGTTTACCCCGGGTGTCGATCCCAAGACACTGGACATCTCCATCCAGCAGAACGTGCTGTCCGTCTCCGGCGAGCGGAAATTGCCGAAAAAAGAGGATGCCAACTACTATCGCCAGGAGCGTTTCGACGGCGAGTTCCGGCGCGCGATCACGCTACCGGAAGATGTGGATGCCGATCGAGTCCAAGCCCGTTGCGAGAACGGCATTCTGCACATCAAGGTACAGCGGCGCGAGGCGGCCAAGCCTCGGCAGATCGAAGTGAAATGAGCAAAAGGAGAACATCATGGCTGAGACACAAGATGTTGCAACAAGGCAGTCCGCCGACGTCCAAAAGCCCGAGCGTCAGGTGGTGTTGAACCCGCCGGTCGATATCTGCGAAGATGCGGAGGGCATCACGCTGGTAGCCGACATGCCGGGAGTATCGAGAGATCGACTCAACATAGAAGTCGATAAGAACAGTCTGCTTATCGAGGGTGATGCACATTTCGACATGCCGGAGGGCATCCAGGCGCTATATGCGGACATCCGTTCGACGCGATACCGCCGGAGTTTCTCGCTCAGTCCGGAACTGGAACCGAACAACATCGACGCCACACTCAAGGACGGCGTGCTCACTCTGAAAATTCCCAAGCGGGCCGAATTGCGTCCGCGCAAGATTGAGGTGCGCGTGGATTAGCCGGAGCCAGCCTTTTGGATTCTGCGATGTCGAGGCCCGGTGTTCGGAAGCGCCGGGCCTTGCCATATCCGCGAATCGGATTTGAGCCGGCAGATGTAAAATCGATTACAAATGACACAGGTAACAATAAGGCGTATGCCAAAGTTCTATAAGGCAAATTGAATTGACCTCCGCCCCTTTCAATAAACGAAAGACGACCGGCCGCAAGCGGCGGATCGTCGCCGACGATTCCCGCTTGCAGGAAGGCGTCCTTGTCCTTTGGAACGATGACAAAGGCTTCGGATTCGTGCGTCCATCCATGGGCGGCGACGACTATTTCGTCCATATCAGCGTACTCGAGGAGGGTACGAGCCGGCGCCCACAGGTCGGAGACATCATTTTCTACAACGTGGCAAGCGACGTTCCCGGCAAGAGGCGCCTTTCCTACGCCGCGATCAAAGGCGTCGATATCACGGCGAAAAAGCCGACCGAGGGTATCCTAGCCACCCCGCGTTCGCCATTTCTCTGGACCTTGATCGGGTTGCCCATCCTCTTGTCGTGCTATCTGATCTGGCGGACATACAATCCGATTCCGTTCTTTTCTTACGTTTTCCTGAGCGTCCTGGCCATTATGCTTTATGGACTGGATAAGAAACACGCGATAACCGGCCAATGGCGCATACCGGAATTTTACATGCACATGATAGAGTTGATGGGAGGCTGGCCGGGGGCGCTCCTTGCGCAGCACGATTTCCGCCATAAGATACGGAAGACCCGCTACAGGATAATCCTATGGGGCATTATTATCTGCCACGGACTGGCGTGGGCCGCGTTTCTCGCGGTCGATTTTCTTGGGCCCTAACCCTGATCAAGTTCGGGCGGAAACCGGCCGATCATGAATGAACGCTTTTCAACGTAGCGGACGGGGATTCTCCGCTAGCGCCGACTTCCACAAGTTCTTCGGAAACCGGCAACCTGATGACGAACTCGCTGCCTCTTCCGGGACCCTCGCTGCTGGCTTCGACCCGGCCCCCGTGTAACTCCACGAGTTTTTGGACGATCGTCAGACCGATACCGAGACCGCCTTGCGAGCGGTCGATGGTACGCTCGGCTTGAGTGAACAGATCAAAAAGCCTCGGCAAGAGATGGTCCGGTATGCCCTCACCCGTATCACGTACACGAATGACCGCCTGGGCGGATTCACGCGCCACCGTCAGCCTGATTTTGCCGCCAGAAGGCGTGTACTTGGCCGCATTATTGAGTATGTTCGAGACAACCTGCGCCAAACGCACCGGATCCCCATAAATCTGCACCGGTTCTTCCGGTAACGAAACCGCGAGTTCGTGATGACGAGCATCGATTAACGGCTTGCTGGTTTCGAGAGCCTGTTCGATAACCGTGGCAACCGTTATGGCGCGCTTGTGCAAAGTAATCTTGCCCCTGATGATGCGTGAAACGTCCAGCAGGTCGTCCACCAACCGGGTCAGATGGCCGGCTTGACGATCAACGACATCGCGCGCCCAAGCCAATTTGGGATCGGCCACACCGATCTTGCGCATGACCTGCACGGCGTTTCGAATCGGAGCCAAAGGATTTCTGAGCTCATGACCCAACATGGCCAGGAACTCGTCCTTGCGGCTATCGGCATCGCGAAGACTGTCTTCGACCCGCTTGCGTTCCTGAATCTCCAATTTAAGCTGGCGGTTAAGCTGCATTAACTCTTGCGTGCGTTGCGTAACCCTCTCTTCCAGATTAGCGTTCAGTTGCCGAATCTTCTCCTCGGCCGCCTTGCGTTCCTGTATTTCCTTGATCAATCGCCGGTTAGTCTGTTCCAGTTCCTCCGGGCTGGGCATGGCGAGAGCCTGGGGGATCAACGGCCATAGCACAACGGCAGCGACGACCGAAATCAGGGCAGTGAACAGCTTGACAATACCTTCCACCTCGTAGATCGGCTGCCAGACCGTCCAGGCTTCCAACAAATGAGTCGTACCGCAGGCGAGAATGAAGGCGCCGAAGAGCAAGAAAATATTGCGAAAGCGAAGATTGCGGCGGCGCAGGACGAAGTAGATCAAAGCGCCTGGAATGGAATAGTAGGCCAGCGCCGTCATGACGTCCGAAAAAACATGCAGATAAAGCAAGGAAGGACGCCATAGCAGGCAATATCCGTGAGGCATGAGCCCGTCAGCTGAAATTAATGTTTGAAGACTATCCCACATGGTTTGTATCTCTATGAATCTACTCATACCTCGATTCCGCAGGCGATCAGAAATCCGGCAATGATCGGGACTGATAGCCAACGGGGATAGGCCTTAAGTGGGGAAGCTTAAATCGAGTCGATCGGTTGCACACCTCCAATCGACCAATCAATCGGATTGCTACATTGCTACAGAGCGCCGGCTAAGCCCCCTCCCCTTGTAGATGGGCGCCGAAAAGGAGGCAATCACCGAGCGTCTATAGATGCTCAAATGGCGTCTAAGTTCCCGCGCTATCTTGCTTTATCTCCCGATCCGCCGCGGAAGACCGCCCTCTTTCGTGACCGGCATGGTTTAAACGGGGAAACCAAGATCGGCAACCAGCGCCGGGCATTCAACAAAATCAAGGATGCAAAATAATAACAGGTGGATTGATAGCGGTTGTCCGGTTTCAGCAGGCTTCATTTTATATATCCCTCCAGAATCTACTCGAAAGCCTACCGATCGCCATAAGCAAAGGCAGTAGAAACACGACTCTATAAGGGGTTGCCGAGCGTAACCGATGTGCTTCACAAAAACATACGGCACAACCAATGAGCCGGTCACTTTATGAAACATATCGTACCTCCCAAGAGATATGCTGCCGATAGGCGATTCCACTTTCGCGGCATTTGTCACAGTTAAGAGATAAGTATATTCACGGAGTTTTACATTTTTTTGCGATAGATTAGCAAGCTCGCCATCTAATAGGTAAGGCTTCTTTTTTGCATGCCCCACGTAGACCGCGGAGCCAACAAAGGCGCCGGTGCGCGCCGGGGCTCATATCCCCGGAAGGCCGGTTCGACTCCGGCAAGCCCTTTCCCGCGGATGGACAGGTACCGAATCCATGCTCAGTAAAACTGGGACTTATTTTTAGGTCGGCTTAATGAGTATTGATATATATTGGTCAGCCGATCTTAAAACCGAATTGAATGCCTATTCAATCATGATTTGCCTTTCACACTAAGAGGCCTTTCCGTAATGATTAAACGTAATGTTCAATCAAGAATATTATTTTCTGGAGATCAGAGATAATTCTAGCGACGTCACTTGACCATCCGTCTTTGTGCTGCTTTTCGTCACGATTTATCTATGTGATCGAGATGCTTTTTAACGATCTAAAAAACGGCTCTTTGAGGGCAATCCGATAATCCCAAATGCCTACTGCCTTGCGAAGCGAACGACAAGATCGTTCCGTCATACGTATCGCCTTCAGAAACTGAACCACCGCCGACGGGTCAAAGCCTTGAAAAGTTTCAGCGAAACCTCGGCTCATCAATGAAAAAGAGGACTTATGTCACGCACGAGCCTCGTCAAAACGTATAAGGTGGCGCGGCGCGTGGTCATCGGAGTGGTCGGATCTACCGTAGTGTTGATCGGGATCGCTTTAATCGTATTGCCGGGTCCAGCTTTTCTACTCATCCCTTTAGGCCTGGCAATTCTGGGCATCGAATTCGCCTGGGCGCGACACTGGTTACGTGTCGTCAAACGACGAGCCAAAGATCTCAAGCAAAGTGCCGACGATATCAAACGGAAAGCTAGCAATCTGATCGGGAAATGAACCGATAATACTGTGAGCAAAATAAAGAGCCAGTTACCCGATGACACACTTCCGATAACTTGCCGGCTGCGAAGCGATTTTTTCTCGCATTTGATCGAGCCTATGGCCGATGCACCCGACTATCGTATCGGCGAGCACTTAACGCTTGGCTTATCGACAGGGAATAAGAGTAGTTCTGAAAGTCGCAACTCTCATGTTACAGGAGGTTTTCTCATGAGAATCTACAAGGCATTTTCAAAACCTCGGCCAGGTATTTCTATCGTCTGTTTGAGTGCTATGGGATTATTCGGTTGTGCATCCGAAACTCCGCCCATCAATACGATTTCGACAGCGGATACGGCTCTCAACCAAGCCATGATGGTAAAAGCGTCGGAATATGCCCCGGCGGAAATACAACGTGCCATGGATAAATTGGGACGCGCCAAGAAGGCTTTGGCTGACGAGAAATACGAGGATGCGCGCCGTCTGGCCGAGCAGGCCCAGATCGACGCCCAGTTGGCCGAGGCTAAAGCCCAGTCGGAAAATGCCCGCCAAATGGCGCAGCAAGCCCAGCAAACCATCGAAGAGCTGCGCCGCGAGGCGGAAACCAGAGGTCGGCGCACTGACGACGTGAATCTCTAAAGGAGGCAACGCTATGTCAAGGACGGACAATAATCTCCGTTATTCACTCGCGATTCGCTGCTTTTCGCTAGGCATAATCACCCTATGCGCAGGCTGCGCCACGCAGAACGAATCCTTGGAAAAGGCTCGCCTGTCGTATTCGCAAGCCCAGCAAGACGTCGAGATCGCACAAAATGCTCCAGTCGCGCTCGCGGAGGCGGGTGAAACCCTGCGGCAGGCCGAAAACGCTGACGATGAAGACGAAACCACCCATCTCGCCTACATCGCCCAGAGGAAAGTCGAGATCGCACGGGCCATAGCCGAAACCCGAAAAGCCGAGTCCGAGACCCAGCAAATCCTCGACGAACGCGAGAGGCTGCTTCTACAACAGGAGCTTTCTGCGCTTAAGGCCCAGCAGACCGAGCGTGGTCTTATGGTTACCTTGGGCAGTGTGCTATTCGAATACGATAAAGCCAACCTCAAACCGGGCGCTCAGCAAGAGCTTTATCAGTTAGTGAATACGCTTAAACAGCACCCGGATCGCAACGTCCTCATCGAAGGGCATACCGACAGCCGCGGATCGGAGTCCTATAATGAGGAGCTGTCTCTGCGCCGCGCACAAGCCGTGCAGGATTTCTTGCTTAGAAACGGCGTCAGCCCGGACCGTATCGTGACCCGCGGATACGGCGAGGCTTATCCAGTGGCTTCGAACGATACGAACGCCGGACGGTTACAGAACCGTCGCGTAGAAATATATTTGTCGGAACCGGGCAAACCAGTCGCCGAACGAGGTAGATGATATCAACCGAAGTCGGAACTCAAAGTGAAGCCAGGCGTCATATAACCGTCGTTCGTCAGCAGTTACATCGTATGTGTCGGCCGCTGCGACTCGAGGCTGCCGGCCAGGTAGTTTTCGATTCGGGCACGGGTAGCCCCGCCGTCCTCGTCGCTGAATTGCACGCCGATACCCGCGGCGCGAGAACCCTCCGCACCGTTAGGGGTAATCCAGATAATCTTTCCGGCTACCGGAATCCGTTCGGGTTCATCCATAAGATTCAGCAACATGAATACTTCTTCGCCCAGACTGTAGCTGCGGTTCGTCGGAATGAACAGCCCACCGTTCTTGACGAACGGCATATAGGCGGAGTACAGAACATTTTTATCCCGAATCGTTAGAGACAGAATGCCTTGGCGTACCTTGTTTTCGCTTGCACTCATGATAGGTCCCAGTCCGCTTGCGGCGACTGTCCGAGTTGCGCCCAATGAATCAAAAGCTCCTCCAAAAGCAACTGGCGGTTGACTTGACCGTTCAGCGCGCGTTTTGCTTGCAGCAATAAGTCGAGGAATCCGAACAAGCTCTTCAAGTGTAGTCGACGGACCAAGGCCTGCAAGCCCTGACGCAAATCCGGGTTATCCAAACGCGGAGAGTCCGGCACGCTGCGGAGACGGATTAAGTCGATAGTCCATGAAACCATCCAGTCGACCAAATCCTCATAAGCCAAGGTCGACCACCGTTCCGCGAGAGTTATTGGCTCTTGACGTCGCAAAGCCACATCAACGTACTCCGAAAACGCCGTCCTCCGGCGCTCCACGACGTCTGACTCGGCCAACGCCAACGCCTTTAATGGAGCATGCCTCGCAGTGGCCAGCAACACGGCTGTAGCTTCGCCGGTTCCTTGCTCCTCCAGCCATCGAGCGGCGACCGCATCGTCCGGAAGCGCGATCGGCAAACGCTGACAACGACTGAAAATAGTCGCCGGCAGGGCGGAAGGCATATCGGTCAGCAATAGCATTACCGTATTTTCACCCGGTTCCTCCAAGGTTTTCAGGAGGGCATTGGCTGCACTGATGTTCAATTGATGCGCCGCGCAAAACACGACTATGCGGTAGCCGCCGTACTGCGGCTTGAGCGAAAGGTTCGCGATCAAGTGCCGAACCGTGTCCACAGCGATAGGCTTTCCCCGCTCTGCAGGCTCTATCCTCAGGAAGTCCGGGTGGGTTCCGGCTAGAAACAACCGGCACCCGGCACAATCGCCGCAGGCAAAGATTTCCGGGTGCTTGCAAAGCAGCTTTTGGGCGAAAGTCTCGGCCAGATACGTTTTCCCGATCCCGTCAACACCGTGAATCAAGAGAGCCTGTGGCAGCCTCTGAGAAGCCAGATAAGCGTTCAGCTTTTGCCATGGCTCATCGAGCCACGGATAGAGAATGCCGCTGGACGCCGTTCCCATCAGGTCTGACGCAAAGAATCCAAATGCCTTGCGATTTCCGCCTGCACGTCCTCGAGCGGCTGAGTCGCGTCGAGTAGCTTGATGCGGTGAGGCCATTGTCTGGCCAAATCGCAATACGTTTCCCTGACCCGGGAAAAGAAAGCCGGCAGTTCGGTTTCGAAACGGTCCAGTTGGCCTCTGCCTTTAGCCCGTTGGAGGCCGACTTCCACGGGAGCGTCGAACAAAAGGGTGAGATCGGGTTCCAGCCCTTTCTGCAACCATTCTTGAAGAAATCGAATGACCGCGTTATCGATGCCGCGCCCACCGCCCTGGTACGCATAACTAGCATCGGTGAACCGATCGCAAACGATCCAGATGCCTTTGGCCAAAGCGGGCTCGATGATTTCTTCGATGTGCTGGGCGCGGGCGGCGAACATCAGCAAGAGTTCAGTCCGAGCCGACATCCCTTGAGAATCGATCACCAGCCGGCGGATGGCTTCACCTATAGGGGTGCCGCCAGGTTCGCGGGTCACGAGAAATCTAATTCCACGCCTTTGCAGATAATCTCGGATGAACTCCAGATTGGTGGTTTTGCCTACGCCCTCCCCGCCTTCGAGGGTGATGAATTTTCCTCTAGTCATGTCGCCGCATTTGGAATTGTTCGACCGCGCGCCGATGTTCTTCCAGACTATCGGAAAAAACGTGAGTGCCGTCTCCGCGGGCGACGAAATACAAACTCTCCCCCGCAGCGGGATGCAAGGCCGCGCGGATCGAATCGCGCCCCGGATTGGCGATGGGGGTCGGCGGCAATCCCGAACGAACATAGGTGTTGTAAGGCGTATCTTTCAGCAAGTCTTCCTTCCGGATATTTCCAGTGAAGCTGTCACCCAGACCATAAATGATCGTCGGATCCGTTTGCAGCAACATACCTTTGGCCAGACGTCGAGTGAATACGCCGGCAATAAGAGGACGCTCATCCGAACGGGCCGTTTCCTTCTCCACAATCGAAGCCACGATCAATGATTCGTAGGGCGTACCATAGGTAGTCCCTTCGGCACGATTGGCCCATTCTTCGTTCAGTACTCCCTGCATTTTTCGATAAGCCCGCTTGAGAACCTCGATATCCGAGGTGCCCTTGGTCACGAAATAAGTGTCCGGATAGAAACGTCCCTCCGGATGCTCATCGGGCGCCCCGATGATTTGCATGATCTCTTGGGGAGATTTACCCGTTGCACGTTTCTTTAGGGGGGGACTTTGATCCAATGCGCTCAAAATTTGCCGGAATGTCCAGCCTTCCACAAGCGTAATCGGGTACTGGCGGACCTTGCCCGAGACGAACAGCGCCAGTAGCTCCCGAAGCGTCGTCCCCGGCGGGATTTCGTACTCGCCATACTTCAAATGTCTGGCCGAACCGTCCAGATAGGCCCGAAATCTGAACCATACCGGGCTAGATACAATTCCCTGCTCTTTAAGTCTGGCTGTTATGCGGGCCAGGCTGTCGCCCTTAGCAATCTCGAAATAAGCTGGACTCTCGAGTCCTAGCGGCCTATCCAGCGCTGCTCGATAGTCCATCCACAACCATCCGATCAGGAAACTGGCAGCGATGACGATAATCCCGATCGCCCGTTGCACGCTGCGGCCAACTCGCTTTCCGCCTTCGTCCTTAGCCATCGATCAATCTCTTCTGTAATCGGCCCAATACCATATGTTCGATGCTCGCATCGGCGAACGGGCCATAGTCCAATTACGCAGTTTGTTAAAAATACCTCGTCGGCAGCGTAAAGTTCCTCAAGCGTAACCCGTGACTCTACGAAGTCGACCCCGTTCTCCTGAGCCGTCGCGATCGTTATGCCACGCATGACCCCGGCGACGCCGCAGCGGTCGATTTTCGGCGTGTGCAGAGTGCCGTCCTTAACCAGAAAAACATTGCTCATCGTGCCTTCGGTGACATAGCCCTCGGCATCCAGCATGATGCCTTCCCGAATCTCGTCGGCAGCCCACTCCGCACGAGCAAGGATTTGTTCCAGACGATTCATGTGTTTGATGCCGGCCAGCCGGGGGTTGATACCCAACCGGCTCCCGCAAACCCGTATCTCGACACCGACTTTCCATAATTCGGGCGGATATTCGGGCAGGGGGTGCATGCTCAGGACCCGAGTCACCCGCTGCGGTTGCGGCAGTCGGTAACCGCGGCCTCCGATACCTCGGCTGATTTGTATCTTCAACACCCCTTCCAGCTGCGTCATGCAGAGTGTCCGTACATCGGGCTCTAAACATTCGCTCCCGGGAAAAGAAATGAGAAGTCTTTGGCAGTCGCGCTCCAGACGAGCCAGGTGCAAAGCCCAAAACAAAGGGACTCCTTGACGGACGGCAATCGTGGTGAATGTCCCGTCTCCGTATTGGAAGCCACGGTCTGCCAAATCCACACAACGTGTCGGTTGGCCGTTCACTAGAGCCGTCATACACGCCGAACCCACATCATCATCTTAATCGGCCAACCCAAAAAAACCTGGTCTTAAGATAACAAAAAGCACGCTGATGCGTGCCTATATGAACGTCCAACTCTAAGCCTTTATTGACGAAGAGTTGGAGCTATCAAACGGAAATTAGTTGTACTTCTTGAAAATCAAAGTGCCGTTCGTTCCACCGAAGCCGAAAGAGTTGGACATGACGATGTCCAACCTTGCCTCACGCGCGGTGTGGGGAACATAATCGAGATCGCATTCCGGGTCCGGATTGTCTAGATTGATGGTTGGAGGAATGACTTGATCTCTGAGCGCCAGTACCGAGAATATCGCCTCGATGCCACCGGCAGCACCCAGCATATGGCCGGTCATGGATTTCGTCGAGCTGATCGGAGTACTGTAGGCATGATTTCCAAGCACGGTCTTGATCGCCCTGGTTTCCGCGATATCCCCGGCTGGAGTCGATGTTCCATGAGCATTGATGTAATCGACTTGATCGGCGTTGATGCCTGCGTCCCTCAGCGCGTTTCGCATGCAACGTGCCGCCCCCTCGCCACCTTCCGGCGGCTGAGTCATGTGATAGGCATCGGCGCTCATGCCGTAACCGATCAGTTCGGCATAAATCCTGGCACCACGCCGCTTGGCGTGTTCCAATTCCTCCAACACCAAGATCCCCGCACCGTCGCTCAATACGAAGCCATCCCGGTCTTTGTCCCAAGGACGACTGGCGTGCACCGGATCGTCATTGCGGCGGGACAAGGCCCGTGCTGACGCAAATCCTCCCAAGGAAGTCGGCGAAGTCGCCATTTCGGCACCGCCGGCAATCATGACATCAGCATCGCCGTATTGAATCACGCGGGCGGCCTCACCGATATTATGAGTGCCTGTCGTACATGCGGTAACGATAGCGAAGTTGGGGCCTTTCAATCCGTACTTGATGGATACATTGCCCGATATCATGTTGATGATGTTGCTGGGCACGAAGAACGGTGAAATTTTCCGCGGTCCGCCTCTCAAAAAGGCGCTATGTCCGCTCTCGATTCCCGTGATACCGCCGATGCCGGAACCGATGGCCACGCCGATCCGTTCGGAATTTTCTTCGGTTACGTCCAGCCCAGAGTCTTCGAACGCATCGCAGCCTGCCGCAAGCCCGTAATGGATGAAAACATCCATTTTTTTGGCTTCTTTTTCGGGAATATATCGGGCGATATCGAATCCCCTGATACTCCCGCCAAAACGGGTCGAGAAATCGGAAACGTCGAAATGCTCGATGGGCGCGATGCCGCTTTTGCCGTCAAGCACGTTTCCCCAGGAATCAGTCACCGTTAACCCGACCGGCGATACTGCGCCCAATCCGGTAACGACCACGCGCCTTCTACTCAATCTTTATTCCTTAGCGGGGTGTAAATTGACAAAGACAATCCTGCCCCGCCAAGCCGAAAACCTTGCGGGGCGGCAGGATCAAATCAGATGTGGCTTTCGATGTAGTCTATCGCTTGCTGGACAGTGGTGATCTTCTCCGCGTCTTCGTCGGGAATCTCACACTCAAATTCTTCTTCCAGGGCCATCACCAGTTCGACCGTGTCCAAGGAATCGGCGCCGAGGTCGTCGACGAAAGAAGCTTCATTGGAGACTTCTTCTTTCACGCCCAATTGCTCAGCCACGATCTTCTTAACACGCTCTGCTACATCACTCATCGTTTTATATCCTCAGCTGTTTTCTCTGGTTTTAGTGAGTCGGGAAATTTTAATTTGAAACCGGGTGAATACAAGACTTTTCTCTAAAAAGAAAACGTCGGTCGCTCAATTCATTAGCGAAAGCACGCGTCCCGGAAATGCATGAGATCATGCCATGTGCATGCCGCCGTTGACATGTATGGTTTCGCCGGTGATGTAAGCAGCGTCATCCGAACATAGAAAGGCCACCACGCCTGCCACCTCATCCGCAGATCCTAATCGCGCCAAGGGGATGTTATCCAGCAACGCTTTACGGCTTTCCTCAGGCAGCGCGCGCGTCATGTCGGTATCGATGAATCCCGGCGCCACGGCGTTGACGGTGATATTCCGTGACCCAACTTCTCTCGCGAGCGATTTGGTAAAACCGATGATACCGGCCTTGGCGGCCGCATAATTGGTTTGTCCTGCATTTCCCATCGCTCCGACGACGGAGGTAATGTTGATCATGCGTCCCTCTCGGGCTTTCATCATTCCACGCAAACCGGCTTTACACATACAGTAAACGGATGACAGATTGGTCCGGATGATGTCATCCCATTCCTCGTCTTTCATCCGCATCAGCAGGTTGTCTCGCGTTATTCCGGCGTTATTGACCAAAATGAGCGGGGCGCCGAACTCTTCGTTCACAGATTTGAAGAATCGCTCAACCGAATCGGCCTCGGCCACGTCCAGTACCATGCCCTTGCCGCGAAATCCGCCTTCGGCCAAAGCCGCCGAGATGGCGTTGGCCCCCGACTCGGTGGTCGCCGTACCTATGACGGTATGATCATCCTTCGCCAGACGCAGAGCTATAGCACGCCCGATCCCGCGACTGGCCCCGGTTACAACAGCGACTTTAGACATCATTGAACAAGCTCCAACGCTCTAATTAAGGAATCCGGATCAAAAACCGCTTCGGTTCTGCACGCCGGGACGATTCGCTTGTTCAAACCGGTCAGAACTCGACCGGGACCACATTCGACAAACCGGCTGACGCCCTGCTGAGACATGAACAGAATGGAATCGGTCCAACGAACCGGGCTGTACAGTTGCTTTTCCAAGACGGCCCGAATCACATCGGGAGCCGAATGGGAGGCAACATCGACGTTATGCAGCACTCCAATCGGAGGGATTTTTACCGCTATGTCGGACAGCATTTCCCGAAATTTCTCAGCGGCGCTTCTCATTAACGGACAATGGGACGGCACGCTGACCGGCAACAGAACGGCCCGCTTGGCGCCCTCCGCTTTGCCTAGTTCAACTGCCCGCTCCACGGCAACCCTGTGACCGGCAATCACGATTTGCCCAGGAGCGTTGAAATTGGCCGGTTTGACAATCTCAGTTTCGGTCGATGCTCTGCTGCAAACCTCAACGACCTGGGTGTCGTTCAATCCCAAAATAGCTGCCATCGCCCCGGTTTCGGGAGGCACCGCTTCCTGCATCAATCGTCCGCGCTCGGCCACAAGCCGAACTGCATCCTCGAAAACCAAAGCGCCGGAACACACCAATGCCGCATATTCGCCCAAGCTATGGCCGGCCATCCAGCCCGGTCTTACCGAAGTCCGTTTGGACCAAACTCGCCAGGCAGCAACGTCAGCAGCCAGCATAGCCGGCTGGGTACACTGCGTCAGATTAAGTCTTTCTTCGGGACCGTTCCGCACTAAATCCCAGAGATCGTAGCCAAGCACTTCTGAAGCGGCCTGAAAGGTCGACGCAACTTCGGTATGGACCTCGGCTAGCTTCGACAACATCCCAACGGACTGGGAGCCTTGCCCCGGGAAAAGAAACGCCAAACCTTCGTCGACGAGATTCGTAGACATAAACTCCCCTAGTACCGGATTAGGGCCGAGCCCCAAGCGAAACCACCACCGAAAGCTTCCATCAAAACCATATGGCCTCGCTGAATTCGACCGTCGCGAATTGCTTCGTTCAAAGCGAGCGGCACGGAAGCTGCGGATGTATTTCCTTGTTTTTCGATGGTCATCACCACGCGGTCCATGGGCATATGCAGTTTTTTTGCCGTAGCGGCGATGATGCGTATATTGGCTTGATGGGGGACTAACCAGTGGATATCCGATTTCTGCAGATTGTTAGCGGCCAAGGTCTCGTCCACGATGCGTCCCAGAGTATTGACGGCAATCTTGAATACCTCGTTACCCTGCATCTTCAAGAATCGCTCGTCGCCTTCACCGCTCCCCGCACCGTTAGGGTTGGGGACGTACAGCAAATCCTGATATTGCCCATCGGAATGAATATGTGTGCTCAGGATTCCAGGCTCATCCGCCACTTCCAGCACGACAGCCCCGGCACCGTCGCCGAAAAGAATGCAGGTTGCACGATCCGACCAGTCGACGATCCGCGAGGTTACCTCGCTGCCTACGACGAGAACCCGACGGGCGGCGCCTGCCCTGACATACTGGTCAGCGATACTGAGCGCGTAGATAAAGCCGGAGCATGCTGCCTGAACGTCGAATGCAGCGCAATCCCGGATATTTAACCTCTGTTGCAACAGGCAAGCGGTACTGGGAAAAACTCGATCTGGCGTACAAGTTGCGACGATGATGAGATCGATCGTTCCCGGTTCGATTTCTGCCGATTCCAAAGCCTGAAGAGCAGCGCGCTCCGCCATGCTGGAGGCTGTTTCATGTTTTCCTGCGATGCGGCGCTCGCGAATACCGGTCCGTTCGATGATCCATGCATCCGATGTATCGACGGTTTGAGCGATCTGTTCGTTGGTGAGAATGGTTTCGGGGAGATAGCCACCGGTTCCGAGAATCCGAGCGTACCGTCTCACGCGGTCTTCCTCTCGGCGAAAATCTCCGCTATGCGCTCGCCGATGCGAGTCGGAACAGCCTTTTCAATCTCCTTCACCGCAATGCCGATGGCATTCGCGAAAGCCAAACGGTCGGCATTACCATGACTCTTGATTACGATGCCGCGCAACCCCAAGAGGGAGGCTCCATTGTAGCGCCGATGATCGAATTGCTTCTTAAAGGAATGGAGTACCGGCATAGCCGCTAATCCGGCCAATTTGGTAAAAAAATTCCTGCCGAATGCCTGTTTGATTGAATGATTGATCATTTTGGCGAGACCCTCGCTGGTTTTGAGCGCCACGTTGCCGACAAAGCCGTCGGTGACGACGATATCCACGTTACCCGAGTAGAGATCGTTCCCTTCGACGTAGCCGATAAAATTGATGTGGGCACCAGCCAATAGTTTTGCGGCCTCCTTAACCTGCTCGTTGCCCTTGATTTCTTCTTCGCCGATATTCAGCAATCCCACCCGCGGATGATCTTTATCCTCGACCGCGCGCACGAGCTCGTAGCCCATTACGGCGAATTGATAGAGGTGCTCGGCCGAACAATCCACATTTGCCCCGAGATCCAGCACATGGGTATGTCCTCCCATGGAGGGAACAGCAGAGATGATGGCCGGACGATCGATCCCAGGTATCGTCTTGAGAACGAATTTCGCGATCGCCATCAACGCACCGGTATTTCCGGCACTGACACAGGCATCGGCAACGCCTTCCTTGACCAAGTCAACGGCAACTCGCATGGATGAATCCTTCTTGCCGCGGAGAGCCTTCGCCGGGGACTCATGCATTTCCACCGTTTCAGACGCGTGATGAATGCGAATTCGGTCACCGAGGCGTGCTAACGCTGATCCCAGATGATGGCGCAATACGGCTTCATCACCTACAAGAATCAAATTTAAGTGAGGATTGCTTTCGGCACTGTCCAGAGCCGCCGGAACGATCACGGCGGGACCGTGATCGCCGCCCATGGCATCCAAAGCGATGGTCGGCTTCTTAATCATAGTTCTTGTTTAGTCAATCGAGCGGCAAACTCAGCAGAAACAACGATAAGGAGCCGCATCGATTTCGGCTCCCGAAGTCAATCCAAATATCAAAGCTACTCTTCGCTAGATTCTTCTTTGCTCGCAATCACCTTACGCCCGCGATAATACCCGTCCGGGCTGACGTGATGCCGAAGATGGGTTTCACCCGTGGTAGGCTCAATGGAAAGCGCATTTGCTGTCAAAGCATCGTGCGAACGACGCATACCCCGCTTGGAACGTGTCTTACGATTTTGCTGTACGGCCATTTAAAAGCTCCTATTATCGAATAGTTTTCAGTTGCGCCAAAACGGCGAAAGGATTCTCGCGGGAATCCACATTAGTAGTTTCTGTCTTAGGCGAAGCACAATGGGAATGCTGGGGAATTGACGGAATTGCCAGCAGCAATTCATCCGCCACTATATCCGCCAGATCAATCACACCCGTTTCGTCAAGAAGCAAAGGCTCAAGCGTTTCGGGCAGTAGATTTCCCTCATCAATGGAGCTGACGACGCCGAGGTGTACTTCGCTGTGCACCGGCCAGTCCAGAGGCCCCAAGCAACATTGGCACTCCAGCTTAAGATCGGCCTCCACCCAACCAGAAACGATTACACGCCGGCCTTCTTTCTTAAATTCAAGATCGACTTTCGCCTCAGCTTCACCATTCAGCACCATATCCTGTATACGAGAAATGGTGTTCAAAGGCATCGATCCGACGATCCGTCGCTTCTTTTCCGCGAACTCTAATGGATCTATCAAATCCGGCAAACGGTCAAGCATAATCGTGCAATGATATCGAGAAATGTCAAAAGCTGTCAAAATCGCTTCTTTAACTCTTTTTGACCCATCAAATCTTCACTCAAATCCAACCGCATGACAAAAATTGTTCTGGCATCCAGCTCGACCTATCGCCAAGAGCTATTGAAAAAGCTGGGACTTGAGTTTGATTCGATCTCTCCTGGGATTAGCGAAACGCCCAAAGTCGACGAAAAGCCGGATTGCCAAGCACTGCGGCTAGCGCAGGAAAAAGCCGCTGCCGCGGCGCCTAGTTTTCCCAACGCCCTGATAATCGGCTCCGATCAAGTAGCCGTTCTATGCGGAAAACAGTTGGTCAAACCGATGACCCGCGATAACGCTATCCGGCAACTTCGTGCGGCTTCCGGCCGATGCGTTGTGTTTTACACCGCTGTATGCGTCCTAAACACCGCCACGGGAGATATGAAAGCCGAAATCGACCGCTGCTTGGTTCACTTTCGAGAACTGAGTGACAAGGAAATCGAACGTTATGTAGATCGAGAACAGCCTTTCGATTGTGCTGGAGGATTCAAGTCCGAAGGCTTGGGCATCGTGCTGTTTGAAAGGTTCGAAGGCGAAGACCCCAACGCACTGGTTGGGCTTCCACTGATCAGGCTAGCCCGCCTACTGGAAAGCTTCGGGGTTCAGGTAATCTGAATCAATGGCGCACGTAAACATCAGGCATGAACACGGCAGCGGTATCGCTGAGTTTCTCGGTTGCCTTGGACATCACATTTATTATTTGGGTCTCGTCCAAACGTATAGCAGAGGCGACTTCATCGGGAATCGCTCTAAGCACATCTTGGATCGGAAAGCCGAGTAATGACACAGTTTTCAGTTGATTGGCGAGGTATAACAGGCTGGCCTCCAAACGATAGTCCTCGGCCCGTTCGGGCTCCAAATGCCAACGAATCCCTTCCCGCAAGGCCGATGGCATTTTCCACGCCTTGGCTAATGCCGCACCGATCTCGGCGTAGGTAAACCCGAGCAGCTCCTTTTCCAACCCCGGAATCAACCGATCGTCACCTGCCGCAACCAAAAGAATTTCCCTCGCCTTATCCGGCAAGCGCATGTAGATAATCAGCGCACCGATACGATGCAACAGCCCGGCAACAAACAAGCGTTCGCTGTGCAAAACGGAAGCTTCCTTGGCCAACAGACGCGCAATCACGCCACAATAGAGGCTGTTCAACCAAAAATCGTTCATGTTGACCAGACAAGCGGGGATGTTGCGAAATCCATGAATGACAGAGGTTGTCAGCGCCAAACCATACAGTGCGTCGGCACCGACCATTCCAACCGCACGAGTAATGGTCTCGATACGCCCCGACAATCCGTAGTAAGAGCTATTGACGATTTTCAGCAACCGCGCCGCAAGTGCGGGATCCTGACCAATCGCTTCGGCGACCTCTCCGATCGTGAAGTCTTCACGTTCGAGAACGGTCGAAATCCGCGCCACCGCGACTGGCGGGGATACCAATTGAGGTGCCCCCATGACGAGGGCTTCCGGCGTTTCGGCTGCAAACATCAATTCAATCGGTTGTAATAATTGAGGACTCGGGTCACATACGCCTGAGTTTCTTGAAAGGGAGGCACCTTATTTCCATATTTGATGACGTTGTTTTCCCCGGCATTGTAAGCCGCAACGGCGAGTCTAACGTCGGATTGAAACATGTCGATCAGCTCGCTTAGGTACCTTGCACCTCCTTCTATGTTTTCGCTCGGATCATAGCGATCACGAACACCGTAGCGAGCGGCCGTTTCGGGCATGAGCTGCATCAGACCGACAGCGCCTTTGCTGGATATTGCTCCAGGGTTATAGGAAGACTCGGCACGGATAACGGCATGCAGCAATGCCGGATCAAGGCTGTACTTGCTGGCTGCCGCATCGATCAATGACGCAAATTGTCTACGATTTTTATCGGAGAATCTGGAGCTGGTCGGCCATTTTTTCGAGGTCCGAGAGAGCGAAAATGCGGCAGGCGACTTGATGATCAACTGATAGCCCGAGTGTTTCGGATTGTCCGTATAAAAAACATGTCCGGCGCTATCCACATATTTGTAAACATCCGCAGCGGCCGAACCCGAACAAAGAAAGAAAAAAAGTGCCAACGAGCGTCTTATTTTTGATGGTCTAATCATCGTTCTTCCGCCTGTTGATCGTCACCCTATCGACAGACGAAAGTTTTGCACGAATCTGTTTTTTTGCAACTCGGCAAGGCCATTGCCCCTACCGCGTCAAAACGTCAGGGCGGTAAACCTGCGAGCCGCTTCGCTCCGCAAGACATCAACCCGGCAAGGGCTTGATCAATCCTGCCGCTTTTTTTGCTCGTTCTCGGGCTTCTTCGATGGAGTTACCTGCGGCTAAAGCCACGCCGACTCGGCGGCGCGGATATGAAATCGGCTTGCCGAACAGCCGGATTTCGGTTTCGGGAACGGAAAGCGCATCGCCGACTCCCTCGAATGCGATGCCCTCGCCTTCGATCTGGCCGTAAATCACAGCGCTGGCCCCCGGATTGCGGAGACCGGTCGAAACGGGAAATCCCAGTATGGCTCGGGCATGCAGCTCGAATTCGCTCTGCGCCTGGGTGATCATGGTAACCATGCCCGTGTCATGAGGCCTCGGACTGACTTCGCTGAACCAAACCCGATCGCCTTTGACGAACAATTCCACACCGAAAAGACCACGCCCACCGAGACGCCCCGTCACCGCCGTGGCGATGCGTTTAGCCTCCGTCAAAGCGACTGCGCTCATGGGCTGTGGCTGCCAACTCTCTACGTAGTCGCCAAGTTCCTGCCGGTGACCGATAGGCTCGCAGAAATAAGTCTCCTCTCCACCGTGGCCATCGCTGGCTCGCACCGTAAGCAAGGTAATTTCGTAATCGAATTCAATTTTGCCTTCTACGATGACTCTGGCATCCTTGACTCGCCCTCCTGATTGCGCGTATTCCCAAGCCTTTTCCACATCGACCTCGCTGCGCAGCAGCGATTGCCCTTTACCCGAAGAAGACATCACGGGCTTGACAAAGCAGGGATAGCCGATCGTTTGAACGGCTGTCCTCAGCGAATCTAAAGAATCGGCAAAAGCATAGGGCGAGGTGGGCAAACCGAGCTCTTCCGCAGCAAGGCGGCGAATTCCCTCACGATTCATAGTCAAGCAGACCGCGCGTGCCGTAGGAATCACGACCGCCGCACCGGCCTGCTCAATCTCGGCCAAGGCGTCCGTGGCGATCGCCTCGATTTCCGGCACGATGATGTCCGGTCTTTCCATTTCCACTAGTCGCTTTATAGCTTCTCCATCAGTCATGTCTATCATGTGGGCACAATGCGCCACGTGCTGGGCGGGCGCATTGGGATAACGATCCACGGCCACGACTTCGACGCCGTAGCGTTGCAGAGCGATCGCGACTTCCTTGCCGAGTTCGCCGCTACCCAGAAGCATGACGCGCGTGGCGCTACGTGTCAGTGCGGTACCTATTTTCATGATTGGCTCCTTTCGATGGAAAGGCTGCATATGCGTTTACTCATTAAGACCATTCTCCGGCATTCAGATCACAGCCTCTTACCTGCACCGTATCCACCTTGCCTGATATGCAGCATGTCCCGCGAAGAGACTGATATTCCAGTCCAACGCGAACGACTTCGGGTCTAAGGTCTCACGTCCGAGGCCCGAGCTGTTTCCATGCCTCGTCCAATCGCTTCGCGGACACGGGATACGGCGTCTTTAACATCTGAGCGAAGAGCGAAACGCGGAACTCTTCCAAGCTCCAGCGATAGGCGTCGCGCTCAGGAAGCAAACGCCCTTTGGCTGCCTTGATGACGTTCCAATAGCGCGCCCAAAGGGGCGCAAGCTCATTGTACTGCTTCTGGTCGCGAACGGAGTCTTGCGCGGATTTCTCCAGACGATGCAATATCGCCTTGAGGTAACGAGGCATTTCCTTGATCTGCGCATATGGAGTCGTAACCCAGAATCCCGCGTAAACAAGCAATCCCACTTGTTCCTGCATATCCTGCGTGGCTGCACTGGCCGGCCTAGTCTTCAGTTTGGCCTGCACCTCGCCATATAGTTGAAGCACGGTCTGAGCTATGCGCGCCATTTCGTCCGCCTTTAGGACCAGCTCAGTTTTCTGACCTCTAAGCCGCTTCTCGAATTGATCGGCGCTACGGATATCTGGCTGCCCTTCCAAGAACAACGCCCCCATAAGCCGGTCCAAAAGATCCTCGCGCAGCTCGCGCCCGGTTTTCAATTCGGAATAGAGGAACGGATGGACGGGCAGCTGCCGGTATAAAAACTCCGCCTGGGCATTGACTGCAAGATTCTTTTTTAAATATTTGAGCTCCTTGGCCAAAGCGAAGCGGAATAGGCGCGCGAGTCCCAATTCCTGCTGTCGGGCCGCTTCTTCCGGAGTGTCAAATACCCACACACCTACTACTTCCCCTTCGTCGACCACCGCTGGAAAGCCATAGATCGTTTGGCCGTCGTGCCGTCCGGCGAAACATTGAGGCAGCTCGCCGAAACTCCAACTTTTGCAGCCGGTATGTAGGTAGGCCTGCCGAGCCAGTTGCTGAAAGTTCTTGCCGGCGTCGGCGGAATGGCGGATCTTGAGTTCCTTGAGGTCGCGGGAACGATCGACGACGGCATTGAATTCATCCACCACGGCGAAATTCATGCGAAGGTGCGCCGGCAGCACGTCTTCTCGGAAAGAATCGGGCGATACGGCGATACCGCCGGTCTTTTTCAATGCCGACGAAAGCTGGGCGTAGAACGAACCATGACCGTAGTCCAGCATCGGCAAAACCCAGTCGGCGTGGTCCGGCGCGGGCACGAAATGGATACGCAAAGTCTTGGGCAGGGACTTGATGAGAGCAATGGTCTTCTTCCGGAGAAGCCCCGGTACCAGCCAGCGGAACGCCTCGGGATCGAGTTGGTTGAGAAGATGCAGCGGCACGATTGCAGTGACACCGTCATCCTCGTGTCCCGGCTCGAATCGGTACTGCAACTGAAACCGCAACGAGCCGACCTGGAAGTGATCGGGGAAATTCCGGGCATCCAGCGAAGTGTCTTCCTTGGCTGTGATGTCGGCCCGGCTGAGTTTGAGAATGTCGGAATTGCGAGCTTCCGCCGCTTTGCGCCAGCTCTCGAAGGTGACGCCGTTAACCACGCCCTGCGGAATCCGCTCGTCAAACCAGCGGAACAGCCAATCCTCGTCCACCAGCAAATCCGCTCGCCGGCCTTTGTGCTGGAGATAATCAGCCTCTTCCAAAAGCTTCAGATTGTGCAGGAAAAACGGGGCCTTGCTGTCGTAATCCATATGCACCAGGGCGTGGCGGATGAACATCTCACGGGCCGCCTGTGGATTGATCCTCTCGTACGGAATCTTGCGTCCTGCCTGAATGACGAGTCCGAACAGCGTGGTACGCTCATGCACCGCCGCGCGTGCCGCCTTGCGTTCCCAGTGCGGATCGTAGTGTTGTTGCTTGACGAGATGGGCGCCGACCTTCTCGATCCACTCCGGCTCGATCTTGGCCACGGTGCGGGCGTACACTTTGGTGGTCTCCACCTGCTCGGCCGATATGATCCATTTGGGTTTGGCCTTGAACAGAAAAGAGCCGGGGTGGATGAACAGCTTGGTACCCCTCGTCGCGACATATTCGTTCTGCTCCTGCTTGAGACAGACGTTGGACAGCAGGCCCGAAAGCAGCGCCCTATGAATTTCGCCGTATTCACCCGGCGCCTGGTTCAATTTCAAGTCCAGCTCGCCCTTCACCACCTCCATGATTTGCGCGTGGATATCGTGCCATTCTGTCATTCGCACGTAGGACAGAAAGTTGTCCCGACACCATTGGCGTAGCTTGGATTTCGACAAATGCTTTTTCTGTTCCTCGAACTCGTTCCATAACTTCAGGAAGGACAGGAAATCCGACGCATCATCCCGGAACTTGGCGTGCTTCTGATCGGCATTCGAAGCCTGGTCGGCGGGGCGCTCGCGGGGATCCGGCACGCTCAGGGCAGCGACGATGATTGCGATCTCGCTCAGGCAATGCTCGTCCGCCCCGGCCAACAGCATCCGCCCAAGTTTGGGATCCACGGGCAGCTTCGCGAGCTTGCGGCCGATATCCGTGATCTGCCCGCGCTCGTCCAGCGCGTTGACCTCTTGCAAAGTTCGAAGGCCGTCGCGGATCAACCGCGAATCGGGCGGTTCTACAAACGGGAACTTGGATATATCTCCCAGCTTGAGGGCATGCATTTGCAGAATGACCGCCGCCAAGTTGGTACGGAGGATTTCCGGATCGGTGTATTCGGGCCGGTTGAGAAAATCCTGTTCGGAATACAACCGAATCGCTATCCCCGGACCGACCCGTCCGCAACGGCCGGATCGCTGGTTGGCCGAAGCACGAGAGACTTTCTCGATCGGCAGTCGCTGCAGCTTGCTGCGGTGACTGTACCGACTAATGCGCGCGTAGCCCGTATCGATAACCGAGCGGATGCCGGGCACGGTGAGCGAAGTTTCCGCCACATTCGTCGCCAGCACGATGCGACGCGTACCCGAAGGCTTGAACACCCGTTCCTGCTCGGACTGGGACAGACGCGAGTACAGCGGCAGGATTTCACATTTTGACGGGTGATGTTTGCGCAGCGACTCGGCGGTTTCGCGAATTTCGCGCTCGCCGCTCAGGAAGATGAGAATATCCCCGGGCTGCTCCCGCCACAGCTCGTCCACGGCGTTGAGTATAGCCGTCTGCTCGGCTCGGTCGGTCTCGTCGCCCTCCTCGACTTCTACCGGCCGATAACGGATGTCTACCGGATAAGTTCGACCAGAGACGTTGATGATGGGCGCATGACCAAAATGCTGTGAGAAGCGTTCTGGATCGATGGTGGCGGAAGTGATGATGAGCTTCAGGTCCGGACGTTTGGGCAGCAGCCACTTGAGATAGCCCAGCAGAAAATCGATATTGAGGCTCCGCTCGTGAGCCTCGTCGACGATCAAGGTGTCGTACTGGTCGAGAAAGCGATCGTGCTGAGTCTCGGCCAGCAGGATGCCGTCGGTCATCAGCTTGATCAAGCTTTCCGGCCGGGTGTGATCTTGGAATCGAACCTTATAGCCGACTGCCTGCCCCAAGGGCTGTTTGAGCTCCTCGGCAATCCGAGCGGCAACGGTACGGGCCGCGATGCGGCGAGGCTGGGTGTGACCGATGTAACCGGAGACGCCTCGGCCGGCCTCAAGACAGATTTTCGGCAATTGGGTCGTTTTGCCCGACCCCGTTTCTCCGCAAACGACGACGACCTGATGATTACGAACGCTTTCGAGAATTTCGGCTTTTCGTTCGACAACCGGAAGTTCGTGCGGATAATCAAGTACCGGAATGGCGTCTGCTCGAAGCCGCCTTTGTGCTACGGACTGGTTAATCGAGTCCTGAAGTGCCTGTAACTGATCCGTAGCGGCTTGGTCTTGGCGTATATCAGCCTGCAAACGTGAAAGCCTCTTTCCGAGGCGGTAGCGATCCTTGCGAAGGCAAAGTTCGAGGTTCCGTTCGAGTTGTTTGAAGATTTCCTGCATCGAGAGATTGATGAATACGCTTGATTCCACGGTGGTTAAGAGGCGACTGTTTTAATCAAAGCGGCAAGCGCCGCCGCAATCACCAAATCGCATAGTTTATTGCCAGCCCGGCATAAGCAGCCAGAATAAGCAAGTGTTTCAAAATGTCTGGAGAAATTCGCCCGGATAGCAGTGTTCGTATAATCTCAACAACGTGTTGAAGGGGACGCCAGGCACGATAATCCTTCAATTTCCCCGATAAAGGCCCCGAGACCATATCCCAGCGCAAATAGATAAAATATTGGTTCGGCGAATCATCCCAAGAGGTACGTATCGGCTTGCGCCATACCAGAGCGTTGCGCCGCCATACTGCAACCCAGAGGCATAACGCATCAATCATCTCGTAACTCCCCCCTGTCAGCTTCAGAAACACATCTTCCAAATTTGATAGGCGATAGGAATAGCGTATGCCTACTCTTTCGTCCAAAGAGCGAACCAAACGCTCCAGATTTTCGCCGTAGCAGAAAAAAGTCTCCCCGACTTGCTCGAAACGGATGCCCTCCTGCAACGGCTGGCTGCGATGCCACGAGAAAACATCGTCTCCATAAACTTCCAACATCCTTGGTTCGATGCATTCCTGAATGAGGCGATCCGGCGTTTGGTCGGTCAGAATCCGACCGTGATCCATCAAGATAATGCGGCTACAGAGACGCTCCGCCTCGTCCATATAATGTGTCGTGAGTACGTCGTCAGCCCGTCTTTCTGAAGCCGTCTCAACATTTGCCAGATATTCTGGCGGATCTGAGGATCAAGTCCGGTGGTGGGCTCATCAAGAATTAGAAGTTCCGGCCGGTTGATCAGTACCCGAGCAATGGATAGGCGCCGCCTTATCCCGCCCGAAAGTTGGTTGATTCGGTAATGTGTCTTGTCTTCAAGTGCAGCCAAGGACAGGAGAAACGGTATCCGCGCATTAATTTCGGCACGCTTCAGACCGAAATGTTGACCGTACACCTTCAAGTTCTCGATCACTGTAAAATCCGGATCGAGGTTATCCTCTTGCGGCACAACACCAATCCTGAGCCGCATTTGCCGGGCACGAGCTGGAATTGAAAACCCCAAGACCCGCAGCCGTCCGGCGGTCGGAGGAACATTACCCACTAGCATATTGGGAGTCGTCGTTTTTCCGGCGCCGTTAGGCCCTAGAATTCCACAGAGCTCTCCGCGAGGGATCAAAAAGGAAACATAGTCGACTACACTCATCCCTCCATAGGACTTTGTCAGCTGACTGGCGAAAATAACGGCATCGGACATATGCATCACGGTCATGCAGCCAATTATCCGGAAAGTATTTCTGAGCTGGACAAGACCGGGAGGCAGTAATTGCCGAATTATACCGGACTAAACACTTGGATCGCGCTCGAGGTTGCTATTGGCAGGTCGGGACAAAATAAAGCCCCGTTGCCATTTAGGCGACGGGGCTTTGGGTAGGAGGTGCCTGGCGGTGACCTACTTTCGCACAGGGATCTGCACTATCATCGGCGCTGAGCGGTTTCACTTCCGAGGTCGGGATGGGGTCGGGTGGTTCCCGCTCGCTCTGGCCACCAGGCAAAACTGGTTTGAGTCGAGCTTTTATTTTTTAGCTCTTCACTCGGACAACGTACACGGCGTTTGTGTCATCACCCAAACGGTTTGGGTGTTATATGGTCAAGCCTCACGGGCCATTAGTATGGGTTAGCTTCAGCCATTACTGACCGTCCACACCCCACCTATCAACCTGGTGGTCTTCCAGGGCCCTTCAGGGGACTCGCAGTCCCAGGGAGATCTCATCTTGGGAGGGGCTTCCCGCTTAGATGCTTTCAGCGGTTATCCTGTCCGAACATAGCTACCCGGCTGTGCCACTGGCGTGACAACCGGAACACCAGAGGTTCGTTCACTCCGGTCCTCTCGTACTAGGAGCAACTTCCCTCAAATCTCCAACGCCCACGGCAGATAGGGACCGAACTGTCTCACGACGTTCTAAACCCAGCTCGCGTACCACTTTAAATGGCGAACAGCCATACCCTTGGGACCGGCTACAGCCCCAGGATGTGATGAGCCGACATCGAGGTGCCAAACACCGCCGTCGATATGAACTCTTGGGCGGTATCAGCCTGTTATCCCCGGAGTACCTTTTATCCGTTGAGCGATGGCCCTTCCATACAGAACCACCGGATCACTAGGACCTACTTTCGTACCTGCTCGACGTGTTTGTCTCGCAGTCAAGCGCGCTTTTGCCCTTACACTCTGTGCACGATTTCCGACCGTGCTGAGCGCACCTTCGTGCTCCTCCGTTACGCTTTGGGAGGAGACCGCCCCAGTCAAACTACCCACCATACACGGTCCCCGATCCGGATCACGGACCTGGGTTAGAACTCCAAATTCACCAGGGTGGTATTTCAAGGTTGGCTCCACCGGAACTGGCGTCCCGGCTTCATAGCCTCCCACCTATCCTACACAAGCGAATTCAAAGTCCAGTGTAAAGCTGTAGTAAAGGTTCACGGGGTCTTTCCGTCTAGCCGCGGGTACACTGCATCTTCACAGCAAGTTCAATTTCACTGAGTCTCGGGTGGAGACAGTGTGGCCATCGTTACGCCATTCGTGCAGGTCGGAACTTACCCGACAAGGAATTTCGCTACCTTAGGACCGTTATAGTTACGGCCGCCGTTTACCGGGGCTTCGATCAAGAGCTTCGCTTGCGCTGACCCCATCAATTAACCTTCCGGCACCGGGCAGGCGTCACACCCTATACGTCCTCTTTCGAGTTTGCAGAGTGCTGTGTTTTTATTAAACAGTCGCAGCCACCGTTTCACTGCAACCCCCTTCCGCTCCATGAGCAAGTCACTTCACGTACCAGGGGCGTACCTTCTCCCGAAGTTACGGTACCATTTTGCCTAGTTCCTTCACCCGAGTTCTCTCAAGCGCCTTAGAATTTTCATCCTGCCCACCTGTGTCGGTTTTGGTA